>CP073042.1:4757500-7341895 GCA_018114805.1 Candidatus Streptomyces philanthi | reverse complement strand
CCCGCGGACGGGGACCTCCGGGCTGCGCCCGTCACAGCGGACCGGCTCGCTTCGCTCACGCGGTCGCTCACGCTCCGCGTGAGCAGAGGCGGCTCGCTTCGCTCACCGCCAGGTGGCACGCGCCCCGCGCCCGCCACCAATCGCAGGGCATCCAGCCCGCGTTGCGGGCCGGGGCCCGAGCAGCAGCAGAGGGGGGAGGGGGGACAGGTGGTCGGGAGAGTGACGGGGACTTGGGGTCGGCCACCCGGAGGGGTGGGGCGAATTGAAGGGGCGTCAAGGTCCCGGATTGGCTGGCGTTAAGGCAAGACTAACAGCTTCGAGCCACGTTCGAGGGAATCTCGGCTATTCTTTCTGCTTCATTTCTGCAGACTAGATAGACTCTGGACTCAGAGCACACCACTCCGGACCGCTCCGAGAGGTTATCGAGATCCACCTGGCCGCCTTGCCGGTGTTCCGGTGGGGCGGATCAGCCAGCCGATCGCGTCAGTCCAACCGTAGCCCTTGTGGCCAAACTACGTGCAGGTTTCCCGTTTCCCGCCGCTCGAATCGACCGGACGGCACCGCAGGAGAAGGCAGGCGATATGTCGAGCACAGACCGCGCTGATCAGCGCGAGGCAGCCCAGCGAGAAGCCATCGATGCGGTCGTGCACGCTCTGGAATTGCCTGCAAGATCACTTGTGACCGAACGAGGACTTCGAACGCAGGTGATCATGGCTACCGGGTCCGGGAAGACCCGGGTGACGGTCCGCAGCGCGGAGGAGCTCCAAGCGGGCCGTGTGCTGGTGCTCGTGCCTCGAAGGACCTGCTGACACAAACCGAGGCCGCGTGGCGCGAGGGGGGCGCAGGGGGCCGGTGATAGGGGTCTCTTCGTTGCAGGGTGAGGAGGTGCCCTTTCCCAACACCACGGACGTGGACGAGCCGGTGGAGTCGACGCGGGGCCTGGACAAGGTCACCGTCTACGCCACATACGCCAGCCTCGGGCTCGGCAAGCTGAAGCAGGCGCACGCTGAGGGGCTGGCAGCGTGGGACCTGATCGTGGTGGACGAGGCCCATCGCGTTTCGGGCCGGATCGGGAAGCGGTGGGCGGTCGTCCACGACAACCAGAAGATCCCGTCCCTGCGCCGCCTCTACATGACCGCCACGCCCCGGCTGTGGCAGCTCGGGGACGAGGACGAGGCCGGCGCACCGGGCGAGCTGGTCGCGAGCATGGAAGACGACCCCCGAGGGCCCCTTTGGCAGCCGCTGCTTCACTCTGACCCTCTCGGAGGCCATCGATCGGGGAATCTGTGCCCCCTACAAGGTCGTATGCGTGGACATCACTGACACCGCGCTCCAGGCCGCGCAGCTTCTGGGCGCCGAAGGCCGCTCGGCAGAGGTCCGCGGGGCCCGGCTCGCCGCGCTCCAGACAGCCCTGGTGAAAGCGTCCGCTGAGGAGAACTTCCGCCGCACGCTCGTCTTCCACCACGTCGTCAAGGAAGCCGAAGCCTTCGCGACCGGCCTTCCCGACGTCGCCGCGCAGCTGCACGCCAGCGACCCCGAGCTGTACCCGAAGACGATCCTGGGCGGACTGGGTCTATGGCGACCACAAGGCACTCCATCGCTGCCGGCTGCTCGGTGAGTTCGCGGCCGGGATCGCCTCGGACGGCACTGTGGTGGAGAAGTGCTTTCTGTGCTCGGTGAAGGTCCTGGGCGAGGGCGTCGACACCAAGAACTGCGACTCCGTGTACTGGGCGGACGTACGCGGCTCGATGCCCGACCTGGTCCAGGCCGTCGGCCGGGCGCTGCGGATGCAGCCCGGCGAGGGGAAGATGGCCTCGCTCGTGGTGCCGTTCCTGCTCGGGCCAGGCGAGACGGCGGACAACATGCTGACCTCCCGGGCGTTCGGCGGGCTCGCCAAGCTCCTGGAGGCCCTGCGGGCCCACGACGCACGGGATCGTGGAGACCCTTGCGGAGCAGCAGGCCACGAGCCGCTACAAGCTTATCAGCAAGGACGAGAGCGGGAAGAGCGTGGGCGGGAGCGGTGAGGGCTTCGGGGCGTCAGCGCTCCCGCCAAGGCCCTGCTGAAGTTCTCCACGCCCCGCGACCCGGCCGCCCTCGCGGCGTTCATCAACCTGCGGGTTCTCAACCCGGAGCACGAGCACTGGCGGCGCGGTGTGGAGGCCGCCGTGATCTACGCCCGCGAGCACGGTGACCTGCGGGTGCCGTTCACGTTCCGCGTGCCCGCCGTCGACGACCAGGAGGCGGAGGGCGAGGGGTGGCCGGCCTCGCTCGCCGGGTTCCCGCTGGGGCAGTGGACCGCCGACGCGCGCCGGTTCTACGCCCGCGGCGACATGGACGAGGACCGCATCGCGCAGCTGGAGAAGCTCGGCATGGTCTGGTCCCACTTCGACGTCGCGTGGGAAGAGGGCCTGTCCGCCGCCCGCGGGTGGGCCGAAGAGAACGGGCACCTCCTGGCCCCCCTGGACGCCATCTACCAGGGGTACCGGGTGGGGATCTTTTTGAAGAACGCGCGGGCCGCCGCCCGCAAGGCCTGGGAGATCGAGCAGCGGCGTGCCGAGGGGCTGCCGGTGGAGTCGTCGGCCGGGGCGCTGTCGGAAATGCGGCGCGAGCAGCTGGAGGAGATCGACGCCTCCTGGTGCTCGAGCTGGCCGGTCACCTGGCAGCGCTGCTTCCACCTGGTGAGGATGCACCTGGACGCCGGTGAGGCACTGCCCACCGAGGCGGGCGACGTCGTGCGCCAGAGCGAGGACCTCGGACGGTGGGTGCAGTCGCGGTCCGGCTCGGCTGGGACCAGCTCACGACGGTGCAGCAGTGGATGTGCGAACACGTCCTCGGCATCACACCCACATCCGAGGACGAGAAGCCGAAGCCGCGCCGTACGCAGGCCGACAAGTGGGCGATGAACTACGAGGCCGCCAAGCAGTTCTACGAGCGTGAGGGGCACCTTCAGGTTCCGAGGAAGCACGTCGAGCGGATTGTCGGCGAGGACCAGGAGGAGCGGGAGCACAAGCTGGGCGCCTGGGTCGGGAATCAGCGAAGCCGGGCGGCGACGCTGTCACCGGAGCAGATGGAGCTGCTGTCCGCGATCGGGATGCGGTGGTCCTCACTGCCCGCGGTCGGTAAGTCCACCCCGGCACAGCCCGCTCCGCAGCCCGTGTCTCCCGCGGTTCCGAGGCATCGGCCGGGACGGGAGCACCACGCTGGTCCATCATTCGGGCCGCCCTCCGAGCGGGAGAGCTACAGCTACTGGGACAACCTCTGACCGCTCCCCGCCTCAGCGCGATCCGGTTTGGATCGCTCACCGCACCGACCAGGAAGGAAGCGCGTGAACACCGACGGCACCGACCAGAGGACCGACGTGACGACAGCCAGCAGCGATGCTGAGATCCGTGTAGAAGTCCGCCGGGAGGTCACCGGCCTGACGCGGGAGCAGCTGGGCGACCTGATCGCCACCGGCGAGGGCGGAACGGGCCCTGCAGCAGGGCACAGGGCGGCGGTGCGGATGACGGAGCTGAAGCGTATCCGGGATATCGGTGTCGCACCAGGTTTTCGGCGCGTACACGCCCGCCGGTGACCCGGAGGAGCGCGGGCAGGGGCACCCCGCGTCGGGTGGAGTACGGCCGCCCGAGGAGCGGGGGCTCTACCAGGTGCTCGCCAGGTGCACCGAGCCGGAGCACCCCGGCGCCTCGGAGGTGACCAACCTCGCCACCGCCGACTCGGTTGAGGAGGCCGCGGTGGTGGTGCGCCGCGCGAAGGAGGGCAACCTCTACGGCCCTCCGGGCCTGTACCGGATCGTGGAGGTCTTCGAGGGCACCCCTTCGACGTCCGCGCGACACATGCGGGACGCGATCTCGCAGGCCGGCTCCGAGATCGGACGTGCCGCGGGCGCCGTGGTCGGCGCGTACCAACCCGGCCCCGACGCGAGCGAGCTGTTCGAGGTGCTCGCCGACTTCTTCCACCGCACCGTCGTCTACCCCTGGCACCTCGCCTACCCCGGCGATCGGGGCGACGGCAGCACCCCCCAGCGCAACCGCACGGCAGCGACCACGGCCGTACTCTGGCCCGCCTGCTCATGGCCCCACCTGGAAGCCCTGGACACGCCGCTGGCGACCACAGCCGCCTCCAGCGCCCTCCCGCTCACCCCCATTCAGCAGGCCGACCTCGCCTGCCCCGTCAGAGACCCCGGTGGAGGAACCAGCCCCAGCCGCGGCGCCGCTGTACGCAAGGCGCGTCCTAGCGGTGGCGGAAGGGTTCACGTGGGCCGTGGCGGCGCCGGGGACGCGGCACTGGCCGGACGGTGGGGACTTCCTGGACGTCGCGCTGAGTGCGGTGGGCAACGAGGAACGCGCGGGGTACATCGAGCGCCTGGAGGCGTTCGTGGAGGGGCACCGCGACCGCCTGGAGGAGCTGCTGCGGGCGTACGGGCCGGGCAGTCGGCCCGCGTCGCACGGCCGGTACGCGCTGGTCGGGCAGCCGGAAACGCTGGTCATCCTGGAGCGGATAGAGACCAACCCGTTCCTGCTGCGCGGCCGGTGGGAGGAGGAGCTGGAGACCGTCTTCCTGGACGACCTCGAGTTCGCGTGGGGGCCGCGCATCCGCCTCAGCCGGTAAGCAGTGGGGCCGGGCAGGGTGATCCTGTCCGGCCCCACTGTCGTCAGGTCAGCCCAAGTCGAGCGTGTCCTGGGCGAAGTCGGCGGCGGCCGGGGTGGGCGGGGGCGCCAGCGGTCCGGCCGGGCGGGCGGCCTTCCAGCGTTCGGCCAGCTCGTCCTTCCAGCCCTTCGGCGGGGGCCACGGAACGCCCCAGGCGGCGAGCTGGTCCCGCTTCCACCCGCCGGCGGGCGTGCGGGCGGCTTCGACCTCTTCGGGCGAGGGCAGATCAGTCATGATCAGCGGCCGCCCATGAGGAGCAGGGCCGACGCCGGGTTGGCGAGGCTCTTGCCCAACTGCTCGCTGTCGGCCGCGACCGTCCGGAGTTCCGCAGCGGTCGTGGCCACTTCGGTCTTGACGTCGCCCTGCTCGACCGTGACCTTGTCGCTCTTGGCCAGCAGCTCCAGGACGTCGGCAGTCTGGTCGAACGCCTGCGGGAGCCGCTCGACCAACGACTTCAGCGCCTGGGTGGCCCCCGACAGCGCGGGCGCGGACAACTCCTGCGCGTCGTCCAGCACCACGCGGTTGAACTCTTCGATCAGGTCCCGGGGTTGACGCACCGACTGCGCCGGATCCGTCTTCGCCGCCATGTTCTTGCCCCTCGCCGCTGGAATGGTGGTCCTCAGTCTCCCCACCACCGGCCGGCCGGGCGGACCGGTACGTGTACCCGTCGCCCGGCCGCCCGCGTGCTCGGCTCAGCGGCGCAGGCGCGAGAGCCAGCCGGTCTTCTGCTCGGGCACGGCCGGCTCCTGCTCCTGGTCGCGTTCCTCCTGCCGGGGGCTCACACCCCAGGCCCGGTCCAAGTCGGACTCAAAATGCTGGTCGCAGTCCCCGCACAGAGACGGGCGCTTCGCCGGGGAAAGGGCCCCGCTGACGCGCGCGGTCGCCTTCCATCGTTCATCGGTGAACGCGGCACCGCACTCGGTGCAGACGGGACGCTCGGGTGCGGGCCAGAAGTCGTCCGACCCGGCCTCACCACGTACCGGCTCCTGGCGCTCCTGCGTGCCAGCCGCTGGACTGACGACGGGACCGGCCTTCTACTTGCAGTCGTCGCACAGGTGCGGATGGGAGTTCTTCGGGGTGCCCCAGTCCGTCGCCTGTGCCGCCTCCCACCGTTCGTCGGTGAACTTCGCCCCGCAGCCGGCGCAGACCGGCCAGCGGGCCTCACGTTCAGCTGCCTTTTTCGCGGCCTGCTCCTGCGCCGCGCGCTGCACCTTTGCCTGGTGCTCCTTCTGAGCACGCGCGGCCTCTTCCCGGGCGCGGGCGTCGGCGGCCACGCGGCGGGGTTGCCGATCGCCTCCAGGAGCGGCTGCATGTGGTCGCGGCCGAAGCGGAGAAACACCGCTCCGGTCGGGTCGTGCTCGCTGAGGTTCTCCAGGGTGGCCGCGATGATCGGGATCTTCCCGTCATAGAGGTGGTAGCCCTCGCGCTGCCACTCTCCTTTCCAGAGGTGGCGGGTGAGCTCGATCAGGCGCGCGGCGGTGCGGTCGGGGTTGCGCTCGCCGAGCCGGTTGAACACCAGCAGCACGGGCGGATGCGGCGCATCGCCGTACCGGCCCTCAGGGGCCGTCCAGCGCGTACGCCAGATCGGGCGCTCCGTGCCGTCGGTGTCCTTCGCGGTGCGGCGGAAGAAGCGGGCGTACTTCTCCAGCTTGGTGGCGAGCTCCTCTGCGGTCTCATGGCAGTTGTCGACCTCGATGAACAGCAGCGGCACTCCGTTCTGCGGGGCGGTGAGCACGAGGTCGGCCTGGGCGCCACCCTTGCCGGGCGCGTTCCAGGTGCCGGTGGCGGGCAGCGGGACATCGGTCCAGTACGAGGCGATGGTGCCGATGCCGCTCGGTGAGTCGACGGCGGCCTGGGCGGCGGCTTGGACGTGCGGCGGGTCGTCGGCGAGCTTGGCCATGTTCGGCTTCGGGCGCAGCAGTGCGATCACGGTCTCGTTGACGGCCATCGGGTGGGACGCTCCGCTGGAGCCCGCGCCGCGCGCGGTGGAGCCCCATCTGTCTCTCCCACGCCGGGCGCCGCAGCTCGTAGGAGGCGGCCTCCAGGCCCTTGGGGGTCAGGTTGCGCAGGGCGTCGCCGGTCTCGGTGGAACCGCCGTTCTCGGATAGGCCGTGCCCCCGCATGTCGGAGAGTGCGGCGGTGTGCGAGGCGGTGCGGGCCTGCTTCCGCTTCGACGGGGTCGGCTTGTCGGCGTGCCGGAAGGTCAGGTGTGGTGCGCTGATCTGCTGGATCTGATCAGCCGTGGCCACCTTCAGCACTCCGAGCACGCGCAGCACGTCGCCGCGGTAGCTGTTGGTCGACCCGGCCGGGTTGGTCTTCCGCTTTCCCGCCATCAGCTCCGCGCTTCGTTGCTCGCGGCAGGCGGGCCGGCCGTCGCCGCGGCTGGTGCCGGCGGCTGGGCCCGGCCTGGGAGGACGTCCGGGCTCCCCGGAACCCGATGCTCTCCTCCATATAGAGGAGGGAAGAGGGTGACGGCGCGGCTTCCGCGCCGATTGTGGCCCTGACAAAGAGTTTTCCTCCGGCCTCGGGTGCCGGGCACCAAAGGGGGTTCCCCAGGGCCCTTCCAAGGGGACGCCCAGGGGGTCCTCCAGGGCTTGCCCGGCGCGGGCCGGCCTTCCGGTGTGATCGGCCCAAGCAGTGCCCGTGCCCGGCCCTCGGGTCAGTGGTCATCATCGTCTGGTCTCCCTCGCTGCCCCGACCGGGACGGCCGTTGCCAAAGGAACAGCGTGCAGGGGACCCCCTTGACCGCGGTCTGACCGGTGCCGGTAGCGGACCTGGTCAAGGAGAAACGCGGCAGCGGTCAGGGCGGTAGCGGAAGTGGGCAAGGGGTCATGGTCGCGCGCGTGGTCGGACCGATCACGCGGTCAAGGGGGCCGGTTTTAGCCCTTGCAACCCTGGTTCGTCAGCTTGGGTGGGCCTTTGTCCAAAGGCTGACCGGCTGGCCCTGCTGGAACGTCACCGTGAACGGCACGGCGCGTCCGTACGTCAGGAGCTCCCCCACGTCCCCCATCCTTCCCTCGCTGTCCCCGCGCCCGGCCGAGCTCGGCTTCGGCAACGTCCTGGCCATGAAGGCCGGGAGACGGCGGCCAGGCCGCGCGGCTCGCACCCGAAAAGGAGTCGACGGGTAGACCACCGATCCGAGCGCGGATTTCCTCGCGCTGGACAAGGTCGGGTGCGTGCTGCTGTCCGCACTGCGGGACTGGACACTGGACTCCCCCGACACGGCGGCGTTGGGCATCGCCCGCAACATCCCGGTTCACGGCGAACGTCGTCCCGGACCCCGACCACGCGCGCACCACCGAAACCCTGGAGGCGATGCGCAACGAGCTCCTGGTGCTGGCGCACGCGGCGAACTCCGCACCCGATGCGACCCGCTGACCGCACCACCGCTCCACCACAGCGCTCGGTGGAACGGTGGAGCGCCCATCCAGTGCGCGCACCGGTGCAGCCGGCGCCCAGGAGAGGTGCGCACCGGGTGGGCGCGGTGCGGTGTGTTTCTCTTCGACCTGGGCTCAGGTCAAAGAGAAACACACCGAGTGGATGCACAGCCCCACTCCCGTCGATGGCGTCCACTTGCACCCGGTGGGCTCCACTCGGTGGAGTGGGGGCGGGGCCGTCGTCGGTGCGCACCACCGCACCGGGTGCGCGCCATCAGGTTCACTCAGTGGCCGGCCTCCCGGCCGCGGTGCGGTCCGGGTTGCTGTGGGCGGTGCGCTTGCTGGTGGTCCGCGCGCACCGGGCTCGTCGGGCGCACCGCGCTGGCGTCGACCTGTGTGGTGTGGCGATCCGAGCGGGCGCGGGCGTCGTTGACCATCTTGGTAGCCGCGTCCTGGAGACAGCGCAGCCGGTCGGCGGTGAGATCGAGGGCTTCCACGTCCGTGCGAGATGCCCGCAAGGCCCGCAGCGCTGTCATGTCGGTGGTGGTGCGCAGCTGCTCGCGCACCACCGCGCTCGCAAGGACGGCGCGCTCGTACTGGAGCGGGATGCGGGGGATCTCCCTCCCCCCGCGTCCTGGCCCGGGGGCCGGAGCGCGGCCGGCTCGCCGGGATCGGCCTGGGACTGCCGGTCCGGATCGGACGCGGAGGTGGGTGGGCGGCGGGCGGGGAGGTCGGATAGGGGCCACCGGGCAGTGTAGAGGCAGTAGCCGGCCTCCAGGCCGCGTACGGTCTTCGGCTCGCCGATGTCCAGGCAGTGGGTGGCGATGGCAGCGGCCACGATCCGGTCGTCCAGGCCGGGGTGGCGGGGGCGGGCGCGTAAGACGAGGGCGAGGTGGCGGCGGGCTTCGGCGAGCAGGTGCAGGCGGTGGAAGCGGCCGCCTTTGTCCATCACGAACACCGTCGCTGTGACGACGACGGCCGCCAGAGCGACGTCGACCACGGCGGCGACCCGGGCCCGGGTCGCGGCAGCCGCGGCACGGGCGTGCTCGAGGAGGGAGGTGATGACGTCGGCGGCGACACCGGAGGTGAGGATCGCGCTCGCCTTCCACCGCTCGCGCAGCTGCGCGAGCGGCCGGGCCGATTGCTTGGGCGGGCGGGTCTTGCGGGCGGCGATCTGGTTCAGCTTGGCCCGGGCCCGCTCGGAGACCACGGGCAGGAACCGCGGCTCGCCATCGTCGTCGACGGCGGTGACGTACTGGTGCTCCAGCTCGGCGAGGCAGGCGGCGATCTGGTCGCTGCGCCGGGAGGTCCAGCGAATCAGCTCGTGCGGCACCCCGGCGATCTCCATCACCGGCCGGCGCCCCGAGGTGACGATGCGCGGCTCGGTCGCCAACCCCAGCGCCTCGCAGACCTCCGCGGCCACGAGCTCGTTGTAGAGCGCGGAGGCGGCCACGGTCTTCTCGTACAGGGCCGTGGTGTGGATCGAGCCCCACTTCCCGTCCAGGCGCTGCCCCTTCACCGACAGCAGCAGATGGTCATGGAGCAAGGGGCGTCCGGAGCGCGCCTGGTAGTGACGAAAACGCGCGGCGACCAGACCACCGGGCGGCCGTACCCGGTAGATGGCGTCCGTGCCGTACCGGATCATCGCGACCTCATCCTCGATCCACTCCAGCACCCGCTCGATCGCGTGCTCGTGCGCGGCCTCGATCACTAGACGGGTACCCTCGTTTCCCAACGCCCACAGGAGGTAGATCGTCGGCTGCGGCCGGAACACCAGGTCGACCCCGGTGACCGTCACGCGGCGTCCGAGGGCGCCGGCCTTGAACGCCTTCTTCGGGGAGTCGCCCGCGGCGAGCCGCTCGGCCTCGATCCGGTCCGCGTACGGGTGCCGGCCGCGCTCGCCGAAGAGGTTCCGCACCTGCGCCTCGGTGACCTCCTCCCCCGGCCCCAACCCGAGCGCGGCAAGCCCGCGGCCCATCCACCGGCCGGCCGCGACACCGACTTGCTCCTGGGCTGCGCGCAGCGGCGTGCGGGGCGGGCGAGGGCTGTCACCAACAACGGTCTGGCGCAGGTAGTAGCGGTGCATCTGCCCGTACCGGACGACTTCGATCTCCACTGTCATACAGCCACGTCACACGGCTGTGACCTGCAAGAAAGGCCGATCAGCCCAGCATCCCGCCAGGCAGGAGCAGCAGCAGGACTTTCTTCTCCGACGCCCGCCGGGCGGGAAGCAGCCCCGGGCCGGACGCGAATGTCATCGCTCTCCGGCAGCACGCACCTCACGACCTGAACGACACCGACAAGCACCACTGAGCACCACCGCACGCCAAGGAACGAGCACCGCCAAGGAAGCACCGCCACACCAGCCCCCGGCACCAGCCAGGGGCTGCTTCGTGCTGCCCGCAGGAGACCACCGTGCCCACCTTCGAGACCCTCCCCCGCTTCGCCACTGACCTCCAGCACCTCACCCCCGCCCAACGCCGACGCTTCCGCCACGTCGTCCTGGCCGCCTTCGTCCCCGACCTGCGCACCGGCCGCCAGTTCCGCCCCGGGTTACGAATCAAAGGGCGTGCGCTGCGCTCCCGGCGTCTACGAGCTCACCTGGGCGGGCAACGGCCGCGCGACCTGGGCGTACGGAACCGAGCGGATAGGCGGCGTGTTGACTGAACTAAATTCGACGTTTTACCAGGTCAGAAGGTTTTTCTGTTAGCTTCTCGGCATGGCCTGGTCACAGCGGTCCCGGGAGGGATCTGAGGAGCTTCGCCCTGCCCGAATCCGGTCGGCTGCTGGCGACGGGAGACGTCTGGGAGCCGTACCGGTTGGTCGATCCGCGGGGTCTGCGGATCGAGCCGGTCGCCGTGTACTTCAAGGACCTGCTCGCGGCGGATACCCCGGCAATCACGTTGCGGTCGTACGGCAACGACCTGCTGCGGTGGTGGCGGTTCCTGTGGGCGCTCGACATCGAGTGGGATCGAGCCGTCCGGGAAGACGCACGGAATTCCATGCTCTGGATGCAGCTGGCCGACAAGCCGGTGCGCGTGCACTGGCGGCGTCGTGACGCACCTGCGGGCGAAGGCCAGCTTGCCCTGAAGGCCGACCCGGCAGCCCCCGTCCCGGGGTCTGCTAACCCGGTGACCGGGAAACCCACCATCGGGACGAAGTACGCCGTGAGCACCCGGGCCCACTGCGAGACGGTTCTGCGGACGTTCTACGACTTCCACCTCGCGAGCAACACCGGCGCGCTGCTGATCAACCCGTTCCCGCTGGACCGTTCCCGCCGCCGCGGGCGAGCCAACGCCCATCACAATCCGATGGAGGACTTCAAAGCCCAGCGGACCGGTACCGTCCCCGCGTCCCCCGATCGGATCCCGCGCCGAATACCGGACGACAAATACACCGAAGTCTTCGCCGGGCTGCGCTCGCACAGGGACAGGTCCCTGCTGGCCTCCTGGGTCTCCACTGGTGCCCGGCCAGCAGCTGATCGGCGTGATCCGCAAGGGCACGAGAGTCTACCAGCAGCTGCCCGCCTCGCCGGACGCGTTCGTATGGATGCGGCTCTACCAGGAGGAAGCCTGGGCCAAGGGAGTCCCCCTGGGGCCGTGACCAACCATTGTGGTGGACCCTCCGGAGGCCGTGGCCGCCCGCTGAACTACCACGCTGCACGCGCGATGTTCGTCCGGGCGAACAAGCTGCTGGGTTCCAACTGGACCCTTCACGACCTGCGGCACCCGGCCACCTTCCGGATGACGCAGGACCCGGAGCTGTCCATGGCCTACGTCCAGCACATCCTGGGCCACAAGTACCAGAGCACCTTGCAGAAGTACGTCAATCTCAGCACCGACGAGGTCATCGAAGCCGGGCTCGCCCATCACGCCCGCCGGGAGCACAAGCGAGCTCACCCGTCTCCGCCTCCGTCGGCACCCGCCTACAACCCCGAGTCCCTCGGCATCCTGTTCGGAGGGCCTCTCGCATGACTGCATCGAGTCTCACCCTCCCGACCGCCTCGGCGCCCGCCACCACCGAACTGGGTGCTGGCGGGCGCCGAGGCGGTCGCGCTCCTGAAGCGTTTCCCCGCCCGTCCCCGGCTGACCAGCTGGCCCGAGACGGCCGCGACCCGCGAGGAGGTCATCGCTCGTCTGGGGCAGCCGCCGCTCAGGGTCAAGGGTCACTCCACGCAGGACAGCCGGATGGTCGGGGTGCGGATCCTGCTCTCCTGGCTGGAGACTTTTCCTGGCGACACCTGGCAGCGGCGCTGGGAGGCCAGTCCGATCGCCGCCGAGCCGGAGAAGTGGTACGAGAAGGTCCGGGAGTGGACGCCGACGGTGGACAGGGCAACCAAGACGGGCCATCTCCAGGCCGGGCTGCTGGCCCTGCTCTGCACGGACGTGGTCCGCCCGGAAACAACATGGCTCGCCGTGAACTACTCCAGACACCTGCGGCCGGCCCTCGCGCGGTCCCGAGACCCAGAGGGATTCGCCAGCCTGGAAACCTGGATCCCGCAGAACGTACGCGTCACCGGGCACGCTTCGGAAGCGCTCGCGGCCCTCGCCCAGGTGTTGGCGACCCGGGGCGGAAAGCTACAGGACATTGTCGTCGGGGACCTTCTGGAGCGGTGCTACGCGCCCGTCGCCTACAACCGCACCACCCCCGGAGTGCGCCTCGCCTACCTCTGGCTCCGCGAACGCGGCCAGTTCCCCCACAACGCCCCCACGACCCTGCTGTTTACCACACACCGCGCCGGACAGGTCACTCCGGCAGAGCTTGTGGACCGCTACGACCTGAAATGCAAGCCCGTCCGCGGCCTGCTCGTCAACTACCTCACCGAACGACAGCCCACCCTGGACTACGCCACCCTCAAGAGCCTGGCAGCGATCCTCGCCGGCAACTTCTGGGCCGACCTCGAGCAGCACCACCCCGGCATCGACTCCCTCCGGCTGTCACCCGAGACCGCCACGGCCTGGAAGACTCGCCTCGCGACGAAGACCGCCCGCCGCAGGCAAGCCGACGGAACCGTGCTCACGGTGACCGAACCGCGGACCAGCGCCCCCGCGATCAAGATGACGGTGCGAGCGTTCTACCTCGACATCGGCGAGTGGGCCCTGAGCGAGCTCGAACGGGGGCAATGGGCTTCTCCTCCCCCGGTCACCGAGGCCGAGTGCTCCGTGAAGAAGCTGGAGAGGCGCCAGAAGTCCAAGTCCGACCGGCGCACCCGGGAACGTCTCCCCGTCCTGCCTGCGCTCGTCCGGGTCACCATCCGCAGGCTGAAAGACGCTACGGCCAGGCTCGACGCGTTCAATGCGGCACCGCTGGGCTCCACCTTCACGGTCCTCGGCGAGAGCTTCACCGTCCCCAAGAGCAGCGTCCGTCCCGATGGGCATCCCACCGGGGTCCGTGACGCCGCAGGCGAGCGGCGCGACCTGGGCGCGGAGGAACGGCGGGCGTTCTGGTCCTGGGCGGCCATCGAGATCTTCCGTCACACCGGGATCCGGATCGAGGAGCTCCAGGAACTCAGCCACCACAGCATCATCAGCTACCGGCTGCCCAGCGGAGACGTCGTGCCGCTTCTCCAGATCGCGCCCTCGAAGACCGACCAGGAACGGCTCATCCTCATCAGTCCCGAGCTTGCCGACGTGCTCAGCGCGGTCATCTCACGCGTCCGCGACAGCACCGGCCGTGTCCCGCTGATACCCAGCTACGACCTGCACGAGAAGACCTGGAACTCGCCCATGCCCCTGCTCTTCCAGTGGAGCATCAGCCATGAGCGCAGGCCCGTCTCGGGGAGCATGATCCGCAAAGCCCTCGACGAGACGCTGAGAGCCTCCGGGATCAGCGACAGCTCCGGGCAACCGCTGCTCTTCCAGCCCCACGATTTCCGCAGGATGTTCATCACCGAGGCGATCCTCAACGGCCTCCCGCCAGACATCGCCCAGGTCATCGCCGGCCACAGGAACATCAACACCACGATGGGATACGCGGCCATCTACCCCGTCGATGCACTCGAAGCACATCGTGCCTTCATCGCCCGTCGCCGCGACCTCCGCCCCGCCGAGGAATACAGGGCTGTCACCGCCGAGGAATGGCAGGAGTTCCTGCCCAACTTCGAGCGGAGGAAGCTGGCGCTGGGCGAGTGCGGGCGGGCCTACGGGACAGACTGCATCCACGGACACGCCTGCGTCCGCTGCCCGGTCCTGATCGTCGCCCTGGACGAGAAGCCCCGCCTGGAAGAGATCCGCGACAACCTCAAAGACAGGATCGCCGAAGCCGAACGCGAAGGATGGCTCGGCGAAGTCGAAGGCCTGTCCACCAGCCTCGACGCCGCCGAAGACAAGATCGCCCAGATCGAGGCCCAGCAGGAGAAGAAGCAGTCACCCGTCTTCCTGGGCCTACCCAGCCTCTTCCAGCTCACTGCGCGCACCAGCGAAACCACCAAGTAACAGCCTCTGGTGCGTTGGGTGACTGCCTGTCGGCACCATGCCGCGAGTGGCTGGCCACGTCACTCTCCGGGTGCGGCTGCGTGGCGATGAACCTCCAGAACGACTGCGGTCCCGGCCACGGTCCGGTCCTCGTGCATGGTGATCTGCTGACCGAGTTGGAGGTGCGTCCAATGAGAGGGGGTGAGAGGAACGAGGCGAACTATGCCCTGCCCGCCGGGCTCCAGCATGGGCATGCTCTCAACCCAGAGCCCGGCGATGCTGACCGCACGTTCACCGGTGGGCGAGAGGTGTCCGATGTCCCACATAGGTCGCAGAACCCCGGTGCCGGAGATTGGTGTCGTGCGTCGGCCCTCGCCAGCAGGACGGAGCTTCAGATCTGCTCGGATCACGCCATTGCGGATCTCGGAGCACCGCCAATGGCACCAGGCGGTGCTCCGCTCCAACCGGAGCTGCTCAGCCGCCTCGGCGAGCTTCTCCCGGAACGCCAGAGGGATCGAGTGACCGTCCCCGAGTTCCTCCAGCAGGCTCAGAGCGATCTCCCACTCGTCGTGGACGAGGTAGTCCCAGATGTCTCGCACCGTGATGTCGTTCTCGGTGGCGGTCGCTTCCGGGACCAGCAGGGAGGCTGATTCGAGCAGCTCAGGGACGTCCATGCGCTCATTGTCAATAATATGCAGGAGCGTGCCGGCGCTCGTCCACCCGTAGTTCAGAGAAGGCACCCCGCACGTCATCCGGCGCCGCATCGGCACCCACCCCATCCTCACCACCCCGTAACGCCGCACCGCGGAGCGACGGGCAGCGGTCAGTCGCTGGCAACCTCGGCACCCAACGGCGGGACATCCGTAACCGCGGCGTCCAGCCGAAGCCGGGCGAAGCGCACCGGGTGCCGCCACGACCCACGCTTCAGTGCCGTGTCCACCATGATCTCGGCGACCAGGTCCGGCTCAACCAGTACGACATCCAGCGGCGTGCGCGACCCTCAGGATGTCGTGAACCGCACGCCCTCCCAGGGATGGCCGGGCTGAGCCGGCATCAGCCGCTCGGCCAGGTCGCGCGCCGCCTCCGGGCGCAGCGGTGTGCTATAGGGCGACCGGGCGCAGCGCCCCGGCCGCGTCAAGGCGGCCCAGCACGAGCGTCCGCGGCCGGCGCACCGTGCCGGCGATCGCGCCGATCACGGCCTCGGTGGTGTCCCGGCGGCGCACCTTGTACAGCGCGCGAGCTCCCGGCCGGTAGCGCTGATCACTCCCCCGGACCACCACGCGACGCCGGGCACCTGCGTCCAGGACGCCAGCCACTCCTGCGCGGTTGTCACGTCCGTGGTCTGGGGGGGCACAGCGTCCACGGGGCGCCCAACCCCCGGTCAGCGAACAACTGCTCCAACCGCGCGCCGCTCGCCGTGCGGGACAGCGCGCGAGGACGCCCGCGCGTCACGTGCACCACGGCGACGGCGTCGAGAAAGCCATGCGCAAACCGCAGGGCACGCGTACCAGGCTTCGCTGGCGAGCGAGGTATGGCGGGGATGTGGCCGTAAATCACCGCATGGGGCAGCAGTGACGCATGATCTCATGGTCTACGTGGGCTGGTGCCCGGGCTGGGCGAGGACCGTGGGGGCGGACCGTGGCGATCTGTTTCGAACTGGCTGTGAACTTCGGCGACAACATCGAGGCGGCCCGGGCAGCCGTACTGACCGAGCACTGGCCGCACGCGTTCTCCGCAGGCAGGTTCCGGATCCCACTACACACCGGCCGCAGATAGTCACGGAGCCACCGACGCAACTCTATGTCTCCCCAGTGGCCGTCAGCTACGGCTCGGGCCTCGACGGCAGCCCCCCCCCGCCTCGACCTCACCGAGCCCGAAGAAGTGGAAGAACTCGGCCAAGGTCTCTACGACCTGCTCAGGCACTTCGACGGCTACCTCGTCGCCATGGTCGGATGGGAAGTACAGTACCACATCGACATCGACGACCTGGCCGCCGAATGGTCCAAGGAACTCCTCGACGGGTCCCTGACCGGCCTCGTCCTCGACGACCACCTCCGCGACCGCCTCACCCTCGGCCCCGCATGGGTCCCCTTCCAACCCAGCTACTCCTGGATCCCCTACCCATAACCCCACCCCTTCCGGAACCAGCCACCCAGGGGCCGCAACACCCCACACGCTGCGCGGCACGCGGGGGCCACCGCGGCCTCTACCACACCGAAGTGCAAACGAGCCGCCGCCCGGACGCATGCCGCCGACTACGCCCGCGCGTTGTTCACACAGCGCCGATCTCCCTCAGCGCCTGCTCCCGCGGTCCGGTGCCTGCATGAGCACGTTCACCCGCATCCGGCACGGGCAGTAAGGTCCTCGCCGGTTCGGGCTGGGTGCGTGGGGACTGCGCGCCGACCACCACCCCGCCCTGCCCCGCCTCGGCCCGGACGCGAGCGCCGGCCCTGATGCGATACGGGCGCCGCGAGCGGGGCTGACCGTAACGCAAGCGGCGCGCAACCCGGTCTCTGTCGTCAGCGGCCGTCGGGCCGCGCGCCCGGGGTCGTCCCGGTGTCCGGCATCGCGGCAACGCCCGTAGCAAGCACCTCGCCCGCATCAGTACGGTAGTAGACCACGCGGTGGTCCGTACGTGAGCCGACCACGAGTTCGACCTCGCGCAGGACAGCGAGATGGCCACCGACCGCACCAAGCCACGGAACGAGCTTGGCGGCGAGTTCGCTGCTCGTGGCCGGGCCCGCAAGGCACGCAAGATCGCCGCGCGGCCCGTGCCAAGGAGCCGAGCCAACGCCCAGACGAACCCGGGTGCCCGGCCCCACCGACGGTCGGTCAACCGGTACCTCGGGCCGGGTACACCAGCGCGTACGGCAACCCAGCAGCCTCACACAACCAACTACCACTACCCGCACGGGTGTAGGGCACGAACAGCACGCCCTACAGGCCGACAACACGGCCGCAGACCGGGCCGGATACTGAAGCAGATCACGTCCGCGCCGACCCAGACACTGTGGCAGCACATCCGCTCCACGGCACGCGACCAGCCATACCCGACCAGCACACCAGCCCAGTAGAAAACATCACGATCGAGCACCTCCCTGAGGTCGGTGTCCAGCTCCTGACCATCGCGGTCAAGGTCAACACCCCAAGTCACGAGCAACTGCACGGGCAACACCGCCTGCTGATGCGCGAGGATGTCATACACCCAGCCCGGCACATGGTGGTGCACGGCTCCTCGCGTACCACCACACCAGCAAGGACCGCGAAGTGACACCGCAGCGAGACACAGAAAATCTCCCACCCCCCACCCTCCTGACCTCGAGAGCCGGGGCACAACCAACTCACCAAAAACAACCAAGGACTGTGGAAACCCCCACTACCGTTCATCACCAACACCACAACACCGACCACCATCAGAACAAAACCAGACACGACTGGCCGGCCCGTGGACGGCGTAGTCCAGCAGGCCACCCCCCTCGGTACCCCGCCCGACAACACGCCCACTGGACATCAGCAAGCAACACACCAACCAACGACCAGACGATCCAACACAAACAGCTTAGACAGCAACAAGCTGGGCTGACACCCGACCGCGCTCCTCACACGTTGCCCAGACGAGCTGGCCCCTTCCCCTACCACAAGCAGCGGACACGCAGCGAGTAACAAGACCCAAGGTAGGGACCACCACTCAGCCGGCCAGCCGCCTCCACCTGGTCAGGAAAAAGCCGTGCACACTCGGGGCGGCCGCGGCGCGGCAGTTCCACCACAGTCATGTTCAGCTCGTCTTTCGAGTCAGTGGCTCCAGTAGTCGCGGCGGGGCAGTTCGACCCACACATCGGGCGGCCCGGTCACAGCGCGCCTGTCAGTCGGGCGCAGTCCTGCGAAAGCGCAGGCGTAGGCGTAGGCGTTGTGCTGGTAGAGGTAGGAGGCGAGCACCTGCTCACTGGTGTCGCCCTCGTCAGGTCCTCCGCCGGGGTGCAGGTCTGAGTCCTCGATCGTTCCATGCCGGGCGATGCTGCCCTGATTGCCGCTCTTGGGGTTGGCGTAGAGGCCGTAGCAAAGGGCGCCGGCGGACAGCCGTGCCAGCACGCCGGGCATGCTCGGCGCGTATCCCCAGGGCTGGGTGACGACGCAGACGCCCGGGACGGACGTCACGCCGATGATCTGCAGGGTCTCGTCCATGTCGTATGCGTAGGGGTCCTCCAGCAGTTCATTCAGCACTTCGAGGAGTTCGCCGTCCACAGGCGTCGCCTCAAGACGGCGCACCACCTCGGCCGTGTCGATGCCCGCCACACAGGCCAGGCCCGTGCCGTCGTAGTAGAACTCGCCCAATGCCGTGGTGAGTCGATGGGCCTCCCGCGCTGCCGCACGCTCGGTGTCACTCAAAGCTATCCCTTCCGCTGCAGGGAAGAGCTCAGGCGTCGGCCCGGCCAGGCTCAGGCGCCCCGGTGACCAGCCGCCGAGCGACGGCCGCCAGGGATCGGCCCCGGCGGCGGCGAGCGCCCGTGCGTTGGCCGGCTTCTTGGACAGGACGGCTTCCCACAATGCCGTCACCCCGTTCTCCAACGCGTGCTCAACCCGGCGGGCCAGTTCCGCAACGACCTCCGGGGAGCCGAACACCGCTGCCCGATGCAGGGGCCTGCCCCCGCTCCAGTTCTCCGGATCAGCTCCTTCCTCCGGGCGTCGGCGGATGTCATCGGCATCCGTCCAGTCCCAGCCCATGCCCGCCCAGCCATCACTCGTCGCTGCCACCGCTCCCCCTCGAACACGTCGCATGCGCTCGCGCGCTCCCGCGAGCACACGTGCGCTACTGACCTGTCGCAGTGAAGGTTGAGCGATTCTCAGCGAAGGTTGAGTGAGCCTCTTTCACCCTGTGCTGAAGGGTAAAAAAGGCTCACTCGCCCAGAGGGCCTCCACTACTCACACCTGGTCTCAGTGGGGCCGGTCGGAGAGTCTCGGCAGAGGATCGTGATCTTCGCTATCGGCTCATCGATCCGCTTAAACTCGCCAAAGATCAGCGGGGAGCGCACGTGGCGGCTCATCCACGCGGCGTCGGCGGTGAGCCGGACAGCGTGCAGGTACGCCCGGCACAGATGGGTCGGATGGGGCGGGCGCCGGGTCGACGCGGGAACGTCGGCGGTGTCCTCGGCGCGGGCAAGGACCCGGGCAGCGGCGCGGCGGCCGGAGGGGTCGAGGCCCTCCAGGTAGGGCTCGGCGGGCGGCCGGGGGGCGCAACCACTCGCCGTCGGCGTGCGCATCCCGGAGCATTCCGTCGTTCAGGCGCTCCTCGTCGAACTGGGCGAACCGGCTGCTCTCCAGCATGCTGCTGCTCGACGGGGATGAGCCTCTGACCCAGGGTTGGGAGATCAAGCAGCGCCTGGACTACGAGGGGGACGTCGTCATCGGCTCCGGTGACTGCGGCACCGAGCCGACGACCGTCATTGACTTCCCCACCGGCGAGCTGCAGATCGTCCGCAGGGGCGCGGGCGACACCTCGTGGTTCGAGTAGTCGGCATGTGCGGAGCGCGTGTGTGGGGGGCGGCACGCGTGTGCGTGCCTCCCCGCCGGTGGGTATCGGGATTCAGTTGAGGGTCAGGAAGGAGCCCGCCTCGTTGGCGTACTCGATCCAGGCGCCGGACAGGGCGTTCGTTGGGACGCCGGACCAGGCGGCGGTCAGGTCGGTCGGCACGCCGGGGGTGACGCGGGCCCGGTCGGGCGTGACCGTGACCTTGCCGGTGGCGGGGCTGTCCGCGGTGATGTGGTTCACCTGATAGGTTTACGGAGTGACGGTGTCGTCCTCGGCCCCGATCGCGACCGGGGACACGAAGATACCGTCGGCCGTGGGATGCGGCACGGTGATGGTGACCGTTCCGTCGCTGTCGGGGATGGCGGTTTGGACGTCCTGGAGGACCCCGTCGACCTTGTTGCCCCACAGGACGCCCGTGATCGTGTCCTTCGCCGCGTCGAAGCGGACCGTGATCTGCGATGCCTTGGTGCCGGAGGGGATCTCGGCGTCGTAGGAGATCTGCGACGTCGCGGTCAGGGTGCCCTCGGTGGCGGCCGTGGTGACCGATCCGTAGGCGGTGGCCGTCAGGGTGCTGGTGGCCAGGGTGACCGAGAATGTGGTAGAGCCGCTGGAGCCGGAGCCCTTGATCTCG
This sequence comes from Candidatus Streptomyces philanthi, assembly GCA_018114805.1. Taxonomy (GTDB): domain Bacteria; phylum Actinomycetota; class Actinomycetes; order Streptomycetales; family Streptomycetaceae; genus Streptomyces; species Streptomyces philanthi. The sequence goes on along the minus strand of CP073042.1, from coordinate 7,321,297 downwards.
GCGGGGGCGCGGACGATCTGCGGGGTGACGACGATCGGGCTGCGGACGCTGGTGCGGCCGGAGGTCCAGGTGAGGGCCCCGGTGTCGGCGCGTCCTCCCTGCGCGGTGGTCACGTCCAGGGTGACGGTGAAGGTGCGCTTCTGGCCGGGGTGGCTGAAGTGCAGCACGGACGGGCTCACGGTGGCTTTGATGCCGGGGAGGTCCACTCGGGCGCGGTAGGTGCCAGCCGTGGTCGCGGTGACGGTGCGGGTGACGGTCTGCTTGCCGAAGAGGTCGCCGATGGCTATGGACGGGTAGTTGAGGTCGCTCGGGTCGATGGCCTTGACGCCGGTTCCGGTGTCCACGCCGGAGCCCTCGAGGTAGGCGAGCCAGTCCCGCTCACCCGAGTCGTAGACGAGTCCGGGCCGCAGCATGGCCCGTGCGTCCACCTCGCCGGCGCCCTGCGCGAAGGCGTCGTCGCTGTTCCTGCCGTCCGGGGTCTTCGTCGGCGTGGCGGTGGTCATCATGGCCGACTTGATGCTCATCGGGGACCAGGTGGGGTGCTCCGAGAGGTAGAGCGCCGCCAGGCCGCTGATGTGCGGGGTGGCCATGGAGGTGCCGGAGTAGTAGTCGAAGTCGTGGCCCTTGTTTCCGTCCGGGGACACGGCCGCGAGGATCGTGACGCCGGGCGCGGTGATGTAGGGCTTGAGCAGGTCGCCGTTGCCGACGAGTGAGGGGCCGCGCGAGGAGAAGTCGGCCACCTGCGGGTAGACGTACGAGGTGCCTCCCTCGGTGAGGGTGGCGGTGGCTCCGCTGGTGGCGGCGTAGGTGCGCACGGGGGCCGCGTCCGCGTTGTCGAGGTGGACGGCCGGCACGCTGTGCAGATCGCCGTCCGTGCTCTCGTTGCCGGGGTTCACCAGGACGAGGCCGATGCCGCCGGCCCGCTTGACCTCGGCGGACTTGTCGGGGCGGCCGTTGACGCCCCGTTCGCAGACGACGATCTTCCCGGCCGTGCGGGCGGAGTCGAGGGAGTTCGGCATGCAGTAGTCTGCGTAGACGTCCACGGTGTCGGGGTCCCGGACAGCGGAGCCCAGGACGAGCGGGGCGGGGCCGACCTGCCGGTGATGCCGGTGTAGCTGGAGTCGTTGCCGAGGGTCACCGTGCCGGTATGCGACTTGATGGTGCCGGCGGCGACCGTGGTGGTCCAGGGCGCGGTGTTGTCGAGGCTGGACGCCTTCGGGCCGGAGTTGCCCGCGGCGGTGGCGACGAAGACTCCGGCCGTGGCGGCGTTGCGGAACGCGACCTGCACCGGGTTGTCGTACGTGCTCTCGAACGTGCCGCCGACCAAGTAGTTGATGACGTCCACGCCGTCGGCGACGGCTTGGTCGACGGGGGCAACGATTTCGCTGGTCAGACCGCCGTCCGACTGGCCGTCCTTGCTCTGCCACAGGGCCTTGTAGACGGCGATGGTGGCTGCGGGGGCCACGCCAGAGACGGTGCCGAGGTCCTCACCGTCGACCTTGGCGCGGACGTTGGCGTTGCCGGCCGCGGTGGCTGCCGTGTGGGTGCCGTGGCCCTGGCTGTGGCGCGGGGAGACGTATCCAGCCCGGTTGGACTCCGGAACGACGTCGAACCAGGCGTCGCCGAAGTAGCGCGCGCTGATGACCTTCTCGTTGCAGGCCGCGGCGGTGAAGCTGTCGCCGGTCTGGCAGGTGCCCTTCAAGGTGCCGCCGTCCGCCTTGTGCATCACGGTGGTTGCGCCCACGCGGTAGGGGCGGTGTCGGTCCTTCTTGCCGGGTTTGCGGGAACTCAGGGCCGGGGCGTCGAAGGAGGGGTTCTCGGGCCAGATGCCCGTGTCGATGTCGCCGATGACGATGCCCTTACCGGCTTCGGCGGTCCCGCCGAGGGCCTTCCACAGCCCCTTGCGGCCGGAGAGTCCGAGGAAGTCGGTGGAGTTCCGGTCGTCGGTGGCCTGGTGGAACCGGTCGGGGGCGATGTGCAGGACGCTCTTGGTGTGGGCGAGGCGCACCAGTTGGCGGGCGTCGAGCCGGGCGCTGAAGGTGTTGGTGGTGACCGCGTAGTGCTGCCGGACGGTGGCCCCGACCTTCTTGGCGACACGGGTCTGTTGGCCCGTCAGGTGGGTGCGGTACCGCTTGGCGGCGGCCGATGCGACATCGAGCTTGCCGCCCCCAGCGGGCTTCGTGGTAGGGATGTCGCCTACCCCCGCCATCGTAGGCGACCAGGGGCTCGTCGGCGAGCGTGACCAGGTAGGTGCCGGTGGCGGATTCGGCGACCGGAGCCGTGGCGGGGATGGCGGTGGCGGACGTGGCGAGGGGAAGGCTTAGCGCGGCAAGGGCGGTGGTGAGCAAGGCGGCGAGGGCGGCTCGCCAGTTGCGCGATGTTCTTCGCGGCAGGGGTGACACGGACTCTCCTCATGGATTTCCACGCACGCCGGAGAGACAAGCACGGATGCCCGTCTGAGGCGTGCGTTGGGGGCGGGGAATCTCCGAACCACCAGGCAGCAGGGGTGGCTGACGGGTGGTCCGGGGCGAATGGACGCTATTTCTTCCCTGTATTGGGTGGTTTGACTGGCCGGGAAGACATTCGCGATCTATCTGTCATGCACGCGTCAGGCAGATGGCCGGTTGAAATGTCGTAGCGGGAGCAGAACCGCCCCCGCGCATGCGGTGGGTTCCGCGGCCGGAGCACCCGAGCGGGGCTCCGGCAGCGAGAGCACTGATGGTGAGCGGGACCGGTCAGCCGATGGCGATCTGGTCGATCAGGAAGATGGTGGACAGGTAGATGTCTTCGGTGCCGGCGAACTCCAGCTTCACGGATTGGCCCTTGTAGGCAGACAGGTCGACGGTCTTCTGGACGTATCCGGAGCTCGCGTTGGCGTTGGAGTAGGTGGCCAGTGTGATGCCGTTGATCTTGACCTTGAGGGTGTCGTAGGCGGCTTAGCCGGACTCCTGGGTGGAGACATTCAGCCAGAAGGTGAGCTTGGGGGTGCCGGTGGCGGGCACCGCGATGTTCGACTGGGACACGGACTCGACGGCGTCGGCCCCGTAGCCCATCATCCAGGCGTACCAGGACCCGTCACGCGCCGGCTGCAGAGACGAGTTGGTGATGTTGTGGCTCTGAGTCCAGCCGCTGGTGCCCTGCTCAAAGCTGCCGTTGGTCAGCGCGTTCCCGCTGGGGGGATCGGCCGGATCAGGGGTGGGGGCGCCGGTGCCGAGGTCGGGCAGTGCGGTGCCGACGCTGACGGCCGCCCACGCCTTGGAGACGAGGTAGCGCTCCTGGGAGTTGGTGCCGTACAGGTCGGCGGCTGCCTGCAGGGTGGCGGTGCGGGCGCCGGCGTAGTTGGTGGTGGAGGTCATGTAGGTGGTCAGCGCGCGATACCAGACCGCGGCGGCCTTGTCCTTTCCGATGCCCGCGAAGGTGTCGTTGTTGCAGGTGGTGCCGTTGTGCGAGCGTCCGCCGATGGTCTTGGCGCCGGTGGCTTCGGCGGCCAGGTAGAAGAAGTGGTTGCCGATGCCGGAGGAGAGGTGCACGTCCGCCGAGCCGGCGTTGGAGTTCCAGCAGGACAGGGACCTGCCGTCGGCGGCGGGGTTGTCCATCCGGCGCATGTATCCGCCGGACATGTTGAGCTTCTCGCCGATGTAGTAGTCGCCCGGGTCGCCGGCGTTGTTGGCGTAGAACTCGACCATGGTGCCGAAGATGTCGCTGGTGGCCTCGTTGAGGCCGCCGGACTCGCCGGAGTAGGTGAGGTTGGCGGTGGCGGCGGTGACACCGTGGGTCATCTCGTGGCCGCCCACGTCGAGCGTGGCGAGCGGGGTGTTGCCGTTCTGCGAGGAGCCGTCGCCGAAGTACATGCAGAAGCAGTTGTCGTCATAGAAGGCGTTCAGCAGGTTGGTGTCGACGTGGACGTAGGCGCGGGCGCCGCGGCCGTCGTTGCGGATGCCGGAGCGGTTAAAGGAATTCTGTGTAGTAGTCCCAGGTCTTCGCCAGGCCGTAGGAGGTGTCCACGGCGGCGCTCTCGCGGCTGGACGTGGTGCCGTTGCCCCCAGGAGTTGGTGGTCTTGGAGAAGGCCCGGGCGTTCTGCCTGGGGTTCGACTGGGGGCTGTTGTAGGAGTCGTAGACGATCGTGCCGCCGTGCGCGGGGTCGGTGAGGGTGTAGCCGCTGCCGGTTTGGGTGGTCTCGATGGAGACCTGGCCGGAGGCGACGCCGTTGCCGGTGCCCGTGACGTTGTGGCGCAGCTCGTACTGGTCCAGCGGCGCGCCGGTGGTAGCGTCGACGATCACCGCCTCCCGCGAGGTGGGGCCGGTCTCGCCCTCGCCGGTGACGGTCGAGCGGTAGGCGAGGACGGGGATCTTGCCGACCGCGTATACCACCAGGGTGCTGTCCTTGCTTCCTGCCTTCGCCTTCTTTACGTGCTTGGCGTGCTTCACGGCCTTGGCAGAGGCAGCGACCGCCGTCAGCTTCGGGGTCGTACCGGCGACCCGGATCGCGCCCTGGTGCGCCAGGTCCGATCCGGTGATCGTGCCGTCCTCGGCGAGGTGCACCACCAGGTCGCCGCCGATCACCGGCAGGCCCCTGTAGGTGCGGTCGTAGCGCGCGTGCCGGGAGCCGTCGGCGTCGATCAGCACGTCCTTGGCCACCAGGCGCTCGTCAGGGGCCAGACCGAGCTCGCGGGCGGTCGCGGCCGCGTTCCGGCCGGCCGTACGTATCGCCTCGCCACGCGTGTCGGCCGTAATCGCCTTGAACCCGGCGCCGGGCTGGGCGGCGGAGGTGCCGGCGGCCGCGGCGGACTGGGGGACGGCGGTGGACTGGGTGGCCACCATGGTCACGGAACCCAATGCGAGGGCTGCCGGGACACCGGCAGCCAGGGCGTTTTTGCGGTACATGACAAATCTTTCCACCGGACCTGGTCGGGGAGTTGCCGCAGGACGTCACCTGGAGTGCGGGGGAGGTGTTCGGCGGCAGTTGGCTCGGTTGTGGCACGAGGCTAGAGATGCGGAGAGCGGCCGACATCGGGGCAACCCCTTGATCTGGACGGGGAGGCCCGGCGGGCGCACCATGGCCCGATGCCAGACTCCGAGATGTGGAGCAGCACGGCCCACGAGGCCGGTTCCGTGCTGCCGGTGGTACCGGAAGACGTGCACGACATCCGCCGGGTGGTCCTGTTCGGGCCGCCCGGAAGCGGCAAGACCACCGCGGCCGGGGTACTGGGACGGCGGTCGGGCCTGCCAGTTCTCCGGTTGGCCCCGGGCCCACAGGACACCGTGATCCCGTACACCGGGCTGCTCGAACTCGCTCTGGCACTACCGGCCCTGCCCGCTACACGGGAGCTGGCGGCGGCACTCGACGAGACCGCCGGCCGGTCCGGTTCTCCGGACGATGATGCCGGTCGGGCACTTCGGCTGCGCCGTCTGACCGCTGCTCTGCTGCGGGAGGCACCGCCCATGACGCTGATGGTGGACAACGCCCAGTGGCTGGACTCGGCCAGTGCGGCCGTCCTGGGCTGGGCGCTGCGCCTGGCCCCGGACCTTCCCGTCATCGCGGTCGAGCGCACCTGGCGCCCGGGGGCCACAGACCACTGGTGCGGGGAGGACGCGTGCGCAGCACGCGTCCCGCCTCTGACGGCCCCTCAGATCGCGACTCTGCTGTCTCCGTACCGGCTTCGCCCCCCGCGAGGTCACGCGCATCCATGCCCGCAGCGGCGGGAACCCGGCCCTGGCCCTGGCGCTGGCCGATGCCTCGCGCCCGCTCCCGGACCGGGAGGGTGTCAGCGAGTCGGCCCTGCCGCCGACGGTCCGCCGACTGGTGGGTGAGTGGCTGGACGAGGTACCGGTCCAGGTACAGGAACTGCTGACGTTCGCCGCACTTGATGACCGGCCCGACCTCGAACTGCTCGGCCGCCTCGCCGGCCCGGCAGCCGAGGCCCTCCTCGCCCAGGCCGAGGCAGCGGGACTGTTCGACATCGGACGGGCGGACGGGAGCGTGCGGTTCATCGCCTCCGCGATCGGCACGGAACTCGCGACGCGGCTGCCGGGCGATGCGCGCAGGCTCCTGCACGCCCGCCTGGCCAAGGCCAGCCACGACAGCGTCCGCCGCGACCGGCACACCGTGCTGGCCGGCCGACGCCGACGACCCGCGGTCGGCCCGCCGCGCCGCCGTACGCGCCCAGCAGCGCGGAGACCACGTACTCGCGACGGAGCTCTCCCTCCTCGCCGCCCAGCGCACCCCGCACGACGACGGCGACCTGCTCACCGAACGGGCCCTGACCGCCGTACGCGACGCCGCCCACTACGGCGACCTTCCCCCGCGCTCGAGTCGCCGCCCGCCTCGTCCTGAGCCACGACACCACCCCGGACCAGCGCGTCGATGCCCTCATCACCCTGATCGACGCAAGCGGCCAGCACCTGTACAGCGCGGACGAACTGTTCGCCGACGCACTCCACACGGCGGCCGGACGATCCGGCCTCACCGCGCAGATCCTCATCCGCCAATCCATCTGGGCCAACGTCAACGAGGGTGACCCCCACCGGGCGTGTGCCCTGGCCAGCCAGGCCACCGCCCTTGCCGAGAGCGCCGGCGACACCACAACCGCCGTCATGGCCCTCACGATGCAGGCCCGCCTTCAACGCGTCGTCGGCCATCCCAACGCCGGGACCATGCTCGGTCGTGCCCTGACCCTGCTACGCGCCGCCTCCATCCCAGTCAACGGCACACCCCAGCACCTCGCCGCCCGGCACGCCCTCTTCGACGACCGCCCCGACGAGGCCCGCACCACGCTGCTCCCGCTGCTTGTGAAGCCGAACGGACGGGAGACGCCGAGGCGACCGTGGACATCCTGCGCAGCCTCGCCGAGGCCGAACTCCGCGCCGGACGGTGCACCAGAGCACTCGACCACGCCCACCGCGCCCAGGCCCTCACCGACGGGACCGCCCTGTCGGCCGCACCGGCCTGCTACACCTCCGCCCTCGTAACGGGCACCGCCCGGCACACCACCGACCTCGCCCTCGTCCACGCACGCCGCGGAGCCGCCCGGCAGGAGGACAACAAGGTCCCTCTCCCGCAACCTCTTCGCCCTCGGCCACCTCCTCCTGGCCACCGGCCGCCCCAAAGAAGCCCTGGAGGCCCTGGAAGAGGTCCGCGCACTGGAGGAGCTCCAGCAGGTCCGCGACCCGTCCGTCCTGCGCTGGCACCCCGAACTCGCCGAGACCCTCATCGCCGTCGGCCACCTCGGCCAGGCCCAGAGCCTCCTGGACGACACCCGCCGCACCGCGACCGCCCTAGGCAGGGACACTGTCCTTCCCTCCCTCGAACGTGCCCAGGCACTCCTGGACGCCGCCCGCGGCCACTACGACACCGCGGCCCGGCGCCTCACCGACGCGGCCGACCGCCTCCGCCACCTCCCCCTCGAACGCGGCAGGGCCCTCCTAGCGCTCAGCCACGCCCGAACGCCGCGGACGCCGCCGCGCCAGCGCCCGCGCCGCCGCGCAAAGCGACGCCGACCTCTTCACCGTCCACCAGGCCCACCCCTGGGCCGAAACCGCCGCGCACACCCTCCGCCGGCTGGAAGCCACCCCCACGGACCACAACGCCCGCCCCCGCCTCACCCCGGCCGAACAGCGCTGCGCCGAACTCGCCGCCGCCGGAGCGAGCAACCGCGACATCGCCACCACCCTCAACGTCGGCGTCAAGACGGTCGAAGCGACCCTCACCCGCGTCTACAGGAAACTCGGCCTGCACTCACGCTTCCAACTCGCACACCGTCACACCAGCACGTGAGTGATCCGCCCCGACGGCCCCGGAAGCCGCCGGGTTCAGTCGTGTACCGGGCGACGACGTCGGGCCCGCACCACCGATCGAGTCCGCCGTCGGCAGGCGGACGGCCTCCGGCCACAGCACGACGTCGTTTCGCGGTTACGGGGTGCCGGCACGGGCAGTCGCGCGGGTCCAGGTGTTCATGATGATGAAGGTCTTGGTGCCCTCCACTGTGCCGGTCCGGCGCACGGCGTTGATCACCTGCTGAAGATGCTTCACGTCCCGGACCCGGAGCCTGAGCAGAGCGTCGGAGGTGCCGGCGATGCTGTGGCTCTCCTCGATCTCCGGGATGCTCTCGGCGAATGCCCTCGACCTCGTCGCTGTCAGTCGCGCCGAGCAGCCGGATCTCGATGAACGCCTGAAGCATGCCCGCCCGGCCGTCCTCGATGACCGCGGTGTAGCCGCGGATCATGCCCGCCCTCTCCATGCGCTCGATGCGGCGCGCACGGAGCCGACGAGAGTCCCACAGCACACGCGATCTCCGACACGGGCGCTCGCCCGTCCTTGCGGAGGATGTTCAGTATGTGACGGTCGATCGCGTCCACGGCCAACTCCCCGACTCGTGCGCGCCACGCACGAGTCGCGCGCCGAAAGCTCCCCTGTTCCTTGCAGGTCGAGTGAACCACGCTCGACATATGCGTGATGATGCTCGGCCTGTCGCCTGGAGACCGTCGTCCTGTCATCGTCGTGGTGTCCGGGTGATCCCCGGCAAGAGGCCCGCACCGGCCAACCCCTACGGTGCGGACTCCGACCAGGTGACAGGTGCACGGGCATCCCCAGCACCCCGCGGGCGGCCCCACATCCTGAGGCCGGCCGGGTACCGAACCAGGCCCGTCGGCAGCGATCACCGCGCGGGGCACAAGAGCTGACTTCTACGACACGATCACGAATCTGTGCTGTACCTGATCCGTTGCGCCGCCACGACGCGTGGTGAGCATGGGATCGGAGTGTCAGCGGTATCGGCTGGGCTTCGGGTCTCGTGACCACTGGCGCGGCCGGGTGGTGTGACGTGGCGGATCGGGCCGAGCTACTGCCAATGGCACTTCGGTTGTGAGCCATTTGCTTCCGCCGGTTCGGTTGAGCGGAGCTGCGCCAGTTGAGAACCTCGGCGGAGTCCTCGGCGCTGTCGAGCTCCTGCTGGGTGCTCACCTCGGTAACAGGAGACGTCGGGGATTGTGGCCGGCGGTCTTGGCCTGCGCCAGGGCGGTGGTCACAGCGGTTCAGATGGGGTCGGTATCCGGACACCGTGGGTGGGACGACCACGCGAATGTTCTGTTTGTAGCGGCGGGCGGTTGCGGCTCGTGGCGCGCGGAGGCCCCTGGCTGAACACCGGCATCAAGCACAGACCACAGCAGGAACTCGCACCCACCGAGAGGACCCGCAACCGTGCCGTGGATACGGCACGGGTATCGGTCGAGCGCGGTATCGGCCGCCTGAAGTCCTGGCGGATCTTCTGCAGATCCGGGTGCAGTCCCAACCGCATGACGTCAGTCGCCAAGGCCGTCCTCACTCTGGAGCGACAACGCTGAAGAAGCTCAGTGACTGCTTCCGGCTGCGTCGCTCCTTCTTGAGCCGATTGGAACGCCTGCTGTGACAGAGGGGTGAGCAGGTGAGGCGTATTTGCTTGTTGCGTCCTGGTTCCAGCGGCCCGGAGCATTCGGTGCAGGCTGTCGGGTGTACCGGAGAGGGATGGACCCGGCTGCTCGGCGGCGCATGTAGGCGATGTGGCCGCAGCGGTTGGAGCAATCGTTGCCGGCCGGCTTCGAGCGGAGCGTCGCAGACGCCGCAGGACAGGTTCGGCGGGGTCGGGGCGCGGTTGGCCTCAGCCTTTTCGCGTCGGCGCTGGCGTTCGGCGTCTTGACGACAGGAATCCGAGCACCAGAGGCGCGTTGCTCCGCGGGGGACGAAGGTCAGCTTCTCGCCGCAGCCTGGGCAGGCTGCGTGTTCTCCTCCTTCTGTGGCTTCGGGTTCCGTCTTCTGTATGCCTCCTGTCGGCATGCCTGGGAGCAGGTCTGCCGCGGGCTGCCGCCGACAGGCTGGAACGTGACGACCCCGCATGCGACGCACTGCCTGCTCAAAAGGATCTTTTTGAGGGAAGAAGGCTCGCGGCCGACCACGGCGGCAAGTCGTTCCCAGCTGGGTGATCCGTTCCAGGACCAGGGGGGATCAACGAGATAGCGGCGCAGGTATGAGGTCTTGATGTGATTGGCGGTGGCGAGGCGTTCGATGAAGGACGTGAGCCCTTCGCCGGCGACCGGCCGGATCTGTCTGGGGAGCCGGGAGGGGAGGTGGGACATGGTCATTTGAGGTGGTGCGGCCGGTGCTGTCGTGGTTGATGCTGGAGCGCGAGGCGGATGTGGCGGCGGTTCAGCTGTGGGAAGCGGCGGCGGAGAGCGTTCCGGTGGACGCCGTTGTGGAGTGCGTCTCCGAGCGCGAGGAGGAGGTCGACCCGATCGTTGAGGCTGGGCAGTGCGCGGTCGACCCGCTGCGGGAACGGCCCGGTCCGGTTGGGGTCGGTGTTGACGCGTCCTGGTGCGTCGGGCAGGGCGTCGACGGTGCTGTTCGTGAGTTGGGCGAGCCGGTGCGGGTCTGGTGTTCGGCTGCTGGGCCACCCTTGTTCCCCCGGAATCCGCGTACAGGCGCTACGTCCTCGAACCGGACATCCCACCCGGATCCCAGCGCAATGCGTCGACGCCGACCGCTGTCGAAGAAGTCCAGGTCAAAGGCGTTTAGCGCAGGATCGCCGTACGCGCCTACCGGTTCCCCCGCCGTCTCCCCAGACAGCAGCCGTAAATAATCACTCAACCTTCGGTGAGAAAACCTAGCGGTCACCAACCTTCGGTGATAAAGCTCAACCTTCGCTGCGAGAGATCAGCTACAGCCGCTGACTTCATCCAGGTCCGTTGACCGGACGGCACCACCCAGAACGCCGCTCGTACGCTCAATGTGCGCTATCTATACGCAGCTAGTACGCCTTAGGGGCGGTTCGGAGTAGAGTCAGAGGCGGAGGTGTCCCATGTCCGAGCTGTTCGACGCGGTCGACGCGCTGGTCGCGTCCCGTTCACCCCTTCCGCCGCCGGCCGAGCGCAGGCGGCGGCGGAAGGCCCACGCGCTCACCCTGGATGAGGTGGCCGCCGCCCTGGGCGTGCGACGGGCGACCGTCGGCGGCTGGGAGTCGGGCAAGGCCGAGCCGCGGCCGCCGGAGCGGGAGGCGTACGAGCGCCTGCTGGAGCAGCTCGCCAATCTCTACCCCGCCCCCCAGAGCACCGGCACCCCGCAGGAGGACATGGGCACCGCAGCGCCCGCAGCGCAGGTGGGACTCACGGCTGGGGGAGCGGAAGCCACTGCCATGCCGGAAGCCGAGGAGCCCCAGGCCGTTCCCCCAGAGCCCGTTCGGCACGCGGCAGCGACACAGCGGCCCATGCCGCGCGCCGAGCGGGCGCCGCAGAGTTCACGGCGCCCGGCTGCGAAGAAGCCCGCCCCGGCGAACGCCCCCGCGCCCGGCGGTGCCTACGCGCACGGTCCGCTGCTCGTCCTCGACGCCGACACCGAGCGGCAGGTGACCGGCTACGGCGTCGGTGGTCTGATCCTGGACGTGCCTGCCAAGTCGCTGCCCGCGCTGGTGGAGTGGACGCTCACCGAGGCGCGGCTGGGGTCGGAGAAGCTGCACGGCTCGGGCAAGGACGGCGACCCGCTGCTGGTCCTCACCGCGGCGGCGTGCGAGCGCTACGGCCTTCCTGTGACGTTGTCCGAGGCTGAGCGGCTTGCCGGGCGGCTGTCGGAAGGACACAAGGTCCTCAAGCAGATCCGGCGCGCCGACTGGCAACTCACCAAGCGCGGCTTCGGGCCGTGGGCGCGGATCTACCGTCCCGCCCAGGGCGGCCGCCGGCAGTGCGTGCAACTGTGCATCCCGTCCTGGCGCACCCTGGACGACCGTGCCTGGGGCCACGCCGCCCGGCTGGAGCCGGCGGAGCTCGCCCGAGTGCTGGGCCTGTACGCGCAGCGGGTGATGACACCGGTTGGGTCCACGGCCGTGACGGGGCTCGAGTTGATGACCGCACTCAACCCGCCGACCCGGGCGAGCGAGCCGGACGAGGGCGGCCATCGGCATTCCGAGCACCGGCCCGGCTCGCTGGGCACGCAGCCGGTGGACCCGGCGCCGTGCGAGGCACCCGACGGCCACCCCGTCTTGGCCCACCTGCCCCGCTTCCACGTGCGCGGCCCCGGCGAGCGGCTGTTCGAGGAGGCCTACGACTGGGCACGGGATCTTACCGATGCCGAGTGCATGCAGCGGCACCTGGTCGGCATCGACGTAAACCTGGCCTTCGGTGCGGCCGCCAACGGCGCCGTCGTCGGCCTGGCGTCGCCGCCCGTGCACGTCACCCGCCCGGTCTTCGATCCGGCGCTTCCCGGCTCCTGGCTGGTCGACCTCTCCCACGTCGACCTGAACCGGGTGAAGGTCGCCAAGCAGTGGCGCGACCTCGACGCCGGCCTGCTGCCCAACCCGTTCACGCCGACCGGCCAGCCTCCCGAGGGCCCGGCCTGGTACGCCACCCCGACGATCGCGTACGCCGTCGAGCTCGGCTACGACGTCGCGCCCGTGGAGGCCTGGGTGCGCGGGGACAGCGGCCGGTTCCTGGACGGCTGGTACAAGCGGCTACGCGATGCCTACGTCGCCACCATGGCGGACCTCGGCGTCGCGGAGAAGCTGCCCCCAGCCGAATTTCTGACGGCGATGGACGGCTACAAGAGCCGCGATCCGCAGCTGGGGATCATGGTGGACGCGGTCAAGATGACCGTCAAGGGCGGCATCGGCAAGCTGCAGGAGAAGGCGCGCGGCGGCGGCTGGAAGCCAGGGCAGGCCTGGCCCGCCCTGGCCCGCCCGACGTGGCGGCCGGACATCCGCGCGACCGTCATCTCCCGGGCCCGCGTCAACATGCACCGCAAGATGCTCGCCCTGGCGGCGGCCACCGGCCGCTACCCGGTCGCGGTGCTGTCCGACTGCGCCGTGTACGCGGCCGACGGCCCCAGCCCGCTGGACGTCCTGCCCTACGGCGCCGACGGGAAGACCGTGCCGGGCTCGTTCCGGCTCGGCGTCTCCCCCGGGATGGTCAAGCACGAGGGCACCCAGAGCGTGCTGTGGGGGGCGGAGGTGCTCGAGCAGCTCGACGCCGACGGGCATGTCGCCAACCTCGCCCGCTACATCAAGACCGGCGAGCACGCCGCCAGGGACACTGGAGAATAGGGAGCGTCACAGACGATGGTCACGGTCGGGGAAGAACTCGACAAGGCGCTTCAGGGGGCGTTCACGCGTCCCGTTCCCAAGTCCGCCGGGGCGCAAATGCGGTACCTGGTCAAGCAGCACCAGCACAGCACCCGGCGCGTGGCTGAGCTGCTCGGCATCAACCAGCGCACCGTCGAACGCTATGTGAAGAATCAGATCAAAAGGCCCCGGCTGGAGCTCGCCGATCGGCTGGAGCGTGAGGTCCGCGCACGCTGGCAGCCGCAGATCAGAGCGAAGGCGAAACAAGCCGCGGCCACCACGAGCGGCATCATGATCGATGTCCAGGCGAGGTTCGGCTACACCGCCGCCGTCGGCAGCACCGACCAGGCCCGCGTACGTCACCTCACCCTCGCCCTGCCACCCCGGCACGCCGCCCGCCTCCTTCAAGCCCAGGAAGCCGGCCTCAGCGAGGACCAACTCCGCCAGATCGCCGCCGAAGCCCTGGGCGAGGCCTACTTCCGCGACAACGGCCGCCGCGCCCACGGCATCGAAGTGGAACTCACCGACCTCCTCAACCTCGAGTTCGAGCTATAGGCGGCCAGCGCGCTGGAGCCGGACGCAGAAAAGGGCATCGAGGAAAGCTGTGACAGCGGGAGCGTTACGGACCGTGCCGCTGGCCGGGGAGCTGACCTCGTCGCTGGTCCACCAGGGCGCGGCGGCCTACGGTCTGCCTGCCGACGGCGTGCTGCGGCTGTAGACGTGCCACAACTCCCCCACCCGCAACAGCAACGACAGCGGCGGCGTGCGCGCCGACGCGGAGGTCCTCCTCAACCAAGCCGGGCGGAATGTGCTCGCCCAACTGAGCGGAGACGAACCGAAGTGCTCGCGCACAGGCTGCCCGCGTTCACCGCAGACGACCCCAAGATCAGCACCCGCCAGGAGACTGCCGGCAGGCGGCCCGGTGCTTCGACGACTCAGCCGCCGACCTCACTGGGACAGGCACCGTCCGCCCAGGCTGCACCGACGAGGAGATGGCCCTGCGCCTGGGCACCGACCGGGCCAAGTCGCTGACGCGGAACCGGCCACCCTGGCCACGGATACAGAGGAAGGTCGAGATGAGGACCACCGTGACTTCGACTAGGACTGGCGCTCCACCATCCTAATCGAGCATCACGACGCCCTCATGCTCGTCAACGCGTCCCTGGACGGGATCAAGGGACAACGGCAGCGAGGCCAACCAAGCCCCTGAACCTGCCCACCTGGCCGCCACAGACTGGTCCGAGCCCTTCCACGGCTGGGACCGCAGCACCCACCCCCCCGCTGCCCCACTGGGTCAAGCGCACGACGCCGAGCCGCCTCCGGGCACCCTGTTCCGGACCGCGTGCCCGGGTCCACAGCCCTGATGTTCGCCACCCGAGCCACCCTGAGCAAAGCCGATCCGGCGATACTCGACCCGATCAACGCCCTCCTGTGTGACCGTCCCGACGCGGAACCCGTTCCGCTCACGGAACACTTCTACGAGCCGTACGGGGACGAGAAACATCTGTCCCGGCCCGACACGCACCACCTGATCACCGCCGACCTGCTGAACATCCCTGCACACCGCCGGCCATACTCGCTCTCGGGCCCACCCCCTGAACGCTGATAGTCAAGAACAATGTCGCCTTCACCAACCTGCACCACATCATCGCCCCCAAACTCGCCAGCCCCAACAGCCGGCCGCCGAGCCGCACACTGCCACGAACTGGCCCCCGGGCGCCCCAGCAGGGGGTCACATCGGATCGGGCCGTCACACGCACCACGCACCACGGCCCTCGCACGGGCTCCTCCGTCACGGTATGGACCGTAGCGGCGGGTGTTGTGTCTTTTATCCCTGAGGGCTGAAGCAAAGGCGGAGGTTCGGGGCCAGGGTCCTCACCGCCCGCCCCCAACCGCCGCTGGCGCGCCCCTCCCGTGCGTACGGCCGCGTGGTCACCGTCCACTACGCGCCCGACCACCCCGAGGTCTTCACTCTGGACCTCGACGCCTCGCGACGCTCTCGGGGTCCGGTCCGTCGCGTTCGCCATCGTGTTGGCGTCGCTGTGTGCGGCGACGACCGTGGCGGGTGCGGTCATGGTGTGAACCCCGGCCCCGGCCCCGGCTGCCACCGCTAACCGTGGGCGGAGCGCTCCTCCGGAGCGGGGGCGGCCCCCGCGCCCTCGCCTCTCCTGGTGAGGCTCGGGCGAGGGGCCGTCGTGCCCCGGCAGCCGGCGCGGTGACCGAGCGCTCGGGGCCGTCGGGTCTTCCGGGCGCCGCGAAAAGAACTGGCGCGGGTCAGCTCACCACGTACAGCTTCGTCGGCCAGCCGATGCGGTCGAGGCGCTTGAACAGGTCCCTGATGTCGGTCGAGTTGAGCTTGACGCAGCCGTTGGAGTAGTAGTCGTTGGGATCGCTGTTGGTCCACCGCTCGGACTCGATGGTGCCCTGCTTGCCGTTGGGCTTCATCTCGCTGTGAATGAACAGCTCGGTGCGCTTGGTGCCGTTGTGGCACTTGCGGTCGGAGAGCTTGATGACGAGTCCGTTGATGATGCCGTCGAAGTTCTTGCGGTGCCACTCGACGGCATAGGGCTTCTTCTCCGCGTTGGGCAGCCAGCCCTTGCCGACGGCGCAGGTGTCCTTGGTCTGACCCGAGCCCGCCTTGTACCTCTTGAGCACCTTGTCACGGCCGGCGGTGCGCTTGACCAGCTCCAGACGGGAGTTCGTGACCGAGCCCTTGTCGAAGCGCAGGTAGTGGGCGTCGGTCACCTTGGCGGAGGCCTGGGTCTCGGTGTGCGCCCGAGCCGGGACAGCCGTGGTGGCCGTCAGGCCGACGACGACGGCGGCGAGCGCGAGGGAGGTGAGGTGTGCCGGTCTTGCGGTCTTTCGCATGAGAACACTCCGTGGTCGCGAGTGGCGGTTCGCCCCTTTCTAACCCTTCGAGACTGTGGGCCACGGAGAGGCCGAGGCAATGGCGACCCGCTGTCCCGGACAGGTGCGGGCTGTCCGGGCTGGTCACAGAGGTGTCCGGACGCTGTCCGGGACCGGTGGCGCCGGGGGGGCATCGGTGTCACCCGCGTGTCGCGGGATGGCTCACGAGGTCAGCATGGCGCATGCGGAGGACGTTCAACCGCACCGGGCCGGAACCTCAGGCGAGTTCGCGACCGCCATGCGACAGCTCAAGGAACGCTCCGGCCTGACGTGCCGACAGATCGAGAAGCGTGCCGCCGAGCACGGCGAGGTGCTGGCCCGCAGCACGCTGGCGGACGTCCCCACACTCCTGTGCCGGCTTGGTGGCCCAACGTGACCGAACACCGTGGGTGGCCACCTGAGTACACCTACTCAGGACAGGCCCGGGCGGCCCCGGAAGGCTGGGCCCATGACGACGCCACCTCCCGCCGGACCGCCGCCGTATCGGCCCGAGCCCGCCGAGCTCGGGAACACCCGTCCGTCCGGACCGGAACACGCGCCTCCTGCGAGCGACCCCGGGTACGGCTCTCCGCTTCCCACCGGCCCCGGCACTCCCACCCCTCCCCCGGCCCGGCGGTCAGAGAGCCGCCGGGCGGTGGTCGCCGGTCTTCTCGCGCTGCTCCTCCTCGTCGGCGGGACCACCGCATGGTGGCTGACGCGCGACGAGGACCGCTCCGCGCTGGCCGATCAGCCTCGGGTCACGGACGAGAAGGCCGGGATCTCCTATGCGATACCCGAGGGCTGGGAGCACGAGAAGAGCGGCCTGATCGACGCCTTCACCTCGGCGGCCGGCACGAAGAGCGCGGACGGCGAGGGCGGCTCGGTCATGGCCGGCCGGGCCGGCGGCGTACCGCGATCCAGGCTGCGGTACGAGGCAGAGGGCGCGGCCTCGTCGAACGCCGAGTTCTTCTGCCCGGACGCGAGGTAGACGCCCCAGGAGTCCGCGGCGGCGACGGTCGGCGGTCGGCCCGCGCACACGGCGGTGCTGAGGGTCACCCACGCCGACTGCGGCACCCTCTACCTCCGGATGACCCTCATCTCGCTGGACGACCGCGGCTCGGCCTTCCTCCTCGGCCTCACCGAAGAGCGAGGGCGGGAGCAGGTTGACCGGGTGCTGGGGGACGCCTCACTACTGTGACCGCCTGGCCCTGTGACCGCCTGGCCGCCGTGCGCGCGGCCGGCTGCCACCGACCGTGGCCGGCAGCGGGTGCGCCCGCAGCGCGACAGACGGTGATCGGGTGTGTGCGACCCGAGCGGGCGGGCGGTCGCGGGGTCGGCTGGCATGGCGGTGGCGACGAGCGGGTCCCGGCCCCCGCACCGTGGCCGGCCCCGGCTGCGGCGCTCGTACGGCCACCGGTGTCGCAGGCCTTGCGCGCGATGCCGCCGGCGTCGACCGTTCGGAGCAGCCGTGCCCCACCGCGCGTGGGGGCCGGCTGGCAGGGCGGCCGGGCCGCCGCGCCTCGCGCGGACGCCTCGCCCGCGCGCCGCCGCGCGAATGAGGGTCGCGCACGAAGGATGGGCGTTTCGGGGTACGCGATCAGGACCGTCCCTCGACCAAGAGGAGGACACCGGCACACCAGGAATCCCTCGCGCACCGGGCGGGTGGTGGCGCGCGCCAGGTCGGGGGCGCCACGCACCGCGTCAGCGGTGGGTGTCACGCTCCGGCCGAGGGTGGCAGCGCGCGCACCCGGACGGCTCGCCGGGTGTGAGCAATCTCCTCATATCCGCCGCAAGAGGTTTGATCACCCGTGATCGGGCGCAGCAGCTTGACTCGTACGAGACCGCTCCCCACGCGGTTCGCAACACACGAAGGGAAGGGCGAGTCGTGACCACTGGCACACCCCCCGATGACGCCGCGCTGGACCCTGAGGCCGTCAGACGCCACCGGCCGCTGTTCCGAGCCATCGCCCGCCGGAAGAACCCCAGGCTGCGACGGACCGACATCACGGTCACCGACGAGAAGACCGTGCGGCGCGCGGTGAAGGCGGCGGCGCTCGGCAACGCCATGGAGTGGTTCGACTTCGGCATCTACAGCTACCTCGCCGTCACCATCGGGCACGTGTTCTTCCCGTCCGGCAACGACACGATGCAGCTCCTGTCGTCGTTCGCGACCTTCGCCGTGGCCTTCCTGGTACGGCCGCTCGGCGGGCTCTACTTCGGGCCGCTCGGCGACCGGGTGGGCCGCAAGAAGGTGCTCGCGCTCACCATGATCCTGATGGCGCTCGGCACCTTCTGCATCGGGCTCGTCCCCTCGTACGCCTCGATCAGCTTCTGGGCTCCGGTGCTGCTGATCTTCTTCCGGCTGCTCCAGGGCTTCTCGACGGGTGGCGAGTACGGGGGTGCCTCGACCTTCATCGCCGAGTACGCGCCCGACAAGAAGCGCGGCTACTTCGGCAGTTTCCTGGAACTCGGCACCCTGGCTGGTTACGCGAGCGCCGCGGCCCTGGTGGTCGCGCTGACCGAGTGGCTGGGTGACGGCACGATGGAGGACTGGGGCTGGCGGGTGCCGTTCCTGGTCGCCGGGCCGCTGGGCCTCGTGGGCCTGTACCTGCGGCTCAAGCTGGAGGAGACGCCCGCCTTCCAGCGGCTTGAGGAGGAGACGGCAGACGAGCACATCACGAGCGAGGGCACCGAGCTCAAGGAGATCTTCATGGCCCAGTGGCAGCGCCTGCTGCTGTGCGTGGTGCTCGTGGCGGCGTACAACATCTGCCACTACATGCTGCTCTCGTACATGCCCACCTATCTCACGGACGAGCTGGACTACGACGACTCGCACGGTCTGCTCATCCTGGTCGGCACCATGGTCGTGCTGATGTGCCTGGTCAACCAGGTCGGCTGGCTCAACGACCGGGTCGGTCGCAAACCGCTGCTCGCGGCGGGCATGGGCGGTTTCATCCTGCTCTCCGTCCCCGCCTTCTGGCTGCTCCAGGAGGGCAGCTTCGTGGCTGTCACCAGCGGCATGCTGATGCTGGGCCTGCCGCTCGTCTGCCTGCTGGGCACGATGTCCGCCGTCCTGCCCGCCCTGTTCGCGACAAACGTCCGCTACGGCTCGCTGTCCATCGGCTACAATCTCGCCGCGTCCCTGTTCGGCGGCACGACCCCGCTGGTGATCACCGGCCTGATCAGCCTGACCGGCAGCGACATGATGCCCGCCGTGTACGCGATCGTGGCGGCCTCGGTCGGCCTGGTCGCCGTGGCGTTCATCAAGGAGACGGCCCGCCAGCCCCTGGAGGGCTCCCAGCCCTCGGTCTCCACACACGAGGAGGCCGTGGAGATGGTGACGTCCCAGACCCAGGACCCCAGGTTCTGACCGGCTCCGGCCCGGTGCCGGGGGCCAGCCGGACGCGTCGGACAAGGTGGGGGCGGCCTCGGGCGTTCGAGGAGTGTACGTGTCTTGCGAGCCGGTTGTTGCGTGCATGACGATACCCGCATGGTGAATCCGACGGGCGCCTCCCGGCGCACCCTGCTCGCTACCACCGCGGCCACCGTCGCCGCGGCCGCCACGTCCACCGGCGTCGCGGCCGCGGCCGCGGGCGAGCCGGGTCGGCTCGCCCCGCAGCCGCCACCGCCGGAACTGCGGGCCCTGCTCCAGGAGATCGACCACCGCCGGATCGAGGCGACCGTGCGGCGCCTGGCCGCCTTCGGCACCCGGCACACCCTCTCCACCCAGGACGACCCCGAGCGGGGCATCGGCGCCGCCCGCGACTGGATCCGGGCGCGGATGCGCGAGTACGCGCGGGCGTCCGGCGGCCGGATGACGGTCGAGCTGCAGTCGTACGTGCAGCAGCCG
The DNA here is from genome assembly GCA_018114805.1 of Candidatus Streptomyces philanthi. GTDB lineage: Bacteria > Actinomycetota > Actinomycetes > Streptomycetales > Streptomycetaceae > Streptomyces > Streptomyces philanthi. The sequence goes on along the minus strand of CP073042.1, from coordinate 7,301,487 downwards.
GCACCCCGCATCACCGTCCCGACGCGGATCTCCAACATCGTCGCCACCCTGCGCGGCACGACCTCGCCCGACCGCGTCTACGTCGTCTCCGGGCACTACGACTCCCGGGCCAGTGACGTCATGGACCGCACCAGCGACGCCCCGGGGGCCGACGACGACGCCCTCGGGGTTGGCTGTCGCGATGGAGCTGGCCCACGTCATGGCCACCGGGCGCACCGGCGCCACGCTGGTCTTCGCCGCCGTGGCAGGCGAGGAACAGGGCCTGTACGGCGCGGCCCACCTCGCCCAGGGCTACCGGGAGCGCCAGGCCGACGTACAGGGGATGTTCACCAACGACATCGTCGGCAGCTCCACCGCCGACGACGGCAGCCGCGACCCCCACACCCTCAGGCTGTTCGCCGAAGAGGTGCCCACCTCCGAGACCCCTCAGGAGGGCGAGGTACGGCGCTCCGTCGGCGGCAAGAACGACTCGACCTCGCGGCAGCTCGCCCGGTTCGTCCAGGACGTCGCGGGGCACGGGGTGACCGGCATGAAGGTCCGTGTCATGTACCGCCGAGACCGCTATCTGCGCGGCGGCGACCACATACCGTTCCTTGAGCGCGCCTACCCCGCGGCCCGGTTCACGAAGCCCGCCGAGGACTACGCCCACCAGCACCAGGACGTGCGCGTCGTCGACGGCAGGCAGTACGGGGACCTGCCCGAGTTCTGCGACTTCCCCTTCATCGCGCGCGTCGCCCGCGTCAACGGCGCGGCCCTGTGGAGCCTGGCCCAGGCCCCCGGTACGCCGCGCGGCGCGAGGATCCTCACCGCGGCCCTGACCAACGAGACGGAACTGGTCTGGGAGCGGGGCCCCGAGCCGGATCTGGCGGGCTACGAGGTGGTCTGGCGCGAGACCACCGCGGCGCGGTGGACCCACGCGAGGCTGGTGGGTGACACCACCCGCCACACCGTCGACCTGTCCAAGGACAACGTGTTCTTCGGCGTCCGCGCGGTCAGCCGCGCGGGGCTACGCAGCCCGGTGGCCTTCCCAACCCCACAGCGCTGACCGCCCCGGGCGCTCCCCGCGCGACACCTAGCGCGGCACGACGCCTCCACGGAGGGGGTGAAGGAGCGCGCGGTACGGCCCGGGGCCGCGGGGAAGCTCCCGAGGCTTTGGGCATCCGTGCCGTGCCGGGGCGGTGGGGCCCAGCCCGCGTCCGGCGCGTCAGGCCGGGACGTCGCCCGCCCGCAGGATGGCGCGCAGGCTGGTGAGGCTGTCGTTCGCGTGGCCCGCCGCGACGCCGCGCCGGAACACCTCCAGCACCGCCTCGGGCAGGCCCGTCTCCACTCCCCCGCCCGCACCGTGTCCACCACGTGCTCCAAGCTGGCCACCCCCATGGCGAGCCGGTCCACGTCACCCGTGTCGTCCCCGGCGCTGAGCCGTGGCGCGTAGAACCGGAAGAAGGTCGACAGCGAGTCGGCCACGTCCACCGAGTACGGCAGGATCTCCTCGACCGAGATGCCGTGCGCCTCGGCCACGGCCACCGAGTGCAGCCAGGCGGTCAGGCTCGTCCAGAACAGGTCCATCTGGATCTGGTAGTACAGCGCCGCGAGCCCCGGGTCCTCGCCCCGGTACTCGACCCTGCTGATCACCTCCAGGGCGCCCCGGTGTTCCTCGACGAGGTCCTGCTCTCCGCTGTAGTACGTGAAACCGTCCGGCGTCCCCACCAGGTCCGGGGAGACCGCCACCCCGGCGGTGAGGTAGCGCGCCCCGTGTCGGGTCGCCCATGCCGCCGCCTCGCGCGCCCGCTCCGGGGTGTCGGAGCTGAGGTTGGCGAGGACCCTGCCCGACAACGCGGCCGTCACCGGTTCGAGGAGCGCGTACATCGCAGCGTAGTCCGTCAGGCTGAGTATCACCAACTCGTTGGCGCCCAGGGCCTCTTCGACCGAGGGAGCCAGCCGCGCGCCGGCCGTCACCAGGTCATCGGCCTTGCTCGCGGTCCGGCTCCACACGGTCACCTCGCAGTCCCGCGCCAGGTACGCGCGCACCATGGCACGCCCCATCGGGCCCAGACCGATCACCGTCACGGATCGTCCTGCGCACTCATCAGAATTCCTCCACGACCCTCTAAAACGAACGCTCTATTTAGCGCTGCGACGCAACGTAGCACACCTCTGGAACGAACGCTCTATTCGATAGGCTGGCCCGCGTGAACACGGAGACGAACACCGCGGCGACCCCCGACACCCGCACCCGCATCGTCCGCGCGGCGTCCCTGCTGATGCAGCGGCAGGGTTACGACAGCACCGGGATCAAGCAGATCGGGCAGGAGGCGCGGGCCACGCTCGGCTCCGTGTACCACTTCTTCCCCGGCGGCAAGCAGGAGCTGGCCGTCGCCGCCATCCACCACGGTGACCAGGAGTTCTTCGAGGTACTGCGCGACGCGCTGGAACGCGAGGAGGACACCGCGCGGGCCATCTTTGACCTGTGCCACGAACTCGCCGACGGCCTGCACGCCTCCCAGCGGGTGGACGGCTGCCCCATCACCACGACCTCGCTCGGCACGGCGGGCCGGGCCCCCGACATCCAGACGGCCGCGGCGCGGGCTGGTGCACGACAGGTTGCGCGCCTCCGGCATGAGCGAGAGCGACGCGCACGACCTGGCGCACACCGTGATCAGCACGATGGAGGGCGCCGAGTTGGCGGCCCAGGTCGCCCGGAGCAAGGAGCCGCTGCAGATCGCGGGCAAACACCTCGCACGGCTCATCGCCCTGCACCAGTAGCCCCGGGCACGCACCTGTCCCCGACTCTGGGGCGCCGAGGGCGCGGAGTCGGGGACGACGTGGTGGACGCGGCGGGCCGACGCGTGCTCCGCGCCTCACTCCTCCTTGACGAGGCGGGGCCGCCGGGTCGCCGGCGCCTCCCGGGGCATGCGCCGCAGTACGAGCAACCCGCCGACGCCGGGGACGAGGGCGCGCGGGCGGGCGCCCGGGGCCAGGGCCGGCGGGGTGCGCCAGGCGATGACGATGATGACCAGGTAGGCCGTCCCGTGCGTCGGGCCACCGAGCGAGGTGATCACACCGACGTGCACGGTGAAGACGTTGACCAGCAGGAACACCAGGGAAACGGCTTCGACGACGGCCGCGATGCGGAGTGCGCGCACGATGTTCAGGCCCCCGTCGTGGAGCCGGGGCGCACGATCATCAGGACGACGACCACCGCCCAGAGCAGGTTGAACGTGCCCGTGACCATGGCCAGGCGCGCGGCAGCCGAGCGGGCCGCCTCCGCAACACCGGTGCCCGCGCCCCCGCCCAGCGCCCGCACGCCCGCCGGCCGGGCGAGCAACCGCTGCTGCCCAGGGAGGATCGCCAGCAACAGCAGCGCCGCCGCGGCGGCGGTCAGCACGATCGAGGTCAGCAGCCAGGCGTCCGTGAGCACGCCGAGTTGGGGCCCCGTGGCGACCCCGAAGACCGGGACCGCTATGCCGACGACGGTGTAACCGCAACACACGCGGTGCAGGAGCGCCGCCATACGGGCGTCGTCCGAGCCGTCGCCGTCGGCCGCTGGGGAGCGGACGTAGCGGGGGAACATCGAGGCCGCGACCTTGATCGGTCCGATCGCCAGGATCGCCGCCAAGACGTGCACGGACAGCAGGAATTTCGTCACCGCGGAGCTCTTCTCGATTGGCTGCCAATAGGTTGGCTGTCGAACTATAAGTAGCACGTTCGCGCACCCTTTGGGTAGGCTGCCTGACTATGAAGGCGAGCGCGGTACGCGGGCATCTGGACGGACTCTTGCTGTCCGTTCTGGAATCCGGCCCGCTGCACGGATACGCGGTCATCACCGCGGTACAGGAACGCAGCAACGGGGTCCTGGAGCTGCGCAAGGGCACGATCTACCCAGCGTTGAACAAGCTGGAGCGGCTCGGACTGCTGCGCAGCGTCTGGGAGTCCGAGGGCGAACGGCGGCGGCGGTGTTACGAACTGACCGAAGCCGGCCGGCGCAGCCTGGCGGCCGAGCGGTCGGTGTGGCGCGAGTTCACGACCGCGATCGGCGCCGTGTTGGAGCCGGCACCCCGGCCCGGCCAGGCGACATGAGCGCGCCCACCACCGAGGCGGACCCCATCGAGACCCACGTCGCGGACCTGTCGGCGGCGCTACACGGTCCCGTCCGGGTCAAGTCCCGGATGGTGATGGACCTGCGCGAGCGCCTCATCGACGCGGCCCGCGACCTGTCGCACGGGCGCGAGCCGGATCTCCGTGCCGCGCGGCAGGCGGTGCGCGAGTTCGGCACCGTCGGCCGAGATCGCCCCGAGCTTCCAGCGCGAACTCACCATCGCCCAGGCCCGGCAGACCGCCCGTGCGGTGATGCTGATCGTCTCCTTCCTGTTCCTGTGCTGGCACCTGGCGGAGACGTGGGACGGCTCGACGGGCCACCAACTCCCCGACCTGGTGCAGTTGTTGGTGCCACATCTGGGAGGCATCGCGGCGTCGGCCGCCTTCCTCGCGGCGGCGGCGCTGGCCGCCACCGGCGCCCTCGCGCGCTGGCTGCCCACCCCGCACCGACTGCCGCTGCTCGTCGCCTGGACGGGCACGACGGCCGCGGTCGCCCTCGCCGTCAGCGCGCTCACCCTCACGCTGGCCTCGGTCCTCGCGACGAACTGGCCGCTGAGCACCCTCGCGGGCGTCGTGACCATCGCCTTCCACACCCGGATCGCCGCCTCGGCACGCGCCTGCCGTGAGTGCGCCCGTGTCACCCTCGCCGGCCCGTAGGGCCACGGCCGCCGCCACCTCACGAGCCGTACGCCCGCGCGCCAGGGACTGCCGACCGATTCGGTCGGCAGTCCCTGGCGCGCGGGCGGCATGTCGTCACCCGCGGCACGCGGGGCTGGCTCGCGGGGTCGCGTCGGGGCGCCGTGTATGTGGGTGGGGCGTGTCCGAAATGGACAAAGCGCGACGTCCGCCCTGGGAAAGACGCGCGTCGGCGCCCCGGGGTTCACTGCGGCCACCTACCAACGCAAGGGAGCCCGACATGCCCGAGGCAGCCAACAGCGAGTTCTGGAAGACCCTCAAGCCGATCCAGAACTCCTTCAAGCCCAACGCCCTGCCCGCGAGGTCTACCTCTCCGAGGTGGCCACCGACGACGACCGGTACTACGTGCCGTTCACCGAGACCGTGGGCTCGCGCCCGCTGTGGATCAACGTCAAGGACAACTCCTGGGCCGACATCCTGCGCGCCAAGGAGGCGGGGCTGGTCAACCGCCACTACCACCCGCACGAGGTGTTCGCGTACACGATCTCCGGAAAGTGGGGCTACCTGGAGCGGCCCTGGACGGCGAGCGCGGGCGACTTCGTCTACGAGGCACCGGGCGAGGGGCACACCCTGGTGGCGTACGACAGCAGCGAGCCGATGAAGACGTTCTTCATTGTCGAGGGCCCGCTGATCTGGCTGGACGAGAACGGCGAGACGGCCGGCTACTTCGACGTCCACGACTACATCGAGATGTGCCGCAACCACTACGAGCAGGTGGGCATCGGCGCCGACTACGTCAACTCCCTGTTCCGCTGACCTTGGCCCATCGCACCGACCCGAGGTCCCCATGACCGAGCCACCCACCCGGCCCAGTACGCCGCCACCGGCCCCCGTCAGCGACGCGGCTCTCGCGTACGAGAACCGGCTGTTGCTGATCCTCTTCCTGGCCTTCGGATTCGTCTTCTTAGACCGCCAGGCACTGTCCTTCCTCGCACCGTTCATCGACGACGACTTCGACCTGTCCAACACCGAACTCGGCTTGCTCTCCGGCGCGTTGGCGTTCACCTGGGCGCTGTCCGGGATGGTCATCAGACGCGTCTCGGACCGGCTGGGGCGGCGCAAGCAGCTGCTGATCGGCGCCGTCGTGCTCTTCTCCGTCTTCTCCGCGGCGGGCGGGTTGATGACCGGGTTCTTCGGGTTGCTCGCCGCCCGGGCGCTGATGGGAGTGGCGGAGGGGGCGGTGCTGCTCCTGTCCCAGTCCCTGATGGTGGAGGCGTCCCAGGAACACCGCCGCGGCCTGAACATGGGGCTGTTGCAGGGCTCGGCCGCCAGCCTGCTGGGTGGGATCGCCGCCCCGCTGGTGGTGGTGTGGGTGGCCGAGCAGTTCGGCTGACGCACGGTCCTGCTCCTGACGATCGTGCCCGGCCTGCTCATCACCGCCTGGATGGCCAGGTCGGTGCGTGAGGTGCCGCCGGGGGTGGACCGCGCCCCGGCCAGGGGCAGGGCCGCGGCCGTGCCCGCCGGCGCCTCGACACCGCTGCGAGAGGTGTGGGCGCACCGCAACATCGTCCTGTGCACGCTCGCGGCCTGCTGCTACCTCACCTGGTTCGTCGTCATCATCACCTTCACCCCCGTCTACCTCAAGGACGAGAAGGGCTTCTCCTCCGGCACCATGAGTGCCGTGATGACCTGCTTCGGCGTCGCCTGGGTGCTGTGGGGGTTCCTCACCCCGGCGATCTCGGACCGCGTCGGCCGCCGCACCACCATGATCGCCTTCACCTCGGTCGCCGTCCTGTGCCCGCTCGCGGTGGTGTACGTGGACGATCCGGTACTGCTCGGAGGCCTCATCGTCCTCACGTACACCGGCCTGGGCTGCTTCACCCTGATCATGGCCACCATTCCCGCCGAGACCGTCCCTCGGGGCGCGCTGGCCACCGCGCTCGGCCTGGTCATGGGCGTCGGCGAGTTGACCGGTGGCGTCATCGCCCCGCTGGCCGCCGGTTGGGCCTCCGACACCTGGGGGCTGGAGACGTCCATGTACATCTCCGCAGGTGGCGCCGTCGCCGTCGTCCTGCTGGCCTTCGGTCTGCGCGAGACCGCCCCGAGGGTCCTGCGACGCCGGGCCGAGCGCACCGGCGCCCCCACCCCGACCAAGGCAGGAGCAACCCCATAAAAGCCGCCGTCTGGCACGGAGCCCGCGACGTGCGGGTAGCGGAGACCGACGTGCCCACTCCCGGGCCCGACGAGGTGCTGGTACGGGTGGCGTACTGCGGGATCTGCGGCAGCGACCTGCACGAGTACGCGAACGGGCCGCACGCCATCCCGACCACCGCCCCGCACCCGGCCTCCGGGGTCACGGCACCCCTGGTCCTGGGGCACGAGTTCTGCGGGACCGTGGCCGCGCTGGGGTCCTCGGTCGCATCTCGCCGTGGGCGACGCGGTGGCCATCGAGCCGAACTACCGCTGCAGCACCTGCCCGCGCTGTCAGGCCGGTGACTACCACATCTGCCGTCACTTCGGCTTCGCCGGCCTGATGGGGCACGGCGGGTTGGCCGAGTACGCCGCGGTCCCGCGCTACATGGTGCACCAACTGCCCGCCGGCGTACCGCTGGAGCAGGCCGCGCTGTTCGAGCCGGCCTCGGTCGCCCTGCACGGGACGCTGGCGGTCGTCGGGCTCGGGCCCATCGGCCTGCTGGCCGTCCTGCTCGCCGCGCGGCGCGGCGCCGCCCGGATCATCGCCGTGGACGTCGCGCCGGCCCGGTTGGAGATCGCGGCCCGGCTCGGCGCCACCAACCTGGTGGACGCCTCGGGCGGGGCCGACGCGGCGGCGGCCATCCGTGCGCTGACCGGCGGTGAGGGGGCCGACGTGGCGTTCGAGGTGGTGGGCTCCCAGGCCGCCCTGGACACCTGTCTGGGCGCGACCCGGCGCGGTGGGCGGGTGGTCCTAGTCGGGCTGGCCCAGCAGGTGCGCCTCGACGCCTTCGCTCTCGTCAACAACGAGCAGTTGATCATCTCCACCGTCGGCTACCGCGACACCTACCCGGAGCTGATCCGACTGGTCGCCGACGAGGGCGTAGACCTGCGGCCCGTGGTCACCTCGACGGTGGCCCTCCGGGACGTGGTGGACCAGGGTTTCGAAGCGCTGCTGGGGGGGGGGAGGGAGCAGATCAAGGTGCTGGTGGACCCCACCCCCGGCCCGGCGGCCACCGCGCCAGCCACCGACCGAGCGGAGGCCGCCCGATGACCACCGGTTTCGCCCCCGACGCCTTCGCCGGACGCGCCGTCGTGATCACCGGGGGGACCTCCGGCATCGGCGCCGCTACGGCCACCCTGCTCGCCGAGCTGGGCGCCGACGTGCACGCGCTCGGCCTGCCACCGGTCCAACCCGAGGAGTCGCCCCGGCACCCTCGGGTCCGGGTCACCGAACTCGACGTCACCGACCACGCCGGGCTCACCCGCCAGATCACCGAGGCCGGCCCGCTCGACCACCTGGTCACCTGTGCCGGCCTGAGCCGGGACCGTGCCGAGTACGAGCCGGCGAGCTGGGAGCACGTGCTGGCGGTCAACCTCACCGCCACGATGGTGGCCTGCCAGGCGGCGCGGCCCGTGCTGACCCGGGGCGGCGGCAGCATCCTCACCGTCTCCTCGATGTTCGGTTTCTTCGGCAGCCGCGACCGGCCGGCGTACAGCGCGAGCAAGGGCGGCATCGCCCAGTTGACCCGGTCGCTCGCGGCCGAGTACGCGGCTGACGGCATCCACGTCAACGCGGTGGCTCCCGGCTTCGTCACCACCTCGCTGGCCCGGGGCATCCTCGACGACCCCGCCGCCACCTGGTCGGTGCTGGCCCGGGTCCTGCTCGGCCGACTGGGCCGGCCGGCCGAGATCGCGGCGGCCGTCGCCTTCATGTGCTCGCCGGCCACGTCGTACGTCAACGGGGCCGTCGTCCCGGTGGACGGGGGCTACCTGGCCGTCTGATCCCGATCCCGCTCAACCCTTCGGTCGCCGGGCACACGGAGGTACGCTGCGCCCATCGGCACGCTGACAACGGGCCGCGGCGCAGACGGGTGCCACGTGCCCGCGTCGGCCGGGGCCGCCCGCCCTCCCCCACGACGAGCCAGCACCTGGACGGCTCCCAGCCGTAGCGCAACCCAGCGGATGCCGATACCTTTCCCCGCCACGGGTACGCCTACCGGCAAAGAGGAGTACGGGCCCGAGGCGGTACTGCCGACCGTCGGGAACCTGTTCCACGAAGCCGTGGCCGCGCAGCGTGGAGAGCAGTCGGTGCGCGGTCGAGCGGGCCACGCCGAGGTGCTCGCTCACGTCCGTCACCCGGACGGTGTCCCGGCCCCCCAGATAGACCAGCGTGCGCAGCGCGTTCGCGACCGAGCTCGCGCCGTAGACATCGTCATCCATTGAATTCGGCATGGCGGAAAGCTTAGGCGTCAATGTTCTGGAATGTAGAAGTCCTGTGGTGTGCCGTGGTCCGGTCGCCCGGCGGGCCGGGTGAGCTGGGGTCATGCGGGCGCCAGGGCCGGTGGAATGGGGCCCCGCCCGTACAATCTGGTCCCGAACGACCGGAGGGGCCGTCGGGCCGTCCGGGTCCGTACCGGCAGACATGGGGAGCACTCTTGCCCGGCCAGCGGTCCATCACAGAAGCGGAGAAGCTCGCGGAGGCGAAGCTGGGTGGGATACCCATCCGGCGGGAGCAGATGGTGGCCGTGGCCAACATCCACCGGGCCGCCTCCACCGTGCGGCACCACCTGGAGAACTCCGTGCTGCGCAGCTCGGACCTGACGTGGACGGCTTTCGTCGTGCTGTGGGTGGTGTGGGTCGGGGGCGAGTCGGAGACCCGGCACGTCGCGGAGGAGGCCAGCATCTCGAAGGGGACGCTGACCGGTGTCGCCCGCACCCTGGAGTCCCGCGGGCTGTTGCGCCGCGCCGGCCACCCCACCGACGGCCGGCTCGTGCTGCTGTCCGTGACGGAGCGGGGTGAGGAGTTCATGCGGCGCGTCTTCCCCGAGTTCAACGAGGAGGAGGTGTTCGTGACGTCGCAGTTGAGCGAGGCCGAGTGCCGCACGCTCGCGGACGGGTTGCGGCGGGTGGTCCTCCAGGTGGAGCAGCACGGCGAGGAACGTCGCAGGACGCTGCTTAACGGTGCTGAGCCCGCGCCCCGGCGCAGCGGCCGGCGCCCCAAGGGCTGAGCCGGCCGCGCCCGGCTCAGCCAGGCGCGGACGCGGCGCGCACGAGCGCGTCGAACAGGCGTTGCTGGGCCGGGTCGCTGCGGGCGGTATCCTCGGGGTGCCACTGCACGGCCAGGAACCAGCCGGCTCCCCCGGTCGCGTCGACGGCCTCGACCGTGCCGTCGGCGGCGCGCGGTGACGGTCAGGCCCTCGCCCAGCCGGTCGACGTGCTGGTGGTGGAAGCACGAGGCGTCGACGGTGGTGGCCCCGGTGGCGAGCGCGACGGCGGACCCCGGGGTGAGGGAGACGGGGTGTCGCACGTGCCGGTGTTCACGGCCCGGCCCTCCCATGTCCTGGTGGAGGGGTGCCGCCCAACGCCGTGTTGACGACCTGTAGACCGCGGCAGACGGCCAGCAGGGGCAGCCTCAGCCTGCTTGCCTGGTGGGCGACTTCGAGGTCGAACGCGTCCTGTTCGTGGTCCACGTCGTACACCGCCTCGTGTGCCTCGTCGGCCCCGTAGCGATGCGGTGAGAGGTCGCCGCCGGGGAGCAGGACGCCGTCGAAGCGGGCGAGGCGGGTGGCGGTCTCGGCCGGGTCGCAGACGCCGGCGGGGGCGTGCGGGTGGATGGTGGCGGGTTCCCCGCCCGCCCGCCAGACCGCCTCGACCAGGGCCCGGGCGTTGACCTCGGCGGCGTGGCACAGCGCGGAGGTGGTGGCGGCGAAGCGGGCGGGGACGGCGATCAGGGGCCGGTGGGCGCGGCGGTCGCGGGTGCGGGTCACAGCTGGATCCAGGTGGTCTTGAGTTCGGTGTACTTCTCCAGCGCGTGGGCGGACTTGTCGCGTCCGTTACCGGACTGCTTCATGCCGCCGAAGGGCACGGTGAGGTCGCCCTCCTCGTAGCAGTTGACCCAGACGGTGCCGGCGCGCAGGGCGCGCGAGACCTGGTGGGCCGTGGACAGGTCGGCGGTCCACACGCCGGCGGCCAGTCCGTAGTCGGTGGCGTTGTCGAGGGCCACGGCCTCGTCGAGGTCGTCGAAGGTGAAGACGGAGAGGACGGGCCCGAAGACCTCGTCGCGCGCCAGTGCCGAGCCCGGGTCCACGCGGTCGAAGACGGTGGGTTGGAGGTAGGCCTCCGGTCTGGGTCAGGACGCGCTCGCCGCCGGTGCGCAGCCGGGCGCCGGTGTCGATGGCCGCGTGGACGTGGCCGAGCACCCGGTGCAGGTGGTCACCGCTGACCAGCGGGCCCATCGCGGTGGCGGGGTCGAGCGGGTCGCCGACGCGCAGGGCGCGGGCCCGGTCGACGACAGCCTCGGTGACGCGTTCGGCGACGGAGGAGTGGACGAGCAGCCGGGAGGGGGCGGTGCACATCTCACCCTGGTTGAAGAAGATGCCCCAGGCGGCGGTGGCGGCGGCCTGTTCGAGGTCGGGGGCGTCGGGGAGGATGATGTTGGGTGACTTGCCGCCCAGTTCGAGCCAGACGCGCTTGAGGTTGGAGTCGGCGGCGTAGCGCAGGAAGTGGCGTCCCACGGCGGTGGAGCCGGTGAAGGCGAGCACGTCGACGTCGGGGTGGAGGCCGAGGGCGCGTCCGGCGACCGGGCCGCTGCCGCTGACCACGTTCAGGATACCGGGCGGCAGTCCGGCCACGCTGGCCACCCTGGCCAGCCGCAGGGCGGACAGGGGCGCGTTCTCCGCGGGCTTGAGGACGACCGTGGAGCCGGCCGCGAGCGCGGGGGCGACCTTCCAGCCGGCCAGCGTGAGGGGAAAGTTCCACGGCACGACAGCCCCCACGACGCCGGCGGGCTCGCGGGTGACGAGGGCGAGGGCGTCGGGGGCGGTGTGCGGGGACTCGTCGGTGAGCTTGTCGGCCAGTTGGCCGTACCAGCGGAAGGTGTTGGTCAGGGCGCGCAGTTCGATGTCGTACGCGTCGGTGATGGGCTTGCCCATCTCCAGGCTCACGGTGAGGGCGAGGTCCGCCCGTTCGGCCTCGATGAGGTCGGCGACGCGCAGCAGGACGCGGCCGTGTTCGACGGGCGCGAGGCGCGGCCACGGGCCGCTGTCGAAGGCACGGCGGGCGGCGGGCGACGGCCAGGTCCACCTCGGCCGCTCCCACGTCGGCCACGTCGGCCACGTCGGCCAGCGGCCGGCCGTCCCGTGGCGACACCACGGTGAACGTGCCGCCTCCCGCGTGCGGGGAGCCGTCGATGTGGTGCGTCCCTGGCAGGTCGAGCGTCTGCGCGGGGCGTATCCAGTCGTCGTGGGTGGCGTCCACCGTGGGCCCTCGTTTCGTGGAGAGTGCGCGGGAAGGGGGGCGGGCCGTGCGTCGGGGGGGCTGGTGGCGTGGGTGTGCGCCGGCATGGGGTGCGGCGGACCGGCGGGTACAGCGCGCGCCGGCCGGGCCCGTGCCGTACGCGGGCAGGGTCGGGCGGCTGGGTGGTGCGGGTCTGGGTGGTCCCCGGGGCCAGGGTGACGGCGGGCCCGGTGGTGTGCAGTGGCCTGGTGCGCGCCGTCGGGTGGTGGCATCCGGCCGCTTGGCCGGGGGTCGCGCGCGGTGCAGGGTTGGTCGTGGCCGGGTGGGTCAGCCTTCGGCTGGTTGGTCGGTGCCCTCGTCGCTGAGCCTGGCCAGCAGCGCTCGAAGCTCCGTCAACGCCTCTTCGGTGACCTCCCTTTCACCGAAGACCAGTTGGTGGAGCACGAGCCCTTCGAGCGCGGCGAAGACCAGTCGGGACAGCCCTCGGTCCACCGGGCGGGCCAGGGCTCGGGAGAGTTCGCGCCGTGCGGCGTCGAAGTACTCCTCGTACAGGGCGCGCAACTGGGGCAATCAGCTCCGGCTGCCGCCTGGCCTCCAGCAGCAGTTCGTACTGGAAGGCCTGGACGTCCGGTCCCGAGGCCACCATCGCCGCCAGGTCGGCGGCGAAGTCCCGCGCCGTGCCGGTGCCGGTGTTGAGGGCATTGACGCGGAGCGAGGAGCGGAGGGCGTGGTTGACGGACTCCTCGATGAGCGCGTCGCGGGAGCCGAAGTGGTGGACGACCAGCCCGTGGGTCACGCCGGCCTCCTCGGCGACGGCCCGGTACGTCAGCTTGCGCAGACCGCCGCGCGCCACCACGCGTACGGCCGCGTCCAGCAGGGCGGTCCGGCCCGTCCCGTAGTTCGTCACGCGCTTGCGGGAGCAGCACTCGTCGGCGGGTCGGGCGGGGTCGCTCATGGTGTCGACCCTACCGGCGACCGGCTGGTCAGCGCCGTGGCGGCCTGATGCCACGGAACTCCCAGTCCCCGCCGAGCGCGGTGGACAGCACCTCCTCGGACTCGGTCGGCTGGGCCCCCACGTCGGTGCGCACGGCGGTGGGGCCGGTGACGACGTGGTTGGTGAGACAGCCAAGTCCCTCGACCTCCACCTCGACGACGTCGCCGGGTCGCACCGGCCGGGAGTTGGCCGGGGTACCGGAGAGCAGCACGTCACCGGGGTAGAGGGTGATGGTGCGGGCGATGTCGGCGACGAGGTAGTGCATGTCCCAGGTCATCTCGTCGGTGGAGCCGTCCTGCACGACCCGCCCGTTCACCCGGGTCCGCAGCCGCTTGCCGTGGAAGTCCCAGTCGGTGACCAGGCCGGGGCCCAGCGGGCACAGGGTGTCGGAACACTTCACCCACAGCATGGAGCCCGCGTTGGTGTCCCGGAAGTCGTGCAGGCCGTAGTCGTTGGCCACGGTGTAGCCGGCGATGTGGTCGCCCGCCTGCGCCGGCGCGATGTTGCGGGCGGTCTTCCCGATGACGATGGCGACCTCGCCCTCGTAGTTGAGCCAGGTGCAACCCTCGGGCCGGGACGACCGCGCCCCGGTGGCTGTTGAGGGCCGAGGTGGGCTTGTGGAAGTACGTGGGGGTGTCGGGCAGGTCGAGTTGGAACTCCTCCACCCGGCTGCGGTGGTTGAGGTGGACCGCGATCACCTTGGAGGGGTGACCGGCGGGAGGTGGTGGGCGTCCTCGACGCCGACGCGGCGCCCGTCGCCGGCGACCAGTTCGTCGCCGTCGCGGACGACCTGCACGGCTGCGCCATCGAGGAGGATGCGGCGGTACTCGGGCATGGTGGGTGGCCTTTCTAGGCGGGGCGGGGTGCGGCGGACAGGGTGGGGTGGCCGGTGCCGGTCCAGCCGTCAGCGGGGCGGTCGAACCAGAGGTGCGCCTGTCTGGTGCCCACCGAGTTCTCGTACTCGCCGTACTGGCGACCCCTGGCGGTGCACGCCCGCTCGCCGAGGGCGCCGGCCATCATCAGGTAGTGGAAGAACTTCGCCTCCGGCTTGACCTGCCAGAACCCGTCCATGGTGTCGATGACCCGGTCGTGCCGGCCCTGGTTGAGCCAGTCGATGCGCTCCAGGTCGGCCGCCCGCGCCCGCGGCGAGAAGATGTGGACCGGGTCGCTGGCCTCGTGGTCACGCAGTTCGCGCAGCGGCCAGAAGGTGTGCGAGAGGGCGCCGGAGGCGATTAGCAGGACGCGTCGGCCCGGGGTCGCGGCGATGCCGTCGGCCACCGCGCGGCCGAGGCGCAGGTGGTCCTCCATGTCGCCGGTCTGGCACACGCCGATGGACAGCCAGCGCTTGTGGGGCAACCCTTCACCGAGGTACTTCCAGAGGTTGATCGTGGCGTAGTAGATCGGCAGATGCACGTCCTCGATGGGGGTGATCCAGGTGCCGTGCTTGCCGGCGAACGAGGCGATGTGGTGGGCGAGTTCGGGGTAGCCGGGGAAGTCGTAGGGCATCCGGCACATGCCGCGCGGCAGCTCCTCGGAGGTGAACAGGCCGGCTCGGCGCTGCTGGGCGGCCACCACGAACTCGATGGTGGTGGCCCAGTGCGAGTCCATCACCAGGACGGTCTCGTAGTCGTCCCGCTCGAAGACGTCCCGGCGGAGCTGCTGGAGGCCGGTGACGAGGGTGACCTCCTTGCCCTCGTTGAGTTCGAGCCGGGTCTTTCGGGGGAGCACGATGGTGGGCACGTGGGCGAGCAGGCCCGCCCCGACGATCTCACCCATGGTCCTTCCAACCCTTCGGCGCGGTGACCGTGTTCTTGAGGTCGCAGTAGAAGTCGAAGCTCCAGGTGCCGCCCTCGCGGCCGATGCCGGAGTGGCGGGAGCCGCCGAAGGGCGCCTTGAGGTCGCGGACGAAGAAGCAGTTGACCCAGACGGTGCCGGCGACCGGGTGGGTGGTGACGCGTTCGGCGCGCTCGGGATCGCCGGTGGCGAGCGTGGCGGCCAGGCCGAAGCGGGTGTCGTTGGCCAGGCGGACGGCCTTGTCCTCGCTGGTGAAGGGCTGCAGGGTCAGGGCCGGGCCGAAGACCTCCTCCTGCACGATCTCGGAGTCCTGTCGCACGTCGGTCAGCAGGGTGGGCGGGGTAGTACTGGCCCTCGCCCGGGTGCCCGCCGATGACGGCACGGGCGCCGGCCGCCAGCGCCCGCCGTACGAAGCCGTCGATCTTCGCGACCTGGCGGGGGTGGATGGTGGGTCCGATGTCGGTGGGCTCCTCCCGGGGGTCACCCTGCCGGAGGCGGGAGGCCCTGGCGACGAAGCGGCGGGTGAACTCCTCGGCCACAGCCTCCTCCACGAAGAGGCGGGTGGCCGCCAGGCATACCTGGCCGGCGTTGTCGTACTGCTCGACGGCCAGATCGACGGCCAGGTCCAGGTCCGCGTCGGCGAAGACCAGCAGCGGGGACTTGCCGCCGAGTTCGAGGCTGAGCGGGGTGAGGTTCGCGGCGGCCGTGGCGGCGATGTGCCGGGCGGTGGGCACCGAGCCCGTGAAGCTGATGCGACGCACGTCCGGGTGGCTATTCAGGGCGTCGCCGACCTCCGAGCCGTACCCCTGCACGACGTTGAGCACGCCCGCCGGCAGGCCGGCGTCGGCGGCGATGTCGGCGAGCAGCGAGGCGGTCAGCGGTGACCACTCGGCGGGCTTGAGCACGACCGTGTTGCCGGCGGCCAGGGCCGGGGCCACCTTCCAGGTCGCCAGCATCAGCGGCGCGTTCCAGGGGGTGATCAGCACGCACGGGCCCGCCGGGTCCCAGGTGACGTGGTTGGTGTGGCCGCGGGTGGCGAAGTCCTCGTGCTCCAGGGTGAGCAGCCAGCCCGCGAAGAAGCGGAAGTTGTGGGCGACGCGTGGCATGACGCCGCGTCGGTGGGAGCGCAGCAGTGCGCCGTTGTCCACAGTCTCGACGTTGGCCAACTCCTCGACGCGCTTGTCCATGCCGTCGGCGATGGCGTGCAGGACACGGGCGCGTTCGGCGCGCGGGGTCGCGGCCCAGTCGGGGAAGGCGGCCTTGGCGGCGGCCACGGCCGCGCCAGCCTCGGTGGCGGTGGCCCGGGAGATCTCCCCGATGGGGGCGCCGTCGATGGGTGAGGCGTCGGTGAAGGTACGGGGCGAGGCGACTCGCTGGCCGCCGATCCAGTGCCGGGTGTCGACGGTGACCCCGGCAACGGTGGTGCGGTGTGCACTCATGGCCTGTGGCTCCTGACGGTCAGGGCGTGGATGGGGTGGGGCGCGGTCACTGGGCGCCCGAGGCGTGGGAGGCCAGGAGTCGGCCGCCGTCCCAGACCACGCCGACCTGCTGGTAGTAGGCGGCGATCGGCTCGTGGATCTCCAGGCGGGCCAGTTCCTCCGTGGGCGCGTCGAACAGCTCCAGTTCGGCCTCCCCCACCCATGGCTGCCCGCCCTCGAAGGAGGCGGCACCGGACTCGACCAACTCGTCCAGGGCCAGCCCGCCGCCCTTCTCGATGGAGGGCAGCCAGCGGTAGTGGGCCATCGGGTGGCCGTTGACGAACCCGTTCGTCGGGGAGGGTTCGCGCAGGGTGACGACGGCCTGGGCCAGGCACCGGTCCGCGGCGGCCAGGGTGGCGCCGAACCGGGCGCCGGCCTCGATCCGCGGGGCGGGCCCGTAGGGGTGCGGGCGGGTCTGGTGGATGGAGCCGAGCTTCTTCGGGTAACTCTGGTGCAGCCCGCGGGCGATGGCGAAGTCCTTGTCGACCCAGATGTAGACGCAGCGGGTGTAGGTCCGCTCGCCGTACTTGCAGCGCACGACGGCGAACGCCTCCTTGTACTGGGCGAGCACCGGGTCGAGCAGCTCTCGCCCGGAGGCGGCGCAGGACTGCCAGTCGGCCCAGATCAGCGCCACCGCGCCGGGGTCGTCGTCGGCGAGTTCCAGCGGCTAGGGCAGCAGTTCGCGCACCCGGGCGGGGTCGGTGCGGTACTCGACGGTCAGCAGGTCGCCCGAGTAGCGCCACGGCGGCAGGGGGGATCAGCGACGCGTCGCCCGTCGCGGTCTTGGGGTGGAAGTATCCACGCACCCTGGTCACGGTCACTTGGCTCTCCATGGGGCTAGGTGGTCGGGGACTGCTGGAGGAGGGTGGCGCGGTGTCGGGCCGCGGCCGCGACGGCCGCCTGGCCCCCGAGGGCGACCACGCCGACCAGCTGGCCGCCCTGGTGGTAGCCGACGACGACGTCCCAGCTGGGCTCGCCGTACAGGACCCTGGCGTCCGCGGTGCCGAGGGCCGGGGCGCCGAAGGACTGCAACCGGAAGTCGTGCTGGTCGCTCCAGAAGGTCGGCAGGGGCGCGAAGGGCGCCAAATCGCCGTCGACGCCGGTCGCGGGGCCGGTCCCGGCTCCAGTGTTGACTCCGGTGTCGGAGCCGGCTCGGGCTCCGGATTCGGCTTCGGCGAGGTGGGTGGCGAGCACCCTGGCGGCGTGCCTGGCGGTGTCGGTGAGGATCGACCAGTGCTCGACGCGGCGCGGCACGCCGTCGTAGCGCAGGCCCGGGAAGCGGGCGATGTCGCCGACGGCGACCACGTCGGGTCGCCCGCCGACGCGCAGGTGTGTGTCGGTGAGCACGCCGTCGGTGAGGTCGAGCCCGTTGCCGGCCAGCCACGCAGTGTTGGCGATCGAACCCGCCGACTCCACCACCACGTCCGCGGCCAGCGTGCCGCCGTCGTCCAGGCGTACACCGGTGACGCGGTCCCGGCCCGCGAAGCCGGTCACGTGCCTGCCGAGGGCGAAGCGCACCCCGCGCCGCTCGTGACGGCGGCACAGCTCCGTGGCGAGCAGTTCGCCCAGCGGTGCGAGCATGGGCAGCGGCAGCGGGTCGACGACCGTGACGTCGGCCGCGCCGACCACGACGACGGGGGCGCACACGGCTCAGCGCTCGCTCCGGATGGCCTGCAGCGGGCAGACGTCGGCCGCCTCTTCCACCGCGTCGCTCAACGCGTCGTCGGGATTCGGAAGGTGGGTCAGGCGCCCGGTGTCATCGAAGCGGAAGACCTCGGGCGCGGCGAAGACGCACTGGCCGTGGTCCTGGCACGTGTTCATGTCGACGACGACCTTCATGGCCGGTCCTCCTGTACGGGTACGTGAGGGGGCGTCGGAGAGGAGATGAGGGGCCCGACCACAGGGATCGGGCCCCGGCCAGCGGGACGGCGGGCACACCGCAATTAGTTTGGCTTCAAACAAGATAGGAAGCGGCCACCTCGGGGTCAATAGCCATCCGGATGGATAAATTTCTGTCGCCAACCCCTTGCCGGGGATTGGCGACCTCCCTACCGTTTGACATCAAACAACAGGGCCTCCCGCCACTGCGGTACGAGGCCCAGCCCCTGGCATTCCCTCCCCCGGCCGCCGCCCTCGCGCCCCGCGGCCCCCGGGAGGCGCCCCCTTCTCCAGAGGAGACACCGGTGAGCGCATCCGACCCCTCACCCGTCCACCGGCGCATGGAGCAGTTGGCCGCCGCCGGCATCGACGTGGTCCGGGTGACCTATCCCGACCTCATCGGCACCGAGCGGGCCCGGGACGTCCTCCTGGACCGCCTCCCCGCGGCCTGCGACCACGGCCTGGCCTTCTGCCGCGCCCGTCTACCACACCAGCCCCCAGGGCGACACGGTCGACGTCGCCGGCGGCCTCGACGCCGGCCTGCCCGACATCAGCGTCGCCCCGGACCTGGAGACCCTGACGGCGCTGCCGTGGGAGCCCGGGGTCGCCACCTGCCTGGGCGACGTCACCGACCCGGCCACCGGGCTGCCCGCGCCGGAGTCACCCCGCGACCTGCTGCGGGCAGTCCTCGACCGGTGCGCCGATCACGGCCTCCGGCCCGTGGTGGGCCCGGAGTTTGAGTACTTTCTGTGTGACGCGGCCCCCGACCACCCGCGGGGTTGGCGCCGCTACAGCGACGCCGACGGCGTCGTCTACACGGCCGGGCTGCGCGCGGACCGGGACAACCACCTGCTGCGCACCCTGCGCCTGCTGCGCGACCTGGACATCGGCGTCAGCGGCGGCAACCACGAGCACGACGGGTCCCAGTTCGAGATCAACCTGACCCACGGCGACGCCGCGCGCGCCGCCGACCGCGCCTTCCGCTTCAAGTCCGCGGTCAAGGAGCTGGCCCGCACCGAGGGGCGCCTGGCCACCTTCATGGCCAAGCCCTTCAACGACGCCGGTGGCTCCGGCTTCCACCTCCACCTGTCCTGTGTGGACGCGGAGGGCGCGAACGTCTTCGCCGACCCCGCCGCGCCGTACGGCCTCTCGGCCACCGCGCGGCACGCGCTGGCGGGCGTCCTCGCGCACGCGCCGGCCCTGAGCGCCCTGGCCAACCCGACGGTCAACTCCTACAAGCGGATCGGACCCGACACCCTGGCTGATCGACTGGGGCCTGGACAACCGCAGCGCCATGGTGCGCGTCCCGCCCGAACGCGGCGCGGGCTCCCGCCTCGAACTGCGCCTCGGTAACGCGAGCGCCAACCCGTACCTGCTGATCGCCGCCACCCTGGCAGCGGCCCTGCTCGGCATCCTGGCCCGCGAGGAGCCACCGGCCCCGCTAGAGGGTTACGGCTACGACGCCGCGCGGGCCGAGCCGCTGCGGGCGATCCTGTCCGCCGCCCTCGACGCGCTGGAGGCGGACACCGCGCTGACCGAGACGCTGGGCAAGGACTTCACCGCGTCCTACCTCACCTACAAGCGCGACGAGGTCAACCGCTTCCAACGGCACCTGAACGACTGGGAGTTCACCGAGTACGCCTACCACCTGTGACGCCGAGGAGGCGACAGCCATGAACCGCGTGCCACCCCCGCCAGCCACCACCGAAGCCGCGCGCGAACCGATGCCCCTGGCCAAGGTGGACCTCGCCGACCTGGACCGGTTCACCGACGGCGTCACACCCTGGCGGATGTTCCACACCCTGCGCCACCAGGACCCCGTCCACTGGCAGCTGGAGGACGCGCCGAACTCCGGCTTCTGGGCGGTGACCCGACACGCCGACATCGCCCGCGTGGACCGCGACCCCGAGACGTTCACCTCCACGCAGGTTCGTCAACCTGGAGGAGGTCGACAACGACCAGATCAGGCGGCGCGCCTCCCTGCTCGAACTCGACGGCCTGCGCCACCGGGCCCTGCGCGGGCTGCTCCAGCGCCAGTTCGGCGCGCGCGTCATCAGCGGCTAAGCCGACTTCCTGCGCGGCCTGACCGCCACTACCTTGGATGCCGCCCTGGCCGGGGGCACCTTCGACTTCGTCAAGGAGGTGTAGGCCGACTTCCCCATCAACGTCCTCGCCCGCCTGCTCGACGTGCCGCCCGAGGACAACCAGCGGCTCATCGACTGGGGCAACCGCATCATCGGCCACACCGACCCCGACTACGCCGACGTCCTCCTGGACAGCGTGGAGAGCGAGCGGTACCGCGACCTCCCCTTCCGCTCCCCCGCGTCGCTCGAAGTCTTCGCCTTCGGGCGGGAGCTGGCCCGCCAGCGGCGTGGTGGCGCGGGCACCGACCTGGTCTCCCGGCTGGTCAACGAGGTGCCACGGGACGGGGTGCCGCTGTCCGACCGGGACTTCGACAACTACTTCCTGCTGCTGGTCGTCGCCGGCAACGAGACGACCCGGCACACCATCAGCCACGCGATGCTGGCGGTCCTCCAACACCCCCGACCAACTCGCCCGGCTGCGCGACGACCCCTCCCTCATCCCGACCGCGGTCGAGGAGTTCCTGCGCTGGGCCTCGCCCGTCTACCACTTCCGCCGCACCGCCACCCGCGAAACCGAGCTGGGTGGCAAGCGGATCAGGGCCGGGGAGAAGGTCGTCATGTGGTTCGCCTCCGGCAACCGCGACGAGGAGGTCTTCGGCGACCCGTACGCCTTCGACGTGGCCCGCCGGGGCAACGACCACCTCACCTTCGGCAAGGGCGGCCCGCACGTGTGCCTGGGCAACCAGTTGGCCCGCACCGAGATCCGCGTCCTGTTCGAGGAGCTGATCCCACGCCTGGCAGACGTGCGCCTGGCCGGCGAGGTCCTCCGGGTGCGCTCCAACTTCGTCAACGGCGTCAAGCGCCTGCCCGTCACGGTCACCCTGGCCTGACCCGGCGGCACGCACACGCGTCGGCCCCGCAGAGCCGACGCGTGTGCGCCGGTGTGGGCGTACTCAGTCAGTCGTCCGTTCGCCGGACTCGGCGCCGGTGCCCGCCGTCCCGGCCGTGGCCGAAGACTCCGGGTCCCGGCGGAAGAAGGTCTTGCTGGCGATCAGCCACGCGCCGTCCTAGCGCACCAGCGAGAAGTGGTTGGTGAAGTCGTGGCCCTGGTAGCCGTACTCGTCGAGCACGGCCACCGCCACGTCGCCGCTGACCTCCACCGCGCGGACGCTGTACGTGTAGTCGCGGGACCACCTGGGGGCGTCCTCGTCGGCCGCGACGACCTCGCTGAACGCCCTCGATCGGCGCGGAGACGAACTGGTCGCCGAGGTAGCCCCACATGTGCGCGTCCGCGCGGAAGGCGGCCCGCACGGCCTTCGGGTCGGCGGCGCGCACCGCCGACACGTACGCCTCCACCGCGGCCCGCACGTCGTCGTGGGCTGTTCTGCGCTGACTCATCTAACTCTCCTCTTGGGGTGGCGGGTTGGCGGGATCAGCCGTGGTGCATCCACACGCCCTTGGTCTCGGTGTACACGTCCAGCGCCTGCGAACCCATCTCCCGTCCCCACCCACTGGCCCCGAAGCCGCCCCAGGGCGCGGCGGGGTCGGGGATCGGCGGCATGTTGACGAACACGGCACCGGCGCGGATGTCCGCCGCGAGCCGGTGGGCCGTGGACAGGTCCCTGGACCAGATCGCCGCCGCCAGCCCGTACCGGGTGTCGTTGGCCCGCGCCGCCAACTCGTCCTCGTCCTCGTAGCTGAGCACGGGCAGCACGGGGCCGAAGACCTCCTGTCGGGCGATGGCCATCTCGTCGCGTACGCCGGCGAAGACGGTGGGCCGGTAGAAGTGGCCGCTCTCCAGGTCGCCGTCGGCGCGCGTCCCGCCGGTGACCAGTTTGGCCCCCTCGGCCAGGCCTTCCTTGACCATGGCCGCCACCCGTCGCAGGTGCTCGTCGCTCACCAGCGGTCCCAACTCGGTCTCCGGTGCCAGGCCGGGCCCCAGGCGCAGGGCGGCGACGGCGGCCGCGAGCTTCTCGGTGAACTCCTCGACCCGCCGCCGGTCCACGTAGAAGCGCGCGTAGGCGGCGCAGACCTGCCCGCTGTTGAGCAGCGCGCCCCGCACGTTGCCCCGCACGGCGGCGTCGATGTCGGCGTCCCTGGCGATGATGCTGGGCGCCTTGCCGCCCAGTTCCAGGGTGACCCGCTTGAGGTCGTTGGCCGACGCCCTGACGATGCCCTGGCCCACCTCGGTGGAGCCGGTGAACAGGGTGACCCGCTTGAGGTCGTTGGCCGACGCCCTGACGATGCCCTGGCCCACCTCGGTGGAGCCGGTGAAGGAGAGCTTGTCCACCCGCGGGCATTCCACCAGGGCCCGGCCGGTGGCGGGGCCGCCGGTGAGCACGTTGACCACACCGGGCGGGAACCCGGCCTCGTCGCACAGCCGCGCCAGGTGCAGGCTGGTCAGCGGCGTCTGCTCGGCCGGCTTGAGGATCACGGTGTTTCCGCAGGCCAGCGCCGGCGCCATCTTCCACGCCGCGATCATGAGCGGGAAGTTCCAGGGGGTGACCAGCGCGCACACCCCGACCGGCTCGCGCCGCGTGAAGTGCGTGGTGTCCGGGAAGGAGACGGGGCTGACCGCTCCCTCGATCTTGGTGACCCAGCCCGCGTAGTAGCGGAAGTGCTCCGCGGCCCCGGCGACGCTGACCGTACGGGCCACCGCCAGCGGCTGGCCCTGGTCGCGGGTCTCCAACTCCGCGAGCAGCGTCGCGTCGCGGTCGATCAACTCGGCGACCCGCCAGAGCAGCTTGGCGCGTTCGGCGGCGGGCAGCCTGGCCCACGCGGGGTACGCCAGCGCCTGCCGCGCGGCCCCCACCGCCGCGTCCACGTCGGCCTCGGCGGCCTCGGCACAGGTTCCGATGACCGCTCCGGTGGCGGGGTATAGGGTCGTGAACTCCGCTCCGTCGGCGGCGGCCGTCCACTCGCCCGCTATGAAGAGCCGGCCTCGCACGTCCATATAGAGATCCTTTTCTTGACCTGGGGCGCGCCCCTCAGGCGCGCCCGCGGGAGGTGGATCAGTCGGTGATGTTCCGCATCAGCCGGTCGACATGGGCGCGGTGTTCGGGGATCAGCTCGCCGCTGGGGAACATCAGGCAGGTGACGTTGGCCCCGATGGACATGCTGATGACCTCGCCGGCCAGCGCCGTCACAGTCGGTGCCTCGGGCGACTCGCCCCTGCCGCGTGCCTCGGCGAGCCGCACGGCGAGCCGCCTGCGCCACTCCTTGAGGTGCTCGCGGTAGAGGGTGGCGAGTTCCTCGTTGGCCACCGAGTGCTCCCACAGGGAGAGCAGCAGGCGGGCGGAGTCGATGCGGTACGTGTCCAGCGGCAGCGTCACCTCGATGTCGTGCCGCAGCGCCTCCTCCGGGTCGAGCGAGGGATCTCCGTCGTTGATCCGCTCGTTCATCTCCGCGAGCACGCTCTGGAACGTGGCGGCCACGATGCTGTCCTTGCTGGGGAAGTAGCGCTTGAGCGCCCCGTTGGCGAATCCCGCCTCAGCGACGATGCTCCTCATGGTCGCGGCGTCGAAGCCACCCTGGATGATGAGCTTCTTCGCGACGGCGACGATCTCTCGCCGTCGCTGATCGTGGTCGATAATCTTCGGCATAGTTGTCCCTACGGTACTGGCGATCCAGTCGCCGTACGAAGCCCGAGCCAGCTCCGCCGGCGCTCGGCCTGCCGGGCCGGATCGGCCACCGGGGAGGCCAGCAGCAGCCGCTGAGTGTAGGAGTGTCCGGGGTTGCGGGTGATCGTCTCGTTCGGCCCGCTCTCCACGCACTCCCCCTGAGTAAATCACCGAGACGCGGTGGCAGATGCGGCGCACCACGCCCAGGTCGTGCGAGACGAAGAGGTAGGAGACGCCGGTCTCGCGCTGGATGTCGATGAACAGGTCGATCACCGCGGCCTGGGTGGTCAGGTCGAGTGCGCTGACCGGTTCGTCGCAGACGATCAGGCGCGGCCGGCGCACCAGCGCGCGGGCGATGGCGATGAGCTGGCGCTGGCCGCCGGAGAACTCGCTGGGGTAGCGCGTCACGGTGTCGGCGGGCAGCCGGACTTGGTCGAGCATCTCGGCCACCGCGGTGCGCGCGGCGGCCCGGCTGGTGCCGGAGGCCGTGAGCGGCTCGGCGAGGATCTGTCCGACGGTCAGCGTCGGGTCCAGCGAGCCGTAGGGGTCCTGGAAGACGACCTGGAGGTCGGCGGCGAGCCTGCGCCGGGCGGGGCCCTTGGCGTGGGTGATGTCGCTGCCGGCGAAGGCGATCCGACCGGAGGTGACGTCGGCCAGGCCCAGGATGGCCTTGCCGAGGGTGGACTTGCACGACCCGCTCTCGCCGACCAGCCCCACGCACTCGCCGGGCGCGATCGTCATCGAGACACCCTTGAGCGCGCGGAAGGTGGTGCGTCCGCGTCGGTAGTCCACGACCAGGTCGGCCACGTCGAGCAGGGGGGCGTCACCGTTGGTGTCTGTGTTCACGCGCGCACCGTCCGTCCGGCCTTGTTCCAGGCCGCGTCCAGTTCGGCGCGGCTCTCGGTGTCGTCCTGCGAGGCTTTGATGAGCTCCGGGGTGTACGGGTCGCCGGGGTGGGCGAAGATCTGCTCGACCGTGCCAGTCTCGATGACCCGGCCGTCCTTCATGACGGCGCCCCGGTCGCAGATGTCGGCGACCACGCCGAAGTTGTGGGTGACGATGACGAGCGCCATGCAGTACTCTCGCTGGAGCTCGCGGAGGAGTTCGAGCACCTCGGCCTGGACCGTGACGTCGAGCGCCGTGGTGGGTTTGTCGGCGACGAGCAGGCTGGTGTTGCCCGCGACGGCTCCCGCGATCAGCACGCGCTGGGCCATGCCGCCGGAGATCTGGTGCGGGTGGCAGGCCAGTACGCGGTCGGGGCCGGTGATGCCGACCAGCAGCAGCACCTCGCGGGCCCGCTCCCGGGCCTGTGTCCTGGTCAGCTTGTGCACCGCCCGCAGGGGTTCCATGAGTTGGTGACCGACGGTGTAGCAGGGGTCGAGGTTGCTCATCGGTTCCTGGGGCACGTAGCCGATTTGGGTGCCGAGCAGCGCGTGTCGGCCGGCCCGAGACAGGTCGCCGACCGGCTGGCCGCCGATCCAGATGCCGTCGGCCACGGCCCGGCCGTCGGCGGGGAGCAGGTCGAGGGCGGAGAAGACGGTCTGTGACTTGCCGGAGCCGGACTCGCCGACGATGCCGAGCACCTCTCCGGGGGCGACGTCCAGGCAGACGCCGCGTACGACCCGCTTGTCGCCGTGCGGTGTGCGGGTAGCTGACCCGGAGGTTGTCGACGCGCAGCGCGCTGGCCTCGACGGGGTGCACCAGTTCGCCGGTCTTCTCGGTGGTCTCCTCGGGCGCCTGCTCGGCGGAGCGCCGGCAGCGGGGTGCCGGTTCGCCGCGTACGCTCACCAGGTCGGCGAGGGTGGAGCCCATGAAGGCGAGGGCGGCGATCGTGATGCCCAGCGCCGCGGACGGCCACAGCAGGATGAGCGGGTGGGTCAGCATGGTGCGGAACCCGTCGTTCATCATCTGGCCCCAGTTGGCCTCCGACGCGGTGCCGATGCCGAGGAACTGCAGGCCGGTCTGCATGCCCATGGGGATGCCGGCGGTCAGGGCAGACTGGATGATCACCGGCGCGTGCACGGCCCGCAGCACGTGGGTGTGGAGGATCTTGACGTGGGTGAGCCCGGCGACCCGGACGGCGTCGATGTAGGGCTCCTTGCGCACGGCCAGGGCCCGGGAGCGGGAGATGCGGTAGTAGCCGGGCGCCATGAACGCGCCGACCGTCACCATCAGCACCGTGAAGTCGGCTCCCGTGCCGGCGGCGACGATGAGCAGCACGATCATGCCGGGTACGGACTGCACGCCGTCGCTGATCCAGGAGAAGACCCGGTCGGCCAGGCCGCCGAAGTAGCCGGCCGCTACTCCGGCCGGCACTCCGAGCGCGATCCCCGTCAGACAGGCGACGGCAGCCCCGTACAGGGTCGTGCGCGCGCCGAACAGCAGTCGGCTGAGGATGTCCCGACCGGCCGAGTCGCCGCCCATCCAGTGGCTGGAGTCGGGCGGTGCCTGGGTGAGGGCGAAGTCGACGAAGGTTGGGGTCGTGCGGGGCCAGCAGCGGGGCCAGCAGTCCGGCGAGGACGACCAGGAGGAAGACCGCCAGCGCGGCGACCCCGACGGGGCGGCGCAGGTAGCGCGACCACAGTCCCCGCCCCGCCGGGGTGGGCGCGGTCCCCTCTGCGGGGGTTACGGCATCGATCATTTCTCGCGCACCTTCGGGTTGACCCACCCGAGCACGAGGTCGAGTAGGAAGTTGACGACGACGAACACGACCGTCACGACGGTCAGCCCGAGCAGGACCGGGATGTCGCCGATCTGGGAGGCCGACTGGGTGAGGCTGCCGATGCCCGGCAGGTTGAAGATGATCTCGACGACGATGGCGCCGCCGAGCAGTCCCACGAACATCACCGCGAGCACGGTGAGCACCGCGGGCGAGGCGTTGCGCAGCACGTGCACGGTCACGCGCCGGGCGGAGAGGCCGCGGGTCCGCAGCGTGCGGACGAAGTCCTGGTTGTTGACCTCCTGGAAGCCGTTGCGCAGTTGTTCGGCGATCATCACGATCGCGCCGAGCGCCAGGGCGATCGAGGGCAGAGTGATGGAGCGCAGCCACTGGGTGCCGGAGTGGGACAGTGGTACGTAGCCGACGGCGGGGAACCACTGGAGCTTGATCGCGAAGGCCATGACGAGCATGAGGCTCACCCAGAAGCCGGGGAGGGCGAACAGCACCACGGAGGCGAGCTTGAGGACGCGGGCGAGGACGCCGCCGGGGTTGAGTCCGGTGGCCACGCCCACGACGAGCCCGACGACGGCCGCGAGCAGGGTGGCGGCGACCACGATCGACAGGGTGACAGGCACGCGCAGTTCGATCTGGTCCGAGACGGGTTGGAAGTTGCGCCATGAGGTCCCGAAGTCGCCGCGCACCGCGTGCGAGAGCCAGTCCCAGAACTGTGTCATGAGCGGTCGTTCCAGGCCGAGTTGCTCGCGCAGCGCCGCCCGCTGGGCGGGGGTGGCGCTGTCGCCGAGCAGGCCGGGGGTGGGATCGCCGATGGCCAGGTGGGCATGGAATCTTCTCTCGAGTAAGAGGGGCGCTGATGCAAGATCGAGCCGGGAGAGGAAACCGCGGGTCCTCTTGGCCGTCGCAACGCTCGGCCCAAAGACGGGGGCGGGTGCGTGAAGGAGTTCCCCTGCCCGCCATCTCACGTGTCGTGGCCGTTAGTCCACGGTCGTCGGCAAAAAAGGCAATGGCCCCGCCACAGCCAATTTGGCAGGGGCGGGGCCGATGTTCAGCTAGGTGCCGCGGGGAGTGGAAAGGGGCCGGTCAGACGGCCTCGGCGACGATGACAGGGCTTCCGGGCAGGGCCAGCACCTCGCGCTGACGCCAGCCGGCCGCCGTGAGCCAGGCCGTGACCTCGGACTCCGGGTAGACGACCGTACCGTCGATGACCAGGTACTCCCCCGCGTGCAGCGCGTCGATCGGGCGCTGGCGCTCGTCGTCGTCGAGCAGGAAGTCGAGCAGCAGCAGGGTGGCGCCGGCGCGCGCGGCGGCCCGGGCGTT
This sequence comes from Candidatus Streptomyces philanthi, assembly GCA_018114805.1. GTDB lineage: Bacteria > Actinomycetota > Actinomycetes > Streptomycetales > Streptomycetaceae > Streptomyces > Streptomyces philanthi. The sequence continues at coordinate 7,273,486 of CP073042.1, read as the reverse complement.
GGCCAGGATGACGCGGTTCTGCTCGGCGGTGAAGCGGTGGATCACGTGGTTGATCATGACCAGGTCGTGCTCCCCGCCCGGGTCGGCCTCGGCGGTGGCCGCGGGGTCGATCCGGGCCCGGTCGGTCAGGCCGGGCCGCCGCCAGTGCCTCGGCGATGGCCTCCGACGACTGCGGGTCGAAGACGAAGCGCGCCGACAGCTCCGGGTTGGCCTGGAGGGCGCCGATGGCGAAGGCCGGGGAGAGCCCGCCGAGGTCGAGCAGGTCGCGGTAGGGACCGAAGTCGAACGACCTGGCGAGCATGGCGGCGTGCAGCGCGTTGTAGCGCATCATGCCCGCCATGAACGCCTTCCAGCGGTCCTCGTCCATCGCCAACTCGCCGGGCTTGTTCGTGTCGACGGTGGTGTCGAACTGGAGCCAGTGGCCGTAGCTGATCTCGTTCAGGAAGGCGAGGAAGGGGTGGAGGTCGAGCTCACCCTCGCCGGTCAGATGGGCGACGGCGTCCGGCGCCAGGGCGTAGCGGCCCGCCCGGCGCTCGAGCAGTGCGAGACCGTTCATGACGTCGGCGAGTATCCGCGCCATGCGCTCGCTGACACCGGTCGCCGAGGCCAGCCCGGCCACGTCGCGCTCGCCCTCGGCCAGGGCCCGGAAGAGTCCGACGCGCGGCGGCGGCGAAGAGTTGCTTGGCGCCCATGTAGCCGGTGGCGATGTCCACGATGCGGTCGGGCGATGCGGGTGTGCTGGCTGCGGTCATGGTGTCCTCCTGAGGGGTTGTCGTACGACTGTTGAACGGGTGCGCGCCCGCCCAGGGGGGCGGGGCCGGGCCTCACCAGGTGCCGTCCGCGGCCACGTCGCGATCGACCTACAGGTCGGCCACCGCCGCGCGCAGCGCCTCCGCTCCCACCCGGTCGAGCAGGGCGATCGCGCCGAGGTTGTCCTCCCACTGCGCCCGCCGGCTCACGCCGACCAGCACGTTCGCGGTGCCGGGGTTGGCCAGGCAAAAGGCGATGCCAACTGGGCGGGCGAGGGGCCCAACTCCTCTGCTAAGCAGAGCACTTGGTAGTACGAGGCGGCGATGCGCTCGCGGATACCACCGACGTCGGCGCCGATCTTGCGGTTCGGGCGGAAGTTGCCGACCAGCAGGCCGCCCTCGAAGACGTCGGACGCCTGGAGGGCCAGCTCCCCGGAGTCGAACAGGGGCGCGTAGTAGCGGCCCTCGGCCATGGACCTGCGCGCCAGGCCGTACTTGAGCTGCGCGAACGAGGGTGGCACCAGGCCCCGCTCGCGGGCGATGTCGAGCGCGGCGCGCAGGTGCCGGTAGTGCCAGTTGTTCACGCCCCAGGTGGCGAACCGGCCGGCGTCAATCTGCTCGGCGACGTCGGTGACGACGCGCTCGACGTCCAGGTCGCCGAGGTAGTCACCCATGACCACCATGTCGGCCCGCTCGACGCCCACCCGCTCCAGGGACGTCTCCATCTGCTGGGTGAAACCGGTGCCGGGGTAGTCCCAGAGCCAGAGCTTGCCGCAGAACTGCCAGTCGGAGCGGGCGAGTCCGGCCTCGCGCACGGCGCGGCCGAAGATCAGGTCGGTGCGCGCGTTCTCCGCGTGCGGCCCCATGTTGTAGTGCGCGATGTCGAAGAAAGCGCAGTCGAGCTCCGCGGCCCGGGCGACCATCGACACCGCGTCATCGAATTCCATTCGGTCCCAGGTGTTCCAGGACCCCAGTGCCAGTACCGGTACGTCGGGACCACCAGGCCCCAACCGACGGCGGGGCACGGACTGCGTAGTGCTCAAAGCTCCTCCCGGAAGCCTCGGCTTTTCGTCTACGATTGTATACTATACGGCCACGCCGTGGCACAGAGGTCTCGGCGTGAGGGGAGTGAAGATGAGTCGCACACGCACGGACGAGGAGCGCTCGCGGGTCGGCGAGCGCCGCGTCGAGGAGGGCGAGGCCGCGCTCCGCCGCGAGCGGGGCGACCCCGGCGCGGGCCCACCGCGTGCGGTCGGCGTGGGTGAGCGCGCCGCCCATGCGCCGCGGCGCGTCCCACAGGCCCCAGGCGAAGGATGTCGCGGGGAGCCCCCGGGCCGTGCGGTGGGCGGCCAGCGCGTCGAGGAAGGTGTTGCCCGCCGCGTAGTTGGCCTGCCCCGCGACCCCGGTCAGGCCCGACAACGAGGAGAAGAGCACGAACGCGACCAGCGGACGCCCCTCGGTCAACCGGTGCAGGTTCCAGGCGGCGTCCACCTTGGGCCGCAGCACCGCCGCGAGTCGCTCGGGGGTGAGCGCGTCGAGGGTGCCGTCGTCAACGACGCCGGCCGCGTGCACCACGGCGGTCAGCGGGTGGGCGCTCGGAATGGTGGCCAGCAGTAGGGCGAGCGCCCCTTCGTCCGCGGCGTCCACGGCCGAGACGTCCACCTATGCGCCGTGCGCCGCGAGTTCGGCCGTGAGCCGGCGCGCGCCGGGCGCCTCCGGGCCGCGACGGCTGAACAACAACAGGCGCCGCGCCCCGTGCGCGGCCACCAGGTGGCGGGCGACCAGCGAGCCCAACTCGCCGGTCCCGCCGGTGACGAGGACGGTCCCGCGCGGATCGAGCGCGAGCGCGACACCGCCGGTGGGACGGCGTGGTGGCGGAGGTGCCGTGACCGGTGGCTCCGCCGCGGTCTGCGCCTTCGGCAGGTGCGCCAGGCGCGGCACGAGGAGGCGACCAGCCCGCACGGCGAGCTGCGGTTCGCCGCTGGCGAGGGCCACGGGCAACAGGGCTTCGTCACCGGCCGGTTCGAGGTCGACCAGGGTGACACGGCCCGGGTGTTCGGTCTGCGCGCTACGGAGGAGTCCCCACAGCGGGGCGGCGGCGAGCGCCGACACGTCCTCGCCCGGGCGGGTCCCGACGGCCCCACGGGTGGCGACCACCAGCCGCGCCCGCGCGAAGCGGTCGTCACTCAGGAACCCCTGGGCGAGCGCCAAGACGCGTTTCGCCACGCGGTGCGCGGCCGGCACCGGGTCGGCTTCGCCGGGTGCGGCCAACACCCTGGCGAGCACCACCTCGACGTTCGGCGTGACGTCCGGAGCCAGCACTCCGCCCGCCGGCGCCCGGGTGCATGGCTGCCGCGCCTGCCCGCGAGGCTCTGTCTGAGCGTGACGCCCTGTCTGGGCGTGCGGCTGGGTGGAGGCCGCGGCCTCCGGTAAGGGGGTTGGCCGGCGTCTCGGGCCCGGCCTGGCCAGCCGTCTGCTCCCGTTGCGCCCTGCCGTGGGCTCCAGGGCCGTGCGCGTCGCCCGACACGGTGAGCTCCACCATCGCGGGTGCGGGCGTGTCGACAGTGGGGCGGGCAGCGGCTCCCATACGACGGTGTACAGCGGCAGCGGGCCACTCCCCCGGTCACGCCCGGCGGCGAGCTTGGCGGTGCGTACGGGCCGCAGGGTGAGGGATCGTACGGAGGCCACCGGCGCCCCGGTCGAGTCCGTGACCGTCAGGGCCAAGGTGTCCGGGCCGGTGGGGTGGAGGCGGGCGCGGAGTTCGGTCGCGCCGGTGGCGTGCACCGTGACGCCGGCCCAGGCGAACGGGAGCCAGACCTCGTCGGGGTCCCCCCGCGCGTGGCGTCCGCGGCCAGCGGGTGGAGCACGGCGTCCAGCAGCGCGGGGTGGATCGTGCACCGTTCGGCGACCACTGCCTGTTCCGCCAGGAGCCGCACCTCGACGTAGCGGTCCTGACCGCGTCGCCAACAGGCCGTGAGGTTGCGGAAGGCCGGGCCGTAGTCGTACCCCCGCTCGGCCAGTTCGGCGTACACGTCGGGCACCGTGTCGGGCGTGGCACCGGCGGGTGGCCAGGCGGTTGGCTGGTCGGCGCTGTTCTGGGACCGGGGCTCCGGAGCCTGGGTGCCGAGCGCGCCCGAGGCGTGGCGCGTCCACGGGCCCGGGTCGCCATCGGGCGGGTCCGCGCGGGCGTGCAGGGTCAGCGAGCGCTGGTCGCAGGCGTCGGGGGCGCCGACAGTGACCTGGACCTGGAGCGCGCCGCTGGCCGGCAGCGGCAGCGGGGCCTCCAGGCTGAGGTCGACGACCTGCGCGGCCCCGACGTGCCGGGCCGCGGCCTGGGCCAGCTCCAGGAAGGCGGTGCCGGGGACGATGGCGCACTCGCCGATGGTGTGGTCGGCCAGCCAGGGGTGGGCGGCGAGCGAGAGACGGCCGGTGAGCACGGTCTCGTTCCGGTCGGCGAGCGGCACCGCGACCGACAGCCAGAGGTGCTCGCGCTCTCCAACCCGAGGCCGCTCGGGTCCGTGCGGGGCTGCTGGGCGAGCCAGTAATGGTCGCGCTGGAACGCGTAGGTGGGCAACTGCACCCGCCGCGCGCCGGGGAAGAACCTGGTCAGGTCCAGCGGCGCGCCGTGTGCGCGCGCGAGGCCGGTGACGAGCGTTTCGGCCTCCGGCCGCCCGGCGCGCAGCAGGGCGTGGGCGGTGGACGACTGACCGCGGAACGATTCGGCTGCCATGGCCGTGAGGACCGCGTCGGGGCCCACCTCGACGAAGACGGTGGTGCCGCGCCCTTCGAAGGTGCGGACGGCGTCGAGGAACCGTACGGGTTCGCGCATCTGGCGCACCCAGTAGTCGGGCGAGGTCAGTTCCGCCGCCGTCGCGAGGCGCCCGGTGAGCGTGGAGACCAGGGGGCGGCTCGGCGGTCGGAGGTCGAGGCCGGTGAGCACGTCGCGGAAGAGGACGAGTGCCGGGTCCATGTGCGGGGGGTGGAAGGCGTGGCTGACGCACAGGCGACGGGTCTTGCGGCCGCGCGCGCCAGCGGTCGTCGACCTCGGTGGCGGCCTCCGCGTCTCCGGAGAGCACCACGGCGGTGGGCCCGTTGACGGCGGCGACGGACACCCGGTCGGCGTGCTCGGCCAGCGACCGCACCACCTCGGCCTAGGTCGCCTGCACCGCGATCATCGCGCCTCCCGGGCGGGCCGCCTGCATGAGTCGGCCCCGGGCCACGACCAGCGTCGCGGCATCGGCGAGCGAGAGGACGCCGGCCAGGTGAGCGGCGGCGAGTTCGCCGATGGAGTGCCCGGCGAGGGTGTCGGGTACGAGCCCGTACCGCTCAAGGAGGTGGAACAGGGCCACCTCGTGGGCGAAGAACGCCGGCTGAGCGTACGCGGTCTAGTGCAGCGCGGTCGCGGGCCCGGTGTCGGGCGTCACCCCGGTCGGGTGGTCGCGGGCGAACACGACCTCGCGCAGTGGGCGCTCCAGGTGCTCGTCGAACGCGCCGCACACGGTGCCCAGGGCCTGCGCGAACTCCGGATAGGTCGCTGCCAACTCCCTTCCCATGCAAGGTCGTTGGGCGTCCTGGCCGGTGAACAGGAAGGCGGTGGCACCGGCGTGGGAGGCGTCGCCGCGCACCAGGTTCGGCGCGCTCTCGCCGCGGGCCAGGGCTTCGAGACCGGTGTGGAACTCCTCGGGTGTGGCGCCCAACACGATCGCGCGCCGTTCGAAGGCGGTACGGGTCGTGGCGAGCGAGTAGCCCACGTCGGACGGGGGCGCGGTGGAGTGGTCGGCGTGGAACTCCCGCAGTCGCGCCGCTTGTTCCCGCAGGGCACGGTCGTCGCGGGCCGAGACCAGCCAGGGCAGCGGGGCGGCCCCGCGCGCGGGGGCGTCGGCCGGGGCCAGTGGCGCGGCGCTGGTACCGGTTTCCGGGGCGACGGGCGGCGGCTCTTCGAGCACCACGTGGGCGTTGGTGCCGCTGATGCCGAATGACGAGACGGCCGCGCGGCGCGGCCGGTCGGTCTGTTGCCACGCGCGGGCCTCGGTGAGCAGGGCCACGCTTCCGGTGTCCCAGTCGACGTGGGGCGTGGGCTGGCGGGCGTGCAGGGTCCTGGGCAGTAGGCCGTGCCGCATGGCCTCGACCATCTTGACGATGCCGCCGACGCCGGCGACCGACTGGGTGTGGCCGAGGTTGGACTTGAGGGAGCCCAGGTAGACGGGTTCCGCGTCGCGCCGGTCGCGGCCGTAGGTGGCGAGCACGGCCTCGGCCTCGATGGGGTCGCCCAGCGCGGTGCCCGTGCCGTGGGCCTCGACCACGTCGACGTCGCCCGGGCCCAGGCCGGCGTCGGCGAGTGCCTGGTGGATGACGCGCTGCTGGGCCGGCCCGTGGGGCGCGGTGAGGCCGTTGGACGCCCCGTCCTGGTTGACCGCGGTGCCGCGCACAACGGCGAGCACACGGTGGCCGTTGCGGTGCGCGTCCCGTACGCGTTCGAGCATGAGGAGTCCGACGCCCTCGGCCCATCCGGTGCCGTCGGCGCCCGCGCCGAAGGGCTTGCAGCGGCCGTCGGGCGACAGGCCGCGCTATCGGGAGAACTCCAGGAACATGCCGGGCGTCGCCATCACGGTCACGCCGCCGGCCAGGGCCAGTTCCGTCTCGCCCTGGCGCAGTGAGCGCACCGCCAGGTGGAGGGCGACCAGCGAGGAGGAACAGGCGGTGTCCACCGTGACGGCGGGGCCGGTCAGGCCCAGGTGGTAGGCGATGCGCCCGGATCAGGACGCTGGTGTGACCGCCGGTGAGCAGGTGCCCCTCGACGCCTTGCGAGGGGTCGTGCATGCGCGGGCCGTAGTCGAGCGCGGTGCCGCCGACGAAGACGCCGGTGGCGCTGGAGCGCGGTGCGGTCGGGTCGATGCCGGTGTGTTCGGCCGCCTCCCAGGCCACTTCGAGCAGCAACCGCTGCTGGGGGTCCATGCCCCGAGCCTCGCGCGGCGAGATGCCGAAGAAGGCCGCGTCGAAGGCACCTGCGTCGTGCAGGAACCCGCCCTGCCGGGCGTAGCTCTTGCCCGGCCGCTCCGGGTCCGGGTCGTACAGCCCCTCGTCCCAGCCGCGCCCCGTGGGGAAGCCGGTGATCGCGTCCCGTCCCTCGGCGACCAGCCGCCACAGGTCGGCGGGCGAGGCGACGTCGCCGGGGTAACGGCAGCAGGCCATGCCGACGATGGCGATGTCGTCGCGCGCCGCGTCGGCCGGCGCCGGGCGGCGACGGGGGGCGGCCGGGGTGCTTGGGGCGTCGCGCGCGGCGGGGCCAGGGCGGCGCTGAGATGGCGCTCCAGGTGCTCGATGGTGGGGTGGTCGAACAGCAGCGAGGAGGGCAGCCGGAGCCCGGTGGCCCGGCCGAGCCGGTTGCGCAGGTCGATGGCGCCCAGCGAGTCGAAGCCCAGGTCCTTGAAGGTGCGCCGAGCGTCGACGTCGTCCGGTTCGTACGCCAGGACCTGGGCGACCTGGGTACGGATGAGGGCGGCCACGGCCCGGCGTCGGTCATCCGCGGCTGGCGCGGTGAGCTGGGCGCGCGGCGGGGCGTCGGCATCCTCTGGTTCGGGCGTCTCGTACGCATCGTGGCTGTGCCCGCCGGGCCAGTAACGCTGGCGCTGGAAAGGGTAGGTGGGCAGGTCGGTGCGGGTGGCGTCGGTGTCGCGGAAGGAGGCGGTCCAGTCGACGGCGACGCCGTGCACGTACGCCTCGGCCAGCGAGGTCAGGAAGCGGTGCTGGCCGCCTTCGCCCCGGCGGAGGGAGCCGATGGCCGCCGTGTGTTCGGCGCCGCGCGCCTCGGCGCTCTGCTCGATGCCGTGCACGAGCACGGGGTGCGGCGACAGTTCGATGAACACGGCGTCGCCCGCGTCGAGCACCGCGTCGATGGTCTGTGCGAAGCGGACGGTTCCGCGCAGGTTCTCGTACCAGTACCGGGGGTCCAGTTCGGTGCCGCGCAGGGGCCGTGCCGTGACCGTGGAGTAGAGCGGGATCGTCGTCGGGCGCGGTGCGATGTAGGCCAGCGCCCTCACCAGCCGCGCGCGTACGGGTTCGACCTGGGCCGAGTGGGACGCGTAGTCCACCGGGATCCAGCGGGCGCGCACGCCGTCGGCGACGCACCTGGCGACGAGTTCGGTGGCCGCGTCGGCCTCGCCGGAGACGACGACGGAGGCGGGGCCGTTGACGGCGGCCAGCGAGAGTCGGCCGTCCCAGGCCGCGATCCGCTCGGCGGCCTCGTCGGGGCTCAGGGCCAGGAAGACCATGGCGCCGCCGCCGGCGATGGCGCCGACGACCTGCGAGCGCAGCGCCACCACGCGCGCCGCGTCGCGCAGCGAGAGGGCGCCGGCCACGCAGGCGGCGGCCGTCTCACCCTGGGAGGCGCCGATGACGGCCGACGGCACCACGCCGTGGTCCTGCCACAGGGCGGCCAGGGAGACCATCACGGCGAACAGCGCGGCCTGTACGACGTCCATGCGCGTCAGCGGGGGCGCGGCAGCACGGCTTCCAGGTCCCAGTCCACGAACTCGGCCAGGGCCTCGGCGCACTCGGCCATCCGGCGGGCGAACGGCGGTGCCTGGTGGCAGAGTTCGGTGTCCATCCCGGCCCACAGCGAGCCCTGGCTGGGAAAGACGAAGACCACCCGCTGGCCGGCCGGTCCGGCGCCGCCCACCGGGGGTTCGACCAGGTCCGGCGCCGACTCACCGCGTGCCAGTGCGGCGAGGGCCGTAGCGCGACGCGCGGGGTCGGCGGCGACGATGACCGCCCGGTGTTCGAAGGGGGTGCGCCCGGCGGCGAGGGACCAGCCGATGTCGCACGGCCGCGGCGCCGGGTCGTCCGCGACGCGGTCGGCCAGCCGTCGGGCCTGCGCCCGCAGCGCGCGCGGGTCACGGCCGGAGAGCACCCAGGGCAGCCAGGCCGGCGGCGCGTCCGTCACACGCGCCGCGCGGGAGCGGGCGGCTGACGCTGCCGCCGCGCGGGCGGGCGCGGGCAGCGGCGCGGTGCGGGCGCGGGCGGTCGGCGCGTCCCCGAGCACCACGTGGCAGTTGGTGCCGCCCATACCGAAGGCGCTCACCCCGGCCACCAGCGGGCCGTCCGGCGCGGGCCACGGCTCGGTCTCGCCTTGAACGGCGATGCCGAGTCCGGCCAGCGGGATGTCCGGGTGCGGGGTACGGAATTTGAGGCTGGGCGTGAGGCGTCGGTGGTGGAGGCTGAGCAGCGTCTTCACCAGTCCGACGATCCCCGCGGAGCCTTCCAGGTGGCCCACGTTGGTCTTAGCCGAGCCGACGCGCAGCGGCGCCCGCGCGGGAGGCCGTCGGCGTGGGCGGCGCCGAGGGCCGCGGCCTCGATCGGGTCGCCGACGGGGGTCCCCGTGCCGTGCAATTCGACGTACTGGGCGTCGGCCGGGGTCAACCCCGCGCGGGCGTAGGCCAGGCGGAGCAGTTGCTCCTGAGCGGCGCGGTTCGGCACGGTCAGGCCGGTGGAGGTGCCGTCGTTGTTGACGGCGCTGCCACGGATGACGCCGTAGACGCGGTCGCCGTCGGCGACGGCGCGGCGCAGTGGTTTGAGGACCGCGACGCAGCCGCCCTCGCCACGCACGTAGCCGTTGGCCCGGGCGTCGAAGACGTAGCAGCGGCCGTCAGGTGAGAGGGCGCCGAGTCGCTCGGACGTCGCCGTGCTGTCGCTGGTGAGGATGAGGTTGACGCCGCCGACGAGCGCCAGTTCCGACTCGCCGGTGCGCAGGCTGGTGACGGCCAGGTGGGCGGCGACCAAGGAGGAGGACTGGCACGCGTTGAGGGTGAGACTCGGGCCGCGCAGGCCGAGGAGGTAGGATACCTGGTTGGCGAGGAGGCTGCGGTGAGTGCCGGTCATGGAGTGGCGGGAGACGGCCTCGGGATCGCCGTGGTGCAGCACGCTGGCGTAGTCGCTCCACATGGCGCCGACGTACACCCCGGTCGGGCTGTCGCGGAGCGTGCCGGCGACGATCGCGGCGTCCTCCAGGGCCTCCCAGGCGAGTTCGAGGACGAGGCGCTGCTGGGGGTCCATGGCCACGGCCTCGCGGGGCGAGATGCCGAAGAAGGCCGGGTCGAAGGCGTCCACCTGGTCCAGGTAGCCGCCGAGTGGCCCGCGCTGGCCGGGCGCGACGGCGAGGCCGGGCCGCCGCCGTGCGGGGGGCTCATCGATCGCGTGTCGCCCCTCGGTGAGCAGTCGCCAGAAGGCCGCGGGCCCGGGCGCCCCGGGCAGCCTGCATGCCAGTCCGACGACGGCTACTGGTTCTTCCTGCGCTCCGCCCGTCACTGAACGTCCCTCCCCCGCTGTGCCCGTGAGCGGAGACTGACGGGCCGGGGCCCGTGGCACGCTCGCCGCAGCGCGCCGGGTGCTTCCTGGGGGACGGCCGCCAGCTCTCCGCGAATCACCCCACCCTTCAGGCTGATCACTCTCTACCTTCATGTGATCACACGGAGGTAGGGAAAAATCGCCTCCCTGGCCGGATATCTACGCCAAGTTGACCAACACGCCGACCAGTTGATCACCCACAGGAGGTAGCTCAGGGATGAGCGTGTCGGGACCGTCAACACGCGGCGCGACGAGCGACGCCCCCGCGATGTGCCGTGGTCTACCGCGCTGCGCCGCGAGGCGGCGCGGTGCCCCGCAAGGTGCCGCGATGTGCCGCGAGACGGCGAAAGGGCCGCGTGTCGGCGGGAGTTCAGGTCGCCGGCGCGCGCCGGGGTGTGGTGGGGGTGGTGCGGCCGGCTCGACGCCGGCGGCCAGGGCGATGGCGCGGCGCTCGCCGCCTCGGCCGACCGGGACCAGGTCGCCGGCGCGTGGCGCCAGGAGGCGCGGCCGCGCTCGCCGCCACAGGTGTGGGACGGCGCGCCGGGTGGGCGTCGGCGGCATCAACCCTCGCGGACCGTCCACGGCGCAACTGGACCGACCTGCTCGAAGTCCTGGTGGAGCCGCTGCTCCTCGAGTGGAGCATGGGGGTCGCCTGCGCTCGGTGGGCGGGAGCGGCGGCCGGCGGTGGGTGACGCGCTGTCGGCGCCGGCGGTGAACTCGACGGGGTCGCCCGGCGGCTCGCCGGTGGCGTGGCGGGCGCTTAGCGGGCCGGGTGTCGGTAGAGCCAGTCCAGGTAGGTGTAGTCGTCGGGGGCGCGGCGGGCGAACAGGCGGTCGCGCAGGGCCGGGATGACCGGGGCGTCGTCGTGCCACACCTCGCCCCAGACGCGGGCCAGCCGTTGCACGGCCGCGGTTCTGGGGATGCGCTCGGCCTGGTAGGCGGCGAACGCGGCCGGGGCCTTCCCGTCGTGGGCCACCAGGTGGCGGGCCAGGCACTCGGTGTCCTCGATGGCCTGGCAGGCGCCCTGGACGAGGTACTGGAGCATGGGGTGGGCCGCGTCGCCGAGCAGGGTGACGCGGCCCGTGGTCCAGTTGTCGACCGGGGCCCGGTCGTACATCGGCCAGCGGCGGTGGGTGCCGAGCAGGGCGACCGCCGCGCGCACCTGCTCGGCGCTGGCGGCGAAGTGCTCCCGCAGTTCGTCGGCGGCGCCCCAGTCGTCCCCGGCCGCGCTCCCGGGCCGGTAGCGGCGGCTACGGAAGAACGCCACCTGGTTGTGCAACTCGCGGCGTCGTATGGGGTACTGCACCAGGTGCTTGCCTGGTACGATCCAGACGAGTTCGTCGTCGGGCCGCACGCTGTCGGGCAGGTCCTCGGCCGGGACGGTGCCGCGATAGGCGACGTACCCCGAGCACAGCGGCACATCGTCGGCCACCAGCGCGCGGGTGCGCGACCACAGGCCGTCGGCGCCGATCACCGCCTCGCACGCGTACGTCTCGCCGTCGGCGAACCACACGGTCGCCGAGTGCCCCTCGGCGTCGCGCACCTCGACGACCTCCCGCCCCGACTCCAGGGTCACGCGCTCGTGCGCGCGGCAGGCGGCGAGCAGGATGTCGAGGAGGTCACCTCGGTGCAGCACGGTGTACAGCTGGCCGTAGCGCGCCCGGAAGGCGTCGCCGAGGTCGACGGTGGTCAGCCGGCGGCCGGTGTCGGCGTGGAGGAAGACCAGGTTGCGGGGGTAGACGGCCACGGCGGCGAGGTCGGGGCCGAGGTCCAGCGCGCTGAGCACGCGCAGCGCGTTCGGGGCGAGCTGGATGCCGGCGCCCAACGCGCCCAAGCGCGGGGCCTGTTCCACGATGTGGACGTCGAAGCCCGCCCGGGCCCGGCAGAGGCCGGCGGCCATGCCGCCGCCGATGATCAGAAAGGGCACGCGTACGCCCACTCCCACCTCCCGCTGGCCGTCCCGGGGCACCGTCCGGCGCCGCTCCCCAGGCTTCGCGCGGAGGACGGGCCGGCGTGCGGCCAGGCGCGCGTCCATCCCCCGCGTGGGCGCGCACCCGGCACGTGGGTGGCACTGCCGCCGTCCGCCCCGTGTCGGACGCCGGGCACACCACCGCTCCTGGCGGTCCGCGTCGCGACCGGTGCCGGCCAGCGTCGGTTCGCCGCCTCCGGCCCGGCCGACGCGATCGCGGTCGACCGGTGTTCGACGAGGCGACGCGTGCTCAACTGCTCGCGCAGATAGGCGCGTTACGTGTCACGATGAGGAACACCGAACCGGATACTGCTACATGTTGACGGGAGTCGCAAGAGCGCCTTCGGCCGCCCACAGCCCTAGGGAACCAGGGGTCCCCTGCGCTACGGTGCAGTCCATGAGCGCGGAGGAGGCGGAGGCCCCGGAGCAGGCCGGCGAGCGGGAGTCGGAGTCGGCGGCGAGCCGTCCGGCGGGGTTGATCGGGGCCGTCGACAACGTGCTGGGCCTGCTGTGCCTGTTCCGCCTGCTGCGCCTGTTCGAGGAACACCAGGTGATCCGCGTCAACCAGATCAGTCGCGACATGAGGCTTTCCCGCTCCACCGTGCACCGCCTGCTCTTGACGCTCGGCTACCACGAGTTCGTCGAGCAGGACACGCACTCGCGCGCGTACCGCCCGGGACCCGCGCTCGTGGACATCGGTCTGTCCGTGGTGCGGAACATGGACATCCGCACGATGGCGCGCAGCTCGCTCGTGCGGCTACGGACGAGACGGTGCACCTGGCGACGCGGCGTGGCACGCAGATGCTGTACATCGACAGCGTCGAGAGCGAACAGACCGTGCGGGTCAGCAGCCGGATCGGCTGGAGCCTGCCCGCGCACGCCACGGCGGCGGGCAAGGTGATGCTGGCCGAGCTGAGCGAGGAGCAGTTGGTGGCGCTCTACCCGTGCGAGCAGCTCGACGCCCCCACCGAACGCGCCCCCGCCACCCGCACGGCGCTGCGCAACCACCTCGACGCGGTGCGCGGGTGCGCGGTCAACCACGCCGAGAGCGAGGACGACGTGAGCGCGGTGGGCGCGGCCGTTCGCGACCGCGCCGGCCGGGCCATCGCGGCCCTGGTGACCACGGCACCCAAGTCCCGCGCCGACGAGGCGTGGCTCGCGGCGACGGCACGGGCCACGCTCCGCGTGGCCTCGGAGCTGACCGCGCGGACCGGGTAGCCGCACCCGCCCCGCGGGTGGTGGTGGGCCCGTCCGTCGCCGCGGGTCAGATCAGGTGCCGGAGGGTCCAGGTGAACTGGTCGCCGCCGACCCACCGGATGACGTCCGGGTCCTCCAGGTCGAGATGGTGTACGCCCAGTTGCTGGGCGATCTCGATCACGTCCACCACCGACCTGGCCGTTCAGGCCACCTCCCCGCCGACCTCCACCAACCGGAACGGTGGACTGCCCGGCTGCACGGGCAGCACGACGAAACGGGGGGCCGATATATGCGGACTATCACGTTCGGTCATGCCTCCACGGTGCCGCGTCTTCGCCACTCGCGCACACCGACGGGCGGGCCCCGCGACCAGCTCGCCCCCGCGGGGCCGAGCCGGCCGGCGTCGGCGGCTGGCCCCCGACCGCGCCGGCGGCCCGCCGCGTGAACGTGAGAGATCGCGTGAACCGACCGTTACCGCGCGCCGCGCCCGGCGGACGCACCCGGCGCCGGCCTCAGCGCGGGGGCGCGTCCAGCCAGGCGTCGGGACCGCCGCCGTGCCACTCGACCACCTCGGGGTCGTCCAGCGCGACGCGGTCCTCGGGCACGCCGGCGCGGCGCATCATCCGCACCACCTCGTCCGGCTCGACCGCCACCCCCGCGTCGCGCCCGTCGATCGTCACCCGGCGCCGCCCGTCCAGCGGCGCGTCCACGACCACGCCCGGCGCCCGGCGCCCATTCGTCTCGTTCATGCCTCCAGCCTGCGATGTCACGCCAGCACCCGCATCCCGGCGGATGGCCGGGCCCACCGCGTGCGCGCGACCGCCCGCGAGGGCCATGGCCCGGACGCCCAGGACCAGGTCTGAGCGAATGGCCGGAAAGGGCCGACCCACAGATTCATGGCATCCCTTTGGCGGGTGCGTCATCCCTGCTCGGCGTGGTTCGCGTCGAGCAAATTCGAACATTCGTATCATTCTTGACATGGCCAAAACGTTTGAGTTTCCTCACGATCTTCTGGCAGCCCAGGAGGAGCTGCACCAGGTCCGTGCCCGGCTGCTGGCGCTCTACGAGCGGTTGCCCTGGTCCGTGGAGCCGGCGCCCGGCTTCGAGGACCAGGATCTGTGGCGCCCCCGCGAACGGCCGGACTCCCCGAGCTGGCCCGAGCCGGAGCGTACCGAGGTGGCCGAGTTGCGCGAGTGTGAGCTCGCGCTGGCCACGACGGTGAGCCAGCACCCGTTCTGGGCCACGCTCAGCGGTCCACGGGTGCCGGCCGGGCGCATGGCGCTCAAGCACGCGCACGAGCGGCCGGCGGGCGAGAGCGCCTGAGCCGGCCGCGAAGCTCACCGCCCCCGCGTCCGGCGCGTGATCGCGGCTGGCGCCGGACGCGGGGGCGGTCGGGCGCGAGCGCGCCGTGCCCGACGATGGGACCAGCGGCGCGCTCGCGCGGGAGGGGGCGAGGGCCGGCGCGGGCTGCGGGACCCCGTCGGCGCCCCGACCCCGCCGCTCGCCGGCCGCGTCGCGGGCGGCAGGTTCGGCGAGTTGGCGACAGGCGTGGGCGAGCGGCCGTAGGGCCGGGCGAGGGTCGGGAGCGGGGGCCTGCCGCGACGCCCGGAACGCGCCCTGGAACTCCGGCGGGCCCACCCTGTGAACGATCGCTGTTTGTTCCGCTCCCGCTCGGGCACCCGGACGTCGTTCCCGATCCCGACGCGCTCGACAGAGCGAGATGGTGGTGAACGACTGTGGCTACGGCCCGCGACATCATGACCCCCGACGCGATGTGTGTGGGCGCCGACGAAAGCGTTCTGGCAGGTGCCCAGAAGCTGACCACGCTGGGCGTGGGGGCGCTGCCCATCTGCGGCACGGACAACAAGCTCAAGGGCGTGCTCACGGACCGCGACATCGTGGTCAAGGTACTCGGTGCGGGCAAGGACCCGCGGAGCACGAAGACGGGCGAGCTGCCCCAGGGCGAGGCGGTGACCATCGGCGCCGACGACAGCCATGAAGGCGCACAAGGTGCGCCGGCTGCCGGTCATCGACGGGCACGACCTGGTGGGCATCGTCGCGCTGGCCGACGCGGCGAGGGGACTGCCCGACGCCAAGGCCGGCGAACTGATCGACGCGCTCTCCAGCGACCGCTGAGGCCATGAACTGACCGCGGAGCAGCGCGCCGACCTGGAGGGCGTACCGCTGCTGTGCGATCTGGACTGCCAGCTCGTCTACATCCCCGTCGCCCTCGGCAGCGCCGACCGCTGGGGCGATCCGGCCGTCACGGTGCTCAGCCGCGACGACTGGCCGGTGATGCCCCACCCGCGTCACCCGCCGGCCGGGCACCGCGCCCTGTGGCTCTCGCTGCCGGATGGCAGTGGGCGGCTGGCCGACGTGCGCGTGCTGCGCCTGGCCGTCGCGCAGGCCCGCGCCCGGCAGCGCGCCGCGCGCCCGCTGGTGCACACGGCCCCCCCGCGCCTACGTGCCGCGCGGACCGGTCCCACCGCAGCGCACCGCCGGCTGCGGCGAACTGGGCTACCGCTAGCGTCCGCGTCGTCGGGGCGCTCACCGGTTGACCAGCGGTCCCAGCTCCTGGGCCAGGGCGATGGTGAGGGCGCGGAAGACGCGTACCTCCGGGGGTTGGTGTCGTTGGACCGGACAGCGAGGCAACTGTTCTCCCACGGCGCCGAGTACCGGCACGTACACCGCGCCCGGCCATCCGTAGTACCGCGCGAACGACTTGAGCCCCGAGCCGGCCGCGCGCCCGGTGATGACGCCGGTCAGCACCTCCTGCGAGGTGAGCGCGAAGTCCCTGCTGCGGCGGTGCGCCTCGTCGTTGAAGTAAAGGTAGTCGGCGAAGGGGCGTGGGGTGTGCACTGGGCCGAGGACTTCCCCGCCGAAGGGGACCGGGTCATCGCCGGTTACGTCACCACCCACCCCGACAGCCGGAGCCGCTACGGCCAACGCCAAATCATCGAGCGCGAGACCGGCCTGGTGGTGGGCGCCATCGGCTTGTTCTGGCCGCCCGTAGAGGGAAGCCTCGAATTCGGCTACGGCGTCGTCGCCTCCCGTCGCAACCGGGGTTACGCTGCCGAGGCGGCCCGGGCCCTGGTGGCGTTCGCCCTCACGGCGCCGGGTGTGCACACGGTGGAGCTGACCAACCCCGCCGGCGCGGGTCCTGGAGAAGGCGGGGCTGCGCCGCCTGCGCCAGGGACGCGACGACCGCCAGCTTCGGCGTCACGGCCGCCGACGCCACCCTCCGCTGACCACGCGGCCCGGTGCCGGCCTGGCTGTGCAGCCGGCACCGGGCCACCGCCCGCGCGGCCTGGTGCTGAGGGGCGGGCGACTCAGAGCGGTCGGTAGTAGACCGCGACGGGCAGCGGGGTGCAGCCCAGTTCCTCGTAGAGGGCCCGGGCGGGCGCGTTGAAGAGTCACCCCCGGTGCCGATCTCGACCGCCTCGGCGCCAAGGGCCCGCATCCGCGCGAAGGCGTGCTCGCACAGGGTGGTGCCGACGCGGCGTCGGCGGTGGCTGGCCGCGACGGCCAGGATCGTGACGACGGCCTTCACCGTGTTACGGGCGGGGTCGACGTTCCACGCCACGTAACCCGCGATGTCGCCGTCGACCTCCGCGACGGCGACGTGGGCGTGACGGTCGGACAGGCTGAGGCTGGTGCCGTCCACGGTGAGGACGCCGTACGCGCCGGCGCTCGCGGACGCCCCGGGGGCGTCGGACGCCGCGGGCCCGGTGCCGCCTGGTGGCCCGGCGCCGGCACCTCGCGGCCCGCGGTCCTTGACGCCCTGGACCCGGAAGACGGTGCAGCCGGCCGGGTCGAGCAGGGCCCGACCGGGGTGGAGCGCGGTGGCAGGTCGACGAGGGTGACGCGCTGGGCGGGGTACTCGGTCCACATGACGTGGCCGAAGCTCCAGAGTGTGGCCGAGGCCCAGGTCTCGTGCTCCTGTCCCGGCCCCGGCCGGTCCCCCGGTACCCACTGTCCGCCCTCGGTGAGCAGCCACAGCCGCTGGTCGCGGCCGAAGCCCACCTCTTCCAGTGGAGTACCGCAGGGCGAGTAGGTCGCGGTAGTTGCGCTCGCACTCGGAGCGCAACGACTCGTCCGGGTCCCGGCGCGGCTGCCAGAACCAGCACACGTCGGTGGGGTGCCCCTCGCGCAGGGGCCTCCCGGCCTCGGCGGCGCTGGGCACGACCGTGAGGGTGACGTTGCGTTCCTTGGCGGGCTCGGCCAGCTCGGTGACGCCGTCCGGGGCCGGGCCGATGAGCAGCGCGTGCCGGGGCTCGGGGTCCGCTGCGCGCAGCGAGCGCTTGACCCAGCGCACCTCGGCGTATATGCGGTCGCGGTCCGCCGTCGCGCCCGCGACCTGGCGCAGGGTCAGCCGCTCCATGACGAACACGGGGCGGTCGCCCTCCAAGACGAGCAGGTCGAGCACGGGCCCGGGCGGCTGCTCGGGCGCCGTGTCCCCGTCCGCCGCCGCGGCCTTCGCGGCCGTCGCCTCGGGGTCGAGCGTCACCAGGCGCCGCACGCTGCGCAGCGTGGCCCCGCGCGGCTTCTTCAGCAGTCGGCAGCTCCTGATCCCGACCGGCATGGCGACCACGTCGCCGTCGCCGCGCAGGGCAGCCAGCGTCTGGAAGGCGCAGTCGAGGATGGCAGGCGGCAGGTACTCGGGGCTGGCTTCGTCCTGCCCGCGCAGCTCGCCGACGGCCAGGTCGGGGCCGTGTGCGGTGGCCTGAGTCAGGCCCTGGAAGAGGGGCCCGTAGTCGACGCCGATCTCGGCGAAGTCGGCGTACAGCTCGTCGGCGGTGAGTCGCGTGTGGGGCTCGCCGGCCTGCTGGGCCAGCTCGTTCAGGTGCTGTTCGGTCCCGGCGAGGGTGTCGGTGGGCTCTGCGCCGAGCATGGCGGTGACGTGGCGGCGCTCGATGGCCTCGGTGTTCGGCTCCTCGCCGGGCAGCAGGCTGACGATCTCGACGTCGGCCGTGCCGTCGGGGCGCGGGGTCCACCGGCTTCGCAGTTCGACGCTGCCCTCGTCGGCGATGAGCAGTGCCTCGTGCAGGCTGACGCCGGTGATGGGCAGGTCGCTCTCGCCGAGTACGGCGTCCTGGAGGGCGATCAGCATCTCGACGTAACCGGCGCCGGGAAAGACGATCTTCCCTATCACCTTGTGGTCGGCGAGGTAGGCGGGCCGGTCACCGCTGACGCGCGAGGTGAACTCGCTTACACCCGCAGCGCGTTGTTCGACGGTGGAGCTCTCCCTGCCGAGCAGCGGGTGGCCGCCCGAACCGCCGCCGGCCGTGGCCAGCGCGGCGGGGGCGGGCAGCCAGTGGCGGCGGCGGTCGAAGGCGTAGGTGGGCAGGGTGATCCGGCGGCGCTCGCGTCCGCGGTGGTGTTCGGCCCAGGCCACGGGCGCGCCGGCAGTGTAAAGCTGGGCGAGCGCCTGGCGGGTGACGGTGGCGTCGGCGTCCTCGGCGTGCAGGCTGTTGAGCCAGGTGTGGCCGGCCGCGTCGTCGAGGCACTGCTTGCCCATGCCGATCAGCTCGGTGGCCGGGCCGCATTCGAGGAAGACGTGCCGGCCGCGTTCGGCGATGGCCCGCATGCCGTCGGCGAACCTGACGCCCTCGCGCAGGTGGACGGGCCCAGTAGTCAGGCGTGGAGATCTCCGCGGGGTTGGCCACCGTGCCGGTCAGGTTAGAGATCAGCGTGAACTCGGTCTCGTGGAAAGTGAGTTCGGATACGACCTCGCGCAGTTCGCGGGCCGCCTCGGCCATCAGGGGCGAGTGCGAGGCGCAGGAGACGGCGAGCCGGCGGTTCTTGATACCCCGCTCGGTGAGCTGGCGCTCCACGAAGGCCAGCGACTCCTTGTCGCTGGACAGGACGAGTTGGCGGGTTCCGTTCACGGCGGCGATCGACAGCTCGGGGTGGCCTTCGAGAAGGCCGGAGACCTCGGCGACGGATGCCTCGAAGGCGGCCATGACACCCGGCGGCGAGGCGTCCATCAGGCGGGCCCGGGCGGCCATCAGGGTGAACAGGCCAGCGACGGTGGCCGCGACGATCTCACCGATGCTGTGTCCCGCGAGCACGGCGGGCCGAACGCCCCACGACAGCCACAGCTTGGCGACCGCGTACTCCAGTGCGAACAGGGCCGGCTGCATGTAGCTGATCTGGTGGATCAGCTCGGCCGCCTGGAGCACGACCGTGGGATGCCCCTCGTCGCGCGCCGCGTGCAGCGCGGCCAGCGTGCTGGCGCGTCCGTAACCCCGCTTGCGGTGGGTGGCCAGGGTGGCGATGTTGTAGATGCCGGCCACGCCCGCGTGCAGGAAGACTTCTGCCGAGCAGACGGCCCGGCCGCGCGCGTAACCCACCAGGTAGCGCGCCGGGCTGTGCGCGCCGAGCAGCCCGGGGCGGGCCCGCTCGTAGAAGCGCTCGACGGTGGTGGCCGGCGGGTCCCACGAGGCGGCCAGCACCGTGGCGTAGTCGGCGAGCTGGGCCGGGGTGCTGACCCGTACGAGGGTGAGGTCGTCGGCGCTCGGGCGCGGGAGGCGCTCGTCTAGGGTGGCCCACATCGCCGTCTCGCGCTCCGACGCTGGCCAGCCCGCGTCGGTCAGGTGCCGGGACAGGTCGTCGGGCTCGGCGAGCGGGCCGACCCACCAGGAGAAGGGCCGCCCGGTGCAGGTTAGCGTCTCGGTGGTCTAGGCGATGCGCGCGGCGGCGCGGTCGGGGGCGAAGCGGGTCAGGGTGACGATGTTGAAGGTGTCGTCGGGCAGTCCGCTGTCGGCGATCAGCAGGTCGGGCGCCTCGGTTACGGTGGCGCCGGGCAGGTCGCGGTGCGGGAAGCAGGCGTGTTCGGCCAGGTTGCGTTCCATGCGGGCCAGCAGGTCGCGCTCCACCGCCGGCGGTGGCGGTGTGGTGTCCATGCTGGCCGATTGGACCACGGTTCGGCCGGGCCGGACAGCCGGATTTCGCAGGGCGGCGGATGTGAGCGCCGCGTCCGAATCCCGCCAGACAAGGTTCCTGACGTGGCACAGGCTGGTAGCCGTACCGCACGCAGGACGAGGAAAGGACGGGCCGATGACGGTCTACACCACCATCGACAGCCCCCTGGGGGAGCTGCTGGTGACGGGCGAGGAGGACCCGCGGGGCGTCGGCGGCGCAACCGTCACCTCGCTGTCCGTGCCGGGGCAACGCAACACGCCGACGGTCGAGCCCGGGTGGCGGGCCGACCCGCGACCGTTGGCCGAGGCGACACGGCAGGTCAGGGCGTACTTCGCGGGTGAGCGGACGGACTTCGACCTCACGTACACGGCCGGCGGATCGGACTTCCAGCGGCGGGTGTGGGCGGCTCTGGAAGAGATTCCGCACGGCACGACCACGACCTACGGCGCGATCGCCGAGCGGATCGGCGCCCCGCGCTCCGCGGTGCGCTCGGTCGGCACCGCCATCGGCGCCAATCCGCTGCTCATCCTGCGCCCGTGCCACCGGGTGATCGGCGCCAGCGGCGCGCTGACCGGCTACGCGGGCGGGCTGGACCGCAAGGAGGCGCTGTTGGCGCACGAGGGCGCGCTCCCGATGCGCCGTGGCTGAGCCCGGCGGCTCGGGCCGCGACGGCGCCGCCACTCCCCCGGCGCATGCCGACGGGCGCAGCGCCTCGGCCGACGGCGGACACTGGGAGGTCCGTGGAGGTTGGATCACCTTCCACCCGCTGCCGCCCCGCCCATGAGGAAGGTCCGGTCATGAACGCCCTGCTCCCCCGGCCCCGCGTCACCCTCGCCCCCGGGGCCGTGCACGTGCCCGACTGGCTCTCGGTGGCCGACCAGCGCGCGCTGGTGGACGCCTGCCGGCGGTGGGCGGTGCGGCCCGTTCCCATGCGGCACACCCGGCTGCCGAGGGGCGGCACGATGTCGGTTCAGACGGTCTGCCTGGGGTGGCACTGGCAACCGTACGCGTACACGCGCACCGCCGACGACGTCAACGGCGAGCGGGTGGCGGCGCTGCCAACGTGGCTGGTGGCGTGGGGGCGGCGCGCTGTGGCCGACGCGTACGGGGACCCGTCGGCCGCGGCCGGCTACACCCCGGACACGGCGCTGATCAATTTCTATGACGCGGCGGCAAGGATGGGCATGCACCAGGACAAGGACGAGCGCTCCGGCGCGCCCGTCGTCTCGCTCAGCATCGGTGACACCTGCGTCTTCCGGTTCGGCAACACCGAGACCCGCGCCCGCCCGTACACCGAAGTGGAGTTGTGCTCGGGGGACCTGTTCGTCTTCGGCGGGCCCTCGCGCTTCGCGTACCACGGCGTGCCCAGGGTCCGGCCCGACCCGGCCACCGGTCTGAGCGCGGGGCGGCTGAACATCACGCTGCGCGTCACGGGGCTCGCCGACGGGCAGCCACGGGCCCGGCCCTGACCGGCGGTCAGCCGAACGGCGCGGGCCCCGGCCGGCGCGGGTGTGACGCGGCGGCCGGGGCCCTGCTCCGGGAGCGTCAGCAGCTCAGCTTGTCACCGGGCGTTGTGCCCAGGACCTGCACAAAGCGCTGGTAGTTGTTGATGCGGCTCTGCACCTGGTTCGGGTTGCCGCCGTTGCACTCCAGGGTGCCGTTGATGGACCGGATCGTCTCGCCGAAGCCCGCGCCGTTGACCATGTTGACCATGGCGTTGTGCGGGGTCATCGTGCCGGGGCCGGACTGGGTGTTCCAGTACCACAGGGCGGTCTTCCAGGCCACGGCCGGGTCCCTCTCCACCAGCCACGGGTTGCGCAGCAGGTCGATGCCGAGCGCGTCACCCGCGGCCTTGTAGTTGAAGTTCCAGCTGAGCTGGATGGGGCCGCGGCCGTAGTTACGCGTCCTAGCCGGCGGGGCAGCCGTAGGGCTGGTTGCGGTCGCAGTAGTGCGGGTAGTTCGCCTGGTTCTGCTCGATGATGTGGACCAGGCCGCCCGTCTCGTGGCTGACGTTGGCGAGGAAGGCGGCGGCCTCGCAGCGCTTGACGGTCTCGCTGCCGGTGTTCGCGAAGGCCGGGTAGGCGCTCAGCGCGTCGGTCAGGCCACGGTAGGTGTAGAAGGAGTTCCGGTTCGGGAACATCTGGTTGAACTGGGCCTCACTGACCACGAAGCCCTCCTGGGTGGGCGGCTCACCGTCGTCGCCACAGGCGCCCTTGTCGGCCCAGACGTCCGACGAGCCGGGCTTCTCGTTCTGGTTCCACCACTTGGCCGACCAGTTGTGGCCGTTGTAGGAGACGGAGTTGCCGCCGGTGTAGACGGCGGACGCGTTCCAACCCGCGGCGCAGGCCATCGCGGCGGAAGCGGTCGGTCCTGGCATGAAGAGAGCGAACGCGACGGCCGAGGCCAACGCGGCGAGCAGGGCGAACAGGCGCTGTCTCAAGGGACTGACTCCTTCGCACGGCCAACGGGGGTCCGGTGGCACCTGGGGGTGGGGGAACCAAATCGAATCGCCCTGAACCCGTAAAGGTCTAGACCAAAATGAGGAGCACGGACGCATGAACCTGCCGCTCCGCCCGCCGGCGGCTGCCGGGCCGCCGGTCCACGTCGCGCGGGCGAACCCCCGGACGGACGGGCGGGGACGCGTGATCACTTCGGGGCGGGACACGGCATCATGGGGCGGTCGCGCTCCCGTACGCACGTGCGGGAGCGGCGCGCCACCGCGCGGCGGCCCGTGTCGTTCGCGCACCGGCGCCCGCCCAGCGACCCCAGTGCCCTCGACCGAACCACCCGGAGCAGCCATGCGCGTGATCGCCTTCGACCACCTCGTCCTGTCCGTCGCCGACATCGAGCGCTCGCTCGCGTTCTACTGCGGGCCGCTCGGCCTCGACCCGGTACGCGTTGACGAGTGGCGCGCGGGCCAGGCGCCCTTCCCCTCGGTGCCGGTCAGCCCGACGACCATCATCGACCTCGTACGGCGCCCCGCGGACGCCCCGCACGGCAGCAACGTGGACCACATCTGCCTGACCGTCGAGCCGCTGGACTGGCAGCAGGTCATCGACTCGGGCCAGTTCACGGTCCTCGACGGCCCCGGCGCGCGGTTCGGTGCCCGTGGGGTGGCCCAGTCGCTGTACGTGGCCGACCCGGACGGCAACACCGTGGAGCTGCGCTGGTACCCGCGGGACGCCTGAGCCGGCGGCGGGAGCGCCCCTCGTCCGCCGAGCGTGTGCCCTCCCGCGTTTCTCCGGGGGGCCGCGCCGGGCGGCGCCGGTAGGGTCGGCGGCGGAAGCACTTCGCCCCGCGAACCGACGTGTTGACGCTAAGGAGCTGGCGGTTGGAAGACAGATACCCCGCTACCACGGCGCGGGAGGCGCAGCGGGCCATGGACCACTTCGTCGGCCTCAGCCACCTCGCCCACCAGGAGATCGCGCGCCGGCTCGGGCTCAACCCCGCCGACCTGACCTGCTTCACCTAACGTCCTGGAGGCGGGGACCGACCCGCTGACCGCCGGTGACCTCGGCGAGCGGGCCCAGGTGACGAGCGGCGCCGTGACAGGCATCCTCAACCGACTCGAACGCGCCGGGTTCGTCGCGCGCCAGGCCGACCCCGAGGACCGCCGGCGGGTGCGCATCGTGGCCGAACCGGCCGCCCGGACCCGCGTCTTCGCGGCCTACGAGCCGCTCAACGCGCGCCTCGCCGCGCTGTACGCCGGCTACTCCCCCGCCGAACTGGCCCTGCTCGGAGACTTCTTCCGACGGGCCGACGCGCTCGTGCACGGCTACCTGGAGGCCGCGCGGTCACGGGCGGACTGAGACGTCGGTGACGCCCGGGCTGACGGTACGACCAGCGGCGGTGCGGGGTGACGGTTGTGGGGCGGTCGCGGGGGACGGTGCCGCACGGGGTCAGGCGTGCTCGCGGTCCGGGAGCGCTGGCAGGGCCTGTTCGGTCCAGATGACCTTGCCGGTGGGCGTGTAGCGGGTGCCCCAGCGCTCGGCGAACTGGGCGACCAGGAACAGGCCGCGCCCGCCCTCGTCGGTGGTGGCGGCGTACCGCAGGTGCGGAGCGGTGCTGCTGGAGTCAGCGACCTCGCAGATCAGGCCGGTGTCGCGGATGAGCCGGACGCGGATCGGTCCCGCGGTGTAGCGGATGGCGTTGGTGATCAGCTCGCTGAGGATCAGCTCGGTGGTGAACGCCTCCTCTCTCACGCGCCACGCGGCGAGTTGGTGGCTTACCTTGGCGCGTACGTCGGCCACCGCCGCGGGGTCGGACGGCACCTCCCAGGTCGCGATCTGGTCCCGTGGCACGGGAGCGGGTGCGGGCGACGATGAGGGCCACGTCGTCGTCCGGGTGCTCGCCGAGCAGCGCGTCCAGGACCCGCTGGCGGGTCTCCTCGGGCGTGCGGTCGGGGCCGCGGAGCACGTCGGTGAGCTGGTCGAGCCCGGGGTGTCGAGGTCCCGGCCGCCGTGGTCGATGAGCCCGTTGGTGTACAGCACGACGCAGCTGCATTCGGGCACCTCGAACTCGGCCGTCTAGAACGGCAGGCCGGTGACGGTGACGGCGCCGGTGGCGGTGGTCTCGTCCTGGTCGATGCTGCTCACCAGCTCGTCCAGGTGGCTGAGCAGCTCGTCGGGGGGCAGGTCGAGCGAGGAGAAGTTGTGCACCGCGGTACGGAGCCTGCCCATGGTGGCCGCGGCGTGCAGCCCGTGCCCGACGACGTCGCCCACCACCAGCGCGACCTGCGCCCCGGGCAGCGGAATCACGTCGAACCAGTCCCCGCCGACCCCGGAGCGGGCCAGCAGGTAGCGGTAGGCCACGTCGAGGGCGCGCTGGTCGGGCAGCCCGCGCGGCAGCAGGCTCTGCTGGAGGGTGACGGCCATGGCGTGCTCGCGGGTGTAGCGGCGGGCGTTGTCCAGGCAGACGGCCGCGTGCGCGACCAGTTCCTCGGCGAGGGCCAGGTCGTCCTCGTCGAAGGGCGGGGACCCGGTCGCGCGCCAGAAGTTGGCGACCCCGAGCACCCCGCCGCGGCCCGCAGCGGGACGGTGATCAGCGAGTGCACGCCGTAGTCGATGATGTGCGCGGCCTGCCCCGGGTCCTGGGCCCGCCAGCCGGGCGCCTCGCTCAGCCGCGGCACCAGCAGCGCGCACCGGTCGTCGATACAGCGCGCCTGGGGCGTGTAGGGGACGAAGTCGATGATCTCCTCGACGGGGTAGAGCGGGTGGTCCTCACGTACGCCGGCCACGGCGACGCGGCGCATCTGGGACGCGCCGGCGGTCGGCGGTTCCTCGCCGAGCACCAACGCGTCGACCACGTCGACGGTGGTGAAGTCGGCGAGCCTGCCGGCCGTGACCTCGGCGAGTTCCTCGGCCGTGCGCCGCACGTCCAGCGTGGTGCCGACCTCGACGCCCGCGTCGTACAGCAGCCGGAGACGGGTGCGCGCGGTCTCGGCCCGGCCGGTGAGGGTGTGCAGCTCAAGTGGTGTCGCGCAGGGTGGCCACGGTGCCGGGCGGGCCGCCGTGCCGGTCAGTGGGTCGGTTGTTCACGGCCAGCAGCCGGTCGCCAGAGCGGATCACCTCGTCGGTGGTGACGCGGCCCGTGACCAACACGTCGGCGAGTGAGGCGTCGAGGCCCAGTTCAGTGACGGGCCGGCCCTCCGCGTCGGCGGGAAGCGCGAGCAGGCGGCGCGCCTCGTCGTTGGCGAGCAGCAACCGTCGCTCACCGCTGACGATGAGCACCCCCTCGCGGACCGCGTGCAGCACCGCGTCATGGTGCTCGTACATCCGGGCGAGCTTCGCGGGGTCCAGGCCGCGCGTCTGGCGGCGCAGGCGGCGGCCCGCCAGCGCGCTGCCGCCGAGCGCCAGGGCCAGGCCCGCCGCGCCGCCGCCGAGCAGGATGGGCAGTTCGTCGTGGAGCGACTGGCTCACGCGGCTGGTGCGCAGGCCCGCGGAGACGAGGCCCACCACCTCGCCCTCGCGGTCGGTGACGGGCACCACCGCCTGGACGACCTCGCCGATGGTGCCGTCGACGGTCTCGGTACTGGACTCGCCGTGCTGGGCGGGGCCGATGTCGCCGACGAACCTCCGGCCGATGCGGTCCGGCTCGGGGTGGGTGTAGCGCGTGCCGTCGGTGCGCATGACGACGACGAAGTCGATGTCCGCGCCCACCCTGACCGCCTCGGCGCGCGGCTGGAGGACCGCCGTGGGGTCGCTCGCGCGCAGGGTCTCGACGACGCCGGGCGCCTCGGCGAACGCCTCGGCGACGGCCAGCGTGCGCTGGCGCGCCTCGCCCTCGTCGTCGCGGCGGGCCTGGAGCACGAGGGCCGCCACACCGGCGGCGACGATCAACAGGACGATGAGCAGTTGGAGCAGGAAGGTCTGGCCGGCGATGCTGCGCGCGCTCAGCAGGGAGCGCACGCGGGGGCCGTCACGGCGGGGTGGGCGTCGACCGATGGCGGTGGAGGCCGACGGGAAACGGGAACGACCCATAGGCACATGCTGGCACCGATGCGGGGGCGGGGCGACCAGTGCTTTCCCTGAGAATTCGGCATTTTGCCGGCCGTCGACCTCTCTGCACCCCACCTTTATTCGATCAATTGTTCTATTCCGGGCGTATGCTGGGACGCATGGCGGTTTCCTTGCAGGGCTCACTCTTCGACACGACGGAGGAGGTCGCGCCACGCCCGCTGTCGGGGGTCCGGCGCACGCCGCTGACGCACGGCGCCTGGGTCGACGTCCTGCCCGGCTGGCTGTCCGGCGCCGACGCGCTCTTCACCCACCTGGCGCGCACCGTGCCCTGGCACGCGGAGCGGCGGGGGATGTACGAGCGCACCGTCGACGTCCCGCGCCTGCTGGCCAGCTACCGGGCAGGCGATCCCCTGCCGCACCTCGCGCTCGACGAGGCCCGCGCCCGTCTCAGCGCACACTACGCGGCCGAGCTGGGCGAACCCTTCGTGAGCGCGGGGCTGTGCTTCTACCGGGACGGGCGGGACAGCGTGGCCTGGCACGGCGACCGGTTCGGGCGGGGCGCGACCGAGGACACCATGGTAACGATCGTCTCCGTCGGCCAGCCGCGACCGCTGCTGCTGCGACCGCGCGACGGCGGCGGCCCGACGCTGCGCTGGCCACTCGGGCACGGCGACCTGATCGTCATGGGCGGAAGCTGCCAGCGCACCTGGGACCACGCCATCCCGAAGTCGACCAGGTCGACGGGCCCGCGCATCAGCGTGCAGTTCCGCCCCCGCGGCGCGCCCCCGACGTGCGGGTCACGCCCGTAGCGCGCGGGTCGCACAGTCGGAGGCGGTGGGTTCACCGGCGCCCCGAGTGGGCCCGACCGGCCGGGCGCGAGCACCCGGGGAGGGGCGGCCGCGTCGCCCACCGCGCGGCCCGTCTGATGCGTGCGGGCCGGGAAGTGGCTACGGTGGGATATGCCTGCTTAGTCCAGATTCACAGACGTACGTGCCCCTGACAGGGCGCGCCTCCGGGGTCCCGCGGGCGAGTCAGCACCGTGCTTCGGACCGAAGGCACGCACCACGGGGGCGGTCGCGTCTGCTCCCCGCACCGTGTCGAGCCGACCCGTGTGCCCCGGTGGAGAATCGTCGAGCAGGAGGTCGGTGAGGTAGGCACCGAACCGCTCGGGGAGGTCAGCCGGGTACGGCTCGCCCGGGCGGGCGGGTGGGGTACATCCTCAGCCACGGGGCCAGGGCCGTCGCGGCAGCCAGTCCTGGTCGACGGGGCCCGGCAGGGGGGCGAGGACGGAGGGCGCGGAGGGGGCGGCATCGTCCATGCTCGCACGTTAGCGCGGCCGGCTCGCGAGGGACCGCCCGCGACGCACAGTTCATCGATGAAGTACGTAAGGTGACCGCACGGGCTCCACAAATGTCCGGCGTTGACCTCGCCCGACGGCTCTCGGCGCGTCGCGCGTACAGGTGTGACCGCGGGGCCCACCACCACGGCGCGGGGCGCGGCGGCTCGTAGGTCCGGCGGCCCGTGGACCGCGAGGGCGGGGCGGGCGTCGGGGCGGGCGTCCCCGCCGCCCGCCCCGGCCCGGCGGCGCTACGCGGCGCCGGCGGTCGTGGCGGCCCGCTGGTTGCGCTGGATGATCGTGCGCACGAGCACCGGCGTGGCCTCGGGGAAGTCCAGGGCCACCACGCCGAGCCCGTTCAGCCGGCGGCCGTACGGGCCCGGTCAGGAAGCGGTGCACCCGGGGGTTGAGGTACCGGGCGTTCGCGCGCGGGGAGCCCTGGACGGCGGTGCCGACGTAGTTGACGTACAACTTGCCGGGCCGGGCGGCGGCCTTGTGCAGGTGGCGTTCGACCTTCTGGTACTTCACGGCCGGAGTCGCCGTCGCGTCGTCCTGCACGTCGAACAGCGCGGCGTCGCCGTACGGGACGCCGGGCAGCCCGGGGTGGTCGGCGAGCAGCACGACCCGGCCGCGCGCCTGGCTGAGCGTGGGCAGCGTCGCGTCGAGCCGCAGCAGCCGGCGGAAGCCCGCCAGGTAGAGGTCGAAGACGCGCCGGAACTCGGCGTCCGGCACGGCGGAGTGCTCCTGCCGCAGCCGCAGCCGCACGGTCTCCGAGGGGCGGGCGCGCAGGAACGCCTCGCAGGCCAGCAGCACCTCGCCGAACAGCACCCGTTGGAAGACCGCCCCGTGGTGGACGGCGAAGGCCGAGTGGGACGACCGGCAGCCGATGTCCAGGAACCGGATGCCCAGGTCCAGTTGTTCGGCGATGGTAAGGCGCTGGCGGGCGACCTGGTCCCCGCCGAAGCGCACCGCGGAGTGCTGGGTGCCCGGCAGGCTCAGGCGGGCCACCGGGGTGTCGTCGGCCAGGTCGGCGAGCCAGCCCCCGGTGGGCCGGGGCGAGCGCGTCGGCGCGGCGCGCGGCACCTCGCGCGCCGCGGCCGGATGCCCGCCCGCGTACCCCAGGAGCCCGCCCGCGGTGACGGTCGCCGCGCCGGTCCAAGGTCATGTCGCGTCCTCTCGTAGCCATCTGATGGCCCGTCGGGTGGTGCGGGAGACGAGCCGCACGGTAACAGCTCCGACCCCCGACCGCGGGAGCCACTCGGCGCCAGCCCCCGGCCCGCCCCGGACATGTGACGGGCCTGCCCCCGTACGGCCCGTGTGTCCGCCGACCCGGTGTGGCGGGAAACCGACGCGGCTGCCGGCCATCTCGCGGGGCGCCGGCCCGGGCCCGCCCGGCGGCCCGCGAAAACGGGGTGCCCCGGGGCGCGGTGGTCTGCGAGGGTCCGCGGGTGAACACTGGGGAACGCAACGAAGTGCTGCTCATCGCCGGTCGCTCCGGCGTCGGCAAGTCGACCGTGGCCTGGCAGGTCTCCGCCGTGTTGCGGGCGGCGGGCACGGCCCACTGCCTGGTCGAGGGCGACCTCATGGACCAGGTGGACCCGGCGCCGCCCGACGATCCGGACCGCTCGGCGATCACCGAGCGCAACCTGGCGGCGGTCTGGGCCAACTACGCCGCGCTGGGCCAGCGGCGGCTGATCTAGACCAACACGGTCAGCGTGCTGGAGAGCGCGATGTTCCGCCGCGTGCTGGGCGCGGACGTACGGATCGTGCCGGCGCTGCTGACGACGGACGACGCCACCGCCCGCGATCGCCTGACGGGCCGCGAGATCGGCTCCCAGGCGCGGGCGCACCTACGGGCGCAGCGCGCACATGGCCCGCCACGCGCCGCCGGACACGGTGCGGGTGGCGACCGACGGCAGGACGGTGGTGGACATCGCCCGGGAGGTGGTGGCCGCCACGGGGTGGTGAACGGCGGGCCGGGCCGGACGGCGGTCGGGCGGACGGGCGGCCCGAAGGCGCCGCCTTCCCCGGTGGGAGCACGGCGTCCGCCCGGGCGCACCGGGCGGCGCTCGCACGCTCGTGCCCCGCGCCGTCGGGCCGCCCGGCTCGACACGGGCCGCGAACGCGCGGGGCGGGGACCGCGAGGGGCGACACGGGGGCGGCGGTTGTCCGGAATTCGGGGTGAACGGGCGGGTGGTGGCGCAGAATCGGGCGCCGCCATGTCCCGGCGGTCACCACGGGCCGCACCAGGCCGTGACCGCCCCGTCAGTTGAGGGAGTTCCATGCGTCCCCTTGCCGCCGCCGCTCTGATCGGCACCACCGTCGCCCTGTGGTCGCCGCCCCTCGCGCACGCCGCGGAGCAGCCCGCCCGGACGCCCACCTACGTCTGCTCGTCCATGACCTGGTCCGCCACCGCGGGCGCCACGTTCGGGTGCGGCTGCGCGCCGACCAACGGCGCCCCCGCCGACGGCGACATCCACGGCCGCTTCCTCCTCAAGGGCAGGAAGGGCAGCCCGACGGTGGTCTGTCCGGCCCCGCTGCTCGGGGGGCCGACGGGGCGGTACGACGGCGCCAAGAAAGGAGGTGTGGGCGAGCTCCTGCCACCGGGTGTAGGCGCCGACGCCCGTCGCGCCCCTCCCCGCCGGTGACGGCCCGTCCGTCGCTCCCGTGCGCCCGGGAGCGACGGACGGGCCGTCGCGTCGCCCGGCGGGCGGTGCGCCACCCGGGTGACTGGCCGACACTTTCCGGTTTGCCCCGGGGCGGGGCGGGGACGCGACCACGGGGCCGCAGCACACCAGCGAAGGGCCGTGACGCCATGGCAACGATCTCGACACCCAGCGTCCAGCACCGCCCGACCTCCTCGGAGATCACCCTGCGGGTTAACGGGGTCAGCCACCGGCTGACCGTCGACCACCGCACCACCGTGCTCGACGCGCTGCGCGAGCACCTGGACCACACGGGCCCGAAGAAGGGGTGCGACCACGGCCAGTGCGGGGCGTGCACGGTGCTCGTCGGCGGTCGCCGGGCCAACAGTTGCCTCCTGCTCGCCGTCGCGGCCGACGGCGCGGAGATCACCACCGTGGAGGGGTTGAGCGACGGCGAGCAGCCGCACCCCGTGCAGCGCGCGTTCCTCGACCACGACGGGTTCCAGTGCGGCTACTGCACCCCGGGGCAGGTGTGCTCGGCCATCGGCATGCTCGCCGAGGCGGCCGACGGCCACCCCTCGCACGTCACGCCGCTGCCCGGGGCCGGCTCCGGCGCCCCCCGGTGCCGCTGACGCCGGCCGAGATCCGCGAGCGGATGAGCGGCAACCTGTGCCGCTGCGGCACCTACCCGAACATCGTGGCCGCCATCGAGGATGTGGCGCCGTGAAGCCGTTCGGCTACGTGCGCGCCGAGGACGTCGACACGGCGATCGCGACCGTGGCCAGCGAGCCGGGCGCCCGCTTCCTGGGCGGCGGGACCAACCTGGTGGACCTCATGAAGCTGGGCGTGGAACGGCCGGAACTCCTCTTGGACGTCAGCCGGCTGCCGCTGACAGGCATCGATCCGCTCCGCGACGGCCGGTGGCGGATCGGCGCCAACGTCCGCAACAGCGACCTGGCCGCGCACCCGGTCATCCGCGCCCGGTTCCTGGCGCTGCTGGCCGGCGCGTCGGGGCAGTTGCGCAACGCCGCCACCACCGGCGGCAACCTGCTCCAGCGCACCCGCTGCCTGTACTTCCAGGACGTGAGCAAGCCGTGCAACAAGCGCTCCCCCGGCAGTGGCTGCCCCGCGCGCGAGGGCGTCCACCAGGACCTGGCGGTCCTCGGCCACTCCGAGCACTGCGTGGCCACCCACCCCTCCGACCTGGCGGTCGCGCTCGCCGCGCTCGACGCCAGCGTCGTGCTGCGCGGGCCGGACGGCGAGCGCCGGGTCGCACTGACCGAGTTCCACCGGCTGCCGGCCGACCTGCCGGAGCGGGACACCGTCATCGCCCACGACGAGTTGGTGACGGCCGTCGAGCTGCCCGCCCCGCCGCCGGGGCGCTCCACCTACCGCAAGGCCCGCGACCGCGCCTCGTACGCCTTCGCGCTGGCCTCCGTCGCCGCCGTGCTCGAGGTGTGCGAGGGCGTGGTGGGCGAGGTGCGGCTCGCCTTCGGAGGGCTGGCGGCCAAGCCGTGGCGGGCCAGGGTCGCTGAGCAGGCGCTGCGCGGAGGCCCCGGCGACGGAGGACTCCTTCCGTCGCGCCGCCGACGCCGAGTTGGCCGCCGCCCGGCCGCTGCGCGACAACGGCTTCAAGGTGCCGCTCGCCCGGAACCTGGCCACCCAGGTCCTCACCTCGCTCGCCGACGCCCACCACCAACCGCCTCCGGCACGTTGAGGAGCAGTCCATGCGCCCACCCGAGACCGGGGCCCCGCTGCGCCGCCTCGAAGGTCAGCTCAAGGTCACCGGCAGCGCGCGGTACGCGATCGAGTACGCCCTGCCGGAGATGGCGTAAGCCTGGCCGGTGCGGCGACCGTCGCGCGCGGCGAGGTGCGGGCCGTGCACGCCACGGACGCGCTGGGCATGCCCAGCGCGTCCGTGGCGTGCACGGCCACGAGAACGCGCCGCGCCTCGGCCCCGCCGACGACCCCATCCTCAGCGTCCTGCAACGCCCGCACGTGCCGCACCGCGGCTGGTACGTGGCGCTGGCCGTGGCCGAGGCCCTGGAGGTGGCCCGCGCGATGGCCGCCGCACTCCAGATCGACTACGCGGCCCAGGCGCGCGACGCCGTCCTCACCAGCGGACACCCGAAGCTGTACGAACCGGAGCAGGCCAACGGCGGGCATCCGGCCCGCCGTGAGAGCGGGGACTTCGACGGCGCGTACGCGGCCTCGGCGGTGCGCGTGGACGCCACGTACACCATGGAGGCCGAGCACAACCACCCGATGGAGCCGCACGCCAGCACGGCCCACTGGGTGGACGGCGGGCTGACGGTCTATGACTCGAACCAGGGCTCGACCAAGGTCAAGGAGGCCCTCGGGCCGCTGTTCGGGCTGCGCCCGGAGCAGGTGACGGTGGTCACCGAGTACGTGGGCGGCGGGTTCGGGTCCAAGGGCACGCCGCGCCCGCAGGGGGTGCTGGCCGCGATGGCCGCCCGCCGCGTGGGCCGCCCGGTCAGGCTGGCGCTGCCCCGCCAGCAACTGGCCGGCGAGGCCCAGTCGGCGACCGTGTCCGGCGTGGCCTCCGGGTCCGCGTCGCCGGTGAACGCCTCGATCGGGCAGCTCACCCGGGCGTCGGGGTCCGGGGCGTAGGTGCCGACGATCTGGTAGTCGGCGCGGATCGCGGGCAGCAGCAGCGCGCATCTCGGGGTCGGCCAGGAGTTCCTCGCTGGTGCCGCCGAGCCGGCGCAGCTCGTCGGTGAACTCCCGCTCGCCCAGCCGGTAGGTGCTGGTGGCGCGGGCCCGGCAGGCCGGACACGTACAGCCGCCGCGGGCGCGGGCCGCGGCCCGCGCTCCAGGCGGCAGCGCCACCTCCCAGGCGACGGAGGCGCCCATGCTGTGCCCGAAGAGCACCAGACCGCGTTCGCCGAGCAGCGGGGTGCGCAGGATATTGGCGGTCAGCGCGTCGGCGAGCGCGGCCATCTCGACCAACGGCTCCTCGAGGAGGCGGTCCTGACGGCCCGGGTACTGCACCGCGAGGATTTCGAGCTCCGGCGGCAGCATGCGCGCCCAGGGGGCGAAGAACCCGATGTTGCCGCCCGCGTGCGGCAGGCACAGGACGGTCGTGGTGGCGGCGGGGCGGGGCGCTGTGCGGCGCAGCCACGGGGATTCGGGCGCGGTCGGCACGGTCGGCTCCGTACGGTCGTCGGTGGCGCCACCGGGTACGAGACGACCGGCGGCCCTGTCCGGGCAGTCTCCCGCACGGCGGTGGGCGGCCAGGGCACGGGTGGGTGGCCGCCGCCGAAAACACGTGGTCGGCGGGGGGTGGTGCGACGGGCGGCGGTCGGGTTCCATGGCGGGCACGCCGCGCGGCTCGCCGAGCGCGACCGCGGGTGCGTCGAAGGGGCGGGCCCGCCGCCGCCGGACGCCGTCGCCACCCCCGTACCGAAGGACCCCATATGAGATCCCTGCGCACCCGCCTGGGCTGGCTCGCCACCGCCGTGGCCATCGCCGCGCCGTTGGCCATCGCCGCCCCGGTGTCCGCCGCCGCGCCGGCGGGGGCACCCGGCCCGGCCGGCAGCACCCGCGCCGACGGGCCGACCGTCGAGGAGCGACGGCTCGACCTGCCGGTGCCCCGCGAGATCCTGCGGCGCGGCGGGTTCGACGACGTGGCGCCGCGCTTCGCCCGCGCGCTGGCAGGTGCGCGCTCGCCGGCCACGGCCGAGCGGGGGGTGGCCCAGCACAGGCAGCGCCTGTGGGAGCGGGCGGTGGACTGGGCGCAGGGGCGCGGGCCCGCCGGCGGCGACCTCAGCCGGGACGACGACCGCCCGCTGTACTGGGCCCGGCTGGGCATGACGCGGGCCCTGGCCAAGTGGCGGCCGCACTTCCCGCTGTCCGACGCGCGCAGGGCCGCGCTGCGGGCGCACCTGGAGCGCTCGTCGCGCGGACAGGACATGCTGCGGCTGCCCGCGGGCAAGGGCGTCAAGCGGATCGTGGTGACCGGGTTCGACCCGTTCCAACTCGACGCCGCCCCCCGGCGCAGCAACCCGTCCGGCGCGGCGGCCCTGGCACTGGACGGGACCACGATCCGCACTCCCTCGGGCCCCGCGCGGATCGAGACGGCCGTCTTCCCCCATGCGCTGGGACGAGTTCGCCTCCGGCGTGGTCGAGCGCGCGCTGCTGCCGCACTTCAGGCCGGGCCCGCGCCAGGTGGACCTGTTCACCACCATCAGCCAGGGCCGCCCGGGCCGCTTCGACGTGGAGCGCACCAACGGGGCCTGGCGCGGCGGCTACGGCGACAACGCCAACGTCTCCCGCACCGGTCTGGTGGCCCTACCCCCGGGCGTGCCGACGCCGACCGAGCAGCCGCAGTGGACGACGACCTCGCTGCCGTACGAGCGGATCGTCGAGGCGGGGACCGGCCCCTTCCCGGTGCGGGACAACACGGCCGTGACCGAGGTTCCCGGCCGGCGGCGACAAGCCGGTGGAGCGGCCCGACGGGCCGACGCCCGGCTCGGCGGCGCGCGCGGGCGGCGGCGGTGACTACCTGTCCAACGAGATCGCCTACCGGGCGACGCTGCTGCGCGACGCGGTCGGCCTCGACGCGCCGGGCGGGCACCTGCACACCCCGGTCCTCGCGTTCGGCCCGGGCAACACGGACCCGGCCACCGGTACCGTCACCGACCCGGAGTTCGTGCGCGCCCGACAGGCCATGACGGACCAGGTGCGCGCGGTGCTCACGGTGGTGGCGGGCACCGTGCGCTGACCGCCGCGAACCTCTCCCCGGGCAACCTGGGCACCCGGGCCTCCCGGCTCCCCAGTTCCCCAGGGAGGGGTTCACTCGCCGCTCGCCTCGGCGAGGGTGTGGGCGACCAGGGCGTTGGCGTGGCCGTGGCCCAAGCCGTGTTCGGTCTTGAGCCACGTCACGAGTTCCATGTGCCTGGTCAGCGGCGAGGCGTGGATGAGGTCCTTCCACTCGGCGATCGGGCGGCCGTACTTCTTCTCGATGGCGGGGAAGTAGCTCGCGGGCCCCTTCACGGGTGTGCTCACGGCGGGTTCCTTGTCTGTGGGGTGGTGGGCGGTGGGGGTCAGGCGGTGCGCTGGTGGCGCAGCATGAACACCTGGGAGTCGAAGGTCCGGGTCTCGACCAGGGACAGGTCCACGCGTCGCTGGGGAGTGAAGACGGGCTTGCCGCCGCCGAGCAGGACGGGATGGACGAAGATCTGGTACTCGTCGATCAGCCCGTTTTCGGTGAGGAAGCCGGCCAGCGTGGAGCCGCCGAACAGCACCAGGTGTGCCCCGCCGTCCTTGAGGGCGGTCAACTGCTCGACGACGTCGGTACGGATGACGCGGGTGTTCCAGTCGGCCTCGGTCAGCGTCGAGGAGACGACCACCTTGGACGCCTCGCGCCAGACGGGCGCGAACGCAAGGTCGTGCTCGTGGGTGGAGAACTCCTCGGCGCGGGGCCAGTAGCCGGACATCATGTCCCACACCACACGGCCGTAGCGGCTGCGGGCGCTGGTCGAGGAGGCGGGCGGTGACGAGGTGCCCTCCACCACGCTGCGCGCCTTCGCCGACACCGCAGGCGAGGCGGACGCCACCTCGGACTACGCCCGCCACGCGTTCGGCGCGCACTTCGCCGAGGTCGCCGTCGACACCGATACCGGCGAGACGCGGGTGCGTCGGCTCCTCGGCGTCTTCGCCGCCGGCCACGTCCTCAACTCCCTTACGGAGCGGTGCCAGTTCATCGGCGGGATGGTGATGGGCCTGGGCATGGCGCTCCTTGAGGGCAGCACCGTGGACCCGGTCTTCGGTGACTTCGCGGAGCGCGACCTGGCCTCGTACCACGTGCCCAGTTGCGCCGACGTGCCCGCCGTCGAGGCGCACTGGATCGACGAGGACGACCGGCACCTCAACCCGATGGGCAGCAAGGGGATCGGCGAGATCGGCATCGTCGGCACGGCGGCGGCGATCGGCAACGCGCTCTACCACGCGACCGGGGTGCGGCTGCGGGAGCTGCCGATGACGCCGGATCGGGTGCTGGTACACCTGGGTTGAGCCCGGGGCGCGGACCTGGCCCACGGGCGGCCACGGGCCAGGTCCGTGGCCGCCAGGGCACGGGTAGGGTGCAGGCGAACCGCCCCGTGATCGGAAAGGACGTGTCGCCCCGTGCCCGACCTCGCCACCACTGCCCCCGCCTTCGTCGAGATGGCGCACCGCGTCGTATGGGCCTCCGTGGCCACCGTGGACCGCGCCAGTCGCCCGCGCAGCAGGGTGCTCCACCCGATCTGGACCTGGGGCGAACAGCCGGTCGCACGCGTCCAGGTGGTCCCGGAAGACGGCGAAGCGTTCGTAGAGCGGCCGCCCCATGCCCACGTACTGGGTGCCGCCCCCGGAGAAGAGGAACGCCACCTGGGCCGGGCCGGCCGCAGGGCCGCTCTGTCCCGCCTTGGCCAGGGCCCGGTCGAGCAGCCGGGTGACGTCCCGCGTGCCTCGCGCGTCGCGGCCCGGCCCCGGGCGCGGCGTCCGCGAGCGGCAGGGCATGATGGGGGCATGTGGACCCGACCTGTGTTGATCTACGACGGCGACTGCGCGTTCTGCACCAGTTGCGTGACCTTCGCCGAGCGCCGCATCCGACCCCGCTGCGAGGTGAGCGCCTGGCAGTTCGCCGATCTGGTGGAACTCGGCACCATGCGGGAGCGGGCCGAGCACGAGGTGCTGTGGATCACGCCGAGCGGCACCGTGTACGGCGGGATCAGGGCGGTCGCCAAGCTCCTGCTCAGCGCGGGGCGCGGCTGGGCCCCGCTGGGCGCGCTGGTGAACCTGCCGCCGCTGCGCTGGATCGGCCACGTCGTCTACCGCGCGGTGGCCGACAACCGCCACCGGATGCCGGGCGGCACGCCCGCCTGCGCCCTGCCGCGCCGGGACGCCCCGCGCTGACCGCCGGCGCGCCCGCCGCGCGCCGACCGCCGCTGCCCGCGTACGCCAAGAGGACGCCCGCCACCCCGAGGCGTGCGTCCTCGTCTGTGGGGAGCGCGGCGCGCTCCCGGTGTGGTAGCGGTGCTAGGGCTTGCGCGCCACCGCGCCGTAGAAGACACGTCAGCGTCCGTGACGTTCGCGTCCGTCTCGGCGTCCGGCCGCCACCGGTGCGGCACCTCGACACGATCTTGCGGCCCACGCCCGCGCGGAACTGCTCGAGGGCCTGCGGGTACCGCGCCAGCGGCAGCCGGTCGCTGATGAAACCGCGGGGTCGAGCACGCCGGTGGCGAACAGGTTCGCCGCCCGTTCGTAGCTGTGCAACACCGCCATCGAGCCGGTGATGGTGATCTCCTGGTTGTAGATGCGGCTCGATCGTCGCGGTGGAGCAGCCCAGGGCTCGGGCGGTGGCCAGTCGTTCGGGGTTGAGGTCGAGCACGTCGACGCTGGCGGCGCCGGTGCGCTTGGCCAGTTCGAGCATCATGAGCCCCATGGTGCCGCTGCCGTAGATCAGCACCTCGGCGCCGAGGTGATTGTTGAGCACGTCGTAGCCGCGCACGCACGAGAGCGGCTCGATGAGCGCGGCGTCCTGGAGGGAGACGTGGTCGGGCAGCTTCACGCAGTTGCCCACCGGTGCCAGGGCGTACTCGGCGGCGCCGCCGGCCACGGAGACGCCGATGGCGTTCCAGTTGTCGCACAGGTTGCCCCGCCCGGCCCGGCAGTAGCGCACGCCTGGCAGTACAGGGACGGGTCGACGGCCACCCTGTCGCCGATGGCCAGCTCGCTCACCTCGCTGCCGATGCCGACGATCTCGCCGGCGAACTCGTGACCCGGCACGACGGGCAGGGTCGGCGCGAACTCTCCCCTCCAGGATATGCAGGTCCGTTCCGCGCAGGCCGCAGGCGGCGACGTCCACGACCACCTCGCGCGGGCCGGGCGTGGGGTCGGGGACGGTCGTCACGGTGACCTTGCCGACGGCCTCGATGAGCGCGGTTCTCATTATCACTGCTCCTAGCGACAGGCCCTGGACGAGCTTGTCCTGGCGGCGAACCCGGCGGCGAGCACCGGGAGGGAGATCACGACGGACGCTGCGCAGACCTTGGCCAGGAACAGGCCCTGGCTGGTGATGAAGCTGGTGAGGAAGACCGGCGCGGTCTGCGCCCTGACACCGGTCAGCACACGGGCGAAGAGCATCTCGTTCCAACTGAAGATGAAGCAGATCAGCGAGGTGGCGGCGATGCCGGGGCCGGCGACGGGGGCCACCACGCGGGCCAGGATGGTGCGCAGCGGGCACCGTCGATCTGCGCCGCCTCGATGATCGCCACCGGGATGTCGGCGAGGAAGGACTGCATCATCCATACCGCGATCGGCAGGTTCATCGACGTGTAGAGGATGACCAGCAGCCAGATGTTGTCGAGCATGTCGATGTTCTTGGCGAACAGGTAGACCGGCAGCAGCCCGGCGACGACCGGCAGCATCGTGGTGGACAGGAAGAAGAACAGCACGTCCGTCCACTTGCGCACGGGGCGCAGGGAGAGCGCGTACGCGGCGGGCAATGCGAGCACCAGCACGAGCAGTGTGGAGCAGACGTTGGCGGTCAGGGAGTTGATCAGTGACGGCCAAGGGCTGGCCCCGCCGTCGGCGCCGAAGAAGGTGCGGTAGCCGTCCCAGGTCAGCGAGGCGCCGAGGGAGGGTGGGTTGGTCGCGGCGTCCTGCTCCGCGTGCAGGGAGGTCAGCACCATCCAGGCCACGGGGAGGAAGAAGAGGAGCCCGACCAGCCAGGCGAGCAGGCCGAGGGCGGCGCCCCGGCGCCGTGCCCTGCGCTGTGGGCCGGCCGGTGGACGCCGGCGAGCGGCTGGCAAGGGGCTCGCGGCGGCCGTGGGCACGTCAGCGGTGGCGGTCATGAACGGGACGCCTCCTCGGTGAACAGCGACGAGACCACCCGCAGCGCGAAGGTCGTGATGATGATCGAGCCGATGACGACGAGCACGCCGCCCGCGGACGCCTGGCCGTACTCGTGGGCCTGGTAGAAGGTCTGGTAGATGGTGTAGCAGGTTGGCCGTGTCCAGGCCGCCGGCGGTGATGGTGAAGACCGCGTCGAAGTTCTGCACGATGTACACCGAGCCGAGCAGCACGCCGAGTTCCAGGTAGCGGCGGAGGTGAGGCAGGGTGAGGTAGCGGAAGATCTGTCAGTTGCCGGCGCCGTCGATGCGCGCGGCCTCGATCATGTCCATCGGACGGCTCTGCAACCCGGCCAGCAGGATCAACATCATGAACGGCGTCCACTGCCAGATCAGCGATGCCTCGACGGCCAGCAGCGGCATCTCCGACACCCAGTCCGGCTGGGGCGGGCTGTCGTCGCCGAAGCGGGCGGCCACCCAGGTCAGGGCGCCGTTGAAGAGACCGTAGTCGGGGTTGTAGAGGACGTGCTTCCACAGCAGCGCGGCGGCGACCGGGACCACCAGGAAGGGGGCGATGAGCAGGGTACGCACCACCCCCGGCCCCGGAACCGGCGGTCGAGCAACAGCCCGAGCACGACGGTGGCCAGGACGACGGTGGCCGTCAGCACGGCGGTGGTGAGCACCAACTCGCACAGCGCCTCGTCCTCGGCGGCGCGGCGGTAGTTGCTCAGGCCGGTGAAGTGCCGGTCGTCTGGGTCCAGGGAGTTCCAGTCGAAGAGCGAGATCACCAGGGTGGCCACGAAGGGCAGTTGGGTGACGGCGATCAGGAAGACCAGGGCGGGCAGCAAGGGGGGCGCGTGGCCCACGCCTTGAGGCGGTTGGGTGGCTGCGGCGGCCTGACCCCAGGCGCGGGTGTGACGGGGGCGCGCAACCCGGCGGAGGGCGCGGTCATCAGTCCTGGTACTCCTCGCCGACCCACTCGGCCATCTTCTGGGAGGCGCGCAGCGCCGCGCGCACCGACTGGCGGCCAGCGATGGCCGCGCTGATCTCCTGGGAGACCCGGGTGCCGAGGTCGGTGAACTCGGGGACGCCGACGAACTGGATGCCGGCCGCGGGCCTGGGTTGGACGCCCGGGTCGCGCGGCTTGGTGACGGCGATGGAGCGGTGCGTGACGTCGGCGAACGCGCTCGCCGCGGCCCGGTATTCCGGTCGGGCGTACGTCGAGGCGCGTTTCCCGGCCGGTACGTTGGCCCAGCCGCTCTCCCGCCCCACCAGGGCCTCGTATTTCCTTGCCGGAGGCCCAGGAGATGAACTTCCAGGCGTCGTCCGACTTCTTCGACGCCTTTTGCATGCCCCAGGCCCAGGTGTAGAGCCAGCCGGAGTCCGAGGTCTTGTTCACCGGGGCCTTCACGTAGCCGATCTTGCCCTTCACGGGGGACTTCGCCTCCTCCAGCGTGCCGGCCGCCGCGGTGGCGTCGTACCACATCGTGCTCTTGCCCTGCGACATGTTGTAGAGGCATTCTGCGTAACCCGACTGCGCGACGCCCGCCTGCCCGTGCTCACGCCGTAGAACGGCTCGGCGTAGACCTTTCCGTCGTCGGCGGTCAGCGACTGCCGTACCGGGGCGAGGATGTCCTGCTGGTCGAAGGCGGGGTCCTCGGCGAGTGGGGCGCCAGGTCGCGTAGCCAGCCGTGTGCGGAGAAAAAGGGGACCTCGAAATTGCTGATGGTGGCGACGTCGTACTGGCCGGCCTGGTTGGAGAAGTACTGACTGATCTTGTCGCGGACGTCGTTCTCGGGTACCATGGTGAAGTTTACCTTGATTCCGGTGTCCTTGGTGAAGTGCCGTTTGATCAGCTTCTGTAACTCCACCATCTGTGGGTTGTTGACCATCAGAACATCGAGACGCTGGCGGACAACACCCCGATGCTACGCTCCGCCGAACGCAACGGCTTCGTCCGCGAGGGCGTGCTGCGCTCCTCGTCCTGGGTCCTCGGCGAGTTCCTCGACGAGGTGCTGCTCGGCCTGCTCGCCGAGGACTGGAAGCGGGCGACGCGGAGCTGACCCGCCGCCCCGTCCACCGGGTGTGGGCCGCGCGGCCGTCGTGGCCGGTCGCGGCTCGGGGCGACGGGCTCTCCCCGCGTCCACGCGCCGCTACGGGAGCGGCTTGCCGCCCCGGTGGGTGGACAGCCCCGGCTCGTCCTCGGGCGGCGTACCGGCGTCCGGCTCGGGCTCCGCGAGGCGCGTCGCGGACGCGTCGGGGCCGGGCGCGGCGGCCTCGGCTGGGCGCGGGGGCGGGGCCGGCGCGTCGGTGGCGGCAGCGGCATCGCCCGCCGGCTCGGGCCCGACGGGCAGGGGCGGGGCGTCGCTCGCCGGGTCGGCGCGGGCCGCTCGGGCGGCGGAGCCCCCGGTGCGGCGTTCGTTCAGCCGGCGTACGGCGGGCTCGGTGTAGCGGGCGGCGAGCGGGCCGACGATGACCAGGATCAGCACGTACGCCGTGGCGATGGGCCCGATCCTGGGCTCCGTGCTGACCGCGAGCCCGGCGATGATGATGGAGAACTCGCCGCGCGCGACGAGCGTGCCTCCGGCGCGCAGCCGCCCGCGCGGCCCGATGCCGGCGCGCCGCGCCGCGTACCAACCGGTGCCGATCTTGGAGACCGTGGTGACCGCCGCGAGCAGCAGCGCGGGCACCAGGACCGGCGGGATCTCGGTCGGGTCGGTAGACAGGCCGAAGAAGACGAAGAAGACGGCCGCGAACAAGTCGCGCAGCGGCG
This sequence comes from Candidatus Streptomyces philanthi, assembly GCA_018114805.1. Taxonomy (GTDB): domain Bacteria; phylum Actinomycetota; class Actinomycetes; order Streptomycetales; family Streptomycetaceae; genus Streptomyces; species Streptomyces philanthi. The sequence goes on along the minus strand of CP073042.1, from coordinate 7,231,238 downwards.
TCAGCAGCCGCTCCGCGCCCTCGGCCACCTCGCCGGAGAGCGCGATGCCGACCAGGAACGCCCCCACCGCCGCGGAGACCTGGAGCTCCTGGGCGACGCCAGCGACCAGCAGTGTCAGGCCCAGCACGACCAGCAGCAGCATCTCGGGGTTGTCCGACGAGACAGCCCGGCTGATCAACCGGCCGTGCCGCAGGGCGAGGTAGAGCACGATGCCGACGGTGCCGAGCGCGACGAGCAGGGTCAGGCTGCCGCCCGCGAGGCCGGCGCCGGCCAACAGCGCGGTGAGCAGCGGCAGGTAGACGGCCATCGACAGGTCCTCGATGACCAGGACGCTCAGGATGACCGGCGTCTCGCGGTTGCCGAGGCGTCCGAGGTCGGTGAGGACCTTGGCGATGACGCCCGACGAGGAGATCCAGGTGACGCCGGCGAGGGCGACGGCGCCGACCGGGCCCCAGCCGAGGAGGAGGGCGGCGACGGCCCCCGGGACAGCGTTGAGGGCGAAGTCAACCGCACCGGACGGGTGCTGGGTCTTCAGGCTGGTGACGAGTTCTGACGCGCTGTACTCCAGACCGAGCAGGAGCAGCAGCAGTATCACGCCAATTTCAGCGCCGACGCCGACGAACTCCTCACTGGCCTTGAGCGGGAGCAGCCCGCCCTGCCCGAAGGCGAGGCCGGCCAGCAGGTAGAGCGGTATCGGTGACAGGCCGAAGCGCAGCGCCAAACGCCCGATGAGCCCGAGGCCCAGGATGACGGCCCCGAGCTCTATGAGGAGTGTTGTGGTGTCATGCACGCTGGTTCAGCCCTCCGCGATGATGGTGGAGAGCGCGTCGACGCCCTCTCGGGTGCCGACCGCGACGAGCGTGTCGCCGATGGCGAACCGGAAGTCGGGGCCGGGCGAAGGGTGCGCGCTGGTGCGGCGCAGCACCGCGACGATGGACGCCCCGGTACGGGTCCTGGCACCGGTGTCGCCGAGCAGCCGTCCCGCGTACGGGGACCTGCTGCCGACCGGTATGTGCTCGGTGACCAGGTCGATGCCGTCGGTGCGGACGGCGGCGATGGGCGCCGGGTCGATGAGGTGGGCGACCGCGGTCGCCTCCTCGGACGCGAGGCAGATGGACACCTGACAGGAGTCGGGGTCGTCCTGGGAGTAGAAGCCGATGAAGCGACGGCCGTCGTGGTGGACGACGACGGACAGGTGCTGTCCGGCGTGCGTCGTGAAGTCGTACTGGGTACCGACACCGGGCAGCGTGGTGCGCCGTGTGCCCATGGTTGCCTCCTGGGACGCACGTGGTCAGAGCGATTTCTTTAACGTTATATGACCTACGGTGACCGGAGGAACGCTGGGTTCCGGCCCCGGTTCGGCCCCCTCGCCCCGTCCGAGCGCCACGTGCTCCCGCCCCTCCCGCCGCTCCCCCGCGCTCCCCTTCCCCACTCGCCGGGCGCCCCCGGCAGTGCGCCGCGTGCCTGCGGCCGGCCCCGCGCGCGGGGTGTCGGCGGCGCTCCGTCACCACGGGCCGCGCACCCGGGCGAACCGCGCGCCGGGGTCGGGCCGGCCCGCCGCGCCGCCCGCGCGCACGCCGGGCGCGTGGCATCGTCCGTGCCATGTCCGCAGCCCCCGACCGGCAGGCCGTGCGGGTGGACGGCCACCAACTGGCCCTGACACACCTGCGCAAGACGCTCTTCCCCGCATCGGAGCACACCAAGGCCGAACTCCTGCACTACTACGCGCGCGTAGCCCCACTGATGGTGCCGCACACCACCGACCGGGCGGCCTCGTTCGTCCGCGCCCCGGACGGCGTGGACAGCGAGCGCTGGTACGCCAAGAACCCGCCGCCCGGCTGCTCCGACTGGGTCACCATCACCTCCGTGCCGGCAAGGGGGATCCCGCCCCGCACGTCGTCGTCGAGAGGTAGCTCAGGGTGTTCTCCCCCGAGCCCGTGGGACCGACCACGGCGAGGCTGCCGCCGGCGGGAACCGTCACGTCGACGCCCCGCAGGGTGGGTTCGGCCGCGTCGGGGTCGTAGGAGAAGCTGACGTTCTCGAAGCGGACGTCTCCGCGCACGGTGCCCAGGCGCACCGGCTGGTCCGGCTCGGCGATGCCCACCGGCAGGTCGAGGTACTCGAAGATGCGGTGAAAGAGCGCCAGCGAGGTCTGCATCTGCACGCCGGTGGAGAGCAGGCTCACCGTAGGCCGGAACAGGCCCTGTTGCTGCGAGACGAAGGCGACCAGGGTGCCGATGCTCACACCGGAGCCGCCGCCCCGGAGCGCCATGCCGGCCGTTCAGTAGATGACCGCGGGCATGGCCGCCATGACGATGCCGATGGTCGCCATGCGCCAACGGCCGGCCAGGCTGGAGCGCACCTCCAGGTTCACCAGCCGCTCGGACTCGCGGGTGAAATCGGCGGTGAGCGAGTCCGAGCGCCCCATGGTGCGGCCGAGCAGGATGCCGCTGACCGACAGCGACTCGGTGACGAGCGCGGCCATCGCCGCCATCTGCTTCTGCCGCTGCGAGGTGATCCGCTTGCGCTCCCTGCCGACCCGGCGGCTGATCCAGACGAAGACCGGCAGCAGGCAGAGCGAGACCGCCGTCAGCCGCCAGTCCAGCGCCAGCATGGCCACGATGCTCGCTATCACGCTGGTCAGGTTCGAGACCAGGGACGTGGCCGTGGACGTCACGGTGGCCTGCATGCCGCCGATGTCGTTGGCAATGCGCGACTGCACCTCGCCGGTGCGGGTGCGCGTGAAGAACGCCAGCGACATGCGTTGGAGGCGGTCGTAGACGGCGGTGCGCAGGTCGAGCATGACCCGTTGGCCGACGGTGGTGGAGATCAGGGTCTGCAGGACGCCGAAGACGCTGTTGACCACGGCCGCGACGATCATGCCGCAGACCAGCAGCGTCAGCAGTCCCGACCGCCCCTGGGGAATGGCGGTGTGGAGCACTTCGCGCAGCATGAACGGCGAGGCCACCGTGACCAGCGAGGAAGCGGCCACCAGCAGCCCGACCAGGGCGAGGCGGCCCCGATAGGGGCGGAAAAGGCGCAGGATGCGCCGGACTTGGGCTGGTTCATCGCGGTCGGCAGCCGGTGGCTCCCACCGTGGTTCGTGATCGCGCATGGACTCCTTACCGGGGTACGCGGGGATCCGCGGGCGGACCGAGGATGGGCCTTATCGAGGATAGCTCACTATTACCTATACTCACAATGTACTTGGTCCTGATAGGCTCCGCACATGCCCGCCCCCGACGCCTCCGGCCAGCTCGCCGAGCAGTTGCTGCGCCTCACCCGCAGGCTGCACCGCGCGCAGAAGCGCTATCTGGAGCCCCTCGGCATCACTCCGGCTCAGGCCCGGTTGCTGCGCACCGTGGCGTTGTACGACGCCGAGCCTCCGCGCATGGCCGACCTGGCCGCCCGGCTTGAGGTGGTGCCCCGCGCGGTGACGACGCTGGTCGACGCCTTGGAGGCGAACGGCGTGGTGTGCCGCGTCCCCGACCCGTCGAACCGGCGCGTGATACGCATCGAGCTGACGGACACCGGCCGAGCCACGCTCCGCGCGCTGCGCCAGGCCCGTCGCTCGGCGGCCGAGGACATCCTGGAGCCGCTGAGTGAGCGAGAGCGCGAGCTGCTGGGCGGCCTCCTCAACACCCTCGCAGGCAGCCCGCACGGCTGCGTCGGCGATGGCTGACCCGGGAGCGACGCCCGACCGGGGCACCACCGCGCGACCTCCGTACTGCCCGCACGGGCGGTCGTGCCGAAGCCGCCCGGTCGTACGGCGCCTGTGCCGTCGCCCGAGGACTCCCGGCCAAGAAAGCCTCGTTCCGCTTCTTGTGCCACATGCCACACACCCGCCAAGGTCTGACGCGATGTAGCACGCCACGCGCCATAGCTTTCCAGGAGGCTCGGTGAACGAGGCAACACCGCAGGACCAGAACCCGCCCAGCGGCCCGCGGGGTGACGTACCCCCCCGCCCCCAGCCGCCGCTCCGTGCTGTGGACGCCGGAGCGGCCGGGCTCGGCATCGGCGCACTCGGAGGTCAGCAGGCAACGGCGGCCGACGCGCGAGCGGCGGGGGCGAGGGAGCCCGCCGGGGTGGCAGGCACCTCGCGTCGGGCCGCCACCATAATCGGGGTGCCGTTCGAGAGGCGCAGCACCGTACGGGTGGACATCGTCGGGCTCGGCCAGCGCGGTGGCAGCATGATCGACCTGTTCCTGGCGCTACCGGGCGTCCGCGTCGTCGCGCTGTGCGACGTGGTGCGCGCGAAGGCCGAGCGGGCCGCCCGCAAGGTGACGGCTGCGGGGCAGCCGGCACCGGCTCTCTACACCAAGGACGACCAGGACTTCGAGCGGTTGCGTCAACGCTCCGATCTCGACTTCGTCTACGTCGCCACGCCCTGGGACAGCCACTTCGCCATGGCCAGGGCAGCCATGCTCCACGGCAAGCACGTCGGCGTGGAGTGTCCCGTGGCCATGAAGCTGGGCCAACTGTGGGAGCTGGTGGACGTCTCCGAGTGCACGCGCCGGCACTGCGTTCAGTTTGGAGAACTGCGCGTACGGCAGGAACGAGATGCGGGTGCTGCGCATGGCACACGCGGGCCTCTTCGGTGAACTGCTACACGGCGCCGGTGCGTACATCCACGACCTACGGGCGCTGATGTTCTCGCCCACCTACTACGAGGGGCCGTGGCGTCGGCTCTGGCACACCAGGCTCCGCGGCGACCTCTACCCGAACCACGGGTTCGCCCCGGTCGCCAACTACATGGACGTCAACCGGGGCGATCGAGCCATGCGCATCACGACGTTCGGCTCACCCTCCCTCGGCCTCGCCGCCTACCGCGAGGAACACGCGCCGCCGGGCGACCCGAGCTGGAAGGAGTCGTACATCGAGAGCGACATGTCGATCAGCCTCGTGCAAACGGCCAAGGAACGCGTCATCCGGCTGGAGCACAACGTCTCCAACCCCCACCCCTACAGCCGGCTCAACATCCTCGGCGGCACCAAGGGCGTCTTCGAGGACTATCCACCACGCGTCTATCTCGAACCGGACAGGAACGACCACCAGTGGGGTGACTTCGCGGACTACGCGGACTGGGACCACTGGCTCTGGAAGGAACACGCCGACCCGCCGGGCGGACACGGCGGCATGGACTACATCATGCTGTTCTGCCTCACGCAGTGCATGAGACTCGGCCTCGTCCCCGATTTCGACGTCTACGACGCGGCCACCTGGACCGCACCGCTCCCGCTGAGTCACGCGTCCATCAAGGCCAACGGCGCGCCCCAGGAGATACCCGACTTCACCCGCGGGCTGTGGAAGAAGTCCCGTCCCGGCATCGACTCGCCCAAGCCCGCCGGCAACTGACCTCCGGCGCACGGCCCGTCCTCGCCCGGCGGGCCGTGCCCGATCACCTCAGGTGGCCAGTTCCCGCTTGTCCCCCATCACCACAACGGGGTGTCGCGTCGGGTCGAGCGTCTTCAGGAGGTACGCCATCCCCGCCTTGGGCAGTCTCACGCATCCCGACGTGCCGCTCCGGTGGTCGAGGTGCAGCCAGATGCTGCCGCCCTTGCGGGTGCCCTGGGGGCGGGTCGGGTCTAGGGGTGTCGCGCCCTTGATCCGGTTGTATTCGATGGCTATGACGTAGTCGAAGTCGTGCCAGTGGGTCTTCGGCCAGTAGTGCGGGGCGGCGAAGGCGGCGGTGTGGTGGTACGGCAGTTTCGCACCGGGGTCGGCCAGCACTCCGCCCGCGTCGCTGAGCGTGAAGACGCCGACCGGGCTGCGCTTGTCGTTCTCACGGTGGTTGGTCATCCAGCCCCGCCTGCCGTTGTGCGCCGACCACGAACGGTCCCGCTGCCAGGCGTCGCCGTCCTTGGTTTACAGCACGACGGTGGCGTCAGCGGAGTTCCCGGCCCTCGCCGTACACGGCCACGACCTGGCGCGCCGAGCGGGGTATCCGCGCCGCCCACTTCTCCCCCACGTCCGGGATGCGCCGCTTGTCCACGGCAGGTGACCCGTTGGACCCCGCCGGCTTGGTCCCGTCGCTGCCGGCCCCTCCCTCGCCGGCCTCGCAGCCGGCCAGAAGTCGGGCGGCCAGCACGACCGCCGCCGACGCCCGCAACACACCCAACATTCGCATGCCGCCTATGGTCGCACCCTCGCCAGCAGCCTCGTAAGACGCCAAGGGAGCCGACGCCCGGTGGGCCGCCGCGTGTGTGCCGGGACCAGCGAGGCGGAGCCTTCGCGCACCGGCACCTGGGCGGTGGGCCCCCGCACGGTCGCCCGGGCGGGGGTCCCTGCGGCGCGTGTGGCTACAGGAAGCCGAGGGCTCCGAGGCCGCCCGCGCCGCCCAGCACAATGAAGGCGGGCATCAGCACCTTGAGCTCCACCCAGCTCCCGGCCCGGAACCGCATGATCCTCGGCGGACCGATCGGGTACCAGCGCTTGCGGCCTATCGGTATGGGCCACAGGATCGGGCAGCCGGAGACCGTCAGGGCGTCGCCGATGTCGTGCACCAGCGCGCCGAGCACGATCGGCAGGCCCAGCCACAGGTACTCCTGGCCGTCCCCGGTGAACAGCCAGTCCGACCCGTTGCCCGGCTTGTTGAGTATCTCGGCGAGAATCCGCGCAGTGGTCGCGCCCAGGAGCCAGACCAGTACGTCGCTTGAGACCCGGGCCATCCGCCACAGCAGCCCTTCGACCGCGAGCACCATGTGCACGAAGAGCAGTCCCAGGACGGCCCAGCGGCCGCCAGTGACGGCGAGCACCGAGGCGCCAGCGCCGATCAGCACGGCCCAGACCCACGTATGGGTGAGCGTGCGGTGCCCACCCGCGCGCCGCGGGTCGCCCGCCTTTCTGGTGACCTGGTAGACGGCGTGGGAGAGGCTGTCGATCACCCCGCACAGGGCGCGCGAGAGGGGGCCGAAGGCGCGGGATATCGTCGCCGACTTGTGGTCGAGGTCCGGAGCGAGCGCGGCTCCGGCGCAGATCAGCGCGCCGACGACGAGCACCGGCCAGGGCATGGGATGCCCAGCGGCCCCGGCTGCCGCCCCCACCCCCAGCCAGGCTGCCGCTCCGGACAGCGAATGCGCCGGTCCCATCATCGTCGTTCCCCGCTCCTGCTCGTGCCCGCTCCCCGGCGGGTGGTGTTCTCATCGGCCCGGCACAGCCTATCCGCGAACGATCTTCGTTCACGCAGTCGGTTCCCGTCCCGGGGCAGAGAGCAGGCAGTATGGGGGCGTGACTCTTATCGATCAGATGCCGAGCGCCGCCGACCCCGATGCCCTCTTCGAGACGTTCTCGTCCTGGGTGGAGGAGCGTGGTATCTCGCTCTATCCCGCCCAGGAGGAGGCGCTGATCGAGGTGGTGTCCGGCGCGAACGTCATCCTGTCCACCCCCACCGGCTCGGGCAAGAGTCTGGTGGCGGCCGGGGCGCACTTCTCGGCGCTGGCACGCGACGAGGTCACCTTCTACACCGCTCCGATCAAGGCGCTGGTGTCGGAGAAGTTCTTCGAGCTGTGCAAGATCTTCGGCACCGAGAACGTCGGCATGCTGACCGGCGACGCGTCCGTCAACGCCGACGCGCCGATCATCTGCTGCACCGCCGAGGTGCTGGCCTCCATCGCCCTGCGGGACGGCAAGGACGCCGACGTCGGCCAGGTGGTGATGGACGAGTTCCACTTCTACGCCGAACCGGACCGGGGCTGGGCCTGGCAGATCCCGATCCTTGAGCTCCCCCAGGCCCAGTTCATCCTCATGTCGGCCACGCTGGGTGACGTCTCCCGGTTCGAGGAGGACCTGACCCGGCGCACCGGGCGGCCGACCGCCGTGGTGCGCTCGGCTACCCGACCGGTCCCGCTCAGCTACGAGTACCGGACGACGACGCTGACCGAGACGGTGACGGAACTGCTGGAGACGCGCCAGGCGCCCGTCTACATCGTCCACTTCACGCAGGCGGCGGCGGTGGAGCGGGCGCAGGCGCTGATGAGCATCAACATGTGCTCGCGCGCCGAGAAGGACGAGATCGCCGCGCTGATCGGAAACTTCCGGTTCACCACCAAGTTCGGCCGCAACCTCTCGCGCTACGTACGTCACGGGATCGGCGTGCACCACGCGGGGATGCTGCCCAAGTACCGGCGGCTGGTGGAACGACTGGCGCAGGCCGGGTTGCTCAAGGTCATCTGCGGTACGGACACGCTCGGCGTCGGCGTCAACGTCCCCATCAGGACCGTGCTGTTCACGGCCCTCACAAAGTACGACGGGCAGCGGGTGCGCACGCTGCGGGCCCGCGAGTTCCATCAGATCGCCGGCCGGGCCGGGCGGGCCGGCTTCGACACCGCCGGGTTCGTGGTGGCACAGGCTCCCGAGCATGTGGTGGAGAACGAGAAGGCGCTGGCGAAGGCTGGCGACGACCCGAAGAAGCGCCGCAAGGTGGTACGCAAGAAGGCGCCCGAGGGGTTCGTCAACTGGGGGCAGAACACCTTCGAGAAGCTGATCGCCTCCGAGCCGGAACCGCTCACCTCCCGGTTCCGGGTCACCCACACCATGCTGCTGGCGATCATCGCGCGTCCGGGCAACGCGTTCGAGGCGATGCGGCGGCTGCTGGAGGACAACCACGAGCCGCGCAAGAACCAGTTGCGGCACATCTGCCGCGCTCTCGCCATCTACCGCTCCCTGCTGGACGGTGGCGTGGTCGAGCAGTTGCCCGAGCCCGACTCCGAGGGCCGTGTCGTGCGGCTCACCGTCGACCTGCAGGCGGACTTCGCGCTCAACCAGCCGCTGTCGACGTTCGCCCTGGCCTCCTTCGAGCTGCTGGACCCCGAGTCCCCCTCGTACGCGCTGGACATGGTCTCCGTGGTGGAGTCGACGCTCGACGACCCGCGGCAGATCCTGGCGGCGCAGCAGAACAAGGCCAGGGGCGAGGCCGTCTCGCAGATGAAGGCGGACGGCATCGAGTACGAGGAGCGGATGGAACTGCTCCAGGACGTCACCTACCCGCGCCCGCTGGACGAGTTGCTGTCGCACGCCTACGGCCTGTACCGCAAGAGCCACCCGTGGGTGGGTGACCACCCACTGTCGCCCAAGTCGGTGATCCGCGACATGTACGAGCGCGCGATGAGGTTCACCGAGTTCACGTCGTACTACGACCTGGCGCGCACCGAGGGCATCGTGTTGCGCTACCTGGCCAGCGCGTACAAGGCGCTGGACCACACCGTCCCGGACGACCTGAAGTCGGACGACTTCGAGGACCTCATCGCCTGGCTCGGCGAGATGGTGCGGCAGGTCGACTCCAGCCTGCTGGACGAGTGGGAACAGCTCGCCAATCCGGAGACGGAGTCGGCGGAGGAGGCGCAGGAACGGGCGGAGCAGGTCAGGCCCGTCACCGCGAACTCCAGCGCCTTCCGGGTGCTGGTGCGCAACGCCCTGTTCCGTCGCGTGGAGCTGGCGGCGTTGGACAAGGTCGAGGAGCTGGGCGAGCTCGACGGGGAGTCGGGCTGGGACGCGGAAGCCTGGGGACGGGCCCTGGACGCGTACTGGGACGAGTACGAGGAGATCGGCACCGGGCCCGACGCGCGCGGACCGAAGTTGCTGAGCATCGAGGAGCAACCGGAGCACGGGTTGTGGCGGGTGCGGCAGACCTTCGCCGACCCCGGTGGCGACCACGACTGGGGGATCTCCGCCGAGGTGGACCTGGCGGCGTCCGACGAGGAGGGCCGCGCCGTGATCCGCATGACCGACGTGGGGGCGCTGTAGCCTCCCAGACGCCGCCCGCGCCGGGTCGTGGCCGGACGGCGTCTCGCGACACGCCAGCAAAGGAGCACCACCGATGCCCAATCCCGCCGAGCGGCTGGTCGACCTACTCGACCTGGAGCGGATCGAGACCAACATCTTCCGGGGGCGCAGCCCGGACGAGTCGTTGCAGCGGGTGTTCGGCGGGCAGGTCGCCGGCCAGGCCCTGGTAGCGGCGGGGCGGACCACGGACGGCAAGCGCCCGGTGCACTCGCTGCACGCGTACTTCCTGCGGCCCGGCACGCCCGGGGTGCCCATCGTGTACCAGGTGGAGCGCGTGCGCGACGGTCGGTCCTTCACGACGCGTCGGGTCGTAGCCGTCCAGGAGGGGCGGACGATCTTCAATTTGACGGCCTCCTTCCATCAGCCGGAGCCGGGGTTCGAGCATCAGGTGCCGATGCCGGACGTGCCCGAGCCTGAGTCGCTGCCCAGGCTCGGTGACGCCATCCGCGAGCGCCTGGGTGAGCTGCCGGAGGCGCTACGGCGCATGGAACAGCGGCAGGCGTTCGACATCCGCTACGTCGAGCCGCTGCGGTGGACCGCCGAGGAGCTCGCCAGCGCCGAGCCGCGCAGCGGGGTGTGGATGCGGGCGATGGGGCCGCTGGGGGACGACCCGCTGGTGCACACCTGTGCCCTCACCTACGCGAGCGACATGACGTTGCTGGACGCGGTGCGCCTCCCCGTGGAGCCGCTATGGGGGCCGCGAGGTTACGACATGGCGTCGCTGGATCACGCGATGTGGTTCCACCAGCCCTTCCGCGCGGACGAGTGGTTCCTGTACCAGCAGGAGTCGCCCATCGCGACGGGTGGGCGGGGTCTGGCCCGCGGTCAGATCTTTCATCGCGACGGCGCGCTGTTGGTCTCGGTCATGCAGGAGGGACTCTTCCGCCCGCACCGCCGGGCGGCCTCCGGGAGCTGAGGTCAACGCCCCGGGTGCGTCCCTGGGTTGCGGCCGGGCCAGGGGGGCCGAGCGTCCGCTCTCGGGTGTCGCCGGCCGCGCGCGCTGCCGGCGCCGTCACCCGTCGAGGGCGCTCGGCCTCCCGGGCGCGGCGGGCCGCGGCCGCGCGCACCAGGAACTCCCACGCCGTCCCCGGCCTCGCCGGGGACGGGCCCAGGGATGTCGCGCGGCAGGACGGCGCGGCCTGACGGACGCCGGCCCGACGGTCCACACCGGCCCGCCGTGCTCGCCAGGGCGGCGGGGCGCGCCACGGGGAGCCCTCGCTCCTTTGGCGTCAGGCGGAACGCCGCTGCCACGCCGGTCGCGGGCGCCGCCGCGGGTGGGGCCGGGCGGGCGTCCTCCAGCGCCGTGGTCAGGCCGATCTGGTGCCAGATCACCTCATCGCGGTCGTCCGCCGTCACCACCTCGTCCACCACCGCGCACACCGCCGGAGCCACCGCGCGCACCGGGCTCAGCGGGGGGTCGAGCTCCCGTAGGTACGCCCGCTCGGCGAGGTCGGGCACCGCATCGGCCAGGGCGTCGGTGCTCAGCACGGCGGCCGAGACGGCGGCTCGGCTCCACGGGTCGGAGCTGTGCGTCAGGAGTTGCCCCACCCGCCGCGCGCGCCAGTTCCGCCCGCGCCAGTCGGCCTCCGTCCGCATCATGGCCCGCAGCCGCTCGGGGGCGCAGGCCGCGCTCAACTGCGGCTCACCCGCCGCGAACTCGACCAGCTCCGCCGCCTGCGCCGTGCCGACCAGCCGCAGTCGCCCGCGCGACTCGCGCAGCGCACGGGGGTCCGCCGCGAGTCTTTCGACTTCCGAGCGGAGCACGCGCCGTTGCCACGAGGCGCCTGGCACGACCGGGGCGCGCTGACCCCGACTGGCCACGGGCCGCCCCCAGGGGGCCAACTCCCCGAGGCCCACCGAGCGCAGCACACCGAGCTGGACGGCCAACTCAAGCTTGCGCCGCGGCCAGCAAAGCTCTCTGGCCGCGCTGGCCAGCGACACGGTCGCCCTCGCCTTCGTGCGCGCCTGCCATGCCCGTACGGTCATGATGCCTCTCCCCCATCGATCAATCACTGACAGTGACGACCATAACCCTGGAGGGGCCGCGCGCGGTGAGCCTGTGGATAACCTATGTGCGATCGGCAGCGGAGAACTCAGGCGCCACCTGGGGCGCCGCTTTGCTGACGCACCTCGACGCCGAGATGCTCACCCACACGGTTGACGAGAAGCGCCATCCCGTAGGCGATCTGGCCCACGTCCGCCTCTTCGTGGCTGAGCACGCACAGATAACTGCCGTCGCCGGCCGCCGTCACGAAGAGCACGCCCTTCTCGAATTCGACCATGACCTGGCGTACGTGACCTGTCCGAAAATGATGGCCAGAGCCCTTGGCGAGACTGTGCAGACCCGATGCCACGGCGGCCAGGTGCTCCGCGTTCTCCCGGATGAGCGACACGCTCGCTCCGGTCACCAGACCGTCGTTGGACAGCACCAAGGCGTGCTGGATGTGCTCGATCCGCGTGGTCAGGTCGTCCAGCAGCCAGTCGAGCCCCTTGGTCAGTGCCATGCCCTCGCCTCCCCGTACGGTACTCTCCGTAACTGCCGTCCTGGCCTTGCTCACCGCCGCCGTCTCGGCAACCCGGCCTTGGCTTTAGACCGCCCTTGTCCTCGCCCTGACACACAATGAAGACGCGGTTGAGCAGATGGCAACGGATCAGTGGCACGCCTTCCCCACCATCAGGCACGCGCGCCGGCCGGACGCTTCGTCGCTCGGCAACGGTGGGGCGCGAATGCGGCCCGGAAGATGACCGGGTGTCAGGACGTGGAGCAGGGTGTCTGAACGCCGGGTCGTGGGGCGCGAGGGCGAGCGCCTGTCTCGCCGGGGCCTCTGGTCCTCACACCCCCGACCACGAGATGCCGCGTTCACACCCTGCCGGGCATCACGTTGGGTGAGCACTCGTGAGGGGTGTGGACACCGCAGCGGGGCGCCGACGCCCGCTCGCGGGCGAGGGTGGGTACGGCCACACCCGATGAGACAGCCTCCCGTGCCAACCAGGCGGTGCCACGCGAGCGATGCTGCCGGAGAAGGGTCGGGAAGTGTCGCCTCCGCGATCAATCCTCACCCTAAAGTTGAGAGTCAGAGATAGTCTTGCGGGTGTTGGCGATGACGTCGCTCAGGCAGTCGGCGCGGGTCGGGCGCGTGCCGGATGGGCCGGGCTGACGCCGCCCACGACAAACTCGAAGGGCTCGCCACGCCGCTCGCCCCGCTGGGCGTTCACGTACTCCACCAGCTCGCGGTAATCGGCGGCGGCCGGCGCCTGTCCGTGGTCGGCCGAGGTGAACAGCGGCACCGCCCCGTCCCGACGGGCGGCCCGGCGCATCGGTGCGTGGCACGGCCAGAAGCCGGCGATCCAGTACGTTTCTCGTGCTTTCGCGCTTCAGCGTGGAGCGAGCTGACACATTCGACCGGGGCGGCATGCGCGACGGGCAGTCAATTCGATGTCGCGATAGCCGTTTCAAGACGCCTGCGCTGTAGTGGGGCGCGCATGGGAATACGGTGAGCGGGCGGATGTTCGATAGCGGTTCGCGGCTGACGAGCAGGCTCGACAGGGCCTGCGTCGCTGGGCCAACTCCCCTCTCCCCGCTGCCTTGAACAGGGAGAACCGCCTCCATTCCAGCCAAGCCGCGAGGTCGCGCGCGGCACGCGGGCGATCACTGCTGCCGCGGTGTGGAAGTACAGCAATCCGCCGTTTGTTCAGCAACGACGTCCGCTCCGTGAACAATCGATGTGGAGCGTCATGCACGCGCATGCGTGAGAATTGATGCGCAAGGAATGAAGAGGGCCTCGTTCCAGCATGGCGGTAAAGCCCCTTCCGGATGCCCACTGTCGCTTCGCTAAATTCGTCAGCATGAACGCGAAAAGGAAATTCCTCAGCGTCGACGTGGCGGCCACCGCCTCCCTCGGCGCCACCCTAGCCACGGCTCCCGACGCCTCGGCGAGGAGCCAGCACGGATGCACGTTACCGCGCGTCTGCTTCTACAAGACCAGGGCGGACTTCGACGCCAATCAACCGACGGCGTCGTACAAGGACCTGACCAGTGACTTCCAGGTATTGGGCCCGCGAGCCCGCGGCTCCCACAAGGCCGTCAACACCCGGAACGACGATGGCGCGATCATCAAGTTCGGAAACAGGCCTACCGCGGTGTGCATGAGACCGAACACGCTGTGGACGTTCGGGGCGGACGTGGTGACCCACATCCGGATCGTCGACAGCCCCACCTGTGCGTGAGCGACTCGCGGGTCGCGTAGAAAGGCGCGTCTACCCAGCCCGGTGTCCTTGGCCTCCCCTTGGTGTCCGCCGCTGACGCTGGCACCGCCGCGCCGCCAGCGGCTCGCCCCGCACGGTCGCACCCGCGGACACTTACGGGGTGGGCTGCCAGGCGCGCGCTCAGTCGGCCCGCGTCCGGCGGGCGGCCGACCCGTCGTCGCCCCCGTGGTGCCGTACGGGCCGGGCCGCGCGGTCACGCGTGGGCCCGATCGGCGTCGCAGCTACGTCTCACTCGACCCCGCAACCGTCGCGGCCCTCACCACCTGGCTATGAACGTGATCAGCCGGACACGTCCTCGTTGCGCTGCGGCGGGTCCGCGGCGGGCGAAGGCCTCGCGTGGTTCACCGGGCAGCCGGGGGTGAGGGTGAGGCGCGCGGTGCGGGAGCGCGGTGTGCGGGTGCCGGGGCCGGTGGGAAAGGTGCCGAGTTCGGCCACCGCGTAGCCGAGTGGGTAGCCCTTGATCTGGGAGTTCTGCCGGGCGTAGTGGGGTTGGCGGCGCGGGGGCAGCAGGCGGACGGCTCTGCCGCGCAGCCGTAGCGCGCCGCGCACGGTCGCGGTGGCCAACGGTCCGGGGTCCGGATAGCGGAAGGCGCGTCGCAACGGCGCGTCGAGCAGGGCCAGGCTCGCCGCCTTCGCGAGTGGTGCGAACGGTCGCGGATACCAGGAGGCCATCAGCTCGCGAGTGGCGTCGGCCACGCTTCTACCGCCCTCGTCCCAGCCGAAGTAGGCCGTCTCGTACGCGTCGAGACAGCGCTCGAATTCCCCGTACGTGGCGGGAATGTCGGTGATACCCATGTGGCGGCCGAGGGTGCGCCAGTACCGTGCTGACTCCTGCTTCTCGTGTTCGCACAGACGCCGCCAGCCGTACGCGTCCAGCCAGCGTTTGGGTACGACGACAAAGGCGCTGAGCACGTAACGCATGTCGTCGTTGGAAATGTCGTACGAGCCGTGCATCTGGTTCATGCGTCGAATGGCCATGCGCCCCCGGGCATCGGCGAATCCGTGTTCCAGTACCGCGTCGAGCAGCAGCGCCGTGTCGTCGTAGCGCTTTTGGGTGCGTTCGGTGAATTCCCCGGTCCGGGCCAGCAGGCCGCGGACACTCGGCACCGCGTAGGTGCGGAAGAGAGCCAGTTCAAGCGCTCTGGTGATGTCTCAGGGGAACTCGTGTGTCGAGGTGATGCGGTAGATGCGGAGGAAGTCCCGCTCCGGATCGAGGCGCTGGATCTCTCGTAGCCAGTCGTATCGCCGCATGTCGCCGGCTTCCCTTCGCTGATCCACAGGGGTGTTCCCCGAGCTACCCGGTCTTCAACTGTAGGGGCATTGGGGGTACGCGGCAGAGCCGTACGGCCGAGGAGCGCGGGTGATCGGAACTGATCCGTCGACCGCGCCGGAGGTTCGTTTCGTGGCGCGGAGTGGCGAGACTGATCACGGTGCGCCGGGCGCCTGGCGAGGGGGCCAGATCGACGGTACGTGCGGTGCCCAGGCGGTGGACGCAGCGGACTTTCCCAGTGAGCGGAAAGGCCCGCACGAGTGGTGCGGAAGGCCGGCCGCCGCGGTGGGAGCGCTCTCCGTCCGCCGGCGGATGGGCGGCGCGCCGTGAGGAGCGTACGGGGCGTGTCAGGGGTATCGACTCCGTGGTTACTCGCTGGTCAGAGTGCGGCCGCAGAACAACGGCGGGGCAGGGAGGCTGCGGTGGTCACTACGGATGAGACGGGCGACGAGGCGCTGTACGTACTGACCGCGGTGCTGCTCACACCGGCGCGGTTCCCGGGCGTCCTCGGGGACGACTATCCGCGGGTGTGCCAGGTCCTCGGCCTCGCGCCCCGGCCCGACGGCTACGGCCTGGTGCTCGGCCAGGACGGCGCGGGCGCGCGCTGGACCGTGGTCACCGACGACGTGTCGCTGGTCGCCTGCGCGCTCGCGGCCTGGGACTGCGGCATGGACTACGACCTGACGCCGGGTGAGCGCAGCGTCGTGACCGCGCTGCCCGGCTGGCCGCTCGCGGTCGCGGTAGCGGTGCCGGGCGTACTGGAGCCACACGACTCCGCTCCCGAGCCGGGGCCCGACGGGCTGGTCCGACCGCCGCTGTGTCCACACGACTGCGCACGCTGGGGGACGGCCCAACGGCGGTTGGGCGCGGACGAGATCGCGCTGCGGTGGGCGGAGTGGCGGGAGCGGGTCGGCGACGACGTCACGTTCGTCCAGCCCGGCGCGGGCGCCGGCACGACCCCTGACGCGGCCGGGCCGGACGCGGCCCCGGATGGCGCCCCCGACGCCGCGTTCGCCGCCGCGCCATCGCACCACGAGCGCACGGAGAGCGGGGTCGCGGCGCCGGGTCACGCCGGCGTGCGGCGGGTGTTGCACGAGGCCCATGGCTACCTCCGCACTCCCCCGCCGCCGGGGCGCGTGCGCTCGGCGTACGCGTCGGGCCAGGCACGCACCCTGCGCGCGGACGGGCCGGGGTGGAGCCTGGTGGCCAGGACCGACGACATCGCGTTCGTCCTGTTGGACGAGGAACCGGGCGAGGTCCTTCCGGTCGGGCGCGGCCCGGAGTTGCCTCGCATGGTGGCCGCGTTGGATGCCCTGGCCACGCGTTCGGCGTAGGCGCACGCGCTCGCGGGTCCCAGGGTCGGGGCGTTAGACGCGCGCAAGGGGACGGTGCGGGCCGACGGGGAGTTCCACGCGGAGGGCGTCGCCCGGGCGGACCGCGCCGCCCTTGCTGACGATGCTCATGACGCCGGCCTTGCGGACGACCTGCCCGTCCGCGTCCCGGCCCACGACCTGTCTCAGCAGTCCGTCGGAGAAGCCGTCGATCTGCCGGCATGGGTTGTGCAGCCCCGTTACCTCGACGACGGCCGTCGCGCCGAGGTGCAGCAGGGTGCCCGTCAGCAGGCCGAGGAGGTCGACGCCGCTCGTGGTCACGTTCTCGCCGAGGTCGCCCGGCCGTACGGCGAAGCCGGCCGCCGCCAGGTCGGGGAACAGCTCCGACTGGAGCAGGTGGACCTGGCGCAGGTTGGGCTGGGTGGGGTCCTGGGCGACGCGGGAGCGATGCTGGACGGTGACGCCCAGGTGGGCGTCGCCCGCCACGCCCAGCCCGGCGAGCAGGGTGATCTCCTCCCGCACGGGCTTGCTGAACGCGTGCTGGTCGTCACTGCCCACCGCTATGACTGTCGCACCCATGCCGGGGCGCCCCTTCCCTCGTGACCGTGGCTCGCCCCGGCATTCTGGCATTCGTTGCCCCGTGAAACCATGCCTCGTCGGCTGGGACCGGGGGCCGCCACGCTGGTCAGCAGCCCAGTTGCCGGCGCGAGGCGCGGCGCAACCGGGTCCGCTGTGAGGAGTCGAGCAGGAGGTAGGCGCCGACCGGAACCCCGATCATGACCAGGAACGCCAACCAGGTCGGGAGCAGCCACAGCAGCACCACTCCCGTCACCACTCCGCCAACGGCGACCTTCGCACGGTTCGACATCGTCTCCGCCTCCTCCTGCGCGTGTGCCGCTCTCTCCATCCTGTCAACGGTTGTCGTGCGCGGCTCGTTCCACGAGCTGGCGGAGCGGGGCCCCGACGTCGTGCATGTGGCGTAGGGCCCAGGCGTAGGAGGCGACGAGGCCGGTCTCGGTGTACGGCAGGCCGAGCCGCGCGCAGTGTGCCCTGACCAGGGCCTGGGCCGAGCGGCAGGTGGGGGCGGGCCATGCTGGGGAAGAGGTGGTGCTCGATCTGGTAGTTCAGGCCGCCGAGCAGCCAGTCGGTGGCCCGGCCGCCACGTATGTTCCGCGAGGTGACGACCTGGCGCTTGAGGTGCCCCCAGCGGTCGTGTCGCGGGTCGGGCATGTCCATGCCTTTGTGGCCGGGGGCGAAGGCCATGCCCAGGTAGAGACCGAAGAGCGCGTGGTGGACGAGGGCCAAGACGGCCGCCTTGCCCGGAGAGAGCACGGCCAGCAGTGACGCCTCCACGACGCGTTCGCGCGGCCCCTGGCGGCGCAGGTCGCGTAGGCCGGAGAGCTTGAGGTTGAGCCCTTCGAGAAGCAGCATCGGGAAGAACAGCCGTGCCTGGTGGCGGGTGAGCCAGCGGGTGAAGCCCTGGCGGAGCGCGGCCTGGTGCCGGGTCCAGACGAGGGCGCCGACCGCGACGTCGGGGTCCTTGTCGATGTGGTTGGGGTTGGCGTGGTGTCGGTTGTGTCGTTCCACCAGGCTCGGCTCATGCCGAGGAACAGGTTGCCGTGGACAAGGCCGATCACCGCGCTGACGCGGCGGTCGGCGGTGATCTGGGCGTGCCCGGCGTCGTGCCCGACGAAGGCGCTGCGAGCCCAGAAGACGGCCGCGGGCACGGCGAGCGCCAGCACCCACCACGAGTCGCCGAGCAGCGCGACCGCGGCCACGACGGCCGCCAGCTCCAGCTGGTTGCCGCCTATCCGCGCCACGTACCAGCCGGTGCGCCGCTCCAACAGGCCATCCGCCCGCACCTCGCGCAGCAGGGGCGCGAAGTCGCTGCCCGCGGTGGGCGGGCGGGTACCGCCGAGCGGGGCGAGGGGGACTGCGGCGGTGGCCTGTGACATGGGGCGTCTCCGGTGCGCTGTGACGATCCCCGTGCGACCGCATGCCGTGCGGGGTCTGACCCTGGGGAAGCTATGCGCTGCGGACCGCGCACAGCCATGGCGGACGCCCCCGGTCCGTGCGGGGGCCACGCCCCGCGGCACAGGGGGGGTGCTAGCAACACCCCCGCACCCCGCGACGGGGTGCCAGGTCGGCATCGGCGCACGCCAGGGGCGCGCGCCCGATGGGCCGGGGCGGAGTCGGGCCGCGTTCGCGGGGCACGGTTGGAGAGCCAGGGCGACGTGGGATTCCTCTACTGCGCGCGCCCGCCCGCGGGCGGGCGGCGTCCGCTATCCTTGGCCACCATCGACATTCACTAGTCAAATTTGAGGAATGCAGCAGCCTGTGACCCCACCTGCCCCAGCCCGCTCCCGCAACTCGCCTAGCTCGGCCGCTGCTCGGCGGTCTTCCTTCCCGGTGACCCGGCGCGTACCGGCCAGATCGCCTTCTGGCAGCCGGAGGCCCCCTCCCGCGCCCCCCTGGCCCCGACTCCGACGCCGCTCGCGACTTGACCGTCCTCGTCGCGGAGGGCTCGGGGGTGGCGGCCCTGACGGTGCGCGCCATCGTACTGCCCGTACGCGACGCGCTGCCGGCGCTCACCCGGGCCAGGGCCGCGCGCGCCGACAACGCGGCCGCCTTCTGGGGCGCCGCCGCGGTGTTGGCCCTCCAGTTGGCCGCGCGCGGGCGGCTGTTGCCTGGACTGAGCGCCGCCGATCACGACGCCTAGCGGGTCGGCCCGCTGGACGAGGCGGACCTGCTGCGCGTACGCGAACTGGCCGCGGCCATGCCGCCAGCCGCCCACGCGGCGCCGCTGCCCTCCCCGGACGCGGCTCCCGACGCGGACCCGGGCGACCTCTGCTACTGGCCGAGCCCGAACACCTGCTGCGCTCCTTCCTCGACGCGGTCGCCGACGGGCTGCCGTGCTCCCCCGCCGCCGCGCTCGCCGCGGGCAGCCCCGCCTTCGCCGTGCCCGAGCCCGTGCGCCTGCCCGAGCAGCGCGCGTGGGCCGCCGGCATCGCCGCCGGGCACGACGCGGGCGTACGGCTCTCGCTGCGCGTCGAGGTCCTGGGGCTCACGGCGCGCGAGGTCGCAAAGGGGCCGGCGACCGAGGCCGTCGGCGGCGCGGGCGCGGTTCCGTGCCGTGCTCCAGTTGCACAGCGCCACCGATCCCACGCTGGTGGCCGACGCCGCCGAGGTGTGGGGCGGCGACGCGCGGCTGGCCGCCGAGTTGGGGCCGCGTGCGCGGATGGACTCGCTGCTGACGCTGCGCCGGGCGGCCCGGGCCTGGGCCCCGCTGGCGCCGCTGCTCTCCGCGGCCGTGCCGGACGCGCTCGACCTGGCCGACGAGGAGGTGAGCAAGCTGCTCGGCCCGGCGACCGCCGCGCTGGAGGCGGAGGGCGTGCGCGTGCACTGGCCGCGGGAGCTGGCCCGCGAGCTGACCGCGCGCGCCGTGGTCGGCCCGCCCGACGACGCGTACGCGCGGGACGGTTCCGGGCTGCCGACCTTCCTCTGCGCATCCGCCCTGCTGGACTTCAGCTGGCGGTTCGCGGTCGGCGACATAGAGCTGACCCGCGCCGAACTCAACCGGCTCGCCGAGGCCAACCGGCCGGTGGTGCGGCTGCGCGACCAGTGGGTGCTGATCGACCCGGCCGTGGTCCGCCGCGCCCGCGAACGCAAGGACCGTACGGTCACCCCGGTCGCCGCGCTCGGCGCCACGCTGACCGGGCGGACCGAGGTCGCCGGCGCCGAGGTGGAGGTCGAGGCGACGGGCTGGCTCGCGGCGCTGCGCGACCGGCTGCTCGGGGCGGGCGCGCACGGGGGCAGGGGCGAGACGGCCGACGGGCTCGCCGAGCCGGTGCGGCAGCCGGCCGCGCTCGCCGCCACGCTCCGCGGCTACCAGTTGCGCGGGGTGGCCTGGCTGCACCAGATGACCTCGCTCGGGCTCGGCGGCTGCCTCGCCGACGACATGGGCCTCAGCAAGACCATCACGCTGATCGCCCTGCACCTGCACCGCCAGACCGCGCCCGAGGCGGCCGGGCCCAAGCTCGTGGTCTGTCCGACGTCGCTGCTCGGCAACTGGGAGCGGGAGATCAACACCTTCGCGCCCGACACCCCGGTGCGCCGCTTCCACCGTTCCGCGCGCGACCTGGACGCGGTGCCGGACGGCGCCTTCGTCCTCACCACTTACGGCACCATGCGGCGCGACGCCGCGCGGCTGGCCCAGGTGGGCTGGGGCATGGTGGTCGCCGACGAGGCGCAGCACGTCAAGAACCCGTACGCGGCGACCGCGCGGGAGTTGCTCACCATCGGCGCGAAGGCGCGGGTGGCGCTGTCCGGCACCCCGGTGGAGAACAACCTCTCCGAGCTGTGGGCGATCCTCGACTGGACCACGCCCGGCCTCATGGGCCGCTGGCGCGCTTCCGCACCCGCTACGGGCTGGCCGTGGAGGGCGGGGACCCGGCGGCGGCCGAGCGCCTCGGCAGGCTCATCCGCCCGTTCCTGCTGCGCCGCCGCAAGTCCGATCCCGGGATCGCGCCGGAGCTGCCGCCGAAGACGGAGACCGACCGGGCCGTGGCGCTGACCAGGGAACAGACCGGGCTCTACGAGGCGGTGGTGCGCGAGACGCTGGCCGAGATCGCGGGCGCGGACGCCCGCGCGCTCCGTGGTCTGGTGCTCAAGCTGCTGACTTCGCTCAAGCAGGTGTGCAACCACCCGGCGCAGTTCCTGCGGGAGGACGACCCCGGTCATCGAGGGCCGCTCGGGCAAGCTGGAACTGCTCGACGAGCTGTTGGACACCGTGCTGGCCGAGGGCGCCAGCGTGCTGGTCTTCACGCAGTACGTGGTGATGGCCCGGCTCCTCGAGCGGCACCTGGCTGCGCGGGGCGTGCCCACCCAACTCCTACACGGCGGCACGCCGGTGGCCCGCCGCGAGGAGATGGTGCGCCGCTTCCAGGACGGGCGGGTGCCGGTCTTCCTGCTGTCCCTCAAGGCCGCCGGCACCGGCCTCAACCTCACCCGGGCCGAACACGTCGTGCACTACGACCGGTGGTGGAACCCGTCGGTCGAGGCCCAGGCCACCGACCGCGCGTACCGCATCGGCCAGACCCAGCCGGTGCAGGTGCACCGGATCATCGCCGAGGGCACGGTGGAGGACCGGATCGCGGCCATGTTGGAGCGCAAGCGCGAGCTGGCGGACGCCGTGCTCGGGTCCGGCGAGTCGGCGCTGACCGAGTTGTCCGACGCGGAGTTGACGGAGCTGGTGGCGCTGCGCCCGGCGAGCGCCAGGGAGGCCAAGTGATGTCCCCCGACGACCTGAGCGCGATCCACGGTGCACACGACGGACACGAGGAGGACGAGCTGTACAACGGGGCTGACGAGGACGCGTACGAGGGGGCGGCGGACGCCCCATACGGGGACGAGACCGAGACGCGGTCGGGGCGGCCGGCGGGTGGCGGGCCGTTGGAGCGCACCTTCGCGGCGCTGCCGCCCGCGCACGGGCGGGGCTTCGCCCAGACGTGGTGGGGCCTGGCGTGGCTGAAGGCCCTTGAGGACACGGCGCTGGACAATGGGACCGGTTCCTCGACATGGTCACCAACCGGGCGGGGCACATCGCCGCGCTCCTCGACCGCGACATGCCGCCGCACCTGGTGGAGGACGCCGCCGCGGCGGGCGTGGAGCTGCTGCCCGGCATCGGCGACCTGGAGCCCGAGTGCGGCTGCGAGGCGTGGGACCCTGTCCGCACACGGCCGCGCTGTGCTACCAGCTCGCCCGGTTGCTGGACCAGGACCCGTTCGTGCTGCTGTTGCTGCGGGGACGCGGCGAGCGGGAGCTGCTCGACGATCTCCAGGCTCGCTCGGCCGTGCGCGCCGCCACAGACGCTCCGCAGCGCGCGAGCGGCGCGCACGGTCCCGGCGCGTGAGGTGTTCGCGGAGGCGCTGGCCGTCGCTCCGCTGCCCGCGCCACCGCCAACGGTGGCGGAGCCGGGGCGGGCGCCCCGGCTGCGCGGCGAGGAGGAGCCGGCCGACCCGCCGGCGGGCGGGGTGCCCGTCCCCGACGCGGAGGCGTTGGAGCTCCTAGCGGCCGACGCCGCGGCGCGGGCGCGGCACCTGCTGGCGCAGGCGTACGCGCCGGACCACGCCGACGCGCCCGCGCGCGGAACTCACGGTGTGGCAGGACACGGTGCGGCTGGCCGCGACCGGGCCGGGCCCGCGCGTCACGGCCCGGCTCGCCGCGGGCTGCGGCCGGGACGGCGCCGACCTCGACCGGGCCGTGCGGGCCTGGGAATACGGCGGGCGCGACGCGCTGGCCGTACTCGACGAGCGGTGGACGCCGGACGCCGAGGCACTGGCGTGCGCCGGCGTGCAGCTCGCCCGGGCGTGGGAGGGCGAGGCGAGGCGGCCCCGGTTGCGGGCCGACGGCAACCGGTGGACGGCGCACGACGGTCGGGCCCAGCTCCGCTACGGCCGCGACGGGCGCTGGTGGCCGTACCGCGAGGAGGGCGGCCACTGGTACCCGGCCGGGCCCGCGGCCACCGACCCCGCGACGGCGCTGGCCGGCGCGCGGCGATGCACGGGAGCGGCCACGTCCGGCGTGCCCAGTCGGGTCCGACCCGTCACGAACGCACCGCGATCCGGGGCGGTACGCGGTCGGCGCCGGCGGCCCCGCGACGGCCGTGGGCGCCCCCGTGTCGGCGCCCCGCCGCGGGGCGTGCCGCCGGCAGACGACCCTCGTCCGGTTTGCAATAGCGACGGGGGTCTTGCATGACCTTGTCCTTTCTGATGACACAATGCGGTGGTCGCACCTTCAACCACCTACTGCTCCAGAGAGGCCATGGGAATGGCATTTGCCCTGCTAAGCCGTCGTCACCGCGTTACGGGGAGGGAGGCCATGCCCCTGCCACCGGGCTCCGGATCGTTGGAATGCCTGGTGCTCGACCCGTTTCGGCTCCCGCTCCCCCGAGTCGAAGTTTCCGTTCGCGACGCCGAGGGCCGTGAGGTCGTACGCGGCCAGACCGATCCCAACGGCCGCTTCGCGACGACCGTTCGGCCCGGCGCGTACGGCCTCTCGATCACCTCCGACGGCTACCAGCCCGTGCGCCGCGACTGCCTGGCCGCCGACGGCGTGCGCACCACCGTCGACTCGGTGGCGATGGACCTCGCCCCGCAACCGTCGCTGCCCACGCCCGGTGCGTGGCGTATCGACCCCGACCACAGCGCGGTGCGCTTCGTCGCGCGGCACATCGGGCTCGCCGCCGTGCAGGGCCGGTTCAATCAGTTCGAGGGCACCCTGATGGTCGGGGAGCGCATGGAGGACTCCCACCTGGAGGTCGCCATCGACACCGCGAGCATCGACACCAACATGCGCCAGCGCGACGACCACCTGCGCTCGGCGGACTTCCTCGACGTCGCCGCCTACCCCTCCATGCACTTCGCCAGCGAGCGCTTCGTGTACCGCGGCGAGTCCCGCTGATCCGTCCAGGGCGCCCTGAACCTGCACGACGTCAGCCGCAGCGTCGGGCTCGACACCGGCTACCTGGGCCTTGGCACCGGCATCGCCGGGGAGACCCGGGCCGCGTGCAGCGCGACGGCCGAACTGCACCGCGAGGACTTCACCCTCGACTGGCGCACCATGCTCGCTCGGGGCATCGCAGTGGTCGAGGCGATTATCCGGGTCGAGCTGGACATCCAGGCGGTCCCCGAGGGTTAGCTCAGCCGGCGGATCACGGGCCAACGGTCGTCACACGCTGGACCGTTGGCCCGCCGCGCGCCCACTCCCGGCGGATACCATGCACGACCGTCCGCAGCGGACGCCGAGGCACCGCCAGCCTGGGGGAGAGCGCATGACCGTGGCTGCCGTACCCGAGGGACCGCTCGTCATCGGGGTGGACAGTTCGACCCAGTCCACCAAGGTGCTCGCCGTCGACGCCGCGACGGGCACGGTGCTCGCCCGTGGCCGGGCCGCGCACGCCCTCAGCCCCGGCCCGGCCAAGGAGAGCGACCCCCGGCAGTGGTGGACGGCGCTGTGCAAGGCGCTCGCACAGTGCGGCGACTACGCCCGCCAGGCCGCCGCCGTCTCGGTCGGCGCGCAACAGCACGGCCTGGTAACCCTGGATGCCGCCGGCGAACCCGTCCGCCCGGCACTGCTGTGGAACGACGTGCGCTCGGCCGACCAACGCGACCGACTGATCGACGAGTTGGGCGGCCCGCGGGCGTGGGCCCAGCGGCTGGGCAGCGTGCCACCGCCGGCCTTCACGGTGACCAAGTGGGCCTGGCTGCGCGAGCGCGAACCCGCAGCGGCCCGCGCGACGGCGGCGGTCCGGCTGCCGCACGAGTACCTCACCGAGCGGCTGACCGGCCAGGCCGTCACCGACCGCGGAGACGCATCGGGCACCGGCTGGTGGGACACCGAACGCCAGGAGTACGACCTGCGGGTGCTCGACCATGTGGGGCTGACGACGCGGATGCTGCCCCGGGTGCTGCGGCCGGGTGAGGCGGCGGGCACGGTGCGCCAGTTGCCCGGGCTGCCGCTGCCCGCCGGCGCGCTGGTGGCCACCGGCACGGGCGACAACATGGCGGCGGCCCTCGGGCTCGGGCTGCGCGCCGGGCAGCCCGTGCTCAGCCTCGGCACCTCCGGCACCGTCTACCCCGTCTCCGACCGGCGGCCCACCGACCCCACCGGTACGGTGGCGGGCTTCGCCGACGCGCGCGACACCTGGTTGCCACTGGCCTGCACGCTCAACTGCACCCTGGCCGTGGACCGGTTCGCGGCCTTGCTCGGCCGCGACCGCGAGGCGGTGGAGCCCGGCGGCACGGTGACCGTACTGCCCTTCCTCGACGGGGAGCGCACCCCGCACCTGCCCTCGGCCACCGGCATGCTGCACGGCGTGCGCCACGACACCTCCCCGGGCCAGGTGCTCCGGGCGGCGTACGACGGCGCGGTGTACGCGCTGCTGACCGCGTTGGAGACGGTGCTCGGCCCGGGCGCCGACCCGCGGGCGCCGCTGCTGCTGATCGGCGGCGGCGCGCGGGGCACCGCGTGGCGCGCCACCATCCAGCGGCTGAGCGGCCGCCCGGTACGCGTGCCGCGCGCCCACGACCTGGTGGCCCTGGGCTCGACGGCGCAGGCCGCCGGGCTGCTGCTCGGCGAGGACCCGGTGGCCGTGGCCCGGCGGTGGGCGACGGCTGACGGGCCGTCGTACGAGGCCGTGCCGCGCGACGACGCGGCGCTGGAGCGCATAGCGACGACGCTGGCCGGCGCCGGCACGCTGCTCGGCGCCGGCTGACCCGGCCGACGGTGGGCGCCCCCGGTGGGTCGCCCTCGGCTGGTCAGACAGAAGGGGTGGCCGGCCAGGTCGAGCAGCACCCGCCACCGCTCGCCGCCCGGCTGGTGCGCCGGCTCGCGCGCGCCCAGCTCCACCAGTCGGCTCCGGGCCCGGTCGAGGTCGTCGACCGCGAAGTCGAGGTGGAACTGCTGCGGCGCGGCGGGGTCCAGCCAACGCGGGGGCCGGTAGTCGGCAACGCACTGGAACCCGATGACGAGTCCGTCCGCGCGCGTGAGCGCGGCGAAGTCGGCGTTGGACGCGGGGTGGCGGGGTGAACCCGGTGGCCCGCTGGTAGAACGCGGCGAGCGCCTGCGAGTCGGGGCAGTCGAGGTTGACGGCGGTGAGCCGCATGGGCGGGGGCATCGTCGTGTGCGGGGGCGTCGTCATGTGCGGGTGCCTACCCACCGCGCCATCGGCGCGCCCGCCGGCGACCGGTCCGGGCGCGCGGGGCCCGTACGCCGTCGGTCGGCGGTTACAGGGCGCGGTGCATGATGTGCAGCCCGACGAAGCCCTTGGTCGGGTGCTGGAAGCCCTCGGGCAGCGTGCCGATGACGGTGAAGCCCAGGGACTTCCAGAGGGCGACCGCCCGGGTGTTGGTCTCCACGACCGCGTTGAACTGCATGGCGCGAAAGCCCTCGGCGCGGGCCCAGTCCAGGGCGTAGGTGCCAAGGGCCCGGCCGACCCCGCGCCCGGAGATCCGCGGGTCGACCATGAAGCTGGCGCTCGCGATGTGCGCGGCGGGCCCCATGTGGTTCGGGTTCATCTTTGCCGTGCCGAGCACCGTGCCCGCCTCGTCGACGGCCACCACGGTGCGGCTCGGCGGGGCGAGCATCCACATCTCGCGCGCCAGGTCCCCGTTCAGGTCACGCGGAAAGGTGTAGGTCTCGCCCGCGGCGACGATCTCCCGCAGGAAGGGCCAGATGGCCGGCCAGTCGTCGGCGGTGGCAATGTTGATCTGCATGGCGGCCAGCATGCGCGAGGCCACGCCGTGGGGCCAGCGAATTTTCGCCACCCCTGCGGCGGGACCCCGACGCCGCGCACCCGCGCCGGCGGGCCGGCCGGCGAGCCGCGTGCCGCCCTCCTACGATGGGCCGATGAGCGCGAGAACGTCCGACATAGATGCGGTGCCAGCGAAGCCGCCCTCGGTCCGCGCCCGCCGAGCGGGGCTCAGCGGGCCGCGCGCAGGAACGCCTCCAGGCCGGCGAGGTCGTCCGTGTTGAGGTGGTCGACGCCCGCGGCCAGCAGCTCGCTCCAGACCGCGTCCCGCGCCGAGCCCGCCTGGTCGGGCGTGGCCCAGAAGCGCACCCGCTGGCGTCGCGCGTGGGCGGTGTCCACGATCTGTCGCAGCTTGGCGCGCTCGGCCCTGGGCATCGGGCCCACACCCGACCAGGTGAAGCTCTGCGTCCAGTTGCTGCTGATCAGCGGGATGAAGGAGGCCGGCACTCGGGTGCCGAGGTCGTCCAGGCGGCCGTCGTAGAAGGCGTAGCGCACGCGCTCGGCCTCCATCGCCGGCCGGGCGGCCCGGTAGCCGGAGATGACCGGGGTGACGGCGCCCTCGAAGACCCGCCCGCCGGCGGTGAAGCTCAGCATCGAGCGGTAGCGGCGCAGTCGCCTGGAGAGCACCCGGTAGGTGGCGTCGCCCTGGTTCTTGATGTCGATGAGCAGTTGCAGCGACTGGCGGTGGCCCGAGTAGACGCGTCCGCCGCCCGCCCGCACCCGGCGCAGCAGCGGGTCCAGATAGAGCAGCTCCAGGGTGCGTGTCGGGTCCAGCTCAGCCTCCTCGTGCGCGACCAGGAGCTGACCGTCCACCAGCCAGATGTCTGTCTCGACGCTGCTGAAGCCGTGC
Source organism: Candidatus Streptomyces philanthi (assembly GCA_018114805.1). Classification (GTDB taxonomy): domain Bacteria; phylum Actinomycetota; class Actinomycetes; order Streptomycetales; family Streptomycetaceae; genus Streptomyces; species Streptomyces philanthi. Next base: position 7,203,432 of record CP073042.1, on the reverse strand, counting down.
GCCAGCGCGTCGTGCAGGGGGCGGGGGTGCTCGTAGTCGTTGTGCACGTGCGCCTCACGCAGCGGCGGCTTGCCGCCCGGGTGGCCGCCACGTGCCTCGGCGTACGCGGGGGCGGCGACCCCGCCCGCCAGGGAGGTGGCTCCGAGGGTGACGACGAACGCTCGTCGGGTGCTGTGGGGCATGGCGGCCTCCTGGCTCTCGCCCTGGCGCGGGGCCGGGGGTACACGACGGACGCCAGTGAGTATCGGTCGCGCCGGGGGCGCCCGACAGTGACGCGCGGAGAGTTCCGCAGGTGGTCGTCAGCCATTTCCTTGCCGTTCTGGGCCTTTGCCGCGCCGTGCGGGGATGCCTCCGGTAGCGATGGTTGGCCGAGGCAGGGAATCGGGCGAGCATGAGGGCACGGGTGAGTGGTGGGCGCGCGGCACTGGGGGTGGTGGTCGCCTGGTTGGCCCTGCTGGGCGGAGGGTTGGTCAGTGCGCCGGTGGCCGGCGCGGCCGACGCCGGGCCGCGCTTCACCCAGCGCGCGACGATCGCGCCCGGGGTCGAGTACCGGGAGTTCTCGGTCGACTCCGCGCACGGCACGGCCTACGGGCACCTGCTCTCGATCGACCTGCGGACGCCGGGGCTCTCGCTCGCCCTGGTCCACCCGGGCGCGGTGGGGGCGCGGGCGCCGCTGTCACAGCTCGCGGGCCGGCGGGGTGCCATGGCCGCGGTCAACGGTGACTTCTTCAACATCAACGAGAACCAGCACCCGGGCGTCGAGGCGACCGGCGCGCCGGTGGGACCGGCCATCGCCACAGGACAGCGGCTCAAGGGCGGCGTGCCGCTGGGCCAGCGGTTCGGGCCCAAGCTGCCGCCGGGCACGGGCACCGAGGACGTCATCGCGGTCGGCGCGAACCGCACCGCACGGCTGGACCGGCTGCGCCTGCGCGGCACGGTGCGTACGCTGCACGGCTCGTTGGCGTTGCGTGGCCTGAACCAGTACGCGCTGGCGGAGAACGGGATCGGGGCGTTCACCACGGCGTGGGGTCAGACCTCCCGGGTGCGGGCGACGTGTGGCACCGACACCGACCGTGGGGCGCCGTACAGCAGCGAGACGTACGAGGTGACGGTACGCAAGGGCCGGGTGAGCCAGGTGGCGGCGACGCCGGGGCGCGGGCCGGTGGCCGCGGACTCGGTGGTGCTGGTGGGGCGCGAGGCGGGCGCCGCGTCGTTGCGCGGGCTCAAGGTGGGTGACCGGGTGTCGGTGCGGCATGCGCTGGTCGCCAGCCGGCCGGGCCCGTTGGCCTTCGCGGTGGGCGGCTATCCGATCGCGCGCGGCCAGCAGCCGTTAGCGGGCTTGGACGACGCCACGCTGGCCGTGCGCTCGGCCGCCGGTATCGGCGCGGGCGGGCACCGCGTGTAACTGCTCTCGCTGGACGGCCGACCCGAATACCGCGCGGGGCTGACCATCGCCGAGTTGGCCGAACTGATGCTCGCTCTGGGCGCCGACGACGCGGTGAATCTCGACGGCGGAGGCTCGGCCACGATGGTGACGCACGAGCCGGGAACGCCAGGTCCGGCGGTGCGTAACAACCCGTCAGGGGGCGTTGAGCGAGCCGTCCCCAATGGGATTGGAGTATTTACCGCGATTTAACTCATAGATTTATGCCACTCTTTCGAGTGAATGCGACCGCTAAAGTCCGCTGATACCTTCGGGACTGCCGCGGGGGTACCCCCTCCGCATGTCCGTTTCGGGGTTAGGTGACCATTTAATGACAACGTCAGTGGAATCGAGTTCGGCCGGTGCGGCGGGCCAGCAGTCGCAACTGAGCCTGAGCACGGAAGCCGCGCGGAATCTCGCCACGACGACCAAAACGGTTCCGCAGATGCAGGGCATCACCTCGCGGTGGCTGCTGCGCGTGCTGCCGTGGATTCCCGTGTACAGCGGCGCGTACCGGGTCAACCGCAGGTTGAGCTACACGGTGGGCGACGGCCGGGTCACGTTCTCCAGCACGGGTTCCGAGGTGCGGGTCATCCCGCCGGAGCTGCGGGAGTTGCCGCTCCTGCGCGACCTCGACGCGGACGCCGTGCTCACCGCGCTGGCCGACCGCTTCACGCAGCGCGACTTCACCCCGGGCGAGGTGCTGGTCGAGGCGGGCCAGAGCGCGGACCAGGTGGTGCTGATCGCGCACAGCAAGCTCAACAAAATCGGCACCGGCAAGTACGGCGACGAGACCGTGCTCGGCGTGCTGGCCGACGGCGACCACGTGAGTGACGACGGGCTGGTGGGGCCCGAGCGGACCTGGCCCTTCGCGCTCAAGGCGCTGACCAGCGGCACGGTGCTCACCCTGAGCCGGGCCTCGTTCCAGAGCCTGGTCAGCGGGGACGCCGAACTCCGCGCCCACGTCGAGCACTTCGTGAGCCGGGGCGATCGCCCCCGCAACGCGCAGGGCAAAGCCGAGATCGCGGTGGCCTCGGGCCACTCGGGCGAGCCGGTCCTTAAAGGAACGTTCGTGGACTACGAGCTGGCACCGCGCGAGTACGAACTCAGCGTCGCCCAGACCGTCCTGCGCGTCCACACCCGCGTCGCCGACCTCTACAACGAACCCATGAACCAGGTCGAAGAGCAACTGCGACTCACCGTCGAAGCGCTCCGCGAACGCCAAGAACACGAAATGATCAACAACCGCGACTTCGGCCTCCTCCACAACGCCGACCTCAGCCAGCGCATCCACACACGCACCGGCCCGCCCACCCCCGACGACCTCGACGAGCTGCTCTCGCGTCGGCGGAAGACGCAGTACCTGCTGGCCCACCCGCGGACCATCGCCGCGTTCGGCCGCGAGTGCAACAGTCGCGGGCTGTACCCGACGGGCGTGGACTTCATGGGTTCGTCGGTGCGGGCCTGGCGCGGGGTGCCGCTGCTGCCCTGCAACAAGATCCCGATCAGCGAGACGGGCACCAGCTCGATCCTCGCCATGCGTACCGGCGAGGCGGACCAGGGCGTCGTCGGCCTGCACCAGACGGGCATCCCGGACGAGTACCAGCCGAGCCTGAACGTCCGCTTCATGGGCATCAACGAGCAGGCGGTCTCGTCCTACCTGGTCAGCGCGTACTACTCCGCCGCCGTCCTGGTGCCGGACACGCTGGGCATCCTGGAGGACGTCGAGATCGGCCTCTGAGCGGCTCGGACCGATCGACAGCGCCGGTAGCGGCTGACATCGCCCGACACTGGCCGTGTGGCCGCGGGCACACGTGTGCCCGCGGGCGCGTCGGGCGACCGGGCCCACATCAGTCCGCGTCGGGGCCGGACAGCTCGGCCCATCCGACGGTGCGGTCGCACCACCGGGTGAGCAGCGCGCGGTCGTGGCCCACGGCGAGCAGGCCCGCGCCGCTCTCGCGCCGGTACTCCTCCACCACGTGCACCAGCGCGGCGGTGGTGGACGCTTCGAGCATGGCGGTCATCTCGTCGCAGACCAGCCAGCGCGGGCGCAGGGCGAGCGCGCAGGCGAGGCAGGCGCGCTGCAACTGGCCGTCGCTGACCTCGTGCGGGCGGCGGGTCAGGAGGTCGTCGCCGAGGCCGACCCGGTGCGCCAACTCGCCGGTCCGCGCCCCCGCTTCGCGGCCCCGGCCCGTGGCCCGCAGCGGCTCCGCGATCAGGTCGGCGAGCCGCAGTCGCGGATCGGCCGAGAGCCGTGGCTGCTGGAAGATCACGCCGTACGCGGTGCAGTTGGGCGCGCGGCGCGCGGTGGCGCCAGCCGCGGGCCACCTCACCGTCGAGCACGACGCGCCCCGCGTCGGGCCGGTGCAGCAGGGCCGCCACCCGGGCCAGAGTCGACTTGCCACAGCCGCTGGGGCCGAGCAGCCCCACCGCCTCGCCGTCCGCGACGCGCAGCGAGACCCAGCGGACGACGGGTGAGCGCCGGTCGTAACCGGCCGTGATGTCGCGCAGCTCAAGCATGGTGGGCCTCATCGGTGCGTGGCTCGGCGGCACGTGGGGCGGCGGCGGTCGGCCGCTGCGGCCACGCGGCGGGGTGCTGTGCGCGGGGTGGCGCGGGGTGGCACGCCACGTCGTCCAGGAGCGCGGGGAGCGCGGCGCACCGCTCGGTCGCCTGGTCGCAGCGGGGGGCGAAGGCGCAGCCGGCCGGCAGGTCGCCGAGTTCCGGGGGCATGCCGGGGATGGGCGTGAAGGAGCGCTCGGGCAGGGCGTCGAGCAGTCGCCTGGCGTACGGGTGGCGGGGTCCCGGGTCGCCGAAGAAGTCGCGGGCGTCGGCGATCTCCACGATGTGGCCGGCGTACATCACGGCAACGCGGTCCGCGATGCACTCCGCTGCGACCAGGTCGTGGGTGATCATGAGCAGCGCGCGGGCCCGGTGCTCGGTGTCCGCCGGTTCGGTGGCCGGCGTGGCGGCAGGCGACGGGGCGGCAGGCGACGTAGCGGCGGGCGCCTGGTCCTGGTGGGGCGGGGTCGCCTGGTGCACGGGGGCCGGGGAGATGTGGCGGCGCAGTGCGTCTACCGTGCGGTCGACGAGGTCGCGGTCGAGGCCGGTGGTCGGCTCGTCCGCGAGGAGCAGCGCGGCATCGCCCACCAGGGCCAGCGCCGTCGCCGCGCGCTGGGCGAGGCCGCCGGAGAGCTGGTGCGGGTAGCGGTCGAGGTGGTCGGCGGGGAACGCGGCCCGGTCCGCCGCCTCCCGCGCCGCGCGCCGCAGCTCGGGCCGGCGCACCCCGGCCAGCTCCCGTACCGTCTCCTCCAACTGGGCGCGTACGGTGCGCACCGGGGTGAGGTGGGCGGACGGGGTCTGCGGGACCAGGCCCACCCGCCGCCCCCGGATGGCACGGGAGAGCACGCGCTCGTCGGCGGTGAGCAGCTCGACGGGGGCCGCGTCGGCCGGGCCGGCCAGGTGGGCCGTGCCGGCGGTCTCCGCGTTGCCCGGCAACAGCCCGAGCAGCGCGGAGGCGAGCACGGACTTGCCGCAGCCGCTCTCCCCCACCAGGGCCAGACACTCGCCGGACCGCAGCGCGAAGGTGGCGTCGGAGACGGCGGCGATGTGCCGTCCGCCGCGCATCCGGAAGCGGACCGAGAGGCCGTCCACGGCGAGGACCGGGGTCGACCGGTCGGGGCCTGTCACAGCGTCAGCTCCGATTGACGGCGCGGGTTGATGCGTTCCCGCCAGGCGCCGGCGAGGCCCGCGATGGCCAGGGTGGGGATGATGATCAGCAGGCCGGGGAAGAGGGTGGGCCACCAGTCGCCGGCTAGCAGCGAGCTGCGGGCGCTCTGCACCATGGCGCCCAGACTGGCCTTGTGGCTGGCCAGGCCGAGGCCGAGGAAGGAGAGCGCGGACTCGTGCCAGATGGCGTGCGGCACCATCAGTACGGCGGCGAGTCCCGCCTGGGGCAGCACCGCGGGCAGCAGGTGGCGCACGGTCACGCGCAGCCGCGACGCCCCGCCGGAGATGGCCGCCTCCACGTAGGGGCGGGCCCGCAGCGAGAGGAGTTCGGCTCGCACGATGCGGGCGGGTGGACAGCCAGTGCGCCAGCGCCACCGAGATGACCACCGGCCAGACGCCGGGTTGGAACATGGCCACGATGAAGATACCGAGCAGCAGGTGCGGCACCGAGGAGAAGACGTCCACGAGCCGCATCACGACCCGGTCCACCCAGCCGCCGACGGCGCCGGCGAGCGCGCCGACGGCGGTGCCGATCAAGGTGGCGGCCAGCGCCGCGACGACCCCGACCAGGAGTGAGACGCGCAGCCCGTACACGCAGCGCAGCAGCAGGTCGCGGCCGACGTCGTCGGTGCCGAAAGGGTGGTCGAGCGAGGGCGCGCGCAGTTTGTCGGCCAGGTGGACAGCCTGTTCGTCCAGTGGGAAGAACAGCGGCACGAGCAGTACGGTCAGGACGACGAGCGCGACGAGCCCGGCGCTGACACGCACCCGCAGCGCGCGGCTGCCACGCCGCGCGCCAGCCGCCGACGTCCGCCAGCACGGGACGGGCGGGCCGGTCTCGACCGGGGTGGCGGGGGGACACGGTGCCGTGCAGCGGCTCAGCCATCGAATCCCGCCCGGGGGTCGGCGAGGCCGTACAGCAGGTCGGAGAGCAGGTTGCCAGCGAACACCGCGACCGTGGCGAGCACGGTGAGGGCCGCGAGGAGCGGGAAGTCCACGCTGGTGGCGGCCTCGACAGTGGCGGAGGCGATGCCCGGCCAGCTGAAGACGGTCTCGATCAGCAGAGCCCCGGTGATCAGCTCGGGGACGCGCGAACCGACGAGGATGAGCACCGGCAGCAGTCCCGAGCGCAGCGCGTGGCCGAGAAGAGGACGGTGCGTTCGCTGAGCCCGCGGGCGCGGGCGCCGCGCACGGGGTCCTCGTCCATCGCGTCGCCGACGCCCTGACCTACGTAGAGCACGAACCACGGCAGTTGGGAGACGGCGAGCACGGCGGCCGACAGGATCAGGTGGTGGGTGACCTGGCCCGCGGTGGCGACCTCGCTGGCGGTGTCGGTGAGTCCGCCGGCGGGCAGCGCGTCCAGCTTGAGGGCAAACAGCCACACGGCCAGCAGCCCGATCCAGAACGGCGGTGCGGCCTCCAGCGTATAGCAGACGAAGGTGATCGCGCGGTAGAACAGGCCGCCCCGACGCCGGGCCGCGAGCACGCCGAGCACGGTGCCGCCCAGCACCGCGAGGGTGAAGGCGACCGCGCACAGCAGCGTGGACCAGCCGATGCGCTCCGTGATGACCTGGGCGACGGGCTGCCGCAGCGAGCTGGAGTCGCCCAGGTCGCCGGTGACGGCCGAGGTCAGCCAGTCCCACCAGCGGACGGTGAACGGGTCGGCGCCCAGGTTGGCGCGCAACTTGGTCGAGGTTCTCCTGCGAGGCGGTGAGACCGGCGGTGCCGGCGTACGCCTTGACCGAGTCGAAGGGTGAGGCCGCCGCGATGGCGAAGACGCCGAAGGTCACGCAGAACAGCACGGGCACCGCGAACAGCACCCGGCGCCCGACCAGCCGCGCCATCGGCAGCCACGGCAGGCCCGGGCGCCGGGTTTCCGTCACTTCTTGGGCCGCCAGTTCTCCACGTCCCACCACGGGCCGGAGGCCAGACCGTGGTCGTGCGGCTCGACCTGGGTGGTCAGCGGCGCCCAGCGGTCGGCGAGGACGTAGAGGTGGTCGATGTGGGTGAGGAAGGTGTAGCCGGGGTCGTCGACCAGTTCGCGCTGGATGGTGTCGTACGCGGCCTTCCGCTTGGCCTTGTCGCCACTGCGCCGGCCGTCGGCGAGCGCCTTGTCGACGGCCGGGTTGTCGTAGAAGGCCATATTGTTGAAGCCGTCACCGGCCAGGGCGGAGTTGAGCAGCGTGTACTGGTCGAAGTCGGGGTCGGCCGGGCTGCCGCCGCCCGCGAGGACCGCGTCCCGCTTCATCCGCGGCTCGATGACCTCCCAGGTGCCGGACTGCACCTTGATCTCGATGCTGGCCTTCTTGGCGTCGGAGGCGTAGGCGAGGGCGTGGTCCTGGCGGAGCTTGTCGCCGCTGAGGTACCAGAGGGTGAACGAGGCACGCTTGCCGTCCTTCGCGCGGACGCCGCCCTTGCCCGGCTTCCAGCCCGCCTCGTCCAGGATGCGCTCGGCCGCCGCCAGGTCGTGCCGGCGCTGGGTGCCCTTGGTGAACCACTCGCTGTCGGTGGGGACCGGTCCGTCGGCAGCCTTGCCCGCGCCGTCCAGGATGCCGTCGACCATGGCCTGGCGGTCCACCGCCACGTCGAGCGCGCGGCGCACGGCGCGGTCGCCGGCCACCGGGTTGTCGCTGGGCAGCGTGACGGTGCGGTAGTCGCAGGTCTTGGCGGTCAGGGTGCGCAGGCCGTCTTCGCCCTTGAAGGTAGCGGCGAGGTTGGGCGGCAGGATGGCGCCGTCGAGGTCGCCGGAGCGCAGCCGGGTGGCGCGCACGTCGTCGTCCTTGATGATCGCCATCGTGAACTTCTTGACCTTCGGCACGCCGCCCCAGTAGGTCGGGTTGGCCTTGAAGACGAGCTTCTCGCCCTTGCTCCAGCTACTGAGGAGGTAGGGCCCGGTGCCGATGGGCTTGGTGGTGAGGGAGCCGGTGTTCACGTCCTGCTTGCTCGCCACGTGTTCCGGCGCGATGGGCAGCACGGTCCGCTCGGCGAACGGCGCGTACGGGTACTTGAGACGGAAGACGACCGTCTTGTCGCCCTTCTTCTCGACGCTCTTGATCGCGTCGAGTTCGGTCTTGGACGCGTTGTTGGTCTTCTTGTCGAGGATGGTCCGGTAGGTGAAGACCACGTCGTCCGCGGTGAACGGCGCCGTCGCTGAAGCGCACGCCGTCGCGGAGGGTGTAGGTGTACGTCAGCCCGTGGCCGGAGACCTGCGGCAGCTTGGCCGCGAGGGCCGGCTTGAGCCGCATCCGCGCGTCGTGCGTCAGCAGCCCGTCGAAGATCTTGGAGTTGCCGTCCTTGCCGTAGCCGAGGAGCGGGCTGAGCGTGTCGGGTCTCGTACGCGATGCCGACGACCGCCGCGTCCTTGGGGCCGTCGCTCTTGCCGTTGTCCGGGGTGGAGCACGCTGCCGCGCCCACTGCCAGGACGCCCGCCGTCGTCGCGGCGGTCAGGGTCCGTATCGTCCGGGCCGTCATGCCCCACCTCTGTTGAAGATCAACCGTTACTGCGAAACGGTCGCAATTAAACAACATGTCGAAGCCCAGGCCCAGAGGGGGTGCACACCTGGCCACACCACGCCATGGAACGGACGGTTTCGTACGGCTGACCCGCGGCCCCGTGGCCAGCCGCCGCCCGGGGCGGCGAGCGTGGCCACCGGCCGACGGTCGCCCGTGCGCCGGCCCGCCCCGGCCGGCGCGGTGCGGCTTGGCCTCTCAGGCGGGTGGGGCCGGCAGGTCGACGAGGTCGGCCAGCGTCTCCTGGTGACGGCCCGGCGTGCCGAGGGCGATCTCGTCGCTCTCGAGGTACAGGTGCGCGGGGTGTTCCCAGGTCATCCCGATGCCGCCGTGCAGTTGGACGCACTCCTGCGCGGCGCGCACCGCGACGCGTGCGGCGTGGGCCTGGGCGACGGCCACGGCGACCGGCGTGTCCGGGGCGCCGGTGGCCAGGGCGTCCGCGGCGGCGCGGGCCGCCACGCGGGCCGAGACCAGGTCGAGCCAGATCCGCGCCATCCGGTGCTTGAGCACCTGGAAGGAGCCGATCGGGCGGCCGAACTGGTGCCGTTCCCCGGTGTGGCGCACGGTCTCGGCCAGACATCATTCGGCGAGCCCCAGTTGTTCGGAGGCCAGCAGCCCGGCCCCGGCCCGCAGCGCCCGGTCGATCGCCGCGTCGGCCGTCGCGGGCCCGGCGACGCGGCGGGCGGGCGTGCCCTCCAGGCCGACCCGGGCGAGCGGGCGCGTCGGGTCGAGCGCGGTGGTCGGCTCCCGGCGCGGCCCCGGCGAGATGGCGGCGCCGGCGTCCACCGCGTACAGCCCCACCCCCGCCGGGCCGCGCGCCGGGACCAGCAGCACGTCGGCGGCGAGCGCGTCGGCGACGCTGGTGACCTCGCCGGTGAGGGTGGCGCGCGTCGGCGCGTACGGCGGTGACGGCCGCTACGGGGGTGGGGCGTGCCGTACCGGGGGCGCTGGACAGCGGTACGGCGAGCACCCCGATCCGCTCCCCCGTGGCGAGCACCGCGAGCAGTTCGGCGGCCACCGCAGCATCGGCCTCCTCGGTACCAGCCCCCTCCGCATCGGCCTCCTCGGCCCGGCCGGCGGGCTGGGGCGCCGACGGGGGCGTGGCATCGGCGCGCGGGCCCGGCTCGGCGGGCCCGTGGGCCGCATCCCACTGCTGCTCCCGGCGCACGCCAGCAGGGCTTCGGTGGCGATGACGGCACTGGTCAGGTACGGCACCGGGGCCACCGCGCGGCCCAGTTCCTCCAGGACGACGGCGGCTTCCCGGGCGCCGGCCCCCTGCCCGCCGAGCGCGTCGGGGACCAGGAGCCCGGCGAGGCCCAGGTCGGTGGCGAGGATCCGCCAGAGCCCGGCGTCGTGCGCGCGGCCCGCGTCGATGTGCGCGATCACGGCCCCGGGTGGCAGCCGGTCAGCGAGCAGCGCCCGCACGGCGGACCGCAGGTCCTCCTTGTGCTCGCGGTAGAGCAGGTCGGGGGCGCCGCCCGGGGCGGCCGGCCGGGTCGGCGCGGGGACCGGGTCCGGGTGCGTCATCGGGGCAGGTCCTTCCAGGCGGCGTCCTTGTCGGCGCGCGGCTCGGGCGGCAGGCCGAGCACGCGTTCGGCGATGATGTTGAGCAGGATCTCGGAGGTGCCGCCCTCGATGGAGTTGCCACTGGCCCGCAGGTAGCGGTAGCCGGCCTCGCGCGCCGTGAAGTCCACGAGGTGGGGTCGGCGCATGGTCCAGTCGTCGTACGCCAGGCCCACCTCGCCCATCAGCTCCACCTCCAGGCCGCTGATCTCCTGGTTCAGCCGGGCGAAGGCCAGCTTCATGGCCGACCCTTCGGGACTCGGCTGGCCGACGGCGAGTCGCTGGCCCAGCCGCTGACCAGCGTACCGGGCGGCCTCGGCCTCGACCCACAGTCACAGCAGGCGCTGGTGCAGGCCGTGCGTGCGCAGTTCGGGATGGTCGCGCCAGGCGCGCGGCGACGCCGATCATGCCGTGCTCGCGGGGCACGCTGCCGCCGCCGATGGCCACCCGCTCGTTCATCAGCGTGGTCCGCGCGACCCGCCAGCCCTCCCCCACGGCGCCCAGGCGCCGGTCGTCGGGGATGCGCACGCCGGTGAGGAAGACCTCGTTGAACTCGGCCTCGCCGGTGAGTTGGCGCAGCGGGCGCACCTCGACGCCGGGGTCGGTCATGTCGCAGATGAAGTGCGTGATGCCGCGGTGCTTGGGGAGGTCGGGGTCAGTGCGGGCGATGAGGATGGCCCAGCGCGCGAGGTGGGCCTGGGACGTCCACACCTTCTGTCCGTCAACGATCCACTTCCCCCCGCTCGCGCGCCACCGCCCGGGCCCTCGGGCGTGTCCCGGTCGCCGTCCGGGGCCGGGGCATAGACCGCGCGGGTGCCGAGCGCGGCGAGGTCGGAGCCGGCGCCGGGTTCGCTGAAGAGTTGGCACCACACCTCCTCGCCGGTCCACGGCGGGCGCAGCAGCCAGTGCCGCTGCTCCTCGGTGCCGTAGCGCAGGATGGTCGGGGCGGCCATGCCCAGGCCGATGCCGATGCGGCGCGGGTCGTTGTCGGGAGCGCCCGCGGCGGCGAGTTCGGCGGTGACCAGGGTCTGCAGCGCGCGGCGCGCCGAGGCCGCCGAGCCCGACCGGATGGTGCACCCAGGCGAGTCCGGCGTCGAACTGGGCGCGCAGGAAGTCGATCCGCGCAGTGGTGGCCGGGTCGTGCGTGGCGAGCAACTGGCTTACCGCGCGCCGTACTTCGACCGCGTCCACCGGCTCGTTCGGGGCGGCGGCGTCCGAGGCGTCGGGGCCGGCCTCCGCGCGGCTCATCGGGTCCGCGCCGGGACCGAGGACCGGAACACCGCGAACCGCTCCGCGCGTGACCTGCCGCGGCTCGCCGGCCGGGCGGCGGCCCGGACGCGGGGGGGCGGCGGGTCGGTTGGAGCGCGCGGCCCGGAACGCTGGCGGCGTCGCGCTCGGCTCGGGGAACGTCCGTAGTGCCCTGCCGCGGCGCGGCTCGCCGCTCCCGTACACCCGCTGTGCTCGCATTCGCTGGCCTCCCGCGATCGGTCGATGGGCAGGCGGGCACGAGGGCCCGCCCGAGCGCAGACTAACCAGTCGGTACGCCTCGGAAACAGCGCTTCGTCGCGACGAACGTGGCGCGCGGACGCCCCGCCCACTCCGCACGGCCCTGGCGACGCGCCGCCACCGGCTCGGAATCCCGCCCCCGTCAGCCAACAGGCGCTGAGCTGGTACGTGTTCGGCACCCCGAGACGGCCGGCGGACACGGTCAGTCGTCACGGGCGGCGGCGCCCCCGAGCACGGCGCGAGGAGGGCGCGCGGCGTAGCGAAACGGCGGGTCAATGCCCTCTTGTAGCGGGTTCGGTGGCGGCCCTACGCTGTGGCGCGCCGAACACCCGTCCACGGGTGCAGCGAGAGGAACGCGCTATGTCCGTACGTGGTCGCCATCGCCGCCACCAGCCCAACCGGGTCTCCCGTGCGTCGCTCACCGTGACCGCCAGCGGCGCGGGGATGGCCCTGCCGCTCATCGCGGCGGCCGGTGCGAGCGCCGCCTCCCAGGAAGCCTGGGACAAGGTGGCCCGGTGTGAGAGCACCAACGACTGGGACATCAACACGGGCAACGGCTACTACGGCGGGCTCCAGTTCTCGCAGAGCACCTGGCAGGAGTACGGCGGCGGCGCCTACGCGCCGCGCGCCGACCTGGCCACGCGGGAGCAGCAGATAGCGGTCGCCGAGAAGGTGCTGGCCGCCCAGGGCCCGCAAGCCTGGCCCAACTGCTCCGGCTCCGTCCTGACGCGGGGCGACGCGCTGCCCCAGGCCAAGTCCGCCCCCGCGACGACGGGGCAGGTCACGACGGCGGCCGGGAAGCGGCAGAAGGTCGAGACGACCCCCACCTCACTGCCCGGCCGCGGCCCCAAGGCCGGCCCGTACGTGGTGGTGAACGGAGACACGCTCTCGGGCATCGCCAACGAGCACAACGTTCGCGGGGGCTGGCGGGGGCTGTACGAGGCCAACCGGCCGACCATCGGCCAGGACCCGGACCTGATCCTGCCGGGTCAGCGGCTGTCCCTGAAGGGGTGGCTCGGCCGCGCCGGCCCAGCCCAAGCGCCCTCAGGCCAAGACGCCGCCCACGACGCGGCCGAAGCCCGCGCCGAAGGCGCCCGAGCGGCCCTCGGTGAAGCCGCGCCCCAAGGACGACAGTCGCCAACAGGTGAGCAAGCCAGCGCCCAAGCCGACCCAGAAGCCGGCGCCCAAGCCGCGCCAGGCGCCGGAGCGCGTGCAGGAACAGCGGAAGCGGCCGGCCCCCGCGACGGGCGGCTACACCGCGCCGGTCAGCGGCGTGGGCGTCACCACCGGGTACCGGGTGGCGGGTTCGAGCTGGTCCCGTGGCTACCACACGGGCGTGGACTTCCCGGTGTCGATCGGCACCTCGGTCAGGGCGGTCGGCCCAGGCACCGTCGTCTCCTCCGGCTGGGGCGACGCGTACGGGTACCAGGTCGTGATCCGGCACGCAGACGGCAAGTACAGCCAGTACGCCCACCTGTCGCAGATCGTGGTGCGCGAGGGGCAACCGGTTAGCGGCGGTCAGCGCATCGGCCGTTCAGGCTCCACCGGCAACAGCACCGGCCCGCACCTGCACTTCGAGATCCGCACCGGTCCCGGCTACGGCTCGGACATCAACCCGGTGGCCTATCTCAGGGTGCACGGGGTCAGCATCTAGACGGCACGGCTTCCCGCTCGGGCCCGCACGATGCGGCGGGCCCGAGCGGGGCGTCCGCCTCATCCGTGCCGCCCGCGACCGGGCCCGTGGCGCCCGCGCGCACCGACTGTCACCGGTCGCTGTCAGTGGTCGCGGTTACGGTGGGCCCGTGACGAGATACGTGGCGCTGTTGCGCGGCATCAACGTGGGTAAGCACCGCGGCGTTCCCATGGCCACCCTGCGGGAGTTGCTCGCCGACCTGGGGTGTGAGGAGGTGCGCACCTATCTGCGGAGCGGCAACGCGGTGTTCGTGCCGCCCACGGGCTGCGCGGGCCCGGACGCGTTGGGCGAGGCGCTGGAGCGGGCTATCGCCGAGCGCCTGTCGCTCGACGTGCGGGTACTCGTCCGCGAGGGTGACGAGCTGTGCACCGTCGCCGCGCGGCACCCCTTCCCCGGCCGCGACATCGACCCCTCCCAACTGCTGGTCACCTTCCTCTCCGGACCGGTGGACCGCGCCCATCTGGCCGACCTCGATCCGGCCGCGTACGCACCGGACCAGTTCCACGTCGGGGAGCGTGAGATCTACGTGCACTGCGCGGGCGGGGTGCGGCGGTCCAGGCTCACCCAGGCGCTGTGGGAGAAACGGCTGGGCCTCTTCGGCACCGCCCGCAACGCGAACACGGTGGGCGCGCTCGCCGCGATGGTGACCGCGGACGAGCCGCGATGATTGGGCCCCCCGCGCGGTCGGTCGCCCACGACGACCCGCTGTTGCGCTACCGGGGCGCGGTCTCCCTGGAGCGCACCCCGCGATGGACCGCGCCCTGGCGGCTGCCGTACGAGGAGGCCGCGCTGCACCTGCCGGAGGGCGGGCTCGGGCGGGCCGCGATGCCGTCGGGGGGCGCGTCACGCTGCGCACCGACAGCCCCTGGCTGCACTGCCGCTACCAGGCCGACCCCGCGCCACGGCTGGCGGGCCCGCCCGAGCGCGCCCGCCTGGACGTGCTGCGTGACGGGCAGCCCGTGGCGTCGGTGGCGCTGGAGACGCACGGCCGGGACGCGGAGTTCCGCGTGTAGGAGCTGGCGGCGGGGCCGCCGCCTGTCGTGGAGTTGTGGCTGCCGTACTACCACCGGTCCCAACTGCGCGGACTCACCCTCGCCGCGGGCGCGACGGTGGCGGCCGACCCGCCCGGCGACCGGCCGCGCTGGGTGCACCACGGCAGCTCCATATCGCTGGGCCGCGGCGCGCACTCGCCCAGTCGCACCTGGCCGGTGCTGGTGGCGCGGCGAGCTGGCTGGGACCTGACCTCGTTGGCACTGGGCGCGGGGTGTTACCTCCAGCCGATGGCCGCGCGGCTGATGCGGGACCTGCCGGCGGAGTTGCTCACCATCTGCGTCGGCATCAACGTCCACACCCTCGGCACGCACAGCGGCGCGTCGCTGACGGCCGCCCTGATCGGCTTCGTGCGCACCGTGCGCGACGGCCACCCGGACACGCCGTTCGGCGTGATGTCCACCATCGTCGCCCCCGACCGCGAGGAGGTGGCCGGGCAGTCGGGCCTGACGGTCCGGGAGAGCCGCGAGCGGGTGCGGCAGGCGGTACGGATACTGCGCGAGCACGGCGACAGCCGGCTGCACTACCTCCACGGGCCGCGGGTGTTCGGGCCGAGCTGTGTGCCGCTGCTGCTCGAACCGGAGGGCACGGATCGGCTGCATCCGTCGCCGGCCGGCCATCCGGTCCTCGCCGGGCGGTTCCTGACCCTGTTGCGCCGCACGGCCTGCATGCCGGAGCCGGCGCGGCCACCCGGCCCCGGGACCGCCCCGGCGGCCCGCGCGGGAGCGGGAGGCGTCCCCGTGACAGGGGCGGAGCGCGTCGCTCACCCGAGAACGGCAAGGAAGGTGGAGGCATAAACGAGCCGGAACGGAGGTGCGGCAGACGGTTCCGCCGTGGCGGGCGCTGGAGTTGCGGCAGGCAGGCGCGGTCGCGGCCCTGCGGCGCCTGCTGGCCGGGCGGGAAGCGGCGGCCGGGCGGGCGGGCGGCGGATGGTCTCGTCGAGGTGGCCGCCCGACTCGACTGCGCGGGAAGCGTGTTGACCGCCGCGAACACCGCGCTGCCGCTGCCGGATGACCCGTTGGCCCAGCTCTGGCACGCGGCGACGCTGGTGCGCGAGCACCGGGGCGACGGGCACGTGGCGGCGGGGTTGGACGGCTGCGAGGTGCTCGTCCTGCGCGCGGGGACCAACCTGCCGCGCTCCGAGCTGCAGCCGTACCGGGGTTGGACCAACGGGGAGTGGGCCGCGGCGGCCGAGCGGCTGACCGGGCGCGGCCTGCTGACCTCGGCCGGCACCACGGCGGAGCGGGGCCGGCAGGCGCTGCGCGAGATCGAGCAGGCCACCAACCGGGCGGCCGCGCGCCCCTGGCGGGACGCGGGCGCCGCCATCCCCGACCGGCTGATACCGCTGCTCACGCCGCTGGCCCGGGCGTGTGCGACCGCGCTGCGGTTCCCCAACCCCATCGGCCTGCCCGCCCCTGACTGGGCGTAGACCACACCGGCACCGCCCATCCACCGCACGGCCGGCCTGCCGGCCGGCGGTCGTACGCGGGGACCGCCGACATGGGCCCCGGGACCGGGCCGTGCCACCTCCCGGGGCCCGCCATGACAGATGTCATCCGGCCTCGTGACAGATCGCACTCCTGTCGGGTCCAGTGCGCCGGCCCCGCCCCTCAAACACACAGGTCAGGCGGGAAGCCGGTCCAGCGCAGCGGTGCGGGAAGGTGACCCGTGTCGTTGTAGAGGAGCACGGAGGCGGGTCTGCCCGGAGCAGACCGGATGACGGTCAGTGCGGCGTTCGCGTGGTTGAGGCCCATCCAGCGCCATGGGGGTGCGTCGAGGGCGGCTCGCACGAGCCAGCCGATGAGGAAGTTGTGGGTGACGACCAGCTCGTGCCGGGGCTCATCATCTTCGACAGGTGTTGGCGAGGTGGGCGAGGGCCGCCTCGGCCAGCGCCGGTCCGTGTTCGCGTTCCTCGGCCGGGAACCGGGACAGGTGGGCGAGCATGGCGTCGGCCGACTCCGACGGCAGTTCCGCGCATCGCGGCACGTAGGGGACGTAGTCCCCGGCCAGTTCCGACGGGCGCACGGGCACACCGTCGAGTTGCTCGCAGACCAGCCGGGCCGTCTGCTCCGCCCGTGGGAGCGGGCCGTGCAGGACCAGCGAGAGAGGGCTGCGGCGCAGTCGTTCACCGAGGAGTACGGCTTGTCGGCGTCCGTCGTCCGTCAGTTCGCGCTCGTCCGGCGTGGCTTCCCCGTGCCGCGCGAGGTAGAGATAGCGGGCGGCTCTTCCGGTCATGGGCCCAGTTCCTCCGTCAATGGTCACGATCTTGCGAATGCCTGGACGGACGCAGAGGCACGCGGTGTGGTTCCGTCGCCGGCGGGGGCAAAGAGCCCAGGTCGACGTCCAGGTCCGTGGCTGGCGGCCGACGGTCGGGTGTTCCAGCCGACCCGCGGAGCGCCACACTCCCCCCAGCGACACGCGCCGCCTCGCGCCCAGTAAGGGACTTCGTCATGTCGATCACCAAGCCCCGCCTTCGGCTCGCCGCCGTGGCCAGCACGGCCGTCCTCGCGCTGGGTGCGCCCGTCGCGTACGCCACGCGGGACGAGGGCTCCGCGGCACCGGCGGCCGGCGCCTCGGTGGCGCACCGTGGCACGGCGTACGTGGAGACCCGGCTCTTCTTCGGCACCGCCCAGGCCGACGGGGGCACGCCCGTCACCGACCGGCAGTTCCGCGCCTTCGTGGACCGGAGGATCACGCCGCGCTTCCCGGCCGGGCTCACTCTCCAGGAGGGGCGCGGCCAGTGGCGGGACCGGTACGGCACCATCCAGCGCGAGCGCTCCTACGAGTTGATCCTGCTCTACCCCAGGTCGCGGGCCAGCGCCCAGGACGGCCTGATCGAGGACATCCGCACCGCATACGAGCGCGAGTTCGGGCAGGAGTCAGTGGCCCGGGCGGACGCGGCGACCTGGGTGGACTTCTAGAGTCACTCGCCCAGGCGTCCAGACCGCGTCAGTCCACCCGGTCGAGCACCGTCGTGCGGAACTCCTCCTCGAACGCGGCGTACGCCTCGCGGAGGGCGTCGCCCGGCCAGTGGTCGGGTAGCAGGGGTGCCGGGAGCAGGTGGCGCAGGATCGCCGCCGCTACCGCGAAGCGGTCGGCCAGTCGGTCGGCGTCGGTCAGCGTCGTGAGGAGCCAACGGGCCTGTCGGGCCCAGGAGTCCAGGTCCCACAGGCGGGCGGCGAGCGGGGCCGGGTCGCCCTCGGGGGCGCCGGTGAGCCAGGCGCACTAGTCGGCCGCGGCCGGTGGCCGGGGGCGCTCCAGGTTGGCGGGGCGCAGCCAGCTTCCCTCGCGTAGTTCGGCCAGCCGCAGGGTGGCCATCGCCTGCCGCAGCGCGGCGCGCTCGGTCGCGGGCCGTCGCTCCCCGGTGACCAGGGCGATCTCCCAGTCGCCGGCCCAGGGACGCAGCCGCGGGGCATGGCTGTCGTCCTGTCGGGCCTGTCGGGCGAGCAGCCGTGGCGACAGCCGGTAGGTCCCGTCGCGCTGCTGGAGGTCGCCCGCGGCGACCATCCGTGTCAGGGCCACCCTGACGGTGCCCTCGGCGGTGCCGAAGACCTGCCCGGCGCGGACCAGTGCGCGCGCCGGCAGTTCGGCGGGGTGGTGGCCCAGCAGCGTGCTGAGCACGATCGACCGCGTGGTCAGCGGGCGCAGAGCCGGCCGGCCCGCGTCGTGCCTCGACCCGCCGGTGCCGCTGTCGTGGCCGCGCTCGCCCGCGCCGCGCTCCGCTCGGTCCATGTCCTCACCCATCCCACCCCGACCCGCCCCGTGCGCCCCGTCCGTGCCGGCCGCGCCGCTGCCGGCCGGCCTCGCGTCACGCGCCCCAGGGGGGATTCGACCAGAAACCGTCGCTCCGAACCCCGTGCATTACGGTTTCACGTCGCGCATCATAGAAGGGTAAGGGAATCGGTCGCGCCGCCGGGAGGTCACTGTGAGCCCCACCCATGACGTCCTCAACCAGGCCCCCACCGCTGACGGGTTTCAGCACCGCCGACGAGGCCGCCCTGTTCGACGCGGTGGAGCGGGAGGGCGGCGGGTGGGCCGAGCCGGAGTTGCGCGCGCTGGGCGCGCGGGCCGGGTCCGCCGAGGTGCAGGAATGGGCGCGGAAGGCCGAGGCGTACCCGCCGGTGCTGCACACCCACGACCGGTGCGGCACCGGGGTGGACAAGGTCGAGTTCCACCCGGCCTGGCACCACCTGATGACCGAGGCGGTCGCCTCCGGCCAGCACGCCGCGGCGTGGACCGACCAGCGACCGGGCGCCCACCTGGTGCGGGCCGCGAAGTTCTACCTGTGGGCGCAGGCCAAGCCGGGCCACGGGTGCCCGATCTCCATGACGTACGCGGCGATCCCCGCGCTGCGCGCCGAGCCCGAGCTGTCCGCCGCGTACGAACCGTTGCTCGCCTCGACCACGTACGACTTCGGGCTGCGCCCGCCGCTGGGCAAGCAGGGCCTGATCGCGGGCATGTCGATGACCGAGAAGCAGGGTGGTTCCGACGTCCGACAGGGCACCACGACGGCCACGCCGACGGGCGACGGCACGTATGTGATCACGGGGCACAAGTGGTTCACCTCCGCGCCCATGAGCGATGTGTTCCTCACCCTGGCGCAGGCGCCCAAGGGGCTGACGTGCTTCCTGCTGCCACGGGTGCTGCCCGACGGCAGCCGCAACCCTCTGCGCCTGCAGCGGCTCAAGGACAAGTTGGGCAACCGTTCCAACACGTCGGCCGAGATCGAGTACGAGCAGGCCGTCGGCTGGCCGGTGGGCGAGCTCGGGCGCGGGATGCGCACCATCGTGGAGATGGTCAACGTCACCCGGCTCGACTGCGTCATCGCCTCGGCGGCCAGGATGCGCTCGGGGTCGCGGCAGGCCGTGCGCCACACGGCGCACCGGCGGGCGTTCGGCGCCGAGTTGATCGACCAGCCGCTGATGCGGCACGTGCTCGCCGACCTCGCGATCGAGTCGGAGGCCGCCACCGTGCTGGCGATGCGGCTGGCCGCCGCGCTGGATCGGGCGGAGGCCAGCGACGAGCGGGAGGGCGCGCTGCGCCGGGTCGGGCTGGCGGCCGGCAAGTACTGGGTGTGCAAGCAAGCGCGGCAGCGGCCACGCGGCGGAGGCACTGGAGTGCCTGGGCGGCAACGGGTACGTCGAGGAGTCCGGTATGCCACGGCTGTACCGCGAGGCTCCGCTACTGTCAATCTGGGAGGGCTCGGGCAACGTGGCCGCCCTCGACCTGCTGCGGGCGCTGGCGAAGACGCCGGGTGCCGCAGACGCGTTCCTGACCGAGGTGGACGCGGCGGCCGACGCCGACGCGCGGCTGGACGCCGCGGTGGCGCGGGTGCGCGGGCTGCTCGGCCAACTCTCCGATCCGGTACGGGCCCAGGTGCTGGCCCGACGGCTCGCCGAGCAGATGACGCTGGTGCTCGAGGGCGCGCTGCTGGTCCGGCACGGCGACCCGGCGGTGGCGGACGCGTTCTGCGCCTCGCGGCTCGACGGGGACTGGGGGCACGCCTTCGGCACGCTGCCGCTCGGCGCGGACACCCGGGCGATCATCGAGCGCGCCGTGCCGAAGGACGCCCACTAAGCACCCGCACGGACGCACCCGCGGGCCCGCCCCGGCCCGGCCGCTCGCGCGACGGCGGGGCCCGGGCGGGATCGGGCAGTTCGACCGGCCCGCCGTCCGGGACCGCGGACCTTTACGCCCGGCTCACTGGCAACGGCGACGCGGTCACGCCCCCCTCGCGCCGGGCCGGGTGGTGCGGGATTGCTGGTAGACGTCCGCGTAGGTGCGCGAGTCCTTGATCAGTTCATCACAGAACGCGGCGACATCGGGGCCGATGAGTTCCAGGACCCCCTTGTCCGCCGCGGCGCCTTCCTCGAAGAAGTCGACGATCCTGGGGAGCAGGGGCCCGTCGACCAGGTCGATCGGCCCGACCTTGAACAGGTACTTCCGCATCTCCTTGTAGACGATCTGGTAGTCCGGCGGCAGCGCCTTGACCCGAGCCATGTGCGCCCGCCCACTGCTTCTTGCCCTCGATGACGTCCTGGATGCTCACGTCAGCCCTACAGCCGGCTCAGTTTCCGCGCGACGTTCCTGTTCAACTGCCCGCGCCACCGGTCGCGGTAGGTGCGGGCACCCTCGTCGCCGGCCAGTGCGGCGCAGAAGCCTCGGATGTCGTCGCCGAGCACCTCGTGGAGGTCCTGCCCGTCCGCCGCCGTCTCCTCGAGCAGCGCCAGGGCGGCGTCGAGGATCGGCGTCAGGTTGCGGCTGGTGAAGTCCCAGTAGGGATGGAGATGACCCTTGCTGCTCCCACGCCGCCCGGTAGTCGTCCTGCAGGGCCTCGGCCCGAGCCTCGAACGCCTTCCAATCCCTGGTGAGGTCGCTCCCAGTGACGGTCTCCCAGAAACTCATCTCCCGACCCTTCCTGAGCCTGTCGATGCGTGATGAGACGTACTGCCATTTCGTCCAGAACTTCGCGAGTTCCTCGCGTCCGGCGTCGTTGAGCGCGTAGAACTTGCGGGGCGGGCCGACCTCGGACGGCTGCTTGGTCACCTGGATGAGCTTGTTCCGCTCCAGTCGCAACAGGATAGTCTACACCGTGCCCTCGACGACGTCGGCGAAGCCGAGTTCGTTCAGTCGACGGGTGATGGCGTAGCCGTAGGTCTCCTCGCCGCCGATGATGTCGAGCACGCACCTTTCGAGCGTGCCCTTCAGCATCTCCGTCAGGTCGTCCAAGGTGAGCCCTCCTCGACCCCGACCCGGTACTACGTAGCACCGAGTACTACTACACAGTAGCACTAGGTAGTGGGCGCGGAGGTGACGCGCGGCGAACACGGGCCGGGCGTCGCGCGACCGGACTCCGAGCAGCGCACGCGGCACCGGCCCTCGCCCCAACTCGCGCGGAGCTATCGCCGGTCACCGCACTGCCCTGCCACGTAGCGGCGGCACGCCGGGTCGTTGGGCCGCGAGACGCGCCCCCACCTGGCCCTTCACCGGGAAGGGTGGACCTAGGCGATACAAACCTCTGTCGCGATGTTTCACCACATCGGGGGAACCTGGTAACAGTCCGGCGTGCCATGTGAGTGACGCGCGCAGCATGGCAAACGTGAATCGCAGACACTGGGCAACTCGGTTGGGCGTCGGCTGCGCGGCCGTCATCCTCGCTTCCTCCGATGCGGCGGCAGCGCGAGGCGAGAGCGCCACCCAGGACGCCCGTGCTGGCGGCGCCCGGTCGGCACCGACCTCCGCGCACGCCACCAGCGCGGGACCAGCGGGTCACACAGCAACGGAGCCGCCCCTCGCGCCCCCGCACCGCCGTGCCCAGGCATCCCACCGGCCCGGCGAGCACCTGGGCCTCGACCTCGACCTCGCTGTCGGCGACGGCGCCGTATCAGCGCACGCCCGCCACGGCGGCCTGTGCGTCATCGTCTCCGCGGGCGGCATCACGCTCACCATCGGCCACGGCTGCTGCCACTGGGCACCACCGCCCTGCCCACCACGCCCCACGCCCACCCCGACACCGACTCCCACCCCAACCCCCACACCCACTCCGACCCCCCACCCCGCCCGAGCCCCGTCCCACGCCGACGGAGCCGAGTCCGACACCTCCTGCGCCACGCCCGACACCGCCCCGACCGAGTCCCACGCCTGGCGTGCCCACGCCGCCGGCCACCGACCGCCCGGCCCGGCCGACTCCGCCCGAGAGCCCCCCGTGCCGTCCGCCTCGGAGCCCAGTCGGGCGGCGCAGACGCCACCCCGGCCCGCTCCGCCTCGGTCGCGGCCCACACCCAAGGCGCCGGCGACGAGCGCCCCGGCCCCGCCGCCCACGGCGTCGCCCAGCCCCAGCGCCGTCGAGGCGCGCGCCTACCACCGCGCGGCCCGGCACCAGCCGCCGGGCGGGCTGTCCACGGTGGCCCTCACCCTGCTGCTCACCGCGCCGGCTGTGCTCGCCGCCGCGGCGCTGCGCCCGCGCTCCTCCAGCCGCGGCCGGGGGCGGCGCCGCTAGCGGCGGCGGGGTCGCGCCCCGCTCCCACCCGCCGCCACACCGCATCACACCAACCGCCCGCGTGGAGCCGTCCCTCACGCTCCCACCACCGCGCACGTCGACGTACGGAGAATCCCCATGTCCGAATGGCTGGTCCTGGCCCTCGCGATGGCCGCTGCCTGTGCGGTCGTGCTCGTCATCGTCATCCTCAACCAGCGTCGTATCGGCGAGGACGATGACCCGTCGGAGACCCCGGACGTCATCGAGTACATGACGATGATGATCGGCATGGTGTACGCGATCGTCCTCGGCCTCGCGATCGCGGGGGTCTGGGAGGCCAAGGGGGCCGCCGGGGACACGGTGCGCGCGGAGGCGGCGGCGTTGCACGAGGTTAGCGAGCGGATACACGTGTACCCGGCGGCCGAGCGGGAGCGGATCAGGGCGAGCGTGACCGCGTACGTGCGCTAGGTCGTGGACGAGGAGTTCCCGCACATGGTCGAGGAGGGCGAACTCACCGAGCGGGGCGACGCGCTGATGCGCGAGTTGCGGCACGCCGTGGTGGAGGCCACGCCGCGCGATGAGCGGATGGCCCAGACGTACCAGCCGCTGGCCGACCAGGTCGCCCTGGCCGACGAGGGGCGCAGCGCCCGCGGTCAGAGCGCGGGGGCCACGATCCCGGGTGTGGTGTGGTTCGGCCTGATCGGCGGGGCGCTGGTCGCCGTCGGCATGGTGTTCACGTTGCAGATTCGGTGCTCGGCGCGGGAGCTGGTGCTGGCGGGCCTGTTCAGTGCGCTGATCGCGTTCCTGCTGTTCCTGGTCTGGGACTTCGACGCGCCGTTCGGGCGGTCGGCTACGGACGCGGCGGAGCCGTTCACCGACCTCTTCCGCCTCTGACGCCCGCGCTCCCATCCGCCCGCCGGGCTCCCGGCACCCCCTCGCTCCCGCGCCAGGGCGCGTCGTCCCCCTCCGACGTCCGCCCGGGCCCGGGCTGGGCGCCACCCCGAGCCCGGCCACCCGGGCCACCCCGGGCCCCGGCCCCCGTACCGCCGCACTCCGTCGGCGTACGGGGGCCGGGGCCCTTCCACGTGCCGCGCGGGGCCGGAAAAACCGGGGCGCGGGGCCCGCCCCGGGCCTCGGTGAGCGATGGTGGGGGCGCGGGGCGGTGGAAGATCGCGGACGTCAGGAGAGGTTTCGCGGCCGCGACCGTACGATGAGCTGTGGTGCTCTCATCGCGGATCGGGAAGTATCGGACGCCCCCTTGAGCGCGTGCGTCGCGTGGCTTTAGGTGGTGTGGGGGCGACGACCCCTCACACCGAGCCGGGCCCGCAGGTCCGGCGGACGGGAGGCCCTGGCATGCCCGAACAACTACGGCCGTCGAGAGCGCAGACGGTCACCGAGGACGAGGTCGAAGCACTCGTCCACGGCATCTGTTTCAAGACCGGACCGCCCACGCGACTGGGTGTCGAACTCGAATGGGTACTGCACGACCTGCACGACCCCGCACGACCGCTGCACCCGACCCGGCTGACGGCCGTGACCGAGGGGCTGCGGACACTGCCGCTGAGGTCCGCCCTCACCTTCGAACCCGGCGGCCAGCTCGAACTCAGCTCCCGCCCGGCCTCCTCGCTCACCTCCTGCGTCCAGGAGATGGCGGAGGACCTGAGCGCGGTCAGAGCCTTCCTCGCCCCGATGGGACTCGGCATAGCGGGCCACGGCCATGATCCGTGGCGTCGGCCCCGCCGCCTGCTGGACCTGCCCCGCTACCACGCGATGGAGAGCTATCTCGATCGTTGGGGCCCGGCCGGCCGCACCATGATGTGCCGTTCGGCCTCCGTCCAGGTGTGCCTGGACGCGGGCCACGAGGAACCGGGGCCGCTCGGGTACGGGCGGCGGTCGCGGCTCGCGCACCTGCTCGGCGCGGTGCTGGTGGCCGCGTTCGCCAACTCCCCGCTCGACCAGGGCCGGCCCACCGGCTGGCGCTCCACCCGGCAGGCCGCGTGGGCGGCGATGGACCCGGGGCGTACCCAGGCGCCTGCCACGGACGCGGAGCCGCGCGCCGCCTGGACGGACTACGTGCTCCGGGCGCCGGTGATGTGCATCCGGGACACGGACGGCGGCACGGGTCCGTGGGAGGTGCCGGTGGACAAGTTGCGGCTGCGCGACTGGGTCCGGGACGGCCGGCCACGGCCGAGCCTGGAGGACGTCAGCTACCACATCTCGACGCTCTTCCCGCCGGTGCGCCCGCGCGGTCACCTGGAGCTGCGCATGGTCGACGCGCAGCACGGCGCGGACGGCTGGATGGTGCCGCTGGCCGTCACGGCCGCCCTGTTCGACGATCCGGCCGCGGCCGAGGCCGCCTACCGCGCGGTCAAGCCGCTCGGCGACACGGCCGGTGCGGCCCCCGCGCCCCGCAACCCGCTGTGGGAGCGGGCCGCCCAGCAGGGGCTGGCCGACCCGGAGCTGCACGCCGCCGCCGTGGCCTGCTTCGCCGCGGCCGAGGAGGCGCTGCCCCGGATCGGCGCGACACCCGAGGTGTGTGCCGCCGTCGCCGGGTTCCGCGCCCGCTATGTCGCCCGGGGTCGATGTCCCGCCGACGATCTGCTCGACTCCCTCTCCGGGAAGGAAGGCCGCTCATGACCCGCATCCAACCGGGGTCCGGGACGTTCACCGCGTCCGCCGAGCCCGCGCACGACCCGGAGCTGCTCAGGGCGCGCGCCCTGGGCGCGCTGACCACCGCGCGCGAGCGCACCGCGCTGCTGACCAGTTGCGTGGCGGACGAGGAGCTGACCGCCCAGCACTCACCGCTGATGTCGCCCCTGGTGTGGGACCTAGCTCACATCGGCAACCAGGAGGAACAGTGGCTGCTGCGCACCGTGGCCAGGCGGGAGGCGCTGCGGCCGGAGATCGACTCGGTCTATGACGCGTTCGAGCACCCGCGCTCCGAACGCCCCACGTTGCCGCTGCTGTCGCCGACGGAGGCCCGCGGCTACGCCGCCAAGGTGCGCGGCCGGGCCCTGGACGTGCTGGAGCGGGCGCCGCTGCGCGGCGGGCCCTGGTTGTTCAGCCACAACGGGTCCGTTCAGGGCTGGCCCGGGTCGGTGGCCGGCCTGGTGGGCACGGTGGAGCCGGAGGCGCTGCTCGGCATGGAGGCGCGCAACGACGCGGCCTTCGTGTGGGCGCTCGCGCTGCGCCGGTTGCGCGCGGGCACGCCGCTGGGCCAGTCGCTGGCCGAGACGGTCGTCGCGCTGGACGCGGCGGCACCCGATTCGCGGCTGAACCTGCTGTTGACCGACGGGGCCGCCATCGCCGCCACCACCTGGGGCGACTCGTTGTGGTACCGCACCGAGCCAGCGCCGGCCGGCTCCGGTCCCGCGAGCCGGGCCGGGGCGCGTTGCGGACAGACGGCACCGGAGCTTGGTGAACTGGCGTCGGGCGGTGCGGTGGTCGTGGCGTCGGAGCCGTACGACGACGATCCGCGCTGGGTCGAGGTGCCCAACCGCACGTTGGTGACGGCCACCCGGTCCGGTGTCCGGCTCACCCCGATCGAGCACCGGGCGCCCCTCGGAGGGCACCCGGGGTCGGGCGGTGGCGGTCACCCCGCCTCGTCGGGGGCCGCGCCCGGGCCGGGGCCCGGCGCGCCCCACCGGTCGCCGTCCGCTCGCCCGCCGCCGGCGCGACCGGCGGCCCGCGGGGCTGAGCGGCTCCAACCGGTCGCGCCCGGCCATGGCAGCGCCGCACGCCGCCCCGCCCCCGCACCTGTCGCCGCAGCACAAGGAGTCGTCACCGTGAGCCCGTTCGCCCTCACCCGCACGCTGCCCGACGACGCGACGGCCGCGGCGCTGCGCGCCGACGTCTCCGCCGGGCTGACCGCCGAGTCCAAGTGGCTGCCGCCGAAGTGGTTCTACGACGCGCGCGGCAGCGAGCTGTTCGAGGAGATCACCCAACTGCCGGAGTACTACCCCACCCGGGCCGAGCGGGAGATCCTGGCCGCTCGGGCCCCCGCGATCGCCGCCGCCACCGGCGCCCGCACGCTGGTGGAGCTGGGCTCCGGCTCGTCCGAGAAGACCCGGCTGCTCCTGGACGCGCTGCCCGACCTCGCGGCGTACGTGCCCGTGGACGTCAGCGGCAGCGCCCTGGAACTGGCCGGAGACGCCCTGCTGGCCGAGCGGTCCGGGCTGACCGTGCACGCCCTGGTCGCCGACTTCCAGCAGGTGCTGGCCCTGCCGAAGACGCCGGGGCCGCGGCTGCTGGTCTTCCTCGGGGGCACGATCGGCAACCTGTTGCCCGCCGAGCGGACCCGGTTCCTCGCCGCCGTGCGCGCGCTGCTGGCGCCCGGTGACGCCCTGCTGCTCGGAACCGACCTGGTCAAGGAGGAGGAGACGCTGCTGGCGGCGTACGACGACGCGGCGGGCGTGACCGCCGCGTTCAACAAGAACGTGCTGTCGGTGCTCAACCGCGAGCTGGGGGCCGACTTCGACCCCGGCGCGTTCACGCACGTCGCGCACTGGGACCGGGAGCGGGAGTGGATCGAGATGCGGCTGCGGGCGACGGCGGCGCTGACCGTGAAGATCCCCGCGGTCGACCTGGCCGTGTCCTTCGCGGCCGGCGAGGAGTTGCGCACGGAGGTCTCCGCGAAGTTCCGTCGCACGGGGGTCGACGCGGAGTTGTCCGCGGCGGGGCTCGACCTGCGGCACTGGTGGACGGACGGCGCCGAGCGGTTCGCGCTGTCGCTCGCCACGCCGGTGGCGCCGTGACCGGCTGACGGTCTCCCGCGAGCGCGCTGGCCGGCGGCGGGCGCGTCCGCGCTCGGCTTCTGGCGCGTCAGCTCCCCGTCAGTGCGCGACCCGGGGCAGCACCGGGCGCAGCAGGTTGTCGGGCAGGCCGCGCCGGCGCCACTCGCGCGGGTAGCCGAGCGAGACCTCCTCGAACCGCACGCCGTCCTCGGTGGTCACGCGCGGGATGTGCAGGTGTCCGTAGATGACGGCGGCGGCGTTGAAGCGTCGGTGCCAGTCGGCGGTGAGCTTGGTGCCGCACCACAGGGCGAAGTCCGGGTAGTACAGGACCTCGGTGGGCAGCCGGGTGAGCGGCCAGTGGTTGATGAGCACCGGCGGAGCGGCCGGGTCGATCTCGGCCAGCCGCCGCTCCGTCTCGGCCACCCGGGCCCGGGACCAGTCCTCCTTGGTCGGGTACGGGTCCGGGTGCAGGAAGTGTTCGTCGGTGCAGACCACGCCGCTCTCGTAGGCGGCGGCCAGCGCCTCTTCCTGGGTTTGCCGGGGGTTGGCCCGGAAGGTGTAGTCGTACAGCGTGAAGACCGGGGCGATGGTCAGCGGGCCCGCGGCGCCCTCCCAGACCAGGAACGGGTCCTCGGGGGTGGCGACGCCCAGCGAGCGGCACATCTCGACCAGCGCATCGTAGCGGGCGACGCCGCGCAGCTCCACCGGTTCCTTGGGGTGGGTCCACAGCTCGTGGTTGCCCGGCACCCAGATGACCTTGGCGAACCGCTCGCTGAGCTGTCGCAGGGTGCGCTCGATGTCGCCGAACACCTCGCCGACGTCGCCCGCGACGATGAGCCAGTCCTCGTCCGAGCCGGGGCGCAGCTTCTCGCTGATGGCGCGGTTGTCCTCGTAGCTGACGTGCAGGTCGCTGATGGCGAGGAGGTCGCCCCGGTGCGCGCCGC
Organism: Candidatus Streptomyces philanthi; assembly: GCA_018114805.1. Classification (GTDB taxonomy): domain Bacteria; phylum Actinomycetota; class Actinomycetes; order Streptomycetales; family Streptomycetaceae; genus Streptomyces; species Streptomyces philanthi. Next base: position 7,175,308 of record CP073042.1, on the reverse strand, counting down.
CGCTCATAGGGGCGACACCGCGGTCGCGGCGGCCCGCACCCTGGGGCGGGGTCGGCCGGTGACCTCGGCCGCGTGCTGTATGTCTACGCCGTCTTCGACGGACGTGCCGCGCATTCGTTTCTCCCGTTCTCGCCACACCGTGCTCTAGGGGGGCCGTTCAGCAGGCCGTTCCCCAAGAGGATCGCATAGTGAGGGAGTTAGCGGCGAGCGTTGGTAGTCACAGTCGGCTCGGAGGTGAGCCCTGTTCACCCGGGTCGCCGTCGGGCCCGGACGGGCCGCCGGGGCCGGCCCCGTGTCGGGCCCGGAGTTGGATGAGGGCACTGCTGAGGGCCAGCAGGAGGGAGATCCCGCAGCCGATGGCGATGGCCTGGAGTTCGCCGCGGGCCGCCGCGCTGCCCAGGTAACCGAGGCCGACCGAGTAGAGCGCCCAGATGGACTCGGCGATTCCGGCGCCTATCAGGTAGCGGTCCAGCGGGTAGCCGATGGCGCCGGCGCCGAGCGCGCCCACCAGCCGGCCGCTGGGCAGGAAGCGCACGGCGATGACGAACGGCACGCCGTGCCGCTGGATCTGGCTGGCCGACCATCCGCGGAGCGCCTTGCGCCGGGGCGTGCAGGCGGCCCAGTGGCTGACCCGGTCCCTGAACCGGCCGCCGAACCAGTGCAGCAGCGCGTCCCCCAGCAGGGCGCTGCCGGCGACGACGCCGAGCACCAGCGCGATGTCGAGGGTGCCGCTCGCGGCGAATACCCCGCTGGTGACCAGCAGGGCCGAGTTGGGCACCAGCGGCGACAGGGTGGTGATGACCAGCAGCGCGTAGGCCCAGGCCGCGCCGTGCGTCAGCTCCTGCTCCAGGCCTCCGGCCAGGGCCGGCCAGGCGGTCACCGTGGTAGCGTACGGGAGGTCGGGCCCGACCAGGCCCACCAGGGGTGTGAGGGAGTGGGCAAGTGGTGCGGTGTCCATGCGGCCACCTCTCGTCGGGTGCCGCGATGGCAGCGGCACGCACGTAGGGGAACGCTGACAAGGATCGGCGCGCTGAGGCAACTCAGAATCGAGAACGAGAGCGGCACCTGCCGATCTGTCTCACTTGTTCCTGCCCTCGGGTGCCCGGCCGCAGCCCCCACCACGCTCGCGCGCCGCCTCTCCACCCGCGCGCCCGGGCGCCCCGGGCACGCGCGTGCGAGGCCGTGGGGTGGCGGCAGCCGGCCCGGTCGGGTGGTCGGGCACGGTCGCGGGCCTGGTCAAGCCCCGCGGCTGAGCCGCCCCCGCCGGCCGGCCGGCGGGGGCGATGTACCGACCGTTAACCTCACACCCGTGGTGGAACAAGACTCCCGGAGAATTCGAACGCGGTACGGACGGCCCGAAGGTCATCGTGACCGGCCTCGATGGCTAGCAGTCCTCGTGGCGCGCGGTGGCGTACGCGGCGGGCGGGGCTGGCCAGACGGCAGAACGCGCTGCTCGCCGTCATGTACGTGCAGCCCGTGCTGCCGGCGAGCGCCGCCTTCGGGGCGCCGGTGGCGGACAGCACGGGCGAGGTAGCGGAGGAGCTGATCGCGGAGATGCGGGAGGCCACCGAGCGGCTACGGGGCGTCTTCGAGGTGCGCTGGGAGTTCCACACGCACGTCGGCGACCCGTACAGCGGCCTGGTCTCCGTGGCGGACCAGCTCAAGGCCGACGCGGTGGTGGTGGGCGCCTCGGAGCAGGCCGGGCACCGGATCGTGGGCTCGGTGGCGATTCGGCTGGTCAAGGCCGGGCGGTGGCCGGTGACCGTCGTTCCCTGACCGGGCCGCCGACCCGGTGCTGACGGGGCACGGACCGCGGGGACAGCGGGCCCGGGCACGCGGGGTCCGGCGCGCCCGGCACCGGGGTGGTGCCGGACGCGGGTCCCGGCTCGCGCCGGGCGGCCGGGTGGGGCACGGTGGTGGGGACCGAGCAGCACCCCAGTGACCGGGGAGTTTCTAACATGTCCAACCACACCTACCGGGTGACCGAGATCGTCGGCACGTCGCACGAGGGCGTGGACGGCGCGATCCGCAACGGCATCAGCCGCGCCGCGCAGACCGTGCGCAACCTCGACTGGTTCGAGGTCAAGGAGGTACGCGGGCAGATCGAGGACGGCAAGGTCGAGCACTACCAGGTCAGCCTGAAGGTGGGTTTCCGCCTGGAGGAACCGGGCGCGTAGCCCAACCACCGCGCGGCGGCACGGCACGGGCGGCGGCCGTCCGCCGCCCGTGCCGTGGGGTCAGCCGCGCGGGACCACCGTGGCCAGCACGCGGGGCAGCGGGTACCAGTCGGCGGTGGCGAAGCTCGCGTGTCGGGCGGCCAGCTCGCTCACCCGGGTGCGGGCCTGCTCCTCGGTGGGCCGGGTGCCGTCGATGGCCGGCGGCACCCGGTGGGCGTCCGTCATGATCAGCAGGTAGTGGCGCCGGTCGTACCACGCGGTGTCGATGCCATCGCCCGCGTAGCTGGTCGCGTCGCCGTCGAAGAGCACGGACCACGGCCGGATCGCCGGGTCGCGGTAGGCTCGCGCGGGTCGCCCGCCGCCGCGCCGTGCACGGCGGGGAAGGCGGCGGCGCGGCCGAGTTCGCCACGGGCGGCCAGGTCCCGCAGGTGGGTGGCGTACTCGCGGTCGGTCCACAGCGTGTCCAGCGGGTTGTTCTCCTCGACGGTGCCGGTGATCAGCTCCACGACGAACCTGCCCGCCAGCGCGCCACGCGCCGGCCAGCCCCTGGCCCGGACCGCCTCGTCCAGGGTGGCGTGGCCAGCGGCCAGGTCGCCCGGCCGGAACAGGGCGTCGCCCAGGGTCTCGCCGAGCAGCGCGTCGAGTTCGTCGGGGCCCCGGCCGCGCTTGTCGTTGAACCCGTCCTTCAGCTCGACCTTGACGAGCAGCGGGCGGTGGCCGGGGTGCGCGTCGTGCCAGGCCCGCATGTCGGCCAGGCAGCCCGGCAGGCTCTGGTCCCGCTTGCCGCCGCGCAGCTCGGCCGGGGAGGCGGCACCCACGCAGTTGTTGTCGTTGCCGAGCGGGTTGCCGTGCGACACCAGCCACCCGGGCCCGAACGCGTTGGTCCACACGTCGAGTTCGAGCAGCCCGGCGCCGGAGTCGAGGGCGGCCGCGAGGTAGGGGAAGGCGTCCTTCTCGTACGCGTTGTGCACGCCGACCGAGGTCGTCGCCGAGTACGCGGTGTCCGCGCCGGCGCGCTCACCGGCTCCGGCCGGGGCCGCGCCGGCAACCAGGGCCGCCAAGGCCGCGATGGTGACCGTGCTCCGCAGTGCCGTCTTGTTCATGTCCCCGCCCTTGTCGACTCCACCACACGCCTGCCGTCGCCACCGCGCGCCAGCGTACGGGACCGGCCCCCCACGGCCACCACGGTGGGGTTCGGCCGAAGACGGGCCGGCGGCGGGGCCCTTCGGCGGGGTGGGCCCGCGTGTCGTGGGGTGGCCAAGCACCGACACTGGGGCGGGAGTCAACGAAGGGGAGGAACTCATGGCGATCACCACCCGGCTCCGGCCGGTGCCGCTCGCGGCGACCGCGCTCACCGGAGTGACCGCGCTGTACATGACGCTGGTCGCGGTGGGGAACATCGTCGACTTCGGCACGAACCGGGAGTTCGTCCGGCACATGCTGGCGATGGACACCACCTTCCGCGACGAAGACCTGATGGGGCGTGCGATCGAGTCGCGGGCCGTCCAGGACGCCGCGTACGTGGCGATCATCGGCTGGGAGGTGGCGACGGCGCTCGTGCTGCTGTGGGCCACGGCGCTGTGGGCGGTGGGGGTGCGGCGCGGTGCGCTGGAGCGCGCCCGGTGGGCCGGCACGGTCGGGTTGCTGATGGTGCTGCTGCTGTTCGGCGGGGGTTTCATGGCCATCGGCGGCGAGTGGTTGGCGATGTGGCAGTCGGCGGACTAGAACGGCCTGGACGCGGCGCTGCGCGTCGTGGTGTTGGCCGGTCTCGCCCTGCTGGTGGTACACCTGCCGACCCGGTCACGGGAGCCGGCCGATGGGTCCTGTCCCCCGCGTTGAGCGGACCCGATGCGAGCCGGGCCGACGACGGGGGCGCGGGCCGTGCGCCGTTCGGCCCCACCCCGCGCGCACCGCAGCAGCGTCGCACGCCGGTGCGGTGCGCGGCTGGCTGTCGTTCGTCGCGCGCCGCGTGGCACCGCCGCTTCGCGCGGCAGGCCGGGCGCCGCCGCCGAGCGACCCTCGTCCACGGTCGGTGCCGGAATCGTTCGGATGACGCTGCGCGCCCCGCTGTGACCTCGCGACCGTTCGAGTGGATACGCAGGTCGACGCATGGTCCGATGAACAGTCAAGGCGAGGAGACGACATGAACCTCAAGCTGTCCGCCGTGGGGGCGACGCTGCTGGTGTCCGCGATGCCGGCCGGGGTCGCGCACGCCGACGAGACGCACACCAACTCGCACAACGCCCCGGTCGTGGCGCTGATTTCCACCGGTCAGATCGACGACCCGATGGAGGACGTGTTGGAGCACGCGGCCATCTTCGGCCGGACCAGCGTGGTCGACTGAGGCGACCCCGGCGGGCCGGGCGGGCTCAGCCGGCGGCGTAGACGTCCTCCACGTACCGCCCTTCGGCGACCAGGGCGCCGAGCCACCGTTCGGCGTCGGCGGCCGAGCCGCCCGCGTGGGCGGCGTGGACGTCGCGGAAGGCGGCGCGCACCCCCGGCGCCATCGCCCGGCCGTCGCCGCACACCCGGACCCGGGCCCCGGCCGCGAGCAGCGACCAGACCTCGTCCGCATCCGCGGCGACGCGGTGCTGGACGTAGCGGCCGTGGAGTTCGGGCCGGGTGCTGAAGGCGGGGCACAGGTCCACCGCACCGGCCCGCTCGGCCGCGCGCAACTCCTCGGCGTGCAGCAGGTCCGCCTCGGGCGCGTCGCAGCCGAGGTAGAGCAGCGCGGGGGTGCGCTGCCCGGCCGCCACCCGGTCGGCGATGGCGGCGCGGAACGGAGCCAGGCCGGTGCCCGCCGCGACCATGATCACCGGTGTGGGGTCGGTCGGGTCGAGCCGGAAGGCCTCGCGGCACGATTGGACGCGCGCCCACACCCGCTCCCCCGGCCGCAGCCGGTGGGCGTAGCCGGAGCCGACCCCGCCGGCCTGGCGGGAGACCATCAGGTCGGCGCTGCCCGGGTGCTGGGCCGGCGCGGAGGAGATGGAGTAGTGGCGCGGACGCAGCGGCGGCAGCAGGTCGAGCAGGACCGGCCACGGCAGCGCGCCGCGCAGCGCGGGGTTGGCCTCGACCAGGTCGATGACGGTGCGCGGGTCGTCGGCGGGCGGGGCGGTGAGCGCCGCGCGCTCGGGCGGGCAGGGGTGGTGCGCGGCGAGGGTGGCGCGCTGGTCCGGAGTGGCTCACGCGCCGAGTTCCAGGTGGTGGGTGAGGAGTTCGCGGACGGTGAGCGGGCGGTCGACGGGCAGGCTGGTGCGGCCGGGGCGGGTGGCGCGGATGTCGAGGAGGGCGTCGGGGCGGACGCCGAGGGCGCGCGCCGCGCGGTCCACAGCCTCCGGCGCGTTGGCGGGCAGCAGCGCGAGGTGGTCGCCGGTGCGGTAGCCCGTGCCGGCGGGCAGGTCGAGCCGTAGGAAGCGCTTGGGCTTGTGGTGGCCGGGGGCGGTCAGGTCGTGGGCCTCGGTGACGGTCATCGCGGTCAGGCCGTGGCGTTCGACCAGCGCGTCCAGCGGGCCGCCGCGTACTTCGGTGACGGTGTGGCCGGGTCGCGCCACGGACTCGTCCTGGCCGGTGGCCGCCGGGTCCCCGTACCGCTCCAGCAGGGCGCGGCGCAGCCCGCTCGCGAACTCCCTTACGGTGTAGTCGATTTCGCCGGATGCTTCGGCCCCGGCGCGGGGCAGCAGGCGGGTGGCGCCGAGCGCGCCTAGTCGGTCGTCGACGTGGGCGGGCACGTGCTGGTAGGTGTCGGCCCAGTTGCGGTCGCCGACGCCGAGCACGGCGTAAGTCACGCGGCGCGCGGCGCCGGCCGGGGCGTCGGTGAGCCAGCGGACGAAGCGCGCCGCGTCGTCGGTGGGCTTGCCGTGGTACGAGACCGCCACGATGACCACGGGGCGGTCGGTTGGCAGTTCGCCGGCGTACGCGTCGAGCGCGGCCACCTCGGCGGCGCAGCCGAGCGCCGTGGCCTTGTCGGCGAGGTGGTGGGCCAGCTCGCGGCAGGTGCCGTAGTTGCTGCCGTGCAGCACCAGCGCGCCGGTGCCCTGGCGGACGCGGCGCGGCAGGCCGGTGCCGGGCTCGGGGGTGGCCGCGGCCGGTGGCCGGGCAGCTAGTGCGGCGGGCGCGCCGGGCAGGGACCGGTTCGCGCGCCGGTCGGCGGCGGTGCGTGGGCGGGGGGTGAGGGTCAGGCCGTCCGGCTTCAGGGTCAGCGTCTCCTTGACGCGCAGCCGGTAGTCGGCCTGGTCGACCAGGCGGTAGCGGTGCGCGAGCAGACCGAGCAGCATGGTCGCCTCGTGCAGCGCGAACTGCCGCCCGATGCACGCGCGCTGCCCGGTGCCGAAGGGCTTGTACGCGTGCGGCGAGCGCTCCTGTTCCGCCTCCGGCGTGAAGCGCGTGGCGTCGAACAGTTCGACGTTGTCGCCCCAGGCCGCCGGGTCGCGGTGCAGCAGGGGGATCAGGACGGTGACGCGCTGGTCGGCGGCGAGCGGGTAGCGGCCGCCGACGACGGTGTCCGCGCGGGGCTGGCGGGTGAAGGCCGGCGCGGTGGGCCACAGCCGGAGCGCCTCGTTCAGCACCTGTCGGGTGAAGCGCAGCCGGCCGATGTCCTCGAAGGTCGGATCGGGGTCGGGGTCGTCGCCCCACACCTCGTCCACCTCGCGCTGGACCAGGCGCAGCGCGAGCAGGTCCTTGAGCAGGTGGTAGAAGGCGAAGGACAGGGCGCCGGAGGTGGTCTCGTGGCCGGCGATGAGGAAGGTGATGACCTGGTTGCGGATGTTGGCCAGGTCGAGCGGGGTCTGGTCGGCCGGGTGCCGGGCGGTGAGCATGAGGCCGAGCAGGTCGTCGGCGCCGCGCCGGTCGGCCGGCCGCGCGGGTGGGGACGCGGTGCGGGCGGCGATGACCTCGTCCACGACGGAGGCGAGGTAGTCTGTGTCCGCGCGGAACGCCTCGTCCTCGGCCCGGTGGTCGCCGTCCGGGGCGCGGCCGACGGAGGTCATGCTCCACTGGAGGCAGCGCACCATGGAGTCGATGAAGGGGTGCGGGGTCTCCCGCGCGAACGAGTCGAAGTCGAAACCGAAGCCCACCAGGCCGATCGTGTCCAGCGTCATCCGGGTCATGTCGGCGGCGACCTCGACCGGGGTGCCGGTGGCGGCGTGCCGGTCCCAGCGTTCGACGACCCGGCGGGCGACGCGGAGCATCGCCGCGTGGTAGGTCCGCATCGAGCCGTGCGCGAAGGCGGGCATGAGGATGTCGTGCGCCCTGGCCCAGTTGGGTTCGTCGTTCTACGCGGTGAACAGGCCGTCTCCCGCGAACTCGCGCACGCTGTGCAGGGTGGGCCAGATGCCCTTGGCGAAGCGCTCCTCGTCGGCGAGTTCGGCGACCAGCTCAAGGGAGGAGACGAACAGCTTGTCGCGGCCGTGCAGCCGGCGGCGGAAGATCGGTCCGTGGCGGCGGGCCAGCTCCACGGCCTGTTGCAGGGGCGAGGGCCCGAGACCGGTCGCCGAGATGTCCACGAGCGGGATGGCGTCGAGCGGACGGCGGTGCACGGCGGGCGCCGGGGGCGGGGCGCTGGGCGGCGCGGCCTTCGGTGCTGAGCAGGTGTGTGTCGGTCATATCTCCAGCGTCACCAGCCCGGTGGGCTAGCTACCGCTTGGTCACTACATGATTATGCAGTGGTTTCTCACGGGCCGCACTTGCGGACGAGGCGTGGAGCGGGGCGATGGCCGAGGGCGGCGCGAGTGGTGCCGGTGGTGCGCGGGGCACGGGTGGTACGGGCGGCGGGGTGGGGCGTACGGGCGGCTGGGGCAACTACTTTCTGACGCTGCTGGATCGGCTGCCGCTGCCGGTCGCAGTGTGCCGGTCCGACGGCGAGGTACTCATCGCCAACCCGGCCATGGCCAACCAGTGGGGTGAGGCACCTGGCCGGCTCAACGGGCGCAACCTCCTCGACCTGTTCCGGCCCCGGGACGGGGCGCAGTTGGAGCGGTTGGGCGAGGCGCTGCGACTTGGCTAACGCTCCCGCTACCCGGTGCGGGTGTGCTGGCGGATGGGCGGGGGCGGAGCGCGAGGGCGAGTTGAGCGTCGACCCGGTCGGCGACGCCGCGCCCAACCGACCGGCGCTGCTGGTGCTGTTACGCGTGGCCGACGAGTGCCCCGCGCGGCTTGAGGCGGCCGAGGTGAGCCCGGTGGAGGAGCGGGTGTTGGCGCTGGCGGCCTCCGGCGCGACGACGGCGGCATGGGCAAGGCCCTGGGGCTGACGGTCGACGGCGTCAACTACCACCTGACACGCCTCTCCCGGCGCTGGCGGCGCGGGCATACGTACTGGGCGTGCTGGCCCCGGGGTATGGCCGCCCGCCGCGCGACGCTGAGGTCCGGTTCCGCTTCCGGGGCGGTGGGCGGGCCGGCGCCCGGTGGGCGGGGTCGGGTGACGCGGCGCGGCACGGTCCGGAAGGTGACGGGTGCGCGGCCGAGGGCCAGGGCACGGGGCCGTCGCGCGCGGACGGCGCGGGCCAGGGCATCCGAAGGAGGCGGGAAATTGCCACGGAGCGGGGTCTATCTTCCTCCCCGGCGCTGGGCCATCATGATCCGCTGTCAACTGTCGGCGGGGAGGACACCATGGCCAGACTCCGACCAGGGCACGGCGTACTGCGACGCAAACCCATAGCGACCATCGAGGAGGCCGAGGGCGCCGCGAGCGAGCAGCTCAGCCGGAGCCTCGGCCTGTGGCACCTGACGGCGATCGGCGTCGGCGGCATCATCGGCGCCGGGATCTTCACCCTGGCGGGCACCGTCGCGAACGGGACGGCCGGGCCCGCCGTGCTGATCTCGTTCCTGATCGCGGGCGTGGCGAGCGCGGCGGCGGCCTTCTCCTACGCGGAGTTCGCCGGGCTCATCCCGAAGGCGGGCTCCGCCTACACCTACGGCTACGCGGTCCTCGGCGAGCTGGTGGGGTGGCTGATCGGCTGGGACCTGCTGCTCGAGTACACGGCCATCGTGGCGGTCGTGGCCATCGGCATCTCGGGCTACTTCTCCTTCCTGGTGGGAGAGATGGGGGCCAACCTGCCGAACTGGATGCTGGGCGCGCCGGGCACCGGCGACGGCCACAAGGTGGACCTGTTCGCGCTGGTCCTGTGCCTGTTCGTGGCTTACCTGCTGAACCTCGGCATCAGGAGCGCGGCCCGGTTCGAGATGGTCGTGGTGGTGCTGAAGGTGCTGGTGGTGTTGCTCGTGATCGTCGTGGGCTTCTTCCACGTCGACACCAGCAACTACTCGCCCTTCTTCCCGTACGGCGTCGGCGGCGCCTTCACGGGGGCGGCCACGGTCTTCTTCGCGGTCTTCGGCTACGACGCGATGAGCACGGCGGCGGAGGAGTCCAAGGACTCGCAGCGCCACATGCCGAAGGCGATCCTGTACTCGCTGGCCATCTCGATGGTGCTGTACGTGCTGGCCTGCCTGGTCCTGACGGGCATGCAGAACTACACCGAGGTGGACGCGGAGAGCGGCTTCTCCACGGCCTTCAAGTCCGTGGGGCTCGGCGGCATCGCGGACGTCATCGCGGTGGGCGCGATCATCGGCATCCTCACCGTGATGTTCACCTTCATGCTGGGTGTGACGCGGGTGTGGTTCTCCATGAGCCGGGACGGCCTGCTGCCGAAGTGGTTCGCCAAGACACACCCGACGCGGCGCGTGCCGACCCGGGTCACCTGGATCGTGGGCGTTGCCTCGGCCGGGATCGCCGGCTTCGTGGAGATCGGCGAGGCGGCCGAGCTGACCAACATCGGCATCCTGCTGGCCTTCGTCGTGGTCTGCGTGGCGGTGATCGTGCTGCGCTACCGTCGCCCCGACCTGCCGCGCTCCTTCCGCTGCCCCGGCATGCCGATCGTGCCGCTGATCGGCGTGGGGGCCTCCATCTGGCTCACGACCTACCTCCAGTGGCACACCTGGGTGCGCTTCGCGGCCTGGTTCGGCATCGGCCTGATCGTCTACTTCGCCTACTCCTACCGGCACTCGGAGCTGGCCAGGTCGGCCGCGACCGGCCCGGCGGCGCCCGCCGGGCCCACCACTGGGCCGGACGGGAAGCACGGGCGGGACTGACGGCCGTTCACCGCACGACCGCCCGGCGCGAGCAGGGCGCCCGGCCGTTCTCCTCGGCCTCGGCGGCGGAGTCGCCGACCCGGAAGTCGCCGCCCACGAACATGTTGATCTTCTCGTCGTAGCCGGCGACGGGGCCGTTGTTGGGGTTCTGCGCCGGGCCGGGGCAGGCCGGGCCCGCGCAGGGGCCGAGGCCGCCCGGCAGCGGTGCGGCCGAGGCCGTGGTGGAGCCGAGGCCCAGCACCGTCGCGAGGGCGGCGCCGGTGAGCACGGTCACTCCCGCGCCCCGTGGTCTTATTCGCTTTCTCTTTATAACGGACATAATGCTATAAAGCGCCACATAGATCATTTTGTAAGGTCACTTCGCCTCCCTTCTCCCCATACCGGCACTCCACGACAGACGGTCGAACCGGGCGTCACCGCAGGGTGGGACGGGCACGGTCCGGTCGGCACGCGCCTGGTGACGGGCGTTCACGCCGCGCCGGGCAGCCCGGTCCCGGCGCCGTGGACGCTGGCCACCGGGCGCTGAAGGTCCCGCACTTCGGCGACGGCCCGCACGTCGGCGTTCACCGGCGCTTCTCCTCTCCGTGGATGGGGCGCGCGGAGCGCCGGGGGGTTACGGGGCGGCCTTCGGCCGGGGCGCCTGCGCGCGGGCGGGCCGGGCGGCGCCGGGCCGGTGGGCGGGGGCGGGCCCGGCGGTCGGGCCGGGGCGCGAGGGCGGCGTCGAGGAGCAGGTTGGTACCCATCGACAGGCCCACGATCAGCAGCGCGGGCACCACCACCGCCCACGGCTGGAGGAAGAGGCCGGTGCCGGTTGCGGTCGACCATGACGGCCCAGTCGGCGGCGTCGGGCGCGACGCCCACGCCGAGGAACGCGGTGGTGGCCACCAGGTAGAGCACGCCCGTCAGGCGCACGCCCGCGTCGGCGACCAGGGTGCGCCGGGTGGCGCGGCCGACGTAGCCCACCGCGATCCGCCACCAGCTCTCGCCCTGCATCCGCAGCGCCTCCACGGCCGGGCGGGAGGCGGCCTCCGCCGCCGACGCGCGGACCATGCGGGCCGCGTCCGGGATGTTGACCAGCGCCACCAGCAGCACGAGGCCCAGCGTGCCCGGGCTGTAGACGGCGGCGACAAGGAGCACGAGGAGCAGCGACGGCACGGCGAGCAGCACGTCCAGCGGGCGCATCAGCGCCTCCTCCAGCCAGTCGCGGCGGGTCAGGGCCGCGGGTGAGGCCGACCGGCAGGGCGACGACGTAGGACAGGAGCGTCGCCGACAGCGCGACGAGCACCACCGAGTGGCCGCCGAGCAGCACCTGTCGCCACACGTCGCGGCCGACGAAGTCGGTGCCGAGCCAGTGCCCGTTGCCGGCGGTGAAGGACACGCCCCGCTCCCCCGCTTCGCCGGCGAACAGCGGCCCGAACAGGGCGAGCAGCAGTGGCGGGGCGAGGACGAGTAGGCCGAGCGTGAACCTGCCGGGCGAGGGCGGGCGCCGGCGCGGCGCGCCGGGCGTCGGCTCCGGTGGGGTGCTGGCATGCGCGGTGATGGGGGCGGCCGGGGCGTTCGGGGTGTGCGGGTCGGTCGGGTTCACGCGGCCACCCCCGTGCGCGGGGCAAAGCGGTGCGCGACCAGGTCGGCGGCGAGGTTGAGCACCACCGCGAGCAGGCCGAAGATCACCGCGAGGCCCTGCACCACCGGAACGTCGCGGGCGGCGACCGCGTCGATGAGCACCGTGCCGAACCCGGGGATGACGAACAGCGCCTCCACGACGATGACGCCGCACAGCAACCAGTCGACGGTACAGGCCAGTTGCTGGGCCGCGGGCGCCACGGCGTTGGGCAGCGCGTGGGCGCGTAGCACACGCGGGCCCCGCTCACCCCGTAGCGGCGGGCCTGCGCGGCGTACGGGGCGGCTAGCGCGTCGATCATGCCGGCGCGGACCAGTCGGCTGATGGAGCACACCGGCCGTGACAGCAGTACGAGGACCGACAGCACCAGGACGGCGGGGTGGGCCAGCAGGTCGGTGCCGTAGCCGACGGCGGTCGGTGGCAGCCAGTCCAGGCGCAGCGCGAAGACGGTGACCAGGAGCACGCCGAAGGCGAACTCCGGCACCGCGTACACGCCGAGCGTCACCAAGCTGACGAGCCGGTCCAGGGCGCCGCCCTCGCGGCGGGCGGCGAGCACGCCGAGCCCAACCGAGATCGGGACCAGCAGCGCCACCGTGAGCGCCGCGAGCACCAGGGTGGGTCCGAAACCGGCGGAGAGGTAGTCGGCGACGGGTCGGCCGGACGCCAGCGAAGTGCCGAAGTCGCCGCGAAGCAGCCCGCCGGTCCAGTCCGCCAACCGTTCGAGGGCGGGTCGGTCGAGGTCCATCGCCGCGCGGATCTGCTCGATGCGCCGCGGGTCCGGGTCGTCGCCGGCCAGCGCGACGGCGGCGTCGCCCGGCAGCACCTCGGTGAGCGCGAAGACCAGCAGCACCACGGCCACGGTCTGGGCGAGGCCGAGCAGCAGCCGGCGGGCGAGCCAGGAGCGGAGCGATCTCACCGCAACCACACCTTGTCGAAGCGGGCCCAGTCCAGGGTGTTGGCGGGCGCGCCGGAGCGCACGCCGGCCACCTTCCTGGCGGTGCCGACGATCCAGTCGGCGAAGCCCCACACCAGGAAGCCGCCCTCGGCGTGCAGGCGGCGCTGCATGCGCTCGTAGACGGCGGCGCGGGCCCGTGGGTCCTTGGTGGACTGGGCCTGCTGGTACTGGGCGTCGAAGTCGCGGTGGCGCCAGTGCGTGGCGTTGGTGGAGGAGTCGGTGAGCAGCCGTTGCGAGATGTGCGACTCGATGGGCATGGCGCCCGAGCGGTAGCAGCACAGGGTGCCCGAGTTCAGGACGTCGCTCCAGTAGGTGTCCTTGCTGCCGGACCTGACCCGGACGGTGACGCCGGCCTTGACCGCCTGATCGCGGAAGATGCCGGCGGCCTCGGTGAATCCGGCGGCGACCTCGGATGTGTCCAGGGTAACCCGCAGGTCGTCGGCGCCGGCCCGCTTGAGCAGGTGCCGGGCCTGCTCCAGGTCCTGTGCGCGCTGCGGCAGGTCGGCCGCGTAGTACTACTGGTAGCCCTTGCCGAACAGGTCGTTGCCGATCTCGCCGCCCCCCCGACAGCGCGCCGTCCAGCAGTTCCTGGCGGTCGGCGATGAGGAAGAACGCCTGGCGCACCCGCGGGTCGTCGAACGGCGCGCGGTCGGTCTTCATCGCGAACGCCTGCATGGCGCTGTTGCGCAGTCTCACGATGGCGATCTGGCCCCGGCTTCTCGTGGGCGCGCGCGGTGGCGGGGTTGAGTTCGTGCGCGTACTCGACCTGCCCGCCGAGCAGCGCGTTGATCCGCGCGGACTCCTCGCTCGCGATGACGAACTCCAGCTCGTCCAGGTAGGGGGCGCCGTCCCAGTAGTGGTCGTAGCGGCGCACGAGCGGCCGGGGGCGAAGGAGACGAAGCGGAAGGGGCCGGAGCCGATCGGCCGGTCGAACCGCTCGGTGTCGCGGGGTATGACGTACGCGCCGAACGCGGCGAGGACTTGGGGAACTCGGCGGTGGGGCGCTTGAGCAGGAACTCGACGGTGCGCGCGTCCAGGGCGCGGCTCGCCTTCAGGTCGATGGGCTCCAGGGACGCCTTGGCCAGGAAGGTGCGCCGCGGGTCGGCGATGCGGCGGTAGCTGTAGAGCACGTCGGCGGCGGTGACCGGCCTGCCGTCGTGGAAGGTGGCCTCGCGCAACGTGACCTTCCAGCGGTCGAGCCGGGGGCCCGGCTCCCAGGAGGCGGCGAGGCGGGGCTTGGCCGACATGTCAGACCCGCAGTCGGCGAGCTTGTCGTACAGGGCCTTGGCGCGGGCGGCGTCGGAGAACAGGTTGCTCAGGTGCGGGTCGAACGTCTCGGCCGCGCCGCCACCGGCGAACGCCGCGCGCAGCTGGCCGCCGCGCCGGGGCTTGCCGTCCCCGCCGGTAGCGCCGGCATCCTCGGCGCCGCCGCCACAACCGGTCAGGGCGAGGGCGCCGAGGCCGGCCGCGGCGCCGGCGGCGAGGAACCCGCGCCGCCGCAGGGCGGGAAAGGCGCGGTCGGGGTGAGCAGATGCGGTCACGGGAGACTCCTTGTGCGGGGAACGGGTGCGGAACGTGGGGGGCGGCTGGGGGTGCGGCGACGACCTAGGCCGCGCCGGGCGGGGCGGGCGGCGGGCGCTAGTCGGCCAGGCGCTCGGCGACCAGGTGCAGCCGGTCGCCGTCGGCCAGGCCGCGCGGCGGCGGCGCGTCCTCGTGCCACGCGGGCTCGGTACGCGGCCCAGGCCCGTCGTGCAGCTCCCGTACGCGGAAGCCGTGCGCGGCCAGCAGGTGGCGCAGCTCCTGCGGGAACAGCAGCCGCCACGCGGAGTGCTGGGTGACGGGCGGCGAACCGTCGTCCGCGGTCCACACCCGGCGTCGGCGCAGCAGTTGGGCGGCGCGGTCGAGCCAGAGCGTGGTGAGCGCGGTGTGGCTGACGCCCTGCCAGGTCAGGGTGGAGCGCGTCGGGGCGTCCAGGAGTTCGGTGTTGCCCAGGAAGAACGCCCCGTTGCGCAACTCGGCCACGAGCAGCCCGCCGGGGGTGAGCGCGCGCCGGCAGGAGGCGAGCAGTCCGTCCAGCTCGTCGCCGGTGTGGCAGTACAGCAGGGCGCTGTCCAGGCAGGTGATCGCGTCGAAGGCGTCCGGTCCGAAGTCGAAGCCGCGCAGGTCGGCGGTGACGTAGGTAGGCCCGGGGTGGTGCCGCCTGGCGTGCGTCAGCATCGCCTGGGACAGGTCGGCCCCCACGACGCGGCGGCCCGCGGCGTGCAGGTGGGCCGCGTCCCGGCCGGTGCCGCAGCCGAGGTCGAGGACGCGCGGCCCGGCACCGTACGCCCGGAGGGTCGCCTCCACCCAGCGGGCCGCGAGGGCGTGCGGGTCGGGGAAGCGCGCCTCGTACAGCTCGGGGTTGTCGGTGAGCAGGTTGCCGCTGTCCGGATCGTGGGCGGGCGGGACGGGGCCACCGTTCACCGGGCCGGGGGTGGGCGCGCGGGGCGCAGGCGACGGTGGCCCGGGCGGGGTGGAGCCAGTGGGCAGCGGGGTGCCTTGCCGGTGGTCGGTTCTCTGGTGGTCGGCGGGTGGGTGGGTCGTGGTGGGGTCGGTAATCGGACTGCTCCCGTCGGGTCGTCGCTGGGTCCGGCGGCGCGCCGCCTCGCGGCGGCGGTCGCGGGGTGGGCGCGGGTGACGGATCGCCGGGTGGGGGTGGGCGCGGCCGGGGCCGTGGTGGCCGGGTCGGTGGCGGATCGCCGGGCCGGGGTCGGCGCGTGGGCCCGGTCGGCGCGGGGCGCGACCTGGTCGGCGGGCCGCTGCGCGTGGGTGGCGTCGGGTGGCTCGGCGGCGGGCGCGCCGACGGGGGCGGGGGCGGGCAGGGCGCGCAGCCGGTGCAGCCAGGCCACGCCGCCGGCCGACGCCAGTCCGAAGCCGAGGCAGCACACCCAGGGCAGCCAGTGCGCCCCGCCCCGCTCGCCGGCGTCCATCCGCCCAGCCGATGGCCGTGTTGCCCAGGGCCGCCGCGATGCCGGAGACGACGTAGAAGACGCCGGAGTAGGTGCCGGTCAGGTGGGCGCGGCCGAACCCCGGTATCAGCTCCATCACGAACGGCTGCGCCATCATGGCGCCGAGGTAGAGCAGCAGTGCGCCGGCGAGCACCGGCAGCAGCGCCAGGCCCGCCGCCAGCGCGCCGTCGGGCGCGCCCCGCCCGGCCACCAGGAGCGGTGGCACGAACCCCAGGCTCATCACGGCCAGCCCCAGGGCCGATCCAGCGGGGCCGCGCGCCCCGCTGCCCGAGCCGCCCGGTGACGCGCATCTGCAGGGCCAGGTTGGCGACCGTGCCGACGAGGAAGACCAGCCCCGTCGCGCCCTCCCAACCGCTGGCGCGCCGCGCGCTTTCGGGCAGCAGCAGGTAGAGCTGGTTCTCCATGGCGAACATGCCGACCATGGCGAGCGAGAAGGCGAGGAAGGCGCGGTGCGAGATGACCTCGCGCCAGTCGCCGAGCACGCTGGTGCGGGCCGGCAGTACCGGGCGGGCGGGGAGCACCACGGCCTGGGCGGCGGTGAGCAGCGCGAAGATGGCGGCGGCGGTGAGCGCCGAGGCGCGGAAGTCGACCAACAGCAGGGCGCTGCCGAGCAGCGGTCCGACCAGCGCGCCGGTGGTGGCGAAGACGTCGAAGAGCGCGAACGCCTCCGCCTTCCGCTCCCCCGCCTCCTGAGCCAGGTAGGCGCGTACGGCCGGGTTGAACAGCGCGCCGGCCAGCCCGCTCAGCACGGAGGCGGCCAGCAGCACGGGCAGGCCGTCGCCGAGCGCGAACAGCGCGAACCCCAGCGTGCGCAGCCCACAGCCGGCGATGATCACGCCACGGGCGCCGAGCCGGTCAGCGGCCGACCCGCCGATGATGAACAGGCCCTGCTGGCTGAGGTTGCGCACGCCCAGCACGATGCCGACCACCGCGGCGGACATCCCGAGGTCCTCGCTGAGGTGCGTGGCGAGGTAGGGGATGAGCAGGTAGAAGCCGGTGTTGACGCCGAGCTGGTTGACCAGCAGGAGGCGGATGGCCAGCGGGAATCTGCGCATCTCGCGCCAAGTCTTCACGGCAGGCTTCCTTCCTTGGTGGGGGCGGGTTTCACGGGGCGGACGGGCTGGGGTGCTCGTGGGTACGGGGGCGGGTGGAGCCGGGTGGGGCCGTACGCCGGCGCCGTGGCTGATCGGGCGGGGCGGGTTCACGCGGCCGCGCGACGGCGGGCGGCGACGCGCCGCTCGGACGCCGCCGCGCGCGCCGCCGCCCCGGCCGAACCGGCTCCGGCCGGGGCGGGTTCGCGTGGCAGTCGATCCGGGCCGGGCACGGCCGGGCGCCAGGTGGCGCGGGTGAACGGGTCCCGTACCGGCCGGCGGCTGCGTGCCGCGCCGCGTACCGCTGGGCCGGCCGCCGCCCGCGCGCCGCCGCTGCCGCCACGTCCGGTCCCGTCCGGCCGCCGGCGCGGGTGGGGCCGCCGGCCGGCGGCCGGCCCGTCACGTGCGGAGTCGGGGTGGCGCCTGGGCCGGGCGGGGCTCGGGCGCGGCCAGGCGCGCGGGGCGTACGCCCAGGCCCGCGTGGGCGCTGGCGCGGACGGTGCCGTCGGTGCCGCCGATGCCGTCCACGGGTCGTGCGCGAGGAGGAGGTGTCCGTCCAGGTCCACCCAGCGGGCCCGGTCGGCCAGGTGTACGGCGGGCGCGATGCCCAGGGAGCTGGCGGTGAGGCAGCCGAGCATGAGCGAGGTGCCGGTGCCGGCGATGAGTTCGCCGATGCGCAGCGCCGCGTGCACACCGCCGCACTTGGCGAGCTTGACGTTGACGCCCTGGACCCGCCCGGCCAGGCGGCGCACGTCTTCGATGCTGACCACGTCCTCGTCGGCGATCACGGGCAACGGCGAGTCGGCGGCGATGGCCGCGAGGTCGTCCGGCGTGCCGGGGGCGATGGGCTGTTCGACGGCCTCGACGCTGAGTTCGGCGTACCGGGGCAACAACGCGCGCGTCTCGGCCACCTTCCAGGCTCCGTTGGGGTCGAGCAGCAGGCGCGGTCCCGGGGCCTCGGCCCGGATGACGCGCACCCACTCCAGGTCGGCCTCCGGGTCGGCCGCGCCCACCTTGACCTTGATGGTGCGGAACCCGCTGTCGGCCAGGCACCGGGCGCGTACGGCCGCGCTGACGGCGGAGGTGATGCCGATGGTGCGGGCGGTCGCGGCGACCGGCGGGGTGAGCGTGCCGATCAGGTGGTGGGCCGGGGCCCCGGCGCGCTTGCCCACGAGGTCGAGCAGGGCCGCCTCGACCGCGGCGACCACGGCGGGCGGCGTCCCGTCGGCAGGCAGTTCGCCGGCGCGCAGGGCGCCGAGCGCCGACTCCGGGTCGGGGTGACGGGCGAGGTCGAGCCCGGCGTCGGTCAGCAGGTGCCCGATGGTGTCGGCGTCGAGGCCGAAGTAGACGCTGGCCACCACATCGCCGTGGGCACGCAGGCCGCGGTGCTCGATGGTCAGCCACACCGCGTCGCGGGCGTCCATCACCGAGCGTGAGATGCGCAGGGGTTCGGCGAACCGTAGCCGGACGGTGCGCAGGGTGGTCTTCATGGGGTGCCCTCCAGGGGGTCGATGACCGTGGTGCAGCGCGCCCAGCCGGCGGCCTCCGCGGCGCGCGGGTGCGGTATCTCCACGGGCCGGGTGGCGGCGCGGTCCGGGTCGATGCTGTGAGCCGTGGTGAAGGCGTCGTCGAAGACGCTGCCGAGGTAGCGGTGCGGGCCGTCGGGGAAGACGGTGGCGACGACGGCCCCCGGGTGCACACGGGCGGCCCACGCCGCGACCAGCGCGACGGCCCCGGTGCTCCAGCCGCCGCTGACGAAGCTGGACCTGGCGAGCCGGCGGCACGCGAGGACGGACTCGGCCGGGCCCACCCAGTGCACCTCGTCGAAGGCGTGGTGGGCCACGTTGCGCGGGTGGATGCTGCTGCCCAGGCCGCGCATCAGGCGCACCCTGGCGGGCTGCCCGAAGATGGTGGAGCCGGTGGCGTCCACGCCGATCAGCCGCAACCTGGGCCAGTGGCGGCGCAGCGGTCCGATGATGCCGGCGCTGTGGCCGCCGGTGCCCACGCTGCACACCAGGATGTCGAGGTGGTCGAGTTGGACGGCGAGTTCGGCGGCGAGCGAGGCGTAGCCGGCGACGTTGTCAGGGTTGTTGTACTGGTCGGGCCAGTACGCGCCGGGCAGCGCGACGAGCAGTTCGCGCAGCCGGCGGATGCGGGCGGCCTGCCAGCCGCCGTGCGGCGCCGGGTGGTCGACGATCTCCAGACGGGCGCCGTGGGCGCGCAGCAACTGGCTCATGGACGGTTCGAGTTCGTCGTCGCAGACCAGGACCACGGGGTGGCCGAGCGCCTGCCCGGCGAAGGCCAGGCCGATGCCGAGGGTGCCCGACGTGGACTCCACCACGGGCGCGCCGGGCGCGAGTTCGCCGCATTCCCGGGCGCCGAGCAGCATGGCGACGGCGGCCCGCGCCTTCATGCCGCCGGCGCCGAGCCCTTCGAGCTTGGCCCAGAAGCCGGGGTGCGGGTGGGGCAGCGGGGCGGTGACGCGGGCGAGCGGGGTGCGGCCGAGCAGGGCGAGGAGTTCGTGGCCCGCTGCGGGTGCGAGCGCGGTGGTCGTCAACAGGGTCCCCCGTAGCAGTAGATGACGCCGGGGCCGCCGTCGAGCCAGAAGAACGGGGTACGGCTCGGCGCACACGGCGCTGACGCCCGCGCCGATCAGCCGGGGCAGGATGGCGCTGCCGGTCTGGGCGAACATCACCAGGGGCTTGTCGTGGCGCGCGGCGTGTTCGCGCAGCTCCTCGAAGGTGCCGTTGCCCAGCGTCATGCCGGAGGCCAGGATGGCGTCGCAGCGGTCCAGTTCGGCCGCCGCGCCCGTGCTGACGGGCTCGCCCCACTCGGTGCTGCCGCCCTTGAGGTCGCAGGGCAGGTAGCCGATGCCGCGCTCCCGCAACGCTTCGAGCAGCGAGTTGACGACGCCGATGACCAGCACCCGCCAGGGGCGGGCCGGCTCCAGGAGGGCGGTGACGGCGCGGGCGCGGGCCCGCGACTTGTGCAGCGAGTCGCCGGCGGGCAGCGGGTGGGCGAGCAAGGTGGCGACGTCGGCGCCAACGCAGTCGTAGAGCGCGGCGGCCGGCAGCGCACCCGGCTCCACCGCGCAGGAGCCGACGGCCTCGGCCAGGCGCAGGCTGAGCACCTCGTTGCGGTAACCGCCGCCGCGGCCCTCGTGGCGTACGGCCTAGCTGGTGCTGAAGGCGACGGAGACCCGCTGGGTGGCGGGGTCGGGGCCGAACTCGGTCGCCCGTACCCGGCGGAGCAGGTCGGCGTACCCGGTGGCAGCGCCGAGGGCGGTGCTCATCGGGTGGCCACCCGCGGGCGCAGCGCCCCGAGCAGTTCCTCGACCCGGGCGCGGGCGCCGCTGCCGGCGGGGTCGGCGGCCATGACGTGGCCGAGGTACTCGTTGTTGCTGCCGGCCGCCTTGACCGTGGTGCCCGGCTCGGCGAGTTGGGCCTCCAGGACGCCCGGGCGCCCGACGAGGCCGGCGGCGCCCTCGATGGCGTCCAGGACGCCCGCGGCCTCCGGTACCAGGAAGCCGATGGCGGCGCTGGTCAGGCCGGTGTCGCGGGCGGCGAGGTCGGGCGTGTCGCCCAGGGCGACGGCCACGAAGGCCGCGGCGAGGTCGATGCCGGTGACGTGGCGTACGAGTTCGGTGATGCGGTTGCCGGCGGGCCGAGGTTTGACCTCCACGACCCGGGGGCCGTGCGCGGTGAGCTTGATCTCGGTGTGCGCCACGACGTGGTCGAGGCCGAGCGCGGCCAGCGCGTCCTGTGCGGTCCTCGCGGCGGCGGTGGCGGCCTCGTCGTCGAGGGCGGCGGGGAACATGTGGCCCGTCTCGATGAACGCCGGCGCCCCGCCGACGCTCTTGTCGGTGACGCCCACGACGTGGCTCTTGCCGTCGAACGAGACGGTCTCGACGCTCACTTCGGGGCCTTCGAGGAGTTCTTCGAGGAGCACCTGCGGGGCGCGCCGCTGGCCGCGCGCGTTGACGGGGAAGTCGGCCAGGGCCCGGTAGAGGGGCGGAAGAGGTCGTCCTCGTCGTCGACGCGCCGTACGAACATGCCGGCGCACAGGTCCACCGGCTTGATGACCAGCGGGTAACCGATCTCGCGGGCCGCCTCGGTGGTCTGGGCCCAGTCGGCGCAGACGGCGAACCGTGGCCCCGGCACCTCGGCGGCGCGCAGCACGCGCCGCGTGGCGTCCTTGCGGCAGGCGTCCGCCACGGCGCCGGGCGGCGCGCCGGGCAGTCCGAGCCGGGCCGCGACCTCGGCGACCGCGGGCAGGTAGTAGTCGCACGAGGTGATGACCCCGTCGAAGCCGAGCGCCGCGTGCAGCCGCTCCACCCGTGGGAGCAGGGCCTGGGTGTCGTTGGTGTCCAGGGTGAGGACGTTGTGCGCGCCGAGCAGCGGGTGGCTGGCGCCTTCCGGGGCACTGCGCAGGTAGTGGTGCAGGTCACGGGTGAGGAACGTGAACTCGTGCCCGCTCTCCCGCACGGTGCGCGGCAGCAGCCGGCTCATGGACCCGACCCAGCTTTCGATCATCAGAAGGTGACCCACAACTCTCCTTTTCGCCAGGGCACTTGGGAGCCCGGGCACGCGAGGGGGAGCCCCCTGGCGGCCGGGACCGTGTTGATCGAGCACACACGCTATCGATAATCATTTTCATTGTCGCCTAGCTGAACCACTGATCTTCCGATTGCGAGCTTCGCCATGCCATCCGCCATCCCGACCTCGACACCCGTGGCGCCGAACGCCGCGATGAGCGTCCGAACCACCCCGCCACGCGCCCGACGCGCCGCTACCACGGCCGCACTCGCCGCCGCCATCGCCACGCTCACACCGCTGATATCGCCCATACCGCCGACATCCGCGCTGGCGTCCCCGACCGCGCACGCCGCCCCGCGCCCCGCCGTCGAGTTCGGCCCGTGCCCCGCCGCGCTGCCGACCCCGCCACCCGGCGAGCGGGTCGAGTGCGGCACGGTGCGGGTGCCACTGGACTGGGACCGCCCCACCGGGCCCACCCTCGACATCGCCGTCTCCCGGGTCCGCGCCTCGGGCACCGCCGCCGAGCGGCGCGGCGCCCTTGCTGGTCAACCCCGACGGACCGGGCGGCTCCGGGCTGCCCTAAGCGGTGACCAAGCGCGCCAAGCTCCCGGAGCGGGTGCGCCGCGCGTACGACGTCGTCGGCTTCGACCCGCGCGGCGTGGGGCGCAGCGCTCTCGCCGACTGCGGCCCGATGGGCGGCCTGTTCGCGAGCCCGGGCGCCGACCCGCTGCCGACCGACGCCGCCGGCGAGCGGCGCCACCTGGCCGCGCTGCGCCACCTGGCCAGGGACTGCGCCGAGGGCGCAGGCCCGGCGGCGCTCGGCGCGCTGTCCACCGAGGCGACAGCGCGCGACATGGACGCCATCCGCGCCGCGCTCGGCGAGCCCCGCACGCACTTCCTCGGCGTCTCCTACGGCAGCTACCTGGGCGCGGCGTACGCGACGCTCTTCCCCGACCGCACCGGCCGGATGGTGCTGGACAGCGTTGTCGGGCCGTGGGGTTGGCACGACTTCGACGTCCGACAGGCCGTCGCGCTGCTGCGCCAGCGCGAGATGCTCTTCGGCTGGCTGGCCGGCGACCCGCGACGGTACGGGCTCGACGAGAGCGCCGGCCAGGTGCGGGCGGCGTACGCGCGGGCGCGTGATCGACTCGCGGCCCGCCCGGTGGACGGGTTCGGCCCGGCGGAGTTCGACCGCGCCGTCTACCGGGCGCTCGGCCGCACCGAGCGCTGGGCGCCGCTCGGCGACGGGCTGCGCGACTACCTGCGCACTGGCAACGTTGCCAAGCTGCGGCCCGCGGCGCCGTTCGACGACGCGGCCTCGCGCAACTACGAGGCGGCCAACCGCGTCGTCAAGTACGCGGACGGCCCGGGCCCGAGCCCGCACGCGGTGGTCGCCAACCTGCGCGGGCTGCGCCAGCTCGACCCGTATCCACTCGTGACCGGCCTGGAGGCTAGCGCCTGCGCGTACTGGCACCACCGGCCGCGCCACCGCACGCCGCTAGACGGCCCGCGGGCGGCCCCGGCGCTGCTGGTCGCCAGCGAACACGACCCGGTCACCCCGCTGGCCGGGGCCCGGAAGCTGGCGGCCAGGCTGCCGGGCGCGCGGCTGGTCACCCTGCGCGACGACTACTCCCACGGCGTCTTCGCCAGCCGGGGCAACCCGTGCGTGGACCACGCGACGACGGCCTACCTGCTCACCGGCGACCTCCCCGCCGCCGACGTCACCTGCCGGGGGGCCGGTTTGCCGGAGCACGGGGCGCGGTAGTCGTACGCCACGCCGCGTGTCGCCCGGCCCTCGGGTGGTACGCATGGCCCACTTCCGCGGCGAGCAGGGCAGGAGCGAGGCATGGAGTGGTTCACAGCGGACGGCTACTGGTGGAGCCGGCTGGCCTTCCAGCGGGCCCTGGCCGCCCTCTACCTGACGGCGTTCCTCACCGCGGCCCTCCAGTTCCGGGCGCTGCTCGGCGAGCGCGGGCTCACGCCCATCCCCCGGTTTCTGGCCCGGGTGCCCTTCCGCGCCGCGCCCAGCCTCTTCCACTTCTCCTACTCCGACCGCCGCTTCGCCGCCGTCGCCTGGTACGGGGTCGCGCTGTCGGCGGCCGTCCTGGTGGGCTGCGCCGACGCGGTGCCGCTGTGGGCCGGGGTACTGATGTGGGCCGCGCTGTGGGCGCTGTACCTCTCGATCGTCAACGTCGGCCAGACGTGGTACGGGTTCAGCTGAGAGTCGCTGCTCCTCGAGGCCGGCTTCCTGGCTACCTTCCTGGGGAACGCGCGTGTCGGTCCCCCGGTGCTGGTGCTGTGGCTGGTGCGCTGGCTGCTGTTCCGGGTCGAGTTCGGCACGGGTCTGATCAAGATGCGCGGCGACCGCTGCTGGCGCGAGCTGACCTGTCTGGACTACCACCACGAGACCCAACCCATGCCGGGCCCGCTGAGCTGGCTCTTCCACCGGCTGCCGAAGCCGCTGCACCGGGTGGAGACGGCGGCCAACCACGTCGCCCAGCTCGTCGTCCCGTTCGCCCTGTTCACCCCGCAACCCATAGCCACCTGGGCGGCGTTGGCCATCATCGCCACCCAGCTCTGGCTGGTGCTCTCGGGCAACTTCGCCTGGCTCAACTGGATCACCATCGCCGTCGCGCTGACCACCGTCGACGGCCATCTGGTCGGCGACCTCCTGGCCCTGTCCGAACCAGCCGAACGCGGCTATCCCCCGCTGTGGTTCACCGTCCTCGTGCTGGCCGCGACCGCGTTGGTGGTGGTGCTCAGCTACTGGCCCGCGCGCAACCTTCTTGCCAGGCGGCAGCGGATGAACGCCTCGTTCAACCCGTACCACATCGCCGGCGCCTACGGCGCGTTCGGCAGCGTCAACCGCCACCGCCACGAGGTGGTCATCGAGGGCACCGACGAACCACGCTGGCTCGCCTACGAGTTCAAGGGCAAGCCAGGCGATCCACGGCGGATGCCGCGCCCGTGTGCCCCGTACCACCGGCGGCTGGACTGGATGATGTGGTTCGCCGCGCTGTCCCCCGCCTTCGCCCGGCCCTGGTTCGCGCCGTTGCTCGGCAAGCTGCTCGAGGGGGACCGCGCGACGCTGCGGCTGCTGCGCACCAACCCGTTCCCGGACGCGCCACCCGCCCAGGTGCGGGCCAGGCGCTACGCCTACCGCTTCACCACCTGGCGCGAGCTGCGCGAGGCGGGCCAGTGGTGGCACCGCACCCCGGCCGGCGCCTACCTGCCGCCGGTGACGCTGGAGACCCTGTCCGCCACGGCCCGGCGCGCGGGGTTCGCCCCGCCGCCCGAGGGGGCCCTGACCGCGCGTCGGGCGGGGCGCGCGGGCGGTGGTCGGCTCAGGTCGCGTCGAGGGCCGCGCGGGCGCGGAGCGCGGCGACGGCCGGCGCCGGGTCGTCGGCGTGGAAGCGGAAGGAGTGGGCCCGCGCCGACCTGCCCAGCGGACGCACGAAGACCACCGGCTCGCGCAGCTCCACGGTGACCGTCACCTGGCTGGCCACGGCGAGTTCGGCGACGCCGTTCGCGTCGACGGCCGCCAGCTTGCTCTCGGGGAAGCGGCGATCGACGCGGACGGCCGCGATCTGCCCGGCGGGGACGCGGATGTCGAGCAGCACCCCGTAGCGCAGCCGCAGCGAGCCGTCGGCGCCGATGACATGCGGGCGTACGACGCAGGAGGCGTGCAGGGCGATGACAAAGTACACCCCCCACAGGTCCAGCACCAGGGTGATGGTGTGCAGCAGGGGCCACGGGATGAGGTCCGCGAGCGCCACCGTCTCCACGACGCACACGAACAGGAAGCCGTACATGAGGGCCGACTGCCCCGACGCGTACGGGACCGCCGTGTCCCCCGCGCGCGCCGTGCGGCCCACGGCGCGTCACCCAGCGCAGCGAGCTGGTGAACAGCCGCGCCTCGTGGGCGACGAGCCGGCGCACGAGCGTCGGCACCGCGTCCGCGACGGCGGCCACGGCGGCGGGGCGCCAGCCCAGCCCGGTGCGCCGGTGGCGGCGGCAGTCCACCGCGAGGAGCGTCGCCACGGCCGCCAGCGTCGCGAGCCCCACGCCGGCCCGCACCACGGGCGGGATACGGGTGCCGGAGGCCAGGCACAGCGCCAGAGCCAGTTCACCGAGCGCCGTCGCCGACGTCGACCACCGCACGATCGTGCGTAACAGCGCCAGGCCGGTCATCGGACCCGCTCCTGGAGCAGTCGGATGGCGCCGCGCACGGCGGCCGCCTGCGCGGGCGCCAGGTCCGCGAAGAGTGCCGTGGCGAAGCCGCCGACGGCCTCCGGCTCCCACTCCCGCGTGGGGCCCAAGTGCGCGATGACCTCCGGCGGCAGGAAGTCCACGACGGCGCGGGTCGTCGCCTCCACCCGGGGGTCGTCCTCGGGTGCCTGGGCCAACTCGTCGAACCGCGCGTAGACCTCGTACGCCCGCGCGACCGCCTCCGGATCGGACCCCAGGGCCCCCATCAGGCCGTCCAGCCAACCCTGGTCGGTGCCGTCCGGGGTCGCGGTCTCCAGCAGGGCCAGCAGCTCGCGCTCCTTGGCCGCCATGGCGGGCTCCGGGCCCGGGAGCCGGGCCGAGACGCGGGCCATCTCGTCGAACAGGGTGGTCAGGGCCGGTGAGACCGGCGACTCGGCGGGCAGCCCGCCGCCCTCCTCGACCTGTCCCAGCAGTTGCGCCAGGCGCGCACGGCGCTGCCGGGTGGCCTCCTCCTGGCGCGCCAGGTCGGCGTCGAGTTCGGCGAGCACCTCGGCCAGCTCACTGCCGGCGTCGTCGGCGACGACGTCGCGCACCTCGTCCAGGCTCAGCCCGAGTTCGACGAGGCGGCGGATGCGCGCGAGTTCGACGGCGTCGCGCAGCGAGTACGACCGGTGTCCGTTGGGGTGCCGAGGTGGCTCGGGCAGCAGGCCGATGCGATGGTAGTGCCGCACGGCGCGGGGGGGGTGATGCCGGCCACGCCGGCGAGTTCTCCGATGCACATACCGCCAGTAGAGCCAGTAGAAACGTTGTCGCTGCGGCAGGGTCAAGCGCCGGCCGGGGCGGCGGGAGGGCCCACGCACGGCGAGCGGTGGCCCGCCGGCAGGGGCGGGGCACCGCGACGGGACCGTGGCCGGCGGTGGGGCTGGTGCGCGGGACGGGGGACGGGTCAGCCGAGGTCGGCGAGGAGCCCGTCCAGGGCCCGCGTCAGGGCCGCCGCGTTGGCCGGTTCGAACCAGGTGGTGCGGACGCGCTCGTTGTTCCCTCCGGGAGTCTCGTGGTCGGTGGCGAGTTGGGACAGTGAACGGGTCTCGTCACCCAGCGAGCGGCCGACCTCGCTGAACAGGCCGCGCATGTACCGGTCGGCGGCTCCCTGGGCGATGCCGTGGTCGGTGGCCCACGAGGTGAGCGTGGCGAGGTAGGCGTAGTGGGCGGTGAGGGTTCCGGTCAGCGCGGAGCAGACGTTAAAGGCGTCCTCGTCCGCGACCGGGAGCGCTCCGCCCAACCGCTCGAACAGGGAGTCCACCACCGGGTGCGCGGGGTGGGTCACGGTGAGGGAGCGGCGCTCACGCGCGGCGGGCAGCGGGATGGCGCGGACGATCGGTGCGTCGGTGGCCAGGGTTCGGCGCAGCGCGTCGATGCGAACCCCGGCCATCAGGCTGACCACGGTCTTGTCGTGCTCGATCGTCAGCCCGGCCAGTGCCTCGTGGTGGTCCTGGCGGCGCACGGCGATGATCACCACTTCGGAGCGGTCGACCACCTCCTGGTTAGAGGCGCACACCCGCACGCCGTCGAAGCGCCCGGCCAGGTCGGCGGCGGTGCGGGCCCCCGGGGCCCGGGGAGAGAGGTGTACCTCCGGCGACGCCCCGCCCCCGTGGCGCAGGCCCTCGACGATGGCCCGGCCGATCTCGCCCACTCCAATGACGCCGACACCGCGCGCTGTGTGGTCCTCCATCGTGGACATCACTCCTCTCCTCACGTCGCCAGGGCCGTGCGGAGGAACGCGAGGATCTCCGCCTGGGCGGCTTCGGCCTGCGGTTCCACCCCGGGCAGGGTGAGGAAAGCGTGCTTGGCCCCCGTGTACTCCGACAGCCGCACCGGGCTCCCCGCCTGGCTCAGGCGCTCGGCGTAGCGGCGACCATGGTCGGCGACCGCGTCCCGGGTGGGCACCACCACGAGCGCCGGGGCGAGCCCGCTCAGGTCGTCCGCGTGCAGCGGTGAAAGGACGCCGGCGTCGGCTCCCGGCGGGACGGCGAGTCGCTGGACGTAGCGCAGGAGTGGGAGGGCCCGGGACGGCTGGTACGCGTACTGGGCGATCGAGGGGTGGTCGAACATCGCGTCGGTCACGTCGACCGCCAGGTTGACCAGCACCTGCGCCCTGAGCCGAAGGCCGGCCTCCCTCGCCCGGATGGCCGTCAGCGCACTGATCAGCGCGCCGCAGCTCTCGCCGAAGACGGCCACTCGCGCCGGGTCGACGCCCCACCGCTCGGCGTGGCGCACGACGTGCCGGAGCGCGTCCCAGCCGTCGTCGACGGCGCTGGACAGCGGGCTGTCGGGGGCCAGGAGACGGTGTTCGACGGAGACGACCAGGGCGGGCAGCCGCGCGGCGAGGTGACTGTTGGTCCAGTCGCACTGTGTCGCCGTGCCCACGAAGCCGCCTCCGTGGACGTGGACCACGAGCGGCAGCTCGGTACGGGCCCCGGCTTCGTCACCGCCCGTCGGGGCCGGTCGGTAGACCCGTACCGGCAGGGCCCGGTCGGGCAGCGCGATCTCCTGCCAGTCGATCGCGGCGCCGGCGTGCGGCTCTCCGATGATGGCGCGCGCCGCTGCGGAGGCCCGGAAGCGGTTCTCCACGGCCCGGTAGACGAGCAGTTCCTCCGGCGTGATCACCGAGAAGTCCGGCTCCGGCGGCCGTATCGCGTCGGTGGTCTCGTTCATGTGTCCCTCTCCCCTTACCCGGCCAGGTGCCGGGTGTTGTGGTGGCTGGTACGCATGTCGCACTCGATTATGCAAGCAGTGCGTGCAACAGCAAGTGCATAGATTAGACTGGGCGTCGACGAGAGGGGCGAGATGACGGGCCGCAGGCGATGGTCGACCGAGGAGATCCTGGACACGGCGGTGGAGCTGTTGCGTACGAGCGACGCGGAGTCGTTCAGCGTGCGCAAGCTCGCCGCGACGCTCGGAACCGACTCCTCCAGCCTCTACCGGCACTTCCGCAACAAGACCGAGCTGCTCCGCGCGGCGGCAGACCGCATCCTGTCGAACGCCATGGACGGCTACCGCCCGGAGGGCGACTGGCGGCAGCGCGTCACCTCGGTGGCCCTGCGCCTGCGCGAGACCTTCGGCGAGCAGCCCCAACTCGCGCTGTTCTGGGGCCGGTACGGGTCCGGCGGCGCCGGCTCCCGGCAGGTCATGGAGGAACTGCTACAGGCCCTGCGCGCGTCCGGCCTGCCCGACGAGGAAGTGCCGGTGCGGTACCACCACATCGTGGTCGTCGTCGCCGCGCTCATCGCCTCCGAGGCCGGTATGAGCAGCATCGGCGTCACGGAGTACGAACAGGGCTTGGAGCAGTTCCGCGTCGCGGTGCTCGGCGCCGACCCAGAACGCTTCCCCGCCCTGGCCCACTTCGCCCCCGACATCCACCCCCTCGGAGCGGACCGCCGCGCCGCGTTCGAGGAGGCCCTCGCCGCCCAACTCGCCCGCGTCGAGGCCCGGCTCCCCTGACGCGCCGGGGCACCGGCGTCCTGACGGTGACAGCGGCACCGCCGCCACGCCCCGACTCCCCACCCGCCGCCGCCCCGTTCGGCGGCAGGACCGGCGCCGGCCGGCCACGTGAGTCACCGGCCGCGCCACCGATGGCCGACGCCCCGCCGGCCCCGTTCCCAGCGTGCGGATCATGGATGACACCAGCGCACTCCGGCCGGCCGACGTGGCCGCGGCAGCCCCGTCGGACACCACCGCACCCACCGCGCGGCGGGTCAGGGCAGGTCGCGGGCGCCGAGGCGCAGGTGCTCGATGTGGTAGACCGCCTCGTGCAGGAGTTGGGCGACGTGGTGGTCGTAGAGGCTGTAGACGATCCGCCGGCCCTGCCGGGAGCCGGTGACCAGGCCGAGGGCGCGCAGCAGGCGCAGTTGGTGGGAGACGGCGGACTGCTCCATGCCGACGGCTTCGGCCAGTTCGGTCACCGGGCACGGCCCCTGTCGCAGCCGGGTGAGGATCATCGGCCGCGACGGCGTCGCCAGGGCCTGGAGCGTGGCGGCGATGGTGGCGGCGGAATCCGCGTCGAGCAGTTCCACCGGGGTGGTCTCACCCCTTGCTCCGTTAGCTCCGTGTCACATGCGGGTCATCGTAGTCGCGACTCTAAGCAAACACTTGAAGATCTCTTCATGTGTTCGGCTTTGGTGAGGGGACCCCGTCCGTTCCCGGCCCGCGAAGAGGTACGCCGCCATGGCAGCTCAGCTCGTCGACGAGCACCGCCTCCCCTCCTCCGCCGCCCCGGGCGGCCCACCACCACCGCGTCCGACCCGCCTGACCGCTCTGCCCGAGGTGCGCTCGCCGCGCTCGCCTTCGCGCTGGCCTTCCCGCTGGACCTGGCCGGCGCCCCCGCCTGGACCTGGGGCCCGCTGTACGCCGTGTGTTACGCGGCGGGCGGCTGGGAGCCGGGCCACGCGGGCCTGGTGGCGCTGCGCGCCGGGACCCTCGACGTCGACCTGCTGATGGTGGTCGCCGCGTTGGGCGCCGCGAGCATCGGCCAGTTCCTGGACGGCGGACTGCTGATCGTCATCTTCGCCACCTCCGGCGCCCTGGAGGCGCTGGCCACCCGGCGCACGGCCGATTCGGTGCGCGGCCTGCTCGACCTGGCTCCGGCCACCGCGCTGCGACGGGCCGCCGACGGCACCGAACAGCGCGTGGAGGTGTCCGAGTTGCGGGTCGGTGACGCGGTGGTGGCGGGCCGGGAGGTACGGGTCGGCAGCCCGGCCGCGACGCTGGGCGAGCGCGCCCGCGCCGCGGCGCCGCCCGGCCTCGCGCACGGCTCTGCCGACGCGCCGCCCACGCCACCGCACGAGCACCCGGACGGCACCCCCACGCGGCGGACCGCACGAGTCGGCCAGCGCCGGCCCAGGCGTCGCGGGCACTGGCCGACACGCCGCGGGCGGTGGCCGAGGCCGCGCCGGAGGTGGCCGAGGCGTGGCGGGTGGACGAGGAGGAGAGCATGGGCCGGACCGCCGTGGTCGTCCTGGTCGCCGGCCGGCCCGTGGCGGTGCTGGCCGTCGAGGACCGTACGCGCGCGGGCGCAGGCGACGCCGTCGCCGCGTTGCGCGAACTCACCGGCACCGAGCCCGCGTTGCTGACCGGCGACAACGGACGCGCCGCAGTCCGACTCGCCGCCGAGACCGGGATCGGCGACGTGCGGGCCGGCCTCCTGCCGCAGGACAAGGTCGCGGCCGTACGGGCCTGGCAGGAAGGCCGGGTGCAAGGTGCTCGTCGTCGGGGACGGGGTAACGACGCCCCGGCGCTCGCCGCGGCGCACAGCGGCGTCGCCATGGGCCGTGCCGGCTCCGACCTGGCCCTGGAGACGGCGGACGCCGTGGTCGTACGCGACGAACTGGGCACCGTGCCCGCCATGGTGGCCCTCTCCCGCCGGGCCCGCCGGGGTGGTCCGGCAGAACCTGGTCATCGCGTCGGTGTGCATCGGCACCCTGGTGGCCTGGGACCTGATCGGCCACCTGCCGCTGCCGCTCGGCGTCGCCGGCCACGAGGGCTCCACCGTGCTCGTCGGGCTGAACGGCCTGGCTGCTGCGCGGCGCGGCCTGGAGGCGGGCAGCGGCCTGACCAGGACCCGTCGCGGGTGACGGGGACCGAAGCGGGAGACGGCGACGGCAGGTGGACGAGCGGCACCCAGCGCCGGTTGGGGTACGCGGCCAGCGCGCCGCCGATCCGCGTGCCGAAGGCGCCGTCGACCACGCCCGCAGCGCTCGGCCCGCCCCTCCCCCGGCGGCGGGCGCCATCTCCCGGCACCCGCCGAACGGTCGTGTCGGCCTGCCGTCGCGCGTGCCGCCCCTCCGTACGGTGGCGAGGGCGGTGGAGGGAGCCCTAAGGACAGCGTGGCTCGCTGCCGGGCACGCCGCGGTCGGTGCGCCGGCCCGCGTCAAGGCCCGGCGCGAATTAACGTACACGTACGGTAAACGCACCCGCAGGCCTCCCCGGCAGCTCTGACGGACGGACGCGGCGCGGGCGAGGACGGACGGGGCGAGACGGTGAGGGCGGAGCGCTGACCGGGAACACGACCACCAGACCGAGACGGGGGCGGCCACAGCGGCTCTCGCGGGAACAGATCGTCGAAGCGGCCCACGAGATCATCCTCAGGGAGGGCGCCGAGCACCTGACGATGCGGCGGGCTGGCCAGCGCGCTGCGCAGCACGCCGATGGCCGTCTACCACCACGTACGGGACAAGGACGAGTTGCTCGTGCTCGTCCTGGAGCACGTCGCGCGCAGCCTGCCCGGGCCCGAGCTGCCCGAGGAACCACGGGAGCGGCTGCTGGCGGCGTGCACGCTGTGATGTACCGGGCCTTCATGGACAACCCGTGGGTGGTGCCGATCGTCGCGCGCGGCGAACTGGTGGGTGTGTCGGCCGTCTGGATGACCGAGGAGATCATAGCCGCCCTCGCGGCGCTCGGCCTCGACGACCAGCACGCCTACCGGACGCACCAGACCATCTGGTACTTCACGGCCGGCCAGGTCGTCTCCGCCGCCCCCCGGCCGGACGCGGCGGAGGGGGCCACGGGGCGGGCGGGCGAACCGGCGCCGCCATGGCCAGCCGGGACCCGGCCGAGTTCCCCAACCTGGCCCGCCGGTGGGACGTTCACGCCACTGGGAGGCCGCGTACCGCTACGAGGACGGCCTCAGCCACATCCTGGACGGCGCCCTGCCACGGCCCGGCCCGGCGGGCGGCGGGGTGAGCGGGCGGGGTCAGGCCACGCCGAGGACGCCCTTGACGGCCTCGCGCGCCTCCTGCGGCGTGTCGGCGGCCAGGGCGGCGCGGGCCGCCTCCTGGCAGGCCGCCAATGTGTGCTGCGCCAGCGTGGCGCGCACCCGCGGGATGGCGGTGGGGCTCATCGACAGGCTGGTGACCCCCAGGCCGGTCAGGACGCAGGCCAGCAGCGGGTCGGCGGCGGCCTCGCCGCACACGCCGCAGCTCTTGCCCCGCGTCTGGGCCGCCTGCGCCGGCGCGTGCACCAGGTCGAGCAGCGCGGGCTGCCAGGGGTCCTGGAGCCGCGCCAGCGAACCGGTCTGCCGGTCGGCCGCGAAAATATACTGGGCCAGGTCGTTGGTGCCCAGCGACAGGAAATCCACCTCGCGCAGCAGCGCGCCCGCGCGCAGTGCGGCGGAGGGGATCTCCACCATCGCGCCCACCTTGGCGGGCAACCCGGCGGCCTGGCAGGCCGCGGCGAACTGGGCCGCGTCCGCCCGGTCGGCCACCATCGGCGCCATCACCTCAAGCCGCACCGACAGCCCTTCGGCGGCCCGCATCAGCGCCGTGAGCTGGCCCGCCAGCACCTCGGGGTGGTCGAGCAGGGTACGCAGGCCGCGCACGCCGAGCGCCGGGTTCGGCTCCTCGGCGGGGGTGAGGAAGTCCAGCGGCTTGTCGGCACCGGCGTCCAGCACCCGCACCACCACGCGCCCCTCGGGGAACGCCTCGAGGACCTGCCGGTACGCCTCCTGCTGCACCTCGACCGACGGCGCCTGCTTGTGGTCGTCCAGGAACAGGAACTCGGTCCGGAACAGGCCCACGCCCTCCGCGCCGGCCTGCACGGCCGCGGCCACGTCGCCGACCCCGCCGATGTTGGCCAACATCGGCACCGCGTGCCCGTCGCTGGTGGCGCCGGGGCCGCTGACCGCGGCCACCGCGGCGCGGCGCTGCTCGGCCCGCGCCACCAGCTCGGCCCGCAGCTCCTCGCCCGGCTCGATCACGACCTGGCCGTCGGCGCCGTCGAGCGCCACCTTGGTGCCCTCCACCAGCTCCCCGGCCCCGGGCACCGCGACCACGGCCGGCACCCCGAGCGCCCGCGCGAGGATCGCGCTGTGGCTGGTGGGGCCGCCCTCCTGGGTGACGAAGCCCAGCACGAGCGCCGGGTCGAGCAGCGCCGTGTCGGCCGGCGCCAGGTCCCGCGCGACCAGCACGTACGGATAGTCGCTGTCGGGCACGCCCGGCATCGGCACGCCGAGCAGGCGGGCCACCAGGCGGTTGCGTACGTCGTCCAGGTCCGCGACGCGGCCGGCCAGGTAGTCGCCGGCCCCCAGGAGCAGCACCCGGTAGGCGGCGAACGCGTCGTAGACGGCGCGCTCGGCCGTGCTGCCCTCGGCGATCCGGCGCTCCACGTCGGTGGCCAGCTCCGGGTCGCGCGCCATCAGCGCCTGCGCCTCAAGCACGGCCTGGGCCTCGCCGCCCGCCAGGTTGCCGCGCGACACCAGGTCGGCAGCCACCCACTCCACGGCCTGCCGAGCGCGCGCCTGCTCGCGCTTCACCTCGTCGGCGGCGACCGTACGCACCGGCGGTTCCAGCACGGCGGTGCCCATGTGGCGCACCTCGCCCACCGCTACCCCGTCGCTCACGCCGACGCCACGCAGCACCGTCTCCATGACACGAGCTCCCGTTCCACCCGATGAAACCCAACGCGCCCGCGCACGTGGTGCGGACACGCCGACGCGGGGCGGTCGCCCCGCCCTGCCGTACGGAGCGGACGGCCCCCACGGCCACGCGCTCACGACCTACTGCCAGCGGAAGAGCACGCCCTCCGGGGCGATCTCCCCCTCCTCCACGACCTCGCTGAGGGCGTCCGCGGTGGCTTCGAGCGCCACCACGGGGCACACCGGGGACTTCCCGGCACGCTCGACCTCGGCCGGGTTCCAGCGCACCACCGGGTCACCGGTGGCCACCATGTCGCCCTTGTTCACCAGCAGCTCGAAGCCCTCGCCGGCGAGCTGCACGGTGTCGATGCCCAGGTGCGTGAGGACCCCGTGGCCCTCGTCGTCGACGACGACGAACGCGTGCGGGTGCAGCGACACGATGACGCCGCTGACCGGGGCGACGGCCACGCCCTCCTCGCGGACGGGGTCGATGGCGGTGCCAGGGCCGACCATCGCCCCGGAGAACACCGGATCGGGAACAGCGGCGAGGCCGATGGCACGCCCGGCCAGCGGGGACATCACGAGGGACATGGGAAGCCTTTCAACAGCGAGGGTGGGGTGGTGCGGGCGCGGCTGGTGGCCGGCGGGCCCGATCGCTGGCCCCGTCGGCGCACCACCGCGGTGTGGCACGGCTCAGTGCGTCTCGGTGACCTTGGCCAGGACACGCGGCGCGTCCGGGTCCTGCCCCCGGGCGATGGTCACCTCGTACGCCAGCATCTGCAGCGGCAGGATCTCCAGGATGGGCTGGGCCTCCTCGACCACGCCATCGGTGGGCAGCGCGAACCCGGCCGACGCCTTGTCCACCTCCGCCTGCGTGCCGATCACGACCAGGTCGGCGCCGCGGCCCCGGAGTCGCTCCAGGACCGGCTGCAGCGCCTCGCCGCCGCGCCCGTCGGTGACGATCGCGATGACCGGCGACACGTTGTCCACCATGGCCAGCGGGCCGTGCAGCAGGTCGGCACCGGAGTACGACAGGGCCGGGATGTAGCTGGTCTCCATCAGCTTCAGCGCGGCCTCCTTGGCGGTCGGGTAGCCGTAGCCGCGGGAGGTGAGGACCATACGCTCGGCGAAGCGGTAGCGCCCCGCCAGGGTGCGTACCTCCTCCTGCCGCTCCAGGATCTGCCGCGCGAGGGCGGGCAGCACCTTGGCCGCGGCGCCGTCGCCTCCGTCGAGACCCTCCACGAAGAGGTAGAGGGCAAGCAGTTCGGCGGTGTAGGTCTTCGTCGCGGGGAGCGCCTTCTCCTCGCTCGCCAGCACGTCGATGTGGTACTCGGAGACATCGGCGAGCGGCGAGCCGGCGTTGTTCGTCACGGCCAGCGTGATCGCGCCCGCCTCGCGCGCGGCGCGGGTGGACGCCACCAGGTCCGGGGAGCCGCCCGACTGGCTGACGGTGATCACCAGCACGTCCCGCAGGTCGGGCTTGGCGCCGTAGGCCGTGGTCGTGGACATCGACGTGAGGCCACACGGCAGGCCGAGGCGCACCTCAAGGAGGTACTTCGTGTAGAGCGCCGCGTTGTCCGAGGTCCCGCGAGCGGTCAGCAGGACGAACCGGGGCTGGCGGGCCGCGATGGCCTCGGCCACCTCCCGGATGCGCGGGGCGCCCTCCTCCAGGATGCGACACAGAACCTCGGGCTGCTCGGCTATCTCACCGGCCATGATCTGGCCCGGTCGATCGTGGTGCTGAGCGACAGTCGTCGCCGACATGTAGGTGCCTCCCGGTGGACGCTGTGTAGCGTGAACAGTGATCTCCCGCGCGTCTTATTTGTACCCCGTAGCGCTCCAGAGGTCTAGTCCACTCATGCGCGCGTCGCGGCGTCCGCGCGAAGCCCGGGCGGACGGGCGCGCGAGGGGCGTCGAACGACCCGCCGCTACCCCGTTCGAGTACCCGCCGATGCGGGTGAGGCACCCACCGGGAACGTGACCGGCGGGCGGGCCTCGGCGTTGGTTCGGCGTGACAACGATGCGGCGTGCCACTTCATACCACCGCCGACGACCGCTCCGCTCTCCCACCGAGGCGAAGCCCGCGTGTACAACGGGTGCGGAAACGGTTCACCAGCAGCCCGCGCCAGGACTGGCCCCACCCGTGCGGGCCACGCCGGCGCCGCCACCGGCGCTGATCACCCAGCCGGTATGGATCGAACCGCCAACCGGCCCACGCGCCAGTGCGCCGCCCGGCTCCCCCGGCGGCCCACCCCCGCCTCCCCGGCCGCCCCACCGGGCCCGGCCGGGCCCCGACCAGCCTGCCCCCGACCGCCGCGCAGCCCCCGGTGGCCGCGCCCCGTCCCAAGGCGCGGCCCACGCCGCAGCCGCCGCCCCGCGCGCCGGGCATGCCGATCTACGCCGAGCTGGCGGAGCGCTGGCTTGGCGCGGGCCGGACCGTGCCGGGCGCGCACGACCAGGAGTGGGCGGATCTCGTCAACCACCCCGCCTGGCCCGCCGCCCGCCGGGCCGGCGCGCCGCCGCGAGGCTGAGGCCCGGCCTGGGGCCGTCCGCCTCAGGGGCCCCGGGACCTCGCCCGGGCCGCCCTCCGGACGGATGCGGCGCGAGCGGGCGGGGCGGGGGCCGCCCTCACGTGTGCGGTGGCCCCCGCCGGCCGCGCGGCTCAGCGCGGCGGAAGCTCCGCCTCGATCAGGTCGGCCGCCCGAGCGGTGCCGCCCTCCGCCTTGGCATGGGCGCGCAGCTCGGCGAGGCGGCGGGCGACCTCGGCGTCACCGGTGAGCTGCAGCAGGGCCGCGCGGAGCGCCTGCGGCGTGGCGTCCTCGGTGTCGACGCGCCGGGCCACGCCGAGCTCGACCAGCCGGTCTGCGTTGGCGAACTGGTCGGCCCCTGCGGGACTGCGATCATCGGAACGCCGCTGTCGAGCCCCTCGCCGCAACCGCCCATCCCGGCGTGCGTCACGAACGGGTCGGCCTGCCGCAACACGGCCACCTGCGGGACTCACGCGTGCACCTCCACATTGGCCGGGACCCGCCCCAGCTCGGCGGGGTCCGTGTACTTCCCGACCTGCAGCACGACATGCCAGCCGGGCAGGTCGCCGAAGGCCGCCAGGCAACGGCGGTAGAAGTCGGTCTGCCGGGTGTAGGCCGAGCCGAGCGAGACCAGCAGCACCCGCTCGGCGTCGGCCAGGCGGGTCCAGGAGCCCTGGTGGGCCCGGTCCGCCCAGGCACGGCCCGACGAAGCTCACGATCCGCGGGTCCACGGTGTCGGCGTGCGGCTGCATGGCCCGCGGGACCATGGCCACCGCGCGACTCGGGCGCCCGCCGAACTCCTCGGCGTCGGTCGTGGTGGCGCCGTACTCAGCAAGCCAGGCGGCGAACCGCGCGAAGTAGGCGTCCACCCCTGGAAGCGCCCTGAGCTGGGCGCCCACCTCCTCCTCGAAGGTGCCCCAGGCGACGTGGCTGGGGGACAACTGCACGGTGGGCCGGCCCTGCCGCTCCGCCAGCGCGCGGGCCGCGTAGCCGCCGATGTCGTACAGGTAGAGGTCCGCCGGATCCGCGTCGTAGACGGCGCGCAGTCGCGGCAGCACGTGCATGGCGTCGTCGAGGAAGAGACACATGGCGGCGATGGGGTCGGCCGGCCAGTCGTTCTCAGCCACCGGCAGCGTCGAGCGGTACGCGACCAGTTCGGCGCCGGTGGGGGCGATCACGTCGGCGACGGCCGGGTCGTTGGCGTAGGTGACCCGGTGGCCGCGGGCGACGAGCTCCCGGATGATCTCCAGGCTGGGCAGGACGTGGCTGATGGCGGGGATGCCGACCATGGCGATGTGGGCACGCTGGCGTGACATGGGTGTGCTCCTTGGCAGAGCTACGGGGATGGGCACGACGAGCCGACACCCAGGGGGCGGCGCGAGGGTTCGACCGGTCGCGCCGCGGACGCCGCTGGGCGTGGCGGGAACGGGCGCTGGGCCCGTCGTCGTGTCAGCCGTAGAGCTGCTGGAAGAAGAACACGCCGGGGACGCTAGCGCGACGGCAACCCGCGGCGCCACCGCATTGCCGGCGCACCGCCCCGCTACGGCCGCCCTGACGGCACCGCCCGCTCGGGCGGGGATGGTGCCGGGTGGTCGGCCGGTGCCAGGCGCTCGGTAGGCCCGGCGAAGGCTAGGAAGATCCTGCGGGTGGCCAGCGGCTACCGGCCGTCCACCTGCCGGGAGGCGTCCCCGTCGTGCCCCACCCGCGCCTCTGAGCAGGCCGGGAGCGCGCGGTCGGAGACGACGAAGCAGGCGGACGGCCCGGCCGGTTGGCCGGGCCGCCCGCCCGCCTGCCGGGGGCGGGTGATCCGCATGAGCGGTCGCCGCTAGCGCTCCAATACGCCGTCCGCGGTCAGCCGGGCCAGGATCTGTCGCAGTGCCGGGGCGCAGCGCTCCGTGTCGGCGGGGCGGTCCCGGAACCAGTCCAGTTCGGCGATCTCACGGTCGGGTTGGAGGGCGCCGGTGGTCGGGCCGGTGTAGCAGGTCATGCGCAGCGGCCTGCCGCCCTGTCCGTGTGCCTCGTCCTCGATGACGAACGCCTCGGTCAGCTCCCGCGCGTCGGCCCGCACGCCCAGTTCCTCGCCGAGTTCGCGGGCCAGCGGCCGCGGGCCGCTCTCGCCGGGTTCGAGCTTGCCGCCGGGCAGGTAGAACCGGTCCTTGCCGTGGGTGCGGACGGCCAGCAGGTGCCCGTCACGCACGCACAGCCAGGCCACCGACTCCAGGACGGTGAGTTGCCCGGTCCGTTCAGTCTGCTCAGGCATCGGCGTCACCACCGTCCGCGCCGTCCTCGAGGTTGCCCTCGGTCTCCAAGTACAGCTCCCGCACAGCGGCCAGCGTCTCCGGGTCGGGTTCGGCCCACAGGCCGCGGCTCTCGGCTTCGAGCAGCCGCTCCGCCATGCCGTGCAGGGCCCAGGGGTTGGCCTCTTCGAGGAAGGCGCGGTTCTCCGGGTCGAGCAGGTAGCTCTGGGCGAGCTTGTCGTACATCCAATCGGCGACCACGCCGGTGGTGGCGTCGTAGCCGAAGAGGTAGTCGACGGTGGCGGCGAGTTCGAAGGCGCCCTTGTAGCCGTGCCGGCGCATCGCCTCGATCCAGCGGGGGTTGACGACGCGGGCGCGGAAGACGCGGGAGGTCTCCTCGTGCAGGGTGCGGGTGCGCACGGTCTCCGGGCGGGTGCTGTCGCCGATGTACGCGGCGGGGGCGGTGCCCTTGAGCGCGCGCACGGTGGCCACCATGCCGCCGTGGTACTGGAAGTAGTCGTCGGAGTCGGCGATGTCGTGTTCGCGGGTGTCGGTGTTCTTCGCCGCGACCGCGATGCGCTTGTACGCGCTTTCCATCTCCTCGCGCGCGGGACGGCCGTCGAGGCCGCGGCCGTACGCGTAGCCGCCCCAGACGGTGTAGACCTCGGCGAGGTCGGCGTCGGTGCGCCAGTCGCGGCTGTCGATGAGCTGGAGCAGGCCCGCCCCGTAGGTGCCGGGCCAGGAGCCGAAGATGCGCGTGGTGGCGCGGCGTTCGTCGCCGTGCGCGGCGAGGTCGGCCTGCGCGTGGGCGCGTACGTGGTTGTCGGCGGCGGGCTCGTCAAGCCCGGCAACCAGGCGTACGGCGTCGTCCAGCAGGCCCACCACGTGCGGGAACGCGTCGCGGAAGAAGCCGGAGATGCGCAGCGTCACGTCGATGCGCGGGCGGCCGAGCTGGTCGAGCGGGATGGGCTCCAGGCCCGTGACGCGGCGCGACGCCTCATCCCAGGTGGGGCGGACGCCGAGCAGGGCCAGGGCCTCGGCGATGTCGTCGCCCGCGGTGCGCATGGCGCTGGTGCCCCACAGCGAGAGGCCGACGGACTGCGGCCAGGTGCCGTCGTTGTCGGTGCGGTAGCGGTCGAGGAGGGAGTCGGCGAGCGCCTGGCCGGTCTCCCAAGCGAGGCGGCTGGGCACCGCCTTGGGGTCGACGGAGTAGAAGTTGCGGCCGGTGGGGAGCACGTTGACCAGGCCGCGCAGCGGCGACCCGGAGGGGCCGGCGGGCACAAAGCCGCCGCTGAGCGCGTGCACGGCGTGGTCGATCTCGTCGGTGGTGCGGGCGAGCCGGGGCACCACCTCGCGGGCGGCGAACTCCAGGATGGCCGCGACGTCCTTGCGCGAGTCGGCCGGGAGCGTCGCGCAGACCGTGTCGGTCGCGGCAACGTCCCAGTCGGCGTCGTCCATGGCCTGCACCAGCGCCCGGGCCCGCTCCTCGGCCTCGTCGGCGCCGATCCGGCTGTTGGCCGACTCGTCGTAGCCGAGCGCCTCGCGCAGTCCTGGCAGGGCCATGGTGCCGCCCCAGATCTGGCGGGCGCGCAGGATGGCCAGGACCAGGTTGACCCGGTCGGCGGCGGCCGGGGCGCTGCCGAGCACGTGCAGCCCGTCGCGGATCTGGACGTCCTTGACCTCGCAGAGCCAGCCGTCGACGTGCAGCAGGAAGTCGTCGAACCCGTCGTCGTCGGGCCGGTCGGCCAGGCCGAGGTCGTAGTCGAGCTTGGCGGCCTGGATCAGCGTCCAGATCTGGGCGCGGATGGCGGGCAGCTTGGCCGGGTCCATCGAGGAGATGGCCGCGTACTCGTCCAGGAGTTGTTCGAGGCGGGCGATGTCGCCGTAGGACTCGGCGCGGGCCATCGGCGGCACCAGGTGGTCCACGAGCGTCGCGTGCACCCGGCGCTTGGCCTGCGTGCCCTCGCCGGGGTCGTTGACGAGGAAGGGGTAGACCAGCGGCAGGTCGCCGAGCGCGGCGTCGGGGGCGCAGGCGGCAGACAGGCCGGCGTTCTTGCCCGGCAGCCACTCCAGGTTGCCGTGCTTGCCCAGGTGGACCATGGCGTCGGCGCCGAAGCCGCCGTCGTCCTGAGCGGCGGAGATCCAGCGGTAGGCGGCCAGGTAGTGGTGCGAGGGCGGCAGGTCGGGGTCGTGGTAGATGGCGATGGGGTTCTCGCCGAAGCCGCGCGGCGGCTGGATGAGGACGAGGAGGTTGCCGCGGCGCAGGGCGGCGAGCACGATCTCGCCCTCCGGGTCGCGGCTGGTGTCCACGAACATCCGGCCGGGCGGCGGGCCCCAGTGCTCCTCCACCGAGTCCCGCAGCTCCTTGGGCAGCTCGGCGTACCAGCGGCGGTAGTCGGCGGCGGGGATGCGCACCGGGTTGCGGACCAACTGCTCCTCGCTGAGCCACTCCTGGTCATGGCCGCCGGCCTCGACCAGCGCGTAGATCAGCTCGTCGCCGTTGCCGGACGCGAGCCCGGGCAGCGCGTCCTCACCCTTTTCGGGGCCGAGGTCGTAGCCCTCGGCACGCAGCCTGCGCAGCAGGGCGACGGCGCTGGCGGGGGTGTCGAGCCCCACGGCGTTGCCGATCCGCGAGTGCTTGGTCGGGTACGCGGAGAGCACCAGGGCCAGGCGCTTGTCGGCGGCCGGTACGTGCCGCAGCCGGGCGTGCCGTACGGCGATGCCGGCGACGCGGGCGGCGCGCTCGGGGTCGGCGGCGTACACCGGCAGCCCGTCCTCGTCCACCTCCTTGAAGGAGAACGGCACGGTGATCAGGCGGCCGTCGAACTCGGGGACCGCGACCTGGGTGGCGGAGTCCAGCGGGGACAGGCCCTCGTCGTTCTCCTCCCAGGCGGCGCGGGTGCCGGTCAGGCACAGGGCCTGCAGGATGGGCACGTCGAGGGCGGCCAGCGCCCCGGCGTCCCACGATTCGTCGTCGCCGCCGGCCGACGCCTCGGCGGGCTTGGTGCCGCCCGCGGCGAGCACGGTGGTCACCACCGCGTCGGCCGCGCCGAGCGCCTCGATCAGCTCCGGTTCAGGGGCTCGCAGCGAGGCGACGAACAGCGGCAGCGGCCGCCCGCCGGCGTCCTCGACGGCGGTGCACAGCGCGTCCACGAACGCGGTGTTGCCGCTCATGTGGTGGGCGCGGTAGTAGAGCACCGCTACCACGGGGCCGCTGGCGTCGGCGCGCGCGGTGCGCTCCAGCGGGCCCCAGGTCGGCGCGGCGTGCGGCGGCTCGAAGCCGTGGCCGGTGAGCAGCACGGTGTCGGAGAGGAAGCGGGCGAGCTGGTCGAGGTTGGCGGGCCCGCCGTGCGCGAGGTAGGCGTGCGCCTCGGCGGCGATGCCGACGGGGACGGTGGACGCCTCCATCAACTGCGCGTCCGGGGCCTGTTCGCCGGTGAGGACGACGACCGGGCGCTCGCCCGCGAGCAGCAGGTCGAGCCCCTCCTGCCAGGCCCGTACGCCGCCGAGCAGGCGCACCACGACGAGGGAGACGCCCTGCATGAGGGCGGGCAGGTCATCCAGGCTGAGCCGGGCCGGGTTGGCGAGTCGGTAGGTCACCGGGCCCTGCGCCGCACGAGCGCTGAGCAGGTCGGTGTCGGACGTCGACAGCAAAAGGATCATGCGGCAGCAGCCTTCCTCGGGGTCCGCGCCCCGGGCGGGTGGGAGGACGGCAGGAGTTCCTGGCTCGCCCGGCATCGCTGCCGGACTCACAGTGGCGGGACCGCGCCGGTCTCACACCGGCTTCCTCCCCTGGCGCCGTCGCTGGCGTCGGCGGACCGGGAGGCCCGCCGGGGAGTATAGTAACGACCGACCAGGGGCCGCGTCGCTGGCTCCGTTCCCGGTCAGGTGGCTGATTAGCGACGCGGGGTCGTGGTACGCGGACCGGACTGGTATGGGGTCCGCGGAGGGCGTGCGGGCGTGCGCCGGGCGGCGGCGCGCGGGCCGTGGGCCCGGGCTCAGGCTCGGGGGCAGCACCGCGCGCCGGCGGGTGGGCGCGGGGGCGGGCCGCCGGGTGCGTGCGGGGCAGCGGCGCCAGGCGGGGGCGGGCGGTAGCGCGGGCGGCGGCGTTCGGCCCGGGTGGGCTGACCTGGTGCTGGACGGTGCGGCCGGGAGGATAGTCGGTATGCTCGCCGCCATGCCTCTCACCCCGACAACCGCCCTAACTGAGGAACCGCGCAGCCGCACGGGCGATGACGCCTGTCCCGGCGCGCTGCGGCTGCACCGGGCCGACGACGGCTTCCTGGCGCGCGTACGGCTCCCCGGCGGGTTGCTGACGGCCGACCAAGCGGAGGAACTGGCGCTGGCGGCCGAGGCGTTGGGCGACGGCGCGCTCGACCTCACCTCGCGGGGCAGCGTGCAGGTGCGCGGGCTCGGCTCGGGGTGCGGCGCCGAGCTGGCCGAGCGGCTGCGGTCGGCGGGCCTGTTGCCCTCCGACACGCACGAGCGGGTCCGCAACGTGGCCCTGTCGCCCCTGTCGGGGCTCGACGGCGCGGGGCGGGCCGACGTGACGGCCTGGGCGGCGGAGTTGGACGGCCTGTTGTGCGGGACGCCGACCGCGGCGGGGCTTTCGGGGCGGTTCCTGTTCGCCGTTGACAACGGCCGGGGTGATGTGGCCGCGCTCGGCGCCGATGTGACATTGATCGCAGAGCCGGGCGGATGGGCTCTGCTGCGGGTGGGAACCGACCCCGCGGCCGGTCGTGCGCCCGGGGCGCCCGCGCCCCAGCGGCCGACCGGCGCGCGCGCCGACACCTCGCCCGCCGCCCCGCCCGGCGGGGGAGCCCCCGGCTGCCTCGCCGCGTACGACGGGGCCACCCACACTCCGGCGCTGCGCGTACGGGCCGAGGCGGCGCCGCGCGCCGCCCTTCTCGCCGCGCTCGCCTTCGTCGAGGCAGAACGGGACAGCGGCGCGAAGGCGTGGCGGGTGTGGGAGTTGCCGGCGCGACACGCGCTCACCGAGCCACGGGTGCGCGCCGCGCTGG
The DNA here is from genome assembly GCA_018114805.1 of Candidatus Streptomyces philanthi. Taxonomy (GTDB): domain Bacteria; phylum Actinomycetota; class Actinomycetes; order Streptomycetales; family Streptomycetaceae; genus Streptomyces; species Streptomyces philanthi. Next base: position 7,131,437 of record CP073042.1, on the reverse strand, counting down.
CGCACGCGGGCATCGAGGCCGAGGCGGCGCCCGCCGCGGACGCGACCGCCGGCCGCGCCGGGGGCGGTGCGCGGGAGGCGTCCGCGCTCGACGTGGCGCCGTTGCCCGGCCTAGTCCCGGAGCCGGGCGGCGAGCGGGCCGCACTGAGCGTGGCCGCGCCACTGGGCCGCCTCTCCCTCGCGCGGTGGCGGCTGCTGGTGGCCGCGGCCCGCGCGGGGCGGGGCGAGATGCGTGTGACACCCTGGCGCGGCGTGGTGGTCCCGGGGCTCGCCGCGGCCGACGCCCGGCGCTGGTTGGGCGTGCTCTCCGAGGCCGGCCTCGTCACCGACGCCGGGTCCGCCTGGCACGGCGTCGGAGCCTGTACGGGGCGGCCCGGCTGCGCGAAGTCGCTGGCCGACGTGCGAGCGGACGCGGCCGGCGCGCTGGCCGCGACCACGCCGCCGCCGACCGGGCCGACGCCCGCCGACCGACTGCCGGCGCGCACGTTGCCGGTGTACTGGTCGGGCTGCGAACGCCGCTGCGGCCACCCTCGGGGCCACTGGGTGGACGTGCTGGCGGGCGCCGACGGCTATCGGATCTCGATCGAGGGCACGGAGCGTACGGCGGCCCGCCAGGTGGGGTCCGCGCCGCGGCTCGGCGGGCCGATGCCGGGCGCGGCGGAGGCGGAGCGCGCGGACACACCAAACGCGCCGGACGGCCCGAACGCGCCAGGCCCGGCGGGGGCGGCGGGCCCCGTGGGGCCGCTGTCGCTCGCGGAGTTGGCGACGGCGGTGGCGGCGGCGCGGCGGGTGCCGTAACCCGACGCCGCCGCCCCGGTCGCGCCGGGGCCGGCCACCGCCCGAGGGACATCGAAGGCCATCAAGAACATCAAGGGACATCGAGGACACTGTGTTCGACTACGAGAAGGACGGCGCGGCCATCTACCGCGCCTCCTTTGCCACCATCCGCGCCGAGGCCGCGCTGGACGCCCTGCCGCCCGACGTCAGCCAGGTCGGGGTGCGGATGATCCACGCCTGCGGCATGGTCGACCTCGTCAAGGACCTCGCGTACACGCCGAACGTGGTGGCCGCGGCCCGGGCAGCGCTGCGCGCCGGCGCGCCCATCCTGTGTGACGCGAACATGGTCGCCAGCGGCGTCACCCGCAAGCGGCTGCCGGCCGACAACGAGGTGCTGTGCACGCTGGCCGACCCCACGGTCCCGGAGTTGGCACGGCAGTTGGACACCACGCGCAGCGCCGCCGCCCTGGAGCTGTGGCGCGAACGGCTCGAGGGGGCGGTGGTGGCCGTCGGCAACGCGCCGACGGCGCTGTTCCGCCTGCTGGAGATGGTCGAGGAGGGCGTGCCGCGACCGGCGGCGATCATCGGCGTGCCGGTCGGCTTCATCGGCGCGGCCGAGTCCAAGGAGGCGCTGGCCGGGCACCCGGCGGCGCTCGACCACCTGGTGGTGCGCGGACGGCGGGGCGGCAGCGCCATGGCCGCCGCCGCGATCAACGCGATAGCGAGCGAGGAAGAGTGAGCGAGCAGCAGGAGCGGGCGGCCGACGCGCCGGAGCACGGCACGGGCAGGCTGTACGGGGTCGGGCTCGGCCCCGGCGACCCGTCCTTGATGACGGTGCGGGCCGTCGAGGTCATCACCGGCGCCGACGTGGTCGCGTACCACAGCGCCCAGCACGGCCGCAGCATCGCGCGCGCCATCGCCGAGCGGCATCTGCGCCCCGACCACATCGAGGAGCGGCTGGTCTACCCGGTCACCACCGAGTCGACCGACCACCCCGGTGGCTATCGGGGCGCCATGGAGGACTTCTACGCCGAGGCCGCGGCCCGGCTGGCGGCGCACCTGGACGCGGGCCGCACGGTGGCGGTGCTCGCCGAAGGCGACCCGCTGTTCTACGGCTCGTACATGCACATGCACAAGCGGCTCGCGGACCGCTACCCGACGGAGGTCATCCCCGGCATCACCTCGGTGAGCGCCGCGGCGGCCCGGACCGGCAGCCCGCTGGTGGAGGCCGATGAGGTGCTGACGATCCTGTCGGGCACGCTGCCCGAGGAGGAATTGGCGGCCCGTCTGGCCGCCACGGACTCCGCGGCCGTGCTCAAGCTGGGACGCACCTTCCCCACCGTGCGGCGGGCCCTGAAACGCTCCGGACGGCTGGCGGAGGCGCGTTACGTGGAGCGGGCCACGATGGGCGCCGAGCGCACCACCGCGCTGGCGGACGTGGACCCGGACTCGGTGCCGTACTTCTCGATGGCCCTGGTCCCGAGCCGGATCGGCGCCCAGCACCCGGCCCCGGCCGCCGGCGAGGAGCGGCGCGCGGCGGAGCCCGCTACGAGCGACGAGGCCGCGATGAGCGACGAGCCGGTGGCGGGCGGCGAGGTGGTGGTCGTCGGGCTCGGCCCCGCCGGGCCGATGTGGCTGACGCCGGAGGCGCGCGGCGCCCTGGCGGCGGCCGACGACCTGGTCGGCTACACCACCTACCTGGACCGGGTGCCGGTGCGGCCGGGGCAGCGGCGGCACGCGTCGGACAACAAGGTGGAGGCGGTGCGCGCGGAGTTCGCGCTCGACCTCGCCCGGCGCGGGCGATGGGTGGCGGTGGTCTCCTCCGGCGACCCCGGCGTGTTCGCGATGGCGACGGCCGTCCTCGAGGCCGCGTCCGTCGCCCCGTACCGCGAGGTCCCGGTGCGCGTGCTGCCGGGCATGACGGCCGCGCACGCGGCTGCCGCCCGGGCGGGCGCGCCGCTCGGCCACGACTACGCGGTGATCTCGCTGTCCGACCGACTCAAGCCGTGGGAGGTGATCGCGGAGCGGCTGGGGTCGGCGGCAGCGGCCGATCTGGTCCTCGCGCTCTACAACCCCGGCTCGCGCAGTCGTGTCTGGCAGGTGGGCAAGGCCCGCGAGCTGCTGCTCGAACACCGCGCCCCGGACACACCGGTGGTGCTCGGCCGCGACGTGGGCGGTCCGGAGGAGAGCGTGCGCGTCGTACGGCTGGCCGACCTCGACCCCGAGCAGGTGGACATGCGCACCGTTCTGCTGATCGGCTCCTCCCAGACGCGGACGGTGCGCCGGGGGGACGGCACCGAGGTGGTGTGGACGCCGCGGCGCTGCCCGCAGCGGTGAGCCGAGCCAGGCGGGCGACCGGCTCCGCGCGCCCGGCCCGTCGCCGTGGCCGGGTGGCTGGCGAGCGGCCCGGGGCGCTCAGCCGAGTCGCTCCCCGAGCCAGCGCGCCGCCTGCCGCACGTCCTCGGCCACCGGCACCCCGGCGGGCACCGGCGGGCGGCGCACCACGACCACCGGGAGGCCGGCCTCGCGCGCGGCCGTGAGCTTGGCGGCGGTGGCCTGGCCGCCACTGTCCTTGGTCACCAGGACGTCGATCCGGTGCCGCCGCAGCAGTTCCGCCTCGCCCGCGAGGTCGAAGGGCCCACGGGCGAGCAGGACCTCCATCCGGGGCGGCGCCGGCGGGTCCGGGGCGTCCACCGAGCGGACCAGGAACCAGTGCTCGGCCAGGTGCGCGAAGGCGGCCAGCCCCATCCGCCCGGTGGTGAGGAAGACGCGCTCGCCGAGGCAGGCCAGCGCGCCGGCGGCTTCCTCCAGCGAGGCCACCGGGTGCCAGCGGTCGCCGGCACCCGGGACCCAGCCGGGGCGGCGGAGGGCCAGCAGGGGAACATGTGCGGTGGCCGCCGCCCGGGCGGTGTTGAAACTGATCGTCTCGGCGAAAGGATGAGTGGCGTCGATGAGCGCGTCAACCTGCTGCTCACGCATCCAGCGGACCAGCCCGTCGGGCCCGCCGAACCCGCCGACACGCACCTGCCCGGCGGGCAGCCGGGGCGCGGCGACCCGGCCGGCGAGCGAACTGGTCACGCGCGGCGGGCGCGCTCCGGCGCCGTCGCCCGCGACGAGCGCCGCCGCGAGGAGGCGGGCCTCGGTGGTGCCGCCGAGGATCAGCACATGGGGTGCCGCGGTCATCGTGGTGCTCCCGGTGAGGCGGTGCGGGGTGGTCGCCCGCTGGACAGCCACGGGCGCGGCCGGCCTCTCGGCCCGCCGGTGCGGCGGTGCCGCCAGCGCGGCGGGTGCCCCGGCGCGCGCGGGCGCGCGCGTCGGCACCCCCGGTACGGTACGCGCTGCCACCTCGGGCCCGAGCGCCTGGCCCCCGGACCTGGGCCCGCTGCCGACCGGGGCGCCGGTAGCGCGGACGAGCGGCGTGGCCCGTGGCTGACCAGCGGCGGGAACACGGACAGGGCGACCGGAACACGGCCGACCAGCGGCGGCACGAGCGGGACGGCGGGAGCGCGGCGCTCGCGCCGGGCGGGCCGGCCGGCGCGAGCGACGAGCCGGTGGCCACGAGCGGCCGGCAGGCCCAACTCCAGCACACCGGGCTGCGGTCCGGCTGGACCACGGGCGCGTGCGCCACGGCGGCGACGACGGCCGCGTACACCGCCCTGCTCGGCGGCGACTTCCCGGACACGGTGACCATCACCCTGCCACGGGGGCAGCAGCCGGCGTTCGCGCTCGCGGCCGAGGAGTCGGGCCCCGGCTGGGCGATGGCGGCCGTCGTCAAGGACGCCGGGGACGACCCGGACGTCACGCACGGCGCGCTGGTGCGCGCGCGGGTACGGGCGCTGCCGCCCGGCTCCGGCGTGGTCTTCCGGGCCGGCCCCGGGGTCGGCACCGTCACCCGCGCCGGTCTGCCGCTGCCGGTCGGCGAGCCCGCGATCAACCCGGTGCCCCGGCAGATGATGCGCGAGCACGTCGCGGCGGTGGCGGAGCGGCTCGGCGGGAGCGGCGACGTCGAGATCGAGGTCTCCGTCGACCACGGCGAGGAGATCGCCCGGAGCACCTGGAACCCGCGCCTTGGCATCCTGGGCGGCCTGTCCATCCTGGGTACGACGGGCATCGTGGTGCCGTACTCGTGCTCCGCGTGGATCGACAGTATCCGGCGCGGGGTGGACGTGGCGCGGGCGGCCGGGCGCCGTCACGTGGCCGGCTGCACCGGCTCGACCTCCGAGAAGGTCGCCGTGGCCGAGCACGCGCTGCCGGAGGACGCGCTGCTCGACATGGGCGACTTCGCCGGCGCGGTGCTCAAGTACCTGCGCCGCTACCCGGTGGACCGACTCACGATCGCCGGTGGCTTCGCCAAGCTGTCCAAGCTGGCGGCCGGCCACCTGGACCTGCACTCCTCGCGCTCGCAGGTGGACAAGGGGTTCCTGGCCGAACTCGCCCGCACCGGCGGCGCCGACGAAGAGTTGGCGGCGGCGGTCGCGACGGCCAACACGGGTCTGGAGACGGTGCAGTTGTGCGCGGCGCGCGGCGTTCCGCTGGGCGACCTGGTGGCCGAGGCCGCGCGCGAACAGGCCCTCGGGGTGCTGCGCGGCGCGCCGGTGGCGGTGGACGTGATCTGCATCGACCGGGCCGGCACGATCGTGGGCCGCGCCCTCCCACGCGGCCCACGCGAGGGCTGACGTCCCCTCACCGCAGACACCCACCACCAGCCGCCGGGCGGCCACGCGGCCACGCCGTACACGAGCGGCAAGCGGCAAGCGGCAAGCGGCAAGCGGCAAGCGGCAAGCGGCAAGCGGCAAGCGGCAAGCGGCAAGCGGCAAGCCAGGGTCCGCCAACTCTTCGCCGGTGGCGGATGGTCGCCGCCGGATGTGGACAGGGCGGCGGGCCGGCGGATCGTACAGTCCCGGAGGAAGCGATCCTCTGGAGGCGTACATGGACGGTGGGCACGGTGGCGTGCGGACGGCTCTGATCGTGGGGGCGGGTGTCGCCGGCCTGGCGGCGGCCACCGCCCTCGCGCGGGCGGGGTTGGCGGGTGGAGGTCGTCGAGGCCAACCCAGCGCGCGAGAAGACCGGTTGGGGGCTGAGCCTGACCGGTCCGGCGCTGCGTGCGCTGGCCGAGTTGGAACTCGCCGACGCGTGTCTGGCCGAGGGCCACGGCATGAGCGCGATCACGCACGTGAACGTGCGCGGCGAAGCCACGGACCGGGTCGAGTTGCCCCGGCTGCTCGGTGCGCGGCGGCCGGCGATGGTCGGCATCGCGTGCCCGGCCCTGCACCGCGTCCTGTACGCGGCGGCCGGGCGGTCCGGCGCGGTGGTGCGGCACGGCCTGACCGCCGCCGCGCTGGAGCAGGGGGCGGCGTCGGTCCGCGTACGCCTGTCGGACGCGACCGAGCGCGAGGTCACCCTCGCCGTCGGAGCGGACGGCCTCCGTTCCTCGGTGCGGGGACTGCTCGGCCTCCGGTCCAAGCCCGGCTACCACGGGCAGATGGCGTGGCGGGCGCTGGTCCCGCGCCCCTCGTGGGGCACCGGTATCCACCAGTTCTCAGGGAAGGTCCACACCGCAGGCCTGGTCCGCCTCTAGGCCAGCCAGGCGTACGTCTTCCTGACCGAGAACGGGGTGGCCCACCACCGCCTCCCGGAGGCCGAACTCGCCCCGCGCCTGGCCCGGTTGCTGGAATCCTTCCCCGGCCGGGTGGCGGAGCTGGTCCCGCTGGTGGCCGAGTGTCGCGCGGTGGTGCGCCGTCCGGTGCGCACCCACTACCTGCGGGGCGCCTGGCACCACGGCAGCGGCGTGGTCATCGGCGATGCCGCTCACGCGCCCGCGCCACAGATGGCCAGCGGCACGGCCCTGGCCATCGAGGACGGCCTCGTACTGGCCCAGGAGCTGGACCGCCACGAGTCAGTCGAAGCCGGACTCGCAGCGTTCACCAGCCGACGCGCCCAGCGCTGCCGAACGCTCGTGGAAACCTCGACGGCCATCGCCGACCTGGAGCGGGCCCAGCGCCACGACGCAGCGTATCCGCTGGTCAACGCGTGTCACCGACTGATGGCCGAGCCCGCGTAGCTAACTGCCCCGTGCGTACGATGGACTGTCGCCAGGGCACACACGAGGGCATCGGGCCCGGCACGGTCTCCCCGGCATCCGGGGCCTCAGAGGCAAGGAGAATGAGCGCGTTGCCGACTACGCTGCGCGACTTCCTCATCACCCGCTCCCAGAACCCCGTCGACCTGCTGAATGCCGCCACCCGCCTGTTCGGCGGCTCGGTCACCACGTCGCCGCTGGACGGCCTGTGCGCGGGACGACACGAACTGCGCGGGGTGGCCGCGCCCGACTTCGCCGTCGGTTACTTCGCCTCGCCGCTCACCGTGCGCGTCCGCGCGGCGCGAGGGCTCGGCTCCTACTTCGTCAACCTGGGCCTCTCCGGTGCCATCGCCGTGTCCCGCGACGGCCTGGACGCCACCCTGACCGCCACCACGGCCGGCGTGGTCAACCCCCAGAGACAGCGAGGAACTGCGCCCCGTACGGGGCGCCCTCTCGCGTTTCCTGGGGCTGCGGGATCGACGCGGCCCTGGTCGACCAGGCGTACGCGGCACTGACCGGCGCTCCCCCGCGGTCCACCGTCCGCTTCGGCTTCGCCCTGGACCTGGCCGAGCCCAAGGGCCGGGCCGTACACCTGCTTGTCCGCTCCCTGGTGGAGCAACTGGACTCGGGCGACCCCCTGTTCCAGCGCCCCGAACTCCAGCGCGGCCAGCTCCGCTGCCTCGTAACCGCGCTGCTGCTGGCCCAACCGCACTCACACACCGACGCGTTGCGGACGGCCCGCGAACCGGTCACCCGCGCTCCCTGCGCGCGGCCCTCGCATTCGTCGAGACCCACCTGGCCGAGCGTGTCATCCTCGCCGACATCGCCCACGCCGCCGGATGCGCCCCGCGCACCATCAGCTCCGCCTTCCGCGACCACCTCGGCCTGTCCCCCTGGCCTACGTACGCGACCTGCGCCTGGACCGCGTCCGCCAGGACATCCTCGCCACCACCGACAGCGTGGGCACCATCGCCTACCGGAGGGGCATCTCCCACCTGGGCCGCTTCGCCGGCGACTACCGCGCCCGCTTCCACGAACTCCCCTCCGCCACCGCGGCCCGCCGCTAGCTCCGCCGTCCGCGCGGATCCGCGCCATCATGAAGCCGTGAAGGACATCCTCTGCCGCCCCGCCCGACCCCACGAGTTCGCCGCCGTCGCCAGGCTGCGCTGGCTGTGGGTGGCCGAACTCCACGGAACGCCGGACGTCCCGCTGGAGGCGTTCGTACCCCGCTTCACGGTGTGGGCCCGCACACGGCCTCACACCGGTGCGTGGTGTCGCTCCGCGGCGACGTGGTCATCGGCATGACGTGGCTGGCGATCACCCAGCGCGTGCCGCACCCGCGCGCGTTCGAACGGCTGTCGGGCGACGTGCAGTGCGTGTACGTCGTGCCAGCCGAGCGGGCCCGCGGCGTGGGGGGCGAGCTGATCGAGGCGGGGTTTTGACCTGGGCGGGCGAACTGGGCCTGGAGCGGGTGACCGTCCACTCCAGCGACCGGGCGGTCTCGGCGTACCGCCGGCACGGGTTCGCGGTCTCTCCGCGCTTGCTTCAGGTCGAGGTGGCACAGACGGGCGAGCCTGCACCGTGAGGATCGAGAACGCCGAAACGGGGGGCTCACCCTTCCACCCCGTCCATCTCCCTCGTCACTTGAGTCAGGTAGCCCCGGGTTACCCGGGTATACGGATGATCCTCTCCGAGGAGGGCCTCCTGCCGCCGAAGCACTTCGCGGTACTCTACGGCTGCCTCGGCCAGTCGCCCCCGGTCCTGCCAGAGCCGAGCCCGGGAGCTGCGGCTCACCAGGGTGTGTCGATGTTCATCGCCCAGTACTCGCTGATGGAGCGCGTAGACCGCCTCGTACCCCCCTCCGCTTCATCCAGGCGTCCCTGCCGGTGACAGATGCGGCCAGCTCGCGGCGAGCATTGAGTGTCCTGGGGTGCTCCGGCCTGAGCACCTCGCTGCGAAGCACGACCACCGCCTCCATCTCGGTTCTCGCCTCCACAGGCCGCCCCCGGTGTCGAAGCACCCTGGCCACCCGGTACCGAGTGGCCAGGGTGAAGGCGTCTCGCTCACCCAAGACGCGTGTGCGCACCTCAAGGATCGCCCGATACTCCTCCTCCGCTTTCGCGAGCTGACCCCGCAGATGCCAGACGTAGGCAAGCATGTGTCGGCTGACCAAAGTATCCGGGTGATCCACACCAAGCGTGGCGCACCGGTGGCTCGCCATGGTCGAGTACGCGGTCTCGGCCTCGTCGAGTCGGCCACGTGCCAGGTGAATGGCGGCCAATTCGTGATGGGCGGCCAAGGACGCCTCGTCTCGGCCGCCCAGGATGCGACATCCCACCCGCAGCGCGACGACGAAGACGTCCTCGGCCCGTCCGTACAGCCCTCGAGCCCGCAGCGCACGACCCACTGCCACCGCTGTGAACACTGCTGCGCGTGCGACCTGGCGTGAGGTTTCTGGACGAGTATCCGCGATGTGCACGAGGTGCAGGACATGCGGCGTGAGCGACTGCCAGAGGGGCCATCGTGCTGGCTCTTCCGGCGATATCGTCGTCTCAGCCAAGGACGCGGTGGCCAGCAGTTCCGCAATCACCCCGAGGTACGTGTTCTCCTCGGCGACCGCGTCGCCCTGCACCCGGGTGGCAGCTCGCACGAACGGGTGCAACCGCACCGCATCACTTAGGCGCGCCTCGTTCTCAGTCTCGGTGAAGTCACCAGTACGAGCTCTCATGCCTTCTCTCGACGAAGAGCCGGCGTCTCCGCCCGGCCCCGGTGCTGGCAGGTCAACGAGATGCATATCCGCCAGTGCCTGGAGCAGCCGCCAAAGACGCGGACCGTCACAGCCGGGCAGCAACCCTGCGGTACCGCCGATGACTGCTGATCGCAGCAGTACGCACGGTACCGGGGCCTGAGCGAAGAAAGACAACAAACGCAACAGCCGTCGCGCCTCAGGCATACCACGAGAGGCGAGATAATCCAGGGAGAGTTCCCACGTGCGGCCTATGACCTGCCGGGCCCTGTGCTCGGGCAAGTCGTTGACGCCCTGGTGTGACGGGGCCTCCGTCGATGTCAGGAGGTCTCGGAGATCGGCGTCATCAAGGCGAGCGAGACATGCGACATAGGTCGTCGCGGTGTCCTGCCGCGGCGCCCCAGCGGTGAGCGCGAGGTGTGCCCCGGCCGGCCGCAAGGCCAAGGGGAGCCTCCCCAACCGATCGGCCAGCACCATGGCGTCGGCAGTCGGTCCAGCGGCTGGGCCGGCCACTTTCCGCAGGACCTCGGTGGCGTCAACCAGAGGCAGCGTATCAACGCTGTGGGTTTGCCACCAGTGCCCCCAGTGGCGTGAGTTGCGGTTCCGGCTGGTGACCAGGAGTCTGCCAGCGGCAGAGAGTACCGGGCGCAGCCATCCGGTGCCGTCGGCGAAGTCCGCGTGCTCGGCGGCCAGCAGTGTGAGGTCGTCCGCGTTGTCCACCACGAGAAGCCATCGCTGCGGGTGCCGTTCCAGCAGACGCCACAGTAGGTCGGTCGCGCTGTCGCGTCCCTCCCACGCCCGCCCGACCTCCGCCTCGCTCGCGCCGAGCCGTAGAGCCACCTGGCGCATACCTTCGTGTAGTTCGGTCGTGGTAGCCGCTGAGACCCACCACACATCCGTACCGCGACGGGCAGCCTTTTGGGACGCTGCGACAGCGACCGTGCTCTTCCCACCACCTCCGAGACCGCAGAGCACCTGGTTGCGCGGGCTGTGCTGACCGTCCTCCAGCACGTGGTCCAGCTCTCTGAGCAGTTGAACCCGCCCGGTGAACGCGTCGTCCAGTCGACCGATCGGGATCTCGATGGACCAACTGCCTGGCGAGCCCGCCTAGGCAGGGGGCAAGGCGCGCACGGTCACCGAGTCCGCTCGCTGGATCGCCACTGAACCGGAGTAAGCAGACAGTGACGTGTGGGCTGATGCGTGGGGTTCGCTGGCCGGCTGCGCTCCGCCGGGAACAGTCAGCCCCGTTCCGCTCCCGGCATACGAGGGCCCTGGACATGGACGCCCCCATGGATGACCGCACCCGCCACCGAGCCACCATCAGCACGCACCGTCACCGGACCCTGCACCGCCAGTCCTCCGGCGCCAGCCGACATCGAGGGGCTGCCACCTGGTCGTGCTGCGGCGAGCAGGCTCAGCAGCTTTCGCTCAAGCTCCGCACGCTCAGCGTCACGTGTGCTTTCCAGGAGATCGGAGATGCGCGTGAGCCAGGCTGGGGCTGCCGCCCGAGCCGGATCCGCGGTCTCCGCGTCATCAGTTGAGCCCAACTCGGCTGCCGTACGGTCCAAGCGATCGACGGCTACCGTGACAGCGTCCTGATCACCACGGCCGGACCAGCGCGCCAGCCCATCCCGAAACGTCACCCACACGTCGGTGCCTGCGGTTTGGACCACCGCCAACGCACCCGCAGACGCCAGTTCAGCCAATCCCGTCATCGTGACCTCGCTCCCCCGGTTACGCAGTGCCAGCAGGTCCGTCGCTTCGTAGCGAACCACAGCAGGTGACCGATGGACAGCCCACAACGAGCCGAGACCTCCCCGGCGCACGCCGCACCGCCCGCGAAGCGGCCTACGCCGGGCGCTCGCGGTCCACGGAGTAGAGGTAGCTATCGCTGAACTGATCCGCGCCCAATGTGCGGCCGACCATGATGACGGCCGTGCGCGTGATGTCCGCCGCGATGGTCTGCTCGGCGATGGTCTCCAGCGTGCCGCGCAGCACGAGTTCGTCGGGGCGGCTGGCCATGGCGACGACGGCAGCGGGGCAGTCGGCGCCGTAGTGCGGGAGGAGCTCGGTGACCACCCGCTCCACATGGTGCGCCGCGAGGTGGACGACGAGCAGGGCGCCGCTGCGGCCGAGGGTGGCGAGGTCCTCGCCCTCCGGCATGGGCGTGGCGCGCTGCGCGACACGGGTGAGGATGGCGGTCTGCCCGACGGTGGGCACGGTCAGTTCGCGGCCGAGGGCCGCCGCCGCCGCCGCGAACGCCGGCACGCCGGGCACCATCTCGTACGGCACGCCGGCCGCGTCCAGCCGGCGCATCTGCTCGGCGACCGCGCTGAACACCGACGGGTCGCCCGAGTGCAGCCGGGCGACGTCGTGCCCGGCGGCGTGGGCGGCCACCAGTTCGGCGGTGATCTGGTCGAGGTCGAGCCTGGCGGTGTCCAACAGGCGGGCGTCCGGCGGGCACTCGGCGAGCAATTCGCGCGGCACCAGGCTGCCCGCGTACAGGCACACGGCGCAGCGGGCCAGGGTGCGGGCGCCGCGCAGGGTGATCAGATCGGCGGCGCCGGGGCCGGCACCGATGAAGTACACCGTCATCGTTCTTCTCCTCGGTCCGGTCTGGTCGCGCGGTCGGCGCCCGGGGTGCCGGCGCGGCCGCCGGGGGTGGCTGTGCGGCCGGCGGCCGGGGCGGCCTCGGCGTTCTTGGTCACGGCCCACTGGGTGACCGGCATGGCCTGACGCCAACCGGTGAAGCCGCCGACGGGGACGGCGCGCGCGACCGTGAGGCGTACGAGTTCGCCGCCGTGGCGCCGGTACCAGTCGGCCAGCAGCGCCTCCGACTCCAGCGTCACCGTGTTGGCCACCAGCCGGCCGCCGCCCGGCAGCGCGGCCCAGCAGGTCTCCAGGAGGTCGGGGGTGGTCAGGCCGCCGCCGATGAACACGGCTTCGGGCGTGGGCAGTTCGGTCAGCGCGTCGGGCGCCTTGCCGGTGATCACGCGCAGCGCCGGCACGCCGAGTGCCGCCGCGTTGCGCTCGATGCGCGCCGAGCGCACCGGGTCGCGTTCGACGGTCAGGGCCCGGCAGGCGCGGTGCGCGCGCAGCCACTCGATGGCGATGGAGCCCGAGCCGCCGCCGATGTCCCACAGCAGTTCGCCAGGGGCTGGGGCGAGCGCGGCGAGCGTCGCGGCGCGTACCCGGCGCTTGGTGAGCTGGCCGTCGTGTTCGTACGCGTCGTCCGGCAGCCCGGGCACGGTGGCCAGCCGGGGCGCGTCGGGGGTGGCGCGGCACTCGACCGCGATCATGTTGAGGGCGTCGCCCGGGGGGTGCGGCCAGTCGTCGGCCGTGCCGGCGAGTTGGCGCTCGCGCTCGCCGCCGAGCTGTTCGAGTACGCACAGGGTGCTCGGCCCGAAGCCCCGCTCACTCAGCCGGGCCGCGACCTCGGCCGGGGTGTGGGGGCCGGCGCTCAGGACGAGCAGCCGCCGCCGGTCGAAGAGCCAGCGGTGCAGGGTGGCCAGCGGCCGTCCGACGAGGCTGACCACGTCGGCGTCCTCCTGCGGCCAGCCGAGCCGTGCGCAGGCGTACGCCACGGACGAGGGGTGGGGCAGGACGCACAGCCGCTCGGCCCCCAGCTCCTCGCTGAGGGCCCGGCCGATGCCGTAGCAGAACGGGTCGCCGCTGGCGAGGACGGCGACGCGCTGCCCGGCGTGCGCGGCGAGCAGCCCGGCGACCGCGGGGCGCAGTGGGGACGGCCAGGGGACGCGGCGGCCGGGGCAGTCCACGGGGAGCAGGTCGAGTTGGCGGGCCCCACCGATCAGGATGTGGGCCTCGCGCAGGGCCTCGCGTGCGGTGGCCGTGAGCCCGCCCCACCCGTCGGCGCCGATGCCCACGACCGTCACTGGCCCGGCGTCGTCGGGGTGTGCGTCGGGTGGGTCGGCGTTCACGGAAGGTACCTCGGCGGTCGGGGATGGCAGCAGGCGCACTCTACTGACCTGCTGCGATCGCGCCGCAACCGGGCCGCCGCACGATGGGCCGGCCCCCGGCACCACCCGGCCCCGGGGGGCCCGCTGGCCGGCCGGGTGTCAGCGTCCGGGCACGCGGGGCAGGACGCAGTCACCGCACAGGCCGCCGCCCGGCACCCGGTAGTAGAGGCAACAGGTGGCGCGCCGGAACGTCGGGCGGGGGCCCGGGCTCCAGTGGCCGGTGGAGCGCAGCGGTTCGGCGGCGAACAAGGTCGCGGGCCAGTGCCAGCGCGCGGGCCGAGGCCGTCTCGCGGTCCTGGGCCGTGGTGCCGTCGCCCGGCTTCGGCGGCGCGTGCAGCCAGCCGTGGAGTACACCGAGCGCGCCGGCCAGCGCCGAGCCGGCGTTTCCCCACAGCAGGGCGCCCGAGAGCCCGGAGGCCGCCGTGGCCACCCGGTGCAGGGGGGGGCAGGTGCTGGTCGAGGACCGTGGCCCGTACCCGTTCGGCCAGGTCCGCGACGGGTGCGGGAGCCACGGGGTCCGGCGCCACGTCGGCGTCCGGCAGCCACAGCTCGCGCGAAGCGCTGTGTTCGGGGTGCCACCACAGGCGCCTCGGCTCCAGGTCCGGCACCTGGCCGGTGAGCGCGGCGCAGCCCACCGCCAGCGACCACAGCCGCCCGGCCAGCCCCTGGAAGCCGAGCGAGGCGGCCACCCGGAGTTCGTCGGTGCCCAGCTGGCGCGCGACCGTGGTGTAGCGGTGGCGCAGCGCGGGCGGGGCGGCCTCCAGCCGTTCGGTGGCCGGCGGGCCCGCGACGTACAGCTCGGCGAGCGGCACGTAGCCCTCGGCCCGCGGGCCGGCCGGCCCCGGTGGGTCGGTGCGGACGGCGAAGAACGGCCCGATCCGGGCGACCGTGTGCAGCGGCCGGGTCGGCGGCGTCGGCCGGGCAGTCCTGTCGGGCTCGGGCATCGGTGTCGGCCGTCCTCTCCGGGTCTGGCCGGGGCCCTCGGTCGGGGCGCCCGTTGCCTGGGCTCGGACCAGGCTAGCCCCATGGCCCCGGGAGGTCGCGGCCCGGCCATCGCGGCGGGAGGCGGGGGGGAGTGTCCGGGCGGCGCGGGGCGGTTGAGAGGATAGCACCAGCAGCGCGCCAGGCCCAGCCATCGAGACCACGCGACGCGCCGTCGCGAGCGACCCGACCGGAGCGAATCGATGAACCACTCCCCCGCCGCCGAAGACGTCCTGACCCGCGTGCGCGGCAGGTCCGCCACGCTGACCCTCAACCGTCCCCAGGCCCTCAACTCCCTCAGCCACGCCATGGTGCGCGCCATCGACGCCGCGCTGACCGCGTGGGAGCACGACGACGCGGTGCACACGGTGGTCATCGAGGGTGCCGGCGAGCGCGGTCTGTGCGCTGGCGGCGACATCCGCGCCATCTACGAGGACGCCCGTGCCGGCGGCACCGCCTCCCGCGCGTTCTGGCGCGACGAGTATGTGCTCAACGCCCACATCGCCGGCTACCCCAAGCCGTACGTGGCGCTCATGGACGGCATCGTGATGGGCGGCGGCGTCGGGGTCTCCGCGCACGGCGGGGTGCGCGTGGTGACCGAGCGCTCGATGGTCGCGATGCCGGAGGTCGGCATCGGCTTCGTGCCTGACGTGGGCGGTACGCACCTGTTGGCCTCCGCGCCCGGCGAGTTGGGCACGCACCTGGCGCTGACCACGGACCGGATGGCGGCGGGTGGCGCCATCGCGTGCGGCTTCGCGGACCACTTCGTACCGGCGGAGCGCCTGGACGCGTTCAAGGCCGCGCTGGAGACGGGCACGCCGGCAGAGGCGGTGGAGCGGTTCGCCGCGCCGGCGCCGGCCAGCGAGTGGGACGAGCACCGCGAGTGGATCGACGCGTGTTACGCCGCCGACTCCGTCGAGGAGATCCTGACCGGGTTGCGCGAGTGCGGCGTGCCGGCGGCCAAGGAGGCGGCGGAGCGCGTGGCGGGCAAGTCGCCCACCGCGCTGAAGGTGACCCTGCGCGCGCTGCGCCGGGCCCGGCGACTCGGCGCCCTGGAGCCGGTCCTGGACCAGGAGTACCGGGTCTCCTGCGCCGCGGTGAGCACGCCGGACCTGGTGGAGGGCGTGCGCGCGCAGGTGGTCGACAAGGACCGCCGGCCCCGCTGGAGTCCGGCCCACCTCGCGGAGGTGAGCCCGGCTGACGTGGAGCGGTTCTTCGCGGAGTTGGGCCCGGAGGAGTTGGGCCTGGCGGCCCGCCCGTGACCCCCCGTTCCATGCGGCGACCGGTGACGCGGGCGGCCTAGACTCCGCGTCATGACGAACGCGATCAGCGGCATAGCGCGGGACCTCGCCCCGCGCGGCACCCTGCGGGCCTCCATCAACCTGGGCAACCCGGTGCTGGCCCAGGGCACGCCGGCGGCCCCGGCCGGCGTCACGGTGGACCTCGCGCGCGAGGTCGGCGCGCGGCTGGGCGTCCCGGTCGAGTTCCGCTGCTTCGACGCGGCGCGCGCGTCGTACAAGGCGATGGCGACGGGCGAGGCCGATCTGTGCTTCCTGGCCATCGAGCCCGCGCGGGAGGCGGACATCGCCTTCACCGCCCCGTACGTGCTCATCGAGGGTGTGTACGCCGTGCCGCACGGCGCCGTTCGCCACCGCCGCCGACGTGGACCGGGCGGGCGCATCGGCGTCAAGCGCGGTTCCGGTACGACCTGTTCCTCTCCTGCACCCTGCGCCACGCCAGCGTGGTGCGCGGCAACGAGGGCGTGACGGCCTTCCGCGCCGAGTGCCTCGAGGTCGCGGCCGGCATCCGGGAGCCGCTGACGGAGTACGTCGCGGCGCAGCCGGACCTGCGCCTGCTCGCGGACCCGTTCATGCACATCCGGCAGGCCTTGGGCACCACCAGGGATCGCGAGCCGGCGACGGTCGACTTCCTGCGTGACCTCGTCGAGGAACTCAAGGCGAGCGGCTTCGTCGCCGACGCGCTGCGCCGCTCGCGGCAGTCCGCCACGCCGGTCGCCCGGGCAGGCTAGGCACGGCCCGGCCGGCCGGGCGCGCGGAACGCCCGGCCGGCACGGATCGCCTCAGGCGCGGGTCGCGTCCCCGTCGCCAGGCGTGCCGGTCGCCTCGCCGGTGGTCGGGGTGTTCGGCGAAGCGAACGCGGCCAGGACGCGTTCGGCAGCGAGGGAGGCCGTGAGCGTGCCCTCCCGGACCTGGCGTTCGACCTCGGGGCCCACCCGGCGTACCGCGGGGTGCTCGCGGAGCTGGGTCAGGAGCTGCTCCTGGACCATCGACCAGACCCACTCCACCTGCTGGTCGCGCCGCTTGGCCTGGAGCGCGCCCGTCGCGTCCAGCACCTTGCGGTGTGCCTCGACGCGCTCCCACAGCTCGTCCAGGCCCGTACCCTCACGGGCGCTGCAGGTCAGCACCGGGGGGTTCCACACCTCATCCGGGTGCGGCGGCGCGTCGGCGCCGCGCGCCCCCGCGGGCCCGCCGGCGGGGGCCGCGGACGGGGCCGCCCGCGGGCGCAACAGCCGCAGGGCGCCGGCCAGTTCGCGGGCCGCGGAGCAGGCGTCGCGCTCGTGCGGGCCGTCGGCCTTGTTGACCGCCACCAGGTCGGCCAGCTCCACGACGCCCTTCTTGATGCCCTGGAGCTGGTCTCCGGTGCGGGCCAGGATGAGCAGCAGGAAGGTGTCCACCATGCCGGCGACCGCCGTCTCGGACTGGCCCACGCCCACGGTCTCCACCAGCACCACGTCGTACCCCGCGGCCTCCATCAGCACGATGGTCTCCCGGGTCGCCCTGGCGACGCCGCCCAGGGTGCCCGAGGTGGGCGAGGGGCGGACGAAGGCGGCCGGGTCCACGGCCAGGCGCTCCATCCGGGTCTTGTCACCCAGGATGGAGCCGCCCGTGCGGCTGGAGGACGGATCGACGGCGAGCACCGCCACCCGGTGGCCGCGCTCGGTGAGCAGGGTGCCGAGCGCGTCGATGAAGGTGGACTTGCCCACGCCGGGCACGCCGCTGACGCCCACGCGGCGGGAGCCCCCCGCGTACGGCAGCAGCTCGATCAGCAACCGCTGGGCGAGCGCGCGGTGGTCAGGCCGGGTAGACTCCACGAGGGTGATGGCGCGGGCGATGTGCGCCCGCGAGCCCTCGCGGATGCCGCGTACGTACTCGTCAATGTCGATCTTGGGTGGCATGGGCTCACAGCTCGTGGCCGAGCGCCGCGCCCAGCGACGTGACCAGGTCGTGGGCGGCGTCGGGGATCACCGTGCCGGGTGGGAAGACGGCGGCCGCGCCCATCTCGCACAGCGTCTCGACGTCCTGCGGCGGGATGACGCCGCCCACCACGATGGTGATGTCCTCCCTCCCCGCCTCAGCCAGTTGCTCACGCAGCGCCGGCACCAGCGTGAGGTGGCCGGCGGCCAGCGAGGAGACGCCGACGATGTGCACGTCGGCCTCCACCGCCTGCCGGGCGACCTCGGCGGGGGTCTGGAACAGCGGGCCGACGTCCACGTCGAAGCCCAGGTCGGCGAAGGCGGTGGCGATCACCTTCTGGCCCCGGTCGTGCCCGTCCTGGCCCATCTTGGCGACCAGGATGCGCGGGCGCCGGCCCTCGGCCTCCTCGAAGGCGCGGACCAGCGCCCGGGTGCGCTCCACTCCTGATGGCGTTCCTGCCTCGTCTCGGTACACACCGGAGATCGTACGGATCTGGCCGGAGTGCCGCCTGTACACCTTCTCCAGGGCGTCGGAGATCTCGCCGACGGTGGCCTTGGCCCGAGCCGCGTTCACAGACAGGGCCAGCAGGTTGCCCTCCAGGCCGCCGCCGCGCTGGGCGCCGTCCCGGGCCGCGCCGGTCAGCGCCCGCAGCGCATCCTGACACGCCTGCTCGTCCCGCTCCTCGCACAGCCGGCGCAGCTTGTCGATCTGCTGGGCCCGCACGGCGGAGTTGTCGACCTTGAGGACGTCGATCTGCTCGTCGCTGTCCACCCGGTACTTGTTGATGCCGATCACCGGCTGCCGGCCCGAGTCGATGCGGGCCTGGGTGCGGGCGGCGGCCTCCTCGACACGCAGCTTGGGGATGCCCGCGTCGATGGCCTTCGCCATGCCGCCGGCCACCTCGACCTCCTCGATGTGCTGCCAGGCGCGGCGCGCGAGGTCGAGGGTGAGGCGCTCCACGTACGCGCTGCCGCCCCAGGGGTCGATGGCCCGGGTGGTGCCCGACTCCTGCTGGAGCAGGAGTTGAGTGTTGCGGGCGATGCGGGCGGAGAAGTCGGTGGGCAGCGCCAGCGCCTCGTCCAGCGCGTTGGTGTGCAGCGACTGGGTGTGGCCCTGGGTGGCGGCCATGGCCTCGACGCAGGTGCGGGCGACGTTGTTGAACACGTCCTGCGCGGTCAGCGACCAGCCCGAGGTCTGCGAATGGGTGCGCAGCGAGAGGGACTTGGCGTTCTTGGGGTCGAACTGCTTGACCAGCTTGGCCCACAGCAGGCGGGCCGCGCGCAGCTTGGCGATCTCCATGAAGAAGTTCATGCCGATGGCCCAGAAGAACGAGAGGCGCGGCGCGAAGGCGTCCACGTCCATGCCCGCGTCCAGCCCGGCCCGCAGATACTCCACGCCGTCGGCGAGGGTGTACGCCAACTCCAGGTCGGCGGTGGCCCCGGCCTCCTGGATGTGGTAGCCGGAGATGGAGATGGAGTTGTAGCGCGGCATCTTCTGCGAGGTGTACGCGAAGATGTCGGAGATGATCCGCATGGAGGGCTGCGGCGGGTAGATATAGGTGTTGCGGACCATGAACTCCTTCAGAATGTCGTTCTGAATGGTTCCGGCCAGCTTCTCGGGCGCGACGCCCTGCTCCTCGGCGGCGACGATGTACAGCGCGAGCACGGGCAGCACCGCGCCGTTCATCGTCATCGACACGCTCATCTTGTCCAGCGGGATGCCGTCGAAGAGCTGCCGCATGTCGTAGATCGAGTCGATGGCCACGCCCGCCATGCCGACGTCGCCGGTCACCCGCGGGTGGTCGCTGTCGTAGCCGCGGTGGGTGGGCAGGTCGAAGGCGACCGACAGGCCCTTCTGCCCCGCGGCTAGGTTGCGCCGGTAGAAGGCGTTGGACTCCTCGGCGGTGGAGAAGCCCGCGTACTGGCGCACCGTCCACGGCTGGTTGACGTACATCGTCGGGTACGGGCCGCGCAGGTAGGGCGCGATGCCCGGGTAGGTGTTCAGGAAGTCGACACCCGCCAGGTCCTCGGCGCCGTAGAGCGGCTTGACGCCGATGCCCTCGGGCGTCTCCCAGACCAGCGCGTCCTCGTCCTTGCCGGTGCTCTCGCGGAGCGCGGCGCGCCAGTCGTCGGCGGTGCGGCCGGGAGACTCGCCCTCCTCGGCCAGTTCGACGTCCGCAAAGTTCGGGATCTGGCCCGTCGCTGCTGCTTCGCCTCGCATCACGCAATCCCCATGGTGTTCAGGGCCGAGGTCAGCACCTCGACCGCGTCGCAGCCCGCGAAGACGAACTCGTCCACCCCGGCCCGCACGTAGTCTTCCCGCCGCTCGCCGGGGCGGCCCGCCAGGTAGACCCGGGTGGCTCCCGCGGACTTGAGCCGGGCGGCGGCGTCTTCGGCCTGCTCCGCGTAGAGCTGGTCGGTCGAGCACAGGCAGGCGATCCGCGCGCCGCTGCCGGCGAACGCCTCGGCCGCCGCCCGCGGGTCGGTGCCGGCCTGTTCCCGCACGGCCTCGATGCCACCGGCCTGGAACAGGTTGGCGGCGAAGGTGGCCCGTGCGGTGTACGCGGCGGCCGGGCCGAGCGTCGCGAGGAAGACCTTCGGCCGCTCCCCCGCCGTCGCCCGGTGGGCGTCGCTGCGGGCCCTGAGCCGCTCGTACGCCTCGTCGCGGCGCACCCGGGGCAGGCCGCCCTCCGGCGTCGCCACGGCGGGGGCCGGCTCGCGCTCGATGGGGCGCTCGTCCAGCAGCGGGAACTCGCTGACGCCGGTGATCGGCTCCTTGCGCCTCGCGAGGTCCTTCGAACGGCGCTGCCAGGTGGCGGCCAGCCGGTCGGGGATCAGCCCGGAGGTGAGCCCGCTGGCCATGCCGCCGGCGGCCTCGATCTCCTGGAAGAAGGCCCAGGCGGCCTCGGCGACCTCGGCGGTCAGCCGCTCCACGTACCAGGAGCCGCCGGCCGGGTCGATGACGCGGGCCAGGTGCGACTCCTCGATAAGGATGGAGGAGGTGTTGCGGGCGACGCGGCGGGCGAAGCCGTCGGGCAGGCCCAGCTCGCTGTCGAAGGGCAGCACGGTCACGGCGTCGGCGCCGCCGGCGCCGGCGCCCAGGGTGGCGACGGTGGTGCGGAGCATGTTCACCCACGGGTCGCGCCGGGTCATCATGACCGGCGAGGTCACCGCGTGCTGCCGCTGCGCGGCGCTGCCGTCGGCCGCGCCGCAGACCCGCGCGACCCTAGCCCACAGGCGGCGGGCGGCGCGCAGCTTGGCGATGGTCAGGAACTGGTCGGCGGTGGCCGCGTAGCGGAACTCCAGTTGCGCCAGCGCCGCGTCGACGGACAGACCGGCCGAGGTCAGCTCGCGCAGGTAGCCGACGCCGGCGGCGAGCGAGGCGCCGAGTTCCTCGGCGGTCGAGCCGCCGGCCTCGTGGTAGGGCAGCGCGTCCACGCTCAGCGCCCGCACGCCCGGGTGGTCGCGGCTGGCCCGGCGGGCCAGCTCGGTGGCGGCGGCCAGGTGCCCGGCCAGGGCCTCGGCGCGGCCGGTGCGGGCCAGGACGCCGTACGGGTCGGCGCCGAGGACGGCGAGCGCGGCGTGCTGAGGCACCTCGCGCTGGTCGTAGAGGGCGAGCAGGGCCGAGCCCGCGGCGGCGAAGTCGGGGCCCGCGTCGAGGGCGACGGTCAGCAGGTCGAGGTAGACCCCCTCCAGGGCCCGGGGCAGCGCGTCGGTGGGCAGCGCCCCGTCGCCGACCGCCAGCCACAGCGAGGAGACCCCGTTCTCCAGGTCGGCGAGGACCGCCTCCCGGGTGCGCTCGGGATCGGGGTGCGCGTGGCGTTGACGTACGTCCCAGCCGGCGACCGCCGCTCCCTCGGGACGCCCGCCGCGCACGAAGGGGGGGAAGCCGGGGTAGCCGACGAGGGTCGCGTCGGGGGCGTCGTCAGCGGTGTAGAGGGGGCGGGCGAAGAGGCCGTCCTGGAGCGGGGTTCTGAGCGCCTCCTCGGCCGCGACGCCGGTGGCGTCGGACGCGCCGGACTTGCGCAGCACGTGGCCAACTAGCTGCTGCCACTGCTCTCGGGATGCGTCCGGGAACTCGGCTACCAAGGGGAGCCCGTCGGGCAAGACCGTCATGCGACGGAGACTAGGGGAGGTTTGTGAACGACAGGAGTAGGGCACACTGTGATCTTCCCCTCGTTCGCTCCTGCCAAGCGCGACAGATCGCTAGGGTCAGAGACAGAATGACCTGCAAGGCGCTTACGCACAAAGCAAGGCGCTTACGCACAAATAGGGGGTTGGCCATGGGGCGGGACACGGACGAGGCCGCTGTGAAGGACTTGACAAGCGGGGCGGCACCTGTCCCGATGGCGTCCGTCATATCGAACGCACTGGTCCCCCCCACCGTCTCCTGGGCCGAGGCCGTGCGGACCGACGCCGAGCCCGACGCCCTCTTTCCCGAAGAGGCTGCGCTGCTCGAACGCGCGGTGCTCAAGCGGCGCCGCGAGTTCACCACGGTACGCGCCTGCGCGCGGCGCGCGATGGCCGGCCTCGACCTCCCGCCCACCCCGGTCCTGCCGGGCAAGCGCGGCGAGCCCAACTGGCCCGACGGCGTGGTGGGCAGCATGACGCACTGCGACGGGTACCGCGCCGCGGCCCTGGTCCCGCACACGGCGGCCCGTTCGATCGGCATCGACGCGGAACCGCACGCGCCGCTGCCCGACGGCGTGCTCGGCATCGTGTCGCTGGACGCCGAGCGGGAGCGCGGTCAGCGGATCGCCGACGGCGCCTGGGGGCACGGCGGCCCGGTGCACTGGGACCGGCTCCTGTTCAGCGCCAAGGAGAGCGTCTTCAAGGCGTGGTACCCGCTGGCCCGGCGCGAAATGGACTTCTCCGACGCGGAGTTGACCTTCGCCCCAGAGGCCGCGACCTCCGGCGGCGCCGAGGCCCCCGCCCACCAGGGCACCTTCCGGGCCCGCCTGCTGCCCTCGGCGGATATTCCCGACGGGTTCCCCTTCACCAGGTTCGACGGCCGCTGGGTGATCCACGACGGCTTCGTCGTCACGGCGATCGTGGTGCCGCCCGCGACGGTGCCGGCCGGCCGCTAGCGGCTCCCGGCGGGACGGCCCCAGCCCGCACGCCGTTCCGCCGCCGACAGCCCTCCCCTCCCCGCCCCGGTCGCGTCACCACCCGTGCCGCGAGGCCGGGGCTCTCACCTGCGTCGAGCCGCCCGTACCGCCCGAGCGGCACGCCGCGCACCAGGCCCCGCGCCGTACGCCGGGTGGCGCGGCGAGGGCGGTGAGGTGATGCACGGATGGGCGTGCGGAGGGTGCGCCCGGCGTTCCCGCTCCCGACGCGCTTCAGTGCGCCGCCTTGGGCCGGTGCGTGGGAGCGTGCTCATGGGAGAGAGCCTGGGAGGCGCAGGAAGTGGAGACCAGGCAGCAGATGCCAGCGATTCCCGCTCGCACGTTTGCAGATGCTGCCAGGCGGCGCTTATTGTCCCGCACATGCAGTCCTACGGCATTGGTCAGGCCGCCAGTCCTACGGCATCGGTCAGGCCGCGCGGTTGCTCGGCGTCAGCGCTGACACCGTGCGCCGGTGGGCCGACGCGGGCCGTGTCGCGACCCACCGCGACGAGGGCGGGCGGGGGTTGATCGACGGCCGGCACCTCGCGGCGTTCTCCGTGGAGTTGGCACAGGCCGCCGAGGGTGAGGAGGACGTGCCGTACACCTCGGCCCGCAACGCCTTCGCGGGCATCGTCACCGCCGTCAAGCTCGGTGACGTCGCGGCCCAGGTGGAGATGCAGGCCGGGCCGCATCGGCTGGTCTCGCTGCTCACCCGGGAGGCCGTGGAGGAACTCGGCCTTGAGGTGGGCGTGCGCGCCACCGCGCGGGTGAAGTCCACCAACGTGCACATCGACCGCGTCTGACCCGCCGGCTCGCCACCGTACGGACCCGCCGTGGCCGGCCCGGGCCCGCGCAAGCCCCCGTCCAGGATCTGCGAGGAGCCCTCCATGTCCCTCGCCCGCCCGCGGCGCCGGGTCACCGCCGCCGCGCTGTGCCTCGCCGCCCTGCTGACCGTGGCCGGGTGCGGCTCCGGCGACGACTCCGCCGGCGGCGGTGAGGACGGCGGGACCCAGTTGACGGTGTTGGCCGCGGCCTCGCTCACCGACGTGTTCGCCAAGGTCGGCGACGCGTACGAGAGGGAGCACCCTGACGTCCGGGTGCGGTTCTCCTTCGCCGGGTCGCAGGACCTGGCCGCGCAGGTGCGGCAGGGCGCGCCGGCCGACGCGCTGGTCACCGCGGACCTGCCGACGATGCGCAGGCTGCGGGGCGAGACCGGTCCGACGACGACCATCGCCAAGAACCGCCTGGTGATCGCGGTGGGCGAGGGCAATCCGCACCGCCTGCGCGGCCTGCGCGACCTCGCCGACAAGGACCTGAAGGTGGTCCTGGCGGCGCCCGAGGTACCGGTGGGCCGCCACAGCGAGGCCGTGCTCGACGGGCAGCACGTGAGCGTCGAGCCCGTGTCGCAGGAGCCGAGCGTGCGGGCCGTTCTCAGCAAGGTCACGCTCGGCGAGACCGACGCGGGCATCGTCTACGTCACCGACGCGGCCACCGCCAGGGGCAGCGTCGACACCGTGGCCATCCCCGACGCCCAGAACGCCATCGCCACCTACCCCGCGGCACCCCTCTCCTCCTCCCGACACGAGGCGCGGGCCGCCTCGTTCGTACGGTGGCTGACCTCGCCCACGGCGCAGAAGATGCTGCGTGAGGCAGGGTTCCAACGCCCCTGAGCCCCTCGGCCCGTAAGGAACCGGCACGGATGAAACGCAGCGCGCACGACGAGGGCGACGGCCTCGGACGTCTTCCCCGGGTCGGAGCCGACCAGGGGCCGGAGCGGACGGGGCCGGTGCGCGGCGGTCGGCGCCCTGGGCACGGGCGGCGGGCCGCGCGGGCGGGCACGCCGCTGGCGCTCGCCCTGCCGGCCGCGCTGACGGTCGCGTTCCTGCTGCTCCCGCTGGCCGGCATGGTGGCCCGCACCTCCTGGTCCGAGTTGGGTACACACCTGGGCAGCGCACCGGTCCGGGAGGCGCTGTGGCTGTCGTTGACCGTCTCGTTCTGGTCGCTGGGCATCTCCGTGGTGCTCGGCGTGCCGCTGGCCTGGATGCTCGCC
Source organism: Candidatus Streptomyces philanthi (assembly GCA_018114805.1). Taxonomy (GTDB): domain Bacteria; phylum Actinomycetota; class Actinomycetes; order Streptomycetales; family Streptomycetaceae; genus Streptomyces; species Streptomyces philanthi. The sequence continues at coordinate 7,106,509 of CP073042.1, read as the reverse complement.
CGGGGCGCGGTGCCCGGCAAGACGCTGGTGCGTTCGCTGGTCCTGCTGCCGATGGTGCTGCCGCCGACGGTGGGCGGCGTGGCCCTGCTGCTGGGCTTCGGCCGCAAAGGGCTGCTCGATGGGGTGCTGGAGGACTGGTTCGGCATCACGCTGCCGTTCTCCACCGCGGGGGCGGTGGTCGCGGCGATGTTCGTGGCGATGCCGTTCCTGGTCATCAGCCTGGAGGGCACGCTCGCCGGGTTGGACCGCCGGTACGAGCAGAGGGCCGCCTCGCTCGGCGCCGGTCCGTGGCGGGTCTTCCGCACCGTCACGCTGCCGCTGGTGGCGCCGGGGCTGCTCGCGGGCGCCGCGCTGACCTGGGCCAGGGCGCTGGGCGAGTTCGGGGCCACCATCACCTTCGCCGGCAACCTGCCGGGCGTCACCCAGACGCTGCCGCTCCAGGTCTACCTGCTGTTGCAGGCCGATCCGGCGGCCGCCACCTCGGTGTCCCTGCTGCTGCTCGGCGATCGCGATGGCCGTGCTGCTCGCGCTGCGCGGCCGATGGGCCGGCGGCACCCGCGCGCTACGCGGCGGAACCCGGCGCGCGGCCGGGTACGACGGCGACGGGCTGCCCGCGCCGGGCCGACCGGCCGGGCACCCGGACGACGCCCCGCTCGACGCTCCGGCCCCGGGCGACGACCCGGGGACCGGCCCGGACGAGGACGGCCCGGGCGGCAGCGCCGCCGGCGGCGGCCGGCGGGACGGCGCGGGGGCGCCGGGTGCGGGGCGGGGCGGCTGGTCGCTGCGGGCCGAACTCACCGGCTTCAACGAGCTGATCCTCGACGCGCCACCCGGCACCACCATCGCCGTCGTCGGGCCCAACGGCGCCGGCAAGACCACGTTGTTGCGCGCCCTGCTCGGGCTCACCGACCGGTCGCGGGCCACGCTGCGGCTGGGTGACGCGGAGGTGGGCGACCTCCCGTCGCACCGCAGGGGGGTGGCGTGGGTGCCCCAGGACGGCGCGCTCTTTCCGCGCAACACGGCCTACGGGCTGCGGGCGCGCGGGGTCGGCGCGGCCGAGGCGCACCGGGTGGCGCGGGAGTGGCTGGAGCGGCTCGGGGTGGGACACCCTCGCGCGGCGCCGGCCCGGGCAGCTCTCCGGCGGGCAGGCGCAACGCGTCGCGCTGGCCCGGGCGCTGGCGGCGCGGCCGCGTCTGCTGCTCTTCGACGAGCCGCTCGCGGCGCTCGACCAGACGACCCGCGCCCAGGTACGCCGCGCGCTGCGCCGGCACCTGGCCGACTTCGACGGCGTCTGTCTGATCGTCACGCACGACCCAGTGGAGGCGGTCTCGCTCGCCGACCGGGTGCTGGTGCTGGAGCGGGGGCGGGTCGCGCAGTACGCGACGCCGGCCGAGGTGACCCGGCGCCCGCGTGGCCCGCATGCTCGGCCACAACGCCTGGCGGTGCACAGTCACCGCGGACGGCGGCCTCGCGCTGCCGGGCTCGGGGCGCCTGGTGACCGCCGACCCGCTGCCCGCGCGAAGTGGCGGCGACCACCCGGTCTCGGGCGGCGGAACGGCCGGTGCCGCGGCGGCGGTCGAGGCGGTGGAGGAGGCGGAAGCCGTCGGGGAGGCGGGCGCGGCACTGGCGATCTTTGGGCCCGAGGCGGTCTCGCTGCACCGGGAGCAGCCGAGCGGGAGCCCGCGCAACGTGTGGCCGGGTCGGGTGCGGGAGATCACGGCCGTGGGCAGCCGGCTGCGGGTGGTCCTGGGCTCGGCGCGGGTGCCCGACCTGGTGGCCGAGATCACCCCCGCGGCGGCGGTGGAACTCGGCCTCACGGAGGGCGCCGCCGTCTGGGCCAGCGTCAAGGCCACGGAGGTCACCGTGGTGCGCCTCTAGGCGCCCGGGGTGCCGGGCCGCCGGGCGCGGTTCGCTCGAGGCCCGTACGGGCCTCGGGGCCGTCGGCGGGCGGTGGGACGGGGGTCGGCTAGAACGGGTTGACGTTGACGCAGCCGCTGTCCACGCCGTTGAGAGCCCGGCAGCGCGGGCAGCGCACGGCGGTGACGGCCTGGTAGCGCAGGCCGTCGTACCACTCGTGCTCGCACCGGCCGCAGGCGACCTCCGCGATGAAGTTGTCGAGCTGGCCCCGGGCCGCCAGGACCAGGCCCCGGAGCCCCGCGACGGCGACGACCGTGCCCGTGCACTCGGCGGCCGACGCGTCCCGCTGCCACGGCCGCAGGGACTCCAGGTACAGGCCCCCGGAGTCCCTGCCCCAAGTGCCGTCCGGGGTCCGCACGACGTAGCGCAACAGCCGCTCCTCGACCGGCGGCAGGTCCAGCAGGTACCGCTTGGCCAGCTCCGCGTCGCCGCCGTGGAAGACGATGTGCCGCCAGCTGCCCCGTCGGGGGCATTCGTCGCCCGGCTCCAGGCCGGCCGCGGCGGCCCGGGCCCTGGCCGCCCGCACCGCGGCCCGCGTAACGTGGCTCAGCCGCGGCCCGTTGCCCGGGCGCCGCCGGCGTGTCAACCAATCCATGTACCCCGCCTCAGCCCGTGGTCGTCCACACCAAGGCGATGCTAGGCCGGCGCGGCGGGGAGGGGCCCCGGCCGCGCGGCGCGTTCAGGCCAGGTCGTGCGGCCGTGGCCGGGGGCGCGGGCCCGGGTTCCCGGCGGGCGGGGGTCAGCAGGCGTCGCGCCAGGGGTCGAGGTCGAGGCGCTTGCGCATCGAGCTGAGGCCGAGGTCCTTGGCGGTTCGGCAGAACCTGTCGGTCGGCAGCGTGTACTCGACGTGGAAGACGGCCTTGTCGGCCTTGAGGAACGGGGTGAGCTTGGCGCACTCGCCGAACTCGGCGCACTCCTCGTTGACCGCGAACTCGAAGTCGTCCACGAGTTCGGGGATCTGGTCGAGGTCGTTCTTCAGGCCCACGGCGAGGCCGCGCTCGTGGGCGAGCTTGGACAGCCCGCGGTTGTAGGCGAGTTGGTCGGCCGCGGTGAGCGGGAAGCCGGTGCGGTTGCGGTAGCCGTCCATCAGGTCCGGCTCCACGGCGTCGAAGCCCTTTCGGGCGCACATGTCCATCCGCTTGGCCATCAGCGGCAGCAGCGTGTCGCGCTGACGGATGTCCAACCAGCGCTCGCCCTCCCAGCCGTTGCCCTTGCCGCGCACGGCCTCGGGGAAGGCGTCGGCGTCCGGGCGCCAGTCCTCCCAGGCGCCGGCGTTGATGTAGCAGATCACCTTGCGGCCTTCGGCGTGCAGGCCGGCCACGGTCCGCGGGGAGTTCTCGAAGCCGTCGATGTCGTAGACGGGCACGTCGAAGCTGGTGTCCACGCGGCCGTTGAGCTGCCACTGCCAGGTGGTGCCGGGGCGCGGCCGCCACTTCACGGCGGTCCGCTCCCCGCTCTCGTGCGGGGCCCTCTCGTGCGGGGCCGTCTCACCGGGTCTGGTCGGTGACGGCCCGGCCGCCTGGTCGTCGTTCGTGTCGCCGCTGGAACATCCGACCAGCACCAGCAGTGCCGCGCCGGTCCATGCCGCGAGCGAGGTTCGCGCCGTCACCCGTCGTCTCCCATGCCGTTGTCTCCACCAGACGGGGATACCGCCACGGGTTGCTCCCCTCCCCCGGCACCGCACAGTGCAGCGCCGCTCCGCGATCATACGATGTATGGGCCATCTTTTTTCGCTGGCTGTCGGGCACCCCGTAGACCAGGTGGCAGAACCGCCGCGGCGCGTGCCCGGCAGTCCACGACGGGACCCGGGCCCGCCGGTAGCTGGCCCAGTCGCCCTCGAAGGTGACCAGGACGTCCGCGACGTCGGCGTACCCGGGGTCGGGGCGGATGCCCGGGTTGAGGACGGCGGTGGGCGCGCCGAGCAGCCGGGCCGCGGGCACCAGCCGCCGGTAGCGCGGCAACAGCGCGCGGCCGGCCGCGGTCTGGTCGTAGAAGACCCCGTCCACGCCGTACCAGCGGTGGTGGCGGTGGACGTCGGTGAGCACGGCTCGCGGCGACCGGCGCCCGTACCCGGTGTCCACGTAGCCGAGCAGGCGTACGCCCGCCGCCCGTAGGTCCCGCGCCACGGCGCGGAAGGCGGGGTCGCGGTGGCGGCCCGGGCCGTCGGCCGCGTTGAGCACCACGGCGTAGAGCTGTCGCGCGCGACCGCGGAGCGCCCGCCAGGCCGCGGGGTCCACCGTGGGGTGGACGTACAGCGGCACGAACAGGCGCCCCGGGGGCGGGGAGGCGGGGGGCACCGCGGCGCTTCGACGGGCTGGCCGGTGGCGGCCCACAGGTCGGCGAGCGACTGGTCGAAGGTGCAGCGGGGCTCCCAGTCCAGCGCGGCGGTGGTCGTGGTGATGTCGGCCCAGGCGCGGGAGGCGGCCGGCGAGCGGCCCGATCCCGCGCCGCTCTCGTCGACGCGCCCCCGGAAGTCGGCCAGCCGCGCGAGGCCGGTGGCGACCGCCCGCACGGGGTGGGCGGTGCCGCTGCCGAGGTTGAGGACGGGTGGCAGCGGCCCGGGGGCGGTGGTGGCGCGGCCGATGGCCCGCGCCACGTCGCGGGGCGTCGATGAAGTCGCGGTACGCGGACAGGGCGCCCACCCGGACGGTGCCCTCGCGGTCGGCCTCGCGCAGCAGGGCGGCGAGCCGCCCGGGCAGGCTGCTGGTGGGCGAGCCGGGGCCGATCGGGTTGAAGACCCGCAGCACCACCGCGTCGAGCCCGGCGGAGGTGACGGCGAGCTTGGTGGCCCCGTAGACGCCGAACGGGTGGGTGGGGCTGGACTCGGGGTGAAGGCGAGGTCGCCGCCAGAGGTGCCGTACTCGGCGGCGGAGCCGAGGTGGACGAGGCGGGCGCGGGGTGCGGAGTCGGCGAGCGGCGCGCACAGGGCGGCCGGCCCGCGAGCGTTGGTGCCGGCCAGGGCGAGCGAGCCGCCGCCGACCGCGCCCGCGCAGTTAACCACGGCGTCCACGCGCAGCGGGGTCAGGGTGTCGGCGAGTTGGTCCACGCCGACGGTGGCGAGGTCGATGTGGGCGTCGGCTGCGGGCGAGCGACCGCCGGTGAGCACCCGCGCGCCGGGCAGGGCGCGCAGGTGCCGGACGGTGTGCTCGCCCAGGAAGCCGCTGACTCCCAGAACGAGGATGCGCATCGGGTCGGTCACGCTCCCTTGATGAGGACGCCACGGCGATGGGTGAACTCGGGGTTGGCGCGGTCGTAGTCGTCGGGCCTGCCGATGTCGAGCCAGTAACCGTCGAAATCGTAGGCGTGCGGCGGGGTCTGCGCCCCCAGCAGGTCGAGGACGAGTTCGTCGAAGCCGAGCGGCAGGCCCGGCGTGTAGGGATTGAGGGTGTCGCGGGAGACACCGTAGACGCCCATGGAGACGCGGTAGTCGATACTGGGCTTCTCGGTGAAACCCACCACCCGCTCCGACTCGGTGGTCAGCACGCCGAAGTCGATGTTGACCTGGCGCGCGTAGGTGGCGATGGTCAGCGGGGCGCCGCTGGTCGCGTGAGTGCGCAGCACGTCGCCGAAGTCGAGGTCGGTGAGGATGTCGCCGTTCATCACCAGGAAGTGTTCGGGCAGTCGGTCGAGCATGGTCAGCAGCGGGCCCATGGTGCCCAGCGGGCTGTCCTCGCTGCTGTAGCCGACGCGCAGGCCCCACTGGGAGCCGTTGCCGACGTAGGCGCGGATGTGCCCGAGGTGGCCGATGGCCAGCGTGCAGCTGGTGAAGCCGGCGGCGGCGAGTTGGCGCATCACGATCTCCAGGATCGCGTGCCGGTCGCCGATGGGCACCAGCGGCTTGGGCAGGGCGGTGGTGTACGGGCGCAGTCGTACACCCTTGCCGCCGGCCAGGATGACTGCGTGCATGGCGGGTTCCTCATCTCCTGTGGGGTCCGCGTGGGGGTGCGGACGGGTGGACACGGCGTCGTCCCGTCGCGGTCGCGAGCGGGGAGCGGGCGGGACGACGCGGGGTGGGGGCGGCCCCGTCGGGGCCCCGGGGTGGTCAGACGTTGTAGCGGTCGGTCTTGTAGCGGGCCAGGTTGCCCGGGTCGCGGAAGAAGTCGATGGTGTGGCAGAGGCCGTCCTCCAGGGTGTGGGTCGGGGTCCAGCCGGTGGCGGCGCGCAGCCGGGAGGCGTCGCAGACCAGCCGCATGACCTCGGAGTCGGCGGGCCTGATGCGCTGGGCGTCCTCGCGGACCTCCAGGGTGGTGTCCATCAACGTTCCGATGAGGCCGACGAGTTCGCCGATCGAGATCTCGCCGCCGGTGCCCGCGTTGAAGGTGCGCCCGACGACCCGTTCGGCGGGGCGGTGCCGACCGCGAGGAAGGCGGCGCCGGTGCCCTTGACGTAGCTAAAGTCGCGGGTGGGGCGCAGGTCGCCGAGGGTGATGGTGCGCTGGCCCGCGGCGACCTGGCCGATGACGGTGGGAATCACGGCGCATGGACTGGCGCGGGCCGAAGGTGTTGAAGGGACGCAGGGTGACCACCGGGGTGGCGAAGCTGGCGTGGTAGCTGTCGGCCAGCCGGTCGCCGCCCGCCTTGGACGCGGCGTACGGCGACTGGGTGTTGATGGGGTGATCCTCGGTGATCGGCACGGTCTGGGCGGTGCCGTAGGTCTCGCTGGTCGAGGTGTGCACCAGGCGCGGGATCTCGAGGTGGCGTAAGGCCTCCAGGACGTTGAGGGTGCCGGTGACGTTGGTCTCCACGTAACTGTGCGGCGCGCGGTAGGAGTACGGGATGGCGATGAGGGCGGCCAGGTGGTAGACGGCCTCGACGCCGGTGACCAGGCCGGTCACGGAGCCGGGGTCGCGGACGTCGCCGAGCACCACCTCGACCCGGTCGAGCACGTCGGCCGGCAACGTCTCCAGCCAGCCGAAGGAGGAGAAGGAGTTGTACTGCACCATCGCCCGCACCCGGGCTCCCGTAGCGACCAGCGTCTCCACCAGGTGCGAGCCGATGAACCCCTCGGCGCCGGTGACCGCGACGAGGCCGGCCTCCGCGCCGGCGGCGGGTGGCGTCGGCGCCGTGGCGATGTCACGGGCGGGGGCGGCGGGCGCGGGTTCCCGGTTCGCCCCGGTCGCGGCGGTCGACGGCTGAGGGCGTGCGGGGGGCGTGGGGGTCGGGGACATGCGGGGGCTCCAATTCTGGTGGGTGTGCCTGGTGCGGGCGTTGGTGGTGCGGGGTGCGGGCGGGTCAGCGGTGTGCCGTGATGCAGCCGAGGAGCGCGGTGGCGGCGGCGAGCAGCACGACGGGGGTGTCGGTACAGGCGGCGAGCTGGACGGAGATGGGCGTGCAGGGCAGCGGTAGCGTCTCCACGCCGGCGACGGCCAGCGTGGCCAGCGCCGGCGTCCACGCGGTGCCGAACGCCTGCAGCAGCAGGCCCAGCCACATCACGGCGCCGAGGGAGACCACGGCGAGTAGCCGCTGCGGGCTCGGGTGCGGCACCTCGGGCCAGAGGGCCGCCGTGGCGTGGACGAGGACGGCGAGGTAGCCGGCCAGGCAGCGGGCCAGCACCTGGGCGACGCGCAGCAGCAGGCCGCCGGCCGTGGTGCTCTGGCCGAGCGCGGCGAGCGCGAGGCCGCGGCAGCGGTAGAGCAGCCACTCGGCCAGGCCCATGCTGAGGGTGAGCGCGATGACCGAGGGGCCGGTGAGCGAGGCGCCCGCGCCGTAGCGCAGCACGTCGCCGAGGACGGCGACGGAGGTGAGCACCGCGCAGCAGAGGCCGAACAGGCCGTAGGGCACCGATTCGCGCCAGCGTAGCCCGTGGGCGGAATCGCCGGCTCCCCCGGGGTCGTCGGGCGGCTGTCGCCGCTCGGCGACGGCCCGCCGCAGGGCGTGGGTCGCGTAGGCCAGGGCGATCAGGACGGTGGCGGCGGGCAGCGCGGCGCGCGCGGCGACGGGCAGCTCGACGCACAGCATGGCGGCGGCGCCGACGGCGGTGGGCAGCAGGCTGTACAGTAGCTCGCGTTCCTTGCCAAGGACCAGCAGGGCCGTGGCGGCAGCGAGGTAGCAGGAATGGCCGGCGGCGAAGGCCGTGGCCCCGGCGGGACCCGGCAGCGCGAGGGCCGCGGCGAAGGCGAGCAGCGTGCCCACGGCGCCGCCGACGCACAGGCAGGCCGCGGCCGCGGGAGTGCCGCCGAGCGCGAGCCAGCGGTAGGCGCGGTGGGCAAGCGCCTGGTTCCAGGCCCAGCCGACGAGCGCGGACGCGGCCAGCGGGGCGGTGCCGGCGGAGAGGCCGAAGTGCCCGCTCGGCCCGTCCAGGAAGGGCGTGCTGAGCACATAGCCGAGCCCGGGCGGCGTGAACACCACGCCGCGCAGCAGGGACCGGCCGGGTGCCGCGTGCCAGGGGTCGGGGGGCGCGGGTGGCTCGGGGTAGCCGCGCGGGACGCGTGCGTGGAGCTCGGCGGCGAGTTCGAAGACGTCGTGGCGCCCGAAGCGCTCGGTGATCTGTTCGCCCGTCAGACCGTCGGCTTCGAGGAAGGCGGCGATCTCGTCGGGGTAGACGGCCGCGGCGCAGACGTCGGCGAGCCGCTCGGCGAGGTCGTCCAGCGGGTCGTCGGCCCAGGAGGGGGCCGGCCGCAGTCCGCTTCGGTGCCGGCGCTCGCCAGCGGGCCGGGGCCGCTCGGCGCCGTGGTGTGAGCCGGGCGCTGGTTCGGGGCCGGGGACCAGGCGTAACGGGCCGCTCATCCGACACCTCCGGCGGCCATCGGCTGGGCCCAGGAGGGGCGCGTGGCGCGCGCCGGGCGCGCGGCCGGGAGGACCTGGTGGTGGCCGGAGAGGTCCTGGTAGATCTCCCGGAAGGTGCTGATGGTCTGGCGCAGCGTGAACTGTTCGATGACGTGCGACCGGGCGCCCTCCCCCATCCGGGCCCGCAGCTCGGGCTCGTTGAGCAGGCGCAGCGCGGCCTCGGCAATCCGGGCCGGGTCGCGCGGCGGTACGACGATGCCGGTGTCCCCGACGGCCTCCCGTACGCCGCCGACGTCGGTGGAGACGGTGGCGCGGCCGCAGGACATGGCTTCGATCAGGGTGAAGGGGAACCCTTCGCTGACGCTGGAGAGCATGACGACGTTGCCCGCCGCGTAGGCGTCCTTGATGTCCTCGACGCGGCCCTCGAAGGTGACGGCCTCGGCGACGCCGAGTTCGGCGGCGAGTCGTTCGTAGCCCTCGCGGTACTTCTCGGCGCCGCGCGGGGTGCCGCCGAACAGGCGCAGGCGGGCGGCGGGGAGCTTGTCGCGGACGACGGCGAAGGCCCGGATGAGGGTCTCCAGGTCCTTGATCGGGTCGACCCGGCCGGCCCAACTGAGCCTGGGTGTCCCGGGTTCAGGCCCGGTGGGTGGGAAGGCGGCGGGGTCGACGCCGTTGTAGACGGTGCGGATGCGCTCCGGTGAGGTGCCGCCGTGCTCCTCCCAGCGCCGGTTGTACCGGTTTCCCGGGGTCACCAGGGCGGCGGTGCGGTAGCTCTCCTCGGCCAGCAGCCGGAAGAAGCCGAGCAGCAGTGCCTTGACGGGCCAGCGGTAGGGCTCGGCGCGGAAGCTGAGGTAGCGCTCGCGCAGGTAGACGCCGTGCTCGGTGAGGAGGAACGGCGTGCCGTGCTGGTGGTGGGCGACGAGTCCGGGCAGCGCGGCGAGCCCGCCGCTGACGGGGTGCGTGACCGAGGTGGTGGCGGCCGGCCTGGCGGCAAGGGGGCGCAGGGCGTGCTCCAGGAGGTCGGTGGCGCTCAGCGCGTCGCGCAGGGTGGGCCTGGCGGCGGCGGTGGCCAGGGTGAGTCTGGTCCACAGGTGAGCCAGCACGCGCGCCGCCCGCTGGGTGCGCAGCGCGGCGGACAGGGTGCCGTCCGGGGCGAGGGCGGCCAGTTGGCGCAGGGCGGCCGGGAAGCGGTTCTCGCGCGAGGGGGTCGAGCAGGGCTGACAGGAAGTCCTCGTACCCGTCCAGGAAGCGGCGCAGTCGTCTGCCACGGGGGGCGGGGCGGGGGTGGGTGGTGCCCCACAGTGGCCAGTTCTCGATGCTGCGTACGTGGGCGGGCGGCTGCCAGGACAGGGGCTCTCGGCCGGTTCCGGTCACCGCCATGATGTGGAAGTCCACATCGGGCATGCCGTTGATCAACTGGTCGCACCACACGCTGACTCCGCCGTGGCTGTGCGGATAGGTGCCCTCGGTGAGGAGGGTCACCGAGGTGCCGTCCGACAGCGGCTCGCCGCTGGTGGACGCGGTGCGTGGTCCGTGCATGGCAGTTCTTACTCCCGTGGGGACGGTGCGTGGTCTCTCCTGACACGCCTTCGGCGCCCAGTGGGCGGGGCCGGGTGCGGTGGGCGCGTCGGCGAGCCGGCGAAGGCGGCGGTACGGATGGGGCGGGTGCGGCGGGTTGGGGTCGCCTGGTGTGGTGGGGCTGGCGTGCGGCGGGCGGGTGGCGTGCCGGTGGCCGGCCCGTGGCGGTGGTCCGGGTGGGGCCGGTTGGCGGTGCGTCGTGCGGTGGGCGTGCGCCCGTGGCCGGGTCGCGTCCGGTGGTGCCGGGCCCGCCGGACAGCTGTCGCCGCGCTGGTCGGGCCCGTCCCGGGTGGGGGCGTGGTGCTGGCGCCGGCGGGGTGGCACAGGCCCGTCGGCTGGGCCGGGCCGGTGCGCGCGGTACCGCCGGTGTGGGCTGGGCGGTGTGGACCCGTGGGTGGGTCGGGTCTCGCGGGTGGTACGGGGTGAGGCGGGGACGGCGCCGGGTGCCTGGCCCGGGTGGGAACCGGGGTGGGGTCGGGCGGGCGCCGCGGGTGGCGGCCGGTGGGGCGGCCCGCCGGGGTGGGGCCGGTGTGCGGGGCGCTGGGCTCGTCGCGGGCGGGGCGGCCGGCGCCGCCCGCGACGGTCGGTACCGGAACGCTGGTCGGTGCTAGAACCTGGTGTCGCCGGGCCCGTACGGTACCGGGTCGCGGGTTCCGTCGGGCACCGGGAGCCGCTTGGCCTGGGTCGCGGGTGAGTCGGCGGGGTCGGGCTGTGGCGGGTCGGTCGGCGTGCCGGCGTCGGTCAGCGTCAGCTCGATCTCGGTCGCGTCCTCGCCGGGCGCGGCCCAGCCGGAGCGCAGCCCCGCGTATGGCGAGCCGAACGGGAGGCTCCCCTCCTCCGTGCGCTGCTCGCTGCCGGCGGGCAGGGTGGCGGCGACGTCGGTGCCGGCGGGGGTGGTGACGGTGACGGTGTCGCCGATCCGGTAGGCGCTGGCCTTGCCGGAGTTGAGCGCGCTCCGCCAGGCGGCGCGCTGGCGCAGCTGCGTTCCGACGTCGCGCATCCGGGAGTTGACCAGCGGCGTGTTGTCGGCGAAGAGCGCGGCGTAGTCGCGCAGTATCCGGTCGAGCACCGGGTAGGCGATGCGGTCCTCGGCCAGGTTGGACTGGTGGATGAAGTGCGGTCGCGGGTCGTTGTTGGTGACGTGCGCGAGGCCGATGTTGGCCTCCAGGGGCACGATGTACGAGGCGTAGCCGGTCTCCGGGTCGAGGGCCTCGGGCAGGTAGGTGGTGTTGGGCGCGGTCTCACAGGTCCCGCTACCGCCGTCGGCCTTGCGCGCGTAGATCCAGTTGTACTCGTCCACCTGCTCGGCGGCGCGGCCCGCGTTGTAGAAGACGTTCATCGGGTAGCGGGGCACGGTCAGCGCCGGGCCGGCCACACGCTGCGCGGACTCGCGGGAGGAGTCGCTGCCGATCCAGGCCACGTCGCTGTCGCGCAGCGCGGGGGCCAGTGCGGGGTTGTCGGTCGGCTGCTGCGGGCGGCTCGGGAGACCGGAGTGCTCGCCCGTGACGAGTTCGCTCCGGTCCACGGCCAGGCCCTGCCGGCCGGCCCAGTCGAGGTTGTCCTCGATCTGCTGGGAGATGGTGAAGCCGCTGGTCCACCGGGTGCGGCCGAGGAGGTCGGTGGCGCACTTCCACGGCACGACGCTGGCGTCCTGCACGCAGCCGAGGAAGAGGTGGTTGTAGGTGTGGTTGACCCAGCGGTAGGCGTGTTGGTCGGCGAGGAACTGGTCAGCCAGCGGGTCCTCGCCGCCGTTGGCCTCCCGGTGCGCCTCGCTGCCGCCGGCGTTGTACGCCATGTCGAGGGTGAAGCCGCGCGCGGCCGACCAGGTCCGCGCGTACTCAGCGTCGCCGGCGGTCATGCGGATCGGGTCCGGTTCGGCGCCGTCGCCCGCCGAGCCGCAGTCCACGTCGCCGGGCGTGCAGTTGAGTTCGCTGTCCCACCGGTCGTCCGCGCCGAGGATGTCGTCCACGTGCACGGCGAGGTAGTTCCGGTCGGCGCCGAGGTGGATGCCCTGGGTCAGCCACTCCACGATGCCCCGGGCCAGCAGCCGGTACTGCCGCTGGTGCTGGTTGTAGACGAAGGTGACCACCAGTTCGCGGCGCCCGTCGTGGGCGTACTCGCCGACCAGCGACCCCCTGGCGGTGGTGCCCGCGAGCGGCGCGTCGACGTAGCTGGTGAACTTCCCGTCGCCTGGCGGCTGGGCGAGCGGTACGGCCAGGAAGCCGTAGCTCTCGGTGACGCCCGGGTCGTTGTCCTCGGAGGGCACGGCGCCGTCGAGGTAGCCGAACGGGCCGGCCGCCCCGGCGGCGGTGACCTGCGCGGTGCGCCCGTCCAACGGCCCGATGTAGCCCGGGTCCTGCGCGTAGTTGAGCCCGACCTCGGGGCGCGCGTAGGTGTAGGCCTCCACCTGTCGGATGCCGAAGCGCTTCTCGTACGCGGTGATCGCGGCCATCTCCGCGGAGTCGGCGCCGAAGGGGTTGTCGTTGGGCAGCACGACCGCCTGGTACTTGGCGCGGGGGCGGCCGTCCACGGTGTCGCTGAGGAAGGCCGCGTCGATGCGCGGCCGTCCGGTGTCGCCCAGTGCGACGGTGGTGCGCGGGGTGCCCGCGCTGTCGAGTTGGGCCGCGATCGCGGCGGTCGCGGGCCCGCCGTCGTCGACGACCAGGACCCGCAGGTCGATCCTCGGCGCCTCGGCGGCACCGGCGCCGGACGTCGGCAGGCCGACGGCGATGAGGGCCGCCGTTGCACACGCAACGGTCAGCCGGGTCACATGACCCATGGAGACATCCCCCAGGGATGGTCGACGCCGGTGGGGGCGCCGACTCGTCAACAGTCGCGCACCACGGCGGCGCGAGGCGATGGACAGCGGAATGTGGAGGGCACGCGGCCGGGGCTCCCCTTCCCCGAACGCACGCCGCCTGGAGCACCGCGAGCAACGGTCGTGAACATGTCATGAGCTGACCGGGAGTCACGCCCTGTCGGCCGCCCACCACATAGTGCGGCATGACGGTTGCAGCGCGTGGGCGTACGGAAAGGTAGCGTTCCGGATTTCGTCAGCCATTGCCGTTCCATGACCGACGCTCTCCGCGCACCGGAACGCGCCGCCGCGCGAGGGCCGCCCGGCCTGGCCAGTTGAGCTCCCCGGGATGACCTGCGGCACCGATGGTCGAAACCAATGGGCGCCCCGACACGGGGTGGTTACGGCCCGTGCCCGGATAGCGGACGGTTACGACGGGAAGATCGGCCGAATGGTGCCTGTCGCGAATGCACACTTTGCGGAGTTCGTTGGCACGACAACCAGCGGCCCTCACCGCCTCCTGACCCGCGCCGCCCCACGGTGACCCCGCGCGGGGCGGGCGGCGCACCTTAGTGGACGGATGACGCCCGTTCACCCCTGGGGTCCGACGGGCGCGGAGATCACGCCACGGAGATCACGTACAGGCCCCGGAACCGCGACCGGCCCACGATCGGGCTACCTCGGTGATAGGCCACAGGACCGCGGCGAACCCGTGGCACATGGACCAAAGCCAAGCGCCGATCCTGCGGGCCCTCAGCCGATACCAGTCCGACGGGCAACTCTCGTACACACCACCCGGCCACAAACAGGCGCGGGGCGCCGATCCCCGGGTGCGGGCCGTGCTGGGGGACGCGGCCTTCGCCGCGGACGTGCTGGCCATCGGCGGCCTCGACGACCACCAGGAGTCGCGGCAGGTGCTGGTGCAGGCCGAGGAGCTGATGGCCGAGGCGGTGCACGCGCGGCTCACGTTCTTCTCCACCTGCGGCAGCTCGCTGTCGGTTAAGGCGGCCATGCTGTCGGTGGCCGGTCCGCAGGAGAAGCTGCTGATCGGCCGGGACGCACACAAGTCCGTCGTCGCGGGGCTGATCCTCTCCGGCGTGAGCCCGGTGTGGGTGGAGCCGCAGTGGGACGCGGAACGCCGGCTGGCACACCCGCCCTCCCAGCGGGCGTTCGAGGCCGCGTTCGCCGCCCACCCCGAGGCCCGCGGCGCGCTGGTCACCAGCCCCACCCCGTACGGCGCGTGCGCGGACCTGGCCGGCATCGCCGAGGTGTGCCACCGGCGCGGCCGGCCGCTGATCGTGGACGAGGCGTGGGGCGCTCACCTGCCCTTCCACCCCGACCTGCCGACCTGGGCGATGGACGCCGGCGCTGACGTGTGCGTGACCAGCATCCACAAGATGGGCAGCGGCCTCGAACAGGGGTCGGTCTTCCACCTCGGCGGGGACCTGATCGACCCGGCGGTGCTCGCCTCCCGGGCCGACCTGCTGGGCACCACAAGCCCGTCCGTGCTGATCTACACGGGCCTGGACGGCTGACGCCGGCAGATGGTCGAGCACGGCAAGCAGCTCATCGGCGACGCGCTCGACCGGGCCCGGGAGGTGCGGGCCGAGATCGAGACGCTGCCGGGGCTGCACGTGGCCGACCGCACCGACCTCGTCGGGCCCGGGCGCGCCGCGGACCTCGACCCGCTGCCGGTGGTGATCGACCTGGCGGAGACGGGCACCGCCGGCTACCGGGCGGCGCGGTGGCTGCGGGAGCACCACCGGATCGACGTGCACCTCGTCGACCACCGGCGGATCAGCACGCAGCTCACCCACGCCGACTCGGCCGAGACGACACGGCCGCTGTTAGCGGCGCTGCGCGACCTGGTGGCGCACGCGGACGAGTTGCGGGACGCGCCGGGGGTGGCCGTGCCCACGCCGCGCGAGTTGCGGCTGGAGCAGGTGTGCCTGCCGCGCGACGCGTACTTCGGCACCACCGAGGACGTGCCGCCGTCCGCGGCGGCCGGGCGGATCGCGGCGGAGATGCTCACGCCCTACCCGCCGGGCATCCCGGCCGCGCTGCCGGGCGAGCGGCTCACCGAGCCGGTGCTGCGCTACCTGCACACCGGAGTGGAGGCGCGGATGCGCGTCCCGGACGCGGCGGACGAGCGGCTGTGCACGGTGCGGGTGCTGGTGCGCGCGGCCCGAGCGGACTGACCGGGTGCGCCCGGGCGCGGCGCGCGCCCGGGCGGCTCACCCGTTCGGCGGTCCGTACCAGACGGTCGTGACGTGGCAGAACTCGCGGATGCCGTAGCCGGCCAGCTCGCGCCCGTAACCGGAGCGCTTGACGCCGCCGAAGGGGAGCGCCGGGTGGGAGGCGGTCATGCCGTTGAAGAAGACGCCGCCGGCAGCCAGGTCGCGGATAAGCCGCTCCTGCTCGGCCTCGTCGCGCGTCCACGCGTTGGAGCTGAGCCCGAAGGAGGTGTCGTTGGCGAGGGCGATCGCCTCGTCCAAGTCGGCCACCCGGTACAGGGACGCGACCGGCCCGAACGCCTCCTCCCGGATGCGCATGTCGGCGCTGAGGTGGCTGAGCACGGTCGGTTCGTAGAACCGGCTGGTCCGGCGGGCGGCGGGCGCCGCACAGGGCGTTCGCCCCGTGCCGCAGCGCGTCGTCGACCAGCTCCTCCAGGTCGGCGCGGCCCGCCTCGCTGGACAACGGGCCGACGTCGGTGGCCTTGTCGGTCGGGTCCCCCACGCGCAGCGCCCGCATGCCCGCCACGAACGCGTCGGTGAACGCGTCGTAGACCTCCTCGTGCACGATGACCGCTTGGCCGCGATGCAGGACTGGCCCGCGTTCTGGGTCCGCACGGTGACGGCCGTGCGCGCCGCGCGTCTCCACGTCGGCCGACGGCGGTACCAGGTACGGGTCGCTGCCGCCCAGCTCCAGGACGATCTTCTTGATCTCGTCGCCGGCGATCGCGGCCACCGACCGCCCGGCGGGCTCGCTGCCGGTCAGGGTCGCCGCCACCCGTGGGTCGCGCAGGATGCCCTCGATGGCGCCCGAGCCCACCAGCAGCGTCTGGAACGCCCCCGCGGGGAACCCCGCCTTGCGGAACAGCTCCTCCAGGTAAAGGGCGATCTGCGGGACGTTCGACGCGTGCTTGAGCAGGCCCACGTTGCCGGCCATCAGGGCGGGCGCGGCGAACCGCACCACCTGCCAGATCGGGAAGTTCCGAAGTTCCACGGCATGACGGCCAGCACCGGGCCGATCGGCCGGTAGCGCACGAAGGCGCGGACCGCGCCGGAGTCCGCGACGTCGTCGGGCGCCGGCTGCTCGTCGGCGAGCAGGTGCTCGGCGTGCCGGGCGTACCAGCGCATCGCCTTCACGCACTTGACGGCCTCGGCCCGGGCGGCGCCCAGCGGCTTGCCCATCTCGGTGGTGACGGTGCGCGCGATCACCTCCTGGTCGGCCTCCAGCAGGTCGGCGGCCCGGTTCAGCAGCTCGGCGCGGTGCGCGAAGCTCGTCGCACGGTAGTCGGCGAAGGCGGCCTCGGCCCGGTCGAGCCGTTCGCGCACCGCCTCCTGGCTCAGTGCGTCGAAGCTCATCAGGGTCTCGCCGGTCGCCGGGTTCACGGTGGCGATGGGCATGCGGTGCCTCCTTGGCTCGCGGTGCGGGGGCCACACGCCGTCTCCCCGCGCCGCGCGAGCCCCCGGCGCGGCGCGCGGGCCGTGGCCCCGTCGTTCGACCATGCAGGCCCTGCGGGTACCCCGCAAACGCGCCCCTCAGCCCCGCCTCCCCCGCCCGACCGCGAACCCGCCGCGCCCGGCCGGCAACCGCCGGATGGGGCGGCCCGTTCCGGAGCGCGGCCCATCACCCACCCTACGTAACCGACCTGCCCTCCCTCGCTGGTCAGCAGCCCACCGATCGTGTGCCGGCGCCTGTCGCCGGCGGGGATCTGGCTCGCGCGGTCGGCATACCGGAGCCAGGCTGGGTAGTCGGAGACCGTCGACGTCCCCGGACGAGAAAGACCCGCTGCATGGCCACAGCCCCTCCCCTATCCGTTGTCCGATCGCGACCTCGCCACGGTGGACCGGTACTGGCGGGCCGCCAACTACCTGGCCGTCGGCCAGATCTACCTGCTGGCCAACCCGCTCCTCACCGAGCCGCTGAGCCCGGAGCACATCAAGCCGCGGCTGCTCGGCCACTGGGGTACGAGCCCGGGGCTCAACCTCGTCCACGCGCACCTGAACCGCGTCATCTCCGCCCGGGACCTGAACGCCATCCACATCACGGGCCCCGGACACGGCGGCCCGGACACGGTGGCCTGCTGCTGGCTGGACGGCAGTTACTCGGAGGTCTACCGGGACGTGCCGCGCGACGGGACGGGCATGGCCCGCCTGTTCCGGCAGTTCTCCTTCCCCGGCGGGGTGCCCAGCCACGTGGCGCCCGAGACACCCGGCTCGATCCACGAGGGCGGCGAACTGGGCTATTCGCTCAGCCACGCCTACGGCGCCGCGTTCGACAACCCCGAGCTGCTGGTCGCGGCCATCGTCGGTGACGGCGAGGCGGAGACCGGCCCGCTGGCCACCGGCTGGCACGGGAACAAGTTCCTCGACCCGGTGCACGACGGCGCAGTCCTGCCCATCCTGCACCTCAACGGCTACAAGATCGCCAAGCCGACGGTGCTGGCCAGAATGCCCGAGCGGGAACTCGACGACCTCCTGCGCGGCTACGGACACGACCCGCTCCACGTCAGCGGGGACGAGCCGCTGGAGGTACACCAGCGACTCGCCGCCGCGCTCGACACCGCCCTGGACCGCATCGCCACCTACCAGCACGAGGCCAGGTCACGCGGCTCGGCCGCCGCCACCCGGCCCCGCTGGCCGATGATCGTGCTGCGCACGCCCAAGGGTTGGACGGGCCCCAGGGAGGTGGACGGGCAGCCGGTCGAGAACACGTGACGCTCCCACCAGGTCCCGCTGTCCGGGCTGCGCGAACATCCCGAAGGCCTGGCGCAGTTGGAAGCGTGGCTGCGCTCGTACCGCCCCGAGGAACTCTTCGACGAGCACGGCCGGCCGCGCCCCGAGGTGCTGGGCCATGTGCCCGGCGGCGACCGGCGGCTGGGCTCCAACCCGCACGCCAACGGCGGCCGGCTGCTGCGCTCGCTGCCGCTGCGCGACATCCACCGCTACGCCGTCGAGGTCATCAAGCCCGGCACCACGCTCCACGAGCCGACCCGCGCCCTCGGCGCGCTGCTGCGGGACGTCCTGCGGGCCACCGACGATCGGCGGGACTTCCGCGTCTTCGGGCCGGACGAGACGGCCTCCAACCGGCTCCAGGACGTGTACGAGGCCAGCGGGAAGGGCTGGCAGGAGGAGATCCTGTCGGTGGACGAGAACCTGGCCCGCGACGGGCGGGTCCTGGAGATGCTCTCGGAGCACAACTGCCAGGGGTGGCTGGAGGGGTACCTGCTGACCGGGCGGCACGGCCTCTTCTCGTCGTACGAGGCGTTCATCCACATCGTCACCTCGATGGCCAACCAGCACGCCAAGTGGCTGAAGGTGTCGCGCGAGCTGCCCTGGCCGGATGCCGATCGCCTCCCTCAACTACCTGCTGACCTCGCACGTGTGGCGGCAGGACCACAACGGCTTCTCGCACCAGGACCCGGGCTTCATCGACCACATGGTCAACAAGGACCCGCACACCATCCGGGTCTACCTGCCGCCGGACACCAACTCGTTGCTGGCGGTGGCCCAGCAGACGCTGGACACCCGGGACCGGATCAACATCGTCGCGGCGGGCAAGCAAACCTCGTTCGACTGGCTGCCCATCGAGGACGCCGTCCACCACGTCCACCGGGGCGTCAGCGTGTGGGACTGGGCGGGCACCGACACCGGACGGGAGCCGGACGTCGTACTGGCCGCCGCCGGTGACGTGCCGACCATGGAGGTGATGGCCGCGGCGTCGCTGCTGCGGGCGTACCTGCCCAAGCTGGCGGTGCGGGTGGTCAATGTCGTGGACCTGATGCGGCTGCTGCCGCCGGGCGACCACCCGAGCGGGCTTGCCGGACAGCGGCTACGAGGCCGTGTTCACCACCGACAAACCTGTGATCTTCGCCTACCACGGCTATCCGTGGCTGATCCACCGCATGACCTACCGCCGCGCCGGCCACGACAACCTGCACGTCCGCGGCTACAAGGAGGAGGGCACCACGACCACCCCGTTCGACATGGTCGTCCGCAACGACATGGACCGCTACCGGCTGGCCATGGATGTCATCGACCGCGTCCCGGGCTGGCGCTGACGGCCATCGCGGTGCGCCAGCGCATGAACGACAAGCGCGCCGAACACCACGCCTACATCAGGGAGCACGGAGAGGACCTGCCCGAGGTGAGGAACTGGTCGTGGACGTGAACCAGGGAGCATCCGCCCGGGAGCCCGGCGACGCCGAGCACGGCCCCGGGCCACACCGAATACCGGGAGGCGGCGGGCGGCAGGAGAGCCAGGACGAGCGCGCGGACCGGCGGTGGGTCGAACTCCTGCAGGAGGTGCGCGTCGCGCAGACGGGCGTGCAGATCCTGCTGGCGTTCCTGCTCTCGGTCGCCTTCACGCCGCGCTTCCACGACCTGTCGGACACCAACCGCAACATCTACGTGGTCACCGTGCTGCTCGGCGCCGCGACCACCGGCGCGTTGATCGCCCCGGTCTCCATCCACCGCTTCGTCACCGGCTGGGGCGTCAAGACACAGACCGTGGTCTGGGCCTCCCGCTGCACGCTGATCGGCCTGATCCTGCTGCTGTGCACGATCGGCTCCGCGCTCCTGCTCATCCTGCGGGTGGTGG
Organism: Candidatus Streptomyces philanthi; assembly: GCA_018114805.1. Classification (GTDB taxonomy): domain Bacteria; phylum Actinomycetota; class Actinomycetes; order Streptomycetales; family Streptomycetaceae; genus Streptomyces; species Streptomyces philanthi. The sequence goes on along the minus strand of CP073042.1, from coordinate 7,086,667 downwards.
TCACCGACACCATGGCCGGCTGTTTGGTGGGCGTCGTGCTGGTCTGGTTCACGTGCTGCTGGTTCCTGCCGGCGTACTGGATGCGCCGCAACGGGCGCAACCCGGACTGGGCAAAGGAGCGCCGCTAGCTCGACGGGCCGTCCGGCGCGGGGCTTTCGGCCGCCCCGAGCCGCCGGTCGGCGGGGCGCGCATCGGCCGGTACTTCCAGCACGCAGAACTCGTTGCCCTGCGGGTCCAGCAGAACCGTTGTCAGCCAGCCCTCGTCGTCGAAGGGGCCGCGCACCGCTCGCGCGCCGAGCGCGCGCAGTCGGGCCAGTTCGGGTTCCATCCGGGGCACCCGCAGGTCCAGGTGTATCCGGTTCTTGCGGCGCTTGGGCTCGGGCACCCCGCTGCAACAGCAGCTCGGGGCCGACGCCGTGGGGATCGCCGAGGGCGACGTAGGGCGCGTTGGCGCGGACCACGTGGTAGCCGAGCGACTGCGCCCAGAACGGTGCGAGGGCGTCCGGGTCGGAGCAGTCGAGCACGAGGGCGAGGATCATCGGGTACCTCCGCGAGGCGTGGGGCGGGCGGGCGAAGAGCGGGGAGGCTCGCCCGTCCCACGATGCCGAAGATCGCGCCGCACCGCTCGCCTCACGTGAGAAGGCGAGCGGGCGGTGCCCGTTCCACCGTGCCGTGCGCTGACCGCGCGGCGCGTGCGCACCAGCCGCGCGGCGTGTGGGGAAGTGGTGCAGGGGCAGCGGACAGCACCAACGGTGGGTCACGTGCTCATGTGTTCAGGTGCCCGGCGAAGGGCGCCGGCTCAGCGACGGCTCCGCTGGTTGACGTTGAGCAGGAAGTCGAACTTCGCCAGCTTGCCGCCACCACCGTTGGAGATGTTCATCAGCAGCGCCGAGTGGAAGATCGGGTCGCTGTTGTTGCCCGGCTCACCTGGGAAGTAGAGCTGGGTGGTGAGGATGGGCCGGTTCGGGGCCTGCACCTTGACGTGGATGTGCCGGGTGCGGCCCGGGTAGAGGCCGGGGACGATGGTCTCCAGCTTGAAGGCGCCCTGGACGTCGGTGTACTGGTGGCCGCGCAGCCGGAAGCCACGGTTGTCGTACGCGCCGCGCACGTCCGCCTGCCAGAAGTCGAGCAGCGCGTTGGCTATGGGCCGGCACACGAGGCCGAACACGTAGCCGGTCAGCGTCAGCTTGGTGCCCGTCACCCCCGCCTCCAGCAGCGAGGTGCGCCGGGGCGAGTTGGGCTTGAAGTACGGGCCTTCCATCTGCGGCGGCGTCGGGCTGCCGTTGTCGTCGCAGTACGGGGTGGGCGCGAGCGGCTGCCCCGAGGGCGTCCGGTCGTCCTTCGCACAGGAGACGCCGCCGAGCACGATCGGCAGGGGGCCGCCGCGAGCGCCGCCTTGAGCAGCGTCTTGCGGGTCATGCCTCTCCGCGAACCCTCGTGCGTGTTCGTGTGGTCTTAGGTGTTCTCGCCTTCCACGGTGTTCCTCCCGCGGTCCTTTTTTGGGGGTGAGTCGTGCTGGCCGTACGAGCGGGACTGAACCTATGCGGAGCGCTCAGGGCCGGTCGATGGACTCGATTCGGCGAACGCGGTGATCCCCTCCGGTCCCGGCGAAGCCGCCGGTGGCAGCGGGTCGCGGTCCGACTGGCGGCGGAAGTCCCCCGGGCTGAGCCCCGTCTCGCGGCGGAAGAAACGGCAGAAGTACGCCGGGTCGGCGAACCCCACCTCGCGGGCGACCTGGCTGACGGTCAGGCCGGTGGCCGCGAGCAGCCGCTTGGCCTCGCGGATCTCCGCCTCCCGGATCAGTTGGCCGGAGGTGTGCCCGGTGGTGCACTTGACGGCCTCGGTCAGATAGCCCAACGAGACCCCGATCCGCACGGCGTACGCCCCGACGGTCGCGCGCACGGCGGCCCGTCCCCCACCACTGCCCCCGGTGGGGCGCGGGGAGAGCGCCGTGCCCCCGCTGCATGTGTGCATCGTCAGCAACTGGGCGAACTGCCGGGCCACGGCGGTCGACCTGCCGACGGCCTCCTCCTCGAGCGGCAGCGCGCCGGCAGCCGCTGGGCGCGGACGATCAACACGTGCAGGTAGGACCGCAGCACCGTGATGAACCTGTCCTCGCGGTCGCGGAACTCCCGCCCCATGTTGGAGACGAGCGCCGCGAGCGCCGGCGCCGTGGCGGGGTCGGGGTGCAGCCACGGCAGCTCGGCCAGCCGTCGTAGCGCGGCCCGGTCCTCCGGGTGGGCCAGCAGGAAGTCGTCGGTGAACAGGACGACTCACCCCTGCAGGTCGCGCACTCCGGCCCAGTAGTGCACCTGGCCCGGGGCGATCACGCACAGATGGGGTGGTCGCAGCCGCCAGGGGACCTGTTCGATGACGTGGGTGCCCGTCCCGGAGGTGACGTAGAGCAGTTCGTAGAACGTGTGCCGGTGCGGGAAGGTGGCCCGGGACAGCGGGCCGATTGGTGTCGAAGGTGCCGATCGCGAACGGCAGGACGTTGGGGGCCGGCACCGAGAGGCGGTGCAGGGGCACGGGGTCGGTGTCGGGCTTCCAGTCCGCCTGCTCGCCTGGCACGTGGCAAATGTCCGCGGACGATGTGGGCATGGCAGGTCATGCTCCGTTCTGCTTCGCGCGTTCGCGCGTCCTCATGCCGTCGCCCTGTGCCCCACCGCTTAGCCTAGACCGCCAACTGGCCTAGGAAACGGATGATTTCAGCGCGTTGTCGCCTTAGTTCATCCAGCGAACGGCGCGATTCACACGGTGGACGCCACATCGCTCCGCCAGGCGGAGCGCCGGCGGAGCGGGGCGGGACAGAGGCGGGCGCGGGCGCGCGGCAGTCGCCGGGCGCGAGGGCCGGCCGGCTCCGGGCACGACGGTGCCGCCCGGGGTTCCCACCCCGGGCGGCACGTGGTGCGAGGCCGGCCGGCGCGGCGCCGGTTACGCCGGGCCCGGCTGGGGCGTCGGCTCGGGTCCCGGTGCGGGCCCCGGCGGCGGCGTCGGGGCCGGCGGAATGGGTGGCACCGGGCCGGGGCCTGGCGGCGGCGTGGGCGTCGGCGGCACGGGGTCGGGCGTGCCAGGTGGCACGGGCTCCGGGTAGATCGGCGGCACCGTCATCCCTGTGATGTCGTACGCCATGAGGAAACTCCTGTGATTCGCGTGCACGGACAATCCGCCCGTCATCGACCGGCTGCCCCTTCCCCTCCCATTTACTCCCAGGCACGCGAGGGACACGACACGGCGCGACGTGCGGGCGCCGTGCGGGGTGCGGACGGGTGGCTGCCATGGGCGGAGCGTCGCAACGGCCCGGGCGCCGCGTCAACACCGCGTCGGTACGGACCGGCCCTGGCGGCGGCCGGGCGAGCAACCCTCGCCGGATAGGTGCGCTGTGCCGCCGCCGTCGCGGCTTTCGTCCCCCACGCACGCCTGTGACCAGGTGCTTCAGAGGGTGGGGTGGATCGGAGTCGGTCGAGCTGGACGGGGGCGCCGGGTGGTGCGCAGGGGCGTCCATGGGTCCGTGCGGGTGGGGCGGGGGTGGCATCCGCTGTTCATCCGCGTTCACCGGAGTTCATCCGGCCGCAACGCCCCCGCCGTGGTGGTTCGCTGCTCGCGACCGGCGAGTCCGCTCCGTCGCGGGCTCGCCGGTCGCGGGTGTCGTCACTCCGTCTCACCTCGGCGGGGGCGTCGGTCCCTCAGCGGGGCCGGGTCGGGGCAGCCGGGGTGGACACCAGCGGGGTGAGGGCCTCGGTGATCTGCCGTGCCACCGCCCGCTCGTGGTCGCGGAGGTAGAAGTGGTCGCCCGGGTGCAGGTGCAGGCCCTGGAAGTACGGGGTGTGCTCGGGCCAGCCGGCGAGCCGGGCGGGCGGCACGACGGCGTCGGCGTCGCCGCCGAAGACGGTGAGCGGCACGGGCGGCGGCGCCGCGCCGGGCGCGGGCCGCCAAGTGTCCACCACCGAGAAGTCACCCCGGAAGGTGGGGGCGAACATCGCCCACAGGCTGTCGTCGTCGAGCAGTTCGGGCGGCGTGCCTCCCACCGACCGCAGCCAGTCGCGCAGTTCGGCGTCCGGCAACAGGTGCCGGGCCGGGCCCGCGTCGCCGGCCGGCCCGCCGGGCTCGCTCGCTCGCGACCCCGCGCGGCGAGCGGCCCGGGGCCCGCCCCAGGAGGAGACGCCGAGCCAGCGCGGGAGCTGCCGGCCTTCGGCGGCGAGTCGGCGGGCCAGTTCGTACCCGACCCCGACGAGCCCGCCCATGCTGTGTCCGAAGAGGGCGAAGGGTCGGTCGAGCAGCGGCTCCAGGTCCCGTACGAGGTAGGCCACCAGTTCCTCGCTGCTCGCCAGCGGGCCTACGTCGTGCAGGCTGCCCCGGCCGGGGGCGTTGACCAGGCAGACCTCCCAGTCGGCCGGGAAGTGCTCGGCCCAGCCCCGGTAGAGCAGGTGGGAGCCGCCGGCGTGGTGGAAGAGGAACAGCCGCAGGGCGGGGTCCGGCACCAGGCGTGGGCAGGTGACGCTACCGTGGTGGGTGGGGCGGGGCCGCGTCCGCGCGGTGGCGGGTGGGGGCGCGGCGGGGACGCCGGTCGCTGTGTGCGCCGCTGGGGGCATCGTGGATCTCCTCGTCGGCTCGTGTTCGGGCTTGCCCCAAGAGTCTTCCGCGTCCCCGGCCACGCCCGCGGGACGGGGTGCGCACAGGCGGCGACACCGGCCGCGCGTCCCGCGTACCCGCGCGCGGGGGGTTGGGTGTCGCGGGCCGGCCGGCGAGGGGGGTGCCTGGCCGACCCGCGACGGTACGGGACGCCTGCCGGCGCGGCGCGTCAGGCGGGCACGGTGGCGGCTTCGGGGCCGAGCGCGCACACGGCCGCGCACAACGCCACCACGTCGGTCAGCCCGGAGACGAAGGCGGACTTGGCGGCCTCGGCCACCGGATCGGCAAGGTCCGTCGGGACGTCGGCGACGGCCTGCCCCTGGCCCTCGGCGGCCACCGCGGTGCCCACCTCGTGGGCCCGGTGGCCGAGTTGGCCTCCGGCATCCGAGGCCGCGAACGCGTCGGTGACCCGGCGGTGGAGGAGCGCGCCGAAGGCGGCGATGCCGACGGCGACGCCGACCTGTAGGAACGTCTCCCCGATGCCGGAGGCCATGCCGGCCTTCTCGGGCGGCACGACGCCGATGGTGACGGCGGCACGGGGCGGGTTGAACAGGCCCATGCCGATGCCAGTGACGATCATGCTGGGCAGCAGCGCGGTCCACGAGCTGTCGGCTCCACCAGCGTTACCAGGCCCATGCCGGCAAGCGATGTCGTGCTCGGGCGCGAAGTAGTAGGCGGCGTAGACGGGGTGCAGCGCGTGGTAGCAGCGTCGTGCCTCACGCGGAGTGGGCGTCGTCATGGCCGGCACGCTAGGGCCGACTTCGCGCCACCGCGGGGCGCCGCCAGGGACCGTGTCTCATCCCTGCCGAACCAGTGCGCCTCATCCCGTCAGAAGGCGAACAGTCCACGCCACCGATGCCGGACACGGCACCAGGCTGCCTCGCCGGCCCCGGCACAACCTGCCCGGGGCAGCGGGTTGGGAGGGCCGGGCGAGCGATCCCCTGGGTGGTGACACCCAGGCGATTCACCTGGGTGTGCCGAGCACACCGTGTGGCACACGCCGGCGTCGTGGGGGCGTTCGCCACCCCCGACACCGCTGCCGGTGGGTGTGTCGAGCAGGGACAGGACCGCCCCTTCCCGTTCGAGGGTTTCCTTGTAGGCTGTGAACCGGCGTCGGCGAGAGGCGCCAATGGTTGTGGTAGCGATTGACTTAGTTGTGGGGTATTCGCGGTGGCAACGGGAAAGATTCTGCGGTTTGACGAGGTCCGCGGCTATGGGTTCATCACGCCGGATGACGGCGATGAGGACGTGTTCATGCACGCGAACGACCTGCGGAGCGACAAGTGCCTGTTTCGCCCGGGGCTTCGGGTCGCTTTCGACATCGAAGACGGTCAGCGCGGCCTGAAGGCCTCCGATGTGCGGCTGATCGAGCGCTCCGCTCTGGCCGGCACGGCGGCCGGGGATGTGGTCCGCCCGCGTGTGCGCACCGAGGCCGAGGACGGCACCTGTGACGTGCTGACCTCCGCCGAGTTCCAACTCGAGCTGACCGAGGCGCTGTTGCACGCCGTCCCCTCGCTCACCGGAACGCAGTTGGTGCTGGCGCGCAAGCGCATCATCGAACTGGCCCAGGAGCACAACTGGGTGGAGTACTAGGAACACCGGGAGCCGCGAAGGCTCGTCGACGGGCGTGAGCCGCCGGACTGCTGTCCGGCGGCTCACCTGTGTGCGCGGCCAGGAGGCCGGAGCGGGTCGGCTATTTCAGCGAGCCGGCGGTCAGGCCGGCTTGGACCTGGCGTTGGAAGATGATGTAGACGGCGAGGACGGGGATCATGGCGATGAGCAGGCCGGAGAAGAGGACGGCCCAGTTGCCCTTGTATCCCTGGGAGACGGCGAGTTCCACCAGTCCCTGGGGCAGGAGTTTGTCCTTCTCCTCGCCCTGGTTGAGTAGGTAGGGCAGCATGTACTGGTTCCACTGGCCCAGGAAGTTGAAGATGCCGATGCTGATCAGTCCTGGTTTGGCCATCGGCAGCATGACCTGGAAGAACGTGCGCGTGTGCGAGGCCCCGTCGATCATCGCCGCCTCCGCCACCGAGGTGGGCAGGGTCTTGAAGAACGAGGTCAGGAAGAAGACCGTGAAGGGCAGCGAGTACGCGATGTAGACCAGGATCAGGCCGTGCTTGGTGTTGAGCATCTCCATGTTCTGCAACACGAAGTACAGCGGCACCAACGCCAGCACGATCGGGAAGCTCATGCCGCCGACGAACAGGTAGTAGATGAAGCGGTTCCCACGGAACTCGAACCGGGCCAGGACGTAGGCGGCCATGGCGCCCAGCAGCATGGTGCCGAAGAGGGAGCCGGCGACGACCACGGCCGAGTTCAGGAAGTAACGGCCCATGTTCGCGGTGTTCCATGCGTCGGACCAGTTCTCGAAATGCAGCGACGAGGGCAGCGACCAGGGCGAGGTGAAGATCTCCCGGTCGGTCTTGAGCGAACTCATCGCCGCCCACAACAGCGGCAGCGTGACCAACAGCCCCCACACGGCCAGAATCCCGTGCGAGAACAGGTTGAGCACCCCACCCGCACGGTCCCCACGCTGCCGCCCGGCACCCGAGACCGTCGGCGGCACCGCCTTCACGGGGGACCGCTCGCCGGACAGGTCCAGCGCCGTGAGCATGTCGACCAGGTCCTTGGATGACAGTTCTCCGCTCACGGCGCGTTCCTCTCCACGTCGGGGCGTACGCGTACGGCACGGGCACGGGGTGCTGTCATCTCAAAACTCCAGCCTTTCTCGGCGGCCGAGTCGCATGACGACCGTCGCGAAGACCATCGTGACGATCAGCAACGCCACACCCAACGCGGTCGCGTAACCGGCCTGCCCGTCCCGAATGCCCTTCGTGTACACGAACCACGTCAGGACCTCGGTCGAGTAGTCAGGACCACCAGGCCCCACCGTCATGATCTGCACCACCGCGAACGCGTCCAGCGCCAGGAATGCCCATGTACACCCAACCGGTCTGCACGGTGTCCCACAGCAGAGGCAACGTGATCCGGAAGAACGTGGTGAACCGGTTCGCGCCATCCAACAACGCCGCCTCGTAGAAATCACGAGGAATCGTGCTCATCGCCGCCGAGAACAACACCACGTAGAACCCGACGTTGTTCCACACCATCACCGCCATCACACACCACATCACCGCCATCACACACCACAACGCCAGACTCGGATCACCCAACCAATCAGGCTGCACCGAATCCAACCCGATCCCCGACAGGAACGAGTTCAACGCCCCACTGTTCGGGTTGTACGCGAACTGGAAGATCAACGCCACGATCGCGATCGACAGCACCTGCGGGAAGAAGTACACCACCTTGTACAACGACGACCCCCGCACACCCGAGACCACCGCCCCCCCCTGCGCCGCCCACCCACATTCAATATGAAAGCGAAGAACAGCCCCATGCCCAGCGTCACCAGCGGCAACACGAGCAACAACACCAGATTGTTCCGCAACGCATGCCAGAACACATCGTTATCCAGCAGCTTACGGTAATTATCGAACCCCACCATCTGGAGATCCGAGCTCAGACCACTCCAATTCGTGAACGAATAGTAGATAGCCTGGATGAACGGCGAGATCACAAAAACCGCGTAAATCGCTAACGGCAAGGACAAAAACCCCACGATGAAGCCGTACTTACCGTGGCGCACTGCTACCGACCGCACTCCTCGCCCGCGAAGGACGCCACTGCCAGCGCGTCCTCACTTGTGCCGGTACTTCTTCACCGCGGAATCCTTCGCCGTCTCATCCGCGAACTTCTGACACTTGGCCATGCACTCCTTCGGCGACATACGCCCAGCCATCATCTCGCCCAACGCCGCCACCCCGATCTTCTCCTTCTGCAACGTCACATACCAATCCTGCAACCGCGGATTGACGACGTTATCCCCCGCCTTCTTCCACAACTCCTGCGCCGACGCCAACCCCGGCGGAAGCCGCAAACCCTCCGTCCCGCCATCGAGCGAGGACAACGAGGACACCTGCTGGATAAAGTTCTGCGTGGATTTCGTGCCCAACATGATCCGCAGCAACTCCATACCACCACGGGGGTTCTTCGCGTTCTTCGGCACGATGAACGGCTCACCGCCGGAAGCCCAGATCGTCCCGTACGGCAGCTTGTCACCCGAATCCAACGACGACGGCGCGCCCACACCCATGTCGAAGTTCTTCGGCGTGGTCTTCTTCGTCTCGTTCTCCACCCACGAACCGTTCGGGATGAACAACACCTTCCCCTCGTTCCACGCCACCTGCGACTGAATATGGTCCAGCCCCGGCGTGCCCTTGAGGATGTACCCCTTGGCCTGCAACTCGTGATACGCCTCGAACGCGACCTTCACCGCCTCGTGCTTCCACGCGTTCGGCTCCAGGTTGTCGATCGCGTCCAGCGTCTCGCGGCCACCGATCTTCGCGATGAACGGATACAGGCTGAACGGCAGGTAGCACGGGTACTTCCCCGGATACGTCCACCCCGTGCTCCCCTGCTTCTTCGCGTCCGCGCACAGCTTCAGCATCTCGTCCCAGGTCTGCGGGTACTCCCAGCCGTGCTCGGCCAGCAACGACTTCGAAAGCTTCGCCTGGATCTTCTGCGTCGCCGAATGCTTGATCTTCCCGTCCATCTTCGGGTACGCCTTCACGTAAGCTTCGCCTGCGCGGCCCTCGCGTACTCCTCGCCGAAGCCGCCGTCGAAGATCACCACGTCGAGCCCCGCGCTCTCGTTGACCCCCAGCGGGTTCCTCGCCGACCTCCTGCCCTCGGCGACCTGCTGCGTGCCCCCGCCGCCGCCCGTCGCGCACGCGCTGAGCGCGGTGAGCGCGGGCACGGTGAGGAGGCCGGCCGCGGTGGCGCGCTTGATGAGGGAGCGCCGTCCTACGTCGATGATTGTCATGCTCACACGCTCGCCTTCGTCGGGGGGTGTCGCGGCGACCCGGTCGGGGCTCAAGGATTCGCGCCGCGTCCCGGGCGGGTCCATGGACGCTCACGCGCGGCCCCTGGACAAACGCGCGGCCGCCCGCCGCGCGCCGGGCGGTGCCGGCGCGGCGGGGGAACCTGTTCGCCCGTACCGCCATCCACATAGTCCGATGATCACCCGCGCGCACCCCGATGGCCGGCAGCGAGCGGCGACGCCCCGCAGATCTCGCTGGTTCGGCCGCATGGTCGACGCCTCGCGGCCCCCGCCGCCCCGCTGCCAGACGGCGACGGCGGGCGCGCCCGGGTCGGTGACGCCACCGGGGCCCCGCGTGTCGCGCGCGGCTACTCCTTGACGGCGCCGCTGAGCATGCCCGCGATGAAGCGGCACTGGAGTGCCACGTACACGATGACCACGGGCAACGCGATCAGCACCGCCGCGGCGGCCAGCAGCGCCGTCTCCGAGCTGTGCTGTCCCTGGAAGAAGGCGAGCCCGAGCGGGACCGTGCGGTGTGCCTCGTCGCTGACCATGACCAGCGCCATCAAGAACCCGTTCCAGGTCCACATGAAGACGATGACGACCAGGGTGGAGATGGCCGTGCGGGCCATGGGCACCAGGACCCGCCACCGGGTGGTCCAATTGTTCGCGCCGTCGATCCGCGCCGCCTCGATCACGGACCGGGCGCTGCCGCGGAAGTAGGTGCGCATCCAGAACACGCCGAACGCCAGCGACTGGGCGGCCTGCGGCAGGATCAGGCCCCAGTAGGTGTCGGTGAGTTCGAGGTGCCGCAGGTCGAAGTAGAGCGGGACGACCAGGGCCTCCTGCGGCAGCGCGAGGCCGAGCACGAACAGGTAGAACAGCAGCGTGGAGCCGGGGAAGCGCATCACCCCGAAGGCGTAGCCGGCCAGCACCGACAGCAGCGTGGCGACGGCGACCACGGACAGCGTGACCGGGGCCGAGTTCCGCAGGTAGGTGCCGAAGTGGCCGCGGGTCCAGACGTCGGCGAAGTTCCCCCAGTGCAGCCCGTCGTCCGGCAGCGTGAAGCCGGTGCTCAGCGAGGACTGCGGGCCGAGCGCCGTGGCCAGGATGCCGAGCACGGGGGTCAGCGAGACGACCGTGAACAGGGCGAGGATGGCGTAGGTGAGGATCCGCTCGGTGCGCGAGATCATGTCCGCCGCCCTTCCACGAGCCGGGAGATGCCGACGGTCAGCACGAAGATCAGCAGCGTCAGCGTCACCCCGATGGCGGCGGCGGAGCCCACCTGGTTGGTCTCGAAGGCCAGGTGGTAGACCTCGTACGCCGGCACGGACGTGGAGTTGCCCGGTCCCCCGCTGGTGGTGATGTAGATCAGGTCGAAGTTGCGCAGGCCGGCCACGATGGTCAGGGTGAGCGCGACGGCGATCTGCGGGCGCAGGCCCGGCAGGGTGACGGCGAGGAACTCGCGGATCGGGCCGGCGCCGTCGAGGCGCGCCGCCTTGTACAGCTCGCGCGGGATGCGCTGCGCCCCGGCCAGGAACAGCACCATGCACAGGCCCGTGCCGACCCAGGTGCCGACGATGCCGACGGCCGGCAGCGCCCAGTCGTAGTCGCGCAGCCAGGGGCGGGCCAGGGTGCCGAGGCCGACGGCCCGCAGCGTGTCGTTGAGCAGTCCGTCGGGGGCAAGGATCGAGCGCCAGGTGACGCCGACGACGACGAGCGCGAGGACCTGGGGCAGGAAGAGCACGGTGCGGAAGAAGGTCATGCCGCGCGCACCCGGGCCCGCGACAGCAGCGCGGCCAGCAGCAGCCAGATGGCGACCGGCAGCGCCGAGTAGAAGACGAGCAGGATCAGCGCGTGGGCGAAGGGGGCACGCAGGTCGGGGTCAGTGAGCAGGTCGTGGTAGTTGTCGCCGCCGGCCCAGGTGGCGGCGGTCAGCCCGTCCCAGTGCAGCAGGGACAGCCACACCGGCTGGCCGAAGGGGAAGACCAGCAGGGCCCCGTAGAGCGCGAGCGCGGGCAGGACGTACAGGTAGCCGACGGCCCGCGGCTCGCCCGGGGCACGTCGCGCGTAGCGGCCGGTGAGCCGGGCCGGGCCGCGCGGAGCGCCCTTCATCGGCCGTCCCGCCGCGGGCCCGGCCCGGCCGCGGCGTCCCGGTCGTCCTCGCGTTGTTCGGCCATGAACGCGGCGTAGTCGCGCTGCGCGGTGGCCGCAAAGCGCTCGGGTGACTGGGCGCCGGCGATGACGCCCTGGAGCCCCTCGGAGAGGGTGTCGTAGCTCTCGGAGAGGGTGTCGTAGAAGGTGGGCGTGGTGTAGTCGAGGTAGGGCACCAGGCCGTCGGCGTCGTTCAGCCGCCGCCAGGTGTCCAGCATCTGTCCGTCCAGGCTGGTGCGCGGCACCCGCGCGGCGGCCTTGCCCGGCACGGCGGGCAGCACGCCGTGCCCGGTCATCACGTCGGCGGCGTGTTCGCTGGTGAGGAAGTCCAGGTAGGCGGCGGCGACCTCGGGGTGTTCGCTGCGCGAGGTGATGGACCAGGCTAGGCCCTGACCGCCGGTGGAGACCGGCGGGCAGCCCGCGGTGGCCGGGGGTGGCGGCATGAGGCCGAGGTTGTCGCCCATGGCCTTCTTGAGGTCGGCGAGTTGCCAGGTGCCGGTGATCAGGTACGCGCCGTCGCCGGAGGCGAACTTCTTGGCAGCGTCGTCGTAGCCGAGGCCGTTGGCGCCCTTGGGGAGGTAACCGCGCCGGCGCCAGTCGGCGAGGGTGGCCGCCGCCTCCGTGGTCTGCCGGGTGTCGAAGCGGCCGGCGCGCCCGAAGACCAGGTCGCGCACGGGGGCGGCGCCCGCCTGGCTCTGCAGGACGCCGACGGTGTGGATGGCCGGGTACTTGTCGAGGTTGCCGAACTGGATGGGCAGGCGGCCGTCCGAGCGGAGTCGGGCGAGTTGGCCCGTGAACTCGTCCCAGGTCCTCGGCGGTCTGAGACCGCTCTTGGCGAGCAGCTCCTTGGCGAGCAGCTCCTTGTTGTAGTAGTAGAGGCCGACGAACTCGCCCGTCTGGGAGATGCCGTACAGCCGGCCGGTACCGAAGCGGCGGCCGTCGGCGGAGACCCGGTTGTGGTTGAGCAGCGTGGTCGGGTAGCGGGTGTTCCAGTCGTAGATGCCCGCGTAGTTGTCGAGCGGGGCGAGCAACCCGGCCCGGACGAAGGCGACCATGCCCGGGTAACCCTGGTTGGCCTGCAAGACGTCGGGTGGGTTGTTGCCGGACACGGCCAGCTTGAGGGTGGCCTTCAGGTCGGTGAAGCCGCGTGCCACCCGCTTGACGCGTACGTTGGGGTAGGCGCGCTGGAACTCCTTGTTGAGCTGCTCCACCTAGGCGTTGGTGCCGCCGCGGATCTCCTGGTGCCACACGGTCAGGGTGACCTTGCCTGCCTTGGCTGGGTCGGGGATGGCGGTGGCGCCGCCCGCCGTGCCGCCGCCGGCGGAGCCGTCCGTGCCGGGTACGCAGCCCGCGGCGAGCAGCGCAAGGGTGGCGAGCGCCACGCCGGGGGCCGTGCCGCGGGGGCGGTGAGCCCTCGCCGCTCGGTTGGGCATCGGGGTCTCCTTCGTCGGGGCCGGCGCGCGGGGGTCGCGGGACCGCTGGGCGGGGGTGTGTGCCCGGCGCGGGCTCACGCGCCGCGGAAGCCGATGGTGGGCAGGGCCCGCAGCCGGGGCCAGTCGCGCATGCCGGTGGGGAGCAGTTTGTCGAGGAAGCGGTAGCGGCGCACGGCCTCCGCGTCCAGGGCGCCCGGGCCGCCGGCGGACGGTTGGCTGGCCCAGGCCCACCAGGCGGCGACCTCCGGCCAGCCGGGGGCGGAGAGCGAGCCGCCGAAGTGCTGGACGGACAGGCAGGCGGTCAGGTTGGCGAAGGCCAGCCGGTCGGCGAGCGGCCAGCCGGCGAGGGTGCCGGTCATGAAGCCGGCGACGAACACGTCGCCCGCGCCCGTCGGGTCGAGCGCCTCCACGGGGAGCGCGGGCACGTCCGCGTACTCGCCGGTGAGCGAGTCCACGGCCACCGCGCCGCCCGGGCCCTTGGTGACCACCGCGATGGGCACCAGGTCCGCGAGGGCGCGCACGGCCCGCTCGGGGCTGTCGGTGCGGGTGTAGCGCTGGGCCTCGGTCGCGTTGGGCAGGAAGGCGTGACAGTAGGGCAGGGCCGCGGGGTCCCAGCGCCCGCTCTCGTCCCAGCCGACGTCGGCGAAGACCTTGCTGCCCCGGGCGTGCGCCGCGCGCACCCACTCCTCGTGGCGGCCGGGTTCGAAGGCCGCCACGCAGGCGGGCGAGCGCGGCAGCAGGCGGTCGGCGGCGGCCGGCGCCGGGTGCTCGTGCGTGACCATGGTGCGCTCGCCCTCGTACGCCATGGAGACGGTGACCGGCGAGTGCCAGCCGGGCACCCGGCGCGAGGCGGCGAGGTCCACGCCCTCCCCGTCGGCGAGGGCGTCCCAACAGTAGTCGCCGTAGATGTCGGTGCCGAAGGCGGCGGCCAGGGTGGTGCGCAGGCCGAGTCGGGCGAGCGCGGTGGCCATGTTGGCGATGCCGCCGGGGCTCTGGTCCCATGCCGCGCGCCCACGACTCGGTGCCGCGCACCGGGGCGTGGTCGAGTCCGGTGAAGACGATGTCCAGGAAGACGGTGCCGGTCAGGTACACGTCGTAGGCGGGGTCACCGGCCTCGCGCACCGCCGCCAGCGGGTCGACGGGGACGGCGCGGCAGTGCGCGTCCCTCGGGCGCTCCGGTTCGCGGGGCTGGGCCGCGGCGTCCTGGCCGCGGTCCGCCGCGTCCGGTCCCGCACCTTCGGTGACCCCGGTGACCTGCTCGGCGTCCTTGGCCTTGGCGTCCTTGGCGGCACTCACCTGACGTGCCCCCTCCCCTTCCGTGCGGCGTCCGTCCACGACGGCGTGCGGCGGACGACGGGCGCCGCCCGTGGGCGGGTGCCGCCCGGGCTCCGGGGTGGCGCGCCGGCACGGCCGACTGTCACGGGGTGTCGATCCGACGTGTCCACCGCTTCATGTGACGGAAACCTTGCACTGCGTCGCCCCACTTTTGCTAGAGTTCCGTCACACTCGCGCAGACTCGCTCACATGCAGTACGTTGCGAGCATGCTGCGAAAGGCCCGCCACGAGAAGCTGCTGAGCCTCCTCGGCGCGGAAGGGGTGCTGCCGGTCCGGGAGATCGCCCAGCGGCTGGCGGTCAGCGAGGCGACGGCCCGCCGCGACCTGGACGCGCTCGGCTGGGCCGGGCACCTGACCCGGGTCTACGGCGGCGCGCTGGCCAGCGGGCGCTGCGGCGACGAGCGCCCCTTCGCCGACGTCGCGGTCGACGACCTGGCCGACAAGATCGCCGTGGCCCGCCGCGCGGCCGAACTCGTCGCGGACGGCGACGTGCTGCTGCTGGACATCGGCACCACCACGCTCCAGCTCGCCAAGCAGCTCAGGGGGCGTGAGGTGACCGTGGTGACCAGCAGCCTGGCGGTCTTCGACGAGCTGCGCGAGGACCCGCGGGTGACGCTGATCCTGCTCGGCGGCCAGGTGCGGCGCAACTACCGCTCGCTCGTCGGCTTCCTGACCGAGTCCAACCTGCGCCAACTCCACGTCGGCCGGCTCTTCCTCGGCGCCAGCGGCTTCCTGCCGGACGGCGGCGTGCTCGACAGCACCGCGGTGGAGGTGCCGGTCAAACGGGCCATGCTGGCCGCGGCCCAGCGCGTGGTGCTCCTCGCCACCGGCGACAAGTTCCCCGGCGCGACCGGGCTGGCGCGCGTCTGCGGGCCCCGTGAGATCGACACCCTGATCACGAACGACACCTCGGACCCGGCGACCCTCGCCGTGTTCCGCGAGGCCGATGTGGAGGTACTGACCGTATGAGGCTAACCGTGTTGGGCGGCGGCGGATTCCGGATGCCGCTGGTGTACCGGGCACTGATGGACGGCCAGGGCTCCGCCGCCGAGCGCTGCACCGAGGTCACGCTGTACGACACCGAGCGGCGGCGCCTCGACGCGATCGGCGCGGTCATCGCCGAGCAGGCCGCGGGGCGTGCCGACGTCCCGGCCGTGCGCCTGACCACCGACCTGGACGAGGCGCTGCGCGGGGCCGACTTCGTCTTCTCCGCCATCCGCGTCGGCGGCCTCGCCGGCCGGGCGCGCGACGAGCGCCTGCCGCTGGCCGAGGGCGTGCTCGGGCAGGAGACGGTCGGCGCGGGCGGCGTGCTCTACGGGCTGCGCACGCTGCCCGTAGCGGTGCGGATCGCCGAGCGCGTCGCGGCACTGGCGCCCGACGCCTGGGTCATCAACTTCACCAACCCGGCCGGCATAGTCACCGAGGCCATGCAGCGCGTCCTGGGCGACCGGGTCATCGGCATCTGCGACTCGCCGGTGGGCCTGTGCCGGCGCGCGGCGCGGGCCGCCGGCGTCGACCCGAACCGGGCCAGCTACGACTACGTCGGGCTCAACCACCTGGGCTGGCTGCGCCGGATCACTGTCGAAGGCCGGGACGTGCTGCCCGGACTCCTGGCGGACGAGGCCACGTTGACCTCCTTCGAGGAGGGCAAGCTCTTCGGCTCCGACTGGCTGCGCACGCTCGGCGCGCTGCCCAACGAGTACCTGCACTACTACTACTACAACCGGGAGTCGGTCGCCGCCATCCGGGACGCACCGCGGACCCGCGGGGAGTTCCTGCGCACCCAGCAGGCGGCGTTCTACGAGGAGGCCGCCGCCCGCCCCGACGGCGCGCTGGCGGCCTGGGAGCGCACCCGCCTGGAGCGCGAGGAGACGTACCTGGCCGAGAGCCGGGAGGCCACCGGCGGTTGGCAGCGCGACTCATGCGACCTGGAGGGCGGCGGTTACGACCGGGTCGCCCTGGCCCTGATGCGCGCCATCGCGCGCGACGAGCGCACCACGCTCATCCTCAACGTGCGCAACCGCACGGCCGTCCCGGCCCTGGACGCGGACGCGGTCGTGGAGGTGCCCTGCGCCGTGGACGCCAACGGGGCCCACCCGCTAGCCGTCGGCCCGGTGGCCCCTGGTCAACTCGGTCTGATGCTCACTCTCAAGGAGGTGGAGCGGGCCGCCATCGAGGCGGCGGCGAGCGGCTCCCACCAGGCGGCGCTGCGTGCCGTGGCGCTGCACCCGCTGGTGGACTCGGTCAACGTCGCGCGCCGCGTGCTCCAAGCCGCGGAGGCGGGAGCCTGACCCGGAGGGCCGGGGCCGGGCCCCGCACCTCCGCCCGGTTCTCGACCTGGCTCGCGGCCGGGCGGGCCGGGCGAGTTGGCCGAGATCGTGTGGTCGGGCGGTACGCGGGTGGCCGCGGGCTGGCGGCGGAACGCGAGGGCGGGCCGGCGCTCAGCGCGGCAGCGGGCCCGCCCGGGGTGGGCCCGCGTCGGCCACGGGCGCGGGCCCGGCGCCAGTCTCCTCGGGCGCGGTGAGCAGGGCGGCGATGTCCGGCTCGGCCCAGTGGCCGGCCGCGCCGGAGCAGGCGGCCAGATAGCCCACCGTGCGAGCCGGACTCCAACCGTGCGCCTCCCGCAGGCCGGCGGCCAGATGGCGCGGGTACGGCGCGGAGGGCGCCAACGGCGGCAGCTCGCCGACCCGCCACGGGGCGGTGAAGGAGGTCACCGTGGGAAGGCCGTCCAGCGCGCCCGGGCACACCAGCGTCTCGTACCGCCCGGGCCCCACGCTGGCCCGCCCGGCCGCCACCACCTCGGTCAGGTCCAGGTCGCCACCGCTGCCGGGGGCGCGGTACATCTCCTGGGCCGCGAGGTCGGAGAACTGCGAGCGGGTCAGCAGGTAGGCGCGGGCGGCGGTCTCACCGGCGGCGTCCGGGTCGTGGAAGACCTGGCCACCGCCCCAGCGGGGCGAGCGCGTCGCCGAAGTACAGGCAGCCGGGCAGCATGACCGGCAGGCTGCGCTCTGGTGGCCTTGGATCGCGGCAGCCGACGTGTGCCACGGTCCCGCCCGGTGGCACGGCACCGCCGAGTTAGCAGGCCAGCCGTGCGGCGTGCAGGTTGGCGCCATAGGCCACGTACCACAGCCGGTCCCCGAAGGAGGCGGGGCCGGCCGCGCGGTCCGGGCGGCGCGGGGTGCTCACCCCACCCATCCCATCAGGCCGCGTCGTGGAAGACCAGGCCGAGCGTGTGCCGGTGGCCCGAACGCACCAGGCTCACCCCGTGCCGCATCGGGGCGGTGGCGAAGCCACGGGTGGAGCGCACCGGCCGGTCCCGCGTGGTAAAGATCAACCCGTGGCCCTGCGGCAGCAGCGTCGCCGTGCCACGGGACTGGGCCCGGGGCCGCTGCTCGACCAGCAGGAACTCGCCTCCGGTGTAGTCGGTGCCCGGCTCGTCGAGGCCGATGACCACCTGGAGCGGGAAGACGAGATCGCCGTACAGGTCGCGGTGGAGCGCGTTCCAGCCACCCTTGCCGTACCGTAGCAGGATGGGCATGGGCTTGGTCTGGCCGGCCGCGTGGCAGGCGTCGAGCGTCTCGGGCCAGGGGGCGGTGCGGCGCAGCTTGGTCGCCCAGTCCCGGGCGATGCGCAGCAGGTACGGGTAGAACGCGGCGCGCAGCGCGGCAATGGGCTCGGGTATCGGGTGGTCGAAGTACCGGTACTGGCCGAAGCCGAACCCGTAGCGGCCCATATCGATCGTGGACCTGATCCGCCCTGGCTCGTCGTACCAGGCGGCGATCTCCCGGCACTGGTCGCGGTCGAGGAGGCGCGGGGTCAGGGCGCTGCCGTGGGCGTTCATCTCCTCGGTGAGCGCGTCCCAGTCGGCGTCGTGGACGGCGGCGGTGAGGGGTGTCGTGCTGGTCATCGGTGCTCCGGACGTAGGGGTCGGGCTGTGGTGCGCGGCGCGGCACGGACGGCCGCGAGGTGCCTGGCGGGTCGCACGGGTGTGGGCTGGCCGCGCAGCATACGGGCAGGTCGGGGGCGTGATCGCGGACAGGAGCGGGATCGGGCCACGGTCCACCGGGCGCACGGGGCGATCCCTCGGGACGGGGTGGGGCAGTCTGGGCGGAACGAGCCGTGGGCGCCGCCGGGTGGGCGGTCAGGCGTGGGAGGGTTGCCGCGCCGCCCACAGGTAGTGGGTCGCGTACGAACGCCACGGGCGCCAGGCGTCCCGCTCGCCCTCGGGCGCCGCCCCCGCGCCGGCCCTGTGGTCGGTGTCGGCGTCGGGGTCGGGGTCGGCCAGCAGGACGTCGGGGTCGCCGAGGGCCCGCATGCGGACGTAGCCCGCGGTCCTGGGGGCGATGCCGGGCAGGGCGCGCAGGCTCCGCTCGGCCTCGACGCGGTCGGCGCCCGGGTCCAGGCTCAGACCGCCGTCCGCCAGGGCGGTGGTGAGGGCTCGCAGCGCGCCGCGCCCCTCCGGGGACAGGCCCAGGTCGTCCAGCGCGGCATCGGCCAACGCCTCGGCGCGGGGGAAGAAGTGGGTCAACCCGCCGCTGGCCGTCGGCAGCGCCTCGCCGTACACCGCGACCAGCGCCTCCCCCACCCGGCGCGCCCGCCGCGGCGTCGCGCCCTGGCCGATGACGGCGCGCACGGCGAGTTCGTGCGGGTCAGCCGAGCCGGGTGCACGCAGCCCGGGGCGGGCTGTGACCAGGGGGCCGAGCCGTGGGCAGCCGCCGAGCCGCTCGGCCAGCGCGTACGGGTCGGCGTCCAGGTCGAAGAGGCGCCGCATGCGCTGGCTGGCCGTGGTCAGGTCGCGCAGTTCGCACAGGTGGAGCCGGCATTCCAGCCAGCCCTGGTCGACGGTCGACTCGCGCACCTCGGCGATGCCGCCCCCGCCCGGCAGGCGGAGCGTGCGCCGGTACAGCCGGGCGCCGGGCTGGCCCCTCACCTCCTCGACGCCGGGGACGTGCCGCCGCTGGAGGTAGTCGAAGATCTCCCGGCCCGCGTACGCGCCCCGGTAGGCCAGCCGCAGGGGGATGCCGCGCGGCGCCCCGGGCACCGGTCCGGCCGGCGCCGCGAGGACGGCCGTCCCGGCTCCGGTCGCCAGCGGCACGTGCCCGGACCGGACCGCGCCGGTGGCCCCGTCCCCGCCGCTCCAGGCGTCCTCGCGCGGCACCGAGCCGTAACGCGCCGTGGCACCCGGGCGGGCCAGGCGCAGGGCGGTGGGCGTGCTGGCGTAGATCTCGCGGATGGTGTCGTTGAACTGCCGCACGCTGGCGAAGCCGGCCGCGAAGGCGATGTCGGCCGCCTGCATGCGCGTCGTCTGCAGCAGGACCCGGGCGGTGTGGGCACGCTGGGCGCGGGCCAGGGCGACCGGACCCGCGCCCAGTTCGGCGTTGAGCTGGCGCTGCACCTGGCGGGCGCTGTAGCCGAGGCGCACGGCGAGCCCTGCCACGCCCTCCCGGTCCACGACGCCGTCACCGATCAGCCGCATGGCGCGGCCGACGACGTCGGCGCGGGCGTTCCACTCGGCCGAGCCGGGCACGGCGTCGGGGCGGCAGCGCCGGCACGCCCGGAAGCCGGCGCGCTGCGCGGCGGCCGCCGTCGCGAAGAACCGCACGTTCTTGCGTTTGGGGGTGACCGCGGGGCAGCTCGGGCGGCAGTAGATGCCCGTGGTCGTCACGGCGAAGAAGAACTGGCCGTCGAACCGCGCGTCCCGGCTGCACACCGCCTCGTACCTGCTGTCCTCGTTCGTCACGCCCTCTACTATGCGCGCCGACCGCACGCCGGGCTGGCGAAAATCGGACGTGGCGTTCGAGGGGAGGGGGGCGGGGCGCGGCGCGGCCGGCGGGGCCTGGCATCACAGCACGTGAGTCCGGTACCGCCGTACCGTCTCCGCCAGCACCTCGGCGCCCGCGCGCTCCCACAGCGCGGGGTTGAAGATCTCCACCTCGATCGGCCCTCGGTACCCGGCCGCGTCCACCACCTCGCGAAAGTGGCGCAGCAGCACGCATCCGTCGCCCAGTTGGCCGCGGCCGAGCAGCACGCCGGCGGGCAGCGGCGTGACCCAGTCGGCGACCTGGAACCCTTCCCCGGCGCGGGCGAGCTGGGCCTCCACCGTGTCGTCCCACCACAGGTGGTAGGTGTCCACCACGACCCCCAGCTGGTCGGCGGGGAAGCGCTCGGCGAGGTCGAGCGCCTGGGCGAGCGTGGAGACGACGCAGCGGTCCGCCGGGTACATCGGGTGCAGCGGCTCCACCGCGAGCCGCACCCCGCGTTCGGCCGCGTACGGCGCGAGGTCGGCCAGCGTGTCGGCGACCCGCTCGCGCGCGCCGACCAGGTCGCGGCTGCCGGTCGGCAGGCCGCCCGCGACCAGTACCAGCGTCCGGGTGCCGAGGGTCGCGGCCTCGTCGATGGCCAGCCGGTTGTCGGCGAGCGCCGCCGCGCGCTCGGCCGGCTCCGCCGCGGTGAAGAAGCCACCCCGGCACAGGCTGGTCACCGCGAGGCCGGCGGCGCGCACGAGTCGGGCCGCCCGGGCCAGGCCGTACTCCCGCACCGGCACGCTCCACAGTCCCACGCCCGGCACGTCCGCCGGCGCGCAGCCCTCGACCAGCTCGGGCAGCGACCACTGGCGGATGGTCCGCTGGTTCAGGCTCAACCGGGGCACCTCGGCCGGGGTCGGGGCGGGCGCGACGCTCGGGTCGGGCGGGCCGGTGGCGCCGGCGCGGACGTCTTCGGCGGGTTCCGGGGTCATGAGTCCACTCCGTAGACGGCGAGCAGGTGGCGCATGCGGGCCTCGGCGAGCGGCGGGTCGGGGAACAGGCCGAGTCCGTCGGCGAGTTGATAGGCCCGGACGAGGTGGGGCAGCGAGCGCGCCGACTGGTGGCCGCCCAGCATCACGAAGTGCCGCTGGTGGCCGGCGAGCCAGGCGAGCAGCACCACGTCGGTCTTGTACGAGCGGGTGGGCGGCTGGAAGAGGTGGCGGGCCAGGTCGACGGTCGGGTCGAGAAGGTCGTGAAAGCGCTTGTGGCCCGTGGGTCCGGTGTCCAGCGCCCGCACAGCGTCGGCGGCCAGCAGCGCCAGCGGGTCGAAGACCCCGAGCAGCGCGTCGCTGTGCCCGTGCGCGTCCCCGGCGATCAGCTCCGGGTAGTTGGAAGTCGTCCCCGGTGTAGCAGCGCACGCCGGCCGGCAGTCGGCGGCGCAGGGCCACCTCGCGCGCGGCGTCGAGCAGCGAGACCTTGACGCCGTCGACCCGGTCCGGGTGGGCGGCGATGACGTCGAGGAACGTGGCGCTCGCCCGGTCGAGGTCGGCGCTGCCCCAGTAGCCGTCGAGCGCCGGATCGAACATCGGGCCCAGCCAGTGCAGGATCACCGGCTCGGCAGCCTGGGTCAGCACGCGCTCGTACACCCGCAGGTAGTCGTCCGTGCCGCGCGCCAGCCCCGCCAGCGCCCGCGAGGCCATCACGACGACGCGCGCCCCCGCCACCTCCACCACGGCGAGCTGCTCCTCGTACGCCGCCACCACCTCGTCCAGCGAGCGCGCGGGACCGGTCAGGTGGTCGGTCCCCGCGCCGCAGGCGATCGCGCCGCCCACGGCGCGGGCCTCGGCGGCGGAACGGCGGATGAGCGTGGCCGCCTCGGGCCACTCCAGGCCCGTGCCGCGTTGCGCCGTGTCCATGGCCTCGGCCACCCCGAGGCCGTGCGACCACAGGTGGCGCCGGAAGGCCAACGTGGCCTCCCAGTCCACGGTGTCGGGCGCGCCCGCGCCGGCGGCGAGCGGGTCGGCGACCACGTGCGCGGCGGCGAAGACGGCGCGGGCCGCCGGCCGGGCCCGCCGCTCCGGCCCGCCGCCCGCGTCCCCTCGCTGACTTCGGGGGTGGCCGACGGCGACGGAGAGGCGGGCGTGGCGCGCGGGGTGTAGGGCCGCAACGCGCCGTCGGGGCCCGGGAGCCGGATCACCGCGTACCTCGCAGGGGCGGGCGGCCGACCGGCCAGGGGGCGCGAGCCGCGCGGTCGGGCGCCGCCGGGGCGGGTGGGGTTGGCCCGTCAGGCGGGGCCGGCCGGACGGGTGGGGCGTGGCGGACGGGCGCGGCGTGGCGGACCGGCGGCGGGTGGGCCGGGCCCGGGCGGTGAGGGTCACAGCTCCAGCTCCGGGACGGTCAGCCGGCGGCCCTCGGCCGACGAGCGCAGCCCGAGTTCGGCGAGTTGCACCCCGCGCGCGCCCGACAGGAGGTCCCACCGGAAGGGCTCGTCCAGCACCACGTGGCGCAGGAACAGCTCCCACTGGACCTTGAACCCGTTGTCGAACACCTCGTTGTCCGGCACCTCCTGCCACTGCTCGCGGAACGGGGCGGCGACCGGGACGTCCGGGTTCCACACGGGGCGCGGGGTGACCGACCGGTGCTGCACCCGACAGCCGCGCAGCCCGGCGACGGCCGAGCCCTCGACCCCGTCGACCTGGAACTCCACCAGCTCCGGGCGGTCCACCCGCACCGCCCAGGAGGAGTTGATTTGCGCGACGATCCCCCCGCCGAGCTGGAAGAGGCCGTACGCCGCGTCGTCCGCCGTGGCCTCGTACGGCCGGCCGTGCTCGTCCACGCGGTGCGGCAGGTGCGTGGCGACCTGCGCCTGCACGGTGCGCACGGGGCCGAACAGTTCGCGCAACACGTACTCCCATTGCGGGAACATGTCGCGCACGATGCCACCGCCGTCCGCGACGCGGTAGTTCCACGAGGGGCGCTGCACCGCCTGCCAGTACCCCTCGAAGACCCAGTAGCCGAACTCCCCGCGCACCGACAGGACGTGGCCGAAGAACCCGCCGTCCAGCAGTCGTCGCAGCTTGAGCAGCCCGGGCAGGAACAGCTTGTCCTGCACCACGCCGTGTTTGACGCCGGCGGCGGTGGCCAGCCGGGCGTCGTCGAGGTCGGAGGCCGTGGGCTTCTCGCAGTAGACGTGCTTTCCGGCGGCGATGGCCCGCCGCAGGGCGTCGGCGCGGGCCGAGGTGAGCTGCGCGTCGAAGTAGACGTCCACGCTCGGGTCGGCGAGCACGTCGTCCAGACGCGTGGACCACCGGTCGCGGCCGTGCCGCTCGGCCAGGGTCCGAAGGGCCTGTTCGGAGCAGCCGACGAGGATCGGCTCCGTCCAGAGCACGGTGCCGTCCCGCAGTTCCAGGCCACCCTGTCCGCGGAGGGCGAGCAGGGAGCGGACGAGGTGTTGGCGATAACCCATGCGCCCGGTCACCCCGTTCATGGCGATCCGCACGGTCCGGCGCCGGCCGGCGGCGGACCCGGGCCGGGACCGGGGCCCGGGGTGGGCGCGGAGTGTGTGACGGGCTGGGGGTGGGTCGCGGGCCGAGGGTGGGCAGCGGTCATCCGTCATCCTTCCGGCTGTGTCACGGGCGAGGGGGTACGGAGCGGGCGGCCGCTCCCACGGCAGGCATGCCCCGCCCCCGCCGCGCGCGACAGCAAGCGCTTTCTCCCGCACGGTAGCCCACCCGCCGCACCGGCAAACCGCGACGCACACCCCTTCGGGCCGCCGGGACCCCCTCTCGTCGTGCCCGCCGCCGCGGCCCGCCTAACCACCTGACTCCGCCATCAGTTCTCAGCAAGCCCGCAAAATAGCTAATCAACAGGCAGTTCGCTCGCCCACCCGAGTCGCGGCGTTGTGGTGATCTCAACACGCTGCTACGGTCGTCGGCCATGGAGGAATCCCCAGCGCAGCGCGACGACCGCAGCCCGGCCACGGCGACCGGCCCGGCCGGCGCGGCGGCCGAGGCGGTGAGCGCGGCCGACGGCCACACCGTGCGGGTGCGCGTCGCCGAGGTGATCGACGGGCTCGGGTGCAGCCGCAGGGAGTTCGCCCGTCGGATCGTCATGGACCCGTCCAAGCTGTCCCGCTCGCTGGGTAGCACGCGTCGGTTCACCATCGCCGAGGTGGTCCGGATCGCCGACGCGGGCGGCGTCGACCCGGGCTGGTTGCTCGGCGGCCAGGGGCAGGCACCCGCGCGCGGGGCGGCCGTCGAGCGTCCCGCCGCGCGCGCGGCCCGCGCCGCCGCGCCGCCTGAGGGCCGCCCGTCGCAGATCGTCCGGGAGACGGTGCGGCTGATCGCCGAGCACGGCTTCCACTCCGTACGGGTCAGTGACATCGCCGCGGCCTGCGGCACCAGCACGGCCGCCATCCACTACCACTACCCCGGGCGGGACGAACTGCTCGAAGCCGCCGTGCGGTGGTGCATGGACGAGGACATCGCGCGACGGGCCGCCGAATCGTCCGAAAGCGCCGACGCGCGCACGGAGTTGCAGCGGCTGATCGCGCTCCAGACGCCGCGCACGGAGCAGCAGCGCCGGGAGTGGCTGGTGTGGTTGGACCTGTGGGCGGAGGCGGCGCGCTCGACCGAGATCGGTCGCCTGCACGCCGACTTCTACCGCCAGTGGCGGGCCACCCTCGCCGACGTCCTGCGGCGCGGCCGTGCCCAGGGCGCCTTCCGGCCGGACCTGGACCCGGACGCCGCCGCCATGCGGCTGGCCGCCCTCATCGACGGGCTCGCCACCCAGGTGCTGGCGAGCACGCCAGAGGGCACCACGCCCGACGACATGCACGCGACGCTGACCGCGTTCGTGGACGACGAACTGACCGCGACCTGAGCCGCGACGAGGCCCGACCCATCCTGGCGCACGCCTATACGGCCGCCCGACGTACGCCCCGCACGGCCGCGCAGCACCCGTGCGCACCTCACCCGCACCCACACCCGACACACCGGGGCTGTCGCCCCCACTCACGCACACTCACGAAGGGACACCCCGTGAACGAAGAGGTCATCATCACCTGCGCGCTCACCGGGGCGGGCGACACCGTCGGCCGTAGCCCGCACGTGCCGGTCACCCCGCGGCAGATCGCCGCGTCGGCGGTCGAGGCGGCGGAGGCGGGCGCGGCAGTGGTCCACGTCCACGTGCGCGACCCGGAGAACGGCGCGCCCTCGCGCGACCCGCGGCTGTACGCCGAGGTGGTCGAGCGGATCAAGGAGACCGGCACCGACGTCATGATCAACCTGACCGCGGGGATGGGCGGCGACCTGGTGCTCGACCCGGAGCGGCCGCTGCGCCAGTTGCCGGGCACCGACCTGGTCAGCGGCCTGGACCGGCTGCCGCACGTGGAGCAACTGCTCCCGGACATCTGCACGCTCGACTGCGGTTCGCTGAACTTCGGCGACGGCAGCAACCTCTACGTCTCCACGCCCGACATGCTGCGTGCCGGCGCCAAGCGCATCCAGGAGCTGTGCGTACGAACGGAGTTGGAGATCTTCGACACCGGGCAGCTGTGGTTCGCCAAGCAGTTGCACGCGGAGGGCCTGCTCGACGACCCGACGGTCTTCCAACTGTGCATGGGCATCCCGTGGGGCGCCCCCGCCGACGCCGGCGTGCTGGCCTCGATGGTCACCATGCTGCCCGCCGGTGCCCAGTGGGCCAGCTTCGCGCTGGGCCGGATGCAGATGCCGTGGGTGGCGCAGGCCATCCTGCTCGGCGGCAACGTACGGGTCGGGCTTGAGGACAACCTGTACCTGAGCAAGGGGTGAAGGCGACCAACGGTCAGCTCGTGGAGCGGGCCGTCAGCATCACCGAACTGCTCAGCGCCCGTGTGGCCACGCCCGCGCCCGCCTCGGCCTCGCCCCCCGTGGCTAGCCGCGACCGCCGCGCCCCCTCCCCCAGCGCCGTCCCCACCCGTGAGGAGGCCGTCATGTCCCCCATCGCACCCGAGAGCGTCCGCCGCGGCGGCTGGGCCGCCCACTTCCTGGCCCGTGGCTACGACGTCACCGCCTGGGACCCGGCCCCGGACGCCGAGGCGCGGCTGCGCGGGCTCGTCACCGCGGCCTGGCCCGCCGTGGAGCAGCTGGGGCTGGCCGACGGCGCGTCGCCGGACCGGCTGACCGTGACCGACACGCTCGAAGAGGCCGTGGCCGGAGCGCAGTTCGTGCAGGAGAGCGCACCGGAGAAGCTGGAGCTGAAGCGGGAGCTGCTGGCCGAGCTGGACGCGGCCACCGCCCCCGACGTGGTCATCGCCTCCTCCACCTCCGGCTACCCGATGACCGACATGCAGACCGCGGCGGCGCGCCCGGGGCGCCTGGTGGTCGGCCACCCCTTCAACCGGCTGTACCTGATCCCGCTGGTGAAAGTCGTGGGCGGCGAGGCGACCGAGCGCTGGGCCGTGGACTGGTCCTCCGCATTCTACACGGCGGCGGGCAAGTCCGTGATCACCATGGAGCGCGAGCTGCCCGGTTTCATCGCCAACCGGCTTCAGGAGGCCCTGTGGCGCGAGGCCCTGCACATGGTGGCCGCGGGCGAGACGACGGTCGCCGACATCGACGCGTCCATCACCGAGGGCCCGGGGCTGCGCTGGGCGTTCATGGGCCCCTGTCTCACCTTCGCCCTCGCGGGCGGCGAGGGCGGCATGGCGCACATGCTCGACCACTTCGGCCGCTCGCTGAAGGCGCCGTGGACACGCCTGGTCGCCCCGGAGTTGGATGACGCGCTGCGCTCGGCGATAGTGGACGGTTGCGCCGACGCCGCGGGCGGGCGCAGCCACGCCGACCTGGTGGCCGAGCGCGACCAGGGCGTCATCAACGTGCTGCGGGCCACCGGCCGGCTGCCGCAGCGCGCCGGGGAGCAGGCGTGAGCGGGGCGCCACGCCCGCTCCCACCACACCGCGAAGCGGTCCGCGCCGAGTGGATCGACTACAACGGGCACCTCAGCGAGGCGTACTACGTGCTGGTCTTCGGGCACGCGACGGACGCGCTCATGGACGAGATCGGGTTGGACGCGGACTACCGGCAACGCAGCGGGTGCTCGCTGTACACGGTCGAGGCGCACGTGCGGTACCTGCGCGAGAGCGAACTGACCATACTGACCTGGCCGTTGGGGGTCGAGGGCGGCAAGGTGCGGTTCGTCCACGAGATGTACGCCGCCTCGGGCGGCGCCCCCGCCGGGGCCGTGCCGGCCGCCGGGTCGGCGGGGACGGCCCCGGCGGGCGAACTCGTGGCGACGGAGGAACTCTTAGCCCTCCACGTCGACCAGCACACGGGGCGCTCCACGCCGCTGCCCGACAGCGCCCGGCGCGCACTCGCGGCCCGCGTCGAAGTGGCTCCCCCGTGGGCCGGCCGGGGCATCCGGCCGGTAGCTGGCGGCGCGGTAGCGACGGCGGACGGCTGAGGAACCGGGTCCCGGGCGCGCGCTCCGCGGCGGGCGGCGCGCCAGCGGCGGCGCTCGTGGCCGTGGCCGCGGTGCCCGTGGCCGTCAGGGCGCGGTGGCCGCGCCCAGCGCCCGGGTCAGGGTGGCGCGCCGCTGGGCGTGCGCGGGTCCGGGCCCGCCGGGGCGCGCCGCGCGCCGTCCGGGGCGCCCCGACCCAGCGGCGTGGCCGGGCGCGACCACGCGCCGGCCAGGCCGACGGTCAGCGCCAGCACGTCCGCCGACTCCAGGGCGGCCGTCGCCTGCCCGCGGTCGCGTCCCCGGACGTCGGCGACGGCCTCGTGACCCACCGTGCCGGCGCGCGGCAGGGCCCACCCCGCGCGCGGCGCGTGCGCGGCGCGCTCAGCCGGGGATGGCGTGATCAGCCAGGGGTGGTGCCCGCGCGGCGGGCGCCGGCGCCCCGTACCTCCAGGCTGCCGAGCAACTGTCTGGTCGCGTCCGTCACAGCGGCGACGGCCTCGTCGAACGCGGCCCGGTTGTGCGCGGCCGGCGCCCGGAAGCCGGACACCTTGCGGACGTACTGCAGGACGGCTGCCTAGATGTCCTCTTCGCTCACCTCGGGCATGACCGGGGGCGGAGCGTCTTGATGCTTGGGCACATGCTTTCAGCGTAGGCAGGGGGTGTGACAACGCCCGTTCAGCGGGCCCACGCCGCCTCGGGCAGCGCGTCGAGGAAGGTGCCGACGAGGCTGGCGAAGCCGGCCGGATCGTCGTCGTGCACCCATGCCCGCAGTCGGGGAAGGTGTGCAGCGTGCCCGGGCGCAGGTCGGCCATCTCCCGGGCCAGCTCGGCCGGCAGCACGAAGCTCCGGCCCCCGTGGACGAGCAGGGCCGGGCACGTGGAGCCGAGCCAGTCCCGCCACCAGTCGCCGACCGCCGCCCGCTGCGAGGCCATCATGGCGTCGAGGTCGAAGAGGAAACCCCAGCCGTCCGGGTACTCCACGGCTCTCTCCAGGAAGTAGCCGGCGTCCGGGATGCCCCGCTCGCGCACCCGCTCGCCGAGGGCGGCCAGCGTGGGCGCGCGGCGCGGCCACGCGCGCACGTCGAGCACCGGGTGCGGAACGCAGGGGCGCCGGTTGTCCGCGCCGCCCTCCTCCACGATCAGCGCGCCGACCAACCCGGTTTCGCGGGAGGCGAGTTGGAAGGCGGTGACGCCCCCCCACCGAGTGTCCGACGACCGGCACCCGGCCCAGGTCGAGCGCCCGCAGGAAGGCCGCGGCGTCGGCGACGTACGCCTCGCGCGTGAAGTTGCCCGCGTCAGCGCGCGGGTCGGCGCTGCGACCGTGCCCGCGCTGTTCAAGGGCGATGACACCGGTAGCGCGGGGACAGCGCCGCGATCAGTCCGGCGTACGCCCGCGCCCGGCCGAAGTGGCCGTGCAGCGCGAGGACGGGGCGGCCGGGGACGCCCGGGTCGAGGTAACGCAGCGTACGACCGCGGACGTCGGCAATCCGCTCGGTGGGCATGACGGCCTCCTGGTAAGGGCCCGGCATGGACCTCTCGGCAGGGGGACGGGATGGGTGGCGTGGGCCCCAGGCCATTAACATAACGCTCGTTTCCCTAACGTGCAACGCACGACCGTCGCCCGCCCTTCGCCCCGCTCCCCCGCTCCCCGCTCCCGTCACCGACGGCGCTCTCGCCGCTCCGCCCGCGCCGCTACCGCGCGGGCCAGCGCCTCGGGCCGGCCTCGCGCGGGCCTAGGGTGGCTCCGGGCCCCGCCCGGCTCGCCGGCTACCGGCGCGGCCACCGACCAGCCGACCGAGCCACCCGAGGAGCACCGAGCATGGCCAGGCCGCGCGACCCCCAGCGCCGTACCGAGTTGCTGGACGCGATCATCGAGTACCTGGCCGAGCACGGCCTCGCCGGCCTGTCCATGCGCCCGTTGGCGCAGGCGCTCGGGCACACCACGCGCGTCCTCACGCACCACTTCCGGGACAAGGACGAACTGATCGACGCCGTCCTGACCCGGCTCGACGAGCGCCAGCGCGACCGGCTCAGCGCCTTCCCCGGCTGGGCGGAAGGGCGCGCTCTGGGCGCGGTCATCCGGGCTTCCTGGAACTGGAACCTCACGGACGACTACCTGCCGGTGATCCGCCTGCTGCACGAGGTCGAGGGCCTGGCGGCGGGCGGCCGGCTGCCCGGCTCCCAGGTGCCGGCGATGCTCACCCAGCGGACGCTGTTCGTCGCCGACGCGCTGCGGGCGCACGGCGTCCCGGCCGAGGCCGCGGAGCGGCGCGCCACCCTCCTGAACGCCGCGTACGCGGGGCTCCAGATCGACTACCTCACCACCCGGCGACGAGGCGCGCGCACGGGCGGCCCTGGAGGATCTGGTCACGCTGGCCGACTCCTGGACCCGCGCCTGACACAGGCGGCCCCGACCGCCCCCGCGGCCCCGCGCCGTCCGGCGCGCGCGGGCTCAGCGGCGCGGTCGACCGCCGCGGGCCTAGGACGCCTCCCGCTCCGCGAGCGGCCCGCGCGGGCACCGACGGGCACGGACCCGCGCTCCGCGCCGGCCACGGCGTCCGCGCCGCAGCCGATGTCGACGCCCCACCCGGCGGCGGGGAGCACCGGCAGGCCGCGCCCGCAGGCCGCACCCCGTACACCCGTCGCGTCGGCCTCGGCCCGTGGCCAGTTGGCGGTGATCGGGGCCGCGTCGCGCACGGCCTCCCGGGCGAGCGCGGCCAACTCGCGGCGGTCGCGTGCCGCCGAGGCAGGGATCGCCGGATGGACCTGGACGCGGACCGTGACGCCGTCGGCGAGCGAGACGGAGGCGCAGCCCGCGAGGTAGCGGTGTCCGGAGAGCAGCACGTAGCGGGCGAGTCCGGCCCACATCAGGTTGATCACCGCGCCGGAGCGGTGGTCGGGGTGCACGCAGGCGCGGCCCGCCTCGACCAGCGAGGAGCGTACGTCCAGCGGCAGCCCGCGCAGGTCGGACTCGCCCTCCGAGAAGAGCCGTTCGGTGCGCCCGGGCGGCAGCAGCCGGTAGGTGCCGACGATCTCACCGGTGGTCCTGTCGCTGACGATCAGGTGGTCCATCACGGCGTCGAACTCGTCGACGTCGAGCCCGGCGGCGTGTGAGGCGAGCTTGGCCCCCTTATCCTTGCCGAAGACCTGGTACCGCAGCCGTTGGGCGGCCTCGATCTGCTGCCGCGTGTCCGCGATGGCGGTGATGTAGGAGTCGGTGGCCGCCGTTACGGTGGACGTCGAGAGTGTAGGCATTCCTGGTCTCCGTTCAGGGAGAATTCAGCAGCGTCGGCAGTCTCGGTCGGCGATTGTTTGCTGCCCGGCTATGTATCGTTCTCTCGCACGTCGATAGAATGCACCGCTCGCCGGCGGCCCAGGTTACGACCTTGGGCAGGCATTTCTCTAGCGTTCGCCAGTATTCAGACGAACGCGAAAGTCGCAGTGTCCGTGCGGTTATTCGTATGCTGCCAAGTGATGACGAAGACGGAACGCCAGGGGCCACACCCCGCCGTTGGCGAGGTGTGGCCCGAGCCCCATGAAAGGGCGATTTCCCGCGCATGTCGCCCGCCGTTCGGCCTGTCGCGGAACGAGAAATCGTCGTGCTCGCAGGTGGCGGAGAAGCGAACCCGCGCGGATCACGGGTTCGTTCGCGACCGAGCTCCCGATTGTCACGGAAATGTCACCGCTTCCCGCATCGGCGGGTGCTCATTCATTGGCCGGCGATTCGCTGGGGAATATCTTGGTAATGATCCTTCCGTCGCGGGTGAGGTAACCGTAGAGCATCCCGGGACTGCTGTGCGGCGCGTCGAATGTGCGCTTGGCGTCCAGGGCGATCACGCCGCCGTCGCCGCGGAGTTGGGGCAATTGCTTGATCAGCACCTGGTGCGCGGCCTGGGCCACGCCCAACCGGCCGTATTCCATGAGGTGGGCGATGGTGGCGGTGGCCGCGCCACGGATGAACACATCGCCGTGCCCGGTCGCACTCGCCGCGACCGTGCCGTCCTTCGCATACGTGCCGGCGCCGATCAGCGGCGAGTCGCCGACCCGGCCCGGCGTCTTGTTGGTCATGCCGCCCGTGGAGGTCGCGGCGGCCAGGTGGCGGCGGTCGTCGAGGGCCACGGCGCCGACGGTGCCCTTGGTCGAGTCGGCGCCCTTCGCCCCGGCGCCCGTGGTGCCGCCCCGACCGGCGCGCCCGTCCCGCTCCTCGGCATTGGCCTCCATCAGTTGATCCCAGCGGCGTTGGGTCCAGTAGTAGTCCTGGGTGACGGTGGGCAGGCCGGATCGGGCGGCGAAGTCGTCGGCGCCATCGCCGGCGAGCAGTACGTGCCGCGTCCTGTCCATGACCAGGCGGGCGGCCGAGATGGGGTTGCGCACGCTGCGCACGCCGGCGACGGCGCCGGCGGCCTGGTCGGAACCGCGCATGATGGAGGCGTCCAACTCGTGTCCGGCGTCCGCCGTGAACACCGCCCCCTTGCCGGCGTTGAACAACTCGTTGTCCTCAAGGACGCGTACGGCGGCCTCGACCGCCGCCACGCTGTCGCCACCCCGGCGCAGCACGCGCTGCCCGGCGCGGAGCGCGCCGCCGAGGCCGGGCGCGGTAGGCGCGCTCCTCGGCGGGGCTGGTGTGGTCGGGGTCGAGGGCGGTGCCGGCGCCGCCGTGGACGGCGAGCACCACGTCGCGCGCCTCGGGCCGCGCGGGTCCTCCGCGTTCGGCGGAGCGGGCGGCCACCCGCTCGGCCCCGGGTGCGGACGTGCCCGCCGAACTGGGCGCGGCGCTGGTGAGCGAGGCGGTGAGCGCGACGGCCGCGGCGAACACGGTCGTCATCCGCGCCCGCGCGGTAAACCGCCTCCGCGGGGTTCGCAAACGCATTGCCTGTCCTCTCGTCGCAAGGCCGTGGGCCGCGGCCAGCGCGCCGGGCAGGACCGGCGCACTGGCGCGCCACGGATGCCCCCTCAGCTCTGCCCACCGCCACCCCCGTTGTCCCCTCCGCTTCGCGCCCGAGCGCGCGACGACGCCGAGTCGGGCGGCGGCGCGCGCCAGCGCCCCCTCGCGGCCGTCAGCGCCGGGCCCGCGCACCGCCCTCCAGCGCGCGCCGCACCTGCTCCGCCACGCCCTCCATGGCGGCGCGGCGCGGGTGGTAGGAGGCGGCGGCGAGCGGGTCGGTGTCCTTGCCCTGGATCCACGCCTGATCACCGGGCGCGCAGGCGTCATGCCCGAGCGAGGCGGCGTACGTGTCGACGTACCGGGCCGCCCCGTCCCGCTCGGCGGCGTCCGCCATCGAGGTGTTCAGTGCCCGCTCCACGGTGTCGAGCCAGCGCAGGTAACCGTCGGCGAACGGCAGGATCGTGGGGCAGGCACCGCTCGGTGGCCCGATGTGCGGGCAGCCGACGAGCAGCACGCACGCCCGTGGCGCGCGCTCGTGCACGGTCCGCAGGATGGCCGAGACCCGCTCCGACACCCGACGCGCGTGGTCGACGAGGGTGTCCACGCCGTCCACCGTGTAGTGCCGCTGGCACGGGTTGCCGGTAGGGTCCTGCGGGCGCAGTTCGGGGCAGGTCCGGGTGAGTTCGCCGAAGATGCCGAAGTCGTTGCCGCCGATGCTGAGGGTGACCAGGTCGGTCTGCCGGGTCAGCGGGTCGAGCTGTGGCGGGTTGGAGCCCAGCGGTACGGACTGCGGCCGGGTCATGTGCGTGGTGTCGGCGCCGCCGCAGCTCATGTCCGTGAACGAACGAACGCCCAGGTCGCGGGCGAGCAGCGCGGGGTAGTTGGCGGTGGACGGGAAGCAGCCGGGCGGATCCGGCCGCGTGAGGGGGATGAGCGGCCCGGAGACGTAGGAGTCGCCGAGCGCCACGTACCGGCTGTAGCGCGCGTCGCGGTCGCCGGCCGGCGCCACGGCCGTCCCGTCGGGCGCCGCCGACGCGGCGCCGGGCGCGAGGGTGAGCGCACAGGTGGCGGCCAGCGCGCCGGCCACCGCGAACGCGACACCCCGCGCCTGACGCGGCCGGACCCCGGCCTGGCCCGGCGTCGGGCTTCCGCGCCCCGGTAGCAGACGGCCGGTCCCGCTCCAGGGGGCGGGCCCCGCGCGATCGGAGCGCCGCTCGCCGTGGGCGCCGACGGAGCGGGGGAAACGGGTCGAGCGCGCTGCGCGGTCTTGCCGTACGTGCCGTGAAACCATGGTGACCTCACCCGAGTTGACGTGGCCGGTACGGAGCACCGGGGCCCGTGCGGGGTGGGGCGCCCGGGCGAGGCGGCCACGGCCCGGGCGCGCGGTGGGTCCGGGCGCGGCGGCCCGGCGCCGGGCCGGGGTGCGCCGATCGTCCGGTGCGGCCAGCGGCGCGGGCGCCCCTGGTGCCTCGTCTCATGCCGCCCACCCCCGACGTGGGAGTGCCGGTGTCGAGCTACGGAAGTGCACGGTGCGGACGCGCGGGTGACCCGACCGCGTCGCCCCGGTCGCCGGAGGCTCGGCAGTGGCGGCGCGGCGTCGCGGTGCGGGCGGTGGCTCGCGGCGCGTCCGGTCATACGCGCTGACGCGCCCGGCTCGCCCGCCGCCCCGAGCCCCCGCACGGGGGCCACCCACCAGAGAGAGGGATGCCTGCTTTCGGCGCGGCGACAACTGTACGACGTGGCCTCGGCTGTGCGGGTTTCACGCCAATATCGGGCACAAGCAGTGACGGCACACCGTGACCAGCGACGGAACGGCGGCGGTGGCGGCCAGCGAGGCGGCGGGAGCGGGGAGGCGGAGGGTGCCGGGGCGGGCGGGAGGCGTGGGGCGGGCGGCGCTAACCGGCCCGGCGGGTCATCGCGCCGCCGGCCGTGGCCGGGCGGTGGTGCCCGACGTGGGTGAGGGCCTGCTCGATCAGCGTGGCCACGTGGTCGTCGTGGAGCGAGTACAGGACCCGGCGCCCCTCGCGGTGCCCGGCGACGAGCCCGAGGTGGCGCAGCATGCGCAGGTGGTTGGAGACGGTGTTCTGCTCCATGCCGACCTCGGCGGCGAGTTCACCGACCGGGCAGGAGGATCGCAGCAGCCGGTCCAGGATCCGTACGCGCGCGGGCGAGGCCAGCGCCTGCATGACTTCGGCCACGGCGAAAGCCTGCTCCTGAGACATCAGTTCGCCTGCGTTCCCTCGTCCCATAACGCAAATGGTACCCGGTAATCATGTGACTGGCCCGGGGCTGATCGTGACCGGATCCGTCCGTGACACATCAAAAAGTCATGATATGTTGAAATCATGATTTCTAGGGAATACTGTGCGGGCGCGGACACGCTGCGCCTCGACATCACCGATCTAATCCCCGGCCCGGCCGCAGCCTGTGAGCCGTGCGTCGAGCGCGTCGTCAGCTCACTCGGGCGGAGCAAGGCCATCGACTCCGCGCACCGCGGTCGCGCGGGCACCGCGCGACCGCGGTGGTGTGCGTGCACTTCGACGCCGCCGCCCTCGGCGCGGAGGAGGTGCGCCAGGCGGCGCGTACGCTCGGCGCCCGCACCGGCTGCGCACAACGGCGACCGCGCCCCGGCGGGCCGCGTCCCCACTCCCCTCTCCAGCCCCCCGACCGTGCCACCCGCCCGCACCGGGCCCCACGGCCCCGGGCCGGCACACGGCATCCCCCGGGCACACGCCCACGAACACACCCACGGCCCGTTCGGCGAGCGCGCCGAGTTGGTCTTCGCGCTCCTGTCTGGCGTGGCCTACCTGACCGGACTGCTGCTCGGGCTCGCCGCCGACGCGCCGGAGCCGGCCTCCCTCGCCTGCTACCTCGCCGCCTATGCCTTCGGCGGGTTCTTCACGGTGCGCGAGGCGATCAGCACCATCAGGGCCGGCCGGTTCGAGGTCGACTTCCTGATGCTGGTGGCCGCCGTGGGCGCCGCGGCGATCGGCAGATGGGCCGAGGGCGCGGTGCTGCTGTTCCTGTTCAGCCTCGGGCACGCGCTGGGGGAGTACGCCATGGAGCGCGCCCGGCGCTCCATCGAGGCGCTGGCCGACCTCACCCCGGCCACGGCGCTGTTGCGTTCGGGCGAGCGCGTCACCGAGGTGCCCGTCGAGCGCCTGTCCCCCGGCCACACGGTGCTGGTCAGGCCGCACACCAGGGTGCCGGCCGACGGCTTCGTCCGGGCAGGTGAGGGCTCCGTGGACCAGGCCGCGGTGACCGGCGAGAGCCTGCCCGCCGACAAGGTGCCCGTCGCCGATCCGCTGGTGGCGCTGCGCGACCCGGCCACCGTCGCCCCGGACAGTCGGGTGTTCGCCGGCACCGTCAACGGCGCGGGGGCGCTGGAGGTCACCGTCACCAGCCGGGCCGAGGACAACACGCTGGCCCGCGTGGTGGCGTTGGTGCGGGACGCGGAGAACCGGCGGTCGCCGACGCAGGCGTTCACCGCGCGCTTCCAGCGGGTCTTCGTGCCCGCCGTGATCGGCACCGTGCTCGCGCTGCTCGGCGCCGGCCTGGTGGTGGACGAGCCGTTCACCGCCTCGCTCTACCGCGCGATGGCCGTGCTGGTCGCGGCCAGCCCCTGCGCGCTGGCCATCGCCACCCGGCCGCCGTGCTCAGCGCGGTGGCCCGGGCGGCCCGCAGCGGCGTGCTGATCAAGGGGGGCGGGCGTTGGAGGAGTTGGGGAGGCTGACGGCCGTCGCGTTCGACAAGACGGGCACCCTCACCGAGGGCCGCCCGCGCCTGACGGACGTGGCCCCAGCACGCGGCGTGTCGGATCGCGAGTTGCTCACCACGACGCTGGCCGTGGAGCGGCTCAGCGACCACCCGTTGGCCCGGGCGATCGTGCGCGACCTCGACGCCCGGCTCGGCGACGCGCCCACGCCGAGCGCCGACCCCCTGCGGGCCGTGACCGGGCGCGGCGTCCTGGCGCGCCTGGGCGGCGTGCCGGTGCCGATCGGCAGCCCGGCGTTCTTCGCGTCGGACGGGCGAGCGCACCCGGCGCCGGCGGAACCGGCCGAGCCACACCTTCCCAGCGAACTCCGCCTCAAGGCAGATGAGTTGGAAGCCGCGGGACGCACGACGATGGTCGTGCGGCACGGTGCGCGCTACCTGGGCGTCATCGGCGTCATGGACACCCCGCGGCGCGAGGCGGCGGCCGTCGTGGCGCGGCTGCGCGGGCTCGGCGTCCGACGCGCCGTGCTGATCTCCGGGGACAACCAGCGGGTGGCCGACGCGGTGGCGGCACGGGTGGGACTCGACGAGGCCTGGGGCGATCTGCTGCCGGCGGACAAGGTGGCGGCCGTGCGACGGCTGCGCGCCGACGAGCACCGCACCGCCATGGTCGGCGACGGCGTCAACGACGCGCCGGCGATGGCCCACGCGACGGTGGGCATCGCGATGGGCGCGGCCGGCTCCGCGGTGGCCCTGGAGAGCGCGGACGTCGCCCTGATGTCGGACGGGTTGGGCAAGTTGCCGCTGGCCACCGGCCTCAGCCGGCGCACCAGCGCGGTGATCAGGCAGAACCTGCTGTTGAGCCTCGGCATCGTCGTGGTCCTGGTGCCCGCCGCGGTGCTCGGGTTGGGCATCGGACCCGCGGTCCTGGTCCATGAGGGCTCCACGCTGCTCGTGGTCGCCAACGCGCTACGGCTGTTGCGCTACCCGGAGCACGCCTGACGCCCGCGCCGAGCCCATATCCCGGCGCGCGGCGGGTGACGGGCCGCGGGCGGTGGGCCCCGGCGCGCGACGGTGGCCCGACTGCGGGTTCGGAGCCGGGCCACCGCCTCGCGCCACACGGGTCAGGGGCGTCCCGCGGTCAGGGCGCTACGGGCTCAGCGCGCCGCCTTGAGGAACGAGCCCTTGTCGAAGGCCGTGAGGCCGTTGGCCCACAACTGGTTGACGCGGGCCGACTCTTGCGCGTTCGGGTTGGGGTTCCGGCACGAGGTGCCGGGGCCGCCACCGGACATCAGCTCGCTGCACGGACCCGAGTAGTGGTCCGGCAGGCCGAGCACGTGGCCGGTCTCGTGCGCGGTGACGCGGGTCGAGTCGTACTGCTGGTTCTGCCGGTAGTCGAGGAAGATGTAACCGCGACCGTGGCCGTGGCCGTTGGCGTACGAGCCGCGCGAGTCGTTACCCTCGCGGTACTCGAAGTCGTAGCTGCCCGAGCCCTCGCGCAACTGCACGTTCTGCACGGAGCTGTTCCAGATCTGGGTGCTGCGGGCGATCTGGGAGGCGAAGGTGGGTGCTCGTCTCGCGCTGTACGTCACGGTGACGGCGGCCGCGCCGGTCTTGGCCTGCTTGGCCTTGGCCGACTTCATGACGGCCTCGAAGAACGCCTTCGTGGCCGCCCGGTCCTCGCCCGAACCCTCGTACGCCGCGATGCTCGCGGCGGTGCTGACCTTGGACTCCGCCTTCGCGGGCGAGGCCGATGCGGTGGCCGGCAGGGTGGCGACCGCGGTGGCCAGGCCAAGGCCGAGCGAAGCCGTCAGAAATATCTTGGAGCGTTGCATGGGGGGTACTCCATTTCCGACCCGAAGCACCGACCAGCCGCTCGGATAGCGGTGAAGACGCTCCGGATACAGCTCAGTTGTGGCCCTGAGTCTCGGGGAGAAATCCGCGCGTGGAGCATGTCACTTGTCGATAGCGCGAAGTAATGGACCGCATAGGCGGCACACACGGACAAGTGCGGGCATGGAATGACACGGTCGTACCTTCACCGCGAGCGGCCGCCCGTCAGCGACGGCGGACAGCGGTCAACGGGGTGGGCTCACTCCACGACGCGCGCCCTGGGCCCGGCCGACCGGCTCTCCATGGCCGCCGGTTCGGTGAGCGTGTAGACAGGACCCAACAGGCGACGGGCATCGACACCAGCGAAGCGAGCGCCCAGCGCAGCGAGGTGGCCTCGGCCAGGGCGCCGACCAGCGGGCTGGCGACGCCGCCGATGCTCACGGCGAGCCCGAGCGTGACGCCGCTCGCGGTGCCGACCCGGCGCGGGAGGTAGTCCTGCCCCAGGGTGACGTGTAGCGAGAAGGGCACGTAGAGCGCGACGGCGGTCGCCGCGACGAAGACGTACACCAGCGGCCCGGGCGCGAAGGGGATGCCCGCTACAGACGGGACGGCCACCGCGTACGCGACGCGCAGCGTCCGCACCCGGCCCCAGCGCGCGGCCAGTCGGC
The DNA here is from genome assembly GCA_018114805.1 of Candidatus Streptomyces philanthi. GTDB lineage: Bacteria > Actinomycetota > Actinomycetes > Streptomycetales > Streptomycetaceae > Streptomyces > Streptomyces philanthi. The sequence goes on along the minus strand of CP073042.1, from coordinate 7,047,952 downwards.
CGCCGAGCAGGGTGCCGATCGCGCCACCGCCGAAGAGGGATGAACAGGGCCGCCGCGCCGGCCGTGTCCCCAGCGTCCAGGTGGTGGCGCACGTACAGCGAGATGAACGCGCTCAGCCCCACGTACGCGATCGACCGGCAGATCACGACAGCCGAAAGGCGCAGGAACAGGGGCCAGTCGTCCTCGCCCGCCCGCTCCTTCGCCACGCCGGAGCCGGCGCCGTCCCAGCCGGCCCGGCCACGGGTCCACAGCACCAGCGCGACGCCGACGGCGGCGGGGACGATCAGCAGCGGCGTGGCCGAAAGCCCGCCGACGGCCAGTACGGGGGTCACCAGGACGGGGGCGAGCGCCCAGCCGATGTTGCCGCCGAGCGAGAACCAGCTCATGCCGATGTGGCTGCCCGCCGTCACCGCGCGCGCCATCCGGGCGGCCTCGGGGTGGTACGCGGCTACGCCGAGGCCGGAGAGCGCGAAGGCGATCCAGGTCAGCGCGTACGCGTCGGTGAGTCCGGACAGGGCGATGCCGAGCCCGGCCGCCGCGATGCCGCCCGAGATCAGCCACGGCATGGGCCTGCGGTCGGTCAGGGCCCCGAAGGCGGGCTGGACCACGCAGGACAGCAGCGTGGCGGCCAGCACGATGTCCGAGACCCCCACGTACCCGTAGTAGTGGCGCTCGGCCACCAGGAAGGGCACCAGGGCAGGAAGGGCACCAGGGCGAGCACGGCGCCCTGGTAGACGTCGTTGCAGGCGTGCGCCACGGCAAGCAGGCCGATGGCCGACGGGCGACGACCGGTGCGCGGGAGACATGTCATGAATCGATCATCAACGGCCAAACGATGGCCTGTTTCCGATAAAATGCCAACCAATGTCGGAGATCCGCCACACGCCCCGCGCCTCTACCGCCGTGCGCAGGCTCACACCCGGTTTCGGCGTCGGGGCACACCACCACGACGACCATCAGATCATCTACGCGGGGCGCGGCGTGCTGTCCGTGACGACCGACGCCGGCAGTTGGGTCGCCCCGGCGACCAGCGCGCTGTGGGTCCCGGCCGGCACCGTGCACGAGCCCCGCGCATGGGGCGAGACCGACCTGCACACGGTGGGGCTGCCCGCCGCGGTGAACCCGCTGCGCCTCGACCGGCCCGCCGTGATCGCCGTCGGGCCGCCGCTGCGTGAGCTGATCCTGGAGTACACGCGCGACCCGGCCGACGGGAGCCAGGAGCGGCGGCGCCTGCTGCGCGTCCTGCTCGACCAGCTCCGACACTCGCCGCGGCGCCCCATCCACCTGCCGACGGCGCGCGACCCCCGGCTGGCCGCGGTGTGCGCGCTGCTGGCCGCCGACCCCTCCGACGGCCGCACGCTGACCGCGCTGGGAGCCGCGGTGGGGGCGAGCGAGCGCACGCTGGCCCGGCTGTTCCGTGCGGAGACGGGCATGACCTTCCCGCAGTGGCGCACCCAACTGCGCCTGCACCGCGCGCTGTTGCTGCTCGCGGACGGCATGCCGGTGACGGCGGTGGCGCACCGGTGCGGCTGGGCCTCCGCGAGCGCCTTCATCGACGTCTTCCGACGGACCGTCGGCCATACGCCGGGCGTGCGCAAGCTCCCGTACGACTGACCCGCGCACGCGCCGGCGCGCCTCCCCCTGACGCCTCGACGCCGCCCCGGCTCAGGGTCGGATCCGGGGAAACCTGGACGTGTAGCATCTCGATAATGCAACTGGCCAAGGGCGTGGAGTGGGGACTGCACTGCTGTCTGGCGCTGGCGTGGCTCGGGGACGCCGAGCCGGTGCCGACAGCCAAGCTGGCCGCAGTGTTCGACCTCCCGCCGCCGTACCTGAACAAGCGTCTGCAGGCCCTGGTGCGGGCCGGCGTCCTCAGCTCGTCCCCAGGCGTCCGGGGCGGTTTCCGGCTCGCCCGGGCGCCCGAGCGGATCACGCTGATGGACGTGGTGGTGGCTATCGAGGGGCCGGAGGACCCGTTCCACTACACGGAGATCCGTCAGCACGGCGCCGGCGCGGACGCCGAGCCGGGCGAGTTCGCCCAGCCCTGCGGCATCGCCACCGCCATGCGCCGGGCCGAACTGGCCTGGCGGCGTGAGCTGGCGGCCCAGTCGCTCGCCGACCTCATGGCGGCCACGCCGCCGGCGTCGGCCGACCGCGTCCGCCGCTACTACGCCCGGCTCAGCGCCACCGCCACCTGACCCGGCGGGCCGGCGGCCGCGGCTCGGCAGCCGGCGGCACCAGGGGCGCCGGCGGGCGCGTGCCCGCCGGTGGGCGAGCGAAGACTGGTGGGGCGGGCCGTGCCACAGCCCGCCCCACCAGTCATCCGGCCGTGGCGGCGGAGGCGGCCGATCGCCACTCCCGCGCCACGGCGGCGTTACGCCGCCGAGCCGCGCCCGAGACCGCCCCGGCCGTGCTGTCCGCCACCACCGCGGCCACCGGCACGGCCCCGGCCGGCGCCGCCGCCCTGGCCCGCGCTCCGCTGGCCCATGCCGCCGCCGCGCTGACCGGCCTCGCCGCGCTGACCGGTCTCACCGTGCGAGGCGCCGCCGGGTCGGGCGCGGGCGGCGCGGCGCTCGGGGGCGGCGCAATGGTGACGGGAACGCCGGAGGGCTCCTGGGCGCCGGTCACCCGGACCAGTTCCACGTCGCCGGGGCGCGCCTGCACGCTGCGCGGTGTGATGCCGGCCGCGTGCAGGAGGCGGGTCATCTCGCGCCGCTGCTCGGGCAGGACCAGCGTGACGACGCTGCCGGACTCCCCCACGCGGGCGGTGCGGCCGCCCCGGTGCAGGTAGTCCTTGTGGTCGGTGGGCGGGTCGATGTTCACGACCAGGTCCAGGCCGTCCACGTGGATGCCGCGGGCCGCCACGTTGGTGGCGATCAGCGCGGTGACGCCGCCGTTCTTGAACTGGTCCAGGGTGCGGTTGCGCTGCGGCTGCGACTTGCCGCCGTGCAGCGCTGCCGCCCGTACGCCGCTGGCCAGCAGGCGCTTGGCCATCCGGTCCACAGCGTGCTTGGTGTCCATGAACATGATCACTCGCCCGTCGCGGGCGGCGATGTGGGTGGCATGGTGTGCTTGTCGGTCTCGGACACGTGCAGCACGTGGTGTTCCATCGTGGTCACGGCCCCGGCCGACGGGTCGACCGAGTGCACCACCGGGTCGGTCGGGTAGCGGCGCACCAGCTTGTCGACGTTGCGGTCGAGCGTGGCGGAGAAGAGCATCGGCTGGCCGTCCGGTGCCACCTGCTCGAGGAGCGCGGTGACCTGCGGCATGAAGCCCATGTCGGCCATCTGGTCGGCCTCGTCGAGCACGGTAATGCTCACCTGGTCGAAGCGGCAGTCATCGCGCTGGATCAGGTCGGCGAGGCGCCCGGGGGTGGCCACGACGACCTCGGCGCCGCCGCGCAGCACGCTGGCCTGCAGGGAGATGGACATCCCGCCGACGACGGTGGCCAGGCACAGCCGCAGGCCCTTGGTGGCGTACGGCGTCAGGGCGTCGGTGACCTGCTGGGCCAGCTCCCGGGTGGGGACCAGGACCAGGGCCAGCGGCTGCCGGGACTGGGCCCGCCGCCCCGCCGTGCGGGCGAGGAGGGCGAGGCCGAAGGCGAGGGTCTTGCCGGAACCGGTCCGACCACGGCCCAGGACGTCGCGCCCGGCCAGCGAGTTCGGCAGCGTGGCGGCCTGAATCGGGAACGGCGCGCTCACGCCGTTCCCGGCGAGAGCGGCCGGCATGTCCAGGTCGGCGAACGACTCGACCGCGGGCAGTGCGGGCGTCGTGCTGACGGGCAGCGCGAACTCGGCGTGCCCGACGGCGGGCGCGGGCTTGCGCCGGCCCTGCCCCTGCGGACGGGGGCGGGGCGACCGGCGCGGGACTGGCCCTGGCCGGAACGGGGGGAACGCTCGGTGGAGCGGGTGGAGCGGTTCATGCGGAACCTTTCCTCGAAACGGCACGTATCGAGGAAGTCCCGGCGGCGGCCTGGCCGCGCAGGAATCGCAAGAACGAACCGAAGGGGTGATGACGGAGCACGACAGGAAATCCTGCCCCGCACCATCTGGGGGCGACGCCCGTGTCTTTGTCGAACTCTTTTCGACGATTTCCAGGACGCGCGGTGACGGAGAGCGTCACGCACACCGCGGAACCTTTTGAGGAATTCGGGCGGGCACCGGTCAAACACAAGACACCGCCGTCACGTCATCGGGACGGCGGCATGGGCTGGGCCCGCACCCTGGGGTGCGGGCCCGCCGCGCGGCGCTGTGGCCGCGCCGGATCACACGGGGCTGATGTTCTCCACCTGCGGACCCTTGGGGTGCTGCGTCACGTCGAACTGGACCTGCTGGCCCTCAACGAGCTCACGGAAGCCCTGAGCGTTGATGTTCGAGTAGTGGGCGAAGACGTCGGGGCCGCCGCCGTCCTGCACGATGAAACCAAGGCCCTTTTCGCTGTTGAACCACTTCACGGTACCGGTCGTCATATCCGTCTCCTAACGGGTCATACGAGAATCCGCACCTTACGGAGCCTCTGTAGTCGCGCTGATCACCCGACCGGAGAAAACACACACCGGAAAACAAAAATGCGCCTGAAGGTCGAGAACCAGCAGGCGCACACAACGTCTATGGGAACCACAATTGCAACTGGCCCTAAGGTAACACGCCCCATCGGGCGGTGGATGATCTTCGATGGTTACCACGGTCACACCGCACCCCGACCGCGACACCGCGCGTGCGCCCGGGAGCCGCCGCTCCCCCCCCCCCCCCCGCCCCGCCGTCGCCCCTGCCCATCGTTCACGCGGCGGTCGGCTGGGAGAGGCACATGCGGTCCTTGACGTTCATCGTGGGCACCGGACGCAGCGGCTCCAGCGCCCTGTCCAGGATCGTCAACCTCCACCCCGACATCCACGGGAGGGGCGCGACTAAACCCGCGTGCCGCATGTGGCCCGGCTGGCCCGGGCGCCAGGGCGGCAGCACGCGACCGGCGGGCCGGCCTCGCTGCCTCGCTCCGGGGCCGCCGGGCACGGGCCCGTCCGCAGCGGCTGAGCACGACCGACCGGCCCGTGGGCGTCAGGTGACGCGCAACAGGGCCTTGCCGCGGGCAGTGGAGTCGCCGCCCACGTATACCTCGATGGTGCCCGGTTCGACGACGAAGCGGCCCGCGCTGTCGTTGGTCCAAAAGCCCAGGTCGTCGGCACCGAGCGAGAAGCGCACGGTGCGGCTCTGGCCCGGGTCGAGGCGCACGCGGCTGAAGCCGCGCAGCCGGCGCACGGGTTGCACGATGCTCGCGACCGGGTCGTGCACGTAGAGCTGCACCACCTCGTCGCCCGGCCGGTCGCCGGTGTTGCGGAGGGTGGTGGTGACCTCGACGGTGTCGCCCGCGCGCAGCGCGTCCGCGCCGATCTGGTCCGCGCCGAGCCGGGGCGGCGTGATCTCGAAGGTGGTGTAGCTCAGGCCGTGGCCGAACGGGAACTGCGGCCCGGGCGGCAGGTCGAGGTACTTCGAGGTGTACTTCTCGTCCGCCCGATAGGGGCGTCCGGTGTTCTCGTGGTTGTAGTGGATGGGGATCTGTCCCACGGCCCGTGGGAAGGACGCGGGGAGCTTGCCCCAGGGGTTGACGGTGCCGAACAGGACGTCGGCGACGGCGCTCCCGCCCTCGATGCCCGGGTGCCAGGCCATCAGCACGGCGGGCGCCGAGGCAAGCCAGTCGCCCACCGTCAGCGGGCGGCCGCCCACCACCACGACGACGGCGAACGGCTTGCCGACCTTCGCGATGGCCGCGATCAACTCGGCCTGCGCGCGGGGCAGTCCGAGCTGACTGCGCGAGCTGGCCTCGCCGCTGATCGCCGAGGGCTCGCCGACCACGACGACCGTCACGTCGGCCGCCCGGGCCGCGGCCGTCGCCGCCCCGATCCCGCTGGTGTCCCCGCCCTAGGGGGGCACGCCCTGGGCGTGACTCACCCTGGCCTCGGGGACCGCCTTCCTGATCCCGTCGAGCACGGTGGTGGCGCGGAACTTCTTCCCGCCCGGGCCGGCCCAGGTCCCGTGCAGGTCGGGCGAGTCGCCGAACGGGCCAACGACCGCGACCGAGGGCGTGTCGCGGCGCAGCGGGAGCTTCTCTGTTCGTTCTTGAGCAGCACCAGACAGCGGCTGGCGACCTCGCGGGCCGCCTTGCGGGCCGCCGGGGTCGGGGCGGTGACGGCGGCGCCCTCGTCGACGTACGGGTGCTCGAAAAGCCCGAGTTGGAACTTCACGCGCAGGACGCGGGTGACCGCGTCGTCCAGCCGCCGCTGGCTGACGTCGCCCGCGGCGAGCAGCTTGGCGCCGTGGTCGCGGATGGTGGTGCCGACCATCTCCATGTCCACGCCGGCCGTCAGCGCCAGCCGGGCCGCGTCCGCGGCGTCGGCGGCGAAGCCGTGCGTGATCATCTCCTGCACGCCGGTGTAGTCGCTGACCACGAAGCCGGCGAAGCCCCACGCCTGCTTGAGCACGTCGGTCAGGGTGTGCGGGTTGCCGTGCGCGGGCACGCCGTTGATGGTGTTGAACGAGGCCATGACGGTGGCGACCCCGGCGTCCACGGCCGCCTTGAAGGGCGGCAGGTACAGGTTGCGGAGCCGCGCCTCCGAGACGTCGACGGTGTTGTAGTCGCGCCCGCCCTCGGCGCCGCCGTACGCGACGAAGTGCTTGGCGCAGGCGGCGATCCGGTCCGCGCGCGCCAGGTCGGCGCCGTCGGCCCGGCCCTGGTGCCCGGTGACCTTGGCCGCCGCGAACCGCTCGGCCAGGTGCGGTTCCTCGCCCGAGCCTTCGACGATACGCCCCCAGCGCGGCTCGTGCGTGACGTCCATCATGGGGGCGAAGGTCCACAGCACGCCGTTGGACCGGGCCTCGACCGAGGCCACCTTGGCGTCCCAGGTCGCTACCGCCGGGTCGAAGCTGGCCTGCTGGGCGAGCGGGATGGGGAAGGTCGTCCAGAAGCCGTGGATGACGTCGAGGCCGAACAGCAGCGGGATGCCGAGCCTGGACTCCTCGACGGCGAGCCGCTGGAGGGCGTTGTTGTGCGCGGCTCCGTGGAGGTTGAGCACGGAGCCGATCCGGCCGCTGCGCGCGGCCCGCTCGACCTCCTCGTTCTGGCCACCACCGGGCCCGGTGTCACCGTTCCAGGTCAGTTGCTGGAGTTGGCCGAGCTTCTCCTCGACCGTCATCCGGCCCAGCAACTTGCGGATCTCGTCCTCATGGGGTCCCGCGCGGTGGGCCGACGGCCGTGCCACGTCCGCCAGGTCGCCCCTTCCCGCGGCCTGGGCCGCCCCTCCCGTGGCCAACTGGGCTCCCGTCGGGCCGCTCGCGGCGACCGTGCCGCCGATCGCAGCGAGCAGGGTTCGTCTGCGCATGCCGTCCATGCTCTTCATCCTCTGAACGAAGTTGACTGAGTGTGCAGCGTGTTCTCGGTGCGAGGTGCCGACGTTCCTGTCTCTTCTTGTGCCCTACGGTGCCGAGCGCGGGTCAAGGGTCGGGACACGCCGTCCAGCAGCCAACCCCGTACGGGCCGGGCGCGGGAGGCGGCGCAGGACCACCCGTTCGCAGGCCAAACCGCCGGGGCGCGCGGGCGCGGCGGCGCGGGAACCCGGGGCCGGGGGCGCGCGTTGGCCAGGTGAACCGAGCGGGGGTACACGATGGACGAGTTGGTGCCCGGTGCCAACCAGGCCCTGCCCGATGGCGCGCTGACGCTTCGGGTGCCCGGCCCTTCGACGTGTCGGCGTTGGTCACCGACGAGGGCGGATGGGTCGGCGGCGACGCGGACTTCGTCTTCTTCAACCAGCCCAGCGCGCCCGGCGTGCGGCTGGACGGGAACACGCTCACACTGCGGCCTGCGCCCCGGTGCCAGCCGGGTCACCGTGGTGGTCAGTCCGGCCGAGCCCGGCGCGGCGCTCAGCACGCTGCCGGCGCCCGCGCTGAGCGTCGCGCGGGCCGACGGCGGGCTCGTCACCCGCTTCACCCCGCGCCGCACGGGCCGCGAGACGGTGCTGCTGCTCGCCGAGGTCTACCGGCGCGGCGCGCGGTGGAAGGTGCGGGCGTTGGGCCAGGGGTACGCGGACGGGTTGGCCGGAGTGGCCCGCGACTTCGGCGTGGACGTGCTGGACGAGGCGCCGCCTCCCCCGGTCCCCGCGCCCGCCCCGTCGGCGCCGAGCGACGCGGGCGCGGACGCGACCGGCGAGGCCCTGGCCCGGGTCAACACGCTGCGCTCGCGCGCCGGCGCCCGCCCCGTCGCCCCCGACGCGCGCCTGACCAGCGCGGCCGGCGCGCACGCGGCGGCGATGGCCGCCCAGGAGCGACTGGGCGGCCAGGCTCCGGAGGGTGTCTCGGTCCACCAGCGCGTGGCGCGAACCGGTTACGTCTGCCTGACCATCGCCGAGCACCTGGTCTCCGGCCCGCGCACGGCCGGCGAGTTGGTGGAGTACTGCCGGGCCGACGCCGCGCGCGGCGGGCCGCTGTTCGACGCGTCGGTCGCCCACGCCGGCGTCGGCCGGGCCGTCGGCGCGGCCTCGGGCGACGTGTACTGGACGGCGCTGTGGGCCGCGCCATTCTCGGCCACCGGCCTAGCGCGCCTGGTCGCGGAGGTGGTGGCGCTCACCAACGCCGAGCGCTCGGCCGCCGGACTGCGCCCGCTCGCCGTCGATCCCGGCCTGGCGATGGCCGCCCAGGCGCACAGCGCCGACATGGTGGCCCGCGACTTCCACGCCCACACTACGCCCGAGGGGCGGCAGCCGTGGGACCGGGCGGCAGCGGCCGGCTGCCGGCACCGCGGCATCGGCGAGAACATCGCCTGCGGCCAGCGCGGCGCCGCCGACGTCGTCCACGGCTGGATGAACAGCCCCGGCCACCGGGCCAACATCCTCTCCCCCGGCTTCGACGAGATCGGCGTCGGGTACACCAAGGGCAGTCTGGCCGGCACGTACTGGACGCAGCTCTTCGGCACGGCGGGCCGGCGCTGACGCCGACCCCGGTGCAGGCGCGGGTCACACCCGCCCGCTCCAGCACGGGCCGACCTCGGCCCAGGCGCGCTCCCACTGCGCGGCGCGTTCCCGGTCGAGGCGTCGCTGCACCTGGCGGCGGGCGCTCAGGGTCAGGCAGCAGAAGCCGGTGGCCGTTATGGCGCCCACCACGGCTGCCCGGGTGGCCGCCTGAGCCGGGCTGAGCGGCGCGGTGGTCAGCTCGCCGCGCTCGTCGGTGCAGACGGTCACCCGCTCGCCCGCCTCGCGCCCCTCGTCCACCCGCGCCTGCCCGGTGTGCGTGGTACCCGAGACGTCCGTCCAGCGGACGGTGGCCCGCACCCGGTTCGCTCCCGGCTCACCCAGTTCCGTGGACCGCTGCGGCACGTCCCTGACGAGTACGGCCCGCGTCTGGTGCCGGTTCTCGTGCTGCTCCATGAGCGGCTCCCGCGCCAACAGGGCCGTTGTGACGCCGAGGGCCACCCCGCCCACCACCATGATCACGGCCGCCAGCAGCAGCGACCACGCCTCGATCACGTCCGTGCGGCGGCGCAACGGGTTGCGCCGCCAGCGCCACAGCGGACGGCCCAGGCCACGCCGCGTCGTTCTCGCGCTCATCGACTCACTCCCTCGGTGCGGTGCCACCCAGCAGGTCGGCCACCCGGCGGGTCGAGCGGGCTACGGGCCGTGCTCCCTGGATCGCGCCCGTCGCCAGTCGGGTACCGTGCCCGTCCCCTCGCATGCACGCCACCTGCCACGCCGGCCCGCCGCGCGCACGGGGAGCGCGCCAGCCTCCCGCGCGCCGCCCGACCGGCGCACGGGGCCCGGCCCGGGCGAAAACCCGCGCCGGTGATCGACGGCACGGCGCTAGAGTTGGTGCCATGACGGCAGACGAGGGGACCGTACGAGTCGACAGCTGGATCTGGTCGGTGCGGCTGACCGAGACCCGTTCCGCGGCCGCGACGGCGTGCCGGGGCGGTCACGTGCGCGTCAACGGCGACCGGGTCAAGCCCGCGGCGGCCGTGCGGCCGGGGGACGAGGTGCGGTTGTTCCACGCGGGACGCGAGCGCATCGTCGTGGTCTCGAAGCTGGTACGCAAGCGGGTCGGTGCCGCGATCGCCGCCGAGAGCTATGTGGACAATAGCCCGCCCCCACGGCCGCGCGAGGAGATCGCGCTGCTCGGCGTACGGGACCGCGGCGCTGGCCGGCCCACCAAGCGCGACCGGCGCGAGATGGAGCGCCTGCGCGGCAACTGAGTGCGACAGCGGTGACAACCGGGTGGCCCCCGACCTCGGGGCGCCACCCGGCTGTCGTGGTGCCGCGCTCGGCGCGCGGCCCGGTACGGACCACCCGGATGCGGGCGCACCCGGGGACCGGCGGCGGGTAGGGATCGTGGGCGCGGGGCGTCGAACCCGCCGGTGCGGCCGTCCCCGTCGCCCGGCGCCGCGCGCCCCGGTTGCCCCGCCCCCGCGGGCAGCCCGCCCCCTCGCGGAGAGGAGAGCCACCGATGCGCTTCGCCGATCGCCGCGCGGCGGGCAGCGCCCTGGCCGAGCGGCTGCCGCACTACCGCGCCAGCGGCCGGTACCCCGATCCCCTGGTGCTGGCGCTGCCCCGGGGCGGGTTGCCGGTCGCGGACGAGGTGGCCCGGGCGCTGGCCGCGCCGCTGGACATCATCGTCGTACGCAAGATCGGGGCGCCGTTCGCCGTGGAGGTCGGGCTCGGCGCGGTGGTGGGCGACGACCCGCCGCAGTACGACGAGGCCGCGCTGGCGCAGCTCGGGCTGAGCGAGGACGATCTCGCGCCGATCGCGGACCGCGAGCGGGAGGAGTTGCGGCGGCGCACCGCCCTGTACCGGCAGGGCAGAGCCGGAGCCCGAACTCACCGGCCGGACGGCGATCGTGGTGGACGACGGCCTGGCGACCGGCTCGACGGCCCGGGCCGCCCTGCGCTTCGCCCGCGCTCGCCGGCCGGCCCGCCTGGTCATGGCGGCGCCGGTGGGCGCGCCGGACGCGGTGGACCTGCTGCGCCCGGAGGCCGACGAGGACGTCTGCCTGGAGCAGCCGCCGGCCTTCCACGCGGTCGGCTCCTGGTACGCGGACTTCGCGCAGCTCACGGACGCGGAGGTGCTCCGGGTGCTGCGGGCCGACCCTCCCTGACGGCCGCGCGCCGGCTGGCCCCCCTTTTCCGCCGGGCGCCCACCGCGTCCTTCCGCCGGCGCCCACCACGCCCCGGGGGAAGCCCCGCCGCATGGGCCGCACCGGTCGCCCCGACGCCCGGACCGGACTCGGGACGACCGGCGACCGCCCGCCCGCGCACCCCCACGCTCCCAGCGCACGGCCCGCCGACCCGCCACACTGGGCCGGTGGGCGCGCCGGGGAGCGGGCCGGGGGCGCGCGGGGGGCGAGGCCGACGCGGGTTGTTCGCCCTCCGCCCGTCGCGACGCCACGCGCGACCGCCCCTCCCCCGGTGCGGCTCACCCGCGCACCCGCCCGTGGGCCGGCCCGCCGTTCGCCCCCTGCGACGGCCGGGGACGGTACCGACGTCGCCTTCGCGCCGTACGAGTGCGCCCGTCACGGGTGTTGTGCCGCTACGCGTGGTCGGCGGAGGTCGCGCGCGGGGTCACAGCTCGTCGATGTCGATGGCCTGGGCCATCGCGTGGTAGCCGGCGTCGCTCGGGTGCAGGTGGTCGCCGCTGTCGTAGGCGGGTAGCAGCCGGTCCTCGTCGGCGGGGTCGGCCAGCACCTTGTCGAGGTCGACGACCTCGTCGTAGGCGCCGGAGGTACGTATCCACTTGTTGAGCTCGTCGCGCTTGGTCTCGCCGCGGTCGGTGTAGTACCCGGCGTCCTTGAAGGGGACCAGGGTCGAGCCGATCACCTTAAGGCCCTTGGCGCGGGCCTGACGGATGATGTCGCGGTGGCCGGCGATCAGTTGCTCGACCGACACGTCCGGGATCTGCCCCATCCCGCCCAGTCCGATGTCGTTGATGCCCTCCAGCACGATGAGCGTCCGGATGCCCGGCTCGGCGAGCACGTCCTTGGCGAACCGGTCCACGCCGCTCTCGCCCGTCCCCGGGGTGCCGACGGTAACCATGTTGCCGCTGATCCCGTGGTTGAGGATGCTGCGCGGGCCCTCTTCCCGGACGAACCGTTCCGCCAGGTCGTCCGGGTAGCGGTTGTTGGCGTCGATGGTCGAGCCCATCCCGTCGGTGATCGAGTCGCCGAAGGTCACCACGCCGTCGCGCCGCCTGTCGCCCTTGCCGCGCACCTCGACGTCGGCGAGGTAGTATCCAGGACGCCGAGGTCTCGGTAAAGGGCTTGCCGCTCTCGTCGGGCCGCTGGTCGCCCGCCGCCGGTAGGCCGTGGCGGAGGCCGCCATGTGGTAGGTGGCCGGACCGGTCGGCTCGTGCAGGTACAGCGTGACGGTCAGCGATTCCAGCGCCCTGACCCGCAGCGGCACCGCGTCGGTGAACACCTCGCCACCCGCCGGGATCGTCACCGACTCCTTCTTCCCAAAGGCCAGCGGCCGGCTCGTGTCCTCGTGCACCGCCGCGCCCTTGTCCGTACGCTCGACCGTGGCCCCAGTCACCTCCAGCGGGGCGGTGCCGTAGCGGTTGGAGAGCTTGAAGCGGGCGCTCGTGCCCCCGACGCTGACCCGGACCACCTGACGCAGCGTCTGCTGCTTGAAGCCCTGCTGCGACCAGTTGGGGAACAACCCCCGTCCGGGCTGCTGGACGGAGGTCGACCAACCACCCTGCCAGGTCTTGCCGTTGGGCCGTTCGGCGCCCGCCTTGGTGGCGGTCGGCGCGCCGCTGTCGGCCACCGACATCGGCGCGGGGGGAGCACCAGCAGCACCCCCGCCGAGAACAGCACCGCCAGGGGGCGGGCCGCCGCCCGTAACCGCCGGGGGCCGAGGTCCGCTCCACGGCTCGCCGGCGCGTGTCGTGTCCGGTTACTCATGGAGTCGCTCCTTCTCTTCTTCGTCTCGCGCGCGTCTCGTTCGTGGCCGTGGTTCTCCCGTTCGCTGGAGCGCACGGCGGCTCAGCCACCGGCTTCGCTCATCTCACTCCGCATCGCCGACCTCGACGGCCCGGCGCGGCACGGGCGCACCAGGGCACGCACGCGTCACCGTGGGACGCGCGCACGACCTGGGGCACTTGCTCCGCTCTCGTACCGGCTCGCTCAGGAGCCGACTACCGCACCGCGGATGCTCGGGCTCTACGTCACCACCTCCCCCGTGCGGGCGTCTACGGGGCCGACGTGCGGGCGAAGCGGGAATTGGCCACGGTCCGCGCGTCGGCGCGCGCGTCGGCCCCGGCCCTGGGCACGGCACATGGCGCGGCGCGTGCGCGGTGGTGAGCGCGCCAAGCGGCGTCGCGGGAGACGCCGCGCCCGAACGGCCGGTACCGATCGGCGCTTCCCCCGCCCCTTGGTCCCCATCTGTCCCGCTAGCCGCCCATCCCGCCCCCGGGACTCCGTCCCCGCCCCGTCCGGGCCCGGCGGCCGGCTGGCCGGCGAGCCGGGGTCGGCTCGCGGTCGGGGATCGTGTCGTTCGTTTCCCACGATGCGGGACACTGTGCCGAAACAGCGGAGCCAAGAAAAGGGGTCCCGGTGGGAGCGGTTCCTGAGCCCCGGGTGCTCGCCCAGGTGAGCGAGCTGACCGAGGAGGCGACCACGGGGCGGCGCGGTGCCCTGTGGCGGCTCGCTGTCGGCCAGCGACAACTGGACGCCAACGTCATCCGGCTGCCCCCGGGCGCCCGGGTGGCGGCATATCTGGGAGGCGCGGTTGGACGTGCTCCTGTACGTCATCGAGGGCGGCGGGCACCTGGCGGGCGGCGGCGAAGCGGCTCCGCAGGACGGCGCGGCCGGGCCGTCGGACTAGGCGGACACGGCAGACGAGGCAGACAGAGCGAACGGAGCGGACGAGGCACAGGCCGCGCTCGGACCGGGTGCGCTCGTATGGCTTCCGCACGGCTCGCGGCGGGCGTTGTACGCCGGCGCCACCGGTCTCACCTACCTCACCGTGCACCGCCGTCGCCCCGGGCTCACCATCGGTGCCCCCGCCCCGGTCGAGCGATCCGGTGGCGAGGCGGCCTGCCTGTTGCACCGCGTGTGCGTCGAGTGCGGGCGCCTCGCGCCCGAGACCGACGCCCGCTACTGCGGGCCCTGCGGCACGGCCCTGCCCGAGCACTGAGCCATCGCGGCCCCGGGCCCCCGGTGTCGCCCGGGGCCGCGATGGCCGGTCCCGGCGTGCGCACGCGTGGCGGCGCACCGCGCCGGGGTGGCCCCCGGGGCGGTGCGCTGCGTGGTGCGTGTGGTGTCAGGGCGCGTGGCCGAGGCTTCCGCGACTCATCGCGGGGCGCCGTTCGGCGGGGTTACGGGACGATGCGCAGCAGCTTGTTGGGCGAGCCGCTGCCCGGGTTGGTCACCTTGCCCGGGGTGGCGCCGTTCACCAGGGCCGTGGCCACCTGGGCCGGGGTGGCGCTGGTGTGGTTGGCCAGGTAGACGGCGGCCGCGCCCGCCACGTGCGGGGTGGCCATGGAAGTGCCGGAGATGGTGTTGGTGGCGGTGTCGCTGGTCCGCCAGGCAGCGGTGATGTCGGAGCCCGGGGCGAACAGGTCCACAATGGAGCCGTAGTTGGAGAAGCTCGACCGGGAGTCGGTGCGCGTGGTGGCGCCGACCGTGATGGCCTCGCTGACGCGGGCGGGCGAGGTGTTGCGGGCGTCCCGGTTGTCGTTGCCGGCCGCGACGGCGTAGGTGACGCCCGCGCTGATGGAGTTGCGCACGGCCGTGTCCAGGGCGGAGCTGGCGCCGCCGCCGAGGGACATGTTGGCAACCGAGGGGCCGCTGTGGTTCTTGGTCACCCAGTCGATGCCGGCCACCACGCCCGCGGTGGTGCCCGAGCCCTGGTCGTTGAGCACGCGGACCGCCACGACCTTGGCCTTCTTGGCGACGTCGTGGGCGATGCCCGCCGTGGTCGAGGCGACGTGCGTGCCGTGGCCGTTGCCGTCCTGGGCGACGTTGTCGTTGTCCACCGCGTCGTAGCCGTTGACGGCCCGTCCACCGAAGTCCTGGTGGCTGATGCGCACGCCGGTGTCGATGATGTAGATGGTGGTGCCGCCGCCCGCGCTGTCGGGGTAGGTGTACTTCTGGTCCAGCGGCAGGTTGGCCTGGTCGATGCGGTCCAGGCCCCAGTTGTGCGGGTTGGTCTGGGTGGCGGTCGCGTGCACCGCGGTGTCCTGGATGACCTGGTCGACGGCCGGGTCGGCGGCGAGCTTCTTCGCCTCGCGCTCGCTGAGCTGCGCGGAGTAGCCGTTGAGGGCGGCCGTGTAGGTGTGTCTGACGGTGCCACCGTACTCGGCGATCAGGCTCTTGCCCTCGCCCGACGTGGACGCGATCCCGGCGGCCTTGTTCAGGGTGACGATGTAGCTGCCCTTGATGGCGTCGGCCGTGCCCGCGTCGACGATCCGGCCCTCGGCGGCCTTGGCCTCGGTGGCCTGGACGGGGAGCGCGGAGACGGCGCCGAGCGCGGTGACGGCCGCCACCGCGGCGACCGCCGTGGCCAGTCGGGACTTGCGCATGGGTATTGCCATGGTGAGGGGTCCTCCTCATCGTGGCGCGCTGCGGTACGCGCGCTGGGGATGCAGGTGTGCATGCGCGGTTCTCTTCGGGCTCGGCGACGGAGTGGCCGAGGGAGGTGCCTGGGAAGGACCGTGTTGCCGCGCCGTGCTGTCGCGGCCTGGTGGGGGTGGGTGTTGCCGGCCCCCGCCGGAGGTGTCGCGGCAGCGTGGGCAGGCCTTCGCTCCCGTGGGGGCGAGCGCCGGTGCAGGCGTTCGGTACGAGGTGGGTGACGGGCTGCCGTGGCTGAACCTTGGTGCACCCCGCGTACATGACACAAGAGCGCACTGAAGGCCGTTTTCCACAGTGATGCACGCTCACGCGAGCCGGCCGCGCGCTCCACGCGCCGCGCCCCGGCTCGCATCAGGGCGCGGACCTGCGTCTCCCGCGCGAACTGTGAGTGGTCAGCGCGGTGGCCGTAGGACGAAGCGAGTTTCACAACGCGGCGTGCGGTTGTGAACCGGGCCACACGCAAGGGCTGTTGGAGCGCCGGGCAGCGGAACAAACAGTTAACACTCCGCGGCGCGCGGCCCGTGCACCGCCCCCCTTTCGGCGCGCGTGCCACCCCCGCTTCACCCACCCGTGTCGCGGGAGCCGCTCCCGCCCCTGGGCGCGGGTCCATTCGGGTGAGCCCGGGTTGGCGGCCCCTCCGATGGGCATCGACCCCCACATCCCCGCCGCCCGCGGCCACCGGCCTCGCCTAGCGAGGCCGCGCGGGACGGCTGTGGGCGATCGGCCAGGCCCGTCCGTCAGGCCCGCCGATCAGAGGCATCGCCCCACCCCGCCGAGATCAGTCAGGAGATGTCCCATGTCGTACGTGTCCACGAGGTGCAGAGCACGGAAGTCACCGGACGGGAAGCAGGTCGCGAAGACATCGAGCCCCCGCAGGGCGGTCGGCGGAGCAGCGCGCTCCGCGTTGGTCCTCACCATGGCCTCGCTGCTGTTCGGCGCCATGACGATGAGCGCGCATGCGGCCCGGGGCGAGTTCGAGTACCTCCGGGCGGACAACAACAGGCCGGACGCCATCTCCGACCCGCCCAACGGGTGCCGCGTCCTCAACGGCGGCGCCGCCAACGCCAGCAACCGCACGGACACGGCGGCCACCGTCTACCGGTTCCCCGACTGTCGCGAATCCGGGAGGATCGCCACCGTGCCGGCGCGCGGTGGCACCTGGAACGGCGTCCCGACGCTAACCGTCGCGCACGGCGTCAGGTTCGGCTGATCCTCCGCGGGGCGCCCCCGCCCGGGCGCCCCGCGCGAGGCACGTCACTCCTGGAGCACGAGCTTGCCCAGCAGGGTGCGCGTCAGGGCGAAGTGGTCGGCGTGGACCAGCCGGCGGCCCACCGGGAGCGGTCCGCCGCCCACGGTGACCGTGCCGCTGGCGGTGGCCGTATCGGTCAGGTACATCTCGTGCTCCTCGATCCGCAACCGGTGCGCCGTCAGCGGCGCCAGGGGTGGGGACGGGGCGTGAGCAGCCCGGTCCAGACGAAGCCACCATCGCGCGCCGCGCAGCCGAGTTCCACCGGTGGCCCGACGTCGGTCCAGGCCAGGTCGCTGGCGGCCAGCTCGCGCCGCTGGAAGGTGGCCCGCACGCGCCGGCTGGCCGCGACGCCGGGCAGGCCCGCCCCGGCGCGTTCGCCGAGCGAGTTGGTCGCGACGGGTCCGGTCAGCTCCAGTTGGATCTTGCCGTCGGGGGTCGTGGTCCCGGTGGCCGTGGGCCGCGGCACCAGTTGGGTGAACTCCGCCGTGGTCACCTTGGACAGGTGCAGCGGGTCGATGGAGTGCGGCTGGTAGCGCGCCAGGGCCAGCCGCAGGTACGGGAAGTACGCGGTGTCATCGGCCAGTTCGCCCAGGCTGACGTCGATGTCGCAGTACCACAGCCGCAGGCTCTCGTCGTACCGCGGTGTGAACGCCGCGACAGCGGCCGTCACCTGCCGCCCGTCGACAAGCTCGGCCAGCGCGCGATCGGTCGCGGTGGCCGCGGCGTTGGGGAAGTTGGCGGGCGTGAGGAGGGGCGAGGCGGTGGCGTCCGACCACAGCGGGTCCCTCGCGTAGCGGTTCACCAGGTGGTCGGGCAGGTAGGGGCCCGGGGCGGCGCCCGGGTCGAGGACGACGGCCAGCATCTCGTCGTCGCCCGACGAGTACCAGGGGCGCTTGAGGTAGGCCCGCACCCCGGCGCGGTGGCGGGTGCGCGTCACCCGGTGCCGCTCGTGGTCCACCTCGCGCTCCCAGGTGGAGGTGGGCACGAGGTGGCTCAGCTCCGGCGGCTCCGGCCTGCGGGTGCTGGGCACGGACCACCCCTGCCCGGTGGGGCCCGGGTTGTCCGGTCCGCGCCGGGTGATGAGTTCGGTGCGCCGGGTGATGTCCGGGTGGAAGTACTCGCGGAACCGGGTGGTGGCGGTCGGCGTGTAGGTGAAGTCCCCGACGTGGGCGTGGACCGTGACACGCTCCGGCGCGTCCTGGGTGACGTCGTCGATCCACTCCTGCCAGGTCGCGTCCACGTCGACACGGCCGGTGCTCCTGGCGTGGTTGCGCACGCTGCCGCCCAGGTAAACGAAGGTCTCCTCGGCCCTGCGGCGGAAGGTGAGGTCGCCGATGACCGGCCGCTCCAGCGGCTTCTCCACGGCGTGCACCAGGGTGAGTTCGACCCACGGGGTGAGCAGCCAGTTCTCCCCGTCGGCGGCGGCGTCCGTCAACTCCTCCCGCTTCTGTGGCGGCAGCCCGGTCGTCGGGTCGTTCCACCGTGTCGAGCCGGTCAGCAGCCGCCACTGGTGGAAGGTGGTCAGGTCGTCCCGGTGCACGTGGCAGCTCATGCGGACGGTGGCGAAGGTGGCCTTGGGCAGGAAGACCGTCAGCTCCCGGTCGACGAGCCCGCGCCAGACCGGCGGGCCGTTGCCTTCCTCGATCCTCAGTCGCAGCGGCCTGGCCTGCGGCCACGGGCCGGGGAAGGCGTACGTCTCGGTCGGCTTGCCGCCGGGCAGCCCACGGAAGGAGACGCCGCGCGCGAGCACGTCGGGCAGGTACGGCAGGAGCAGCCCGCGGCCGTCGTGGACGACTTACTCACCGGGTGCGAGGCCCGCGCCACGGGGCACCGGCAGCGGGGTGAGCGGCACCGGGTCGTGCGGGCTGTGCTTGGCGACGTGGATGGCGCCGATAGCCTTGAGGTCGATGACCCGGTCCGGGTCCTCGGCGGGGCTGACCCTGGTGTCCAGGTAGCTGCCGGCCTCGCGGGAGGCCGCGGCGAAGAACTGTCGGCGCTGCGCCGGGGGCCTGGTCGGCCCGAACGCCGCGTCGTACAGGCCGTGGTACTCGGCCATCTGGAGCGCGGTCTTGGGTGGGCTGATGTGCCGCTCGTCGAAGGGGCGGTAGCGCCGGTCGAGATTGTCCACCGGCGTCTGGACCTCGTGGTCGGGGACTTCGGCGTTGCGCTGGACGGCCCACATGTCGGCGGGCAGGGGCGTCCCGTCGTCGGCGACGGTGCTCCGGATCACCAGCCGGGGCTCCTACTCGCCCTCCAGGAAGGGCCAGCGGGGGACGACCGCCGGCGGCGGCACGGGCTCCCACCGGCCGTAGGTCAGCGCCTGGGTGACGGCGCTCGGCGGGGTGTCGGCGTCGATGCCCGGCCCGTTGCCCGCGAGGTCGACGAGGGGGGCGCGCAAGCGGTAGCGCCCGTAGCGCAGTGCGGGCAGGCTGCCGCGGCGCGGCCGGAAGGTGGTGTCGAGCGGGAAGTCCGGCGAGAGGTCGGGCTCGGGCACCTGGGGCAGGTTGTCCTCGCCGATGGTGCGGCCGGGCGGCGGTGCGGCCAGGCTCCAGCCGAACAGCGCCTGGTGGACGTAGTGGTGGCGCTCGTCGGTCCGGTCCTGGGTGAGCGTGCTGGCCTTGACGTGCCCCTCGTCGGGACCGGCGTCGATGGTGACCGGGGGTTTGCCCGGCCGCCTGATGGCGTAGCTGCCGGTGCGGGCGCAGAGCGGGTACCAGCGGGCCACCCGGCCCATCGCGTCGTCCACGACGCCGACGTCCACCCGGTAGCCGCGGACGAGGTGCGCCGCGTCCAGGACGGCCGCCGGCAGGGGGGTGCCGCTCTGGTCGACGCCGGCCACGTGGCGCGCGTCGGCCTCCAGTTGGTCGGCGAGGTCCGCGTCCCGCCCCTCGACGAGCACGGTCAGGCCCGCGCCGTGCAGCGCGGGGGGCGCGGTGGCCTCGGGCGCGATCGCGCTGGCGGGCTCCGACGGACTGGTGAAGAGCTGGTCGAAGATCCGGGAGAACTCGACGAACTTCATCGCCGCGCCGTCCACGTCGAGGTCGGTGACGTGCACGCGGCTGTCGCCGAGGCCGAGCATGCGGTGCCCGTACGGGCCGGCGTCGTCCGCGTACGCCTCGAACCAGCTGACCCGCCACGTGGCAGCCGGGTCCACGGGCGCAGGCTCTCGTCCGCGTCCAGCCCCTCGTACGGTGGGCCGAAGGTGACGCGGGCCTGCCACTGGTCGGCGAGCCCGGGCGGCGGGGTGACCAGCAGGTCGAGGGCGAGGCCGAAGCGCCGCAGCAGCTCGGGGTAGTCGGCGAGGAGCGCGCAGGCCGCGTGGAATTCGAGGTCCGACCGCTCCGGCGGGGCGGTGGCGGGTCGGGTTCGGCGCCGGGCTCGGGGAGCGCGGGGCGCCGGTCGTAGAAGCGGTACGCCTCGGCGAGGCCGAGTTCGGCCTGGAAGGGCGCTTAGTCGGGGTGCGAGCGGTCGATGTAGCGGGGCCGGTACGGGTTGGGCGGCGGCCTCGGCGGCCGGTTCGCCCGGGCGCTCCGTCGGGGCGCGCCCGATGAGCCGGTCGAGCCGCTGGTAGGACGCGCCCACGGAACGGGCGAGGTCGCGGACGGGCCCGGTCAGCGGCGTCGTCAGGTCGTCCGTCTGGGGGTGGTCCCAACTGGGCGGCGACTGCGGGGGCACGCGCGGCGCGCCGCCCGGCGCCGCCACGCCCTCGCCGCCCGGGTCGGGGAAGGCCCGGCGGACGGCGGTGGCGGTCGCGGCGTTCTCGTACAACTTCGTGATCTGAGCGTGTACGGCCCGGCTCGGGAAGGAGCGGAGGGTGATCGGCTCGGCGTCGGCCGCGAGGAGCGCGGCCGTGGGCGCGGTGACCCTGGTGTCGGTGGGGAACAGCTCGCGCCACAGGGTGCTGTCGGGCGGCGGGTAGCGGTCGGGCTGCGGAGCGGTGGGGACCGTGGCGCTCGCCCCGCCCGGCGCCGCGCGGAACTCCACCTGGAGGGCATCGGCGTAGCGGGCCAGGGTCCGGGGCCAGTCGGCGGAGGCGCCCAGGGTGGTCCCGCCGGTCAGGCGGGGGGTGACCAGCACCGTCAGGCGGAGCTCGGCATCGGTGGTGGTCCCGTCGGGCAGGACGGTCCACCGGATCGACTCGGGCATGAGTCAGCTCACTTCCGCGAAGGCGGTGCAGTATTCGTCAACGGGCACGCGCTGGACGCCGGTGACCGGGTCAGGGTAGGGGCTCATCATCTCGGCGAAGGTGGGTGGCCGTACCGCGTCCGCCGCCGCCCCGCCGAGCGCGGCCAGGCTGTTGCCGCCACCGCCCAGGAAGGTCTTCTCGCACTCGATGGTGACCGACTGCGACCAGAAGCCGATATGGATGCTGACCGAGATCCTGGCCCGGCCCGACACGCGGCCGGGCTGCCATATCAGTTCGAGGTACAGCTCGATGGAGGCCGACACGATGCCGAGCACGTCGACCTCGCCGCGGGCCCGGAAGTAGCCGCTGAGCCGGGCCTCTCCGGTGTCGAGCTCCAGCCGGAAGCAGATGCCGGCCATCACCGACAGGCTGCCGCTGGCCACGCCGAAGTTCATGGAGACCGCGGCGCAGAGCTCCAGGGCCGCTTCCAAGACGGCCACCCGCTTGGGGGTGAGCACGATGCCGAAGAACCCGCCGCCGCCCAGCATGGAGAAGGTCAGCCGGAAGGGGGCCTGCCGGGTGCAGAAGGAGTACCCGACCTCCAGCGACTTCCCGACGAACGGCAGGTCGAGGTAGGCGGCCAGGCGCAGATTCTCCAGGCTGAACACGCCGACCGCGAGGTTGAGCAGCGGCAGCGCGTACGAGGCGACGATGCCGCTGCTGGTGACCTGGATGCCGGGTGGGTCGCTGAAGCCGTCGATGGGGATGAGCTGTCGCAGCGTCTCCACGAAGGACAGCGGGCCGGTGAACCGCACGCCGCGGAAGGCGACGTCGACGTCGAGCTTCTTGCCCACCCGCGCGGTGAAGCGGATGCGCTCGAAGTTCAGCCGCATGGCCTTGAAGTCGGGGATGAGGACGAGGTCGAACTCCTCCAGGCAGCAGGTAACGTCGGCGCCGGCCGTCAGGTCGGAACGCAGTGATCCGCGCAGGTCGACGACGAGTGAGAAGCGCCCGGTGGTCCTGCCCTGGTCGTCCTCGTGGGGGACGAAGACCGGGTTGCACGCGGGGAAGGGTTTGATCTCCGGGTTCCACTCCAGGCGCGCGTTGACGGTCTCGGGCAGCTTGGCGCCACGCCCCGCCTTCTCCAGCGCCTGGCGCACGGACAGCACCTGCCCGGCCCCGTTGTTCCAGGTCGCGACCGTCTGCCGGACCCGCTCAAGGAGGGCGCGCACGCCCGGGTCGGCGCCGGGCGGCAGGACGTTCAGCAGGTCGGTGAGGGCGGCGCTGAAGGCGTTGAAGGCGTTGTCGACGTCGGTCAGCTCGATGGGCCCCGGGTGGCCGTCCAGGGACTGGGCGAGGTAGTCACCGATGATCGTGACCAGCGCAGCGCGTCGGCGGTCTCCGCCACGCGGCGGCCGGCCGCCGCATAGCGCTCGGCCTCGTTGCGGATCAGGTCGCGGACCCGGCGCAGTTCGGAGAGGAAGCCGGTGACGGCGTTGATGGTCTCGGTGAAGAGGTTGGGCACCTTCAGCGGCTGGTCGAGCCCGGCTTCCTTGATCAGGTCGGCCAGCAGCAGGATGCCGAACAGGTTGGCGGCGAGGGCGCCGATGACGGCGCACAGCAGGCAGCCCGCCGCCGTCAGTACCCCGGGCCGCCAGACGCGACGCCAGCCTGCCGGCGACGAGCGCCGCCACGGGCACCATCAGGGGGCCCGGCGCGATGCCGAGCCCGGTGCGCAGGGCCGAGTAACCCCACACCTGCTGCATCCACAGGATGGCGGTCAGCAGGTTGGCCGCGAAGGCCGCGGTGAAGACCAGGGCCGTAACGTTCGACCAGGCGAAGGCGCGTACGCGCAACAGAGCGGGCTCGATGACGGGCGCGGGATGGTTCCGCGAGCGCCGCCAGAACGCAGCGCCGCCGCCGGCGGCGGCGACCAGGAGCGTCGAGGTGAGGCCGGCCGACCAGTCGTTGACCTTGACCAGGCCCAGGGCCAGCAGCCCGATCGAGCCGGTCAGCAGACAGGTCCCGGCCAGGTCCGGCAGGTGGCGCGCGGTGGCCTCGCGCGATTCGGGCAACACCCGGACGGCTACCAGCAGGGCCAGCACGCCAATCGGAATGTTGACCAGGAACACCCACCGCCAGGACACGCTGACCAGCAGGCCCCCGAAGACGGGACCGGCCGCGGCGGCCAGCGCCGCGCTGGCCGACCACACGCGCACCGCCACCTGCCGCCGCTCCGCCGGGAAGACCGACAGCAGCAGGCCGAGGGTGGCAGGGGTCAGAGCCGCGGCGCCCACGGCCTGGAGCACCCGGCAGACGACCAGGACCCACAGCCCGGTCGCCAGGGCACAGGCGGCCGACGCGGCGGTGAACAACGCGAGGCCGAGCACGAAGACGCGCTTGTGGCCGAGACGGTCGGAGAGCGGGCCGAGGGGGACCAACAGGGCGGCGAAGACGATCGCGTAACCGTTGAGCACCCAGGAGAGGTCCGCCAGCGCGGCACCGCCGAAGTCCCGACTGATGGCGTCGAAGGCCACGTTGACGATGAACAGGTCGAGCCCGGCCACGAAGGCCGCCACCGACAGCACGGCCAGCGACAGACCGAGCCGCTGCGGCGCGACCGCCAGCGGTCGCGCCCGTGGCAGCGAGCGCGCCTCGGGCGGCCTCGGCTGATCTGGTCCGATCTGGGTCGACACGACGAACGGCTCCCGGAGCGCGGAGTGGTCGGCGGGCCACTGGGCCACCCGCCGCGTGCGCCCCCAGCCCATGCGAGGCGGCCGTCTCCCGCAACGGGCCGCGACGGGGTCGGTCCCTACCGCCACCCGAAAGCGCCCTTGGTGGGAGCGGGGATTACTACCTTGGTAGTAGCTCCAGGTCAGACCGGTCCGCTGACCGACCGCGCGTCAGGAGCTCCGGGCCACGACGCGCTTGTCGACGAGTGCGCCGTCGAGGCGGCGTGCTGGGCCATGGCCGAGAATTGATCGGTCCCACCGGGCGTCAGGCGCCGGGCCGCGTCCGTGGCTCCGTCCGCCGGAAGCTCGCCGGCCCGCCGGCCCAGCAGCCCGGCAGCCCGCCGGCCCGGCAGGAGGGTCCGACGGCGGCCATCGCGTCGTGTCGCACGGTGCCCCTCGACCTCCGCGACCACGTCCGTACGGCGGTTGGCCTGGATTCGTCACCAGTGGAGCCGCACATAGATTCCTGGTCGAACAGGACATTTGCATCGGCTGGGAGGTGCGGAAATTACTAGTCTTCCGCTGGCCGAGGCGGGAATCGTGGCGGCGGCGACGTCGCGTGCGTACGGTGTGCAGAGCCTCGGCGGGACACCCGAACAAGCGTCGAGACCGGGCAGACAGGGGCCTTGAACGGGCAGACTCGGGCGTTGTGGAGGGACTGTGGCCGTGCCGGAATGCACGAAGAGTCGAATTTCCGAACGCCGGTTCCAGCGCATCGCTTTTTCTTACGCGCCGTTAACGCGACATGTACGCCCCGCGGCGTCACGTGGCCAGCGGAGGCGAGAACACGGCCGGCTCGCCGGCCGGCGACGTCGAACGCGTGTTGGACAAAGCGTCGAAACCTGCCGACCGGCGAGCCGGTCACGGGGTTACTCGATGAGTTCCGGCCGCACCACGGGAGGCCAGGCACCGATGGTGAGGACACCGGTGGAGTAGGCGCGCGAAACGAGAGCAGCGCGGTTGGGAACGCGGTGTTTGCGCAGCAGCGACGAGAAGCGGTACTCGATTCCCTGACGGCTCAGATGCATTCTGGCCGCGAGCTGGATGGTGGACGCACCGGCCGCGATGCCTTCCAGTATCCGAGCGTCGAGCGGGGCGAGCGCTCGCGTCTCACGCACCGGCCTGGAGGGCTGCGCGGCGACGGCGTCCGGCCGCACGATGACGGTCACCCCGCTCATCGTGCCGGTGTCGGAGTGCGTGGCTATGGCGGTCAGATGGCCGGTGAACTGGCCACCTTCGGGGTCGATGCCCACCAGGTAGTCGGTGAAGGCGGAGCGGTGACCGCTGGCAAGCCGACCGAAGTGGCGGCGAGCCCGCTCCTGCGTGCCGAGGTTGAGAAATGCAAGAAAGCTTTTCCCGGAATAGCTTGCGGCGGCACCGGAGAAGTGGTAGATGAATTCCCGGTTGGCCTCCAGGAGGCGCAGCTCGGGGGCCAGGTTCGCGATGCATAGGCCGGAGTACTGCAGGATGGCGTGCCCGACCTGGGCGTAGTCGACGGCCCTGCTCGATCCCCCTCTGTTCGCCGAGTGCTTCAGCTCGGAAGTGCGGAAACTTACCTCTTGTGTCACTAGACCTTGTCATCCCTTCGCGTGGCCTCTGAGCAGTGCCATGCGGATCGACCGTAAAGCCGATGGAGCGACGCCCGGAATGGCCTATTCCGACGCGGACATATCAAGTGGGCTGGGAATTGCGGTAGTTTGTTATTCGATTCGATCCGACGTTAGCCCCAGCCGCAAGGCCCGTTTCCACCCCGACCCGCTGTGGGCATTTGTCGTTTTGCCAGGGGATTCACAAGGGGTGTGTTCGGCGGCTGGACGCTATGGCGCGAATGTCCAACTATTCACCAGAGCAAACCAAACACGCGCTTCCCCCTGGGGGCACGCCTCAGAAATTGCATAAGCAATTAATCAATTCGTCATATCGCGACCTCGGACCCAGTACGGGGTGCGTGAGCATGCCAACGATATATCGTGCCTGTTTCCGATCCACCTGTGCCCGATCTGTGACCGTTTCGGACACTACTCCTCCCATCCTCCCATACCCCGCGAAGACGCCCTCCGAGCCATCCACACCTCGTGGGGCAACCTGCTCCGTAGCAGATCAGCGCCCTGACCATCGCGATTCTTCGGTGATCATGTGAGATGTCCCTCACCCCGCGAGCGCTCACTCACCCCATGCGAACGAGACAACTTGGCTAGATATGGCCCAGCGCACGGGTGTGCGGTGACCGAGACTGGGCCCGTTCGCGCCCCCTGCGGTCGCGATCGGATGCGGCGCTCGGGCACCCCGGGCGCCCGGCCCGGACCAGCCGCTCCGCCACGCCAGCACGTCCCGCCCGCCACTCCGTCGTACCGCTCCTCGCGTCGCGAGTGCCCGCGAAAACCACCCGTACTCACGAGCACGCGCGCCGTACTCACGAGCACCCGCACTCCCAGTGGACCCGTGGGTCGAAGCGGGCCGGATCGCGCCGCGGTGCACCGGCCGGCGGCCCCGCCCGGTCCCCGGCATACGACTTTCGTCGTGCGACGGCGCGCCGAAGGGCGATCGTGGCCGGCCCAGGGGTGTGTCTAACGTGACCAGGTGATTCGTGTGCACGGTGTGGCGAAGGCCCGACAGGCTGGGCCGACGGGATGGAGCGGGGCGGCCAGGTGGTTGGCCGGGCCTGTGCGGCGGCTGTTCACCCGCGGGATGTGGCCGCCTCGACGCGTGGTCGGGGAGGTGCTGTTGCTGGTGGTCGCGGCGCTGCTGGCGGCCGGTGCCGAACTGGCGCTGGACGGCGGTGGCCCGCGGGTGGCCGCGGTGACGTTGGCCGCGGCGTTGGTCGCGCCGTTGCGCCGGGTGCTGCCCGCGACGGTCCTGCTGACGGTCATCGCGGCCTCGACCGAGTTCGCCGGGCTCGCCCCGCTGGTGCCCGTGCTCGCGTGGTCGGCGGGGCGGCGGATCGCCGGGGTCGGCGCGGCCATCGGCACCTTCGCTGCCGCCTACCTCACCGGCCTCGTCCTGACGGCGGTGACGGACCTGCCCCGGTCGCCGGCGGCCTGGGGGTTCGCGGCCCTCCTGCTGCTGGTCTTCGTCATGCTGCCCGGCCTCGTCGGCTGCTACTCCGCGCAGCGCCGCGCGCTGGTGGACACCTTCCGTGAGTACAACGCCCAGTTGCTGCGCGAACGCGAGATGACCGCGGAGCAGGCGCGGCTGCGCGAACGCCAGCGCATCGCCCAGGACATGCACGACAGCCTGGGCCACCAACTCGTGTTGATGTCCGTGCACAGCGGCGCGCTCGAGGTGGAGCGGGAGTTGACGGGCCGGCAACACGAGGCCGTACGCGTGCTGCGCGAGGCGTCGGTGGCGGCGATGCACGAGCTGCGCGAGGTGGTCGGGCTGCTGCGGGACGGCACGCCGGCCCCCGAGTCGCCCGAGGAGGCCGAGGCGGCGACGCGCGGTGTGGCCGGCGTCGAGGACCTGGTGGCCGCGTCCCGGCGGGCCGGCACCGCGGTGGAGCTGCGGAGTTCCGGCAAGCCCCGCCCGCTGGCGCCGGCCGTCGACCACGCGGCGTACCGGGTGGCGCAGGAGGGGTTGGCCAACGCGCACAAGCACGCCCCGGGCGCCGCAATCACCGTGGCCCTGCGCTACGAGCCGGACTCCCTGATCGTCGAGGTCGCCAACGGCCCCGCGACGACGGAGACCGCTCACGGCGTGGTCAGTGGCGGCCAGGAGCTGACCGGGCTCGGCGAGCGTACGCGGCTGGTCGGCGGCATGGTGCACGCGGGCCCGACGGCGGGCGGCGGCTTCCGGCTGGCCGGGGTCCTGCCGTACACCCCGGCGGAGGGCGCCGCACCGGTGCGCCCGGCTGGCGGTGCGACGGCGACCTTCGTCGACGCCGCGGGCGACGTTCGGCGGCAGTTCCCGTACGGTCCCGGCGGCGAGGGCGGTCCGGTCATCGACGAGGACGGCCTGCCGAAGGAGCTAATGAAGGCGATGAGGGAGAGCAGGCGACGCGGTCGCGTGGTGGTCGGCTGCGGAGTGGCGGTCGGGATCGGACTGCTGCTCGTGGTCGCCGCGGGGGTGGGGGTGTGGTTCCTGACACAGGAGGCCGAGAAGGCCATGATTGATCGCGGGGAGTTCGACGCGGTGCGGGTGGGCCAGTCCGAGGCCGAGGTGCGGAACCGGTTGCCCAACGGGAAGTCGTTCCTGGCCGGGGACCTGACCAAGGGCGCGCCGCCCAAGCCGGCCGGCTCGACGTGCCTGACCCTGATGTCCACGGAAATCGGCGGCTGGGACACCGAGCCGGTGTTCCGGTTATGCTTCAGGGACGGCAGGCTGATCGAGAAGAAGTCCTTCGACGTCGAGACGTGAGTCGGGGCTTGGCTGTCGGTGCCCCGGTGCGGTTCCCGGGCGCCGGTGCGTACGGCGGGGAGGGCTTCGCCGGGTGCACGGCCGGCCCGGCGCCCTGATCGGGGATGATGTCCCGTGGCCGTATGGATGATCGCTTCGAGGGAGCCCGGGAGAGTCGTGATCAAGGTTCTCGTCACGGATGACGAGCCGCTCATACGCGCGGGCATCCGGATGATCCTGGCCTCGGCGGACGACATCGACGTCGTCGGCGAGGCGGCGAACGGGCGCGAGGCCGTCCAGCGGGCCCAGGCCGGTCGGGTGGACGTCGTCCTGCTCGACCTCCAGATGCCGGTGATGGACGGCCTGACCGCCCTGGCCGAACTGCGGCGGACCGTGCCGGAGACGAACGTGCTGGTCCTCACCACGTTCGGCAAGCAACAGAACGTGTCGCGCTCACTGGCGGAGGGCAGTGCGGGGTTCCTGCTGAAGGACTCGGCGCCGGCCGAGCTCATCGGTGCGGTGCGGGCCGCGACGGCCGGCGACGCCTACCTGTCCCCCGCCGCCACCCGGCACGTCGTCAACTCGCTGGCCTCGGGCCAGCACGTGCTCCGCACCGAGCAGGCCCGCCGCCGCCTGGAGGCGCTGTCCGCCCGGGAGGGCGAGGTCCTCGCGCTGCTCGGCGAGGGCCTGTCGAACGCGGACGCCGGCCAGCGGCTGCACATGAGCGAGGCGACCGTGAAGACCCACGTGAGTCGCATCCTGGCCAAGCTGGGCTGCGAGAACCGGGTGCAGGCCGCGCTGCTGGCCCGCGACGCGGGCCTGGGCGTTGTGAGCCCCGCTCGCGACGGGCGGGCCGGCCGCACGGGGCTCGACGGGCCCGCCGCGGGCGTCGGCGGCCTCAGGGGACGCGGGCCACGGCGGCGTAGCCGGGAACGTGCTCGTACTGTTCGGTCGCGGCGTCGGGGCGCCACCGGGGCCAGGTGACCAGCCCGGGTTGGACCAGCTCCCACCCCTCGAAGAAGCGGGCGATGGTCTCCCGGTCCCGCAGGACGTAGGGGATCGCGCCGCTCTCGTTGTACGCCTCCTGGGCGGCGACGGCGGCGGGGTCACCGGGCGCGGCGTGGCTGAGGGCGAGGTAGCTGCCGGTGGGCAGGGCGGTGGCGAGGCGGCGTACGACGGCGCGCCTCGTCGTCCGCGACGACGTGGCCGAGCACGTCGGACAGGACCAGGCCGACGGGGCGGCTCAGGTCGAGGGTGCGGCTCACGGCCTCAAGGACGGTGGCGGTGTCGCGCATGTCGGCCTCGACGTACGCCGTGGCGCCCTCGGGGGCGCTGGTCAGCAGCGCCCACACGCGTACGCCGCGCTCGCGCAGTCGCCGCTGGCGTGCCAGCAGGAAGGCGACGGCCTCGTCGGCCGATGCCGTGCTGGTCCCGGGGCACAGCGCGTGCAGGGCGGCGGCGTAGCGAGGGTGCGCAGCACGTCAGGCACCAGGGTGGGGTGCCAGAGGCGGATGAACGAGGCCGAGGACTCGATGCCGATCCACCGGTGTTGCCCGGGTGGCATGGCGGCGCGGTGGCGGTGCCACCAGCCCGCCCTGCTCGCCGCCGCGACCTGCGTCAGCGTCGCGTCGATCTCGTGGGGTGGCACCCCGTACAGCCGCAGCA
This sequence comes from Candidatus Streptomyces philanthi, assembly GCA_018114805.1. Classification (GTDB taxonomy): domain Bacteria; phylum Actinomycetota; class Actinomycetes; order Streptomycetales; family Streptomycetaceae; genus Streptomyces; species Streptomyces philanthi. The sequence continues at coordinate 7,018,251 of CP073042.1, read as the reverse complement.
GGGTCTCGATCTGGCCGATGTCCAGGGCGGTTTCGGCGGCCTCGATGCGTCGCACGGTCATGGTGTGCTTGCCCAGTTCAGCGGCGGCGTCGGCCAGTGACTTGCCGGCCACCTCACGCAGGAGCCGCAGTCGTGCGGCGAGCACCCGGTGCTCCAACGTCGGCCCCGACCGTGGCGTGCTCACGTCGCTCCTCCACGCTCGCCGGGTCGGTCCCCGCACCCCACGGAAACCGATCATCGCGAATCGTACTGTGTGAATTGCATGGCGTGTGATTCACACGCATGGCGGTGGCTATGGCTGACGAGGCGTTCACTCCCGAGTCCCCCCGCGATCGACAACGGCGTCGCGGGGACGGGGGTGGCGACTGCTCGCGCTGGGTTCCGGCCGTGCCCGAGGGGGCGTCGATCGCGCGCGACCACGTGCGAAGTGCCCTTCGGCACTGGCGTCTTGACGAGCAGGCCGTGGAGCGGGCGGCCCTGTTGGTCAGCGAGCTAGTCACCAACGCGATCGTGCACGGCGCGCGCCACCGGGGCAGCCCGCCGCGCATGGTGTGGTGTCACATCCAACGCACCTCCGACACGGTGCGGTTGAGCGTGTGGGGGCCGCCGGGCACCACCGTTCCCAGACCCCGGCACTCCCCCGAGGACGCCGCGGGTGAGGTCCGGGCATCGTGGCGGCGATGTCCCGCGCCTGGGGTACCCGGATGGGGCGCGTCAGCCGTCTGGTCTGGGCCGAGTTGTAACCCCACCCGTCGCGAGAAGGAGCGCCCATGTCGCCCGACCCCAGGCACGATGTGCACGCCGCCGAGATCGAGCGCGCCGTACGCAACCTCCAGGACGCGCTCTCCCGCCTGGAAGGCCTGGGCCAGGCCCCGTATCCGGTCGGCGACCCCACCGGTGTGCCCCCTCACCCGCCATCGGCGGCTGGGGCGAGATGGGTGTCCTGCTGCCCGGCGAGGCGCTGATCTGGTCCCCACCCAGCGCGGACGCGCATGAGCCGGGACTGTGGGTACGCTGGCCACACGCCTGGACCCCGCCCGGACACCGGCTGTGAGAACGCTGCGGGCGGCGGTCCCCAACTCGCCCCGTAAGTGAGCCCGTTGGGCTCACGCGGGTGCTTGACGTCGGGCTGCCGCGCGGGGGCGGACCGGCGGCCTGTGGCCCGGAGGGTGGGGCCGGGTGCGCACCGGGCGGTGGAGCAGGGATCATGAGGCCAGTCCGTACCCCGCGTTGGGCCCGTCCCGAGGAGCCGTTCATGCGCCGTCGCCACCCCGCCGAGCGGCGTGCGGCCGCGTGTGTCGGCGTGGCGGAAGGTCGGCGCGTCGCTGTCCGGGCTCGGGGACCGTCGCCTCGCCGACCTGCTGGCCGGTGCCACACCGCTCGGCTCCGGAATCAGCGGCAGGTCGGCCGTGCTGGAGGTCGAGGGGGCGCCGGTGTTCGTGAAACGGGTGCCACTCACCGAGCGCGAACTGCGCCCGGAACACGCGCGGTCGACGGCCAACCTGTTCGGTCTGCCCACCTGGTACCAGTACGGGGTGGAGTCGGCGGGCTTCGGCGCCTGGCGCGAGCTGGCCGTGCACGCCCTGACCACCCGGTGGGTGCTGGCAGACGCCTACGACGGCTTCCCCCTGACGTACCACTGGCGCGTGCTTCCGGACACTCCACCCGAGGGGTTCGTGGAGGAGTTCGGGGGCGTCGACGGCGCGGTCGCGCACTGGGAGGGCTCGCCGGCCGTACGCGCCCGCCTCGAAGCCATCGGCCGGGCCCCGCCAGGCCTGGCGCTGTTCCTGGAGTACGTGCCCCACACGCTCGCCGGCTGGCTCGACGAGCGGCGGGACGCTCCCATGGCGGGCGGCCGGTCCGCCCTCCTGGAGTGGGCGGAAGAAGGGTTGGCGCGCGGCACGGCGTTCCTGCGCTCCCGGCGGGTCGTCCACTTCGACGCCCACTTCGCCAACGTGCTGACCGACGGCGACCTGCTGTACTTCGCCGACTTCGGCCTCGCCCTCAGCTCCCGCTTCGCGCTCTCCGCGGACGAGTCGCGCTTCCTCACCGAACACCTCGCGTACGACCACGCCTACACGGCGAGTCACCTGCTGCGCCACCACGTACTCGCCGACCTGCGGGAGGGCGGGGAGTACCGACGCTTCCTGGAGGACTGGTTGGCGGGTCGGTCACGGGCGGCGGTGAGCGCCGGGCGCGGTGCGATCATCGACCGCCACGCGCGGGTCGCCCTGCCACTGCACGACTTCCACCACGACCTGCTGACGGTCAGCAAGCGCACGCCGTTCCCAGCCGCGCTGCTGGGCCGAGAGGAACCGCCGCCATGAGGGCACGCCGGCCAACTCCCGCGCGTGCGGCACGGATAAGCGACGAGCCGTACCCGACCGACCATCGGGTGCGGGACCCTGCACGTGGTTCCCGTGGACGCCGCGTCCACGCGCACGCCGACGAAGGGGTAGGGCAAGGGTGTCCAGGGTTGGTCACCCACCACGGAACACGGAAGACATCGGAAGGCAGACGGACATGACGGGCAACAACGCCGAGCGCATCGACCTCTCCCGGGCACATTCGGCGCGGGTGTACGACTTCATCCTGGGCGGCAAGGACAACTACGAGGCCGATCGGGCGGCGGCCGCGGCGCTCGAAGCCTGGCCCGGGCTGCGGACTAGCATGCACATCAACCGCGCGGTGATGCACCGGATGGCCAACTGGCTGGCGGCCGAGGCGAAGGTCGACCAGTTCCTGGACATCGGCACAGGCATTCCCACCGCCCCCAACCTGCACCAGGTGGTGCAGAGCGTGACGCCCAGGGCGCGGGTCGTGTACGTGGACAACGACCCAATCGTGCTGGCCCACGCGCGTGCCCTGCTCACCGGCACGGCCGAGGGTCGCACGGCCTACATGGAGGCCGACATGCGCGAGCCGGACAACATCCTCTCCGCCCCCCGATCTGCACGAGACGCTGGACCTGGGCCGACCGGTCGCGCTCACCATCATCGCGGTGTTGCAGTCCGTGGAGGACGCCGGCGGGCTCATCCAACGCCTGTTGGAGCCGTTGGCGTCCGGCAGCTATCTCGCGCTCACCCTCGCGACCGCCGAACTCGCCCCGGAGTCAGCCGCGTTGGCCGCCACCTACACGCGCCGCGGCATCCCCATGTACCTCCGCACCCGCTCCGAGGTCGAGGAGCTGTTCACGGGGGCCGGGTTGGAACTGCTGTCCCCCGGTGTCGTGCCCATGCACCACTGGCGGCCCGATCCGGGCGAGCAACTGGCGGAGGCGACGGCCATGAACATGTACGCGGGCGTCGGGCGCAAGCCCTAGCGCGTCGGGGCGGTCGCGGCGGCGCTCGGCGGGCCTGTCGCCGGCTCGTGCGCGCCGTGCGCCGGAGGCCGCGCTGGCCGAGGCCGTTCGCGGCGCGGGCGGCTGGCCGCGCGGGCGCGGGAAGGGCCTCAGTCAGGCGTACGGTCGCCCCGGTGCACGCCGGGCGTGACGCTGGGCCGGGTGCGGAGCAGCCGGCGGATCGGGCGGATCGCGGCCTCCAGGGGGACGCGGCGCACGGCGAGGTCGCGGGCCAGCGAGTAGGCGCGACCGCCGCGGAACATGAGCTTGGCCAGGTCGCGCGAGTTGGTCTGCGCCGCCTCCACTCGGGGGCGCTGGACCCGTTCGTAGCCGCGCAGTCGGCGCGGCACCTCGTCACGGGCGGCGCCGGCGAGGTGGGCGGCGAGCACACCGGCCGACTCCATGGCCATGCAGGCTCCGATGCCCGCGGTGGGCAGGAACCCGGCCGCCGCGTCGCCGACGAGCACCACCCTGCCGTCCGTCCAGCGGGCCGCGCGGCAGTCGGTCAGCGGCCAGAAGTAGGTCTGGTCGCCGTGCACAAGCTGGCGCAGGGCCCGCTCCAGCAGGGCGTCCACCCGGTCCAGGCCGGCGCACGCGTGCGCGACGAAGGGGCAGGGCCCGTGCCGGGTGGCGTCGCGCGGCCCGCACACGATGACGCCGACGCGGTCCCTGACCGGGTAGGTAGCGATGTACATCCCCGTCCCCCAGATCTCCCAGCCCAGGTCGGGCTCCCCGTCCGGGTCGGCCCAGCCGACCCAGCCACTCCAGCCGGTGTCGTGGGTGCTGACCCCCGTGGGCGCGAGGGCGAGTCGGCGTGTGCTGGAGTGCAGGCCGTTGGAGGCGACGAGGTCGAAGGCGCCGGCGTACGACCGCCCGCGCGTGTCCAGGGTGACGCGCGCCGTGGTCGGCGTCTGTTCGACGGCGGTGACGGTGGTGTGGTGGGTGACGGTGCCTCCCGGGGAGGCGAGCACGTCCATGAGCGCGCCCCGGCTGATGCCCCGGTAGTGGCCGGCCTCGCTCAGGAGGCGGCCCATGGGGTACTCGCGCAGGGGCTGGCCGTGCCGCCCACGGATGCGGTAGCGGCGCATCGGGGTGCTGTGGCGCAGGTAGGCGTCCATGACGTCGAGGGCATCGAAGACGGGATCGGCCAGCGGAATCAGGGCCAGCATGTAACCGGCGGCGGCGTCCGGGGCGGCCTTCTCCACCAGGACGGGGTGCAGTCCCTGCCGCCGCAGGAGCTGTGTCAGCGTCAGCCCCGCGGCGCCGGCGCCGACGACCAGCACGCGCAGCCGGTCGTTCGCGGCGGCCGCCAACTACCGCTCCAGGCTGGTGTGTTCGAGCATAGTGTACCTCCGATGCTCTTCGGCCGACCGGCCGGGCCGGCGGGGTTCGGCGCGCCGGGGCGGGCCGGGTGAACCGAGGGAATGAGACAGCTCAGGCGCCCTCCTCCGGGGCGCGGGTGGTGGCGCCCAGGCCGACGGCGTAGAGGTCGAGCACCTCCGGCACCCAGCGGGCCATGCCCTCGCGCGTCAGCGGATCGACGCCCAGCACGTCGGCGAGGCGCTCGCGCAGCAGCAGGGCGGCGAGGTCGTTGACGAGGAGGAGCGCGGCGCGCACCGCCGGATCGGGGCCCGGTTCCGCCCGCCCGGCGCGGGCCAGGTCGTCGAGCGCGGCCCGGCTCACCGCGTACAGCCGTCGGAACAGCAGCCGCCCGGCCTCCCCGTCGGACAGCAGCAGCCCGCGCAGGTACGCGGGCAGGGGCGAGTCGGGGGGCAGGTGGCGCATCAGCGCCTCGTGCAGCGAGCCGGTCGCCTCCGGGGCCCAGGACGCCCCGCCCTCCTCGCGGGTGAGCTCGCCGAGCAGGTTCTCGAAGGTCTCCACCGCCCAGCGGTCGCACTCCGCGCGCAGCCCGTCCTTGGACCCGAAGTGGTGCACCACCAGGCCCGGCGAGACCCCGGCCGCGGTGGCGATCTGGCGCACCGTGACCTTGTCCGGGCCGTGTGCGGCGAACAACCGCGAGGCCTCGTCCCGAATGGTCGCCCTAGCGGTCCTGTCATCCAAAGCTGAACGCATGTTCAGTATGTTAAACGCTTGTTCATTCGATGTCGAACGGCGAGCCGGTCGACAGGCTCGCGCCGGCGCGCGGGGTGGTGCGGGGGCGTGGCGCGACGGCGCGGTCTCACGAACGGAATCCGGCCGTGTTCGGGAGACGGAACACGGGGGCGTCGCGGGCGGGCATCATGCCGCCATGACGGCCAAGGGCACACTCTTCGACTTCTCCGGAACCTTCTTCCGCGCCGAGCCGGCCGAGCGCTGGCTGCGCGCCGGACTGGACACGGTGGGCCTCGACCTGGCGCCACCGGAGTTCGCCCGCGCCCTCCACGAGTTGCAGGTCGTGGGCGCCCAACCCGGGGGCACCGCGCCGCGCGACGTGCCCGCCCAACTGGCCGCCGGCTGGCGCGTGCGCGACCTGAGCGGCAGCCAGCACCGCGCCGCGCACTTCGCGCAGGCCGCCAGGTCAGCCTGCAGCACACGGGACTCCACGAGGCGCTGTACGAGCGGCACAAGGACCCGGCGGCCTGGGAGCCGTACCCGGACGCCGCCGAGGTGCTGGCCGGACTGCGGGAGCGCGGGGTACGGATAGCCGTGGTGAGCAACATCGGGTGGGACCCGCGCCCGGTCTTCCACCGGCACGGGCTCGACCGGTTCGTCGACGCCTACCTGCTCTCCTTCGAGCACGGCATCACGAAGCCGAACCCCGCCCTGTTCCAACTGGCCTGCGCCATCCTCGGGACGAGCGCGCCCGAGACGGTCATGGTCGGCGACAACCGGCGGCGGACGGGGGCGCGGCGGCGATCGGCTGCCAGGTGCACTTCGTGGACCACCTTCCGGTGGACCAGCGCCCCGACGGCCTGCGGCCCGTGCTCGACCTCGCCGGTTGAGGCCCGAGCCGGTCACGGCGGGCGCCCGGGCCCGTCCCGGGCGGTGGCCGGCGGGGACGCGCGGGCGCGCCACGGCACGAACCCGGGCCTGGGCCTGGGCCCGGCAGCCGGGCCGGGGCGCCACCCACGCCAGCCGCGACGGGCAGGGCGGGCGCGCCGTCGGGCGGTCAGCCGGCGGCATCGTGTCGGGACTCGTGGGCGAGGATGCTGGCCCGCCAGCGCGCGATGACCTCCTCGCGGTCGGAGCCGGCGTGGTCGGCCTCGGTGACGAGCGCCTCGGCGGCCATCGCGGCCAACCGGACGACGACGTGGCGCAGGTCACGGTCGTCCAGGGGCTCCAGCAGGGCGCCCGCGCCGTCGCTGTCGTTGGCGAGTGCGCAAGCGATCATGGCCATCGTCGTGCGATCCCACTCGTATGCGTTCACGCGGTCAGCCTTCCCGTCGCCGCCGGGGCAAGAACGCCTACCCGTGGGTAGACCGGGGTGCCGGGGGCGGGAGGGTGCCGTGTGGCGGGGGTGCGTGAGGGGTGTGCGGCGCAGGGGCGGGGGCGGACGAGGCCGGTGGCAGCGCGGTAACGTCGACCCCCGTCGCCGGCCGGCGGGCTCCGGCGCCGCGGCCCGGTCGACAGTGCCGGGCCGCCCGCGAGTCCGCTTCCGTCCACGCCGGTGACCACGGTCGCTGGCTGTCTTACCCGCGTAGCGACCACCGATTTCGGACGATCCCCCGCGTCGCCCGAAATCGGCGGCCAAACCAGCGTTCGCCCTGTTCAGAAGGGGCGGACAACCGGAGACCCACTGAGTATATTGGCTTTGAGCCAGTCAACGCAGGAGTTACAGCATGTCCCCGCGCAGCGCATCGGTCAATGAGGAGTTGCGCCGACGCTCCCAACAGCGTCTGCTCCAGGCGACCGTCGATCTTGTCGATGAGTACGGCTACGAGGCCACGACGCTCGCGAGCATCGCCGATCGCGCGGGCGCAGCGCGCGGCCTGGTGTCGTACTACTTCCCCGGGAAACGCCAGCTCCTCCAGTCAGCCGTGCACCGGCTGATGCACACAGAACTGGCCGCGGCGCTGGCCCGCGAGCCCGTGCCGACCGGCGACGACGCGGGGCGCGAGCTACTGGCCCGGGCCATCGACGCGATCCTCGGTCTCGCCCGCGACCGGCCCCGGCTGATGCGTACGCACATGGCAGGCATCCTGCAGGCGGAGGGCTTCATCCAGTGCGCCGAGCAGCAACGACTGGCCGAGCTGCTCCGGGAGACGGTGGTCGCGTACGGCAGCGACGCCCCCGACACTGACTACCGGCTGCTGCGCGCCCTCTTGATGGGCGCCGTCGTGGCCGTCCTGCTGCCCGGTGCGCCGATGCCGACGGCGCGGCTGCGCGCGGAGCTGTTCCACCGCTACGGCCTGGACTGGGAGCAGGGTGACCCGCCGGGCTCGGACGACGCGCCGGAGGCGCCCGACGGCGACACCCCGCGACAGACGTCCGCCGCGCGGGCGACCGCTCCGCCGCCCACTCCGGCCGGCCGGAGTGGGCCCGCGCCAGCGCCCGGCTCCGGTGACGACGCGGACGCCGACGGGCCCGCGGTGTCCCGCACCTGACCGCCGGGGAGCGTACGCCGGCGCGCGCTACGAGCGTCGGTCCGTGCGGCCTAGTAGGCCAGGCGGCGCGGCGCTGGGCGCCCCAGTCGCGGTCGCGACAAACCCTCGTGCCTGGAGTCGTCGTTCCACGTCCTCGACCGACTGCCCTGCCCCTTCGGGCTGGTGCGCTACGGAGTGGCTCCCGACCACGAGAAGATCACGTCGCTCCAGGGCAACCTGCGCACCGTCCTCGAGGACCCCCGGGGCACCTTCCTCGGCCACGTGCGCGTGGGCGATCCCGGTCTCTCGCCGCGCCAGTCACGCGAGCTGTACCACGCGGTGGTCCCCGACTGGGAGGGGCTGTTGGACGCGGCGCGCGCCCGGCCCTGAGCGCGCGGGGCCCCGCCGTCGGCCCGGCGGCCGCGGCGAGGCTCGTGGTTCAGCTCGCGGCCAGGCGCTGCTCCTGGTGGCGGGCGGCGGTCAGCACGCCGTCCAACAGACCGGGGAACAGGCGCTCCAGCTCCTCCGCGCGCAGCAGGCTCATCTTGGCGGTGCCGCGGTAGATCTGCTGGATGACGCCGCTCTCGCGCAGCACGCGGAAGTGGTGGGTACAGGTGGACTTGCTCACCGGCAGGTCGAAGACGGAGCAGGCCAGCTCGCCGCCGTCGGTGGCGAGCCGGCACACGATGCGCAGCCGCATGGGGTCGGACAGCGCGTGCAGCACGTGTTCGAGGCGGATCTCGTCGACGTCCGGATGGTCGAGTACCCGGCCCGACGGGGCGGGGGCCTGCTGAGTTGCCACGGCTGCTCCTCACGCTGCTCCGAACGGCGGGGCACGGCAGGGGCGCGCCGTATTTTTCCATCCGCCGTACTACGATGGAAATCGTACAAAACCGCTCGGGAAATGCGAAGGGTCTTCAGCGCCCCGATACGGAACCCGCGCTCCCGGCCGCCATCGACGATCGCGCGTGAAAATCGCTCGATATGCTTTTCTTTTTCGCGATTCCGGCCCGCGACTGCAAAAGAGTGAAAGATCGCCGGCCGGTTTGTTCATATCCCGCCCCGGTCGGGATACTTGAGGCCGCGCGCACAGCGCCCTGAGAACGCGCAGCACCACCAGGCGAGGAGTGCACATCGATGAGCGATGCCTTTAGCGTCATAACGGAAATTCTGGCCGACCAGTTCGAGGTGGACTAGGCCGCACTACGCCCGGAAACCACGCTCGAGGATTTGGAGCTGGATTCGCTCGCCCTTTTGGAATTCTCGCTGGTGCTGGAGGAACGCACGGGTCTGCGGGTCAGCGACGAGGACGTGACCCGCGACCTCACCCTGCGGCAGATCGCGGAATGGATCGAGACCGGGCGCGACCTCGCCGAGGCCGGGCTGCGGACGTGACGGCGCGCGACCGACGGCCGGCTGACAGGGGGCGAGGCGGGCGACGACCGGGCGACGCGCGGGGGCGTCGTCGGCACCCGCCCCGCGCGGCCCCGGTCGCCGCCGCACGTGCCACCGATCACTCCTGAGGAGAAAGGCGCGGATTCTTGACGCGCAAGAGCACGACGCTCGGCGAAAGCGAGCAGCGAACCGGGCACGTTCCCGGGGCCGCCGCCCTGCTTTCGACCCTGTCTGCGCACACCCCCCTGGCCGTCGCGTTCTCCGGCGGGGTCGATTCCGCGGTGGTCCTCGCCGCCGCGGTAAGGACCTGGGGTCGTATGGGCACACTCGCGGTCATCGCGGATTCCCCGGCACTGGCCAGGGACGAACTGCACGGCGCCCGGTGCACGGCGACGGAGAGCGGCGCCGAGCTGGTCGTGGTGGCTACCGACGCGTGGACGGTCCCCGGCTACCGGGCGAATTCCGGGGACCGCTGCTACTTCTGCAAGCGCACCGTGCTGGCGCGCGCGGCCGACGTGGCGGCCGGGCGCGGGTTCCAGGGCGTCGCGACGGGCACGCACCACGACGACCGGCGGGCCGCGCACCGGCAGGGACTGCGCGCGGCGGCAGAACTCGGCGTCGCCGAGCCGCTGGCCGACGCCGGCCTGGGCAAGCGCGAGGTGCGCGCCGTGGCCGCCGCGTGGGGACTGTCGGTCGCGGAGAAGCCGGGCACGCCCTGCCTCTCGTCGCGGGTGGCGGTCGGGGTGCCGGTGACGCGGGAGCGGCTCGCGCTGGTGGAGCGGGCCGAGGAGTTGGTCCGCGCGGAGCTGGCGGCCGGCCGCGTACCGGTACCGACGTACGGGTGCGGCTCCTGGCGGCGGACTTCCGTATCGAGCTGGGGCCGCCCGCGTACGACTGGCTCGACGGGCGGCCGGAGCGGGCCGGCGCGTTGTTGCGCCGCGTGGCGGCGGCGACGCGGCTCGGCCCGGGCGCGGTGGCCCGCTACCGCTCCGGCGCCGTGAGCGTGGGACCCGGGCCGGCCGGACCTGGGCCTGGCCCTGGGCAGTGTCGTACGGGGCGTGCCGGCCCTCTCGTGCCGCGGCCCGCCGGCTCGCGGCAGGGCGGCGGCCCGCGCGCGGTGGCCGAGGGCGCCTCGTGACCGAGACCGAGGCGCTGCGGGTGGCCGACTATGCCCGGCTCGACGTCGCGCGGCGTGACCGGACCGGGGTGCCGGAGGTGGTGTTCGCGCAGGCCAAGACGGTGGCACAGACGCTTCGGCTGCTGGCCGAGCTGCGCGCGGGCGACCCGGGCGCGCCGGCCCTGGCGACCCGGTGCCCGGAGGAGGTGCTGGCCGCCGCGCCCACCGCGTTCGGCACCGACCCCGTGCGCGTGGACGAGGTGGCGCGGACGGTCACGGTGGGCCCGCTGCCCCCGCCGCGCGGGAGGGTCGGCGTGCTGACGGCCGGGACCTGCGACCTCCCGGTGGCGCGCGAGTGCCTGGCCACGCTGGCTGCGCTGGGGGTGGGGGCCACGCTCGTGGGCGTCGCGGGTATCGGCCGGCTGTTCGCGCAGTTGCCGCGGTTGCACGACGTCGACTGCGCGCTCGTCGTGGCCGGCATGGACGGCGCCCTGCCCAGCGTGGTGGCCGGTCTGTTGCGCGCGCCGGTGGTCAGGGTGCCCACGAGCGTGGGGTACGGGGTGGCGTCGGGTGGCGTGACCACCCTGGGCTTGATGCTCTCCGCCTGTGCGCCCGGCCTGACGGTCGTCAACATCGACAACGGCTTCGGTGCCGCGGTCCACGCGGCGAAGGTGATCAACGCGGTGCACGGTGACTGAGCCGGGGCCGACCCACGGCGCGCGGCCGCTGGGCGCGGGGCCCGCCCGGCCCGGGACGGACGAGGCGTACCAGGCGCCACTGGCCCGCGTGGACAGCGGGCCGCGACACGACATGGAGACGCACGCGATGAGCGAACCCCCGAGGCGGGGCCGACCTCGACCACGCCCACAGAGCGACCGGTCCCCACCGCGCCGCAGGCGCCCCCGCACGCCGGGTCCCGCCCGGTGACCGAGCCCCGGCAGGGCTCCGTGCCGGCCGTGCCCGCTGCCCCGGAGCCCTGCGACACAGCCGAGCCGCAGGGGCCGTCGGGCACCCAGGTGGCCCCGGGCGGGCCAGCGTCGGCGGGCGTGGGCGGCGCGCCGGTGCGGGCGGCGCACCTGGACTGCACCGCCGGTGTCGCGGGCGACATGCTGCTGGCCGCGCTGGTGGACGCGGGGGCCGATCCGCGCGTGGTGGCCGACGCGGTGGCCGCGCTCGACGTGCCCGGCCTCGCGGTGCGCACCCGGCCCGCGCGGCGCGGTGGCTTCGCCTGACTGCGGGTCCACGTGGAGCGGCCCTCCGTTCCCGACCGGGCCCGGCACATGCCGCAGGTGCTCGCGCTGCTCGCCGCCGCGCGCCTCGCGCCCGATGTCACCCGCTTCGCGCGCCGGGTCTTCGAACTGCTCGCCGAGGCCGAGGCGCAGGTGCACGGCGCGGCGCCGGAGCAGGTGCACTTCCACGAGGTCGGCGGGCACGACGCGTTGGCGGACGTGGTGGGCTGCGCGGCGGCCCTGGCCGACCTGGGGTTGCTGGACGCGGGCGCCCAGGTCACCTGCTCCGCGCTGGCGGCGGGCAGCGGGCACGTCGACAGCGCCCACGGCCGGCTGCCGGTGCCGGTGCCCGCCGTGCTCCGCGTCGCCGCGCGGCACGGGCTCGCGCTGGTCGCGGGCGAGCTGACCGGGGAGCGCACGACGCCGACCGGGGCCGCGCTGGTGGCGGCGGTGGCCACGCCGGGGCCCATGGCCGCGATGACGGTGTGCGTGGTCGGCGTCGGCGGAGGCAGCCGGGATACCGCCGAGGGGCCTAACATCAACCGCGTCGTGCTGGGCGAGGCGCTTGACGTGCCGTCGGCCGCGGTCTCGGGCGAGGTCGTGGTGGTCGAGAGCACCGTGGACGACCTGGACCCGCGGCTGTGGCAGTCGGTGCTCGACGCGCTGTGCGCAGCCGAGGTGCGGCCCGCCGTCGCCGACGTACTGCTGCGGCACACCACGACGTTGGGCGTGCGCTGGTCCGTGCAGCGGCGTACGACGCTGCCGCGCCGGGTGGTGACGGTGGCCGTCGGTCCGCCCGGGCGGGAACAGTACGTGCCGGTCAAGATCGCCGACGTGCCGGGTGGTGATGTCACGGTGCAGCCGGAGCTGGCCGACACGGAGCGCGCCGCGCGGGCCCTGGGGTGGCCGGTGCGGCAGGTCTGCGCGGCGGCCATCAGCAACTACCTGCGCGAGCCCCCCGCCCGCGCGGTCCGGCGCCAGCCACCGGGCCACACCTGATCGCCCACCGCTCCCCTCGCCCCCGCGCGGGGCGTACGCCGCCGGGCCGCCCACCGGCCGGCGACCGCACGCGGCCACCACCGCTCAGCCGCTCCCCCACGGCCGCCTCCCACCGGCGGTCCCGCGGCGGGAGCCCCGCGGCGGGAGGCGGCGCCCGCGTCGCCGCCGTGCCGTCCGCCCGCACACCGTGCCGTGCCCCCGTCCCCCTTCCGTCCCCCGTCAGCGCCGACCCAGAGGAAGCCATGCCGCGCACCTACGGCGTCACCAGCCTGGAGGGGGCGCACGTCCTCCTCACCGGGGCCACCGGGTTCATCGGGCAGGCCGTGCTGGAGCGGCTGCTCGCCGACCACCCCGACACCCGTGTCAGCCTCCTGTTGCGCGGCCGGGGCGGGTGCGGTGGCCGCGACCGCCTGGTGCGGCTGCTCCGCAAGGACGTGTTCCGGCGGTGGCACGAACGGCCTGGAGGTGAAGAGGATTTGGCCGACGCAGCGCGCCGGGTCCAGGTCGTCGAGGGCGACCTGGAGAGCGTGACGGGGTTGCCGGACGACCTGGACACGGTCATCCACTGCGCGTCGGCGGTCGCCTTCGACCCGCCCATCGACGAGGCGTTCGGCTCCAACGTCGCCGGGGCCGTCCGGCTCTGCGAGCAGTTGGCCCGCCAGCCCGTCCCGCCGCACCTGGTCTACGTCTCCACGGCCTACGTGTCGGCGCCCGGCCACGGCACGGTGCGCGAGGAGCCGCTGCTGCACACGGTGGACTGACGGGAGGAGCTGGCCGCCAGCGAGAGCGTACGGGCGGAGGTCGAGCGGGACTCGCGGCGCCCGGAGGTGCTGCGCCGGCTGCTGCGGGAGGCCGACCGGACGCACGCGCCGTGTGGCAACCAGGTGGTGGCCGGGCACGCCGAGGAGGCGAGACGGGCGTGGATGGCGCGGCGGCTGGTCGCCTACGGGCGCGCCCGGGCCAACGCGCTGGGGTGGACGGACGTGTACACCTTCACCAAGGCGCTGGCCGAGCGAGCCACCGAGGAGGGCTGGGCCGGGCGGCCCCTGACGGTGTTGCGGCCGGCCATCGTCGAGAGCGCGCTGCGCCACCCGTACCCGGGCTGGATCGACGGGCACAAGATGCTCGACCCGCTGATCATCGACTACGGGACGGGGGCCATGTGGGACCTGCCGGGCGATCTGGACATCATCCCGGCGGACCTGGTGGTCAACGCGATCCTGGCCGCCGCCGCGGCGGTGCCGCCGGCGGACGCGCCGCACTACTTCCACGTCGGCTCCGGCGCCGGCAACCCGCTGACCTACGCGGGGCGCTCCACGACCACCTGGACGCGTACTTCACCCGGCGTCCGCTGCCCGACCCGTCCGGGCGCGGCCACCTGCGGCACGCCCGGTGGCGGTTCCAGAGCCCGGCGCGCGTGCGGACGGCGCTCGACCTCGCCGACCGGGCCGTCGCGGCGGCCAGCAGCGCGCTGGAGTGGCTGCCCGGTGGCGAGCGGGTCCAGGAGCGGGAGCGCGGGCTGCGCCACCGAAGGGGCGAACTCGCCTGCCAGCGTCACTACTTCGAGGTGTATCAGCCGTACACCGGCGCGCAGGGCCGCTATGACGAACGGGAGTTGATGGCCCTGCACCGCTCCCTGCCGCCACAGCTCGCGGCCGAGCGCGGCTTCGACCCGCGCGGGCTGGACTGGCGCGACTACCTGGAGGAGGTGCACTGCCCGGCGGTGACCCGGCGGCTGCGCGACGCCATGGGGGCGCGCGGGGCGGCGGCCGGGCGCGGTCGCGCGGCGCCCAGGGCGCTGCCGCCGGCGGATGACGTCGCCGCCGTCTTCGACCTCGACGGCACCGTCGTGGCCGCCGACATGGTCGAGTCCTTCCTGTGGGCCCGCCTCGGCTCCAGCTCGCTCCCCGGCCACGCGGCCGAGCTGCTCGACCTGGCCCGCGCGGTCCCCCGCTACCTGCGCGCGGAGCGCACCGACCGGGCGGCGTTCGTCCGCGCCTTCCTGCGCCGCTACCAGGGCGCCGACGCCGCCGCGCTGCGGGACCTGGTGCGGGACACGCTGGCGGACGCGCTGCTGCGACGGGTGCTGCCGGAGGCGGTGCGCCGGGCGCGCGAGCACCGCGCCGCCGGGCACCGCACCGTCCTGGTCACCGGCAGCCTCGACCTGTTGGTCGAGCCGCTGCGCCCGCTCTTCGACGACATCGTGGCCTGCCGGATGGAGAGCCGGGGCGGCGTCCTCTCCGGCCGGCTGGTCGCCCCGCCGGTGGTCGGCGAGGCGCGCGCCGCGTGGCTGCGCGAGTACGCACGCGAGCACGGGCTGCCCCTGCGGCGTTCGTACGCGTACGCCGACAGCTACTCCGACCGGCCCTTCCTGGCCTCGGTCGGCCGGCCATGCGCGGTCAACCCCGACCTGCGGCTCTACCGGTACGCCGCGCGCCGGCACTGGCCCGTCGTGCGCTGGGGCGCGCACGCGGGCAGCCGGTGGGAGGCGCTGACCGAGACGGTGCGGGCAGGCGACGCCAGCACAGCGACAAGGAGCTACGCGTGAGCAGACCCGGACTGGTCCTCGAAGTCGACGAGCGCACACCGCCGTTGCTGGTGTGTGAGGGGGAGGGCTTCCGACTCGAACAGTTGCCGAACGGCACTCGGGTCGTCTACCCGCCCGCGTGCCTGCCCGGCATCCGGGACCTGGACGCGGCGATCACACGGGCGCTGCACCAGCCGCACGGCAGCGATCCGCTACCCGCGCTGCTGCGTCCCGGCATGCGGCTGACCATCGTCTTCGACGACCTGCCGCTGCCGCCCATGCGCGGCCCGGACATCCGACAGCGCATCATCGAGCACGTGCTGGAGCTGGCCGCCGCGCACCGAGTGGACGACGTGGAGCTGATCGCGGCCAACGCGCTGTACCGCCGCATGACGCCGGCCGAGCTACGGCACGTGGTGGGCGACTGGGTCTTCCGCTCGTTCTTCCCCCCAGCACCTGCGCAACCACGACGCGGAGGACCGGGGGAACCTGCCCCATCTCGGCCAGACCGGGCACGGCGAGGACGTGGAGATCAACCGCCGGGCGGCGGAGAGCGACCTGGTCGTGTACGTGAACATCACGCTAGTGGCGATGAACGGCGGGCCGAAGTCGGTGTCGGTGGGCCTGGCCAGCTACCGCAGCCTGCGCCACCACCACAACGTGGACACCCTGCGGAACTCGCGCTCCTTCAACGACCCGGCCCACTCGGCCATGCACCGCTCCTACGACCGGATGCAGGACCTGATCGGTGGTCAGGTCAGGGTCTTCACGATCGAGACCGCGCTGAACAACGACGCCTTCTCGCGGCCGCTGGGCTTCCTCAGCAAGCGCGAGTGGGAGTGGAACGCGGCGGACCAGGCGGCGTTCATCGGCGCGCAGCGCGGCTCCCAGCTGCTCCCGCCCGCGCTGCGCCGGCGCGCCTTCCACCAGGTGGCCGCGCCCTGGGGGGTGACCAGCGTCGCCGCGGGCGCGCCGAGCGCGGTGCACCCCATCACGCTGCGACACGTGCACCGACAACAGGTCACCCCGGTGTCGGGCCAGGCGGACGTGGGGGTGTTCGGCGTGCCGTACCTGTGCCCGTACAACGTCAACTCGGTGATGAACCCGATCCTGGTCGCCTCGATAAGCCTCGGCTACCTGTTCAACATGTACCTGAACAAGCCCATCGTCCGGCGTGGGGTGGGGTGGGCATCTTCTACCACCCGCTGCCGAACGAGTTCCACACCGTGCACCACCCGAGCTACCTCGACTTCTACGAGGACGTGTTGACCCAGTCGACCGACCCGGCCGTGGTGGAGGGCAAGTTCGAGGAGCAGTTCGCGACCGACCCGTGGTACGTCCACCTGTACCGCAGGAGCTACGCGTACCACGGGGTGCACCCGTTCTGCATGTGGTACTGGTGCGCGCACGCCAGGGAGCACCTGGGTGACGTCATCTTCGTCGGCGCCGATCCGGCGGTCGCCTCCCGCCTCGGGTTCCGCGCGGCCAGCACGCTGGCCGACGCCCTCCAACTGGCCTCGCACACGCTGGGCGGGAGCCCCGAGATCACCTATCTGCACGCCCCGCCGCTGACCCTGGCGGACGTCTCGTGACGGGCGGACAGGGCGGCGGGCCCGGCAACCGGGCCGCCCGGTGGCTCGGCGGCGCGGCGCGCGGGAGCGGCGGGAGCCTGCGCCGTGACCTGGCCCTGTTGCGCCAGGGGCGCGACTGGCGGGGGCGGGCCAGACCGCCGCGCGGGCTGCCGCCCGAGCCGTACCCGGCGCGGGCGCCGTTCCGTACCGCCTGGGCCCGGTCGGCACCGGCCGCGCTGGCCCGCGACGCGCTGCGCACCGCCGTGTTGAAGCCGCTGCTCTGGGTGCACGCCCGGCCCATGGTGACGGGGCGCGAGCACCTGGTGGGGCCGCGCGGCCCGGTGGTGTTCGTGGCCAACCACGCCAGCCACCTCGACACGCCGTTGATCCTGGGGGCGCTGCCGGGGCCGGTGGCGGCCCGGACGACGGTGGGCGCGGCGGCCAACCACTTCTTCGCCTCGCGGCTGACCGGGGTGACGACGGCGTTGCTGTTCAACGCCTTCCCGGTGGACCGGCGCGGCGGCCGCGGGGCCGGGCAGCGCGGCCACGGGGCCGGGTTGGCGACGCGGCTGATCGGCAGCGGTTGGAACGTGCTGCTCTTCCCCGAGGGGTCGCGCTCCCGCGACGGCTCGATGAGCTGGTTCCGGCTGGGCGCCGCGCGGCTGTGCCTGGACACCGGGGTGCCGGCCGTGCCGGTGGCGGTGCGGGGCATGTTCGCGGCGCTGCCGCCGGGCAACGTGCTGCCCCGGCGCGACGCCGCGCCGGTCAGCGTGCGCTTCGGCCGGCCGGTCGTGGCGCGTCCGGGCGAGACGGCGCCGGCCTTCCGCGATCGCATGATGCGCGAGGTCAACGCGTTGTGGGCGGAGACGGGCGTGGGGTGGTACGGGGCGCTGCGCGGCGCGGTGGAGGCCGCCGACGCGCCGCCGACCCCGGCCGCCGCGCCGCCGGCGGCCGGGGTACGGCGCGCGGCCGGGTGTGGGAGTCCACGCGCGCCGCGGAGCGGCCGGGGCGGCGCCGCGTGTGGGGTAGGCCGTACCGGCCTGGCCCGGGCAGCGGGGTACGGGCGGCGGGGTGGCTGACGAGGCGCGGGGCGGGGTGGGGCGTGGGGCCTCCACCCCGCCCTGCGCCGTTTGTACGAGGGGTCTCGTAATTTGATCAGCGGCGTACTACGATCAGCACCGTACAAACCCCGCACCCCGTCGCCCCACGAAGTGGAGCAGTCGTGAGCGCCCTGTTCGAGCCGTACACCCTGCGGACACTGACCATCCCGAACCGCGTCTGGATGGCCCCGATGTGCCAATACTCCGCCGAGGTCTTCGGGCCGAACGCCGGTGTGGCCGGCGACTGGCACCACACGCACTACACCTCGCGGGCCGTCGGCGGCGCCGGCCTCATCCTGGTCGAGGCCACCGCCGTCTCCCCCGAGGGCCGGATCAGGCCCGCCGACCTGGGCATCTGGAACGACACCCAGGTCGAGGCGCTGCGCCGGATCACCCCATCGCTCAAGGAGCACGGCACCGTCCCCGGCATCCAGGTCGCCCACGCCGGGCGAAAGGCGAGCACCGACCGCCCCTGGCGCGGCGGCGCCCCGATCACCGACACCGCGCAGCACGGCTGGCAGCCGGTCGGGCCGAGCCCGATCGCCTTCGACGCCGACCACCCGGTCCCCGACGAGCTGAAGGAGGAGCGGATAGACGAGATGGTCTGCCAGTCCGCGGACGCGGCCCGGCGCGCGCTCGCGGCCGGCTTCGAGGTCATCGAGGTGCACGGCGCGCACGGGTACCTGATCGGCGAGTTACTCTCCCCGCACAGCAAGCACCGCACGGACGCGTACGGCGGCTCGTACGAGAACCGCACCCGCTTCGCGCTGCGGGTGGTGGACGCGGTACGCGCGGTGTGGCCGAAGGAGTTGCCGGTCTTCTTCCGGATCTCGGCGACCGACTGGTTGCAGGAGACCGCGCGGGCCGAGGGCGCCGAGTCCGACGGTCCGCTCGGCTGGACGGCCGACGACACGGTGCGCTTCGCACGCGACCTGCACGCCCACGGCGTGGACCTGCTCGACGTCTCCACCGGCGGGAACGCCACCGGCGTCCGCATCCCCACCGGCCCCGGCTACCAGGTCCCCTTCGCAGCCCGGGTGAAGGCGGAGACCGACCTTCCGGTCACGGCCGTCGGCAAGATCACCGAGCCGGAACAGGCCGAGAAGATCCTCCAGTCCGGCGAGGCGGACGCGGTGCTGCTCGGCCGGGAGCTGCTGTGCGACCCGTACTGGTCGCACCGCGCGGCGCGCGCCCTGGGGCACACCCCGAGCTACCCCGACCCGTACTCCTGGGCCGCCTGACCTCCGCTCCGCGACCGCGCCGACCCGCGCGGGCCCACTCCGGGGACGCCGTCGTCAGTGGCCGGGCATACCTGTGCGGCAGCAGGCGACGGCTGGGACGACAGCGCGTCCCGGAGACGGGAGCCGAGCCGGACGGGGCCGCTCCGCTCCGATGGCCGGGGCGAGGTCCTCGACGGCGGCACCTGGCGCCAGCGCGCCCGCCACCTGCCGGCTGTGCCGTGCGTGCGGGCGGCTGCACGCGGGTGAGCGGGCCCCTCGTGGGCCAGTAGAGTGACGGCCGTGGCTGGACGACCGTTGAACGAAATCGTGGAACCCGGCTGGGCCAAGGCACTTGAGCCCGTAGCCGAACGCATCACGGCGATGGGGACCTTCCTGCGCGCCGAGATCGCGGCGGGGCGTACGTACCTGCCGGCGGGGCAGCACGTCCTGCGCGCCTTCCAACAACCCTTCGACGACGTCCGGGTGCTGATGGTCGGCCAGGACCCCTACCCCACCCCGGGACATGCCGTGGGGCTCAGCTTCGCGGTCGGCGCCGAGGTGCGTCCACTGCCCGGCAGCCTGCAGAACATCTTCCAGGAGCTGCACACCGACCTCGGCCATCCCCGGCCCTCCAACGGGGACTTGACCCCCTGGACCGAGCAGGGCGTGCTGCTGCTCAACAGGGCGCTCACCACCGCCCCGCGCAAGCCCGCGGCCCACCGCGGCAAAGGCTGGGAAGAGGTCACCGAGCAGGCCATCCGGGCGCTGGTCGGGCGCGGCAAGCCGCTGGTGTCGATCCTGTGGGGGCGCGACGCGCGCAACCTGCGCCCGCTGCTCGGCAGCCTGCCCGCCGTCGAGTCCGCCCACCCCTCGCCCATGTCGGCCGACCGGGGCTTCTTCGGCTCGCGCCCCTTCAGCCGGGCCAACGACCTGCTCGTGCGGCAGGGGTCGCAGCCGGTGGAGTGGCGACTGCCCTGACCCGGCGCGCCCGCCCGCGCGCACCGCTGCCTGACCGCCCGCGCGTCGCGACGTCTCCCGCCTGACCGGCCGCGTTCGGAAGTACGAGCGATAGTGTCGGGGCATGACGACGCACAACGCCACGCCCGCCGGCTGGTACGCCGATCCCCAGGGGACCCCTCACCTGCTGCGCTGGTGGGACGGCGCCCAGTGGAGCCAGCACACACACACGGGCCAGCCCGGCCAGGCCGCCCAGCAGCCGGCCGCCGGGCAGCCGCCCGAGAAGATCCAGCGCCAGGTCCAGCAGCAGGCCGGGCTCGGCACCTCGACCCCGCAGGGCGGCGGGACGCTGTTCACCGAGCCGGTGCTGGTGGTGAACCAGAAGGCCAAGCTCATCGAGCTGACCAACGAGTACAGCGTCTTCGACCAGCACGGTCAGACCATCGGCTCGGTGGTCCAGGTGGGGCAGAGCCCCCTGAAGAAGGTGGCGCGCTTCGTCTCCAGCCTTGACCAGTTCATGACTCACCGGCTGGAGATCCGGGACGCCCACGGGCAGCCGCACCTGGTGATGAACCGGCCGGCCAAGTTCATGAAGTCCAAGGTCCTGGTCGCCAGCCCGGACGGCCAGCCGGTCGGCGAGATCCACCAGCAGAACGTCATCGGGAAGATCAACTTCGCGATCATGGCGCAGGGGCAGCAGGTCGGCGCCATCAAGGCGGAGAACTGGCGCGCCTGGAACTTCGCCATCGTCGACCACACCGACCGCGAGATCGCCCGCATCACCAAGACCTGGGAGGGCCTCGCCAAGACCATGTTCACCACTGCGGACAACTACGTGCTGCAGATCCACCAGCAGCTCCCCGAGCCGCTGCTCAGCCTGGTGGTGGCGACGGCGCTGACGGTGGACACGGCGCTGAAGCAGGACGCTCGCGGGTTCGGATGAGCCGATGAATGCCCTCGACCACCAGCCGGCCCCGGCCGCCGGCCACGCCCCCGAGCCCGACCCGCGCGCGCCCGCCGTCTACCACGCCCTGGGCATCGACTCCGGCGGCTCGGGCGTACGCATCGCCCTCGGCCCCGTCGGGCCGCTGGGCACCCCCGCCACCGAGCCGCTGACCTGGCACTCCCCCAGCCCCGCCCTCGTCGGGGAGCACGGCATCGACGCGGCCGGGCTGCTCGCCCAGGTGCTGCCGGCGGCCCAGCGGCTGCTGCGCCAGGTCGGCGCCGAGCGGGTGGCCGCCGTCTGCGTGGGCGCGGCCGGCATGGCCAGCCTCGGCGACGACCTGCGGGCCCGTCTGCCCACCGCGCTCACCGACGCCCTCGGCCTGCGACGGCTGGCGCTGGCGGCCGACGGCGTCACGGCGTATGTGGGGGCGCCCGGGCGCCGTCGTGGCGGCGGGCACCGGCATGATCGCCCTCGGTACCGACCTCGGTGACGGCCCGCACGGCGGCTGGCGGCGCATGGACGGCTGGGGCCACCTGCTGGGCGACTGCGGCGGTGGCGCGTGGATCGGCCGGGCCGGGCTTGAGGCGGCCATGCGCGCCCACGACGGGCGGGCGGGCGGCTCGCAGCCGCTGCTGTCCCGCCTTGAAGCGGTGTTCGGGCCGCCGGAACACCTGCCCGGACTGCTCTACCCGCGCCCCGACCGGCCGGCCGTGCTGGCCTCCTTCGCCCCGGAGGTCGGCCGTTGCGCGGCCACCGACCCGGTGGCGGCGGCCATCCTGCACGAGGCGGCGGATCACATCGCACGCGCCACGCAGGCGGCCTTCCCCCACCCGACCAGCACGGACCGGGCGGCCCGCGACGACGCCGGGGCGCTGGCGCTGACCGGCGGGCTCTTCCGGATGGGGGCGCCGCTGGTCGACCCGGTACGGCGGGAGTTGGCCCGCCGGCTGCCCGGGGTGCCGGTCACGGCGGCGGCCGGCGACCCGCTGGCGGGGGCGCTGTGTGTGGCGTCGGCGCTCGCGGCGGACGCGCTACGGCTACCGGTGGACGGGGAACTGCTCCAGGTGCTCTAGCCGTTCCGCGCGGTGGCCGAGGCGATCGTGCCCCGGCCCCGGGATCGGCCCGTAGTCGCCGCTGCATATCGGGTAGCGCGCCACACACGGCCCAAAACGCCGGATAAAACGGGACGTATTGGGCATAATTGTACCCACCTGAACAGCGCTCCTCGTCAAACGGCTAACATGCAGCGCCATGAGTTTCCCCACCGGGCCGGCGTCCGGCCTGCCTGTACGGATGCCACGACCTCGCCAGTCCGGACGGCACCGGCGGCCCGAGCCCGCCGCGGCTCCCGTCGGCGCGCCGCCGCTGGTGCTCGCCGTGCCCGGGGCTCCCGATCCCGTGACGCGCGCGGTGGTCGACGAGGTGCTGAGCATCGCGCGCTCCGAGCTGCCCGGCCTCGACGCCCGGGTAGGCTACGTCGGCGGCGCCGACGAGCAGGCCCTGGCCCTGGAGGCGACGTTGGCTCAAGCCGCGCGCGACCGCGCGGCCCTGCTCGCCGCCGCGCAGGCCAGCGCCGCGGACGCGCCCGACGCCGCGGCCCAAGACGCGGCGTACGGCGCCCGACGGCAGGCCGCGATCGACGCGGACGGGCCGGCGGCCGTGGTGGTGCCGCTCCTCGCCGGCCCCGACAGCGAGTTGGTGGCCCGCGCGCGACAGGCCGTCGAGAGCAGCGGCTGCGCCGCCCTGTTCACCGACCCGCTCGGCCCGCACCCGCTGCTCGCCGAGGCGCTTCACGTGCGGCTCTCGGAGGCCGGGCTCGCCCGCGCCGACCGCGCCCGCCTGTTCACCGTGGCCACCGCGGCCGACGGCATCATCCTGGCCACCGTCGGTGGGCCGAAGGCCGTGCAGGCGGCGGGCATCACCGGCATGTTGCTCTCGGCGCGCCTCGCCGTGCCGGTGCTGGCCGCCCCGCTCGACGAGAAAGGCGCCGTGGCCCGCACCGCCGAGCAGTTGCTCGGCGCGGGGTCGCAGCGCCTGGCGCTGGCCCCGTACCTGATCGGCCCCGAGGTGTCCGCCGAGCTGATCGAGATGGCGGCCAACGAGGCGGGCTGCGCGGCGGCCGAGCCACTGGGCGCCTACCCGGCCGTGGGCCGCCTGGTGCTGTCCGCGTACGCCGCGGCGCTCGGCCTCACGCTCCCCGGCGCGCCCAACCGCTAGTCCGCCGGCAACCCGGGGCGGACGCGGACGGCCCCGGGCCCCCGCCAGCAGTGGTGATGGCCGGGTGCGGCGGCGCGGATGACGGTGCCTCACCGGACGCCGTACGTACGCCCCCTCACGTGCGGCCCGCCCGCACACGGCCTCGGCCCCAGGGCGCATGGAAGGACCCGGCTCGCCGCCCCTCGTGGGCGGGCCGCCCCTGGTGGGGGCTGTACGAGCCGGGTCCTTCGCCGTGTTTCCTTCGGGATTCCCCGTGGCCGGCGAGCGGGCACCACACCCCACGTCTGGGGCACGGTGCCCGTCGCCGGTCGGTGCGCGGCCGTTGTCAGGCGAGGACCACGCACGAGGCGGCGGGGACGTCGACCGCGCCCGACCAGGTCGGGACCCCCGTCTCGGCGTCAAGGGTGAACCAGGCCACCTCGCCGGAGCGTTCGTTGGCCACGTACAGCCGCTCCCCCGTCGCTGACAGCGCGAGGTGTCGGGGCCAGTGCCCGCCGCAGTCCACCGTGGTCCGCAGTTCGAGCTGGTCGCCCGTGGCGTCGAGGGCGAGGGCGGCGATGCTGTCGTGGCCCCGGTTGGCCACCCACACGAACCGCCCGTCGGGCGCGACGACCAGCTCGGACGGGTAGTTGCGCGGCAAGTTCTCGCCCGCCCGTGACGGCGCACGCTGACCGTCGCGCCGGGGGTCAGCTCGCCCGTGGCGGCGTCCCAGCGGCAGACGGTGACCGTGGAGTCCAGTTCGTTGGTGACGTAGGCCCACTCACCGCCCGGGTGGAAGGCCAGGCTGCGCGGGCCGGCGCCCGGGGTGAAGCGGGCGGCGTGGTGCGGGCGCAGGGTGCCCCGCTCGGCGTCCAGCTCGTAGCTATGGACCGTGTCCGTGCCCAGGTCCACGGCGAGCACCAAGCGCCCGGACGGGTCGGGCAGCACGGCGTGCGCGTGCGGGCCCCGCTGCCGCTCCGGGTCGGGGCCGGACCCCTCGTGCTGGCGTACGTCGGTGGGACGGGCCAGGCCGCACCAGGTTGCCGTGCCCCTCCGGGTCCAGGAGGTAGGGCAGGACGCTGACGGTGCCCGACGAGTAGTGGGCGGTCGGCACGTGGCGCTCGGTCAGCGACAGGTGCGTGGGGGCGTCGCCACCGCCGGCCGCCGGCAGGCCGAGGGGGGCCGGTCGGGGTCGCCAGGGAGAAGGCAGCGCCGTAGCCGTCGGGCGTCTCGCTCACCGCGCACAACACCCCCTGCTCTCGTGAGAGGGCCAGGTAGGAGGGGTTCTCCACGATGTCGGTCGAGTACTTGACGGTCAGGGCCCCGCTGTCCGGTTCGACGGTGGCGACGCTGACGCCCCCAGCCTCCCGCCGAGGTGAACGAGCCGATGTACGCCCGCTGGTCACCGGGGGTCGCACCGTCGCCGGTCTTGCTCTCATCGCTCGTGGCGCTCGCCATGTCGCACCTTTCTCGGCCCGCCGGATGAGGACAGGCCGTAGCCGTAGGTCCGGACCAGGATGCCCGGTTCACCCGCACGGCTCTAGATGCATGCGACCACGACGGGGATCGGGTAGCACGGAGGGGAGCGGCGGATGGGCGGAAAAGCCTCGGGGGAAGGTCCGCTGAGGCCCGAGGAGGCGGCGGCGATGCTGTACATGGTGCAGTTGTTCGGCAGTGCCACGCGGTGGGACGAGGAGATCGCCGCGTACTCGCCCGAGGAGTTCCAGGCGATGGTCGCGCACATGGGACGGCTCAACGAGGAGCTGTCCGCCTCCGGCGAGCTGGTGGAGGCGCGCGGCCTCGGCGGTCCGGCGCTGGTGACCAGCGTGTGGGCCAAGGACGACGGGCCGCCACGGGTCAGCGACGGCACGCACGACGGGCGGGAGAAGCTGTTGGCCGGCTGCTGGGTGGTGGACGTGGCCGACCACGACCGGGCGGTCGAGATCGCCGCCCACGCGTCCGCCGCGCCCGGCCCCGGCGACGCGCACGACTTCCCCGTGGAGGTGCACGAGCTGCCCACGGACCTGCCGCGCTGACGTCGCCCGGCGAGCACGCGCGCGAACGGGCCCGCGCTCGGTAGGCGACCGGGTACGGGCCCGCGGCCCGCGGGGGGCCGCCCGGCACGCCGGGCGACCGGTCAGGCGTCGGCCAGGGGCGCGCGGGGAGCTGCGCAACGGAGCGGCCAGTTCGGTCAGCGCCCGCTCCAGGCCGTGCAGGTGGACCAGCGCGGGCTCCGTCGCGACCGGTTGCGCCGCGGCAGCCGGGGCCGGCGACGCCACCTCGCGCGCCCGGTCCGGAGTGGTCAGCGACTCGACGGCGGCCTCGACGCGCTGGCAGGCGGCGGTGAGCCGGGCGTCGTGGGACGCCACCGGGTAGACGGCGATGGAGGCGAGCCCGCGCACCTCGCGGGCACAGTCGTCGAGCAGCGCCAGCACCTGCCGGGCGCGCGCCTTGCGGGCGCGCAGCGGGCTCAGCGGGTGCACCAGCGGGGCGAGCGACAGCCGCACCTTGCCGAGGAGCACCTCCAGCTCGGCGACGCGCGGCGCGGGGTCGGCGGTGGCGGAGCCGGCCAGCCGCGCCGCCGCCTCGGCGGTGCAGGCGTGCACGCAGCGCAGGGCCGCTGGACCCAGGCGTCGGTGGTGGCGTGCGTGGTGACGGGCCAGCACGCACAGCACGGCCAGCGCGGCGCCGAGCGCGCCCACGGCGGTCTCGGTCACCCGCAGCCCGAGCAGCCCCGGGTCCAGCACGCCCAACGACCCATAGAGGAGCCCCGCCATGAGGGTCACCGCGAGCATCATCCAGGTGTAGGAGACGGCGGCGGTGTAAAAGATGCCGAACACGCAGACGGCGACGAGGAGCGCGGTGGGCACGGGGGCCCCGTCCAGCGGCACGGCGATCACCAGGCCGAGGGCGACGCCGATGACGGTGCCGAGCACCCGGCGGAAGCCGCGGACCAGTGTCTCGCCCCGCGAGGCGGTGTTCACGAACACCCACCAGGTGGCACCGACGGCCCAGTACCAACGCTCGTGCCAGAGTACCTGGCCCACGACGAGCGCGAACGCCCCGCCGGCGGTCGCCTGGATCGCCTGCCGGGTGGTGACCCGGGGCAGGCCCCGGCCCTCGGGTGGCGCGGGGACGGGGACGGAGGGCGGCGGCAGGCGCCGCTCGTAGCACCACAGGCCGAAGCGGACGAGGGAGGCGGCGAGCAGGGAGAGCGTGACCGCCGCGTACAGCTCCGGTAGCTGTCCCAGCACCGTGTGCAGGAACTGCGTCGCGAAGAAGGTCATGAACGCGAACACGCCGAGGGAGTGGCCGCGCGGGCCCCAGCGGCGCGCGTGCACGCCCGCCCCGACGACGGCCAGGAAGGCGATGTCGCGGGCCAGCAGATGGTCGTGCAGCCCGGCCCGCGAGGGCCAGCACGGGGAAGCCGGCCACGGGCAGCAGCGCGGTGGTGACGGCCTGCCCGCGCACCGTCGTGTCGAGGACCGTGAAGAGTGCGAGCAGGGCGGCGAACCCGCCGGTGATGGCGGCCACCAGCGAGTGGCCGGCGAGGCCGCACACGGCGACCGCCAAACCGATGCCGAGGACGGACCGGGCCGCGCTGCGCAGGCGCAGCCGCCCCGGGTCCGGAGCCACGAACATCCTCTTGAGCACGGTTTCCCACCCCTTCTGTCGTCCAGCGCGAACAGTGGACGGCGCGCATCCCCTCGATCCGCGCGCGTCAGCACGAAAAATGACGCCGCGGAGGGTTCCGCAGCGCCATCGACGGGACCATCACAGCATTGACGTCCTCGTTGGCTCAACACACCCCGCCACCACTGAGCCATTGGCACACCATCGGCCGCCTTGACCGGGCCAGGAGCGGGCCAACGGACCACAGCGCCGGGCCACGCACGCACCTGGTTCACCACGGCCCCCGCCACCCACCGCCCCCACCCGCGACGAGCCCGCGCCCCACCGCGTGGCCGGCGCCCCGCGCGAGCCGGCGGATCCGTCGGGCCGAGGGGTGGTGCACCCGGCGAGGGTGGGTACCCGGCCGGCGGGTACGCCCCGGCGCCCGCGGACGCGCCGGGTCCGGACTCCGAGCAGGGGCGTGACCGGCCGGGTCGCGGGTCCCGGCGCCGTACGCCCACCCGGCACGGGTCGGCCGGCGACATCCCGTACCCGGGAACCGAGAACCGACATCCGGCGTCCGCCGCCGGCCGCCCGGCACGGGCCGGGTCCGGCGGTCACGGAGCCGGAGGCGACAGCAGCACACGCCGGACCGTCCGGAGGTCTTCCCCGGCACGCGGTCGGGCGGGGTGGGAGGCACCCAGCATGGCGATGACAGCCACTACAACGCAGGCCATCAGCGTGGACGTTGATGACGTGGCGCTGCCGGGCGACCTCACGCTGCCCGCCGAACCGCTCGGCGTGGTCGCCTTCGCCCACGGCAGCGGAAGCTCGCGGCACAGTCCGCGGAACTGGGCGGTGGCCGGGACGCTGCACGAGGCCGGGCTCGGCACCGTACTCACCGACCTGCTCAGTCCGGAGGAGGAGCGCGTCGACCGGGTGACGGCCGAGTTGCGGTTCGACATCCCGATGCTGGCCCGACGCGTCGCGGCGGTCGTGGACTGGCTCGATGGCCGGCCCGATACGCACGAGGTCCCGGTGGGCCTCTTCGGCGCCAGCACCGGGGCCGCGGCGGCGCTCGACGCGGCGGCCGAGCGGGCCGACCGGGTGGCCGCCGTGGTCTCCCGTGGCGGGCGCCCGGACCTGGCGGGGCCGGCGTTGGACGCCGTGCGGGCGCCGGTACTGCTCGTCGTCGGCGGCGCGGACCCGCGGGTGCTGCGCCTGAACGAGGAAGCGGCCGAGCGCCTGACCGCCCCGTGGACCCTGCGCATGGTGCCGGGCGCCGGGCACCTGTTCGCGGAACCGGGGGCCCTGGAGGTCGTCGCGCACGCCGCCCGGGACTGGTTCCTCGGCATGCGCCGCGGGGACGACCGATGACCGTGCCCGTGCAGCACCGGGACGACCGGGCGCCGGCGGGCGGAAGGGAGAAACCGCCATGCTCTCTCCGATCGCCGGGCAAGCCGGCCGGGAGCTGGCCGCCCGGCTCGCCGACCGCGAACTCCACTCCGAGGTCGCCAGCCCCTTCGTGCTGGCCCTGCCGCGCGGCGGGGTGCCGGTGGCCGACGAGGTGGCCAGGGTCCTGCACGCGCCGCTGGACGTGCTGGTGGTGCGCAAGATCGGCCCACCGTTCAACCCCGAACTCGGCGTCGGGGCGCTGACCGGCGAGGACCCGCCGCTCTACGAGGAGCGGGCGTTGGCCATGCTGGACCTGACGCCGGACCAACTGGGCCCGCAGGTCGCCCGGGCGCGCGGCGAGCTTCACCGCCGCGAGGACCTGTACCGGGGCGGGAGCCCGGCGCCCGACCTGCGCGGCCGCACGGTCGTCGTGGTGGACGACGGGCTCGCCACCGGCGTTACGGCCCGCGCCGCGCTGCGGGCGGTGCGCCGCATGGAACCGGCCCGGGTGGCGCTCGCGGCCCCGGTCTGCTCCGCCGAGGCCGCCACCGCGCTCGCCGCCGAGGCCGACGACGTGGTGTGCACGCACCAGCCGCGGCCCTTCGGCTCGGTCGGCCAGTGGTACGCGGACTTCGAGCAGGTCAGCGACGACGAGGTGATCGACGTCCTGCGGGCCGCCCACGCCCCCGGATGACGGGCGGCCGGCCCCCGCACGGCGCCCGGGCCGCTGGTGGCCGTTGGTACAGTCACCGGGTCGCATACGGGACCTTCTGGGCCCGTACGGACGAGCAGGACGAGCAACGACGAACAGGAGCCGGTGGCCCGTGGCCGTGGACGCTCTCGACGCGAAGATCCTGCGGCTGCTCCTGGAGCAGCCGCGCACCAGCGTGCGGGATTACGCCCGGCTGCTCGGCATCGCCCGCGGCACCCTGCAGGCACGGCTCGACCGGTTGGAGCACGATGGGGTGATCACCGGCACCGGACCTCGTCTGTCGGCCGCCGCCCTCGGCCATCCGGTGCTGGCCTTCGTCCACGTCGAGGTGACCCAGGCGCACCTGGACGACGTGGGGGACGCGCTCGCCGAGGTGCCGGAGATCATCGAGGCGTTCTCGATCACCGGCGGCGGCGATCTCATGACGCGGGTGGTGGCGCGGGACGCGGGCCACCTGGAGGACATAGTCCAGCGCCTGATCCAGCTTCCCGGCGTGGTCCGCACCCGCACCGAGATCGCGTTGCGCCAGCGGGTGCCGTACCGGATGTTGCCGCTGGTGGACGCGGTGGGCGCGGAGGCGGGCCGGCAGCGGTAGCCGGGGCGGGCGGGATCGGGCCGGCCGTGGGTACCTCGCATACGCCTCCTTGGCATGCTGTGCCCATGAGCACTTCCCCCACCACAGCGGTCATCTTCGATCTCGACGGCACGCTCGTGGACAGCGAGCCGCACTACTTCGAAGCCGGGCGGCGCACCCTGGCCGCGTACGGGGTGACCGACTTCGACTGGGCCGAACACACCCGCTTCATCGGCACCCGCGAGACGCTGACCATCCTGCGGTCCGAGCACGGGATCGAGGCGTCCGTCGACGAGTTGCTGGCGGCCAAGAACCGGCACTACCTGGAGTTGGTGGGCGCCTCGACCGAGGCGTTCCCGAGGATGCGCGCGTTCGTGGAGCGGCTGTCCACGCGGGGCCACCCGATCGCCGTGGCGTCCGGTTCGTCGCGCGCCGCGATCAAGGCCGTGCTCGGCGCCACGGGGCTCGACGCGCACTTCGCCACGTACGTCTCAGCCGAGGAGGTGCCGCACGGCAAGCCGGAGCCGGACGTCTTCCTGGAGGCCGCCCGGCGCCTGGGCGTGCCGCCGGCCGACTGCGTGGTGGTCGAGGACGCGCCGCCGGGCGCGGAGGCGGCGCGCCGGGCCGGGATGCGGTGCATCGCGGTGCCGTACGTGCCGGCGACCGCGGACGACCCGCGGTTCGCCGCCGTGGGGCTCCGCTTCCCGGGCGGCCAGGGTGAGTTCGACGCGGAGCGTGCGTAGGCCTGGCTGACCGGGTCAGGCCGACTCCTCGACACCCCCACCTTTCTGGCGCAAATGACCTAATGAGAGCATTCGCTCGCACGATCAACGCGCAAGACGAAGTGGAGCTCATATGGAACGACGTGGGGGACGCGCGGCCTACCGGTGGGGAGCAACGGTGGTCGCCTCTACAGCGACGCTCGCCGTGCTGGTCCCGACGAGCAGCGCGCAGGCGGCGAGCGGACCCTAGGGCATCACCGCCCGCGGTGCGTACCTGCTCGACAGTGGCGCCAACAAGCAGTTGTGGGCCAAGGACGCCGACACTAAGCGTGAGATGGCGAGCACCACCAAGATCATGACCGCGGTCGTGGTGCTCGACACGAAGAAGGTGAACCTGAACAAGCAGGTCACCATCAAGAAGGAGTACCGCGACTACGTCGCCAAGGAAGGCGCGAGCACCGCCGACCTGAAGGTGGGCGACAAGGTGACGGTGCGCCAACTGCTGTACGGGTTGATGCTGCCCTCGGGCTGTGACGCCGCGTACGCGCTGGCCGACACCTTCGGGTCGGACAGCAGCATCGCCGCCCGGAAGAAGTCGTTCATCACCAAGATGAACGACCGGGCCAAGGCGCTGGGGCTCAAGATCACCAAGTACGACTCCTTCGATGGCATTTCCGCGAAGGGCTCCAACTACACCACGCCGCGCGACATGGCGAAGTTGGCCCGGCACACCATCGGCAACAGCACCTTCAAGACGGTCGTGAAGGCGCAGAGCACCAAGCAGAAGGCCACCAACGGCCGCACGTACACCTGGTACAACACCAACAAGCTGCTCGGCTCGTACCAGGGCACCTTCGGCATCAAGACCGGCACCGGCACAGCCGCCGGTCCGTGCCTGGTCTTCGCCACGACGAAGGGCAAGCGCACCGTGGTTGCCGTCATCCTCAATGACGGCAACCGCTACGCGGACGCGAAGAAGATGCTCGACTGGTCCTTCAAGACCAAGACCAAGGTCGCCTGGCGCGCGCTGCCCAGCAGCGCGCAGCAGGACTAGGGTCCCTCGACGCTCCGGCCGCCGCGCGCGGACCCGCCCTGAGGCGGAACACTCGCGGTGGTCGGGGCCGGCCTGGGGCCGACTCGGTTGTTCGGTGCCCCGCTCGGTACTCCCCCCGGCGGGGCATCGCGCTGAGCAACCCCTCTTTCGGCATGGTCCAGACCTCTTGACGAGAGGTCTGGACCAACTTAGCGTGTTGCCCACCACACATCCATGCCCCATCTTCGGGTCCACCCCCGGCTCAGGAGGTACGCGCGCCTTCCCCCATGCCTCCTCATGTGTCATGTACACATCTAATGCCGCGCATCGACACGGCCACGGCCAGCGGTCCCCACTCACGCGCCCGAAGACACGCCACCGCGGACCGCGCGCCGATCCGGTGCCACCGTTCGCGGCCAGAAGGGAGCACAGCACAGCATGATCGGTCGGACGTTACGCCTGCAGGGAATGGGCCTCGCGTTGGCCTTCGCCGCCCAAGTACCTGCCGCCCAGGCGGCCGAGACGCCTGACACCCCACGCGCCGACACCTGCGAGGTCAAGTCCAGGCCCACCGGCAAGGTGCTCCAGGGTTACTGGGAGAACTGGGACGGCGCCGCCAACGGCGTCCACCAGCCCTTCGGGTGGGTCCCGATCAACGACAAGCGCATCCGAGACCACGGCTACAACGTGATCAACGCCGCGTTCCCGGTCATCCGCTCGGACGGCACCGTCCTGTGGGAGGACGGGATGGACGCAACGGTGAAGGTCTCGACGCCGGCCGAGATGTGCGACGCCAAGGCCAACGGCGCCACGCTGCTGATGTCCATCGGCGGCGCCGCGGCCGGCATCGACCTCAGCTCCAGCAAGGTCGCCGACCGGTTCGTCGAGACGGTGGTGCCGATCCTGAAGAAGTACAACTTCGACGGCATCGACATCGAGACGGGCCTCACCGGCAGCGGCAACATCAACCAGCTCTCCGCCTCGCAGTCCAACCTGATCCGCATCATCGACGGCGTGCTCGCCAAGATGCCATCCAACTTCGGCCTGACAATGGCCCCCGACACAGCGTACGTCACCGGCGGCAGCGTCACCTGCGGCTCGGTCTGGGGCGCCTACCTGCCGATCATCAAGAAGCACGCGGACAACGGCCGGCTGTGGTGGCTGAACATGCAGTACTACAACGGCAGCATGTACGGCTGCTCCGGTGACTCGTACCAGGCCGGCACGGTCCAGGGCTTCACCGCGCAGACCGACTGCCTCAACAAGGGCCTGGTCATCCAGGGCACCACCATCAAGGTCCCCTACGACAAGCAGGTCCCCGGGCTGCCCGCCCAGCCCGGCGCCGGTGGCGGCTGCATGTCGCCGAGCCTGGTGAGCCAGGCGTGGAGCAAGTACAGCGACGGCCTCAAGGGCCTGAGACCTGGTCCATCAACTGGGACAGCAGCCGGTCCTGGAGCTTCGGCAACAACGTCAAGTCCCTCCAGGGTCGCTGACCCGGCCAAGCGCCCACACCCGGGACGGCACCCCGCCGCCCCCATCACGAGCCGACCCGCGCCACACGGCCCCGGCGCGGGTCGGCTTTCACCGTGCCGCGACCCTTCTCCCGCGGCTCCCCGCCTCACCGGCCCCGCGGGATTCGCCCGACCCACCGGCGAAGCCGGTTCCCGCCGGAACACCCCCGGCCTCACGCTGGCCGAGGGGCGTTACGGCGCCAACAGCGAGAGCGCCGCGACCGCCGGGACCCGCCGCGTCATCGACTGCGCCCGACCGAGTTCAGCCTGGCGGCCGGTCGGGCGACGGCCCGCGGCACTGCGCGCCCCGGGTCGCCGGCAGCCGCTTCCCGGACCGCCGAACGACCGCCCCCGCCGATCCCGCCGATCCCACGGCGGCGGGGCCCGCGCGACGACCGGGGACGATGATGTGCGGGAGAACGCACCCGTACCGGACGCCCAGCGAGAAACGCATGCCCACCGCCGCCCCCTTCCAGCTCCATCCGGGAGCACCCGACTCCCCCGTGCTCCTGCACGTCCCGCACTCCTCCCGGACCCTGCCCGCGGCCGTCCGCGCCGGGATCGTGCTGGACGACCGGGAGTTGGCGATCGAATTGGACCACATCACCGACGCCCACACGGCGCGCGTCGCCGCCCGCGCGGCCGAGGCCGCAGACCACACCCCCTGGCGGTTCGTCAACCAGCTCTCCCGCCTGGTAGTCGACCCCGAACGGTTCCCCGACGAGCGTGAGGAGATGCTGAGCAGCGGCATGGGCATGGTCTACACCCGCACCACGCACCGCGCCGACCTGCGCCCGGCCGACTTCGACGGGCGCCCCCTGATCGAGCGCTACTTCCACCCGTACGCGAAGGCCATGACCGACGCGGTGGCCGACCGGCTGGCCACCGTCGGGCGCGCCGTGATCATCGACGTCCACTCGTACCCGACCAGGCCCCTGCCGTACGAGCTGCACGGCGCGGGTCCGCGCCCGCCGATCTGCCTCGGCACGGACGCCTTCCACACGCCGGCCCCGCTGCTGGCGGCGGCCCGACGGGCGTTCGCGGGCTTCGGCGGCGTCGGCCTGGACAGCCCTTTCGCGGGGACGTACGTGCCGCTGCCGTACTACGGGAGGAACGCGGCCGTCAGCGCGCTCATGGTGGAGATCCGGCGCGACATCTACATGACCGAGCCGGGCGTCCCCGCGGGCCCCGGCCTGGACGCGCTGGCCG
Source organism: Candidatus Streptomyces philanthi (assembly GCA_018114805.1). Lineage (GTDB taxonomy): Bacteria > Actinomycetota > Actinomycetes > Streptomycetales > Streptomycetaceae > Streptomyces > Streptomyces philanthi. Next base: position 6,984,363 of record CP073042.1, on the reverse strand, counting down.
ACCTCGTCGCGCGGGTGCCCGCCTGACGGGCGGGTGTCGCGCGGCGCCTGCCCGCCGGCCCGACCCGAAGGCGCGGGGCGGGCCGGCGGGCGGCACAGGCGTTCAGCAGTGGCCGCTCACGCGGCGTTCGGGCAGACGTCCGTCGGGGTGAGGGAGCCGCGTACGGGAGCCGCCGTCGCGTACTCGTCCGCGCCGACGTCGCGCTTATCGCCGCGCGGATGGCCGTCGATGTCCTCGGCCACGGCCGGGCTCCTGAGCGTGGCAGCGCCGATCGCCGGGCTGCCCGCCGCGAGCCGGTGGATCCCGTCGGACGCCTTGAGCAGCCGGGGGTCGACGCGGGTGTAACCGCCGGCGGGGACGGTGCCGTTGGACGCCGCGCCCCACAGGATGTTGCTCTGCCAGGTGAAGCCGGTGGACTTCGGCACCGCGACGAGGCTGCCCACGTCGCCCACCAGGAGGTTGTCGGCGACCACCACGTCGCGCGGCTCGTGCGGCTTGCCGTCGCTGGAGAGCGTGCAGCGGTTGTTCAGCAGGGTGTTGTGCGCGATCATCGCGCGGTCGCAGGCGTCGTGACCGCGCCGCTCGTCCTCGCTCTCACCGGGGTGGTGGTCGCGGGTGCTGCCACTGCCGATCACCAGGGCGTCGTCCGACAGCCCGCTGAGGTAGTTGTTGACGATCAGGTGGTCGTTGCCGTAGACGCGCACCCCGTCGGCCCCAGCGATCAGGTAGTTGCCATCGACCGTCGAGCGGTTGCCGTCGCGCAGCACGATGCCGCCCCGGCTGTCGCGGATCGTGTTGTACCGGATGGTGTTGTCCGACGACTTCACCGAGACGGCCTCGGGGTCTCCGTCGCACCGCTCGAAGAGGTTGTACTCCACCACCGCGTTGGCGCTGGCCAGCGCCCGGCTGCTGACGCCGAGCCGGATCGCCTCGCCGCCGTTGAGACCGCTGAAGCTGTGGTCGGAGAAGTGGTTGCGGAAGACGTGCAGCCGCTGCGCCATGGTGGCCTCGTCCAGCCCGTCGACCACGATGAAGATGCCCGAGGTGGTCTTGTGGTGGAAGTGGTTGCGGTCGATCTTGGTGTCGTCGCCCCGCACCACCACCCAGTAGAGCTTGATCAGGTCGGCGAGTTGGAAGTCGTTGCGGGTCAGCCGGACGCGTTGGTAACTGCCCGGGATATCCAGGCTGGTGGACTGCCGGAAGGCGAAGCCGCTGACGGTGACGTTGCTCGACGCGTCGAAGACGAAGCCGCGCTCCCCCTTGAGCACCACACCGCCGCGTGACTCCGCGGTGATGGTGATGGGCGCGCTGGTCGTGCCGTGCTTGCCGGACACCCGGATGCCGCTCGAGGGAACGGTGTACGTCCCGTTGGCCACGACGACGCGGGCGCCGGGCCCCGGGCGGTCGATCGCGCTCTGCAGTTCCTTCAGGGAGGTGACCAGCGCCGCCGATGCCCTGGCCGGCAGCACGATGGTGAGGGCCGCGGTGCCCAACACGGTGCCGGCGAGGAAGGTGCGTCTGTGCATGGTGCCTCCTGGGGAACGGGACGGTACGGGTCGACGGGGTGTGGTCGCGCCCCGCCGCCGCGCGGCGGGCGCGGGCCGCGACCGAGCGGACGTGGGTGGACGCCGACCGCCCGGCGCCCCCCACGCCACACGGCCGAGACCCGTCTGACCACAGCTTCGGCCCCGGCTCTGCCGTTCCGCTGGCGTGCCGCTAACGCCGGCGACATCTCGGGCGCCGGGGTCACGCGCGGCGGGGTCACGCGCGGCGGCGCGCGCCGCCCCGCACACCGCCGCCCCTCGACGCCGCGCGGCGGGACCGACCCGCGCCCGAGCCCGGCCGTCGGAGGGATTCGCTCCACGGACGGACCGCTGAGCTGCTGGGTCACCGAGAGGTGCCCGAGTCACGAAAAGTGCGTTCTCCCATGTCAGCGGCCACTCTCCTACAGTCATCCAGCAACCACGAGAGACCAAGGGCACCGTGGACGTGCGTCCACGGGACGGTACGACGAGGAGACGCGCACCATGGCCATCACCCTGACCAACCCCGGCGGACTGCCAGCGTCGACGCGTACCGGCAGGTGTCCATCGCCACCGGGTCGAAGCTGATCTCCGTGGCCGGCCAGGTCGCCTGGGACGCCGAGGGCAACACGGTCGGCGTGGGTGACCTCGCCGCCCAGGTCGAGCAGTGCTACCTCAACGTCGACACCGCCCTGACCTCGGTCGGCGCCACCTTCGCCGACGTCACCCGGCTCACCGTCTACATCGTCGACTGGACGCCCGACAAGATCCCCCTGTTCCTGGAGGGCGCCAGACTGGGCGCCACCCCGGTACCGCCGGGCACCCTGTTGGGCGTCGCGGCGCTGGACGTGCCCGAGCACCTGGTGGAGATCGAGGCCACCGCCGTCATCGACTGACCGGCGCCGCACTCACCCGGCGCGCCCGCCCCTTCCCCGCCAACCGGCGTCCGATCAGTACGGGTGCTTGTCCGGCTTGTGCCTCCACGCCGCGTAGGCGATGGCGCCTTCGGGGAGTTTCTGCCTGATCGGGATGAGGCGCTGGTCGAGCGGCTTCTTGAAGTCCTCGTACTGGTAGGCGTCGCTGAAACCGATCTCCGCGGTGGCCTTGAGGTCGCAGGCGAAGTAGACGGCGTCCAGCCGTGCCCAGTAGATGGCGCTCATACACATCGGGCAGGGCGCGCCGCTGGTGTAGATCGTGCACCCCTTGAGCATGCGGGCCCGCTCGGGGAACGGGTCGGGCGACCCCATCCTGTCGCGGGATGAGCTTGAGCGTGCTGGTGTCCTGACGGTTCTTGGCGACCGAGGGTGCCGACGGGTTGAGGATCTGGCTGGCCTTGCGGATGGCCTCAACCTCGCCGTGCGCGGTGGGGTCCGCGGTCAGCAGGACCCGGTTCTGGACCCGGGCGATGATCTTCCCGTCCCGGACGATGACCGCCCCGAACGGGCCGCCCCAGTTGTTCTCCACCGACTCCGTCACCAACCGCACGGCCTCGGCCATAAAACGCAGGTGCTTTGACATGCCCTATCTCCGTCCGGACGCGCTCGGCCCGTCGCACAGATACTCGGTCAGCCCCTTTTACGACCATATGCGATGGGGTCGGGACGGCAACTCCGTCGTCCTGCCCCGGCTCCGGCGCGACGCCCCCGCCGCTCGCGGGGGGGGAGAGAGAGACCGCCGGAAGCCGGGGTGCGCCCCGGCCAGGCCGTCCCCGCCGGCTGTCCGAAACCCACCCCTCGGCGCCGGCTTGTGGGAGCGCGCGGTCGGCGCCCGCTCGGCGCCCGTAGCACCCCCGCGCGTCGGCACGCCCTCACCTGAGGGGTGGCCCATGCCAGGGGCAGGGGCCAGAGTTCACGGTGCTCTGTCCAAGCTGTCGAAACTCGGGAGGACATGGTGTCCGCACGACCGTACGTGACGGTGATCGCCGCCTTCGGGCTGCTCGGTGCCACGACCGGTGCCACGCAGGCCGCATCGAGCCACCAGCACAGCGCGACCAGCACGGCGAAGCCGACCAGTCAGACTCGCGCCATCGACGACGGGAGCTTCGAGTACCCCACGGTGCCCGCGAACAGGTTCACCAACGTGACGACGGGCCAGTCGATAGGCCCGTGGACCGTCACCCGCGGCGACGTGGACCACATCGGACGCGGATTCTGGCAGGCGGCGGAGCGGTACCAGTCGACCTCAACGGCGGGACACCGGGCACGATCAGCCAGACGTTCCCGACCACCCCCGGCACCACGTACTCGGTCACCTACGCTCTCGCCGGCAACCCCGGCGGCGGCCCGGCGGTCAGGACGGGGCGCGTCCTCGTCGACGGGCAGGGCATCCAGGACTTCACCTTCGACGTCACGAGCAAGACCAGGACGAAGATGGGTTACGTGGGACGCCAGGCCACCTTCGTCGCCCGGTCCACCTCCACCACCCTCTCCTTCGCCAGCACCACGGCCAGCAGCGCCTACGGGCCGGCGATCGACGACGTGGTGGTCCGGGCCGCCTGCTGTTCCTGCTCCTGCGACCGGGGGGCGACCGACAAGCACTGACCGGACTCGGGCGGCCCCGCCCCACCTGGGCCGCCCGACCCGCGACCAGCGGCCACCAGCACCCCGACCGACCAGCGCGACCAAGCGGGGCCCCGGCGTCGTCGAACGCCGGGGCCCCGCGCGCTCCCCTGACCGGGCCCGGCACCGCGCGCACGTGCGGCAGACGCCGCACCCCCGACCGGCCGCCCGCACCCACGCACCCGAGCGAGCGCCCCGGCGACGTGAGCCGCCCCGCGACGTCAGCCGTCCTCGCTCGCCGTGTCGGGCAGCAGCGGGAAGAGCCGGGCGATGAAGGCGACCGGCTCGGCGCCGGCGGGACGCGCCACGGGCCGTTGCTCCCGGTCCTGGTACGGGGCAAGCGTGCGGCGTACCGCCTCGGCGACCGCGCCCATCTCCTCGGGCGTCAGGTAGACCACCGCGCTGAACGCCTCGTCCCACCGCCACGCCAGCGGGGCCCGGTCGCGCCGGGTCAGCCACCGCTGGTAGCTCTCGTCCTCCAACCCACGGGCGAGTTGTCCGTACCCCGCCGTGGGAGACGGGTCGGCCGGCGCCGCCTCCTGCCGCAGGCGCCACGGCCGGGCCCGCCCGCCCACCTGGGGGACCTCCTCGATGTGCCCGTAGCGGGCGAGTTGGCGCAGGTGGAACGAGCACAGGCCGGAGCTGTAGCCGAGCCGCTCGGCCGCCACGGTGGCCGTGACGGTGCCCACCTCGGCGAGCAGGTCCAGCAGGGCCCGACGCACCCGGTGTTCGGGCAGACGGCCGACGGTCGGGGCGGGGCCGCCAGCTCCCACGGGAGCCGGCGCGTTGACACCTTCTTCAGTCACTTTGCAAAGTCTACTACTTTGCAAAGCACTTGGCAAGCAGCCACCGGCTTCGCCACTCGCCCCCAGGCGTTCTCACGCTGAGGAAGGATGATGTCCGCGGTGTCCGTACGTGACGAGCAGCCCGGCCCTGTCGACCGTCGGGTCCGGGTGCGGGGTCAGCCCGTCGACTCCTATCCGTCGCTGCCGCCCGAGGCGGAGCGCGGGACGATCTGGCGCATCACGGTGCTGGGCGAGGAGGTGCTGCACCGCCCGTGCCGGGAGGTGACCGAGTTCGGCACGCCCCAACTTTCGGCCCTGATCGACGACATGTTCCTGACCATGCACGCCGCCGACGGCGCCGGCCTGGCGGCCAACCAGGTCGACGTGGACCTGCGGATCTTCGTCTACGACTGCCCCGACGACCACGGCGTTCGCCACGTCGGGCACGTCATCAACCCGGTGCTCGACGAACTCCCGCCCACCGGGCGGAACGTGGTCGACGAGGGCGAGGGGTGCCTGTCCGTACCGGGGGCGACCATGAACGTCCCCCGCCTGGACCGCGCCGTGGTGCGCGGCGTCGCCCAGGACGGCAAGCCGCTGGTCATCGAGGGGACGGGGTACTTCGCCCGGTGCCTCCAGCACGAGAGCGACCATCTCGACGGGCGGCTGTACGTGCAGCGCCTCGCCAAGCGGGACCAGAAGGACGCGCTGCGACAGATGGCCGACCGCCGCGAGCGGGTCTTCGCCCAGCGCGCCGCCAAGGCGGCCAGGCTGGGTCGCGCGCCGGACGCGCCGCCCACCACAGCGGCCACGCCGGAGCCCTGAGCCCCACCCGCCAGCCCGCCGCCCCGCCGGTAGGCCGTCGCAGCTTCCGGCAGCCGGCCGAGCCAGTGCAGCAGGTCCCCGCGGGCGGCCTGGTACGGGTGGTACGCCTGGAGCTGCCGTTCGCCGGCCAGGCCGTCAAGCAGCGCCAGGCCCGCCAGCGGCCCGCCGGGACCGTCTCGTGGGTGTGCCACTTCTCGCGGTCGACGAGGACCGGCAGATACGGCAGGGTGCTCTGGCTCTGTTCCCAGGTGGCGGAGTCCCACAGCAGCGAGGGGCTGTGGTCCACGGCGTAGTAGTGCACGTTCCCACCCACCGTGATGATGGGTTGGTCGAAGGAGGTGGGACGCGCCCAACCGAAACCCATGCCCTTGTCGCACGAGACGTGCACGATGAGGGACCCGGGAGCGAAACGGTCCAGGTCTTCGGTGGTGAGGTAGACCTCGGGGGCGGCGATGTCCTGCAACGCGCAGTTGACGACGATGTCGTGCTCCGCCAGGAAGGCGACGAGTGGCACCTCGCCCTCCGCGAGCCGCACCGTGCTCGCGCGCGAGCGGGACGGGTCGTAGTGCAACTGGCCCATCCGGGTGGTGCCCGCCGGTGGGTTGACGGCGGCGCTGGGGCGCCGGGTCACCACGCTCAGCTCCGACACACCCTGGGCCCGCAGCGCCGCCACCGCGCCCCCGCCCCGTGGAGCCGTAGCCGATGACGACGGCACTGAGCGGGCGGCCCCACGCTCCGGTCCTGCCCACGCACTGGGTGGCGTGCTGGACGGAGCAGTAGCCGGCGATCTCGCTGACCCGGTAGAAGGCGAAGCGGTCGCGCGTGCCATCCGTCGGCCAGTGCCGCATGGCCTCCAGGGAGATCACGGTCAGCCGCTTGTCGATGGCCAGTTGGGTGGTCTCCATGTTCTGCGCGAAGTGCGGGGCACCGCACCCACCAGCACCTGCCCCTCGCGCAGTTCGGCGACGTCCTGGGGGGCACCTTGAACAGCATGACGGCCTCACAGTCGCGGATCAGTTCCGCCCGGGGCACGACGCCCGCGACGTGCGGCCTCAGGTCGTCGTCCGAGAAGCCGAACCACCTGCCGTAACCGCGCTCCAGATACAACCTCGCGCGGATGTCGGCGTCCAACAGCGGCAGATGGGCGGGGTGCAGTGGTACGCGCTTCTCGTGCTTCTTCCCGGTGGTCGCCACCACGCCCAGGCTCAACGTACCCATGACCCACCTTCTTCTTACGCGACGCGTTCTTGTGATTACGCTAACGTGACACGAATGAAGCAGACATTTGAGACAGAAAATAACAATTTGGACAGTCATCGATATGCGCTGGTGGAGGGCCCCCTGGAGCCAGCCGAGGCCACCGCCCTGCTGCGGCATCTGGGGGAGCTCGTTCCGCAGACCACCGGGGAGGTGGCCTACGACATCCGGGCCCACGCGGGGTTCGAGGCGCTGCGGGACACCAGGAAGCCCCCACACCCTGCGACCGCACACGGAGGCGCCGGGCCAGAGCCTGCCACCGCGCTACCTGGCGCTGCACTGCCGGACCCAGGCCACCTGCGGCGGCGGTCGCACCCTGCTCGCCGACAGGCGCCACTTCCTCACTACCCTGGACGAGGACCTCCAGCGCCTCGCCCACCAGCACCCCGTCTACTGGCCCTCGTACGAGGAGCGCCCCGACGCCGTGGGCGTCCGCAAGCCGGTGGTGGACCGCGCCCCCTCCCGGACCGTCATCCGCATGAGCTCCACCCTGCTACGAGTCGGCGCGTACTCGGATACCCTCGACCAACCCACCGCCGACTCCCAGCCCCTGGGCCCGGGCGGCGTCGCCCTCGCCGAACGAGCCGTCGACTTCGTCGAGACGGGCGGCACCTCCGTACTCATCCCCGAGGACGCGCTGCTGATCTGGGACAACCACCGGATATTCCACGCCCGAACCGGCTTCTCCGACACCCGCCGGCGCCTCACCCGCTACTGGGTCGCCGAGCCGGCACCGGAGGGCACACCGTGACCACGCCCGCCCGCTCTCGCGTCCCGATGTCTCGCGCGCACCCGTCCTCCCACATTCTCACAGCCTCACGGCTTACGGGTGGCCGGCAGTTGGCCGTCGACCGGCCGGTGGGAGCGGGGCCCCGGAAGCGGTCTGCCACTCCCGGTCGGCCCAGTACGCTCGTCAACAGCCCGACCTTCCCTCCCAGTCAGGCGCGACGACGAACGTAGGAGTGAACATGTCCTTCCATGATGTGGAGATCGGCGCCCTCGGCGGCGGTTCGGCCGACCTCGCCCAGTACCGGGGCAAGGCCGTCCTGGTCGTCAACGTAGCCTCCAAGTGCGGCCTGACCCCGCAGTACGCGGCGCTGGAGAAGCTGCACGAGCGCTATGCCGCGCGCGGCTTCACCGTCCTCGGCGTGCCGTGCAACCAGTTCGCGGGTCAGGAGCCCGGCAGCGCCGAGGAGATCGCCACCTTCTGCTCCACCACCTACGGCGTCACCTTCCCGCTCACGGAGAAGACCGACGTCAACGGCGCCGAGCGGCACCCCCTGTACGCGGAACTCGTCGGCACGGCCGACGCCGAAGGCCACAGCGGCGACATCCGCTGGAACTTCGAGAAGTTCCTCATCGCCCCCGACGGCACCGTCACGGCGCGCTTCGATCCCCGCACCGAGCCGGACGCCCCGGAGGTCACCACCGCCATCGAGGCCACCCTGCCGGCCTGACGCCCGCGCGGGGCGGCGGGCCTGAGCCGTCAGGGGCTGGCGACCAGCGACCCGAGTCGCCTGGCCGACCACGGCCTGCGCCCGCTGGCCCGCGGGTGACCGCATGCCACAGCCTCCAGACGGGGGTGCGCCGGAAGGAGACCAGCAGGAACGCTGTGGGGGTCGCCGTGATCCGGCAGTCGTAGGCGCGGGGTGGGGCGTCGCGGGTCACCGCCATCCTCCCGTCGTCGACGACGGCCGCGAGCCGTGGGCCGCCCGACGTGCCACGTTCCGCCGGCGCGGCACTCGTACGGCCGAAGAACCGTGACCCCTCCGGCCGTACGAGGATGCCGACCAGCGGCAGGGCGTCCCCCCGTGCGCGGGTCAGGGCTTGGGGCACTGCTTGCAGGCGAGCCGGTAGACGGTGTTGATGTCACCGTCCGTGGAGTCCATGGTCATGAAGCTGGTCTTCTCCGGGTCCGAGGTGCCCGCGTTCACGCGCAACTCGGTGTTGATGTTGAAGTTGCGCCGCGCGCCGCACGGCGCCCAGACCAGTTGGCCCCAGTCGGTCTTGTCGGCGACCTGCCAGTCGTCCAGTCGTCGTCCTGCGGACCCTTGAACGGGTGGGAGCGGGCGGCCCTGTCCGGTGACCCCTGGAAGTAGTACGACGCCTTCTGCTCGCTGGTGGCACCGGGTTGCAGGGAAGCGTAACCGCGGTAGTCGGCGCTGGCGACGGCGTAGGTGAAGCCGCTGGGCACGTACACCACGAGGCTGAGCTGACAGTTCTTCCGGTAGTCCATTGGATCGGAGGCGCCGCCGACTCTCGCCAGGTAGCGGCTGTACGCCACGGTGAACGCGGTGTTGTCCGGGGAGACGGCCACCTCGGCCGTTCCCTTGGGGCATCCGGAGCCGTTCACCGTCGCGACCTCGATCACGATCTTGTAGGCGGGCGGGTTCTCGATCGTGGCGGGGCTCTGCGGCGAGAGGGTCGCGCCGAACAGGCCAACTACCGCGCTGGTTGCAAGTATGCCGGTGTGCATGGTGATCCAATCCTGTGCCTTGGGGATCGGGGCAGTCAGGGCAAGCAGGGGTCGCCAAGGTGTGCTGGGGACGTGCTGTGCGCGAGCGGCGACCGCCGGAGCCCGTGACGGGCGGAGCGATGAGGCGGAGGCGCATGTGATCCGATCAGACATGCGCATGCCAATTGAGCGAGATGTTAAGGAACCGTGGAGGCACCGCCTAGGGCGAACTCAGGCCAATGCTCCGGGCACGCCCGTGACCTGGCGTGACGCGCCCCCACCACGCCCCAGGCGCCACACGCCGCACCTCACGCCCCACACCTCGGCGCACGGGGTCCGCCAGGTAAGCCGATACGGGTGCGGTGGACGCGGCGACCCGCGCGCCGCACGCACTGGAGATGTCACCCACAGGCCGGGGCTTGACCTGACAAGGCGTCAGAAAAGCTCGCACGCCTGGTTGTTACACCAGTCCCACTCGGCGATCGTGGTGCGCATCAGTCGGGCCGCCGTCGACAGGTGGCCGTCGGCGGCCCAGCACAGGGTGACGGTGCGGCGGCAGTCCGGGCTGTCGACGGGTACCCATACCAATGGCGTACGCGGGTTCTCGCGGCGGGCGAAGGAGGGGACCAGGCCGATGCCGAGGCCCGCGCCGATCAGGTCCGCTATGGCGCTGTGCTCGTCGCTCTCACAGACGATCCTCGGGGCGATGCCCCGGGTGGCGAAGAGGAAGAGCTGGTCGAGCAGTCCGCGCAGCCAGTGCCCCGCGCGAGCGGTGACGAAGGGGTACTCGGCGAGTTCGTGGAGGCTCACGGGCGCACGGCCCGCGGGCGGGTGGTCGGGTGGCACGACCACCCCCACCGCGTCCTCGAAGAGTCGCACCGTCGCGACGCCCTCGGCGCGGATCGGCTGCGAGGCGACACACAGGTCGACGTCCCGGGCCCACAGCCGGCGGGCCATGTCCTCGGCCGGCGACCACTGGAGTTCCAGCTCGACGGCGGGGTAGTCGCGCTTGTAGACCGCCAGCGGCCCGGTGAGGGTGAGGAAGGTCTCCGACGCCAACCGCACGGTGCCCAGCCCCTCGCTGGCGGCCTCGGCGACGGCGAGCTGTCCGGCCTGCAGCTCGCCGAGGGCGCGTTCGACGTGCGCGCGGAAGAGTGTGCCCGCGTCGTTGAGTCGCAGCCGACCGCTCCGGTCGAACAGCGGGGTGCCCAGTTCGCCTTCCAGGCGCGAGATGGTGCGGCTCAACGACGGCTGTGCGACGCCCAGTTCGTCGGCCGCCCGACTGAGGTGCTCCAGCCGCGCCACGACCAGGAACTGCCTGAGCGCGTTCAGCTCCATCACGCCTCCGAGAAGATGACACCATAGCGGTAGTGACCCTAGACAAGACGACGCGGGAGTCACGGCGGCGGGGTGTGCGCGCGGGGGCCGCGGCGACGGGCCACTGCGGGGCGGCACCGTGATCGCCAAGGCCGCGGGACTCGCCCAGACGGCGAGACGTGACCCGCCCAGGCGGCGAGAGGGGCCGAAGGATCGACCGAGGGCGGCGGGAATGAGTTCAGGGCGCTCGTACCGCCGCCCGGAGCGGACGACGCGGGGCCTGACCACGGCAGGGCCCGCTCACGGCGTGGTCGCGCGCGGTAGGGGGTCCGCCGCTCGCCCCGGCCGCCACCAGGGTGGGTGCGGTGTCTCCCCGTGTGGGGTCTCACATGGTGGGTGGCCGGACCAAGGTACGCCGAAGCGGGACTCATCGAGCGGCTGTGTGAGCCGGAACGCCAGGTCATGTTCCGCGTGCCGTGGCAGGACAACCACGGACGGGTCCAGGTCAACCGGGGGTTCCGGGTCGAGTTCAACAGCGCGCTGGGCCCGTACAAGGGCGGTCTGTGCTTCCACTCGTCAGTCAACCTCGGGGTCATGAAGTTTCTGGGCTTCGAGCAGATCTTCAAGAACGCGCTGACCGGTCTCGGCATCGGGGGCGGCAAGGGCGGCAGCGACTTCGACCCGCACGGGCGCAGCGACGCCGAGGTCATGCGGTTCTGCCAGTCCTTCATGACGGAGCTGTACCGGCACATCGGCGAGCACACGGACGTGCCGGCCGGTGACATCGGCGTCGGCGGCCGGGAGATCGGCTACCTCTTCGGCCAGTACCGGCGCATCACCAACCGCTGGGAGGCCGGCGTGCTGACCAGCAAGGGACAGGGTTGGGGCGGCTCCCTAATCCGTCCGGAGGCGACCGGGTACGGCAACGTGCTGTTCGCCGGGGCGATGCTGCACGAGCGCGGCGAGGACTTCGAGGGGCAGACGGTGGTGGTCTCGGTCTCCGGCAACGTCGCGATCCACACCATCGAGAAGCTGCGCGCCCTCGGCGCGAACCCCGTGACCTGTTCGGACTCCTCCGGGTACGTCGTGGACGAGAAGGGCATCGACATCGAGCTGCTCAAGCAGGTCAAGGAGGTCGAGCGCGGTCGCGTCGACACGTACGCCGAGCGGCGGGGCGCCTCCGCCCGCTTCGTGCCCGGTGGGAGCGTCTGGGACGTCCCCCCCGACGTCGCGCTCCTGTCGGCCACGCAGAACGAGCTGGACGAGGACGCCGCCGCCGCGCTGATCCGCAACGGTGTGAAGGCGGTCTCCGAGGGCGCGAACATGCCGACGACGCCCGCGGCCGTCCACCTGTTCCAGCAGGCCGGCGTGGCGTTCGGCCCAGGCAAGGCGGCCAACGCGGGCGGCGTCGCGGTCAGCGCGCTGGAGATGGCGCAGAACCACGCCCGGACCTCCTGGTCGGCGCGGCGGGTCGAGGACGAGCTGACGCACATCATGAACGACATCCACGCCACCTGCCACGAAACCGCCGAGCGCTACGGCTCCCCCGGCGACTACGTGACGGGCGCCAACATCGCCGGCTTCGAGCGGGTAGCCGACGCGATGCTGGCGCAGGGCGTCATCTGACACCGCGTGCCCGGCGGCCCCAGGCGCCACGCGCCGACCGCCGGGCACGGTCGCAGGGTCGCCGGCGACTCCTGCCGTGCGGGCGCCTGCCCCATCTCCTGGGTGGTTGTAGCTGTCGGGTGTGACGTCCGGCTGTGGCCGCGTCTCCGGGGTTCCCGCGCCGGGCGGTGGCGACGGTGGCGGCGGCTTTCACGGTCGCACCGCGCGGGTCGCCCGGGCGGCCGAAAGCGGCGCGCCGGCCCGTCCGGTCAGGCGCCGTCGCGGCATAGTCCTGGTGGGGCCCGGCCATGGCGACCGGTTCCCGACGCGCGCGGGGTGTGCTCGCCGACCCCGCAGCGGTGGTGTGTCGGCGACAGCGGCCGTCCGCCGGTCGTCCCCCGCGCACCGTCCGAGATCGGTGAAGGAAGTACGCCATGAACGATGAGAGCCCGAGGCGGCACGAGCGCCGGTGCCGCGCGGGCGTTCCGGCGTGATCGGCCGTCGCCCCACCCGGTCCGGGATCGAGCCCGTCACCGCGCGGAGCGCGCTCGGGCTGCGGCGGGTCCTGTCGACCGTGTTCCTGCCGTTGTTCGGCGGGGCGGCCGTGGTCTTCGGGGTGTGGGCGGCGATATCGGACGCCGACGACAATCCGGGACGCGGTCCGCTCGTCATCCTCGCCGCGGTGTGTGCGGCGCTCACCCTCTTCGCGGCGGCCGACCTGCTGATCGTCACCCGTAGGCTCAGGCGCGAGCGCGGCAGCAGGCCGCCGGCGGAGTGAGGTGTGCCGCGCGCCCGGCCCGCCGCGCACCGTCAGCGGTGGTAGAGCGCCACCAGGTTGCCGCTGGCGAGCTGTCGCGGATCGACCGCCTGGTGCACCTGTTCGGCGCTGGGGGCGTCGGGCAGGACACACGGCTCCCCGAGGACGTAGAGGCGGAAGAAGTAGCGGTGCGCCTCGTCTCCGGGAGGCGGATGCGGTCCGCCCCAGCCGCGTTCACCGAAACCGTTGACCAACTCCGTGCCGCCGGGTGGCGTCTGCCCCGCCGCGACGCCGTCACTGCGGGGGTCGATGCCGACGACGACCTGGTGCACGAAGGTGCCCGAGGGTGCGTCGGGGTCCTCGCACAGCAGGACCAGTTCCGACGCGTCGTCCGGAACGCCGCGCCACTTCAGGGGCGGCGAGGTGTTCGCGCCTTCGAACGCGTACTGACGGGCCAGAAAGGCGTGGTCGTTGAACGCGTCACTGATGAGTTCGATGCCAGCCATGGAGCCCGGGTTACCTCCGTCACGTCCGGACAAACGCGTCGACCACCCGGGCCTTCCCCGACACTCGGTCACCCGGGCTTTCCCCGACAGGGTTGCTCGCCGGTCCCCACCGCGCGCGCATCGAGGCGGTCCGCCGCGGGGGGCACGCTCCGTACGGGAGCGCGGAGCGCGTGGTGCCCACCGAAGCGCCGCCCGCACACCGGGCCACGGGCCCCTCGGCCACCCAGCCACAGGCTTCACGGTACTCAGCCGGTGTGCCCGATCTGCGAGTTGACCGCGCACCACTGGCCCTTCCCCATGTTCCCGGTCGTGTTGTCCGGCACGTCGAAGGCGGCCACGGCACCCGGCTGGAAGACCAGGACCATGCTGGAACCGCCGTAGCTGAAACAGCCCCAGCTCGTCTCCCTTGTCGACCTGCCGCCCGGGTGCGACCGCGATGGTGAGCGAGGAGATCTCGGTGATGCCGACGGGCATCACGCACACGACCCCGATGGGGTCGGGGCTCTGGATGAAGATCAGGGCACGGGCGTTGACCGAGGCGTGCCAGCGGTGGTAGTCGCTGCCGGCGAGGAAGGACTGGTAGACGTCGCCCCCGACGAAGCCGGTCGTCAGGTCGCTGCCGTCCAGCATGTCGTGGAGGGAGAAGCGCTGGCCCTTGACCCAGAACTCGTCGGTACGCCGCACGTTCCCCTGGATCTTGACCACCCTGCCGTCGTTGGGGGCCACGATGATCTTGGGGTCCGTGTCGCCCGCGATCGGACGCCTGTCGGGCCTGACCTCCCGGTGGAAGAAGTCGTTGAACGAGGCCAACCCACCATAAGGCTGCGTGAAGCCCACCATAAGGCTGCGTGAAGTCGATCTCGAAGTCGTCGAGCTTGAGTTCCTTCCGGGCGGCCGGCGACAGCCACTGGTCGGGGGCAGCACGTCCCGGCTGGCTGGGCTGTCCAGGTACGTACACCACTCCCGCAGGATCCCGACGAGCGCCTGGTTGAGGCTCCTGTCGCGGAAGATCGCCAGACCGGCCGGCGTGTACATCATGTACCGGCGTGTACATCATGTAGACGAACAGGGCGGACATCGGGAAGTGGATCTTGTCGGTGTAGCGCGGAGCCCAGGTGACGATGGTGTCGAGGTGGTCGAGCAGGTCGGGGATGTCGCGCACCCCGCCCTTCCAGCGGTCCCGAGCCTGTTCGTTCATCAGCTCACGTACATCCATGTCACGGGCTCCCGGTCGATCAGCCGCGCCAGGTCGGCCACGGAGTCGTGCCGGACGAGGGCGCCCCGCGCCCGCTTCCGCTCGACGGCCCTGTCCGCCGGCAGGTACCCGGCGATCCGGCCGAACGAGTTCTGGTAATGGGTCTCGATGACCTGCTCGGTGGGTTGGCCACCGCTCACGTGCGTCACTCGGTTCCCTCCGCCCTGGATGGTGAACTGACCGCGGCCTGGGGGTCTGACCTCCGCGCCCGCGTTGCGGCGGCGCGCCATCGCGCTCCGCGACGCGCGGCACGGGCCGGACGCGGCCTGCCGAGACGACGTGGACCGGCCCACCCTCACAGCATTATTTGTTCGCGATCTACGCGATGTCCACTCGAACAGCCACGAACACACCGACCCCCACGGCGGCGCGACCCGACACGCGCCGCCGCCCGGGCGCCACGACCGCGACGGGGACGACCGCGTCACATTAATGATCGTTTTGCTTCAGCAACATTGCGGCAGCAGCGACAACACAGCAGCCGCGTGGCGAAACCAGCCAAAAGATGGTGTGGGCATCTACTTCGGGCCAAGCTGAATCTGCCCCTCGCGGCGCCGTTCCATGCGCGTACGTCTCAGAAAGTTCTCCCTCACATGCGTTCAATCTACCCCTCAAGCGCCGTCCCGGCGCGTCCCGCGCGTGTGGTGAGGGGGTGGTCCGCGTCATGCGCTACGTAGTACGCAAGGCGGGCGGCTGCCTCCTGATGATTGCGATCGCGACCAACGCGGCCTGCTTCCTGGCCAGTTGGTTCCTGGATCCGCGATCGAACTACAAGGAGCTGCGGCCCGCCCGCAGTGAGGAACAGATCGCCCGGTCCCTCGCCCCGTACAACCTCGACCCCGGGGTGCCGCTGGTGCAGCGGTGGTGGAACTGGCTCACCTCGGTGACCCTCGACTTCGACTGGGGCAAGTCACCCACCGGCGTGTCCGTGGGCGGCGAGGTGGGTTACCGCGCCCTGGTCAGTGCCGAGTTGGTCATCACGGCGACCTTCCTGTCCGTCGTCATCGGTGTCGCGCTCGCCGTCTACACCGCCGCGCGCCAGTACGGGGTAGCCGACCGCGTCACCCAGGCCATCTCCATCGCGGTGTTCAACATCCCGACGTCCGTCGCCGCGCTCGCGGTGGTCTACGTCGCCATCTGGCTCAACCAGCACGCGGGGTGGGACTTCCTCTACGTCGCCGGGGAGAACTCACCGAACGTCGAAAGGTTGCTCCCCACGATCGGCGACCGCCTCCTGCACCTGATCCTGCCGACCCTGAACCTGACCCTGATCGGCTACGTGGGTTACCACCTGACGCAGCGCTCGTTGTTGCTCGACACGATCAACGCCGACTTCGTGCGCACGGCCCAGGCCACCGGCCTCACCCGGAGCCAGGCTGTCCACCGGCACGCCCTGCGGGCCGCGCTGATCCCGACGGCGGCCTCCGTGGCGTTCAGCGTGCCCGCCATCTTCACCGGAGCCATCATCACTGAGTCGATCTTCGGCTGGAACGGCATGGGCCGCTACTTCATCCAGACCATCAGCAAGAACGACGTGCACGGCACGGTCGCGGTCGCCGCGGTACTCACCGCGATCGGCACGATCCTCGCGGACATCGCCACGGTCTTCCTCGACCCGAGAGTGCGGGTGAACTGACATGGCGACAGCAACCGACGCCACCACCGCCCGGGCACCGGGAGACCTCGGCCGCGGCCGGCTTTACCTGCGACGCTTCCTGCGCAACCGGCTCGCGGTCGCCGGAGTCGTGATCTTCGTACTGCTCGTGCTGTTCAGCCTCCTCGGCGGCCTGCTCACCCCGTACGCGCACACCGACGCCGACTTCGCCGCGCTCACCCAACCGCCGAGCGACGTGCACTGGTTCGGCACCAACCAGGGTGGCAACGACGTCTACGCCAGTGCGGTGCACGGGCTACAGCGCTCGCTGGTGATCGCCGTGAGCGTGTCCGTCCTCACCGTCCTGGTCGCCGCGGTCATCGGTTCGAGCGCCGCGTACTTCGGCGGCCGGGTGGAGCGGCTGACGCTGGCCGTCATCCACTTCCTGCTGATCGTCCCCTCGTTCCTCATCCTCGCCCTGGTCTCCCACCGGGTGGCCGGTGACTGGCGCGTCCTGATCATCGTGCTGACCGTGTTCGGCTGGATGTCCACCCCCAGGATCGTCTGGTCCGTCTCGACCTCGCTGCGCGAACGGGACTACGTGACGGCCGCGGAGTTCATGGGCGTCCGCCCGCTGCGCATCATCTCTGCGCCACATCATCCCCAACCTCGGCTCCCTGCTCATCGTCAACCTGACGCTCGGCGTCGTGGCGACCGTACTCAGCGAGACCGCGCTCTCCTTCCTCGGGTTCGGCGTCCAGACCCCGGACGTGTCCCTGGGCACGATGCTCGCCGACGGGGCGACCACCATCACCAGCGCCCCCTGGCTCTTCGCCTTTCCCACGGGCCTGGTCGTCCTGCTCACCGTCTCGATGACGTTCATCGGCGACGGGTTGCGCGACGCCCTGGACCCCACCTCAGTGACCGGGGCGGCGGGGAGGCCGACGATGACCCTCACCACTCCCCTACGGGACGACCCGGCCTCCCCCGCCGGCGCCACCCCCGTGCTCTCCGTACGAGACCTGCGGGTCTCCTTCCCTTCCGAGGCCGGCCCGGTCGAAGCGGTGCGCGGCGTCAGCTTCGACCTGTTACCGGGCCGGACCCTCGGCATCGTCGGCGAGTCCGGCTCGGGCAAGTCGGCCACCGCGCTGGGCGTGATGGGCCTGCTGCCGCCCACCGCCGACCTGCGCGGCCAGGTCCTGCTCGACGGGCGGAACCTGATCGGTCTCGACGACCGGTCCCTGTCACGGGTCCGGGGCGCGTCGATCGGCATGGTCTTCCAGGACCCGCTGTCCGCGCTCACCCCCCATCTTCTCCGTGGGCAGGCTGCTGTCCGACGCGCTCCGCGTCCACCAGGACCTGTCCAAGAAGGCCGCCTGGGAGCAGGCCGTCGAACTGCTCGACCTCGTCGGCATCCCCGACCCGCGCCGCCGCGCCGCGGCCTTCCCGCACGAGTTCTCCGGCGGCATGCGCCAGCGCGTGGTCATCGCCATGGCGATCGCCAACCGGCCCAGCGTGCTGGTGGCCGACGAACCCACCACCGCGCTCGACGTCACCGTGCAGGCCCAGGTCCTGGACGTCCTGCGGTTGGCGCAACGGGAGACCGGCGCCGGGCTCGTCCTGATCACCCACGACCTCGGGGTCGTGGCCGGCCACGCGGACGACATCGCCGTGATGTACGCGGGCCGCCTCGTGGATAAGGCGGACGTGCGCGCGCTGTTCCGGCGCCTGACGATGCCCTACACCGCCCGGCTCCTGGCCGCGGTGCCGACCGTGGACGGCGGGGGCCGGCGGCCCCTGGTACCGATCGGCGGCGAGCCACCCGACCTGTCCGGCCTGCCGACCGGCTGCCCCTTCGGGAGCCGGTGCGCCGTCGCGCTCGACGCGTGCCACTCCGAGGAGCCCGAGCTGCGCGAGGTCATCGGGCACGGAGACGTGGCCTGCCTGCGCGCGGCCGAGATCGCCGACGGCACGCTGGACCCGGCCTGGGACGCCGCGCCCGGGGACGTGCTTCCAGGGGGCGAGGAGACGAGCGCGCGGCAGGCCGCGAGCGGTGGCGTGGTGCTCCGCGTCGAGGACCTCGTCAAGACGTTCCCCGTCACCAAGGACGCGTTCGTCAAGCGCCGGGTCGGCACGCTGCACGCGGTCAACGGGGTCAGCTTCGAGCTGCGGGCGGGCGAGACGCTGGGCCTGGTGGGCGAGTCCGGCAGCGGCAAGACGACGACGCTGATGGAGATCCTGCGGCTCAGGCGGCCCGAGGGCGGCCTGATCGAGATCGCGGGGCGGGAGATCGGGGCGGCGGCCGGCGGGGACGCCGATTCCAGGAGCGGCACCACCGGCAGCTCGGCCGGTTCCGGCCGGGGCGGGCGTACCCTGCGACACGACGTGCAGATGGTCATGCAGGACCCGCTGGGCGCCCTGGACCCGCGTCTGCCCGTCTACCAACTGCTCGCCGAGCCCCTGCGCGCCATCGGCCGTGACCAGGCCGCGATCCGCTCCCGCGTCCACGAACTGCTGACGCTCGTGGGGCTGGACGCCTCGGTGAGCGACCGCTTCCCCGCCGCGCTCTCCGGCGGCCAGCGCTAACGCGTGGGCATCGCCCGCGCCCTGGCCACGGACCCCAGGCTGCTCGCCCTCGACGAACCGCTCTCCGCCCTGGACGTGTCGGTACAGGCCGGGGTGATCAACCTGCTCGCCCGGCTCAAGCGTGAGCTGGGGCTCGCCTACCTGATGGTGGCCCACGCTCTCGCCGTGGTCCGCTACCTCTGCGACCGCGTCGCGGTGATGTACCTGGGGCACATCGTGGAGAGCGGCGACACGGAGACCCTCTTCTCCCACCCGAAGCACCCCTACACCCGGGCCCTGCTGTCGGCGATCCCGGCACCCGACCCGGAACGTGAACGCACGCGGGAACGAATCGTCCTGCACGGCGAGCAGCCGAGCGCCACGAACCTGCCGCGCGGCTGTGTGTTCGTCGACCGCTGCCCGCTGTACCGCCTCGCCGGCCCGGCCGTCAGGGAACGCTGCCGCACGGAGCGCCCCGCGCCCAGGCCGGCGCCGGGGCAGCCGGGCCACACGTACGCCTGCCACGCCGCGTGACCGGGCCCCAGGCCCATCACCGGACGACGAACCACCGCCGACCCGCTCCCACCCTCATCCTTACCACCCACACAAGGACGCTCTCCCATGCGCGCACGACTGGCCCTGCCCATCGCCCTCATCTCCGTCACCGCCACCGCGTGCCAGTCATCCTCCGGTGCCGGCACCGGAGGCTCGGACGGGAAGGGCACCCCGTCCACCGCGTCGGGAGCCGCCGACTACAAACCGACGCCGTACGACAAGATCAGGGATGGTGGGACCTACACGACGGTGGGGACCTTCGACGAGCAGGGCAACCCTTTCAACGTCAACGGCACGCTCACGGCGTCCCGGGTGTGGGCCTGGTACAACGCGAACGCGATCACCTACTCAACCACCGGCGAGGTGCGGTACAACCCTGACTACTTCAGCGACGTGCAGGTGACCGTCGACGGTGGCAGGCAGAAGGTCGTCCTGACCATCAACGAGAAGGCGACCTTCAACGACGGAACACCGATCGACTGGACCGCGATCAGGGCCACGTGGCAGGCCAACAACGGCTCCGACAAGGACTTCGCGGCCTCCACCACCGACGGCTACGGCCAGATCACCGACGTCGCGCGCGGCAGGGACGACAAGCAGGCCGTCATCACCTTCAAGGGCGTCTACCCCTTCTGGTCGACACTGTTCTCCACGTTCCTGCACCCGAAGGCGGCGACGGTCGAGAACTTCAACCGGGCGTACGTCAAGAAGGCATACCCCGAGTGGGGCGCGGGGCCGTACACGGTCGGCAAGTGGGACACCCACTCGGGCAACATCACCTTCGTCCGCAACCCCAAGTGGTCGGGCAAGAGGGGCAAGCTCGACAAGCGCGTCTACGTGAACCTGGAGTCGACCGCGGGGATCAACGCCTTCAAGGACGGTCAGCTCGACTACGTCTCCGCGGTCGACGCCGAGAGCCTCAAGCAGGTGAAGGGGCTGGAGGGCACCGAGATCCGCCGTGGCGGCAGCCCGTGCGAGTACTCGCTCCACTTCAACACCAAGTCGCCGGTCCTGGCGGACAAGGCGGTGCGCAAGGCGATCCAGGAGAGCATCGACCGCACCCAGATCGCGAAGATCCAGTTCCAGGGCCTGGACTACAAGGAGCCGCTGCCCGGCTCGGCCGTGCTCTACAGCTTCCAGAAGGGGTACCAGGACAACGTCTCGGCCGTCCTGAAGTACGGCCCGGACCAAGCCGGGAAGGAACTCGACGCGGCCGGCTGGAAGCCGGGGAGCGACGGGGTCCGCGAGAAGGACGGCAAGAAGCTGGAGGTCGGATACATGCTCCTGGGCGACAGCCCGCTGGACAAGGCCACCGCGGGCGCGTTGACCGCGATGCTGAAGCCGATCGGCGTACGCCTCACCATCGAGAAGGCCGACGGCGCAGACTTCGCCAACATCCTCAACGAGCGCAAGTTCGACCTGATCCTCTCGGGCAACCGTTCCATGGCCCCCTTCGGAACCCGCTACCTGTGCGACACCTACTGCTCGGACCGTGACTCCAACCTCACAGGCGCCGGGTCCCCGGCACTGGACAAGGAGATC
Source organism: Candidatus Streptomyces philanthi (assembly GCA_018114805.1). GTDB lineage: Bacteria > Actinomycetota > Actinomycetes > Streptomycetales > Streptomycetaceae > Streptomyces > Streptomyces philanthi. The sequence goes on along the minus strand of CP073042.1, from coordinate 6,963,264 downwards.
CGCACCACGGCAAACATCGCCGACCTGGACAAGCAGACGGCGGAGGTGAACCGGGTCGAGCGGAAGGCACTCCAGGAGTACGCCCAACTCCCCCTGTTCAGCGGTCCATCCACGTACAGCGTGAAGAAGGGTCTGGCCAACGTGGGCACGACCATCTTCTACAGCCCGCTTCCGGAGACGGCGGGCTGGGAGAAGGAATCCTCGGGCCCGCCGCCCCCTCTGCCGCCCTCTCTGCGTCCGCGGGCAAGGAGCGGCGCACTGCCCGACAACCGGCGGCACGACGTCCGGTCTAGCGTGGCCGAGTCCGCTTCGCACCCATCACTCGTAAGCGAGGAAGCAACACATGCCGTACATCACCGTGGGCCAGGAGAACTCCACCACCATCGACCTCTACTACGAGGACCACGGAACCGGGCAGCCGGTCGTCCTCATCCACGGCTTCCCCCTCGACGGCCACTCCTGGGAGCGGCAGAGCGCCGCGCTGCTCGACGCCGGCCACCGGGTGATCACCGTACGACCGCCGCGGTTTCGGGCAGTCCAGCCAGCCGACGACCGGGTACGACTACGACACCTTCGCGGCCGACCTGAACATCGTGATGGAGACCCTCGACCTGACCGACACCGTCCTCGTCGGGTTCTCGATGGGCACCGGTGAGGTCGCCCGATACATCTCCCGCTACGGTTCAGCCAGGGTCGCCTTCCTGGCCTCGTTGGAGCCCTGCCCGCTCAAGAGCGACGACAACCCGGACGGGGTGGCCCCGAAGGAGTTCTTCGACGGTGTCGTCGCGGCCGTCAAGGCGGACCGCTACGCCTACTACACCAACTTCTACAAGGACTTCTACAACCTCGACGAGAACCTCAGCACCCGCATCAGCGAAGAGGCCGTCCGTAACAGCTGGAACGTCGCGGTGGGCGGCGGTTTCCACGCGGCGGCCGCCGCGCCGGCGACCTGGTACACCGACTTCCGCGCCGACATCCCGGCCATCGACGTGCCCGCCCTGATCCTGCACGGCACGGGCGACCGCGTCCTGCCCGTCGAGGGGACCGCGCGGCCGTTCCGCAAGGCGCTCCCGTCCGCCGACTACGTGGAGATCGAGGGCGCCCCGCACGGCCTGCTGTGGACCGGACCCACGCGGAGGAGGTCAACACGGCGCTCCTCACCTTCCTGGGGAAGTGACCGAACGGGAGCCGGGTCGCTTTCGAGGGCGACCCGGCTCCCGCGCGTTCGCGGCCGTCCAGCCCTCTTCGACGCGGCTCCCCAGGTCGGACCACAAAGGGGAACGAACCAGCGGGGGAATGCATATCTCTCCCCCCGGCCGGAAACATCTCTCGTCGTTCACATGCCACACGTCGCGTGCGCAGAGCCTTACGACTGCCGCCGCGCCCACGCCCGTGGCGCCTTTCCTGATTTCCCGTCATGCGCCGACAATGAGGCGGAGCATCCCGTTCCGATCTGCTTTCCGAGGCAACATCTCATGCGCTTTTCAACAAGACACGCGCAGCCCCCGACCTAGGTTGTCTCACAGGGAATTCCCCACGAGGAACCAACGAACGGGGCGCGAATGAGCGAGCCTTTTCCCCATGCCGCTGACGAGATCACGATCAGCCACGAGATAGTGGTGCGCGTCGCCGTCGCGGACCATCCGTCCACAACACTGCCCGCACGACTGCGGTACAACAGGACGGACCCCTACGCGGTGCGCCTGTCCATCGGGGGGACGACGACCGGAACAGTCGACTGGGTGTTCGCCCGCGCCCTCCTGTCAGAGGGGGTGCGCGAGCCCGTAGGCGTAGGAGATGTGCTGGTGAGGCCCCCGCATCGCCGCCATCGGGACTCGGTGCGCGTCACCGTCAGGTCCACCGGGGGATGTGCCCTGCCCGACGTCGCGGCGACGGCGGTTCGCGCGTTCCTGGACCAGACCGACGTACTCGTCCCCGCGGCACGGAGGGGAGCCACATCGACCTGGACGGTCTCATCGCCGCGCTCGTGGCGGGGAGCGAGTGAGGGACAGGCGCCCGACCGGAGAACCAGTCGGGCGCTTCGCTCGCGCGCTGTGCCCACGACCGTGATGCGCCTCCGGTGTCGGTTCACGTTCGCGTGCCGGATCGCGGCCGGCTGAAGAACGGGCTGAATCGTATGGCAGCGCTCGGCGCATTCCCCCACAGGGCAGCGCCTGCTCCCGCGAGGCAGTTACCCATGCGATTCCGGAGAGCGCGGGCGAGTGCCTGCACGTGAGTGTGGGCAGGGCACTGACGGACAAGTCCCGCTGCGCGCACAGGCACGGCGGCCGCCCCACTGATGACTACATTTCTGAAAACCCCTTATCGCCCGAGTGAAGAGGCCCTCATGCATTTCGGAATTTTCTCGGTCGGGGACGTGACCCCCGATCCGACCAACGGCCGTACCCCGTCGGAAGGCGAACGCATCAGCGCGATGGTCGCCATCGCGTTGAAGGCGGAGGAGGTCGGCCTGGACGTCTTCGCGACCGGCGAGCACCACAACCCGCCGTTCGTGCCGTCGTCCCCGACCACCATGCTCGGTTACATCGCCGCCCGGACCGAGAAGCTGATCCTCTCCACCGCGACGACCCTGATCACCACCAACGATCCGGTGAAGATCGCCGAGGACTACGCGATGCTCCAGCACCTGGCCGACGGCTGGGTCGACCTGATGATGGGCCGCGGCAACACCGGCCCCGTCTACCCCTGGTTCGGGCAGGACATCCCGCAGGGCGTCAACCTCGCCAAGGAGAACTACGCGCTGCTGCGCCGGTTGTGGGGGGGAGGATGCCGTCGACTGGGAGGGCACGTTCCGCACGCCCCTGCAGGGGTTCACGTCCACACCCCGGCCGCTCGACGGCGTGCCCCCGTTCGTATAGCACGGCTCCATCCGCTCACCGGAGATCGCCGAGCAGGCGGCCTTCTACGGCGACGGCTTCTTCCACAACAACATCTTCTGGCACGCCGACCACACCAGGCGGATGGTCCAGCTCTACCGGCGGCGGTACGCCTTCCACGGCCACGGCCTGCCCAACGAGGCCGTCGTGGGGCTCGGCGGGCAGGCGTTCATACGGAAGAACTCGCAGGACGCGGTACGGAAGTTCCGCCCCTACTTCGACAACGCGCCCGTCTACGGACACGGGCCGTCGCTGGAGGAGTTCACCGAGCAGACTCCGCTGACCGTGGGTTCGCCGCAGCAGGTCATCGAGCGGACACTGTCGTTCCGCGAGACCGTCGGCGACTACCAGCGGCAGTTGTTCCTGATGGACCACGCGGGGCTGCCCCTGAAGACGGTCCTGGAACAGCTCGACATCCTCGGCGAAGAGGTGGTGCCCGTGCTGCGCGCGGAGTTCGCGGCCGCCCGGCCGGCGTGCCGGACGCTCCCACCCACGCGTCGCTGCGAGCCGTCCAGGAGGTGCCCGCCGCATGAGGCTCGTCGCCGTTTCCGGGGGGCTGAGCACCCCTTCGTCCACCCGTCTGCTCGCCGACCGTCTCACCGAGTCCACCCGCGACGCTCTCGCTGCCGCGGGTCACGACGTGGAGACGGAGGTCATCGAGTTGCGGGGCCTGGCCGTCGCCGTCGCCAACAACCTCGTGACCGGCTTTCCCCCGCCCCAACCGGCCGCCGCCGTCGACGCGGTGACGGGCGCTGACAGGCTGATCGCCGTGACTCCCGTGTTCACCGCCTCCTACAGCGGGCTGTTCAAGTCCTTCTTCAACCTGATCGACCCGGACGCCCTGGCCGGCAAGCCGGTCCTCGTCACGGCCCGCCACTCACTGGTCCTCGAACACGCGCTGCGCCCGCTCTTCGCGTACCTGCGCAACACGGTCGCCCCCCACCGCGGTGTACGCGGCGTCCGAGGACTGGGGCACCGGCGGCGACGAGTACACCACGGGCTTGCCCTCCCGCATCCGGCGGGCGGCCGGCGAGCTGGCCGCCCTGGTGGCCGCGCGACCGGCCCGGGAGGCGCCGCGGGACGACATCACCGCGCTCGAACGGCAGCTCTCCGACCTGCGCTTCGACTGAGGCGGAGTGGGCCGCGGGACGCGCACGTCCGCTGGCTCCGTCCTGAGTACGGCCTCGGCCACCCGTTCGGCTCGGGGGCCGGGGCAGGCGGCGGTCTCACCACGCGATGCCGACGGGCCCGACCGAGCCGGGGGCGAGCAGCTCGCTGCCCCCGGCTCTCCTGGGTGAGGGCCGGTGTCTGCCTCGTACGACGCACCGGCCGTTCGATGCGGGCCAGGCGCCGCTCGTCGGACAGGCCGTGCAGTTGCCACTCGCGGGGAGATACGCCGTAGGCGGCACGGAAGACACGACTGAAGTGGCTGGGGCTCACGAACCCCCAGCGTCGGGCAACGGCCGCCACCCCGGCTCCCTGGGCCGGCGAGCGAAGAAGGTCCCGACGGCAGCGCTCCAGGCGCTGCATCCGGAATCCATTCCCCGGCGGTGGTCCCCTCCGACTGGAACAACTTGTGCAGGTAGCGGACCGAAATGAAATGGGCGGCGGCGATCGCGGTGGGTAACAGGTCCGGGTTGGAGAGGTTTCGCAGGATGTGGTCCTTCACCCGCACCATCATGGCCGCCGCGGTGTCGGGCGACTGGGGCCTGTAGCGGCCGCTGCGCTCGTCGATGAGCAGTGCCGGCAGGTCGAGCCCGGTGGCGACAGCCTGACGGCCGACGCAGTCGTCGAAACCCGCTGCCTCGCGCGCCATGGACGCGAAATAGGTCGCCACCAGTGCGGCACTTCCGTCACTATCCGAGAACGCTCTCGCAGTCAGCGTCCGCAGGTCCTCGTCCCGCACCAGAAGCTCCTTCCGCGGGAACTGGAAGGAGGTGAAGCAGAACTCGCCCCGCACCTTCTTCCTGAACACGCGGGACGAATCAGAAACGGAGAATTCCCCCGGCTGTATCAGGCACTGTCTCCCGTCCTGGTCGTTGACGGCGCTGCCTCGGCGCTGGAGGGTGAGGATGACGAACTCCTTCCCGTCCCGGGCTATCAGGCGCTTGCTGCGCGGCACCTCCTGGGGCCCGGCCTGGACGTTCGACACCTGTGTGGCGCCCCACTGGTAGGTGACGATGCTTCCCGGCGACGGGTCCTCCTCCAAGGTTTTGACGTCGAGAGGTATGAATGTCCGGGACACCGCTTCATGCCAGCGCTCTATGCGGTCGGCTGCGGACAGCGACGCGGTGGAAAGGACGGTGGACATCTGGCTCCCTTGGCATCCTGATCGACTAGCGGTTCGTATCCGGCTACCGGGCGGCCTGGTAGCCGGGGCCCGGTGTGCTTCTAGACCACCGGGCCAGCCGGCTCGGGCCGGCACATCGCGTGAATCCGCTAGATCAGGGGCGCCGGACGAGGTGGCCCCCACCTGAGGCTCCGCCGGTGCGCCGGCGGCGACGTGGTAGCGTCCTGGGCCACCTCGCCGCGCGGATAGGTGTGGTCACCCCCTCGCCCCTCACTCAGAAGGGCAGCCGTGGCCGGTCGCCGTCGCCGCGACCGGTGCTCTGTTCGACGGCTTCCCGGATCATCGCGACCACGGCCTCGGGCTGCGACAGGGCGACGGCGTGTAAGCCGTCCAGCACGTGTTCGGTGGCCGCCATGCGTTGGGCCATGAAGCGCTGAGCGGTGGGGCTGAGCATCCGGTCGGCGGTCGCGATGGCGTACCAGGAGGGCTTGGAGGCCCATGCCGGCGGACCGGATCTGCTGGTCAGCGCGCGGTGGGCGATCGGGCGCTGGGCCACGGACATCACGTTCCGCACGTGGAGCGGCAGATCGGCGGCGTACACCTGCGGGAAGCGCCCCTCGCTGATGTGGAGCTCGCTGTCCGGGCCGCCGGGTGGACGCGCCGGGAAGTCGACGGTGCACGTCACGTCGGCCGCCGGCGTGGGCGGAAACCGGCTCGTGATGTCCAGGACGCACTCGCCGAAGTCGAGGCCGAACGCCGCGACGTAGCACAGCGCCACAACGTTGTCGGCGTCGGTGGCGGCGTGCGTGATGACCGCGCCACCGTAGCCATGGCCCACCAGCACGACAGGGACGTCGATAGCGCGCACCACGTTCGTGAGGGAGGCGGCGTCGTGGCAGGCCGCGCAGCGGGTTCGCTGGGGCGCGCACGGTGGCACCAGCGGCGTGCAGGAGGCTGATGGCCCCCGCCCAGGACGAGGCGTCGGTGAACGCCCCGTGCACGAGCACGATGGTGGGCGGTGGAGCGGTCGATGGCATGGCGGTGTCCTCCTCTTGGGTTCGCCGCCCCAGCCAAGTGGCTCCGGGCGCGGGAAGGCATCGCGTGAACGTACCAATCATTCACCGGTCCGCTCGGTGTCGGGCAAGGCCCTGACCAGGTTGGCGAGCTGGACCCGGGAGTTCACCGCCAGCTTGCGGAAGGCGGAGGTCAGGTGCGTGTTGACGGTGTGTGGGGAGATGAAGAGCAGATCGGCGGCCGACCGGTTGGTGTGGCCCTCGGCGACCAGACGCGCGACCTTCCGCTCCGAGGCCGTGAGGGCCCCATCCCTGGACGGGGCGCTGCTTGGTCACCACCCGGCCGCCGCCGGCCCCCGCGCCGTCCAGGGCGCGCTGCAGGCGGGCCGCCGCGGCGTGAGCCCTGACTCGGCGAACACGTCACGGGCCCGGCCCGCGTCAGGGCGGCCACCGCCTGAGGCCCGTGACCCGCCGCCAGATGGGCCTGTCCGAGATCGGCGTAGGCGGCGGCCCGGACCAGCGGGCGCGGGCTAGCCTCGAGCAGGGCCACAGATATTCCTCCAGCAGGGCGAGATCGTTTCCGAGAAGCCCGAGGGCCTGCGCCGCGACGCCCGTGGCAGTCGGCACGGCGGGGTTACGCGCGGCGTGCGTCCGCGCCTGTGTGGCCAGGTCCTCGGCGAGCTCGTGGTCCGCTCCGCGCAGGGCCACGCGTACCGCGGACTCGACCCAGTCACGCAACAGCCGCCAGCGCATGAAGACACCTTGCTTCTACACCTGTCGGATCTTGTCACCTGTCGGATCTTGTCACCTGTAGGATCTTGTCGACGGCGAGCCCGACGTCCCCGTCGGCCTCGGCGTGGACGGCCTCCAGGAAGCGCACCGCGGCCGTGTTGCCCGGATTCGGTTTGACCGCCAGCCGTCTTTGTGCCGCTTCCAGGTGCTCCCGCGCCGCATCCCGGTCGCCGCGCAGCAGGGCGATCCGGGAGCGGATCACGCGGGCGTTCACCTGCTGGACGGGGACCTGCACGTCGTCCTCCAGGCGCTCCATGGTGGCGAAGCCGGCGTCGGCGTCGTCGAGCCGGCCCAGTCCCAGATCGTGCTGGCCCTGCGCCCACAGCATCATCGCCTGGCGCGTTTTCCCGGCGTCGTCCCCGCCCGCAGGAGCAGCCGGGCGCTGGACGCGAAGTCGTCCATGTGCAGGTGCGCGACGATCTCTTCGGGAAGGAAGGCGGGTTCGATGGTGCTGAGCCTGGCGAAGTGCTCCAGCGGGACGGCGTTCTCCCCCGCGTTCTGCGCGATCTCACCGAGCCCGGACAGGGCCAGGACGTATGCCTCCCGGTCACCGATCGCGGTGGCGGCCCGCAGCGCGGTCGCGCCGGCCGCGCGCGCCGCGATGAGGTCATGTCCCCGGGACAGGGCCAGCGCCCGCAGGGCGGCCAGCCTCGCCGCCGCCTCCGGGGCCGCGCCTTCGACGCCGAGGGCCGATTCGGTCCGGCGGCGCAGCTCCTCGGCCAGGTCCATGTTCCACAGCGCCCCGCCGAGGGCGGCCTGCAGCCGGCTGAAGACATCCAGCGGCGGCCGGCAGGCCAGCAGCCGATCGCCGGTCGACAGCGCTTCCCGACTTCTGCCGGCTCGGGTCAGGCAGCGGATCGCCCGTTCGCCCACCTCGAACCTCAGCGGCGAGGCGGGCGGCACCAGTTCCAGGGCGCGCGTCATCAGGTCGGCCGCCAGACCCGGAGTGACCGGCAGCACGTCCTCGGCTGCTCGCCGCAGCAGCGCCACGCGTTCTTCGTCTCCGACCTCGGCGCCCCGGAGGATGTGCGGCACCGCGTCGATCGGCCGGCCGCCCGTGGCCACGAGGTGGCTGGCGGCATCCCGGTGCAGGACCTTCCGGGCTGAGGGGGTGATGTCGACGTAGACGGCCTGGCGCAGCAGGTCGTGCCGGAAGACGAGGTCGTCACCGTCGTCGTCCAGAAGCCCGGCGCGCATCGCCTCCTCCAGCGCCGGGATCAGGGTGGCGGGCGGCTGGCCGCACAACGCGGCGGCGTCGTGGAGGCTGAACCCGCGCCCGAGCACGGCTCCCATCCACAGGAAGCGCAGGGTGTCGGGTCGCAGGGACCTGAGCCTGCCGCGCACGCCCACCAGGAGCGTGGGGGGCACGAGATCGCCCGATGTATCGGCGGTCCCCAGTCCCGCGAGCATCTCGACGGCGAGGAACGGGTTCCCGCCGGCACCGTCGAGCAGGTCCCGTACCCGCTCGTCGACGGCTGCCCCCAGGGTGTCGTCGGCCAGTTGCCGGATGGCCGCGCCGGACAGCGGTCCCAGGGGCACGGTGACCGTCGGCAGCGCCTCGGTCGCGGCCGCGAGGATGTCCTCGGCCGGGCCGGCGGGGTCCGGTCGTCCGGCGAGCAGCTACAGCACCGGCGAGGTCCGCAGTCGTGCCGGAAGCTGTCGCAGGGCGAACCGGCTGAGCGGGTCGGCCCACTGCACGTCGTCCAGACCGATCAGGACCGGCGCGCTGCCGGCTCTGGCTTCGATCGCCTCCGCGAGCCGCTCCACCAGCCAGATCCGCTGGTCCTGGTTGCGCGCGAGATCGGCGAAGGCGTCACCGGACAGCAGCGGCTGCTCGCCGTGCAGGACGGAGGCCGCCAAAGAGGAGAGGGGCACGATGTGGTAGAGCTCGTCGGCCTTGCCGAGGCCGACGGAGAACCCCGCCGCCCTGGCCGTGGTGACGGCCTCGGCGAGCAGCGTGGTCTTGCCGATGCCCGGCTCCCCCTGGATCAGGGCCAGCCCGCCGCTCCCGGTGCGGGGCACCGCGGTGATCAGTGCGTGAAGTTCCGCGAGTTCGGCCTCTCGGCCGCGCAGGCCGCTACGGGTCAGCGGTTCGCCCGACCCCACCACTCATGCACCTTTCCAACCCGCACCGTCCGTCGGAGCCGGGTCCGCCCCGTGCTGCCGAGTGACCGCACCCGTCGGGGGCAGCCGCTCTCCCCCGCAGCAGGGATCTTTGTCGACGGGTGTCGACAGGGCGCACCGCACGAGTCCGGCCGCCCGCGAGGGTGATGTGGCACACGAGCCGGTCACCCCGCGTGTTCGCGAGCGACCGCCAGGCGGCTGGTTCGACCCGAGAGGTGGTGCCGACCGCGCGGCTGGGAGGAGAGGGAACGCGGAGGACCAGGTGAGTGGCGCCACAGCGGGCCATCGTACTTCACCTGCGAAACAACACCGTTCGCCGGACGGGGCGGCTCCCACCCGCCAGCCTGGTTCCCCAAGGGCCTGCCGGGCGCCAGCCGGCGTGACGGGCTCGCGGTATCCGGCTCCGCCGCCGCGGACCCGACACCCGGGCAAGCACGGGGCTCGCCATGCACGGTCGGACACCGCCGCGGCCCATTCCGTGACCGCCGCGGACGCGGGGGCCTCGTCTCGTGCGCTTAGTCTGACCGAGTTGTCCGGGGACCCGGATTCCACCCATAAGATCTCGAGACAGACATAAAGGATATACGGCTCACGCACGTCGCTCGGGAACAGGCCCCACCATGATCTTTCCGGTCAGACCGCCGGCACGGCGGCTCACCGCCCTCCTCGCGACCGTCGTCCTGGCCCTGACTGCCGGCGGGTGCGGTGACGGAACAGGCAACGGGTCCGCCACGGACGAGGTCACCTCCATCACCGCACTCGACTACTACACCGACGAGGTCGAACACGCCCAGTGGAGCGAGCGGCTCAGCCAGTGCGGCAGGGCCGTCGGCGTGAAGGTCGAGCACTCAAGCGTTCCCGGGCGGTCGCTCGTCCCCACGGTCCTGCGACAGGCGTTGTCGCGGACGCTCCCCGACGTGTTGATGCTGGACAACCCGGACCTGCAGCAGATCGTGCAGACCGGCGCGCTGACCCCGCTGGACCAGTACGGCATCGACTCCAGCGGCTTCGCCGAAGGCATCCTCTCGGCCGGCACGTACGAGGGGAAGGTGTACGGGCTGGCGCCCACGGTCAGCACGGTCGCCCTCGTCTACAACAAGGACATGCTCGCCGAGGCCGGTGTCGCGGTACCGAGAACCGGGGAGCAGCTCAGGGAGGCGGCGGCCAAGCTGACCCGCCCAGGGCGCTACGGCATGGCGGTCGACGCGAACGCCACCTTCGAGGGGAGCTGGCAGTTACTGCCCTTCCTGTGGTCCAACGGCGGGGCGAGCGGCGTCTGGACACCCCGCAGGCCGCGCAAGCCCTCCAGCTCTGGGTCGACCTGGTCGAGAGCGGATCGATGTCGAGGTCGGTGCTGAACTGGAACCAGGCCGACCTCGATGACCAGTTCGTCGCCGGCAAGGCAGCCATGATGCTCAACGGCCCCTGGCGGATACCGGCCATGAACGCGGCCAGGGAACTGCGCTGGGGCGTGGCCCCGTGCCTGTCCCCCGTGCGGGGCAGGCCCCTGTCACCCCGCTCGGCGGCGAGGTGTGGACCGTCCCGTGCAACGCTTCCACGGCGAAGCGGAAGGAGGCGGCGCGGGTGGTCGCCTGTCTGAACGACCCAGCGAACATGCTCGCCCAGGCCGAGCAGAGGTACACCGTGCCGTGGTGGCCGCCCGGTACGCCCAGCGGGTCCGGTCGATGGCGGCCTTCGTCGAGAGCGCCGAGAAGGCCCGGTCCCGTACCAGCGAACTGGGCGTCGGGTGGCCCAGGGCGGCGAGGGATCTACACCGCCGTCCAGTTGGCGCTGACGGGTGAGCAGACACCGCGAGAGGCGCTGAAGCGTACCCAGCGGATCGCGACCAGTTCCTGAGAAGGGCGTGGGCGGCACGAGCCGGAGTGCGGCCCGGGCCCGCCTTCGGGAGTCGCTCACGCGGTGGCTGTTCGTCCTGCCCGCCGGGCCCTACCTGCTGCTGTTCTTCGGCTACCCGATCGTCAAGAACGTCGTGATGAGCTTCCAGCAGTACACGACCACGACCTTCTACACCGGTGCCGCGCCGTTCGTGGGACTGCGGAACTACGCCAAGATCCTGTCGTCGGACCTGTTCTCCCAGACCTTGGTGACGACGGTCCTGTTCACGGCCGGTTCGATCATCGGGCAGTTCGTGCTCGGCCTGGCCATGGCCCTCTTCTTCCAGCACCGCTTTCCGCTCAACGGCGTTCTGCGGTCACTCCTGATGCTGCCGTGGCTGCTGCCGCTGGTCGTCTCCGCCACGACGTGGAAGTGGATGCTCGACACCGACTCGGGAGTCGTCAACGACGCGCTGGGCAAACTCCACCTCGTCTCGTCCGGCGTCCCTTGGCTCACCGACACCTCCGAGGCGCTGGTCTCGGTGATCCTCGTCAACATCTGGGTGGGCGTCCCCTTCAACACCGCGATCCTGTACGGCGGGCTGCGGGACATCCCGCCCCATCTGTACGAGGCGGCGAGGTTTGGACAGCGCCGGTCCACTGGCGTCGTTCCGTTATGTCACCTGGCCACTGCTGCGCCCCGCGGTCAACGTCGTGCTGGTGCTGGGCGTAGTCTACACGCTCAAGGTGCTGGACATCATGCTCGTGGTGACCGGCGGAGGGCCGGCCAACGCCACGGAGACCCTCGCCACCCAGTCCTACGCACTGTCCTTCCAGCAGTTCGACTTCGGCCGCGGCACCGCGATGAGCAACCTACTGATCGTCATGTCGCTCGTCTTCGCCCTCGTCTACCTGCGTGCCCACCGGCGCGCCCAACACGCCTGAGAAGGAGCCCGTGAAGCGCGCACCGGGCCGTGGCTGGCCATCCACGATCGTCGGGATCCTGCTGCTCGCGGTGATGCTGTTCCCCGCCTACTGGATGGTGAACGCCTACCTGCAACCGGCGGGGAACATCCTGCGGGGAGGGTGGTTCCCCCTCCACCCGGACTTCAGCGGTTACGCCACCGCGCTGCGCGACCAGGGCGCCAACATCGTCACCAGCCTGGTGGTGGCGCTGGGCAGCGTGGCACTCAGCCTGGGCCTGGCCGCGCCGGCGGCCTACGTGCTGGCGCACTTCCCCATGCGAGGTACCGACCTCGTCCTCTTCGGCGTCCTGATCACCCAGATGGTGCCGGGCATCGTCGTGGCGAACGCACTCTACGGCTCCTACAACGACCTGGGGCTGCTGAACTCCTACCTCGGACTGATCTTCGCCGACTCGACCGCAGGGGTGCCCTTCGCAATCCTCGTCCTGCGTTGGTTCCTGCGGAGCATCCCCAAGGAGATCATCGAGGCCGCGCGGGTGGACGGTGCGGGCGACTGGCGTGCGTTCCGCTCCGTGGCGCTCCCGGTCAGCGCCAACGCGTTGATCACCGCCGGCGTCTTTACCTTCCTCTTCACCTGGAGTGACTTCCTCTTCGCCCTCACACTGACCACCACGGAGACGGTGCGACCGATCACCCTGGCATCTACCAGTACGTCGGCGCGCACACGAACCGGTGGAACGCCGTCATGGCCACCTCGATTCTGGCGTCCGCTCCGGCAGCCGTGCTGCTCGCCGTCGCGCAGCACTACGTCGCCACCGGGACCACCAGCGGAGCCGTCAGGTGAGAGGCGGGGAGACGGTCACGCCGGGGGCCTCGGCCGTGACCTCAACTCGGTCTCCAGCCACTCCTGGACCTCCGGGGTGACCGGGTCGGCGATGTCCTCGTAACTCCTCGTGCCGGGTCAGGTACTTGGCCACGTAGGGGCAGACCGGCACGACGCGCCTGCCTGACGCGCGGACGTCGGTGAGTGCCTCCTGGATCAGCCGCGCGGCCAAGCCCTGGCCGGCGAAGGCGTAGTCGATCTCCGTGTGGAAGAAGACCCGCTGCTCACCGCGGTCGCGGTAGGCGGTCAGACCGGCGCGTTTCCCGTCGACGAGAATGACGTACCGGTGCCGGTCGGCCACGCGTTCGACGGTGGGGGCGGAGGGAGACTGGATCATCGGGGAGGTCCTTTCAGGTGGGCGCGGGTCAGTGGCGCGGGGGGGGCCGCGCGGTGCGATGACGGCGTTCGGCAGGGCCGGGGCGGGGAGGCGGTCGCCGTCGTAGCCCTCGACCGCGCCGAACCGGTCGGAGGCGTTCCGCCAGTCCTCCCGGGCCCGCACTATGTCCTCGTGGCTACGGCCGATGAAGTTCCACCACATGACGATTCGTTCCTCGAACGGCGTCCCGCCGAGCAGGACGACCCGGGCCGGTCCGTCCGACTCGTTGGTCAACGTCAGGGTGTCGTGCCCCGGGCTGGCGTACCCCAGTTCCGCCGGTCGCAGCAGCGTGTCGGCCATCCGGACCGGTCCGGTGTCGACGAGCAGGCCGTGCTCGAAGCCGGGCTCGACGGCAAGCGTGACGGTCGCCCCGGGCCGCAGGACGATCTCCGCGCCGAGCAGGGGGGTGAACATCGCCACCGGGGACACGTCCCCTGCCAGGGAGCCCAGGAACACCCGGACCTCGGCCCCGGCGATCCGCACCGGTTCGGGCACGTGGTGCTGGAAGTCGCGTGCGGTGTGCCTGTGGCGTTCGGGCAGCGCCACCCACAGCTGCACGCCGTGCAGGACCGTGTCGCGCGCGGTCGAGACCTCCGAGTGGCTGATGCCGTACCCGCCCGTGATGAGGTTCAGTTCGCCCGGCCGTACGAGCGCGTGGCTGCCGAGACTGTCCCGGTGCTCGATCTCGCCGCTGAACAACCAGCTCACCGTCTGCAGTCCGGTGTGCGGGTGCCGGGCGACGTCCATGCCGCCCGTGTCGGCGACGTCGTCGGGGCCGTAGTGGTCGGCGAAGCACCAGGCGCCGATCAGGGTCCGGGCGCGCTGCGGCAGCGTGCGCCGTACCCGCATCGCCCGCGGGCCGCCGAGGGGGACGTCGCGTGGGGCGAGTACGTCGACGTGCGGGGCACCCGCGCCCCGTCCGCCCGCGACCGGTACTCCGTCGCGCTGCTCGCCCCGCTCTGTTCCGACGTTACTCACCGGGCATCGTCTCCTTTCACCCACTGGTCCGTCGCCTGCCGGTCATGGTCCTCCGCCGTGCCGCGGAGGACCGGGTACGGGATCACCCCACCGTCCCGCGGAACGACGGGGCCCGAGGACGTGTCGAAGGCGTGGGTGACCTCCGGTCGGGTGCCCGGGGCCAGGAGACGGCGTGCCCGCTCCTCGTGCCGGCGGTCGGTGAGGGTGAGTCTGTCACTGTGTTGGACCAGGTGCTCGGCCTAGGAGGCGACGAGGTAGTTTTCGATGAAGTGCCCAGGGTCCCGTCCGTCCTGGTACAGGCCCCAGATAAGGGCTCCGGTGCGCCGCCGGGAACGGGCGACGTGCTCCATGCGCTCACCGAAGGCGGTCGCGTCCCCCGGCGCGACGCGGTAGGAGACGGTGACGAGTACGGGGCCCGTGGTCGGTCCCGGTTCGAACAGCAGCGGTGGGACCGGCCAGTGCGCGGAGGGCGAGGGATCGCCCCCCTCCGCCCGTGCAGCGGCCAGCGGCGCAGGCTGAGGGCGCTGACGAGCAGCAACCCGCTGCCGGCCAGCAGTGGGACGGCTAGTCCTAGCCGCTCGGCGAGGGCGCCCCACAGCGGCGCCGCCAACCCCTGGCCACCCTGGAAGACGAGGAGGTAGACGGCGAGGACACGGGCCCTGACCCAGCCGGGGAGCCGCGTCTGGGTGGCCGCGTTGAGAGTGGACAGCACACCGATCCACGCCATCCCCGCGAACAGCAGCGCCACCGACACCAGCCAGGTGTTCCGTACGGTGGCCAGCACCACCAGGACGCCCGCGAAGACCAGGGCCCCGCCGCCCAGGGTGCCGTTGGCGCCGAGCACCCGGTTGCTGTGGGGCAGCGCGTAGGCGACCGCTCCGACGCCGACGGCGCCCAGCAACAGTCCGTAGCCGCCGGAGCCCAAGCGCAGGGAGCGGCTCGCGACCAGCGGTAGCAGCGCCCACAGGGCGGCGCCACCGGGGACGAACAGCACCACGCGCAGGAGGACCCGGCGGATGCCCGGCGCTTACCACACGTAGCGGCGGCCCGCGTCGAGGGCGGTCAGCAGCTTCTCACCTCCTGTCGCTGCGGCGACCGTCCTGGGGCGGCGCCAGAACAGCAGGACGGCGGCGATGCCGAGATAGGAGGCCGTGTTGAAGGCGAAGACCCACCCGGCGCCCGCCGCGGCCACGACCACTCCGCCGAGTGCCGGCCCGACGGCACGGGCCAGGTTCATGTTCACGCCGCCGAGCGCGGCGGCCTGGCCGAGTTGGCGGCATTCCACCAGCCCCGGCTGGATCGTCTGCCAGGCCGGGCCCATCAGCGCGGTACCGCACCCCAGCAGGAAGGTGAGGAAGAGCAGCAGCGTCGGGGTGAGGGAGCCCGCGAACGCCAGCACCGTCAGCGTTCCGGAGACCGCGAGCATGGCGAACTGCGCGGCCAGGAGCACACTCCGACGCTCGTAGCGGTCGGCGACCACGCCCGCGGGCAGGGCCAGGAGCACGACGGGCAGGCTGGAGGCCATCTGAACCAGTGTCACCAGTGCCGCGTCGTGTCCGATCAGCAGCCACTGCGCCCCGATCATCTGCATCCAGCTACCGACGTTGGAGACCAACTGGGCGATCCACAGGGCCCGGAAGAGGCGTGCCGCGAGCGGCGCCCATGCCGAGTCCGACCGTGGCGGCTGGCTCGGTGGGGAGGGTGGTACGGAACTCATGCTGGTCCATGCGGGGTGAGTGCGCACGCGTCGACTCCGGCAGGTGTCGAGGCGCGCCAGTTGGCTGGTGTCGTGGTCAGGCTGGGACCGGACCACCGGTGGCTGTCGCTTCTCGGCGCACCGGTTGTCGTTCGTAGGTGCGGCCGGCCACCGGTGGTCCGGGGTGTCGTTCGGGGGTGTGTCGTTCAGGGTGCGTCGTTCGGGGCCGGGGTCGGAGCCAGGTCGCCTCGGCGGTCGAGAGCCGAGGACGTTGTCCGGACGCCAGGTGGCTGACGGCGTCGACCAGCCCGGTGAACAGGGTCAGGGCCAGCCGCGCCCCAGGCAGCGGCCCGTGACGTTCCGTCGCGCGCAGCGCCGGGGTGTGGAACGCCTCAGTCGGCAGCCTTCGCGTACCGCTCCCCCTGGCCCGCGGGGGTGGGCCAGTGCAGCACCACTCGGGTGAGCAGGCCGCTGGCCGGTCCCACGATGACCGCGGCGACGCAGACCCACACCGGCCAGGGGTGACGGTCAGCGCGTGGTCCACGGACCACCGCCCACGCCCGGTGAGGGCCAGCGCGGCGGAGACGGCGACCAGGACCAGGGGGTACTCGTAACCGTCGTTCTGCACCCACAGCCCGTTTGCCGGCGACGGTCATCACGCCCATGGCGGCCATCGCGGCCATGGGCGTGAGCAGGCCAGCGGCCAGGAACAGGCCGGAACCGATCTGGCTGGCCCCCGCGACGACGGCGGTCACCCGGCCGCCGCGGAACCCGTCGTGGCGGAAACTCCTCGGTCCCGCCCGCGAGGCCGTTGCCTCCGAGTCGGAAGCTCACCTTGTGCACCCCGTGCCCGGCGACGAGCAGCCCCACCACCAGCCGGAGGACCAACAGTCCATCGTGCCTACCTGTTCCTGACGTTCGAGTACCGGTGCGTGGGTCAGCCGGCGGCGTGGGCGCCGATGACGGCCTGTGCGTCGACCATCCCGAGCCCGTAGGTGCCGCCGTGCTCCTTGACCACGTCGCCCACGGCGGCGTAGGTCTCCGTGCGGGCCCAGTCACGCTGGAGCTCCAGCAGCACCTGCACCCAGGTGACCGGGACGGCCCCGGCCTGGATCATGCGCTGGACGGCGTGCTCATGGGCATGCGGGCTGACCCCGCCGGACGCGTCGGTGACGACGTAGACCTCGTAGCCCTGGGCGATGGCGGACAGCGCGGGCAGCACGACGCAGACCTCGGTCCACAGGCCCGCGATGACGAGCTTCTTACGGCCGGTCGCCTTGACCGCCTCGACGAAGTTCTCGTCCTCCCAGGCGTTCATCGTGGTGCGGTCCACGACCTGCTGCTCGGGGAAGACCTCGGCCAGCCGCGGCATGAGCGGGCCGGAGAAGGTCTCGGCGGCCACGGTGCTCAGCACGACCGGCACGTCGAACACCTTCGCGGACTTCGCCAAACCACGGTGGAGTTGATGGTGGCGGTGCGGTCGCCGCTGCCGGTACCGAAGAACATCTGCGGCTGGTGGTCGATGAAGAGCACCGCACAGTTGTCCGGGGTGAGCAGGTCGGGGCTGGGGGCAGCGGTGAGCTCGGAGATGTTGACCATGATGGTGAGCCTTTCTCGGTAAGGAGGGCGCGGATCGCTGTCCGTGCCGTGGTGGGAAGAGACCGTCCGTCGGGACGGAGCTGGTGGGTGGAGTCCCGGAAAGGGTGGCGCGGTGTCCGTGCCCTTTCGGGAGTTCACAGGTCGAAGCAGGGATCGAAGGGGGTGGTCGCGGTGTCGGGAGCCAGGCCGCGCGCGACGCGCCACTGGCGGTGTTGCTCCGACTCGGCGACGGCCTGGCCGAGTGCCTCCGCCTGGCCGGCGCCGGAGCGGGCCGTCCGGCGGGGGGTCTGGTAGCCGCCGACGTGCGCCACGGGGCTCCACGCGGGGCTGACGGGCGGAAGTTCCTCGTCGAGCCCCTCGTACTCGGCGGCGGCGTACACGATGCGGCCGCCGGCCACCGTCAGCAGCGACTCGATGTGCGCGATGTCCGGCTCGGGCACGCTGAAGAAGTCCTCGGACAGCACCGCCAGGTCCGCGTAACAGCCGGGCCTGAGAACGCCCTTGACCTCGTCCTCACCGGTCAGCGCGGCGCCGGCGCACGTGAACATCGCCAGCGCCCTCCCCCGGTCGACGCGGTTCGCCGGCGGGCGCAGCGCTAGGTCACCGACCGAGCGACCGCTGACGAGCCAGTGCAGGGCGACCAAGGGGTTGTAGGAGGAGACCCGGGTGGCGTCGGTGCCGGCGCCCACGGTCAGGCCTCGGTCCAGCATGGCGCGGATCGGCGGGGCGTCCGCGGCCGCTCCGGGGCCGTAACGCCGCAGAAACGCTTCGCCCTGGAAGGACAATCGGTTCTGCACGGACATCGCCCCGCCGAGCGCGGCGATGCGGTCGAGGCTGTCCGCGGAGGCGGTCTCCGCGTGGTCGAACAGCCACCGGTTCCCAGCCGGGAAGAGTCCTTCCGCGGTGAGCTTCTCGAACACCGCAAGGTCCCGGCGGATGGTCTCGTCGTAGGTGGCGTGCAGCCGGAACCCCCACCCGTTCTCCATGAGCAGGCGGACCGCCTTCTCGAACTCCACCTCGTAGTCCGAGGCGAGTCCAGGACGCGGCTCGGCGAAGTTCTCGAAATCGGCCGCCGACCAGATGAGGTTCTCACCCGCGCCGTTCAGCCGCAGCTATTCGTCCCCGTCCCCGGGGCGGGCCGTTTCGATCCAGCGGGTGAGATCGTCGATCTCCCGCCCCGGAGTCTGCGGAAAGAGGTGGTAGGCGATACGCAGCGAGAGCTGTCCGGCCTTGGCGAGTTCGATGACGGTGGCGTAGTTGTCGGGGAAGTTCTGGAATCCGCCGGCGGCGTCGATCGCCGAGGTGAGCCCGAACCTGTTCAACTCGCGCAGGAAATGCCGCGTGGAGGTCCTCTTCTCCTCCTCGCTCTGCAACACCGGTGCCTTGGCCAGGGTCGAGTAGAGGATGAGGGCGCTGGGCGCGGCCAGCAGCATGCCGGTGGGCTCCCCGTTCCGGCCCCGCACGCTCTGCCCTCCCTTGGGATCGGGCGTGTCTTTGGTGAAGCCGGCGGCCTTCAGCGCCGCCCGGTTCAACACGGCCGACTGGTACAGGTGCAGGACGAACACCGGCGTGTCCGGGGCGGCCGCGTTCAGCTCCGCGACGGTCGGCAGCCGACGCTCGGCGAACTGCTCCGCCGACCAGCCCCCCACCACCCGCACCCACTGGCCCTTCGGGGTGCGGGCGGCTTGCTCACGCAGCATCGCCAATCCCTGACGCAGGCTGCGCACATCGTCCCAGCGCAGCTCCAGTAGGTAGTTCAGGCCCCCTCTGATCACGTGCAGGTGCGTGTCGTTGAGGCCCGGGACCACCCGCCGCCCGAGCGCGTCGACCACCTTGGTGCCCGGGCCGACGTGCCCGGCCACGTCCCGGTCGTCACCGACGACCGTGATGACGCCGTCGCGGATGGCCAGCGCCTCGGCGTACGGGCGGCGCGGGTCGCCCGTGTGGATCTTCGCATTGCGGACGACGAGGTCCGTGGCATGGTCGACGGCATGCGGAACCAGCCCGCCGACGGGCATTGTTGACATTACGTGAGACTCCCTCTGGGAAAACGACTTCGATTCACATCACGGGTCGGCACTGGCGGACTTCGGCGATTTCAGCCACGCTCACATGCCCCGTTACTCGAATCCAACCGAGTGGCCTTCCACCGACATCGTCGTGCCTGAGAGCGAGGGCTGACCCTGTGCGTAAGGGGCCTCGACTGCTTCGCCCTCACGATAGGCGCGGCGGACGCGCGCCCATATCCCGTCAGCGCACCGGGCTTTGCCTCACCGCGCACCGGTGGTCCCAGCGCTCGATCGTCATGGCGGACGCCCGCACGCGGCGGTGCGCCGTTGCGGACAGCGGCCGCGCGGCCGGCAATTCGCGGGGCGCGCTGACGGAAGGCGAACGGCCACGCGGGCCAGGTCGCTTGGCCCGCGCGGCCGTGTGGGCACCACCTCAGTGCCGCGCCCGCCCGGTCCGGTCGACCACCGTGACGACCACGACCAGGGCCGTCGCCGACAGACCGGCCACCAGAGCCGGCGTCGGGGAGAGAGCGGCCGCCAGGACGGTAACCGCGCCGACGGGAATCGCGAACGGGCCGGTCCCGCTCTGCCGGTGCGGCCGGACGTGTATGGCCCACACGGTCATCAGGAAGACCGCCAGTGGCAGGGTGACCGCCACACCCGCTGCCACCGGCGGGGCATCGGCGCGCCGCGTGACCAACCCCGCGTACGCCGCCAAGCCGGCCCCCTCGGCTGCCGCCGAAGCGAAGATCAGGTAGTGGCCGTACGCGCAGGTGAACCTCTTGCGATGGCCCTGGTGCGTTGAGGTGAGCAGCGTGTACGCGGGCCTGGCGAAGTACAGCCACCACATGGCGAAGACCATGAGCAGGCCACCCGCGGCCAGCAGGTACAGCGCACCCGCGCCGTGGCCCTGGTCGCGAAGGCACTGCGGACCGCCGCCGCGGCGGCCACGACGGACTCACCGAGCACGATGAGGGTGAACAGTTCGTAGCGTTCCGCGATGTGGTGTCGATGCCACGGGGTCATTCCGGCGGACTGCGCCCACACCGGGACGGAGATCTCGGCGACGATCAACACGATGATGGCCGGCAGTCGAGCCGGCTCGGGAAGCAGGAGCGTCCCGATCCACCCGACCTGACAGCTCGTCACCCCAGTGGCGAAACGCAGTGCCGTCCGCCGCCGACCGGGGTCCGACCGTGCGGCACGCAGCCACAGCACGGCCAGGGCCGTGCGCAGTACGGCGTATCCCAACGTGATGACGCGCAGGTCGCCTTCCCCGAACGCCCGGGGTACGCCGGCGGCGAGAATGAGCGACCCCGTGATCTGGACCAGCACCACCAACCGGTAGGGGATGTCGTCCGGGTCGTAGGCCGAGGCGAACCACGTGAAGTTCATCCACGCCCACCAGATGGTGAAGAACACCAGAGCGAAGCGCAGCAGGCCGGTGACGTACTACCCGTCGATCACCGCTGTGCTCAGGCTCGCGGACGCCTGCGCCACCGCTATGACGACGCACAGGTCGAAGAGGAGTTCCAGCGAGGTGGCGGTCCTGTGCGGTTCGCCGGGGTCACGACCCGACATGCCGCCCCAGGGTCTCCCCCGCCGTCGCCCGGTCTCGCGCACGCCCCCGGGCGCGAGGGGGCTCAGTGCGGGGCTCCCGGATCAGCTTCCACTGCCCGGTGGAAGGCGCGGCGGTCTGTCCGGTACGACCGGTACGACGTCTCGGCACCGCGCGGGACCGGCGGGGTGACATTCGCCTCTACCCCACCCCCGTGGGAGGACGCTGGGCCTGCCCCGGCGAGCGGGTTCCCGGCACAGGTCGTCTCGCTGGCCACGCACACCCAGTACGGGGACTCGCCTCCGACCACATCCGTCCCGATCTGCGCCGCACACGTCCCGGCCCCTGGCGGTCCACCCGGTACGCACCCGCCTCCGCGTGCCACGCCACGCACGACCACCTCGGCCCGCTCGCTCACCCTCATGCCTCTCCTTGCCGCTCGTCGGCTCACACCATCCGCGAGAGGCTAGGGGCGGCGAGACAGCGGGACGTGCCGGCCAGCGCACGCGGGCTGGCCGAACGCACCACGGGGCACAGCCGCGTCCACTGTGCGCTGCCGCGCACCATCCATGCGCTCCCGGGCAACCAGTCCGCCGCATCGGCTCCTAGCGTCGTCCGCACACCCAGAGAGCAGATCGCGGGAGGCGGAACATGAGCACCAGCTCGCGCCACGGGAGCAGCCAGCCACGGTCGCGTCAGACAGGCGAGATCATCCAGGAGTTCGGGACCGTCAAGCAGTTCCCGCTCGGCCTGTCCTACGAAGCCCGTATGTACTCCTGTCAGCGGCTCAACAGGGCCTTGGCCGACACACAGCTGGTCTCCCAGATGATCCGGACCGGCGAACCCCAGGCGGGGTTCCTGGCCGAGTACCTGGTGGGCACACCGTTGGTTCGCTCCTGAACAGGAACGAAGCGTCGACTGCCGCGGCGGCTGCCGCCGGCGGCTCGACGTGAGCCGGCACCGTGGCATGCCGGTCGCACGGCACGGAAGCGCAGTTGGTCTAAGCCGTCCGCCCGGTGACAGCACCCCTCGACGGAGAAGGCACCGGCGACACCGGCCCGGGCGCCGCACGCGACTGTCGCGGCGGTCAGTCCCCACCCATTACCAGAACGACTTACAGGAGAGTTCACCATGGCGAGCAGTCCCGAGCAGCCTGGGGAGCAGGACGCGCCGACAGGCGCGCGTTTGGAACCGTCCCTGCGCCCGATGACCCGCATCAACCTCCACCCCATCGCCTCCCCGATGCCGGTCGGCTTCTTCGCGGTGGCGATCGCCTCCGCGGTCGTCGCTAGCCTCCAGTTGGGCTTCCTGGGCGACGACGCTCATCGGGCCGTGGCCTTGAAGATCTTTCCGGCCTTCATCCTGCAACTGGTCGTCAGCATCCTGGCGTTCGGGGCACGGGACGTCCTCGCGGCGACACTCATGGCCTGTTTCTCCTGGACCTGGTTGGCCAGTTCCCTGGTGCTGGCCATCGGTCCGCCGTCGGGCTGCGAGGTGCTCGGCGTGCTCAACCTAGTGTTCGCCGTCTTCGCCCTGATGATGGCGACCATCGCGTCCCGCAAGCGCGTGATGTGGGTCGTGCTCTGTGTGGCGGTACCGCGCTTCGCCGTGGCAGCGTTCGCCAACTTCACTGGTGCCAGATGGCTCGGCCACACCTCCGGAGCCTTCGGGTTGCTCCTCGCGGAGGTGGCTATGTACGCCGCGTTCGCTCTCTTGCTGGAGGACATGAGGGGCGAGGCGGTCCTGCCCGTCGGACGTCTGGGCCCAGCCCACGATGCCGTGACCGGGGACCTGTCGGTGCAGTTGAACAACCTCGAACGTCAGGCGGGCGTGCGACGGACCCTGTGAGGCGGCTGAGCGGGTCGCGGCACAGTGCATCGCTCCGCGACCGCGACTCGGGGTTCTCGCGGCCTGGTGGGTCAACACCTCCGGTGTCGCCGACGCTGGAAAACTCGTCGAAAGAGTCTCCCCGCGGTAGCCGAGGATGGCCCCGTCCTGGCCTTGGACGACAGGCTGGGCGGACGCGGAGGCGGACGCGGGGTCTGGGGTGGGTTGTTCGCCGGTGGCCTCCGGGGCTCGGAGCAGCCCGCTCCCACCATCACTAGATACCGTCTGACCTGGCTCTTCACCTTCCTCGCTCCTATGATCGACTCGGTCGAAAGGGGGGCCGGATGAACCGGACCGTACGCACCGTCGAGGACGTTCTCGCGCTCTTGGACGGGTTCTTCGCATCTGGATCCGGGGCCAGCCACTTGGCAACGGGCGACGGTAGGGACTTCTGGGACCGCTTCTATGCCGACCGGTCAAGGCCGGTCCCGTTCTTCGTGTCGAAGCCGGACGAGAACCTGGCCGCCTACCTTGACCAGGGCCTGATCGCTCCCGGCCGGGCCCTGGACCTGGGATGCGGCCCGGGCCGCAACGCGCTCCACCTAGCTGCGCGCGGCTTCCAGGTGGACGCCGTCGCCCTCTCCCCGGTGGCCGTCGCCTAGGGCGAGGACCGGGCTCAGCAGGCTGGTGTCGACATCCGCTTCCTGTGCGGCGACGCTTTCGCGCTTCCCGCTACCGAATTGAGCGGCCCGTACGACCTGGTCGTCGACTCAGGGTGCTTCCACCACCTGCCGCCGCACCGCCGGGTCAGCTACCTGGCCCTCCTCGACCGGGTTCTCGCTCCTGGCGGCCACCTCGCCCTCACCAGCTTCGCCGCCGGCGAGAGAGGAATGGGGTCGGAACGCACGGATGCGGAGCTGTACCGCGAACGCGAGTTGCAGGGCGGCCTCGCCCACACCCCCGCATCGCTGCGCTGGGTCTTCTCCGACCTGGTGGAGGTGGAACTGCGCCGGATGCGGGAGGAGCCCCCGGAGTCAGCACTGTTCGGTGTGCCGTTCCTGTGGACCGCCTTGTTCCGCCGGGGTGCGGCCGCCTCAGGCGACGTGCGCCCTGTTCACGACCGCGCGTAGGCGCTCGTCCTAGACGCGCTTGTTCCGCCAGATGAGGTAGCGGCGGTCATGCTGCCCGGCTCGTTGTGGCTGGCGTGGTCGGTGCCGCGAGCGTGACGTGGCGCAGGGCGGGTGAACTGGGCTTCGCTCCGGTTCAGCCATGAGGAGTTGGCGGGGGCGTAGGCGACCTCGACGTTGTTCGCCTCGGGCCCGGTCCGCGACCCGGCGGCACCGCTTCGTGGTGAAGTGCGGCAAGTAGTTGTCGGACGCGATCACGATGCGCTTCCCGATGAGGTCGGCGGTCCGTACCCGCGCATGCGGGAATCGACCCGTCACAGCCGTGACGCGGCCGGTGGGTGCGGAAGGACGGCCGGTGCTGGTCAGGCGTCGCTGGTGTCAGACGGTGTCGCCTCGCCGAGCATGGCGAGGGTCAGCACGTCGCCGGAGATGCACCAACCGCCGTCGGCGACCTCTTCGACCAGCACCATGGTGGTGTCGCGGGCGCGCTCGCCGTAGATCTCGACGTACAGCTCGGTGGTGCGGGTGACGATCTCCTCCTTCTGCTCCGGGGTGAGGGACTTCTCGGGGACCTTGAAGTTCGCGAACGGCATGACTGGTTGTTCCTCTTCTCAGTGGGGTCTTACGGGGGCTGCCTGCGGCGTGCAGGCTGTCCAGTCCGAGTACGGCGAAAGAAGCCGGCGCGGAGGCGGTCGGCCACCGCGCGGACGGCTTCGCCGCCGTCGCGGCTGGGGTCCATGTGGGTGCGCGGAGGCCGAGCGCCGTGCTGCGCCGCGACGCGTCGCGCGAGGGCTTCGGCGGCCTCGGTCACATCGGTGTGCGAAGGAATGAACCGGTGTCAGGGCGGGGTTCAGATGATCCCGCCGTTGGCGCGGATGACCTGTCCGTTGATCCAGTGGCCGGCCGGGGAGGCCAGGAACGCGACGACCTCGGCGATGTCGGCCGGGGTGCCGAGGCGCTCCAGCGGAGGCTGGGCGGCGAGGTGGGCGACGGTCTCCTAGTCCTTGCCGTCCAGGAACAGGTGGGTGGCCGTGGGGCCGGGCGCGACGGTGTTGGCGGTGACGTCCCGGCCCCGCAGCTCCCGGGCCAGGATCAGCGTCAGCGCCTCGACGGCCCCCTTGCTGGCGGCGTACGCGCCGTAGCCCGGGAAGGCCAGCCCCACCACGGAGGTGGAGAAGGTCACGATCGGGCCACCGGGACGCGTGCGACGAGCGGCCTGCTGGACAACGACGAACGTACCGCGGATGTTGGTGCGGTGCAGGTCGTCCAGGGCGGCCAGGTCCAACTCGGCTATCGGCGCCAGGTGCATCCGCCCGGCCGCGTGCACGACGACGTCGACCCCGCCGAACTCCGCTTCGGCCGCGTCGAACAGGGCCGCGACCGCGCGTTCGTCGGCGGCGTCCGCGCGCACCGCGATCGCCCGGCCACCGCCGGCGACGGCCTCCCGCACGGCGGCTTCGGCCTCGTCCCGGTTCTCCGCATAGCCGACCGCGACGGCGTACCCGTCGGCGGCCAGCCGGCCGACGGCCTGGCGGCCGATGCCGCGCAAGCCGCCGACGACGATCGCGACACGGGGTGGGGCGGAGGGTTGGCCCGGGATGGCGGTGCCGTCGTGGGGCGTGGGGAGGGGCATGGCTGACTCCTGTGGTGGTTGGGGGCCGGGCCGCGGCCTCGCCGCCGCCCTGCCGTGCCCTCCACGATCGACCGGTCCGCCGTCCCGAGCCAGGGCTGCGCCTACCGAGAGGATGCCACCCCCTGGCTGCGCCGTGCCGTACGAGCGACCATGGAGACGTGAACCTTCCCGAACTCGGCGCCTTCCTCAGAACTCGCCGCGACCGCATCCGCCCCGGCGAGGTCGGTCTCCCCCACGGCCCGCACCGACGCGTTCCCGGGTTGCGCCGCGAGGAGGTCACACAGCTGGCAGGGCTGTCAGTGGACTACTACACCGAGCTGGAACGCGGCAGCGCCAAGAACGGCGTGCAACCCTCGGCCCAGACCCTGGCCGCCCTGGCCCGAGCCCTGCGCCTGAACGGCGACGAGCGCGACCACCTGTATCACCTGGCCGAACGGCCGATCCCGCCGTCCGCACACGGAGCATCGGCACACGTGCGGCCCGCGCTCCTCGGACTCCTGGACCGGCTCTCCAACACCCCGGCGCGGGTGATCACCGACCTGCACGAAACCCTGGTGGAGAACGACCTGGCACTGGCCCTGCTCGGCAGGTCCCCGGCACACCGTGGACCGGCGGCGAGCTTCGTGTACCGCTGGTTCACCGACCCGCGGGCGCGCGAGATGTACCCGCCCGAGGACCACCCGCACCACTCCCGGGTGTTCGTGGCCGACCTCCAGGCAGCAGCCGCCCGACGCGGCCGAGACGCGGAGGTCGCGAAGATGGTCGCCGTGCTACGCCGGCGAAGCCAGGAGTTCACGGCCCTGTGGGACACCCACGACGTCGCGGTGCGCCGCATGGACCGCAAGCGGATCGTCCACCCCCTGCTGGTTGTCATCGAACTCGACTGCTACAAGCTCTTCAGCGAGGACGGACGACAACGTCTGCTCTGGTTCACCGCCCCACCCGGTAGCCCGGGAGCCGAGCAGTTGGAACTGCTGTCCGTCGTAGGGGCGCAGGAACTGGGCGCCACGGAGGGCATGGCGCCGAAGAGGTGGTCCGCGGCGGAGTCCGGGTCACAGCGCTGACCCGCGCCGCGTGAGGAGGACCGCCTTACCGGCGGGACGTGGCGGCCACTCCCCCGGTGGTTGGCTCGTGCTGGTCAGACCGCCTGCCCGCCGCTTCGCCGGGGGTCGCGTCCGCCGCTGGATCGGGCACACGCCCGCGATCCGCGGGTTTCACCTGTGGGACGCCACACGCCGTTCTCTCACCCGCCGCCCTCGTCACCCTATGCGCGGGTCCGGCGAGGAAGCCGTGCGCGGCACCGGGCACGCCGGCTGTCAGGGCGTCGGCGTCCCGACAGTCCGCGATACGGAGTACGACACGGATTGCTACCGGCCCCCGCACACCGTCAAGGTAGGCCCGTCAGCCGGCGCCGTCGTACCTCCCACACCCTTCGACGGCGTTGGCGGCGGTCTCCTCGTCCGGCCCGACCATACATCGGGCCGGGCGGCGCCTACGACCGGGGGCGATGGACAGCGGCACGGAATAGGCGGCGGGCGACGCCGTGTCGGGGTTGCCACCGTCGCGACGGTATCCGCGATGGTCAGCACCGGTAGGGCGAACGCCGGCGGCCCCGCACAGGCCCTGGGCCTCGGCGCGGGACAGGCAGACACGTCGCGCACCGCCTTCTCGGTCCGCCGGGCCCGCTCGCACCGTGTGAGCGGTTGAGCACCTCGCCACGGCAGCTGGCCGTCCGGTCGCGGCGGCCGACCGGGGCCGGGGCACATCCGCCTCCCCTCGCGGGCTCGGCCCTCTCGCCGACGCTCGTGACGAGCGGCACGAGCGGGCTCCGGGACCCTTCGCCCGCCGTCGGTTGTCCGTCCGTTCCCGCCGGCTGTGCGCTGTGTACGGCCGGCGTCCACCGAAGCACCACGCACTCCACAAAGACGGAAAGGCAGACACACCCAGGATGAGAACCGCGACAAGGACCTACCGCTGGTTGACAGCATGTTGTACCGGGCTCGCCGTCACGGCCGCGCTGGCCATGGCCGGCGCGCCCGCCCAGGCCACTGAGGACCGCGGCGGCACGGCCGCCGAGGGAACGGTCATCAACGCCGGGGTCCCCGGCGCCGTCGACGGCCTGTACATCGTCTCGGTCAAGGGCTCCACCTCGGCCTCCATGGCTGCCGAGACCGCCGTCACCGACCAGGCCGACCGGCTCACCGACCGCTACGGCGGCGACGCCGATCGGGTCTACACCGCGGCCCTGCGCGGCTTCTCCGCCAGGATGACGCCCGGCCAGGGCAAGCGGTTGGCGGCCGACCCCGAAGTTGCCTACGTGCAGCAGTCCCTGACGGTGCGCGCGACCGGGGGCGGCAGCCAACCCAACCCGCCGTCCTCGGGCCTGGACGCCGTGAACGGCAAGCAGGACAAGGCGTACGAGTACCCGGGCACCGGCGCGGGGGTCACCGCGTACGTCATCGACTGAGGCGCCCGGTTCTCGCACCAGACCTTCGAGGGCCGCGCCTCGTCCGGTTACGACTTCCTCGACGACGACACCGACGCCGCCGACTGCTACGGCCACGGCACGCACGTAGCCGGCACAATCGCCGGCAAGGAGTACGGCGTGGCCAAGCAGGCCAAGATCGTCGCCGTACGGGTGCTCGGCTGCCAGGGCAGCGGTCCCGACGCGGACACCATCGCGGGCATCGACTGGGTCGTCAAGAACGGCAAGAAGCCCGGCGTCATCAACATGAGCCTGGGCTCCGGCGGTCCGAACGCCGACCCGCAGGGCATGCGGGACGCGACCAAGCGAGCCGTGCAGGCAGGATTCACGACCGCGATCTCGGCGGGCAACGCCAACCAGGACGCGTGCGGCACCTCGCCCGGCGACACGCCCGAGGCGCTGTCGCTCGGCTCCACCGACAGCAACAACGCGCGGTCCAGCTTCTCCAACTACGGCCGCTGCATCGACCTATTCGCCCCCGGCGGCAACATCACCTCGGCCAGCAACAGCTCCGACACCGGCAAGACCACCATGGGCGGCACCTCCATGGCCGCGCCGCACGCCGCCGGCGCGCTCGCCCTCTACCTGGAGAACAGCCCGAAGGCGAGCAGCGCGCAGGCCACCGACGCGGTGATCGCCGCCGCACGGGACGGCGTGGTCACCAACCCGGGCACGGGCTCGCCCAACAAGTTCCTCGACGTGACCAGTCTCGGCGCCCCCGCCGACCCCGGCAAGCCGACAGCGGAGTTCACACCCACCTGCTCGGGGACCAACACCACGTGCGCCTTCGACGCGTCCGCGTCGAAGGACCCGGACGGTTCGATCTCCTCGTACGCGTGGGAGTTCGGCGACGGCACGACCGGCGAGGGGGCCAAGCCGTCGCACACCTACGACAAGGCGGGTTCGTACGAGGTCAAGCTGACGGTGACCGACAACAGCGGCAAGACCGGGACCGTCACCAGGAAGGTGACCGTCGGCAGGGCGACGGGCGAGCCGCCGGTGGCACGGTTCACCGTCTCCTGCCGGAACGACACGTGCGCCTTCGACGCCTCCCGCTCCACCGACAAGGACGGTGACATCTCCGCGTACGCCTGGAAGTTCGGCGACGGCAAGACCGGCGAGGGTAGGACGGCCAAGAACACCTACCCGGCGGGTCAGAAGGCCTACTCGGCGGAGCTCATGGTCACCGACCGGGCAGGCAACGCCGGCACCGCGACCAAGCAGATCCAGTGCCGTGACTACGGCAGCCAGACCGTCTGCTTCGGTAACTGACCCTGCCGTCGCTCGACGGACCATCCGGCCCTGCCACCCACCACGGCTGACTGCCTTCTCCCGCACGGGCCGCCGAGCCTCCCCACCATCGACGGCTACCGCTCGTCGCCTCGGAGGCCGGGCCGTCCCCCATCCGACCTCCGAGGGAGACCATCCACAGCGTGCGGGGCCCCCGGGGGCCCCGCACCGACGTGTGGTGGCGACGCGACCCATGACGCTCCGGTCGGCGTACTCGCAGCAGGGAGGCAGAAGCCAACCACCCCACGACCACGCCACCCGGACCGGCGAGGTCGGCGGAGGCCAGAGTAGTCAGTAGGCATCCGCGGGTACCTCGCTGCGGGAGTTGAGGTTGAGTTTGTGCAGCACTCGCGCCACGTGCTGCTCGACCGTCCTTGGCGACAGGAAGAGCACGTCGGCGATCTCCCGGTTCGTGCGCCCCGTGGCCACGAGACGGGCCACCTCCTTCTCGCGCGGCGTGAGTTGGTCGCCGTAGCCGCGCCGGACGCGTCGCGCGGAGATGCTGACACCGTTATCACGTAGCACCCGACGGCACCGGGCCGCGTCCCGCGTGGCGCCCAGTGCGGCGAAGCGTTCGGCGAGTTCGGTCAGCTCCCTGGCGGCCCGCGCCCCGGACCTGCCCTCCGCGCGGCCGGCACCGCCGCGCCCCGCCGTACCGGCCGGGCCGGCCTTGCCCGCGAGGCCGCCCGCAGCGAGACCGTAGCGCAGGGCGGCTTCGGCGGCGCGGGCGGCCGAGTACGGTCTGGGCAGCGCCGCGTACCGGGCGCTCGCCGCCTCGTAGGCCGCGACGGCCGCGGCCAGGTGACCCTGTGCGTACGCCACCGTCCCCCGGCATGCCTCCAGTGCGGCGGCGGCCAGTGGCGCGTCGCGGCCGGCGATGCCCGCGGCGTACTCCGCGACCAGGGCATCCGCCTCCGAGGCCCGCCCGTGACGTACGAGCACGGCCACCGCCGTCGGCATGAGGTCCGCGCCCCAGACCCACATCCCCTTGCGTCGGACCCTGGCAACGGCCCGTTCCGCCTCCGCCCGGGCCGACCCCAGCGCGCCACGGGCCATCCACACCCGCATCATCGCCCCCGCGGCGGCAGCCAGGACGGGGGCCCGGGCGTTGACCGGGTCACCGAGGGCCGCGGCCTCCAGTGCGTCGGTGGCCTCGTCCCACTCACCGCGTGCGATGGCGAGCAAGCCGAGGACAAGGTACGCATCGGCCGCGGTGCCGGACACACCCTGCACCATGTCGAGCACCTGGCGCGCACGCGTGGCCAGGTCACGCCAGTTGCCGAGGCCCCATTCCAGCCGCAGCGAGGTGCCGTCGACGATCCCCTGGAGCCAGGGTGACCCGCACTCGGCGGCGAGTCGCTCTCCAACCCGCCGGAACCGCTGCGCCGCCGCGTAGTGGCCGAGCCAGGTGGTGGCCTCGGCCAGGTTGCCCGACAGCCGGGCGAGTTGCAGGCACTCCTCGGGAGTCCGCCCGGCGCCCATCATCCCCTCGGCCTCGGCCCAGACCGTGGGATCGCCCGCCATCATGCGTAGGACGACGTGATTGCCCCGGACGGCCAGCCGCAGGGCCGGGTCCGACCGGTCCGTGAGGAGCCCCTCGGCGCGGGCGATCCACCACTGGTACGACCCGTACGGGTGCTCGCCGGAACTCGCCATGGCCAGCGCGGCCATGGCCCGGGCGGCGAGTTCAGGCGAGTCGCGCAGCTCCCGGACCGCGATCTCGGTGTCCTGCCAACCCTGCTCGTACCACCCGGCCTGGTTCCTGAGCAACAACCCGAGGTTGAGCCGGACGTCACCGCGTACGACGTCGGGGAGATCACCGTCCCGTACGATGCCGCGCAGCAGCGCGATGGCCCTGCGGTAGCCGAGGCCCAGCACCGCGACCCGGCTGAGCTGGACGGCGAACCTGGCCCGGTCGTCACCGCGCAGACGCGGGTCGGACAGCAGCCCCTCCAGTATCTACGCCGCGACGGCGGTGTCACCCAGCTCACGGGCGGCGTCCACCGCCGCCTCGCTGTACCGCAACCAGGCATCGAGGTCGCCGACCTGCGGCGCGTGGTAGGCGAGTTGCACCGGCGGCGGATCGACGTCGACAAGCACGGCCATCACACGGCGGTACAGTCGGCGCCGGTCCAGGCTCGGCAGTGAGTCGTAGGCCGCCTGCTGGGCGAGGGAGTGCCGAAAGCCGTAGCGGTCACCCCCGAAGTCGTGGAGCACGCCCGCCAGCAGCGCCTCCCTGATCCCGCTGCCCGCGTCGACGTCGCTCGGGGGCCGGAGCACCCGGGGGTTCGCCCCGCCGCCAGCCCCGTGCCCGGGCAGCGCGTCCGGTGCGCTTCCGCGCGTACCCGCTCGGCCGCCGCTCGCCAAGGACCGGGGTTCGTCGGCTTCGGCGAAAGCGGGCTCAGCGCTGGCGACGGCGGCGATCAGGTCCTCGGCGGCGGGGACGCGCAGCACGGCCGCCGCGCGCACCACGGCCATGGCATGCGCCGAGAACCCTGTCGTCTGGTCCACCATCGCCTCGCGCAGCAGCCTGGGCACCTCCATCGCGTCGAGTATCTCCCGCTGTGCGCCCCAGCCCGCCGGCAGTCCGCTGACGGTGAGCGCGCGGACGAGCTCCTCCAGGGCGAGGACCAACGCGCCTCACTAGCTCGGGCGTTGGTGCGCGAACCGGATCTGCTGCTGCTGGACGAGCCCTTCGGCGCGCTGGACGCGCTGACCCGGATCACGGCGCAGCGACTGGTCGCCGACGTGTGGCAGCGGCGCGGCTGCGCCGTCCTGCTCGTGACGCACGACGTCGACGAGGCGGTGTCGCTGGCCGACCGCGTGCTAGTCATGGACCGCGGGGTCATCGCGTACGAGACGCCGGTGGGGCTGGAGCGGCCGCGCGACGCGGGCGACCCGGCGTTCACCGCGCTGCGCGCCGAACTGCTCGACCGACTCGGTGTGGCGGCCCCGACCGCCTCCGGCGTCGCCGCGCGGGCCGTGGCGGACGCGGGACCGGATGGCGCCTCGGGGGCCGTCCGCAAGAAGGGATGAGCCACATGGACCTCACGGACCGCATGAGCCCGGCATCGGGCCCGGCCCGCGTGCCGCCGAGAGGGCGCGGGCCGCACTGCCCGCGCGGCAGCACCCGCCGCGACCCCGGCGGTGCTCCGCGCGCCACCACCCCCACCCACCCACGGATCACCGACCACCGCACCCGAACGGACTCGCTGACATGAGCGTGCGCACCGCCATCGCCCTCCCCGCCCTGCTGCTCCCGCTGGTGCTGCTCATCACGGGCTGCTCGGGCTCCTCGTCCGCGAACTCGGGCGGGGGCACCACCGACGGCAAGGGCTCGGTAACGCTCAACGTGGGCGACCAGAAGGGCGGCTCGGAGGCGGTGTTGCGGGCCGCCGGTGAGCTGGACGACCTGCCGTACAAGATCCGCTGGTCGACCTTCACCTCGGGTCCGCCGCTGCTGGAGGCGGTCAACGCGAAGGCGGTGGACATCGGGGCCGTGGGCAACACCCCGCCGGTGTTCGCCGCCGCCGCGAAGTCGAGGATCAAGGTGATCGCGGCGACGCACGGCACCTCGTACGGCGAGGCGATCGTGGTCAAGAAGGGCTCGGAGCTGCGCACGGTCACCGACCTCAAGGGGAAGTCGGTCGCGGTCGCGCAGGGCAGCTCCGCGCACTACCAACTGACCGCGTCGCTGGCCAAGGCCGGTCTGTCGATCGACGACGTGAAGATGAGCCTCCTCCAACCCGCCGACGCGCTGGCCGCGTTCACCCGGGGCAAGGTGGACGCCTAGGCGATCCGGGACCCGTACACCTCGCAGGCCCTGCGGCAGGCCGACGCCCGGGTGCTCACGACGGGGCAGGGCGTGGTGAACGGGCTGGGCTTCCAGGTGGCCGCCCCGGCGGCGCTCGACGACGACAAGAAGTCCAAGGTCATCGCCGACTACCTGCGCCGGTTACGCCGCGCCGAGGACTGGGTGTTCAAGCACCCCCAGGAGTGGGCCAAGGTGTGGGCGAAGGAGACCGGGCTGCCGTACGAGACGGCGCTCGACTCGGTGCACCGCTCGCACGGCACCCGGGTCACCGTCGCCGTGGACGAGGCCGCGGTCGCCTCCGAGCAGAAGATCGCCGATACCTTCGCCGAACTGGGCCTGACCCCGCGCCGGTTCTCCTTCGGGGACTTCGTGGACACCCGCTTCAACGCCGGGCTGCCGCCGTCCACCGCGGCGCCCCGCTCCTACGGAAAGGGCCACTGATGTCCATCCACCTGCACTGGTTCCTGCCCACCGGTGGCGACGGCCGCACCCTGGTGGATCGGCACGCCTACGCCGCCGCCGAGAAGGGGCGCTCGGGCGTCGGTCCGGTGAGCGGGGTGCGCGCGCCCGACATCGACTACCTGACACAAATCGCCAAGGCCGCCGAACACCTGCGCTTCGAAGCGGTGTTGACGCCCACCGGCACCTGGTGCGAGGACGCCTGGCTGACGACGGCCGCCCTGGCCCAGCACACGAAGCGGCTGAGGTTCCTGGTCGCCTTCCGGCCCGGGGTGCTCTCGCCCGTGCTCGCCGCGCAGATGGCGACCACCTACCAGCGGATCACCGGCGGGCGACTGCTGCTGAACGTGATGACCGGCGGCGACTCCACCGAGCAGCGCCGGTTCGGCGACCACCTCGACCACGACCAGCGGTACGCGCGCACGGCGGAGTTCCTGTCGGTGGTGCGCGGCGCGTGGCGCGGCGAACCGTACGACTTCGCCGGCGAGCACTACCGGATCGAGGGCGGGCTGAGGGCGCTGTCGCCCGACCCGCTGCCGCCCGTCTTCTTCGGCGGTTCATCGCCGGCGGCGAGGCCGGTCGCGGCGGAGCACGCCGACGTGTACCTGACCTGGGGCGAGCGGCCGGCGCAGGTGCGGGAGAAGATCGAGTGGATCAGGGGTCTCGCCGAGCGCGCGGGGGGCGAGGTCCGGTTCGGCATCCGGTTGCACACGATCTCGCGGGACTCGGCGAAGCGAGCGTGGGACGTCGCCGATCGGCTGCTCGACGACCTCGACGCGGAGACGGTCGACGACGCCCAACGGGCTCTGGGGCGCAGCGAGTCGGTGGGCCAGCAGCGGATGCTGGCGTTGCACGGCGGCTCGCGGGAGAAGCTGGAGATCGCGCTGAACCTGTGGGCGGGCGTCGGCCTGGTGCGAGGTGGCGCGGGCACGGCGCTGGTCGGCAGCCACGCGGAGGTCGCCGACCGGATCGAGGAGTACCACGCGTTGGGCATCGACCACTTCGTGTTGTCGGGCTATCCGCACCTGGAGGAGGCATACTGGTTCGGCGAGGGCGTCGCGCCCGAGCTGGCCGCGCGCGGGCTGCTGGCCGCTCCGACCGGGGCGCGCGGGCGCTCCTCACGCACGGCCACCCGGTGCCCACGCCGGGTGGCGCACCGCTGCTGATCGCCGGGGGGGCGGTGAGGGGCGGCGGTGCTCCCGTCCGGCCTCGCCAGCGAGTGGCGGGGCCGGGCGGGCTTTCTTCTGGGGCGCACGCGCTCTCTCTCAAAGCGCACGGGCGCTCTTCCCCGGGGCGTACGGGCCGCTGCGGCGCGGCCCAGCCACGGAGCACGCCGCGGCGGCGCGAGCGGGGTGGCCGTGTCGGAGAGGCGTGCCGCCGTACGGCGCGCTGTACGGCCCGTTCTGTACGGCCCGTGCCGCGCGGGAAGATTTCCCGCGCCACCCAAGTTAGTAGAAGCGTGAACAACACTGGGGTAGTGCGCGAGCGAGGGACCGGAGTCGGCCGGGCGGCCGACGGCGGCCTCGGCGGGAGCGGCGACGCGCGGCCCACGCCGCCGACGCCGCTCGACGTGCTCGTCATCGGCGCTGGTCAGGCCGGCCTCTCCAGCGCGTACCACCTGCACAGGCGTGGCTTCGAGCCGAACACGGGCTTCGGCGTGCTCGACCACTCCCCCGCGCCGGGCGGCGCCTGGCAGTTCCGCTGGCCGACCCTGACGTACGGCAGGGTGCACGGGATGCACGCGCTGCCGGGCATGGAACTGACCGGGACCGACCCCGAGCGGCCCTCGTCCGAAGTGATCGGCGCGTACTTCGCGGCGTACGAGCGCGCCTTCGAGCTGCCGGTGCGCCGGCCGGTGGACGTCAGCTCGGTGCGCGAGGGGGCGGACGGGCGGCTGCTGGTGCGCACCTCGGTGGGCGACTGGGTGCCTCGGGCCGTGATCAACGCGACCGGCACCTGGGACCGTCCGTTCTGGCCGCGCTACCCGGGCCAGGAGACGTTCGCCGGCCGCCAGTTGCACACCGCCCAGTACCCAGGGCCGGCGGCGTTCGCCGTGCAGCGGGTCGTCGTGGTCGGCGGCGGCACCTCCGCCGTGCAGCACCTGCTGGAGATCGCCGAGGTCGCGGCGGCGACCACCTGGGTGACCCGGCGCCCACCGCTGTTCCGCAGCGGCCCGTTCGGCCCGGAGGAGGGGCGCGCGGCGGTGGCCATGGTCGAGGAGCGGGTGCGGCGCGGCCTGCCGCCGCGCAGCGTGGTCTCCGTGACCGGGCTGCCGATGACGGAGGCGATGGAGCGGGCCCGGGCCGCGGGCGTCCTGGACCGACGGCCCGTGTTCGACCGGCTCACCCGCTCCGGCGTCGCCTGGGACGACGGCCGGTCCGTCGAGGCGAACGTGGTGCTGTGGGCCACCGGCTTCCGCCCGGCCGTCGAGCACCTGGCCCCGCTGCGGCTGCGCGAGGAGGGCGGCGGCATCGCCCTGGACGGCACCCGGGCCGTCCGCGACCCGCGGGTCCACCTCGTCGGGTACGGCCCGTCGGCCAGCACCATCGGCGCCAACCGGGCTGGCGGCGCGGCCGTACGGGAGATCCACCGGCTGCTCGGCCAGCCCACGCCGGTCGCCGCCTGAGCGGGGGCGCGCGCTCCGCAGGCGGTCCGCCGACCGGGCGAACGGCGCCGGCCGGCGCGCGATGGTGGCGCCCGGTCATACTTCACACCGCCCATCGGCTGCGGCAGGATGACCACCGCGGTTGATGACCTCCGGGCCCACCCCGGTGGTCGGCCGGCGCCACCGGTCGAGGCAGGCCGAACCGGAAGGGCCAGGGCACCTCGCGAGGCGGACCGGGCCAGAAGAAGCGTCCGTGCGCGTTGCCCTCTTCGTCACCTGTGTCAACGACACCCTCTACCCGCGCACCGGCCAGGCCGCCGTCACCCTCCTGGAGCGGCTGGGGGTCGAGGTGGACTTCCCCGCCGCCCAGTCCTGCTGCGGCCAGCCGCAGTACAACACGGGGTACCGGCACGAGAGCGAACCGCTGCTGCGGCACTACGCCGAGGTCTTCGCGGGCTACGACCACATCGT
The DNA here is from genome assembly GCA_018114805.1 of Candidatus Streptomyces philanthi. Taxonomy (GTDB): domain Bacteria; phylum Actinomycetota; class Actinomycetes; order Streptomycetales; family Streptomycetaceae; genus Streptomyces; species Streptomyces philanthi. Next base: position 6,926,577 of record CP073042.1, on the reverse strand, counting down.
GACGCCCTCCGGCTCCTGCGTCGCCATGGTGCGGGACAACTACCCGCGCCTGGGGGCCAGGGCGCGGGCCGAGGGCCGCGGCAGCGCGTTGGCCGAGGCGGCGGCGAGCGTCGTGCCGCGGACGTACGAGCTGACGGAGTTCCTGGTGGACGTCCTCGGGGTGACCGACGTCGGCGCGTACTACCCGCACACCGTCACCTACCACCCCACCTGCCACGGGCTGCGCATGCTGGGCCTGGGCGACCGGCCGCTGACCCTGCTGCGCCAGGTGCGGGGGCTCACGCTGGTGGAGTTGGCGGGGGCCGACGAGTGTTGCGGCTTCGGTGGCACGTTCGCCGTCAAGAACGCCGCCGTCTCGACCGCCATGGGCGCCGACAAGGCCCGTGCCATCGAGGCCACCAGGGCCGACGTGGTGTGCACCGTGGACAACTCCTGCAAGACGCACATCGGCGGCACCTTGTCCCGCCGGGGCTCGGCCGTGCGCCCGGTCCACCTCGCGCAGATCCTGACCAGTACGGAAGGAAAGGTGCTATGACCCGTATCCGCCTCGGCATGCCCACCCCGCCCGGCGCCGCCCCCGCATTCCCGGACGCGGCCGAGCGCTCCACGCGCGACACCACGCTGCGGAACAACCTGCGGCGCGCCACGCACACCATCCGGGCCAAGCGCGCCGCGGCCGTCGCCGAACTCGCCGACTGGGACGAGCTGCGCGCGGCGGGCGCCGCCATCAAGGACCACACCCTGCACCACCTCGACCACTACCTGGAACAGGTGGAGGCCGCCGTCACGGCCGCCGGCGGCCAGGTGCACTGGGCCGTCGACGCCGCCGAGGCCAACGCCATCGTCACCCGGCTGGTGCGGGAGACCGGCGAGCGCGAGGTGGTCAAGGTCAAATCGATGGCCACCCAGGAGATCGGCCTCAACGAGGCGCTGGCGGCGGCCGGGATCACGGCGTACAGACGGATCTGGCCGAGTTGATCGTGCAGCTCGGCCAGGACCTGCCCTCGCACATCCTGGTACCCGCCATCCACCGCAATCGCGCCGAGATCCGCGACATCTTCCGCACCCAGATGGGCCGGTGGGGCCGCCCGGCGCCCGACGGGCTCACCGACGAACCGGCCGAACTCGCCGAGGCCGCGCGGCTGCACCTGCGGGAGAAGTTCCTGTCGGCCAAGGTTGCCGTCTCCGGCGCCAACTTCGTCGTCGCCGAGACCGGCACCCTGGTCGTCGTCGAGTCCGAGGGCAACGGCCGGATGTGCCTGACCCTGCCCGAGACCCTGATCTCGGTCGTCGGCATCGAGAAAGTTATCCCCTCCTGGCGCGACCTGAAGGTCTTCCTGCAACTGCTGCCGCGTTCCTCCACCGCCGAGCGCATGAACCCCTTCACCTCGATGTGGACTGGCACCACCGACGGCGACGGCCCCGCCACCTTCCACCTGGTCCTGCTCGACAACGGCCGCACCGACGCGCTCGCCGACCAGGTGGGGCGCCAGGCCCTGCGCTGCATCCGCTGCTCCGCCTGCCTGAACGTGTGCCCCGTCTACGAGCGCGCCGGCGGCCACGCCTACGGCTCCGCCTACCCGGGGCCGATCGGCGCGATCCTGACGCCGCAGCTCCGCGGCACCGTCAGCGCGCTGGACGCGTCCCTGCCGTACGCCTCCTCGCTCTGCGGCGCCTGCTACGAGGTCTGCCCGGTCGCCATCGACATCCCGGAGGTCCTGGTACGACTACGGGAGCGGGTGGTCGAGGGCGGCCCGGTGACGGTGCACGGCACGCGGGCGGTGATCCGGCCGGCCAGGGGGCACGCGGCCGAGCGGGCCGCCATGCGCGCCGCCCGCTGGGCGTTCGAGCACCCGCGCGCTGCACCCCAGGCGCCTGCCGGGCCCCGGCCGCGCCTGGACGCGCGGCCGCGAGTTGCCCGAAGTTGCCGGCGGAGTCCTTCCGCGACTGGTGGCAGCGCACCCGTGGCGAGCGGGGGACGGCATGAGCAGCAGGGAACGGGCCCTCGGCCGGGTGCGCCGGGCGCTGGCCGACGTGCGGGAGGGACACCCCGTCGCGGGGGCGGCGGGCGGCGCGGCGCACACCGCCGGCGGGCCCGCGCGGGACGACGTGGTCCGGGGCGACGTGCCCCGGGACGGCGTGGCGCGGAACTACCTGCGCGCGCACAGCGAGCGCACGCCGGCCGAGCGGATCGAGCTGCTCGCGACACGCCTGGCGGACTACCGGGCCCAGGTGTACCGGACCGACGGGGCCGGGCTGCCCGGCCCCGTCGCGGCGCTGCTCGCCGCGCGGGGCGCGCCGCGTGGTGGTGCCCGAGGGGCTGCCCGCCGACTGGCTGTCCGCGTCCGCCACCACCCCGGTCCCCGACACGCCCGCGCTGACCGCCCGCGACCTCGACGCGGTCGACAGCATCGTGACCGGGTGCGCGGTGGCGATCGCCGAGACCGGCACGCTGGTGCTCGACGCGGGCCCCGGGCAGGGGCGGCGTCAGCTCACGCTCGCACCCGACCACCACGTGTGCGTCGTGCACGTGCCGGGTCAGGTGGTGGACTCGTTGCCGCAGGCGTTGGAGCGCCTGGTGCCGCACCGCCCGTCGGCCTGGATCTCGGGCCCGTCGGCCACCAGCGACATCGAACTCAGCCGGGTGGAGGGGGTGCACGGCCCGCGCGCCCTGGACGTCGTCCTGGTGGCGACCGACGCACCGCCCACCGCCCCGTCCACCGACCCGCCAGCCCCCCACTGATCGTCCGCGCCCCGCCCGCGACGGGGGCGCGGCCCGGCGGGCGGGGCGCGAGAGACGGACGGGTGGGCGAGCAGCGCGGCGGGCAGGTCAGGCGGGGCCGGCCGCCGCGTCAGTGGCGATGGGCGTGGCGGCGGCGGTCTCCATGACGGTGGCCGCCTCTATCGCCGGCGCCCAGCTCAGCAACTCCTCGTCGGCGCCGGCGCGGGCCACGCACTGCACGCCGAGCGGCAGCCCGGGGGCCAGGCTGCCGGCGGGCACGGTGAGCGCCGGCACCCCCGCGTACGACCACGGCAGGCACATCACGGAGTTGCCGGTGGTGGCCAGCCCCCTGGGCGCCGTGCCGGTGGCGGCCGGCGTGATCCACAGGTCGACGCCCTCGGCGGCCAGCGTGGCGTACACCCGGTCGCGGAACGCCCGCTGGTGCTCCCGGGCCGCCGCGTAGTCGGCCTCCGCCACCGCCTGGCCCTGCCGGATGGCGGCGACGGTCTCGGGGCGGTAGAGGTCGCCGAAGCGGGGGAACCACTCCGCGTGCGTGCGGGCCACCTCGTACCGGTTGACGACGAACTGCTGGGCGTAGACGACGTCGAAGTCCACCATGAGCGGCACCCGGCGCACCGTGAACCCGGCCGCCCGCAGGCGCTCGACCCGGGCGTCGAACGCCGCCAGCGCGTCCGCGTCCGCACGGTCGAGGTAGGGCCCCGTGGGCACGCCGAGCACGGGCAGCGCCCGCCCGGCGCCGGTCGCCTCCCGTGCCGCCTCGGGGCGCCAGCAGTCGCACACCACAACCGCCGCGTGGGCCACGCCCGCTAGGTCCGCGGCGAACAGGCCGAGCGTGTCCAGGCTGGGCGCGTTGGCGATGACGCCGGTCACGGGGACGCGGCCGTAGCTGGGTTTGAAGCCGACGACACCGCAGTAGGCCGCCGGCCGGATCATCGAGCCCACGGTCTGGGTGACGATCGCCAGCGGCACCATGCCCGCCGCGACGGCCGCCGCCGACCCACTGCTGGAGCCACCCGGCGAGTGGTCGAAGTGGTGCGGGTTACGGGTGGGGCCGGGGGCCGTGACCGCGAACTCGGCGGTCACCGTCTTGCCGGCCACCACGGCCCCGGCCGCGCGCAGCCGCGTCACCACCGTCGACTGCTCCCCCGTCAGTTCCCCGGCGGGCACAGCCGAGCCGGCGCCCGTGGCCAGCCCGTCGGCGTGCATGATGTCCTTCACGCCGACGGGTACACCGTACAGCGCGGGCCACTCGGCGGGCTCGGGCCAGCGGGCGCGGACCTCGGCGGCCTCGGCCCGCAGCCGCCCGCGCCGGTCCGGCTCGGCGACGAACGCATGTATCCGGCCATCGATCGCGGCGATCCGATCGCAGGTCTGCTCGACGTGCGCGAGCGGGTCCCGTTCCCCCGAGCGGAGCGCCGCGGCCTCGGCCACCAACGGGCGGCGCCTGATCAGCTCATCTCTGTCTGCCATGGCGGACAGCGTACGGGGGCGCCCGCCACGGGCCGGCCCGCGCGAGACGGCCGTCGCGGCACCCGAACCCCCCGCGCGAGGAGGGCCGTTACCAGCCAACGCAGGGGCGCGCCGGGCTGGCCCGGACTCGGCGCGGCCCGCCGCCGACCGCCCGCCCTCACCCCTCGGTGAACAGCCCCACCAGGTCCGGACGGCCGAAGACCTGGGCCACCTCGATGGCCGACGGCGCGCCGGCCGCCGGGTCGGCGCCGTGCCGCACGAGCAGCCGGACAACCGCGTCCTCGCCCTTGAACACCGCGCCCGCCAGCGGCGTCTGCCCCCGGTCGTTGGCGCGGTCCGGGTCGGCGCCGCGCTGGAGCAACGCCTCCACGGCCTCCGCGTGGCCGTGGTAAGCGGCGAGCATGACCAGCGAGTCGCCGCGGTCGTTGGTGAGGTTGGCGGGGACCCCAGCGTCCACGTACGCAGCCAGCGTGTCCGTGTCACCGTGCCGGGCCAGGTCGAAGACCTTGGCCGCCAGTTGCAGAACCTCCGGATCGTGCGCCGGCTCGGCGTTCGGGTCCACCCCGCCCTGTGCGCTGGCTCCGCCGTGTTCGGTCATGAAATCCGCCCTTCGCTCTGTCGAGGAGGACCCACCCCAGGTGCGGGAGAGCCCCAATCGCCGCATCGAGGCGCCGCGGTTCCGGTCCGCGCCGCACTCCCACCCTACGGATCGATCATCACTCGCGCGCGAATGAATTGACTGATAAATCACCCGTTCGCAATTTTCTCCCTTTCGTAATTTCTGTGAGTCTTGTGCCACTCGCGTTGATCGTCCACATTCTTTAGGAGACCCGTCATGATCTTCTCCATCTCCGGCGTCGTGCTGCTCGGCGTCATAGTCTTCCTGTTCTTCCGCAAGGACGGCCTCAAGGCCTCACACGCCATCGTCTGCGCCCTGTTCGGCTTCTACCTGGCCGGCACGGCGATCGCGCCCAGCATCCAGGCCGGCAGCGCCAGCCTCGCCGACCTGCTGGGCGACATCAGAATCTGACCGCCCACCGCCAGCCCTGGAGGCCGCCCGTGGCCCGCCCCGCGCTCCCCCGCCCCCGATCGCCAAGGCCCAGCTCGCCCGTGGGCGCGCCCTCGGGCGCACCGCCGCCGGCGGCGTCGCCGACGTCCTGCACCCGCTGCTGACCGTGGCGCGCGGGCTGCGGGCGCTCGCCGCGGCCGGCCGCCGCGGGTGGGAGCGGACCGCACGGGAGCGGCGCGGCCCCACGCTGTTCTTCGGCGAGGCCGGCGCCCTGGCCGTCGGCCTCGCGCCGTACGGGCCGCTGTTGGCGCTGGTCGGCCTGCTGGCCGGGGCGGGCTGGGCCGGCCGCCCGGTCGGCGCTGCGCGACACGCCCACCGAGGCCGAGGCCGCGCGGCTGCGCACGCTGTACGAGGCGCTCGTGCCGCACTTCGGCGCGCCCGAGAACCCCGACCCGCTCTACGCGTACGCCCGCACCTGGGAGACGGCGTTCGAGGAGTACGCCTTCGCGGACGACGGGCGGCCCGCGCACCTGGTGTTGCGCTACCCCGGCTACTTCGCGGACGGCGACCCCAAGGCGCGGTGGCACGTGGAACGGCTGCTGGCCGCGAAGTCCGGGCGAGGGCGCGAGTACCGCTTCGACTGGGACCAGGAGGCGGGCCGACTCACCCTCAGCGTGTTGCCCGCCCTGCCCACCACGCTGTGCGCCCAGCGCTTCGTGACGGCGCCCGGCGAGGCGGTCCTGGGCTTCACCGATCCGGACGCGGTGGGGCGCACCGTACCGGTGACCGACCTCGACGGGCGGTCCCGTCAGCACGCGGCACCGGTGCTGTGGCGCAGCGACCCCCGGTCCACCGAACCGCACCTGCTCGCGCTCGGCCGGCCGGGCAGCGGCACCACCACCCTGCTGCGTTCGCTGCTGCTCCAGGCCCTGCCGCACGCCGACGTGCTGGTCGTCGACGGCGCGGGCAGCGGCGGCTACGGCTTCCTGCACGGCCGCTCCGGCGTCCTGGCCGTGGAGAGTGACCCGGCCGGCGCGCTGGCCGCCCTGGAGTGGGCCGCGCACGAGACCGAGCGGCGACTCGTCCGCGCCCACGAGGCCCGGCGGCTCGGCCGCCCCGCCCCCGACGACATCCGCCGGCCGCTGTGGCTCGTGGTGGGCCGACCCGCCACCCTCACCCACCTGACCTCGACCGACGGCCGCCCCGGCCCACAGGAGCTGCTGCGCGCCCCGCTCCAACACGGCCGGCCCGCGCACATCAGCGTCGTCATCGCCGAGCAGCCCGACGGGGCCGAGGCCCTCGGCCCGTACGTCGCCGCCGCCACCCGCGCCCGCGTGGTGCTCGGGCCCGCCTCGTACGAAGAGCTCCACCGCACGCTCAGCACGCCGCCGCCCAGTTCGCCGGTGCCCGACACGCCGCCGGGCCGCGGCTTCACCCGGCTCGGTGACGGCCCGGTCCACAGCCTCCAGGTCCCCGCCACGCCCGACCCGTACGACGACGCCACCAGCGAGGTCCAGCGTGGGGCGGTCCTCGCCCTCCTGCCGGGACACGCGGCGGCCCCGTCGGCGACGGAGGCCGTGCAGTCGGCCGCGCCGCCAGCGGCGCCACGCTGCCGGCCGGCCACGGGGGCCGCGCGGCGCCGTACGGCTACGCCACGAACAGCCGCGTCGACTCGCCCTCGGCGCCGGCACCCGTCGCCACCAGGCGCGCCGCGGCCGCCAGGCGGACGGCGGCCTCGTCGGCGACCGCGCCGCTGACGGTGAACGGCAGCCGCACGTACCCCTCGAACGCCCCGTCGATGCCGAAGCGCGGTCCGGACGGGACGCGCACCCCGAGCCGTTCGCCGGCCTCGGCGACGCGCGATCCGGACAGTCCCCCGGTGCGCACCCACAGCGTGAGCCCGCCCCGGGGGATCGTGAACTCCCAGTCCGGCAGGTGCCGTTCGAGCGCGGCCACCAGCGCGTCCCGGTTCTCCCGGGCGCCGGCCCGCCGCACGGCCACCGCCTCCTCCCAACCGCCTTTGCCCAGCAGCCAGTTCACGGCGAGCTGATCGATGACGGGCGTGCCGAGATCGGCGTACGCGCGGGCCGCGACCAGCGTGCGGATCACCTCGGGGGCGGCCCGCACCCAACCGATCCGCAGCCCGCCCCAGAACGCCTTGCTCGCGCTGCCCAGGGTGATCACGGCATTGCCGGCGGGATCGAACGCGGAGACCGGCTTGGGCATCCGCACGTCCGGCTCCAGCGGCAGGTCGGCCATCGTCTCGTCCACCACGAGCACGGTGCCGGCCGAGCGCGCGGCCTCGACCAGGTCGCGCCGCTGCTCGTTAGAGGCGAGCGCGCCGGTCGGGTTGTGGAAATCGGCGACGACGTAGGCCATCCGCGGCGCGGCGTCCCGCAGTACCTGCCGCCAGCCCGCGACGTCCCAGCCCCGCAGCCCGTCGGCCATGGCGACGGGCACCAGCCGGGTGCCCATCTCGCGCATGAGCTGGAGGACGTTGGCGTACGAGGGGGACTCGACGGCCACGCGTTCGCCGGGCCGGACCATGAGGCGACAGATGGCGGACACGGCGCCCATAGCCCCGGTGGTGACCATGATCTGCTCCGGCATGGTCGGGATGCCGCGCTCGGTGTAGCGGTCCGCGAACGCCTGCCGCAGGATGGGAAGACCGGCGGGGTAGTCGCCGTGGGTGTGGACGTACGGCGGCAGCGCCTCCATCGCGCCACCCACCGCGCGGGGCAGCCACGGCGCGGGCAGCGCCGCGCAGCCGAGGTCGATCACCGAACTGGCGGCCTCGGGCGGCAGCGGCTCCAGGGCCCGGGTGGGCAGCGGGTTGCCCGCCGGCACGGCCGTCCAACTGCCCGAGCCCCGACGCGAGGAAGCCCTCGCCTCGCAGCGCCTCGTACGCGGCGGCGACGATGGTGCGGCTGACGGCGAGGGCGGCGGCGAGTTCCCGCTCGGCCGGGACCCGCGCGGCCACCGGCAGCCGGCCTTCGAGGACGAGCAGCCGTACGCCGTCGGCCAGCGCCCGGTAGGCGGGCACCGGGCGCCCGGGCACCTCGGCGGCGGCTCCCGCCGGACGTTGCTATGCCAGGAGCCGCGCCAACTGCGGAGCCCCCACCGCAGAGGTCCACTCGCCCATGATCACCAGTCCACCTTTCCGAGATTGGCCCTGGAAGTGGCCTACTCCCGGGCAACAGAGTGTAATGAGAAAGGCCACTGGCACCACCTCGACGTCCGGTAGGCCACGGCCCGCCGGCGCGAGTGGCACGCCCTCGGCGACGGCCGCGCCGCCCCGCCCTCGCGAGCGCCCACGCCGGGCGCCCCGCACACCGTCCACACCCGAAGGAGCACACCGTGCCGATACCGAGGGGGTCGCACCTCACCCGCCGCGTCACGCAGTTGTACGCCGGCCTGACCCTGTACGGGGTGAGCATGGGGCTCCAACTCCGCGCGGGCCTCGGCCTCGACCCCTGGGACGTGTTCCACCAGGGCGTCTCGGAGCACACCGGCCTCTCCATCGGCACGGTGGTGATCCTGGCGGGCGCGGTGGTGCTGGCCCTGTGGATTCCGCTGCGCCAGCGCCCGGGGCTCGGCACGATCTCCAACGTCGTGGTGATCGGCCTCGTGATGGACGCGACGTTGGCGCTCACCTCCGACCTCACGTCACTCGTCGCCCGCGTTCCGCTGCTGCTGTTCGCCATCGTGCTCAACGGGGCGGCCACCGGCCTGTACATCTCGGCGCGCTTCGGCCCCGGCCCGCGCGACGGGCTCATGACCGGCCTGCACTGGCGCACCGGGCGCTCCATCCGCCTGGTGCGGACCGGCATCGAGGTGGCGGTCCTGGCCACCGGCTTCGCGCTGGGCGGCTCGGTCGGCGTGGGCACCGTGCTGTACGCGGTGGCGATCGGCCCGCTGTCGCAGTTCTTCCTGCGGGTCTTCGACATAGCGGGCCTGGAGCAGGGCCGCCGGGGCGTGGTCGCCGGCGGCTCGGGGCGGCCGGAGGCGACCGAGGAGGCGACGGAGGCCGGGGCCGCCGGCGCCGCGTCGCACGCCGGGCCCGCGAGCCGGCCGGACGCGACAGCGGACACCCCGGCACCGGAGCACGCGGAACCCGGCGGGCCGGCACGGGGGAGCGAGCTGGCGGAGGGTGACGAGGGCACGCGAGGTGACGCGGCACGGACCGGGACCGGTTCGGCTGGCAACCATCGGTCGACTTGACGCGTCCAGGGTAGGAGAGGGCGCACTAGGGTACGAAAGGCCTAGGCCCTCGATCAGTGAACGTCAATTTCTGACCGCACAGTGGACCGGATTTAGAGCTGACGCATGAGGCCGAGTAGTTTACGCCCTCGACCTACCAGGCGGACCGTTACTGGGCGCTAAAGGACGGCAAACGCTGGGTGACATCTACTGTCAGATGTGACAACCGGGCGCCGGTGGGTAGAACAACGGGGCGGCACGACGGGCGACGCATGTCCCACTACGGGAATCTTCACCGCCGACCGGACGTTGAACAGATGACGACGACAGCGACACCTGTCCTGTGGGCGACAAAGCCCGGGAGGCACGATTCATGAGTGAGCGAGCTCTCCGCGGCACGCGACTCGTGGTGACCAGCTACGAGACCGACCGCGGCATCGATCTGGCCCCGCGCCAGGCGGTGGAGTACGCATGCCAGAACGGACATCGATTCGAGATGCCCTTCTCGGTAGAGGCTGAGATTCCACCGGAGTGGGAGTGCAAGGCGTGCGGCGCCCAGGCGCTCCTGGTGGATGGCGAAGGGCCTGAGGAGAAGAAGGGCAAGCCTGCGCGTACGCACTGGGACATGCTCATGGAGCGACGCACTCGCGAGGAGTTGGAGGAGGTGCTGGCCGAACGGCTGGCCGTCCTGCGGTCCGGCGCCATGAACATTGCCGTGCACCCGCGGGACAACCGCAAGTCAGCCTGACGGACGAGGCGCCGGGCCCGCCCGGCGCGCAAGGCAGCACACAACGGAGGCCGGGGCCACTGCTCAGCAGTGGCCCCGGCCTCCGTTTGTCCTCTAACCCGATCCCCGCCACCCGGCCGCCCCGTGGCGACGTGCGCCGTAGGAGAGCGGGGCCCGCCGGGGCGGGTCGACAAGGAAGACGGCGCGGCACGGCCCGCGCCGGCCGCCACGGGAAGCGGTCGCCGCACGGCCCTGGAGCCCGGTGGCGGCGTCGCCCGTCAGCGAGGCAGCGGCGGGTCCTGGCGGCCCGGGCCGCGCTCGTCACCGGGGCCCTCGGCCCCCGGCGGCTCGTCGTCGCGGACGACCTCGCCCGGCACCACCTTGCCGCCGCCGGGCCGGTAACCCTGCCCCCGCCCCGCCTGCTGGAAGGCGTCGCCGAGCGAGCTGGTGGCGTACCCGATGCGGCGAGACAGGGCCCGCTCGGCGCGCCGGCCGAGCAGGGCGCGCACCGGCGGGAGGAGGAGCACCAGCCCCAGCACGTCCGAGACCAGGCCGGGCAGCATCAGCAGCAGCCCGCCGAGCATGAGCAGCCCGTTGCCCAGGCCCGCCGTCGGATCGTCGTCCGTGGCGCCGGCGCCGGGCCGCAGCCCGGCGGTCAGCGTCTGCCACGCCCGGCGCCCGGCCCGCTTGATGACGTAGCCGCCCAGGACGGCCCCGCCTACCAGGAGCGCCAGTACGGTCAGGGCGCTCGAAGCGTCCGCGACCAGGACGAGCAGCCAGATTTCCAGGACCAGCCAGGCCGCGAGGGCGAGCGGGACGATCCGCCGAGCCCGCGAGGGCTGTCTCTGCGGTCGGGGGTGCGGTGATTGAGGTGCGCCGAACGTCATTTCTTCAGTGTGCCTGCGCCGTGTGGTGAACGTGTCCGTGCGGTGTCGTCGTACGCCGGCGCTAGGGCTGCTGCTTGCGGCCGGTCACCCGGTTCACCCGGGAGCCCACGCCCCAGGCGGTCACCCGCCACAGGGCCTCGACCAGGATATCGCGGCTCATCTTGCTGTCGCCGTGCTCCCGGTCCACGAAGGTGATGGGCACCTCCACGACGTGAAAGCCGGCCTTCACGGCGCGCCAGGCCAGGTCGACCTGGAAGCAGTAGCCCTGCGAGGCGACGGCGTCCATGCCCAGGCCCTCCAGGGTCTCCCGGCGGAAGGCCCGGAAGCCGCCGGTGACGTCGCGGATCGGCACGTCGAGCAGCAGCCGCGAGTAGGTGCTCCCGCCCCGGGAGATCAGCTCGCGGAACTTCGGCCAGTTCACCACGCGCCCACCCGGCACCCAGCGCGAGCCGAGGACCAGGTCGGCCCCGCCGAGGGCGGTCAGCAGCCGGGGCAGTTCCTCGGGCTGGTGCGAGCCGTCCGCGTCCATCTCCACCAGGACGCCGTAGTCGTGCTCGATCCCCCAGCGAAAGCCCGCCAGATAGGCGGCGCCGAGACCTTCCTTGCCCTTGCGGTGCAGGACGTGCACCTGCTCGTCCTGGCCGGCGATCTCATCGGCAATCTTGCCAGTGCCGTCGGGGCTGTTGTCGTCGGCGACGAGCACGTGCGCATCGGGGACGGCCTTGCGCACCCGTTCGACGATCGGCTTGATGTTCTCCGCCTCGTTGTAAGTCGGAATGATCAGCAAGGTCGTGCCGAGCGGACCGTACTTCCTCTCCTGAGTCTCGCCACGCACAACCTCAACGCCGTCGTTCACTGCATCCCCTTCTCGTCCGTACGTCCTCGCCGGCTCACCATGATCGCGGCGGCGCAGGACAGAACGCCCACCATAGCGAGCACCCACTCGGGCACCGCACCGATCCGATCGGCGACGGTGATGTCGTCGCGCAGGGGAATCCGCGCGCTGAGCACGTCCTGGGTGAATTCCTTGGTGCGCTGCTCAATAGTCCCATCGGGGGCGACCACGGCGCTAATTCCGCTCGGCGCCGCGGTGACCACGGCCCGGCCGTGCTCGATGGCGCGCAGCTTGGACATCACGAGTTGCTGCTCGGGCTGGCCTCTGCGGCCGTAGGTGGCGTTGTTCGTCTGGATCACCAGCGCCCGGGCCCCGGCGTTGACCGTGTCGCGCACGATCTCGTCGTAGGCGACCTCGAAGCAGATCACGTCGCCCAGCTTGGCCGGGCCGACCTGCATGACCCCGGTGTGGTCGCCGGGGTAGAAGTCCCGGGGGACGCGGTCGAGCCGCGAGATGACCTTGCTGAGTTGGTCGCGGAAGGGCACGTACTCGCCGAACGGCACCGGGTGCTGCTTGGTGTACGAGGCGCCGGGGCCCGTCCTGGGGTCCCAGACGATGCCCTGGTTCTCGACGTAACCCTCCTTGGTCGGGTGGTCCACCAGGGCCCCGACCAGGACGGGTACGCCGATCGACTTCACCGCCAGGTCGATGCGCGCGTACGCCTGGCGGTACTTGTACGGGTCGAGGTCGGAGGCGTTCTCCGGCCAGATGACCAAGTCCGGCTGGGGCTTGCGGCCCGCCTTGACGTCCTCGGCCAGTCGCAGGGTCGCCTCGACGTGGTTGTTGAGGATCTTCATCGGGCGGCCGAGGAAGTCCATCCCCGGCTGCTGCACGTTGCCCTGCACGACGGCGATGTTCACGGTGTCGTCGGCGTCGGTGGGCACCGACACCAGGAACCCGGCCAGCGTCACCGCGCCGGCCAGGGCGATGGCCTCGATGGCCGGCAGCGCGCCGCGCAGCAGCCGGGGGCCGCTGGCCCGCGCGGCCGGCGCGGGGGCGGGGCCCGCCGTGGCGTCCTCGTCCGCCGCGCTCCCGGCGGCCTCCGCCGGCGCGGCGGGGGCGGCGTCGAGCGGGTCGGTGCCGGGCGAGACGTTGTCCGCGGCGCCCGGCGTGGGCCCGGGAGCGGTCGCAGCGCGGCCGTCGGCGAGCGCGTACACCCGCCACAGGGCGACGACGGCGGCCGCGAGCAGCGTGCTGGCCAGGACGACGCCGAAGGTCACCAGTGGGGCGCCGCCGAGCGCGGCCAGCGGCGTGAACGGCGAGCCGGTGTTCGCGAACGGCAGCCGCCCCCAGGGAAAGCCGCCGAACGGCAACCGGTCCCTGGCCCACTCCTCGGCCACCCACAGGCAGGCCGCCCACAGCGGCCAGCCGGGCAGCCTGGAGGTGAGGGCGAGACCGGCGCCGAGCGGGACGAAGAACAGTGACTCGGCCAGCGAGAGGCCGATGACCGCGTCCCAGCCGACGACGTCCAGCCACTTCAGCAGCAGCAGGAAGAACGGGAGCCCAAAGGCGAAGCCGGTCCACGCCCCCTGGCGGGCCGTCCTGCCCCGGGTGAGCAGGGCGAGCGCCGCGACGGCGAGGAGCGAGAGGGGCCACAGGTCGTACGGCGGGAAGGCGAAGCCGAGGGCGAGCCCGCTGGCCGCGGCCAGCGTGGTACGCCGCGCCTCGCGGCGGGACCACCGCGCCAGGCGCTGGCGGCGGGTGGCCCGTACGGCGGGTTCGGCGCTCGGCGTCGTGGCGGGCTCGGGAGCGGTTGTCGGCGGCTCGGCTGGTCTACTGACCGGCGCGTCGGCTGCCTCGCCGCTGGCGGTGGCACCAGCGGAGGTGTCGGAACCGGGGTGCAACGTCACGGCCTTCCTGCAGGTCGAGCTGTGGTGAAGTGACGGTATACCGCGAGCCACCACGAGCGGCCCGCTGGGTGCGTAACGGGTGTGCGACGTCCGGCGTTGCCCGGGCCCCGCCACGGCCCGGCGGGGGCGGGCGGCCCGGGGCGGGCGCCGGGGAGCGGTGGCGCGGAGTGCGGATAGGGGCCCGTCGCCCTTCGGGCCGACTGGGGCCCGCTGGCTGCGGGTCGACCGAGAGCCGTTGTCTACTGAGCGTCCGGGCCCCACCCGGGTCGCACCTGCCGACCCGGTGAGCGCCTCCCCCGCCCCGTGCGCTGGACCTGGCTCCCATGGGGTGGCGAACCGGTGCGGCTCGCCACCCCATGGCCCAGCGGCGCTCGACGACTGCGTGGAGAACCCATCCCCGGCCGGACGTCCTGTGGTGGACTCGGCCGAAACTACCCGCCGTCTCCCGCTTCCTGTCAACAGCCGCGCCACCTGCGGCGTTGCGCCAAATCAGCAGGTCAGTACGGAGGATGTCGGAGTGGGTCGACAGGCCGACGGCACATCGTTCGGCGGTACGCGGCGCGGCCGCGTCACTCGTTCGGCCGCTCTTAGACGGTGCGCCCGCCGACCATCGTGCGCACGCACACCGGCAGCGGCAGCCCCGGCGTCAGGTCGGGCAGGCCCGGGGTGCCGGAGCGAGGGTCGGTGGACCAGTTGGCGACCCGCTCGTCGGGGACCTGCACGACGAGTTCGCCGTGCCGCCAGACGGCCAGGTCGGCCGGTGCGCCGGGGACCAGGACGCCCGCGTCGTCGCGGCGCGCGGCCCGCCAGCCGCCCCGGGTGTGGGCGGTGAACGCGGCCCGTACCGAGACGCGGTGCTCGGGCGTCCGGTGGAAGGCGGCGGCGCGCACGGTGCCCCACGGGTCGAGCGGCGTGACGGGGCTGTCCGAGCCGAGGGCCAGCGGCACTCCGGCGCGCAGCAGGGCCGCGTACGGGTTGAGCGTACGGGCCCGCTCGGTGCCGAGCCGCTGGGCGTACATGCCATCGTCGCCGCCCCATGCGGCGTCGAAGGCGGGCTGGACGGAGGCGGTCAGGCCGAGTTCGGCGAACGCGGCGACGGTCTCGGGGGTGAGCATCTCGGCGTGCTCGACCCGGTGCCTGGCGGCGCGGACACGGGCGAGCCCGACCTTCTCCGCCGCGACGCGCACCCCGGCGATGACGGCCGAGACGGCGGCGTCGCCGATGGCGTGGAAACCGGCCTGCAACCCGGCCTCGGTGCACAGCGCGACGTGCGTGGCGATGGCGGTCGGGTCCAGGTACCGGGTCCCGGTGCAGGGCGGGGTGTCGGCGTACGGCGCGTGCAGGCAGGTGGTGTGGGAGCCGAGCGCGCCGTCCACGAAGAGGTCGCCGGCGGCGCCGATCGCGCCCAGTTCGCGCACCTTCTCCAGGTCGCGGGCGCTGCTCACGGCCTCGGCCCAGTAGCCGATGACGCGGGGCCCGGGCGCCTGGGCGGCGATGCTCAGCAGGCCGCTCAGGTCGGCCTCGCTGGAGATGTCGGGACCCGCGCACTCGTGGAGGGTGCCGATACCGAGCGCGGCGGCCTGTCGGAGCGCGGCGCGCTGTGCGTCGCCCCGTTGGGAGTCCGTCACGTTCGCGAACGCCGCCGCGCGGACGGCGTGGTGGGCGTCGGCGGTCAGCGGGGCGTCGCCGTGGTAGCCGGCGCGCCCGGTCAGGTCGCCGACGCGGTCGAGCAGGGCGGTGGTCGCGACGGCGGAGTGCACGTCCACGTGGGTGAGGTAGAGCAGCCGGCCGCCGGTGGCCCGGTCCAGCTCGGTGCGGGAGGGGGCGCGTCCCTCCGGCCAGCGGGAGGAGTCCCAGCCGTGGCCGAGCAGCACCGCGTCGCCCGGGTGCGCCGCGGCGTGGGCGCGCACCAGCTCCAGCGCCTCGGCCAGGGTCGAGGTCGCGGTGAGGTCGAGGCCGGTGCGGGCGAGACCGGTGGCGGTGGTGTGCACGTGTGCGTCCGTGAACGCGGGGGTGACGAGCGCGCCGGCGAGGTCGATGACCTCGTCGACGCCGTCGGCGAAGGAGTCGGCCGCGCCCTCGGGGCCGACCCAGGCGACGCTGCCGCGCTCGACGACCATCGCCGTCGCGAAGGGGTAGGCAGGGCTGTGCACGGTGCCGCCGCGCAACAGCACGGTGCCGCCCTCGGTCGGCGGGATGCCGGCGCTGGGGCCTGCGGCGGGGATGAGGTCGCTCACGGGGTTCGCCTCGCGGTGTCGTTCGTTGGGTGGACGGCGGCGGCACGCCGGGGAGGTAACTCCCCGCGGGCCGGCGCCAGGGTGTCAGTGTCGCCGGGCCGGGTTCGGCTCCCGCGCCGGGGGTCGGCCGCACGCCGGGGCACCGGGGTGCGCCGCGGCGCGCGGAGGCGTCCGGCGCCCGCGGCGCGTACGCCGGGGCGGCGGGCTCGGCGCCCGGCCTGGCCGGCCAGGGGTCGCCGTTGGCGGCTCGCGCGGCGGGCGGGTCAGATGCGGGGCGGGCGGGCCTCGTACGGCGTGGACAGCACGACCGTAGTGCGGGTGGAGACGCCGGCCAGCGAGCGGATGCGGGTCAGGAGGTGCTCCAGTTCGAGCGGGGTCTCGACGCGCACCTTCAGGATGTAGTTCTCGTCGCCCGCCACGCTGTGGCACGCCTCGATCTGCGGCACCTCGGCGAGCCGGTCGGCGATGTCGTCAGGCGCACTGGGGTCGAAGGGTTTGACCGAGATGAAGGCTGTCAACGGTAGTCCAACGGCCTCGGGGTCCACGACGGCGGCGTAGCCACGGATGACACCGCGCTGTTCCAGGCGTCGGACCCGCTGGTGCACCGCCGAGGTGGACAGGCCCGTGGCCTTGCCGAGATCAGTATAGCTCATGCGCCCGTCATTGACGAGCAGTTCCACGATCTGTCTGTCCAACTCCTCCACCCCGTCACCCTATGGGGCAGCGGGGGTTGGGGGACAACGGGGTAGCGGGGTTGGGGCACAGCCGAGAAGCGTCCGGGCGCGCCGCATCTGCACGGGGCATGTGACGAATGCCACAGCCGGGGGCCGGGGGTATGGGCGCGCCGGCGATTACCGCCACCGCCGGACGGGAAATGCTTGCTATGGTCGAGGCCGCCTTGTCGCCTTGTCGACCTGACCCGAGGGGGGAGAAACACCATGCCCGGTCTTGAACGCCTGGACAGTGGCGAGAGCGATGTCTACGAGACGTACGAGATGTTCCGGGTGACGTGCCCGGACTGCGCACGCCCCATTGCCCTGCTCGCGGACGAGGACGTGCTGCCCGAGCACGCCCTGCGCCCGTCCCCGTGGAACCCGTTCGGGCTCACGGTCTGCCCGGGCACCGGCCGGGGCGTCGCCGACGCGGTCCCCGCCGATGACGCCTCGGGCTCCCAGGAGCAGGACGCGGCCCTGCTCCTGACCCTGCCGGAGACCCTGGACTGGCGGACGCAGCCGTTCTCGCACATCGGCGGCCACGTCTCCCGGCCGGTGCAGGTGCCGCGCCAGCCGACGCGCGGACACTAGCGCCTCGGTCGGGCGCCCCGGGGTCCGACCCGTCAGCGCCCGACCCCGCCTCGCGGCCAGCGGCGGTGGACCGCCCGCGGCCGATCAGCCCCGGTCACCACCGACCGCCCGCCGGTCGGCGGGCCGGCGCCTGACGGCTCGTCACAGTTCGAGCTGGGCCTGCACCGGCAGGTGGTCGCTCGGGAACTGTCCGTCGAGCGAGAAGGTGTTGATCGAGGCGTAGCTGGTGTGGATGCCCGGCGAGGTCAGGATCCAGTCGATGCCGTCGGGGACCAGCGGCCGGTAGCCGTGGAAGGTCGCGTACACGCCTTCCCGCGCTCCTCGGCGCCGTCCCAGGTGTCCACCAGGCCGCCCGAGCCGAGCAGCGTGTCGTATAAACTGGGTTCTGGTGCGCCGGCATGTTCAAGTCCCCGGTGACGATGCGCGGCACCGCCGGGTCGAGGCCACGCAGCCGTTCGGCGATCAAGTCGGCGGAGCGCTCGCGCGCGCTCTGGTTGCGGTGGTCGAAGTGGGTGTTGAGGGCGTAGAACTGGCCACCGCTACGCAGATCGCGGAAGCGCACCCAGGTGGCCATGCGCACGACCGCGTTGCCCCAGGTGTTGGAGCCGATCACGTACGGCGTGCCGGACAGCCAGAAGTGGTCGTACTCCAGCGGGGCCAGTCGCTGGGTGTCGTAGAAGACGGCCATGAACTCGCCCCGGCTGCCGCCCTCACGGCCGGTGCCGATCCAGTCATAGCGCGGCCCCAAGTCCTGTGCGATGTCCCGGATCTGGGAGTACAGGCCCCCATAGGTGCCGAGCAGGTGCGGGCGCTCGCGGCGTAGCAGCGTACGCGTGACGGGACGGCGTTCGGCCCAGGAGTTGGGGCGGGCGTCCGAGGCGTAGCGCAGGTTGAACGTCATGGCACGCAGGTGGCTGGGACTGCCGCCGACGGCCGCCGGGGCGGCGGTTGACGGTACGGCGGAGGCCGCCGGGGTGGCGGCGTGGGCGGCGCCGGGGGTCAGGGGGAGGGCCAGGGCGGCGGCTGACGCCGCGCGCATTCCGTCGCGGCGGCTGAATCCGGTCGCCTCGGCGAGAGTGGTCGGTGCGGTGGGGGCGACGGCGGGGGAATCGGTCATAGTTGCTCCAGTGGTCGACTGCTGCGCACACCTGCCCGGGCACGGCCTGGGCACAGCGAAGTGTGCGGGCGACCGGTGTGCCGCGCGTGGCATGCGGGCGCCGGGGGCGCGAACGGCCGGTGACTCCCCCGGGGCACGCCGCCACGCGCTCCCACGCACCCCCATGTAGGGAGGCCGTGACCCCGTTGCCACGGCACCGGCCCGGCGGGCGGGCCCACGCGCGGCCGACGGCCGCCGAGCGGCGAACGGCGCGGCACCCCGCGTCCGGGGTGCCGCGCCGAGACGGTGCGCCGCGGGCGACCGCTGGTGCGGGCGGGTCAGCGGGACTCGCGGCCCGCGATCTGGCGGGCGATGACCATCCGCTGGATCTGGTTGGTGCCCTCGACGATCTGGAGCACCTTGGCCTCGCGCATGTAGCGCTCGACGGGGAAGTCGAGCGTGTAGCCGTAGCCGCCGAGGAGTTGCACCGCGTCGGTGGTCACGCGCATCGCGGTGTCCGTGCAGAACAGCTTGGCCATCGCGGCCTGCTTGGAGAACGGCTGGCCCGCGTCGCGCAGCCGGGCGGCCGTCAGGTACAGCGAACGGCCCGCCTCGATGTGGGTGGCCATGTCGGCCAGCATGAAGCGCAGACCCTGGAAGTCGGCGATCGGGCGGCCGAACTGCTGGCGCTCGGCGGTGTAGCGCAGGCCCTCGTCGAGGGCGGCCTGGGCGACGCCGATGGCACAGGCGGCGATGCCGAGGCGGCCGGCGTCCAGCGCGGCGAGGGCGATCGAGAAGCCCTGCCCCTCGTCGCCGATGCGCCGCTCGTCGGCCACGCGCACGCCGTCGAAGTGGACCTGGGCGGTGGGCGAACCCTTCATGCCCATCTTGCGCTCGGGCACCGCGGCCGAGAGCCCCTCGGTGTCACCGGGCACCAGGAAGGCGGTGATGCCGCGCGGGCCCTGGTAGCCGGTGCGGGCGAGGACGGAGTAGAAGTCGGCGACGCCGCCGTGCGTGATCCACGCCTTGGTGCCGTCGATGGTCCAGTCGTCGCCCGCCCGTGCGGCACGGGTGACCAGCGAGGCGGCGTCGGAGCCGGAGGCCGGCTCGGAGAGGCAGTACGCGCCGAGCACGCCGCCACCGAGCATCACGGGCAGGTGTTCGGTGCGCTGCTGCTTGCTGCCGAACTCGGCGAGCGCGTGGCAGGCCAGCGTGTGCACGCTGACGCCGAGGCCGACGGTGAGCCGGGCCGCCGCCAGCTCCTCCAGAACCTGGAGGTAGACCTCGTACGGCTGGCTGCCGCCGCCGTACTCCTCCGGGTAGGGGAGCCCGAGCAGGCCGGAGGTGGAGAGCAGGGCGAAGACCTCGCGCGGGAAGTGCCCGGCGTCCTCTTCTTCCGCCGCCTGTGGCCGGATTTCGCGGTCGGCCAGATCGCGTACCAGCGCGAGCAGGTCACGGGCCTCTTCGGTGGGCAACTGTCGCTCCACGGGCTGCGGGCCGGGGTGGGTCATGGCGGCGCTCTCCTCCCTGTTGGGGTGCTCATCGGCGCGGCGGCGAGGACGCTGGGGTAGGGCGGCTCCACCGGAATGTGCGCCTCAACCGATCTTCCCTCGCC
Source organism: Candidatus Streptomyces philanthi (assembly GCA_018114805.1). Lineage (GTDB taxonomy): Bacteria > Actinomycetota > Actinomycetes > Streptomycetales > Streptomycetaceae > Streptomyces > Streptomyces philanthi. Next base: position 6,906,544 of record CP073042.1, on the reverse strand, counting down.
GGGTTACGAACCGGGATGACCTGCGGCTGTAGCGGGTTGGAGTATGCACGATCAGCGGCTCCACGTCACCGGTGGACGATCAGGTTCCGTCACGCGGGAAATGGTCCGAACCATTGACCGTAGTGGTCTAGTCCTTATGCGGTTTCCCCGCAGAAGAGAACGCGTTCATGTCAAATATGCGTTCTTCGTAGTCCTTCGCACTGATCCCCCCACCTCTCCCCCATCGAGGAGACTCCATGGTCAGATCACAGCGCTCCCGCACCCGGCTCCCCGCGATGGCCACGGCCTTCGCCGCGTCGGCCGCGGTTCTGGTCGGCACGCTGTTCACCGGCGCGGGACCGGCCACCGCGGACGCCTCGGGCGACCCGCAGGGCGGGAAGCAGGCGCGGTCCGCGGTCACCGCGCAGCGCGACCAGGCGCCGCAGACCGCCCCCGCCACCACCCCCACCAAGGCCGCCGCCGGTAACAAGGTCGTCGGCTACTTCACCAACTGGTTCTTCTACCAGCGCAATTACCACGTCAAGAACGTCGAGACGTCCGGCGCCGCGAACAAGCTGACCCACATCAACTACGCGTTCGGCAATGTCCAGGGCGGCAAGTGCACCATCGGCGACAGCTACGCCGACTACGAGAAGGCGTACACCGCCGACCAGAGCGTCGACGGCAAGGCCGACACATGGGACCAGCCGCTGCGAGGCAACTTCAACCAGCTCCGCAAGCTCAAGGCCAAGCACCCGAACCTCAAGGTGATCTGGTCCTTCGGCGGTTGGACCTGGTCCGGCGGGTTCGGGCAGGCCGCGCAAAACCCGGCCGCCTTCGCCGAGTCATGCTTCAAGCTGGTCGAGGACCCGCGTTGGGCCGACGTCTTCGACGGCATCGACATCGACTGGGAGTACCCGAACGCCTGCGGTCTCACCTGTGACACCAGCGGCAAGGACTCGCTGACCAAGGTGCTCTCGGCGCTGCGGTCGAAGTTCGGGCAGAACAACCTGATCACGGCCGCCATGTCGGCCGACGCCTCCAAGGGCGGCAAGCTGGAGGCGGCCGACTACAAGTCCGCGGCGGCCGTCACGGACTACATCATGCCGATGACGTACGACTTCTTCGGCGCCTGGGACGCGAAGGGCCCGACGGCCCCGCACTCCCCGCTCACCTCCTACCCGGCCATCCCGAAGGGGGGCTTCAACTCCGACGCCGCGATCCAGAAACTGAAGGGCTTCGGCACCCCGGCCAACAAGTTGCTGCTCGGCATCGGCTTCTACGGCCGCGGCTGGACCGGCGTCACCCAGAAGGAGCCGGCGGCACCGCGACCGGCCCGGCGCCCGGCAAGTACGAGCAGGGCATCGAGGACTACAAGGACCTCAAGACCCGCTGCCCGGCCAACGGCACCGTGGGTGGCACCGCGTACGCCCACTGCGGCAACCAGTGGTGGAGCTACGACACCCCGGCCACCATCGGCGGCAAGATGAACTACAAGAACCAGCAGGGCCTGGGGGAAACCTTCTTCTGGGAGCTGAGCGGGGACACCTCGGGCGGCGAGCTGATCAAGGCCTTCAACTAACCACCGTCGGGTGACCGCGGCGCGCCGCGGCCCCCACGACACAGGGCGGGAAGCCGGACCACCGGCTTCCCGCCCGCTCGTCGTGCCCGCGCGGCCCGGGCGCGCCGCTACGGCGGCGGCGCCGTCGGTGCCGGGCACTGCGGCGCGAACGCCTCGATGGCGCACAGGGTGTCCCGCAGCCAGCGCTCCAGCAGCGCGCGCACCTCCTCCCGGGCCAACTCCGGGCGTTGCAGCCAGTCGAGGGTGACGCCCTCGACGCCGGCAATCCACCCGACCAGCGCGAGCCTGGCCACCGCCGGCGGCTCGCTCATGCTCCAGGCCAGCTCGCCGACGGTCGCGATGAGCCGCTCCCGCACCGCGTCGCGGATGGCGAGCACCTGGGAGTCGAAGCCGACGCCGCCGGTGACGATCGCCCGGTAGGCGGCCTGGTGGTGCTGGGCGTAGCGCAGGTAGCAGTCGATCGTCTGGCGCACCCGCTCGCCGGGCGGCAGGTCCCGGGTGCGTTCGGCGCGGGCGACGAGCTGGGCGACGGAGTCCTCGATGATCGCGAGGTAGTAGCCGCGCTTGCTCTTGAAGTAGTAGTAGATGAGCCCTTGGCGACGCCCGCGTGCCGCGCGATGTCGTCCATCGACAGGGCGTCGTACGAGGTGTCGGCGGACAACCCGCGTCCGGTCGCGATGAGTTCGGCCCGCCGCGCCTGGGAGCGCTCGGAGCCGCCCTCGCTCTCGGAAGCCTCACGTCCGACCCGTTGACTATTATGCAAAATCGCGCCTACTCTCCAACTGCCTTGAGATTTCCGCAGTATGGCAGAGGGACACCGGATGGCGGATCGCTCTCACCACGGTTGCGTCGTGCCGCGTTCGCAGACGCCCCCGCCATGGGCATCCGCTCGCCCCGGCCGCAGTGCAGTGCCTCCGTACCGACGCGCGAACGCTCCCGCGACCGCGTGCCGCCTCTCCACCGCTGCCCGCGGGGAGGCTCATTCCTTGTGGAGGGCGCCGTGAAGGCATCTCAGGAACGGCTGCCGGAAGGCAGGACAGCGTGGAAGTGGACGACCGTGGTGGGGTTGCCCGCGGTGCTCGCGGTCGGCGTGATGGCAGCCATGATGGCGCAGGGCGTGCTGGCCACGTCCTGCGCCGTCTCGGGTACGAGCTTCCAGGTCGCCTCGTCCAAGCTGACCAGCGACGGGCTAGCCTCGTACGTGGAGACCGACCGCTCCCTGGACGGCAAGGGGCACCCCGTCTCGCTGCTCGGGCTCGACCGGGCCACCCTCGACGACATCTGCCAGGCCGCCGAGGTCAGGACGCCGCTCGGCACGGTGACCTTCAAGCTGACGGCGGGCGGCGACGCCGGTGAGGTCACCGCCAGCAACCTCGTCATCGACACGGAGGACCTGGCCGGCGACGCCCGCTTCGGCACGGTCGAGCTCGGCCGCGACGCCTCCACCCTCGACGAGACGCCCGGCGTCCGCCGGGAGAAGGGGAAGTTCGGGCTCCAGGCCGGGAACATCGAGGTGGCCGACGTGAAGTCGCACGCCTGGTCCGCCACCGGCGGCAACTTCCGGCTCAAGGGGTTGAAGCTCGGCGTCAGCCTGGGCGGCGACACGTGCTTCTGAGCGGCCGGGGCCGAGCGCGCGGGGCGCGAGGCGAGGCCCCGGCCACCGCCGCCGGGACCCTGGCCAGCGGCGTCGGGGCCCGGCCCGACATGGCGGGCCCGCGCGCGGTGGCGGGCGGCGCTCCAGGGGCTGCCGCTGCCCCGCCAGCGCGCGGCCTTCCGTGGCTGGCGGCGCACCCGGCCGTTCTGGGCGGGCCTGCTGCTGGTGCTCGGCGGACTCGAACTCATGGCCATCCCGCTGTCGCCGCTGACCGTCCTCGTCAGCCTCAGCGGGATAGCGGCGATGGGCATCGGCGCCGCGGCGGGGCGCCGGCGGACGACGGGCCCGGGTTACCGGTGGCCGCGACCCCGCCCACCATCACCACCACCCGGTTCACCCCGCACGGCTTCATCGTGGCCGGCGTGACCGAGCTGCCCACCGCTCGCGGACAGCTCAGGGTGATGGTCCTCACAATGCGGGCCGCCTCGCTCACCGACTACCGGATGCGGACCCGCGACGGCTCGCCCGAGCTGGACCTGGGGGCCGACTCGCTGGAGCTGTCCGGCCACGTGACGCTCTACCTCAGTCGGTTCAAGGGCTGCGTCGAGGGCCTGCTGTGCCTGACCTTCACCCCGGACCGGCTGCCGGTACCACCGCTCGTGCCGCCGCTGGTCTTCCTCACCGACGTGGAGGCCGACCAGGCACTCGTGACCGCCGACTCGATCACCACCGACGGACTGACCCTGGCCCCCCGCGCCTGACGGGCACCCGGCGCGACAGGGCCCGGCCACCGCACCCCGGTGCGGTGGCCGGTGGCACGGGTCCGTGCCAGCCTGAGACCATCCGCAGCCCCACCGGGAGGTCTCACCACAGTGCCGTGGCGCCTGCGAAGCCCGAGGTTCGCCAACGGCCTCTTCGTCCTGCTGCTCGGATACCTGGCGACGATCGTCGTCATCGACGAGCTGACCTCGCGCTACCTGCGCCTGGACGTCTACGCGGCGGTGGCCCCGATGGTCGCCGCCGCGCTGTGCGTCTACCGCCACACGGTCGTCATCGGGGCCCTGGACTTCGTCGCCATGACCGTCATCTACGGCGTGCTGCCCTCCAGCGTGCCGACGGTCGCCCGGGCCGGCGCGATCCTCAGCAACGCGCTGATGGTCGGCGCGAGCATCGCGGTGGCCAGGCTGCTGCGCGACCGCGAGGAACTCCTGGAGCGCGAGCGCGCCACCGGCGAAGCCGCGCAACGGGCACTCCTGCGCCAGCTCCCGCTGCGGACCCAGGACGTCGTCGTCGACGGCTTCTACGTCTCCTCGCAGCGGGACGCCCTGGTGGGTGGCGACCTGTACGAGGCGGTGCAGACCCCGTACGGCACCCGCGTGCTGATCGGCGATTTGCGCGGCAAGGGGCTGAGCACGCTGGGCGCGGGCGCGACCGTGCTGACCGCCTTCCGCGAGGCCGCCTACCACCGCCGCGACCTCACCAGTGGCGTGCTCGCCATGGAGCAGGGCCTGGCCCGCTACAACGCCTCCCGCGAGGGGCGGGAGCCGGTGGAGGCGCAGGAGCGGTTCGTGACGGCCCTGGTCCTCGGCACGGACGGCGGCGCCGGGGGCCCGTCAGACGGGGCGGCGAAGGAGGAGCCGATGTCGCTGCTCGTCGTGGACTGCGGCCACATCGCGCCGTATGTGATCGGCCCCGACAACGCCGTCCGGGAGGTGGAGCTGGCCGAGCCGGGGCTGCCGCTGGGCCTCGGTGAGCTGGCCGACCATCCGCGGGCCGTCCAGCGGGTCGTGCTACCGCCCGGGTGTCGGCTGCTCGCCTGCACCGACGGGGTGACCGAGGCGCGCGGCGCGGATGGCTCGTTCTATCCGTTGGCGGCCCGGCTGCGCCGGTGGGCGGCGCTGCCCACCTCCGAGTTGCTGGGTCGGTTGCGCGCGGATTTGGACACGCCCACCGGCGGCCAACTACAGGACGACGCCGCCGCGTTGATCATGGAGCGGCTGGCAGTGCCCGACCAGCGGGCGCTGGAGGCCGCCCGCGACTGACGGTCGGCCGCGCGGCCCGCACTACGCCGGGATTGGTTCAGACCAGGTCAGGGCGGCGGCCGGGCCGGGCCCGCGCCGCACGCCGACACCGCGTCGGCGGCGCGACAGGCCCCGTCATCCATATGAAGTCGGCTCCGCGCGGGCGCCAGTTCCCGGCGCGCGCCGGGAGAAACCTCACGTGCCGTGCGGCCGGATCAACAGGGCCGAGATGGGCTAGACCCGTGTCACCATGATGCCGCGTCACGATTCCGTCTCCACTGTCGTACCGCATCCGATGTCCCCTACCGCCCACCCGCGCCCTGTGCCACATCCGTCCGTCCAGCACCACCGCCGGTCGGCCTCGGGTCCCGGACCCGGCCTCCGGCGCCCGTCGTCCGTTCGCCCCCGTCCGACCCGCTCGCCACCCGTGCCACCCAGCCAACCCGGCCCCGTCCGCCGCACACCGCCCGGCCCGCTCGATGCCGGGGCGCGCGTGCCACTCCCCACCTGTCCGTCTTCGTCCGTCTTGGAGCAGCGATGACCTCACGTCAGTACAGTCCAGCGCTCATGCTCACCGGCTTCGTCCTGTTACTCGGTGCCATGTTCGGCATCGCGTACGCCGTCGGCTCGGCTGCCGGCCCGGTCGCCCCCGAGCTGCACCGGTCCGACGACGGAGGTTCCGGCGGCGACATGGGCGGGATGAACAACCACGGGACGGGCGTCGTCCCGCCGGCGCCCGTCGGCGGGGTGCCGGCCGCGGTCGGAGGCGCCCAGTGACCACGCCAGCCCCGGTCACCACCGAGCTGACCATCGGCGGCATGACCTGCGCCGCCTGCGTCGGCCGCGTCGAAAAGCGCCTCGGCCGCGTCGAAGGCGTCACCGCCACCGTCAACCTCGCCACCGAACGCGCCCACATCACCCATCCGGCGGGCGTCTCCGTGGCCGAGCTGACGGCCACCGTCGAGAAGGCCGGTTACACCGCCGAGCCGGTGCCGACCTCGGCCGGGCGCGGCGCCACGGGCGACAACGGCACGGAGCCAGACGCCGGCGAGGCGCAGGACCAGCGCGAGCAGAAGAAGGCCGCCATCGCCCGCGAGGAGCGGGACCGGTTGCTGATCACAGCCCTGTTGTCGATCCCGGTACTGGTCATCTCGATGGTGCCGGCCCTCCAGTTCCGCAACTGGCAGTGGGTGTGCTTCGTGCTCTCCACGCCGGTCGCCTCCTGGGGCTCGTGGCCCTTCCACGCACGGGCGGCCCGCGGGCTGCGCCACGGCGCGGCCACCATGGACACGCTGGTCTCGCTCGGCGTCATCGCCGCCTTCTCCTGGTCCACGTACGCGCTCTTCTTCGGCGGCGCGGGCGAGCCGGGCATGGAGATGCCGTTCACGCTGCTGCCCTCCGCCTCGGGTGACACGCCACACGTGTATCTGGAGGCGGCGGTCGCCGTACCGCTGTTCGTGCTGACCGGACGGTGGTTGGAGGCGCGAGCCCGGCACGGCACCGGCTCCGCGCTGCGCGCGCTCGCCAACCTGGCGGCCAAGAACGTGGTCATAAGGGTGGACGGCGCCGAACGGCGCATCCCCATCGAGCAGTTGCGGGTCGGCGACCTGTTCGTCGTACGGCCGGGAGAGCGCGTCGCCACCGACGGCGTGGTCACCGAGGGCGGCTCCGCCCTGGACATGTCGCTGGTGACGGGCGAGAGCGCGCCGGTCGAGGTCAGCCCCGGCTCCGCGGTCGTGGGCGGCGCCGTCAACTCGGGCGGGCTGCTCGAGGTGCGGGCCGAGGCCGTGGGCGCCGACACCCAACTGGCGCGCATCACCCGCCTGGTGGAGGACGCGCAGGCCGGCAAGGCCAGGGCGCAGCGCCTGGCCGACGCGGTGGCCGGCATCTTCGTGCCCATCGTGCTGTCCATCGCCGTCACGGTCCTGGGCTTCTGGCTCGGCGCCGGCGCCGACCCGCAGGCGGCGGTGACCGTCGCCGTGGCGGTCCTGGTCGTCGCCTGCCCGTGCGCCCTCGGTCTCGCCACCCCCACCGCCCTGCTCGCCGCCACCGGGCGCGGCGCCCAGCTCGGCATCCTCGTCAAGGGCCCGCAGGCCCTGGAGGGGCTACGCCGGGTGGACACCGTCGTGCTGGACAAGACCGGCACGCTGACCATCGGCGAGATGGGCGTCACGCAGGTCACCTGCCGTACGGAGGGGCTGGACGAGGAGACCGTCGTACGCCTGGCGGGCGCGGTCGAACAGGGCTCGGAGCACCCGGTCGGACGTGCCGTGGTCAGCCACGCGCGGCGCGAGGCCGCGGAGGGCGCCGGGCTGCCGGCGGTCATCGGCTTCGCCGCGACCGCCGGGCACGGCGTGAGCGGACGCGTGGACGGGCACCAGGTGACGGTCTCCCGTCCGGACGCCGAGTCCCCCGACGGCGTCACCCCGGACGGCCAGGCCGCGGTGCCCACGGAGCTGGCCGACGCGGTGCGCGAGGCGGAGAGCACCGGGCACACGACGGTGCTGGTACGCGTGGACGGCGCGCCGGAGGCCGTCCTCGCGCTGGGCGACAGCCTGCGCCCCGGCGCCTTCCGGGCGGTGGACCACCTCCGCCGCCTCGGCCTGCGCACGGTGCTGGCGACCGGCGACAGCGAGGCGACCGCGCGGGCCGTCGCCGAACGGCTGGGCATCACCGAGGTGCACGCCCGGGCCACCCCCGAGGGCAAGGCCGAGCTGGTGCGCTCGCTGCGCGAGCACGGCCACCGGGTCGCGGTCATCGGCGACGGCGTCAACGACGCGGCGGCGCTGGCCAAGGCCGACCTGGGCATCGCCATGGGCGGCGGCACGGACGCCGCGATCGGCGCGGCCGACGTGACGCTGGTACGCGAGGACATTGGCGCGCTGCCAGACGCCGTACGGCTGGCCCGGCGCACGCTGGGCATGGTGCGCTCCAACCTGGCCTGGGCATTCGGCTACAACGCGGTCACCCTGCCGCTGGCGGCCGTCGGCTGGCTCAACCCGATGGTGGCCGCCGCCGCGATGTCCGCCAGCTCGGTGATCGTGGTCGGCAACAGCCTGCGGCTGCGCGGCTGGCAGCCCACCTCGTCCACCGGGGCACCGGGGCGCCCCCGGCCCAGCAACCCCAGGCCGGGCGGAGATCGGCCGGCGAGCAACCGTCCCAGCAGGTCGCGCGCGCGAGCCACGGCCGCATCGGAGCAGTCATGAGGGAGAAGTCCGTGTCCCAGACGACCGACGCCGTACCCGAGCCCAGCGCACCCGGCTCGGCTGTCTCGACCACGGCTGACCCGGCCGCGGGCGCGACCGGCGCCAGCGCGGGTGGCCCCGCCCCCCGGAAGTCGCGCCTCGCGCTCAACAAGGGCGCGCTGACCGCCGTCCTCGCGCCGGTCATCGCCTGCGCCGTGACGCTCGGCGTGCTCACCGCGTGGACGGCGTCCGGCGCGGCGGGCAGCCCGGCCGAACCCACCCTGGTCGACGCGCGCATCATGCTCCCGTCCAACCCGGAGGCGACGGCCGCGCTGTTCAACCTGACCAACGAGGGTGGCGCCGACGACGCGCTGGTGCGCGTCTCGACGCCGGCGAAGGCCGGTCGGGTGATGCTGAGCCGCAACGTGCACGAGAACGGCGTGGGCACCATGCAGATGGTCTCCGCGGCCTCGCTGCCCGCCGGGGGCAAGCTGGAGATGTCGGCGACCGGCCTCGACGTCATGGTCGAGAACCCGCCGCCGATGCGGCTGGGCGAACGCGTGCCGTTGGTCCTGCACTTCCGCGACAGCGAGCCGATGCGGGTCAACGCCCTGGTGGTACGACCGGGCAGCTAGAGCACGGCGCGCATCCGCTGCCCCTCGGCGAACGGGGGCAGCGGCTCCGGGCGACTCCCCCTCCGCCGCGCGCGCCCCAAGGGCCCCGCCACGACTCGTGGCGGGGCCCACTGGCGTCCACAGCCGGCCTTCGGGGCCCGGCCGGTCGGGCGCGCCGCAGGCGTCAGGCGGCCGTACGGACCTACGGACTCACCGCACCCGGCGTGCGGGCACGCGTCGGGTGGGAGCCCGCGAGTCGCCCCGCGAACCCCCGCCCGGCCGGCTGTCTCAGCGCGCCCCGGCCAGTTCCGGAACGCGCGCCCGCGTCCCGCCGCCGGTCCCGGCGCCGACCTCCGGGCGCCCGGAGGCCACACCGGGGCCGGAGCGCGTGGCCGTGGGGTCCGTGGTCCGCGGCGGCGCGCCGCCCGGGCGGGCGGCTGCCCGCGCGCCCCGGCCCGGCGCCGACCCGTGGCCGGCGCGCTCCGCGCTCGCCAGTTGCTCGATCAGCGCCTCGCGGGCCCGCGCGACGCGCGAGCGCACGGTACCCACCGGGCAGTTGGCCACGAGCGCGGCCTGCGTGTAGGGCAGCCCGAGGAGCTGGGTGAGCACGAACGCCTCGCGCCGCTCGTACGGAAGCTGCCCCAGGAGTTGCGACAGGGCCACCCCCTCGTCGAACCCCGGCAACTCGCGGGACTGCGCCAACTCGGCCGCGGTCTGCCAGTCGTCGGTGTCGGATAGGCGTGGTCGGGCCGCGTTCCAGCGCAGCCGGTCCACGACCGTGTAGCGGGCGATCGACAGCAGCCAGGTACGGGCCGACGACCTGCCCTCGAACCGGGGCAGGCTGCGCAGCGCCCGCAAGTACGTCTCCTGGACGAGGTCGTCGGCCGACTGCGGGTCGTTGCTCAACCGCGAGACGTACCGCCACACGTCGCGTTGGGTGGCCCGGATGAACTGGTCCACCGCCTCGGCGTCACCGCCGCGCGCCGCCAGCGCCCACGCGGTCACCGCCTCGTCGTCGCGCTCATACACGGGCATCACCGTGCTCCGCGTCGCGCTGCCCCGGAGCACGGACGGCACCGCCCCGCGGGCCACGGGCGCGGGGGGCGCCGCACGGCCCGGGCGCGGCAGCGGGGACCATGGCCGGGTGCACTGTTTCGATTCCCGTACCGCGCTCTCCGCCAGGGTCGACGGTGAGGCGCTGCCGCCCGGTGTCACCGGGCCGGTGCTCGACGCCCATCTGCACGGCTGCGCCGACTGCAGGCTCTGGGGACGTCGCGTGCTGGCCCTGCGCGAGTGGACCACCCGCATCGGCGGCACGGCGCACTAGCCGCGCCCGGCCGGCCACGGCGGCGAGCACGCCGCCATCCCGCCGCCACGCGCCGACCGGCGGTGTAGCGCCAACCGGCGGCATGGGGTGCGCTCGGCGCGCCGGGCTCGTACGACCGCCGGTACGGGCCCCGGTGCGGGGCGCAGCGCACACGCGGGGCGCGCGTCGCGACGTCACGGGCGCGGCGGCGCGGGCGTGCGGGGGCACCGGGGCCGTCGCGGCGCGACCGGCGGCCGAACCAGCCGATCGGTGGGCAGCCGTACGGGGCACGGGGCGGGTGGGCTGGCAGGGCCGGTTGCCGCCGGCCGTGGGGGCGGGGCGCGGCGACACGCGCCGGGCCGGTGCTGCCCGAAAGAGGGCAGGGTTCATCGCCATATGTCCTTCCTGGGTTCCGGCGCGTCGCGGGGGCGCGCCGGCTCCGGCCGCCGATGGGGCTGGCCGGGAGGTGACCTGCCGAGGGGAGGTGGCCGTCAGGCGACGGCGATCCCCAGTGGCGGACCACGGGTGGCGATGACGTGGACGAGCAGCAGGAGCCGCGGGCGGCGGGCCTCGTGGGACCCGCGGGAGCGGCCGTGTTCGGGCTGCGGTCCGGGCGCGGTGTCGCCGAAGAGCACGTACAGCGGCGCGAACAGCCGCACGGCCAGCGCCCGCCCGACGCGGAAGGCCGCCTGTTCGCCGCCGCACAGCCAGACCCCGCAGACCAGTGCGACCAGCAGGTGGGCGAACCACATGCCCAGTCCGCCGTGCCCGTCGTGCAGGGCCATGGTGTGCGCCGAGGAGAGCACGTCCTGGCCCAGCCCGGCGACGTGCTGGCCAAGACCGTCGCCGCCGGCCGCCGAGCCCTCGCCGCTGACCAGCGGGTTGGGCAGGCCACAACTGGGTGGCAACACGGCCTCGCCGGCCGCGATGCGCTCGCGGAGGGTGTCGGAGGCCACGGTCGGGGGCGGGGCGGCGTGGGCGTGCTGCCCGTGCCCCGCGCCGTGCCCGCCGACGCCGGTCTGCGCGACGCTGAACAGGGTGTGCAGCGCGAGCTGGGCCCCGGCCGTCAGCGACATGATCAGCAGCGGCCCGCGCTCCCGGCCGGCCGCGCACCACGCCGCGCCGCCGGTGCCGAGCAGGGCGACGCCGACGGCCCAGAGCGGAATGGGGGTGGCAGACATGACGATGTGTCCGGCGGCGGCGAGCAGCACGCAGACCGCCGCGAACACCGCTGCTCGCAGCCCCCGTAGAACGTGCCCCCCTTCCATGACGCACACATCTTTGCACCCGCGGTCAGAGCGGTGACGTGCGGGGGCGCGAATCATCGAGGAGGGCGCGAAGCGCCGCCCCGCACCTCGGCCCGTGGGTACGGGGCGGTGGAGGGCCGCCGGCTCGGGGGGAGGAGCCGCGGCCTGGTCCGTCGCGCTGTCGCTGTCCTGGTTCCGCTCGACGTCCCGGGGCGCCACGCGCCGCGGGAGCCATGGTGCACGCACGGTCGGCGATCGCCCCCGGGGGCGCCGTGACCGCGCTTTCGACCGTTCATAACGCCCCATACTGGCGCGTACCGGCGACGGTTCCCGCGCGCCGGGTCGCCCCGACTCGCCTTCCATCAGTCAACTGCCTGCGGGCGACTAGTGGCAGCGTGTGCGCGCCGCGATGATGGGTGCGGCGCGCGCACCCCGTGTGAACGCGGGAGGCGACGGCCGCCGTTCGCGGACGTGTTCCTCCGCATCCGGGGCATTCACCTGGCGGGAGGCATTGGGTACCGCAGAACGGACGAGGGACATGAGAACGAAGAGTGGCGTAGTGCCCGACACGACGGACGGCCGACGGCCGTCCCCTATGGCCCCGCGAGCCGAGCAGTGCCCGAACTGCGGGGGTCAGCTAGCCGTCAACCAGGACGGTTGGAAGATCTGCCACACGTGCGGATACGCCTCTCCACCGTAGGTCGTCCGGTGCGAGTGCAGGAGGCAGGCCCCGTGGTCAACCCGTCGCTCAACGCGTCCGTCAACCCGTGGCTGGCGATGACGCCCGGCACCGACCCCACCGACAGGTCCCGGGCGGTGCGCGCCGGCTGGGAGGAGTTCCTCGCCCACGGCGCCGTCGCCCCGTCGGTACGGCCGGTGGTGGCGGACTCGTGGCGACGGTCCGCCGACGCGCGGGTGGCCAGGGACGGGGTCGCGCCGATCCCCCTGGAGGCGGGCGACCTGGAGGCGTACCGCAGCAAGCACCCGCTGGCCCGGGTGCTGCCCGCTGTTCCGTGAGCTGCTGGGCGCCGTCGCGCACGACGGCGCCCACCTGTTCGCGGTCTGCGACGAGTTGGGCCGCATGCTCTGGGTCGAGGGTCACCGCGGTGAGCTGCGGCGGGCCGAGCGCATGAACTTCGTGGCGGGCGCCCGCTGGGACGAGCGGCACGCGGGCACCAACGCGCCGGGCACGGCACTGACCGTCGGCCACCCGGTGCAGATCTTCTCGACCGAGCACTTCAGCCGCCCGGTGCAACCGTGGACCTGCGCCGCGGCGCCGGTGCGCGACACGTACACCGGCCGGCTGCTCGGCGCCGTCGACATCACCGGCGGGAACCATCTGGCCGCCCCGCACAGCCTGGCCCTGGTGCAGGCCACGGCGCGGGCGGCCGAGGCCCAGCTCGCCGCCCTCGAACGCCCCAGGACCAGCGCCGACACGGGTGCCGGCGCGTCCGTGAGCGCGCTGGGGCGGGACGAGGCGTTGCTGGTCACGCAGAGGCGACGGTTGCGCCTGAGCCACCGGCACAGCGAGATCGTGGTGATCCTGGCCTGCCACCCCGACGGCCTGACCGGCGACCGCCTGGCGAAGCTGCTGTACGGGGAGCGGACGGTGGACCCGGTGACGCTGCGGGCCGAGCTGTCCCGGCTGCGCCGGCGCGTGGGCCCGTTGCTCGGCTCGCGCCCGTACCGGCTGTGCGCCCCCGTGCGGTGCGATGCGCTGACGGCTGCCGACCAGTTGACCGCCGGCTGTCCGCACCGCGCGCTCAGCACCTACCAGGGCCCACTGCTCCCGCTGTCGGAGGCGCCGGGCATCCGTCGGCTGAGGGCGGTCCTGGACGACCGGTTACGACGCGCCGTGCTGGCCAGTCGGGACGCCGAACTCCTGCGCCGCTGGGCGGAGGCGCCGTGGGGCGAGAGCGACCTGGAGGTGCGCGAGGCCCTGCTCGCGGCGCTGCCCGCGCACAGCCCCGAGCGTGCCGCGGTGGCACGCGGCGCGCAGCGGCTGCGCCTGGCGTACGGCCTGCCGGACGCGGCGACCTGACGGGATGAGGACGAGAGGGCGGGGAGGTGGTGGGCGGGGCGGGCGGCCGCGGGGTGGTCGGCAACGTCGGCGCAACCTGTCGGTGCCTAGCCTCCGCCCAGCGCTGCCCGCGACGGGAGCGGGCCGCATGTGATCGGGAGGTCGCGCCATGCCCCGCTACGCGAATCCGGGCTCCGATGACGCCGTGGTGAGCTTTTCAGTCGCGCTACGACCACTGGATCGGCGGCGCGTACGTACCGCCGGCCCGGGGCCAGTACTTCGAGAACCCCACCCCGGTCAACGGCCGGCCCTTCACCGAGATCGCCCGTGGCACGGCCGAGGACGTGGAGCGGGCACTGGACGCCGCCCACGCCGCGGCGCCGGCCTGGGGCAGGACGTCACCGACCGAGCGGGCGGTGTTGCTGAACCGGATCGCGGACCGCATGGAGGCCAACCTGGAGGCCCTCCCGGTGGCGGACAGCTGGGACAACGGCAAGCCGGTCCGGGAGACCCTGGCGGCCGACATCCGGTTAGCCGTCGACCACTTCCGGTACTTCGCGGGTGCCATCCGCGCACAGGAAGGCGGCCTGTCCGAACTCGACGCGGACACCGTGGCGTACCACTTCCACGAGCCCCTCGGCGTGGTGGCGCAGATCATCCCGTGGAACTTCCCCCTCCTGATGGCGGCCTGGAAGCTGGCCCCCGCGCTGGCCGCGGGCAACACGGTCGTCCTCAAGACCGCCGAGCAGACCCCAGCGTCGGTGCACGTGTGGCTGGACCTGGTCGCCGACCTGTTGCCGCCGGGCGTGGTCAACATCGTCAACGGCTTCGGCGTGGAGGCCGGCAAACCCCTGGCGAGCAGCCCCCGCGTCGCCAAGATCGCCTTCACAGGCGAGACCACCACGGGCCGGCTGATCATGCAGTACGCGGCCGAGCACGTGAAGCCGGTGACGCTGGAGTTGGGCGGCAAGAGCCCGAACATCTTCTTCGACGACGTCTCCTCTGCCACGGACGACTTCCTGGACAAGGCGCTCGAAGGCTTCACGATGTTCGCCCTGAACCAGGGCCAGGTCTGCACCTGACCGTCCCGGGCGCTGATCCGACAGGGGCACTACGCGGACTTCCTCGGCGCCGGCCTGGCGCGCAGCGAAGAGATCGTCCAGGGCCACCCGCTGGACACCACGACGGCGATCGGCGCCCAGGCGTCCAACGACCAGTTGGAGAAGATCCTCTCCTACCTCGACATCGGCCGCCAGGAAGGCGCCAAGGTCCTCACCGGCGGGCCAGGGCGGAGCTGGGCGGCGAGTTGGCGGGCGGCTACTACGTCCAGCCGACGGTCTTCGAGGGCCCCAACCGCATGCGCGTCTTCCAGGAGGAGATCTTCGGCCCGGTGGTGGCGGTGGCGCCGTTCAGCGACTTCGCCGACGCGATCGAGATCGCGAACGACACGCTGTACGGCCTCGGCGCGGGCGTCTGGACCCGCGACGGCAACACCGCCTACCGCGCGGGCCGCGCCATCCAGGCGGGCCGCGTCTGGACCAACTGCTACCACGCGTATCCGGCGCACGCCGCGTTCGGTGGCTACAAGCAGTCCGGCATCGGCCGCGAGAACCACAAGATGATGCTCAACCACTACCAGCAGACCAAGAATCTTCTGGTGTCGTACTCGCCGAAGGCGCTGGGGTTCTTCTAGAGGCGGAAGAAGGGCGTCTGACCAGGGGCGTTACTCACGGACCACGGCCTGGCTCGCAGGCTGCCGTCGCCTCCACAGACACTACGAGCGCAAGGCCGATCACTTCCTGGCCTTCACCAGCATCGCCTGCACCCTCATCTGCTACCGCGGACTCGCCAAATGAGATGGCTTCTAAGGTCACGCCCGGGGAAAGCGTGTACGCCTCTCAAGCAGCAACCCTACTTCGCGCACGGGAGGTGTTCCGTCCAACGGACTCGGGGCGGCCGGCTCGAAAGCTGTCCGCTCCGGGCGAGCGCGGGTGTTCCGCAGCATGGGCCAGCACACCGTACACGCCACCCGTCCGCTCCACGCGAGCGGAGATGTTCCGATGTGGTGGCCCGCCGGCGCTCTGGGCGCCTGGATACCTGGTCACGACGCGCAGTGGTCATCGAGTCGGTGGCGCGCGGCCACGCTTCCGGAGCCGGAGTAGCGGCGCCCGCAGGCGGGGCGGGCTGCCGAGGGGGGATGACGTGCCGGAGCGCGCCGTCACGTCGTGTCGGCCGTACGCGCCAGGCACGCGTGCAGGGTGAGCGCCACCGCGCGCCAGCCATCGTCGAGCGCCGGGGAACCGATGAGTTGCCTCACCCGGTTGAGCCGGTAGTACAGCGTGGCGCGGTGGATGGCAAGGTGGGCGCACGCCACCGGGGCACTGCGGCCGGCGTCCAGGTAGGCGAGCACGGTCCGCCAGTGCTCCGGGCCGCCGTCGCGGAGCAGCGCATACGCGTCCTCGCTGATCTCGCGCACGGCTGCGGAGGTCAGCGTCAGGCCGTACAGCAGGCGCCAGGGGCCCAGTTCCCGCCAACGCAGCGGTGCGCCTAGGTCACCGCGCAGCGCGGCGACCTAGGCGGTGAAGCGGGCCCTGGGCGCGGCCTCGGGCAGGTCCTCGGCCGCGTCGGCGCTAGTGGTCCCCATCGCCGTCCCGTACCCGGCGGTAGGCGCGGCACAGCGACGCCCTGACGACCTCGGCGTCCCCTGCGGTGCGGTTCCGGGAGAGCGTCAACAGCGTCTTTCCAGTCAACCCGGCTAGGAACGGCCGACGTGCGAGATCCGGCAGCGGGTCCCTCGGCCGCGCCCGGTCCATCGCGGCATCCGGTCGCGGGGTAACGGCCTGGACGGGCGTGCAAGGTGAACGTCCCGGCGCCCGGCAGACGCCCGAGCCCGATCGCCTCGCGAACGGCGTCCGCCGCCGTCTCTTCGCGCGTCACGGCGGCCAGCAGGGTGGCTATCGATTCGGCGCGGGCCCGCAGCGCTGTGTCGTCAGCCCACATCAGGTCAGCGAGGTCGGCAGCGACCCGGTATGCCCGGGCCGTGGCGCCGGGGTGGGGCGGGCGGCTCGTCGAACAGCCAGAGATAGCGCAGGAGTTGCCCGTACCACCGGATTGGGAAACAGATGCGCGGCAGCATCCCGAAGCCGGGGTAGGCGGGCAGCCGCACCGGCCGCGACGAGGCGGCGATGTTCCGATCCAGCATCCACGGGACGGGCCCCGGGGGCGGGGCACGGTCGATGATGGCGTCGATGCGGACCTGGTCGATGGGACCGGTCTGCGCGCTGGCGCACAGCAGCTCGAGTTGCGGGTTGTCCACCTCGACCGAGCGCCCGATGGCCCTCGCCAGGTCATCCACGAGCGCCTGCAAGCGGCCCAGTTGGGCCACCTCGAATGCCGTTGGGTTGCGACACTTGCCGAACCTAGTCGAGCTGTCTGTCGCGGGACAAGCCGGCCGGCGGTGCCTCACCATGGAGAGTGATCCGCGAGCAGGGCACCGAGCCTGGCTGACAAGGGGGCACCGCGTGGACGACAGCCTGTTCACCCCACTGGCCGCCGCCGGACTGACGAGCCTCACGGTGCAGTACGACTGGCGCACCGACCGGCACCGGTTGTTCGCTGCCCGGGAGTGGGAGCCGGACCTGGATTTCGCGCGCTACCGGGCGGAGTTCGACGCCGAGACGTTGCTCACCGCGGACGGGACCTACCTCAACCACCCACCAGGTGGAGCGGTTGTTCGCCGAGCACGGCCTGTCTGGCTACCTGTCGACCGTGCTGGACCGGATGAGGGTGGGCCGGCACGTCGGGATCGAGGCGTACTTCCACGCCGGCAAGGACATCCGCTTCCTGTGCCACCAGCACAGCAGGCGCCAGGGGGTGACGAACCGGCGGCATGCGACCATGGCTGGCGGCATCCGCCGCCACGCGCCCACCGAGCACGAACTGGACGTCATCGTGGACGGGTGTTGAACCTCAGGCGCGCCATGAGCTTCAAGAACGTCGCCGCCGGAATCGACTTCGGTGGCTGCAAGACCACCGTGCAGATGGCCCCGCTGGACCTGGCTGATCTGGCGGCCGTCGGGTTCCTCGCCTACGCGCTCGACCGATGCCGGACCATGACCGGGCCGGACATGAACTTCCCGACCGGACTGTCGGACGTGGTCAACGCCCGCTTCTCGACCTCGTTCACCAGCGGCCCCGGCTCTCCCCTGGGCGAGACCGGCCGGCCCACCGCCTACGGCACCTTCCTCGCGCTGCGGGAGGCGGTGCGCTTCCGTGAGGGCCGCGCCTCGCTCACCGGCAAGAGCGTGGCCGTGATGGGCCTGGGCGCGGTCGGCTGGCACATGGCCGAGCACCTGCTCGACGCGGGAGCGTCCCTCTACGTCGCCGACATCGACGAGGACAGGGTCGGGCGGTTCCTGGCCGCGCACGCGGGCGGGCGGAACGGTGGAAGCGGGGCGGCGCACGGCACCGTCCAGGCCATACCGGCCGCGCGAGTCTTGGACCTGGAAGCCGACGTGCTCTGCCCCTGCGCCGTCGGAGGCATCCTGAGTGAGGAAGTCATCGCGCGGCTTCGCTTCCCCTACGTCTTCGGCCCGGCCAACAACCAACTGGCCGCCACCGACCAGCGCGAGGAGATCCGCCTGGCCCGCCTGCTGGCTGAGCGCGGCATTCTCTTCCAGACTGAGTGGTGGCACAACAACGCCGGGGTCATGTGCGGCGCCGAGGAGTACCTGCACGGGGCACGCCAGGCTACGACGGGCTACGCGAGAGGATTGAGCACACCGTGCCGGCTAGGACACGACACAACCTCGCGGAGGCCGAGCGCCTGGGCATCACCCCTACGGAGAACGCGTACCGCGTCTGCCTTGACCGGATCTACCCGCCGTCCGCCTTGGAGTGAACACCGCGCACGCACTGCGTTCCCACCCGGCCGGAAAGGCGACCCGCGAGCGTGGCCGGCACGCGACCCCGCGCGCCGGCCGGCCGTCCGCCCGGCGCCCGGCCGCAGTGGCCCTTCCCGCCGAGCCAGTGGTTCCGGCGCGGGCGCCGTGCGGACGGTCGGGGCGCGGGTCGGATCTCGCTCATCACGTCACTCCTGGGCGGGCGAGTGTGCCGCGACCCGGCGGGGCGGTACGCGGGGCGCGGGCGCTTCTGTGTCCGGGTGAGTGCGGCGCCGGTTCCTCGGCCTACTCGTCGCGGCCACCCTGCCCCCTGGTGCCCCGGTGGAGCGCGCGTCGTGGAGCACGCGTCGGAGCACCTCGCACGTGGCCAGGTACCCGGCCGCGCGGGCAGGCGCCAGGGTTCGCCTTGCGGTCGGGACGTGAACAACCCCCGGACGAGGGACAGGCGGCGTGGACGTGGTTACGACGCTTCCACGGCGAGGCCGGTACGGGGGGGGGCGGGGGCCGGTGGGGCCGGGACTGGGGGCAGGCGCGTGCCCCTCGGCGCCGTCAGCCCCATGGCGAGCAGCAGCAGGTGCATGCGGTTCCGCGCGCCCGTCTTGCCCCGGATGCGGCGCAGGTAGGTGTCCACGGTGTGCGGACTCACCTCCATGCAGTGGGCAATGGCCGCGTAGGTGTGGCCCGCCGCGAGGTACACCAGGACCTCCCGCTCGCGATCGCTGAGGCGCTGGAGCGCGCCCTGCTGGAAGTGGTCCATGACGTCGGGGCTCCTCGGTGGTCGTCGTCTCGGGTGGATCCCGGCCCCGACGCTGGGGGCCGGGCGGTCCCCTCTGGTCTCCTGCGGGTGGAGCGGTCGGGGGCTCGGTGGTGGCGGATGAACGGGGTCGGGCAAGGGAGCCGGACGTCAGTCCTCCCCGTGCGGGCGGAAGGGACACGGCCAGCGTGGGCTCTGGAGTCTGCCGAAGTACTGGGGCGCCTCCGACCGCTCACCGTGCTCGGCCAGCATGGGGTTCACCGAGCCCTGGAGCCTGACCTCGCGGACCCTGATGCGGGTCCGTAGGCCCTGGTAGACGCCCGACCTCTTCAACCTGGCGAACTGCCGGTGCGAGTTGAACACCACGGTCGGAATCGGGGACCGGCGCGAGATCCGGGAGGCGCCGGGGTGCAGTGCGACCACGAAGAAGGGATGGCCCGCGACGCTGTAGCCGAAGGACGGGCTGCCCGGGTCGCTGGAAACGTCCGGCGCGTACGCGTGCCGGGTGGGGTCGCGCTCGTGCAGTGCCTGCAGGAGGCCCCACAGGACACGCTCGAACTCGACCTCGTCCCGCACGGTGGCGCCGGTGAAGAGCGCGGCGAAGGAATGGAAGCCGGGGTCCGTGCCGAGCGCGAGGCGGTGTTGCACGAAGGCGGTCAGGTCGGCGTGCAGAGCGCCGACCTCGGCCTCGCCGGTGAGTCGCCCGTAACCACGGACGACCAGTTCGTCGCGGTGCAGCGCCGCCAGGGCCCCCAGGCAGGTGAACCGGTCGCTCTCCAGCCAGGCGGTGAACCGCTCGGCTGCTGGGCGGAGGGCCTCGACGCGCCGCTCGGTGGCCCGGTCCCTCATGAGCCTTCCCAACCCCGGGCGCGCACGGCGCTCAGCACCATCTCGCGCCGCCTCCGGCGCTCGGCGCGTAGCCCACCCCCGCCGTCCCAGCGGAACTCCGCGCGGACGGTCAGGGAAAGCAGTCCGCTACCGATCCGCTCGCCTTGGCCGAGGTCCTTCACGCGCACCAGCCGCTGTGTGGTGCCGCCTGCCTCCGCCACGAGGCCGAGCACGTCAGCCGCCGACGTTTCCTCGGGGGCGACTACGGTGACGTTGAAGGCGGGCAGCGGCAGCTGCTCGGGCAGTCGCACCACTCTCCGGCTCAGGGGCAACTCGCGCAGCACGCCCAGGTCCAGGTCGGTGCCGAACAGCACGGCGCCCGTCGCCTCGGAGAACTCGGCCGGCTTCGCCGCTATCCGGCCCGCCCAACCCACCTCGCGGCCGCCCAGCCTGACGGCGAAGGAGGCCGAGGCGTCGAATGCGGGATGTCTGGCCGGGGCCAGCTCGGGTTCGCCCCGCTCGATCGCGCTGCGCAGCACGTGCAGGAGGGCTAGGAGGTCAGCGAAGGCGGCCGATCGAGGGGCGGGGTCGTTGAGCGAGGACGGGGCGAGAGGACCGCCGAGCACCGCGGTGAACCGCCAACGCTCCGCTCCGGGACGGGCGGACACCGGGACCGCGCCGATCTCGAAGTGGTGGGCGGCACCGGTGTGCCGGAGCGACCGCGCGGCGACCTTCAGTACGCCCGGCAGCAGCGAGTCGCGCAACAGCAGGTTGCGCATCCCGGCGCGGCCCCTGAACTCGATGGCCGGCGCGGCGGCCCCGGCCTCCCGGGCGGGCGAGGCGGCCGCCCGCGGCGCCTGGGTCAGCACCGGCGTGATGACCTCGTACAGCCCGGCGCGTACGGCGGCGTCCCGGACCGTGCGGCGTAGGGCCCTGTCGACCGCGGGCGCCGGAGGGCGGACGGGCGGTGGCATCCGGGCCGGTACGGCATGGTGCCCGTGCACCCTGGCGATCTCCGCGGCCACCATGGCGACCCGGTCCAGATCGGGCCGCGACGGCGGCGCGGTCAGCCGCAGGGCGCCGTTGGGCCCCGCGTCCACGCGCACGCCTACCGTCCGCAGCAGGTCCGCGATGCGCCCGGCGCTCAGGCTCGGGTCGACCGCGTGCCGCAGCTCGTCGGTGTGCACCAGCCACGTGCGCGGCACGGGCTCCGCTCGTCCCCCGGCACCTACCGCCGTCACCGCGCCCGGGGCGCCGCGGGTCGCCAGTTCGGCCGCCCTGGCGACGGAGAGGTCGCAGGCCGCGGGATGGAGGCCGCGCGTGAGCCTGGTCGTGATGTCACCGTCGGCCGCCTCCGGGCCGTACGCCGCGCCGGCCGTCCGCATCGTTCGCGGTGCCAGCCACCAGGCGAACAACAGGACCTCGCGACCATGCAGCGGTACGGGGGCGGGTTGCTCGCGCCGGCAGGGCAGGGCCAGCGGGCGGTCCCCGCTGGCCAGCAGCGGGGAGCCGGCGGGGAGGCGGGGGGCGCCGTGCGGGGTGCGGCCGGCCGCCGCCACCTCGCTCGGGGTGGCGGGGCGCAGCCGCAGGGCGCCGGCGGACACCAGGCGAGCGTCGACGACGGCAACGGGTTGCCCGGTCTCCACCTCAACGTAGCGGAGCAGGTCGACGATCGTGCCGGTGACCTCGATACCCGCGTCGACCAACCGCCTGATGTGCGGGGCGGGGAGGCGAATACCGCCTGGTGCGGTCAGCGCGACCGCCGCCACCCGTGCGCTGAGTCCGTCGGCGATCTCGATCCGGAGCACGGGGCCGGCCGGGAGCCGGGGCGCGGGGCGGGGCGGCAGGCCCGCCCTGCTCCGCAGCTCGGTGGCCAGCCCGTCGACCGAGGCCAGGTGGGCGGGGCCGGAGTCGAGGTCGACCTCGATGGCGTCCGCCCCGCCGGATCGCGCGTCGGCCCCGGCCTCGCGCAGCCAGGCCAGCAGCGTCGCGGCGTCCGGCCGAAAACCGCACGCGTCCTCCAACCAGGACAGAGGGAACCTCATCGTCTTTCACCTCTTCCGTGTCGCTAGTCGAATTGCTCCAGCACCCGCGTGTCGTTGACCAGCAACTCCCGGATGTCGTCGATGCCGTGCCGGAGGCGCAGCAGGCGCTCCAGTGAGCAGCCGAAGCTCAACCCCGTCAGGTGGCCGGCGCGGTAACCGCCGGCGGTGAGGACCTCGTCCCGCAGCACGCCGCCAGCGGCGATCTCCACCCGCCCGCGCCCCGAGCACTCGTCGCACCCGCCCGCGCAGCGCGGGCAGGCGATGTCGAGGGCGTACCCGGGCGCCGTTGTAGGGCTGTCGGCCGCGCCTGAGCCAGCGCGGGTGTTCCGGACCGAACAGTCCCGCCACGAACGTGTCGAACAGGCCCACCAGATCGGGCAGGCCCAGGTCCGGCTGGACGATCACGCCGTCGATCTGGGTGAACTGAGGGGTGGAGTACGGCGAGGCGAGTTCGTTGCGGAAGCAGGTGGCGACCAGCAGCGCGCGGGCCGGCCCCGGAGCGGCCTGGCGCAGCACGCCGAAGATGCCGGACGAGGCGTGGCTGCGCAGGACGATGCCGGGGGCGGGGAAGAACGTGAGCCGGGTGCGCGTCGGGTGGTCCGGTGGGTAGCCGAGCAGGTCGAAGTTGTCCTCCTCGTGCTCCAGTAGGGGCAGGCGCACCACGTCGAAGCCGAGCGGCACGTACAGGTCACTGACGCGGTCCACCAGGGCCGACACCGGATGCGGGCGCCCGATCCTGGGGCCGGCCGGCGGCAGTCCCGGGTTGCAGCGGGCCGCCGCGACTTCGGGGGTGGGCCGCAGCGCCGGCGTCTGTTGCCCGGGCCCGGGGACGGGCCGGCCCGACGTGGCCCCCGCGCGCGGGGTCCGGGGCCGTGCCGTGGTCACCGTGCCCAACTCGCCGCGGGGTGGGGGCGCGCCGGTGCCGACGTGCCGTGCGCCACCACCGTCACTCCGCCTTCTGGTACACGGCGATGTGATTCTCGGACCAGGCGTCGAAGGGGACGTTGCCCCAGTCGCCCCAGCGCTCGCCCAGTCGGAGGCCGGCGATGCGAGCCATCAGGTCCAGTTCGGATGGCCAGACGTAGCGCAGGAACGCCGGGTAGAGCCTGATGCCCTCCTCGCGGATCTCGTGGGCCCAGGGTCGGGCACGCAGTTCACCCGGCTCCGCCAGGCCCGCGAAGCGCTGGGTGGTGCGCGGGTAGAGAAACCTGATGCCGGCCGCCCAGTCGGCGAAGGACTCCGGTTCGGGGCGGCGCCCCAGGGCGGCGGCGGCCAGCAGCGCGCCCAGTCGCACGCCATGGCCGAGTTCGACGACGCGGGAGGCGATGTCGCCGCCGGGCCGGGCGTTGAGCTCGATGATCCGCGGCCCGTCCGGGGTCATCTTGACCTCGACGTGGGCGACGGTGCGGTCCATGCCGGCGGCGACCACGCTCCGGCAGGCCAGGTCGAAGCCCTCGGTCATGACCTCACTGCCCAGGGCGCCGTTGCCCACGACGAAGCCGGCCTCGATGGGGTAGGGGTCGTACGCCCAGATCTTCCGAGCCCAGGAGACCGGGACGGCCGTACCGTCCACCGCCAGGCAGTCCACGTCGAACTCGTAGCCGTGCAAGAACTCCTCGATCAGGATGCCGTCACTGGTCATGCCCTGCTTGTCGACGTGCACGGCGGCGTCGAAGGCGGCGCCGAGGTCGGCGGGGTCGTCAACCCGGCGCACGCCGGCGCTGCCAGAGAGGTTGCGGGGCTTGACCATCAACGGGAAGCAGATCTCTCGTGCGGCGCGGCGCGCCTCGTCGGCCCGGTGGACCAGCAGAGATCGGGTCGGGGAGACGCCGGTCCCGGTCAGCAGCCGACGCTGCCGGTGCTTGTCGCAGGCCAGTTCGGCCGCGGCGACGGGCACCCCCGGCGCTCCGAGCCCGTGTGCCAGCCGGGCGGCCATGACCACCAGGGGCTCCTCGTAGGTGGCGACGGCGGCGACGCCGTGGCGGGTAGCGAGGCCCTTGGCCAAGCGCAGCGCCTCGCTCTCGTCACCGAGGTCGAACACCGCGGCGTCGCGCACCCAGCGGGTCTGCCAGGTGATCGGTTCGGGTTTGAGCAGGACGAGGTCGGCCTCGGTGGCCATCTGGGCCAGCAGCCGTTCGTGGCCGAGCCGGTAGCCTGAGCCGATGATGAGGAGGGTCTGGCATCCGCCCGCCTAGATCGTACCAGACATCGCAGAACACCGTCACTTTCGTAGAACCGGTTTCTAGGTGCTCGTCGCGACCGGCCCCCGGACGCGGCGTGGCGGGTGGTCAGCGGGACATCCTGGACGCGGTCTCGCGGGCCGGCGGTCGCGGGCGGCGCCCGTGGGCGGCCAAGACGACGGCCGCCAAGGCGGCGGCCGCGTAACCCAGCAGTTGAAGCCCGAGGTAGCCGGCGAAGCCGAGCGCCGAGAACACCGGCAGGCACACCGAGGGTGCGGTCAGGTTGCTGATGCCGTGGATGAACGAGGTTGACGCGGAGTACGAGGCCACCTTGCCCGGCGGAGCGTTGTCCACCACGATGGGTTGGATGCTGGGTGACACCAGGCACTCGCCGACGGCGAACACCGCCGCGTAGCAGGCCGCCAGCGCGAGCCGGCCCTGCCAGGGTGTGACGGCCGTCGACAGCCAGAGCACCACCAGGCTCAGGGCCCAGAAGGCGACGGCCACCTGAACCGAGCGCAGGTGGCCCAGGCGTTTGACCGCCCTGAGCACCCGTCCCTGGAGCACGACGACCGCGAGCGAGTTCACGGTCAGCACCACGCCGATGCCCGTCACGGTCAGGTCCGCGCTGTCGTGCAGCACGATGGGGGTGACGGACTCGACCTGCCCGAGGCCGAAGGTGACCACCATGCCCTGCATGAGCAGCACCCAGAGGAACACCCGGTCGGTGAAGGGGGCCATGGCGCGGGCCCAGGCCGGCCCGGCGTCGGTGGCCGGGGTGTCGGCCGGGGACTCCGGTGTCGTACGCCGCGGCCGGACGGGCGTCCGGCCGCGGCGTACGACACCGTGCAGGACGAGCCCGAAAAGCAGGAAGCTCAGGCCGTTGACGAGGAAGCACGCCCGGTACCCGGACACTCCGAGCGAACCGACGAGCACGCCGCCGACCAGGGCTCCGGCGCCCACCGTGCCCGCGCTGACGCGGTACTGGGCCGCCAGCATCGGGCTGAGCCCGTCCTTACCGAACAGCGAGATCAGCAGCGGCGTCAGCACCGCGTAGAAGATGCCGGTGCCGGCGCCGGAGACCAGCGCGGCGGCCACGTGGGCGCCCGGCAGCACCAGCACGGCGGGGCCCACCCCCTGGAACACCGTGGCCAGCAACGCGATCCAGCCCGGCCTGCCGCGGTCGCACAGCGCGCCGGCCACCGGGTTCACCACCAGGCCGGAGACGGCGAACAGGCCGAAGTACAGCGACACGCCGAAGACCGACAGGTCGAGATGGTCACGCAGGTAGACGGCGGTCAGCGGGAAGACCAATCCCGAGCCGAGGGTGCTGATCCCCCAACCGACCAGGTAGCGGCGGCGCGCCGCCGGCGTCGTGGTATCGCTGTCCATGTATCGCCTCAGCCCGTGGTGGTCGCGGCCAGGCCAGGCGCGAGCCCGGCCTCCGCGAGGTCGACAGCTTCGGCGGGCGTCGCGGCCCGCTGGGACAGGTCCGTGCGACGGGTGAAGCCACGCTGGTACAGGTCCTCCAACAGCGTGGTGAACACCCGCCAGTCGTCGTCCACGTCCACCAGAACCAGCGGTCCGATCGGCAGCCCCAGCGCCGCCATGGAGATCACCTCCAGCACCTCGTCCAGCGTGCCGTAGCCGCCGGGGAGGGCGATGAAGGCGTCCGAGCGGTCGATCATGACGCGCTTGCGCTCCAGCAGGTCCTCGGTGAGCCAGACGCGCTGCCGGGGCAGTTCGTCACCCATCTCCCGCTCTCGCAGGAACTTCGGGATGACACCGAGGATGTCGCCCCGGTGACGGGCGGCGCCGTGCGCGAGCGCGCCCATCAGTCCGACGCCGCCCGCGCCGTAGACCAGCCGGTGGCCCCGGCGCGCGATCAGCTGCCCCAGTTCGTCCGCGGCCCGCGCGTAGCGGGGAGCGGGCCCGCCGGAAACACCGCAGAAGACGCACAGGGAGACGCGGGAGCCGTCGGGGCGGCCGTCGTCAGAGGTATCCATAGCTGAGCCACCCTCCGTCGACCACGATGGTCTGGCCGTTGATGTAGTCGGCGTCAGGCGAGGCCAGGAAGTAGACCGCACCCGTGACGTCCTGGGGCCTGCCGCGGCGTCCGGCGGGGATGCGTCGGGTGATGTCGTCCTCGGCCAGGGCCGCGGGGTGCGGCATCTCGATTCTGATCATGCCGGGAGCGACCGCGTTGACGTTGACCCCCGCCGCGGCCCACTCCACCCCGAGCACCCGGGTGAGCTGGGTGACCCCCGCCTTGCTGGCGGCGTAGGCGGCCCGCTCAGGGAAGGCGGTGAAGGACAGCAGCGAGGCGAAGTTGACGATCTTGCCCCGGCCCCTGGCCAGCATCGGACGCCCGAAGCTCTGGCAGCACTGGAGAGTACCGAGCACGTTGGTCGCGAGCAGGGCGCGGGCCTCAGCCGGCGCATAGTCAGCCGAGGCACCCATCGTGAACACGCCGGCCGCGTTGACCAGGACGTCGGCCGTACCGAAGGCGTCGGCGACGCACCGCTGGGCGTCGGCCACCTGTGCCTCGTCCGCCACGTCACAGGTGATCGCCAGGTGTTCGCCGCCCGTCTCGGCGAGTTCGGCGTGCACGGCACCCAGTTGGGAGGTGGTGCGGGCGATGATGGCCACGTCCGCGCCCTCGGCGGCGAAACCGAGGGCCACCTGCCGGCCGATACCGCGCCCACCACCGGTGACCACGACGCGGGCGCCGGCGAACCGCTCGCTCATCGGCGGGCCCGGAACTGGCCGATCCAGTGGATCTGGTCGGGCTTGTCGGCGGTGGGCAGGTTGCGGTACAGACGCAGGTCGACGCAGTCGAAGCGCCCGGAGTCGAAGGTGGCCAGGATCTCGGCGCTGGTCACCCGGCGCGGCCCGGTGCCTCCGACCATGTGGTCGGAGAAGGAGTTGAGGACGAACAGGCCGCCCGGCCGCAGCAGGCGGTGCACCTGCCCCGCGTAAACGGCCCGGGCCTCGTCGCGCATGTTGTGGAAGACGAACGAGTCGGTGACGACGTCGGCCTGCCCGTCGGGCAACGGCACGTCCAGCACGTCACCGTGGACGAAGTCGACCTCCACACCGGCCAGCGTAGCCCAGGCGCGCCCTTGCTCAAGGGCCGCCGCCGACAGGTCGACGCCGGTGACCCTCATGCCCTGGGCGGCGAGGAAGACGGCGTCGACGCCGGGGCCGCTGCCCAGGTCCACGACGCGTTCGCCGCGCCGGATGACGCCATCGATGACCAGCTTGACCAGTTCCGGGCCGGGCGCCGCGGTGAACCAGGACAACTCGGCCAGGGGCGCTTCAGCGTAGATGGTGGAGAAGCGGTCGACCCAACTGTCGGTGAACGCCTTCACGAGGGGACCTCCATGCCTTCGGTGGTGGGAGTTTCCGGCGCCGCCTCGACGCGCAGGTCGACGTAGGCAGGAGGGGTCAGTTGACCCGATTCGGGCAGTTCGAGGACGACGAGCCCGTCGGCGGTGGTCTCGGTGGTCCGGAAGCCGAGGAAGCGGTAGGTCAGGTGCATCTGCCGGTTGCGTTCGGTGGGTCGGAAGTGGGCGCGCAGCCCGGTCCCCTCTGCCGCGGCCAGCCGGCCGACAGCGGCCAGCACGGCAGTGCCGATGTTGCGGCCCATGACCCGGCAGGACATCAGCAGCAACCGGACGGTCCAGCTCGGCGGCGCGGCGTCGATCACCGCGAGCCCGATGGTGCCGTACGTCCCAAAGGCGTCCTCCAGTTCCGCCACCAGCACCCGGTGGCCGCCGTCCCGGCACAGCGTGGCCAGTTCCGCCTCGTCGAAGGTGATGCCGGTGGTGTTCAGCTGATGCGTGCGCTGCGTCAGTTCGGCCGCCCGCACCAAGTCGGGCGCGGTGGCGGGGCGGATGGTGAGCCGCATGCGCAGGGAGCGCAGGAACTCCTCGGCGGGGCCGGTGAACGCGGCCTCGTGGTCCCGGCGGCACTGCTCGGCCCGGTAGAGCTGACGGCGGCGCGCGGCATCGGGGGTCACACTGGTGGGCAGCACCCTGCCCCGGTCGACCAGCTCGTGCAGCCGCGCCGGAGTCACGCAGCCGACCTCGGATAGTTCGCTGGCGACCTCGGCGCGCTCGAAGTCCGAGTCGTCCACGAACAGCACGGCCGAGGGTGCGATGTCCAGGGCTCGTATGATCGCGCCCACCGACGCGGACTTCGCGGCCCAGCCAACCTGTGGGTACAGGAAATACTCGGCGAGGCCGGTCTCCTCCAGTGCGGCCAGGGCCGGCTCCTCGTCATTGCGGCTGGCGACCGACTGAAGGATGCCGTGGGCGTCCAGGCGGCGGACGAGGTCCCGGTTGCGCCACGGGACGCTCAGCGTGTCGCCTTCGATCAACGTGCCGTCCCACAGGGTGTCGTCGAGGTCCCAGATCACGCACTTGACCAGCTCAGGCAGTTCGGGCACGGTCGTCTCCCTCCTGGGCGCACACCACGCCATCGGCGTGCGGGACGGCCCCGCGGGCCTGGTTCACCACGGCGGCGCCGATCAGGTCTTTGAGTACCTCGGTCGGCCCCTCGATCACCTGGTAGGTGCGGGCGGCTTGGTCCAGCCGGGTCAGCCGGTGCTCCTCGGTCAGACCACCGGCGCCCAGCACCCGGGAGGCATGGGCGGTGGCCAGCGACGCCGCCTGCGCCGCCCCGAACTTGGCCCGGCTCGCGGCCAGGGCCGCCGCAGGGTCCGCGCGGTCCAGGGTGTCGGCCGCCGAGCACACCGAGTGCCAGGCGGCCTCGGCGGCGACGGACGCCTCGGCGAGCAGGGCGCGCACCAACTGGCGGCAGCCGAGCGGTTCACCACCCACCATGCGCGCAGCGGCGTGCGCGGCGGCGAGTCCGATCGCCGCCTCGGCCACCCCGACCGCCGCCGCAGCGACGAACAGCCGGCCCACGGTCAGACAGTCGGTCGCCACGTGCGGGACGCCGAACCCCGGCCGTCCGACCACGGCGGACGGCGGTACGGGGGTCTCGTGGAAGGTGACGTCGGCGAGCCGGGAGGCGCGCAGCCCGGTGGTGACCTGCTCCGGGCGAACCCGCGCCCCCGCGCCGACCGGCACCAGGACGCTTGTCCCACCACCCGCGCCGACCCCGAACACCAGCAGGACATGAGCGAGTTGACCGAAGCTGACCCAGCGCTTGCGTCCGGTGACCAGGAGCTGGCCGTCCTGCTCCCGCAGCCGGGTGCGCAGGGCGCGCAGGTCGCTGCCGGCCTCCTGCTCGGTGAGGGCGAAGGCACCGAGCAGTTCACCGCGGGCCAGCCGGGGCAGCAGGTCCTCGCGCAGCTCCGGCCGTCCCCAGCGGCGCACCGCGTGGCACACCATGCCGTGCACCACCAGCAGGCTCTGCAGGCTGGGTGAGTGCCCCGCCACCTCGCGGTGTGCCTCCACGCTCTCCCGCAGGGACAGCCCGCCGCCGCCGTAGCCGGCGGGCACCGTGAGGCCGAGCAGGCCGTGTGCGGCCACCGCGCGCACCCCCGCCCGGTCCACGGCGCCGGCTCGCTCCCAGGTGTCGGCCGCGGCGGGTAGGTCGTCGGGCAGCCGGTGATGCGAGCGGTCGCGGAAGGCGCCGGTCATCGCAGCCCCAGCTTTCCGGTGACCAGGCCGACGAGCCCGTCGATGGTGTCGAAGTGGCGCAGCTCCAGGTCCTCGTCCTCCACCTGAAGCCCGAAGGCCCCCTCCACGAAGGCGACCATCTGGACGGCCGCGATGGAGTCCAGGACGTGGTCGGTGATCAGAGGCTGGTCGTCCGCCATGTCGGGCAGGCCGACCAGGGCGAGAACATACTCCCGGATGCGCGTGCGGACCTGGTCGTACGTCGCGGTCTGCTGGATGTCGGTCATGCTGAACTCCTGCCGTACGAGAAGAATCCGGCGCCGCTCTTGCAGCCCAGCTCGCCCCGGGCGACGCGTTCGCGCAGCGCTGGGTGGGCCGCGTACTCGGCGGTCCCGTGGTGCTCGCGCAGCACGTCGAGGGTGCGGACGACAGTGTCCAGGCCGATGAGGTCGGCCGTGCGCAGCGGTCCGGAGGTGTGTCCGAGGCAGCCCCGGAACAACCCGTCGACCTGCTGCGGGGTGGCGACCTCCTCGTGCACGAGGGCGGCAGCCAGGTTGACCACCACCATGAGAACCCGGTTGACGACGAAGCCGGCGGCGTCCTGCACGACGAACCACTTCTTGCCCATGGCGCGGAGGAGTCCGGTGACGGTGGCCAGGGCCGAGGGCGAGCTGAGCGGTCCACGGACGATCTCGACCGTGCCGATGCGGTCCACGGGGTTCATGAAGTGCGCGCCCACCAGCCGGCCGGGATCGGCCAGCGCCGGGGCCAACAGGCCGATGGGGATCGCCGAGGTGTTCGCAGCGATGGCGACCTCGGGCCGCAGCACCCGGTCGAGCTCCCGGTACAGGGCAGTCTTGGCGGTCTGGCACTCGGTGATGTTCTCCACCACGAGGTCAGCGTCGGCCAGTGCGTCGAGGACGGTGGTCATGGTCAGGTCCAGCGGGCTCGCGGGCCCTTGACCGCCGGTCAGCCGGGCCAGCCGCTGGTGCCTACGGATGCTGTCCGCGGCGCCGTGCAGGGCCTGGGCCTCGGAGTCGACCAGCGTCACCGGCAGGCCGGTGGACGTCGCGACGGCGTGGGCCACGCTGGAGCCGATGACGCCGGCTCCCACCACGCCGACCGTACGGATCGGCTCGCCGCCGGCGCCGGGCCGGCTCCGCTCGGGGGTGTGCTCAGACATGGGCTTCTCCTCCTTCCGTGACGGGTGCGCCAGGGGTGGCGGTGGCATCGCCTTCGGACAGCCACCGCTCGACTTCTTGGACCATCCCGGCGAACCGCGCTGAGGCGAACACCACCGGCGAGGGCACCGACCGGCCGGTGAGCCGCTGGAGGCCGGAGATGAGGTGAACGCCCATCAGGGAGTCGCCGCCGAGATGGAAGAAGTGGTCGTCGGGGTGCACCTCGCGCAGGCCGAGCAGAGCCCGCCACTGCTCACGCAGGTGCTCCTCCAGCGCGCCCGCGACGGCCGACGCCTGGTGCGGGCCGGGGCCCGACTCTGCTGGCGGTGCGGCCCCGGCGCCGGAGGCGGCGCCGGTGGGGAGCAGCGCGACCTCGGGGGCCGCGACCGCGGGGTCCGTGGCGGGGGGCGCGGTGTCGGGCAAGAACCGGAGCCGGTTCAGCCGCGGTCTCGGCAGCGTGCGCTTGACGCGCCCGGGGCCGTGCAACGCGGTCCACCGCGTCTCCACACCGTGCAGCCACAACCGCCCCAGAGCCTCCAAGAGCGCCTGCCGGTCCGTGATCTGCTCGTAGGACTGGCGTACGGTGCGCACCACGACGGCGTCCGGGTCGGCCTGCAGCACCCAGGGGCGCGCGGTGCCGGGTCCCACCTCGATCAGCACCCGGACGCGGCTCAGCGCGAGGGCGGCGGCGTCGCGGAAGCGGACCGTGCTGACCAGGTGTCGGCGCCAGTACCCGGGGTCGATCGCCTGCTCGTCCAGCCACCGGCCCAGCACGCTGGAGGCCAGCGGAATGCTGGGCGCCCGCAGGTCGACGCCGCGCAGGTCGTCCCCCAACCGCCGGGCCGCCTGCTCCAGTTGCGGGGTGTGGAAAGGGTGCGGGGCATCGACCGGCAGTACGGAGAGCCCCTCCCGGCGCAGCGTGTCGGCCAGTGCGTCGACGCGCTCGGGTCGGCCGGAGAACACGCAGTGCATGGGGCCGTTGTCCGCGGCGAGCCAGACGCCGTCGGTGGCGAGGTGTGCCACCTGCGCGGCCGGCGCCAGCACCGCGATCATCGCGCCGGGGCCGGCGAGGGTGACCAGGTCCGCCCGCCTGGCCACCGCCGCCATGGTGTCCTCCACACCGATGACGCCGGCCAGCGCGGAGCCGACCCACTCCCCCAGGCTGTGCCCGACCAGGACGGCCGGCCGGATGCCGAGGTCCATCAAGGTGGCGGCCAGCGCGTGCTCGAAGCAGAAGAGGCCGAGGTGCACCTCGCGCAGCCGGCGGTGGCCGGGGGCGGCCGGGGCGCAGCGGCGCAGCAGCGCCCGCAGGTCCACCCGGTCCACTCCGGGGTGTGCCGGGGCCGGCGGCGCGGCACCGTCCCCGGCCACGGCGAACTGCGTGCCGACCGCGCCGCCGGTGAGTTCGTCGGCGATGTCCAGCAGGGGGGCCAGATGGCGGGCGAAAATCGGTTCGGTGGCCGCGAGCCCGGCGCCCATGCGCGGATAGTGGCTGCCGATGCCGGGCAGCAGGAAGCCGACCTGCGGGGGGTGTGACGGAGCTGTGGCGCTCTGCCCCCGCGTCTGGTCGGGCCCGAACGCGGCCTGCGGGCCGGCGGGGTCGAGGACGACGGCGAAGCGGCGCCGGCTGAGCCTGCGACGGCCCACCTGCGTGGTGAAGGCCAGGTCGGCCAGGTGGTCAGGGGGTGCCGCGGCGACGGCCCGGCAGAGGGCGTCGGCGTCCTCCTCCAGGGTCTCCTCGCGATGGCTGGAGAGCAGCAGCAGTTGCTCGCGTACGGGTGCGGGAGCGCACTCGGTGCCGGGCGCGGCCTCCAGTACCAGGTGACAGTTGGTGCCGCCGAGCCCGAAGGCGCTCACGCCCGCGCGGCGCACCCCGTCCGGCCGCGCCGGCCACTCTCCGCCCCGGTCCAGCGGTGCAAGGGTCGACGAGCGGCGGGCCAAGTCGGCCGGGAGCACCTCGAAGTGCGGGGTGGGGACCCACTGCCGGTGCCGCAGGCACAGCACGGCCTTGGCGAGGCCGGCGAGGCCGGCGGCCTCCCTGAGGTGGCCCACGTTGGCCTTGACGGCCCCGACTCGCAGCCGGTGGCCGGCGGGTGCGAAGACCTGCGCCAACGCCGCCCACTCGGCAGCGTCACCGAGCAGGGTGCCGCTGCCGTGCGCCTCCACGTAGTCGATCTGCTCCGGCGCCAGACCCGCGACCTGGAGGGCGCCCCGGATGACGTCGCGCTGGGCGGCGGAGGAGACATTGGCGAAGCCGGACTTGGCGGCCCCGTCGTTGTTGACCGCCGAGCCCCGCACCACGGCCCAGATGTCGTCGCCGTCGGCCCGGGCGTCGGCCAGGCGCTTGAGGACCACGGCCCCGGCGCCGTCGCCGGGAACGGTGCCGTTGGCGCCCCGGTCGAAGGGCCGGCAGACACCGTCCGGGGAGCCGATGCCGCCGCTGGGCGCCGCGTAGCCGCGCGGGGTTGGCACCCGCACCGCCGCGGTGCCCGCGATCGCCGCGGCGCAGCCGTAGGTCAGCAGGTCCTGGCAGGCCAGGTGCACCGCGACCAGCGAGGTGGAGCAGGCCGACTGCACGGTGAGCGCGGTGCCGGTCAGGCCCAGCCGGTAGGCTACGCGGGTGGCCGCGTAGTCGCGGCCGTTGGTGACCTCCAGTGCCATCTCGTCCACTCCCGGCCGGCCGGCCAGGGAGTGCGCCACCCAGCGCTCGTAGTCGTTGCGGCCGACGCCGGCGTACACGCTGACCGGGCCGGTCCGGGCCGGGTCCAGGTGGGCGGCGGCAAGCGCCTCGTCCACGGTCTCCAGGAGCAGCCGCTGCTGCGGGTCGATGAGCAGCGCCTCGGCCTCCGAGATGCCGAAGCGGTCGGGGTCGAAGTGGCCGGCGGCGGCCAGTGCCCCGTAGGCGGGCACGTACACGCCACTGAGCGGGCCGCGCCGGGTGATCCAGGTGGTGCCGGCGCGCAGCCCCTCCCAGTACTGGTCGATGTCGTCGCTGCCGGGCAGCCGAACGGCCATGCCGACGATGGCGACGGACAGGTCGTCGGCGCTCACCGGGCCTCCTCAGCTCCGGGCTCGGCGCCCGCGCCGGCACGCCGGTCCCGCAGGGCGACGCGCTGCCGCAGCAGCGCCGACCTGCGCTCCGTCACCGCTTGCTGGGGCGGCGCCGACCAGCCTGGCTCGCTGCCGTCGTTGGCCAGCAGGGCGGCGACGCCGCGCGGGGTGGCCGCGCGCAGCACGTCGGCCAGGTCGACCTCCCCACCGGCGTCGGCCTCGATGGCGCCGCGCAGCAGCATAAGGCGTAGCGAGTCCCCGCCGAGTGCAAAGAAGTCGTCGTCGAGTCCCACCGCGTCCAGGCCCAACACCCGCGCGAAGAGCTCGGTGACCCGACGTTCGCGGGCGGTGCCGGGCCGTGCGTAGGTCACTGCCAGGTCCGGGCGCCGGCGGTGGTCGACGCGCAGTGCCGCGCGGTCGACCTTACCGCTGTCGAGCAGGGGTAG
The DNA here is from genome assembly GCA_018114805.1 of Candidatus Streptomyces philanthi. GTDB lineage: Bacteria > Actinomycetota > Actinomycetes > Streptomycetales > Streptomycetaceae > Streptomyces > Streptomyces philanthi. The sequence continues at coordinate 6,872,019 of CP073042.1, read as the reverse complement.
CGCGGGGACGAGCGCGAGGTAGCCGGGCACCATGAAGTCCGGCAGTCGCCCGGCGATGAACTCGCGCAGCTCCCGCACGCCGGGCTCGCCATCCCGGGCCACCACGTAGGCGACCAGCGTGGCGCCCTGGTCCGGGTCGGCGATGCCGGTGACGGCGGCGTTGGCGACCGCGGGGTGCGTGCGCAGCACGATTTCCACCTCGGCGGGCTCCACGCGCTGACCGCGCACCTTGACCTGGGCGTCGTCGCGGCCCAGGTATTCCAGTTGGCCGTCGGGGCGGTGCCGGGCCAGGTCCCCGGTGCGGAACAGCCGCGGCGGGCCGTCCGCGTCGAGAGTGTTGGGCACGAAGCGCTCGGCCGTCAGGTCCGGTCGGCCCAGGTAGCCCTCGGCCAGTCCGGGGCCGCCGGTGTGGATCTCGCCGACGACGCCGGGCGGTACCCGGCGGCCGTGCCGGTCGCACAGGTGGACCCGCATGTCCAGTGGCCGGCCGATCACCGTGCCGCCGTCGATGCCCTGCGACTGGGCGGCGAGCGGCCCCTGACGGTGGCAGACGTAGTCGGCCTCGGTGAGTGTGTAGGTGTTGTGCACCGCGAAGCCGCAGTCGCGCAGTCGGGCCTCCAGGTCGGCGCCGAGCGCCTCACCGCCGGCGAACACGTGCCGCAGCCGGGACGCGCGGCGGAACTCCGCCCGCTCCACCAGCAGGCGCAGCATGGACGGTACGAAGCTGATGGTGGTGACGCCCTCCCGGTCGATGAGTCGGGCCAGTGCGCGGTCGTCGCGCTCGGCACCGGGGTCGACGACGACCGCGGTCCCGCCGCTCGCCAGCGGCCAGATGAACTCACGGAAACTGACGGGTGACTTCAGCAGGTGCCGGTCGTCCGGCCCCATGTCGTACAGCCGTTGTTCGAGGAAGATCCGTGAGGTGTGCATCCGGTGCGGGCGCAGGACGCCCTTGGGCTCGCCGGTGGATCCCGAGGTGAAGATGACGTAAGCGGTGGAGTCCGCGTGGGCGATGTCGTCGAGTGGCTCGGCGCCCTCGTCCGGGTCGGCCAGCAGCGCCTCCACCGGCAACGCGTGCGGCCCGGCGGTACCGAGGTGGCCCGAGGCGGTGCGCAGCACGGCCACGGGCCCGGTCTGGCGGAGCATGGTGGCGGCGCGGGGCGCGGGGAGGGCGGGGTCGAGGTAGACGAAGCCGGCGCCGGCCTTGAACACGCCGAGGATTGCGGCGAACAACTCCGGGCCTCGCTCGCCGGAGAGCACCACCAGATCGCCGGGGGCGCCGACCGCGGGGCGCAGACGTCGGGCGAGCGTGTCGGAGAGGCGGTGCAGGGCCGCGTAGGTCACGGAGCGCCCGCCGTGTTCGAGTGCGGTGTGGCCGGGTGTGCGAGCCGCCTGCTCGCGGAACATCCGGTGCACGGTGGTGTCCGGCCAGTGGGGTGCGGGCGGTTGGTACGCCTCCAGTGCCTCCCGTTCAGCGGGCAGCAGCAGTTCGCAGGAGACCACCGGGGCTTCGGGGCGCCGGGCGGCCGCGCCGAGCAAGAGGAGCAGGTGTTCGGCCATGCGGCGAGCGGTCGGTGTGTCGAGGGCGCGGTGGTCGTGGTGGACGCGGAGCGTTCCACCGTCGACGGCGACCGCCCACACGGCCCCGTCCGGGACCGTCGGCGGGTCCGCGGGGCCGGCGGGGAGGACGGCGAGGCACGGCTGGTGGGGAAAGTCGGTCCGGCTCCCGTCGGTGCGCGGCGGGGTGCGGATCAGCTCGACGAAGGTGGTGTGCGCGGTGCGAGGCGCGATCGTGTACCGCACCGTGGTGCCGCCGGCGGTGCCGAGCACGGGCCAGGCGATCTGGTAGCCCTCCTGGAGGGCGCCCAGGAAGTTCGCCAGCAGCGACGCGGTGTCCGGACGCCCGGCGAGCAGGCCGGCGGGCCCGGCGGACAGCGGCAGGGTGAAGTCGCGGGGGTGCGCGGGGCCTGCGGGGCGCACGCGCGGCAGGGTGAGCGTCACCGCCGGCCTCCCGTGGTGAGCGGCACGTGGCGGGCGATGGCCGAGTCAGCGGCGGCGATGCCGGTGGCCGCCCCGTAGGTGATGCCGATGATCTTCGAGGAGGAGTCGCCGGTGAAGTAGAGGCCAGGGACGGAGGACTCCATGTCGTGAGTGAGGGTCAGGTCGGGGAAGAGCCTCTCGACCACCGGAGCGGCGACCGTCGCGGAGCCGGGGATCATGCCCGGGTGCAGCGCGTTGAGCCGCTGGACCATCTCCAGCACGTCGCGCACGATCCGCTCGGGCAGGCAGTCGCGCAGCGGGGCGTGGGCGTAGTCGATGAGGCTGGTCGATGGCGAGCCCGGGGGCGCCGGGCGGCCGGCCAGCTCGTCCACCGTGCACACCACGGGCCGGCCGCCGCCGTGCTCGGCCACCCGGCGGGCGAACCGACGGGCGTAGGCGGTGCCGTCCTCTCCCTCGGGGACGTCGACGGTGGTGAGGATTCCCATGTTGGACCGGGACGTCGGCTGGTTGAGGCAGTGCTGGCCGTCGAGGGCTACGGCATCCAGGAAGGCGTACTGCATCACGCGGCCGCCCTCGCACACGCAGAACGTGCGCACCGACTCACCGCGGTCGTTGAGGAAGGACAGCTTGGGGTTGTGGCACACGTCCAGCAGCGCGGCCATGTCCGCGCGGTCGGTCTCCAGCCGGACCCCGACGTCTACCCGGCGCGTCGGACGATGGGCGACGCGCTGGTCACGCACCAGGTAGCCGACCCAGGGCAGACCAAGTTTGCCGGTGGCCACCACCACGGCGGCGGCCCGCAGCCGCGCCCCGCCCCGCGGAGTGGTCGCAGTCACCTCGAACCCGCCGTCGGGTAGCGTGCGCACCCGCGTCGCGGTGTGACGCAGCAGCACCCGGCTGCCGGTGGCGTCCAACTCGGCGTGGAGGTTGGCGATGACGGCCAGGGCGACGTCGACGGTCACGCTCTGCGAAGGCGCGGTGTCGACGTGCTGGAAGACGGCCGGCGCGCCGGCGGCGGCCGGGTCGCCGACGGTGGCCGACGGCCGCGCGGCCTCGGCCCTGGGCAGCCCGAGCCCGAAAAAGATGTCGTACACCTCGGCGACGAGTCGTCGGGCGCGGTCGAAGGAGCCGAGGGCGCGTTCGAGTCCGCTGTAGGAGCGGGAGGTGCCGTCCTCGGCGGCCTCGATCTTGGACCGGGTCAGTGCGGAGATGTAGCCGAGGTTGGTGTCGAAGTGGAAGGCGGCGCCGCCCAGTCCGGTCAGGCAGTCGCAGCGCGGGCACTGCAGGCGGAACTTCTCCGCGTCCCGCACGGTACGGCCGCGCAGCCGGGCGCTGACCCGTGGGCACAGGCTCTCGCCCATGTTGCCGCCGGCCTCCAGGACGACGGCCCGGTGGCCGGCCCTGGCCACCCGCAGCGCGGCGAAGAGGCCGGCCGGGCCGCCGCCGATGACCAGGACGTCCGTGTCGTGTGCGGTCGGGTCAGGCATCGAGGCTCCTCGCCAGTGAAGGACGGGTGCTCAGGTAGCGGTCGGCGAACGTGCAGTAGAACATGCCGGAGGTGTCGCGCCCCTCCGCGGTGATCCGCTCGATGAGCCACTGGCACATCAGGGGTGTCAGGTCGGCGACACTGCCGGGGCGCTGTCCGGTGGCGGTGGAGTAATGGGTCAGGGCACGGGTCAGCACCGCGCGAAACCAGTGGTCGCTCTCGAAGACCTGGTCGTACAGCCAGTCGAAGCCGCGCTTCGGATAGTCGGGGAAGATCAGCAGTCCGCAGGTGAGGAGCAGGTTGACCACGTCGATGCCGGCGACGCCCACCGGCCGGTAGTCCTCGAAGTCCAGGAGCAGCACCGTCCCGTCGTCCACGTCGTAGCGCACGTTCCACGGCCCGAGGTCGCCGTGGGTGCGGGCGAGCAGGGCGGCGCGCAGCGCGCGGTCGGCGTGGGCCGCGCCGAACTCGGGCCGCCGCACGTACTGGGCCGCCGCCTGGTACGGAGTCAGCGCCGGGGCGTTGTCGTCCAGCGGGGCCAGGTGCAGGGTGGCCACGCTGTCCACCACCGGCCGCAGCACCCGCCAGCACGCGTCGGGTCCCGCGGTGAGGCCGGGCACGGCGGGTAGGTCACTGCCACCGAGGTAGGACATGGTGAATCCGCCGCCGAGCCGGTCCAGCGGCACGGGGCGGGCCAGCGGGAACGAGGGATGTAGCGCGCTCAGCACCTCGAACTCGTAGGCCAGCTTGCGATCGTGGGCAGACAGCGGCACCTTGGCCACGGCGGTCGGGGTACCGGCCACGTCCAGCCGTACGAACAGCCGGCGCCGGGACTTGCGCGCCCCGGCCGGGATCCAGACGCGCACATCCAGGTCGTGTGGTGCGGGCGCCGGCGCGCCGGTGCGGGCCCGGTGGGCACGGAGGATCTGGGCGGCCACGGTCTCGATGTCGATGCCGTGGCGCTCTGCCTCGGCCCGTTCGGCGCTCGGGTGGACGATGTCGGTCATCGCTCCGCTGCCTCCAGCAGTGTCGTGTCCAGGTCCGCCAGCAGCGAGGTCAGTGGAGGCCCGTCGAACAGATCGGCCAGTTCGTCCATCGCATCGTCGCGCTGGCCAGCGTTCAAAGCCCGGTAGGCACCGAACCGGTCACCCAGATGGGCGCGCAGCCGCTGGTAGCGGGACTCGTCGTCGACCAGCTCGCGGGTGAGCCGGTTCAGTTCGCGGGTGCCCTCCAGGTCGTCCTCGGGGACCTCGAACTCCGGGCCGCACTGGCGCAGGCTCGCGGCGTGCCGCCCCACGGCCGTGTCGGCGACCATGCGCCGGTTGACGATGTGGCCGTAGTGCTGCTCGGGCAGCAGGAAGGGCATGCGGCAGACGATGACGGCCTCGTGCAGCGACGTCAGGCTCGGCGGCACCGCGTACAGCGACGTGGCGGCCAGTTGGTCCAGGAACTCCCGGTGCGGCAGGAACCGGAACTCCACCCGTACGTCGCCGACCCGGATCGTCTCCGGCTGGGCGAACGCGCCGCAGCACACCAGGATGTGCCCAAGTGCGGGCATGTCCCGGGCAAGGTCGACCACCCAGCGCTGGAGCAGGTCCAGGTAGGCGTTGCGCGACTCGTAGTCGAGGTAGAAGTTCTTGAAGCCGCCGAGGTTGACCAGCAGCCCCGCACCGCCGCCGCACGGGGGCGCGGTCCGCAGGGCGCGCAGGGTGGCGGTGTCCACGATGGGTCCGCACAGTCGGACGTGATCGGCGCCGACGGCGGACAGTTCGGAGATGCGCTCGCGCACGCCGGGGAAGTTCTGCACGAAGGATCTGGTGGCCAGCAGGTGGGCGACGAGGATGCGTTCGTGGGGGGCCAAGCACTGGTAGGCACTCCAGGCAGTGGCGGTGTCGGCCTGGCGCACCAGTCGGGCGCACCGGGAGAGTTCGGCGAAGGTGAGCCGGGTGGCCCAGAAGTGCAGCAGGCTGTCGAAGAAGACCACCCGGCGCTGCTGGCGTACCGCCCAGAACACCAGGTCGGCGTCCATGACGCTGAGCACCAAGTCGACGTCGTCCAGTCGGTGGGAGATCTCCGTGCCGTGCGCGGTGTCGCCGGCGGTGACGCGGCCGAAGCGGTCGGCGTGCCGCCGGACGAAGTCCAGGGCGACCCCCTGGCCGACGAAGTCGACCGTGCCGCCGCCCACCATGGTGGTGACCGCCACGAGTTTGGAGACCGGTCCGAACCCGCATGCCTGGGCGCTAGACAGGATCTTCATGATCACCTTTCCGGATGAGGGTCCGCGTGAGGGCGGACGTGATCGCGCTCCGGTCCACGCCGTAGAAGGCGAGCAGTTCCTCGTGCGTCCCCACCGGCGGGTAGCGGTCGTCCACGCGCAGTCGGGTCACCTGGGCCGGCGGGCCGCCCACCGCGGTGGCCACCCGGTCCCCGAGCCCGCCCGGGCCCGCAGCCTCCTCGGCAGTGACGACGAGCGAGAAGTCCCGGGCGAGCTCGCGCACCCGCTCGGCCGGGAAGGGGTGCAGGCAGGTGACGGCGGCCACCGCGACGTCCAAGCCGGCGCCGGCGCGATGCTCCGCCGCCGCGAGAGCCTCGGCGACGCACCGCCCGGTGGCCAACACCAGGGCGTCCCTGCCGGCGCGCAGAGTGCGGACGGCGTGCACGTCACCCGGTTGTCCGGAATCGATGACCGGAGGGTCCTCGCGTGCGGTGAGCCGGATGTAGGTCGGCCGGCCCGGCGGCAGGCAGGCCCGCAGCACGTGCGCGGCGTCGGTCGCGTCAGCCGGGCAGTAGATGTCCATCCGCGGCAGCGCTGACATCAGGGCGATGTCGTCGACCGCGTGGTGGGTGGGGCCGAGCGGACCGTAGCTCAACCCTCCACCGACGCCGAGCAGCAGCACCGGCAGGCCGGGCAGCGACACGTCGAGGCGGATCTGCTCGTAGGCGCGCCGGATGAGGAACGGGGCCATCGCGCCCACCACCGGACGCCAGCCGGTGCGGGCCAGCCCGGCCGCCATCGCCACGAGGTTGGTCTCCGCGATGCCCGTCTCGATGTACCGCCGTGGGTCGGCGCCGATGACGGGGCCGAAGAGGGCCTGCCCGTCGGCGCCGGCGGTGATGACGTCAGGGTGCGAGCGCACCGCCGCCGCGATGACGGGCGCGCACGCCGCGCGCATCGACGCCGGTCGGGCACCGGCCGCGCTGCGCGCGCTCACGCCCTCACCGCCTGCGGACGGGCTGTGGCGCGCGCGGCCAACTCCGCTGTCGCCGTGCTCAGTTGCTCGGCGGTCAGCCGCCCCATGTGCCATCCGGGGTCGTTCTCCATGAAAGACACCCCCCGGCCCTTGATGGTGTGCGCCAGCAGCACCCCCGGTCCGGGGCCGTCGAGAAGGGCGGTGACGGCGTACCGCACAGCGGCCGGGTCGTGGCCGTCGGCCTCCGCCACGGACCAGCCGAACGCCCGCCACTTGTCGGCCAGGGGTTCGAGTCGCAGCACGTCCTCGGTCCAGCCCTCCTGCTGGAGGCCGTTGCGGTCCACGACGGCCACCAGGTTCGCCAGTCGATGGTGCGCCGCGAACTGGGCGGCCTCCCAGTTGGTGCCCTCGTCCAGCTCGCCGTCACCGGTGACGACCACGATCCGGCCGGGCCGACCGGCGAGCCGGGTGCCCAGCGCCATGCCGCAGCCCAGGGAGAGGCCGTGGCCCAGCGCCCCGGTCGCGGCCTCGACACCGGGCAGTCCGTCGGCTGGGTGCCCCGGCAGCCGATGCAGGTCGCCGGCAAGCACGCCGGATTCGGCGAGGACGGCGTACAGCCCGTAGGCGCCATGGCCCTTGCTCAGCAGCAGGCGGTCCCGGTCCGGCCAGTCGGGACGGCCCGGGCGGTCGCGCAGCACCGTCAGCCGGAGTGTGGCCAGCAGATCGATGACGGACAGCGCCGGGCCGACGTGGAGCGCCTTGGTCGCCGCCAGCCGCAGCACCCGCAGGCGGGCGCGGTCAGCGAACGCGAGGACGTCGGCCGGCCCGACCGGTCGGTGTTCCGCTGGCGGTGAATGACGGGAAGGCTGCTCGGCGGACGAAGACACCGTGACTCCTCAGAGAGGCCCCAACCTTGAGTGCGGTATCAGTCTGGAATTCCGCGAACGGCGGCCACAAGTATGTACTTTGAAGTTCGTGGGTGGGTACGCGAACGGCGGCGAAACGCACTCAGAAGTACGTCGGTGGGAAGACGCGCCGCGCTGCGATACTTTCAAAAGGCGACTGACCTACCGCCACGGAATTCCCGTCCGAGCAGTGAGGGATAAAGAAATGACGTCGCCTCTCATTCACGCCATCATCGGCTGCGGTCGAGTGGCCCCCAACCATGTGGACGCATTCGCGGCGCAGCCGGGCGTCTCACTCAGGTGGGCCTGCGACCGGGACGCCGCCAAGGCCCGGTCACTGGCCCTGGCCTGCAGCGTCCCAGCAGTCACCACAAGTGTCGCCGAGGTGCTCGCCGATGCCGAGGTGGACAGCGTGTCGCTGGCCGTGGACCACGCGCAGCACGCCGAGTTGGCCGCGGCGGCGTTGCGCGCGGGCAAGCACGTGCTGGTGGAGAAGCCGCTGGCGATGACCGTGGCCGAGGGCACCGAGCTGATCGAGCTGAGCGAGCGCGCCGGCCGGGTGCTCTCCGTGGTCTCCCAGCACCGGTACGACCCGTTGGTACGGACGGTTCAGGACTGGCTCGACAGCGGGCTGTTCGGCCGGCTGGTGTCGGTGCACGCCGTGTTGCAGTGTGGGCGCACCGCGACGTACTACCAGGACAGCTACTGGCGTGGTACCTGGTCGGGAGAAGGCGGATCAGCCCTGGTCAACCAGGGCTACCACGCGCTGGACGTGGTGCGTTCGCTGTGCGGCGGGCTGAGCGTGGTGGGCGCCATGGCCGGCACCGCTCATCTGCGGGAGGTGATGGAGACCGACGACACGCTCGCTGCGGTACTCAGTGGGCCCTCCGGCGCCCTGGTGACTTACGGCGTGACGGTGGCGAGCGTGGTGCCCTGGCGCACCCGCGTCACCGTGGTCGGCACGGCGGGCACCGTGGTCTTCGATCTGGACCACCCGGGCACCCTCCACTTCGTGGAGGGCGGTCCGGAGCTGTTGCGGGAGGCGGAGGCGGAGCGGGCGCGGACGACCCGCGAGGAGCCATCGGGCATCGACTACTACGGCATCTCGCACCGTCGGCAAGCGGCCGACTTCTGTCGGGCGGTCCGTACCGGAAGCCCGATGACCGCGAGTGGTCGGGAGGGGTTGGAGACGCTGCGGTTGCTGGCCGACTTGTACCGCACTGGTCGGCGCCACGCGGTGGTGGCGCAGCCGGCATCGGCCGGCTGAACGGGGAGGACGCTTCATGGCGCGCATCGTGGCCGCGGCGGGAGTGCCGCACACGCCGGTCTTCCCCTCGCTCGCCCGTCAGGACACCGCGGTCGGGCAGGACATCGCCGCCCGCTACGAGGCCGTACGGTCGGTGGTGTCTGAGGCGGACCCGGACATGGTGGTCGTGCTGACTTGCGACCACATCAACACCTTCTTCCTGGACGCCTGGCCGACCTTCGCCATCGTCTCCGCCGACGTGGTGAGCGGCCCCAACGACGAGGTGCCGGGCGTCGCCACGGCGGAGCTACCGGTGGACGCTCGGGTCGGCCGACATCTGCACCGGCAGTTGGTACGCCAGGAGTTCGATCCTGTGCTGTCACAGGGCTGCACAGTTGACCACTCCGTCGTCGTACCGCTGCACTTCGTCAACTGGGAGCGGGTTCCGGTGGTCCCTGTCTACATCAACGGCATGGTCGGACCGTTGCCGACCGCGCAGCGCTGCCGCCGGTTCGGCGTCGCCATTCCGGCGCGCACTGGAGGGCCTGCCGGCCCGTCGGGTGGCTGTGGTGGCCAGCGGCAGCTTCTCCCTGGAGGTCGGCGGCCCTCGGATGGACCCCGGCCGGCTCTACGGGGTGCCGGACCCGGACTGGGCCGCCCGGGCCGCCGCGCACCTGCGCGCAGGGCGCGTGGAGCGGCTGGCCAGCGAGACGAGCCCGGAGCGGATCGCCCATGCCGGGACGGTGGCCGGCGAGATCCTGCCGTGGATCACCATGGCCGAGATCTCCCGGGAGCTTTCCTATGCGGTGATGGACCACCAGGCCGGCGAGGGGCACGCCTTCGCCGCGTGGAGCTGAGGCAGGTTCCGTCTACGAGATCAACCACATCTGCTACCTGGCTTCCCATGACCAGGAGTTCTGCAGGGAGTTGCGCACCGGCACCGTCGGCCTGCTGGCCCGGACCCGGCTGACGCCCGAGGAGCGCGCGGAGATGCTCGCCGGCGACGTGCGGGCGCTGTACGAGCGTGGCGCCCACCCCGTCCTGCTGGTGCGCCTGGGCATTCCCGCCTGTTCGGGCTGAAAGCCGGAGCTGTACGGGGAGCGAATCAGGCTCGCCACCCGACCGGTCGACGCATGCGGCGGCGGCCGGGGCCCGTGGCTGCGGGGCGGGTAGCGCCGCACGGAGGGACGGGCCCAACATCCGGTACGACCGGTCAGGCACCGTTCTTGACGGGCGTGAGCCACTCCTCGTACGAAGTGACCGCACCCCGTACCACCTGGTGGTAGAGCTCCTCAAGCTGTCGGGTGACCGGCCCCGCCCGGTGGCCGTCCCCCACCGGAATGCCGTCGATTTCCACCGCGGGCAGGATCTCCGCCGCGGTGCCCATCAGGAAGACCTCGTCCGCCAGGTACAGCTCGGTACGCTCGATCCGCCGGGTCAGGGTCTCCACGCCGGCTTCGGCCGCCAGCCACTACGGTGCGGCGCGTGATGCTGTCCAGCACGCCGCTCGCCAGGTCGGGCGTGGACAGCACGCCGTCGGAGACCATGGCCAGGCAGGCGCCCGAGCTCTCGGTGACTCTCCGTTGCCGTTGACGAACACCGGCCAGTCGGCGCCGCGACTGCGAGCGTCGATGGTGCCGAGGCGGCCGTTGTGGTAGTTGGAGAAGACCTTCATGGTGGCCGGCGAGGCGTTGGCGTTGGTTCGCGGCCACGAACTCACCGCGAGGGTGCAGGGTGGTGCCGCGGCCCAGCTTGCTGGTGAAGTCCCAGCTGTCGATGACCACCTCGGCTGGGGTGCCGGCCGGGACCATCTGCTCGCGGTGCAACCCGCCCGCGAAGCCCCAGGGCCTGACGTACACGTCTTGTCCGGGGACGCTCACCCGGGAGAGCAGTTCGGCCGCGGCGGACGTCAGTTCGTCCGCGTCGAAGGCCGGCTGGAGCCGGCTCATCCGCAGCGAGTCGACCAGCCGCCGCATGTGGTCACGGAAGCGGAACCCGAGCAGTTGGCCCTGGTCTGGGCTCCAGTAGGAATGCACACCCTCGAAGGCGGCGGAGACCGAGGCGTGTCCCACGGCGTTGACGTGGACCACGGCGTCGTCCCACGGCATGAAAGTGCCGTTCCGCCAGATCACCCGGCCTGGTCGCTCGGCTGGCATCGTCATGAAGATCCCCACTCTCTAGGCGTCCACGCGTCTCCCGGCTGGGAAGCGACGGGCGGGCGCCACCGGATATGAAAGGTTCGCGGCCCGACGGTCGGGGCCGATCAGGGCCGGACCTTTGGCTGAGGGAATGTCGGCGTGTTATGTGGGCACGAGGACGCCGGCTGATTGTCGGGGCGAAGACCGCCGGCGTATCACCCGGGTTCGGTATTTCGCGTCGGGTCACCTGGAGGTGGAGAAGTCGGCAGGGCGCGCCCCAGCCGGCACCGGACTTTTCGTAGTGTGCCGCGAAACGAATTCGGCGCGGGTGCGGATGAGGTACTCCGCGTGTGCCTCGCTCCATTCGTCGACGGTATTGATCAGTTCGTGCAGGGACCGACCTAGTTCCGTCAGCCGGTAGGGCACGAAGCCGCCCCGCTCCGGTCTCTTCGACGTGGTCAGCGGGCCGTTGAGGTATCCGTCGTGCTGCAGACGATGCAGGGTCTCGATGAGCACCTTGTGGTTGATGCCTTCCAGGTGGCGGTGCAGGTCGTTGAACCGGCACCGACCGGCCGCCACCGCGCTGATCACCAGCACGGACCAGCGCCCGGACAGGGTTTCGAGGACCCTCGCCAGCGGGCGGGCGGCCATACGCTGCAGCGCGGGAGCGGGCACCCTTCCGGTTCTCTCCATCCGAATCACCCTCGCTTGGTGGATCGGGCACCCCCGGCCGGCGTGAGCCGCCAGGCCGTGCCCTCGTGAGGCGCGACACCGGGTCCGCCCGCGCGCCAGCCGTCGGCACCGGGCGCCACGCGGATCGCGGGCTGCCGCCGGTCGCGGGCGCGGGTCACACCGCGACAGCCACCGTCGGCGGCGTCTTCCCGGACGCGACCCGGCCGGGGAGCGGCCGCCGGCCGGGCGCGGTAGGACACCTGACGGTGAACGGGCCCGGCCCGGTTCACCCCCAGCCGGTGTCGTCTTCGCCCGGCCCGGTCGATGTGAACGAAAGTGGGGCTGGAACGGATGCGGTCATCGTGGTTCCTCTCTCCTGCGAATGGCCGGAAGCGGAGCCGACCGAGTCTGCCTGCTCTCTCAGCGTCGGCCGCCACGGCTGCGGGCACCATGGGGCTCCCTGTTCACCAGGGTGCCGCACAGGAAGACGAGCAAGACCCATAATTCTACAAAACGCCCCATAGGTGGACGCTTGAGGCCTGCAGGCGGCGGACGCTTCAGGGTGCGGGCGGGAGCAGTATCCGCAGCACCCGCGCGCTGGGGGGGAGCCTCGCACCGGCAGTGGCCACCGGGAGAGGTAGAGCACCTCTCCGGGGCGCAGCCACAGCTCGACGCGGGGGAAGCCGCCCGTGCGGGGCCCGACGCGGCAGCGCACGGTTCCCTCCAGCGGCAGCAGCAGGCAGTCGGCCAGCGGCAGCAGCAGGCAGTCGGCGCCCGTCGACGCGTCACCCGCCCCCCGCCCGGCCGCTAGGGTCCGCAGGGAAGACGCGCCCAGCGTCCCGCGGTGGCGTCCAGACCGGCGACCATTCGGGCCGACGCGGCGCCGGGCGGGACGGGCCGCCAGCCGGCGGCGGGCCGCGGGTCGCCCGGCGCATCCGCGGGATCCGCCTCGGCTATCGCGCGACACGCCGCCGCCAACTCGTCCACCACCAGGTGGGCGCCCTCCGGCCACACCAGCGCGAGGCCGCACCGCCGGTAGGTCGCCACGCACAGCGCGATGTCCTGGAGGAAAGTCTTCCACTCTCCGTCGGACGCCGCCGTGTATCGCAATCCGCACGCCCTTCCGCCACGCCGCCCCGCAACCGGCGGCCGGGAGCCCATCGTCGCGCAGTCGGCGCGGCCGCGTCAGTCACGTATCCGCGGTCCCGTGCTCACGTGACAGGTTCGGGCCGAAGGCCCGGCGCGGCGCGCGGTGCGGTGGGCCGGGGTAGGTCACGCCAGCGCGTCGCCGGGTGACGGCGCCGGGCCGGCCCCGCCCGGTCCCGCGGGCGCGCCGTCGTCCTCAGTCAGCAGCCCGGCCCGCGCGGCCAGCACGCCTGCCTGGAACCGGCTCACCGCGCCCAGGCTCTCCATGATGGCGGCCACGTGTTTGCGCGTGGTCCGCAGCGACATCCCCAGCCGCCTGCTGATGGTGTCGTCTTTGCACCCCGCGGCCAGCAGGCGCACGATGCTGCCGTTGAGCTCTCGTGCCACCTCCTCAAGGCCATCGGCTGCCGCCTCCGAGAACGGTCTGGCGTAGGCCCAGGCGCTTTCGAAGATGGACCGTAAGTAGGACACGACGGCGCGGTCGCGCACCAGCACCGCCTCCAAGGTGCCTGGCTCGCCGGGAATGACAGCCAGCGCCTGGTCGAAAACGATGAGTCGGCCGAACGGCTCGTGGCTGGTGCGGTACTCGGCGCCCAGCCCGGTCATTACCGACACGTACGCCTGGCTCGGGGCGTTGAAACGGGCGGTGTGGTGGTAGAGCGTACGCATCCGCACACCGCGGGTGAGTAGCTCGGTGTCCCGGGTCAGCGCCTCCTCAAGCACCTCCCGGGGCCGGACGCCGCCGGGTTGGCTGCTCAGCACGTCCTCCCGGCATTCGGCCGACGCCACGTTCAACGCGGCCCTCACATCGGCGACATCGGGGATGACCTCGATGGACTCGCCGCGCTGCGGCCGGTGTTCCAGGAAGCGCTCACGCAGCCGCCCGAACTCGACCTCTATCTGGGTCAGTCGCTGCTGTTGCGCCAGCATGTCGGCCCGCAACCGGGTGGCCAGCGCGCCGGCCGCCAGTTCGGGGTCGAGGGGGACCAGGGGGTCGTCCATGCCGCCGGAGTGCAGCAGGCCGAGCGCGGTCAGCTCGTCGAGCACACAGCCCGCCCCCTCACCGGTGAGTCCCAGCTCGCTGGCCGCCGCCACACACCGCCCCTTCGTCACCGGCTGCCGCTCCAGAATCCACACGTACACCTGGACGTGGTCGCGGCTGAGGTGGTGGACGGTGGGGATGTTCGGCGAGGCGGCCCCCGCCGCCCGCATCTCCCGGCACGCCCTGGTCTCGCGATGGCTCTTCATGACGTCAATGGCCCATCATCCGTCCCGCTGCCAGAGATAACCCCGTGTTCACATTCGCGAGGCGAGGCCCCGCGCCCCGCGCGTCACCCCCTGGGCGCCGCGCACTCCGCCCTCCCCGCCGTTACGCCACGACTCGGCCGCCGACGCCGGCCGTCCCGCGCTTCCCGGGTAGCCGTCTCACCCAAGCGGCGCCCCCGAGTACCGGGGCTCCGCCCGACGGGAAAGCCCGACGGCGCGCGCGGGGCGGGCGTGGCGTTCCCCTCCGCGGAGTGCAGCGTCCGACGGGCCGCGCACCATGCGCACAGCGGGCGGCGCCGGCGGCCGGGCGGTGGGCGGGAGCGAGTCGGACGGCGCGGCGTCCCCCTCGGGAGACCATCCGAGGTGGCGCCGGCTCCGGCGTCCGCCATCGCAGTGGGGCCATCCGGAGTAGCCACGCGTCGTCGCCGGGGTTCGGTACGTGTGCCCACCGCCGCGCCGGAAGGGTGCGCGCGCACCGGGCAGTCCGCCGCCTCCCCCACGGGGCCGGTTGGGGAGGGGAAGGCGCGGGCCGTGCCCTGCGGGAGTGCGCCGGACGGCGTGGCTCGCCTCGCGTCCAGCGCTCGGACTCCGAGAGCAGATCGGCCGCGTGTTCGGTCTGCGTTCCCCCCGCAGCCGCGTGCTGGGCGGCCCCCGAGCGCGCCGGAACGGCCCGGGGCTCGGCGACGCGGACCGGGCCGTGAGCCGGCCGCGGTGCGCGGCGCTGCGGGCACGACCCCGGCGGGTGGGGTCGCCCTCGGGTGGGTGCGAGGCGAACGCCCCGCACGAGACACGCGCCCGACGTGTCCGCGATGACCGGTACGGGCCCGGTCGGGGGCTGGCCGGTGCGCCCCGCCCGCCAGGGCAGTAGGCGGCCGATGGACCCGCGGGCGGGCGCGAGCCACAGAACGAGGCGGATGGCTACGGTGCGGCGTTTCGCATCAGCGAAAAGAGCACGACCCGCGTGCATATCCCCTGGGCCCTTGATACGGCCAAGACGCGTGGGACGCACTGGTCAGGTCCCTCCTCCCGGCACATCAGTCGATCCGGAGGAGGCCGAGGAAGCGCCTTACATCAACCTGCGGAGAACTGCGTGCCATTTAACTGTGCCGAGGGTCTTGACATAAGCACAAGGGAAGAGGAAGGGCCGAAAAAACGTGCGGAGCCGTGACTGTGCGGGCAGCGCCACGTCGGTGGTCCTGCGGGTTTCGCCGCACCGGAGTGCCCGTTTCATGCCCGAACCTAAACGGCAAGGCCACAAGCGGCCAGCAGCCTTCCCCACCGCGAGAAGTGATATAAAACATGCTGACTCGAAGTTTATTAACCGCTTTCGGTCGGTGAGGCCACGACCTCGCGGGGACGTGGGCGTGTCGCGGCGTGGCGTCGAGGGAGCGCGACCCTAGCCGTGCGGCTGACAACCGCACTGCCCAACCACCAGCCGCAGGAGGGCGCGCGGTGCACGACCTCCCGCGGGTCGCGCACGCCGTCTTCCGCGCGGGGCCAGGGCGCCGCCGCGCTCACGGGCCGTGCGCCCGCCGCGGCCCAACGGGCCCGTGGCCGCCAGATCGGCGACGCCCCTCCACGGACAACGGTGCGTTCGCGTGGGTCATGGCGTCGTCGAGGGCGTACGGGACGCGTGGTGGCGTGCACTGGTGACGATGAGCGAAACGTTCTGCCCACCGAAGCGGAAGGAATTGCTGAGCACGGCCTCATGGGAGACGTCTCGTCGCTCTGCGACGACATCGAGAGCGATGTCGGGACCGACGCCGGCCGCGGTGATGTTGCGGGTCGGCGGGATGACACCGTGCTCCACACTGAGGACGGCGATGAGCGCTTCGATCGCGCCGGCGGCGCCAAAGAGATGACCGAGCGCCGCCTTGGGGGCCGTCACGGTGGCGCGGCCGAAGACCTCCCCGATCGCGTGTGCCTCGGCGACATCGCCGACCGGAGTTCCGGTGGCATGGGCGTTGATGTGGCTGATCTGCTCGGGAGCCAAACCGGCTTGCGCGAGGGCCTTCCACATGGCTGAGATCTGACCGGAGCCGTCGGTAGCGGGCGCCGTGATGTGGTGAGCGTCGGCGGCGATGCCAGCACCCGCGAGCACCGCGTGGACGCGCGCGCCTCGGGCGCCGGCATGCTCGGCGCTTTCGAGCACCATGACGGCAGCGCCTTCACTGAGGACGAATCCGCTGCGGTCCGCTGCGAACGGCCGGGACGCGGAAGCGGGTTCGGCGGTATGGCGGGACAGTGCTTGTGCCTGAGCGAAGCCGGCAATAGTGATCGCGGCCTCGGTCCCGCCCGCGATCAACGCGTCCGCCTCGCCGGCACGGATGAGCCTGGCCCCCAGGGCGATCGCCTCGGCGCCGGAAGAGCACGCCGAGACGGGCGTGTAGACCCCGGCTCGTGCACCGTATCCGATACTGATCAGCGCCGCCGCCGCGTTGGGCATGAGCATCGGGACCGTACGTGGCGAGACGCGCCGCGTCCCGGCCGCCTCCAGCACGTCGTCTTCCTTCAGCAGCGTCCAGTACACCCCCGATTCCCGTGCCGATCGCAGACGCGAGCCGGTCCGGGTCCACCTCCGGGGCACCGGCGTCGGTCCAGGCTTCGGCCGCCGCGACGAAGGCCGCTTGCTGCGAGCGGTCGAGCCGTCTGGCCCGCACCCGCGGCAGCGACTCGGCGGGGTCGATCGCCATCGTCCCTGCGACGGTGTCTGGAAGGCCGGTGTCCTCATGGCCGGCTAGGACGTCGCCGCGGATGCAGGACTCGCCCGCAAGCAGGGCTTTCCAGGCGGACGCCACGTCTGCCCCGAGTGGCGTGATCGCGCCGAGTCCGGTCACGACGACTTCAGTCCGGTGCATGCCCCTCAACCTTTCTTGTATATGATAGAATTGAACGCCCTTATTGCATAATGTACAATTTAGATGTGGAGAAGAAGCGAACCAAAGCCCAGTCGACGTCGACTCGGCCGCGTGACCGCAGGTCGCGCGACAAGGCATCGGCTGATTGAGGCAACCGCCCAGCTCTGCAAGGAGCGGCCCGGCGCTGAGGTGAGCGTCACGGAGATCGCGAACGCGGCGGGCGTCTTCCCCAACCAGGTGACCTACTACTTCGACTCCAAGGACTCGCTGCTCGTGCACGCCGCCTTTCTCGGCTTGCTGCACGACGCCCATCGGGTTGAGCGCATCGGTCGCCAAGCCCCCGATGCGCCGACTTTTCGGCGCAACATCGCCCGCGCCGTCCTGGCCATGCCCTCGCTCCCGTGGGTCGCGCGAGCACTGGCTTCCGGGATCTCCAAGCCCGAACTCGCCCCCGTAGTCGACCAGCACCTCCGGTTGCTGTTCCGGCAATCCGAGCGTTTCGTGAGTCAGCTCCTGGACAGTCGCGGCTGGAGGGCCCGTCGACCGCTCAGCGTGGAGGCCAGGACGTTCTGGAGCACCGCGCTCGGCGCAGTGCTGCTCGTCCGCGCCGGGACACACGGCACCAACGCCGACCTCGACCTCGACCTCGACCTCGACCTCGACCTCGCCGGAGCGTTGGCCATCCACGACGAACCCGATCCCGGTGAGCGCAGTCGGACAGCCCGGTGACGACGTGCGCGGTCGCCGCGCGACAGTCGCCTTGTCGCGGTCGGCGTGTCTACCGTCGCCGACGAACTCACCGCTGCGGCTCGGTGTATGGATCAAGAGCGTGGTCGACGCCGGTCAGGCTTGATCATCGCGAAGACCTCCGGTGTGGTGGAGCCGTCTAGGACCGCACCGCACGGAGGTCTTCGCATCCCACCGTCATGCCCGGCTGACCGTTCATGGCAGGCGGCTTCTCATCGAGCGTGTCCGCACAGACCGTCCGAGCGCGGGGCATCTCGCGCGTCACGGCACACAAGTGGGTCGCGTTCGGCTTCTTCCGTGACCCTGGCGGCGGAGGCCGCGGCGAACGAGGCCGCCGGCTGGAGCGGTCGTGCAGTCCTTGTTCGCCTTCGGCCCGCCAGCGGCGGGCACCCTCACCTGCTGAGCGGCGTAAGGCACCGCCGGCACCGGGGTCTCCCTGGCATCCCCCGGGAACCGGGCCTCCGCCTCAAGGAACCTCAGCGCAGCAGAGCGAACCCACCCGGTTCGCCCCCCGACTTGTTCCGCAGCCGCTCCTGGTCCTCCTCCAGCAGCGTCCAGAACTCGATCAGGGCCAGCACCCCGGACCGCACTCCGGCTGGGAAGGGGAACGGCCGTGCCGTCGGCTGTCGTCGAAGAGCTGATCAGCGGCTGTTGCTCGGGGTGGTAGACGCTGAGGTCGCCGTAGGCCGACAGAACGCCGGGCAGGTCGCCGGGGTTGTGCCGCAGGGTGGTGTCCAGGAAGGCGAGAGCGGTTGCGGCGACGACGCGGGGGCTCTCGGTGCGGCCCAGGGAGCCGACTATCGAGGGCACGGGCGGCAGGTACAGGGGGCCGTCCATGAAGGTGAGGTGGGCGGCGCCGTGGATGGTGAGCCGGTAGCTCGTCGCGGTGTTGCGCTTGAGGGCCCTGGTGAGGCGGGGCACGTACCGCCGGTCGGTCGCGGAGGTGATGGCCTGGGTGAGCGGGAGCGTCGGCTAGCGGAGGGAGGGCGAGACGGGGCCGTGGGGGTAGCCGTCCAGATCGATGACGGCGTCGAACCGGTGGTCCCGCCGGGCTGCCTGCAGGGCGGCGGCTCCCCCATGGAGTGGCCGGTGACCGCGGCCCGGCTGGTATCCAGGCGTCCGGTCAGCGGGCCGGCGATCTCACCTCGGCCCAGGCGGTCCAGTTGCGTGAGGACGAAGCTGAGGTCGGCACTCCGAACAGCCGTCCAGTCGGCCGCCAGCTTGTCGTCCTTGTCCCGGTCGCCGGTGGAGGTGGTCTTGGTGTGCAGCGTTCGGCCGTCGGTGAGGACGACGGCGGCGGAGTCGTACGGGTGGTCGAGGGCGGCGACCAGATAGCCGTGGCTGGCCAGTTCCTCCGCCCAGGCGGTGTTCTGGGTGCGCACTCCGCCGGATCCGGGAGAGAACAACACGACCGGGAAGCGTCCGCCCCCGTCGGCCACCGGAGCGTTGAAGACCGAACGGGTGCGGGCACGTGGGGTGCCGTCGATCAGGAAGCCGGGCAGGCCGACCTGGCGGGCGAGGGCGTCGGCGACGGTGCGAGCCTCGTGCTCCGTGCGTCCGAGGTACTGGGCCCGCCGCGCGCCGGCGGGGCTCTTCTGCGCGGGATACCCGAGCTGGACCACGGCCGTGCGCCGGTCGTGCGGATCGGCGGTGAAGTGCTCGGGGCGGTGTGGGTCGGTCCACTGCGTCACACGGGTACCGACCGCGAAACGGCCCGACGGCTCGGGGAACACGGGTACGGGAAAGGCCCAGGCGGCCACCGGCCCCGTGGCGATCAGGCCGGCGCAGGCCACCGACCCGGGCAAGGCCAGCCACCACTGGGCACGCCACGCCGGCCGGCCGGTACGGCGTCGCAGCAGAGGAGAGAGCGCGAACGGCAGCGCGAGGGCGGCGCCTGTCAGTACCGGCAGCATCTGCCAACGGGTCCCCACCACGCTCAGCACGATCGCGGACAGCACGAAGACTGCCGCCGCCGCGATCGTGACGCGTGGGCGGACGTCGGGCGGAAGCCAACGTACCACCACCAGCGCGACGGCACCCAGCAAAACAAGGACTTCCAGAAGGGACATGTGCAGCCCCATGAGGTTCTCGGTCACCAGGCCATGCTCGGCGCGGGACACGCGCTGCCACATCGCCCTTGGGTCGCCATCGCGTACAGCCGGGAGTCGCAACCCAAGGCATGCCCAGGTGAGCGGCCTTGCGACCGAGGGGGTGGCCGGGCTCCTCCTGCTGGGTCGTACTTCCGCGCGATTTCTTCCGACGGTGGACTCATGCGTGCCGCTGAATCGCGGCCTACCGTGACAGGGTCGCCGCGGCACGTGCGGGTAGCGCGGGTTCCACGCCCCCTGCCCGACCCGGCTCCGGTTGTACGCGGGAGTCGCCTCGGCTGAGGCCACCATGACGCTCAATCAACAGGGACGGGTGATGACCGAGGCGGCCACGGAAACCGGCAGTGCCCACCCGTCGCGCTACCGGGACCGGGACCGGATGCCACGGGCTGCGACGGCCGTATGGCTGACGAGATACGCCGACCTGGCCTCCACACGAGCAGCGCGGCCGATGAGAGCCGCCCGGCGCTGGGGCCACCGGTTGCCGCCCGTGGTGTGGGACTGGCTGTTGCCGGCGCTGCTCCTGCTCCACATCATGACCACGCACGCCCCGCAGGAGCTTCCGGTGGCCCTGACCCTCACCGCCGCCATCGCGCTGCCCTTGGTGTGGCGGCGCCGTGCCCCGCTCACGACGTTCGGCGTCGTGGCCACCGCGGCCTTCGTCCAGTGGCTGATGGACGCCCAACTGCCTTCGTACATTGCTTTGTTGGTGGCCCTCTACACGGTGGCCGCGCACTCGGGCCGGCGCGGCATGCTTGTCGCCGGTGCCGTCGTAGAGAGCGGGGCCCTGCTGGCCTGTCTGCGCTGGGCGACGGAAGGCGCGTTCCTGACCCCCTTCGTCGCGGTGACCGCTATGGTCGTCGCCGCCGCCGTCCTCGGGGCGAACGTGCGGACCACACGGGCCTACCTCGCGGCCTTGGAGGAACGCGCCGCACGCCTGGAGCAACAACAGGACCAGCAGGCGCGGCTGGCCGTAGCCGAAGAAAGGACACGTATCACCCGGGAGATGCACGACATCGTCACCCACAACCTGTCCGTCATGGTCGCCCTCACCGATGCCGCCGTGTACGCGCAGCACCGGTCCCCCGCCAAGGCCACCACCGCGATGCTCCAGATCTCCGAGACGGGCCGACAGGCCCTGACCGACATGGCGACGCTCCTTGGGCATCCTGCGGACCGACGAGCCCGACGCGGAGCGCCACCCGCTGCCCGGCATCGCGCAACTGGCGGCCCTGGCCGACCAGATGTGCGCCGCCGGGCTGCCGACCCGCGTCGAGGTTCAGGGCGGGCACACCAACAGGCCGTACGCCTCGCCCGGGACCTGCGCCCGGACGTCGTCCTCATGGACGTCCGGATGCCCGGGACCGACGGGATCGAGGCAACCCGACAGGTCATCCGGGTCTCCCCGCAGAGCAGAGTACTGATTCTCACCACCTTCGACCTCGACGAATACGCCTTCACCGCACTCAAGGCCGGAGCCTCGGGCTTCCTGCTGAAGAACACCAGGCCCGAGGAACTGCTCGCCGCGATACACAGCGTGGCAGCGGGCGACACGGTGGTCTCCCCCCGGATCACCCGCCGCCTGCTGGAGAACCTCCGCCCACACATCCCCGACGGCAGCGGTGCCGACCGTGATGAGCGGCTGAGCCGGCTCAGCGGCCGCGAGCGCGAGGTGCTCATCAAGGTGGGCGGCGGCCTGTCCAACACCGATATCGCGGCCGCCCTGTACCTGGCGGAGGCGACCGTGAAGTCCCATCTGGGGCGAATCCTGCAAAAGCTCGAACTCCGCGACCGGATACAGGCCGTGATCTTCGCTTACGAAAGCCGCCTCATCCACCCGGCATGAGGTCGGCGGGGAGCAGTTCGACGCCGAGTTCACCAAGGCGGCGGCGCCTGAACTGAGCTTTTGCCTCGTCAGCAAGGACGGCTGCCCCGCCGCAGCGGACCGGTCCGCGCCAGGCACCGCCCCGCCGGGGCGCCGTCCGGACCGAAGCTGACCTTCCGGTCACTGGTCGGCCCTTCCGGTCACTGGTCGGCGTACACGCGTGCGACAGGGGCACGAGTGTCCGGTGTCCTCAGTTGATTTCCTCTTCGCCGTCTTCGGGTCGGGCACGCTGGCCGCGGCCGCGCTGCCGCGCCTGGTGGCCGGGCGTCCGCTCTCGATGCCGCTGATCTTCCTGCTCCTGGGCGTCGGCCTCTACCTGCTGCCGGCGCCCCTTCCGGACGTGGACCCGGTGGCGGACCGCGCGTGGGTGGAGCACCTCACCGAGGTCTGCGTCATCATTTCCCTGATGGGTGCCGGGCTCGCCCTCAACCGTCCCATGGGCCGCCGCCGGTGGCGTACCACCTGGCGGCTGCTGGGCGTCACCATGCCGCTGACCATCGCGGCGGTGGCCGTGCTCGCCTGGTGGCTGCTGGACTGGCCTCCGGCCGCCGCGCTACTGATCGCGGCCGTCCTCGCGCCCACCGACCCGGTGCTCGCCTCCGAGGTGCGCGTCGGTGCCCCCACCGATTCCGAGCACGACGAGGACGAGGTGCGCTTCGCGCTGACGAGCGAGGCGGGGCTCAACGACAGTCCCGCCTTTCCCGTGGTGATGGCGGCCATCGGCCTGGTCGCCGCGTCGGGCACGGGCTTGTCCGGCGGCTGGGTCGGGCACTGGCTTCTGGTGGACGCCGGGTACGGGTGCGTGGTCGGCGTGCTCGCCGGGATCGCCGTGGGCAAGCTGCTCGGCTGGACCTTCTTCCGCGCCGGCTGGCAGGCGATGCGGCTGTCCGAGCGCCGGGAGGGCTTCGTCGCCCTGAGCGCCACGTTCCTCGCCTACGGCCTCACCGAACTCGTCCACGGCTACGGCTTCCTCGCCGTGTTCGTCACCGCCTGCCACATCCGCGCCAGCGAGCGCGCCCACGGGTACCACGTCGTGTTGCACGACTTCGTCGAACAGATCGAGCGGCTGCTGGCCGTCGTCCTGCTCTTCCTGCTCGGCGCGTACGTCGCGCAGGGTGCTCTGGCGTCCCTGACGTGGCAGGGGGCGACCGTCGGCCTGCTCGCCCTGCTCGTGGTACGCCCGCTCACCGGCTGGACGGCCCAGCTCGGCACGGTCGCGGGACCGCGCGAGCGCCTGGTCACCGCGTTCTTCGGCATCCGTGGCGTCGGGTCGCTGTTCTACCTCGCGTACGCGCTCGGAGAGGAGGATTTCCATGTTCCGGCCGAGGAGCTGTGGGCGGTGGTGATCTTCACGGTGCTCTGCTCCGTCGTCCTGCACGAGGTGACCGGCTCTCCTGTCATCTCCCGCCTCGACCGGCTGCGGCTGCTCCGGACCCGGCGCCACCGGGGCGCCGAGCCGGAGCCGAGCGACCACCAGTTGGCGAACGAACGGCTGTGAGCGGGTGGCCGACGCACGCCACCCCGCCCCTCCCCCGCTCCCGCGCGGGGGTCGGTCGCCGCGTCGGCCCGTCATGCGCGCGGGGCCGGGGAGGCGCCGCGCTCACGGGCCGCGTGCCCGCCCGCGCCCAGCGGGCCCGTGGCCGCCAGGTCCGACTCCCGCTCCAGCCGGGGCAGTTCCCGTCGGGAGATCCAGGTGACCACGGGGGGCAGGGCGGCCCGCACCGCCTGCACGGCCCGGAGCCAGGCGGGGATGTACACCGTGGCCGATCGCCGTTCATCTGCCCCACCAGCCGTGTGGCGACCACCTCGACGGAATAGACCCGCCTGGCCGGACGCGGCATGTGGGCCCGCAGTTCCCGCAGCACGGCGTGCCGGTCAGCATCGTGGATCATGCCGGTGTCGGTCCAGTTCAGGTAGGCGATGCACACGTCCACGCCACGGTGCGCGAGCTCGGCTCGTAGTGCGTGCGTCATGGCCTCCACGCCGGCCTTGGAGGCGCACTACGCGCTCATCAGGGGTGAGGTGCCGAAGCAGGCCAGGGAGCCGATCTGGAGGAAGAAGCCTCGGGTGTCGAGCAGCGCGGGCAGGAACACGCGGGCGGTGACGGCGCTGCCAACGAGGTTGACCTCGACCGTGCGGCGCCAGGTCACCGGGGCGGAGACCGCGAACGGCCCGCCCTCGGCGATCCTCGCGTTGGCGACCACCACCGAGGGCGGGCCCATCTGGTCCCGGATGTCCCGGGCGACCCGCGCCATGGCGTCGTCGTCGGTGACGTCCACCTCCCAGCACCGCGCGTCACCCGGCAACGGTTCGGTCACCGCCGCCAGCGTCGCCTCTTGACGGCCCAGCAGCGCCACCCGGGCGCCGCGGTGCGCCAACGCGCGCGGTGGCGGCCCCCACGCCACGCGCGGCGCCGGTGACCACCGCCAGCCGCCCCCGCAAAGGGCTCACGTTCGTCACCGGCGACTCCCACTCCACGCTCCGCGACCAGGCCGCCCGGCCCCGGCGGCACACGACCACCTTGGCCACACCAGGCAGGGCCGCGGACTGTGGCATCCGCCGATCGGCCCCGCCCGCGCCCGACATCGTCTACGGCCGCCGGCGCCGGGCCTGGGTGTCGTTCGTGGCCCCGACATCCCACCGCGTGCCCGGCCAAAGGTGCGCGGCGGCCGGTCGACCGCGATCGTGGAGCGCGAGGTGTACGGCTACGACGGATCAGGAACGGGTGCCACGGATGGACAAGTCCCAGTTGGTCACAGCCACCACGGACGAGACGGCCGGGGGCGGCGGGCGGCGGCTCGCTCCGGAAGAGGTCGAACGGGTGCTCGACACGGTTTTCGGGACCATGGACCGCCCGGGGGTCATCGCCGACGCGCTCCGAGAGGGTGAGACGGTCACACTCGGAAGCTTCGGCAGCTTCCACGGCCAGAACGGAACCGCCGCCTTCCGGCCCGGCAAGGCGCTCACCGAATACCTGCGCAACGAGACCGGCTGACCCCGCGCGGCCCGGGCCGCCAGCCCAGCAGCCAGCCTCCGCGGCACGCCGCCGAGCGTGATCGGGCGGGCGGCGCGCCCGGCGGTGCGTGGCGCGGTCTTCGCCGAGGACGGCCCGCACGGGCGGGTCGCCGCGCTCGCCCGTGCCTCCCTCGACTTCGCCGCACGCGACCCGGCGCGGTCCACGACGCGTTGTCCCAGCTCGACGACGGCCTGGCACACGCGCGGAAATACGCCCCCGAGCCGCTGAAGGACACCTTCGCCGCCCCGCTGGACCCTGGGAGAGGTCGCCGGTGCCGACGTCCACCCGGGACTGTTCACAGAGACGTTCCGGGGAGCCCCGCACGGCCCTGCGACCCTGCTCCGGGCAGGACGGCCGCCGCCGCTCACGAGAGGTTTCGATCTCCGGCAGTGCTGACCGGTGTCGATAACGCAGAAGCGGTTACCTTCGGGGTCGGCGAGCACGACGAAGTCGGCGTCGTCCGGATAGAGATCCCAGTCGACCGGATAGAGATCCTAGTCGACGCGCTGGGCCCCCAGGGACACCAGTCGCTCGACTTCGGCGGCTTGGTCGGCCGCGTCCCCGGCATACAGATCCAGATGGATCCGCGGATACTCCTGGACCGGTGTCTCACTGCGGCCGAGGGACAGGAGCACCCCGGTTCCCGCCGCCGGCACCAGGACCACCGAGTCGTCCT
The DNA here is from genome assembly GCA_018114805.1 of Candidatus Streptomyces philanthi. Lineage (GTDB taxonomy): Bacteria > Actinomycetota > Actinomycetes > Streptomycetales > Streptomycetaceae > Streptomyces > Streptomyces philanthi. Next base: position 6,846,678 of record CP073042.1, on the reverse strand, counting down.
CCATCTCCTCGCGCGGGACGTACCCCAGGGCCTCCATCCAGAACGCGGCCGCACGTGGCACGTCCAAGACCCCAGTACAACGGAACCGACTCTCAGCATGCACCGATTCTGCAGGACAGCACCCGGCCCACGAAACGAACGACGTCCCCGACAGCAAGGCGGAGGTCGCCCAGCCCCCGCGTCGACCCGACCGGCTCGACGTCCCCCAGGAGGTACGTGCGCGGGGGCACAGACGGAGCGACACGACGCTGTGGACCCGGCGCTGTTGGGCCGCTGGGGTGGCCTGGCCCGGGCTCGGCGCCAGGCCGGGCAGGAATAGGCACATACATGCCGGGGCACTCGGCGAGAGCACTGATGTGCGGTCACCGAGAGTGAGAAGGAGTTGCGCATGCTCGGAATGCCAGCAAGGGCTCGGAATGCCAGCAAGGGCGGCTGAACCCGTCGACGATGCTTTCTCCCCGTCCGAGGTCGCCCACGCCGCTGACATCGTCCTCGAGCTCGCCCTCGACGTGCGACTCCGTCAGTCCCGCGCCGTTGATCCCGTCTTCGCCCAGGACCTGGCCGGCCGGCTGGCCGCCCTGATCGAGCACGGCGGCAAGCGCCTGCGTACGGCGTTCGCTCACTGTGGATGGCAGGCCGCGGGCGGCTCAGGTGATCCCACGGCGGTGCTGCATACGGGGGCCGCCCTCGAACTGCTCCAAGCGTGTGCCCTGGTGCACGACAACGTGATGGACGAGTCCGCGCGCCGCAGAGGCGCCCCGTCCCTGCACGTCGAACTCGCCCGCCAGCACTGGGCCGCGGGCATGCACGGCTCCGCACGGTCGTTCGGGACGTCCGCCGCCGTACTCGCCGGAGACCTGGCGCTGGCCTGGGCGGACGACATGCTGACGGAGACGGCGTTGAACACGCCGCACGGCGCGCGGCTGCATGCGGAGTGGCGGGCGATGCGCACCGAGATGGTCGCTGGACAGTACCGCAACCTGTCCGCCCAGGCCGCGCGTTCCTCCGGCGTCGACGAGGCGCTGGAGATCGCCGTCCTCAAGAGCGCCCAGTACACCGTCGCCCGGCCCCTGGCCCTGGGCGCGACGCTGGCGGGGGCCGATGACGACGTACTGGACGCCCTGCGGGCGGCCGGCCGGTGCGCCGGTCTGGCCTTCCAACTGCAGGACGACCTCCTCGGAGCCTTCGGCGTGCCGGCGGTGACCGGCAAGCCCGCCGACGATGACCTGCGGTCGCGCAAACTCACCTATCTGCTGGCCGTCGCGCTGCGACTCGCCGGCGCCACCGGGGACGACGACGCCGCCGCGGTGCTGGCGCCGGATGCCGATCCGGGCTCCGCGCGGGCCGTGGAGCGGATGCGGGCGGCGCTGCGGCGCACCGGTGCGCCCCCGGCCGTACGGCGTGCGTTCGAGACCCTGGTCCGACGCGCGACGGGTGCCGACCCGCGCCGGACCGACGAGGTCGCGTGAAGCGGGTACCGGGGCCCACCGACCACGTCGTCGTGGTCGGTGCCGGCCTGTCCGGGCTCGCCTGCGGGCTGCACCTGCTGGGTGCCGGCCGCCAGGTCACCCTCGTCGAACGGGACGCCGGCCCGGGCGGCCGGGCGGGCCGCGTGCGGCTGGGTGGGTACCAGGTGGACACCGGTCCCACAGTGCTGACCATGCCAAACCTGGCTGACGAGGCCAAACCTGGCTGACGAGGCGTTCGCCGCCGTCGGTGACAGCCTCCACCGACACGTGGAGCTGACGGCCCTGCACCCGGCCTACCGGGCGTGCTTCGCGGACGGGTCCTCGCTCGACGTACACACCGACGGCGCGGCCATGGAGGCGGAGGTCAGGCGCTTCGCCGGGCCCGCCGAGGCAGCGGGCTACCGCGACCTGCGGCAGTGGTTGGAGAGGCTGTACCGGGCGCAGATGGGCCGGTTCATCGACACCAACTTCGACTCCCCCTTCCAGCTGCTGCACCCGGACCTGGCTCGTGCTGCACCCGGACCTGGCTCGGCTGGCGGCGCTCGGCGGTTTCGGGCGGCTGAACGGCCGGATCGGCCGGTTCCTCTCCGACGAGCGCCTGCGCCGCGTCTTCCCCTTCCAGGCGCTGTACGCCGGCGTGCCCCCGACCCGGGCGCTCGCGGCCTACGCGGTGATCGCGTACATGGACACCGTGGCCGGCGTCTGGTTCCCCAAGGGCGGCATGCACGCGCTCCCCCGCGCGATGGCCGAGGCGGCGGCGCGGGCCGGCGCCGACCTGCGCTGGTCGGCCGAGGTGAGCGAGCTGGAACGGTAGGCGGGCCGGGTACGCGCCGTCCGCCTGGCATCCGGTGAGCGCGTCCCGTGCGACGCGGTGGTGCTGACGTGTGACCTACCCGCCGCGTACGAGCTGCTGGGGCGCGCGCCCCCGGCGCCCGGTACGACTACGTCACTCGCCCTCGGCCGTCGTCCTGCACGCGGGCACCGACCGCACCTGGCCCCACCTCGCCCACGACACGATCTCCTTCGGCTCCGCGTGGAAACGCACGTTCCGCGAGCTGACCCGGACAGGCGAGCTGATGAGCGACCCGTCCTTGCTGATCACCCGCCCCACCACCAACGACCCCGCGCTGGCACCGCCGGGGCGCCACCTCCACTACGTCCTCGCCCCCTGCCCGAACACCACCGTCGGCCCCTCGGCCGCCGCCTGGCGGGACCTCGGCCCGCGCTACCGCGAGCAGTTGGTGGGCGAGCTGGAGCGCCGGGGCCTGGACGGGTTCGCAGCCAGCGTCGAGGAGGAACTCCTGGTGACACCGGTCGACTGGACCGAGCAGGGCCACGCTGCCGGCAGCCCCTTCTCGGTCGCGCACACGTTCGCCCAGACCGGGCCGTTCCGCCCGCGCAACCTCGTACGAGAGGTGGAGAACGTGGTGCTGGCGGGCTGCGGGACCACACCGGGCGTCGGCGTACCGACCGTGTTCATCAGCGGGAAGCTCGCCGCCGCGCGCGTCACCGGAGGCGTCGCTCCCCGGCCCGTCCGGGCGCGTCCGCCCGTGGTAGCGGCCGGCGGGTCCCGCGTCCCGACCACGGCAGGCGCCGATGACCCGGCGTGAGCTGGACGCGGCCGGCATCACCGATCCCGCGCTGCGCGCCGCCTACACCCGGTGCCGGCAGCTCAACGCCCGCCACGGCCAGACCTGCTTCCTGGCCACCCGGCTGTTGCCGCCCGAACGCCGGTCCGCCGTGCACGCCCTCTACGGCTTCGCCCGCTGGGCGGACGACATCGACCAGCGTCGGAGCCCCGAGCAGCGCGACCGGGAACTGCGCCGCCTGGAGAGCGACCTGCGAGCTCCCTGCGTACCGGCGTCAGCACGCGACCGGTGGTGTGGGCCGTCGCCGACACCGCCGAGCGGTACGGCATCGAGCACCTGCTCTTCGCGGACTTCCTGTCCTCGATGCGTGCCGACCTGTCCGTGACGGATTATCCGACCTGCGGGGTTACATGCGCGGTCGGCGGAGGTGATCGTACTGCAGATGCTGCCGGTCCTGCGCACGGTCGCGTCCCTGGAGGAGGCGGCCCCGCACGCCGCGGCGCTCCAGCTTACCAACTTCCTGCGGGACGTGGGCGAGGACCTCGACAGGGGCCGCGTCTACCTGCCAGGCGACCTGCTCACCGCCCACGGCGTGGACAGGCCGCTGCTGGAGTGGTGCCGGCGTACCGGACGCACCGACGCGCGGGTCCGCGCCGCCCTGGTCGCCGTGGAGGCCATGACGCGGCAGGTCTACCGAACGGCGGTGCCGGGACTCGCCCTGCTCGACCCGCGCGTGCGCCCTTGTATCCAGGCCGCGTTCACCCTCTACAGCGAGATGCTGGACACCATCGCCGCACAGGACTACACCGTGCTGCGGCGTCGCGCGGTGGTCCCCCGTCGGCGTCGCGCGACCATCGCCGCGGTCGGTGCGGTACGGGTGGCCGGGGCCCGGTGGCGCGCTCACGCCCCGCGCCACCGGGCGGCGACGGGCACACCGGTGGCCGAGCGGAAGGGATCGCTGCGGTGAGCGGGCGAAGGGAGGGCAAGCGCTGGTCGACCCCGCTGCGGTGGCGGGGTGCTGGCGCGGGTTGGGAGGCGCAGCCGCCGACCTGGCGGCAGGCGCGGCCGGCGCTCACCGCTGACGCCCTGAAACGGGCGCGGGCCCGCCCGTCCGGCAACTGGTTCGTCGTCGGCGCTTCTCGGGAGGTGCGCGCGGGTGGTCGCCCGCACGGCAGGACCGTCGGGGGTGTGGAGGTCGTGCTGTGGCGCTCGGACAGCGGCGCGCCGCACGCCGGCTCGGGCATCTGCCCGCATCTCGGCGCCCCGTTGCGCGACAGCCGGGTGGTGTGCGGGCGGTTGGTGTGCCACTGGCACGGCCTCGCCTTGGACGGTTCGCCGTTCGCCGGCTGGCGGCCGTTTCCCGTGTACGACGACGGCGTGCTCATCTGGGTACGGCTGGACGAGGTGGGTGGCAAGGAGCCCACCGAGCGGCCCTCGGTGCCCCCGCGCCCGGCGTCGGGCGCAGGGGTGGACGCGGTTGTTCACGGCGGTGGGGCGGTGCGAACCGGAAGACTTGGTGGCCAACCGCCTCGACTCGTGGCACGGCTCGTGGTTCCACCCGTACTCGTTCGTCGACCTGTCGGTGGTGCGGGAGCCGTCCGGTGAGGGGGACGACGCCTTCGTCGTCGACGTCTCCTTCCGGGTGGCCGGGCGTGTGGTGGTGCCAGTGCGGGCCGAGTTCACCGCGCCCGGCCCGCGCACGGTCCTCATGCGCATCACCGAGGGCGAGGGGGCCACGTCCGTGGTGGAGACACACGCGACTCCGCTCACCGCACCGGATCACGCGCACCCGCGCACCGCGGTGGTGGAGGCGGTCGTCGCCGCCTCCGACCGGCGGGGCTTCGCCCTAGCCCGGGCCGCCGCGCCCGTGCTGCGCCCGCTGATGCGGCGTACGGCCGGGCGGCTGTGGCGCGACGACCTGGCTTACGCCGAACGCCGCTGGACGCTGCGCGACACCGGCCGCTTCCCCGGGTGAGCGGACAGCCGCGGCCTCCCCCCGGCGGGCGCGGGACGACGGTCAGGGGGAGGGCCGGGGCGCCGCGGCCGCCCCGAGCGCCCGCAGTACGCGCGAGCGGCCCGGCCGCGGCACGGTCCACAGCGTCTGTCCCCGTACACCCCAGCCGGCGAGCAGGGCGTTGGCCACCAGGAAGCCGGTGGTGGCGGCTCGTTCCATGAGCGCGACCGGCAGATCGCAGCGGATCGCGTCGCCGGCCAGGGTCAGCCAGGCGTGGGGGGTGCGGACGGTGGGGCGCCGTTGGTGGGAGCCGACCGCGAAGAGCGGGCAGAGTAGGAGCGCCACTCGTACCGGGCACCGACGACGCGTGCTTCGCGGGTCTCCGGATACACCTGGCGCAGTCGGTCGACGAGCATGCCCTGCACCCGCTGGGGGTCCGAGGCGGGATCGACGGCGTAACCGTACAGTTCCACCACCGAGCTCCCGGCGCGTGCCGCCCAGCGGGCCGCCTCGCCCTCGTACCGTTCCAGGACGCTGACGTTGTCCAGGCCGCCGTAGCCGCTGGTGCCGAGGAACCCGGGGCGGTCGGCGTGGACCGGTCGGTCGAGCCACAGCCGGGAGGCGAGGAACAGCGGAGCGGTACGCAGGGCGGCGACGTCCTCGCGCCAGGCGGGGGTGCCCAGGCCGCCGGACGCGGCGACGAGTTGTCGCAGCCCCCCGGGGTCGAGGGCGAGCACCACGGCCTGGTGGACGCTGGTGCCAGCGGCGGTGCGCACGTCCGCGCCACCGCCGCCACGGGGGCGTACTTCGTGGAAGGCGGCGCAGGTAGTCGCCGAGCGGGTCCCAGAGGGCCTGCAGGAACGGCTTGGTCGGCACGTCGAGAAGAGGAGTCCCTCGGCCGACCCGAGGAAGTAGATGTGGAACATCAGGAGCAGTTCGGCCGCGGACAGTTCACGGGGGTCGGCGAAGAAGCTGCGCGAGAATACCTCGAACGCCAGGTGGTGCGCGGCTTCCGGGAAGCGCACGCTGTGCAGGAAGTCGGCGCGGAGGTCTCGTCGAAACGCTGGTACACCTCGGGCACCCGCACGTCGAGCAGGGGGAGGGCGGCCCGGGCGTCCATGGCGACCAGGTCTCGCCAACCGAAGGTGGGACTCAACGCGACGAACCCGAGCGCGCTGAACGGCGGTGTCCTCGGTAAGCGGGCGAAGCTGTCGGGCAGGCCGGCGCTGTGCCGCAGGGGGTAGTCGGGCAGCGGGGTCAGTCGCGCGAGGGCGGGGTCGGTGCGGCGGAGGAGGCCGCGAAGGTTGTAGTACTGCCGGAAGAAGGCGTGGAACCCCCGGGTCATGGTCACCCGCGAACCGTCCGACAGCCTGGTGGGTCAGCCGGAAAGCCGGCCGCCGAGTGCGCTGTCCTTCTCGTACAGGGTGACGCGGGCGCCGCGTTCGGCCAGCAGGGTGGCCGGCGCGAGACCGGCGATGCCACCGCCGACCACCGCGACGGACGGCTCGTCCCCGCGCTGGAAGCGGTCCCTGCCTGGTGGGGGCGTCAGGATCTCGGCCTTGCGGTCGCGGCCTCGGCGGGCGGCGCTGGTGTGGCGGAACGTCACTGGGCGCCCTTCACAGTGGTGGTCGGATCTCCCGTGGTCGAGCCACCGCCGGGGGCGAGGCCGTCCTCGGCGCGTGCGGCGTGGCCGACAGCGCAGACCAGGTCGTGGCGGTGCGGCGGGTTCATCGGTGGTGGTCTCCGGTTCTCGCGTCGGGCGGGGGCGACGGGGCACGAAGGGCAGTTCGACCGCCATGCGAAGCATCGCCCGGACGGGGGGTGCGGAGTCCGATGCTCCACTCCTCGCGCAGCGAGGTGGCGCCGTCGAGGAAGCGCAACAGGCGCTCCGCCGGGACCTGGCGGAACAGGTTGCTGAAGAAGGCCGGGCCGTTGACCCGCTCGGTGTCCAGGGAGCGCAGCAGCATCGCGTCCATGGCCAGCGCCCGCCGCCCGTGGGGGGCGGGAACGGTTTCCCGCCCGTCTCTCAGCGCGGCGGCGATGGCCCTGCTCTGCCGCTGCACCGCGGCGAACGTGCAGCCGGTGGCCGGGCGGGTGGCGCCCCCCTGCCGTTCCGATGCGGGCGACGGCGGCCCCGGCCCGGCGCGGGAAGCGGGCGTCGGTCATGGGAATGCCCCCCTGCTCCGCCCGTTCCACGGTGAGCGCGCCAAGCCCGAGGACGTCGCGGCAGTAGTGGCCGAGTGCCGACTCGTACGCCTCGGTGGTCAGCGCGCTGCCGGAGAACTCGGTGTACTCCACGAGCGCCCTGTCGGGCGGCAGCGGCAGGACGTAGCCAAAGGCCAGACCGTGTGCCGGCTGGGGGAACCGGAATTCTATCAGGTCGGCGACCTCGGGGTCGAACTGGTGGGTGGCGGTGCGCACGAACCAGCCGCGGAAGCGCTGCAGCAGGTGCGTGCGGGCCGGGGGCAGCGTACGTAGCGGCCGTGAGTCGAACACGCGGCGGGCGCACAGCGTCAGGGAGCGGCCGGCCGGCGACGTGCACCGGACCTCGGCGCCGCCGGGGACACCGCGCACCGATTCCGCCGTAGCGCGCAGCACGCGCCCGCCGTCCGAGCGGGCCAGCCGGCCGTGGACCAGTCGTTCGAGGTCGGTGGAGCGCACCATGCGGTAGGTGAGCGGCGCGGGTTCGACGGTGACCAGACTGCCGTCGGCGCCGTGCACCCGCAGCACGGACCAGGACGCGCTTACGGCCTCGTCCGGCCGTCGTCGCCCGCGTGCCAGTAGCACCAGGTACGCTCCGCCGGGCGCGGCGGGCCTTGCGGCGGCTCGATGACCGTCACGGGGACGATGCCGGTCAGGTGGTGCGCGAGGCTGAGGCCGGCAGCGCCACCCCCGATGATGACGATGTCGGACGCCTCGGTGGCGGGGGGCGTCACCGGAGCCGCCGTGGCGCCGGGTGGGCGGCCACCATCAGGCGCTCGACGCACTCTCCCCCTGCGGCGTCCGCCGCGCCGCGGGCCACGGCCCGCCCGTGCCACGTAATCTCCGCCTCCCGAGGTCGGGGGACACCTCCCGCGCGGCGCGCGCCCCCGAGGCCAGGGCGCCCTGTACCGAGCCGGTCGCCCGGTAGTCGCCGCACACGTACCTGCCTGGGCCCAGGCGAGTGGTGCGACTCAGCGGCCAGGGCGGAAACATCGCCGGCAGGGCACCCTCGACGGTGTAGGTGGCGACCCGATTCCAGCCGCCCGTGTCGGTGTCGTACAGCTCGGCTCGGTGTCGTACAGCTCGGCCAGCCGCCGGAGCACCGCCTCCGCTCTGCCCTGATGCTCCGCGCCCAGCACGGAGGTGGAGACCAGCGCGGTGCCGGGGGGCGCGTAAGCGGCAGCGACCGCGCTGAGGACGCAGGTGTTCAGGATCGTTCCGGAGCTGTCCACCATCAGGGTCCGCCCGGCCGCCTGTAGGGCGTCGGTGGCGTGGTAGTAGGTGGTGACGGTGCGGGTGTCCGGCACAGTCAGGGTCGGCACCAGGCGGGCGGCTGTCGCCGGGTCCGCCGCCACCACGACGGCCCTCGCCAGCACCTCGCTTCCGTCGCCCAGCAGCACGCCGGCGTCGGTGAGCCGCACGACGGGTGTGTGGAGGCGCAGCATGCCGTCGGGCAGGCCGTCGGCGAGCTGGTCGGGTACGGCGCCGATGCCGCTCGCCGGCAGACACAGGGTCCCTCGGGCCATGCTCCGCCAGACCAGGTGGAAGAAGCGTGCGGAGGTCTCCAGTCGGTCCTCCAGGAACACACCTGCCAGGAACGGCCGCAGGACGTCGGCGACCACGGCGTCCGACAACCCCGCCCGCGAGAGGGCCGTCGCGGTGGGCCGATCCCGGCCCCGCCTGATGGTGGACGCGGGCAGGACCGTGTCCCGCGCGCTGAGGACGGCGAGCGCGGCCAGATCGCGCGCGGAGAGGAACCGTCCAGGCAGCAGAGCACCCGCCGCGCGGGGCTCCCTGGTCGGATCGGCGAGGCGAACCGGCCCCTTGGACGTGTGGGCGACGACTCCCGCGGCGAAGGGGCGCAGTTGGAGGCTCCGGAGGTTTACCTGCTGCTTCACCTGCGGATACGAGGTGTTGAACACCTGAAAGCCGCGATTGAGCAGGAACCCCTCCCGTCGGTCCGTCCACATCCGGCCCCCCACGTCGTCGGACGCCTCCAGCAGGGCCACCTGCCATCCGGCGCGGCAGGCGTCCAGCGCACACGCCAGGCCGGCCAGACCCGCCCCGACGACGACCACGTCCGCCACCCGGCGATCCTCGGTCATGCTCCTCCTAAGTCAACGCCGCACGCGCGGCGCACACCCGGAAGGCCGGGCCGGCCACTCGGCCACTCGGTGGCCAGTACCCTGATCAGGCCGATGCAGGCCACTCACGGCGGGTGGGCGGGACCGTCGCCGAGCGAGACGACCACGAGCACCAGGCCAGCGGACCACGCTCGCCGGCCGACACGGCCGACACGGCCGACACTCGGGCGCCACGACCAAGCACGGCCGTACGACAACACCCAACGAGGACAACGGCAGCCCCACGTGGTGGCCTGTCAGCACGCCACCAGCCTCGGCCGGGGCGGCCCGGCCCTGTCAGCCACCGCCCGGCGATCGCGGGGCTCCGCCGATCGACGCCGCGAGCCCGGCCGGACTGGCCGTGCGAGATGTCGGACGCCGGGGTCGGTCAGCCCATCGCGCGGGGCCGCAGGAGGGCCGCCGTTCAGCGGCCCCACCCCGGCTGGGCGTGCGGGGCGTCGGTCGGATGCGGTTCGGGTGGCAGCAGCAGGCAGAAGGGGTGCCCCTCCGGGTCCAGCAGCTTCGCCCACGGCGGATGCCCTGGCAAGTCGGGCGAGGCACCGGGCTGGTGCCCGGGCAGGGTGGCCCCGAGCGCGACTGCCCCCGCCGTCGCCGCCTCCACGTCCCTGACGAAGAGGTCCAGGTGAGCGTGCTTGGGCTGGGCCGGGCTGTCCGGCCAGGGCGCGGCCTGATGCCCGGCGACGCGCGCGAAGCAACAGCGTGGCGCGTCCGTCGCTGATCGACGTGTGCTCATCGGTGCGAGAGAGCGTCGGCCAGCCGAGCAGCCGGGCGTAGAAGTCGGCGAGGCCGGGCGGGTCGGCACAGTCGAGCGTGACGGCTCCGAGGACGAACGGTGCGGGGTTCATCGGGCAGGCGGGACGCATCGGGCACGGCGACTCCCTGGGAGCCTGGGCGTACGGGGACGACCGGGGCGCGGCACGGGTGGACCCGGCACGGGCAGCATTCAGCTTTCCGTTCCCAAACCGCGCGTCAAACCCCACCCGCCACCGAGCACCCGGGTGCCCGAGCGAGTGCCCCGTTCGACGGCGGCACCGGCCACCGCACCGTTCGCCGGCCGCCGCGGTGGGTCAGCTTCGTTTCGCCCGACCGGGTGCACCCGCCGCGCGCAAGCCCGGCTGGCTGGGGGTCCGTGCCGCCATGGCGCGCCGGCACGTGAAGCAGTGCGACGCCCTCCACGAGGAGCACGGCGTCCGCGGCCGCCTGGGCGGCTTGGCGCGCACGATCGAGTGCGTACGGGACCGTCCTGGTCCGCCAGGAGCCGCCGGGCGCGGCGCGAAGCCCCGCGGGCCTTCGTGGTGTCGGTCGCCGGACAGTTCGGGGCACGTGAACTGCCGCGTAGCGGCGGCCCGTTGACCCTATGGGCGCACCAGGTGCGTGGGGCTCGCCGGATCGAGGTCGCGGGCCCGCTATGCGGGTGGGCGCCGTGTGCCTCCGCCGCTTCCGTTCAGCGGGATCAGGGACTCCAGGTGGGCAGCCCTGACCCAGGAGCCCAGCAGGTCGCGGTGCAGGGCCACGATGTCCTGGCGCACCGCCAGCCCGAGGGCCGCCTTGGTGAACGTGCGGCACGTGGTGACGAACAGGGCGACGTCCGCGCCGTGCTCAAGACGGGCAGTGCCGACGAACTTCTGCATGTCCGGCGAGGACACGCTGCGCTCGGAGGCGTACTTCTTGCACTGGATGACCAGTTTGCGGCCGTCGGCGAGGTAGCCGATCACGTCGGCTCTCAGGTCGCCGCGCTTGCCGCTGACGACGACCTCCGTGCATCCGTCTCGGCGGAACAGGTCGGCGACGTACTGCTCGAACTCCTGCCAGGAGAGCGCGTCGACCTCCGTCATGGACAGTTCCCGTGCCCTCGCTTCCTCCCGCGCTCGCCACTGCCGGTCCTGCCCGACCGTGCCCCGGTGCGCGCGCAGGAGCCCCCTACCGGTGCCCCCCACAGCGCAGCCGGTGAGCACGATCACCAGGACGGGCCACACCGCCGCCCAGTTCCCTACGACCCAGACCGCGGCGACGAGCGCCGCCGCAGCGCCCCAGCCTCGCACCTGTCCGCGGGTGCGCTTCCTCATCCGTCGGCGCCGTCGTCGTGCCGCCATCACCCTCCCCGCTCCCCCACAGCCGTGATCCGCAGTGTGAAAGCCCTGCGTGCCCCCCGGCAAGAAGGCCCGACTGGCAACGCGCCGGGCACCGCCGCGGGCCCTCGGACCTGACAGCAGGCCGGGTACGAGACCACCGGTGCCGGCGGGCCCCGACGACGCGGGTCAACACCTCGGGCATCTCCGGAACCCTCGGCTCCCTCTCTACCACCGGCACCCTCTGACCCCGTTCCTGGTCCGCGCGGTGCTGCCGTACCGCGCGGACCGGGACGTGTTTGCCGCCCGTCCGCCGCGCCGCCGAGACGGGCCGCGCGTACGCGGGCTGCTGGCGCGGAGGCGTGGTGCGGTCGGTCATGCCGGCTCTCGCCCGTGCCGGGCCTCCGTGGCCGCGTAACCGTCGAGGAAGGAGCGCACGCGGTCCTTGTACGGCTCCCGGTCGTAGGAGGCGACATACGCGGCGGCGATGCGGACCGGGTCGCCGAAGAAGTAGTACTCGTACAGGGCCTGTCGGCCGGAGAAGGCCGAGAGACAGGTGTCCCACACCAGTCCGGAACGGCTTCACGCGTTCGGCCCCTGACAGCGTCGCTGCTTGCAGGTAGGCGTCGATGTCCGCGGCGGCCGGCCCCGTGACGTCGAGGGCGGTGGGGGTGGCCATCAGCCCGGAGGCACCGAGCTTGCGCAGGATCTGTGGGAACCGCTGGTAGAGCTTGGGGTAAAGGTTACGGGCAGCGTTGAGCGGGGCCCAAGCGGGGGTGAGCACCCCGAACTCGTTGACGGTGGCGTCGGCCTCGACCGCGCGCAGGAACGCCCGCAGCGTCTCCAGGGCGATGGTCACCTCGGCCACGTCCTCCTGGACGTGCTGGTACCCGTGGATGCCGATCGCCTCGGTCAGCAGCGAGACCAGGCCCAGGACGTACTCGGTCTTCGCCACCGTGCGGGTGACGACCTGATGCAACATGTGCGCCACGGCCGATGTCCGGGTGAACAGTTCGTTGCACCGCTCGACGTCCCCCAGGAGGAAGCACCGTTCGTACGGCACGTGCACGTCGTCGAAGCGCGAGGCCAGCGGGCGGTCGTGGCGCGGCAGCCCCACGTCGAGCGGTTCCCGGGCGACGCACCGTAGCCCCTTGGCGTCCATCGGGACGGTGAAGGCGTAGGAGTACGGCCTGTCCTGCGCGGTGCCCCGCAGTACGGTCGAGGGAAGGACGAGGAGGTCGTCCGCGAAGGGCGCGATGGTGGCCAGCATCCGGGCGCCCCGGATCACCACGCCGTTGTCGTCCTCCCGCACGATGCGCGCGGCGACGCTCCCACCGGCTTGCCGAGGACCCAGCTGGGCCCGGTTGACCTGCGGCGGGATGAGCGTGTGGCTCAGCAGCAGATCCTGCTCGCGGGCCCGCGCGTAGTAGCGGCGGACGTTCTCGCCGAAGGCCGGGTCCGCTTCGGCGAACCAGTGCGCCGCGGCGGCCATGGCCATCAGCGCACTGTTGAGGTAGTCGCCGGTGCGCCCGAGCATGCCGTTGTTGTGCTCGGCACGGATGGCGAACGCCTGGCGGCGCTTGCGGAGTTCGCCGGGGGTGGTGGGGGTGAGGAAGGAGGTCGCGACGGGTTCACCGGAGGTGGGAGAGGTGTAGGTGAGCACCTTCTTGTGCGCGTCGGCGTGCTGTAGGTCGTACAACTCCGCGTAGCTGCGGACGACGTTGCGAAACGCGGGATGGTCCCGGACCCCTCCGGTCAGGGTCTCGCCCTGGACGTGGACGGTAGGGCGCGAGCCGGCGAGCCGGTCGAGAAAGTCCTTGCCGGTGCGTGCTGCCACTGGGGGCTCCTTGAGGTACTCCGGCACGACCGGGCTCCGGTACGCGTCGGCGCTCGGCCCGCTCGCGGTTCCCGAACGACTCTGCCGTACTCCGGCTGCCCCGGACATCCGGAAAACCGGCCTGATCGGCACCGGGTGGCCGGACGCACCTCACCCGGGCTCCCCCAGTTCAAGGGCCCGCGGCGGGCGGTGGTAAGCACGCGGGTTCCCCTCGAACTCGGCCGATTCCGAGGGGAGTTGACGGAGTATACGTCCTCACCGTCGACTTGGTCGTCACCCACTACCGGGTGCGGGACGGCGTCGGCCGAGGCCGGCCGATACGCTCTGGGACGCGTTCGGTCGGCCGCCTGAGGCCAGGTCCGGACGGTGGCGGACGCCGGTGGCGGTCGCCGGTTCGTTGAGCGTCAGAAGTGGGCCGATGTCCTGGCGGGATGTCACGGTGGTCGACGCGTGCGTGCGGCGCGACGGTCGGGGTGGTAGCCCCACGGCCGTCACCGACGACGATCCAGGGGCGACGGACGCCAACCGGCGTGCGGGCGCCGCCGCGGCCGGCACCTCGCACGCGGCGTTCCTCGGCCCGGTGGGGGCGCCGGACGGCGGCTGGCCGGTCCGGTTCTTCACCGCCACCGCCGAACTGTCCGGCTGCGGCCACGGCACCGTTGCCGCGCAGGCCGTCCGGTTGACCCGCACCCCGCTGGGCGAGTTGGACGACCGCCAACACACTGGCGGGCGCACGTTCGGCACCGTCGCGATCCGCCGCCCCGTCGGCATCGAGGTGTGGTTCGACCAGGGCCTCGTCACACTGCGACACCCGGCACCGGACGAGCGCGCCGCGATCGTCGCCGCGATCGGGCTCACCACCGACGATCCGCATCCGACCGACGCGCCACGAATCGCCGCGCCCGGCGCACCACGCATGCTGGTACCGGTCCGCGAGCGGTCGGTGCTCCTCGGGCTCTCCCCACACCTCGGCAGGCTGACGGCGGCATGCCAGCGCTACGGGCTCCTCGGCTGTTTCGTGTACGTGCCTCCGGTGGGCGACCAGCCGGGTGCGGCGCGGATGTTCGCGCCGGCGATCGGTGTTGACGAGGACGTCGCCAACGCCAACAGCACCGGTTGCCTGGCTGCCCACCTTCTCGACACGACAGGGGCGCGGACGGTGGCGATCGAGGTGGAGCAGGGTGACACCCTCGGTCGGCCGGCCAGCGTGCTCGCTTCGGCCCGACGCGAACCAGCGGGCATCGCGACGCGGGTCGGCGGGTTGGCCGTGCTCCGCGACGGGCGCTGAGGTGACGACGACACCGCCCTCTTCCGCGATCCGCGTGCCCGCCTTCACCGTACCGACTGTGCTCCACCAGTGGCCGACCGCCGCCTCAGTTCAGGCCCGCCGCCGCATCCATACGGGGGTGAGGGCGGAGATAAGGACGGCCGCGATGCCGATCTGGAAGAAGTGGCGGATCCAGTCGATGCCGCCGGTGTCGCGCACTCCGAAAGCGGAGGCGAGTCCGTTGCCCGCGAGACCGCCGATGATGCCCAGGATCACCGTGAGCCACAACGGAATGGGCTGACGGCCGGGGATGACGAGCTTCGCCAGCAGACCGATGACGAGCCCCGCGATGATGGCCCAGAGAAACGACACGATAATTCCTTTCGCCTACTTCTTCCCGATATAAAAGGCTGCCTCCCTCCGCGTGCCCGCACCGCAGGCTTCGTAAGCCTCCGCTTTCGCACCCCGCGCGCGGGGCCGGTCCCCCGCAACTCACTCACCCGGCCAACCGCCTCGCCCGCGCCGCCTCACCCTCCGCCACCGCCTCCGACGGCAGGGCCGTCAGCGCCTCCCCCTCCCCCCGGCGGCGCGCTGACGTGGTGTGGCGCGTCGATCGGGGCGTCGCACGGCACCGGTAGCGCCCGATGGCGATACGACCTGTGGGGGTGACCCGGCACCAGGGTGTCCCGGGCGGCGCGGCTCGCGGGGACGGGACGTGACGGGCTTCGCGGCCACGTGCCGCGGCGGCCCCGCTCACAGGTGGCTGTCCAGGAACCTCCGTATCTCGGCGTTGCTCATGGGCCCCGTGCCGCGCGCCACCACCTCTCCGTCCCTCAGCAGGACGTAGGACGGGGCTCCGGTGATCCCGTACGGACACCGCGTGATGTCGGCGCGGACAACCGTCAGGCGGCCCGGGTGGTCGTCGGCGACGCCGCCCACGACGAGGTCCATCGCCCGGCAGGGCTCGATCGCCTTGGGCCACGTCCCGGTGAAGTACGCGAGGACCGGAACTCCGCTCATCCCGAGGGTGAAATCGAACTCCGCGTCCTCGCGGGGGCGGTGGACCCGCTTCGCCATGGGGCTCCTGACCTCACGTTCCGTTGTTCCCTGCCCATCATCCCTCGCGCGGCGTGCCAGGCCGGCCCGGCCCGTCCTCCGGCTGGCAGCCGACCCGCAGACCGACCGCCAGTGTCAGTTCGAGGACCCGTTGTGGCGATGCGAGGTCCGGGAACAGCTCCCGCAGTTGCGACATCCGGTACCGGACCGTCTGGGGGTGGACGAACAACGCCGCCGCCACCTCGTCCCGCCTGCCCTGATGCAGCAGCCACGCCCGCAACGTCTCCTCCAGCCGCTGTGCGGTCGCGACAGGCAGGGTCCCCAACGATGCGAGGGCCCGGGCACGCAGGTCCGCGAACGCGTCCGCGTCAGCGCTCAGCACCAGTTCGGGCAGGTGGTCCTCGGTGTCGCGAATGTCAGCGGAGAGGGAGCGCGCGCGTACGGCCCGTGCGTACGAGGCGGACGCGCGAGTCCATGGCCGGGCCGGGCCGACCACGGCGGTGCGGTCGGTGAGCTGCCGCAGCAGACGTGATCGGTCGGCGTCGGGGACGAGCAGCACACCGGTGGCGTCCGGCAGGTCGTCGAGGACGAGAGTGCTCGGGTCGAGCGCGCGGTAGGCGCGCCGGGTCTGGGCGGCGGGCAGCAAGACCGCGGTCAACGAGACCGGGGGCTGCCACCCGGCCCGTTGAGCAGAGGCCAGCAGCGCGTCCGGGCTGGCGCCGGCGAGGAGGTCGCGGGCCAAGTGCTCCAGGTGACGCTCGTGAGCCCTGCCCTGGGCGGCCAGTTCGTCGGCGTGGCCCGCGGCGCTCGCGGCGGAGAGCTCGTCGATGTAGGCGAAGGTCAGCTCGGCGAACTTGGCGACCTCGGCGGCGGGCAGGCCCGCGGGCACGGCACCCGCTGCCAGGCATCGCCAGGCCACGCGGGCGCCGACGCGGTAGGCGCTGAGCAGGGCGTCCATCGAACGGCCGTCGCGCACCTCGCCGCGGCCCAGCTCGTAGGCGGCGTCACCGGCGTCACCGCCTGTCACGTTCCCGCTGGCGAGGCCCAGGTAGTGCCCCAGGGCGGTGCGGACGGCCCGGCGGATGGTGCTGCCCATGTGGCCCGAAAGGGCGTTGGCGTAGGAAGGGACCTCGTCGATGATCGCCTGGACGATCTCGTCGGCGGTGGTCGTCACCGCGGCCCGCAGTGCGGTGACCGTCGTCTCGTCCAGGGCCAGTTCGCTGGCCCTCCGCATTGCGTGGCTCATGTTTTTGTTTCCTGCGAACAATTCAGCCGACCAGATTTACGTCCTACGGTCAGGACTTTACGCCCCGAAGCACAGCAAGCTGGAGTCATGACGAGTGCAGCCCTCCGCAGCAGGGCGTGGAAACTGCTGGAGATGGTCACGACGCCGTTGGTGCCGTCGGACTACCTCGACCTGTTCAGCCCGCTGCGCGCGAGCGCTGACCTGCGTGGGCGCATCGAGGCCGTGCGCCCCGAGACGCGTGACGCCGCGACCATCGTGATCAGGCCGGGCCGAGGTTGGCGGGGCCACGTAGCCGGTCAGTACGTGCGGATCGGGGTCGACGTCGACGGGGTGCGCCTGTGGCGCGCCTACTCCCTCACCTCGCCGACGAACCGCCGGGACGGCCGCGTCACGATCACCGTGAAGGCGGTCCCGGACGGCAAGGTCAGCAACCACCTGGTCCGCAAGACCAAGCCGGGCACGCTGATCCAGCTCGACCAGCCGACCGGTGACTTCGTGCTGCCGCGGGCGAAGCCCGCCAAGGTGCTCTACCTGACGGCCGGCAGCGGCATCACGCCCGTGATGGGCATGCTGCGCGACAGCCAGTTCGACGACGTCGTCATGGTCCACTGCGCGCCACAGCCGCGCGACGTGATCTTCCGCGACGAACTGCACCACCTGGTCGCGGACGCGAAGCTGCGGCTCACCGAGGTGCACACCGACACGGACGGCATGCTCGACATCGCCCGTCTCGACGAACTCGTCCCCGACTGGACCGAGCGCGAGACCTGGGCTTGCGGGCCCGCCGGCCTGCTCGACGCCGCCGAGGAGCGCTGGGCCACGCACGGCATCCAGGAGCGCCTGCACACCGAACGCTTCCGCCCCAGCGTCGTCGTCGCCGGCGACGGCGGCGAGGTCACGTTCAGCACCACTGGCAAAACCGTCAACGCCGGCGGCGCCACGCCGTTGCTGGACGTGGGCGAGGAGGCCGGCGTGCTCATGCCGTCCGGGTGCCGGATGGGCATCTGCTTCGGCTGCGTCACGCCGCTCAGGGCCGGCGCCGTCCGTGACCTGCGTACCGGCGAGATCACCGAGGCCGAGCCGGGTGTCCTCATCCAGACCTGCGTGTCCGCCGCGGCGGGCTCCTGCGACATCGAACGGTAGGAACACCTTGACCGCCATCGACCCCAGCGCCCACCTCACCGCGGAGCAGATCGAGGAGCTCGGGCGCGAGCTGGACGCGATCCGCGACGAGGTGATCGCGAGCCGCGGCGAGAAAGACGCCGCCTACATCCGCAAGGTCATCTCGGCGCAGCGCACGCTCGAGCTGGCCAGCAGGGGTGTGCTGCTTTTCTCGCGCTACCGGCCGGCATGGTTGCTCGGCACCGCCGGTCTGTCCGTGGCGAAGATCATGGACAACATGGAGATCGGCCACAACATCCTGCACGGCCAGTGGGACTGGATGCGCGACCCGAAGATCCACTCCACCACCTGGGAGTGGGACCACGTCTCGCCCGCCGATCAGTGGAAGCACTCGCACAACGAGCTGCACCACACGTACACCAACGTGATCGGCAAGGACAACGACCTCGGTTATGGTATAATACGCGTCGACGAGGACCAGAAGTGGCACCCGGTGTACCTCGGCCAGCCGCTGTGGAACTTCGTCAACGCCTGCTTCTTCGAGTACGGCATCGCGGCGTACGACCTGGAGCTCGGCAAGAACCTGAGCAAGCACCGCCGCAAGAGCCCGGAGTTCCGCACGCGGGCCAGGGCCGTGGGCCGCAAGATCCGCAAGCAGGTGCTCAAGGACTACGTGATCCACCCGGCACTCTCGGGCCGCTCGTTCCTCCCCACGCTCGCCGCCACGTTCACCGCGAACCTGGTCCGCAACATCTGGTCCCACTCAGTGATCATGTGCGGCCACTTCCCCGAGGGCGTGCAGGTCTTCGAGCGCCGGTCGATCAAGGGCGAGACGCGCGGCCAGTGGTACCTGCGCCAGATGATGGGCTCGGCGAACATCAGCGGCAGCAAGGCCATGCACTTCATGACCGGCAACCTGTCGCACCAGATCGAGCACCACCTGTTCCCGGACCTGCCGAGCAACCGGTACGCAGAGGTGGCGGTGAAGGTGCGCGCGCTGTTCGAGAAGTACGAGCTGGAGTACGTCACCGGGCCGCTGCCCAAGCAGGTGTTCTCCGCGTGGCACAAGGTCTTCCGGCTCTCGCTGCCGAACAAGAAGCCCACGCTCAGGACGCAGGTCCGCGAACGGGAGATCCTCGCGGCCTGATCAGCGGCACGGGCGCGGGCCTTTCGCCCAACCGTACGGGCAGCGCTGCGGGGTCCGGGGGCGTCCGAGCGCGACGACCACGAGAACGCGAGCACACCTGGCGGGGCCTCGAATTCGCTACGGGCACTCAAGGCTGGCCAGCACCTGCATTCTGCGAGGCCAGCCTGGAGCCGCTGCCGAACCTCCTGCTGATCGCGCCCGGCAGTGCTTGCATAGATCGCGGTCTTCGCTGCAGAGAAAGGCAAGCCAAGCACACGAGAGGCCACGTAGATCGCTTCGATCGGCGACAGGCCAGGTTGCCGCAGTTCCCGGGATGCCGACTCCCGCTCCACTGGGAAGATTTGGACCTCGACGGAGGTACCGCCAGCATCCACCGTTCCCTCCAGCGCCCCCGCAGTCAGGGGCTGACCGTCCTGAACACCAAGACCCTGGCCTCCGAACGCCGTATCGCCCTCCCGGCTGAATGCGTCAACTCCCTCAAGATCCACCAGGAACGGCAACAGAAAGAGCGCCAGGCGGCCGGAACGGGCTGGACGGACAACGGACTCGTCTTCACCACCGGAGGGGCAGGCCGCTCGATCCCGCAAATCTGAGCCGCCGCTTCCGCCTCCTCCTCCGCCACGCAGGACTCCGAACGATCCGCTTCCACGATCTCCGGCACGCGACTGCGACCCTGCTCCTGGAACAGGGCGTCGACCTCGTCGTCATCAAGGAACTCCTCGGCCGCGCCCACATCGGCGTCACCGCCAGCGTCCACAGCCACCCACGTACGACTCCGCCTCCAGCGCCCGGCCATCGACGCCCTGGGCCACGCGCTCTCGGCGAACCAGGCCGACGACCCTGACGACCCACCTGCCGCAGCCGTCGTCCGCTGACGTTGGCGTCAGCGTTGCCGTCAAGCAGCGAGAAGGCCCCGTCGGAGAAACTCCGGCGGGGCCTTCGCAATTCACTCCTAATTCTCCAGAGAATGAGATCTCCTACTCGGATAGAATCCCCGAATCACTGGATTATCCGCCAGCCCAGGGGCGAACCCGGTCAGGCGAGAATATGCCTCTCGCAGGAATTCAACGAATGCGTCCACAAGCTCTTCGCGATCGACGGAAACTCGCCATTCATGCTTCGATGACGTAATCACGACGAGACCCCTCCTACCGCCGAAGCCGAATGACTTCATTGTTTTCCGTGAAGCCGATCGCCGAATCCTCTCCTGAAGAAAGGCGATTCAACGCATGACGAAGAGACAAGGCCAGATCCACAAGGGTCAGGTAGCCCTGCCCAGAGATGACCTCAACCCCATCGACCACGAGTTCTGCACGCACCCCGAAGTACTTGTAAAAGAGGTCTATCTCGCTGATGACTGACGGGCTGAACTGGCACGCTTTGTCCCAGGTGTCGCGCCAAGGCGACCCAGGAACCGGGGGCTCAAAAGAGAAGTGAATCACGGATTCCTCAGCTTTTCGCTACTCATCTAGAACGGGAACGCCGTCACGACTTTACCGTCGTTAACGATGACGCGGATGCTTGTCAACTCTCCACCGCCATTTGCCGGACCACCTCTGCCGAAAGGAACGTCGAAGTCCCATTCATATATCTGCCCGGCACGGGGCCTACCGGTCTCAGGGTCCGGGCTGTTCGGCCTTGGTGTCCCTCGATTGATGGTCTCCGCTATTCGCCCGCGAACATGCTTGGCCTTGCCTGTGAGGATTCCAGCTTTATCGTCGACCTTCGCACCGCCAGGCCGATGCCGATCCACAATATGCTGCCAGTCTCCATTTTCCAGCGATGCGGTCCCGCACAGGCCATTCGAGTTGTGAACAAGGACCGGAGTGGCGCCCGCCAACACATAATACGTGTGCATATTCGCCACGGTCAGGTTGTGGGTGCGCTGCCGCTTTTCGTAGTGGCGGGTGGCCTGGACCTGGACGGTGTCACCCTTCGGGGTGCGCAGGGTCATGCTGGGCTTCAGGTCGCCCGCATCGATCCACGCCTTCTGACTGGGGCTCCAGAAGGGGTGGTGGTCGGTGGCGATGAGGGAGGTCGTAGCGCCGGCCGCAGTGACCGTCAGGTCGGTGAAGTGCTTGTCGTCCTCGGTGACGATCGCGGGGACGACCTCACGGGTGGTCGTCTGGCCCGTCCGCGGGTCGGTGACCGTGACCCGGTCGCCGGTCCGAACGTCCTCGATACTTCTTGCGGGTGCCGTCGGCCAGCAATACGCCCGTGCCGGGGAGGAAGCTGTTGGTCTCGCACGCTTCTCTGCCTCGCGAGGGCGTTCGTTCCTTGGACTTCGGTGCCTTCTTGAAGAACTTGAGCGGCTTGAGGAGCTTGCCCCAGGGCAGGTCGGTCGCCGCCCACGCGCACCCTTCCGCGTCGGCGCGGGAGCACTTCTTCCACTGCTCGACGTCCGGCAGCACCAGGCTCTTGACGAAGTTGAAGAGGTTGAACCCCTTCAGGGCCCCGTCGGTCTTCACCTCGGGCGCCACGGGGTAACTGTGACTGGAACGGCTGACGCCACGGCGACCACCGCCGCCCTTTCCGCAGCCATAGCTCGCGCCCATGGCGTAGTAGCAGGTACCACCACCCCCGGAACCGGCGGTGCGTACGTATCCGCCGCCGCGCGGGACTTGGCCTCCTCCAGCAAAGCTCGACCAGGACCTTCTGCCGATGCGTTCCGCGTTTCGAAGCAGATCCTTGCCCATGCGGGCAAAGGAATCCCTCATGTCGCTGATCCACGACAGACCGGTGGGGTCCGAGAAGGTGAGGGGACTGTTGTTGCCGTAGATGTAGCCGTGCATCTGCTGGAGGTCGTTCAAGTCCATCAGCGGGTCGACGGAGATGAAGCGTCCCGTGGCGGGGTCGTACTCGCGGGTGCCCAGGTGCGTCAGGCCCGTGGTCGTGTCGATGGTCCCGCCCACGAACCCCTTCGTGCCCAGCCAGGAGACGGGTTCGGTGCCGCGTAGCGCCCCGAAGGGCGTGGTGCGTCGCTGGGTGAGTTCGAACGTGGGGCCGTCGATCGCGAGTTGGCCGGTGCCGTGGTGGTCGGCGACGGTGAGGGAGATCGTGCGTCGTCTTCGCGTACGGCCTGGTGTCCACCTCCGAGGTCGAGATAGCGCGTGGCCTTGGCCGAGTTGGCTCCCTTGGCGACGGTGATCTCGGTGTGACCGAGGTGGAGCGTGGTCTGTGACGGAGTACGGCTGATGAGCCGGTTACCGTCAGCTTCGTAGAGGTAGCTCGTGACCTCGTCCGTGCCGTTCGGGCCGGGCTCCGTGGCGGTGGCGAGGTGGCCCTCCGCGTCCCAGGCGAGCGTTTGGGTGTCGCCGCCCAGAGTGCGTGTGCGGGTGTTGCCGACTTCGTCTGTTGCCGACTTCGTCGTATCCGTAGGTGTCCCTGGCGGTACCGGTGGGCGACTGGGTGTCGACCTGCGTGAGGGTGTGTGGCCGCGGGCTGCCTGGCGCCGGGTAGGTGTAGGTCCGCTTGGTGTTCCTGGCCGGGTCACCCGCGGGATCGTGCTGGGTTTCCGTGCGACGGTTTCCCGACACGTCGTAGGTGTAGGAGAGCCAGTAGGGGGCCGGGCCGCCGATGCCGTCGGCGGGGGGCGTGGCCTGGCAACTCTTCGCAGGTTCGGTCCACGCCTCGGTCAGGCGTCGCAGGTAGTCGTAGGTGAAGCACTGGGTGTCGGTGCCGGAGCGGGAGGTGTCGGATACGGAGGTGACATTGCCGATCTGGTCGTAATGGTAGGTGGCGTGCTGGTCCACTCCGGGGACGTCCTGGCGGTCCACCCGACTGGTGGCCAGGCGTTGGGTGCCCCACTCGTAGGTGTTGGTCACCCAGGTCTTCTTGTCACCGGTGCTCGCGCCACCCAGCTCGTACTGCAGGGGCTTGCCGGTCAGGCTGTAGCTGGTGGTCGCCGTCATGCCCCGGCCGTCGAAGACCTTGTTGGGGCGCAGCGTGCCGTCTTCGTAGTCGTAGACGAGGGTCGTGTCGCGGGCGTCGGTGGTGGAGGTGAGCTGGCAGCGATCGTCGTAGGTATGGGTGGTGACGTCTCGGTCGGGGTCACCGGTCCTGAACTTGCGGCCGAGTTGGTCGTAGGCGAAGGTCCACGTGTTGTCCGCGGGGTCGGTGACCTCGGCCAGCTCTCCAGACGGGGTGTATCGGTAGCGGGTGGTGTCGTGGACCGCCGTGGCCGAGCGTGTGTGGTGTTGCCGCAGTTCGCTGGTCTTGCCTCGCGCGTCGACGAGGGTGGTGGTGGCCGTTCCGCCTTCGGGTGGGATGACGGTGGTGCGGTCGCCGCCGTGCACGGTGCGCGTGGTCGCCAGGACCGCGCCACCGTCGCCGTTGCCGGCGATCTCCTGGGCCAGGGTCTCGCGACCCAGACCGTCGTAGGTGTGGCGGGTCTGGCTTTCCACGGACAGCGCGTCGGCCGGTTTGAACAGGGACTTCTGGGGGTTGTCCGTCGCGTAGTACGGCGCGAACGTCTTTGTGGTCAGGCCGCGCTCGTCGTAGAAGGTGTCGGTCAGCACACGGCCACCGTCGGGGCCAGGCGACTGGGTCTAGCGCGGGCGCAGGTACCCGTCGTAGAGGACGTACGAGGCGATCTGCGAACCGCCGGCCAGTGACAGGTTCTGGGTGCGAACCGCGACCGGCTGTCACTCTTCGATGAAGTAGGTGAACTCCATGCTCGGTAGCTGGGTGGTGCGGCGGTTGGCCAGCCAGACCTTGGTGGAGCGGCCGAGGGCGTCCTGGGCGAAGCCGGTACGTTTGCCGTTGGTGTCGATCTGTGCGGTCGGCTGACCGCGCAAGGGGTCCAGCTCGCTGGTGGTGGTCTGCGCGGTGGAGGCGTCGCCCTTGGTCACCGGTGGCGTGGTCACCACGGTCTTGGTGGGGAGACCGGTGGTGGGTGTGTACGCGGTGGTGGTGGTACGACCGTCGTCGCGCTTGGTGCGCACGGGCGCCGCGCTGCCGGTGACGGTCACCGTGGCGGTCAGGTCGGTGTTGGTCAGGGCCCGTCCGTACGAGTCGTAGGTGGCGCCGGACTCCAGGTAGGTGGCCTTGGTCCCGTCGTGTTCCTTGAGGGTGGCCGTGGTGGTGGCATCACCCCTGACGGGGGCGACGCCGTAGTCGCCGCCGTCATAGGCGGTGCGGACGTCGGAGATGGCGTCCTTGCTCCGGTCGGGTGTTGACGCGTAGGCCACCGAGACCTGCTCCACGCGGGCGGTGAGGCTGAGCAGGTTCGCCTCGGTGTTGTCAGCGTAGGTGGTATGGGTGCACTGGTCGTCCTTCGTGGTGCCGTCGTCACCCAAGTCGTCCACCTCGGTGAGGCGCCCCGCGACCGTGTCGTAGCGCGTGGCGGTGCTCGTCGTGCGCCACTTCTCGCCCGCGCCATCGTCGAGCGAGGTGAAGTGCCTGCTGTGCGCGGTCCCGGTCAGGTTGGCGGTGATCGTGCCCTAGCTACGCTTTCGTTCGGCGGTCTGGTGGTGCCAGGGGCAGTTGACGCTCCTTTCCAGGGCTTTGCCGCCCGGCCCCGTGAAGGTGACGGCCTTGTACTCGAATCCCGCGGCGGAGGCGTGGTCGGTGAGCGGGTCACCCTCGCCCGCGGCGAGATCAACTCGCACGCTCTTCGTGCCGCCGGAAGGTTCCTTGCGATCCCCGTCCATGCCCCGCAGGAAGTAGCGCTCCTCCTGCGTCTTCATGCCGCCGGTGCCTTGGCCACCGGTCTGGACGCGTACCCTGCCGTAGCCGCGCCACTGGGACCAGGTCTTGTGCTTCTCCTTCGTCAGGCCGTCGTCGTCGAAGCGCCAGGCGGCGCCGTCGAGGTAGCTGTAGCCGATGAGTTGGTCGGGAGCGCCGCCGGTGCGGTCGGTCGAGGTGGCCGATTCCACGACGTACTTGTTGAACCACTCGCGCTCCGGCTCGGTGACGGAGTCGCCTGCGACGTACTGCGGGAAGCAGCGGGTGGTGTTCGTCTGCGGGGTGGGAAGGCTGTCCAACGCGCACGCCGGAGCGGAGTACCCAACGTCGATCTGGCCGCCGGACTCGTCCGCGACCGTGGACACACGTGCCTTGTTGAAGGGGGCCTTCCCGTCACCGACCTTGTCAAGGCGGTTGGGAAGTTAGGTGTAGGCGAACGTCGTCTTCGGGAGGGTGATCGGCGTGGCGGCGGTGTGTCCGGTGTGCTGGACGGATTCGAGAAGGAGTTGGTAGTCGACGTCCGCCTTCCCCCAACGGTGTCCCAGCTTCCAGGAGTCCACCTTGGCGTATCCGGTGCCCCTGAGGACCTCGGTGGTGACCTCGGTCAGTCGCTTGCGGGTCCAGAAGCTGGGTGACAGCCGCCCCTGGTCGCACTTGGCGCCCGCGGCGCAGTTCAGGTCCCACGGCGTGTCGTACCAGTACTGCGCCTTGGTGCCGATGGTGTCGGGCGCGCAGGTGACGCCGGTGGTGGGGAGGCAGCGCTCACTGTTGGTGAAGGTGACCTTCGCCAACGCCTGGGTGGCGTAGGCATTGCCGTCCCGCAGGCCGTACTCGATGCGATCCAGGTGGCCGCCGCGCACATAGGGGGGTCTCGTCCTCGGCCTTGAGGTTGCGACCGTAGTGGTTGGTCTCCTTGTCGTAGTAGTACGCGACGGCGTTGCCGTGTGGGTCGACCACGTAGTCGAGGTTCCAGCGCCACGCCTGCTGGCACCAGGAGTCCTTGAAGGCCGCCGCGTGGCACTTCTCGCCGTCGTCGTCACCGTAGACGGGCACCGTCCAGGTGGAGTCGGTGGGCTCCTTACCGGTGGCCCAGCCTGGGAGCTTGTGGTAGGCGAAGTAGTAGACGGTGCCGTCCGGGTCGGTCATCTCCCAGTACTCGTTGTCGTTGTCGCCGTTGTCGCGCGCGCTACTGGTCAGGCGCTTGATCCGGGTTCCGTCGTCCTGCTGGAGCTTCCACTCGCCGTCTCCGGTGGGGACGAGTTCGCCGGCCTTGCCGTTGAAGGTGATGGTGGCGTTGTCGTAACCCCAGCAGAGGTCTCCCGGCTTATTGGCGTCGCTGTTCTCCACTCCGTCCTCGGAGCAGGGCTTGTATCGACGCTCGATGAAGCCGCTGCCGAGGTCGAAACCGTCACCGACCCAGGAGGACTGGTTGTTGGTGCCGCCGGAGCGGCCGTCGATGGCGCTGGAGGCGTAGGAGAGACCGACCTCGGGCTGCAGGCCGCCGGGCACCTCGGGTACGGGCATGCCGTAGGACCAACCGAAGTGCCCCGTGTTCAGGTCGGTGTTCCAGGTGGCGGACGGTGAGAGGGGGCTGGCCTTGTAGTCGCCTTTGTCGCCCTGTGCCTCCGCGCTGGCGGCCAGCACGGTGGCCCTGTCGGCGCGCAGCGTCACGCTCTCGGCGGTCAGGATCCGCCGCTCGGTGTCGTTGGCGGCTGGCACGGGCTTGCTGGTGCGGCACTCGGCCTTGTTCGGGGTGGTCAGCGCGCAGGCGGGTATCTCGCGCAGGCGTAGTCGGGAGGCGTAGTCGCCGCCGTACGCCTCGGCGAAGGCGGAGTAGTCCACGCTCACGCCCGTCCGACTGCCGGAGCGGGCCGGTCCGCCTGTTGTCATACGAGGCGTGAGGGTGAACAGGAGCCCGTCGACGCCGGCTCGGGCGGCGCGTTCGCGCTCCCACACGCGGGTCTCGACGCTGACGGGCGCGGGGCGTGACGTCCGGCGGGCCGTGGGCTCCGGCAGGAAAGGGGTCAACGGTCAGGGGGAGGTCACCCGCCGCGACGGGCTTGCTCGCTGTCTTCGCGGTGACGGCCGGCATCCGCACCACGGCGGTGCCAGCCTGTTCCCACTGGGCCTTCGGAGCCTGCCGCGGGACCCTGGGCCCGGTCTCGACCCTGCGGGGCTTGGTCCGCTGGGCGGCTGCTCCGACTACCGGCCGCTCAGCGGTGGGCAGGTCAAGGCGGCCTGTGCCGTCGTCGGCCGCGCTCGGTGGGGCCGAGACGGCCTGGAGCAGGGTGCCGACGAGCACGGCGGATAGCGAGAGGGCGAGATAGCGCCGCAGCGTCTGTCCCCTCCCCCGCCGTCTACCACGTCTGTCTATGTGATCCATCGGGCTGTTTTCCTCACTGCGAGCCTCTCCCGCCGCCCAGGGCGTGCTTGGGCGGCGGGGCTGTCGGGTCAGTAGCGGCCGTGTTCGGGCACGCCGCGTCGGCGGGGCCCGGTAGGTGTTCGGGTCCCGGCGTGTTCCGAGTCGTCAGGCACCGTCAGGCGCTGGGGACCTCGGTCGGCGAGTCAACGTAGTCGTGGGCCAGGCGCCAGATCTGGTCCTCGGTGAGGGCTCCCTGGAAGGTCCACACGTCGTCGATCGCGCCGGGCCAGTGTTCGCTGCCGCTGGTGGCACGGGTGGGCTTGGTCAGACCGATGTCCAGGGCGCCGGCGGCCGTGAAGGTCAGCGCGTTCTCGGCTGACGAGACGCGGTCGCCGCAGGTGGCGTCGTCCAGTCGGCCGTCGCCGTCGGCGAAGGCGGCGCGGCCGGAACGGCCGTCGCCAGCGCCGCAGTGGAGGGCAACAAGCCCACCGCCACAGCCAGTCCCAGCCCGCAGGCTCCCGCTCTCATCCAGCCCCGCCGGACCACTTGCCGCACCACGACCCCACCCCTCTGGCCCGCACAACCACAGCGTGAACATCGCGTGGACGGGGCAAAGAGGAAACGTAGAGCATGACAGCGCTCTGGTCCAGAGCGTATACGCAGCGCAACAATCTTACGACATGGTGACGCATATACCCATGTCACATGACGCTCCGTGACGACTCTTCCTTCGCGTACGAACTTCGTGTACGAGCCGATAGAGCCCGAGTCCCTCCCGGGCAGGCGAACGGATGAGCCCGTGCCGGGGCCGACTGCGGCCGGAGCACCGCGACGCCCTCCCCGAGTGGGATGAGGCGCGGGTGCGGGTAGCGGCCACGACGCCGCCAGGCAGGGCGGGGTTCGCTGTGTACGTGACGTCCTTCGGGGCAGCGCCGAAGCCGCCTAACGGTTGGCGGCTTGGCCGGATCGCCACTCCCGTAGCGCGCGGATCGCGGTTCTTCGACCACCCCGACTCGGCCGTACGGAAGCCGCCCCTCGCGCGAGGCGGTTCGCGGGAGGCAGCCGTTCCTGACGTCCCGCGAACCCGACGCGCAGTCCCGACCGTTCTCGCGCCGCGCACGTGGTCAGGCTCGGAGGTAAGTGCCGGGGCGACACGCGGCTCTGCGCGGCGGCGGGTTCAGGCAATGCGGGCCGCGGGAGCGCGGCAGGGTTTTCGTTACTCGCGACAACAGCAACATTGGCCACATCCGCCCATCCTGTCGCTTCAGTCCCGAAAAGTACCGTGGTTGCGCAGGCTCGGCGACCCAGCAGCCTTTTACCTCGGAGTGCCACCCGGGCACGGTCCACGAGATTTCGAGCGCCGTCCGACGCCGAAACGGGGATTGCACCGGTGGAGGTACGCACGACCGATACCGTTGCCGCTTACGTCGGATCATAAAGCGCAGGCGGAGGGCAATTACCTCCTTGTCTACGCGAATTGGGTCACCCCCACGGCAAGGTGGGCGCATTCTCCCCACTCGGGTTCGCCGGCCAACCCGCGACCCGCTGGGACGCCGAGCCTCGAACATCGCCTCACCCACCAGGCCGCCGGCAACTCGCTGACCAGTCGACGCCACGGCCGCCAGTCAGCACCGGCCGGCGTCGCAAGCCCGCCCCTCTCCCCGCCGCCAGCCCACGACGAAGTACCGGCGCGACAACCCGATGCACCACGACGTGAAAGCCTCGCCGCGATCAACGAAAGAGGCGAGACGTCGTCGCGGTGGAGGCGAAGCGGACGTCTCCCGAGGCCGGACCCGCACGAGGCAATGAGCGAGGGCGGGGCGGGGGCGGATTCCGACCGTACGATCGAACCACTCGCCGGCATGCCTCTGTTCATGCCCGCTCTCATCCGCACGTCAGCCCCCCCGCTACTCAGCCGTTTATGCCTTCTCCGCTTTTCCGTACCGAAACGGCCCACCATTTCACACTGGCGGACTCCCGTGGGCAGCAAGAGGAAAAGCAGCAAACTCTCGCCCTCCGCATTCTCTCCGGAGAAGCATCTCGCCCCGCCCTTCGTCACGCGTTCACAATCTTCACCGGGGACGGAAAGCGAGGCCGTGCACCGTGCCAGCCGCACTTCCCCAGTGTCCCGAAAGCGCACCAGACCGCGCGGAGCCTTGCCGGAGGCGCCAGAACCCCTTCGGAGAACCCGGTCTCCTGGCGCCGATCGTCCGCCCCGAGCCTGCCCGCAGGTGGCATGCGGCGGGCGGCTCACCAGCCTCTGCCCGCCGTGCAGACCAGGTGCTCGGGGGCGTCCGAGGCGCGGGCGAGCCCCGGGCGACCCAGCCGGAGCTGCGCGCGCCGGCCTTCGGGGGCGCGGGCCCGTGAGGGCGCGAGGAGAAGACGTTTTTGCGCCAAGCTGAAGGCGACCCGCCCGGCCAGCGCGTTACTCCCGAGTAAACGCGTGAGGCCGACACCGTAGCGAAACACTTCCCCGAACGCGGTTCGACGCGGCGCCGGGGAACCTCAGATCCAACAAATAAACAATTCTTCTGTACATCGATGTTTGATCATGCAAACGCCGTTCACCGGACCTGGCGGTGACCCCCGTCCCGCTCTCCGCCGTCCGGTCGGAGCGACAAAACAGCAGGTCAACGAAGCGGGAAGGCATTCGTGTCGGGCGGCCACCAACAGTCAGTGCGTCGCCCCATATCAGCAGATGAGCGACAACTCCAGACCTTCACTTTCACGCCCCCGTCAGTACGCTGGCAGCCATTGGGGAAGAACACGTGACCAGACGTTACGGCGTTGCTGTCTGCGCGTCGCGTTATCAGGTTCATATGGACTACATTCGGGGGTCTTTTCGACCGTGGATTATCCAGTGCATTTCCACGTCCTTGGTCCGGTCGGAGTAAGTGTTCACGACAGTCCGGTAAACCTCGGCTCGGCCCGTCAACGAGCCGTCCTCTCCGCCCTGCTCCTCACGCCGGGCCACCCGATGACGGCGGAGCAGCTCACCGAGGCCGTCTGGCCGCACAGGGCGCCCAGCGCGGCCATGGCGAACCTGCACAGCTACGTATCCAACCTGCGGCGAACGTTGGAGCCACACCGACCACCCCGCAGCCGGGACAACGTCCTCCGGCGCGAGGCGACGGGCTATGTCCTCGCGGCGGACCCGCAGAGCATCGACGCGGTGCGGTTCGAGCAGTTGATGCGGGAGGGGCGGCGGCTGCTGACGGCGGGTACGCCGCGGCAGGCGTGCCGCACGCTGGAGCGGGCCTTGGCCCTGCGGCGCGGGTGCGCCCACCCGGAGGTCAGCGACTACTCGCTCGGGGCACAAGTGGCTGCCCGGTACGAGGAGTTGTGGTCGCTCGCCCTGGAGAGCTACTGGGAGGCACGGTTGGCGGAACCTGGTGACATCTCGGTGATAGCGGCCGAGCTGTCGGCCCTGAGCACCCGGTTCCCGACCCGTGAGCGCTTCCACCTGTTACTGATGAGGGCGCTGTGCAGCGCTGGCCGCCGTGCCGAGGCGATCGACACCTACCACCGCGCACGCCGGGTCTTGGCGGACGAGTACGGCATCGACCCCGGTGAGGAGTTGCAGCGGCTGTTCCAGCGGGTTTTGTGTGGCGAGCCCACCTCCGGGCGCGGCAGTTCCCGCTTCACTTCCTGGACCTCGGACGTCTCCGTGTCCCCGGCTCCGTAAGCCCTCTGTCCCCCGCGCGGGCCGCTCCCCGCGCGGGGCCGCGAACGACGCTGGCCCGTCCCGACCGGCCCCGCCACCGTGGCAGGCCTTCGGGGCGGGCCGCCGTCGTTCCCGCTTGGGCGGGCCCAAGATCGCTCCAAGTTGGTTCCAAGGTCGCTCCAAGAGCGCCGTGGCAAGGTGTCGTTC
The DNA here is from genome assembly GCA_018114805.1 of Candidatus Streptomyces philanthi. Lineage (GTDB taxonomy): Bacteria > Actinomycetota > Actinomycetes > Streptomycetales > Streptomycetaceae > Streptomyces > Streptomyces philanthi. The sequence goes on along the minus strand of CP073042.1, from coordinate 6,815,658 downwards.
AGCGCTTGGGAGGGACCCAGGGAGCCACGGGCTCGCCGTCGACACCCACGCGCGAGGCGAGTGATCGCCGCAGGCGACGGGGGTGGACGTGCTACGGGGCACGGCCCGGAGATCGGGATTCTGACAAGGACTCAGAGCTTCTCCCAGCGGTTATGGCCGCCGCCGTATGACCTGCCAGGTGACAGGCCGGCCCCTTCGCCGGCCCCACCACGGAATCCATTGCTCAGGAGCCAGCCCTTGTCCCGTGCACAGGATGGGTGAAGACGAGTCGATGAGGAAGCCCGTGCCCCAGACAAGCCGTCAAGTCGATCCCGTCGTCATCGTCGGACTCGCCACCCACCAGGGTGTCGGTGGTCCGCTCACCTTGGCCGAAGACCGCGCGTTCTTCGGCCTCCCGGCGACGGCCGAGCTGACCGCCGACCGGTCGCTGGCCCTGCGGCTCGCATGGGCCGCCCTGGAGGACGGCGGAATCGTGCCCGGTCCGCTCGCCGGCGACCGGACCGGGGTGTTCCTTGTCGCGGCCGGAAACGGGCTCGCGGAGTTCGTAGCCCGCGCGCTCCACCTGGGCGGCTCGCACGCCACGGTGGGCTCGGCCGACTCGGCGACCTTGGACCGTTACGCCATCCGTACGGCCGTGGCGCGCGCCACCGACCGGTTGCGGCGCGGCGCCATCCATCAGGCCCTCGTCGGCGCGGTCCTGCCCGACGCCGCCGGGGCAGGCGGCCTCGCCCTGGTGCTCAAGCAGCGCTCCCAGGCGATCCGGGACGGAGACAGGGCGTACGGCGTGCTGCCCGCCGACGACACGGCCGGGGAGGCCCCCACGGAAGGCGGGGCACACGGCACTGTGGCGACCGGGGGCCTCACCGCGACCGGGGCACCAGGCACCACGGCGACCACCCCTCCCGCTGGCTTCGGCGCGCGGGGCGCCGTGGACGAGGCGCTCGCCCTGGTCGGCGCGCTCCCGGCGCCCGCCTGGCCGCAGTCGGCCGCCACCCCGGTGGGCCCGGGCGGCGTGACGCTTCGGACCACGCCGCTGGTCCCGCTCGTACTCTCCGGGCACAGCAACGCGGCCCTACGGGCCAGCGCCAGAGCCCTGCACAGTCTGGTCGAAAGCTCCCCGGCACTCGATCTCGCCGATCTCGGCCTGTCGTTGGGCAGCACCCGGACCGTCCTCGCGCGGCGCGCCGTCGTGCTGGCCGCCAGCCGCACCGACGCGCTGCGCGGGTTGCGCGCGGTGGCCGACGGAACCTTCGACGCCATGGTCGTGAGCCCCACCGCTCACGACAGTGGCGAGAAGGTGGATGGCGGGACGGACCGGCGCCCGGTCTTCGTCTTCCCCGGGCAGGGTCCCCATTGGCGGCGCATGGCCCTGGACCTGCTGGAGTCCTCCGAGGTCTTCCGCCGGCACATGCGCGCCTGCGCGGACGCGCTGGAACCGCACGTCCCCTGGGACCTGCACGAGGTACTGCGCGAGGCGCCCGGCGCGCCCGCGATGCGGGCCGTCGACGTCGTCCAACCCGTCCTGTTCGCCGTCATGGTCTCGCTCGCCGAACTGTGGCGCGCCTGCGGCCTGGAGCCGGCCGCGGTGGTGGGCGCCAGCCTGGGCGAGATCGCCGCGGCCCGTGTCTCCGGGGCGCTCACGTTGGAGGAAGCCGCCCAGGTGGTCGCGTTGTGGAGCCACGCACAGGCCGGGGCGACCGGTGACGGCGACCTGGCCTCCGCCCTGGCGCCCCGCGAGGAGATCGAGCAACGGCTGGGTCGGTGGGGCGGCGACCGGCTGCACTTCGCGGGCTCCAACGGCCCCCGCTCGGTCCTGTTCAGTGGCGACCGCGAGGCCGTGTCCGAACTGCTGGCCGAGCTGGTCGCCGACGGCGTACGCGCCAAGCGGCTCAGCAACGACCTCCCGGCGCACTCCCCCACGCTGCGCCTCGACGGCGAACTCCTGCTCGGCGGCCTCGCCGGGCTCACTCCGCGCACGTCGGAGGTGCCATTCTACTCCTCCCTGACCGGGGGCCGCCAGGAGACCGCCGGCCTTGACGGCCCGTACTGGCAGCGCAACATCACCCGGGAGATCCGGTTCGAGCAGGCCACCCGGGCTCTGCTGGCCGCCGGCCACCGGACGTTCGTGGAGGTGAGTCCGCACCCCGTGCTGCTCGCGGGGCTCCAGGATACGCTGGAGAGCGAGGGGCTGAGCACGCACGCCACCGTGGTGGGCTCCCTGCGCCGACACCAACCCGGCGTGCCCACCTTCCTGCGGTCCCTGGCGGAGCTACACGTGCGCGGGGTCACGGTGGACTGGAGCGCCGTGTTCCAGGGCTCGGACGCCCGGCGGTTGAGGCTGCCCACGTACCCGTTCGGAGCAGGCGCGGCGGACGGACCGGCCACGGTCGGTGATGGCGGACCCGCCGACCGGCTCCGGCGGAAGCTGGCCGCGCGACCGGCCGACGGACAGCGCGCCTGGCTGACTGAGTTGCTGCACGCCCAGGTCAGCGCGGTGCGCGGGGGGCCCGACCTGGATGTCAACGACGCCCGACGGTCGTTCAGGGAACTCGGGCTCGACTCGACCGGCGCCGTCGAGATACGCCACCGACTGGTGGCGGCGACGGGGCTGCCGTTGCCGATGACCCTGCTGTTCGACCACGCGACGGTCGAGGCCGTCGTCGAGTACCTGCACGCCGCACTGCTGCGTCCGGGGTCCGAGGCCGTTGACGTCCACACCGCCCCGGTCGCGGCTGACGCCGACGAGCCGATCGCCATCGTCGCGATGAGCTGCCGGTTTCCCGGTGGCGTCAGCACACCGGACGACCTGTGGCGGCTGGTCATCGATGGTACGGACGCCATCTCCCCGTTCCCCGTGAACCGGGGGTGGGACGTGGCGCCCTTGCACGACCCCGACCCGGACAAAACCGGCACGACGTACGTCAGCGAAGGCGGCTTCCTGCACGACGCCGACCAGTTCGACGCGGGCTTCTTCGGCATCGGGCCGCGCGAGGCGCTGGCCATGGACCCACAACAGCGGCTCCTCCTGGAGGCGGCCTGGGAGGCGCTCGAACATGCCGGCATCGATCCGGCGACACTGCGCGGCAGCCCGAGCGGGGTCTTCATCGGCGCGATGACGCAGGACTACGGCGAGCGGATGCACCTGGCATCCGAGGAGGTCAAGGGCCATGTCCTGACCGGCAGTACGGTCAGCGTGCTGTCCGGGCGGCTGTCGTACGTGTTCGGCCTTGAGGGCCCGGCGATCACCGTGGACACCGCCTGCTCCTCCTCCCTGGTCGCCCTCCACCTGGCCACCCAGTCACTACGTCGCGGCGAGACCACCATGGCCCTGACCGGCGGAGCCACCGTCATGGCCGCACCCGGCATGTTCATCGAGTTCAGCCGACAACGCGGCCTCTCCCCCGACGGCCGCTGCAAGGCATTCGCCGCCTCAGCCAACGGCACCGGATGGGGCGAGGGCGTCGGCGTCCTCCTCCTCGAACGCCTCACCGACGCGCAACGCAACGGACACCAGGTAATCGCCGTCGTGCGCGGCTCGGCCATCAACCAGGACGGTGCCTCCAACGGGCTCACCGCCCCCAACGGCCCGGCCCAACAGCGCGTCATCTGGCAGGCGCTGAGCAACGCCAGGCTGACCACCGACGACATCGACGCGGTGGAGGCGCACGGCACGGGCACCACGCTCGGCGACCCCATCGAGGCCCAGGCTCTGCTCGCCACCTACGGCCAGAACCGCCCCGCCAACCGACCCCTGTGGCTGGGCTCACTCAAGTCCAACGTCGGTCACACCCAGGCCGCCGCCGGAGTCGGTGGCGTCATCAAGATGGTGCAAGCCATGCGCCACGGCGTACTACCCCGGACCCTGCACGTGGACGAACCCACACCCCACGTCGACTGGGACTCCGGCACCGTACGCCTGCTCACCGAGCAGCGAGAGTGGCCCGAGACAGGCCGCCCCCGCCGAGCCGCCGTCTCCTCCTTCGGCATCAGCGGCACCAACGCCCACGTCATCCTGGAACAAGCCCCCGAGCAGGAGGCTACCTCCGAGGACCAGGGGCCGGCCGTTGCCACGGGTGTCGTGCCGGTCGTGATCTCGGCTCGCGCCCCCCGGGCGCTGCGTGCCCAGGCCGCGCGGCTCGCCGCGTACGTCGAAGACCACCCCGACGCCGACCCGTACGCCATCGCGCGCACGCTGCTCACGGCGCGGGCCAACCTCGAACACCGCGCCGTCCTCCTGGCCCACGACCGGGGCCACCTGGTGGAGGCACTGCACGCCCTCGCCAAGGGTGAGGAACACCCCAGCGTGATCACCGGCAACGCTGACCATGCCAGGCCCGTCTTCGTCTTCCCGGGTCAGGGCTCACAGTGGACCGGCATGGCCACCGACCTCCTAGACACCTCCGAAGTCTTCCGACAGTCGATAGCCGAGTGCGAGAACGCCCTGGCACCGTACGTCGACTGGTCGTTGACGGACGTGCTGACCAACGGCCAACCCATCGAACGTGTCGACATCGTCCAACCCGCGCTCTTCGCCGTCATGATCTCGCTCGCCCGAGTATGGGAATCATTGGGCGTCCAACCCACCGCCGTCATCGGCCACTCCCAAGGCGAGATCCCCGCAGCCGTCATCGCAGGCGCCCTCACCCTCGACGACGGCGCACGCATCACCGCCCTCCGCAGCCAAGCCATCCACACCACCCTCACCGGCCACGGCACCATGGCCTCCCTCACCCTCACCCCCCAAGCAACCCAACAACTCCCCGGAAACTGGGGACAAGAACTCCACATCGCCGCGCACAACGGACCCCACACCACCGTCATCGCCGGCGACGCCGTCGCGGTGGACAACCTCCTCGCACACTGCGAGGAACGGGACATCCACGCCCGACGCATCAACGTCGACTACGCCTCCCACAGCCCCCACGTCGAAACCATCCGCGAACACCTACTCACACAACTCGCCGACATCAAACCCACCACCAGCAACATCCCCTTCTACTCCACCACCACCGGCCAAGCCCTCGACACCACCCAACTCACCGCCGACTACTGGTACACCAACCTCCGCCAACCCGTACTCCTCACCCACGCCACCACCACCGCACTCACCAACGCACACACCACCTACATCGAAATCAGCCCCCACCCCATCCTCACCACCGCACTCCACGACATCACCAACGAACACAACCAACCCGCCACCATCACCGCGACCCTCCGACGCGACCACGGCACCTGGACCCAACTCCTCACCCACGCCGCCCACCTCCACACCCACAACACCCCCATCAACTGGAACACCACCCTCCCCACCACCACACCACAACTCGACCTCCCCACCTACCCCTTCCAACGCCAGCCCTACTGGCTCACCACACCCACCACACACCACAACCCCCAAGCCACCGACCACCCGTTCCTCCTCACCCGCACCACCCTCGCCACCAACCAAGAAACCCTCTACACCGGCCACATCTCCACCCACACCCACCCCTGGCTCACCGACCACGCACTCTGGAACACCCCACTCCTGCCCGGCACCGCACTCCTCGAACTCGCCCTCCACACCGCACACCACACCGGACTCCACCACCTCGAAGAACTCACCCTCCACACCCCACTCACCCTCACCCCCCACCAACCCCACCACCTCCAAATCCACATCGGCACCCCCAACCCCACCGGACAACACCCCCTCACCATCCACACCCGACCAGAGGGCACGGATGAAGGCGCGTGGGTGCGACACGCGGTGGGAGTCGTGTCGGCGAAGGGGCAAGCGCCGCAGGACGGGGCATGGCCGGGGCAGGGAGTGGCGCTTGCCGAGGCTGAGGGGGTATACGGGCGGTTGGCCGAGGTTGGTTTTGACTACGGGCCCGCGTTCCAGGGGCTAAGGCGGAAGGGCCGGGCGGGTGATGACGTGGTCGCGGAGGTCGGGTTGCCCGAGCAGCAACAGGCCGACGCTGACCGCTTTGACCTGCATCCCGCATTGTTGGACGCGGCCCTGCACGCGACGCTGTTGGAAGGCACGGATCGGGTGCGGCTGCCCTTCAGCTTCAGCGGGGTGACCCTGCACGCTACCGGCGCCACCGACCTGCGCGTACGGCTGACGCCGACCGGGCCCGACACGGTCTCGGTGCTGGCGACAGACGCCGAGGGCCAGCAGGTCGTCTCCATCGATGCGCTGACGTTGCGTGAGGTGTCCGCCGAGCAGTTCCGGGCCGTGGCCAGTGGGCTGAACAACCCGCTGTACCAGGTGGAGTGGGTCCCGGCCGAGGCGACTGAGTTGACGGGGCCGTCTCCGGTGGGAAGCGGGCGGCCGCCCGTGCTCGTGGGCCCCGCGACGCTGCTTCCCGACCTCGCGGACGCGGCCCCGGCGTGCGTCGCGAGCGATCTCAGGGCGCTGATCGCCACCGTCACCGCTGGCGGTCCGGTGCCGGACACGGTCGTGGTGCCTTGCCTGCCGGGGGCCGGAGAGCCCGACTCGGGCGACACGGCCGAGGCCGCGCACGTGGTCGCCCGTGACGTGCGGGAACTGGTGCGGACCTGGCTGGCTGAGGAGCGGTTCGCGGCCTCGCGGCTGGTGCTCCTCACGCGTGCGGCGGTGGCCGTACGCGACGAGGACGACGTGACGGACCTGGCGCGGGCGCCGTTGTGGGGCCTGGTCAGGGCGGCCGGCTCGGAGCACCCCGGCCGGCTGGCGCTGGCTGACCTGGATGACGATCCTGACTCGTATCGCGTGCTGCTGCGCGCGCTCGCGACGGGGACGATCGACGAGCCGCAGCTCGCGGCACGCGCGGGCCGGTTGTACGCCCCGCGGTTGGCGAGGGTGGCGCACTCCGCCGGGGAGGGTGTGAGCCCGTTCGACGGCACGGGGACGGTGTTGGTCACCGGGGGCACCGGTCTGCTCGGCGGCATGCTCGCCCGCCATCTGGTCGCCGAGTACGGCGTCCGCAGCTTGCTGTTGCTGAGCCGTCGTGGCCTGGCCGCCGAGGGGGCGGAGGAGCTGCGCGCGGAGTTGGTGGAGCGGGGCGCACGGGTGACGGTCGTGGCCTGTGACGCGGCGGACCGTTCGGCGCTCGCGGCGGCCCTGGAGGCCGTGCCCACCGAGTACCCGCTGACCGGTGTGGTGCACACGGCCGGGGTGCTCGACGACGGTGTGATCGCCTCGCTGACCCCCGAGCGTCTCGCGGCGGTGTTGCGGCCCAAGGTCGACGCGGCGTGGAACCTGCACGAGCTGACGCGCCCGTACGACCTGCGAGCCTTCGTGCTCTACTCGTCGGCGGCCGGCACGCTCGGGCAGGCGGGGCAGGCGAGTTACGCGGCGGGCAACGCGTTCCTGGACGCCCTGGCGTGGCACCGCCGCGCGACCGGGCTGCCCGGGCTCGCGCTGGCCTGGGGGCTGTGGGCCGAAGCGGGCGGGATGACCGGCCATCTCGGCGAAGCGGACCTGCGGCGGTTGCGTCGCACGGGTCTGGCACCCATGGCGTCCGAGCAGGGGCTCGCGCTGTTCGACATGGCGGTGCGCGCCGATGCGGACGCGCGGACCGCGACCGGACTGACGGCCACCGGCGGGTCGGGCGCCGGACGGGCCGCGTTGGTCCCCGCGGTCCTGGACTTCGCCGCCCTACGCGCCCAGCCGCAAGTGCCGGCGCTGTTCAGGCGGTTGGTCCGTGCCAGGTCCCCGGCTCCGCTGCGGGCGGCGGCCGGCGGGTCGCAGGCGGTGACGGTCGAACGTCGGTTCGCGGAGCTGGCGCCCGATGAACGCCGCCAGGCACTGGTCGACCTGGTGCGGCGCCAGGTGGCGACCGTCCTGGGGCACTCCACGGTGGATTCGATCGACCCCGGGCGCGGCTTCCTGGACCTCGGCGTCGAATCGCTCACCGCGCTCGACCTCCGTAACCGGCTCGGTACCGAGGTGGGGCGGCAGTTGCCCGCCACCCTCATCTTCAACCACCCCACCCCCACCGCCATGGGGCGCTACCTGGATGCCGAACTCTTCCCCGGCGACGACACCGCCGAGTCCGGTGCCGACGGGCTCTCCCCGGCCGCAGCTCGTGATCAGCCGGACGAGGCGGAGTTCCGTCGGGCGCTGGCGACGATTCCGCTGGCACGGTTCCAGGAGGCCGGTCTCGTACGGACCCTGCTGGGTCTCGCCGAGGCCGGGAATGAGCACGGCGAGCACGCCGCGGAGCCCGTGACGGAGCGGCAGGGCGCCGCGCTCGACGGGATGGGCCTGGACGACCTGGTTCGGGTGGCCCTCGGTGACAACTAATCTTTCAGTCAATGAGGTTCGGAGTTATCGGTGACCGCATCGAGCGAAGAAGTCGTCAAGGCACTGCGGGCCTCCCTCAAGGAGGTCGAGTCCCTGCGACGGCGCAACCACGCGCTGACCACGGCGGCCTCCGAGCCGATCGCCATCGTCGGCATGGCCTGCCGCTACCCCGGGGACGTCGGCTCGCCGGAGGAACTGTGGCAGTTGGTGGCCAGCGGAGGCGATGCCGTCTCCGGCTTCCCCGAAGACCGTGGCTGGGGCGTCGCCGAACTCTACGACGCGGACCCGGACGCCGTCGGCAAGAGCTACACCCGCTCCGGTGGCTTTCTGAGCGGCGCCGCCGAGTTCGATCCGGAGTTCTTCGGCATCAGCCCGCGCGAGGCGACCGCCATGCACCCGCAGCAACGCCTCCTGCTGGAGGTGGCGTGGGAGGCGCTCGAACGGGCGGGCGTCGACCCCACGGTGGTGCGCGGCAGCCGTACGGGGGTGTTCGCCGGTGTGATGCACCAGGACTACGCCGCCAGGCTGCACAAGACACCGGACGACCTTGAGGGCTACCTGATGACGGGCAGCCTGGGCAGTGTGGTCTCGGGCCGCGTCGCGTACACGCTGGGGCTTGAGGGGCCCGCCGTCACGGTGGACACGGCGTGCTCGTCGTCGCTGGTCGCGCTGCACCTGGCGAGCCAGTCGCTGCGGGCGGGTGAGTGCTCCATGGCCCTCGTCGGTGGCGTCACGGTGATGACCACGCCGATCGGGTTCGTCGAGTTCAGCCGACAGCGCGGCCTCTCCCCCGACGGCCGCTGCAAGGCGTTCGCCGCCTCGGCCGACGGCACCGGGTGGGGCGAGGGCGTCGGCCTCCTGGTGCTGGAACGCCTCTCCGAGGCGCGGCGCAACAACCACCAGGTGCTCGCCGTACTGCGCGGCTCGGCCATCAACCAGGACGGCAGCAGCAGCGGTTTCTCGGCTCCCAACGGCCCGGCGCAGGAGCGCGCCATCACCCAGGCGTTGGCCGACGCGCGGCTGGCCCCGCACGAGGTGGACGCGGTGGAGGCGCACGGCACGGGCACCACGCTCGGCGACCCCATCGAGGCCCAGGCTCTGCTCGCCACCTACGGCCAGAACCGCCCCGCCGACCGACCCCTGTGGCTGGGCTCACTCAAGTCCAACGTCGGTCACACCCAGGCCGCCGCCGGAGTCGGTGGCGTCATCAAGATGGTGCAAGCCATGCGCCACGGCGTACTACCCCGGACCCTGCACGTGGACGAACCCACACCCCACGTCGACTGGGACTCCGGCACCGTACGCCTGCTCACCGAGCAGCGAGAGTGGCCCGAGACAGGCCGCCCCCGCCGAGCCGCCGTCTCCTCCTTCGGCATCAGCGGCACCAACGCCCACGTCATCCTGGAACAAGCCCCCGAGCAGGAGGCTACCTCCGAGGACCAGGGGCCGGCCGTTGCCACGGGTGTCGTGCCGGTCGTGATCTCGGCTCGCGCCCCCCGGGCGCTGCGTGCCCAGGCCGCGCGGCTCGCCGCGTACGTCGAAGACCACCCCGACGCCGACCCGTACGCCATCGCGCGCACGCTGCTCACGGCGCGGGCCAACCTCGAACACCGCGCCGTCCTCCTGGCCCACGACCGGGGCCACCTGGTGGAGGCACTGCACGCCCTCGCCAAGGGTGAGGAACACCCCAGCGTGATCACCGGCAACGCTGACCATGCCAGGCCCGTCTTCGTCTTCCCGGGTCAGGGCTCACAGTGGACCGGCATGGCCACCGACCTCCTAGACACCTCCGAAGTCTTCCGACAGTCGATAGCCGAGTGCGAGAACGCCCTGGCACCGTACGTCGACTGGTCGTTGACGGACGTGCTGACCAACGGCCAACCCATCGAACGTGTCGACATCGTCCAACCCGCGCTCTTCGCCGTCATGATCTCGCTCGCCCGAGTATGGGAATCATTGGGCGTCCAACCCACCGCCGTCATCGGCCACTCCCAAGGCGAGATCCCCGCAGCCGTCATCGCAGGCGCCCTCACCCTCGACGACGGCGCACGCATCACCGCCCTCCGCAGCCAAGCCATCCACACCACCCTCACCGGCCACGGCACCATGGCCTCCCTCACCCTCACCCCCCAAGCAACCCAACAACTCCCCGGAAACTGGGGACAAGAACTCCACATCGCCGCGCACAACGGACCCCACACCACCGTCATCGCCGGCGACGCCGTCGCGGTGGACAACCTCCTCGCACACTGCGAGGAACGGGACATCCACGCCCGACGCATCAACGTCGACTACGCCTCCCACAGCCCCCACGTCGAAACCATCCGCGAACACCTACTCACACAACTCGCCGACATCAAACCCACCACCAGCAACATCCCCTTCTACTCCACCACCACCGGCCAAGCCCTCGACACCACCCAACTCACCGCCGACTACTGGTACACCAACCTCCGCCAACCCGTACTCCTCACCCACGCCACCACCACCGCACTCACCAACGCACACACCACCTACATCGAAATCAGCCCCCACCCCATCCTCACCACCGCACTCCACGACATCACCAACGAACACAACCAACCCGCCACCATCACCGCGACCCTCCGACGCGACCACGGCACCTGGACCCAACTCCTCACCCACGCCGCCCACCTCCACACCCACAACACCCCCATCAACTGGAACACCACCCTCCCCACCACCACACCACAACTCGACCTCCCCACCTACCCCTTCCAACGCCAGCACCTGTGGATCTACGACGAGGCGGCCGGTGACGGGGCGGACGACCAGGCGCCGGGGGACGAGGCGGACGCGGGGTTCTGGGCGGCGGTGGAGGGCGAGGACGTCGGCGCGCTGACGAAGACGCTCCAGATCGAGGACGAGGCCGGGCGCTCGTCGCTGTCCGCCCTGTTGCCGACACTGTCGGCATGGCGCAGGCAGCACCGTGACCACGACGCGGTCGACGGGTGGCGCTACCGGATCGCCTGGAAACCGGTGGCGCGGGTATCCCCCGCGCCGCTGTCCGGCACCTGGTTGGTGGCCCTCGCCGCCGGACACGACGCGGACCCGTGGGTAGCGGAGGTGCTGCGCGTACTCGGTGGCCACGGTGCCCGGGTCGTCACCGTGGAGCTGACCGAGGCGGACGCCGACCGCGACGCGCTCGCTGGCCGGCTGCGGGACGTGCTCGCTGAGGCGCGGAACGCGCAAGGGGAGACCGAGACGGCGGGTGTGCTGTCGTTCGTGGGGGTGGACTCGCGTCCGCATCCACGGTTCGGCTCGCTGGCGACGGGGGTGGCCCTGACACTGACCCTGGTCCAGGCCCTGAGCCAACTCGGGGTGCGGGCGCCGCTGTGGAGCGTCACCCGGGGTGCGGTGTCCACGGGGGACTCGGACGCTCCGGCCGACCCGGCGCAGGCGCAGGTCTGGGGACTCGGCCGGGTGGTGGCTCTGGAGCACCCGGCGTTGTGGGGCGGGTTGGTGGACCTGCCGGAGAGCCTGGACGCGCGGGCGGGCGCGTCGCTGCGGCAGGTGTTGTCCGGCGCGACGGGCGAGGACCAGGTGGCGGTGCGTTCCGCCGGGTTGCTCGCGCGGCGGATGGTGAGCGCGGCGGGTGGCACGCGGCCCGCGCGCCGGTGGCGGCCCCGGGGCACGGTGCTGATCACGGGTGGGACCGGCAGTCTCGCGCCCCGGCTGGCGGACTGGCTGGCCACCCAGGGAGCCGAGCACCTGGTGCTGGTCAGCCGGTCGGGGCCGGCCTCGCCCGGTGCCTCCGGGTGGGTGAGCGACCTCGAACGGCGGGGTGTGGCTGTGACCGTCGCGGCGTGCGACGTGGCCGACCGCGAAGCGGTGGCGGCCCTGCTTGGCACGTTGCGGGCGGAGGGGCACGCCGTACGGACGGTGCTGCACGCCGCCGCCTTCATCGAGCTGGCGCCGGTGGGTGAGACATCGCTGACCAGCATGGACTCGGTGCTGGCGGCCAAGGTTGCCGGTGCGGCGCACCTGGCGGAGTTGCTCGACCCGGGTGAGTTGGACGCGTTCGTCCTCTTCTCGTCCATCGCGGGCTTCTGGGGCAGTGGCGACCACGCGGCGTACGCGGCGGCGAACGCGGCCCTCGACGCCCTGGCGGAACAGGGTCGGGCCCGCGGGGTGCCGATGACGTCGGTGGCCTGGGGTGTGTGGGAGGACGCCGTGCACACCTGGCAGAACCTCGACGGTGTGGACGTCCAGGAGACCCGGGAGCGGGTGCGCCGTCAGGGGCTGCCGCTGATGCCCGCCGGGTTGGCTGTCGCCGCGCTCCAGCAGGCGCTGGACCTGGACGACACATGTGTGGCCGTGGCCGACATCGACTGGGCGCGCTTCGTCCCACTGTTCACCTCGATGCGGCCGAGTCGGCTGCTGGACGCGTTGCCGGCGGCCCAGCGGCTGCTGGAGCGGCCCGACGCCCCCCGCGCCGAGGAAGCCTCGGCCGGCACCGGTGCCGCCGCGGAACTACGTGCCCGGTTGGCCACGCTGACCGCCGCGGACCAGGAGGCGGCGCTGACCGAGCTGATCAGCCGGCATGCCCGGGTGGTGCTCGGGTTGGACATGGCTGAGTCCGCTCGGGTGGACCGGGCCTTCAAGGACGCCGGGTTCGACTCGCTGACCTCACTCGCTCTGCGCAACCGGCTCGCCGAGGCGACGGGGCTTCGGCTGCCGGCGACCCTTGTCTTCGATCACCCGACGCCTCTCGTGTTGGCGGCCCACCTACGCGAGTCACTGGTGGACGCTCCGAACGAGCCCACGGCTGACCAGAAGGCGACGCCGGTGGCCACGGTGGCGGCCACGGACGATGACCCGATCGCCATCATCGCCATGGCCTGCCGCTTCCCCGGTGGCGTCGCCAGCCCCGACGACCTGTGGCAGCTGGTCAGGAACGGTGGAGACGCCATCTCGGCGCCGCCGACCGACCGAGGCTGGGACCTGGCCGAGTCCTTCGGCATCGGCGGCGCCGACGATGCCGACGACGCGGGCCGTCGGCATACCAGGGAAGGTGGCTTCCTGCGGGACGTTGCCGGGTTCGACGCGGCGTTCTTCGGCATCGGCCCGCGCGAGGCGCTGGCCATGGACCCGCAACAGCGGTTGGTGCTGGAAACCACATGGGAGGCGTTCGAGCGCGCGGGCATCGACCCGGCGACGCTACGCGGCAGCCGTACCGGAACGTTCGTCGGCGCGATGTCCCACGGGTACGGCCCCCGATCGGCCGACGCGCCGCCCGCCGTCCAGGACTACGTCATCACCGGCGGCGTCACCAGCGTCATCTCGGGCCGCCTGGCTTACACGTTCGGGCTTGAGGGCCCGGCGGTCACGGTGGACACGGCGTGCTCGTCGTCCCTGGTCTCCCTGCACCTGGCCAGCCAGGCGCTGCGCACGGGCGAGTGCACGATGGCGCTCGCGGGCGGCGCGGTGGTGATGCCCACGCCGGACGTGTTCATCGGGTTCGGCCGGATGGGGGCGCTGTCGGCGAGCGGGCGCTGCATGGCGTTCTCCGACGAGGCGGACGGCTTCGGTCTGTCCGAGGGCGCCGGCATGGTGTTGCTCGAACGGCTCTCGGACGCCCGACGCAACGGGCACCAGGTGCTCGCCGTCATCCGAGGATCGGCGACCAACCAGGACGGCGCGTCCAACGGTCTCCCCGCCCCCAACGGCCCCTCGCAACAGCGTGTCATCCGCGCGGCGCTGGCCGCGGCGCGGCTGGCACCGGACGAGGTGGACGCGGTGGAGGCGCACGGCACCGGCACCCGCCTCGGCGACCCGATCGAGGCCCAGGCTCTGCTCGCCACCTACGGCCAGGACCGCCCCGCCGACCGACCCCTGTGGCTGGGCTCACTCAAGTCCAACATCGGCCACGCCCAGGCCGCCGCCGGAGTCGCCGGAGTCATCAAGATGGTGCAAGCCATGCGCCACGGGGTGCTACCCCGCACCCTCCACGTGTCCAAGCCCACCACCCACGTGGACTGGACGGCCGGCGCGGTCGAGCTGCTGACCGAGGAACGTGCCTGGGTACGCGGTGAGACCGGGCCCCGCCGGGCTGCCGTGTCCGCCTTCGGCATCAGCGGCACCAACGCCCACGTCATCCTGGAACAAGCCCCCGAGCCGCAGGCCGCCCCGGTCGACACGGGCACGCCGGACGAGACGGGCGTCGTACCGATCGTCCTCTCCGCCCGTGACGCCCAAGCCCTGCGCGCCCAAGCGGCACAACTCGCCACGTACCTCGGAGAGCGTCCGGAGGCCGACCCGTACGCCATCGCTCACACCTTGCTCACAGGCCGAGCCACCCTCGAACATCGCGCCGTCCTCCTCACCCACGACCGCGACCACCTCCTCGACGCGCTCCACGCCCTCGCGAAGGATGAGGAGCACCCGAGCGTGGTCACGGGGCAGGGAAGAAACCACAGCCGACCCGTCTTCGTCTTCCCGGGTCAGGGCTCACAGTGGACCGGCATGGCCACCGACCTCCTAGACACCTCCGAAGTCTTCCGACAGTCGATAGCCGAGTGCGAGAACGCCCTGGCACCGTACGTCGACTGGTCGTTGACGGACGTGCTGACCAACGGCCAACCCATCGAACGTGTCGACATCGTCCAACCCGCGCTCTTCGCCGTCATGATCTCGCTCGCCCGAGTATGGGAATCATTGGGCGTCCAACCCACCGCCGTCATCGGCCACTCCCAAGGCGAGATCCCCGCAGCCGTCATCGCAGGCGCCCTCACCCTCGACGACGGCGCACGCATCACCGCCCTCCGCAGCCAAGCCATCCACACCACCCTCACCGGCCACGGCACCATGGCCTCCCTCACCCTCACCCCCCAAGCAACCCAACAACTCCCCGGAAACTGGGGACAAGAACTCCACATCGCCGCGCACAACGGACCCCACACCACCGTCATCGCCGGCGACGCCGTCGCGGTGGACAACCTCCTCGCACACTGCGAGGAACGGGACATCCACGCCCGACGCATCAACGTCGACTACGCCTCCCACAGCCCCCACGTCGAAACCATCCGCGAACACCTACTCACACAACTCGCCGACATCAAACCCACCACCAGCAACATCCCCTTCTACTCCACCACCACCGGCCAAGCCCTCGACACCACCCAACTCACCGCCGACTACTGGTACACCAACCTCCGCCAACCCGTACTCCTCACCCACGCCACCACCACCGCACTCACCAACGCACACACCACCTACATCGAAATCAGCCCCCACCCCATCCTCACCACCGCACTCCACGACATCACCAACGAACACAACCAACCCGCCACCATCACCGCGACCCTCCGACGCGACCACGGCACCTGGACCCAACTCCTCACCCACGCCGCCCACCTCCACACCCACAACACCCCCATCAACTGGAACACCACCCTCCCCACCACCACACCACAACTCGACCTCCCCACCTACCCCTTCCAACGCCAGCCCTACTGGCTCACCACACCCACCACACACCACAACCCCCAAGCCACCGACCACCCGTTCCTCCTCACCCGCACCACCCTCGCCACCAACCAAGAAACCCTCTACACCGGCCACATCTCCACCCACACCCACCCCTGGCTCACCGACCACGCACTCTGGAACACCCCACTCCTGCCCGGCACCGCACTCCTCGAACTCGCCCTCCACACCGCACACCACACCGGACTCCACCACCTCGAAGAACTCACCCTCCACACCCCACTCACCCTCACCCCCCACCAACCCCACCACCTCCAAATCCACATCGGCACCCCCAACCCCACCGGACAACACCCCCTCACCATCCACACCCGACCACACGCCCCGCAGGAGGACGAGGCGGCGTGGACGTGTCACGCGACCGGGTCGCTGTCGGCGAACGCGGATGCGGAGGCGAAGGCGGATGGCGAGGCGGCGTCAGGCTGGGAAGAAGCGGCGAGTTGGCCTCCGGAAGGAGCCGTGCCGGTGGCGGTCGAGGGGATCTACCCACGGCTGGCGGAGGACGGTCTGGTCTACGGGCCCGCGTTCCAGGGGTTGCGGGCCGCCTGGCGGCGCGGCGCGGAGGTGTTCGCTGAGGTGCGGTTGCCCGAGCCGCAACACGCCGATGCCGGCCGCTTCGACCTCCATCCCGCGCTGCTGGACGCGGCCCTGCACGCGACGATGCTCGACGGTGTGGAGCGGGTTGTGCTGCCGTTCTCCTTCCGTGGGGTGACCCTGCACGCCACCAGCGCGACCGACCTGCGCGTACGGCTGACGCCGACCGGGCCCGACACGATGTCGCTCGCGGTGGCCGATGGCCGGGGAGCGCCGGTGGCCACGGTTTCCGCGCTGGCGGTACGGCCGGTCGACCAGCGGCAGTTGGCCGCGTCGGGTCGGGCGGCGGCGGACTCGCTGTTCCAGGTGGCGTGGCACGCGGTGCCCGCCGACGGGCCGGGGACGGGCCGGGTGGCGCGCTGTGCGGTGGTGGGTGTGGACGCGCTCGGGGTCGGCCCGGCGCTGCTGGCGGCCGGGAGCGCCGTGGAGGCCCATCCGACGCTGGCGGACCTCGCCCGGGCCGTGGACGCGGACGCGGCTGGTGTGCCGCGGGTCGTGGTGGTCCCGTGGCCGTTGGCGCGTGACGCGGAGCGTCATTCGGCTGACGCGGCCAGCGACGCGGTGGTGCGCATGCTCGGCCTGTTCCAGGAGTGGGTGCGGGAGGAGAGGTTCGAGGACGCGCGCCTTGTCCTGGTGACGTGGGGAGCGGTGGCGGTGGCGCCCGCGGCGGGTGATGGGCCGGCGGAGTCCGTGTCGGACCTGGCGGCGGCCTCCGTGTGGGGGATGGTGCGGTCCGCGCAGGCCGAGCACCCGGACCGGTTCGCGCTGGTGGACCTGGACGTGGACGCCAGCTCGGGGCGGGTGCTGGCGGATGTGCTCGCCGGGGCCGAGCCGCAGTGCGCCGTGCGCGCGGGGCGCGTGTGGGTGCCACGGTTGGAGCGGAGTCGTCCGCCGGCCACGGCTGGTGTCCCGGCGTCGCGGTCGGAGGGGACGGTGGTGATCACCGGTGGTACCGGAGTCCTCGGCAGCCTCGTCGCCCGCCACCTCGTCACCCACCACGGCATACGCCACCTCCTCCTCCTCTCCCGCCGCGGACCCCACGCACCCGGCGCCACCCAACTCCACCACCAACTCACCCAACTCGGCGCCACCACCACCATCACCACCTGCGACACCACCAACCCACAACAACTCGCCACCACCCTCGCCACCATCCCACCCCAACACCCCCTCACCGGCATCATCCACACCGCCGGCACACTCCACGACGCCCTCCTCACCAACCTCACCCCCCAACACACCCACACAACCCTCCAACCCAAAACCCACACCGCCTGGCACCTCCACCAACTCACCCAACACACCCCCCTCGACTTCTTCATCCTGTTCTCGGCGGCCGGGGGCGTGCTCGGCAGCGCGGGACAGGCCAACTACGCCGCGGCCAACGGCTATCTGGACGCGTTGGCGGATTACCGCCGGGGGGCGGGGCTGCCGGCGGTGTCGATGGCGTGGGGGCTGTGGGAGGAGACCAGTGAGATGACCGGCGGGCTGGGCGATGAGGGCCTGGCGCGGCTGCGGCGAGCGGGTGTGCTGCCGTTGTCCTCGGCGGACGGGTTGGCGCTGTTCGACCTCGCGCTCGGGCAGGACCGGCCCCTGGTGCTCCCGGTCCGGCTCGACCTGGCCGCGATGCGCGCCAGGCCCGGTGCGCGTCCCGCGCTGCTGCGGGGCCTGCTCGGCGCCGCGCCGTCCCGTGCGGTCGCGGGCAGCGCGTCGGTCGCGCCGGCCGGCAGGGCGGACACCGCGGAACCCGGCGCCACACTGACTCTCTCCGGACTGCCGGCGACCGAACGCACTGATACGTTGCGGGAGTTGGTCAGGAAACAGGCCGCTTTGGTGCTGGGTTACGCCACGGCCGACGCCATCGACGACGAGCGTGGCTTCCTCGACGCCGGCTATGACTCGTTGCGGGCGGTGGAGCTGCGGAACCGGTTGGGCGCGGCCACCGGCCTGCGGCTGCCGTCCACCCTGGTCTTCGACCACCCCACGCCGGCGGAGGTGGCGGACCGCCTCGACGAGCTGCTCCGGGAGCGTGAGCGGCCTGACGCCGGAGCCCTGTTGACCCGGCTCGACGGCTTGTCGGCGGACCTGTCGGCGGTGGCGGCGGACGACCCGGCACGCGGGCAGGTGGCGACGCGACTGCGCGCGTTGTTGGCGGGCGTGGTGGGCGCGGCCGACGGCGGAGGCGGGACCGGAGGGGAGCGGCCCGCCGTGGAGGGTGACGAGTTCGGTGACGTATCCCTGGACGAGTTCCTGGATATCGTCGACGACGAACTGCGTGGCTGACGTGAACGACCTGGACCACTCGCGGGGGGAGACGTACACCAGCATGACGAGCGACGAGAAGGTTCTCGACACCCTCAAACGGCTGACCTCGGACCTGCGCCGGACCCGGCAGCGGCTGCGGGAGGTGGAGGAGGCCAGCACTGAGCCGATCGCAATCGTGGGCATGGCCTGCCGGTTCCCCGGCGGCGTGACGTCGCCCGAGGGACTGTGGCGGGTGGTCACGGAGGGACAGGACGTCATCTCCCCGTTCCCGACCGACCGAGGCTGGGACCAGGACCTGTACGACCCGGACCCGGCCCGGCGCGGCAGCGTCTCCGTACGCGAGGGCGGCTTCCTCCACGACGCAGCCTCCTTCGACCCGGGCTTCTTCGGGATGAGCGCCCGTGAGGCGCTGGCCACCGATCCGCAGCAGCGGCTGCTCCTGGAGACGTGCTGGGAGGCGGCCGAGCGGGCCGGCATCGACCCGGTGTCGTTACGTGGCTCCGATACCGGGGTGTTCGCCGGTGTCATCTACCAGGACTACGCGGCCCGTCTGCGGCAGCCGCCGGGCGAGTTCGAGGGCTATCTCGGCAACGGCAGTACGGGCAGTGTGGCCTCCGGCCGGGTGGCGTACGCGCTGGGTCTGCAGGGGCCGGCGATCAGTCTCGACACGGCCTGTTCGTCGTCGCTGGTCGCCGTGCACCAGGCGGCGCGTGCGCTGCGTGCGGGTGACTGCGCGCTGGCCCTGGCGGGTGGGGTGACGGTGATGGCCTCGCCGATGGCGCTGGTCGAGTTCAGCCGGCAGCGGGGGCTGGCGGGCGACGCGCGCTGCAAGGCGTTCGCGGCCGGGGCCGACGGCACCGCTCTGGGCGAAGGTGTGGGCATGCTCCTGCTGGAGCGGCTGTCGGACGCGCGGCGTGCCGGGCGTCGCATCCTGGCGGTGGTCCGGGGCAGCGCCGTCAACCAGGACGGCGCGAGCAGCGGGCTCACCGCGCCGAGCGGGCCGGCGCAGCAGCGGGTGATCCGGCAGGCACTGGCGGGGGCCGGCCTGGCCGCGTCGGATGTGGACGCCGTCGAGGCACACGGCACGGGCACCACGCTCGGCGACCCCATCGAGGCCCAGGCCCTGCTCGCCACCTACGGCCAGGACCGACCGGCCGACCGGCCGCTGTGGCTGGGCTCGGTGAAGTCCAACATCGGCCACGCGCAGGCCGCCGCCGGGGTCGCCGGGCTGATCAAAATGGTGCTCGCGCTGCGGCACGGCGTCCTGCCCCGCACGCTGCACGTCGACGCGCCGAACCCGCACGTGGACTGGTCCGCCGGTGCCGTGAGGTTGCTGACCGAGCAGCGGGCGTGGCCGGACACGGGTCGCCCGCGCCGCGCGGGGATCTCCTCGTTCGGGGTCAGCGGCACCAACGCGCACGTGGTCCTGGAGCACTCCCCGGAGCCGCCACGGCAAGACGCCGGTGCCGGGGGGCGGGCCCCGCTCGCACCGCTGCCGGGCGGCGTGCCGTGGGTGGTCTCCGGACGTGGCGCCGAGGCGCTGCGGGCCCAGGCCGACCGGCTGGCCGCGTACGTGGGGGAGCACCCCGAGCTGTCGGCCGTCGAGGTGGGCGCGGCGTTGGCCCGGGCCCGCTCGGTCTTCGACCACCGGGCCGTGGTGTGGGGCACCGATCGCGTGGCGCTGCTGGCGGGGGTGCGGGCAATCGCGGCGGACCGGGACGCGCCGGGTGTGACGCGTGGGTGTGTACGTACTGCCGCGCGCGCCGTGTTCGTGCTGGCCCCGCCGGAGCGGCTGGACTGGGCGGACCGGCTGACTGACGCCTCGCCCGCGTTCGCCCGTCGCCTCGCCGAGTGTGACGAGGCGCTGAGTGGCTTCGCTGACTGGTCGGTGCGGGATGTCCTGCGCGGTGCCCGACCCGCGCCCGACGCGGACCCCGGCAGGTCCGCGCCTACGGCGGCTGACGTGGTCGCCGAGCGGGCGGCGCGGTGGGCGGTCGTGGTCGCGCTGGCCGGGCTGTGGGAGGAGTACGGCGTACGGCCCGCCGCGGTGATCGGGGTGGGCGACGCCGCGGTCGCCGGGGCGTGTGTGGCGGGTGCACTATCGCTGAAGGAGGGCGCCCGCGCGGTGACCTCCACGGTCCTGGCGCCGGTCGATCCAGCCGGGGCGCGCGTGCCGTTCCACGCGGCGCCCGACGGCCCGGCCGCCGCCGTCCGGGAGGTGCTCGGGCGCGGTCACACGCTGTTCGTGGAGGTGGGCGAGGGCGCCATGGCCACCCCGGACATCGCGTCGGTCGCCGCCGCGGCCGGCCACGAGGTCCACGTGATCGCCTCGCCGGCCGGTGGCGTCAGTGGTGGCGACGGGCTGTCCGCCGCGCTGGCCGAACTGCACGCCCACCACCTGACGGTGGACTGGTCGGCGCCGTTCCCAGCTGAGGCGCCCACGGTGGAGCTGCCCACATACGCCTTCCGCCGCCGGCGCTACTGGCTGGACGACGGTCCGCGGGCGGCCGACGTGGCGGCGGCCGGGCTGGACCCGGGCGACCACCCGCTGCTCGACGCCACGGTGGAGCTGCCCGACGGGGGCGGGTGGCTGCACACCGGGCGGCTGTCCGCGCGCTCCCACCCGTGGCTCGCCGACCACCGCGTCCTGGGCCGGGTGTTGTTGCCCGGTACGGCGGTGGTGGAGCTGGCGTGCTGGGCGGGTGCGCGGGCCGGGTGTGGGCACCTCGCGGAGCTGACGCTGATCGCTCCGTTGGAGCTGCCCGGCCCGGACGCCGGCCCCGACGAGGGCAGCGCCCTGCGCCTGTGCGTGAGCGCCCCGGACGCCACGGGACGCCGCGCGTTCGAGCTGTTCGCCCGCCCGGCGACCGAGCCCCGTGGCCCGTGGACCAAGCACGCCGTGGGCACTTTGGCCGCCGCCCCCGATGGCGTCGGCCCGGTGGCCGAGCCGGCCCACTGGCCACCGCACGGGGCCGAGCCGGTGGCGCTTGACGACTTCGCGGAGCGCTCGGCGCGGCTGGGCATCGGTGCCGGTCCGGCCTTCGACGGTTTGCGGGCCGTGTGGCAGCGGGGTGACGAGGTGTTCGCCGAGGCGTCCGCGCCGGCCGCCCTCCAGGCCCGGACCGGGCGCTTCGGGGTGCATCCGGCCCTGCTGGACGCCGCGCTGCGGGCCGTGGTCGCCGCGTCGCCGGACGGTGCCTCGGAGTTGCTCGTCCCGTACGCGTGGCACGGTGTGACGATCACCACCGCCGGGGCGGAGACCCTGCGCGTGTCGATCACACCCGAGGGCCCGCACGTCGTGCAGGTGACGGCCACCGACGACGCCGGGACCGCGGTCCTGTCCGTCACACGGCTGGAGTCCCGGCCGTTGCCGGTGCCCCTGCCAGCCGCGTCGGGCTCGCTGTCACGCACGCACTGGGTTCCGGCCACACGCGCCGATCGCGGGCCCGTCCCGCTGGCGGTGCTCGGCGGTGCGGACGCGCTGCCGCTGGCGGTCGACGCACCCTACCCCGACCTCGCGGCGCTGGTCGCGGCGGTGGCCGCGGGCGCACCGCCGCCCGGGGCCGTCCTGTGGCCGGTGCCCGTGCCGGGCGGTGCGTCCGCGCCGCCGCCGGAAGCGGTACGCGCCGTGACCGGTGAGCTGCTGGGTCTGGTGCGGGCCTGGTTGGCCGAGCCCCGGCTCGCCGACGTGCAGCTGGTCGCCGTCGTCGCGGAGCCCACCGGGGCCGGGGAGCCGGGCCGCCGGCTGGTGGGCGCGGCCGTTCAGGGGCTGCTGCGTAGCGCCCGTTCGGAGCACCCGCGCCGGTTCGGCCTGCTGAACCTGGCCGACGCGACCGCCGCCGCGCTGGCACCCGCGCTCGCGCTGCTGGACACCGAGCCGGAGGTGACCCTGCGCGATGGCCGACCGCTGGTGGCCCGGCTGACACCGGTGGCTCCGGCGGCGGGTACCGAGGCGGGCCGGGTGTCCGACTCCGGGCACGGCACGGTCCTGGTCACGGGTGGCACCGGCACGCTTGGCGGGTTGGTCGCCCAGCGACTGGCGGAGCAGGGGGCGCGGCGGCTGCTCCTGGTCAGCCGGCGCGGCGGGCGAGCGCCAGGAGCGCGCGCACTGGCCTCTGATCTCGCCGCGTTGGGAGTGGAGGTCGCATTCGCCGCGTGTGACGTGGCCGACCGGCCGGCGCTGGCCGCCGTGGTGCGCTCGGTTCCCGCCGGGCAGCCGCTGACGGGCGTGGTGCACGCGGCCGGAGTCGTCGACGACGGCCTGGTGACGACGCTGACGCCGGAGCGGCTCGCTGCGGTGCTCCGGCCCAAGGTGGACGCCGCCTGGCACCTGCACGAGTTGACAGCCGAACTGGACCTGAGGGAGTTCGTCGTCTTCTCCTCCGCGTCGGGTGCCTTCGGCCCCGCGGGCCAGGCGGGTTACGCAGCGGCCAACGCCTGCCTGGACGCCCTGGTCCGGCACCGTCACACCCAGGGCCTGCCCGCCCTGTCGCTCGCCTGGGGCCCGTGGGCCGAACAGAGCGCGCTGACCGGTGCGTTGACCGACCGCGAGTTGGAGCGCATGGGCCGGGACGGGGTGCGGCCCCTGGCGACACCGGACGCGCTCGACCTCTTCGACGCGGCTCGCGGGATGGCCGGAGAGCCGGTGCTGGTCCCGCTGCGGCTTGACCCCGACCGGCTACGGGACCGCGCTCGGCGCGGCCACCTCGCTCCGCTGCTGGCCGGACTGGTCACCTCGTCCGCGACTCCCCCGACCGCCGACCAGGCCACCGCCGGGGCTGCCACGCCTCCCCCCACACCAGCGCCCGCACCGGCGACTGCCGCGCCAGCGGCCCCGGCCGGCGGCGGCGCGGGCCCCGCCGAGCAGCGGCTACGGGCCATGCCGGAGCCGGAGCGGCTGCAGGTACTCACCGAACTGGTCCTGACCCAGGCCGCGTTGGCGCTCGGCGAGGCACCGGAGGACGGCATCGACCCGGACCTCGGCTTCGTGGACCTGGGCTTCGACTCCCTCGCCAGCCTCGATCTCCAGGCCGCGCTGCACGAGGAGATCGGGGTCGAGCTGCCCAGCACGCTGATCTTCGACTACCCCAACGCCACCGCGCTGGCCGGCCACCTCTGCGCCGAGCTGAGCGGGCGACAGGGCACTGAGGTGGCCCCGGCGCTGGCCGAGCTGGACCGCCTGGAGGCGTTCCTCACCCCCTTCGCCGCCGACGACCAGGCGCGGGGCTCGATCACGCACCGGCTGCGCGACCTGTTGTCCCGCTGGGCGGACGAGCCACAGGAAGCCCCGGACAAGCCCGACCTCGCGGTGGCGAGCGACGACGAACTCTTCGCCGCTCTCGACCAGTTGCGCGGAACGGATCGCGACACTCCCCCGAACTCGAACCCGAAACGGCTTTAGGAGCAGGCGCAAAGTGTCACAGGAAGACAAGTTTCGCGAGCATCTGCGCTGGGCCACGGCCGAACTCACCGAGTCACGGCGTCGGGTGGCCGAGTTGGAGGAAGCCGACCGCGAACCGCTCGCCATCATCGGGATGAGCTGCCGGTTCCCCGGCGGCGTCGAGACTCCCGAGGAACTGTGGCGACTGCTGTCCACGGGCCGGGACGCCATCGGCGTACCACCCGCGGAGCGTGGCTGGCACCTGGAGGACTTCTACGATCCGGACGGGACGCGCCCCGGCACCTCGTACGTGTGCGAGGGCGGCTTCCTGGAAGGCGCGACCGGCTTCGACCCGGCGTTCTTCGACATCAGCCCGCGTGAGGCGCTGGCGATGGACCCGCAGCAACGTCTGCTCCTGGAGACGACGTGGGAGGCATTCGAGCGGGCGGGCATCGTCCCGGCGACGCTGCGTGGCTCCCGGGTGGGCGTCTTCGCCGGGCTGATGTACCATGACTACGCCGCGCGCCTGGGCGACGAGGTGGACGAGCCCGTCGCCGGGTTCCTCGGCAGCGGCAACGCGGGCAGCGTCGCCTCGGGTCGGATCGCCTACGTGCTCGGCCTGGAAGGGCCAGCGGTGACGCTGGACACGGCGTGCTCGTCGTCGCTGGTCGCACTGCACCTGGCGGCCCAGGCCGTACGGCGCGGCGACTGCGCCATGGCGTTGGCGGGCGGGGTCACCGTGATGGCCACACCGACCACCTTCGTGGAGTTCAGCCGCCAGGGCGGTCTGGCCAGGGACGGCCGCTGCAAGTCGTTCGCGGCCTCGGCCGACGGCACGGCCTGGGGCGAGGGCGCGGGTATGCTGTTGGTCGAAAGACTCTCCGAGGCCCGCGGCGCGGGGCACCCGGTGCTCGCCGTACTACGCGGGTCGTCGGTCAACCAGGACGGCGCGAGCAGCGGCCTCTCCGCGCCCAACGGCCCCTCGCAGCAGCGCGTCATCCAGCAGGCGCTGGACGCGGCCGGCCTCTCACCCGACCTGGTGGACGCGGTGGAGGCGCACGGCACGGGCACCACGCTCGGCGACCCCATCGAGGCCCAGGCTCTGCTCGCCACCTACGGCCAGAACCGCCCCGCCGACCGACCCCTGTGGCTGGGCTCACTCAAGTCCAACGTCGGTCACACCCAGGCCGCCGCCGGAGTCGGTGGCGTCATCAAGATGGTGCAAGCCATGCGCCACGGCGTACTACCCCGGACCCTGCACGTGGACGAACCCACACCCCACGTCGACTGGGACTCCGGCACCGTACGCCTGCTCACCGAGCAGCGAGAGTGGCCCGAGACAGGCCGCCCCCGCCGAGCCGCCGTCTCCTCCTTCGGCATCAGCGGCACCAACGCCCACGTCATCCTGGAACAAGCCCCCGAGCAGGAGGCTACCTCCGAGGACCAGGGGCCGGCCGTTGCCACGGGTGTCGTGCCGGTCGTGATCTCGGCTCGCGCCCCCCGGGCGCTGCGTGCCCAGGCCGCGCGGCTCGCCGCGTACGTCGAAGACCACCCCGACGCCGACCCGTACGCCATCGCGCGCACGCTGCTCACGGCGCGGGCCAACCTCGAACACCGCGCCGTCCTCCTGGCCCACGACCGGGGCCACCTGGTGGAGGCACTGCACGCCCTCGCCAAGGGTGAGGAACACCCCAGCGTGATCACCGGCAACGCTGACCATGCCAGGCCCGTCTTCGTCTTCCCGGGTCAGGGCTCACAGTGGACCGGCATGGCCACCGACCTCCTAGACACCTCCGAAGTCTTCCGACAGTCGATAGCCGAGTGCGAGAACGCCCTGGCACCGTACGTCGACTGGTCGTTGACGGACGTGCTGACCAACGGCCAACCCATCGAACGTGTCGACATCGTCCAACCCGCGCTCTTCGCCGTCATGATCTCGCTCGCCCGAGTATGGGAATCATTGGGCGTCCAACCCACCGCCGTCATCGGCCACTCCCAAGGCGAGATCCCCGCAGCCGTCATCGCAGGCGCCCTCACCCTCGACGACGGCGCACGCATCACCGCCCTCCGCAGCCAAGCCATCCACACCACCCTCACCGGCCACGGCACCATGGCCTCCCTCACCCTCACCCCCCAAGCAACCCAACAACTCCCCGGAAACTGGGGACAAGAACTCCACATCGCCGCGCACAACGGACCCCACACCACCGTCATCGCCGGCGACGCCGTCGCGGTGGACAACCTCCTCGCACACTGCGAGGAACGGGACATCCACGCCCGACGCATCAACGTCGACTACGCCTCCCACAGCCCCCACGTCGAAACCATCCGCGAACACCTACTCACACAACTCGCCGACATCAAACCCACCACCAGCAACATCCCCTTCTACTCCACCACCACCGGCCAAGCCCTCGACACCACCCAACTCACCGCCGACTACTGGTACACCAACCTCCGCCAACCCGTACTCCTCACCCACGCCACCACCACCGCACTCACCAACGCACACACCACCTACATCGAAATCAGCCCCCACCCCATCCTCACCACCGCACTCCACGACATCACCAACGAACACAACCAACCCGCCACCATCACCGCGACCCTCCGACGCGACCACGGCACCTGGACCCAACTCCTCACCCACGCCGCCCACCTCCACACCCACAACACCCCCATCAACTGGAACACCACCCTCCCCACCACCACACCACAACTCGACCTCCCCACCTACCCCTTCCAACGCCAGCCCTACTGGCTCACCACACCGGCGGCGGTCGGGGACGTGCGGTCGGCGGGGTTGGACGCGGCTGGGCATCCGTTGTTAGGGGGGGTGTTGTCGCTGGCGGGTGGGAGCGGTGACGCGGTGCTCGTCGGCAGGGTGTCGGTGCGGTCGCAGCCATGGCTGGCCGACCATGCGGTGTGGGGGTCGGTGTTGGTGCCGGGTGCGGCGCTGGTGGAGTTGGCCGTACGGGCGGGTGACCAGGTCGGGTGTGACATCCTGGAGGAATTGACGCTCGCGGCGCCGCTGGTCGTCTCGGAGGGGGAGGCCGTCCGGTTGCAGCTCGTCGTCGGGGCTCCGGAGGAGGAGTCCGGGCGGCGGCCGGTGACGATCCACTCCCGGCCCGACAAGGCCGGGGCCGACACTGCCTGGACCTGTCACGCGACCGGCTTCGTCGGTACCGGTGCCAGGCAGCCGGACTGGGATCTGGCGGTGTGGCCGCCAGTGGGCGCGCGACCGGTGGAGCTGGACGGGTTCTACCCACGGCTGGCGGCGAACGGGCTCGGATACGGGCCGGCGTTCCAGGGATTGCGCGCCCTGTGGCGGCACGGAGACACGTGGTTCGCCGAGGTCAGGCTGGCCGATGGCGAGTCGGCGGACGGGTTCGGCCTGCATCCGGCGCTGCTGGACGCCGCGCTGCACGGGGCCGTCGACCCCGACACGCCGATGCGGTTGCCCTTCTCGTGGACGGGGGTGCGGTTGTACGCGTCCGGGGCAACCGCGCTGCGGGTCAGGCTGACGGACGACGGACAGGGCGGCCTCGCGCTCGCGCTGGCCGACGGCGACGGGGCACCGGTGGCCGAGATCGACTCGCTGGTGGGTCGGGCGGTGACCGAGGAGCAGGTGCGGGCCGCGGGCACCGGTGACCGGAGCGCCGCGCTGTGGGTGGACTGGCTGGAGGTGCCCCCGCCGGGTGACGTGTCGGAGTCCGGCGCGCCCTGGGCCGTGGTCGGCCCGGACGACCTCGCGTTGGGTGGGCCCGCCGTGGGTTCGCCGCCCGCCGCGTACCCGGACCTGACCGCGTTGGCGGATTCCGGTGCGGTGCCGGACACCGTTGTGGTGACCTGCGCTGGCGCGGGGACCGCCGAGGAGGGGGTGCCCGATGCCGTGCGGGAGGCGGTCGACCGGGTGCTCGGGCTCGCCCAGGCGTGGCTGGCCGACGCGCGGTTCACGGGCAGGTTGGTGGTGGTGACGCGGGGCGCGGTGGTTGCCGGGGACGGCGAGGCCGTAAGGGATCTGGTGCACACGCCGGTGTGGGGGTTGCTGCGGTCGGCTCAGACGGAGAACCCGGACCGGTTCGTGCTGGCCGACCTCGACGAGCACGAGGCGTCGCGGGCCGCGTTCGCCGGTGCGCTCGCCTCGGGTGAGCCGCAGTTCGCGTTGCGGGCCGGGCGGCTGTTGGTGCCCCGGTTGGTGCGGGACGACCCCGGGCAGGCGTTGGAACCGCCGGCGGACGGGGGCCCCTGGCGGCTGGACACGCGGGGCAAGGGCACGCTGGAGAACCTGGCGCTGGTGCCGTACCCGGAGGCCGCCGCACCATTGGCGCCCGGGCAAGTGCGGATGGCGGTGCGTGCGGCGGGCGTGAACTTCCGGGACGTGCTGCTCGGCCTGGGCATGGTCGATCAGGACGTGATGGGCGGGGAGGCGGCGGGCGTCGTCCTGGAGGTGGGGTCCGGTGTCACGGACCTGATGCCCGGTGACCGGGTGATGGGCATGGTGCCCGGCTCCTTCGGGCCGGTCGCGGTCGTCGACCGGCGGCTGCTCGTACCGTTGCCCGCACGCTGGTCGTACACCGAAGGCGCTTCGGTGCCCATCGCGTTCCTCACCGCCTACTACGGTCTGGTGGAGCTGGCCGGGCTGCGGGAGGGCGAGTCCGTCCTGATCCATGCGGCGACCGGCGGCGTGGGGCTGGCCGCCCTGCAACTCGCGCGCCACCTGGGCGCCGAGGTGTTCACGACGGCGAGCCCCGCCAAGTGGCCGACGCTGCGGGCGTTGGGTGTGCCGGCCGAGCGGATCGCGTCCTCGCGGTCGCTGGACTTCGAGCAGCACACGCGCGCCGCGTCCAACGGGGTCGACGTGGTGCTGAACTCGCTGGCCAACGCGTACGTGGACGCCT
The DNA here is from genome assembly GCA_018114805.1 of Candidatus Streptomyces philanthi. Taxonomy (GTDB): domain Bacteria; phylum Actinomycetota; class Actinomycetes; order Streptomycetales; family Streptomycetaceae; genus Streptomyces; species Streptomyces philanthi. The sequence continues at coordinate 6,786,734 of CP073042.1, read as the reverse complement.
CGCTGCGGCTGCTGAAGGAGGGCGGCCGGTTCGTGGAGATGGGCAAGACCGACATCCGCGACGCCGCGCGGGTGGCGGCGGACCACCCCGGCAGGTCGTACCTGTGGTTCGACCTGATCGACGCCGGTTACGAGCGGATCGGTCGGATGATGGCCGCGCTGATGCCGCTGTTCACGGCGGGCGCCCTCCGTCCGCTGCCCACCGCCACCTGGGACGTGCGGCGCGGGCTGGAGGCTTTCCGCTTCATGAGTCAGGCCCGGCACATCGGCAAGGTGGTGCTGACCATGCCGCCCGCGCCCGCCGCGACGCGGGAGGGGACGGTGGTGATCACCGGTGGTACCGGAGTCCTCGGCAGCCTCGTCGCCCGCCACCTCGTCACCCACCACGGCATACGCCACCTCCTCCTCCTCTCCCGCCGCGGACCCCACGCACCCGGCGCCACCCAACTCCACCACCAACTCACCCAACTCGGCGCCACCACCACCATCACCACCTGCGACACCACCAACCCACAACAACTCGCCACCACCCTCGCCACCATCCCACCCCAACACCCCCTCACCGGCATCATCCACACCGCCGGCACACTCCACGACGCCCTCCTCACCAACCTCACCCCCCAACACACCCACACAACCCTCCAACCCAAAACCCACACCGCCTGGCACCTCCACCAACTCACCCAACACACCCCCCTCGACTTCTTCATCCTGTTCTCCTCGTCGGCCGCCGTGCTGGGCGGTCCCGGGCAGGGCAACTACGCGGCGGCCAACGCCTTCCTGGACGCGCTCGCGCAGCACCGACGTGACCGGGGTCTGCCGGGTGTCTCGGTGGCATGGGGGCTGTGGGAGCGGGAGAGCGGGATGACGGGGCATCTGGGCGCAGCCGACCTGTCCCGGCTGCGCCGGGCCGGGACGACACCGCTCTCCGACGCCGTGGGCCTCGCCCTCTTCGACGCGGCGCTCGACGCTGACCGGGCCGCGGTGGTGGCGATGGGGTTCGATTCCGACGCGGCGCGCGTGGCGCTCGGGGCGCAGCGGGTGCCGCCGCTGCTGCGGCGGTTGGTGGCGGCTCCGGCGCGGCGGGTGGCGGCCGCCGGCGTTGACCCGGCTGCCGGTGGCGCGCGGGCGCTGGTGGACCGGCTGGCCGCGGTGCCCGAGGCCGAGCGTGCCCGGTTGCTGCTCGGGTTGGTGCGGGAGCAGACCGCGCTCGTGCTGAGTTACGCGTCGAGCGGTGAGGTCGGTCCCGACCAGGCGTTCAAGCAGTTGGGGGTGGACTCGTTGACCGCGGTCGAGTTGCGCAACCGGCTGAGCGCGGCCACCGGCCTGCGGCTGCCCGCCACGTTGGTCTTCGACCATCCCACGCCGGCCGCGTTGGCCGGGCAGTTGCGTGCGGAGCTGGCCGAGGCGCTGGGCGGGCCGGCCACGGCGGGCGAGGGGGCCGAGGTGGGCGAGGTGGACGACGCGGAGATCCGTCGGCTGTTGACCACGGTCGCCCCGGACCGGCTCCGCGCGGCCGGGTTGCTCGGCGCCCTGTTGGAACTGGCCGAGTCCGCGCCTCGGGTCGAGGGGGCGGCACCCGGCGCGGACCCGGGTGACCTGGAGTCGATCGACGCAATGGACGCGGACGACCTCATCGGCCTGGCCTTCGGCAGTACCGACCTCTGATCGCGTTCGGACGGTGGAGAAGACGATGACCGCAGCACAGACACCCGCGTCACACGACCGCGTCCTGGCGGCCCTGCGGCACTCGGTGAAGGAGAACAAGCGCCTTGAGCAGCGCAACCACCAGCTCACCGAGGCACGGCACGAGCCGATCGCGATCGTGGACATGGCCTGCCGGTTCCCCGGCGGCGTCACGTCGCCCGAGGACTTCTGGCAGTTGCTGAGCGAGGGCCGGGACGCCGTCACCGAGTTCCCAGCCGAACGGGGCTGGGACACCGAGGGGCTGTACGACCCAGACCCGGACCGGCCGGGCCACAGCTACGTGCGGCACGGGGCCTTCCTGCGGGACGCGGAACGCTTCGACGCCGCGTTCTTCGGGATCAGCCCGCGTGAGGCGCTGGCGATGGACCCGCAGCAACGGCTGCTCCTGGAGACGGCGTGGGAGGTCTTCGAGCGGGCCGGCATCGACCCCACGTCGGTGCGTGGCGCTCGGATCGGCGTGTTCGTCGGGGTGTCTCCGCTGGGGTACGGGGCGGGCTCGCAGGCGTCGTCGGAGGGCACCGAGGGCTACCTGTTGACCGGGACGACGGTCAGCGTCGCCTCCGGGCGGCTGGCCTACGCCTTCGGCCTTGAGGGGCCCGCGCTGACCGTGGACACCGCGTGCTCCTCGTCGTTGGTGGCCCTGCACCTGGCGGCGCGGGCGCTGCGGGCGGGTGAGTGCACCGCGGCGCTGGTGGGCGGGGCCGCCGTGATGGCGGCGCCGCACATGTTCGTGGAGTTCAGCCGTCAGCGTGGGCTCGCGCCGGACGGTCGTTGCAAGGCGTTCGCCAGCGCCGCCGACGGCACCTCCTGGGGTGAGGGTGTGGGCCTGCTGCTCGTGATGCGGCTGTCGGAGGCTCGCCGCGCGGGGCACCGGGTGCTGGCCGTGTTGCGGGGCAGCGCCGTCAACCAGGACGGTGCCTCCAACGGGCTCACCGCGCCGAGCGGGCCGGCACAGCAGCGGGTGATCCGGCAGGCGCTGGCCGACGCGCGGCTGGCGCCGGACGAGGTCGACGCGGTGGAGGCGCACGGCACCGGTACCCGCCTCGGCGACCCGATCGAGGCCCACGCCCTGCTCGCCACCTACGGCCAGGACCGACCGGCCGACCGGCCCCTGTGGCTGGGCTCGGTGAAGTCCAACATCGGCCACACCCAGTTGGCCGCAGGCGTCGCCGGGGTCATCAAGACCGTGCTCGCGATGCGGCACGGCGTGCTGCCACCCACGCTGCACGTGGACGCCCCGGCCGAGCGGGTCGACTGGTCCCGGGGCGCGGTGGAACTCCTCACCGAGGCGCGTCCGTGGCCGGCTGCCGACCGGCCCCGCCGAGCCGCGGTGTCCTCCTTCGGGATCAGCGGCACCAACGCCCACGTCATCCTCGAAGCCGCCGACCCCGCCGACGCCGGAACGGGCGGCCCCCCCGCCTCCAGGCCAGCCGTCGCCGCCACGGCGGTGGGCCCAGACGGCGACGCGGGCGCGGACGCGCCGCCGGACGAGGGCGGGGGCACGGCCGCGGGCGGCGAGGTGACGGGCGCGGAGCGGCCTGTGGCGGCCACCGTCTGGTCGTTGTCCGCCGCCAGCCCGGAGGCGCTGCGCGCGCAGGCCATGCGGGTGCGGGAGGCCGTCACCACGCGCCCCGACTGGGAGCCGTCCGCCGTGGCCTGGGCGCTGGCCACCACCCGGGCCGACCTCGCCCAGCGGGCCGTGGTCGTCGGCGCCGGACGTACCGAACTGCTCGCCGGGCTCGACGCGCTCGCCGGGGGCGCCACCGCGGCGCACACCGTCGTGGGCCAGGCGGCGCAGGGCGGCGGACTCGCGTTCCTCTTCACCGGACAGGGATCTCAACGGCCCGGTGCCGGGCGGAAGTTGTACCAGCTCTTCCCCGTCTTCGCTGAGGCGCTGGACCGCAACTGCGCGCTGCTGACCGAGCGGACCGGCCTGCCGCTGCGCGCGACGCTGCTCGCCGAGGAGGGCTCGGCCGGCTTCCCGGAGCACGCGCGGCTGCTGCGGGGGACTGACTGGGCCCAGTGCGCGCTGTTCGCCCTCGAAGTGGCCCTGTTCCGGCTGCTGGAGTCGTGGGGAGTACGCCCGGACTTCCTGCTCGGCCACTCCGTCGGCGAGCTGGCCGCCGCGCATGTGGCCGGGGTGTTCTCGCTGGAGGACGCGGTGACCGCGGTGGCCGCCCGGGGCCGCTTGATGCGGGACTTGCCGCCGGGCGGGTCGATGGTGGCCGTGGAGGCGACCGAGGAGGAGGTCGCGACCCTGCTGGCCGGGGGCGACGGGACGGCGGAGATCGCCGCGGTCAACGGCCCGACCTCGGTAGTGGTGTCCGGTGACGAGGACGGGGTGGGCCGGGTCGCCGCCGCGCTACGCGACCGGGGCCGGCGCACCAGGGAGCTGAGCGTCAGCCACGCATTCCACTCGCCGCGCGTGGACGGCATGCTGGGCGCGTTCCGTACGGTCATGTCCCGGTTGCCGACCCACGAGCCGACGCTGCCGCTGGTCTCCAACGTCACCGGGCTGCCCGTCACAGGCGAGCAGATCCGCTCGGCCGACTACTGGGTGCGCCACGCCCGAACGACCGTGCGTTTCGACGCCGGTGTCCGGTACCTGGCGGCGCAGGGTGTCCGCACCTTCCTGGAGCTGGGCCCCGACGGGGTGCTGTGCGCGGCGGCCCGCGACGGCGCCCTGGACGCGCTGGACGCGAGCGCCGACGAGGTGGCCGCCGTGCCGCTGCTCCGCGGCGGCCAGCCCGAGTCGACGACGGTGCTCACCGCACTGGCCACGCTGCACGTGCGCGGGTGCGGGGTGGACTGGCGAGCCTGCCTGGGCGACGTCGCCGGGGGACCGGACCCGACAGCACGGGTCGACCTGCCCACCTATCCCTTCCAGGGCGAGCGCTACTGGCTGCCGCCGCGGCCGGCCGCTGCCGAAGCCGCCGACCTGGGCCTGGAGGCCGCCGGGCACCCGCTGCTCGCCGCCGCCCTCACCCCGGCCGACGGTGACGGCCTGCTGCTGACCGGCAGGCTGTCCATCCGCTCCCACCCGTGGCTCGCCGACCACGTCGTCCTGGACACGGTGGTCGTACCCGGCACGGCCTTCCTCGAACTGGCCCTGCACGCCGGGCGGTTGACGCGGTGCCCGGGCGTCGACGAGCTCGACCAGGAGAGCCCGCTGATCCTGCCCACCGACGGCGCGGTCCGGGTGCAGCTCAGGGTGGGAACGCCCGAGGAGGACGGCCGCCGGCCCCTGGCCGTGTACTCCCGCCCCGACGGCGACGACACCGAGCCCTGGACCCGGCACGCGAGCGGCCTGCTGACCTCCGCGACCGAGGCCGACCCCGCCGCCACCGACTCCCCCGGGCTCGACGGTGCCTGGCCCCCGCCGGGCGCCGTACCCGTCGACATCGCCGACTTCTACCGCACCGTGGCCCTGGACGGCTTCGCGTACGGGCCGTCCTTCCAGGGCCTGCGGGCCGTGTGGCACGTGGGCGACGATGTCTACGGCGAGGTGGAGCTGCCGGAGCCGTACCGGGCGGAGGCCCTCCAGTACGGTGTGCACCCCGCCCTGCTTGACGCCGCGCTCCACGCGGGCCTGGTGGGTGGCACGGGGGAACAGGTGCTGTTGCCCTTCGCCTGGAACGGCGTACGACGCTCGCGCACCGGCGCGGCCCGGCTGCGCGTCCGCCTCTCCCCGGCCGGGCAGGACGCCATGTCGCTGCTGGTGACCGACGAGTTCGGCGCGCCCGTCGTGACGGTGGCCGCGCTGCGGGCGCGCCCGGTCTCCCTGGCCCAGTTGCGGGCCGCCGGCCGTACGCCGACCGGGGACGCGCTGTTCCGCGTCGAGTGGGCCGACGCCGGCCCGGGCACGGTGGACGCCGCCGGGACACACGAGGCGGAGTGGGCGCTGGTCGGGCCGTACGATCCGCTAGCGGACTCGGCGCCCGAGGCCGCCAGCGGCCCACTCGACCGCTATCCGGACCTGACGGCTCTCGCGGAGGCCGTGGCTGGGGGGCGGCCGGTGCCGGCGGTCGTCTTCCTGGCCTGCCCACCCGTCGTCCCCGGCGCGGCCGTGCCCGAGGCGGTCAGGGAGACGCTGGTGTGGGCCGGTTCCACGCTCACCGCGTGGGCCGCTGCCCCGCGCTTCGCCACCTCTCGGCTCGTCGTGCTGACGCACGGCGCGGTGGCCGCCGGGCGGGACGACGACGTGCCGAACCTAGCTCAGGCCCCACTGTGGGGGCTGGGGCGGGCGGCGCAGGCCGAGCACCCGGGCCGTTTCGTGCTGCTCGACCTCGGCGCCGGCGCCGACGTCCGCTCGGCGCTGCGGCGGGCCGCCGAATTCGACGAGCCACAGCTCGCCGCGCGGCCCGCCGGCCTCCGCACGCCCCGGCTGGTCCGGGCCAGGCCCACCGCCGTGGACCCCACGCGAGCGGCTGTGCGCCTGGGCGACCGTGCCGGCACGGTCCTCGTCACCGGCGGCACCGGGGCACTGGGCTCGCTGCTCGCCCGGCACCTGGTCGCGGAGCACGGCGTACGAGACCTGTTGCTACTCACCCGGCGTGGCCCGCAGGCGCCCGAGGCCGAGCGGCTGACGGCCGAACTCGCCGCGGTGGGAGCGCGGGTGACGGTCGCGAGCTGTGACGTGTCGCGACGCCAGGCCCTGGCCGACGTGGTGGCCGGGATTCCGGCGGAGCGGCCGCTGACCGCGGTCGTGCACGCGGCGGGTGTGGTGGACGACGGGGCGCTGGAGGCGCTGACGGCGAAACGCTTCGACACGGTACTGCGGCCGAAGGCCGACGCGGCCTGGCACCTGCACGAGCTGACTCGGGGCATGGCGCTCGACGCGTTCGTCCTGTTCTCCTCGGCGGCGGCCACCCTCGGCGGCGCCGGACAGGGGAACTACACTGCCGCGAACAGCTTCCTCGACGCGCTGGCCCAGCACCGCGCCGCCCACGGCCTGCCCGCCCGTTCCGTGGCCTGGGGGCCGTGGGAGCGGGTGGGGATGGCGGGAGAGTTGGACGAGGCGGCCCAGCGCCGGATGCGGCGCGCCGGCGTCCTCCCGCTGGCCCCGCACGACGGGCTCGCGCTCTTCGACGCCGCGCTGGCCGGGGACGATCACACCCTCCTGGCGGTCCGGCTGAACCTGGCCGCCCTGCGCGGCACGGCCGACGCCGTGCCACCTCTGCTGCACGCCCTGACCGGCACCCCGACGACACCGGACGCGGCGTCCGCCGCGGCCCGGTGGCGTGGGCGGTTGGCCGGGTTGGCGCCCGACGAGCGCGAGGGCGCCCTGCTCGACCTGGTGCGCGACGCGGTGGCCACCGTGCTCGGCCACGCGGACCCGACGGCCGTGCACGGCGAACGGGCCTTCAACGAACTCGGGTTCGACTCCCTGACCGCCGTGGAGCTACGGAACCGGATCGCCACCTCCACCGGGCTGCGGCTCCCGGCCACCTTGGTCTTCGACCATCCGACCTCCCGGGCCCTGGCCCGCTACCTGGACGGCGCGCTTCCCCGGGACGACGCGCCCGCCACCGGCGTGCCGATCCTCGCCGAACTCGACCGGCTCGAAGCCACCGTGGCCACCCTCGGCCCCGACCACCCCGACCAGCCACGGATCGCGACCCGGCTCCGCGCCGTCCTGGCCCGCTGGGAGGACCGGCCGGTCGCCGGCGTCGCTGACACCGACAGCGGGCTGGCGGACGACGCCGCGGACGACGAGGTCTTCGACTTCATAACCAACGAACTCGGGATCTCCTGACCGGCCCCGGGGCCACCTCTCAACCGAGCCTCACGCCTTCTCCGTCCCTCCCGACCTGCCGAAAGGGTGGCACCACCGTGGCGAGCGAGACCGAGGAAAAGCTGCGTTACTTCCTCAAGCGGGTGTCGACCGACCTCCAGGAGACGCGCCGCCGCCTCCACGACCTGGAGGCCGTCGAGGGCGAGCCGATCGCCGTGGTGGGCATGGCCTGCCGCTACCCCGGCGGCGCCGACACTCCGGAGAAGCTGTGGCGCCTCCTCACCGAGGGCCGGGACACCGCCACGCCGTTCCCCGCCGACCGGGGCTGGGACGTGGAGGCGCTGTACGACCCCGACCCGGACCACCACGGCACGACGTACGGGCGCGAGGGTTGCTTCATCGACGACGCGGGCCACTTCGACGCGGGCTTCTTCGGCATCGGGCCGCGCGAGGCGCTGGCCATGGACCCGCAACAGCGACTGCTCCTGGAGACCACCTGGGAGACGTTCGAGCGGGCCGGCATCGACCCGACCACGCTGCGCGGCACCAGCACCGGCGTCTTCATGGGCACCGGCCAACAGGACTACGCCTCCCTGGTCCAGCGGGCGACGGAGAACCTGGAGGGATACCTGCTGTCGGGCGGCGCGGCCAGCGTCATCTCCGGGCGGCTGTCGTACGTGTTCGGCCTTGAGGGCCCGGCGATCACCGTGGACACCGCCTGCTCCTCCTCCCTGGTCGCCCTCCACCTGGCCACCCAGTCACTACGTCGCGGCGAGACCACCATGGCCCTGACCGGCGGAGCCACCGTCATGGCCGCACCCGGCATGTTCATCGAGTTCAGCCGACAACGCGGCCTCTCCCCCGACGGCCGCTGCAAGGCATTCGCCGCCTCAGCCAACGGCACCGGATGGGGCGAGGGCGTCGGCGTCCTCCTCCTCGAACGCCTCACCGACGCGCAACGCAACGGACACCAGGTAATCGCCGTCGTGCGCGGCTCGGCCATCAACCAGGACGGTGCCTCCAACGGGCTCACCGCCCCCAACGGCCCGGCCCAACAGCGCGTCATCTGGCAGGCGCTGAGCAACGCCAGGCTGACCACCGACGACATCGACGCGGTGGAGGCGCACGGCACGGGCACCACGCTCGGCGACCCCATCGAGGCCCAGGCTCTGCTCGCCACCTACGGCCAGAACCGCCCCGCCAACCGACCCCTGTGGCTGGGCTCACTCAAGTCCAACGTCGGTCACACCCAGGCCGCCGCCGGAGTCGGTGGCGTCATCAAGATGGTGCAAGCCATGCGCCACGGCGTACTACCCCGGACCCTGCACGTGGACGAACCCACACCCCACGTCGACTGGGACTCCGGCACCGTACGCCTGCTCACCGAGCAGCGAGAGTGGCCCGAGACAGGCCGCCCCCGCCGAGCCGCCGTCTCCTCCTTCGGAGCCAGCGGCACCAACGCCCACGTCATCCTGGAACAAGCCCCCGAGCAGGAGGCTACCTCCGAGGACCAGGGGCCGGCCGTTGCCACGGGTGTCGTGCCGGTCGTGATCTCGGCTCGCGCCCCCCGGGCGCTGCGTGCCCAGGCCGCGCGGCTCGCCGCGTACGTCGAAGACCACCCCGACGCCGACCCGTACGCCATCGCGCGCACGCTGCTCACGGCGCGGGCCAACCTCGAACACCGCGCCGTCCTCCTGGCCCACGACCGGGGCCACCTGGTGGAGGCACTGCACGCCCTCGCCAAGGGTGAGGAACACCCCAGCGTGATCACCGGCAACGCTGACCATGCCAGGCCCGTCTTCGTCTTCCCGGGTCAGGGCTCACAGTGGACCGGCATGGCCACCGACCTCCTAGACACCTCCGAAGTCTTCCGACAGTCGATAGCCGAGTGCGAGAACGCCCTGGCACCGTACGTCGACTGGTCGTTGACGGACGTGCTGACCAACGGCCAACCCATCGAACGTGTCGACATCGTCCAACCCGCGCTCTTCGCCGTCATGATCTCGCTCGCCCGAGTATGGGAATCATTGGGCGTCCAACCCACCGCCGTCATCGGCCACTCCCAAGGCGAGATCCCCGCAGCCGTCATCGCAGGCGCCCTCACCCTCGACGACGGCGCACGCATCACCGCCCTCCGCAGCCAAGCCATCCACACCACCCTCACCGGCCACGGCACCATGGCCTCCCTCACCCTCACCCCCCAAGCAACCCAACAACTCCCCGGAAACTGGGGACAAGAACTCCACATCGCCGCGCACAACGGACCCCACACCACCGTCATCGCCGGCGACGCCGTCGCGGTGGACAACCTCCTCGCACACTGCGAGGAACGGGACATCCACGCCCGACGCATCAACGTCGACTACGCCTCCCACAGCCCCCACGTCGAAACCATCCGCGAACACCTACTCACACAACTCGCCGACATCAAACCCACCACCAGCAACATCCCCTTCTACTCCACCACCACCGGCCAAGCCCTCGACACCACCCAACTCACCGCCGACTACTGGTACACCAACCTCCGCCAACCCGTACTCCTCACCCACGCCACCACCACCGCACTCACCAACGCACACACCACCTACATCGAAATCAGCCCCCACCCCATCCTCACCACCGCACTCCACGACATCACCAACGAACACAACCAACCCGCCACCATCACCGCGACCCTCCGACGCGACCACGGCACCTGGACCCAACTCCTCACCCACGCCGCCCACCTCCACACCCACAACACCCCCATCAACTGGAACACCACCCTCCCCACCACCACACCACAACTCGACCTCCCCACCTACCCCTTCCAACGCCAGCCCTACTGGGTGGACGCCAGGGCGTTGGACGTCTCGCCGCTGGCCGCGTCGGGTGACGACGCGATGGAGGGTGACTCGGCGGAGGCGGAGCTGCGGCGGGAGCTGGCTGGCCGGTCCGAGTCGGAGCAGGAACGGGTGCTGCTCGAACTGGTCCGGACACACACCGCCGTGGTCCTGGGACTGGAAGGGCCGCTGGATGTCGGGCGTTCCTTCAACGAGTTGGGCTTCGTCTCGCTCACCGCCGTGGAACTGCGTAACCGGCTGATCGCGGCGACTGGTGTGCGGCTGCCCGCGACCGTGGTCTTCGACCACCCGACGCCGCGCGAGCTGAGTCGGCGGCTGCGCGCCGAGCTGGCGGGAGCCGGGGGCCAGCGGGCGCCGCGTCCGGTCGCGGCGGCGTGGACGGCGCCCGAGGGCGATGACGATCCGATCGTGATCGTCTCGATGGCCTGCCGGTTCCCGGGTGGTGTGCGCAGTCCGGAGGACCTGTGGCGGCTGGTTGCCGAGGGCACCGACGCCATCTCGGCCTTCCCCGAGGACCGTGGCTGGGATGTGGCGGGGATCTACCACCCCGATCCGGGCCGCAGTGGCCGTACGTACACGCGTGAAGGCGGGTTCGTCGCCGACGCGCACGCGTTCGACGCCGCGTTCTTCGGGATCGGGCCGCGCGAGGCACTGGCCATGGACCCGCAGCAGCGGTTGCTCCTGGAGACCGCGTGGGAGGTGTTCGAGCGCGCGGGCATCGACCCGACGAGCACGCGCGGCAGCCGTACCGGTGTCTTCGCCGGCTCCAGTGGCCAGGACTATCCGCAGCTCGTCCTCGGGGCCTCGGCTGACATCGAGGGGTACCTGATGACCGGCAACGCCGCCAGCGTGTTGTCCGGCAGGCTGGCGTACGCGTTCGGGCTCGAAGGCCCGGCCGTCACCGTGGACACCGCTTGCTCGTCGTCGCTGGTCGCGCTGCACCTGGCCTGCCAGTCGCTGCGGTCGGGCGAAAGTGAGCTGGCGCTGGCCGGTGGGGTGACGGTGCTGTCCACACCGCAGGCGTTCATCAGCTTCAGCCGGCAGCGCGGGCTGGCGCCCGACGGTCGCTGCAAGCCGTTCTCCTCGGCCGCCGACGGCACCACGTGGGGCGAGGGGGTCGGGCTGCTCCTCCTGGAACGGCTGTCCGACGCCCGGCGCAACGGCCATCCGGTGCTGGCCACGGTGCGCGGCAGCGCCACCAACCAGGACGGGGCGAGCAACGGCCTCTCCGCGCCCCACGGCCCCTCGCAACAGCGGGTCATCCGGCAGGCGCTCGCCAACGCCCGGCTTGCTCCGGCCGAGGTGGACACGGTGGAGGCGCACGGCACGGGCACGCCGTTGGGTGACCCGATCGAGGCGCAGGCCCTGCTCGCCACGTACGGCCAGGACCGCCCGGCGGACCGGCCGCTGTGGTTGGGCTCGGTGAAGTCCAACATCGGCCACACGGCCGCCGCGGCGGGGGCCGCCGGGCTGATTAAGATGGTGAAGGCGATGGAGCACGGGGTGCTGCCACCGACCCTGCACCTGGGCGAGCCCACTCCGCACGTGGAGTGGGACAGCGGGCGGGTCGCGCTCCTCACCGAGCCGGTGGCGTGGCCGGACACCGGTCGGCCGCGCCGGGCCGGGGTGTCCGCGTTCGGCATCAGCGGCACCAACGCGCACGTGCTCATCGAGCAGGCGCCGCCCGAGCCCAAGCGGGCGGCGGACAGGGCGGATCCGGCCCCGGGGCCGGCCCGCGCGGCGGGCCCGGAGGGCGCGGGAGCCGCCCCGGCCGGGCAGGTACCACCGGTGGTGCTGTGGCCGCTGTCCGCGCGCGGCGAGCGGGGCCTGCGGGCTCAGGCCGAGCGGTTGCGGGAGCACCTGGCCCAGCGGCCCGAGCTGGACCCGGTGGACGTCGCTCGCGCGCTGGCGGCCTCCCGGGCCGGGCTGTCGCACCGCGCGGTGGTCGTCGCCGACCGGCGGGGCGCTGACGCCGGGCGCGCTGACGTGCTCGCGGGGCTCGCCACGCTGGCGGCGGGCGAGGACGCGCCGGGGGTGGTGCGGGGCACGGACACCGGCGGCCGGACGGGCTTCCTCTTCCCCGGCCAGGGCAGTCAGCGGCCGGGGATGGGGCGCGGGCTCTACGACGCGTTTCCGGTCTTCGCGCGGGTGCTTGACGAGATGTGTGGGCTGTTGGACGAGCACGCGGACGATCCGGGGCGGCCGGGGCTGCTGTCGGTGTTGTTCGCGGCTGAGGGCACCGCGCGGGCGCGGCTGTTGGACGAGACGGTGTACACCCAGCCCGGGCTGTTCGCGGTGGGGGTCGCCGCGTACCGGCTTCTGGAGTCCTTCGGTGTCGTACCGGACTGTGTCGGCGGGCACTCCGTCGGGGAGTTGGCCGCCGCGCACGTGGCCGGGGTGTGGTCGGCCGATGACGCCTGCCGGTTGGTGGCGGCCCGGGCCCGGCTGCTTCAGGCGACGCCACAGGGCGGCGCGATGACCGCGCTTGAGGCGAGCGAGGACGAGGTGGTCCCGCTGCTGGTCGGGCGCGCCGACCAGGTCTCCGTCGCGGCCGTCAACGGGCGGCGCGGCACCGTGGTCTCCGGAGTCGCCGAGACGGTCGCCGAGATCGCCGCCGTCTTCGCCGGCCAGGGGCGCAGGACCAGGGAGCTGCGGGTGGGACGGGCCTTCCACTCGCCGCTGACGGAGGGCGTGTTGGCGGAGTTCGGCGAGGTCGCGGCCTCGCTGACGTACCGGGCGCCGCGCGTCCCGGTGCTGTCCAACGTGAGTGGCGCGCTGGCCACCGCCGAGGAGTTCGGCACGCCGGCGTACTGGGTGCGGCATATGCGCGAGACGGTCCGGTTCCACGACGGGGCCCGGCAGTTGGCCGCCGACGGGATCACCCGTGTGCTCGAACTGGGGCCTGCCGGTGTGCTATCGGCGCTGGTCCGCGACGTGCCGGTGGAGGGGGGCGGCTCCATGGCGGCGGTACCGCTGCTGTGGCGCGGCAGGCCGGAACCCGAGAGCGCCCTGGCGGCGCTGGCCCACCTGTACGCCCACGGGGCGCCGGTGGCGTGGGACGCGGTGTTCGGCGGTACGGGGGGCCGTCGGGTCGAGCTGCCGACGTACGCGTTCCAGCGGCGCCGGTTCTGGCCGGTCGGCTCGCCGGGCCCGCGCCAGGAAGAGGTCGACGAACCGGTCGGGGCGGCGGGGGGCGACGGCGGGGCCGTACTCGGGGCCCGCCTCGCCGGGTTGGACGGGGCGGGGCGCCGTACAGAGTTGCGGGCGCTGGTGGCCACCCAGGTGGCGGCCGTGCTCGGGCACCCGGCGACCGACGAGGTCGAAGCCGCCCTCGGCCTGCCGGAGCTGGGCATCGACTCGCTGGCCGCCACCGAACTGCGCGAGCGCCTGCACCGCGCGACGGGGGTGTCCCTGTCGAGTACCGCCGTCTTCGAGCACCCCACCCTGGACGACCTGACGGCACACCTCCTGGCCGGGTGGGAGGCGCTCGGCCCCGAGGCCCGGGCCGCCGCCCCCACGCCGGCGCCCGCCGTACCGGAAGCGAGCGCGCCGCCGACCGAAGAGCCGACGGCAGACGGTCCGGCGGTGGCCGAGCCGGTGGGCCTGCTGGGTTCGCTGGCCGTGCGGGCCGCCCGGGCCGGCCACTTCGCGGAGTTCGACGTTCTACTGCGGGACGCGTCCCGCTTCCGGGAGACCTTCACGGCGGCGAACGACCTGACCCGGCGCGCGGACCCGGTCCGGCTCGCGCACGGGCCGGCCCTTCCCCGGCTGGTCTGCTTCCCGTCCTTCGCCGGCAGGTCAGGGGCCCACCAGTACGCCCGGCTGGCCTCGGCCGCCCGGGGTGAGCGGGACCTGTGGGCGGTGCCGGCGCCCGGCTTCGTCGACGGCGAGGCGCTCCCGGCCGACCTGGGCGCGCTCGTGGACCTGCACGCGTCCGACGTCGGACAGATCCACGAGGACGCCCCGTTCGCCCTCGTCGGGCACTCGGCGGGCGGCTGGATCGCGCACGCGGTGACCGAGCGGCTGGAGGAACGCGGCGCCCCGCCGGTGTGCCTGGTGCTGCTGGACAGCTACCCGCCCGGCAGCCCGGTGCTCCCCCGTATCCAGGCAGTGCTCGGCGCGGGCCTCGCCACTGGCGGGAGCGGGCTCGCGCCGGCCGGTGCGGCGCTCGACGACGTCTGCCTCACGGCGATGGGCGGCTACGGCAGCCTGTTCGCGAACTGGCGGCCGCGTCCGCTCGCCACCCCGGTACTCCAGGTCCGGGCCACCGCGCCGCTCCCCGGGTTCCCCGCGCGTGACTGGGAGCCGGCCTGGCCGGGCGAGCACACCGGGCTCCAGGTGCCGGGCGACCACTTCTCCGTACTCGGGGACCACGCCGCGACCACCCTGCGGGCCGTCCGCGACCACCTCGGAGAGCCGTGCTGACCCCGCCACGGCCCGGCCGCGCGCCCCGCAGGCCCCGTACGACCACGACCCCACACCACGTCCAGCCAACCGCGACCAAGGGTGACCAGCGATGACCAGCACACACGACCACCAGCCCGGCCCGGTGGACCAGGAGGTCCTGGACGGCCAGGCCGGCTACCACCCGCGTGCCCTCGCCTTCTACGACCTGGTGGTGTTCCGTGGCAGCGCCCCGCTCTTCTGGCGCTGCTCGCCGCGGAACTTCCTCCGGATTTACGCCACCAGCGTCGGGGCCAGCCACCTGGAGCTCGGCGTCGGCACCGGCTACCTCCTGACCCGCACCCGGTTCCCAGTATCCAACCCGAAGATCACGCTGGCCGACCTCAACCCCAGCACCCTGGACTTCACCGCGCGGCGGCTGGCGTTCTACGAGACCACCAAGGTCGTCGCCAACGCGCTGGAGCCGCTGCCGGTGCCGGCGGAGAGCCACGACTCGGCCGCCCTCAGCTTCCTGCTGCACTGCGTGCCGGGCAGCCTGCGGGAGAAGGGCGTGGCCATCCGGCACGCCGCGGCAGCGGTCAGGCCCGGCGGCACGGTGTTCGGCAGCACCATCCTGTACGCGGGGGTCCCGGTGACCCGGTCCGGGCGGTGGCTGATGAACAACCTCAACGACAAGGGCGTCTTCCACAACTCCGAGGACAACCTGGAGGACCTGCGCGACCAGTTGAAGCAGAACTTCGACGACTTCGACCTGGTGACCCGCGGCAGCGTCGCGCTCTTCCGGGCCAGTAAGCCCGCGTGAGCCCGGACACCCACCGGGCCGAGATCCCGCGTGGCCGCACCCCGCCGCCCGGAACCACTCCCCGCCCCCGACCGACGCGCCTGACCCGCCCGTCCCGCCGCGACGACGCCGCGGACCGACCGCACGGAAGAGGAACCACACCCATGACCGCACGCTGGTATCCGATCGAGGAGGCCGACGACACCCTGTTCGCCACGGCCTCGCTCTACCACGCCCGCTCGGTGGAGGTGCCGTACTCGGCACAGGAGACCTGGGAGGCGCTGACCGGGGACGGGGTGTCGAGCTGGACCAAGGGCATGAAGCGACTGACCTGGACCTCGCCGCGGCCGTTCGGCGTCGGGACCACGCGGGAGATCGAGATGGATGGTGACTTCACCCTGCGCGAGCGGTTCTTCCGCTGGGAGGAGGGGCACCGCAAGACGTTCACCGGGGTGGCCGGCACCCGGGCGATCTTCCGGCACCTGGTGGAGGACTACGTCGTGGAACCGACCCCGTACGGCGCCCGGTTCAGTTGGCGCTGGGCGGCCGAACTCAACCGGCCCTGGTCGTTCTTCGGTCCGGCCCTGGACAGGCTCTCCTTCGCCCCGGTGGGGCGCTGCCACATCGACGGCCTGCCCGGCTACATGGCCACCCAACGGGCCGCCGCCGACCGCTGACAGGCCGGCCGCCGGGCTGCCCCTGCCCAGTCAGCACAGAACCGCCACAGGAAACACCACAGGAAAGAGGACGTATGTGCGGGATCACCGGGTGGATCGCCTTCCGGCGGGACCTGAGCGCTGAACAGGCCGCGTTGGACGCGATGACGGCCACCATGCTGTGCCGGGGCCCGGACGCCGAGGGCACCTGGCTTTCGCAGTCCGCCGCGCTCGGGCACCGTCGGCTGTCCGTCATCGACCTGGCGGGCGGCGCCCAACCCATGGTCGCGCGGACCCCGGACGGGCCGGTGGTCCTGACGTACAGCGGCGAGGCGTACAACTTCGTCGAGCTGCGCGACGAACTGCGCCGCCGTGGGCACGCGTTCCGCACGGCGAGCGACACCGAGGTGGTGTTGCGCGGCTACCTGGAGTGGGGCGAGGGCGTCGCGGACCAGCTCACCGGCATGTACGCGCTGGGTATCTGGGACGGTCGGGTGGACAGGCTGGTCCTGCTGCGTGACCGGCTCGGCATCAAGCCGCTGTACTACTACGAGACCGAGGACGGAGTGGTCTTCGGCTCGGAGGCCAAGGCCGTCCTGGCCCACCCCGAGGTCGAGCCGGTGGTGGACACCGACGGCATGCGGGAGCTGTTCGCGTTCGTCAAGGAGCCGGGGCGCTCGGTGTGGACGGGCATGCGAGAGGTGAAACCCGGCAACCTGGTCGTGCTGGAGCGCTCGGGCCTGCGCGAGCGCGCGTACTGGTGGCTGGAGGCCACCGAGCACCGCGACGACACCGAGACCACCGTGCGCCGCGTGCGCGAGCTGCTCGAGGACAGCGTGCGGCACCAGATGGTGGCCGACGTGCCGCAGTGCGTCCTGCTCTCCGGCGGGCTCGACTCCAGCGCCCTGACCGCCCTGGCCGGGCGCCACCTGGCCGAGCGGGGCGAGCGGACCCGTACCTTCACCGTCGACTTCGAGCAGCCCGAGGCGTTCCGCCCCGACGAGCTGCGCGGTTCGCAGGACGCGCCGTTCGCCCGCGAGGTGGTCGAGCACGTCGGGACCGTGCACCACGACATCCGGCTCGACCACCAGGAGTTGGCCAACCCCGAGGTGCGGCGCGCCACGGTCAGCGCCCGCGACCTGCCGTTCGGCTTCGGTGAGGCGGACAACTCGCTGTACCTGTTGTTCAAGGCGGTGCGCGAGCACTCGACGGTGGCGCTTTCGGGTGAGTCGGCGGACGAGATCTTCGGCGGCTACCCGTGGTTCCACCACCCGACAGTGCAGCAGGCCCCGATGTTCCCGTGGGTGACGGCCTCCGGGCTAAGCCCCAAGTCCCACCCCACCAAGCTGATCAACCCGGAGCTGCTGGTCGGCACGCTGGACGTGCCCGGCTACTGGCAGCAGCGCTACGCGCAGTCGGTGGCCGAGATCCCGGCGGTGCCGGGCGAGGACGAGCACGAGCGGCGGATGCGCGAGTTCTGCTACGTGCACCTGACGAGCCTGCTGGGGATGCTCCTGGACCGCAAGGACCGGATGAGCATGGCGGTCGGCCTGGAGGTACGGGTGCCGATCTGCGACCACCGCCTGGTGGAGTACGTGTACAACACACCCTGGTCGATGAAGACGTTCGACGGTCGCGAGAAGAGCCTGCTGCGGGCCGCCGTCCAGGACCTCCTGCAACGCTCGGTGGTGGAGCGGGTCAAGGCCCTCTACCCGCACACGCAGGAGACGCGGTACGTGCGGGAACTCCAGCGCCAGGTGGTCGAGTTGCTGACCGACGACCACCGCGCGGTGGAGTTCTTCGACCGGGACGCCCTGACCAAGGCCGCCCGCGGCCTGCCCGAGGCCGTCGAGCCCGACGAGCGGGAGGCGTTCGAGCGGGTGCTCGACCTGGCCGTCTGGCTCGATGTCCGCCGTCCGACCATCAAGCTCTCCTGAGGAGCCACCGACCATGCCAGTCGACAACGACGTGTACAACCACCTCTCGTGGTGGGACGACAACCAGCCGTTCGCCACCCTGGAGGCGTTCACCCCGCCCCGGTTGGACTACTTCCACGAGGTGCTGACCAGCCGGCTCGGCCTGGACCTGGCGGGCCAGCGGATGCTGGACATCGGCTGCGGCGGCGGGCTGCTCGCCGAGCGGTTTGCACGGGCGGGCGCCCAGGTCACCGGCGTGGACCCGTCGGGCCCCTCGCTGAAGGCCGCCGCCGAGCACGCCCGCGCCGAGGGGCTGAGCATCCGCTACCAGGAGGGGTTCGCGGAGCAGCTCGACTTCCCCGACGCCTCCTTCGACCTGGTGTACTGCTGCGACACCCTGGAACACGTCACGGACACCAGCCGGGCGATCAGCGAGGCGGTCCGGGTGCTCAAGCCCGGCGGCTACTACCTGTACGACACGATCAACCGCACCTTCCGGTCCAAGCTCGGCATGATCAAGATGGCGCAGGACTGGAAGTCCGTCCGCTTCGCGCCCAAGGACCTGCACGACTGGAACGGCTTCATCAAGCCCGCCGAGTTGCACGCTCTCTTCCGCACCCACGGCCTGCACAACGAGGACCTGGTCGGCTTCGCCTCCAGCCGGCCGCCGCTGGAGTTGCTGCGCGCGATGCGCAGCCGGGCGCGCGGCGAGATCACCTACGGCGAGTTGGGCCGCAGGTTCCAGCTCAGGGCGGCCAAGGACACCTCGGTCATCTACGGCGGCTACGCCAGGAAGGTCGCCTCGTGAGCACCGGCGAGACCACCACGCACCCCACCCGCGACGCGTCCCAGGAGGCTCCGCACGTGCACGTACCGGTACTGATCGTGGGCAACGGCCCGGCGGGGCTGACGGCCTCGCTGGCGCTGTCGCGCTACGGCATACGGCATCTGGTGGTCGGCAAGTACGAGACGAGCGCGAACACCCCCCGCGCCCACCTGCTGAATCAGCGCACCGGCGAGATCCTGCGCGACCTGGGTGTCGAGGAGGCGGTGCTGGAGGCGGCGACCCCCAGCCCGCTGCTGGCCAACCACGTGTTCATGTCGACCTTCGCGGGTCCCGAGCTCAGTCGGCTCGACGCGTACGGCAACGGCCCGGACCGGATCGGCGACTACCGCGCCGCCAGCCCGAGCCAGATGTGCAACCTGCCGCAGCACCTGCTGGAGCCGATCCTGGTCCGGGAGGCGGAGCGGGCCCATGTGGGCGAGTTCCGCTTCGGCCAGGAGTTCCTGCGCATGACGCAGGACGCGGACGGGGTCACCGCGGTGATCGCCGACCGTCGAACGGGCCTGGAGTACGAGGTGCGCTGCGACTACCTGATCGGCGCGGACGGCGCCAACAGCCGGGTGATGGAACAGGCGGGACTCACCCTCGCGGGACAGACCGGCCTGGCGGAGGTGGCGTCGATCTGGTTCGAGGCGGACCTGTCCCGCTACTGCGAGGACCGCCCGGCGATCCTGTATATGGGCGCCGTGCCGGGCAACCCGCCCGAGGACGGCCGGGTCTTCGTCAGCATCAGGCCCTGGAACGAGTGGGTCTACCTGCGCTTCTTCGGCCCCGACGAGGAGTTTGACCCGGGCGACCTCGAGGAGGTGGTCGGCCACATCCGGGAGAGCGTCGGCGACCCCTCGGTCAACGTCACGATCAAGCACGTCTCGCCGTGGGAGGTCAACGCGGTCGTCGCGCCCCGGTACACGTCGGGGCGGGTGTTCTGTGTCGGGGACGCCGTGCACCAGATGCCGCCCACCAACGGTCTCGGCCTGAACTCGGCGGTCGCCGACGCGTTCAACCTGTGCTGGAAGCTGCGCCTGGTGCTGGAGGGGACCGCCGGACCCGAGCTGCTCGACACCTACCAGAGCGAGCGGATGCCGGTGGGCGGCCAGATCGTCGACCGGGCGGTCCGCAGCATGCTGGACTTCCTCGCCATCCCGGCGGCGCTGGGCTTCACGGCCGAGCAGAGCGCCGCGGAGCAGTCCGCGCTGCTGCGCGGGCTCGCCGACGACACCCCGGAGGCGGCCGAGCGCAGGGCGGCCCTGGCCGCCGCGACCCACCAGATCAACTACCAGGTCAACGCGCACGGCGTGGAGATCGGCTACCGCTACCGCGGCGGGGCACGCGTGGACGACGGCACACCGGAACCCACGCAGGAGACCGACCCCGAGCTGTACTACCAGCCCACCACCTGGCCGGGCGCCCGGCTCCCGCACGCCTGGCTGGAGGACGGCCGGCGCCGGGTCTCCACCCTCGACGTGGTCGGCCGGGGCCGGTTCGTCCTGCTCACCGGCCGCGGCGGCGAGGCGTGGCACGGTGCGGCCAGCGAGGCCAGGCGGCTGACCGGGGTCACCGTCACGGTACGCACCATCGGCACGGCGGAGGGCCTGCGCGACCCGTACGGCACCTGGAAGCGGCTGCGCGGGATCGAGTCGGACGGCTGCGTCCTGGTGCGCCCCGACGGCCACGTGGCCTGGCGCGCCCAGACCAGTGAGGTGGCCACCGAACTACCGAAGGTGCTGACCCGCCTCCTCGACGCGACCTCAGAGCGGGTCGCGCGCTGACCCGCGTGCCGCTCGGAGTACGGACTCGTGCGGGGGTGCGGTCCGCCACGGCGGACCGCGTCCCCGCACGGCCGTGCGCACGGGGACGCGCGCTCCGTGCTCCCGGCGCATCGACGCGACGCGCCCGCTCAGTGCGAGGGCGGGACGCGCCGGCTCGCGCGGTCGCCCGGGAGGCCGGTCAGGGGCGGGTGGCCGTGTCGAGGTAGAAGGCGTCAATGCTCTGGACGGCCCGCTCGAAATCCTCGAGGTTGACGGGCTTGGTCACGTAGGCGTTGGCGTGAACTGCTGTACGCGCTGGTGACGTCGTCGGGTGCGGTGGACGTGGTGGGGACGACCACGGGGATGGTCTGCAGGTCCTCGTCGCCCTTGAGGATCCTCAGCAGCTCGCGACCGTTCATCCGGGGCATTTTCAGATCGAGAACGATCAGGTCGGGCCGCACGGAGTCCGGGGAGCGCAGGTGTTCCAGCGCGGCGACTCCGTAGGTGACCCGGACCAGGTTGCGGGCTCCGCGCTCGGAGAGGGCTTCCTCGACGAGCAGCACGTCGAGGGGGGTGAGCGGGGGTGGCCATCATCGGGTGCTCCGTGGGTTTCTCGTCTGAGTGGTGGAAGTCGCCCCCTACAGTGTGCTCGCCATACTTACCGAGGCCCGGGGCGGCTTGTCCCGGTGAAACGAGGAGTGCACGAGATGACCGGCGACGAGAGACCGCCGCGCCCGCGTGGGCTGGCCGCGTGGACGACCCGCGGGTGGCTTCGCGTGGGGGTGTCCGTCTCCCTGGCGGTACTGGCCGTGCTCGGTGCGACGGGAGCCTGGGTCCTGGCGCGGACCGAGGCGATCAGCGAGGACCTCGTGGAGGCGCGGTCCCCCGCGCTGATCACCGCGGTCCGCCTGGAGTCGGCCGTGCTCAACCAGGAGACGGGAATCCGCGGCTACGGGATCACCGGCGCGCGGAGTTCACAGCGCCCTACCGGCAGGGGCTCACCGAACAGCGGGCGGACCTGGAACGGCTCGCCGGCCTGCTCGCCGACGACCCCGACGGCCAGGCCGGGCTGGAGGTCGTACGGAAGGCCGTGGCGCGGTGGCAGGAGAGGGTCGCGCGACCGATCGCCGACGCGCCGCCGGACTCGGTCTCGGCGCTGGCGGCCGAGCGGGCGGCGGAGGGCAAGGTCACCTTCGACGAGGTCCGCGCCGCGCTGAGCGACCAGGAGCGGCGCCTGCGCGCGGACCAGGCCCGGGCCAGGGACGACCTGATGACCATGATGACCGTGCGGAACTGGGTCTTCAGCGCCATCGGCGTGCTCATCCTGGCCCTCGCGGCCCTCATCTTCAAGGGGCTGCGCCGCGGCATCACCAGGCCGCTGGACCAGCTCGGCGCGGACGCCCGCAGCCATCGCCGGCGGTGACTTCGATCACCCCATCGACCCCTCAGGACCGGCGGATCTGCGACGGCTCAGCGGCGAGATCGACTCCATGCGCCGGCGTCTCGTCCGCGAACTGGCCTTCAAGGAGGAGGCGCGGTCGCGGCTGGACGCGCAGGCCGCGGACCTCCAGCGCTCCAACGCGGAGCTGGAGCAGTTCGCGTACGTAGCCTCGCACGACCTCCAGGAGCCGTTGCGCAAGGTCTCCAGCTTCACCCAGCTCCTCCAGCGGCGCTACGGGGGGGCAGCTCGACTCCCGGGCCGACCAGTACATCGACTTCGCGGTCGACGGCGCGAACCGCATGCAGGTCCTCATCGACGACCTCCTCGACTTCTCCCGGGTCGGGCGGCTGCACAACACCCACCAGAGCGTCGACCTGGAGCAGGTCCTCGAACGCACCCTGTCGACGCTGAGCGTCGGCATCGAGGAAGCCAGCGCCACGATCACCCACGACCCCCTGCCCACCCTGACCGCCGACCCCACCCAGATGGGCATGCTCTGGCAGAACCTGATCGGCAACGCCGTCAAGTTCCGCCGCCCCGACCAGGCGCCGGAAGTGCACGTCACAGCGCGCCAGGAGGGCGAACTGTGGCGGTTCTGTGGCGGTTCACCGTCACCGACAACGGCATCGGTATCGATCCCGAGTACGCCGACAAGGTCTTCGTGATCTTCCAACGGCTGCACACCAAGGACGCCTACTCCGGAAGCGGCATCGGCCTGGCCATGTGTAAGAAGATCGTCGAGTTCCACGGCGGCACCATCACCGTGGACACCGCGTACCGCGACGGCGCGCGCATCAGCTTCACCCTCGCTCACGAGCCGCCGGAGGCCGCCGACGCGCCCCTCGCCACGGACGTCGACCGCTCCGAGGAGGAGCAGGCCCGATGGCCGCGCCGGTGACCACCGCGGACCGAGCGTCCGCCGACGGGCAGACGTATCACATCCTGCTGATCGAGGACGACGAGGGCGACACCCTGCTGGTGGAGGAACTCCTCCACGACACGGGGTTACGATTCGAGCTGACCCCGAGCCCCACGTTGGCCCAAGCCCGTGCGGCCCTGGCCGACAGGCGGATCAACTGCATCCTTCTCGACCTCCACCTGCCCGACGCGTCGGGCACGGGCGCGGTCACCGCGATCCGGGCGCTGGCCCCGCACACCGCCGTGATCGTCCTCACCGGCCTTTCCGAGGCCCAGGCGGGCACCGAGGCCATGGCCGCCGGCGCCCAGGACTGCCTGGTCAAGGGCAAGGTCGAAGCGGACCTGATGCACCGCACGGTGCGCTACGCCATCTACCGGAGCCAGACCGAACGCGCGAACGCCGAGGCCCAGGCGGCCCGCCTGCGGGGGGAGGAGAACGCCCGGCTGGAGCGGGGCCTGCTGCCCCAGCCCCTCCTCGACACCTCTACCGTGCGCGTCACCTCCCGCTACCTGCCCGGCGCCAAGATGACCCTGCTCGGCGGGGACTTCCTGGACGTGGTGGAGGGGGCGACGGCCTGCTGCACGCGGTGGTGGGCAACGTCAGCGGACACGGCCCCGACGCCGCCGCCCTGGGGGTGCGCCTGCGCATCGCCTGGCGCTCCCTGGTGCTGGGCGGGCACCGGGGCGATGACCTGCTGCATCTGATGGAACGCATCCTGATCGCCGAACGCGGTGACCAACGGCTCTTCGCCACGTGCACCCTCCTCAGCCTGGAACTGACCGCCGCACACGACATCGCCCTGGGCATCGCCCCGGGGGTGGACAGTTGGCCCGCCACGGTCTCGACCTCCCCGCCGCCGGAGCCCTCATCCTGTACACCGACGGCCTCACGGAGGGGCACAACGGCCCCGGACGCACGCGGCTCGGCGTCGAAGGGTTGCTGTCCCTCATCGAGCGCCTGCCGCCCACGCCCCCGGCCACCCACGTCGACCTGCTCATCAAGGAGACCCACGAGCTGAACGCCGGCCGGCACTCCGACGACGTCGCCGTACTCCGCCTTGACTGGGGCAGCCAGCCAACCGACCGCTGAGACCGGGGCCGGCTCGCCCGGCTCCCGCACGGGCGCGTACGAGCACGCGGCCGGCCGCGTGCCGTCCGGTCCCGCTGGCCAGGGTCCGGGTCCCGCACGTCCCCGGGTGCCGTCCGCGGTCCTGGGGACGAGTGCGGGAAGCCCGCCACCCCCGGAGCCCGACCTCGGTGGGAGCGGCGGGGAGGGTAACCACGACGGACTGTCACGGCCGACTGTTCCGAGTCGACCCCGGCGCTGCCCGTGCTAGTCTAGCGCTTCCTGCGCTGCGCTTCCTTGGCGGAGGCCTCCAGCCGGTCCCGGTACCTCCGATACCACGCCTTGTCGCCGCCGTCCATGTTGGTGCTGTCCCTTCCGCATGCCGACCGTGCCGTCGATGAGTTCCCGGACGATGTCGGCGTGGCCGGCGTGCCGGTTCGCCTCGGCCGTCATGTGCAGCATGATCCGTTGGAGCGTCACCTCACAGTCGTCCCACCACGCGACGTGGCCCTTCGCGTCCAGCGGTAGCGCCTCGATCGTCGCGTCCGCGTGCGCCCAGGCACGGTGGTAGAGGCCGAGAACGTCCTCACGCGACTCGTCAGCGGGTGCCCACATGTCTGCGTTGGGCTCGGCGTCGTCCGCGTCCCAGGGGAGGAGTTCGTTGTGCGGGCGGCCGAAGGTCGGGCCAAAGTAGGCGAGTTCGACGCTGGCCAGGTCCTTGACGAGGCCGAGGAGGTTGGTGCCGGTCGGTGTCAGGGGACGGCGGATGTCGTACTCGGACAATCCGTCCAGCTTCCAGACGATGGCTTCGCGGGCTGTTCTCAGGTAACGGTGCAGGTCGCGTTTGGGATCGTGGAGCGTCATGGGAGCCGAGTCTCGCACCACCGACATCCACCCCGCGCGGCGCGCCCTGCGAAGTCATCGGCACCGTGGCCACCGTCGGGTGCCACAGCGTGTGCCGAACGCCGGCCTCGCCCCCTCGGAGCGGCCTGCGGCGTCGGACGGCAGCCGGGCCGGACCACGGCCCCTGTCGGGCGGGGCGCTCACGGTGTCTTGACCGCGAGGGCGTCGCCGGCGCGACGGGGGGCCGGGGCCCCAGCGCCCAGCGCGAGCCTCGGCAGCGGCGTCGTGGCCGAAACCGGGTAACCCACGTGCGCCTCAGGCATCGTGCCCGCGTGAGCTGACGTGGGGACACGTGTTTCCGCGAACGGCCAGCGGGGAATGCCGGAATACCGAGTTTCGGCCCGCCTACCGCTATCCGCTTGGCGCTGATCTAGCCATGTGCCTAGCCTTGCCCTGAAAATATCACATCGCAGTATTCCTGATGGGCGAGCCGGCACACTGCCGTGACCCCTTCGCGTCACGGCGAGGCTGACCGAGGGAAACAGTCCGCCAGGACGACAGGTCACCCACCCGCACAGGGGCGTGACGCGGGAAGCGTCGCGGTGTTGTTGGCCAATCTCTCATTTCACCCGCGCCCGCCCATGGTGCGAACCCACGAGGGGCTGGGAAAGAATGGAACTCGAATCCTATGTCAATGGAACTCGAATCCTATGTCGACCGTGATTCCCTGCTCGGCAAGCCGACCCACTGGAAGGTGTCCGATCTGGGGGTGGCACAGCTTCGGCACGACTACCCGGTCGAACTGCTCGACGCGATCTACGCGCGGGCGCTGGAGCTCAAGGCGAGTGTGAGCGCGAAGCGCCACCTCAACCTACGGTTCATCCGTGCGGCACACGAGGAGATTCCGGAGATCAAGGACCTGATTCACTGGCCCGGGCGCCTGGAGCGGCTGGGCCGGATAGCGGGGACCGCGGTCGAACCGTACCCTGTATCGGTGATCGGAAGCGCGATCACGTTTATGGGAGAAGAGGCGTCCGACGGCGCGGTCGACTGGCATACGGACGGAATTCCGCTCACCGAGATCATCCCGCTCGCCGTGGACGACGTGACAGGCGGCCAACTGGCCGTCTACCGTGGCAACCACGAAACGGGACTGCACCACCTGGAGTCCATCGGCGAACTGCCGAGCCGGGACGTTCTGACCTTCGAACACCGCCCGGGGTACAGTACGTTCGCGCAGCTTATCCGCGTACTACACCGCACGGTTCCGTTACGGCGTGGCAGGCGCGTCAGCCTCAATCTCAATCTGCGCTCCGTTGACCGGCCGTACTTCAGCGACAATGCGATGTTCTATCTCGCGAGCGACAATGCGATGTTCTATCTCGCGGCAGACAATCCTGACTTTCGCTGGCAGGAGGAGTACGTGAGCGACGTCAAACACCGGCAGGTCCCCGCCTACCTGGATCAGCGGGCATGCACGTAAGGCGGCGGGACGGGCCGTCGGGGCAGGTGGCCGGGTCGCCCGCCGGGGGCGACGTTCGGCGGCCGGGCGTCAGCGTGGCGGCGGCATTCGCCCTGGGCGGGATCGCGCTGTGGTCGACCAACGCGGTCGCGGCGGCGTCGGCGCTCGACACGCTGGAGTTGCCCATGGTGCTGCTGTTGCAGTTCGCCTCCGCCACGCTCGCCCTGACCGTGGCCCACAGCGTCGCCACGCGCCGCCCGCCACGGGGAGTCGAGGACACCGAGGCCGGGGCTGACGGGCGGGCCGATCGACTGCGCGTCGCCACGGTCGGGCTCTTCGGCTTCGCCGGCACCGTCATCCTGCAGTACGTGGCGTTCGACACCGCGCCCATCATGGAGGCGAACGTCATCGCCTACGGGTGGCCGATGTTCGCCGCCCTGTGGCTGGCGTTCGTCCTGCGCACCCCGGGCACGGTGCTCGGCGTGGGCCTGGCGGTGGTCGGGTTCGTCGGGGTGTTCCTGATGACCGTGGGGCGCGGGGGTGGCGAGGACGACGCCTCACACGCCGGCTTCGGTTACGTCGCGGCCCTGCTCTCCGCCGTGTGCATGGCCCTGTACTCCCTCGCGGCCGGCCGGCTGCGCACCCCCTGTGATCGCGCTGATGCTGCGCGGCGCGCTGGCCGGAACGGTGATCGCGGCCGAGTGGGTGGTGGCGGCGGGCACGGACCTGAGCCCGCGGGTCTCCTGGCTGGCCATGATCTACGTGGGCCTCGGCCCGTGTGCCGGGGGCTATCTGCTGTGGAGCATCGGCATGCGCCGCAGCGCGGGGCGGCTGGCTCCGCTGGGTTACGCAACCCCGCTGCTGTCCACGCTGGTCCTGCTGCTGGCGGGCGAACGCTTCGGCGGGCCGAAGGCCGTGATCGGCTCGTGCCTGGTCCTGCTGCACGGTGGGCGTGCTGGTCGGCGACCGGCTGCGGCGCGAGCAGCCCGCCACGTGATGTCGCGGGCCCGGCGGCGGTACCCCGCGAGGTGTTCGAGACGGCCCCACCGCGTCGCGCGGGGCTCCGGCGTCTCAGCCTCGGTGGACGCTCACGGGATAGCCGCCGC
Organism: Candidatus Streptomyces philanthi; assembly: GCA_018114805.1. GTDB lineage: Bacteria > Actinomycetota > Actinomycetes > Streptomycetales > Streptomycetaceae > Streptomyces > Streptomyces philanthi. Next base: position 6,759,266 of record CP073042.1, on the reverse strand, counting down.
CGTCGTACGGGTGGGCGTCCCACGTCGCGAAGCGGTCGACGAGGGTGAGGCCCGCCGCGGCGTAGTGGGCGTCGTACTCCGCCAACGTGATGCTGGGCGACACCGGCAGGTGGGCCTCGTCCAGGCCGAACCCGGCGACCAGGAACCCGCCCGGGCGCAGGGTCGCGGCCAGCCGGCCGACCACCGTGGCCTCGGTGCCCGAGGCGAGCAGCGGGAGGATGTTGCCGGCGGCGACCACCAGGTCAAAGCCCGCGTCCACACCCAGCTCGGCCAGATCGAGTTCGGCCAGGTCCGCCTGGAACCACGGCAGTTCGGGCGCCTGGCGACGGGCCACCACCAGCATCGACGCGTCGAGGTCGACCCCGACGCAGTCGTACCCCAGCTCCGCAAGTCGGATCATGACGCGCCCGGTGCCACACCCGGAATCCAGCCACCCGCCGCCCCGGTGGGGACCAGCGTGGCGCACAACCGCGCCTCCCCGTGCATGTCCTTCCCGCTCTCGGCCAGGGCCGCGAACCGGGCGGCGTAGCCCTCTCCGGACGTCCTACCAGTGAGTTCTTCCCAACGGCTCATGCGGGACAGCGTAGGCAAGGGTCACGAGGCGCGGAGCCGCGGGGCCGACTCGGCCGCACGGCCGGAACAGGGCGCGGCGGGGCCCGGGGCAGTCACCGGAAACGCCGCCCGCCGCGTGCGCGCCGTACGAGGTCGTCGGCGGCCTGTGGCCACCGGGCGTGGTCGAAGGTGAAGCCCGCTTCGAGGAGCCGGCCCGGGACGACACGACGGCTCTTCAACAGCAGTTCGGTGTCCGAGCGCAGCGCGAACGCGCCGATCTCGGCCATCCACCTGGTTGCGGGAAGCACCACCGGGACGCCCCACGCGGTGCGCAGCGCACGCATGAACGCCCGCTGCGGCAGCGGGGCGGGGGCGGCGAGGTTCACCGGGCCGCTGAGGTCGTCCTGGTCGACCAGGAACTCGACCGCGCGGACGAAGTCGTGATCGTGGATCCAGGACACGTACTGGGCGCCGCCCGCGACCGGACCGCCGAGCCCGAGCCGTGCCAGCCACGACAGGACGTCGAAGGCGCCACCCTGGTCGGGGCTCATCACCATGGCGGCACGCAGGGCGACCTTGCGGGTGTGCGGAGTGTCGGCCTCCTCCTGGGCCTGTTCCCAGTTCCGGGCGATGTCGACGCTGTAGGCCCAGTACCCCGGCACGCGGGGTTCCGTGCCGCCGAGCGCGCCGGTGGCCTCGTCGTTCGGCGCGTCGAAGCGGTGGGCGTAGATGGTGGCGGTGCTCATCTGCAACCACACCCGAGGGGGTCGGGAGGCGGACGCGATGGCCTTCCCCACCACCCGCGCGGAGTCCACCCGCGAGTCCATCATGGCCAGCAGGTTCGCCGCGGTGTAGCGACAACTCACTCTGCATCCAGCGAGGTTGACCACGACGTCACTGCCGTCGATCGCCTCGGCCCACGCCCCCGGCGTCCTGCCGTCCCACCGGACCTGCCGCTCGCGCACCGGCCGCCTGGTGAGCACCACGACCTCGTGGCCGGCGGCGGTCAGCGCCCGATCCAGGATCGTGCCTACCTGTCCGGTTCCCCCAGGTATCACTATCTTCATGAGATGCCTCCTCGGCGTGGCACCGAGCTTAGGCCGCCCCTCGCCGCGCCGAGAGCCGGGGGCCCGCGTGTCGGAGCCCGCGGTGAACCCCGGTCGAGGTCGGCCTCCCCACACCCTGCCGCCGACTCTCCGGAGCCGCCACCGGGTGAGCCCGTGGGACGGGGGTGGGCACGGTCGCGGGGGCGCGTACACGAGATCGCCACCGCGTGCCGGGAGGGTGTCCCTCCGCATCACGTCCGTTGCCGGGCTGTTGAACTCACGGGGTGCGGGCGGCACAGTCGAACCGCTACGGAGCGCTCAGCTCTCCCGCCTCATCCGTCGAGAGGTTCTTCATGATTGCAAGCCTGTCCCTGCCGCGGGTCCTGCGCGTCGGCCGCGGCGCCGCCGGTGAGTTGGGCGATGTCATCACCGGGCTCGGACTGAGTCGCCCGCTCGTCGTGACGGACGGGTTCCTGGTCGGGACGGGCGCGGCCGAGCGCCTGACGGAGCCGTTGCGAGCCGCTGGACTGCACCCGTACGTCTTCTCCGGCACGGTGCCCGACCCGACGACCGAGTCCCTGACTCCGGGGTTGCGGGCGTTGCGCGAGCACGAGGCGGACGTGGTGGTCGGGTTCGGCGGTGGCAGCGCGACGGACACCGCCAAGGCGCTGGCCCTCCTCGGCGTCCAGGGTGGCCAGATGCGCGACCACAGGGCCCCGCGCGTCAACCACGGCCCCGCCCTGCCGGTGATCGCCGTGCCCACCACGGCCGGCAGCGGGTCGGAAGCGACCCAGTTCACCATCATCACCGACAGCGCCAACGACGAGAAGATGCTCTGCATGGGCCCGGCGTTCCTGCCGCTCGCCGCCATCGTCGACGTGGAGCTGACGATATCGATGCCGCCCCGGCTGACCGCCGACACCGGCATCGACGCGCTCACCCACGCGGTCGAGGCGTACGTGAGCCGCAAGGCGAACCCCTTCTCGGACGGTCTCGCGCTCACCGCGATCACGACCATCGGCCGCCATCTGCGGCGCGTCTACGCGGACGGCTCCGACATCGGGTCCCGCGAGGCCATGATGCTCGCCGCCACCCAGGCGGGGATCGCCTTCTCCAACTCCAGCGTGGCGCTCGTGCACGGCATGAGCCGCCCGATCGGCGCGCACTTCCACATCGCCCACGGCCTGTCGAACGCCATGCTGTTCCCCGCGGTGACCGCCTTCTCGGTGTCCGCGGCGCCGGGCCGGTACGCCGACTGCGCCCGTGCGCTCGGCGTCGCGAGCGACGCCGACGGCGACGTGCGGGCCGCCGACAAGCTCGTCGACGCCCTGCGCACGCTCTGCCACGACCTGGACGTGCCCACCCCGCGGGGCTACGGCATCGACCAGGACACCTGGACCAGCCTGACGCCCCTCATGGCCGAGCAGGCCCTCGCCTCCGGCTCTCCCAACAACAACCCCGCCGTGCCCACCGCCGAGGAGATCCAGAGTTTGTACGCCCAGATCTACGCCTGACGCCCACCACCCGTGACCGCGTGCGCGGGGGCTGTGCACGGCTCCCACGCGCGCGGTCGCGCCGGACGACGACCGGCGGGGGCCTCGGTGTCCCAACTCCCGCGCCCCTGCCCAGAAGCGACGTCGCTCCCGGGAGGCGGTTCTCACCCGTCACCGACCGCGTCGTACGGACCGTTCCCCGGGTTCCTCCACCATGCCCAACGGCGTAGGGGCGAGGTCCCGTTGCCGACAGCAGCCGGCACCCGTGGTCGTGGGGTCGCGGTCCCGGTTGGCTAGGCTCACCACCAGGTCGTGTCGGGCAGCGTCGGTCACCCCGCGTCGCACGGTTCGTTGGCTGGGCGCCTGCCTGTCGTGGCGTGCCCGGTCGGCGCGGTGCCCGCCGGGAGGCGGGCGGTCGCGCCGGGACGGGGTGGCGGAGGCCGCCCCGTCACGACGCCGAACCGACTTCGCTCCTGGAGACGACATGAGCAGCGCCCTTCTCGTGATGGACGTCCAACAGGCCATCGTGAACATCGCCGACGACGGTTCCGGGTACCTGCCCCGGGTGCGCAGGGCGATCGACGCGGCGCGGGCCGCGGGAATACCCGTGATCTACGTGGTGATCGCGTTCCGCCCGGGCTTCCCCGAAGTCGGCACGCGGAACAGGGCGCCGGCCGCCATCGCCGAGGCCGGTCTCTACGTCGAGGGCGCCCCGGGCACCGAGATCCACCCGGCGCTCGCGCCCCGGCCGGGCGAGGTGGTCGTCACCAAGAGGCGGGCGAGCGCGTTCTCGGGCAGCGATCTCGACGTCGTGCTCAGAGCGCGCGGCATCGACCGGCTCGTGCTCACCGGCATCGCCACCAGCGCCGTCGTGCTGTCCACCCTGTGCCAGGCCAACGACCTGGACTACGGCCTCACGGTCCTGTCCGACGGCTGTCTCGACCTCGATCCGGAGCTGCACCGGGTCCTGGTCGAGCGACTGTTCCCGCAGTGGGCGGACGTCGTCACCGTCGACGAGTGGACCACGGCGGTCGCGGCGCGGTGACCCTGGACCTCCGTGCCGAGCGCCGGCACCGGGTGGGTGCTCAGGTCTCGGGGCCGGCGGCGGCGCGCACGGCGTGGTGGACCGCGCGGGCCAGCCGCGCGCCCCACGGGGAGCGGGGGCCGGCGAAGGCGTGGGGCTCGGTATCGGGTCGCGGGGAGCGGGCGGCGACGCACACGGCGTCGGTGGGAGTGCCGGAACAGTCGTAACCGGCGTCGATGAGCGCCTGCACCTTGGCCTCGGTGGCGGTCGCCACCGCGTTGACCAGCGCCGCGTCGGTCAGCGCGGCCGGTACGGCCACCACGATGTTGATCGTGCCGGGGCGCGCGGGCGCGGGTGTGCCGGGGTCCGGAGCGGCTGCCCACCCTCGTACGCCCAGGCCGGTGGTGGCGATCGCCGTCACGCCGTCGTCGTGGGCACGCCCGTACGCCCGGACGTCGGCGGCCGTCATCAGACCCACCCCGGGCCCCTCGGCGCGGGCGGCGCGGGCCAGGTCGGCGAGGTGCCGCTCGGGGTCGGTGCGGCGGTAGCCGTGGGAGACCTGGGCGTTGAGGACCCAGGACCGCTCCCCGATGCCGCCGCCGAGCACGGAGCTGCTGATCATCCGCCAGCCCGGGCCGGCCCGCCACAGTAGGCTGGCCAACTCCTCGCCGTCCTCGTCGCGGACGAGTCGCCGCACCCGCGGCGGCTCGGGAGCGGTACGGGACGGTGGGACGACGGCGGTCACCTGAGGGTCGCTCCTTGTGAGGCTGGGACCGGGCGATCGTACGCCGCCACGGTCCGGCACTCGGCCCGGGCCCTCCCGCGCGCGGGTGTGGACTGCCGGCCGGGTGGCCCGAGGCTGTTCAGCCGGCCCATCGGCCGGTGAGGAAGGTCAGGGCGAAGACGGTCGTCACGGGCGCGACGAGACAGACGTAGGCAGTCTTGAACCGGGGCACGCGTATGCTCCACGCGGCCAGGGCCACCCACAGCGGCCACCACAGGAGGGTCGCGCGCGGGACGGACATGTACCAGTACGACGTGCCCAGGGCCCACAGGTTGAGCGCCACGTACGTGACCTCGGCCCAGTGCCGGCGGAGCAGCAACAACCCGAGGAGGAGCACCCCGACCACCATGGCGACCAGCTCGGCCTGGAACATCAGACTGTAGCCGGTGGTGGAGTGGGCGGGGGTGAAGGCGGCCTGCCAGGTGTGGGCCCAGGCGTCCCAGGGAGCATGGAAGTCGCGGCGCCAGCCGCGTTCCTGGGCGTGCTGCCAGGCCATCCAGTCGCCGGTCCGCGCATGCAGGTACCAGGTGTAGAGGACGACGGGCAGGACGGGCAGCGCCAGCCACGGCAGAGAGCGCCACCTTGCGCGGGCGCGGGCCGTCAGGAGGAACTGCACGACGATGGCGGCGGCGAGGAAGAGTCCCGTGATCCGTACGGTGGTGGCCAGGGCGGTCAGGACGGCGGCCAGGGCCCAGCGATTCCGTTGGACGGCGAGCCACGCGGGCAGCGCGAAGGCGAGGAAGAGCGCTTCGCTGTAGCCGACGGCCAGGAAGATCGCGCACGGCGAGAGCAGCAGGAACAGCACCGTACGGCGTCCCGCGTCCGCGTGCGGCAGGCGCGAGCGGGCTATGCGGGCCAGCGCCACGACGGCGACGGCCCCGGCGACGAAGGAGATCAGCAACCCGGACGCGCCCCAGCTCGGCACCACCCAGTGCACGGCGCGCAACAGGAGCGGCAGGCCGGGGAAGAACGCCTCCCGGTTGTCTCCGGTGCCCGCCTCACCGGCCGGCTCGGCGGGGAAGTAGCCGTCGCGGGCCACCTTGAGGAAGTGGCCCCAGTCCCACTGCTGGAACGGCGCGAGCACTGGGCCGGCGTCATGGGAGCGGGCGTCGGACGGGAACGCCCACCGGGCGCAGTAGGCCGTGGTCCACACGCCTATTCGGGTCAGCAGGTACAGCCACAGCACCTCGCGGTCGGCCGCGCCGAGCCGCCGCCACCAGGTCGTCGGCCAACGGCGCGGGCCGGTCGCGCGCCCTGGGGCGCTCCGGGAGGCGGGCTGTTCGGCGGGTTCGGGAGGCGGGTCCGTGGGGGGCGTGGCAGACGTGGTGGTGGAGGACTCGGGCGCGGGTTCCGCGTCGGGCGACCGGGTAGGCGAAGGCGGCATGCGGGGCTCTCTGGGGTGGGGAGGGCGTGCGGGCGACTCCCGGTGGCGCGCGGCCACGGAAGCAGGGGCTGGGGTACGGGACGGGCGGGCGGCTCAGAGCGCCGCGTCGCCCGCTTCGTGTGTCGGCGGGTGGTTCGGCGGCAGGGTCGCGGAGGCGTCGGCGCGCCCGGCGCCGTCCGGTGGGGACGGTCCGTCGGAGCTGCCCACCGTGCTGCCGTCCGACGGTGCCCGCGGGGGTGGCGCGGTGGTGGGTGACGGCGTCGGGGCGGGTGAGGGTGGGCGGGTGGCCGGCCCGGTCGAACCGGCTGGCGCGGACTCGCCCGGCAGCCACCCGGCCGTGGCCGCGGTCCCGCAGCCGAGGACCAGGCAGGCGCCGGCCACCAGGACGGCGACGCGCTGCCGGTGCGCGCGCCGGCCTCGCGCGCGCACGTGGCCGAAGGGCGCCGTGCGCGCTCGGGCCTGCCCGGCGGCGGCTGCCTGCTGGAAGAGGGTCCGCAACGGGTCGTCTGGCTCAGGCTCCGGGGGCCTCCTTGACACGCGGGTCCTGCAGGTGGTGGGCGAGAGCGGCCCGACCGCGGGCCAGGTGGGTCTTGACGGTGCTGGCGGACACGCCCGTCTCCCGGGCGATCTGCTCGACGGTGAGGTCGCACAGGTAGTGCAGCGTCATGCTCCGGCGCTGCTGGGCGGGCAGCTCGCGCATGGCGTCGACCAGCACGATCTGCTCGGGGCTCGGCCCCTGGACGTGGGGTGGCGGCGCGCCGCGGTGCCGCCAGGCAGCGGCCGAACGCCGCCGGACGCACCAGCGGCTCACTGCCAGCCGCCAGGCGACGGTACGTATCCACGCCTCGGGCTGCCCCGCGCGGTCGAGTTGCCGTCGGCGGCCCCACCCCTTGACGAATGCTTCCTGCACGACGTCCTCCGCCTCGTGCGGATCGCCCAGCATCACGTAGAGCTGCCCCGTGAGACGCACGACCGTCTGGGCATAGAACTCTTCGAACTCCTCGACGGTCAACAGCCACTCCCGGGTCTCTCGCTTCACCGGGCATACGCCCGCCGTGGGGCGTCTGGTAGACACCGAGTACGAACGAACGACGTGACGGTCGTCACTACGCCGGAACGGGCGGGCCGCTCGCGACGCCGATCGCGGGCGCGCCGCACGGCACGCGCCCGGTGCACATGGTCCCCCACGCACCGGCCGTCCCCGCCGCCAGGGTGACCGGGCCCGCTCAGCGACGCCCGACGCCACCGCGTGTCCGGTCGGTCGTCGCCACGGGGCGGCAGGTGGCCCGTGGGGCTCAGAGCCGGCGCGAAGGCGCAGCCCAGACGCGGCGCGACGGGCCGTCTCCGGCCGGGCTGGACGGCAGGCGGTACCCACCCTCGGCGTCGCTCCGCGGGAAATCGGCTTGCTCGTCGGCTCGGGCGCGAGAAGACTCCCAGGCATGTACCTCACTGCGCGTGATCTCGCCCTTACGTCCTTGCGGTGGATCGACGGCCATGTGGATGTCTGGCCCATCTTCCGGGATGCGCGGCCGCTGGCGGCCGTCGTGACCGAGTTGGCCGAGCCCTTCCGGAACGAGCGGCTGCCGGCGGTGTGCGGGGTCGAGTCCCACGGGTTCCTGTTGGGTGGGGCCGTGGCCGTGGAGCTCGGTGTCGGCTTCGTCGCCGTCCGGAAGGACGGCGGCCTCTTCCCCGGGGTCAAGGTCGTCCGCGAGAGCGAGCCCGACTACCGGGGGTTACGCCACCGCCTGGGGCTCCAGCGGTCCTCCCTGGGTACGGCCGACCGCGTCCTCATGGTGGACGACTGGCTGGAGACCGGCAGCCAGGCCCGCGCCGTCCGGGAGGCGGTCGAGGAGTGCGGCGCCACCTGGGTGGGGTGCGGCGTCATCGTCGACGAACTCGCCGACGCGGCGCGCCCCCGGCTCGGCACCGTACACAGCCTGCTGCCCGCGCGCGACATCCCGCCCTGCCCCGCCTGACGCCGACGACCTGACCGCTGTCGACGCTTTCGACGCTGTCAGCCAACCGTCCCGTCTCCCCGGCGCGCGGCCGGCGGCGGGCGGGCCGGGGGCGGCGGGCGGCGGCCCTGGTCTAGTCCCCGCCTTCGCGACGCAGCCGCGCCGACAGGTGGTACTGGAGTGGCTGGCCGACCGCCGCGAGGTCGTGGACGAAGTCGAGCGTTCCCTCGTCGCTCAGCGTGTAGCGACGGCGGGTGGCGGTGACCTCCTTGGCGGTGGGGGTGATGGCCACCTCGTGCGTGCTGAGGTCGACCGTGTCGGCGCTGACGTGGCCGACCAGGATCTCCGCGATGCCGGTGGGCTGGGTGATCAGCGCCTCCACGCGGCCGTCGGGCTGGAGCCGCCACCAACCGCTCTCGCGGGCCGACGGCCGCAGCGGGACGTCGTCCGCGTCGAGCAGCCAGGCGCGCGCCTCGTAGCGGAGGAACGGCCGCCCGTCAGGGCTGAAGGTGACTTCCTGCGCGTACCTGAACTCTTCGGCAAGCGTCGGGTAGCTACCACGTCCCCGGCCAACCCAGGTGCCCAGGAAGCCGAGCAGCGCGGAGAGTTGAGCGTGCGGCGCGGGGGCGTTGTCCGGGCGCAGAGCGTCGGGGTACGGGTTCTGGTGGGCGGGATCGAACATGGCTGCGTGCTCCTGGATCGAGGCCGGTACCGGTGTGGGTGCCGGTGGCGGTGCCGGGTGGCAGGCTAGGCCGTCGGGCCGGCGGCGGCGTGCGACGCATGGCACCGCTCAGCTCCGCGCCGGCGGTCTCGGCGGTTCCCCTGGTGTTGGTGCGGCTGCTGGGGCTGGTCCTGCTGCCGGGGTCGGCGATGGTCGCGGGGCGACGCGGCGTCGCGGTCTCCGACTACGTGGCGCGAACCCGTACGCCGACCCAGCGGTCCAGCGGTCCAGCGGTCCAGCGGTCCAGCGGTCCAGCGGCAGGTTGGCCCGTTGTGTCCTCACCTCGTCGCGGCCGGTGGTGGTACTCGTAGTGCGAGCGGTGCTTCGCCGCACGCCTCGGCCCGCGTCGGCGAGGTCGGCCGGTCCGTCATCAGGGGGACCACATGGTCTCGGCCCCACTCACCCATCTCCGCCACGTCGACCTGGCGGTGCCCGACCACGACAGGCAGCTCGCGTTCTACACCGACGTCTGGGGTCTGACCCGTACCGCTGACGACACCGGCGTGGCCTTCCTGGCCGCCGAGGGGTCGCCGGAGCAGTACGTGGTCAGGCTGCGCACGGCCAGGGAAAAGCGGTTGGACCTGGTGGCCTTCGGGGTGGCCGCGCGGGAGGACGTCGACGTCCTGGCCGAGCAGCTGGCGGGCGACGGCGTGGTGCTGATCAGCGAGCCCGGCGCGCTGTCCACCCCGGGCGGCGGCTACGGTTTCCGCTTCTTCGACGTGGACGGCCGCACCGTGGAGGTCTCAGCGGGGGTCGCGCCGCGCCGGCACCGACGGATCGAGGCGCGGGAGCCCGTGCCGGTGCGCCTGTCCCACGTGGTGTTCAACGCTCCCGACATCGCCCGTACCCGGGCGTGGTACGAGCGGTACCTCGGCTTCCGGCTCACCGACACCGTGCGCTCACCGCGCGACGGCGACCTGATGCACTTCCTGCGGATCAACGCCCAGTACCACTGTGTGGCGTTCTCCGGGGGCCCGCACACCTCGTTGCACCACGTCTCCTTCGAACTCCGGGGCGTGGACGAGTACCTGCGGGCCTCCGGCCGTGCCATCCGGGCGGGCGCCCACAGACTCTGGGGACCCGGCCGGCACCCGGCCGGCACCTGGCCGGCGACAACGCCTTCACGTACTTCCTCGACCCGCACGACAACACCCTGGAGTACACCACCGCCATGGAGACAGGTGGACGAGGACACCTGGCACCCGCATGTCTACGACGCCTCGCGGGCGGAGGTGACCGACCAGTGGGGCACCTCGAACCCCTGGGACGAGCAGGTGGCCAAGGAGTCGCTCAACGACCCTGACCCCGGGTGCTTTATCGCTCCCCCGCTGTGAGAAACCACCCGTGAGAACCCGTCCGTGAGAACCCGCCTGCCCGAAGGCCCGCCCGAGGTACGCCCGGGCTCGGGCCTGGGTGCCTGCCTGCCTGCCCGACCGCCCGGGGCGCGTGCCGCCGGCGGGAGATGCCACCGGCGGGAGGGGCGTCAGGCCGGTGCCAGGGGTTCGAGGGCCGCTATATCCGCCAGCGACATGCCCATCCGCTGGTGGAGGAAGCGGACGGTGGTCCAGTGCGGCAGGGCGCGCTCGTCGAACGGGCCGAACTCCCGGCAGTACAGCGGGATCCAGCGCAGTGCCTCCTCCATCGCCTGCTCGCGGCCGGGGGCCTGCTGGTAGCTCTCGTAGGCGATGCTGCGGTGCTCGATGAAGAAGCCCCCCGGCAAACGCTCCTCGCACAGCGTGCGGCACTCGCGGGTCTGGAGGATCAGATAGTGCCAGATCTCGTCGATGTCCTGCTCGACGGGGAGGAACAGCCCGCTGAGCTGCTCGCGGTGGCGCGAGACGAGGTACAGGTACCGCAGGCACTCGGTGACCTGGCGTTCGACAAAGTCCGGCGCGGCGGCGGTCCTGTCGGTGAAGTGCGCCACCACCTCGCGTGCAGTTCCTCGCCGAGCAGGGCTGTGAGGTCGCCGGTCGATACGTAGAGCTGTGTGGTCATGGTTCTCCCCCGCGCAGGGTCCGGGCCGGGTCGGCGGTCAGTGGTGGGTGACGAGCCAGGTGTACTTGCCGGACTTCCCGATGGGCAGGTGCGCGCGGTGCTCGACCTGGCACCGGCGCCCGGTCAGGTCGCTGACGGAGTCCGCCAGGGCGTCGCCGTCAAAGGTCGTGTACCGCAGGTCGGCCTCCTTGTCGTCGGTGACCAGCAGTTGGTGGACGAAGACGCCGGGGGGCAGCGGCGCTCACGCGGTCGCTCAGGTCGCCCTGGGCGATGGGGCCGGACTCGGCGGCGGCTGCCGCGCCGGGGGTGAGGAGTTCCTTCTCGCGTCCGCAGAAGCGGGCGATCCGGTGCGGGTCGGGGGTCCCGTCGAGCGTGCGGACGCAGTCCCCCGAGCGGTAGCAGATCAGCGGCATGTGCGGGTTGCGGACGCTCGACACGATGAGGCTATACAGCTCGCTGCCCGGGGCCACCGGGAGGAGTTCGACGCTCATCCGGTCGAGGTAGGGGTGGTACCGGCCGTGGCGGTCGCTGTAGTAGAGGTAGCCCAGCTCTGTGCTGCCGAACATGTCGATGACCGGGCACTCGAAGTTCTCACGCAGGAAGCGCCGGACGTTCGCCGGGGTGTACTCGTAGGCGTGGATGATGCTCGCGGGCCGCGGGAAGTCCTCCCACAGGCCCCACTGCCTGGCCTTGAGGACGAGGTGGGCCAGGTGGTAGCTGGAGCAGTCGAGGTGGTACCAGTCTCGGGGGTGGGTGGCTCGCGCCGAGCGGATGTCGCCCAGCATGCGCTCGACCTCGTCGCGCTCCCACAACGCCGGGTCGAGCCGCAGATTCAGGTAGACGGTGCGGGCGTCGAGGCGCCGCTGCTCCAGCTCGGGGACCGCGTCCGGCTGTGTGCCGCGCTTCTTCGGGTTGACGCGCGCGACGTGCTCGGTCGCCAACACCGTGGTGAACGAGACCCGTTGGCAGCCGGCTTCCCAGGTGGAGGCGATGTCGGGGTGCCCGCTCCACAGTTGGTAGTAGGAGTTGAGCAGGAAGTACGGAGGGCAGATGATCTGCATGCGGGCGTGGTTGGTGCCCGTGGACAGCACGTACTCGGCCTCGCCCGCCTCCAGGGCGGCGGCCAGGCGCGGCGTCGTCCAGTTGTCCGGGAAGCACCGGGCGATCTCGGGCTTTTCGAGGACGGGGAAGTACCCCCGCTCGATCGACCTGCGGTAGATCGGTATGTCCTTGATCTGGTCGACGACTTCGGCCGTCGGCTGACCACGCATGTGCACCCTCTGTGCGCTAGGCGGAACGGGGATCCCGGGGCGCCCCGGGCCAAGGCGGAGCCGGAAGGGGGCCGGGCGCCCGTGCGTACGCGCCCCCGGCCCGCTCCGGTGCCTCAGTCAGCAGCCGGTCAGGATATGCAACCGGCCTTGGGCGCCGCGCTGATGCAACCCGTCTTCGGGGCCGCGCTGATACACCCGTCCTTCGCGGCGGCGCCGGCCGAGTTCGCGGCGACCCAGTTCTGCCAGACGTCGTCCTGGGTCATCGCCTTGATCAGCTTGTCCATCATGAACCTCCGAGGGGTGACATATGGGGTGGTGATCACGCGGGTTGCCGCGTCATCAGACGGTAAAGTCGCCGCTAAGTCAGTGTGGAGCAATGGCAAAAGCCGCTGGTGGGAAACAGGACACGCGGCTCGCGTGAACAACCTGTTTTCAGACAGGGCAGGCATGGGACACGGCCCGCGTGAGGCCGCCGCGCCCCGCTGCCACGAAGGGTCCAGCGCGCTGGGGGCGGCGAGATGACCGGCCGAAAAGAGTGGCGAAAGATCGTCACGGGCACGGCGCGAAAGGGCGCCCGCCGACCAGCGGCACGGGCCGGCTCCCCACTTCGTAAGGCCGCTCGGCGCGCCCGGTGCGGCGCGCGGGGCCGCACGCGTCCGCCCCGCCCGTATGGGACGATCGAAGCCGTGACCAGTAAGCCCGCCACCGCGCGGCACCTGAGCGACCTCGCGCGGCTGCGCCAGGTGCGCGACCGAATCGACCGGGAGTACGCGCAGCCGCTGGACGTGGACGCGCTCGCGCGCGGGGCGAACATGTCGGCCGGACACCTCAGCCGCCAGTTCCGACTCGCCTACGGTGAGTCACCGTACGCCTATCTGATGACGCGGCGCATCGAGCGGGCGATGGCGCTGCTGCGGCGCGGTGACCTCAGCGTCACCGAGATCTGTTTCGCGGTGGGCTGCGCCTCGCTGGGCACCTTCAGCACGCGCTTCACCGAGTTGGTGGGCATGCCACCCAGCGCCTACCGGCGAGCGGCGGCCGACGCGACGGTGGGGATGTCTCCGTGCGTGGCGAAACAGGTGACCAGACCGGTCAGGAATCGAGAAGCTTCGGCCTAGCGCCAGGGCTAGCGTGATCGGCATGGACAACCTCACCATTCACCACAGTTTCCTCCCGCACCTCGACGCGGAAGCCTCCCTGGCCTTCTACCGCGACACCCTCGGCTTCGAGGTACGCAACGACGTCGGCTACAACGACATGCGCTGGATCACGGTCGGCCCGGCGGGCCAGACCGACACCTCCATCGTGCTCCAGCCGCCGGCGCCGCCCGGCTGTGGCATCACGGACAGTGAGCGCTACACCATCGTGGAGATGATGGGCAAGGGCACCTTCGCCGGCGTCAACCTCGCCACACCCGACCTCGACGCCACCTTCGAGCGGCTCCAGGCCAGCGACGCCAAGGTGGTCCAGGAGCCGACCGACCAGCCGTACGGGGTACGGGACTGCGCCTTCCGGGACCCCGCGGGCGACCTTGGTCCGCATCCAGGAACTGGCCGCCTGAGCCACCCCGTCACCGCGGGCCCGATCCGCGCGGCCGGCTCGCACGGCGGCCGGGCGGGCCGGGCCCCGGTCAGTGGCTCGCGGCGGAGCAACCCGGCGACGTACACCGGTCTGCTCGGGCGTCGGCCAGGTCACGCACCGCGCCGCTCGTCGATCTTGAGTAGGCTCAGCGCCCGGGAGAGCGCGGTTCGCGAACCGCCTCCCGTCCTGATCCTGTTGAGGAGAATCGCGCACCTGACCATCGACCGACGCCTCACGCTCGGTGCCGCCGTACTCGCCGTCGTAGTGAGCGCGGTATCGGCGACCGCCGCCGCCTACGCCCCGTCAGCCCCGCGCGCCCCGGCGACCAAGGCCGCCGCGCCCCCGCTGGCGGACTCGAACAGCAAGGCCGTCACCGAGGCCCTGCGGAACACCCTCAAGGCCGGAGCACACGGCGCCATGACCCGCTTCACCGGCCCGAACGGGACCCAGACGCACACCGAGGGGGTGCGGGACCGGAAGACGGGGGCGCACATAGACCCGCGTGCCCGCTTCCGCATCGGCAGTGTCACCAAGACGTTCTCCTCGGTCATGCTGCTGCAACTGGTGGCCGAGGGCAAGGTCAAGCTGGACGCGCCGGTGACGACGTACCTGCCCGGCGTGCTGCCCGACGACCGCATCACGGTCCGTCACCTCCTCACCCACCGCAGCGGCCTGTCGGACTACACGAACGCGATGTTCACCAAGACCGTCCCGGGCTTCGAGGCCGTGCGCAACCGGGTCTTCACCAACAAGGAGCTGGTCGACCTCTCGCTGCGCGAGCCCAGGACGACCGAGCCCGGCGGCGCGTACCGCTACTCGAACACCAACTTCGTGCTGGTCGGGATGGTGATCAAGAAGGTGACGAAGAACCCGGTGGCCAAGGAGTACGATCGGCGCGTCATCAAGCCGCTGAAGCTCAAGGACACCTCGTACGTGCACCCCGCCACGGCCATCAAGGGGCGGCACGTGCGCGGCTACCTGCACCCGGACGAGGCCGGCGCGCCGCTGGTCGACTCGACCGAGCAGACCGTGTCCTGGGCGCAGGCCGCGGGGGCGATGATCTCCAGCGAGGCCGACCTGAAGACGTTCATGTCCGCGCTGCTGCGCGGCAAGCTGCTGCCGAGCAAGACGCTGAACGCCATGCTCACCATGGCTCCGGCCGACGCTTCGGGCACCCGCTTCTACGGGCTCGGGCTGCGCCGCTACGACCTGTCGTGCGGCACCTCGGTCTACGGCCACACCAGCACCGTGCAGGGCTTCTACACGTACGCGTTCACCACCCGGGACGGCAAGCGGACGCTGTCGGCGATGGCGAACACCTCCAACCGGGGCTCGGCCAACACCGCGCTCGGTGGCAGCCTGGAGGCGGCCTTCTGCGGCAAGCAGCCCGTGTCGGCGGCGAAGCGCGGTCTGGCGGCGCCGCTCGGGGCCGAGGCGGACCTGCCGGAGAACCGCTGAAGTTGGCCTGGCTCACCGGACGCGGCGCGGCCGCGGTGGGTGAGCGCTGACGCCGGGTGGTGCCAGGGCGGTGCCCGGGACGGATGGTTGGTCCCGGGCCCCGCCCGCGTGCTGTCCGCCGGCCGACGCGCGAGGCGCCCGGCGGGCCGGGGCCCGCTCGTGACGCCTGGTCCAGTTGGCGGTGGGGCGGTTTAGGCGGCGGGCCACGGAGTGATGCATGGAACCGGACGCCGGAGCGGTTGACGCGTCGCCGGCCCACCCCCTCGGCCGGGCAGCCCCGCCACGCGGGAGGCGGGGCCGGGGCGGGCGGCCGCGGCTGGCCGGCACGAGAGTGTGGAGGTCTTCCGTGGAGTGGCAAGCGCGCACGGCCCGAGCAGCGCGGCGGCGCTGAGCGATGGTGGAGTTCGAGCGCGAGCCGACGGCCCGGCTCGCCGAGTTGTTCGCCGAGGTGCCGGAGCCGCCGGACGCGTCGGCGTTCTGGGCCGACTGGGGGCCGGTCTTCTACCGTGGCCGGCTGGACGGCTCGGCCCGGGTGCTCGTCGTGGCCTCGGACCCGGGGCCCACCGAGCGGATCGCCGGCCGCAGCCTGGTAGGCGACGCCGGCCAGCGCGTACAGGGCTTCCTCGGCAAGCTCGGCCTGACCCGCTCCTACGTCTGCCTCAACGCGTGGGCGTACGCCGTCCACCCCAAGCAGGCGCTCGCGATGCGGGACCGGCTGGACGACGCGGAGCAGCGGCGGTGGCGCAACGCGGTCTACGACCAGGCGACGGGTGACGCGCTGCAGGCCGTCCTGGTGCTCGGCTTCATGGCCCGGGAGGCGGTGCGCCTGTGGACGCCACGGCCCGACGTGCCGCTCGTGGACGCGCTGCACCCGTCCAACCCCGAGGCCGACGAGTTGCTGGAGTCCTGGCGCGCGGCCCTCGCGCGGCTGCGTGCGATCGTCACGCCGGACGACGACGGGGACAACACCGGACCCACCTACGGCACGGTGTTCGCCGAGTCCGACTACGCGGCCGTCCCCCGCCGCGACCTGCCGTTCAGCGCGCCGGCCTTCCTCGGCGACGACGCCTGGGTCCGCGCCCTGCCGGGCGAGGCGCACAACGCCGTCAGCCGCCCGCGGCCGGACGACGAGCACACCCTGGTCTGGGAAGGCGCCGCGCTGATGGCGCTCGTCCTCACCGGCACGGTCGTCACCTTCGACGAGGACCACCGGGTCCTGGACCCCGGCGTCGTCTACGTTGGCGACGACGGCCACCTGGCCGCGGTGCGCTCCGCCACGTAGGACGCGCCCGCGGGGTTCGCCGCCGCGCCACGGATCGACACCGGCGCGCTGATCCTGCCCCCGGCCTCATCGACCTGCACAACCACCTGACGTACAACACGCTGCCGCTGTGGGAGGCGCCCGGCGTGCCCTACACTTGCACCACGACCGCTGGGTGGACGAGGACAGGCCGCCGGACTACTCGACCACGGTCACCTGGCCCGCGAAGGTGCTCGCGCGGGCCGCGCCCGAGGCGCTGATCAAGTACGTCGAGGTCAAGGCGCTGATCGGCGGGACCACCTCGATCCAGGGCACGCCGGTGGCGACGCGGCCGGTGGACGGCTGGCTGCTGCGGATCATCGACAACGAGAGGTTGCCAGCGGGCCGCGACATGGTGATGACGGCGGCGCTGCAACTCGACGCGGAGGAGTTGCGCGAGGTGCGGGCGCCGAAGCTGGACGGGACGCGGCTGCTCATCTACCACGTCGCGGAGGGCCGGGCCGGGCCGATCGTGCGCCGGGAGTTCGAGGAGTTGGAGCCGTGCTGGCGGCCCGGGTTGATCGGCGTCCACGGCACCGCGCTGACCGGCGCGGACTTCGCGCGGTGGCAGGGCGCGGTGCGGGCGATCAACCCGGCGGAGCGGGCGACCCTCGTGTGGTCGCCGTTCTCCAACTACTGGCTCTACCACGAGACCACGGACGTGGTCTCGGCCGACCGGAAGAGGTTGCGCGTCGCGCTCGGCTCCGACTGGGCGCCGTCGGGGACCAAGCACGTGCTGGGTGAGCTGAAGGTCGCCGACGCCGTCAACCAGCACCGGTTCAGCGACCGGGAGCTGTGCGACATGGTCACCGCCAACCCCGGCGATGCGCTGGCCACCGCATGGGGGCCGGGGGTGGGACGGCTGACTCGGGGCGGCGGCGCCGACCTGCTCGTCCTGGAGCGCCGCGCCCCGGACCGGGACCCGTACCACAACCTGATCGACGCGACCGAGCGGCACGTGCGGCTGGTGCTGGTGCGCGGGCGGCCGTTCTACGGCACGCCGGCGCTGATGACCGCCGCCGGGGCCACGCACACCAACCCGATCACGGTGGCCGGCCTGCGTCGCCGAGTCGCGGTGCGGCAGCCGGACCGGGCCGACGCCCAGTTGGACTGGCCCGGCGTGCGGCGCGCCCTGGAACGGGTGCGCGCCGACCCGGTGGCGGCCTGGCGCGTCGCGCAGGACGCGCTGGCCTCCTGGGGCGGGCCGCTGGACGACCCGGACGCGCCGCTGGTCCTCTTCGGCGACATGCCCGAGGGCGACGTGGGGGCGTTCGCGGCCGCCGGCGAGGTGCCCTCGGGCCTTGTCATCCCGCCGCTGGACACGCTGACCCACGACGCGGCCTACTTCGCCACCGTGGCCCGTGGCGGCGTGCCCGAGCTGCGACACCTCGCGGGGTACTACCGGTGAGCCGGACGGTCGGCCGACCGGCCCGCGCGCTGCCGGACTCGGTGGGCCTCGCGGAGTTCCTGCGGCGGGCGGAGGCCGACCCGCTGCCGCTCGCAGGGCGCTACCAACTGGTCACCGCCGCCCGGGTGTTGATCGACAAGCTGTACGTGCAACTGCCGTTGAAGCGGGCCATGCACGCCACCGACCCGGTGCAGCGGCTGCGCCTGCTGGAGCGGCATCTGGCGCCGCTCAGCGAGTCGCAGTTCCACGCCGAGTTGGCGGACGTCTTCCGGGCGCTGCGCGACCTGCACACCGTCTACCAGCTCCCGGCGCCCTACCGTGGCCACGTGGCGACGCTAGGATTCCTCGTCGAGCGCTACACGGACGCCGAGGGGGCGGCGCACCACATCGTCTCCAAGATCGACCGTTCGCTGGTGCACGCCGGCTTCGACGTCGGCGCCGAGCTGGAGTCCTGGAACGGCGTCCCGATCGAGCGGGCCGTGGAGCGCAACGCCGCCGCCCAGGCGGGCTCCCACCTCGACGCGCGGCTGGCGCGCGGTCTCGAGGCGTTGACGCTGCGCCCGCTGCGTACCACTCTCCCGCCGGACGAGCTGGAGGTGCTGCTCGCCTACCGCACGCGCGGCGGGCGCCGCCGCGAGACGCGCCTCCCGTGGCGGGTGTGCGCGGCCGAGCGGTACGCCGGGCGGGCCCAGGACCCGGTGCCCACGCTCGGCACGAGCCTGGGCATCGACGTCGGGAGCGAGACGGCGCGCCAGGTCAAGCGCGGCCTGTTCGCCCCGCCCCGGGCGCGGCGCTCGCCCGCGCGCTCGCCGCGCAGCGTGCTGGCCCACCGCACGCTGCGGCTGGGCGGTCGCTCGTACGGGTAACTGCGGCTGTTCTCGTTCAACGTGCCGGGCGCGCGCTCGTTCGCCGAACAGGTGGCGCAGATCGCAGCGCGCGCCCGCGGCGGGGCTGGTCGTGGACGTGCGCGGCAACCCCGGGGGGCACGTCCCGGCCGCGGAGTCGGCGTTGCAGGTGCTGAGCGAGCGGCCGGTCACGCCGGTGAGCTTCTCGCTGTCGACCACGCGCGGCGCGCTCACGCTCGCCCGGGCCCACGCCGACTTCCGCACCTGGAGCAGCTCGATCCGGGCGGCCGTGGAGACGGGCGAGGTGTACTCGCAAGGGTTTCCGCTGACCGACCCGCAGGCGCTCACCACCGGGCTGCCGCGCTACGCCGGCACGAAGGTGCTCATCACCGACGCGCTGTCGTACTCGGCCGCCGACATCTTCGCCGCCGGCTTCCAGGACAACGCCCTCGGGCCCCTCCTGGGGACGGCGCGCCGCACCGGGGGCGGCGGCGCCAACGTGTGGACGCACGAGTTGCTGCGGGTCTGGCTGCCCGAACTCCTCGGCGACCTGCCGCGCGGCGCCGGGTTCCGCGTCGCGCTGCGCCGCGCCACGCGGGCCCGGGGCAACGTCGACGTGCCGCTAGAGGACCTGGGCGTGCAGGCGGACGCGCTGCACGACCTGACCCAGCGCGACGTCACCGAGCACTACCAGGACGGACCTGCTGGCGGCGGCCGGCGCCCTGTTGGACTGAGGACGGGGGCGGGCGACGGTGCCGGCGGCGTCACGGGCCATATCACACCCCCTCGGGGAGGCGGGACTAACGGCCCTGACCTGCGGGTAGCGGCGTTTGCGATGCTGATGATCGAGAGGGCGCGACCTCGCCCTCGTTCACCGAACGCTATGGAGGCCGACCATGACTCGTCCGATCACCGTGGGAGTGGACGGCTCGCCCGAGAGCCAGGCGGCCGTCGACTGGGCGGCCGGCGAGGCGGTGCGCCGCGGGCTGCCGCTGCGCTTGGTGCATGCCTGGCACTGGGAGCCGCTGTCGACACCCATACCCAACAGCGGCGACGAGCAGGCCAAGTGGGCGCGGGAGCTGGTGCGCGAGACCGAGCAGCGGTTGGCCGACCGCCACCCTGGCCTGTCGATCGTCGCCGAGGTGCTGGACGCCGAGCCCGTGCCGGCCCTGGTGCGGGCGAACGAGGAGGCGCGGATGCTGGTCCTCGGCTCGCGCGGGCACGGCGCGCTGCTCGGCTTCCTGCTCGGCTCGCACGCCCAACAGGTGCTCGCCCGCGCCAGCCGGCCGGTCGTCTCGGTCCGCGCCCCCGAGGAAGCGAAGGAGGGGTCGGCGGACGCGCCGGCGCAGACGACGGCGGCCCGGGAGGCCGCGGAAGGCGAGGTCGTCGTGGGCCAGCAGGGTTCGGCCGAGGACAGCGACGCGGTGCTGCGCTTCGCGTTCGAGGCAGCCGCCGCGCGCGGGGTGCCGGTGCGCGCCGTACGGGCCTGGAGCCTGCCGCCCATCTACGCGTACACGCCCGGCTCCATGCGGCTCGCGGACGAGGCCGGCGGACTTGAACCGTACGAGAGGGAGCAGCTCACCGAGGCGCTGGCGCCCTGGCGGGAGAAGTTCCCCGAGGTGCCGGTGGCCGAGCACGTCGAGATCGGCAGCGGCGGGCAGCTGCTGCTCTCGCAGACCGCGCGGGCCCAGTTGCTGGTGGTCGGGCGGCGGGTACGGCGCTCCCCCATCGGCTCGCGCATCGGGTCGGTGGCGCACGCGGCGCTGCACCACGCGCGCTGCCCGGTCGCCGTCGTCCCGCACGACTGACCCCCCGTCCCGCACGACGGACGAGCGGGTGGCACGCGTGGCCCCCGTGACGGGCTGGGTCGCCCGTCACGGGGGCGCGGTCACATCGCCATGCCGCCGTCGACGCACACGACCTGGCCGGTGATGTACGAACTCTCGTCGCTGGCGAGGAAGGCGACCAGGTTGGCGACCTCCTCCGGGCGACCGAAACGGTCCATGGGCACGGGGCCGAGGCGCTGGTTGTCGTCCTGCAGGTGCTCGGTCATGTCGGTGCTGATCAGACCGGGGGCGACCGCGTTGCAGCGCACGTTGCGCTCGCCCAGCTCCTTGGCAATCGTCTTCGTCAGGCCGATCAGGCTCGCCTTGGCCGAGGCGTAGTTGGCCTGTCCCGCGCTGCCGAAGACGCCGGCGACCGAGGATATGTTGATAATCGAGCCGCTGCGCCGGCGGATGAAGCCGAAGTAGCAGCTCTTGATGAAGTAGAACGCGCCCTTGAGGCTGGTGTTGAGGACCGCGTCGAAGTCCTCGTCCTTGATGGACACGGCGAGGCCGTCCCGGATGATGCCGGCGTTGTTGACCAGGACGTCGACCGGGCCCAGCTCGCTCGTGATGGCCTTCACGGTCTGGGTGACCTGCTCCGAGTCGGCCACGTCGCAGCGGTAGATCCGCGCCGTGGCGCCCAGGTCCTCGGCGTCCCGCAGGGTCTGCTTCGCGCTCGCCTCGTCGTTGGCGTAGACGATGGCGACCGTCGCGCCCCCCTTGGCCAGCCGCAGGACTGTGGCGCGCCCGAGGCCGCGGGAGCCGCCGGTGACGACGGCCACCTTGCCGCTGAGCGGGCCGCCGGGGTCGGCGTCCGGGGTGGTGGTCACGAGCGGGCCTCGTCGATGATGCGGACGATGTCGCCGATGCTCTGCGCGTCGGCGAAGTTCACCATCGGCAGCGAATCCCCGGCCGCCTCCATGGTCTCGGTGATGATGTCGGCCCGGTCGATCGAGTTGGCGCCCAGGTCGCGCAGGCTGTCCTGCGGGGTGGCCGCGCTCACGTCAACCTCCGGGATGATCTCCGAGAAGACGGAAATGAGGGCCTTGAAGATCTCTTCCTGGGTCATGCTCTCTTCTCTCTCGCGCTGTTCGTATGCGTGCCGCTGGCGCGGCGGGTTGGCGTGCCACCGTGTGCGGCTATGCGCCGTAGCGGCTCAGGAGGAGTTCCTTGACCTCCGGCTGGTGGAAGGTGACCTCGTGCATCGCCAACTCCTGCTCGATCACCGCGGGAAGCTGCTCGCGCAACTCCCGTACGAGTTGCTCCTTGAGCAGGACCAGGGAGCGCCGCGGCTTCTCGGCCAGGCTCTCGGCCAGTTCGAGGGCCGCCGCGAGGACGTCCTTGCGGGGCCGCAGCGGGTAGGGCACGCCCCGCTCGGCCAACTCCGCGCCCCGGAAGGTGCGGCCGGTGAGCAGGAACTCCTGGGCCAGGGCCAGGCTCAGCTTCGCGGGGAAGACGCGGGTCGACCCGAAGCCGGCAGTGAAACCGTACTTCATGAAGTTCGCGGTGTAGATGCTCTCCCTGGACAAGATCACGAAGTCCGCGAACAGGCCCATGGACAGGCCGCCCCCGATGGCGTGGCCCTGCTGCATGGCGGAGATGACCGGGATCGGGCATTCCAGCTGCAGCGAGTACGCGTTGGGCATCCCCTCGTCCTTGGCCTGGAAGGTGGACTCCCCGCGTGGATGTCGAGCAGGACCTCGCGGGTGCCGCCCGAGCAGAAGAAGCTGCCATAGCCGGTGAGGATGACCGCCTTGTACCGTTCGTCGGCCTGGACCCGCGTGAACGCCCGCCCGAGGCTGGCGAGCAGGTCGCCGGTGAAGGTGTTCTTGTTCTCCTGGTCGGCCATCGTGATCTGGGCGACCCCAGGGCGGGGTTCGGTCACGGTGACGACATCGGTCACACCCACTCGTACTCCCAGTGGAACTCGTTGACGCGCTTGAGGAAGAGCCGGCCCGTGCCCGAGACGGTGTCGAGCACCTCGGGCACGAGGTCGAGTCGCAGCTCCACGTTGCGGGTGCCGAACTCGATGACCTCGTTCTCCTTGGTCAGTCGCAGGTACTGCTCGATGCTCAGCTCGTACCGGTCGTCGAGCACCTTGCCGGTGCCCATGGCCCGCACCCGGTCCTGGCCGTCCTGGGTGACGACGCCGCTGTAGAACTCCGAGCAGCAGCCGGAGCCGTAGGAGAAGATGCCCACCCGCTTGGGCGCGCTGAAGTCGCCGTGGGCGATGGTGCCCAGCAGGTTGAGGAAGACGGTGCCGCCGAAGACGTTGCCCACCCGCTGGCAGTAGGAGAGTCCGGGCAGCACGCGGCGCTCGAAGTCGGCCTCGATGGCGGGGTTCTTCGCCTTGCACATGCAGCGCATCATCGTGCGGTGCGCGCCCTTGACCATGCCGCCGAAGGGGGTGTGGAAGGAGAGGTAGTAGAAGGTGGCGGCGTAGTCGACGCCCTCAACCTTGTCGGCGTACGCGCGGTAGGCCGCCTCGCAGCAGTCCAGCTAGGACATCAGCGACAGGTCGGCGTTGCCGGCCTCGCTGTCGGGCACGGGCCGGCAGGTGTCCATCACCTCGTACCCGTAGTAGCCGTTGGCGCCGACGTCCACGCTGAAGACGTGCGGGGTGTCGCTGACCAGGATGGCCATCGCCCCGGCGCCGCCGCTGGGCTCGGCGAACGACCAGTCCTCCTGGAGTGCCTCGCCGCCCTCGGTGGCCTTGAAGCGGGAGATGTCGGTGGTCACCACCAGGCCCTTGGGGCCCGGGGAGACCTGGGAGAGGACGAAGTTGACGGCGTTCTGGAAGCCGGCGGTCCCCGCGTAGCAGGCGTTCTTCACCTGGAACAGCCGGCAGCCGCGGTTCAGTCCCAGGTAGTCGTGCACGTAGGTGCTGAGCGACTTGCCGAAGTCGATGCCGGACTCGGTACAGGTGATCAGGACCTCGATGCGGTCCCGCTCCTCCTGGCTGAGCGCGTCCACGATCGGCTTGGCGGCGTTGACCGCGAAGGAGACCGGGTCCTCGAAGGGCAGGGCAACCGACTTCTCGTGCATGGGCAGGTTGGCGAACCGCTCGTTGTCCAACCCACGGTACTCGGCCAGGGTATGTACGTCGAGGTAGGCCGAGCCGCCGTAGAAGTTGATGGCCTCGATGCCGGCCGCGCGGGGGTGCATAGTGTCTCTCCTCGTGTTCATGGTCCCGTCCCCGTACATCCCGCCGCTCACGACTGGCCCACCGCGCTCAGCAGTTCCTGCCGGATGATGGCCAGCAGGCGGTCCTGGGACTGGTGCGCGTCGATGAACTGCTGGTCGCCGGCATGGTGTGCAGCAGGAAGGGACAGGTGGTCAGCCCCTCCCACAGCTTGGTCTCCTCCGAGGCCACCCAGTCGTCCACGCCGTGGAAGGCCGTGATGGGCGCGGAGAAGGTCTCCTCGGGGTCGTAGGTGTAGCGGTCGATGAGGCTGCACGCCGCCAGCAACTGCGGCAGCGTCGCCCGCGTCTCCACCTCGCCGTAGCTCCAGGCGTCCCCGTAGGCGCGGACTACGACCTCGACGGCTCGGGGTCATGCCGGATCTCGTCGTAGGTGGGGATGCGCTTCATGCCGTTCTTCGCCAGCTCATCCAGGATGTCCTGGATGCTGGGGTTGGGCCCGCTGGGCGCGGCGAAGCCCGAGACGAACGTCTTGACCAGGCGGGCGTCCGGGTTCAGGCCGAGCCGGTGGGCCAGCCGGAAGGAGAACAGCGCGCCCCAGCTGTGCCCGAAGGTGGCGCAGGGGATGTCGAGCAGCTTCGGGTCGATGACGCGCTCCATGGTCCGCAAGAAGGCGTCGAGGTCGGACGGGGCCCGCTCGTCCAGGCGCTTGGTGTCCATCGCCGGCAGCTTGATCGCGCACACGTCGATCTCCGAGCCCAGGCGCTCGCGCCAGTCGTCGAACAGGTCGGCGTCGCGGTAGCCGTTGGGGAAGCAGAACAGGCGCACCTTGGCGTCGGTCCGTGGCTCGTAGCGGTGCACCCAGTGCGCCGGGGACAGGTCGTCCTCGTACGGCTTGGTCTGGGTGGCGCGCAGTCCGCTGCCGCCGGGGAGCAGGTCCGTCAGGCCCTGCGCGAGGCCGCGCAGGGTGTCGCTCTAGACCATGTCGGCGAAGGAGATGTCGACGGAGAGCAGAGTGGCGGTCTTGTGGAAGAAGCGCAGGCCGGTCATCGAGTCCAGACCGAAGTCGCTCATCGGCTGGTCCGGGTCGACCTCCTCCGGCTCCATCTCCAGGATGTACGCGAGCAGCCGGCTCAGGTACTCCAGGACCATCTCCTGCTTGCGTTCGGCGTTCGCGTAGCCGTAGCGCTGGAGGAAGTCCCGGTCCTCGCCCTCCTTGTCCAGAGTGGCGGCGTCCATCATGGCCTTGAGTTCGCCGAGCTTCTTCTCGTCGAACTCCTTGAGCCGGATGTGCCCGACCGAGGCCACGGTGGTGCCCGAGCCGTCCACGAGCCGGATGCTGCCGGTGATCTCCCCTCGCTCCGCGTGGTAGTCGGGGACGGCCACGCTGGCGAACAGTCCCTCGGCCGTGGAGCACGGGCGCAGAAGCACCTCGTCCATCTCGGCGACCATGTACTTGCGCCCGCTCGGGGTGCGCTCGACGGCCACGTAGTTGCAGGTCTGGGCGCAACTGTCGAGGACACCGGGGTGGAAGCCAAGGGCGTACGCGCGGCGCGCGGTCACGCCCTCGGGCGCCGCGAAGCCAACCAGCACCTCGCTCCGGCCGCGCCACCAGGCGCCGTCGACGTAGCGCACGGCCGGGCCGAAGCAGAAGCCGCGGTCCTGTTCCAACGGCTCGTAGAACTCCTCGCGGGGCACGTGGCGGTCGCTGGCGCGCTGGGCGGCGGCGATGTCCAGCGGAGCGGCGTCGGCCACCTCGTCGGCGGAGCCGACCACGCCGTGCACGTTCAGGCTCCACTGCGCGGCGTCGGCCTCCTTGCTGTGGAACTGAAAGTCGAACGAACCGTCGCCGTCCTCGCGCGGGTCGTCGCCGTCCTCGCGCGGGTCGAGGACGAGCAGGACCTCCTTCGTCTCCTCGGCGAAGACCATGATCGGGGCCGTGAACCGCATCTCGCGCACCCGGCACAGCCGGCCCGGGTGCCGCTCGGCCAGCACGGCCCGCAACATCTCCAGGTAGTAACCCACGTGCACGAAGCCCGAGTTGTCCACCAGCTCGGGGAAGTTCTGGTGCGCGAAGGTGTACAGGTACTGCTTCTGCCTGACCGGCAGCCCCAGCTCCTCGCCGCGCAGCTCCTCGCGGCTGAGCCGGCCGCCGAGGCGGCCGGTCAGCTCGGCCGACTCCCGGTCGGCGCCGGAGTGGGCCAGCCAGTGGCGGGTCGGCTCGAAGGGGTAGTTGGGCAGCATCAGCTTGCACCGGCCCTGGCCCGCGTAGTGATCCTGCCAGTTCAGGGACGAGCCCTGGCAGGAGAGCCGGGCCAGCGCGCGCAGCAGCGACTCCAGCGCGGAGCCCGCGTCAGTCAGCCGCAGCACGACGACGTCCTCGCGGCGCAGGACCTCGGCGTCGCGGGGCGCGCCCAGCTCGACGAAGAAGCGGTAGCCCTGGTTGTACAGCTCCCGCAGGCCCTCGTCGTAGCGGATCGGTGCGGTCAGCGCGTGGTCGCGGAAGTCGGCGCGCAGCGCCTCGGGGTTGCGGCTGGTGGTCAGGGTGTGCGGCGACTGGTAGCGGCTGTCGGGCTGCTGGTACGCGGCGTCGCGCACGGTCCGCTGCCAGGCATCCGCCTGGCCCTGGTAGGCCACGGAGGGCCAGGTGCCCTCCCGCTCCTCGGTGATCTCGGCGCCGGCGGCGGCCAGCGCGTCGGTGACCTGGGCGAGCGCCGCGGGGGCGCCGGAGAGCACCCGCTCGTTCGGCCCGTAGACGGCCGACAGGTGGGCCTGGCCCTGCCAGTCGCGCAGCACCCCCTCGAACGCCTCACGCTCCGGCCGCACCCGGGCGAAGGCGACCGGCTCGGCCGAACCGCGTGCCCACTCCAGCGCCAGGTGGTGGCCGACCGCGGCCCCCAGGCTGAGCACGCCGGAGATGACGGCCGCGACCAGCGAACCGGTGCGCTCGCCGAAGGTGATCTCGGGCAGCATGCCGTAGGAGGCGAGCAGCTCGCACAGGGCGTAATCGACGAGCGCGACGACCACCCACCCCGCGCCCCGAACTGCGAGACGCCCAACGGCCGTCCCACCCGGCCCGGTTACCCTGGGCAGGTGGGAACCAAGCGCTGGCGGACGCGGGCGGCCGAACTGGTCGCGCTGGAAGGCCAGTCACGATCGGCGACAGCCCGTACGTGGGCCGAGTCGGCGACCTGGTGCGCCCTGGTGACCTCGCTTCCGGGACCGGCCCAGGCAGGCGCGGGACGGGTGCGCCTGCGGCGCCGCCCGCTCCCCCGTGTGGTGGCCACCCTCGGGTTCGTGGTGGCCTCGCCGTTGCTCCTCGTGGCGGCCATCGAGGGCTGGGGCGGCCTGGCACTCAGCGCCACGGCGCGGCGCGCCAGGAAGGACGCGCAGGAGGCCGCCGAGCGCCGCGCGGCGGCGGCGCGCCAACAGGGGCTGTACCAGAACGTTCGACGGCGACTGGGGCGGCGCGGCAGGGCAGACGCTGCTGTCCTGGTACGGGCAGGCACCCGACGGGGAGCGGCTGATCGTGCCGACGGACGAGGAGTTGGTCCTCCTCGCGGCCCCCTCACGGGTGTGGTTCAAGGGCCGGGCCCGGCGGCTGCGGATCGTGTCCCGCATCCCGTACCGGACGGCCAGGCCCGACATCCCGAGCGACGCCGACCAGCGCTTCCCGCGCTTTCGGCTGTCCTTCCCCGACGGGACATGGCTGACCCTGCTCGCCGACGACAACAACGACCAGGTAGTGCGGTTCTTCCGAACCTGCCGGTCGATCACGCGCCGGGTGGCCAGCGCGGGCTGACCCCACGACACACCCTCGGAGGCGCCGTCGCGGCGCCCGCTGGGCTGACAACGTTGTTGGAGTGGGTGTCGCCGGGCACGGGACCGTCCTCACCCCGGGATGGGTTGCTGGGTCATCGCCTGACAGCAACCCGAGTCGGGTTGGTCTTCGCACGGCGCCGGGTCGTCCGTCGCTGCCAGCGCGCCGGCGCGGGTCACCAGGCGGGGGTCGGCTTCCAGGTCGGTAAGGAGCCCGGGACGGCTGGAGATCCAACCCAACCGCTGCCGCGTCAGGTCGCTCGACACCAGGTTGTCCAGCGAGACGAGGTCGGCGAGGAACTCGAAGTGACAGCCTGCCTCGGCGGGTGTCAGGCTCACGACCGGCACCCGCAACCGGCGGCCAATGACCTCGGCGATGGCACGTAACGGCACCCCCTCCTCGGCGGCGCCGTGCAGGATCGAACGCGCCGGGGCGTCCTACAATGCCAGCCGGAACAGGCGCGCCGCGTCCCACCGGTGCACCGCGGGCCAGCGGTTCGACCCGCCGACGAAGGCCGACACCCCCCGCTCGCGGGCGAGGTCGACCAGGCGCGAGATGAGCCCCCTGCCGCCCTCGCCGTGGGTGGCCGGCGCAACCCCGCACGACGGAGGCGCGCACGCCCTGCTCGGCCAGGGCCATGACCGCGTTCTCGGCCGCAATGCGGGGCGCCGTCGATCCCGGGACGGGCGGGACCTCCTCGGTCCCGCGGCAGCCCGGGGCCACCCAGGCAGCCACGGTGCACGACGGCCCCGGCCGTCGTGAGCGCCGCGACGGCCGTGTCCGAGCGGGCGAGCCCGACGACCTCGTGCCCGGTGGCGATGAGCTCGCGGACGACCGCGGACCCTATGTATCCGGTCACTCCGGTGACGAATACGCGCACGCGAGAAGACCCCTTGGGTGAGTGAGTTCACGTCACCCCGCCGCCGGACGGGCGACGGGGCACCAACCTTCACACGCTGGGAACAGCACCAACGCGCGTCCAAGGCCCGTTGCGCATGGGTGATATGCGCATCACACATCGTTGCAGGCGATCAGCTCCCCAAGCAGCTCCAGTGGCCACTCCTGGCCACGACCGTGGCCGGTTCTTGCCACCTTCGTGGACGAGCCGGCGGACCCACGCCGGTCGCCCAAGTCGCCTTACAAGCAGGTCACTTGATGCCCGACCGTGGCACCGCGCACTCTCTTCGCCGACCGCGACGGGCCAGATGGCGAGGTCCCCACTAACCGCCTCGCCGAACGTGCCGCTCCCTTTGCCGGCCCTCAGCGGGCCCCGCCCGGGCCCGCTCCCCCTGAGCCCGGCGGCGGCCGGCCGAGGCGCCGGCTCGGTACGCCGCACGCGCGCCGAGCGGGCGAGGCAGCGATGCGTTAGTGGAGCGTGAGCGGCGGGGTACAGAGTCGGGCCGGGGTCGCGGCCGGGCCCCACTGGTCGCCCCGTCGGGGGGCTGGGGCGGCGAGGGGTACCCGGCGCGACGCCGCCGCGACGCGACGGCGAGCGGGCCCGTATCCGGCCGCGCCCCGACGCCGCGGGACGCGGGACGACAGCGTCACAGGACGTCGGGGGCGCGTGCGGGCGCCCCCGACACGACGCGAGCCGTGGAGGGGTCGGGGGCCGCGACGGGGGTCAGACCTGGGCGCCCTCGGCGACCAGGGTGCGGCACTCGGAGTGGCCCCAGCGGGTCCCGAGCTTGGTGATCGGCTCGCCGACCGCGTACGACTTGCCGCACGGGCAGGTGCCGGGGAACTTCGCCTTGATGGTGCGCGAGCCGCCGCCCGACGACGTCCGGGCCTGCCGCTTTCCCGTGGCGCCGGAGAGCGCGCGCGGGCCGGCGTGGCGCGGCTGGGGCGCGGGCACCGGCGGTTCCGTGGCGCCGAGCGCGGTACCGGCGGCCTCCTGGCGCCCGGCCGCGTCGCTGGCGGCCTGGTCGGCGATCGCGTTCAGCGGGTCGCCGTCCACCTGGTGCGCCGGCACGTACTGGAACTCCACGTCCCGGTCCGCCAGCAGCGCGTCGATGGCCTGCACGAGTTCCTGGTTGGCGACGGGCTTGCCGGCCGCCGTCTTCCAACCGTTCCGCTTCCAACTGGGCAACCACTGGGTGACGGCCTTCATGGCGTACTGGGAGTCCATGCGCACCTCCAGCCGCAACCCCGGGTCGACCGCCTCCAACAGGCTTTGCATGGAGGTGAGTTCGGCCACGTTGTTAGTGGCACGGCCGAGCGGCCCGGACTCCCAGCGCTCGGGGCGGCCATCCGCGTCCGCGATGACCCACGCCCACCCGGCCGGACCCGGGTTCCCCTTGGCCGCCCCGTCACAAGCGGCAATGATGCGATCAGACATCCTCCGATCATGCCTTACGCGCCGCCGTCGACGAACCGCCGCCCGACCGGGTGGACGGCAGGCGGCGGGCCCGCCGCCGGCGGTCGCCAGCGGGGCGGACTCAGGACGCGGGCACGCTGGGCGCCCCGCTGGCGGTCGGCCTCGTCGCACCGCCGCCCGCCGTCTCCGCCGTCTCGTCCTTCTTCCACGGGCCGATGCCCACCCACCCCGTCGTACCGACGTCGAGCTCCGGGGTCACCATCACCGGGTCGGCACCGGGCTTGGCCCGTACGCGTACGTAGGGGGCGTGCACGGGCTCGTCGGTGCCGCAGTCGACGGTGTTGCGCCAGACCAGGACGGCGTAGACCCACTCTCCCGGCCGCACAGCCAGCGGCTGTGGCTCGCCGTCCGCCCCGGTGCCGGTGGCGATGGCGCCGCCGCCGTGCAGAACCCGCACGTCCCCCAACAGCTGCTGTTCGTAGAGGAGTTGGAGCAGCGGGTAGCCGTTGAGCCGCGTGACGCGCGTGCCGCAGTTCTCCAGGCGCAGGCTCACGGCACGCAGCCCCATCGCGGCGGAGCCCTCGTCAGCGTGGACGCGCACGCCCGACGCGGGACAGGACCCGGCGCGGGCGGGCGCCTCGTCGGCGGGAACGCCCCGCACCTTCGTGATCTTCACGCCGCCGCCGTCGGCCGGAGCTCCGGGCAGGTCGTCCACGACGACAGTGCGCCGCACGGTCCGACCCGGCGGCACGGACGCCACCGTCTGCTCCGTGCTCGCCAGCGCCTCCCCGGAGGCCGACTGTGCGGTGAAGCTGATCGTGTACGTGAAGGGTTCGGCCTCGTGGTTGGTCACCTGGAACCGGGCGCAGGCCCGGGGCCCCTCACCACTGTCCCGCGGCGAGGCCGACGGCCGGGGCACGGCCGACGCCCAGGCGGACTCGGCGGGGCAGGGGCGCGCGCTGGCGATCTCCATCGGGCCCGGTCCACGCGGTCGCGACGAGCCGTCGCTCCGCGAGCCGGCCTCCTGCGTTCCACAGGCCGTGAGCAGCAGAAGGGGGCAGGTGAGCGAGGCGGCAGGCATCCGCACAGTCGAGCAGGACAAGAGTGCACAAGGTGGTGACAGGGGTCACACGGGTGGTAACAAGCTCGTCACAGACAAGCGGAGTGGTACGGGCGCGGGGTGTCAGGCGGCCATGGCGGTCAGGCGGCCGACACGGACGGGGCGCCTCCCTCACCCCGCCGTGCGGCGCGAGGGCCGCCGGGCTTCAGCCGGCGCGCCGTCCTAGGGGAAGCAGCCGGCGACGCGCACCGACGGGTCCGCAGGCCGGTGGCGCACGGGGCGTGGGTTCCGGCCGCGCCGCCGGTCGTACAGGTGGCCGCACGCGGCGAAGCACCCGCCGCGTCGCCCCGCACGCCGGAGGGCCACCCGTTCGGCCCACCCCGGAGGTATGACGCGCAAGGGTCACACAGGATGGGGAGGAGGGTGTGTCGGCGTCGGCGCGGCACTCGGGGGCCACCCGTCACGGACCGGAAGCCGCGAGGTTCCCCGGCCCGGCTCGCCCGCGATCAGGCCGTGGACACAGGACAGTCACCGGAGGTCGTTGATGGTCGGGCATCACGAGTCACCCGGGACGGCCGGAACGGCCGTCGGGGCGGAAGTACCAGCCGGGGACACGGCCGAGGCCGCCGCACCGGACGCACGGAGGCACGACGGGCTCTCGCACCGCGACCTGAAGGTGATGCAGTTCAACATCTGGCTCGGCGGCAGCGAGGTCGAGGGGGGCCGGGAGGGCATCGCTGACACCGTCGCTGCCGCCGAGCCGGACGTGGTCACGCTCAGCGAGTCGAACCGGGAACGCGTGGGCGATCTCCTGGACGACCTGGCCAAGCGCGGCCTGACCTACTTCGGCTACGAGAACCCGGTCGACCCGGCGGTGATCTCACGATGGCCGATCATCGCGCACACGCCGTTCCTGTCCTGGTCGAAGGTGATCGTCTCGGCCGACGGCACCGAGATCGCGGTCTACTCCGGGCACCTGGAGTACCGCTACTACGTCACGTACCTGCCGCGCGGCTACGGCGGCGGCACGCCGCCACCGCTGCCCACTCACGAGGTACGGCTGGAAGAAGATCCCGACCGGCCCCCTCACCGACGCCGAACTGATCACGCGGCTCAACGCGGCCTCGGGGCGCACGCAGGTGACGGAAGCCGTGCTCGCGGATGTCCTGCGGGAGCGGTTCAGGGGGCGGCTGACGCTGCTGGCCGGCGACTTCAACGAGCCCTCTCACCAGGACTGGGACCACCGGACCGGGCACCTCTTCGACCACCACGGAACCGAGGTCACCTGGTCGACGACCAAGGCGATCAAGGACGCCGGGTTCCGCGACAGCTACCGGGAGATCAACCCCGACCCCGTCCGTACGCCGAGGTTCACCTGGCCGAGCGACAACCCGGGCGCCAACGTCAGCCAGCTCACCTGGGCCGCCGATGCCGACGAGCGGGACCGGATCGACTTCATCTTCTACCTCCCGGACGAGCGCCTGCGGCTCGTCGACAGCATCCTAGTCGGGCCGTCCAGCACCATCGTCCGCAGCAGGCGAGTGGAGGAGTCGGGCGAGGACAGGTTCTGGCGTCCCACCTGGACCTGGCCGACCGACCACAAGGTCGTCCTCAGCACCTTCCGAATCACCACGCACTGAGCACCCGGCCCCCGCACCGGAACGGGACTCGCCGCTGCCCCACGCGGCGACCCGCGCGAAGCCCTCCACCAGGGCCGCCGGCCCGACCGATCCCAAGAAAGGATCAAGGGACGGTTCCGGATTCTCTCCAAAACCGGCCCTTATCTGCGACTCTTACGAGTCGGGACGACAGGATTTGAACCTGCGACCCCTTGACCCCCAGTCAAGTGCGCTACCAAGCTGCGCCACGTCCCGATGCTCTCTCGTCTGGGGCTGGGCCCCGGCCGAGCGCTTACGAGAACAATACCGCACCGCACCGGGTGGTCGTGCCCACGTTTCCGTCCGTTGATCTTCCTGTCGGGCGACCGCGGCAGGCCCCTGGACGGCACTCAGGGTGGCTTGAGTAGGGGTACTCATGTGCGGGGGTCACCGCGCGGCGACGCTACGTGCATGACAACACCTTCCTTCCAGCGGCCCACGACCACGGCGTTCTTCGTGCAGGCCGCGCTCTCGTTCGCCCTGTCGCTCGCCGCCGTCGCCTTCGGGATCACCAAGCTGTCCGTCGGGGCGTGGGAGCGCGGGTTCCTCGGGCTCGGCCTGGTCTTCGTGGTCACCTCGGCGTTCACGCTGGCCAAGTGCATTCGGGACCGCCAGGAGGTCGAGGAGTCGAGGAGGTGACCAACCGGGTCGATAAGGCGCGGATCGACAAGCTCCTCATCGAGCAGGACGTCTTCAAGCCCGGCCAGATGTGAGGGCCCGAGCACGTCCCGTACGGAGTGTGTGACGCGGCTCATGGCGTGGCGGTCGGAGCATGCGGACCGTGCACCATCGTCGCGGGGTACGGGGAGCGCTCATCGGTCGGCCGCCTTCGTCGGCTACAGATCGGCCCGGGTGTCACCCGGGGCCCGCGCCGCCGTCGCACCCTCCGCCCACGCGGGCTCGTCGCCGAGCAGGTACCGGGCGCCGGCACCCTGATCGGCGGCGGCGTCGCGCGGGTTGCAGAGGGCGCACTTGCGCAGCGACAGGCAACCGCAGCCGATGCACCCCGACAGGCGCAGCTTGAGCCGCTCCAGGTCGGCGATCTGCGCGTCTATGCGCCGACTCCAGACCCGCGCCACCGAGTTCCACTGGGTGGCGCTGGGGGCGCGGTCCTCGGGCAGCCGGGCCAGCGCGGCACCCGCCTCCTCCAGCGAGAGGCCGACCTGTTGGGCGGCGCGTATGAAGGCGACGCGGCGGAGCGTGGCTCGGGCGAAGCGTCGCTGGCCGCCAACGGTGCGCTCGGAGTGGATGAGCCCGAGTTCCTCTTAGTAGCGAAGCGCGGAGGTGGCCAGCCCGCTGCGGGCCGCGAGTTCGCCGATCGTCAGTCGGTCGTGCTTCGACGTCATGGCGTGCGAGCGTAGTCGCCACCCGCCGCTGGCAGCAGGGCCCTTCGCCGCGCCAACGCCTCCTCCCCCACTGGCCGCCGGGGCGGCGACACCGACCCTGACCGCATCGACGGCGACGATGCTGTACGCTCTTGACCTGCAACGACGTCGGCAGCGCGAGGCGCGGCCGACGTGGAACGCATCGGGACGTGGCGCAGCTTGGTAGCGCACTTGACTGGGGGTCAAGGGGTCGCAGGTTCAAATCCTGTCGTCCCGACTCGTAAGAGTCGCAGATAAGGGCCGGTTTCAGAATTCTCCGAAACCGGCCCTTCACCATTCCCGGGGACCAGTTGGGGGCCAGTGTCCTCGAGGTCAGCGGGACCTGATGATGGGGCTTGTCAGCGGGCGTGGTGCGCGGAGCACGCTGAAGTGCGCGGAGAGCGGTGCCCCGGCGGCCGTGATCTTGTGTACGTCCGGGTGCAGGTAGGCGCTGGGTGGTGGTCAGTGATCCGTGGCCGGCGATCCTACGCAGGACGGGCAGTTGGACTCCGGCGTCGGCGAACCAGGTCAGTCCGATGTGCCGGAGGTCGTGGCGGCACAGGTGCTCGTAGTGGAGATGCGTCCGCCCCGCGGGCCGGTGAACAGGCCGGCGTCGGGGTTGGAACCGGCGGACAGGATGCGCTACGCTATGATGGGGAAGATATACTATGCGATGAGAACCTTACGGGCCCGCTTTCCCTTGGTGCCCTTGTCGGTCAGTCCGCCGGGGGCAGGTGTGCTCTGGCGTCGCACGGCCCAGATCGACTCGGTGGTGTCAATGTCTCCGACGCGACAACCTGAGACCCCACCGATGCGTGCGGCAGTACACGCGGCGACGACGACCACGTCTCCCCAGCCGCGGTAGTGGTCGTGGGAGGCGGCTACGAGCGCGTCGGCTAGCGCGATGAGTGCCTCCCAGTCGGGAAGGGCCAGCGCGCGCGGGTCGAGGAGTTCGTCCTCGGTCTGCTTGTCCAGCTTCTGCCAGCCGGTAAGGCGGGCGGAGTTGACCTTGACAATGCCGTCACGGACTGCTTGCTCCATGACGCGGACAGCACGGCGATGGAGTTCTTCACCGTCGAGCGACTGTGCTCGTCGGTAATCCAATTCTGCACAGTGCGGTCTACGGCGCTGTTGGTGATCATCCGCACGGCGAAGTGGCCCAGGGCAGGCACAAGAACGTGTTCGTCGAATTTTGGATTAAAACGCGCGACACGCGTTCTTGCTCGCTTAGGTCCGTGACTGTGGTCGGCGGTAGACGTTGACGGCATAATCGTCTCCGAGAACGCCGGTTTAGCTAACCGGCGTTTTCGAGCTATGTTGCTGCTGGGCCGGGCGACAACATGAAGGGGAACACAAGGCTGAGGAAGAGGGGAGCTGGAGATGGCGAGCCCCTGTTCGTGTCCCAGGTGGTCAACACGACGAAGTCACCGCAGTGCACCGACCGCCCAGTGCCGTTGAGCGTCTGCAGCTCCGGTGCCCCGACAACCGAGCCGTCCCGCCTCTTCCCGTCCACCGCTGCCGCCGGCGGGCCAGGAACGACAGCGATAGAGCAGGCGCTTAGAAGGCGCCTGCGCTGTCCAGTGATTTATAGCTCCTGACATGCGAAAACGCACTCTTCCTCGTGAACATCCCCGGAGCCTGTGGGACGTATGTGGGATGAGTACGCTCCTAGCGGTGGTTGGCCAATGATCTTCTTGAGGCTCACGGAGCCAAAGGGCGAGTGCTGCGAGGTGGAGCCGCACCTGGCAGTAGGCGGCGGTGGCGGGACGCTGGAGAGCACCACGAGGTGTTGCAAGCGCTCCTGGACAAGTGCCGGCTGGTCGGCTTGGACTGTTCTCGGAGACTGTCCACTAGTTGCGAACCCACCTGGGCTGATGACGACGCTGGCCATCGTCCACGGGTTGAAGGTCCTGGGCATGTTGCGAACCCTCCTGGGCTGATAACGACCTCTACGGACTCGCCGTGCTCCCTCAGGAGTCGGAGTTGCGAACCCTCCTGAGCTGATGGCGACGTGGTGTCCATGCCGTTGCACGAGCCGCACGACTCGATTGCGAACCCTCCTGGGCTGATGACGACGACGGGCACCGGGACGGGCGAGTACCCGCGCGGGTAGTTGCGAACCCTCCCGGGCTGATGAAGACCCGAGGGTAAATCCCCAGGTCAGAAGGCTTCTGTGAAAGCCTTCGCGCCATGATTCTGCAGCAGTGCAGCGGTGATGCATCTGCGCAGGTCAGAGGATGTCTCCGGGTCCGCCGAGGGCGACTCCGAGGGTCGCTGACTCGACCATGTCGGGTGAGCGGGCCGTGTAGGTGACGACGCTGTCGTATGCCGGGTCGATCACGCTGCCCAGGGCTGCCATCAGGGCCCTGTACTGCGCTGCGGACAGTTCGCCCTGGAAGACACTCCGCTGCGTCCAGTGCAGGTACTTGCGGCAGGTCTTCAGCACTTTCGGATTGCGTTCTACAGCGGTGTCGTATAAGAGGATGACGAACACCAGCGCTCACCACCACGGTCGGAACGGCTTGTACGGTGTGCCTTCCAGACAAAGTCGCACGACCTTCAGGGCTTCCAGATCGATCAGCTCCTCATAACTCACCTGGCATTTGAGGCCACGGTGGTGGACTGTTATCGCGAGTTCTTCCCTCACCAAGGCGGCGATCTTCTTGCGGCCGTCCTTGCTGAGTGAGGCGCGACCGACATCGGTTTCGAAGTCGCTTTCCTTCAGGTGTTTCTGGCTGGCGGAGCGGCGCAGTAGGCGTTCTGCGAACAGTGGCTTGAAGGGCTCGGCCAGGTCCAGGGCGAGGGTGTTTTTGCGGCGGTCGGTGTCCGCGTGGAGGAAGCCGATCGCCGGGTGGAGGGGCGTGCTCCGTAGGGCGGTCAGCACGCGTGTGTATGTCAGGGAGTTGAGGTAGCTGATGAAGGCGTTGCCCGCGTTTGTTGGTGGTCGACGTGAGCGGCCGTTCATGCGGAGCCAGGGGGTAATCGGCTGTCGAGTACGGCCCAGGCCGTTCGCCGGAAGTTGCCCTCCTGACCCATGATCGCGTCATTGGACTGGCAATCGGGGAGGGCGTTTTTCAACGCGTCCAGCGCGGAGTCGAGCAGGTCGGTGTCCAGCGCCCATCGCAGGTTTTCCGCAGTGGCCAGTATGAGGGACCGGCTGATCGCGAGCCGTTGTTCGGCATCCGCTGTGATCTCGACCTGGCGTCGTACGACCGTCGCCGAGGATATGGACTCGGCGGGGCTGAAGTTCCCGGCATGGTTGCCGTAGTGGTCAAGGACGTGCACAGCAACGCCATTGTGGCTGAGCAGGAACAGCGCTGAGGTATTGAGGTCGATGTGGTCGAAGACGACTAGGTCGCGGATGTCGGTGATGGGGATACGGACCGGGCTGCCGTCTGGGCGCTAGATGCGGACGCTGTTGTCCTCGCGGCGGATGCGGCAGGGTTCGAGCCAGTACGTACGGCCGACAGCGGGCATCAGGTCCCCCAGCAGTGGTCGAGGTAGGAACATCCACGGCACTTGCAGCGAAGGAGGCGCTCGAGGGCCGTGGACGCGGCGATGACGGCCTGCGCCTTCGCCTCCGTATCCTGGGCTTCGGCGCGGGCCTGGTCGTCCCAGACGACGTCAGTCATACGGCGGATGAGGGGGTAGTGCACGACGCCGCCGCGGACGTTGACGCCTCGGCGCTCCAGCAGCAGGCAGTAGTGCCGCACCTGCGCGCTGTGCCCGGGTGCCGGGGCGCGGGAGGACTTCGTCTCGTGGACGACGGCTCCGGTCGTCACCCAGTCGATCTTCGCCTCGCCGAGGTCGATGTCGCGACGGCGGGTGAAGGTGGTGTCGTCCACC
The DNA here is from genome assembly GCA_018114805.1 of Candidatus Streptomyces philanthi. Lineage (GTDB taxonomy): Bacteria > Actinomycetota > Actinomycetes > Streptomycetales > Streptomycetaceae > Streptomyces > Streptomyces philanthi. The sequence goes on along the minus strand of CP073042.1, from coordinate 6,721,420 downwards.
ACCTCGCCGAAGGCGACCAGGTCGCTTCGCTGCTCGGGGCGGTAGCCCCGGGCGTAGAGCCAGAGCTGTCGCGGGCAGTGGATGAGGTACTTGATGTGAACGCCGCCGACGGCGTTCTCGTCGTCGGCCGGCAGGCCGGGAGGGTTGGGGTCGGGGCTCACAGGATGGTCTCCTGGCTGGCCGGCGGGCGCAGGCCGAGGACGTTGTCGTACACGCCCTGGCTGATGTGGACTTTCAGGTACGGGTCGTAGGTGCAGGCGAAGGCCGTCAACTGCCCTGGGCGCAGCGGGATCAAAAGCCGGGAGGCCAGGAGAGCATCGCCCGACTTCCCTCTGGTCAACGCCTGGTAGGCGGCTTTGTCCTCGTGGCGGAGTACCTCGACGCTGTCGAACGCCTGGGTCAGAGTGTGTGCGAACTCGCTGCGGTCGTGGAAGGGGTCGGGGAAGGTTAAGAAGCTCGCGATGAACTCGTCCCGCTGTCGACGAGCCTCCTGAGCCCATTCCTGCCCCCACGTGGTGTCGTACGCGCGTGTGAGTAGTTCGTCGATGTCCTGCTCGCTGAGCGTGGTCGCGCCGTCGGCGACGAGGCTTCTGAGCGCTTCCCACGAGGCGTCCATCGCGCCCCGGGGGCACGGGTTGGGTTTTTCGACCGGGTGGACACGGAAGTCGACCGGCCCCTCGGGGTGCAGCACGCGTCGGTTCACCCGGCCTGCGCGTTGGGCGATGGCCTCGACGGGGGCGCACTCCACGGCCCCGCGGTCGAAGTCGAGTTGGAGGGAGACCTCCACCACCTGGGTGGCGACCACCAGCCCGCCCCGACGCGCGCAATCACCCTCACGGCGTTCGGGGTGGCGCCGCAGTAGGGCCTTCTCGATGGCGTCTCGGTCACCGTTCTTAAAGCGCGAGTGAAGCAAAAGAGCGGGGCTGGGGTGGCCGGGGTTGGCCTCGCGCGCGTCGTGGGCGAGTTGCTCGAAGAGAGCCTGGGCGCGGGCGACCGTGTTCGCGACGACGAGGACGCTGTGCCCCTCCCGCAACTGCCCCCGCAACGCTTCGATGCTCTCCGGGGCATCCAGGGGGCGCTGGTCCAGGACGAGACGGTGCCGGACCGGGCTCGTACCCGCCGGCGCGCAATGAACGGTGACCGGCTGCTCGACGCTCTCCTCGATGATCTCGACCATGGGGTGGGCCAGCGTTGCCGACAGCACGGCGAATCGACTACCGAGCCGCTCCCACAGTCGCATTGCCGCGCACAGCCGCCCGAAGGTATCGGGCTCGTAGGCATGCAGCTCGTCCAGAACGAAGAGGGCGTTGGCCTGTTCGAGCAGTACGGAGGAGTACGTCGGCCCGGCGACGGCCCCGCTGAGGAGTTGGTGCGGAGTGGCGACCCGGAGCCGATGGGTGAACAGCCGCATCGCGCTGGCCTGCGACCGTGCCTTTCGCGCTTGGTCCGCCGTCGGCTCGGTGTGCGGGTCCCCGGCGGCACAGTCGTCTTCCAGTGCCTCGGCGAGGAGCGTTTGGGCAACGGTGCCGTGCAGCAGTCTGATGTCCGCACTGCGCTCGCCTGGCGGGGGGGATAAGGCTTTCGGCGAAGCGGCGGCGGATCGCGTTCAGCGACGCCCTGTACGGCAGGGTCCACACCACACGCGGGAGGCCGGGCATCCTCTCCATCTGGGCGGCAGCACAGGCGAGGCCGGCCTCGGTCTTGCCGCTCCCGGTGGGCGCGACCAGCACCAGGTGCCCCGAGGATTCGGCGGCTCGCCGCTGGTGGGCATGGGGTTCGTACGGCAGCCGGGCCAGGTAGTCGGAGGTCAACGGCATGTGGGCCTGCAGGGGGACGTGCGCGGACCCCGACCGGTCAGGCCAGCGTGAGCGCGCCCTGCGCGAGGACCGCCAGCAACCCCTGGTGGGGCTTGACGGGCTGCCGCCAGACGTTCAGCAGCTCGTCCAACATGTCCCGGGCGCGATGCGCCAACGGCGGGTCCCCGGGGGATGTCGTGGGTGGGTCCGCTGCCAGGTAGCCGCAGAGCCACGCCAACCACTCCCGGTGCAAGAAGCGCGGCACCTGCACCACCGTCTCGCCCGTCCGTACATCGGACGCGGTGCCGAACGCCTCGTTCCAGTCGGTCTCCTTGTTGTACTGCCGGCTCAGGGCTGGCTTGCTCCCGTGGCCGCCGCCGTCGCCGCTGAGCAGGGCGCGATGATGAGTGGCCACAAGCGTCCCCACCATCAGACGGTCCTCCTCGGCCCACCCGGCGGTTTCGGCGAGCAGGTCGACGTAGGCGAGGGAGAGCACCTCGTGACACTCGCCCCACGGAAGGCCCCCGATGTCCACCTGCCGCTGAAAGCCCTCGGCGATCTTCCCGGCGTCGCGCAGGAGCGCAGCCCGCCGGATGCGGGACCAGAAGGCGGGTGCGTCAGCGAGGATGCCCGCGTTTCCCACCCGGTCCTGGATTGGACCCACTGCGGCATGCACCGTACGGGAGTGGGTGGTCAGCCGCTCCCGGTCGTGGGCCGGCGTGGACTTCGCCCGCAGGTCGCTGAGGGAGCCTCGCCGCGGTGCGTCTGTTACGGGTCCAGTAGCCACAGGGCCTGCACCTCCCGCTGGTAGCTGGTGTCCTCGTAGACGCCCCGGACCGGATACCGCCGCGGGACTGTCGCACCACAGGTAGTCCGCCCAACGGCTGGTCAAACGATCCGTCGAGACGGACGCGGCTATCCGGTGCACCATCGCGTGCGGCACGTCGTGACCGGTGGTCGGCGCCAAGGCCGACCACACGACCGCCTCCGCGGCCGGCACGAGGGTGACCTCGACGCGCTCCTGGAGGTGGACCAGATCCTGCGAGCGACCCAGCCGAAGCCCCCACACCGGACGCCGGAACGCCCGGGCGATGCGCGCGCCCTCCGCCCCCGGCAGCCACACTGTCAGATGCACCTCCGCAAGGAAGGGGCGCGAGCGCAGCGTCATCCCGCCCTTGCCCGCACGCACCCGCCCCGAGGCCGCGGGGTTGGCCCCACCCGCGTCGATCGGACGGTACGTCTCCGCGTCCACCCCCTCACCCTCCGACCAGGCAACCATGGCGAAGGCCAGCGACTCGTAAGGCGCTCCGGTGGCCGCGGCGAGCAGGCCACGCACCGTGGACGGTGGTGGCACCGGGAGCCCTCGGGTGAGTCCGGGGAAGAAGAAGAATGGGTCCCGGAAGGACGCGAGGGGCGCGTAGAACGTCAACCGCCACGCCGCGAGCGGCTCGGTGTACGACACCCCGGTCATTGGGCCGCGTCGTCGAACCAGGCATCGCATGCGCCGTCGCGTATCTCGGACGCCAGAGCCAGCAGGACCGTTCAAGGGTGGTCCACGACGACGGTGCCGTCGGCGATCTCCTGTGGGCACACCTTCTCGAAGTCCTCCCGCAGGTCGTCACGGAACCCGGGCCGCCACCCCACCCACACGGGCGGCTCCCACTCCCCGTCCCACGCGGCCAACTCCTTACGCAGGACATCGCCCCGTACCACCAGACCGTCCTCATCACCGGTGATCACGTGCGCGAGCGGATTGACACCGACCTTGAACGGCACCATCCTGCTCGGGCCGCTTCTTGTCAGCGATGACGGTCACGGCCCATGCCCCGGCACGCTGCAACGGATGCCCGGTTGCGGTCAGAGTCGCCGTCAGGACAGCGCCGCTCACCGGACCCAGCCGAACCCCTGCACCGTGTCCAAGCTGAGCCCCCACGACCGAATGGCGTCCACGAACCGCGGGTCAGCCTCCATCGCTACTCGAACCTGGGCACCGACCCGTGGGGCACCCCGCACTGAAAACCGCCTCCGAGGCCCTGCTTCCAGAACCCGCAGACCACGGGGAGCAGGGAGCCCCAACACGTCAGCCTTGTGGCTGACGTTGTGCTCCAGTCGCTCGATGTAGTGCGCGTCATCGGGCAATAACTCGCGGCCCCCGTGGCGCAGGACGACCGGGTGGCCGTTTTCAACTCGACGAGTCCTTCGACGGATGTCGGCACACCGACCTCGACAGTGAACCCCTGGATGCGCAGGCGGGCAGCCGCCCAGACGATCTCCGTCCGGCGAGCCAGCGCCGAGACCAACGCTGCGGCGATCTCCGGCACCGGCGACCCGAACCACACCGATCCCTGAGGCGAGATGGTGTAGACCCCTCTCTTCCGAGGAGCCCCTTTGAACTGCGGACCGCCCACCCCGACCGGCTTCATCGGATGGCCACCCCGCCCTTCGTTGTGCAACGAACGGGCGAGATCCGGATCGTGCTCTTCCAGCAGGCCGTAGACAACCCCACGTGCAGGCTGGTGCACGTCATCCCACTTCAATCGAGCAGCGTCCGTGACGACGTCAACTCTTATGCGCATGCGAACCTACCGAAGGTGTGCGGATCTCCGTGCCAGATCTTGCTAACTGGCATGGCGTGCAGAGTAGACAGGACGAACTGACCGATGGCGATTTTTCGACACTTCTCACCTAAACGGTTCTCGTGTGTTAGGGGGCTGCGGGATGGCAGAAATGACCTCCGTGCAACACGGAGGCCGCCAGAACCCGCTCGGCACAGTCAGCAGTGTGCTCTGCGGAGATGGCTCGGGCCCAATCCTCCTGACCTGCAGGTCTGCACTACCGAAGGGTTGCCGCAAGCCCGCAGGGCCTTGCCCCACGAGCAGGCGGGCACAGGTTGGTGGTGTGAGTGAGCTAAGCGATGCTTCGGTCCTGAGGAGCCAGTTGTACGCGCGTGATTCCAATCACCCCACTAACCCCCAAGGGCCTGTACCGGGCGGTGCCGCCTTGCCACCTGTGTCTCCGTGACCTGCGAGGCGAAGTGGACGTAGACACCAAGCTGTACCCGTGCACCATCACTCCGAGCACGACTGGGTCGTGCCGCTCTTGCGCGAGGGCGACGCCTTCACCCTGCACGCCCCGTGGGAAGCAGCTTGGCGAACGCAGTGGCTCCCAGCTGGTACTGCAACGGTGTTCGTCGTGGTTGATGGTCAGGTCAGGGGCTGTGCCCGCGCCGTTTGTAGTGCCCGGTGCGGGCTTGGTGTTGGCGATTTGGACGCCAGGTGGACCGGTGCAGGATGTACTGGATGGGGGCGGGTCGGCGGTTGGTGAGGCAGCTCATCAGCCGTCGCACCTCGGCGAGGCTGAGGTGAATGAGTGGGGAGGATGCGTTTCTGCTCTCCCGGCATCCAGCTCACGGGCTCGCGGGACGGTCAGGCAGGCATGGGCAGCCATGAACAGGGTCATGTGGTGATCCCGGCCAGGGTAACGGCGGACCTGGTAGTCGTCCAGGCCGTATTTCTGTTTCGTGCTCTGGAAGCACTCCTCGATGGCCCACCTGCTGCCCGCGATGCGGATCAGGTCGTCAAGCGTTGTCTGGGCCGGGCAGTAGGCGATGTAGTAAGAGATATCCCGGGTCGGCTCACGCTGCGGCGGGCGATGACCCAGTGGCGGTGGTCGGGCCGGTAACAGGGCAGGACCTCGACACGTGCCCAGTCGTAGATCCGCAGGCCGTGAGCCCCGCTGCCGCAGGAACGGCGCTTCCATTTCTGCCGGACAAGACCGTTGAACAGGTCGTGGACGGGATGGTCGATCGCCCAGCGGGTGACCACGGTGTCGTGGCGGGTGGTGGCCATGACGTGGGAGACGTCCGCCCGCTCCAGCTCCGACCGCCAGCCTTTGCTGAACCCGTACGCGGCATCCGCGGTCACCCACCGAGACGGGATCTTGTCCGCAATGGCGCGGCGGACCATCACCTTGGCCATGGCCACCTTGGTCTCAAAAGCGACCTCGCGTCCAGCCGTTCCTCCGCCGCAGCGGAGCGATCAGGCCCCGCATATAGGCCAGCGCCGACTCTCGCAGCGCTGGCCTGCAGGAACGGTGCAGGAACCGCTCATGCACAACGTCCAGTTCGCCCACCCACACCCTGGCGTTAGCAAGGTCCCCACCCATGAACACGCCAACCACCAACCTGGCCATCAGTCACGGCAAGCACCGTTGCAGTCCTAGCCCGCCCACTTCCAGGAAGCCCGCACCCAGGCCAGCCCACGGTCCTGGAGACCCTCACCGCGCCCTCGCACCAGCCGTGGAAACGCGCCGGGAGTCGCCGGTCGCCCAGCGGCCACGGCCGCGCCCCGCCCTCATCCGCCGGCCGCGGCGGTGGGTCCTCGCCAAAGGCGAGGTCAGACGCTTTCGCGCAGGGCGGGACCGCGTGCCCCCGTGGGGAACCTCTGTGGTGTGGGGTTCGGCCTCTGCTTGTAGCCGCTGGACCAGTTCCTTCAGCTCGGCGTTGCGACCGCTGAGCATCATGAAGATCATCTTCAGGTCGCCGGAGAACGCCGCGCCGGGGTCGGTGAAGCCGACGGGGAGGTTCCTCTCGAAGACGAAGTGGCCACTCCAGGCGAAGCTGAAGAACGCGCCGGGTACGGCCCACAGCAGCTTGGGGCTGCGGCGCCGTCCGGCCAGGCCCGCGGCGCCCACCGCGGTGACCATCCCCGCCACGTGCATCCAGCGGCTCGCCTCGCTGGTGTGGCCGCGCATGTACTCCTCGAAGTGCTGATCGAACTGCCTGATTGTGCCTCTCCGTTCGTAGGTGTTGCGCAGCAACGGGTCGGCCACCGTGTCCCGCTCGTAGCGGAAGCCGAAGCGCCTGCGGTACTCGGCGAAGAACTCGCCGTGGTGGTGGAGGAAGAGCACGTCGTGGATGGCCATGTTCCGCAGTGCCAGCAGGGGCACGGGGCCCCTCGACACCAGAAAGGCGGGGTTGGGTGCCGCAGGCTCGGGGCAGGTGGGGGTGGAACTGTCCGAGCATCAGTCCCACACGCGCCAACTCCCCCTTCAACTCAGCTTGGACGGAATCCAGCAGGGACCAGCCGGCGAGCGGCAGATCGGGCAAGGCCAGCAGGAGGGTACGCATCGTCGCATTGGCCCGCTGCCAGCGCCGGGCGCGGAAGTCGCACACCATGTCCCGTACCACGGCCCGCAGGTCGTCGCCGTCCGCCTCCGTCATTCCCAGACGCGTCCGCAGGAGCAGGGTCCCCTCGCCCATGGCGGGCGCGACGAAGAGACAGACCGGGCCGGGTCGTCCCAACTCCTCGTGCGGCCGGGTGATGTACGTATCCAACCAACCGTGCACCAGAGCCTCCGCCGTCGCCCTCACCCGCGCCGGGTCGCCGGCCGGCGGCGGTCCCTTCGCCCCGTGCCTCGCCCCGTCCTCCGTCGCGGAGGTCCGGTCCGGAACCTCCCGAGGGCAGGCGTTCGTCGAGGTGGCCCGCTGACCGGCCGGCATCATCGCGCACCCCCTGTCTCTACCGGGCAACCGCCGGCTCGTGCCTCCATCACTCCGGTGCCGCCTGGCAGCAGGGTGGTCCGTACGGGGGTCAGCCCCGCCCCGCGTAGTAGGTCGGCCACCTCCTCCCCGGTCCGCTCCCGACCGCCCGCGAACAGGGACATCATGTAGAGGTCCATCAGCGCTCCCCACTGGCCGTCGCCCCCCTGATCCGGCCCGTCGCCCTGCGCCTCGTCCAACAGGTGGTCGATGACGACAACCCGGGCTCCCGGCCCCATCGCCAGGTGGCAGTTGCGCAGGACAACGTGGCAGGACGCGTCGTCCCAGTCGTGCAGGATGTGGCGCAGCAGGTAGAAGTCGCCGCCCGGGGGCAGGGCAGTGAGGAAGTCACCCTCGACCAGTTCGCACCGGTCGGCCAGCCCGGCATCGGTCAGCCTGCGGGCCGCCGCGGGCAGTGCCGCGACGAGGTCGACAAGCACGCCGCGAGAGCGGCGATTCTCCCCCAGCAGCCTGGTCAGCAGCGCACCGTCCCCACCGCCGACGTCGACGATGGTCAGGGGGCTGGTGAAGTCGACTGTCTGGAGCAGGCCCTCCAATTCGAGCGAGAGCCCGCTCTCCTGGGACCGGTCGAAGATCCCGCGCAGCCACGGGTCGCCGTCCAGGTGGGAGAAGAAATCGACGCCGAAGGCGTCCGCGAAGGCCGGGCTGCCCGTGGCGGACCACCTCGGTGAGCCGTTCCCAGGCTGGGGCCATCGTCGTGGCCACCAGCAGGGCCGTCGGCCCTCAGCGTCTCGCCGAGCGGGGTGAGGCCGTACCCCCCTCGCCCCCCACCTCCCGTTCCCGGCGCAGCACCCCGAAGGAGACCAGTGCGCGCAGGAGGCGGGTGAGCAGGGCCAGGTCGGCCCCAGTGGCCGTGGCCAGTTCGGCCGCGGTCGGTGATCCGGTGCCGACCATGTCAGCGAGGCCGAGCTCGGCGGCAGCGCAGACGGCCCGCGAACGCACGTGACCGTAGATCATTTCCCGCATGCGCCAGGCGTGGTCGGACCGGACGCTGTCGGGCACGGCGACCGCTCCTGTCGCGGCTGTGCGCGGCGCCGTCATCACGGACCCCTCGTGAGGAGACCGCAGGCCCCTTCTCGCACCGGCTCCGTCCCCACCTCTACGAACAGGCCGTCACGCGGGATCAGCGCCGGGATGCCGCCGAACTGCGGATGCCGAGTCGGCAGGTGGAGCGTGGTACGAAGGGCGAGCCGGGACAGCGCGGTGGGCAGGACCACCGAGGCGATGCTCGCGCAGACGCAGCGGCGCCCGCAGTATCCGTAGGGCAGGTACTCGAACGGAGTGGGAGCGCGGTACCCCTCCCTAGACGCGTCCCAGCGCTCCGGCAGAAAGCGGTCCGGTCGCGCCCACACGGCGGGCGAGCGGTGGGTGATGTACGCGCTCACCGCCAACAGGCTGCCGCCGGGTATCAGGTGGCCCTGGTAGCGAAAGCTACGCACGCATCGGCGCGGGCTCATCACCACGGGCGGGTGGGTGCGCAGGCTCTCCTGTACCGCCCAGTTCGTGTAGCTCAGCTCTCGGCCTTGTGCCGCCGAGGCCCCATCTCCCGAGGACGCGTCGTGTGCCTCGTCCCGCAGCCGCTGCCAGACGCCGGGTGTGTTCAGGCAATTGTAGACGGCCCAGCCCAGGCCCGAGCCGACCGGGTCGTAGCCGGCGATCAGGGCGCTGACGACCATGTCGCGCACTTCCTGGTCCGACATCGCGGGCCCGTCCTCGGAGAGCATCACGGCGATCAGGTCGCGTGGCCCCTCGCCGGGCCGGTGCCCACGCCCGCCGGGGTCACCCTCGCGGCGCCTTCGCTGAATCTCCTCGCACAGGAGCCGGTCCACGGCCGCGATCGCGGCCAACGCCCTTCTGCGCGCGGCGCTGGGCAGCTTCCAGGCCACGAGCTGCCGCGGGAGTGGATAGTCCATCAGTTCGTGGATACGTTCTGGCTCGGCGACGAGGGTCCCCTCCTGGGCCGCCAGCCGTTCTCCGCAGAACTGCCGCAGCATGGCGCTACGGATCGCGGAGCGCAGGGTGCCGTGCACATCCACGTACTGCCCCGGCCGCCAGAGGTCGATCGCCTCGTCGATGGCGGCCAGGATCAGACGGGTGCTCTCCTCGGCTCCGCCGTGGTGGAACGAGGGCCTCGCCTTGCGCTTGCGGCGGGCGTGCGGCTCGCCGTCGGTGGTGACCAGAGCGGTGTCCCCGGCGATCGGTCGCAGCATGTCGTAGGCGCCGCTGAAGCGGAAGTTCTCCTCGTTTCCCAGGACCAGGGCGTTGGCGTCAGGTCCGAAGAGGAAGTGGGTGCGGGTGGGCCCGAGACCGAAGGCACTGACCTGGCCATAGGTGTCACGAAGGTGTTCCAGCCCTTCCGGCAGCGAGCGCTGGAAGGCCCGAGTGACCCGGAAGAGCTGTGCCGGCGTCCGGGGTCCGGGTATGGCGGGCATGCGTCGTCTTCCTTCTCGTCTTCGCGGGGCGGGCCGCCCGACGCCGGCGTGGACGCGCGGCGGGGGCGGCCGGCACGGTGGGACGTCGGTGTGCGAGGGCATCAGGGAACGGCGGGGGTCGTGACGTCGGTCCGGCGCCGGGAGTCCAGCGCCAGGAGGTCGCTGCCGAACAGCAGGGCGACTCCGAGCGCCACCCCCGTCACCGGGACCCAGCCAGGTGAGTGCAGCAGCAGGCAGAGGCGAGAAACGCGGTCGACAGAAGCATGTCGACCTTGAGCACGGCGTTGGCTCTGGCCCGCTCCGTCGCCCGGGCCATCGCCCGGCACTGCACCAGAGCCGCCACCGTCCAGACGAGCGCCCACAGGTCACGGGGTGGGAGCAGCACGACGGCCACGAACACGGCGGGCGAGAGGTAACCCACCAGCGTCATCGCCGTCGCCGCGCGCGCCGCTGCCGCGCGGGTGGCGAAGACCGTCGCGGACGTCCGCAACCCTGCCTCGCGGTCGCCCTCGAAGTCCGGGAGGTTCTTCACCATGCCCTTGGCCGAGAACCAGACCACCAGGAAACCGAACAGCGCCCAGGTGGAGCCGCTCAGGTCGTGGCGGCCTCCGGGGGCGCCGAAGGCTCCGAGCAGGTACGGCCCGAACACCGCGAGGCTGAAGGCCAGCAGGCCGACGACGGGCCCGTCCTTCAGCCGCAGCGGACGAAACGAGTACTGGTGCGCCCCGACGAGCAGCAACAACATCAAGGGCAGCAGTTGGACACAGCCGTACGGGAGGGTGAGCACGATCAGCGTGCCGGTCGCCGCGTGGCCGATCCACAACGTCCGACGATGCCCCATCCGCAGCACCAGCCACACGCGTCCGGGCAGATTCCGACTGTCCTCGGCCAGGTCCGTGTACGCGTTGTAGAGGTTGGCCATCAGCCCGTACACGAGGGACATGAACAGGCCGAGGAAGAACGCGGGCGACACCGTGCCACCCGCCGCCGCCCAGCCGAGCGCGAAGGCCAGGTTGCCGGGTACACAGGTGCGCGGTCGACCCAGCATGAAGGCGATACGCGCGGTCTCCGACCAGCCCGCGCTGCCCGGCGTCCGCCGTACCGCGTCCTCCCGCCGGGCGGGAGAGAGGGCGGCGAATTCCTCGTAGCCGAGGGAGCCGGTCGACGGGCGCCCAGCCGGGGCCGTGAAGGGAGTCGGACGTTCGCGCTGAATCGGCTGTCATCGTGCGACGCCGACCTGGTGTGGACAGGGAAAACGGCTGCTTCCGCCGGGATTAACGGTATTCCGAGAGCGAGCACGACGCGCCTCCATCCTGAACCGTTGTACATCCAAAGCCGATACGACACCAAGCGCGTCATCACGCACCAGTGATGATTAAGCCATGGCAAATGTTGCGGGGTCGACGACCCTACGGACGTGAGCATGCCGGGCACGCATGCCCTTTCCTTTCCCGTAGCAGAACGTAAGGGCCGGGCGGCGCGCAGATGGGTCAACTCTCCTACACCCTCAGACACTTTGCGGGCCGTCGCCTCACGCTTCGGAAAGCCCCAGGCCAGGGCGTGTGAGTGCACTGTTCCCGGGCGTGCTCGGGGGTTTTTCCGGAGCGGTGATCAATCGTGCCGTCGGGATAAGCGGCGGCGTGCCGGAAAACTTCGGTGGGTCGAGACGAGCCGTGTCGTGTGATGTCTTGTTGATCCTTTTGGTGCCGCTCTGGAAGGCGGTGTTGGTGGAGATGGTGGATGTGGTTCGTGAGATGGACGAGGTCTTTGAAGTGACCGGCGATGCGGGGGCAGCGGAGAGAAACGGGAATTGTGAGGGAGGGTGCTGCTTTTCTCACCCCGAGCGGCAGTCAGTTGCTGTGGACCCTGGACGTCTAAGGGTTCCTCGTCGCGGGATTCCGCCGCAGAGGCTACGTCGGCGATGACACAAGCGATTCCTCCAGCTGGGCCGAGGGCTTGACGAACTTCCTTGGGGACCAGCTCTGGGGACCAGTGATCTATGCACGCATGTTGAACGCCGCGCCGACCGTGGAGAAGATCCAGGGACTGGCCGGGCGCACCCAGCGCATCGACTCCTGATTGACGACAGCCCTCGGGCCTCTCTGGGGGTCAAGGGGTCGCTGGTTCACATCCTGCTCGTACTGTCGGCCAGCGTTCACGTGCGCGTCCCCGATGCCGCTCGCCGCACTCCCAGGACGAGCCCGTGGGAGGAACCCGGCGTGGGCCTGGGCGTCACTCGGATGGCCTACGTCGGGCAGCGGGCGGCGGTCGCTCTCGGAGACTGGGTCCTAGTGAAACCGACCAAAGGAGCAGCCATGACCACCGCCGCGGACATCATGCACCCCGGGGCCCAGTGGGTACCGGCGACCGAGAGCCTGGACCGGGTCGCCCAGCTCATGCGGGAACTCGACGTGGGCGCCCTACCGGTCAGCGATCCCACCGACGCGAACGAGCGGATGCGCGGCATCGTCACCGACCGTGATATCATGATCGGCTGTGTCGCCGCGGGGCACGATCCGGCGCGGGTCACCGCGGGAGACCTGTGCAAGGGCACACCGCGCTGCATCAGCGCCGACGCCGACGTGGATCAGGTACTCAGGAGAGATGGAGAGCAACCAGATCCGCCGCCTGCCGGTCATAGACGAGAACAAGCGCCTCGTCGGCATGATCAGCGAAGCCGATCTGGCCCATCACCTGAGCGACGACCAACTCGCGGAGTTCGTGGAAAGCGTCTACGCTTGACCGACCGGGCCGAGGACGACGACGACCGCCGACCACGCCACCCCCGACCGACGGGCGACCGCGCGGCGCGGCCGGGGTCACGCCCCGCGCCTCGCCGCCGTTCCCGCCGGGCAGCCCGCGCGGCTTCGGCCGCCTCCCGCCCGGCGCTCCGCTCACCGGCGCAGCAGGGAGGGCGGCTCCTCCTTTCCCGGCGTCGGGGTGCCGTTGACCGCCGGGCCGACCATGATTGTCCGGGAGACGAGGAACGAGGAAGGTGATCGGGACGGCGGCCGCCGCGGCGATCAGGGGTGAGACCTTGTCGTTCATTCCCGCGAGGTCGACCAGTACGTAGACGCCGCCCGTGGTGATGGTGAAGTTGGCGACCGTGGTCAGCGGGAAGAGCAGGAAGGTGCGCCAGGCCGGGCGCGTGCGGTAGGAGACGTACACGTTCAGGAAGTACGAGCCGACGATGCTCAGCGCGAAGGCCACGACGTGCGCCGCCAGATAGGGCATCCAGCGCAGCAGGACGGGGTAGCTGAGGTAGTACGTGCCGGTATTGACGACTCCCACCAGGCCGAACCGCAGGAACTGTCCGGCGATCACCGCACCAGGTCCTTGACGTCGGCCCGCTGGGCCACGTTGGTGCTCTGGACGAGGTAGTGCGGGCGGCGTTTGACCTCGTAGTAGACCCGCCCGATGTATTCGCCGATCACGCCCACCATGATCATCTGCACGCCGGCCAGTGCGGTCATGACCACGAGCAGCGTCGCATAGCCCGGCGTGTCCACCCCGTCGACCAGTACCCTGCCGACAATCCACACCGCGTAGAGCACGGCGACGGAGAGCAACGACAGATCCAGATACACCGCGGCACGCAACGGCTTGTTGTTGAACGAGATCACACCATCGGCACCGTAGTTGAGCAATTGGCTGAACGTCCACTTGCTCTGTCCCTCCTCACGTACCGCGTTGCGGTATTCGAAGGTGACGCTGGGGAAACCCACCCAGGCGAACAGGCCCTTGGAAAAGCGGTTGTACTCGGTGAGCTGGAGTACGGCATTCACCGCGCGCCGGGAAAGCAGTCGGAAATCGCCGACCCCGTCCACGAGTTCCACGTCGACCAGTCGGTTGACCAGCCGGTAGTAACCACGGACCATCCAGGTGCGGGTGACGCGGTCGCCGTCCTGGGTGCGCTTGGCGATCACCTGGTCGTGACCGGCCTCCCGCAGTTCGACCATGAGCCCCACCAGCTCGGGCGGGTGCTGGAGGTCGGCGTCCATGATGATCACCGCGTCGCCGGACGCGTTGCGCAGGCCGGCGAACATCGCGGCCTCCTTGCCGAAGTTCCGGCTGAACGAGACGTAGCGCACCCACGTGTCGGTCCCGGCCAGCCGCTTGAGGATGGAGAGCGTGTCGTCCTTGCTCCCGTCGTCCACGTAGACGAACTCGAACTCGTGCTCAATGGTGAGTAGCTCAACGAGGAGGTGCTCATGGAAGCGGTCGATCACGGCTTCCTCGTTGAAACACGGGACGACTATCGAGATCAGCATGATTCTCCCCTTACGGGTTCACGGTGGTCGGGTCCGCTCGGGGTGCGAGCGGAGCGCGGAAGGGTGGGGGCGGGCCGGTCAGTCATGGCTGGCCGCGCTGGTCGAGGGGCGGCCGGCCGGGGCGCGGCCGGGCCGCCGCGCCTGCCAGGCGCGCCAGACGCCGATGGAGACGAGCACGAGCAGCGCCAGGCCGGCGGCGGCCGCGCCGCCGCGCAGGGCGGGCGGCTGGAAGGTGCAACTCACGGTGGTGGCCTCGCCGTCGAGCGGCACCGAGACGAGGCAGAGGTAGGAGGTGGCGGGGCGGGCGGCGCCGTCGGCCGCGCACTCCCAGCCCTTGATGTTGGGCATGGCGACCACGACGGTGCCGCGGCTGCCGGCGGGCACGGTGGCGCCGTCCACGCTAACGTCGGTGGCTCCGCGGTCGGTCAGCCGGTCGGTGGCGGCCCGGAGCTTGCCCCGGTCCAGGCAGCCGATCGCGCCCTTGGGTACGGAGCCGCCGCGCATGGCGGTGAGCGTGATGCGCACCTGGCCGTTGGCCGGGGTGCGGCCGAGTTCCTGCATGGCCGCGCTGCGCTTGGGCGGGTAGTCGCCCCGGAAGTCGCCCTGCGAGCCGCGCCCGTCGCGCAGGTCGGCCTTGCCCCAGTAGCGTGGCGCCCACAGGAAGACGGAGCTGCCGGGCAGGCAGACGGCCTTCACCTGCGCCGTGGGGTCGGCCGCGCGGTGCCGGGCCGGCACCCGGTAGCCGCCGTCGCGGGTGCGGGACAGTTGCGGGCGGTCGGTGAGGTGCAGCGTGTAGCCGGGGACGTCGTACACGCGGGCGCCGAGGAGCAGTTCCTGGTTGCGGTAGGCCGAGGCCCCGTACGCGGGGCGCGGCCCGGGCGGGCGCACGGTCACCAGCGGGGGCACCTTCTACCGCACGGTGACCACCGGCCCGGGGTGGCGCGGGTTCCACCGCTGGTGCGGGTCCGGCGGCGAGTACAGCCGGGCGCCGACGGAGAAGATAACGTCGGTGACCGGGTTGTCCAGGCTCTGCACCGACCGGCCGCCCGAGGTCCAGCCGCCGCCGAGCGCCGTCATGGTGCGGCTGAGCACGTCGGAGGTGAGGCTGCTGTAGTACTGCGCGCCCTGGCCGCCGACCATCATCGGGTCGTTGCCGACGGTCTGTTGGCGGCCGGGTTCGGTGCGGTAGGCGGGCCAGCCGTCCGCGGCTCGGAGGGCCGCGCGCTGCTCGCGTTGCCGCTCGCCCCAGGGCGCGTAGTCGTCCATATGGGCCAGCCGCTTGCGGTCGCTGACGGCCAGTGTCGCGGCGGACTGCCCGACCTGCGTGCCCACCAGGAGCACGGCGGCGAGCACCACGAGCAGGGGGCGCCGGCGGGCGTCGGCGACCTGCCAGAGCGCGAGGGCGAGCGCCAGGGTGGCGACGCCGGCCAGCATGATCGGCACGGACCACGCGTACAGGAGTTGGCTGTCGCGCGCGATGAGCGTGAGGGCCGCGAGGACGCCGCCGCCGAGCAGGGCCCGCCAGGTGGGCCTGCCGTGGGCAAGGGAGAGCCAGGCCGCGATCACGAGCAGGGCGCACAGCACGAACGTCTGCCGGAACTGACTGCCGTTGGGGGTGGTGAAGGCGTGCCAGGCCAGGTGGGTGGGCTTCCACTGGAAGGACAGCAGCACGGCGACGGCCAGCGCGGACCAGCCGTACCGCACGCGGCGCGACACGGCGGTGTTGAACGGCAGGGTGAGCGCGAGGAGCAGGGCGGCGGTGTCGACGTAGAGCGAGGGCGAGTTGTAGCCGTAGCCCCCGGGCAGCAGCCGGGCGAACACGTCCTGACACGGCTCGGCGACGAACTCGGTGTCGCGGCCCAGGTACGCCTCGCCGGTGCCGGCGTAGATAACGCTGACCAGCGGCGCGGCCAGGCCGGCGCCGAGCAGCAGGCTGACCAGGGGCCGCCACAGCTCGCCGAGGAACCGCAGGACGGAGGGGCGCGGGGCGGGCCGGTGGGGGTGGCGGCCGGGGTTCCACGTCCGGAGCCGGCCTCGTCGAGGGCGTCGTCGCCCACGTCGGTGACCGGTTCGGCCGCAGGGTGCTGGGCGGCGGTCTGGGGCTCCGCGCTCGGGCCCCCGGTCACGGCGGTGACGACGTGCGCGGGGCGGTCGATGACCAGCCGGGCGATGACGAAGAGCGCGGCCCCGATGGTGGCCATGTACGCCGTGTAGAAGTTGGCCGTCCACGCGCCGGCGACGAGCACGGCGCCCGTGATCGTCCGCCGGCGGGCCAGCGCCCACTGACCGACCAGGCACAGCAGCGGCAGGGCGATCAGACCGTCCAGCCACATGGGGTTGTACACCGCGGTGGCCAGCGTCCAGCCGCACAGCGCGTACCAGGCGCCGAGCGCTCCGGCGACCCACCAGGGGCCGGTGCGCACGGTGCGCAGCAGCCAGACCATGACGGCGCCGGCCGTGGCGATCTTGAGTGCGGAGATGACGTAGACGGCGAGGTCGATCTCGTCCCGTGGGAAGGGCCCGACGAGCACCGCGAAGGGGCTCGTCAGGTAGGTGCCCAGGTCCGGCAGGAAGCTGGAGCCGTACCCGGACTGCCAGTTGATGAGCACGTCGCCGTCGGCCTCGCCGTGCAGCATGTCCCACAGGTGCGCGTGGTACGGCACGAACTGGTTTCCCAGGTCATTGACGTTCCGCGTGCGTGACCCGAAGGGAAAGCTGCGGGCCAGGGCGTCACCGAGAACCAGGGAAATCATGGTGAGCAGCGCCGCGAGACTCGCGGCCCGTGCGCGGAAGCCCCGAAAAGACGACTCAGACTTCGCCTCGTCTTGACGCGGAATCGCATCCGCTCTGGGCATGGTGAGAGAAGGCATTTTTTCTTTCGGGGATGTGAAAGGGCAGTGACTGAGCGCGGAAATCGCGCGCTGCTATTTCTCTGTCCGACCGGGCTGGCGCGTTTCCGTGACTCCGGTCACAGACCGTCAGGGGCGACGCTGCGCGAGCGTGCGGAACCACGGGCCGATGCCAATTCGTTCCCCTCTCGGGCCAGCGTGTTCGAGTTCGTCAGCGGGTTTGACGAGCGAAATACGGGGAGGGTTGACCAGTCGCTCAAACAAAAAAGGCGTACCAAACGAATGCGCCGGGAGTTAATTGTTCCTCAAACTTGAGTTCACTTGGCATTCGGTGACCCGGTGGAATGGGTGGCCGTCGGGCAGGCGGGACGACCGCTTCCGGCTCCGCTCCCTCGACGCCTCCACGCACGCCACGGGCGCCCGGCGGCGGGTCCGGGGGCCTCGGGTCGCGCGCGGGCGCGGCGGCGCGGCGTGGAAGGTGGGCGGCGGGCAGCGCGCGCGGGGCCGAGGCCGGGCCCGGCGCGGCCGGGTGGGGGCCAGTTGTCGGGGGTCAGCCGTCGTGGGTGAGCAGGCCGAGGCGGGCGGCGCGCGCTCTGGCCTCGAACCGGCTGGCGGCGCCCAGCTTCTGCATGAGGTGGGTCATCAGGCGCCTGAGGCTGCGGTCCGAGCAGCCGAGGCGCCGGGCGATGCTCTCGTCCTTGACGCCGAGGGCCATCAGGTTCACGATCTCCCCCTCCTGCGCGGTGAATTCCGCCTCGGAACGGTTGCCCGCCTGGTCGGTGGCGTAGGGGCGGCCCGCGGCCCAGCCGTACTCGAAGACCTGTTGGAAACAGAGCGCCAGCAGCGGGCTGTGCACGATGGCGTCGCCGTCCTCGAAGTGCGGTGCGGCGCCGAGCGAGAGCACGGTCACCGCGTGGTCGAAGGAGGCGAAGTGGGCGGGGACGGCCGTGCCCACCCGCAGCCGGGCGCCCCGGGCGACCAGGGTGTCGAGGTAGCGGCGGGCGCTCGGGGCGCGGGTCGCCGCCGGGGAGACCACCATCCGCCAGCGCACGCCCTGGTCGAGCATGTGCAGGTCGTTGACAAGACTGGCGTCCAAGACCTCGGCGTTCGGCAGCGACATCCGCATGACGATCACCTCCTCGCGGCCCAGCGCGTCGAACTCGTGCAGCCGCTTGCGGAAGAGTTCTCGGTCCCGGAAGAACTCGACCTCCGCGGTGTGCACCCCGTCCACCCGGGTGGACGGGAGCAGCCCCAACACGTCGTCGATGGCCCGCATTCCGGCCTCCAGCGAGGACGCGGCCGAGCGCAGCCGCTGTTGCTGGGCGGCGACGAGTTCGCGCAGCGCGCGCTCGACGGAACGGACCGCGGCCCGGTCCTCGCTGAGCAGTCGGCGCTCGATCAGCCAGCGCGCCACGCCGTCCGGTAACGGGCCGCGGCCGGCAGCGTCCGCCGGGGGCGTGCACATGGCCTGCCGCACGAGCGCCCCGTAGGCGTTCCTGGCCTCGGCCGCGGTCGGGCGGTCGGCGCCGTCCGGGTGGGAGCAGGCGCAGGTCGGGCGGTCCACGGCACGCGGCG
Organism: Candidatus Streptomyces philanthi; assembly: GCA_018114805.1. GTDB lineage: Bacteria > Actinomycetota > Actinomycetes > Streptomycetales > Streptomycetaceae > Streptomyces > Streptomyces philanthi. The sequence continues at coordinate 6,702,937 of CP073042.1, read as the reverse complement.
TACGAGAGTCGATGGACATGCTCCTGACAATAGGTCGTGCCCGGGCGGCGGGCCAGGGTGAGGCGGCCTGCTCGCGGACGGCGGCCGTCCGCGCTGGCCGGCAGCGGCCACGCCGGTTGCGGCCACGCCGGTTGCGGTCAGTTCAGACCATGGTCGCCCGCGGCCCGTGGCATCTACCGTCGTCGCAGCACCGTCCGGTACGTGGACGTCGCGAAGTCCACGCACCGCCGTCGTCCACACACCCCCACCGCACCGGGCGTGGACGGATCGACGAGGTACCCCGCCCCGTCGATGGGGTCTCCCCGCCCCTCCGCGTCCTCCCGCGCCCACCGCTCCGCCCGCGCCGCTGGCCTGGCGCGCGCTCGGGCTGCCCGCGCGCTGCCGCCCACCGGCGGCCCGAAGACGCGGCCAGACTCACCGCCGGTGCCCGTACGGGCACCGGCGGCAGACGAAAGGTTTTCCCCGATGAAGCGTTCCCGTCTTGCCGCGGTGCTCCTCGCCACCCCCCTGGTCGTGCTCCCGGCGGCCACGGGCGCGGCGAACGCCGCCCCCAGCGAGCCGTCCGCGCCGATGGTCGCGGTGCGGAAGGCACCCCCCGGCCAGGCCGTGCAGGGCAGCTACATCGTCACCCTCAAGTCCGGGGTGACGGCCAAGAGCCTCACCAGGGCGAAGGGGCTGAGCACCCAGTACGTCTACTCGAAGGTCCTCAACGGCTTCGCGGCCAAGCTCACGGCAGGTCAGTTGAGCGCGTTGCGCGCCAACCCGGCCGTGCAGGCCATCGAGGAGAACCAGAAGGCCACCGTGAGCGGCACGCAGAACGGCGCCACCTGGGGCCTGGACCGCATCGACCAGCGCAACCGCCCGTTGGAAAGCACGTACACCTGGAACCGCGACGGCGCCGGCGTCACCGCGTACATCATCGACACCGGTCTCGACAGCCGCCACGCGGACTTCGGCGGCCGGGCCCAGAACGTGTACAACTCGGTGGGCGGCAGCGGCGAGGACTGTCACGGCCACGGCACGCACGTCGGCGGCACGGTGGGGGGCAACTCCTACGGCGTCGCCAAGGGCGTGGCGCTGCGCGGCGTGAAGGTGCTCGGGTGTGACGGCAGCGGCTCCTTCGCCGGCATCATCGCCGGGTTCGACTGGGTGCGCGCCAACGCCGCCAAGCCCGCGGTCGCCAACGCCTCGCTGGGCGGCGGCTATTCGGCCGCGGTGAACACGACCGCCGCCAACCTCGCCAACTCGGGCGTGCACCTGTCGGTGGCCGCCGGCAACGAGAACCGGGACGCGTGGAACTACTCCCCCGCCAGCGGGTCGAGCGTGCTGACCGTCGTCGCGTCGGACAGCTCCGACGGTAAGGCGTCCTTCAGCAACTACGGCTGCTGCGTGGAGACGTACGCGCCCAGCGTGTCCATCACCTCGGCCCGCATGTGCGGCGGCAGCACCTCGATGAACGGCACGTCGATGGCCTCCCCGCACGCGGCGGGCATCGCCGCGCTGTACAAGGCCAACAACGGTGACGCCTCGTCCGCCACGATCAACAGTTGGGTGACCAGCAACGCCACGCCCGACGTGATCACCGGCAACGTCACCGGCACCCCGAACCGGCTGCTGTTCAAGGCCGGCCTGTAACACCCGACCCGCCGCGCGGGGCGGCCCAACGGCCCAGAGCGGCCGGTGGACCCCGGCGACAGGGTGGCCCGGCCCACCTCCGGTGCGGGGGGGGGTGGGCCACGCGCGTTCCCGTGGGCCACGTGCGTTCCCGGGGTCGCCGTTCGGTGCCGCTGGCGCGGGAGGCGTTCCGGCCCGCCGGTTCGACGGGGGCGCGGGGTGTCCAGTCACGCACCGCGCGTGGACGCCCGTACGGAGGGGGCGCGGCACGCCGTAGCGGGTGGTGGGCGGGCGTCCGCCGCATCCTTCGCTTTATCAGGAGATGGCGGCCCGCGGCGCACTTCCCGGATATCGCCCGGTTCCCCCTAACTGCCTTTAGTGTGATCACCACACCGGGGACCTAGGGGGGTGCCCGGCCGTGATCGAAGGAAGTCCTGATGTCAACGCTCTCCATACGCACCGCCGCCTGCGCCGTCGCGGGGGCCGTGCTGGTTCCGCTGCTGCCCGCGCAGGCCCAGGCGGCGGGCTCCGTGCACCTGCACAAGATCTACTACGACAGCCCCGGCAAGGACGACCGGTCCACCAGGAGCCTGAACGCCGAGTACGTGCAGATCAAGAACTCGACCAGCCGCGGCGTGAACCTCAGGGGCTGGACGCTCACCGACGCCTCGCGGCACAAGTACACCTTCGGCACGTTCACGCTGGGCGCCGGCAAGACCGTGACGGTCCGCACCGGGCGCGGCAAGGACAGCGCGTCCACGAAGTACCAGAACCGTCGGGCGTACGTGTGGAACAATGACCGGGACACGGCGACGCTGCGGAAGTCCTCCGGCAGCCGCGTGGACACCTGCTCGTACAACTCCACCCGCTACAACCACAAGAACTGCTGACCCCGCGCGACGGCGCCCACCCGTCCGCGCAGGTGCGCGGGCGGGCGGTTCCCGGGCAGGTGAGCGACCGGCTCAGGCGTCGATGCCGACCGCGCGCAGTCGGCGGCAGACCTGGTCCCAGGCGGGGTCGTCCGGCTCGCTGACCCGTGAGCCGACGGAGGTGTCCTTGAAGCCGCTTGAGGTGGAGACGCACACCACCGGTTCCTCGACGTCGCCCGCCTGCCGCAGCCCCGCCAGGCCGGCCGCCGCCGACAGCTCGACCCACAGCCCCGCCGCCGCCAACTCGCCTTGCGCCGCCCGCATCTAGTAGTCGGTCAGCAGCAGTGACCGGCCGCCGCTCGCGCGCAGCGCGACGACACCGCGGTAGCCGCCGACGGAGCAGTCGATGCCGTACGCGTCGGTGTCACCCACCTCCACCTTGGTCGCGGGCACCCCGGCGCGCACCGCCGCGGCCAACGGGCCGCCGGCGGCCGGCTCGCAGGCGAAGATCCGCGGGGCGGAGTCGGTGAGGCCCAGGCGCTGGAGTTCGGCGAAGCCCTTCCAGACGCCGTAGAGCAGTTCGCCGTAGCCGGTGGGCACGAAGACGGCTGCCGGGGCGCCGAGTTCGGCGTGGATCTCGTACGCGATGGTCTTGTAGCCCTCGGCGCCTTAGGCGTGCCCGGTGTGGGTGGCCGTCAGGTTGCTGACCGGGTGCAGCCCACAGTGCTCGACGACCTCGCGGACCAGCGGCCACCGGTGGTCGATCGGCACCGGCAGCACCACCGCCCCGTACGCGTGCAGGAAAGCGTCCACGGCCGGGGGCGTGTCCGTGGAGGTGAAGACCACGCAGCGCAGCCCGGCCCGGGCCGCGTAGGCTGCCGCCGCGCCGTGGTTGCCGGACGAGGCCACCACGACGCCCGGGGCGCCGGCCCGCACGGCCGCGCTGGTCGTGCAGCGGTTGAGCCGGTCCTTGTGGCTCCACGTGGGGTTGCGCGCCTCGTCCTTGACGTAGACGCCGGGCGCCAACTCGATGAGCGGGGTGTCACCTTCGCCGAGGCCGGGCGCGTCCAGCGGCGGCAGCAGGGGCGCCCACCGCTCGATTCCCGTGCCTCGCGGGATGCCGTGCCACGCGGCGTACCCCGGGTCGAACAGGGCGGTGTCCACGCGTTCGTACGCACAGTCGACGTCGACCGGATAGGAGAGGCTGTCGGTGCTGGTTCGGGGGCAGCCGCGGGTCAGGGCGGGCCACAGCGGATAGCTGATGTCCGGGTCACCGAGTGAGCGCTGGGCGGTGGCCAGCGTGCTGGGAAGGGTCACGCCCCCCGAGCCTAGGCCGTGCGGCCCCGGCAGGGTGTGGGGCGGGGTGCGCCGGGTTCGGTGGACAGTGCGGTGGGCGGGCGGCCGGTGGTCGACGCCCGCGAGGCGTGCGGCGCCGGGGCGGCGGCGCGGTGTTGCCGGATGGGTCACGGGTTCCTACCGTCGCGGCATGACACCTGCTCGCACCGTGACCGCCGCCGTCGTCCAGGCGGCGGCCCCCTCTTCGACACGCCCGCCGCGCTGGCCCGGGCCGACGAACTCCTGCGTGAGACCGGCGGCCGGCGGGGCGCGGAGGTCGTCGTCTTCCCCGAGGCGTTCGTCGGGGGCTACCCCAAGGGCCTGGACTTCGGCGTGCCGGTCGGCAGTCGCACCCCGCAGGGGCGCGACCTCTTCCGCCGCTACCACGCCGCGGCCATCGAGGTCCCGGGCCCGGAGGTGGCGGCCCTGGCCGCCGTCACCCGGGAACTCGGCTGGCCACGCCGTGGTCGGCGCGATCGAGCGCCAGGGGGCACGCTGTACTGCGTCGCGCTGTTCTTCGGCCCCGATGGTTACCTCGGCCTGCACCGCAAGCTGATGCCGACCGCCGCCGAGCGCTGTCTGTGGGGCCAGGGCGACGGCTCGACCCTCCCCGTCATCGACACCGGCGCCGGTCGGCTGGGCGCGGCCATCTGCTGGAAGAACTACATGCCGTTGTTCCGCACGGCGATGTAAGCGAAGGGGGTTGACCTGTGGTGCGCGCCGACCGTCGACGACCGCGACGCCTGGCAGGCCACGATGCGGCACGTCGCCGTGGAGGGGCGCTGCTTCGTGCTGAGCGCCAACCAGTACCTGTGCCGCGACGCCCTACCGGCCGACCTCCACCCGGTGCAGGGTGACGCGCCGGACACGGTCCTGATCGCCGGCGGCTCCGTCATCGTCTCCCCGCTCGACGAGGTGTTGGCCGGCCCGCTGCGCAACGGCGAGGGCGTCCTGACGGCCACGCTGGACCTGGACGACCTCGCCCGGGCCCGCTTCGACTTCGACGCCACCGGCCACTACGCCCGCCCCGACGTCTTCGCCCTGCACGTCGACGAGTCCGCCCGGGCCGCGGTCACCCACCACTCCTGACCCCGGTGCCGGTACCGTGCGTCCCGGCACTGGGGGCCGGCCGCGCGGCGCCCCGGGGCTAGGCGGGCAGTGCGGCGACCTCGGCCGCGGTGGGGTAGGACTGTTGGGCGCCCGGTCTGGTGACGGCCACCGCGCCCACCCGCACGGCGTACCGCACCGCCGTCGCCAGGTCGTCGCCCGCGCCGAGGCGCCAGGCCAGGGCGCCGGTGAAGGCGTCGCCCGCGCCCGTGGTGTCCACCGCGTCGACCGGGACGCCGGGCACGTGGCTCTGGCCTCGCCGGTCGGCGGCGAGGGCGCCGGCCGGTCCCAGCGTGATGACCACGGAGCGCGATCCGCGACCGAGGAGGGCCGCCGCCCAGCTCGCCGGGTCGTCCCCCGCCCCCGCCGGGTCACCGTCGAGCAGCGAGCGTGCCTCGTGCTCGTTGAGCACAAGCGGGTCGCAGGCGGCCAGCACGTCGGGCGGCAGCGGCGCGGGCGGTGACGGGTTGAGCACCACCCGGGTGCCCGGGCCGCGGCCAGCAGGGGCGCCGCCGCCTCGATGTCGGCCGGCGTCAGGCGGGCGTTGGCGCCAGGCGAGACGACGATGCTGTTGTCGCCCGAGGGGTCGACGGTGATCAGCGCGACGCCGGTGGGGGCGCCGCCCACCAGCACCGGGGCGGGTGTCCACACCCGCCGCGCGCTGGGTGTCGCGCAGCAGGCGGCCTGCGCGTCGTCGGCGACCCGCACGAGCAGCGCGGCGCCGCGCGCCGAGGCGGGCGGCGGCCACAGCCTGGTTGCCTCCCTTGCCGCCCGGATAGGTGGCCAGGTCGGACCCGAGGACGGTCTCCCCCGCCGCGGGCCGTCGCCGTACGCCGATCACCAGGTCGGCGTTGGCCGATCCGACGACCACCAGGTCATGGGGGTCATGGCCTTCCGTCAGCACGTCACGTCCTTGTCCGCCCTCGCGGGCCTCGTCGCTGCGTCCACCGGCGGCCGCCGCGCCCGGTCAGCGCGGGCGCGCGGCGACCACCTTCACCGGCACCTTGACCGTACGACGTGGGCTCTCGCCCCGGGCGAGTCGGACGGCGTTGCGTACCGCGAGGCGGCCCAGTTCGCGCGGTTGCTGGGCGACGGTGGGGGTGAGCGTGCCGCCGCGTACCGCGCGCAGCGCCTCGGGGGTGCCGTCGAAGCCCACGACCTCGACGGAGGTGCCGGCCCTGGCGCCCAGGGCCTTGACAGCGCCGAGCGCCATCTCGTCGTTCTCGGCGAAGACGCCGTCGACGCCGGGGTGTGACTGGAGCAGGTTGGTGGTCACATCCAGCCCCTTGGCGCGGTCGAAGTCGGCGGACTGCCGGCCGACGACCCGGATGCCGGGGTGGGCGGCGATGTCTTCGGCGAAGCCCTTGCCGCGTTCGCGGGCGGCGAAGGTCCCCGGGGTGCCCTGGAGGACGACGACGGTACCCCGGCCGCCGAGGCGGCGGGCCAGCTCGCGCGCGGCGAGCCGGCCGCCACCCACGGGGCGGGCGCCCCGGTCACGCCCCGGTCGGCGGCCACCACGGGGACGCCGCGCGCCACGGCCCCCTTGACCGCGGGGCCCGCCGCCCGCGAGTCCACCGGGTTGACGACGATCGCGTCCACCTGCTTGCTGATGAAGTTCTGCACGTGGTTGGCCTGTTGGGAGGCGTCGTTCTGCGCGTCGGTGACCTGGAGTCGCACACCGGCCGCCTCGGCCTCCTCCTGCGCGCCCGCCTTGAACTGGAGGAAGAACGGGTTGTTGAGGGTGGAGAGCGACAGGCCGACCTTGGTGCCGCCGCCCGGCTCGGGGTCGCGCAGCGCGGCGCCGACGACCACGGCCGCGACCACCACGGCGGCCACCCCGAGCCGGAGCGGCGCGCCGGTCAGCCAGCGCCGGCGCGGCTCCTGCCCGCCGCCCACGGCGCCGGGCGCGGCGGATCGGGCCCCGGCGCGCCGGCGACGGCGGCGAGGGCACAGCTCAGGGCGTAGCCGACGATCTTGTGGCGGCGCACCCGGACGCCCGAGAGGTGGGCCGCCTCCTCGTTGCCGCCGATGGCGTACATGGCCCGACCGGTGTACGTGCGGCCGAACACGCCGGCGGTGAGCAGGCCCGCGACGAGCATGACGAGTACGGGCACCGGCAGCCAGCCGCCGAGGGTGGCGCCGAGCGTGCTGAGCGGGTCGGGCAGTTCGATGGGGCTGCCCTGCGAGACGACCAGCGACAGGCCACGGGCGATGGAGAGCATCGCGAGCGTGGCGATGAACGGCGGCAGCTTGCCGAAGGCGATCAGCACCCCGCTGACCAGTCCGCAGCCGACGCCGGTGGCAAGGGCGAACAGCACGGCCAGCCACACGGGCAGCCCGTGCGTGGTCGCGGTCCAGGCCAGCACGATCGCCGACAGCGCGGCCACCGAGCCGACCGACAGGTCGATGCCGGCGGTGACGATGACGAAGGTGACGCCGAAGGCGAGGATGGCTGTGACGGCCGCCTGGACACCCACGTTGCGCAGGTTCTCGGCGGTGAGGAAGTCGCCGGACAGCAGCGACAGCGCGGCGACCAGCACGACCAGGGCGGTCAGCGCGCCGTTGTCGAGCAGCAGCCGGGCCGCGCGCTCAGCCCCGGCGCGCGCCCCTGCCACGTCGGCCCCGTACCCCCTGTCAGCGGTCATCGGAGTCTCCCCTGTTGGTCTTGTTGGTCTTCGCGGCCCCGCGGGTGCTGGTTGGCTCGCCGGGCTCCCTGTCCTCACTGGGCTCGGCTGGCACACAGGGCCTGGCTGGCTCCGCCGGGTCAGCCCGGCCGGCGTCGGCTGGGTCGGCCCGGCCGGCTGGGTTGGCTGGCCCGCCGGATTGGCTGGGCCCGCCGGGTTGCTGGGGCTGGGCGCGGCGTGGATGTCGGTTTCGGCGCCCACGGCCAGGGCCATGACGGCGTCCTGGGTCGCCTCGCGCGCGTCGAGTTCGCCGGTGATCCGGCCCTGGGCCATGACCAGCACCCGGTCGCTCACGCCCAGCACCTCGGGCAGGTCGCTGGAGACCATGAGGACGGCCCGGCCCGCCGCGGTGAGTTCGTTGACGAGGCGGTGGATCTCGACCTTGGCGGCCACGTCGATGCCGCGCGTCGGCTCGTCCAGGTTGAGCACGCTGCTCTCGGCGAGCAGCCACTTGCCGATGACGACCTTCTGCTGGTTGCCGCCGGAGAGCGTGCGCACGGGGTGGTCGAGCCCGGTCGTGCGGATCGACAGCCGGTCGGCGACGCGGGTCGCCGCCGCGCGCTGGGCAGCCCGGTCCACGAGGCCGGCGCGGGTGGCGCCACGCAGCGTGACCAGGCCCAGGTTGTCCGCCACCGAGGCGTCGAGGAGCAACCCCTGTGCCGTGCGGTCCTCGGGCACCAGCCCGATGCCGGCGCGCAGCGCGGCGCCGACGTCGCGCGGTGGCAGCCGCCGACCGAGCACCGTGACGCTGCCCGCGTCGTACGGGTCGGCGCCGAAGACGGCCCGTACCACCTCGGTACGCCCCGCGCCGACGAGCCCGGCCAGCGCCACCACCTCGCCGGCCCGCACCTCGAAGCTCACGTCGTGGAAGCCGCCGCTCCGGGTGAGGCCGGCGACGCTGAGCAGCGGCCGGCCCCTCCGGTCGGGGGCGTGGCTCGCGCGCGGGTACCGCGCCTCGATGGCGCGCCCCACCATCAGGCGGACCAGGGTGTCCCGGTCGGTGTGGGCCGGGACCTGGGTGACGCTGCGTCCGTCGCGCAGCACGGTGACACGGTCGCCGGTGGCGGCGATCTCCTCCCGGTGGTGGGTGATGAAGACGACGGCGACGCCGTCCGCGCGCAGCGCGCGCACCCGGTGGAAGAGCCGGTCGACCTCGGCTCCGGTGAGCGCCGCGGTGGGCTCGTCCATGATCAGTACGCGGGCGTCGCGGCCGAGTGCCCGCGCGATCTCCACCAGTTGACGGTGGGCGATGCCCAGGTCGCGCATCCGGTCCCGGGGGTAGACGCGCACCCCGACGCGTTCCAGGAGCCGGGCGGCGTCCGCCACCATGCGCCGGCGGTCGACGAGGCCGAGGCGGCGCGGCGGGCGGCCGAGGAAGAGGTTCTCGGCCACGCTCAGTTCGGGCACCTGGGTCAGTTCCTGGTAGATGGTGGCGATGCCGAGTCGCTCCGCGTCCCTCGGTCCGCTCAGCCGCACCAGCGCGCCGTCCATCACGATCCGCCCGGCGTCGGGGCGGTGCGCGCCGGACAGGGTCTTGATCAGCGTGCTCTTGCCCGCTCCGTTCTCGCCGAGCAGCACGTGGACCTCGCCGGCGCGGAGGTGGAAGTCCACGCCGTCGAGCGCGACCACGCCGGGAAACGTCTTGCGGATGCCCGCCATGCGCAGCACGTACGGGGCTTCCGGTTCGGCCTGTCGCTCCATCCGGGCCTGCCTTCCTCGGGTCGGTGGCTGGGGTGTCCCGCAGCGCGTGCGGGGCGGGACGGTGGCCGGGGGCGTGCGGGGCGGGACGGTGGCCGGGGCGTGCGGGCCGGTCGCGCCCGGGCCGGCGGCCGGCTGGCGCGGCGGGGTGCCCCGTTGGGTGGGGGCTGGCGTCGTCGTCTGCACAAGGGGCCTGTTGCCCGCGTTGTGGCGCCGCGACCCGCCGGCCGGCGCGGGGAAGGACGCCGGGTGGACCCGCCGGGGCGTGCGACGTGCCTGGTGGGAGGGGGTTAAGGTGCTAGGTCGGGCGCCCCTGACCAGATGCGCCACAAGGCAGCGTCAGCGGCGCTCGTCGCGCTGCGACCGCTGCCTCGAACCCCCACCCCGAGGAAGCCGCATGATCTTCATTACCGTGAAATTCACCGTCCGTCCCGAGCGGGCCGACGACTGGATGGACGTCGTCCACGACTTCACCGAGACCACCCGGAACGAGCCGGGCAACCTGTTCTTCGAGTGGTCCCGCAGCGTGTCCAACCCCCACGAGTACGTTCTGGTGGAGGCGTTCCGCGACGGCGAGGCCGGCCGCCAGCACATGGAGTCCGCGCACTTCGCCGCGGGCATGGACGCCATGTCGTACGCGGTGGCCTCGACGCCGCGGATCGTCTCGACCGAGATCCCCGACATGGACGGCTGGGGCCAGATGGCCGAAGTGACGCCCCGGAGCGCCTGAGGCGCGCGCTGGTCGCGGGCCCGCGCGGGCCCGCCGCCGCTCCCGTGGGGCGCGTTCGGCCGGGCGCTGTCGGGGCGCGCTCCCCCGCCAGGCGCCCCGCGCCGTACGCCGCGGTAGCGCGCGCCGCCCGCTCGGCCCACCGCGGGTGGGGGGCCGCGCGGGCCGGCCGAGACTGGGCGGGTGACCCGTCCCCCGCGCACTGGCCGCCCTCCCGTTGCTCGCCGCGCTCGCGCTGTCGGCGCCCGCCCCCGCGCCGGCCGCGCCCGCGCGACCCGCCGCCGAGCCGTCGGCGGCCGGGCGGACCGTGTCGGCCTGGCTGCCGTACTGGCAGCAGGAGGGCGGCTACCGGGACGGGCTGGCCCACGCCGACCAACTAACTGCACACGGTCAGCCCGTTCTGGTACGAGGCGACGTCCGACCGGCGGTTCACCGCGTACCCGGGCGCGGGCGACTGGCGCGTCATCGACGGTCTGCGCCGGGCCGGCATCAGGGTCGCGCCGACCGCGACCGAGGCCCCGGACGCCGCCGCCATGGCCGCGATGCTCACCGACCCCGCTCGGCGCGCGGCCCACATGGCGGCGTTGCTGCGGCTGGCCGCCAGCCGACCATACGACGGCCTCCACCTGGACTACGAGCGGATGAACCACTCCGCCGACGCCGGCGTACTGCGCCGGGTGCGCGGCGGGTTCACCGCCCTGGTCCGCGAGGCTGCACGCGCGCGGCCAGCGGTGCACCGTCGCCGTCTACCCGCGCACCCGGGCGCGCGACACGGCGCCAGTCTACGACTACGCGCGGTTGGGGCGCGCCGTGGACGGGCTGCGCGTCATGGGCTACAACCTGGACAACGCCCTGGGCCCGGCGGGCCCGCTCAGCTCGCCGTGCTGGTACGACGCGATCCTGCGCTACGCCACCGCGCACGTCCCCGCGGCCAAGATCGAGATGGGCGTCCCGGCATACGGCTGGGACTACCGCACCGGCAACCGGGCCCGCGCCACGCACCGCACCACCCGCGAGGCGCAGGCCCTGCGACGCCGGTTGGGGGCCGCCCTGGAGCGGGACGCCGCCTCGCACACCCCGCACTTCCGGTACATCGAGGACGGGCGGCGGCGCGAGGTCTGGTATCAGGACGCGCGCGGCATCGCCGCCCACCTCCCGGTGCTGCGCCGGCACGGCGTGACCCGTACGGCCCTGTGGGCACTGGACTTCGAGGAGCCCACGCTGTGGCGGACGTTGGCCCGCGGCGGGCCCACGCGGGTGCCATAGGCGCACACGGCGCACGGGAGGCGCGGAGGCCGTCCGGTGCGCCCCCTAACGCGGAGCGACCGACGACAAAGCCCAACCCCCCATGTTCTGCACAGGGGGTTGGGCTGACCCTGTGGTCAACCCCACTCCGTGGCAGCGGTCTTGCGCATTGACAGCGGCGCCCGTGCCGCGACTAGGGTGATCTTCCGTTATGGGTGATCACGCAAGCGCCGATACGGTCGTAGGAGAACATCACCACGACCGCGGAAGAACATCACATCGGTTTCTCCGCGATGCTTCATCCGCCCATCCGGCGGGAGTTGGCAGAAGGCTGCTTTCGCGCTGCCCGCAGGAGGGCGGCGCGCCCCTTTCCGCGCGGTTGTCCGATCGCGGTTTCGCGGAAATGCGAAGCCCCCGGGATAAGCGGTGCCGAACGGCGACGGGCACGCCGCCGCGTGTCGCGCGCCGTTCGTCAACTCGCCTTCCATCAGGCTCGTTAGAGGTGCCCGTCATACCGGGGTGACACGCGCGACGCGCCACGAATACCGACATGTGTGAGGGCGGATACAGCCGCGTGGGATGTTTGACTGAAACGCGATCCGGAGCCAAGAGGTAGTTGAGCCAAGAGGTAGTTAAGGATGGGGATAGAGTGCCCTGCACATCGGGCCCCACGCGTATCGCGGCTGCGGGCCCGCCCGCCCCACATCGCCGCGTCGATCGCCGGGACCGGGCAAGGAACAAACGGGGGAAACACCAGGCATGTCAGTGGAATACATCCTGAGCGCCGGCTCCTTACCGGGCCCACGACCGACCGCGCTCCGCCCCGCGCCGCCGAGACCGGGGCCCGGGCCGGGGAACGTCGCGTCGCGCGGCGCGCCGCGACAGGTCGGCCGGAGCCGACCACGGACGCGACGGCCGCGGATCACCGCGCATCGCTGAACCCCGCAACGGGCTCCCGCGTCCTGATCGTCGCGCGCCGGTGAGCCAGCGGCGCCAGTCCCCTTCCAACCGCCCGCCGCCGGGCAAGAGACCACGCTTCCCCGCCTCGCGCCGGGCTGGTCCCGTGGTCGTGAGGTCAGAGAACCGTATGAGCGACATGCACGCATCCTCCGCGACGTCCGGGTCCGCCGACCGTCGCATCGCCGTGGTCAGCCTGGCCTGCCGGGTGCCCGGAGCGTCGGACCCCGCCGCCTTCTGGCGGCTGCTCCGCGCGGGCACCGACGCGGTCGCCGAGGCGCCCGCGGGCCGCCAGACCGCGGTCCACGTACGCGGCGGATTCCTCGCCGCGGTCGACGAGTTCGACCCGGGCTTCTTCGGCATGCCGCCGCGCGAGGCCGCCGCCGCCGACCCGCGGCAGCGACTCGCGCTCGAACTGTGCTGGGAGGCGTTGGAGGACGCCGGGGTGCGCCCGGAGCGGCTGCGGGGCAGCAGCACGGGCGTGTTCATCGGCGCCATGTCCGACGACTACGCCACGCTGCAACACGCCGAGGGCGCGCTGTCTCCGCACAGCATGACGGGCCTGAGCCGGGCCGTCATCGCCAACCGGCTCTCGTACCTGCTCGGCCTCTCCGGTCCGAGCCTCGCCGTGGACTCCGCCCAGTCCTCCTCGCTGGCCGCCGTCCACCTGGCGGAGGGCGAGTTCACCTCGGCCGAGCTGTTCGGCGCGCTGTCGCCGGACGGCCGCTGCCGCGTCTTCGACGCCGGCGCGAACGGCTTCGTGCGCGGCGAGGGCGGCGGCATCGTCGTCCTCAAGCCGCTGCGCGCCGCCGTCGCCGACGGCGACACCGTGCACGCCGTCATCCTGGGCAGCGCCCTGGGCTCGGGGGCGGGGCACACCCTGACCACGCCGGCGGCCGGCGCGCAGGAGGCCGTGCTGCGGGCCGCCCACGCGCGGGCCGGCGTAGCGCCCCACGAAGTGCAGTACGTGGAACTGCACGGCACCGGAACGCCGGTGGGCGACCCCGTCGAGGCGGCGGCGCTCGGGGCGGCGCTGGGCCGGTCGGGCAGCCGCTAGCCGTCGGGTCGGTCAAGACCAACATCGGCCACCTGGAGGGCGCGGCCGGCGTCGCCGGGCTGATCAAGGTGGTGCTCTCCGTACGCCACCGCGAGTTGCCGCCCAGCCTGCACTTCGACCGCCCGCACCCGCGCATACCGCTGGACGAGCTGAACGTGACGGTGCGCCGGCACGCGGGCGCCTGGCCCCGGCCCGACGCCCCGCTGGTCGCCGGCGTCAGCTCGTTCGGCATGGGCGGCACCAACTGCCACGTCGTACTGTCCGACTGGCGCCCGGAGCCGGCGACGGGCGTCGGGGACGCCCGCGAACCGGTCGCCGGTTCCAGCACGGGGGCCGAGGCCGCCCCGGGGACGGGCGGCGGGTGGCTCCGGACGGGCGCGGGCGACGCGCTGCCCTAGCTGGTGTCGGCACGCGGCGCCGCCGCGCTGCAGGCCCAGGCCGCGCGACTGGTCGCGCGCGTCACCGCCGAACCGGGCCTCGACCTCACGGACCTGGCCGGGTCGTTGGCCACGGGCCGCACCTCGTTCGAGCACCGCGCCGTCGTGCTCGGCTCCGACCGGGACGACCTGCTGGCCGGCCTGGCCGCGCTCGCGGACGGTCGGGAGGCGGAGCACGTACGCCGGGGGGTCGCGCACCGTGGCGCGACGGGCTCCGCGTCAGCGGGGACCGCGCCGGAGGGGACCGCCGATGTCACCGCACCCGGGCGCGGAGCGCTCACCGCCGACGGACTTACCACCCCGACCGCCTTCGTCTTCACCGGTCAGGGCGGGCACCGCCCGAGCCTCGGGCGTGCGTTGTACGCCGCGTTCCCGGAGTTCGCGGCGGCCTTCGACGCCGTGTGCGCGGCGCTCACCCAGCCACTGGCGGACGCCACGGCGGGGCGGGCCGGTGGTGCCGGTAACCTGCTGCCGCTGGCCCGGGTGGGGCTCGCCGAGCCCGGCACGGCCGAGGCCGCCCTGGTCGACCGCCCGGAGTACGCGCAGCCTGCCCTGTTCGCGGTCGAGGTGGCCCTCTTCCGCCTGCTGGCGCACTGGGGCGTACGCCCCGACGTGCTGGCCGGGCACGGCATCGGCCACCTCGCCGCCGCCCACTGCGCCGGCGCGCTCGACCTGTCCGACGCGTGTGCCCTGGTCGCGGCCCGCGCGACGGCCGGTGCGGCCGACGCCGTGGCCACGGTCGCCGTCGAGGCCAGCCCCGACGAGGCCGCCGCGAGCCTGGTCGAGCACGGGGTGGCAGAGGCCGTCGCCATCTCCGCCGTGGCCGGCCCCGAGCAGGTCGTGCTGTCCGGCGCGGCAGAGGCCGTACGACGGGTGGCGAAGGCGTGGGCGGATCTCGGCCGGGCCGTCGTCCACCTGCCGTACGACGGGCACCCGGCCGCCAGCGGGCTCGCCGCGTACCGCGCGCGGGCGGCAGAGCTGACGCCGCGCCCGCCCCGCGTTCCCCTGCTCTGCGCGACCACCGGAACGCGGCTCACCGCCGACGAACTGGCCGACCCGGCCACCTGGGTCCGGCAGGCCCGCTCCCCCGGCCACCTGGCGGAGTGCGCGCGGGCGCTGCGGGCCGGTCGCGTGGGCGTCCACGTCGCGATCGGGCCGCACCACGCGCTCGGCGGCGCACCGCGCGCGGAGCCGCCGGAGACGGACGCGGCGCTGGTGACCACCTGGGGCGAGCGGGGCGGCGAGGTGGCCGCGATCGTGGCCGCCCTCGCCGAGCTGCACGTACGCGGCGTCCCCGTCGACTGGGACGTGGCCTTCGCCGGCACGCGGCGCCTCGCGTTGCCGACGTACGCCTTCCAGCGCACCCGGCACTGGTTCGCGGCCGGCACGGACGCGCCGCCCCCGGCCGAGCCCGCACCACGGCCGGCCGCCGGCCCCACGCGACGCCACGACTACGGGCGGCGACGCGCCAGGCCGCGACGGGGAGACAGGCTACGGCGCGGGCGATCTCGTAGAGCTGGTGCGCGCCCACACCGCCGCCGTGCTCGGCTATGCCGACACCGACGCCGTCGACGTCGGCTGGGCCTTCCGCGACCTGGGCCTGGACTCGTACGACTCCACAGAGCTGTGCCTGCGCCTGAGCCGCGCCACCGGCGCCGAGGTGACCCCCACCACGCTGTTCAACCACCCGACGCCGACGGCGCTCGCCGGCCGGCTGCGGGCGCTGCTCGACGGCACCACGACCGGCGCCGAGGCGAGCTCGCCGGGCGGCGCGGCGGGCTCGTCCGGCGGCGCAGCGGGCCGGCGGCGGGCAGTCGACGACGAGCCGATCGCCATCGTCGGCATGGGCTGCCGGTTCCCGGGCGGCGTGGGCTCGCCGGAGGAGCTGTGGCGCCTGGTGCGCGAGGGGCGAGGGGCGCAGTGCCATCGGCCCGTTCCCCACCGACCGCGGCTGGGACCTGACGGGCCTGTACGACACCGATTCGGACCGGCCGGGCACCTCGTACGCGCGCGGCCGGGCACCTCGTACGCGCGCGAGGGCGGCTTCCTCGCCGACGTGGCCGGGTTCGACGCGGATTTCTTCGGGATCTCGCCCCGCGAGGCGCTGGCGATGGACCCGCAGCAGCGGCTGCTCCTGGAGACGTCCTGGAAGGCGTTCGAGCGCGCCGGCATCGACCCCGAGCACCTGCGCGGCAGCCGCACCGGCGTGTTCGTCGGCGCCACCTCGCCCGACTACGACCCGCGCATGCACGAGGCGGGCGACGGGCTCGACGGCTACGTGTTGACCGGCACCACGCCGAGCGTGGCCTCCGGCCGGCTCGCCTACGTCTTCGGCCTTGAGGGCCCGGCCGTCACGGTGGACACGGCCTGCTCCTCGTCGCTGGTGGCGCTGCACCTGGCGGTGCGTTCGCTGCGCGCGGGCGAGTCGGACCTCACGCTGGCCAGCGGCGTGACCGTGCTGTCCACGCCGGGGATGTTCGTGGAGTTCAGCCGCCAACGGGGGCTGGCGCCCGACGGGCGGTGCAAGCCGTTCGCCGCCGCGGCCGACGGCACGAGCTGGGCCGAGGGCGTGGGCGTGTTGGTCGTGGAGCGGCTGTCGGACGCGCGGCGCAACGGGCACCACGTGCTGGCGCTCGGCGCGGCAGCGCCATCAACCAGGACGGCGCGAGCAACGGGCTCACGGCGCCGCACGGCCCCTCCCAGGAACGGCTGATCCACGCGGCCCTGGCCGACTCCGCGCTGACCGCCGGCGACGTGGACGCCGTCGAGGCGCACGGCACCGGCACGCGCCTTGGCGACCCGATCGAGGCCGAGGCGCTGCTCGCCACGTACGGGCGGGAGCGGCCCGCCGGCCGCCGATGTGGCTCGGCTCGGTGAAGTCCAACCTCGGACACACCCAGGCGGCCGGCGGCATGGCCGGGGTCATCAAGATGGTGCAGGCCATGCGTCACGGGCAGTTGCCGGCGACGCTGCACGTGGACGAGCCGACGCCGCACGTGGACTGGTCCTCGGGGACCGTCCGGCTGGTGACCGAGGCCCGGCAGTGGCCGGCCACCGGGCGGGCGCGGCGGGCGGGTGTGTCGGCGTTCGGGGTCAGCGGCACCAACGCCCACGTCATCGTGGAACAGGCACCGGAGGCGGCGGACACGCTGGACGCGCTCGCGGCCGTGCGGGGGCCGGGGCGCGGCGGGAGGGGGACGAGACCGCCACAAAGACCGCCACCGCCGTGGCTCCGCTGACGATCGGGGCGGACACGCCCGTGCCATGGCTGCTGTCGGGGCGTACGCCGGAGAACCTGCGCGCACAGGCCGCCCGGCTCCGTGACCACCTGGCCGCGCGGCCCGGACCGCGACCGGTGGACGTGGCGTACGAGCTGGTCACGGCGAGGCGGCGGTTCGAGCACCGTGCGGTGGTGGTCGGGTCGGCGGTGGACGCCTTCGGAACAGCCCTGGACGGCCTGGCCTCAGGCCGGCCGGTCGCGGGCGTCCTCGTCGGCGACGAGCCGGCCGGGGCGGCGGGTGGCGGACGGTCGGAGCCGGTGTTCGTGTTCTCGGGCAGTGGGGCGCACTGGGCGGGCATGGGGCGCGAACTCCTGTATCAGTCAACGGTGTTCGCGCGGGCCATAGCCGACTGCGAGGCCGCGCTCGCGCCTCATGTGAGCTGGGTGCTGACGGACGTGTTGCGCGGTGTGGACGGCGCGCCGCCGCTGGAGCGGGCCGAGGTAGTCCAGCCGGTGCAGTGGGCGGTCGCGGTGGCGCTGGCCGAGGTGTGGCAGGCGTGCGGGGTGCGGCCAGCCGCAGTCGTCGGGCACTCGCAGGGTGAGATCGCCGCGGCCGTGGTCTGCGGCGGGTTGTCACTGGCGGACGGCGCGGCGCTGATCGCGCACCGTGGCGCGGTGCTCGGCGGCCTCGCCGGGCAGGGTGGCATGGCGGTGGTGCCGCTGCCGGAGGCCGAGGCCACGGAGCCGGTTGGCCCACTGGGCGGGGCGCCTCATGGTCGCCTCGGTCAACAGTCCCACGGCGGTGGTGGTCTCCGGCGCGGACGACGCGCTGGCCGAGTTGCTGGCCGACCTCACCGCGCGGGGCGTGGACGCGCGGGAGATCAACGTGGACTTCGCGTCGCACTCACCGCAGATCGAGCCGTACCGCGAGCGCCTGCTCGCCGGCTGGCAGACGGTGCGTCGGTGGGCGGCCGGGTGCCGTTCGTGTCCACGGTGACCGGTGGGGAGATCGACACGACGGAGCGCTGACCGCCGACTACTGGTACCGCAACGCGCGGGGCACCGTACGGTTCGAGTCCGCCGTGCGGACCCTGCTCGGCCGTGGCCACGGGGCGTTCATCGAGGTCGGCGCGCACCCGGTGCTGACCAGCGGCATCCAGGAGGTGGCGGCGTCGGCCGAGGCGCGGGTGGCCGTCCTCGGCACGCTGCGACGCGACGAGGGTGGCGTCGCCCGCTACCTCACCTCGCTGAGCCAGGCGCACGTGGAGGGTGTGACGGTGGACTGGGCGGCGCTGTTCGCCGGGTCCGGGGCGCGCCAGTGCGAACTGCCCACGTACGCCTTCCAGCGCGAGCGGTACTGGCTCGCCCCGGCACCTCCCGCACCGGCGCACGCCGCGCCGGAGGCGGCCGACGACGCGTTCTGGACGGCGGTCGAGCGCGCGGACACCCGGGGCCTGGCGCGGGAGCTGGGGGTGCCGGGCGCCGCAGTGGACAAGCTGCTGCCGGCGCTGGCGGCCTGGCGCGGCCAACACCGCGCCGCCGTCAGGCTGGACGCGATGCGCTACCGCACGGCCTGGCGCCCGGCCGGCGCGCCCCGGGGGGACGACGCGACTCGCGGGCACGTGGCTGGTGATGGCCCCGGCCTCCAGCGGCCCCGGCCGGGGCGCGGCGCGGGCATCGGACCAGGCGGCGGTCGGCGACGCGTGCGACGCCGTCGTACGCGTCCTCGCGGGCCTCGGGGCGCGGTGCGTACGGCTGGACGTGGACGCCGCCGGGCTCGACCGGTCGCACCTGGCCGAACGGTTGCGGGAGGTGGCGGTCGCGGCGGATTCCGGCCCGGCGGACGGCAGCGACCCGGCACCGGCGGGCGCGGACGGCGCCGGCGCGAGGGGCGCGGGCCCGGCCGGCGGACGGGGTGCGTCCGACTCGGGCGCGCCCGAGCCGGCCGGGTCCGGGCTGGGTGGCGTGGTGTCGCTGTTCGGCTGGGACGAGACGCCGCATCCGACGGCACCAGAGGCCAGTCGCGGGCTCGCCGGCACCCTGCTCCTCGTCCAGGCCATGGCCGACGCGGAGTTAACGGCTCCGCTGTGGCTGACGACCCGGGGCGCGGTCGCCGTGGACGGCGACGACGCCCCTCCCACGCCCGCCCAGGCCGCGGTCTGGAGGCTGGGCCGGGTGGTCGCGCACGAGCATCCGAGGCTGTGGGGCGGGCTGGCCGATCTGCCGGCCGCCGGCTCGCTCGACGGCCTCGGTACGGCCCTGACCTGCGGCGAGGACGAGGTGGCGGTGCGCGGCGCCGACGTGTTCGTGCCACGCCTGGTGCGTGCCGCGCCCGCCCCCGCCACGCCCCGAGGCGCCTCGGGTCCCGCGACCGGGTGGCACGGTCCTGGTCGCCGGGGCGGACGTCTCGGCGACCTGTGCCGCCGCCCGCTGGGCGGCGGCCGAAGGCGCCGGCCGGGTACTCCTGGCCATCTCGCCGGCCGTCGATCCCGTGGCGGGCCCGGCCACGGCCGACGGCGCGCCCGGTACGCCCGGCGCGCCGGGCGCCGCCGGTGCGCCGCTCGGGCTCGTGGCGGCCTCGGACATCGCCGCGCCGACCACCGCGCGCGGTAGCGGTCGAGCTGACCGCCGCGGGGACGCCGCCTCGACCCCGCTGACCGGTCCGCGCTCGCCGATGTCCCCGACGAGCAGCCGCTCACCGCCGTCGTGCACACCGGCCCGCCACTGGACGAGGCGCCGCTCGACCAGTTGACGCCCGCGCGGCTGGCCCACGCGCTGGCGGCGTCCACGGCCCAGGTGCGCCTGCTGGACGAGGTGACCCGCGAACGGGGCCTCGACGCCCTGGTCCTGTTTCTCCTCCCTCGCGACGACGTTCAGCGGCATCGGTCAGGGTGCGTACGCCCCGGCCGGCGCGGCCCTGGAGGCGCTGGCGCAACGCCGGCGGGCGGCCGACCTGCCGGCCACCGTCATCGCGTGGGGCCTGTGGAACTCGCCAACCCCCCCAGCCCCTCGGATACGGGCGGGTTGTCGGCGAACCCATCCGAGGCGGCCGACGAACCGACTGACGGGTCCGCGGCGTCGCGGGACGAGTCGGTCCGGGTGGAGCGCTTCAGGCGGCAGGGCGTGACGCTGCTCGATCCGGGCCTGGCGCTGACCGCCATCCGTACGGCGCTGCGCGACGCCACGCCGGTCGTCGTGGCCGACATCGACTGGGCCGACTTCGCCCCGGCGTACGCCGCCATCCGGCCGGGCGTGGTGCTGAGCGAGGTCGCCAGGACCGTGCACGAGCGCGACCGGGGCGCGCTGACCGAGCCGGAGCTGCGCCGGCAACTGGCCGAGGCTGGTGCGGAGGAGCGGCGCGACATGGTGGCCACGCTGGTACGCGACGAGGTCGCGGCCGTGCTCGGGGACCGGGACCCGGCGCGGCTGCCGGACCGCGGGCTGCTTGAGCTCGGCTTCGACTCGCTGACCAGCGTGGAGTTGCGCAAGCGGCTGAACCGGGCCACGGGGGTCAGCCTCCCGCTGAGGGTGTTCACCGACAACCCGAACCCGGCCTACCTGGCCGCCCTGCCCGCCGCCGAGGTGGCCACCGCCACCTCCGGCGCACCCGTACCTGACGCCACGCCCACCACGCGTACGACGCGTACGACGCACGGCGCACCGCGGCCGGCGACGCCCCCGGTGACGCGGACGAGCCCGGCGGCGCCGACGGCCCCCAGCCCGCGGCGGACCACGCGGGCCACCCCGCCGGCGCCCACACCGGCCCCGACCCCGGCCACCGCGCCGACCCCCCCACACCGACCCCGGCCCAGGCCACGCCGCCGACCTCGGCCCCGGCCCCGGTCCCGCCACGAACGCGGGTCCGCGCGTCGAACGTCCCGGCGCCGAGCACCCCGAACGACGCCGCGACACCCGGCGAAGCCGCCACCGCCGGCGGCGCGACCGGGCCCGCCCCTGCGACCGGCCCCGTCCCCCCGACCGAGCCCGCGCCAGGTGGCGACCGCCCCAGGGGCCACGGCCGAGGCGGCGACGCGGGCGGCGTCCTGAACAGCGCCGCGGCCCTGCACGCGAGCGGGGACGAGGGCCTGGAGGGGGGCCGGGAGGGGAGCGTCGCGTTGACGGGTTCGCTCACGGGGCTGTTCCGGCAGGCGTTGGCGGCGGGACGCGCGGGGGCGTTCGTGGAACTGCTCGGGCAGGCCACCGCGTTCCGCCCCGCGTTCGGCACGGCGGGCGAGCCGGGCGCCGTGCCGGAGCCGGTCGTCCTCGCCGCCAACACGCCGGGCCCGCACCTGGTCTGCCTGCCCAGCGTGTTGGCGACCTCGGGGCCGCACCAGTTCGCCCGGTTCGCCGCCGCGCTGCGCGCCGACTGTCGGGTGAGCGCGTTGCCGCTGCCCGGCTTCCGACCGGGCGAGCCGCTGCCGGCGAGCCTTGAGGCGCTGCTGGACGCGCTGGCCGGGGCCGTGCGATCGGCCGTGGGCGACGAGCCGTTCGCGGTGGCGGGCTACTCGTCGGGCGGACTCCTCGCGCACGCCGTCGCCGAGCGCGTCGGGGCCCGGGCGGTGGTGTTGCTCGACAGCCGTCCGCTCGCCGCCTACCGTGCGGCCGACTCCGCACGGCTGCTGGCGGGCGTCGCCACGCGGGCGGACTACCTCGACGACACCCGGCTCACCGCCATGGGCGGCTACCTCCGACTGCTCGCCAGGGCCAACCCGCGGCCACACGGCTGCCCCACCCTCCTGGTGACGGCCGCCGAGCGGGAGACCGAGCCGCTCGCCCCGTGGCCGCTGCCGCACGCGGAAGTGAGCGCGCCCGGAGACCACTTCACGCTGATCGAGGAGCACGCGGAGACGACCGCGAAGGCGGTCGGCACCTGGCTGGCGGAGCTGGGGCGGCTCGCCTGACCCGTACCGGCCCGGCCCCCACGGGCCCGTGCGAGTGGGCGGCGGTCCGGAGCGCCGCCGCCCACCGCACCCCGGCTTTGCCCGCCACATCACCGCCCTGCATGCTGCGGTTCATGCTCAGGAAACATGGTGTTCGCCCCGACGGATTACTGATCGGGGCCTGCCTGGCCGTCGCCGTCACCACGTTCGCGGCGCTCCCGCTGTCGCTCGCACCCGGCTGGGACGAGCTCGTCTACCTCAGCCGCTACGCCCCGTACGACCCGGCTACCCCGTTCAGCGCGCCCCGCTCGCGCGGCGTGCCCCTGCTGGTCGCCCCGGTCGCCTCGGTGACCGACTCGGTCGTCGTGCTCCGCTGCTACCTCACGGCCACCGCGACGCTCGCCCTCTACCTGGGCTTTCGCCCGTGGACACGGGTGCTCGGCAGTGGGCTGGCCCCGGCTGTCGCGGCGGCGGGGTACGGCAGCCTGTGGATCGCCCTGTTCTGCGGGGGCGCCGCGATGCCCAACCACTACCTGGCGATGGCGGCGGTCGGCGCGGTCGGCTGTTTCCTGCTCGCCGTGGCTCCGCCAGCCACCCCGGCGGGCGCGCCCCGCCCCACGTCCGCGCGCGCGGCGCGCGGCCCGCTGGTCGGGCTGGCCCTCGCGCTGTGCGTCGCCGCGCTGATGCGACCGAGCGACGCCGTCTGGCTCGCCGCTCCGCTCCTGCTCGAGCCCCTCGCCATACCGGCCTGGCGCAGGTTCGCGCCGGTGGTGGCCGTCGCCACCGGACTCGCGGCGGGCCTGGTGCCGTGGGCCGTTGAGGCCCAAACCCGGTTCGAGGGCGTACGTCAACGGCTGCGGGAGGCCAGCGACATCCAGGGCGGCATGCGCCCGACGTTCTCACTGCCGGAGTACGTCACGACGCTGGACGGCCCGCTGCTGTGCCGACCGTGCACGGGCGACGCGGTGGACTGACCGGCGGTCGGCTGGTGGTTGGCGCTGCCGCCGCTGGTCGCCCTCGGGCTGTACGCGGCCCACCGCGCGGGGAGGGCCGGTGCGGCCTGGCTGGCCCTGCTGGTCGCGGCGGCGACGGCGGCCACCTACCTCGCGTTCCTCCCGTACGCCGTGCCGCGCTTCCTGCTCCCGGCCTACGCGTTGCTGGCCGTTCCGGCAGCGCTGGGCAGCATCGCCGCCGTCCGCCGCGCCTGGCCGCCGCCCTACGCGGACGGAACGGACGGCGCCGGGCGGGGCGGGGCCCCGGGTGTGGGTCTCGCCGCGCGCGCCACCGCGCGCCGGCGCGTTCGGGCCGCCGTGGTGATCGTGGCAGTGGCGGCCCTGTGCGTGGCGCACGGCTCCGTGCAGTGGGACATGGTGCGCCGGCACGTCCGCGTGCAGGAGGGGGCGCGCGCCGACTGGCAGCGCATCGCCGCCGTCCTGCGCGAACAGGGGGTAGGCCCGCCGTGCCTGGTGGGCGGGACCCACGCGGTCGTGCCCATCGCCCACGCCGCGGGCTGCCGCTCCCAGCGCGACACCCCCGACGGCCGGGAGTCCGGCGGCGGGGTGCCCGACGCCTTCGTACTGCGGGGCGACCGCCGCCCGCCGCCGTGGGCCCGCGCGTGGCCGCGCCACCGGGTGCCGGACCTCCTACCAGGGCTGGCGGGTGGCGGTCGCCCCGCGCCCGGCGGACGGGAGTGAGAACTCCGCGCGCGAGGGGTGACGGCGGGTCAGCGGGCCTGCTCCCCTGGCCGGTCGCATCCGGCGCGGGACGCGCTCGCGAGGGGGTGGGATAGTGTGCCCTCCATGGGTGACGGGGCCGGGGGCATCGACGTGGGGTTCGACAGTCAGCACTGGGGTGCCACGCGCTCGTGGGTGGAGAAGGAACTGTCCACGGCGGAGCGCGTCGAGGGGGTCGAGCGGCTGTGCGGGGGCTGGACGTCGGAGATGCGCCGCCTGGACCTGCACGGCCCGGATGGTCGTCGCTCGCTCGTCCTGCGGTCCTTCGTTAAGCCCTCCTACGTTCCGGCACGCGGAGGGCCTGTTGACCCGGGAGGCGGCCATCCTGCGCCTGCTCGGTGACACGGTCGTGCCCGCGCCGACGCTCGTGGCGGTGGACGCGACCGCGACGTACTGCGACCACCCCTCCCTGCTGATGTCCCGGTTGCCGGGGCCGTACGCCTGGACGATCAGGGTGCCGACGGTCGCGCCGAGCCGCTGGCCCGGCAACTGGCGCGTATCCATCGGCTGCCGGTGACCGTGCGACAACGGCCTCGCGCCTACCAGCCCTGGGCCTCTCCCGAGCGGGTGACTGGGCCCGCGACCACCGAACGGCCCGAGCTGTGGCGGCGGGCCGTCGACGTCATCCGCCGCGAGCCCCCGGCCTACCAGGGGTGCTTCCTGCACCGGGACTTCCATCCCGGCAACGTCCTCTTCACGGGTGCCGACGACGATCCCCGGGGCAGCGGGGTCGTGGACTGGGTGGAGACCTCCTGGGGGCCGGCCGACCTGGACGTCGCCCATTGTTCGACGGCTCTCGCCCTGCTGCACGGGGTCCCCGCCGGCATGCGCTTCGCCGATCGCTACGTCGCCGCGGGCGGAACCCTGGCCGAGGACAGCACCGCGCATCTCTACTGGCGTCTGCTGGACGCGCTGGCCTTCGCCCCGGACGCGGAGAAGGTCGCCGTCCCCTGGCGTGAACTGGGCCGCGTCGATCTGACGCCCACGGTCCTGGCTCACAGGCTGGAGGGATACGTCGAAGCCCTCCTCAGCCACTATGCCTGAACCGCCACCCCGCGGGGAACCTCAGGGGCACCTGGCAGCCCGGGACGGAGGGCCAGCGGACCGTCAGGAGCACGAAATCCTCCTCCGCGCGCCACGAGTGGTCGACGCCTCGGCCCCATACGACGTAGTCACCTTGCTCGGCCAGGAGAACGCTGCGCCCGGGCAGCTCCACGCGGAACCGCCCGCTGACGAGGACCTGCAGGGTGGTGCGCTCCTCACCGGTCACCCACCGGGCCCGTTCCTCGCCCCTCGGGTGGACGCCCCACTTGATCTCCACGTCCTCGCTGTGCCGAGGATCGGACGCGTCCTTGAAATGGCCCAGCAGCCACCCCCGGTCCAGTGCGGCGTCCCTGCCGGCGTTGCCCACGTACACGCTCTCGGTCATGGCTCCGGAAGGTAGCAGCCAGCGGCTTCGGCACTCACCGCGGGGACGACCGCGCCGGCCGCGTGACTGGGTTGGCTGGGCTGGCCGGGTTGGCTGCGCCGGTCGGACTGGCTGGGTGGGATGGCGCGGCGGTGGGGCGGCGGACGGTGCGGGGGGTGCGCGGCCACCCCACACGGCGCGGCGACGAGATCCGACGTTCCGCCGAGAAAGCCGCGGTGCCGGCTCGCTCCGGCCGCCTTGCTACTATCCGCGACCTGGGGCGCGGTGCCCCGTGGGTAACAGGAGTCAGGAGGGTGAGGGGGCCGATGAGCACGCGCACGCTCCGCACGTCGGTGGTCGCCCTCCTCACGGCCGGCCTCGCCGCGGGCATGCTGGGCACCACACCGGCCGAGGCGGCGGGGCTGCGGGGTGGCAGGGTCACCTGGTACGCCTGGTACGCGACGGGCGAGCGCGTCAGGGTGACGGACACCCGCGCCGACGGTTACGCATTCGGGGTGCGACTCTACGACACCAGGCGGCCCAAGGCCGTCAGGACCTGCGCGGTCAACGGCCGGGGCCGCTCGCGGGTGTGTGACTTCGCCTTCCCCGAGGGCCGCCGCATCACCATCGTGGCCCGCCTCACCAAGGGTTCCCGGGCCCTGTACGCGGGCTCCGTCCAGGTCCGTTCCTGACCCGCGCCCGACCCCGAGGGGCGCTGCCGGGGCCGGCCCGTTCCCGCCGGTGGCCCGCTACTTCCAGGGCAGGTTCCGCCACGGGCTGCCCGGGTCGGACATCAGCAGCCGGTGGGCGGCGACCATCTCCTCGTACCAGTCCCCGAACTCATCATCGTCGAAGTGCAGGCAGCGGCCGAGGATGTAGGCGGCAGAGAAGTCCGCCCAGGAGCGGTAGTTGGCCTGGCTGAGCCGGCCCGCGCGCAGCACGGCCTGTTCGGCCTCCGACAGGGTGCAATAGCGGGCGCCGAGCCCCCAGCGGGCCATGCAGGAGGCGCGCCCGTAGTCCCACGCCTCCACCGAGCGCACGAACTTGCCGTCGGCGAGCAGCCCGTCCGCGCGGAACCTGGCCTCGTAACGGGTGATGCGGCCGATCAACCGGCGCACGCCGGCGACCTGGGAGCGCACCTCGGCGTCGCTGCGGGGCTGGGCCACCGTGACGCCGTCCGGGGTGATGCGCGGCTCGGCCGCCTCGGCGGCGTTGTGCCACAGCGCCCGCTCCGCCACCTGCCGCCAGTGGTCCACGTCGACGGCGCCCGCGAAGTCGAGCGCCAGCGAGCGGCGGATGCCGAGCGTGAACTCCCACACCGGGCTGGTCATCTCGGCGCGCAGCAGGATCTCCAGGGTGCGCTGCCAGTCGGCGCGGGAGGTAATGCCCCACCACTCGCCCAGCCGGTCCCGTTCGGCCGTGTACCCGCCGCCGTGGTAGGCCATGGCGTTCCACAGCTCGGCGTTGTTGACGCTGAGCAGCGCCCCGCAGGCCAGGCCGTGGGCCACCGAACCGCGCAGTGGCCCGCCGACGATCAGGGCGCGGAGCTGGGGCTGCGGGGGGGCGGCGGCGCGGTCCGCGTGCTGCTGCCAGACCGCGCGGTGGGTCGGGGTGGTGGGGAAGTACGCCTCGCACGGGCTGCCCGGGTTGACCGCGAGCCACGGCGGGTCCTTGGGGCCCCACACCCGCGCGTACCAACCCAGCGAGCCGGAATGGAAGACGGGGTCCTCGACCGGTGCCGGCAGCATGCCCTCGGTGTACACGGCGAGGCAATCGGTACGGGTGCGCGGGTCGCAGTACGGCGTGAAGACGACGGTGTCGGGGTGGGCGTCCACGCGCTCCCGCGAGTCCGCGACGAAGAGCGGGGTGTGGGCCAGCGCGGTGACGTAGCGGGACCAGTCGCCGCGGGTCTTCGCGTCGTACAGCTCCTGCTCGATGGCGCTCGGTGGCTGCCACGCGGAGGACCGCCACTCAGCAGGTGGCTGTGCATGCGACTGCGGCTGGGCGTGTGTCCGGGGCTGGGTCTGCCGCGGGGCGTCCGGCGCGGGGGGCTCGCCGGCCGCGTGCGGGTCGGCGGGTGGCGCGGGATCGGCGGGGCGGGGGCCGGCGCGTGGCGCGCCGGGGTGCCGTCGGCGTCGGTGGGTGCGTCGGCCTCGGCCGCCGAGGCATCGCGGGCGGCCAGCGTCTCGCGCTCACCGGCACCGCGCACCGGGCCGCCGACGCTCCGCACGGGACCGTCAGCGGTACGCTCGGGCTCGGTGCCACCCTGTTTCGCGGGTTCCTCCCCGTTCCACAACCCCATGAGACGGGAACTCTACCCAGCACCCGCCCCGTAGCACCCGGGTGGCCGGCCACCAAATGCCCCCGCGGCAGGCGAATCTGCCCTCGCGGAACACCGATGTGCCCCCGCGCCGGGTCGGCGCGGGGGCACATCGGGTGGTGCGGTGGTGCGGGGAGCCGTTGGTCAGCGATCGGTCAGGGGCGCCCGCTCAGCGATCGAGCCGCTGGTCAGAGGCTGACGCCCTTGCCACGCAGGTAGCTGACCGGGTCGACGTCCGAGCCGTAGCCGGCACCGGTGCGCACCTCGAAGTGCAGGTGCGGGCCGCTGCTGTTGCCGGTGCTGCCGGACAGGCCGATCTGCTGGCCGCCGGTGACGGACTGGCCGGCCGAGACGGAGAGCTGCGACAGGTGGGCGTACTGGCTGTAGTGGCCGTCCGCGTGGCGGATGACGACCTGGTTGCCGTACGAGCCCGCCCAGCCGGCCGAGACGACCTGGCCGGCGCCGATGGACTTCACGGTGGTGCCGGTGGCGACCGGGAAGTCCACGCCGGTGTGGTAGCCGCTGGACCAGCTACCACCGGACTGGTGGTACGGGGTTGCCCATGGCGCTGTTGGCCACCGGGGCGGTGAAGCCGGTCGCCGGGGGGGCCTCAGCCTGCGGCTTCGGCGCCTGCGCGGCCTTCGGGGCAGCCTGCTGCTGCGGGGCCTTGGCGGCGGAGCCGGCACCGGGCAGGGTTAGGTGCTGGTTCGGGAAGATCAGGTTCGGGTTGTCGCCGATGACGTCCTGGTTGCGGTCGTAGACCGCGCGCCAGCCGCCGTTGACGTCGTGCGCCTGGGAGATCTTGAACAGCGTGTCGCCGGAGCGCACGGTGTACGCCTTGCCGGCGGTCGGGTTCTGGGTGCGCGGAGCGGGCTTGCTCTCGGCCTTCGGCGCGGCCTTGGGGGCGGCGGCCTTGGGCGCGGCCTGCGGCGCGGTACGGGCGTCGCGAGTGGTGTTCGCCTGGTCGCGAGCGCCGTCGGTGGAGAGCTGCGGGGCCGGGCCGCCGGCGGTCAGGCCCGCCTTGACGGAGCACACCGGCCAGGCACCGGGGCCCTGCACCTTGAGGACCTTCTCGGCCACGGCGATCTGCTGGTCCTTGGTGGCCAGGTCGGCGCGGGGGGCGTACTGCGCGCCGCCGAAGGCACGCCAGGTGCTGTCGGTGAACTGCAGGCCGCCGTAGAAGCCGTTGCCGGTGTTGATGCTCCAGTTGCCGGTCGCCTCGCACTGGGCGACCTTCTCCCACACGTCCACCGAGGCGGCGTTGGCCTGGGTGGAACCGAGGACGGGAATGGCGAGGCTGGCGCCGCCAGCGGTCAGCGCGACGGAAATGCCGAGGCGACGCGTGCTGATGCGGCGGTGACGCGTGCGATGAGACATAGGGGTATCCCTCTCCTATGCCTGCGAGGTGAGCTGTCGGATTCGGGCTGGAGTTGCCCGGACGTGCCCTGCGCGGCGCCTGGCGCCGCGACACGTCTTCACCCCAAGCCGACCGCGCTCAGCGCGGTACGGCACTTACCTGGTTCCCCCGCTCTTGCCGTCATGTCTTTGAAGTGTCTCCTCGGCCAGCGGCAAGATTCGGCATCCCGGCGTCGGATACCCGCCTTCGTTTCAGCGGGAGCGCCAACAAAACACATTCATTTCGCCGGCGACAAGCCACGAACCGCCTAATAAAGATCAATTAAGGCATTAGCTCGCCATGCGAGATAACACTGCGTACGGGACCTGTCTCCCGGGGCTACATCTTCCGGACGCCCGCGACGGGCGCATCCCCAACGGGGCGGGGCCCGGCCGGGCAGCCGACATCGCGCGGACACGCCGCGTGACAGATCAACCAGCGACACCCGTGAGCTGCGCCACAGAGCACGATAAGCCCGAAAAGTCCTTTTTTAAGTGATCTTGCCGGGCACTCTCGCGGCGCCGACACACCCAGCGAAACGGCCCTGCATGTGCCCCGCGCCACAGAGAACCGGCAGGTCGGGGGGTTGTCTCGCACGCCTTCCCCTGGAGAACATGCTCCATGCCTAGTCCGGGTTGCTTCCGCCCCACAACAAATCCCGCACCCGACGTCGTACGCCCCACCCGGCCCCGCGACCCGGCCACCCCGCGCTCCGCGCCACGCACGACCGCGCCGCCCTCCCCCGCCGCGCGCGTATCGACACACCGATCGCCGTACCGACCGGGGCTCGCTCCCGCGACTGGCTGACATCTCCGGGAGTCGGCGCTACCTTGCTCCGCTACCGACAGCACCTCCGATCCACCACTGCGGGCGCGGTACTCGGCCCTCCTACCGCCTCATCTCGCCTCTCTCCGCGTACTTTTGACTGAGCGTTTACTGTGGCCTGGTTCAGGTTGCGAGGGGGCACATGCGAGACGAAGACAGGGCCGGGGCCGGCGGTGGGCCCCACGACCACTGGGCGGGCAGCACCCCGGCGCGGGCGGGCGCCGAGGGGACTCAGAGATGGCCCCGGACGCGGAGGCACAAGGACTCACCCGCGCCCGGCCGTCCGCACGTGGTGATCGAGGGCCGCTACGAACTGCTGGAACCGATCGGCAGCGGCGGCATGGGCGAGGTGTGGAAGGCCCATGACCGGCGGCGGCGCCGGTTCGTCGCCATCAAGGGCCTGCTCGACCGGAACGCGATGACCGCCGACACCCAGACCGCGGCGATGTAGCGGGCGCGCCGGGAGGCGGAGGCGATCGCCAAGATCGAGCACCCGAACATGGTGACGGTCCACGACCAGGTCGAGACGGACAAACAGGTCTGGATCGTGATGAAGCTGCTCGACGCCGGGTCGCTGGCGGACCTGTTGCGCAGCCAGCAGGTGCTCGCCGTGCCCAGGGCGGCGGACATCGGCCACCAGATCCTACGCGGCCTGCGGGCGGTGCACGCGGCGTCAGTCGTCCACCGCGACGTGAAGCCGGGCAACGTGCTGGTCCGCGACGACGGGCTGGTGATCCTGGTGGACTTCGGCATCGCGACGTTCGTGGGCGCCGCCTCCGTCACCCGACCCGGCAGCATCATCGGCACACCCCCGTACCTGGCGCCCGAACTCTTCGCACCCGGCTCCCGCGGCCCCACACCCGCGTCCGACCTGTGGGCGCTGGGAGTCACACTGTACGAGATGGTCGAGGGCCGCCTCCCGTTCGGCGGCAGCGAGGTCTGGGAGGTCCAGGAGAGCATCCTGCGCACGCCCAACCCGGTCCCCCGGTACGCCGGCCCCCTCGCCCCGGTCATCCAGGGGCTGCTGCGCAGCGATCCCGACGAGCGCCTGGACGCGGCCACGGCGGACGCCATGCTGCGCGAGGTGCTGGGCGGCCCGGCGAACGCGGGCCCGGCCAAGGTCACGCCGCGCCCGCCGGCGCCCGCGCCCGAACCGGCCCTCGCGCCGAGGGCCGCCACCCCCGCCGCCGCGGCCCCGGTCGCGGCCCTGCCCGAACCAGCTACCCCCGGCCCCGACCCGGCGGAGGAGAGGTCGCACCCCGGCCCCCGTAAGAGGGGAAGGGTGGTGGTGTCGGCGGTCACGTGCGCCGCGGTGCTGGTCGCCGCCGGCTGGTTCGTGACGGACGGCTTCGGCTTCGGCGAGAAGGCCGAGGGCAACGGTACCGCCGGCCCGGACCGTCCGGGTGGCGGCCCCGGCGCACCGGCCTGGCGGACGACGCATCCCACCCTGCGGATCGGCGTGAAGATCGACCAGCCGGGCCTGAGCGAGCGGG
The DNA here is from genome assembly GCA_018114805.1 of Candidatus Streptomyces philanthi. Lineage (GTDB taxonomy): Bacteria > Actinomycetota > Actinomycetes > Streptomycetales > Streptomycetaceae > Streptomyces > Streptomyces philanthi. The sequence continues at coordinate 6,671,932 of CP073042.1, read as the reverse complement.
TGGCCGGTCACAAGGACAGGCACTCGGGCTATGACATCGACATGGCCTACAAGGTCGCCGAGCACATGGGATACACGGACAGAGCGGACGTGAAGTTCGTCCCGGTGACCACCGAGAACCGGAGCAGCGAGCTGGTGAAGAAGACTGGATCTCGTCGTCGCCTCGTACACCATGCGGAAGGACGTCGACTTCGTCGGCCCTTACTACAAGGCGGGCAGCAGGTTCCTGGTGCGCGAGAAGTCGCGCAAGTACCCCAACATCGAGGGCCCCAACGACCTGAAGGACCTTGGTGTGGAGGTGTACACGCAGCAGAAGTCGACGTACTGGAAGGAACTGCCCAAGCTCGGCTTCAGCATGATGAAGTCCCCGCCCGCCAGCTACCAGCGCTGCCTGGAGAAGCTGTTGGACGAGGACTCGCAGGTCTACGCCGTGGCGTCGGACGACGTCATTCTCGCGGGCTACGAGAAGAACAACCTCGGCAAGGTCCGGCGGCTGGAGACCATCGAGGGCACGGAGGCGTACGGCGTGGCGATGCTCCCCGGGCAGCCGGTCCTCAAGCGCGAGGTGTGCTCGGCGGTGCGGAAGATCCTGGCGGACCGGAAGGGCTGGGAGTCCATGTACCAGAAGAACCTCGCCGACCTGCTCGCCCCGCAGGGCCCGCCTTCCCTCCCCAGACGACCGCCGAGCGGTCGCGGGGAGGGAAGGCGTGCTCCGTGCGGGGCGCCGGGAGGCCGTGGGCCCCGTGCGTCGGCGGGTGGCCAGCGGTGGGTGGCAGGCGCGCCTAGCGCGCGGTGCCGGCCGGCGGCACGTCCTCCCCGAAGAAAGCGAGCAGCTCCCGCACCACGGCCTCCGGCCGCTCCTCCGGTACGTAGTGGCCGCTGCCCGCCACCTCGACCACGCGGATGTCGGTGCCCTTGTCGGGGCCCATCTGTTCGCGCAGCGCGGCGTAGCTGGTCTCGCCGGCCAGCGTCAGGATAGGGAACGTGAAAGGGGCGTGGGTGGCCAGGTCGGCGACGTCCTGGCGCATCGTCTGGTACCAGCCGTTGCCCGCCCGGATGGCCTCGCGCGTGTCGTAGGCGTGGGCGTAGATCCGCCGCGCGTCCTCCTCGGCGGACGCCTGGTCGAGCAGCATGTGCCCGTACAGCCAGTCGATCAGCGGGCGGAAGCGGCCGGTGAGCAACTCCTCGGGGAGGCCGCGCAACTGGTTGAACGCGAAGCACCAGGGGTAGCCGCCCCGACCCTGGGCGATGGCCTCGGCCTGTTCGTCCGAGCCGGGCAGCATGCCGATCCGCAGCCAGGAGTCGTCGGGCACACCCAGGTCGATGGTGACCAGGCGGCGCACGGACGCCGGGTGGTTGGCGGCGAGCTGGTAGCCGACCGAGGCGCCGATGTCGTGTCCGGCGACGAACGCCGATTCGTGCCCCAGGTGTCGGATCAGCTCGTGGATGTCCCGCGCCATGGTGCGCTTGTCGTAACCGTCGGCTGGCTTGTCCGAACCGCCCATGCCGCGCAGGTCCACGGCGGTCACCCGGAAGGTGCGGGCCAGCTCGGGCAGCACCTTGCGGAACTGCCACCAGGTCTGCGGCCAGCCACCCAGCAGGATCAGCTGGGCGCCGCTGCCGCCGGTGACGTGGTGCAGCCGGACGCCGTTGACGATGGCGTACGCGCTGGTGAAGTCGCCGGCGAGCGAGGCGGCCAACTCGGTGGGGACGGGGCGGTGGTCGGTCATGAGGTGTGTCTCCTTCTCGCTCTTCTTTGTCGTCTTCTGGCCGGTCGCGTTGTCTCGTCGTGACGAGTGTCGAGCGTGAAGGCTTCCGGCTTTCTTGAATGAGAAGTCAAATAAGCGGGCAGGCGTACGCCCGGATCGAGACAGGCTCGGGCCACCCCCGGCGCGTGGGGCGCGGTCGCGCGGGTGGCGACGGCCGCACGAGGACGCCGCCGCGCCGGACGGCGCGGTACACACCACGGGCCGGGACGCGCCGCGGGCTGGGACGCGCCCCGGGCCGGGGGCGAGGGGAGGAAGTGTGGGGCGGGGGCGACACGCCCCCCTGGCGACGGCTCAGTCCAGGACGGCCAGCGCCCGCTCCACGATGTCGTTCAGGAAGCGCTCGCGCACCGGGGTCTTGCCCACGACGCGGACCCCCTGGAGCAGGGTGACCAGGAACCTGGCCAGCGACGCGGGGTCCTTGTCCGGCGCCAACTCGCCCTCGGCGCGGGCCCGCACGAGCGCCCCCATGATGGCCGTCTCCAGGGATTCCAGGCCGGTGGCCACGCGCCGGCGCGCTCCCTCGTCCGCGGGCAGTTCGACCGCGGTGTTGGTCATCAGACAGCCCTTGTGGTCGTCGTCCGCCAGCGCGCCCTCCACGTAGAAGCGCACCAGGCCGCGCACCGCCTGCAGCCCGGAACCCGGTCCGGAGAGGCGGCCGACGAACGCCTCCCTGGCGTCCTCGCCGTAGCGGTCCACGGCCCTCAGATACAGCTCGCGCTTGCTGCCGAAGGTGCCGTAGATGCTGCCGCGGCCGAGCCCGAGGTGGTCCACCAGGTCCTGCATTGAGGTGGCCTCGTATCCCTTGCGCCAGAACAACTCCATGGCCGCCCGCAGCGCGGCGTCCGGGTCAAAATCCTTCACCCTGCTCATACGCTGACCCTAGGTGAATTTGACCGATCATTCAAATAAGTTGCCGAAGGGCCGTCCCTGCCCTCGTCAACCCTTCGTCTTCCTCGCACGGCTCTCCGACCGGGCCACGGCGGGGATCGCTCCGGGCGGGAAGAAGGAAGGGAGGAAGGAAGGAAGGAGGAGGGGGCGGGAAGAATGCGCGTGCCAGCGTGCCAGCGTGCCAGCGCGCCGGGCGCGGTGGCATGCTGGCGCCCGTGAACACGCTTCCTCGCCTCCAGGTCCAGCTCGACCCCGCACTCCACCGCTTCGTCGCCCCGGACCGCAGGGGTGGACCCTTCCCCCTGGCCACCGACGGGACCTCATCGCTCGGCCACGTCGTGGAATCCCTCGGCGTCTCGCTCACCGAGGTGGGCGAGTTGCTGGTCGACGGGGACCCGGTGGCCACCGCGCACGTGCCGGCCGACGGCCGCACGGTCGAGGTGCGCTCCGTGCGGTGTGGCCCCAGCGGGTGCCGGGAGCGCCGCTGCGCTTCCTCCTCGACGTCCACCTGGGCACCCTCGCGCGCCGGATGCGGCTGCTGGGCATCGACACCGCGTACGAGAGCGAGGACATCGGCGACGCGACGCTGGCCACCCGCTCGGCCAGCGAGCGCCGGGTGCTGCTCTCACGCGACCGGGGCCTGTTGCGGCGGCGCGAGCTGTGGGCCGGCGCGTACGTGTACAGCGACCGGCCCGATGAGCAACTACGTGACGTGCTGGGCCGGTTCGCGCCCGACCTCGCGCCGTGGACCCGGTGCAGCGCGTGCAACGGGCTGCTGGCCGAGGCGGACAAGGAGTCCGTCGGGCAGCACCTCGAACACGGCACGCGCCGCACCTACGACGTCTTCGCCCAGTGCGTCTCCTGCCGTCGGGTGTACTGGCGCGGGGCGCACCACGCGCGCCTGGAGGCCATCGTGGAGGCGGCGCTGCGGGAGTTCGCTCGGCGGCCGGGCGGGGTACGGCGGGCGGGTAGGACGCGCAGGGCAGGCACCTGGGGTTTTAGCCGGGCGCCAGGATGCGGCGAGACGATCACCTCCCCAGACTGGATGCCCCTCCCCCACGCGCGCACGCACTGCCACAGCAAGGAGGTCCGCGTGTTCAGCTCACGATGGCGCCGGGGCGCAATCACCGCGATCGCGGCGACGACGTCCCTGGCCACCCTCGCCGTCGGCTCGGCCATCGCCGACGCCACCGAACAAACGGCCCACCATCACGGTGGCGGACGGGCGGACACAGGCGGCGTTCTCCTACCGGGACGCGGTCCGCGAACACCTCATGGTCCAGCTCGACGTCGACAGCGACCGGGACGGCAGGCTGGACCGCGCGGGCGTGGACGTCATCCGCCCCAAGGAGACCGACCAGGGCCTCAGGGCGCCCGCGATCATCGAGTCGAGTCCGTACAACGACACGGTCGGCCGCGGCGGCTTCGAGTCGGAGAAGAAGGCGTGGGACGAGCGGGGCGAGCGCACCAGGTTCCCGATGCACTACGACAACTACTTCGTGCCGGGTGGCTACACCGTCGTCCAGGCGGACACGACGGGCACGGCGAAGTCCGACGGTTGTCTCACGGTGGGTGGCGACAGTGACGTCGCGGCGAGCAAGGCGGCCGTGAAGTGGCTGAACGGCCGGGCGCGGGCCTATCGCGCCGACGGCAGCCATGCGCGAGCCCACTGGTCGACCGGCAAGGCCGGGATGGTGGGCAAGTCCTTCCACGGCATGCTGGCCAACGCCGTAGCCGGCAGCGGTGTCGAGGGGCTGGAGACGATCGTGCCGATCTGGCCGATCTGGGCGGTCAGCTGCTGGTACGATATCACCCGCTCGCGCGGCGCCAAGCACTGGGAGGGGTTCAGCCAGTACCTGTCCACCGAGTTGGACACCGACCCAGACGCGAAGTGCCAGGCGGTGCGGGACGACCTGAGGGCCGGCGAGGACGACGCGACCGGCGATTACAACGCGTACTGGCACGAGCGCAACCACGTCGCCCAGCCGGCGCCCGAGGTGGGCAAGGTCAGGGCGAGCGTGCAGGTGCTGCACACCCTGAACGACCAGAACGTGCACCCAACCAGTTCACCCACTGGTGGGAGGGGCTGAAGCGGCAGGGTGTGCCGCGCAAGCTGTAGCTCGGGCAGTACGGACACACCGACGGCTTCGACTTCCCCGGACGCCGGGACCTGTGGGTGGACACCCTGCACCGGTGGTTCGACCACTGGTTGTACGGCATCCAGAACGGGCTCACGAACGAGCCGCGGGTCGACCTCCAGACCGGGCCCACCACCTGGACGACACAGTCCGACTGGCCGGCGCGCACCTTGTCGGTGTCGCACCACCCGAGCGCGGACGGTTCGCTCGGGCTGCGCCCCGCGCGCACCGGCGCCCAGTCGTTCACCGACGTCAAGGCCAGCGAGGCCGACCTGATCAGCGACCCGACGACCGTCAGGCCCAGCCGACTCGCCTACGTCAGCCAGCCGCTGACCGGCCAGGCCCGGATCTCCGGCACACCGTCCATGGACATCAGGCTGGCGCTGGACAAGCCCACCAGCAACCTCACCGCGCTGCTGGTCGACTACGGCACCAACGAGCGCGTCGACGTGCTGCGCAACGAGCCGCAGAACAAGCTGCACGACGGCGTCCGGCTCATCGACGAGGAGAGTTGCCACGGCGAGGGCACCACGGCCGATGACGCCTGCTACAAGAAGGCCGTCAACGTGACGGCCAAGCACCCGGTGCACGTCATCGCCCGCGGCTCGCTGGACGCGCAGAACCACGCCTCGGCGAGCGACCCGCAGCCGCTGACGCCGGGCCAGGGGTACCAGATCCGCTGGCAGACCCTGCCGAACGACTACGTCCTCAAGCCCGGCCACCGGATCGGGCTCGTGCTCGCCGGAACGCCCGCCGAGTACCTGTACTTCGAGACGGCCACCGGCGCCCGGGTGACGGTGGACCTGCCGGCCAGCAAGGTCACCATTCCGGTCGTCGGCACGGCGCTGACCAGCGCGGACTTGACCACGCCCACGCCGGGCGCCACACCGTGGCGCGGGCCGGGCACCGCGCCCCAGCCCCCGCGCCCGACGTTCCTCCGCTGACGCCCCGCCGCCCCGCCCACCCGGCGGGGCGGCGTCGACCCGAGGCCCGGTCAGCACCGCGACCGGGCCTCACTCGCACGGGTACGTCAGGGCGAAGCACGCGGGGCGCGGCTAATCGGGCTTACCGTCAGATACACGACGAAAGTGAATCTCGCCGGTGAGAAGGCCACGCTGCTTCCCACCCTCTACGGCAGGGCGCTGGACTCCCAGTCCCCCGATTCGATCCTGCACGACACCATGGCGTACGACGCCGTCCAACAGATCGAGGTGAACTTCTCCACCGTGGGCCTGCGGCGCGGCGACGACACCGCGATTGCCCTGCGGGCCCGGCGCCTGGACGACTGGGCACCCGAGTTCCTGGCGGCCCACCCCGAGTGCGTCGTCCTGCACCTGGGGTGTGGCCTCGACACCCGGGTATACCGCATCGACCCGGGTCCGGGGGTGCGGTGGTTCGACGTGGACTACCCCGAGGTCATCGAGTTGCGCGGGCGGCTCTTCCCGGACCGCGACGGCTACACGGCCGTCGGTTAGTCCGTGACCGACCCGATGTGGCTCGCCGAGATCAAGGGCGATCTGCCGGTGCTCGTGGTGGCCGAGGGCCTGTTCATGTACCTCAGGGAGGACGAAGGCAAGGACCTGGTACGGCGCGTCCTCGACCACTTCCCGAGCGGTCAGTTCGTCTTCGACGGCCTCAGCAAGCGGGGCACGAAGTTGCAGAAGCTCAACAAGGCGGTGCAGGCCGCGAAGGCCACCGTGCACTGGGGCTTCGACAGTTGCGAGGAGTTGGAGGCTATCGACTCCCGGCTGCGCTGCGTGTCCTCGATGAGCGCCTTCGACCTCGACAACGACCGGCTGCCGACGGGCTTTCGCATGACGGCCAAGGTCTCGAAGGTCTTCACCGGGATGCGGAACCTGGCGGTCTTCTACCGGATGAACTTCCGACCCTCCGCCTCCGGGTAACCCTCGGGCTCCGGGTGGTCTCCGCTCCCCGGGCCCGACCGTCGGAGGGGCTCGACCGTCGGAGGGGCTCGACCGTCGGAGGGGCTCGACCGCCGGTCGGGCGCGAGCCAGCGCCCGTGGGCCCGGGGTGCGGTGGTCGGCTCAGTGTCCGGTGGTGAGCCGGCCGGCGAGCTTGTCGTGGAGGGCGGCGCTGGGTTGGTTGAGGCCGACGATGGTGACCTGCTTGCCGCGCCGGCGGTACTTGTGCTCGATGGCGTCGAGCGAGGCCACCGACGAGGCGTCCCAGATGTGCGCGTCGGAGAGATAGATGACCACGTCGTCGGGGTCGTTGGCGTAGTCGAACTGGGCAACCAGGTCGTTGGAGGAGGCGAAGAACAGCTCTCCGGTGACGGCGTAGACGACCTGGTCGCCGTCCGGGTCGAGGACGCCGGAGACCTGGGCCAGGTGCGCCACCCGCCGGGCGAAGATCACCATGGCGGTGAGCGAGCCGACGATAACGCCGACGGCCAGATTATGGGTGGCCACCGCGCAGCCCACGGTGACCACCATCACCAGCGTCTCCCCCACCGGCATCCGCCGCAGCGTCGCAGGGTGGACCGAGTGCCAGTCGAAGGTGCTCACGGTGACCAGCACCATGATGGCCACCAGCGCGGCCATCGGGATGTCGGAGACCACCGGCCCGAACACACGATGCACAGCACCATCAGGAAGGCCCTGGCCAGGAACGTGGACAGCCGCGTCCTGGCCCCCGAGGTCCTCAAGTTGATCATGGTCTGGCCGATCATGGCGCAGCCGCCCATGCCGCCGAAGAAGCCGGTGACGATGTTGGCGATGCCCTGGCCGACGGATTCGCGGGTCTTGCCGGAGTGGGTGTCGGTGATGTCGTCCACGAGCTTGGCCGTCATCAGCGATTCCATGAGGCCCACCAGTGCGAAGGCGAAGGCGTAGGGGGCGATGATGGTCAGCGTGTCCCAGGTGAAGGGCACGTCCGGCAGGCCCGGCACCGGCAGCGAGGAGGGCAGTTCGCCCTTGTCGCCGACGGTGGGCACCGCGATGCCGGCGGCCACGGTGATCGCGGTCAGGATGACGATGGATACCAGCGGCGCCGGGACCACCCTGGTGACCCGCGGAAAGAGCACCGTCAACGCCAGCCCCGCGACGATCAACGGGTAGACCGGCCAGGGCGCGTGGTGCATCTCGGGCACCTGCGCCATGAAGACCAGAATGGCCAGGGCGTTCACGAAGCCGACCATCACGCTCCGCGGGACGAAGCGCAGCAGCTTCGCCACCCCCAGGGCGCCCAGCGCGATCTGGAAGATTCCGCCGAGGATGACGGTGGCGACCAGGTACCCGAAGCCGTGCTCGCGGTTGAGCGGGGCTATGACCAGGGCGATCGCGCCGGTGGCGGCGGAGATCATGGCCTTGCGCCCACCGACGAAGGAGATCACTACGGCCATCGTGAAGGAGGCGAAGAGGCCGACGCTGGGGTCGACGTCGGCGATGATCGAGAACGAGATGGCCTCGGGGATCAACGCCAGGGCCACCACCAGGCCGGCCAGCACCTCGGTACGGAAGACCTTGGGCGAGGCGAGCCAGTCCGGCCGGCCCACACCCCCGGGAAGGCGGGCGCGCAGCGCGGCAACGGGGGGGACAGCGGTGAGGACATGCGACCGTTTCTGTTCGGGCGCCCGCGCCCGGGCGGCGGAGCGTGCGCGTCGTGTGCGGCCCGGACGCAGCGGGCGGAGCGGGTGGGACAGCTGGGGGTGCCTCGACGGGTGGCACCGGGGGCGTCGTCGTGTGCCGTAACGCGGGGCACCCGACGCGGGCTCCGTCGACCGCGGGTCGGGCAGCATCACCCGGGCATTCCAGGGTGCCGTCTGGCGGATTGCCGGGGCGGTGAGGCCGTCTCCCGAGGAGGATGCCGCCCCGCCCGAAGCCGGTCGAACCCTACCTTAAAGTGAGGGCAGGGTATGGGCGTCGCCGGTCCGCCCCGGGCTCACGGCGGACCGGTGTGGCGCGGGTGATCCGTATGCTGGGGTACTTACCGCCCGGCGGGCGACGGAGAGCACTCAGAGAGAAGACGCTGCGATGACGGAACGGCGGATGCAGATCGGTGAGGTCGCCGAGCGGACCGGTTTGTCGCTGGGCACCATCCGGCACTACGAAGAGGTCGGCCTGGTCACGCCGTCCGCCCGCAGCAAGGGCGGCTTCCGGCTCTACACCGAGGTCGACGTCGAGCGCCTGATGGTCATCCGCCGGATGAAGCCGCTGGACTTCTCCCTGGAGGAAATGCGGGACCTGCTGGAAATCACCGACCGGCTGGCCGTCGCCGACGTCGGGCCCACCGGTGAGGAGCGGGAGCGCCTGCGCGAGCGGCTCGACGCGTACCGCGAGGTGGCAGACGCGCGCTGCGAGACGCTGCGGGCCAGGCTGCTGGCGGCCGAGGACTTCGCCGCCACCCTGCGCCGCAAGCTCGACCCGGCGACGTAGACCCTCGCGGGGCCCGCGCGGCACGGCCGCGGGGCCGCTAGACGAGCCGTTCGGGCCGGCTGAGCGCGGCGTGCACGAGGTGGTCGGCGTACGCGTCGGTCAGCCGCCCCGGCCGGAACAGGATGCGGTACATCATCGGGGCGACCAGGCGGTCGAGGACGGCCTCGCAGTCGGGCACGGCCTCGCCGCGCTCCCGCGCGCGCCCGAGGATGACCTCGATCTGCCTGGCGGCGTAGGCCGAGCACTGCCCCGCGTTGCCGCCGTCCGGGTCGCCGAGCAACGCGTCCCTGATGTACGCCCGGGCCGTGGGCGAGGCCATCTCCTCAAGGAACTGCCGGGCCCAGGCCGTCAGGTCGGCGCGCACGTCGCCGAGGTCGAGCGGGGACTCGTCGGGGCGCAGCCGCTCCACCGCCACGTCCGACAGGAGTTCCTGGAGGTCGCCCCAGCGCCGGTAGATGGTGGACGGGGTGACGCCCGCGCGGGCCGCGATCGCCGGGACGCTGAGCGCGGCCCGTCCCCGTTCGGCTTCCAGCGCGTGCACTGCGGCGTGCACCGATGCCTGGACGCGGGCGCTGCGCCCGCCGGGCCGCGCCATGGGCTTGGGGCTCATGTCTCCACCTTAATGCCACATCGTTGCGTCTAGCCGGCAATGCCACATCGTTGCGTCTAGCCGGCCGCCGACCGACCGGCCGTGCGCTCGGCGTGCCCGGGTGCGGGGCCGGCGCGGGCCAGCCCCGTGGGCGCGCGGGTCCGCGCCCACGGGGCGGTGGCGGGGCGCGCGGGTCAGGAGACCAGCACGCCGGGGGGCGTGCGTACGCCGTGGGCCGCCTCGTAGGCGCGGCCGGCGCGCAGCACGGTGGCGTCGGCCAGCGGGGCGCCCATGAGCTGCATGCCGATGGGCAGGCCCGCCGCGTGCCGGCCGACCGGCAGCGTCAGCGCCGGCATACCGGTGATGTTGGCGGGGGCGCTCAGCCGTACGTAGGCGTCGGAGACGCTCTCGACCGTGCCGTCGGGCCAGTGCACGGCGTGCTGGTCCACCGGGACCGCGGTCATCGGCACGGTGGGCGCGGCCACCACGTTCACCTGCTCGTACACCCGCGCCCAGGCCTGGCGCAACAGGGTGCGGGCGCGCTGGGCGCGCAGGTAGTCGCCGGCCGAGACCAACTCCCCCGCCTCCAGGAGCACCCGCACGTCCGGCCCGTACGACTGCGGGCTGCTGCGCAGCGTCTGCTCGTGGTACGCGGTCGCCTCCGGCACCATCAGGCCCCAGTGCGTGGCGTGGACGTAGCAGTCCATCGGGGTGGTGACCTCGACGAGTTCGGCGCCGAGGTCCCGCAGCCGCACGATGGCCGCGCGCACCGAGCCCTCCACCTCGGGGTCGACCCGCTCGAAGTAGTACGTGCTCGGGACGCCGACGCGCAGGTCCCGCAGCCCGTCCTCGTCCGCGCCGCCGGGCAGCACGTCGCCGGCGACCCGGCGGACAGGCTGGCCGGGTCGCCGGCGTCGGGCCCGGCCAGCGCCGCGAGCAACAGGGCCGCGTCACGCACGGTGCGGGTGATGGCCGACGTGGTCCAGGGACCAGGACAGGGAGGTGACGCCGGAACGCGGCACCCACCCGTAGGTCGGCTTGAGTCCGACGAGCCCGTTGAGCGCCGCGGGCACCCGGATCGACCCGCCGGTGTCGGTGCCGAGGGCGAAGGTGGCCGCCCCGGCGGCGACCGCGACCGCCGAGCCGCCGCTGGATCCACCGGCGACCCGGCCCTGGTCGACGGCGTTGCGCGACTGGGGGGTCGTCAGGCTGTAGGCGAACTCGTGCGTGTGCGTCTTGCCCACCAGCACCGCGCCACCGGCGCGCAGGCGGGCCGCGACGGCGGCGTCGGCGGACGCCACGTGTCCGGAGCGCGCCTGCGAACTGGCCGTCGTCGGCAGTCCCGCGACGTCGATGAGGTCCTTGAGGCCGCCGGGGACGCCGTGCAGCGGGCCGCGGTCGCGGCCGGCCGCCCGCTCGGCGTCGGCCCGCGCGGCCGCCGCGCGCGTCGACGGCCTCGATCCGCTCCAGCACGGAACCGGTCAGCTCGGTCGCGGACAGCTCGCCGCGCCGGAGGGCGGCACTCGCCTCGCTGAGGGTCAGCTCAAAGGGTCGCATCGGGGGCCTCCGGCAGGACGGTGTAGACGGCGGCGGGGTGAGTCTCGCCGAAGTCGAGTTCGCGCAGGGTGCTGACGACAGCGTGGATGTGTCGCGCGGTGGTGGCGACGAGGTCGTGTCGCTCGTCGTCGAGCGGGAGGCCGGCGCGGTGCACCCAGCGGGCGGCCTCCCGCGCGGTGAGGTCCGGAGTGCTCATGGGTGCCCTTCGTCGGGGTGATGACGGGTGGGTGGTGACAGGTGGGTGGTGACCGTGGGGCGCCTGCGGTCGCCACTTAAAGCAGAAAATTTGCGTTAGCTGGAGCCTAAGGACTAGCGTCCACTAATGCAAACAGTTCGCTTTTACTACGCCTCCCTCGCCGCTGGCCCCCCGCCCCGCGCCGGCCGAGCCCCCCCGGGGGCCCGCACCACCAAGGCCCCGTCCCACCCGACCGCCGGACGCCCCCCCCGCACACGGTGCGGGGGGGCGTCCGCCGCCCACCGACCCACCCGAGAAGGAATCACCCGATGCCCGACTCGCCCCGCCCTCCTGCCACTCCGCCCGCCTGGACCGTCGGCGATCTGCGCGTTCACCGCGTCGACGAGGTGACGTTGCCGCCCGCGACCGGCCCCCTGGCTGCTGCCGTCGGCCACCGCCGAGGTGGTGGACCAGGCACCCTGGCTCCGGCCCGACTTCGCCGACGACGCCGGCGTGCTGTGGCTGGCCAGCCACAGCTTCGCCGTCGTGGTGGACGGCCTGCGGATCGTGGTGGACACCGGCATCGGCAACGGCAAGACGCGCGCCAACCCCGCCTGGGACCACCTCGACAGCGACTACCTCACCCACCTGACAGCGGCAGGCTTCGCGCCCGCCGACGTCGATCTCGTCCTCCTCACCCACCTGCACACCGACCACGTCGGCTGGAACACCCGCGAGCGGGACGGCGCGTGGCACCCCACCTTCCCCAACGCCCGCTACCTGACCGCCCGCGCCGAGTGGGACCACTGGGCCGGAGTGGAGCTGGAAGACGCCAGGCGGCAGATGTTCCGGGACTCGGTGTACCCCGTCGCGGACGCCGGGCTGCTCGACCTCGTCGACGTCACCGCCGACGGCACCACCGTCGCCCCCGGCGTACGGCTGCTGCCCACCCCGGGGCACACCCCGGGCCACCTCGCCGTCGAGCTGCGCAGCGGCACCGCGACCGGGCTGATCACCGGCGACTGCGTGCAGCACCCCGTACAGCTCCTCGACCCCGCGATCACGAGCTGCGTGGACGCCGACCCGCGACAGGCCCGGGCCACCCGACGGCGACTGCTAACCGCGCTCGCCGACACCGATACCCTGCTGCTCGGCACGCACTTCCCCGCGCCCACCGGGGGCCTGATCCGTTCCGCCGGCGACGCCTTCCGGCTCACCCCCGTGCCGCCCTCCCCCGCGCCCCGGCCCGCGTGAGTCGCCCGCGTGAGTCGGCCAGCCCGCGCGCCGAAACGCGCCCCCCTTGTGCGCCCCCGTGCCTCGTCTCACCCGCCACCCGTCCCGGCGACCACCGCCGGGCGACCCGGCCGCCCCGATCCCGCCCGGCGGCTCCGGGCGACCGGACGCCTGGGGTCAACAGATACGTAACGCCCCCACCCGCGGAGCCGTCACCCGCCCCGCCAACAGGACCGTTTCTCCGCTCCGTGCGCGCTCGGCACACGCCTTGACCCCGGGCCCGTACGCAGTACCTTCGGTGCGCACAACCGGCCACGGTCGGCTTCGACTTGAGGGGAAGCACAGTGCGCAAGGGCGATCTCGTCGGTGACCGGTACCTGCTCAAGGAAGGGCCGATCGTCGGGGGCAGATCCGAGGTGTGGCTCGCCCACGACACCGTGCTGGGACAGCACGTGGCGCTCAAACGGGCCCGGATCGACGACAACAGCGCCCGCGGCTTCGCCCGACTCCAGGCTGAGGCACGGGCGTTGGCCAAGTTCCGCCGGCACGAGAACGTGGTGACCCTCTACGACGCCGTTCAGGTCGGCGAGCCGCCGGCGGCCGAGTTCTGGCTGGTCATGGAGTACGCGTCGGGCGGCAGCCTGGCCGGCCGGCCCCCGATCAGCCCGCGCGAGGCCGCGTCGATCGGCGCGCAGATCGCCGGTGCCCTGGAGGTGTTGCACGCGGAGGGCATCGTCCACTGCAACGTCAAGCCCGGCAACATCGTGCTCGGCGACGACGAGACGGCCAAGCTCACCGACCTCGACGCGGCCTACCGGCTGCCCGGCTTCGTGACCCGCACGCCCAACCGCGGCATCGCGTACACGCCGGACTACGCGGCGCCGGAGGTGGTGCGGGGCATGCCGGTGCCGGAGTCGGACGTCTTCTCGCTCGGCGCCACCCTCTACGAGCTGGTCCTCGGCCACCCCACGGCCGAACACCACCCGGGAGGCGGCGGCGACGCCCCCTCGCCGCGCTCGGCCACCGACGCCGTGCCCGTACGCCCCGACGACGAGACGCACGTGGACGGTGTGGACGGCGTCGACGGTGTGGACGGCGTCGGTGGTTTCGACGGCGTCGGTGGCGTGGCGGGCGGTGGGGCGGTGTCGCGGCCTCGGGCCGTCGGTGGCCTGGCCAAGCTGGACGGCGATGTCGGGCCGCTGCGCGAGACGTTGGACGCGATGCTGTCGGCCCAGCCGCACGACCGGCCCACGGCCGCCGAGGCGTGCCGGCGGCTGCGGCGGGTCGCAGCCGGGGCCGACCGGCCACCGGCCCCGGAAGCCGACGAGCGGCGGGCGGGAAACGGGGGCTGGGGGGCGGCGGCGCGCAGGCCGTGGGTGGTGGGTTCGGTGGCGGCGGCCGTCGCCGTGCTGGTCACCGTCGTCCTGCTGCGCCCGCCCTTCGGCGACGGCGGCGAGGACAGCGAGCGGGACGTGGCGCACGGCACGTCGAGCCACACCACCCCACCACCCGCACCGCGCCCCGCGCCCGCGGCCCGCAGCATCGACCCCTGCGGGCTGGCCAGCACCGATGCGCTCAGCCGTTTCGGCGAGGTGCGACTCGATCCGGCCTACGGCAACTTCGACCGCTGCGACGTGCTCGTGACGGACAGCGAGGACAGCGAGGTGGACATCAAGGTCGACCTCAGCAACGACCCTCCGTCCGAGGCCGCGCCGCCCGCCCGCAGGGTGGGTGGGGTCGGCGTGGCGGAGCTGCCCGCCGAGAGCGACGAGTGCACCCGCAGGCTGCTGCCGGGCGGTGCCCGGTACAGCGTCTACGTCACCGCCCACGAGATCGGCGACGGGACGGCGCCGCCTGTGCGAGATGGCCGAGTCCGCGGCCACGTACGCGGCGCGGCAGGACGCGTACACCCTGCTCGACGCCGAGGCGCTGTCGGTCGTGCCGGGCGTCGACGCGGGCGACCCTGATGTCGGGTACGGCAACTGGGAGTGCGGTTGGCGCAGCACCACCGGCAAGATCGTCGCCGACCTCAGGTTCGACCGCGGGCTGACCTCACCGACGTCGAGCGGACGCAACACCCGACTCGGCGGGCGCGAGGCCGTCGTCGAGCCGGAGACCGACGGTTCGGACACCTGCCGCGTCCGGGTGGTGCACCGCCCGTACACCGACCACAACGGCCGCCGGGCCACGGAGCAGGTGCACCTCGTGGTCACGGGGCCGCAGCCGGTGAACGAGCTGTGCACCATGACGACCGATCTCGCCACCTCGGCCACCGACGAACTCCCCCTCCGCGGGCGTAGTCACCCGCCCCCGTAGCGGCCGAGGTGTGTGCGGGAGAGCACGTCTCCTTTTCTAGCGGGCCGGCGTGGGGACGGGTCCCGGGACCGGCGGGGTAGGGCGTGTCCGACAAACGGTCCGGGTTGAGCATCCGAAGCCGGAGGACGAGTGCCGCAAGGTGGACGGGTCGTGATCTCGCGTGCTACCTCCGATCGGTGGTCGGCTGACCAGCCCACGGGGGCGCCCAGCCGTGAAGCCGCGACGATCGCCACGACCGGATGACACCTGCCGATCTCCGCTTTCGACGGCCAGCCACCCCGACGGGCGGCTGGCTGTCCCACGTTCACGACGGCGCCGTCATGTCTCGGTTCTGGCACGGCTCCTGGGGAGTCGTCGCGAAGGGTAACCGTGTCGTTCGATCGCGATGTGAAGGACACGACGCCGGGTCCGTCAGCGCTCACGCATCCTGGTCCACCACCTGCCGTCCATTGCCCAGTCCCTCCCATCTCGGCTCGGACCAGCGGGTCCGTGGCCGCCACAGTCGAACTGCTCCCCGCGCGCGGGAATGGACCCGTGCGGACTGACCGCCCCTGGGGGCCACGCGAACACACAAGCGCAATTCTGGAACGCCGGGGCTCGCTCCTTTTCAAGGTGGTCGAGGATGACTCGATTATCTGCGATTATCGATCGATTACCAATCGCCAAGCGATTGTTTATTCCGCTCTGCGAATCTCTCCGATGCGCACAAGCGGATCACAGCATCCGTGCAGGGAGGGTGCGGAATCCTCGCGCCCCACCCGCGCACCTTCAATCAGAATTCCGAAGGAGAGCACGTGCAGTCAAGAATATCGAGCGCCAAGGCTTCCTCTGTCGCCGTCGCGCTCGTAGACCAGCACCCTCGCCGGACTGACCACATCGGCAGCCGCCGACGCCCCTGGCACCCCGACACCCTTGAGCGCGCAACAGCTCTCCGACCTGACCGAACAGCGCCTGCGCATCGGCCGTACCGATGGCGGCCAGGCCGCCCTGGTCAACGCGGCCTTGGCCGACCGAGGCGTGACCTCCACGGCCACTCCGGGGGCGGTGACCCTGTCCTGGAAGCCCTATGCGGCCGACGCCCCCTACACCATTGTCCGCGGCGAAACCCCGATCGCCACCACAAACCGGGCCAGGCCGCGAACGCGGGGGCCTTCCTCATGTCGTGACAAGCTAGGCGAAGACCTTCCTCCAGGCCATCCCACCGAAGCCGAACACGAAGAATGCGTACCCGGTGTAGAGGGCCCAGATCCACAGCACCCCACCCCATTCGCCCCATGTCGCGGCCACGCCCATCACGGTAAACAGAGCCAGAAGAGCAAACGTCAGCCCGGCTCCCGGCCAGAAGTCGGAGCGCAGACCGTCGTGACGTCGGAAGACCGCCACCACGCCGACGACCTCACCCACCAGCAGCAGCGGCACTAGCACCATCCGGGTCCCGAAAGTGAGAGCGAGCCCGTCCGGCTCCTCCGAAAACCCCCACAGCATGGTTGTCACCGTAGCGAGCAGCCACGGCACCACGACCACCCAGCCGACCAGCGGAAAAACCACACGCCTGACCGGCATCACAGCAGAACCCCAATCAGCATTCTCACCATCTCATGGTACCCACCCCCACCCCCACCCCGGCACAAGGCAAGGCTGGAGGCCACTGGAGGGCGGTCACCTCCCGGTCCGAGCCACTCACGCTGAAACTCGCCCGCCGCGAGCACGAGCTGTGCCCCTCCTCCGTGCCGGCCGCCCTCGCCAGCGCGGCCAGGGCCGGGCCCGGGGACGCGCAGCGCCCCGACCGGGCCGCGCGTGGCGGCGAGACGGGGCGGCCGGCCCGGCCGTCGCAGGGGAGTCGGGCAGTTCAGCGGGGCAGTTCCAGCGTGGCGACGGCGCCGGGCGGCGCTTCGGCATTCGTCAAGGTGAGGCGGGCACCGATGACGTGGGCCTGGCCGAGGGCGATGGTGAGGCCGAGGCCGTGGCCGAGGCCCCGTTCGGCGGCTGCGGTGCGAAAGCGTTGCGGGCCGTGGTCGAGGACCTCCCGGGGGAAGCCGGGGCAGTGGTCGCGTACGACGATGGTCGCACCCTCGACCAGGACCGCGACGGGCACCGTGCCGTGGCGGTGGGCGTTGAGGATCAGGTTGGTGACGATGCGGTCGAGCCGGCGGGGGTCGGTTTCGACGACCGGGTGACCGATCACCGAAAGGTCCGTTTCCAGGCCCGTGCGCTGTACGGATTCCGCCACCAACTCGCCCAGCGGCACCGGTTGGGCGTCGGCTTCTTCGGCTCCCGCATCCAGGCGGGAGATCTCCAGCAGGTCGTCCACCAGGGAGCGCAGCACCCGCACCCGGTCGCGCACCAGGTCGGTGGCCTCACTCTCGGGCAGCAGGGAGGTGGCGGTGACGAGGCCGGTGAGCGGGGTGCGGAGTTCGTGGGCAACGTCCGCGGTGAAGCGCTGTTCGTTGCGCAGCCTATCCTGGAGGGCGTCGGCCATCAGGTCGACCGCGCCGGAGATGTCGCTGATCTCGTCGTGGCCACGGCTCTCGGTCCTGGCGTCGAGGTCGCCGTGCTTGATCCGCCGGGCCGTCCCGGCGACGCGGCGCAAACGCCGCAGTACGAGTTCGGCGGCCAGGACCGTGAGGGGGACGACGACGGCGAGCGTGGCGAGGGCCGCGTACCGCATGTGCCGGTCCAGCGCCTGTCGGCTGCGCCAGTCGCTGTACATGTTCACGTGGACGGCCAAGGCCGTGCCGTCCACCCGGCCCGCCGCCCACATCCGCGGTCCTTGCAGCGGCTTTCGGGTGTCGTACCAGGTCACGGGGCGGGACGTGGGGCGCGAGCCGATGCGCTCCAGCGGCGGGTCCGGCACGTCGTCACCGGCCAGGTAGACGGGGCGTTCCGCGGGCGGAGAGGGCACGGGCTGTTCGCCGCGGAATACGGCCTCGGCCTTCGTCAGGGCCTCGATCGCGCGGCCGCGGCCGATGTTCATGTCCCGCTCCTCGGTGGTCCGGTGGACCAGGAGTCCGATGCCGAGGGCCATGGCACAGGCCGCTGCCGCTACCCCGGCGGCGGCCTTCCACCGCAGGGACCGCAGGTTGACCAGGCGCCGCAGGGTGTGCCCCGGGCCCTCGTCGGGTGTGGTGCGGGCGGCGGATGTGGGTGGGTCGCTGCGTGGCATCTCAGCGCCGGAACTTGTAGCCGAAGCCACGGATGGTCTAGATGTGCTCGGCGCCGATCTTCTTGCGCAGCCGCTGCACCGCCAGGTCGACCAGCCGGATGTCACCGTCCCACCCGTAGTCCCACACCTTGCGCAACAGCGTCTGCCGTTGCAGGGCGATGCCCGGCGCGGCCGCGAACTCCAGGAGCAGCCGCAGTTCGGTCGGGGCGAGGGGGAGCGGCCGGCCGTCGAAGCGGACCTCCAGGCCACGGGTGTCGATGCTCAGATCGCGGAAGGTGAGCAGGCCATCGGCGTCGCCCGGCCGGTCGTCGGTCGCGGGCGGGGCGGTGAAGGTGGCCCGGCACAGTAGCGTGCGGATGCGTGCCACCAGGACGTTGGTGTCGACGGGCTTGACGACGTAGTCGTCGGCTCCCGCCTCCAATCGCGCCACCACGTGCAGCGCGTCGCTGCGGGCCGACATCATCAGGATGGGCGTCTGGCTGGTTTCGCGAATCCGGTGGCACAGCCCGATGCCGTCCAGGTGCGGCAGCATGATGTCGAGGAGCAACAGGTCGTGCTGCGCTGCCCGGAACATCTCCAGGCCGGTCAGGCCGTCGGGGGCCACGGACACCCGGTAGCCGTAGCGCTCCAGTGCCATCCCCACGGACCTGCGGATCGCCTCGTCGTCCTCGACCAGGAGCACGTGCACGGCCGGCGGCGGGTTGGCGGCGGGGCGGCTCGGCACCGCCGTGTCCGCTCGCGCACTGGGGTCACGCTCTTGTTGCATCACATCGCCTGAAGGTTGAGCCGAGCCGGGAGGTCCGGCTGCGTGGGTACGGGCCCGTGGGCGGGTCGCTCCGGGTCCAGGGACACCTTGCCAGCACGATTGTCGGCGGGGTGGTTGACGTGGCGGCGCGCTGCTGGTGACCGGGCGGCTGGGCCGGTGGGTGTCCTTGCTGGTGGCCCGGCCAAGGCAGTCGGTCACAGTCGCAGGGTGGCCGCGACCGGCAGGTGGTCGCTGCCCGTCCTCGGCAAGGTCCACGACGAAGGCCGGGGTGATGCCCCGCAGCAGGATGCTGGTCGATCCGGGCCACCGGCAGCGCAGCCGGCCAGCTGAAGCCGAACCCGGCACCGGCCTCTTCCTGGGCCGACCGCAACGGGGCGAACACCGGCGCCAGGGCGCGGTCGTTGGGCGTACCGTTGAAGTCACCCACCACCAGGACGCGGGGCGCCGGTTCGGCCCGTACGGCAGCGGCCAGCCGTTCGGCCGCCGCATTCCGCCCTGCCGTGGCGAAACCCGCACACGGGCGCACCCGCACCGACGCGAGGTGGGCGACGTACACGACGATCGGGCCCTTGGCCGTGGCGACGGTGCCCCGCAGGGCGCGGGGCCACGGCATGATCTCGACCGGTGCCACGTCGTGCAGGGGGTGCCTGCTCCACAGTCCGACGGTGCCCCGTACGGCGTGGTAGGGATAGGAGTCGGCCAGCACGCGCTCGTACGTCGGCGTCGTGTCGGGCGACAGTTCCTCCAGAGCCAGCACCTGCGCACCGCTGGCGGCGAGATGGCGGGCGGTGCCGGCCGGGTCCGGGTTCGCGTCGTTCACGTTGTGGCTCACTACGGTCAGGTCGCCGCCGGCGGCCCGCTTGTCCACCAGTACGTCGCCGAACAGGGACCACCACACGAGGGCCGGCAGCAGCCCGGCCACCGCGGACCGCCGCACCGCTGCCAGGACCAGCAGCACGGGCACGCTCACACCCAGCCAGGGTAGGAACGTCTCCAGCAGGCTGCCCAGGTTGCCGAACCCGTTCAGCACCGCCGCGTGCGCCGCCATGACCAGTGAGCACAGCCCTGCAGCGGCAGCCACCCACCGACCACGCCGCCACCTCCCCCCGTCCCCCCGCGACGGCCCCAGCCACCACAGCCGGTCGGTCGGCGGACTCGGTGGCCCGCGGGCGGCGCGCCAGGCGGTCGACCAGCGCGCTCACGAGCGCACCGGCTGCCGGGCACCGCTGCCGATCAGGGCCGCGGGCAGGCCCTGGCGGACGGCGTCGATCAACTCACCGCTGCGCGTCAACGCAGCCGCCATGCCCTCGGCCGGCGTGGTGTGGGCACGCTGCCCCAGCACCGCCCCCGAGCACCAGGTGCCGCGCCCGGCCCGACCCCACCTCGGCGGCCCACAGCAGGTTGCCCCCGGCGTGCTCGATCCGGTCTTCAGCCCGACCACGCCGGGCTTGGCCAACAGCCGGTTGGTGTTGGTGATGACGCCGGGTGTGTCGGGCACGGTCGTCTCCCGCAGGCCCACCACCGTGCGCAGCAACGGGTGCCGCATGGCCTCGCGGGCCAGTTTGAGCTGGTCATCGGCGGTGCTGCGGGTGGTTCGGCTCGACGCTGCTGGCCCCAGTGTACGTGGTCCGGCGCATTCCGAGGCCGGCCGCCGCACGGTTCATCTTCGCCACGAACGCCTGCTGGCTGCCGGCGTCCCAACATGCCAGCAGCCGGGCGACGTTGTTGCCCGAGGGGAGCAGCAACAGCTCCAGCGGTGTACGCTGGGTGAGCCGCTGCCCGGGCACGGACCGGCGGCGGTGGACTCGCTGAGCGAGTGCGACTCGGCCTCGGCTGTCGCATCGACGGTGATCCCGGGCCCCGCCTCGTCGGCCCGCAGCGGATGCTCCTTGAGGATCACGTACGCCCTCATCACCTTGGCGAGGCTCGCGATGGGCACCGGCTGCTGCTGCCCAGGCTGCCGAGGCCCGCGACCTCGACGCTCGCCTGGCCTTCCGCGGGCCACGGCAGGTCCAGCCGGAGCGCGCCGGACGGGGCCGGGGACGCCTCGCCGGCCAAGGCTCGACCGCCGGCCCGCACACCGCCACCGCCCTGCTCACCGCCGCCGGCGAGCCCCACCCAACCACCGACGCCGACACCGACCGCCACGATCAACGCGGCCGAGGTTCCCGCCGCCCGACATCGACCCCACCCCGCTGCTCCCATACGAGCAACGCGTATCCAACGAGCGCGCACCGGCGACCGCCTCTCCCAGTTCGACGTGCACGAAGGTCCCGCGCGCACCTCGAAGACTGGACGGCGGGTGGATTCGCTGCAGGTCGCGTTCACAGCTCCACTGGTGCTGATGTGCCTGGAGGACTACGCCGCCGTCCAACGCGTGCTGGGCCAGGCCGAGCCGCACGTCTCGGCCGGACCTGGTCAACCTGACATCCGGAACAAGCGAGCAGGCCGAGCAGGCCGCCTGCTGGGTGCAAACCCGGGGTGGGCACTACCTCGACGGTGCGTTGATGGCCCATCTCGAGCATGTCGGTCAGCCGGAAACGGTGCTGGTCTACAGCGGCTCCCACGAGGTGTTCCAGCGCCATCAAGGCTCGCTCGCGCACATCGGCGGCGCTACCTACCTGGGCCCGGCCCCCGGCACCGCGGCTCTCTATGACGTGGCGATGCTCAACTTCGCCTGGGCCACCCTGATCGGCTTCCTGCAGACCTCCGCATTGCTGGGCACCGCCCAGGTCCAGGACACGACGGTGGCCCCCTGCTGACCCACTGGCTGTCCACGCCCGTCACAGAGGTGATCACCGATTACGCTCGCCAAGTCGACGACCACCGCTACCCCGGCGATCAGGAATGGCTGGAGCTGGATGCCCCGCTCATGGACCACCTCATCGATGCCGTGCGCGCGCGGGGCCTGGACACCGCTCTGTCCGAACTCATCAAGTCACTGACCGACCGGGTCATCGACGCCGGCCACGGTAGGGACAGCTTCGCCAGCCTGGTCAAAATCCTCCGCGGCTGAGAAGGCTGTCCCCGGAGGCAAACCGGGGTGATCTCGCTGGCCTGGGACTGCACTTCCGCCTGTGCGTCGACCGGCGCGCGTCGCACGCACTCGTTGAGCTCGGCTTCCACGGCCGCGCGCGGCAGGCCCTCGGGGTCGAAGCAAGTGTTTGTCGTGAGCGCTGACGGGACGTCCCGCATGGCGGCCGGGCGGGTGCGGGCTCGGTACGGTGGCGCGGCGGGCGGGAGCAGCGACGGCGGCGATCAGGCGGCCGGCTGCTGCTGTGGCGGTCTTGCGGACGCCGTTGAGGGTGTCGTAGTCCGGAAGATCGCGGATGGCGCAGACAGCCCGCGCGGCCTCCTCGGCAGCGGGCCTGAGGGCCGGAGAGAGTACGCAGACAGTGGTGAGTGGCACGGTCATCGCGCTCCGGGTGGAGTGACTCAACTTCGGGGATTCTTGATACAGGCTCGGCTCAGCCTCAGTCAGTCGTGAGTGTTCACGGTCCCACCTTCGAGGCGGTTCCTGAGCTTTCTCGTCCGGGGCCGGGGGCAGGGGGTCCCTCACGAAGCTCGCCTCCTCACGTTCGAATTCGGCCTATTGATCCAACGTAGCGACGCAGGTGGAGCGATGTGCTCGATCCGCACGTCCTGGCTCGTCGCCTACGCGGGGACATGCGCCTAGAGCGGTTCGTCGGTTCGCCCGGGGCGAGTTTCGGCATTAACGACCGCTCGCCTCCGGCCAGTTGAGTCGTTCCCGCCACGCGGAGGCCCCTCACGCGAAAGCATACTCAGCGAACTCGCTCCACTACACAAAGCTGATGATTGAAGGATCGTGGTCCGTCAGCCGAACCCGGAGCTCACCAACACCCTAGCGATGATCCACACCGCCGTCCTACATACGGACACCAGCATTCGAGAGGTGCTCGACAAGAGCGTCCAGAAGCTGGAAACGGCCAGCCAGACGGCATACGAGTCGACGGCTAAGGAAGCCGTCGACGAGCTCGGCCGGATGCGCGCGAACTTCCGCGACGTCCACAACAAGCTGAACTCCAACGGTGACGGGCTCCACGACCTCGTCCGCGGCATCGTCGACCAGTTGCGCACCGAACTGTGCGAGGTCCGCGTCGCGCTCGACGACCTTACACCACCCACCCCAGCCGAGCCCGACCCCGAGCTCACCCCGACCTTCCACGAGGGGCGCAGTACCGAGGAGGCCGGCACCACGCTTACCGCAGCGCCGAGCACCACAATCGCCGAGCCCGGCGGCCTCCAGCAGGAGCCCGCACTCGCCTCGCTGATTCCGGGACAGCGCACCACCGACGAGGACGAGGACTTCGCGCCCGGATCGCCCGCTGTGGAAGTGGAAGCAGTTCGCCAGGCCGTCCGCGAGACTGACGGAGGAGCTCGCCCCCGTCCTCACCCTGCCCACCGATCCTCTCCGCAGCGACGACGCCAGGGCCGAGGTCCAGCGGGAGGTGGCAGAGCAACTGCGCGAAACAGCGATCGAGATCAAAGAGGAAGTCGGCGCCGCCTTGGCGCAGGCCCGAGCCGAGCTGGCCGCGCTGCGGCAGGAACTCAAGGATCAACACACCACCGCGACACAACCATCTCCCCAGCCCGAGGTCGCTGCCGAACCTGCCGCAGCCGAGGGGACCCAGAAGCACAGCACCTTGCTCAAGACCGCGGCCCGCGTCTCGTCCGCCAGCTTGCTGTGCCACCGCGACATCTGGGAATTCATCACCGCCCACGCCGGACAGCACCCACACTTTCGCGTGCCACCACGCGTCGCCGACGAAGAAGGCGAACGCATTCGCGCCGCGCTGTCCGGCCGCTCGCTGATCGCCGTGCTGATCAGCCTGCACGCCGTCCAGCACGCCGCCACCCCGGGCGACGGCGACCAGGAACTCGCCACCACGCTGTACGAGCGGATCGAAGAAAACCTGACCAACCTCACCCCCAACGGCGACCCGGTCACCATCACACTCGACGACCGCACCCTCCCCGCCCCACACGACACACCCGAGCTCGAGGCCGAACCTGACGCCGAAGCCGAAGCCGAAGCAGACGCCGAAGCTGACAGCGAGCCCGACACCAGCAGCCCCCCCACCAAACACCTCAGAACAAGACACCAACCGCGACGAGGGAACCGGCCCGACCACAACGTGAGCCCCAGCCCCCGAGCAGCGCATTTACGTGGGGGCCGCGCACCCCGCTCCCCGCGCCCCGCATCCGCGGGGGTGGACTCGGCATGCCGAAGGAGAGATCGGTGCGCTGCTTCTGCTCCTCGCGCGCGGGGATGGCCCCATGGCACCGGCCGGATGGTAGTCCGAGGGGAGGTCGTCAGCGCTGAGGCGTCCCCGGTGGTGGAAGACGTCGTTGGGTTACTGGCGGACCTGAGCGTCCATTGTGGAAGGCTCGTCACCGCTGTCCGCGCTCAGGCCGGCGAGCAGGCGCAGCCCGTCCTCGGCGCGGCTGCCGGGGGCTGCGGACAGTACCAGTAGCTCCATGCCTGATTCGTCCAGTAGCGCGAAATCCTCCTGGTGCAGTTCCAGCAGTCCGACCAGCGGGTGCTGGTACGCCTTGCGCCCGTGTGCGCGGGCGCGCACGTCCGCGCGGGCCCACAGGCGGCGGAAGCGGTCGCTGCCCATCGACAGTTCGCCGATGAGCGAGGCCAGCCGGGGTCCCCGGGGTGTTTCCCGGCGGCCAGGCGCAGGTGCCCGACCACGTCGAGGGTGCACTTCTCCCAGTCCGCGTAAAGGCCGCGCTCGGCTTCCTCGAGGAAGATGTGCAGGGCGGTGTTTAGGCCCGGTATCCGCCGGCCGAAGAGCAGCTCGGCGAGGCGGTTCCCGGCGAGCACGTCCAGCTGGTGGTTCGTGATCAGCGCGGGTGCGTCGGCGACCAGGTCGAGGACGCGTAGCAGCTCCGGCCGAACCCGCCCACCCGGTGCCTTCGCGCGATGGTGGCGCTGCCGGGCGAGCCGGTCAAGGTGCCCGCGTGCGGTCGCGTCCAGGCCCAGGACGCGGGCGAGCGCGTCGAGGACCTGCTCGGAGGGCTGGGTCGCGCGGCCATGCTCCAGGCGTACGTAGTAGTCGACGCTGACTCCGGAC
The DNA here is from genome assembly GCA_018114805.1 of Candidatus Streptomyces philanthi. Taxonomy (GTDB): domain Bacteria; phylum Actinomycetota; class Actinomycetes; order Streptomycetales; family Streptomycetaceae; genus Streptomyces; species Streptomyces philanthi. Next base: position 6,646,844 of record CP073042.1, on the reverse strand, counting down.
AGGTGCGCGACCTCTTCGCGGCGCAGCCCTTCGACCCGGCGGCGGCTGTCGGTGGGGATGCCGACGGCTGCCGGGTCGACTCGGGAACGCCGGGTGCGTAGGAAGCCCGCGAGATCGTCCATGCCTTCAGTATGGCCTCGATGTCTCCTGTGAAGGTGGCCCTGCTGGTACCAGGAAGTCCCGTCCTGTGGAAGAGGTGTCCCTGAACGCCGGGCGTCGCGGCGTCCAGGATCGAAGCCATCCGATCCGAAGGAGTTCCCGTGAAGACGCTGATCGTCTACGCCCACCCGGAGCCGAAGTCGCTCAACGGCTCGTTGAAGGGACTCGCGGTGTCCACGTTGGAGAGCGCCGGGCACGAGGTGCGGGTGAGTGATCTGTACGCGATGAACTGGAAGCCGGTCGTGGACGCCGCGGACTACGGCTCCCACGCCTCTCGTCCGTTGAGAGTCGCCCGGGACTCGGGCCGGGCCTTCGATGCCGGGACACTCACCCCGGACGTCCTGGCCGAGCAGGAGAAGCTGCTGTGGGCGGACACGATCATCTTCCAGTTCCCGCTGTGGTGGTACTCGATGCCCGCGATCCTCAAGGGCTGGGTGTATCGGGTGTTCACCTTCCACTTCGCGTACGGCGTCGGAGAGCACAGCGACACCCAGTACGGCGAGCGCTTCGGCGAAGGCACCCTCGCGGGTAGGAGGGCTCTCCTGTCGGTGACCGTCGGGGGCCCGGAGTCGCATTACGCCGCACGCGGGATCAACGGCCCCATCGACGATCTGCTGTTCCCGATCCAGCACGGCATCCTCATACTACCCGGGCATCGAGGTGCTGCCCCCTTTCGTGCTGTACGGCGCAGACCGGATGAGCACCGAGGAGTAACCGGACGTCGCCAAGGCTTGGGAGCAGCGCCTGCTCACGCTGGATTCGACCGAGCCGATCGCGTTCCGGCGGCAGAACTTCGGCGACTACGTGATCCCCTCGCTGCAGCTGAAGGAGGGGTTGGAGCCTTCGGGCTGCACGGGTTTCGGGCTGCACATACGCGGCTGACCGCCACCTCCTCGACATTCCAGAGCCGGTCGACCAACAGCCGCTCCCGGAGACCGTCGACGAACGCTGTTCCTGGAGGTCAACGGAGCCGGTCACACCGATCCACCAGCAACTGATCCGGGTGCCGTCCTAGTCGGTGGAGCGGCGCCTGGTCTTCGGCGGATCGACGGTGAGTGGGGCCGATCCGAGAGGGTCAGCAGGGAGCGTAGACCGAGCTGATTCTGTCGTTGAAGTTGCTCGGGAGGTTGATCGTCGGACCGAAGGCGCCGTACGTGGCCAACTGACCACTCCCACCGGTGCCGTCGTAGACACTCAGTGGGCTGCCCGCGCGGTTCCACAGTGAGCTGGCCCGGTTGTTGATGCTGGAGTCGAGGTTGTAGATCCGGCCGCAGGACGGCACGACCTACATGGTCCCGCCACCGTTGCTGTTCTGGAACAGACACGCCTGACCATGGTGGCAGTTGTCCCACTCCTGTGCCCCGAACGGCACGGGAATCGCACGGAGCACCAGAGCGCTCGTGCCGGAGGGGGCAGTGATCGTACCGTTCTGGGCGGAAGCGCCGCCGACTGCGGACGCCAGCAGCAGGGCGGCGCTCGCGGCGATGAAAGCGACTCTCTTCATGGGTGGATGTCTCCTTTTCGGTTCGTTTGACGTCGTTCGAAGACCGCTGCCACCGCACTGGCGTCGGCTCAGCCCGGTGCTGCCGCTGCGGGTCTGCACCTCGTGGGCCCCGCAAGGCCCGTAGGAGTCGAGGAGGAGCGCGGGAGCGTCTGGCACTCGGTACGGATCGCGCATCGCGGACACCGCGTAGCGCAACTGGCTAGGCGGTGCCCCATACGTCCTGCGAAACAAAAAGCTTCCCACCGATGACAGCCGTGATTTCTCCGCGCATAACTCCCCCCTCTCGCAGAAAACGCAAAGTGTGTTGCCGCCGGGAGACCGAGAATTCTCCGGCGCCTATCAGCGGTGGCTGCCATCGCCCTCGCCGATCGACACCTACTCTGATATCACCTTCCTCCGGAATACTTGACTCTCCGTACACAGCACTTGATAGTCCGTATTCTGCGATCTCAGCGACTCCAAAAAACGTGCACCACAAGGCAATGTGATGCCCGACCTCGGTACACCACACAGGCGCCATCAGGCTCATTAGCCAACTGCGCCTCACCGCATGAGATGGGCATCACTTCCTCTCTACGACACGCGACATCGCGATGCTCTTTCACAACCAGCTGCAGGAGGTCGAGCGATACGGCAGAAGCGTTCGCAAGATCACCCGCCAAAATGATTCAGGCCACCTTCAGAAGCATTTCGGCACACTTCTCTGGAGGTGATGCCCTCTCGCCATCTCTGACCGATTCTCAAGGGCGTGCAGCCAGACTGCCTACCTGAGAAGAGGAACCGAAGGTGCTGACCGAGACGGTCTTCCGCAGCGCGGACCTGAAGCCGGCGGAACGCTTCGAGTGCTGGCGGGAGCTCGTGGGCCAAACGCACGCCCCACTGGATGTCCGCAGTGATCACCGGTCAGACTTCCGGGTCTCCCAGCGTGTATTGAAGATCGGGTAGGTGTCAGTATGGCCAACGACGTTCCAGCCAGTGTGTTTTCGACGGAAGCCGAAGTTGGTCCAGCAATCCGACCCCGAGAGGCTCCACGTCTCCCTACCGCTCAGCGGGCTGCTACGCGCCGTCCGGGGCAAGCATCAGACCGTGCACGGTCCGACGTGTATGGAGGAAATGACGGCAATCCGCACACGGGCATCGGGGTGGAAGTCCCCAAGACGCTGCTCTCACTCCCCCGCGCCCGGGTCGACCAGGCCACCCGTCTACGATTGTCAGCACACGAGGGGTTCGGATACCTGTTGGCGCAATTGCTGATCCAGTTGAAGAGCCCTCAGGCGTACCAGCCGATCGATGGGCACCGTCTTGAGGGCATCGTGGTCGACTTGGTCTCAGCGCTCATAGCCCACGCTACGGACGCCGGTCACACGCTCCCGGCAGAATCGCGTCAACGAGTGCTCGCGATGCACATACGCGCCTTCGTCAAGCAACACCTGCACGACCCCCACCTCACCCTCGGCGCGATCGCCAGCGCGCACCACATCTCCCTCAGCTACCTCCACCGCCTCTTCTCCGAACAAGGGGAGAGCATCACGGCATTGATACGCCGCCAGCGACTGGGGAGGGTGCCCGGCGCGACCTGGCCGACCCCACACAACTGAACACCCCAGTGCAGAGCATCGCCGCGCGATGAGGGGTTCACCCACCACGCCGCTTTCACCCGTGCCTTCCGCACCACCTACCACCTCGCCCCCCGCGACTACCGGCACCAGGCGCATACGTCCCAGTGACAGACACCCCCGGACGCGTCGCCGTCGCCGACTGCGCTCCCGGAGTAGACGCGCTGAGGGTGTCCCGGGCCGGCGCCAGGCGGCCCCACCACAGGCCGGAGGCGGTCACCGCGAACAAGGCGAACTCGTCCCGGGCGATCCGCCGGGTGCCGCGCAGGCGGGGCGTCCAGGCCGTGGTTCCAAAACAAGCCGCCCAGCAGGCCAACCGTGCGCGGCGTGGGAAGGCCGGCGGCGGACCGCCGGCGTTCGCCCTTGACCTCCACGAGGCCCGCGACGCGGTCGAACGCCGCTGCAACCGTTTCCAGCGGTTCCGCGCGATCGCCACCCGCTTCGACGCACTCGCCACCCGCTACGAGGCCGGACTCCCCCGAGCGGCACTCGTCCTCCGGTTTCGGATACCCGATCCAGACCGTTCGTCGGATGCGCCCTGTGGGCCTGGGGCGGCGTGGCCCGGTGGGGCGGTGCGGCCCGCGTGGGCACCCGCTGACCGGCGCGATTACCGTATGGACCATGACCGATTCCGAGGATGTGCGTCGCATCGCGCTCTCCCTGCCGGAGACAGTGGAGAAGATCGCCTGGGGCATGCCCACGTTCCGGGTTGCCGGAAAGATGTTCGTCACCATCCCCGACGACGAGCGTCGTTCGCGGTGCGCTGTCCCATGGTCGAGCGCCAGGAGCTGATCGCGGCCGAGCCGGCCAAGTTCTGGGTCCCGCCGCACGAGGCCAGCTCGCACTGGGTACGGGTGCGCATCGCGGCCCTCGACGACCAGGACGAGTTGCGCGACATCGTCGTCGACTCCTGGAAACAGGCGGCCCCGCCGCGCCTCCTGGAGAGCTTCACCGCCCCCGCCTGAAGCCGCCCGCGCCTCCGCCTGGGCCTCGGGCCGCCGCGCCGGGCCCGCACAGGGGCCCGGCGCGGCGGGAGGGGAGGCAGGCCAGTGTGCGCAGCAGTGCGCGGCAGGCGTCCGCGCAGCGGCGGCACCCCTGGGCACAGACGCGGCAGTGCTCGTGCGCGTCGGCGTGCTGCTCGCACTCCTCGGCGCAGGCGGTGCAGACGGTGGCGCAGGCTTCGAGCTGGGCGCGGGTGACGTTGACGTCGTAGCCGGTGTGCCGGGAGAGCACCGAGGCGCTGGCCGCGCAGATGTCGGCACAATCCATGTCGGTGCGGATGCACCGGGTCAGGTTGCCGACGGCGCCCTCGGCCAGGCACGCGCCGGCACAGGCGCTACACGCCTGGGCACAGGTAGCGCACTCCTCGATGCAGCGTTCCAGGGCCGCGGGGTCCACGCCGCCGAGGTCGGCGGGGTAGGTGTGCAGCATGTCCTTGACCATCGTCGTCATGACGGGCTCCTCGTCGTTCGGGGTGCTGCCGGGCCGGCCCACCCGGCAGGGGGGCTCGCTCCCCGGGTTTCACCGCGACACCCGCGCAAACGCCGGCGGTGGCGGGCGACGGGCGACCGGCGGCGCACGCGGCTTTTCAATAGATATCTACTGACGTATAACGATACAAGCCAGAAAAGCGCATAATAGAGACGGTGTGACGCCGCAGAAGCGCACACAACGGACCACAACCCGCCACCTCGTGCCGAGGTGGGCCCGCCGCGCCGGTGCGCACACCCGCCGGCGCGGCGGTGCGTCCGGCGTCGGTCAGGGCGCGGCGCGCGGCCGGTATTCGGCCAGCCAGCCCGTGGCGTACGTGACGGCTTCGGCCAGCGGGAACAGGCGTGCCTCCGCCCCGCCGACCGGGCCGCACAGCACCGGGCGCTCCTTCTCGAAGGCGGCACCCAACTCGTCGAAACGGTCGTGACTGATCGACGTGTCCCACACCGTGCTCCAGCGGCGGCCCGCCGGGGTCGCCACGGCGAAGGAGTTGTGCACCCGCTGCCCCGGAACGCGGTACTCGGCCAGGTGGAAGGCGGTGCACGAGTCGTACCCCACGCCGAGCAGCAGCACCCGGGCCGCGGCCTCTTCGAGGCGGGCCAGCGGGCTGCGCTCGCCGAGTCGGCAGTCAAGCGCGTGGCCGTCCACGATCGCGTGGGCGCGCGCTCCGATGGCGGCGAAGGAGGTCTGCGGGTGGGCGCGGCGCACGGCGCCCGGCCAGGTACGGGCGGTCTCCGGCACCGCTCCCACCTGGTAGGCGCGCGAGGTGGCCGGGTCGTAGGCCGGCAGCGCGGCGCGGATGGTCGGCCACAACTGGGCCGGCACCGGTGGCTGACTCCAGCCCGCGGGGTCCGAGTTGTCGCTGGTGTGCGTGGGGACCACCAGCGTGCCCTCGGCGCCCAGGACGTCGAGCAGGACCGCGACGACGACCGGGGCGCCGCCGCAGACCCAGCCCAGTGAGCTGAGTGAGGAGTGCGCGAGCAGGGTCTCGCCGGGCCGCACGCCCAGGTCCCGCAACTCCGTGGCCAGGGATTCGCGGGTGCAGAGTGGGCCGGTCGGCCGCGCCATCGACATGGCTGACGAGTCTGTAACGCCCCGGCGCGCGCCGCCACCCAACAGCCGCCGTCCGCGCGCGTTCCGGCCACCGCGCGCGCCGAGCCCCACCCCGGCAGGGCCCGTCCCGTATCGGGGAGTCGTCCCGGGCCGCGCGTCCTACGGTGTGGCCGTCCGTGCAGCGGTCGGGGCACGGCCGGGGTGCCCTTTCCACCTCGCCCACGCCCCGTCAACTCCGGTCGCTGGCGATACCCTTGGCACCGAGCGCGTTCTTGTTTCCACTCAGCTTGGTGAAAGGGAATTCCGTGAGCAGTCTCAACAAAGGGCTCAAGAAAGTAGAGATGGCCCTCAAGTGGGACCCGAGTCCCGCGGGCGAGCCGGTTAATGATCTCGATATCATCGCCGCGACCTATTCCACCGAGGCGCCGTACGGGAAACCCGTCTATCTCGTCCACTTCGGCAGCCGTTCACCGGACGGCACCATCATCCTGAACCGGGACAGCCAGACGGGCCAGGGCTTCGGCATGGACGAGGTCATGACCCTGGAGCTCGACCGGCTCGCCCAGACGTACGGGCGGGTCGTGGTGGGTGTGGTCATCCAACAGGGAGGCGGGCACAAGGCGTTCGGGGACGTGCCGAACACGGCTGTGCAGATACAGGAGCGGTACACCAAGCTCGTGGAGTACGACTTCTCCACCGTGCCGGCGGCCACCATCGCCGAGTTCACACGGGACTAGGCGGGAGAATGGGACCTGGGGGAGATCATTCGCGGATTCGACACCGACCCCGCGGGATTCGCCGATGTGATGGGCCAGCGACCCCTACTGAGGGACCTCTTCGGCTTTGCCGGCGGTTTCGCCGTGGCATCGGCCGGACCGGGTTCGCCGCCACTACCCCTTGCGGGCCGCGTAATGTCGCGCGGCCCGCACTCTGTTTCCGCACTTCGTGGTGCACCAGGTTTCCGCACTTCGTGGTGCACCAGCGGCGGGCGGCGTGCGAGCGCAGGCAACCAGCGGGCGCAGCCGGGCACGCCGCACTCGGCGAGTTGGGCCGCGTCCGGTCCGGTCAGCAACTCGGTGCCGTCGTCAGCGAGGAGTGTAGAGCGCGGCGCCGGCCGGGTTGCCCGAGTCCGGTTCGTCCGCGCGGCTCCGGTTCGTCCGCGCGGCGCGGGCCGTCGGCGGCCCACGTCAGCCGGGGGGTGTGCGGGGCGGCGGCGAGCGCCGCGTTCACCGTCTCCAGGCTGGCCGGCGCGGGCGCCGCGCCGGTCGCGCGGGCCGTGAAGAGTTCGCGCAGCGCCTCGCGGAGCGCCCGGAGCCGGCCGAGCTGACGGCCGGTGAGGGCGACCGGGTCCGGCAGCACCTCGTGCCGGACCAGCCACAGGTGCGCGGCGTCGGTGTCCTCCAGCAGGTCGACGGGGCCGTGGCTGACCGTGAAGCGCGAGTTCACCAGGGCGAGCAAGGCGAAGCGCTCCTCGCCCGGCACGGGGAGCTGATGGAGGTAGTATGGCGCATCGTGGTCCACGACCTCATGGTATCGGTTGCACTTCTCCGTGAGGAGGTCTAGCGTCCCTCAAGCTGAACATCATCAGAAAGCGGTGAGAACCCTGGAGGTGCCCCCGTGGCCATCGACGTCGACAAGCTCCGCGGCGACTTTCCGATCCTGCGACGGACGATGGAGAGCGGCGCGCGACTGGTCTATCTCGACTCGGGCGCCACCACGCACAAGCCGCTCCAGGTCCTGGACGCCGAGCGCGACTTCTACCTGACCCGCAACGCGGCCGTGCACCGGGGCGCGCACCAGCTCGCCGAGGAGGCGACGGAGGCGTACGAGCAGGCCCGGCAGACCGTGGCGGACTTCGTCGGCGCGGCCCGGGACGAGATCGTGTTCACCAAGAACGCCACCGAGGGGATCAACCTCGTCGCCTACGGTCTGGGCCAGGCGACCCGGGGCGGGGACGGCCGGGGGCCCATCGGGCCGGGCGACAAGATCGTGGTCACGGAGATGGAGCACCACGCCAACCTCGTGCCCTGGCAGCAGCTCACGGCCAGGACCGGGGCCCGGCTCGACTGGTTCCGGCTGACCGACGACGGCCGGCTCGACCTGGACGACCTGGACCGGCTGGTCGACGCGGACACCAGGGTGGTGGCCGTCAGCCACCAGTCCAACGTGCTGGGCACCATCAACCCGGTGCGCACCATCGCCGAGCGGGCGCACGCGGTGGGCGCCTGCTTCGTGGTCGACGCCGCCCAGTCGGTGCCGCACCGGCCGGTGGACGTGACCGCGCTCGGCGCCGACTTCCTCGCCTTCTCCGGGCACAAGATGCTGGGCCCCAGCGGCGTGGGCGTGCTGTGGGGCCGCGGCGAACTGCTAGCCGCGCTGCCGCCGTTCCTCACCGGCGGCTCGATGATCGAGGTCGTGGAGATGGACCACGCCACGTTCCTGCCGCCGCCCCAGCGCTTCGAGGCGGGCGTGCCGATGGCGGCGCAGGCGGTGGGGCTCGCCGCGGCGGTGGACTACCTGCGGGCGCTGGGCATGGACGAGGTGGCGGCGCACGAGGACGCGCTGACCGCCCGGGCCATCGAGCGGCTGGGCGAGATCCCGGGGGTGCGCGTCATCGGCCCGCGGGAGATGACCGACCGGGGCTCGGCCGTCTCGTTCACGGTCGCGGACGTGCACCCGCACGACGTCGGGCAGGTGTTGGACGAACGCGGCATCGCCGTGCGCGTCGGTCACCACTGCGCGCGCCCCATCGTCCGCCGCTACGGCATCCCGGCCACCACCCGGGCGACGTTCTACGTCTACAACACGCTGGAGGAGGTCGACGCGCTGGCCGACGGCGTACGCGCGGCCCAGCTGTTCTTCGGCCGGTAGGTCACCGCGCCCGCGCGGTGAGGGCGGCGGCCAACACCACGCGGACCGACTAGGACATTCGAAAGGTTGACCGAATCCTTGCCAACGCCACGGCGCGATGTCCTCGCCCCGCCCCGTGGCGTTGGCCATCCTGGTGCGGTCAAGTACCGGGCCTCACGCAGCAGGTGATGGGGCGTCATGAACGGTGGTGCGCCGTGTCCTCGCCGGCTCAGCTCGCACTGGGTGAGTTAGAGCCAGATCAGCGTACGGGTCTCCACGCACCCGGGCCTGTCGGTGCGCTCCCTCTTCTCGGACGTGCTCGGCGGACAGCCGCAGGGTGTCCCGCCGCGCGTCCGTCAGATGATCCGGGCCGCGCTGCCGCCCGGCGCAGCGCGGTTGCTGCGGTCGCTGTTCGCCGCCTCCCACTCCCCCATCCCGTGCTTCCTCACCTCGGCGATGGACCCGTTCGCCGAAGGCGGCGTGGAGGCCCAGCTCGAACGTATCCGGGACCTGTCGTCGGACGCCGTCCAGCACCAGGTGGCCGAGCACTTCACCGGCCAGCCAACCGCCGTCTGGCACCGGCTGTTCCGGCACCCCCGGGTCTTCGCCGCCGCTTCGGCCAGCGTCCAGGAGGCCATCTGGCGGGCGTACGAGCCGCTGTGGCGGCGCACGGCCGCCGTCCGGGCCCGGGAGGTCGAGCGCATCGGCACCGCCCTGGTTACCCGGCAGCTCCCGCTCGTCCTGGCCGATCTCGGCCCGGGCTCCCGGTTCGACGGCTCCACCCTGCACTTCGAGGAGGCGCGGCGCCTGCACGGCGGCTCGGTCACGCGCCCCCGGCCGGGGCCGGACGGCAACGTGCTGGTGCTCGCGCCGCTGTCGTCGGGCACCAGGGCGCTGGCGAGCTGCAACGTGGGCGCGGGCAGCGTGCGCGTCGGCTATCCGCCCGCGGGCCTGGCCAGCGCTCTGGAGGGCGCCGACGCGCCGGGCCCGGCGGACGCGCTGGTGGCTGGTCCTGGGTGAGCAGCGGCCGACGATCCTGCGGCACGGCAGCCGCGGCGCCACCATGACCGAGATCGCCCACCACCTCGGCTGCTCGCCGGCGACCGTGACGTACCACTGCGCGCAACTGGAGCGCGCCGGGCTCGTCCAGCGGGTGCGCCAGGGCGGCACGGTCCGGCTGCGGCTCGCCGACCGCGGCGCCAACCTGATCGACCTGCTCCGGTGACGTGCCCGGGCGCCGGCGGCGCCGGTCGTCCTAGCGGGAGTTGCCCGCGACCCCGGACGGCACGGCCTCCCGGGGGACGTAAGGCCACCCACACCGGGCCGCGAGCGAAGGCCAGGCGCTGGCCCCGTCGGGCGTGGTGAACTCCGTGCCGCGGGTGGCGGCCAGCCGTTCCCAGCGGGCCTGGTGCGCCTTGCCATCGCGCAGCACCAGGGCCGGCCCGGAACCAGTGGTGTCGGTGAACGGCGAGGCGCTGCCGGAGCGGTCGTGGAAGCGCGAGTCGCGGATGGTGACGCCCTGCACGACCACGGTCGCCGGCCCGCGCCCCTTGGCGTCGGCCACCGGCACCGACGTGCCGTCCATCGAGACCCGGTAGCGCTCGCGCGCGCCCGCCCAGGCGAAGGAGATCGCCGCCGCCGGGTAGCGGACGGTGTACGAGGGGGTGTCGCGGCCACCGGCGGGCGCGGCGCCGAAGCAGAAGCCGATGTCCGCCGCGTCGTCGGCGTCGGGCGCGGCGGACAGCGCGCGCTCGGGTCGCAGGTACAGGTTGTGCGGGGCGGCGCGGCTGTCGCTGCGCGTGTAGCCGTCGCTGACCCGCTCGGGCGGCACCGGATGCAGGGGGGCGTCCTTGACCAGCGGCAGCAGCTTGGACTGCGCGCCCGAGTAGGCGAAGGCCGGCTCGCCGAACTGGCGCAGCAGTTCCAGGTCCGTCTCCCGGGCGCTGCGCACCGGGCCGACAGTGGGTGGCAGGTGGGAGGAGTAGACGGCCATCAGACGAGAGAGGCCGGCCTCCACGCGCTCGACATAGACGATGTCGGCCGAGCCAAGGCCACTCTGAGGCCGGGCCGGGCCCACGTTGTCGATCTTCACCGCGAGCACCGGGGCCTCGCGTGCCGTGAGGCCGGTGAAGGGCGACGTGCCGTCCCCGGGCGCCGAGTTGTCCTCACACCCGACGGTGGCCAGCATGAACACGGTGGTCAGTGCGGCCCGCCACACTGCCGCCCGGCGCTTCCTGTTGTCCACCGCAGCCCTCTTCGTCCAGGGTCCCGCTCCAGGAGAACCCACTCATCGGCGCCCACGCCAGTGGGCATCACCCATCGTGAGGCGAGGGCGCCGCCGGCGCGTCGGGCCGGGGTCCGGCCCGGTGGTACGGGGGGATGACGCTGGTGATGGTCGCGCCGAGCGCCGCTCGGCCCGCGCCGCCGTGGCCGGCCGGTGGTGGGGAACTCAGCGGCAGACCGGCCGCGCTGCGGGCCTCGCGCAGTGGAGCCGTGCACCACGAAGGCGTGGTGCAGGCGGGTCAGCCGCAGCATCTTGAGGGTGACCGGGCGGGTGGTCAGGACGCGCAGGCGGCGTCCGCGCGCCATCAGCCGCTCGTGCAGTGAGCACAGCAGGCCGAGCCCGCTGCAGTCGATGAAGGTCACCGGCCGCAGGTCCACGATCACCTCGCCACCCGCCGCGGCGGTCAGCCGGTGCAGCCGGGGCGCCAGTGCCTCGGCTGCCACGATGTCTATCTCTCCGTGCAGCTCGACGACGGTGATCGCGTCGTCGTACCAGCATCTCGCTTGGAACTCGGAATGCCACTGGCGCATGAGATGCCCTCATCGCTGTCGGTGCGTCCTCGGTTAGACGGTGAACCGTCGGTGCGTGCCGAGATTCTGACTCCTCGACACGCGGCATACGTGCGGTGGGGGACGGTAGTCGCCAGGTGCAAGCCAACACTAATCTTCACACTATTGCCGCTGTCACGTGCGACTACACCGACACTTACCGGCCAACTCCGAAACGGCGGCGGAACGGCCTCCTTTGGCCGGCGGCGCCGCCAGTTGGCCGTTCTCTGACAGCGCTTGCGCCGCCCACCCCGACGATCGCCCCGCACCGACGAACCAGCGCCCGGTGAGGGCATCGCCACCCCCGTGACCACGGCCGGCGCGGGACCAGTGGGTAGAAAGCGCCGCCACCGGGGTGTGCGGGCGCGGATTGGCCGGTCATCTGGCTGGTCCCGGCCTGTTCTCCATGGCAGGTGTCCGGCATGGCAAGGCCCGGTGAGGGCGCGTCGAACCGCCGTACGGGGGCGGCGGCGCGGGGCGCCGGGCGGCGTACGAGCCGGGGGGCGGCAGCTGCCGGGGCGGTGCGGGCGAGGGGGCCGAGCGGGCGCGGGCGCTCGGGCTCGGGCGGGGCGAGGCCCCCCCGCGCCCGGTACCAGGGGCACGCCCGGATCGGCGACGTGCAGCCCGCGGAGGCGGCGGCGGGCGGCGAGGGCGGTTCCGCACGCCGTCACGCGCCCCACAGGATGGCCGAAAGCTTTCCCCGTATGCGTGTCGCTTCTCCGTGCTGTCACCCGATCCCCCCGAAAGCCTCCTGGCTCGCCCGCGCACGGCCGCGAAAATCGCTGTGCCCGTCGCGAACCAGCACGTAGTTTCCGACACATGGACAGCACTGCCGGTACCGCACCCCCACGCCTGACCCGCCTCACCTTCCACGGCCCGCTCTCGGAGGAGCGGGCCGCGCGCATGATCGATCGGCTCGCCAGGACCGAACCCCGCAGCATCCTCGACATCGGCTGCGGCTGGGGGGAGTTCCTGCTCCGCCGGCTCGCGGCGACCCCCGGCGCCACGGGCGTCGGCGTGGACCTGAACGAGGAGGACATCGCCCGGGGCCGGGCGCTCGCCGCCGCGCGCGGGTTGGACGGACGGGTGGCCTTCCACGCCGAGTCCGGCGGCGCGACCACCCGTGGCCCCGCCGACCTCGTGCTCTGCCTCGGCGCCAGCCACGCCCTGAGCGACACCGCGCCGCCCGGACACACGGCCGCCGCGTTGGCGGCGCTGCGCGGCCTGGTCAACCCCGGCGGCCGGGTGGTGCTCGGCGAGGGCTTCTGGGAGCGTGCCCCCACGCCCGCCGAACTCGCCGCCATGTGGCCGGACGCCAGCCCCGACGAGCATCCCAGCCTCGCGGGGCTGGTCGACCTGGCGGTGGCCGCCGGGTTCCGCCTGGAGTGGATCGAGTCGGCCGGCGCCGACGAGTGGGAGGAGTTCGAGTCCGGCTATCGGGCCGATGTGGAGGAGTGGTTGGCGAGCCACCCCACGCATCCCGCGGCCGAGGAGACCCGCGCCCGCGTGGACCAACAGCGCTCGCGTTGGCTGCGGAGATACCGAGGGGTGCTGGGCATCGCCTACCTCACGTTGGTCCCGGTGGTGTGAGCACGGCCTCCCGTCGGCCTCGGCGGCGCGACGGCGCGACGGCGTTGGACAGCGCCGGGGCCGGTCGCGGCGGCGGTTGACGGGAACCGTCCGGTCGCGGTGGCGGGCCGCCCCCGCAGGGGTGGCCCGGCGTGTCGACGGCGACGCAGGGCAGAGTGGGCGGGGCGCCCTCGCGGCGTACGGGTGAGGGCGCCCGCGCATAATGGGCAGTGGAACTATCCGCTTCGGACGGTGCCGCCGCCGGGCCCGCTCATGCCAGTCGATCGGGACGGAACCCGAGGAGAACCACGTGAAGATGTCCGAGCTGAGCCGCCGCAGTGGGGTGGCCATCCCCACGATCAAGTAGTACCTGCGCGAGGGGCTGCTGCCGGCCGGGCACGCGACGGCCAGCAACCAGGCGGAGTACGACGCGGACCACATGCAGCGGCTACGGCTGGCCCGCGCGCTCATCAGCTTCGGCGGCCTCTCGGTCACGGCCAGCCGCGAGGTGTTGCGCGCCGTCAGTGAGCCGCTCGACCTGTACCACACGCTCGGCGTCACCCACTACGCGTTGGGTGCGCCGGTCGCCAACACTGGCGCGAGCGCCGGCACCGGCGGCTTGGACCCCCTGAGCGAGGAAGACGACTGCGCGGCCGAGGCGGCGGCGCTGGTCGACCGGATGGGCTGGTCGGTCGGTGAGGAGTCGCCGGGCCGCACCGCGCTGGCCGCCGGGCTGCGCGCGCTGCGCAGGGTGGGCGCGGACGTCGGGACGGACGACCTGCTGCCGTACGGCGAACTCGCCGCGGCCACCGCCCGGGTGGACTTCGACCACCTGGCCGGCATCGAGGACCGCATCGACGTCGCCGAACGCGCGCTGGTCATGACCGTGCTGCTGGAGCCGGTCCTCGCCACCCTGCGTCGGATGGCCCAGGAGCACGAGGCGGCGCTGCGTTACCCGAGCGAGTCGTAGCAGGGCCTGCGGCCCCCCGTAGCCCGGGCCGGGACGGACGGCGCCGAACCGGGCACGGGCGCCGGGCCCCACCCCGCCACCTGAGCGACTCGACCGCACCACCGGGTTCCCGGCACGCGACGCGGCCTCCGCTCCAGCTCGAGCGGGCCCCTCCCCCGCGTACGCCCGGCGCACCGGCCGGCGCGTCGCCGGGGCACCGGGCGAGGGCACCGGCTCACCTTCGGCCGAAGAACTCGACCTCAGCGACGGCGACGCGGCGCTTGGCGCTCGCGCCGTAGGCCGCGTCGACGGCGAGCCGCACGCGCACGACGTCGGAGCCGCGTACGTCGAAGGTCTGCTGGCCGGGCTGGTCCTTGAGGTTGACCGCCTTCGTGGAGCGCCCGCCGTCCGCGGTGAAGAGCGTGACGGTGAGTTCAGCGGGGCGGGCCTGGGTCAGGAACTCGTCCTGGTTGGCCGACCGCCCCGAGATGACCAGCAACTTCCGCAGCCGCACCGGCTTCTCGAACGTCGCCTCCAGGTACTGGCCGGTCGCGGGGCCGGTGTCGGCGGGGGCCCAGTAGCGGTTGGTGAAGCCGTCGAAGGCGGCGCCCGCGCGGTGTCCGCCCGCCTCGCTGGAGGCCCGCGCCTCGGCGGGCCGCAGCGCCTCCGGCTTGCCGGTCTGGTCCTGCGTGAAGGTGAGCGCGTCCGAGAGCTGCGAGCGGGCGAAGTACGCGGCCGCCAGAAGGATCAGCAGTGTCAGCGGCAGCGCGAGCCGTGGCCTGGGCCACGTGCGGTGCCGGGGCCGACTGCCGGCATCCAGCACCCGGTCCCGGTCGCGCCCGAACAGCCGCCACCACGGGAGTCGGTTCTGGCCCGGAGTACGGGCCGGGGCGCCGAGCTGCGCACCGCAGCGCTGGCAGAACCGTCGCTCGTGCGGATTGTCCGCGCGGCAGCGCGGACACGGGCGACTGCCGGTACGGGTGGCGGGTCCGGGCGCGGGCGCGGGGTCGGCCGGTGCCGGAGCCACCCGGTGGTCGGGCCCGGGGTCGTGCGCGTCTTCGCGTCGGTCGCCGGGGCGCCGCAGGGCCACCCCGTCCGGCCCGGGTTGGGGCACCGGCCCCGGGGTCGGCCGGGGAGTCGGCCGCGGGTCCGGCGGTGGCACGGCCGGCGGCTGGAGCGGGCGCGGCGGCGGCGCGGGCCGGTCGGGCGTGCGGGACGGCGGTGGAGCGGGGGGCGGCGCCGGGTGCGGGGTCGGTGCCGGGGGCCCGGGCGCGCGGCCGGCGCCGGTCGAGGCGGGGTCGGTGGTCTGGGGCGGGACAACGGCGGGGGTGGCGGCGTCGGGACGGGTCGTGCTCGGGCGGGGTTCGGCGAGCGGCGGGCTGGGAGCGCGGTCGGGGGCGGGGTTCGCGGTGCGCCCGGCGGGGGGTTGGCCAGCCGTGGCGCCCGCGTCCGAGGGCGGGTCGGCGGCGCGGCCCGCCCGGTCGGCCTGGTCCGCCGCGCGTTCCCAGTCCAGGAAGGCCCGGCACGAGGCGCAGAACTGGGCGCCGGGCGCGTTGCGGTGTCCGCAGTCGAGGCAGGTCATGCCGGGCCCTCCGGGTGCTCGCTGGCCGCCTCGGCGACCAGGACCTCCAGGCGGTACCCGACGTGCACGGGGACCTCGGCGGCGATCAGGCGCTCCAGGCGGGCCCGGTCGAAGCGCTCCGGGTCGGCCACCCGCAGCCGGACCCGTACCCAGGGCGGCGCCGAGCCCGGCAGCGCGCCACCGTGCTCGACCGCCCAGGTGGTGGCCCCGCTCTCGGTGATCTCGGGCTCGACGCCGGTCTCCACACGGATCGCCGAGGCCAGCCCCGCGCGGGTGCCGCGCTCGCGGTGGCGTACGACCGCGCTGGCCACCACCGCCCGGCGCTGGTTGACCGGCCGCTCCTCGTCAGTGCGGGTGGCGACCCAGCTCGCCATCCAGGCCACGAAGTCGTCCGGGGCGGTGCGCGGATGCAGGTAGGCGGGCAGGTTGTCGAGGGTCAGCAGCACGGGGGCGAGCACCTCGTCCAGCGCGCCGAGGAAGCGGACGAGGAAGTCCTGGTCCAGGTAGACGGCCGGGGGCTGGTCGGCCAGCGGATGGGGGGTGGGGAGCCCGGGGATCACGGCACACATCTCACACCTCCCGGACCCGCAACTGGTGCTCGAAGCTGAACACCAGCGCGTGCTGGTCGAGGAGGATCTTGCTGGCGGGATCGGCGCGGTCCCCGGTGACCGGGTCGGCCGGGAACAGCAGCACGTCCTCGACCAGTTCGACGCAGGGCAGCCGCTGCAACACCGCGTACACCTCACCGACGTGCACGGGCCGCCCGAAGGGCCAGCCGTCGCCGTCGGGGCCGCCCGAGAGCGGGTTGAAGTAGCCGTACAGGGCGGCGAGCCCGGCCTCGCGCAGCCGGTCGGCCGCCGCGCCGCGCTGTGCCTGCACCTTGGCGACGACGGTCACGCCCTGGTAGTAGGGCGGCTCGACGTGCAGCCGGATCCCCAGCGGGCGCTCGTCGAGGTGCGTGCCGATCATCGAGAGCGTCTCGGTCGACGGGGTCAGGTCCTCGAACCTGATCCGGCCCTGTTCGTCGCCGCGCCCGGCCGGCACGACGAGCAGCAGCACCCCGCCCGCGTCCGCGGCCGCCCCGCCCGGTCCTCGGCGGACTCCGTTCCGTCGTCGGCCAGTTCGCCCACCAGCACGCAGTGCACCCGGGCCACGTCGGGCGCGGCCTCCCGGGCCAGTTGCTCGTAGTCGTGCGGCACGACGGCCCGGTGCAGGGTGGCCAGTGTCAGCGGACCGCGCACCCGCGCGTCGTCCACGCTCTCGCCATCCACCCCGCCGAGCGCCGGGCGCCGGTTGTCGACCCGCGCCACGTACGGCATCGAGCTGCGCAGGATGCGCAGCGCGTGCCGGGAGACGTTGCCGCGCCGCCCGCCGCCGGTGCGGTAGCGGCGCACCCGCACGGTGCTGCCCTTCGGTGGCAAGGCGCCGAACAGCCGCAGCGATCCGTCGCGTTCGCGCACCGCCGGACCGAAGTCCACCTGTCCGGAGTTCGGGTCCAGGGTGATGTGCCGTTCGTACGCGGTGGAGTGGGCGAAGTTGTCGACGCGGGTCCACTCCACCCAGCCCGCGCCCTCCGCGACCTCGACCACGAACGGCTCCTCGCTCGGTACCACCGGCGGCCTGGCCACCTGGAAGCTCTGCCCCGGCACCCCCTCGCAGACGCCGATGACCTCGTCGGTGACGGTTTCGGCGTGGCTGGCCTCCACGGTGCCGCCGATGGTGAACGCGGTGATCTCGCGCACCGTCGGCGAGGCCACGTAGGTGGGTTGGTCGGGCGCGGCCTTGAGCAGCCGGCACCGGATGCAGCCGGCGGTGTGCCGGGCCACCACCGACGCGGCGTGCTGGGCGGGCAGGTGGATGATGACCTCGCCCGCCTTGTTGAAGCCGCCCGTGTCGTCCTTGTCCACCTCGCAGGCCACCCAGGCGGAGCCGTCCCACGCCTCCCACAGCAGTGGCGGGCGGCGCGGGTACGCCCACGCCCTCGACCCGGCAGTCCAGGCGCAGCACGACGACGCAGGCCGGCGCCGGGTTGGACAGGCCGACGTACAGGCAGTCCCCGGGGCGCGGGGTGGTGCCGAAACAGTGGACGTCGCGGCCGAGCGCCAACTCCTTGGTGCCGTCGGTGGCGTCCCCGTCCAGCGGCCAGGTCGCCAGGTGGGCCAGCGAGCACGGCACGACGGACAGGTCGGCGCTGGTGGTGAAGACCACGGCCTCCTCGGCCTCGGTGCGCACGGTGGCGACCTCGGTGCCGGCGGGGACCCGCACCGGCTCCGGCTGCGGGGCCGAGAGCCAGAAGGTGACGTCGGTGCGGGCCGCGGTGGTTGGGTAGAGGCGGACGCCGATCAGGTCGAGGAAGGCCAGGTAGTTCTTGTCGGGCACCCGGTTCAACCGGTAGACGAGTTGGTCGACCATGCTGGCGAACGCCTCGATGAGGGTGACACCGGGGTCCGAGACGTTGTGGTCGGTCCACTCAAGGCAGCGCTGCTGCACCAGTCGCTTGGCCTCGTCCACCAGCCCCTGGAAGTGCCGGTCGTCCAGGTTGGGGCTGGGGAGCGTCATGTGCCCCCCTCGTGCCGGGGGATGACGTAGAACGGGAAGACCAGGTTGCGTGGGTCGTTGGCGCCCCGTATGGCGTAGCTGATGTCGATGTAGAGCACGCCCTCGTCCGCCTTGTCGAAGCGCACCGCCACGTCGGCCACGTCGATGCGCGGCTCCCAGCGCTCCAGGGCCAGCCGCACCTCGTAGGCGAGTTGGCCGGCGGTGCCCGCGTCGGCCGGGGCGAAGACGTAGTCGCCGAGCGCGCAGCCGAACTCAGGGCGCATCGGGCGCTCGCCCGGCGACGTGGACAGGATCAGCCGGATGGACTCCGCGATCTCCTGCCCGCCGCGGACCAGGGCGATGCCGCCGGTGGCGTCGGTGCGGGGCGGGAAGGCCCAGCCGGCGCCGATGAACTGCTGGACCATGGTCAGCCTCCGATCAGGACGGTGGGGCACCCGGAGACGATCGGCGAGCCGCACCCGGCCGCGTCGCCCACCCGGGCGGCCGGTCGGCCCCCGATGAACACGCTGGCACTGCTGGGCGGGCGCAGCGGGGACGCCGGGTGCGCGGCCGGTGACGCGCACTGGTGCGGGGTGCCGACGGTGGCCGCCGGGCGCCCGCCGATCAGTACCGTCGGCACGCCAGGTCCGCCCACCGTCCCCGGGTGGGTGGCCGGTCGGATCGCCTACGCGGGCGGCTGCTGGCATGCGCGCTCTCCCCCTGACTCCGTAGCCGTCCGGTCAATTGATGCCTACCAGGGGGGAGTTGATGGCCACGGTCGAGCCGCCCTTCACCTCGGTCCGGTTGGTCGCGTGCACCGCGACCTGGCTGCGCCGCACCTGGACGGAGCCGCCGGTGGCGAGCTTGACCTCGCCGTTGCCGCCGTTGACCTCGACCCCGCCGCGGGCGGTGAGCCGCACCGCGTCGCCGGCCAGTTCGAGCGTTCCCTTGCCGGCGTCCAGGCGGACGCTGCTGCCCGCCTTGATGGACACCTGCTGGGTGGCCTCGATCTCCAGGGTCCCGTCGCTGTGCAGCACGATGGTGGTGCCCTTCCGGTCTAGGTTGATGCTGAGCTTCCCGTCGCCGGTGACCAGGCGCAGGCCCTGTGGGCCGTTCGCCGTGTCGAGGAGTTCCAGCTTGTTGCCGCCCTTGGAGCCGAACGCCCGCTTGGTGACCGCACCGCTGGTCGGGTCCACGGCCCCGCCGTCGCCACCCGGGCCACCGCCACCGGCGGCCCCCTGGCCGCCGCCCCCGCCGGGCTTGTCCTGCCCGTTGTAGAGCGCGGCCAGCACGTACGGCCGTTCCATCCGGGCCTGCTCGAAGCTGACCAGCACCTCGTCGCCCACCTCGGGGATGAACGCCTCTCCCCCGCCGATGCCGCTGGCCTGCGCGGTGCGCGCCCAGTCGCTCGCGTACTCGTCCGACAGCCACGGGAAGCGCACCTTGACCCGGCCGAGTCCCTCCGGGTCCTTGGTGTCGGTCACCGTGGCGTTGACGAGCCCGGCCCGGTGCGCGCCACCGGACTGGCCGACACCTGTTCGGCCGCCGAGATCGCGGCCCGGCAGCGCAGCAGGTTGTCACCCATCTCCAGGACCAGCGGGTTGCTGTCGGCGCGGGCCGCGGTGTCGGGGGCGCCGCCGGCATCGGTCGGCTTGGTGACGTGCAGGTGGCCGTCCATCACCCACGCCTGCGCCCCCGCCCCCTCGGCCAGCGCGCGGATGAACTCCCAGTCGGTGAAGTTGGGTTGGGCCACGTGTTCCAGTACGGGCCCGGCCACGTCCACGGTGCCGGGGCGCAGGCCGGCGCGCTGGGCGACGCGGGAGACAACGTCGGCAAGCGTCATGTTCTGGTAGCTGGCCACCCGGCGGCCCCGCTGCAGCCGGTGGGACTCGTCCAGGCCGCGCACCACCATGAACGTGCCGGTGTCGTCGATGTCCACCTCAAGCGCGGTGACGTGCCCGCTCAGCAGCGGCCCCGAGGCCGCCTCCCTGGCCTGGGCCAGCAAACGCAGCCCCGATCTCGATGCCGGCCTGCTCCAGGAAGACCCGGCTCGGGTCGCGGAAGCGCAGCAGGAACAGGTCGGGCAGGGTACGGCTGTCGTCCACGTACGCCTCGACCAGCGTGTTGGCCCACGCGGCGGGCAGCGGTCGGCCCGCCACCTCCACCACCAGCGTCTTCGCGACGCTCTGGCCCACCATCGGCGCCCCTGTGCCGGCGGGGCGCTGGGCAGCGGGCTCTGCGCGGCCACCGGGGTCGGCCCGCGCTCCAACTCCCGGGCGCGGGCAAAGGGCGCGAGTCGGCCCTGTTGGCCGTGGGCGGCCAGGTCCCGGGCGGTCGACCCGCGGCCGG
Organism: Candidatus Streptomyces philanthi; assembly: GCA_018114805.1. Classification (GTDB taxonomy): domain Bacteria; phylum Actinomycetota; class Actinomycetes; order Streptomycetales; family Streptomycetaceae; genus Streptomyces; species Streptomyces philanthi. Next base: position 6,626,352 of record CP073042.1, on the reverse strand, counting down.
GCAGCGCCGGGGCCGCAGCGCTTGACGCGCGCAGCCGGGTCAGCTCGTCCGGCGCGGGCAGCAGCAGCTCCCGGCCGTTGGCCAGCCGCATCGGTCGTCGATCCCGTTCGCCTCGGCGATCACCCGCCAGGCCGTCGGGTCGCCGTACTCGCGCCAGGCCAGGTCGAGCAGGGTGTCGCCGGTGCGCACCTGGTGCACGCGGCGCGCGTGCAGCGCGCCGGACACCGGGTTCTGGCCCGGTGTCTCGGCGCTGATCTCCTCCATCGTCACCTGGCACACGGCCCGGATCGGCACCCCGGAGGTGGCGAACAGGGTGTACTTCACCTGGACCTGGCTCAGGTAGCCGGGAAAGCCGGTGAGGCCGCCCCAGTGGAAGACCACCGACGGCGGCGACGAGCGCTGTTGCTGCCGGGTCTCGCTGGTCGGCACGCAGTAGGCGAGCAGCTTCTCCACCGAGGTCATCACGCTGGTGTCCTGGGTGTCGCTGGCGTCGAAGAACATCTCCACGGTCAGCTTGCTGGGCTTGGGCCCCTGGTACTGTACTCGGGCGGGCCCGCGCTCTTCGCGCCCTTGGCCGGGCTGCGCTTCCAGGCCGCCCCCTTGGTGAGCGTCAGCTCCTTCGGGTTGAACTGGAAGTCGATGCGCCCGGCCGGCCCACCCGGGGTCAGGCTTCCGCCCGGCGGCGGGGTGCGCATATCCAGGTACGCGTGTTCCAGCTTGGGCCGCGCCCCGCCGCCACCGGTGCCCGCCGCGCTGAACGCCACGGAGCCGCTCATGTCGTACCCCTCCGTCCGCGCCCGCCGACTCCGCGCGGCCCGCCGACCGCCCCGGACACCGCTCAGCCCTCCATGACGTAGCCGTGGTGGGCGATCTCGATGGTCTCGATGGCCACCTTGGGCGACTCGGGGTTGAAGGAGGGCCCCGTCCAGCGCACCGGCACCACCTCGAGCAACCCCCACTGGGCCACCTTCGTCCCGTCGCCGGTACGGGCCTCGATGTGGGCGGTCTTGCGCTTGAACCCGCCCGTCATGCTCGCGAACCACCTGGCCACCTTCTCCGTCTCCCGGGTCAGCGGCCGCGACAACTTGACGTTGGAGTACTTGAGCCGGGTGGGAAGCTGCCACAGGTGGCCGTTGTTGCCACTCTCCTCGCGCTGTTCGAGCGCCACCTCGCACCCCAGGCCCTCACACGTGTTGAAGGAGCCCAGCTCGATGCCGTCGATGGTGACGACGAAGCACACGGTCACCGCCGGGTCATCGGTCACGCTCACGTCGTACCTCCCTTCCCTGCCTGCTCATCGCCGCCCGCTCGCCGGGTGCCTGGTCATCGGCGCGTGGTCATCGGTGTCTAGTCGTCAGTGGCTGACAACCGGGTGCCTGGCCCCTGGGGTCCGCTCATCGGTGTCTCGTCTCGATCAGGAAGCCAGCGCGTTCGCGCTCAAGCCGCAGTTCGGCCTTGAGCAGCCGGCTCAGCGGCGCGAACAGGGCCCGCACCAGCTCGTCGGTGACCGCCGGCGCGCCCCGCCCCGTCCGTCGGAGGCCGCCCGCCCCCCCGGCTCGGCCTCCCCGTCCCCACCCGGCGGCCCGTCGCCACCCGGCGGCTCGACGTCCGGTACGGGCTCGGGGCCTGGCTCCGGCTCCGGTACGGGGTCGGGCGGTGGGTCCGGGGGCGGCGGCTCGGCGGTCTCGACGTCCCGTTGCACGGGCGACGGCCCTGCGGTGGGCGGCGTGGCGGCCGATTGTCGGAAGACCACCGAACCGTCGGCCATGCGTTGCGCCACACCGGCCGCGACGGCCACCGCACCGGCGTCGGGCAGAGGCCCGGGTGGAGCCGACTGCCGTACGTCACCGCCGCGTCGGACCGTCGACCGGGGCGGCTCCGTGGCGCGTTGCAGGGCCAGGGGCGGCGCGGACGGGCCGGTTCGGGTCGGGGCCCGCTCGCCGCCGGGCACGCTCGGCCCGCCGGAGCGCGGCCCGGCCCACCGCTGCACCTCGACGGCCGGCCCACGCGCGCCACAGGAGCCCGGCGCGAGGAAGTCGCCTCCCGTGCCCGACGCCGCCGACCCGTACGTCGTGGCTGACGCGGCCGGCTCCGCCTCGGGAGCGTCCCAGCGCACCGGAACGGCGGCGTCCGACGGCTCGGACAGCGGGCCGCGTAGGCCTCCCGTACCGGGCCGGAGAACAGCGGCACCGCGCACTGGGCCACCAGCGGGGCCACGACCGCCGGCGCCGGCCCGGTGGGCGCGGGCAGCGGGCTGCCGTCGGCCGTCGCCGGCCGCACCGGGACCGCTGCCCGCTGGACCACGTCGGCCCCGGTGCCGGGTCGCGCGCTCCGCTCCGCCGGGCCCGTGACGGCCTCCCCGTACGAGGGGCTCTGGTTCACCGGCCGGGCCTGCCCCAGCGGCATGTCAGCCGAGGTAGCGATCGCCGGCTCGGCCGGTTGGTCGGGCTCGGCCACGCGGGAGACCAGCGGGTCGGCGCCGAGCAGCGGACGGGTCGGCGGCTCGGGGGTGGTGGGCGCAAAGGGCGCGGGCTCGTCGGCGGGCGCGGGCCCGTCGAGGGCGGGCGGCGGGCCGGCGGACGGTGGGGTCGACGTGCCCGAAGGCGGCGGGGTGGCGGCGCGGGCGGTGGGCCCGGCATCGGTCGGGTCGGGTGCCGGGGGCTGACCGCTGGTGCTCGCCGCGGGGGTGCGCTGGGCCGTGGGCGGCAGCCCGGACAGCGGCGCGCCCAGCCCCGTGCCGCGCGTGCCCCGGGGCGGGGTGCCGGCGCCCGACGGCCCAGGCGGCGCCGAGCGCTGCACGGCGGATGGCGGCGCGCTACCGGAGGCGGGAGGCGGACCGCCGGGTTCCGTGGCGGGCCGTGGCGTGGCCGGCGGCACGCTCGGCACCTCCCGCAGGAGCGCGGTCTCCAGCGGACGCTTGGAGGTCAGCGGCTGGGTCGGTTGGGTCACCGTGCGCTGGACCGCCGCCCCCGGCTCGGCCGGGCCTCCCGGGCCGGCGTGCCCCGTCGGGGCGGGGGGCGAAGTGGCGTACGGAGGCGGTGTCGTGGCCCGCGCTGGAGGGGGCCGAGGTGCTGGACGGGGTGTCCGGGAGGTCGGCCTCCGCGGGCCCGGTCGCGGTGGCAAGGTCGTGGCCGAGTCCGGCGGGCGCGTCGGGGCTGACGAGGTGGCCCAGCGGCGTGCTCAGCGAGGCGTCCTGCCAGGTGCCGAGCGAGGCGTGGAACGGTTCCGGGTCGGCCACCAGGGGCGCGGCGCCCACGGTCCGTTGCAGCGGCGGCAGGTCGCGCCACGCCTGCCCGCCGGGGCAGCCGTGGACTCGGGTGACGCGCTGCCGGTAGGGGCGGCGCGGCCAGGGCCGGTCAGTCGGGCCAGCCGGGACAGCAATCCCATCAGGCGGTCGTCCCTCCCCCTCGCACGACGCGGTTCACTGCCCGTTCAGCCGGGCGATCTGGTGGACGTAGCGGAGCCGGTCGGCGTGTTCCAGGTCGAGGATCTGGTCGAGCGACCAGTGGAAGTGGTAGGCGAGGTACGCGACTTCCTCGTGTATCCGGTCGGTCGCGTACGTCATGATTCCCCCAGGCGACCACCGCCGGCGAGGTCCACGGCGAAGGTGTCCCGGCACGACGGGCAGGTCACCGAGGCGCGGGTGTGCCCCTCGGAGTTGATCCTGCGGTAGAAGTCCTGGAGGAACGCCAGGTCGGAGGCGAACAGGTCCTCCACGACGCCCGGGCGGATGTCCTCGATCGTGCCCAGCCTGACCAGCACCCGGGAGATCAACACCACCGACAGGTAAGCGCTGTTGTCGCGGACCCGGTCGTCCCGGAGCGGAACCAGCTCGTCCCGCGCGGTCGCCAGCCGCATCACCCCCGCCCTGTGCACGGTTCCCGACTCGTCGACGTACCCGCACGGCAGCTCGAAGGCGAACTCCGTCCGCAGCTTATCGGGCCTTCCGCCGTCCCCCTCCTCGCGCCTGGCGGCCGGCGCGAAGGCGTCCGCAGGTGGGGCGGGGATCGCTATGGTGCGCCTGCGCATCACTCGACTTCGATGCTCTCGAAGGTGATGGCCAGCTTCTCGGTGAGTACGGAGGTGTCGCCCGCCTTGAGCGCGCTGATCTCCAGCGTCTTGGGCCACGCGTTGATCAGCTTGTACCGCTTGATCGGAATGCCCTCGTAGTCGTAGACGATGATGGAGCCGTTGCGGCGGGCGTTGTTCATGCGGCCGAAGCGCGAGTCGGTGATCCAGCGCTCGAAGCTGTTGTCCTCGGTCAGGCCGCGGGTCACCGTGACCTCGCCGGCCTTGGGGCGGCCCGGCAGCTTCTTGATCGTGTACTTGCCGTCGGCGGTGTTCTGCTTCAGCTCGATGAGGTCCTGTTCCATCTTCAGGCCGGTGACCTCGGTGATCTGCCGGATCAGCACGCTGTCGAATTCCAGGCCGAAGGAATGCCCGACGGAGCTGTCGAGATCGGGCAGCGGCATAGCAGCCTCCTTGAGTCAGTCGGTCGCGGGCGCGGGCCGGGTCGTCACTCGTCGACCGCGCCGGAGCCGCCGGAGAGTTGAGCGAGTCGGAACACCACGAACTCCGCCGGCTTGACCGGCGCCACGCCGACCTCGCAGATGACCTGTCCGGCGTCGATGCTCTCCGGTGGGTTGGTCTCCCGGTCGCACTTGACGTAGAACGCCTCCTCCGGGGTGAGCCCGAAGAGCGTGCCCTTGCGCCACTCGTTGACCAGGAAGGCCGAGATCGTCCGCCGCACGCGGGCCCACAACGCGTCGTCGTTGGGCTCGAAGACCACCCACTGGGTGCCCGCGAGGATCGACTCCCCCAGGTAGTTGAAGAGTCGGCGTACGTTGAGGTAGCGCCAGGCGGGATCGCTGGCCAGGGTCCGCGGGCCCCACACCCGGATGCCGCGCCCGGGGAAGGCCCGGATGCAGTTGAGCCCGATCGGGTTGAGCAGGTCGTGCTCGCCCTTGGTGATCTGCGTCTGGAGCGCCACCGCGCCGCGCACCACCTCGTTGGCGGGCGCCTTGTGCACACCGCGCGAGACGTCGTTACGGGCCCAGATGCCGGCGACGTGGCCGCTGGGTGGGACGAACGCGTTGCGTCCGACAGCCGGGTCGAACACCTTGAGCCACGGGTAGTACAGCGTGGCGTACTTCGAGTCGAAGCCCGTCGTCTCCGTGCGCCAGGTCCTGACCTGCTGCGGGCTGAGGCCGAGGGGCGGGTCGAGGATGGCGATCCGGTCGCCCATCCCGTCGCAGTGGGCGATCAGCCCCTGCTGGACCGCGATCACCGTCTCCAGTTCGAGCACGCGCCGCTGGTAGGCGCTCATCAGGTCGGGCGCGGCGACCATGGTGACGTCCTCGACGGCCTCCAGGCCGCCGAACCCGGTCCGCTGGTCCGGGTCGCCCACGTACGTCTCGGCCGTCACCGCCTGCGGCGCCACGCCCGCGGCCCCGCCCGGCGGCACGGCCAGCCGGACCCGACTGCGGCTCGGGCCGCGGCGGCGCCGCGCCCTTGCCAGGCTCCTCCAGGGCGATCAGTTGGGAACGTGCCGTGACCTGCGTCGCGACGTTCTCCTTGCTGCGCTTGGTGGTCACCGCTGGGGTAGGTCTCGGCGACCTGTCCGTCGTGCCGGACGATCAGCTTGAACGCGTCCTGCGGCGGGTCCTCGATCTCCGAGTCCGCGACCTCGACGGTGATCTCGCCGGTCACGCCGGGCAGCGTCCGCACGACGTACGGGCCGAGCTGGGCGTGCGGCGCGATGTCGATCTCCTCGTGGGACGCGCCCGCCCCGTCCGGTTCCCGCTCGGCGCGCGGGCCGCCGATGCGAATGACGTAGCAGACGCCTCCGCCGTTGGCGAAGTACCCGTAGACCGAGGTGGCCAGGTACGTCCCCTCGACGAAGTCGCCGAAGACGGTGACGAACTGGGTCCAGTTCGTCACCAGCGTCGGCTCGTTGAAAGGGCCTTTCTGTGCGAATCCCACGAAGGCGGCAACCGAGGTCCCCACTCCCTCGATGAGCCGTGACCCGGACTCCACCTCTTCGACGTAGACGCCCGGGGACAGGTACGACGACGGCATACCACTCTCCTTGACCGGGGGAAACGACAGCGATTCTCGTCACGTAAAGGATCAACGGGAAAGGACTTCGGGCTACCCGACGTGCCTTCCGGGTTGCCCCAAGGGGCAACGGGTAGATAGCTGAGCGGTCATCGCGGGGTGCACCCGATCATTCCCGCGGCCTTGTGCCGTGGACCGCCGCCCGGGCGCATCCTGACGCCCATGTCCACTGCGCACGAGGGGAGTTGGGACGGCCCGGGGCGAACGACGCGCGCGCCCTCCGGGCGGTAGCCGGGTGCTGCCGTGAAGAGCACACCCGACGCGCCGTCCCCCAGCCGGCAGCGCCCGCACGCGGGCGCGCCCGGCGCGGGGCAGCATACGGGCGCGGACTCGGAGCTGACGCTCACGGCCGGCGAGTCCCCCGGGGGTGTCACGCGCCGTCCGTACGCCACCCGCCCCGGTCTCCGGCGGGCCCGGCCTGGACCGGCGCGGCCTGCAACGTCTGCAACGCGCGGCGGGGAACTCGGCGGTCTCGCGGCTGGTCGCGCAGCGGTACGCGGCGCCGGTGAAGCCGTCCCCGGCGCAGGCGCCGGGCTTCCGGCGCGTGAAGGCGGACGTCGGGACGAAGAAGCAGACAATCAAGCAGCACCAGCCCGCCACGACGGAGTCGAGGTCCGCGCAGGACGCGGCGGTGGCGCCGCCGGACGACAAGGAAGCCCAGGGCAAGGCGGCGCAGGCCGAGAAGATGAACGCGGCCGAGCCGGGCGAGTTCAACAAGCAGGCGTTCATCGACGCGGTGAACAAGGCGATCGCCGACCAGGCGCCGAAGAACCTGAACGAGGCCGACAAGTTCGCCGACTCCGGCAAGGCCGACCGGGTCAAGGAACAAGTGGACGGCAAGGTCACCGACGGCAAGAAGACCTCCGCCAAGGACATCGAGACCACCACCAAGGCTGCCCCCGACACCTCGAAGGCCAAGACCAAGAAGGTCACCCCGATGACGGCGGACAAGCCGCCGGCGAACCCGGGCGCCCCCAGCGCGGACGACGCGGTGCCGGACAAGCAGCCGCCGGCGGTCACGGACTTCTCCGCCGGGCCGAAGCAGAACGACAAGGCGATGGCCGATGCCGAAGGTCACCGAGGAGCAGTTGGCCAAAGGGCAACGAGCCGCAGTTCGACGAGGCGCTGAGCGAGAAGAAGAAGGCCGAGGAGCACGCGAAGAAGGCCGGGCCGCAGGGCCGGCAAGCCGAGGACGCGGAGCTGGCGGACGCGAAGGCGGGCGCCGCGGCGGCCGGCGCGAGCGCGATGGCCTCACTGAGCGCGACGCGCGGCGAGGCGGGCCAGAAGGTCGACGGCGGCAAGGGCGAGACGAAGTCGAAGGACGAGAAGAAGCGCGAAGAGGTCACCGCCAAGCTGCAGAAGGTCTTCGACGCGACGAAGAAGGACGTCGAGTCCACGCTTGAGGGTTTGGACAAGAAGGTGGACGACCAGTTCACCGAGGGTGAGAAGACGGCGAAGGACGCCTTCACCGAAGACCACAAGCGCCGCATCAAGAAGTACAAAGGACAAGCGTTACTCGGGCTTCCGCGGCAAGCTCCGCTGGGTCAAGGACAAGTTCAAGGGCCTGCCGGAGGAGGGCCTGAACATCTTCAAGGAGTCGCGCAAGCTCTACGTCTCCAAGATGCAGGGCGTCATCTCCTCCATCGCCGACACGATCGGCACGGAACTCGGCAAGGCCAAGGCCCGCATCAAGCAGGGCCGTTCGGAATTCAAGGCCGAGGTCGACAAGCTACCGGAGGACCTGAAGAAGTGCGGCCAGGAGGCGGCGAAGGACTTCGAGGGAAAGTTCGAGGACCTGGAAACCAAGGTCAACGACAAGTCCGACGAGCTGGTCCAGACCCTGGCGCAGAAGTACACGGAGGCCCTGAACAAGGTCGACGACGAGATCAAGAAGCTCCAGGACGCGAACAAGGGCCTGATCGCCAAGGCCAAGGACGCGATCGTCGGGGCCATCAAGACCATCATGGAGCTGAAGAACCTCCTGATGGGCATCCTCGCCAAGGCCGCCTCCGCCATCGGCAAGATCATCAAGGACCCGATCGGCTTCCTGGGCAACCTCGTCAAGGCCGTCGACGCCGGCCTCAACCTCTTCACCTCCAACATCCTCGACCACCTGAAAAAGGGCCTGGTCGCCTGGCTCCTTGGCACAGCCACCAAGGAGGGCTCGAGATCCCGGCCAAGTTCGACATGAAGGGCATCATCCAGCTCGTCGGCTCCATGCTCGGCCGCACCTGGGACAACCTCCGCGCCGCATCGTCGGCAAGGGGGTGCCGGAGCAGGCGATGGAAAAGGTCGAGCAGTCGGTGCCGGTGGCAGGCGCGCTGTCGCGCGAGGGCCCGGCCGGGGCGATGGATGAGATCCAGGCCGATACGGGTGATCTGAAGACCAAGATCCTGGACGACCTGAAGTCTTATCTGGTGCCGACGGTCGTCATCGCGGGCATTTCGTGGATCGAATCGCTGCTGACGCCGGCTTCGGCTTTTGTGCGGGCCGTCAAGGGCATCATCGACATCATTACGTTCATCGTTAATCAGGGCGCGCAGATTGTTGAGTTCGTCAATGCGGTCCTTGATGCGGTGATCGCTATTGCGGGTGGGGGTAGTGCCGGGGTTCCGAAGATGGTCGAGGCTGCGCTGGCGGCGAGCATCCCGCTGCTGATCGGATTCCTGGCCGCGTTGGTGGGGGTTGGCGGGCTGGCCAACAAGGTGAAGAGCGTACTGCGGGCGGCGAGGCGGCCGGTGAAGCGGGCTGTTGATCGGATCGTTCACTTCATCAGGAGGAAGGGAAAAAATCTGGACAACCCTGCGAACCAAAGAAACGAGACAGCAGCATAGGAGATACGACAGTGCGCTGCGCGGGAAGACGCACCAGGACAGGAAGAAGAGAGAGCTAGCGCGAGCGAAAGCACAGGCCCAAGAGGTTATGTCTCGAAACACAGAGAGCAATTCGCCCGTCGAGGCGGTGACCGCAGATCTCATGAATCTCCGAGCGAAGTACCCCTGGATCAAGACTTTTACCGCCACAAAGAGAGGGATCGGCTTCACTATTACCATGAAGGCAAGCGATCATCCGCTCGGGCAGTACAACGATCTGGAGAGCATCAGAACACAGTTAAAGAAGTATGGCGCAGGTTTCATCAAGAAGGTCCATGATTATTGGTGGGACCGTCAACTCAGACGGCCAAGAACGGACGCGGGAGCCATCTGGGACGAGACCGTGTTGAACGGTACGGACTCTACCGCCAAAGCGTACCTAAACAGCGACTACACGGCCTCACATATAAAAAGTAAGTATTATGACGGCACCAGCAGAAATGCTACGAACGACGCATTCGAACGATACTTATTCGGCCCCGAAGGAGACGGGCGCAAAGAAGTCGTCAGACTGCTGGGAAATTCCGCTCTCCCCGTAATCAAGCACAAGGGAGCGGTCGCGGAGGCTGCCACGCGAGACACCGCCGAGATCATTAGATCGATGCGTTTCCTGGAAAATGAGGACACGTATGGTCGATACGACCCGCTGCCTGCGATACCCGGAGAGCGAGAGCACACCAATTTCCGACCTGTGAGTGTCGATCTACAGGATGACGGGCGTGCTCGCGTCACAACAGTGAAGACTGCAGCCGGGAAAACATTCACCATCAGAGAGTCGGACCCAGCACGCCCGATGGAAGTGCGCGTCAAGGGAGTCGACCTACGCCTCAAAGAACCCGGCGACCCACGCGGCGTCACGCAAGACTCGCCGGGCTTTCTCCCCAATCAAAATGTCAACCGTGCACATATAATCGCCGACTGGTTCGGAGGGTCGGGTTACAAGGCAGCAGGCAATCTCGTAACAACGAGCGATCACTATAATCAGCGAGTTATGGGGGACGCAGAGGCCGATATAGCCAGCGATTTGATGGCTTTCGCTGAAGAACACGGCCTGGAGCGAGGGCAAGTATGCATGGATCTGGCGGTCACACTGACCTTCGGGGAGCTGCTCAAGGACGTGTTTCTTGCGAATATAGCAAGCGAAACGTGGTACGAGGAGAACGATGCTGACTCTCGAGCAGAGCTCGCCAGACTGACGGCCATATTACTAAACCCTCCCGTGAGACGTGTAATTTCCGTCGAATACGACTATTCATTCCATTCTACGATCTCGGAGGCCAAGGCTTTTCCGGCACCACGTCAAATCTTGTCCGATGACCATCTCTTCACCGAACGGAGTGCGACCTGATGACTGACTTGGACGACGCTGTCGATTTCTTCAACGCGTACCTTGACATCGACTATCAGGGGCGAGTAGCGGCATACTCAGAACCGGAAGAAATCTTGGAGGAGCGATGGACTGCCATCCTTTCCTTCTTTCGATCAACACCCGAATTCCCCATGTCCCCTGACTTCGGAAAGCATCGAGGGTGGCCGCCGGAGCGGCTGGCCAAATATGCGGCCGGGTGGACTAGGTAACCCGACGACCACTTCTCATGATCGCCGCATACGAGCATCGCGACTGGGGAACCGTCTACGCAGCATACGTGGGCGGCGATAGAGCCAAGACCGCCGCATCCTACGGACGCCTTCTACATGCAGCCGAAACAGGTGGGCGCCTCAAAATCTTCGCCTCTTATCGCGAAGACTTCGAAAAGGCTTCTCCCCCTGTCCACTGGACTCGTAGCCAGGGGGAGGAGATCTCAGAATTGGGCGCCCCAAAGGCTGTGCGGGCCTTAGAAGCGCCCACGAAGCGAGCAGCACATTTGCGTGACTGGGAGGCCCTTCGAGACTCCGCGACCTGATTGAGGAATCCGTCGTAAGTAAGCAGGCCGGGCCGCAAACACATCAGCCGATGATGGTCGCCGGGTCAGCTTCATGGCGCCGATCCCTCCGCCTGTCACGATCCCTCGATCGCCTCGGCGCCCCCCAGCGGCGTGGCATCTCGCCGGAAGACCTCCCCACGTGCCACTCACAGAAGTTTTGCTACAGTGAAGCATGCCTACCTCCGCCTACGCCCCCGGTGAGGGGCCCACGATGTCCGTCTCCGTGTCCGTTCACGAAAGCACCATCGAGGCCGTGCGCGGTCCGTTCACGAAAGCACCATCGAGGCCGTGCGCGCCCGGGTCGGCAAACGTGGTCTCCGGGTACGTCGAGGCCGCTATGCAGCGTCAGATCGAACGCGACGGTTTGGCCGAGTTGATCGCGGCCAACGAAGAGATTCACGGACCGCTGACCGACGAGGAGATCCGGGCCGCCGGGGAGAAGATGTTCGGTGGCAGCACGGAGGCTGCGGCTTGAGCGGTACCTGGGTGCTCGACAGTGAGGCCCTGTCCCTACTACCTGCGCGCCGACAAAGAGGTGACTGCCCTCCTCGGGGTAGCCGCCAAGCGAGATGTTCGGGTCCTCGTCAGTGCGGTCACCATCGTGGAGGCCGACCCCGGCGGCGTGCACAAGGCCCGTATGGCGTGGGCGCTCTCGCGGCTCGTGGTTGAGCCCGTGACGAAGGAGATAGCCGCCCACGCGGTCACGCTCCTCCAGGACGCCGGCCAACTCGCCGGCCACAAGTACGCCATCGACGCGATGGTCGCGGCTACCGCCCTCCGCCAGCCCGGCCCCGTCACCGTACTCACCTCGGACACCGAGGACCTGCGCATGCTGTGCGGCAAGGGCGCCACCATCACCAAGGTCTAACCCACAGCACCCTCAGACCCCACTCCCTCACACCAACAACCCCACATACTCCCCGAACTCCGAAGCCAGCGTCAGCCGGCGCAGCTTCTGGTACTCGCGCTGCACCGCGTGGATCAGGTCCGCCATGCGTACCGGCCCGCCGGACTCCGCCGCCAAGTAAGCCGCAGTCACCGCGACCGAGCGGATGTTGCCGCCCGCCAGTTCGAAGGACTCCGCGCAGAAGTCCAGGTCCAGGCCCTCCGCTCGCGGCAACAACGGCCCAAGGCACCGCTCCCAACAGCACCCGCCGCTGCTCGGCGTCCGGCGTGGGGAAGTCGACCACCAGGTCGAGGCGGCGCGTGAACGCGTCGTCCAGGTTGGCCCGGAGGTTGGTGGAGAGGATGGCCAGGCCGTGGAAGGACTCCATCGCGTTGGAGGAGGTAGGCGCTTTCGACGTTGGCGTAGCGGTCGTGGGCGTCCTTGACCTCCGAGCGCTTTCCGAAGATCGCGTCGGCCTCGTCGAAGAGGAGGATGCCGTTGATGCCGGCGGCCTCGGAGAAGATTTTCTCCAGGTTCTTCTCGGTCTCGCCGACGTACTTGTCGATGACCGTGGCCACGTGGCCAGGTCGACCGTGTAGAGGTCGAGACCCAGGTCCGCCGCGATGACCTCGGCCGACATCGTCTTGCCCGTACCCGAGTCGCCCGCGAACAGGGCCGCCACGCCGCGGCCACGGCCGCCGCCGGGGCGCATGCCCCACTCGCCCAGGACGCGGTCGCGGTGGCGGGCGCGGGCGGCGAGTTCGCGGATTTGGGCCAGGAGGTCGGCGGGGAGGACCAGGTCGTCCCAGGTGACGGCAGGTTCGATGCAGCGGGCCAGGCGGTCGAGGCCGGCGGCGTTCTGGGCGCGGGCGCCGGCGCGTACGTCCTCGGCGTGGACCTCGCCGCCGTTGAGGGTGGCCACCTGCGCCGCGCTGCGGGCTGCCTGGGCCACCTGGGCCGGGGTGAGGAGGAACGGGGACAGGACGCGGGTGAGGTCCAGGTCGGCGGCCAGCGGCGCCGGGTGGGCCTGTTGCCACAGGGCCGCGCGGGCCTCGGGGCCCACGCGGGGGGCGGGCAGCAGGAGGGGTGGGCGGGCGGACCAGGTGGCGTCCCAGGGGGCGCGGCCGACCAGGATCACTGGCAGGTCCGCCTCCGCGACGAGGCGGATCACCTCCGGCTTCTCCCTGGTCAGCGGGTCGATGGGGGCACCGACCAGGCCGGCGCCGGTGAGGCGGGCCTCGCGGACGAGGGTGCGGACGGCGTCCGTCGGGTGTGGGTCGGCGGCCAGCCGTTCCAGGTCCACGCCGATGACCGACCGGCCCGCGTGGGAGAGCGCCGCTGCGGCGAGGGCTGTGCCGGCGCCGCCCTGTTCCTCGCGTACGTAGGTCAGCCCGGCGCCGTTGGCGACGGCCCTCGCCAACGGCGCCGGGTCGCCTGCGCCGGGTGTCTGCCGCCCGCTCGTGCCCGGGTCGCCGTGCCACGGCGCAAGGACGTCGGCTACCCGGAGGTCGGGAGTGTCGTGGCCCAGCAGGTGCGCCGTCACCCGGTCGGGAACGCGCAACGCGCGGGCCAGGAAGGGGCGTTCTAGCTCGTCGACGAGCAGCAGCCCGCCCGCGCGCAGGGGCGCGGCGGGGTGCAGGCGGCCTCGCGCCTGCGCGTCGGCCGCCGACATGCCGCACAAGCCGAGCGCGAGGCCGGCCGAGGGGCGTTGGCGGGTCACGTCGTCGTTCAGGTAGGCGTAGAACTGCTCGAAGCGGTCGTCCAGGTCGGGTACGAGCGCGATGAGGAGGATCTCCACGTCGAGTGGGGTGAGGCCGAACTCGCAGGTGAGGGCGCGGAGGCGGGTGGGGCCCGTGGGGACCTCCACCCTCTTCTGGAGTCTGTTCGGCTCCGCCCGCTCCCCCATACCCGCACGGAGGGCGTCCGCCTGGTCCGCCCATGCCTCCACCGCCGCCAGTTGGTCCGCGTCCGTCGCGTCGGGGCCGGCGGTCTTGCGGCCCTCGTCGAGGAGGCGGCGTACGGTCTGGTCGTCCAGGTAAAGGCCGCGGAACGCGTCGTCCGGGTTCGGGTCGGTGGCCTGGCGGGCGTCCACGGCGCGGCGTACGCGCTCCTCGACGAGGGCGGCCCTGGCCAGCAGGCGGCGCAGGCTCAGGTCGCGGGCCGGGTGCGTGGCGTCCTCGCTCATCCGCGCCGTTCTTCCGAGATCCGGCTACCGATCCCGGCCTGGCGGCGGCGCCCGGCGCCGGGGCGCGTATCCGCGCCGGGCTCGCCCGTGCCAGGTTCCCGCGCGGCCGGGTAGGGCGGCCCGGCTGACGGCCGTAGATCGGCAACTCGGCGCCACCCGGCGTGCGTTCGCGCGCCGGGGCGCCGGCCGACTGGCCCTCCGGGTCGTGGTCCGTGAAGCCGAGCCGCAGCCCCTCGTCCGTGACGGGCGGGCCCACCGGATAGACCGGGGACTCGGTGACCGGGACACTGACGACCAGGTCGAGCGAGGGTTTCAGCTCGCCGCCGAGGGCGCTCCACACGTCGGCGAAGGACCGGTCTTCAGGGGGCGGGAGGGCGACCGTCATCGGGACGGCGACACCGATATCGGCGAGCGCGCCGGTCAGCCGTTCGCTCGGCAGGGACTCGTGGCGTAGCAGGCAGGCAAGGAGCGAGGAGAGCAACCGGTGTTCGTCCTCGGGGCGCTTGGTCCAGGCGGTGATCAGGTACGAGAGCTTGAAGAAGCGCGGCGGGCGGCGGGCCACGACCACGCCGCGCGCGTCGTACTCGTTGTGCAGCCCGCGCTCCCGCAGCCGCATGTCCTCCCGGATGTCGTACAGGTACAGGTTGATCGTGGGGGCGTTGACCTTGGCCGCCCACTCGCGGGTGGGCGCGTCGAAGACGACGGCGATCTGGGCGCCCGCCAGGACGTCCGTACGGAACAGCGCCCGCAGCACCTCGTCGACCTCGTGGATCACCGGCCCGTCTCCCTCCGCCTCCGTCGTTCCCAGCCTCGTGTCCGTACGTCGGCCGCCGGGCCGACCACGCTCGGCGGCTCCGCCCGCGTCAACTGCGGCCCGCGAAGTCGGTTGGTTACAGGTCGCGTTGGACCACCAGGAAGGGTTTCGTCAGTCGGTCGAGCCCGCGTACGTCGGCGCGCAGCTCGCGCGGGCCGAGGCGGTCCTTGCGGAGTACGAGCATCTGCACGGTGAAGGTGCCGTCCGGGCTGACGCGTACGGAGGAGCGGGCGGGTGTGATGCCCGGCTTCCAGGACAGCGAGACCACGGTGCCGGGCGGGAAGTCCGTGCCGCGCACGAGCGCCACCTAGCCGGGCGTGCCGACCTTCGGGGTGACAGTCAGCTTCGGCTGGAGGACGCGGATGCGGGCCGTGGCCGTGTTGTCGCGCTGGTCGGGGTCGGCGAGCGAGCCGCGTACGGACGCCCGTACGTCACCGCTGACCGCCGCGCGGTACTCGGCGCTCTGGGTCACCACGAGCCGCCCGCCGGGTGCGATGGAGCAGGGCGCGCGGCGGGTGCAAGGCCGTCGGGGGCGCCAGGGTGCGCCGGTCCGCCTCCTTGGTGCGCGGCCAGGTGGTGTCGAGGACGACGTCGCGCGCGGTGTCGGGGCCGGCATTGGTGATCACGAAGCCGGCCGAGATCCGCTGGCCCGGGTAGGCCCGGGCGAGCGCGGGGGTCGCGCTGACCGCCACGTCGGCACTGGGCGGCCGAGGCGGGTCGGGCGGACGCGGTGGGTCGGACGGGTCCGGCGAGTCGGGTTGGTCGGGCGGGTCCGGTGGGTCGGGCGGCTCGGGTGCGGGCAGCACGGTGAAGGTGGCCGTATCGGTGCCCTCGTTGGCCGCCGAGTCGGTCGCGGTGCAGGTCACGGTGGTCCGGCCGACCGGGAACAGCGAACCGGAGCGCGGGTCGCAGGTGACGGGCAGCGGGCCGTCCACCTCGTCCACGGCGGTGGCCGGGAAGGTGATCCGCGCGCCACGGTCGTCGGTGGCGTCCACCGTACGGTCGTCCACCACGATCACCGGCGCCGTGACGTCGTTGACGAGGATGGTGATGCGTTGCCGGTAGTTGGGGTTGGGGGGCAGGTCGTCATCGTCACCGCCGGTGTCGCCTCCGGGGCCGCCCGGGTCACCACCGGGACCGCCGGGACCGCCCGGGTCACCACCAGGACCACCGGGCCCGCCCGGATCGCCGCCGGGTCCGCCGGGGCCGCCTGGGTCACCACCGGGACCACCCGGATCGCCACCAGGTCCGCCGGGGCCGCCTGGGTCACCACCAGGGCCACCGGGCCCGCCAGGACCACCACCGGGACCACCGGGACCGCCCGGGTCACCACCAGGACCACCGGGCCCGCCCGGACCACCAGGCCCCCCCGGGTCACCCCCCGGCCCACCGTGCTAGCCGCCGTAGTGCCCACCCCACGACGTCGCGGTGGTGCCGCCGAGTGTCCCGCCGAGCACGCCGCCCGTCTGCGTGCCATGCTGGCCCCCGTGCGTGCCGGCGGTGGTGCCGCCGGTCACGGTCGTGACGGTGTCACGCTCGCCGCGTCCGTCCGTCGGACCCGTGCGCGCGTCTCCGCCGCCGGGCTCCTGCAACGCGTCGTCGAAGAGGCTGCCGTGCACCGTGCTGTCCGGGTCCGGCACCTTGCCGTCCAGCAGGAACTGGACGCCGCACTCCACGGCCGCCCCCTGCGGGGCGTCCTCGGCGAGTTCGATGGTCTCCCGGAAGGTGGCCACCTGACCGCTCGTGACCTGTTGCGACTCGGGCTCCAGGCGTACCCGGAGCGCGGGGTCGCAGTTGACAGGTTGGTGGCTGACGGTGGTGGGCAGGTTGGTCAGGCCCTCGGTGATCTTCTCGGCCACCTGGCCCGGGTCGATGCCCTGGAAGAGGGTACCGTTCGTGGCCTGGATGACCTTCGTGGCCTGGTTCGGTTCGTGGGTCGGCTCGCCGTTCTGGCCGGGGCCGTTGCCGTTGTCGCCGTTGCCGTTCAACCAGTCGCCGAGGCTCGTCGCTATGTCGACGGCGATCACTCGGGCGCTGATGTCCTGCAGGGCGTTGATCGCATGGCTCAGCGAGTGCCCCACGCTGGGGTAGTGGCTGGAAGCGTCCCCGATCAGTACGACGACCGGGCTCGCGCTCTCGCGGAACCGTGTCTTCCCGTCGGCGCCGTGCGCGATCTGCCACAAGGCGTTGATCCAGTCCTCGGCAGGTCCCGGGCTGTCCTTGCCCAATTCGACGTCCAGTTCGTCTATGGCCAGCTTCACTGCCCCGACGTCATGGGTGAACCCCTGCGGCACTCCGAAGACCTCGGCCTTGTCTATCACGTCGCCGAAGCCGGCCACGGCGAACCGGGAGTCGGGCTGCGCCTCGCGCACCGCGTCGGCGATGCCCTTGAAGCCCTCTTTGAGCTTGTTGATCGTGTCATTCATGCTGTTCGTGCGGTCCACGAACAGCACCACGTCCGGCCGGGGCGGTACGACGGGCGTCCGGACCTCCTTGACCACCTCGGTCGACTCCCCCGGGTCGAGGGACCGCTCCACGACGGCCGGTGTGACGCCCTCCGGGGCGGGCGATCCGCGGTCGACGGCGACGCCCGGGACGACGCTCACGGCGAGCAGCAGGGCGAGGGTCAGGGCGGCGATACGGAACGCGTCGGAGCGCTCGGCCGGTTCGCCGTCGGCCCGCGAGCCGCCGGTGCCGCGCGACGCGGGTCGCGACGCGCTCAGCCGCACGCTCAGCCACCCGCTCGGACGCCATCGGGCCGGCCACCACCGGGCGCGGCCCGCGGTGTCGGCTCCGGTCCGCGTTGGAAAGCGCTCACGCCCCCGCACAGAACCCCCCAGTCGGTCCATGACGCCCCTGCCGCGACGGCGCGCTCAGCCAGCCCTGTTCCGCGCCCTGGCACGCGCGCCGGGCTCCAGGCTCGCCCGCGCACCCACCCGCGACAGCGGGGCCCGAGCCAGCCCTTCGGGTACGGCGCCTGCCCGAAGGCGCAGCGCGGCGGGCCACACCACGGGAGGCGACTCAACCCACCCGGCGCCACCCGGGCCTCAACCGCCGCACCACCCACCACGGTCCCGCCACCGTCATCCGCACAGCCAGGCACGACGCACAAGCCACAGCCATCGCAGCCACCACAGTCATCGCAGCCACCCACACAACCACCTGTCGCAGTCGGCGCGGCCACAACAGTCACAACAGCCTGAACAGGCCGCACACCCCGCACAGCCACCTCAGCAACACGGGTGACAACCACAGGGTGACAGTCGCAGCGAACAGGGTTGCTGGTCGCGCGCCACTCATCCCGCACGCCCGCCAGGGCACGCCGGCGCGCGCGTGCGAACTACGGGCGCGCGGCCCGGTGGGGTGCGTCAGATCAGGCCGTGGCGGAGCGCATACGCCACCGCGTGCGAGCGGTTGCGGAGGTTGAGCCGGGTCATCACCGCGTGCAGGACGTTCTTGATGGTGCGCTCGGGGTAGGCGAGCTTGAGCGCGATGTCGGCGGTGTCGTACCCCTCGGCGACCAGCCGCAGGACCTCGATCTCGCGTGCGGAGAGCCCGGTGAAGTTGAGCCCGCGCGGGCCCAGCACCTCCCCCTGGAGGCGGCCCACCTGGGCGAGCAGGGTGCCGAGCAGGTCGGCCGGCACGTATCCCTCGCCCTTGGCCACCGCCGCGATGACCTGCACCAGGCGCTCGGGCGTCGCCTCGGTGCGCCGTATGACGCCGACGAAGCCGCACTCGGCGGCGCTGACCAACTGCTGTTCGTCGATGTGCGTGGTGACCAGCACGCCGCGGGCCGTGCCGGTGCGCTGGAGTTGCCGCAGCAGGCTCAGCACCTCGTCGTCGATGAGGTCGACCACCACGAGGACCACCTGTGCGTCCTCGGCCCCCGCCGGGTCGACGATCCGCACCTCTGGTCTGGTACGGAGTTGGCTGGCCACGCCCGCCTGGGACACCGGATCCTGTGCTCGAAGGTCCACCAGGATGCGCTCCGCGCTCGTCGGATGCATATCGCTCTCCCTCCCCCCTATCTGCCATGCACCTGGCACAAATGGAACCCGCGCCACCCCTCAGGTGCGCCGTTGTGCCATCCCCAGATGTGGCGCTCTTTCCCTTACCAGCGCTGTTCCTCACCCGGGAAGGAACCGATGGCTCAGAGCGAACCTGGTTCTGCCCGAAAGTGTTCCTGCTCGGCCACTCCTGTCCTGTGCGGCACGCCGTACCGTCCGGGCATGAGTGTTTCGGCCAGCTTGGACGACTCGCCCGTCTCCGTTCAGCCCGGCGGCGAGGCCGATCTCCCCGTACAGGTAATCAACTCGGGAACCACCGTTGAGGAGTTCCGGTTCGAGGTGGTCAGGCCGTGCGCCGCCTGGGTCACAGCAGAACCAGCGGCGCTGTCTCTCTACCCCGGCGCGTCGGGCACCGCCACCTTGTCGCTGCGCCCGCCGCGGAGTCCGCGGATCTCCGCGGGCCGGATGCCGCTCGGTCTGCGGGTGATACCGACCAACGACACCGAGCACACCCAGGTACCCGAACAGACCATCACCATCCTGCCGTTCGCCGAGGTCACCGCCGAGCTGGTGCCGCGCTCCTCGCAGAGCCCCTGGCGCGGTCGGCACAAGCTGGCCGTCGACAACCTGGGCAACACCCCGCTGACGCTGGGCCTGGCCACCCAGGAGGGCACGGAGCGGGCCAAGGTGACCTTCGAGCCGGCCGAGCTGACCATCCCGCCCGGCCAGGCGAAGTTCGCGCAGATCGCGGTGCGCCCGGCGAACCGGCTATGGCGCGGCGCGCCGATCACCCATCCGTTCCAGGTCGTGGCAGCGGCGCGGGGCGCGGAGGGCGTCGACGCCGCCGCGCCACACGCGCCGGTGGTGGTGGACGGCTCGTACGAACAGCAGGCCATCCTGCCGCACTGGTTACCCCGCGCACTGATCGTCGCGGTGTTGCTGGTGGGCGTGTTGGCCGGGCTCTGGTACTCGCTGCTGCGGCCCACCGTGCGGTCGGCGGCCCGGGAGGCCATCACGCCGGAGGCGATCGACGAGGACAAGAACGGCGAGCAGGGTGGCAGGCCCCCGGGGCAGGGCGGCGACACCGCCGGCGCGACCGGCGGCGGCACCAACGGCGGGAACACCGCCGGCAGCACCAGTGGCGGGGGTCAGAACGGCGGCCAGAACGGCGGCGGCAGCCAGGACAGCACGGCGGGCAACGGCAGCGGCAAGCCCGGCGAACCGGGCGACCCGGCCGCGCCGAAGAGCGCCCGCGTCCAGGTGCGCGACGCGGTGGGCGGCTCCTCCACCACGCGGGACGCCTACACGGTGCCCGACAGCAAGACGTTCGCGCTCACCGACATCGTGGTGCAGAACCCGCAGAGCGACGCCGGGACGCTGACCGTCTCCAACCAGGACGGGCAGATCCTCAACCTGGCCCTGGAGAACTTCCGCGACTCGGACTACCACTTCGTCACGCCGATCCAGGTGCCCGCCAAGAGCAGGGTCAGCATCTCCGTGAGCTGCCGCGAGGTGGGCAAGCCGGTCAAGGCGCCGCGGCCGACGCAGTGTTCGGAATCGCTGTTCCTGGGCGGCTCCCTGGTCGCCGACGCACCGGCCGAGGGCTGAGTTTCGAGGGTCGGGGGCCGGGGGCGGTCGGGAGCACGGTCCCGGGTGCCACGGGAAGACGACTGCGGCGGGGTGACGCGAAGCGTCCGACACACCGTCAACTCGGCGATGGGGAAGCCTACTTGGCCGTCTCGACGGACGAGCACAGGTCGTTCAGGTGCTCACCGGGCAGGAGGCAGTGTGTGGTGCAGCGCTCACCCCTGCTCATGAGGTCATGTGAGGCGGAGATGATGGCGTCCAGCCGGTCGCGGGTGCTCGTCAGGCCGGCGATCTGCTGGTCGATGCGGTCCCGTTCGTCCGTGAGGCGGTCGAGCAGCATCGGCGTCACCTCACCCATGACCATGGACGGCATGATGCCCAGGATCGTCTTGCTGGACAGGCCCGCGGCGTAGAGCTGCTGGATCAACTCGACGCGGCCGACAGCGGATTCCGGATACTGCCGGCGCACCGCCGGGAGCAGGTGCTGCTCCTCGTAGTAGCGGAGCGATCGCACGCTCACGCCGGTGCGCCGCGCCAGCTCGCCGATACGCATGGAGTCCACACCTCCCCCGGGCCCCGAACCCGTGGCCCTGTGGTCCTGCTAACAAGAGTTGCCTCTGACGTCAGTGTCAGGTTTTAGCGTAACCCACGACCGGACCACGCATCATCGACCCGTCGGAGACCCGTCATGACCAGCTTGTTCGACAGCTACCAGCTCGGCGGACGCACGCTTCCCAACCGTATCGTGATGGCACCGATGTCCCGGGCGCGGGCGACCGCCGACGGGCTGCCGACGCCGTCCACGGCGACGTACTACGCCCAGCGCGCCAGTGCTGGGCTGCTCGTCAGCGAGGGCGTGCAGCCGAGCCGCAAGGGCAGTCGAACCCGTACACGCCGGGGTTGCACAACGACGAACAGGTCACCGCCTGGCGGCCGGTGACCGAGGCCGTGCACACGGCCGGCGGGCGGATCTTCGCCCAGCTCATGCACGCCGGGCGGGTGGGGCACGAGGCGGTCGCGGGGTTCCGTCCCGTGGCGCCGTCCGCCGTGCGGCTGGAGGCCGAACTGTTCACCGGGGCGCGGGGGAGACTGCCCGCGCCCGTCCCGCGCGCCCTGGCGACCAGCGAGGTGGCGGGCGAGGTCGCGGGCGTTCGCGGACGCGGCACGGCGCGCGGTGGACGCCGGCTTCGACGGCATCGAACTGCACGGCGCCAACGGCTACCTCATCCAGCAGTTCCTGTCCTCGAACGTCAACCGGCGCACCGACGCGTACGGGGGCTCGATCACCGGTCGCATCCGGTTCGCCGCCGAGGTCGCCGAGGCGGTCGTGGACGGCATCGGCGCGGACCGGGTCGGCATCCGCCTCTCCCCCGCGGGCACGATCTGGGACGTCGAGGAGAGCGAGGTCGCCGAGCTGTACACGGCGCTGTACCGGGAGCTGGCCCGGATCGGCTTCACTTACGTGCACACCCTGAACTCCGCCGACTTGCAGCTCACCGCCGCGCTGCGCAAGGCGTGGCCGCACACGTACATCATGAACCCGTCCGCGGGCATCGTGGGCCCGCAGGCCGACCGGGAGCGCGGCGAGTACTGGCTCTCCCAGGGCATGGACCTCATCAGCTACGGCCGTGCCTTCATCGGCAACCCGGACCTGGTGGAACGGTTCCGGCGCGGGGCGGAGCTGCGCGAGGCCGATGTCGAGACGTACTACAGGGCGGCGACCGGGGGTACATCGACTACCCGCCCTCGCCGGCTGACCGTGAGCGCGACCAGCGCGCGGGGCCCGGGCCCGGGTGGGCCCTACTCGGGTGGGGTCTCCTCCTCCTCTTCCTCCGGCTTCTTCTCGGCCCGTTGCACGAACGCGCCCTGGACGTCCGCCGGTTCCTCGTCCTCGCTCTCGTCGGCGGTGCGCTGCACGGCGGGCGCGGCCGAGAGCTGGACGGCCGCCGGGGCGGCGGGGGTGGCCGCCGGCTGGGGGTGGCGAACTCGGTCGACTGGGGGGGCGCCGGACTCGGCCGGCTGGGGTGTGGGCGCCGGCGGCTCCGCCATGACTCGCTCGGCGGTACTGGCGGCCTCCTGCTCGAAGCGGTCCCCCGGGTCGCTCACCCGGATGCCACCGGGAGCCTCGGCGCCGTCGACGAGCCCGGAGCGTTGCTGGACGACGTGCGTCAGCTCGTGGGCGAGCATCGTGCGGCCCTGTCGCGAGGACGTGCCGTAGGCGTCGCGCTGGAAGACGACGTCGTTGCCCACGGTGTACGCGTGGGCGCCGACCTCCTTCGCCGAGTCGTGCGCCGCCGCGTCGGTGTGCACCCGCGCGTCGGAGAAGTCGGCGCCGAGCCGGGCCTCCATGTCGGTGCGCGTCTCGGGGTCCAGAGCCTGGCTGCCGCACGACGGCACAACGTCGTGCACCGACGACCGCGGCTGCTCCACGGCCTCGTCGTTCGCCTCGGCCGCCGCGTTCTCCCCGGTCGCCCCGCGTTGGACCAGGGTGCGCGCGGCGCTGTTGCCGACGGCGCGCTGCAGGGTCGCCATGCCGGCGCGGCCGATGACGTCGGTACGGCCGGCGACGGCGGCCCGCAGCACGTGCGGGGCGCGGGCCCGCTCGTGGGCCTCGGCCGCCGCCTCGCGCGCCGCTCTCGTGGTGCTCGTGCTCGTGATCGTGCTCGTGTCGGCGCATCGTCGGCTCCCTCGGGGCGTCCCCCACCCGGCGTCCTGTCGCCCTCCAGCGTGAGCGCCGGCCCGACTCCACGTCCAGGTCGGCTCCCGGCGGAGCCGGGCACGCCTGGCTGCACGATCGGGCAGCGGCGGCGACTCGGCGCGCCGCGCCCCGCCTTAGCCGGCCAAGGACCGGTCGGCCGAGCAGCGCGCGCCCCCGCCCACACCACCCCGCGCCACGGCGTGACGCTCCGGGACTGGTGGGGGGGCGTGGCAGGGCCGGGCGGTGGGTGGCATCATCCGAGGCGGCCACCGACAGCCAGGGGGCAGTTGCGGTGCCGGCCACGGCGGGGGGCAGGGCAGTGTGGGACGGTCGGTACGTACGGTTTCAGGGCACCATCCGCAACGAGCGCGGCGCCTACCCCGGCGTCTTCGTCCTCGTCAACGGGCTGGTGCGCGAGGGCAGGCTGACCGCCGAGCAGGAGCGCTTCCGGCGGGCCGCCAACGCCTGGTACGACGCCGCGTACACCAACCCCTCGCACGTCGACGCGTCGGTCTACGACCGCGAGCGGCATACGACGGCCGTGGCCTGGTTCAGGAGTTCGGCCCGGCATCTCATCGAGCGGGTGGACGGCTATCTGGAGATCCTGACGGCGGACGGGGTCGGGTGGGAGCGGCTCAGCTCGACCGATCCAGGGCGCGTGCTCTACAAGGACGCAGTGCAGGTCGTCGTGGTGCCGCACGCGTCGGCCGCGCCCGGGGGCGCGGCCGGCGTAGCGCGCTCGCAGTGAGGGCCCGGGCCACGACCCTGGTGCGACCCGGGCCCGTACGCCCGCGGGCCGCCGGGCACAGAGGCCGGGCGGCTCACGGACGGGCTCGGATCAGCCCTGGTAGCCGGCGAGGATCTTGGAGAACTCCCACTACTTCTGGTCGATCCCGCTGCACGAGCCGCCGTCGCCGCCACCCGCGCACGGCCGGTCCCGGTTCACGGCCCAGAAGGTGACCCGTGCCAGGTGGTGCTGCTTGGCGTAGTTGACCATCTCCTGAAAGCCGGCCGGGGTGACGACCTCGCCCCGCACGTCGGTCTTGCCATTCATCGAGGAGAAGCCGACCTTGCGGTACGCGGCGTCGTCGCTCAGCCCGTACTCGGCCTTCACGATGTTCTTCAGGCCGTCCACGGCCGACTTGGTGGCGGCCACCATGTCGGTCGTGCCGTCCCCGAAGTCGAACGGCATGACGGTCCAACCGTCCACGTCCAGGCCGGCCTTGGCGCCCTTGCGCACCAGGTCCTTGCCAGCCGCGATGGGGCCGCTCGGGGCGGTGCCGAAGGTGACGTAGACCTTCAGGCCCCGGTTCCTGTCCTTGAGGATCCTCAGCGCGTCGATGACCCGCTTCCGTACCGGCTCGCTCTCGACCTCGGTGGACTCGATGTCGATGTCGATCGAGTCGAGCTTGTACGCGTCGATCACCTTCTGGTACGCGCCGGCGAGGTCGGCGGCGGACTTACATGCCTCACCGAGCTTGTTGCCGCTCCAGCCGCCGACGGACGGGGTGATGGAACCGCGCCGCCTGCACGGCCCTGATGGTCTGGGCGTCCCGCCCGCCGGCCAGCGGGCGCTGACCGTCTCAGGCGGGTTCGCAGCCGCCCTTGGCGAGGATGAAGGCCATGGTGAGCTGGGTGTTCCCGGTGGCCTTGAGGAACTCCGTCGCGTTCGGCGGGTTGCCCCAACCGATTTAAATGTAGCGGCCGTTGAGACCGCTGACCGCGGCCTTGTCCGCCCCTCTGACGGGCTGTTCCCTGACCGACTCCCGGGGTGTTGCCTGCGCGGTGGCCGTCATGACTCCGGCGGCGGTGAGCGCCACGGCGAACCCGAGTGCGAGGCGGCAGCGCGGTGCGGTGGGGGTGCACGGCACGCTCCAATCACGTGGAGGGGATGTGGCGTGGCGCACGCTATCGGCGTGTCATGGGCCAGACAATAGAAACGTTAGGAAAGTTTCCTGTTGGCTGGAGTTCGCCCACCCACGACCCTCGCCACACCGCCCTTCGCGTCTGCTCCGTTCCGCGAACCCCCAGGTCAGCAACGTGGTGGTACGGCCGTACGAAGGTCGTGTCCGGTCGCAGCGCGCCCGCGGTTGGCGCTCCGGCGTGCTCCGGCCGGCGGGTGCGCCGGGGCGGGCATCAGACCGGAGGCCAACAGGCCGGGCGCGCGGCACTCCGGCCCCGTCCGTCCCACCCGTACGCCCGTCACGCCCGTATGCCCATCACACGCGTACGCCCGCCGTTTCGGCCAGGGGCGCCCGGCCCCGCGGGCAGCAACGGCAGACGCACGTCGGGCGTGGGCATGCGGCCCTGGGCGGCCAACACGCTCTTGACCACGCTGGGGTTGGGCTCGGCGAACACGGCGGCGGCGAGGCCGGCCAGCGCGTGCCCCTACGCGCGGGCCCGCTCGACCCGCCCGGTGCGCCAGGCGGCGACGAGTTCGGCGAACCGTTCCGGTGCCAGTTGGGCCGTCGCGAGGATGCTGCCCGTGGCGCCAACGGCCATCAGCAGGGCCACGAAGAGGTCGTCGCCCGCCAGCACCGCGCGGCCCTCGGGGAGGTCGTCGAGCAGCGCGAGGCCTCGGCGTCCACGCCGCCGGTCGCGTACTTGACGCCGGCGACGCCCGGCAGCCGGACCAGCGCGTGCAGCGTCGCGGCGGTCAGTGGCTGACCGGTGCGGTACGGGATGTGGTAGACGACCAGCGGCACCGGGCTGTTGGCCGCCAGCTCCGTGAAGTGCGCGAGCACGCCCGCGTCCGAGGGCCGCGAGAAGTAGGGCATCGGGACGAGGGCCGCGGTGATCTCGGGCCAGGCGGCGAGTGCGGCCAACTCCGCCGCGCTGCCCCGGGTGTCGTGGGAGCCCGCGCCCACCACGAGCGCGGCGGAGCGCCGCGCGCAGACGCGGGCACACACGTGGATGACGGTGCGTCGCTCCGTCGCGTCCAGCGTGGCGGGCTCCCCCGTAGTGCCGAGCGCGACGATGCCGGTCGCGCCGCCGTCGAGGACGGCGTGGGCGAGCCCTTCGAGCGCGTCGACGGCGATGGTTCCGTCGGCGGCGAAGAGCGTGATCAGTGGCGTGTGGAGCCCGTGCAAGGGCAGGTGCGGCATCATGCGGCTGAGCCTGCCGCAGCCAGAAGATGCAGGTCCAGTTCGCTTTTCTGGCATCGAGCGTAAGGTGAGCTGATGCTCGATTTCCGCCGTCTGCGCCTGCTGCACGAACTCGCCCTGCGCGGGACCATCGGCGCCGTCGCCGAGGCCCTGGCCTTCACACCGTCCGCCGTCTCCCAGCAACTCAGCGCCCTGGAGCGCGAGGCGGGGGTGCCGCTCCTGGAGCGCACCGGACGCCGGGTGACGCTCACCCCCGCCGGCCAGCGCCTGGTACCGCACGCCGAGGCGGTGTTGGAGCGGTTGGAGCTGGCCGCCGCCGAGTTGGTCGACGCCCGGCAGGGGCTGGCCGGCCCGTTGCGGATCGGTACGTTCCCGACCGCGGCCCGGGCCATTCTGCCGGCCGCGCTGGTCGCGCTGGCCGACCGGCATCCACGGCTTGAGCCGATGCTCTCGGAGGTGGACCCGGCGGCGGTGGCGGACGCGCTGCGGGCCGGTGAACTGGACGTGGCGCTGGTGCACGACTACGACTTCGTCCCCTCTCTGGCGGAGCCGGGCCTGGCCACGGAGCCGCTGTGCGCCGAGGCGATGTACCTGGCCTCGCTCACCCCACCCGAGTACCCGGTCTCGCTACCCCCGCCCGACGCGGCCGGCGCGGCACCGGTCGGGGCGTGGCGGTCAACTGGTGCGCGCGCCGGCTCGGCGGTCCCTGGGGGCGCACCGGGACAGGGGAGCGCGCCGGCGCGCGAGGGTGACGACGGGTCGGGGCTCACGCGCTGGCGGGACGCGACGTGGATCACGGCCACGCCGGGGACGCTGTGTCACGCCATGACGATCCGGGCCTGCCAGGCGGCCGGCTTCGCGCCCCGGGTGCGGCACCAGGTGGACGAGTTCGCCACGGTGCTCGCCCTGGTCGCGGCCGGCCAGGGGGTGGCGCTCGTGCCGCAGCTCGGCCTGGTGCACCCGCCGCCGCAGGTGACGCTGGCGCCGATGGCGATGAGCCGCCGGACCAGGATCGCCTTCCGTAGCGGTGCCGGCCGGCACCCGGCGGTCGCGGCGGCGCTGCGCGCGGTGGTCGCGGAGGAAGCCCCGCACGGGCACGGTGACCCGCGCGGGGCCCTCACCGTCGACGGCGCGGGGTGTTCGATAGTCCCCTGAGGCCGACTTGACTTCAAGTCGACTTGAAGTTGCAGGCTACCTGCCATGAACACCACGACGCTCGAAACCACGTCGACCACCCCCTCCGGCTACGCCGCGCTGCCCGGGCTGATGAGCCTGATGACCGGCGACGAGAAGCACGACGCCGCGGCCACGTCCACGCTGGACGCGCTGTGGGTGCTCTACGACCGGGTGCTCCGCGTCTCGCCGAGCGAGGTCGACTCCCCCGGCCGCGACCGGTTCCTGCTCTCCAAGGGGCACGGGCCGATGGCGTACTACGCGGTCCTCGCCGCCAAGGGTTTCCCGCCCGCCTCGACGCTGTCGACCTTCGGGGCGTACGACTCGCCGCTGGGCCACCACCCGGACCGCACGCTCGTGCCCGGCGTCGAGATCGCCAGCGGGTCGCTCGGGCACGGGCTGCCGCTCGCCGTGGGGGCGGCGCTCGGCCTGCGGGCACAGAGGCTGACCGACTCCGCCGTCTGGGTCCTGATCGGGGACGCCGAACTGGACGAGGGCAGCAACCCCGAGGCCATCGCGTACGCGAGCGCCGCCGGCCTGGCGCGACTGCACACGCCGGTCATCGACAACGCCTCGGCCACGCACGGTTGGCCGGGTGGCATCGCCTCCCGCTTCGAGGCGGCCGGCTGGTCCGCGACGACCGTGGACGGCCGGGACCACGAGGCGCTGTACGCGGCCTACACCCGGCCGCACCCGGACCAGCCGCACGCGGTGGTCGCCCGCGTCGAGCCCAAGTAGCCCGCCCACCGCGCGTCCGCGCCCCGCCGCCCCGGCACCACCCACACACCGTCTGGAGAGACGCACCCATGGACACCATACGCGAGCGCTTCACCGCCATCACCACCCAGCTCCTGGACGAAGACCCCCGGCTCGCGGTCGTCCTGACCGACATCAGCGCGGACCGGTTCACCGACGCCGCCCGGGCCCATCCGGACCGGGTGATCAACGTGGGCATCCGCGAGCAGTTGCTCGTCAGCACCGGCGGCGGGCTCGCCCTGAGCGGCATGCGCCCGATCGTGCACACCTTCGCCAGCTTCCTCGTGGAGCGCCCCTTCGAGCAGGTGAAGCTGGACTTCGGACACCAGGGCACGGGCGGCGTGCTCGTCAGCGCCGGCGGTTCGTACGACTGGCCCGCCGGCGGCTTCACCCACATGGCGCCGGGCGACGTGGCCCTGCTCGACACCCTGGACGGCTGGACGCGATCCACGTGCCGGGCCATCCGGACGAGGCGGAGACCCTGCTGCGACACGCGACGGCCGCCGGTGACGACCGGGTCTAGCTGCGCCTTTCCGAGCAGTCCAACGCGGCGCCGCGCCCCGTGGACGGCAGCGGGCTGCACACCGTGCGCCAGGGACGACGGGGCGTCGTGGTGGCCGTCGGGCCGATGCTGGACAACGTGCTGGCCGCCGTCGACGGACTGGACGTGACGGTGCTGTACGCGACGACGGTGCGGCCCCTGGACACCGCGACGCTGCGGTCGGCCGCCGGCGCCACCGACGCGGCCGACGTGGTCCTGGTCGAGCCCTACCTCGCGGGCACGTCGTCGGCCGCGGTCGGCGAGGCCCTCGTCGACCTCCCGCACCGGGTGCTCGGGCTCGGCGTGGCCCGCCGCGAGCTGCGCCGGTACGGCACCATCCAGGAGCACCTGGCGGGCCAGGGCCTGGATCCGGCCGGACTGCGCGCCCGCGTCGCGGACTTCCTCGGCGCGTGAGCCGGGGTGGTACGGGTCGGGGCGAGCGACGAGTGGGGCGGCGGGGCGCCGGAGAGGGTCGGGCCGGGGCGTACCGGGAACGGGCGCGGCGGGGACCGCCCGCGTGACGGGCACGTGACGGCTCACGGTGGCGGGCGGGCACGGCACAGGTGCCCAACGGCCTTCGCTCAGCGAGGATGTGACCGTGCGTCTGGTCGGCCGTGGTGGCGGCCCGGGACATCCGAGTCGCCGACGCGGTGTTGACCTTTCGGCCCTCGTCCGTGTCACGATCAGGCGCTTTGTTCTCCGCTTCCGCCCCGCGCCACCCTCGCGTTGCAGGAGGATCGTTGGACACCACCGCTCCACCCGCCACTCCGCACGACCCCACCGGCGCCCCCGACGCCACGTCCTTCGCGGCGCCCGCCGCCGATCTCCCCGGCGAGGCCACGGCCGGCCGAGAAGCCACCTCCACGACGACGGCCGAGCCGCCCGCCCGCTCCCCGCTGTCGCGACGCACCTTCCTCCAGGCAGCGGCCGGCACCGCCGCCCTCGCCGGCAGAGCCGTGGGCCTGCTCCCCGAACCGGCCGCCGCCGCGCCGCACCGGGCCACCCTGTCGTTCACCGCGGCCACCAACGGCGCGGCGACGCTGGCCCCGACCGGCGACCGGCTCGTCGCCGAGGTGCAGAACATCCTGTGGCCCATCCCGCGCGCGGGCGGCGAGGCCACCGCGCTGACCACGCCCCACCTCGAACCCACCCGTCCGGTCCACGCGCCCGACGGCGAGACGCTGGCCGTCTGCGCCTACCGGGGCGGCGGATTCCACCTGTGGACGCTGCGCCCCGACGGCACCGGGCTGCGGCAGCTCACCGACGGGCCGTGGGACGACCGCGGCCCGGCGTGGTCCCCCGACGGCACCCGGATCGCGTTCGCCTCCGAGCGCGGGGGCGACCCCGTACAGGGCAGTCCGTACCGGGTGTGGGTGATCGACGTGCGCAGCCGTCGGCTCACCCAACTGACCGGCCTGGCCGGCCAGAACGGGCCGCACCAGGACGGTGCCTGGGAGGACTTCGACCCGGTGTGGTCGCTGGACGGCACACGGGTCTTCTTCGTGCGCACCAAGCTGGTGAACGCCGTGCTCGACGCCCGCACCATCGCCTCCGTGCCCGCCGACGGCGCCGGCCCGGTCACCGTCGAGCACACCGACACCAGCACGGCGCAGCTCATGACACCCGCCCTCGCGCCCGACGGTAGGCTCGCCTACCTGCGCACCAGCCCGGCGCCCGCCGCCTCCTGCACGCTGGTCGTGGACGGCGCCCCGGTGGACCTCGGCGGCGACGTGCTGCCGGTGCCGCCGCGCTGGGTCTCGCGCGATGAGTTGCTGCTCACGGTGGGTGGCCAGTTCCAGCTCGTACGGCCGGGCCGGGCCGGCGCGCGGGGGAGGACGCCGCGAGTGCGCCGGACGGCTCGGCGGCGCGAACGGGCGCCGAGGTCATCGCGTTCTCCGCCACGCTGCCGGTGCGGCGGCCCCGCTACCGGGTCAAGCGCTACGACTTCGACGGCGCCGGCGTGCGCCCGGTGCGCGGCGTGCATCTGCCCGCGCTGTCGCCGGACGGCCGGCGGGTGGCGTTCGCCGCGCTCGACTCGCTGTGGGTGGCCGACATCGGTGGCGGCCGGCCCCCGCGCCGTCTCGTGCGCACCGATCCCACCCGCTATCTGCTGGCCCCGACCTGGACCCGGGACGGCAGCGCGCTGGTCTACGCCGAGGACCGGGACGGCCTGTTCGCCGTGCGCCGCCGCGAACTGCGCACCGGCGCGGAGACGGTACTGGCCTCCGGCGGCCGGGCGCAGCCGGCGCTCTCGCCCGACGGCAAGCGGCTGGCCAGCATCGACATGTCGGGCAACCCCGTCGTACGGGACCTGGCGACCGGCGGGGAACGGGTGTTGGCGGCGCCGCTCGGCGCGGGCGGACTGCCCGGCCGGCCGAGCTGGTCGCCGGACGGGCGGTGGCTGGCACTGTGCGACCGCAACCGGCTCAACCAGCGCTTCCGCGAGGGGGTACAACCTCATCCGCGTGGTCAACGCCGACAGCGGCCAGGCCAGGCTGCACGCCGTCGCACCGCACGTGTCGATCTCCGACCGCTACGACTCGGGCCCGGTCTGGTCGCCCGACGGCCGCCACCTGGCCGTCGTCACCGAGTCCGCGCTGTGGCTGTTGCCCGTGCGCCCGGACGGCACCCCCGACGGCGCGCCGCGCCAGGTCACCGAGGAGAACGCGGACCGCCCCTCCTGGTCCGACGACTCGCGCACACTGCTCTACCTCTCGTCGGGCAGACTCCGACTGATCTCGGCCGACGGCGGCACGCCCCGTACGGTCCGCGTCGCGCTCGACTACCGGCGCCGGCGGCCCGAGGACCTGGTGGTGCACGCGGGAAGGTGTGGGACGGCACCGGCGAGGCGGTGCGCGAGGACGTGGACCTGCTGGTGCGCGGCGGGCGGATCGCCGGCATCGAGCCCCACCGCGCGGGCCGGGCCGCCGTCCGCCGCGTGGACGCCTCCGGGCACACCGTCATCCCGGGGCTGTGGGACGCGCACACCCACCCCTGGCAGGTGGCCTACGGCGGGCGGCAGCCAGTGTCGCAGCTCGCGTACGGCATCACCACGGCCGTCTCGTTCGGCGGCTTCGCCTACGAGCAGCTCCGCGTCCGGGAGGCGGTCGCGGCCGGCGCCATGGCCGGGCCGCGCCTGCTGACCACCGGTGAGCTGCTGGACGGCGGCCGGGCTGCGCCGCTCGCTGGCCCGGGCCGAGGCCCTGGACTGGGACTTCGTCAAGACGTACGTCAGGGCGCCGGGCTGGATCATGGAAGAGGCCGCCCGGTTCGCGCACGAGCGGCTCGGGGTGCGCTCCGGCAGCCACCTGTGCACGCCCGGCGTGCAGCTCGGGCAGGACCTGACGACCCACCTCCAGGCCACCCAGCGCCTGGAGTACGGCCACGCCACCTCCGCCACCGGGCGCGCCTACCAGGACCTGCGCGAGATCTACACGGCCGGCGGCGACTTCCACCTGATCGCCACGCCGTTCACCTCGTCGCCGCTGGTGGGCGCCGATCCGTCGGTGGCCGACGACGAGCGGGTGACCCGGTTGATGCCGCCGTGGGACACCGCATTGGTCCGCCAGCTCGCGGCGCAGCCGCCGACGGACGCGCAGCTCACGGCGTTGGCCACGGAGATCGACGTGTACCGGCGGGTTCTCGCCGACGGCGGGTTGGTCGCGCTCGGCACAGACGCGCTGCTGGTGCCCGTGGGGCTCGGGCTGCACATGGGGCTGCGCGCGCTGCACCGGGGCGGACTGACACCGGCGCAGGCGCTGCGCACGGCCACCTCGGTCTCGGCCAGGGTCTTCGGCGCGGAAAGCGAGTTGGGCACGCTGGAGCCGGGCAAGCTCGCGGACCTGGCCGTGGTGGACGGCGACCCGTTCACGGACTTCGACTCGCTGGTGCGGGTGGTCTCCGTGCTGCGGGGCGGGGTGCGCTACGAGACGCGCGAGTTGGTCGCGGCGTCCCGGCGGGCGACACGCTGCCGGGGCGGAAGGGGTCGATGGGGCAAGCTGGCTGCAGGTGGGGCGGCTGTTGCGGCGGGACTCCTGCTGCGAGGGCGAGATCTGACCCGGCGCGCGGGTGGGTCGGGGGCACCCCCGACCCACCCGCTCCGACCCACCCGCCGCCGCACCGCACCGCACCGCACCGCACCGCACCGACAGTCCACTGGCTCGCCACCTGGTCGCAACCATGGAGTGGTAAGGAGCCAGGACTGAGCCCGGCAGCCCGTGAGGAGCAAGGATGAGCCACTCCGCAGCGACTCCCCACCCCTACTACGAGGACGTCTCGCCTGGCACCGGCACCCTGCCACCCCGGTCCCACTCCCCCGCGTCCGACGCCCGCCGCCTCGATCTCAGCGGGACCTGGCGCTTTCGCCTGTCCCCCGGGGCGACCACCGCGAGCACGGACTTCGCCCGGCCGGAGTTCGACGCCACCGCCTGGGACGGGGTGCCCGTGCCCGCGCGCTGGGGGCTGCACACCGGCCCGCAGGCCCACCCCACGACCCCGCCGATCTACACCGACACCGGCTACCCCTTCCCGGTGGACCCGCCGCGCGTACCAGTCGAGGACAACCCCACCGGCGACCACCGACTCGTCTTCGACCTGCCGGCCGACTGGCCCACCACGGGCGAGGCCGTGCTGCGCTTCGAGGGCGTCGAGTCCTGCGCGCGCGTCTGGCTCAACGGCCGGGAGCTGGGCACCTTCCAGGACAGCCGGCTGCCGCACGAGTTCGCCGTCGGCCCGCTCCACGCCCCGGGCGAGGGCGACGAGCACGCGCTGCGCGGCCGGGGCTACGTGCTGGCCGTGCGGGTCCACCAGTGGTCGGCCGGCAGCTACCTGGAGGACCAGGACCAGTGGTGGCTGCCCGGCATCTTCCGCGAGGTGACGCTGGTGCACCGGCCCGCCGGCGCCGTCGTCGACTACTTCGTACACGCCGGCTAGACCACCGGGACGGGCGCGGAACGCTGCGCGTGGACAGCGAGCCCGCCGGCCGGGTCACGGTCCCGGAACTGGGCCTGGCCACCGGGCAGAGCACGAGCGTGCCCGTCGAGCCGTGGACGGCCGAGGCGCCGAGGCTGTACGCGGGCGAGCTGGTCACCGAGGGCGAGCGGGTGCCGCTGCGCATCGGCTTCCGCACCGTGGCCGTCGAGGACGGGCTGCTGCGGGTCAACGGGCGACGGGTGCTGTTCCGGGGCGTGAACCGGCACGAGTTCCACCCGGAGACCGGCCGCGCCCTCGACCTGGAGACGATGTGGCGCGACGTGCTCCTGATGAAGCGGCACAACATCAACGCCGTGCGCACCAGCCACTACCCGCCGCACCCCGCCTTCCTCGGCCTGTGCGACGAACTGGGCCTGTGGGTCATCGACGAATGCGACCTGGAGACGCACGGCTTCCACGCCGTCGGCTGGCGGCGCAACCCGGTGGCGGACGACCGGTGGACGCCCGCGCTGCTCGACGGCGCGGCCCGCACCGTCGAGCGGGACAAGAACCACCCGGCGGTCATCATGTGGTCGCTGGGCAACGAGTGCGGCACCGGTGCCGGCCTGTCCGCGATGGCCGCCGCGATCCGCGACCGCGACCCGGACCGCCCGTTGCACTACGAGGGCGACCCGAGCTGCGCCGACGTGGACGTCTACTCGCGGATGTACGCCCCGCACGCAGAGGTCGAGGCCATCGGGCGCCGCCGAACCACCGCTGCCCGACCCCGCGCTGGACGCGCGCCGCCGCTCCCTGCCGTTCATCCTGTGCGAGTACGCGCACGCCATGGGCAACGGACCCGGCGGGCTCAGCGAGTACCAGCGGCTGTTCGAGCGGTACGAGCGCTGCCAGGGCGGCTTCGTCGGGGAGTGGATCGACCACGGCATCGCCCGCCACACCGCCGACGGCACGCCCTACTTCGCGTACGGCGGCGACTTCGGCGAGGAGTTGCACGACGGCAACTTCGTCTGCGACGGCCTCCTCTTCCCCGACCGCACCCCCTCACCGGGGCTCGTCGAGTACAAGAAGGTGATCGAGCCCGTCCGCATCGCGCCCGTCGGCGGTCCGCACGACGCCGACGGCACGGCGACGGGCCCGGTCTCCGGCGTACGGATCAGCAACCTGCACGACTTCGTGGACCTGGCGCACCTGACGTTCCGCTGGTCGTACGAGGTGGCCGGCGAGGCCGTGGCCCGGGGCGAGCTGGCCGTCCCGCCGTTGGCCCCCGGCGAGTCGGCGGACGTGAAGCTGCCGCTTGTCGAGAGCACGCCGCAACCGGTGGGCAAGGCGGTGTGGACCGTGCGCGCCGAGTTGGCCACCGACACGCCCTGGGCGTCAGCCGGCCACGAGGTGGCCTGGGGCCAGTGGCTCGCGGAG
Source organism: Candidatus Streptomyces philanthi (assembly GCA_018114805.1). Lineage (GTDB taxonomy): Bacteria > Actinomycetota > Actinomycetes > Streptomycetales > Streptomycetaceae > Streptomyces > Streptomyces philanthi. The sequence goes on along the minus strand of CP073042.1, from coordinate 6,591,338 downwards.
CCGGACACCGCGGCGAGCGGTCCGCTGGCCGCGCCGGCGAGCGCCGCGCGCAGCGCGCCCCGGACCAGCGACGACGGGCGGACCATCCTCCTCGGCCCCGGCACCTTCGACGCGGGCACCGGCGTGTTGCGCTCACTGTGCGGGCAGCCGGTGGTGGGCCCGCGGCTCGACGTGTGGCGGGCGCCGACCGGACAACGACGAGGGCGCTCCCTGGCAGCCCGACGTCCGCCACGGCACCGTGTGGCGGCGCGCCGGGCTGCACCGCATGCGGCACCGCACCACGCGGGTGCGCGCCGAGGACGGGGCGCTGACGGTCGAGGCCAGGGTCGCGCCCGCGGCCACCGACCGCGCGCTGTCCGTCGTCTACCACTGGTCCGCCGCCGCCTCCCGACTGCGCCTGACGGTCAGTGTGATCCCCGAGGGTGACTGGGACTTCCCGCTGCCCCTACTCGGGGTGCGGCTCGGGGTGAGCGGCGAGCTGGGCCGCGCCGAGTGGTACGGCGGCGGCCCGGGCGAGGCGTACCCGGACACCGGGGCGGCCTCGCGCCTCGGCCGGTACGCCATGTCGGTGGACCAGATGCAGACCCCGTACGTGCGTCCGCAGGAGAACGGGGCGCGCGCGGACGTGCGCTGGGCCCGGCTGCGCGGGGCCGACGGCGGGTGGCTGCGGGTGGACGGGGAGCCGCCGTTCTGGTTCACCGCGCGCCGCTGGACGAGCGAGCACCTGGACGCCGCGGCGCACACCCCCCGACCTGGTGCCGGGCGACCGGATCTGGCTCAACCTCGACCACCGGCAACACGGCATCGGCACCCAGGCCTGCGGCCCGGGCGTTCTGCCCGCGCACCGCCTCGACGCGGGCCCGGCGACCTTCTCCTTCACCTTTGCGGCCGGTGGCCCCGGCGCGAGCCCGCAGGCCGAGGACCCGGGCGCCGCGTCGTAGCACGCGGGGCGCGCGGCTCCGGCGGCGGGCGGCGGGGCCCGAACTGCCGACCGCCGGGCCGGTACGGGCCCCGGGCACGGGCATGCGGCGCGGCGGCCCCGGCTGGCGCGCCCCCTCAGCCGGCCGGCGCGGTCGCGCGCTCGGTCGGAGTCCGGTAGGCGCACAGCGGCAGGCAGAACTGGGTGATCGTGTCGACCGTGAGCGCGTAGGCGACGGTGCCCACCCCCACGCCGCCGCCCAGCAGCCAGCCCACCGCCAGCACGGTGAGTTCGATCAGGGTGCGGACGAGCCGGATGGAGCGCCCGGTCAGGGCGGACGCGCCGGTCATCAGCCCGTCCCTCGGCCCGGGCCCGCAGCGCGCGCCGACGTAGACGGCCAGCCCGTTCAACAGGACGCCGCCCACGAGGAGGACAATCCGGCCGGGCAGGTGGAGTGCGCGGGCAGCAGCCACAGGCCGAGGTCAGCGGAGAACGCCAGGACGACGATGTTGGCCACGGTGCCGAACGTCGGCCGCTGCCGCAGGGGAATCCACAGCAGCAGCACGAGCGCGCCCACGAGGCCGCTGATGGCGCCGAAACTCAGCGAGGTGTGCCGCGCCAACCCTTCGTACAGCACGCTCCACGGGTTGACGCCGAGCGCGGCCCGCACCATGACCGCCAGGCTGAAGCCGTACAGGGCGAGCCCGACGAACAGTTGCGGCAGCCGCCGCAGCGGGGGCTCGCCGAGCCGGACGTAGGTCAGCGGCGGGCCGCCGGCGCGCGGCCGAACGGAGCGCGGTCGACCCGAGCGCGGTCGGCCGGAGCGGGCCGGCCGTGCGGGGGTGGTGCCTGGTGCGGAGGCGGGTGCGGGTTCTGGCGTAGGCGAGGGCGCGGGTTCGGGTGCGGGCGCGGGTTCGCACGCGGCGCGGCCCGGGTGGGGCTCGTCGCGCGGGGAGGGGTCCGTCGTGTCCTGCCGCATGTCTCGTCGCCTCCGCCGTTTCGTACGCCATCACGCCATCGCGCCCGCACGCCACCACCTCGCCCGCACGACCGGTGGGGGTCCGTCCCCGGGCCGAGGGTGTGGCGCGTGGGCCACCAGGGGCAGCCGATGGGCCACTCTGTAGAGTGATTGCCCTGGAAAACAGGGCCAATATGCCAATATGAGGAGGGTGGTATGGCTGACGCGCGTGCGTTCGCGCCGGGGGCCGTACGGGGCGGACCGTGGGGAGCCGTCAGCTCGCCGCGATGCTACCCGACCCCGCGGGCACGGCCCGCCTACCGCCACCTGGCCCAGGCCCTCAGCGCGCTGATCCTGGACGGGCGGATCGCCCTGCACGTGAAGCTGCCCGCCGAGCGGGAGTTGGCCACCGCGCTGCGCACCAGCCGCACCACCATCACCGCCGTGTACGACCTGCTGCACGAGAGCGGCTACGCGCACAGCCGCCAGGGCTCCGGCACCTGGACGTCCCTGCCCGACGGGCGCGCCTCCACCGGCGTGGGCCGGCTGCTCGGGGCCGAGGACACCGCGATCGACCTGGCCAGGGCGGCCTCCGGACTGCCCGAGCAGACGCTGCTCGACGCCCTCGCCGAGATCACCCCGCACCTGGTCGAGCACGTCCACACGCCCGGCTATCACCCGTACGGCCTAACGGAGTTGCGCGCCGCCGTCGCCGAGCGGTTCACCGCGCGCGGCCTGCCGACCGTGCCCGAACAGATCCTGGTGACCTCGGGGGCCCAACACGCGCTCACCCTCGTCCTGGACCTGCTCTGCGGTCCTGGCGACCGGGTCGTGGTGGAGAACCCGTCCTATCCCAACGCCCTGGAGGCCATGCGCCGCGCGCGGCTGCGCACCGTATCGGTGCCGGTCACCGACACCGGCTGGGACATCGAGATCATCGAGTCGACCCTGCGTCAGGTGGTGCCCCAACTGGCTTACCTGATCCCCGACTTCCACAACCCCATCGGCCTCCTCATGCCCGACGCCGACCGCGGCCGGGTGCTGCGCGCCGCCGGGCGCTCCGGTTCGTGGCTAGTCATCTACGAGACCCTGACCGACCTCGCGCTCGACGTCCCGACCCCGCCGCCGTTCGCCTCGCACGCCGCGCCGGGCGGCACCGGACAGGTCGTCACCATCGGCTCGATGAGCAAGACCCACTGGGGCGGATTGCGCATCGGCTGGCTGCGCGCGCCGGCGCGCCAGGTCACCGAGTTGGCGGGGCAGCGCGTCGCCGCCGACATGGGCGGGTCGGTGCTGGACCAGCTCCTGGCAGTCGCCCTGCTGGCGCGGGCCGGCGAACTGCTGCCGACCCGGCTGGAGCGGATGCGCGAGCAGCGCGCGGCGCTCACCGCGGCCCTGGCCGAGCCGATCGCCTCGGCACTGGCCGACCGGGCGTTGGACCACGGCGTACGCATCGAGAGCGGCGCCGTCTTAGCCGCCGACCCCGGGCATCTTCGAGCAGCGGCTGCGCATCCCCTTCACCATGCCGGCGGACACGCTGCGCGAGGCAGTACACCGGATGGCCGCCGCCCTCGCCGACGGCCTGCCCGCCACCCCCGCGTCGCGACGCCCGCACTGGGTCGCGTAGGGCGAGCGCCGACGCCCCGGCTGACGGCCGACGGCGCGACCGACGGCCGAGAACGCGCCGTACGGCCGCCGACGGCGCCGGACGACCGGCGCACAGCCGGTGCCGGCCGGCGCTCGCGCACGGCCAGCCCCCCGCGGGTGGCGGCACGCCCCACCAACAACGCGGCGCGGCGGTGGCCCGGCGGGCCCGTCGCCGGACCGCGCGGCGTCACAGCCTGACGAGCTTGCGCAGCCGGGGGAAGCGCCCGCGGTCCTCACGGACGTTGCGGTCGAGTTCCTCCATGAGCCGCGTGGTGCGGTGCTCCATGTCCATCTCGTCCAGCATCCGGTCGATCTCCGAGAGCAGCGCGCCGCGCAGGTGCCACTGGCGGGGATCGTCGCGGACGGACTCGCCGAGCAGGCGCGCGGCCCGGTCCCGGCTGTCCGCCGCCGCGTCCAACACCTCCGTCAGGCGTGTCTCGGCCTGCTGTGCGTCGGCGCTGACCTGCGTGGTGACCAGGGCGGCGAAGCTTTCGACGGCGTCGGCGACCTGCTCGATCAGCTCCGCCAGCGCGTCGGCCACCTCGGGCTCGAACAGCGGCTCGTCCTTGCGGTGCTTGGCCAGGTCGGTGAGCGTACGGGTGAGCACGCGCACCACCACGGTGCAGATCTCTAACGTGTCCAGGCCCGTACGCAGCACCACCCGGTGCAACAGGCCCTCCTTGACACGTGGGTTGAGGCGCAGGCTGTCCTCCGCCTGTTGCAGCGCGGCATCCACCCGGGCGACGTCGTTGTCCAGCCGACGGGCCTCGTGCAGGCGGGCCGCGGCGCGGTCGACGGGGGTGTGCTCACCGAGCCCGCCGCTGATGTGCAGCAGCAGCTCGCGCAGCCGGCCGGCCAGGTCCTCGATGTGCTCGCTGGCGGTCTGCACCCAGACCGGCGGCGCGAAGAAGTTGAACAGCAGCCCGACGACGGCCCCGATCAGCGTCTCCAACACCCGGTCCCAAGCCGTGTTGGCCACCCGGGTCACGCCGAGGACGAGCATGGCGCTGATCGCCACCTCGGCGGTGAACTCGCGCACCTTGACCAGGTGCCCCGCGGCCAACGAGGCCAGGATGATCAGGCCGAGGCTCCACCAGGACAGCCCGACGAGCGAACTGAACGCGATGGCGATGAGCACCCCGGAGACCACCGCGTTGACCCGACGGATGCCGGTGGTCAGCGTGGCGTACAGGGTGACTTGAACGACGAGCAGGGCGGTCAGCGGCGCGGTCAGCGGCACCGGTTCGCTGCTGAGCTGGAGGGCGACGGCATACGAGATGGTCGCCGCCGCCGTGGACCGTATCGCCTGCACGACGGTGGGGTGGCGGCTGCGCTTGGTCAGTTCGGCTACGGGCTCCTTCGACGTCGGGCACGTCCTGGCTGTCCCGCCCCGGACCACCTCCGACACCGAAATGCCCGCTCTGCCACCTGCCTGGCGGTAGGCGGGCCAACCACGCGCCTGGGGTCGACAGACCCACCGCGCCGGGCCGCGCCGCGTCACGCTTCCTCCTTCACGCTCTCGTCAACGTTCCCTGTCAGCCCTTCCCACCGGGTCGTGTTCCCCACCCACACGTCGCCACACACCTCTCGAGCACGTCCTTCTGGCCCGCCCGCTGGCCCGGGCGGGAACCCGGCCCGCGAGCGGCCCGCCCGTCCGGGGTCCCACCTCCGGTGTCATCGCTCCCCACCCAGCTCACGGTCCGCACTGGCCGGCGGCCACGCGTCCACGGCCTCGGGGCGGCGCCACGGGCGGTCGACGGGTTCGCACGCCACCCGCCACCAGGGGGCTACCGGCACCTCCCCCGCGGGCTCAAACGGCTCGCCCGGGCGGGGAAAGGCCACCGGCACGCCGGCGTCCGCGGCGGCGTCCCTGGTCCACTCGGCCGGCTCGGCCCACGGGTGCGGGGCCAGGTTGAAGGTGGCCCAGTGGATGGGGAGGAGGACACCACTGGCCCCGCCCTGGAGGTCGAGGTGTGTGCGCACCCCCTCGGCGGGCGTCATGTGGATCTCGGGCCATAAGCACACGCGCTGTAGCCCAGGGTCGCGCCTACGTTCCGTGTGGATCTCGGTCCAGATCCACACCACGTGGATGCCATCCCGAGTCGCAGCGCGTGTGTGCATAGCCGGGCGTCCACGTCAGCACAGGTTAATCCAGGTGTCACGGATGTGGGTTTTTCACGCCTACATCCCAGGTGACACCGAAGTTGGGATTGGCCTTGCTTGACTCACAGTGGTCCGATGCTGAACTGAGAGAGCTGGAAGAGTTGCGGCAGCGGGAATTGCTCCTTCCCACAGATGCCCCACGAGCCCTACTCTCTGTCCGCCTATCTGTCCTCACCGAGGAAACGACTTCTCCTGCCCGGCAGGAGTTGGGCCTTCGCCGTTTCGCCCTCATGCGTGGCTGCCGCGTAGCCGGCGTTGCTCGTGACCTCAACGTTTCCGCAACCAAGGTTCCACCGTGGAAGCGCCCTGAGCTGGGTGAGTGGATCAACAACCGGGCGCCTGAGTTCGATCAGATCCTCTTTTGGAAACTTGACCGATTCGTACGCCGCATCTCAGATCTACATCTCATGATCGAGTGGTGCAGGGAGTACGACAAGGTACTCGCAGCCGATAAAGACCCGATCGACCTCGACAGCGCATACGGCGAGATGATGGTCACGATGATCGCGGGCATGGCGCGCATCGAGGCCGCAAACACCAGCATACGCCTGGAGTCTCTGTGGAAGTACGCGAGAACCGTTGACCGATGGGTGATCGGTAAGCCGATCTACGGCTTCACGACGGAAGAAGGGCGGGACGGCCGACGGTTGGTTGCACACCCATTCCACAGACGGGTTCTCCGGTGGATCTATCAGATGCTCAAGCGCGGCCGGTCTATGTACAAGATTACGCAGATCGTGAACCGTGCAGGCGTTCCCGCACCCAACGGCGGTAAGTGGTAAGCGAAGAACCTGACCTCGATCCTGAAAAACCCCGCGCTCAAAGGTGTGCGGGTGATTCGACCTCCGAGAGCGAAGAGCAAGGATATCTCACGTATCGTCTACGGGTCGGATGGACAGCCGATTAGGCTCGCCCCTCCTCTCTTCACTGACCGAGAGTTCGATGAGATACAAGACAGGCTGCAGCACAACGTCAAGCATGGGCGTAGATCCTCCAAAAAGAGGAAGCTTTCGCTCTTCCTTGGGGTGATCAAGCGTGGGGTCTGCGGCACCAACATGTACAAACACGTCACGGCCAAGAAACGGAAAGACGGCTCAGTCAGGCGCCACGCAAGGCTTCGCTGCTCGTCCTACACCAAAGAACCGTACGGTGCGCCCACGTACGACCCGGACGAGATGTACGGGGCGCTTGCCGGTACAGCCCTTGATCAGTTGGGCGGCTTCGAGGTCGTTCATCGCGCGTATGCCCGAGGCGCGGAAAATCTGGCCCGCGCCACAGAACTCCAGGCTTCGATCAAACACTACATGGACGGCCTCGCACCCGGCAGCTCATTCGCAGTCGGTGCGCAAGAAACACTACAAAAGCTCGGAGCTGAGCTAGGATCTATCGCTCCAGAGAGCACAAAGGACCGCTGGATATACAAGCCTCTCGGGCTTACCTATAGTCAGCACTGGAGCCAGCTCGGGGCGGATCAAATGGAGAAGGAATTGCTTCGGGCCGGGATCACCTTCGTGGTACATCAAGAGCAGTGCGACCTCCTCATCCCGGACGATGTGAAGAGTCGTTTGATCGTGAAGGACGACTACTTCAAGAAAAAGCTATAAATGAAAGGGCCCCGCCGCACCTCACGGTGCGGCGGGGCCCTTTCATTATTCTATCACGGTCACGAGTTTTCGCTCGCCGGGCTGGCTCACCTTGTAAACGCACACTCGCAATCGTCTCACTCGCGGCTCATCCCACTTCACGTTTTCATCTGCGGCCACGGTCATCCATCACCATCCACTTCCTCAGCGACTGCCACGACCTCGGCATGCATCTCCTGCGCCCAGTAGTCAGTGGCCATCTCTTGTGCCAGAGTGTGCGGAACACCAGCCGCTATCGCCTCGGTATAGACGACACCGGTGATCCGAGTCAGAGCGACGACCGCTGTTCCACGCTTTTCGATCAGAGCCTGACTTATCTCCGTCTCAATGCCAGAGATGAGTTCTTCGAAACCGTCAGCGTCACTCAATTCACTCCTAATGCTTGCTTCAAGGTCGAGGACGCTCCCCCACGACTGCGCACCAATCTCAGCGTCCACGGGAATCAGCAGGCCGCGGACGGTCATCTCCATGATTCGCGCGGTCTCATCAGCCAATTCTACGGCTCGGTCCTCGGGGAAGCTGAAAACCAGCTCGTCATGAATCGGGAGCCGGACGTACTCGGTGTAGCCGTGGCGGTCGAGTTCGATCAGGGCCCGGGGCGTGATGTCGCGGCTGGTGGATTGGATGAAGTAGTTGAGGGCGGCGTAGATCCGGTTGCGGTCGACGGGTATCCGTCGGCCCGTCCCGGTGTAGATGTAGCCGGTGCGACGGGCATCGCGCTGAAGGCGGTCGGCCAGACGCTTCACACCGGGGTAGGTCTCCCAGAACGCCTTGACGGCCTTCTTGGCTTCGTTCTCCGAGATGCCGTACTGCTCGACAATAGCCTTCCAGCCGCCGCCGAAGCAGACGGTGAAGTTGGTGCCCTTGCCGGCCTTACGGTCGACGCCTGCGGCGTCGGCGGTGATCTGATGGAGGTCCAGGCCGCGGCGGAACGCGTCGAGCATCGTCGGGTCGCCGCTGAAGGCGGCGAGGACGCGCAGCTCCATTTTTCCGTAGTCGCTACTGACGGTGACATGCCCCGGATCTGCCAGAAAGCAGTGCCATACGTAGGAGTCGCCCGCCGGGAGTTTCTGCGCGGGCACCGCGCCTGAGATGGTCATCCGGGCACTTCTGGCTTGGCAGGAGTTGATGCTCGCGTGCACGCGGCCTTCTGAATCCCGGCCCCGAAGGGCCCGATCGAACCAGGTGGCCCGCCACTTCATCGCCTTCTTGGCATGGATGATGGCCTTGGTCAGCGGAATGTCGACCGCGGACAGCACCTCGTCATCGACCGATAGGTTCCCCTTCTTCGTCTTCTTGGTGAGCTTGATGCCGCGTTCGTGGAGGGCAGCGATGATCTGTGCGGTGGAGTTGACGTTGTCGACGCCTTCCTGGCGTGCGACCTCTTCCCACTTGAGTTGCTGCTCGCGCAACTCCGCCGACTTGGCCTGTGCGTACGCGCTGTCGAGCAGGTAGCACCGGCGCTCGATCTTCGCCGTGATGTGGGCCAGGCGGTGCTCCCAGGAGATGAGCCCCGCCCTCCTGCTGCGGACCGGAATCTTCGGCTTGAGCATCTCGAAGAGCCGGAAGGCCAAGATGGGGTCCATCACCGCGTACAGGTTGAAGCCGTAATGGTCGATGGGGACGATCGGCCATACGTCGTCCTTCTTGACCTTGAGTTCCTTGGCGACGGCGGCCATGGAACCCTTGACCGCATCGGCCAGGGTGGGGCAGATGTAGTGCTTCGTCAGCTCTTCGAGCCGGAGGCCCGGCCCTTGCTCTTTGACTGGCCGCGGATCGCAAAGGTGCGCGAACAGTTTGGTGTCCCAGCTCTTCGGAGCAAGCTCTTCCATCGGCAGGCCGAGACAGACCTCGGCCACGTGCAGGTCGAACGTGCCGTTGTGGGCGATGAGCCGGGGGTGGTCCGGAGCGCCCAGCGGACCGCATTGCGGAAGACGTGATCCTTCTCAACGGGGACCACGAACGACTCGTGTGCGTTGCCGAATTGCCAGAGACGGGCCCGGAAGGTGCCAATGCCAGCGTTCCACCAGTCGAGGCCCGTGGTCTCGGAGTCGTGCGCGAGAAGGTCCTGGTTGGCCAGGACGAACGACTCGAAGTCAGGAAGATCGTCCTCGGCCTCAACGATGTGGATGCGAACGAGCTGCCCCTGGATCGGGTGATCAATGACTCGAATACGTACCTCCTTACGCCGCGGGGGCCAGCCCGGCCACCGACCCCCGGTCTCGTGACAACTTTTTGGGCATGGTTAATTCATTAATTCGTCCGGTAAGTACCGTCCTTCTGATGCCACATCGGAGAACACTGCGCCGACTTGTCTAGCCCGCGCCCGCCGCAGAAGTACGCGGCCCAGCTACCGCCGTCCTTGAACGTCCGCTGGCCGTGCTCGCACGTGTAGTCGCTGCTGGACGGCGCGGCCACGACCTTGCCGTTCATCGAACCTCTTGGGTGTCGAGTTAGCGCCCCCCTTGTACTGATCACGGGCGTACTGGGCTAACCGGGCGTTGTGTTCGATCAGCCCCTTTTCCTTCATGGCGGCGAGCAGTTCTACACCGCGGGCCGCCGTCTCAATGGCGGTGTGGCCGTACACGGCCGGCGTCAGCCACTCGGCTCCGTAGTCAGGTCCGGCCTTCACCGTGAGTCCGATCTTGAAAGGTGCCGGGGCATTCGGGGCGGGCGCAGGAGCGGTCACAGGCGTCTCCGTGAGAGGTGGGGGGTGGGGTCGTCCCAGGGGGACGTGTCGGCGAACGGGTCGTCGGTCACAGCACATTCCTTCCGTGGTGGGCAGAGTCGAGGATGTCGAGAAGGACTGCCACGTCGGCGCACGCCAGGTTGATCTCCGACATGGTGCCGTCCTCAGCACGGTGCGCGATGTAGGTAGCGGTGCCCTCTTCGTCGTCGTGGACGACTGTGAGTTGCACGCACGTCTGGCTTGGCGAGTCGATGTCCCGCCGATAGATCTTGGCCGTTTGGATCACGTCGTGTGCCTTCGAATGCGGAGGGTTCGGTTCATCTGCTGGGCCAGGGCGACCGTCGCGCGGCTGAGCGCCTGCGGGTCGGCCTGGTCTGGACGGGGAGGCCGTATAATATACGTGGCGCCGCATGAGGAGCTGCTTGTACCGCTCTGGGAGCTTCTTGAGCGCGGTGGCAGCGTCGGCGCGCGCCGAGACGATGTTGTCGCCTACGCGTGTCCTGAGCAGGTCGTCCTTTTTGCCCACCACTTCGCCGAGTTCGGCGTCAGTGTAGAGGAAGGTCTGCACCGCGAGCTTGGCTTCGTCGGGGGTGTAGTAGGTGTCATCCAGGAGGTCGCGGTAGTTGCGTTCCCGACTCGCGTACTGAGTGCCGGCCTTGTGGAAGATCTTCCAGAGGAAGTCCTCACTGCCGTAGTGGGCTTCGATCGTGGCCCGGTAGGTGTAGGCGTGAAGCAGAATCTCCTGCTTCACGTCGGCCGACTGAACGATGTGCCACTTCTGCGCGATCCAGATCGCAACGCGTTCTGCCAGGCCGGACAGGTAGGCCCAGTCCAGTTCGACGGCGTCAGGCAACCGCGGCCTCCTTCTGCCGGACGAAGCGACCCTGCTCGTTTCGCTGGATCGCTCCATGTCGGACTCCGTCCACCACGAAGGACCCGTCGCGCTCGACGTACACGGGAACCGGGGCCGCCGAGTACTTGCCGACCAAGAGCCGGCCCCAGCCCTTCTGCCAATTGGCAACGCCTTGCGATAGGTACTCAGCCTTGACCTCGTCCATGAGGTGGCGCGTCTCGAAGCCGTAGAGAGTTCGCCGATGGCGCCCCACACCAACCGTCTCCGGGGAGACTGCGTTCTTGTGGGTGTGCCCCATGACCACGGACCGATCCAGCTTCCTCACCTTCGAGGCCGCGGTGCGGCCGGGGATGGGAGACAGCCGCCGCAGCTCGTGACCGTGCATGGCGACCCAGCCCGGCGCCACCTCGGCGAAGGAAGGCAGCACCTCGATGTCGAACCCTTCGAAGTCAAGCAGGACGTCGATATCGAACGCCCGGCTGGCTGCAAGCGCCGGCGCGTAGCGCCGCAAGTACTCCGCAGGGCGGATGTCGTGGTTGCCCCGCATGAACTTCACCGGGCCGCCGTACCCCTCCCGGAGATCGTGCAGCAGCGCTTTACCGCCTTCGGACTCCTGGAGGACGCAGTTCTCGAACTCGGCTCGCGTGTTCTTCGACCACCGCGAGGGGGCGGCGTAGTTCATGAAGTCGCCGATGATGAGAACTTCTGCCGGCTGTCGATCCACGATGTAGCGCCAGAGGTTGCGGACTGCCCGCGCGTTGTGGAGCGGCAACTGGACGTCGGATACGATTACGATTTCACGTACGCTCACACGCGCTCCTCTCGGCGCTCAATCTCGATCCGGATGTAGTTCTCGGCCTTCTTCAGGTATTCTATCGGTGTCCCTTTCAGGTCAGCCCGCCACAAGTACTTGACGGCATTTCCCATCTCGAAGTTCATGTGCTTGATCATCTCTATGCACTCGATACCGCTGGGGTGCTGGTTGTAGTGGCCGGGATGGTCTACGTTCGACTTCGTGTCCGACCGCGGGGGGCCTGTCTCGAAAGGCGAACTTCATTGCCTTCAACGCCTCCTGGCCTCGAAGGTCCATCGAGAGGCCGGGTGCCTCATTCAGAAGTCGCTGCCCGGGGTCGTTCTCAGAGGAAAACGCCAACTCACCGTCCGTGAAGCACATAGCGGCCACGCCGGTGAGTTGCACATCATTGGGGTAGGGCTGTCCCTCATAGACACCCTGAACGACACCGCGCGTGTTCTCTCCTACCCATCGCGCTATCTGACTTGGGGCGTCAGTCACAACAACCTTGTCCCCCACGCGAAACTTGCTCATGCAGCGAGCCGTAGCCTTTCCCGGGATGCTTCTTTTCCGTATGTGACAATGAATCGATTCGCGTCATATCCGTCGCCGAGGTCTATCGGCCTTGCACTGGCTAGGCGTTCACAGACCTTTCGCGTGAAGGCGCGCCCTGCCTCGTCGCCATCCCCCACCACGAGAGTCGTGGCGAGGCCGGCGAAGGCAGGGTCGAAGTGGTCACGCCAACCCGCCACGCCGGGGACACCGACGGCTGGCACTCCAAGGCCAGAGACGGCCATAGCGTCGAGTTCTCCCTCGCAGAGAACCACGGTCGAGGAGGTCAGGAGCGCTGTTGTGTTGAAGAGGTGGGGGTTGTGGCCCGGAATCGTGAGATACTTGGCATGCTTCTCGTGCGCCTCCTCGTGGGGCTGCACGTAAGCCCCACTGCCGTCCTTCACGCACTCATCCGCGACAGCGAAAGCGCATGGTGGCTAGCGCGTGCACCCCACCGGCGGGGCGGAGATAGGGAATGGCCAGCCGACCACGGTACCACTCATGCCCTGTAATCGGATCGGAAACGTAGCCGACCCGGAACTGTTCCGCCTGTTCGCCCAGCCCGCGATGCTCCATATATTGAGCGGCTGCGCTTTCGGGGTACTGGCTGCTGTATCGGTTCCCGGCGGCTACCAAATCTGCTTTCTGCGATTCGCGTAGCTTCAACGAACGTCGCCCCTTCTTCCCTTTGAATCACGCCGATGGAGTCGAGCGACACCCCACAAGCGAAGCAATGGACCCGCTCCGTCTCGGAGTTGACTGCCGCAGAAGCTTTCTCCTCCACGTGGAAGGGGCAAAGGCACGCCACCCATGCACCTACGCTTGTCCCAGCATGCGGAGCATGCCAATTGGTCTTGTAGTACGCCAGAACCGTCTCGATGGGCGGTTTATTGATCGGCTTCAACTTGTGTTGCCGGCTCTGGATCGTCAGCCCTCCGAGTGACCACCGGAAAGTCGTATCGGCGATAGGCGGCCTCCATGAACTGCCGGTTGCCGCGCCAGTCGCGGTAAGTTGGCGCATCACCTTGGCCGTGGGTCACGGCCTCTCCTCTCCTTGGTAGTACCGGCGGCCGAGAAGGCGGGGTGCCGGTGGGGCCTCCAGATAGCGAGCCGCGGTTCGAAGCGCTTCAGCGGAATCGCGTGCGGCGGTCAGCAACCGGCCGTTGCACATGCGACAGAGCAGACCGCGGACGAGGTTGGTGCGGTGACAGTGGTCGACAGACAGCCGCTGCCTTCGGACGCCGCCACAGATGGCGCACCGCCCGTCCTGCGCCGCGAGCAGGGCGTCGTACTCCCCCGCACCCAGCCCATAGACGCGCCGTACACGCCGTTCGTGATCTGCCGCACTCCGCGCCTTCTTGCGGCAAGTCGCACACACGTCCCCGCGGGGCGAAGAAGCGGCGGTCGCGGTTACGCAGGCACCGTGCACACGGACGCGTCCGGGCACGGGCGCCGGAGGTCATGAAGCCCTCCGCAGACTCCGCTCCAACCGGAGTAGGCGACCGGACTCTTCGCATTCGGCCGCGGTCTCACGCAGCGCCTGCGCATCTACCACTGCCACCTGCCGCGCCTGCGCACTGCGCCTGGCGACCACCGCCTTCATGTGGCGCCCCCGCAGGTCCAGAGCGAGCTGCCGGGTGTCGAAGCGACGCCCGCTGAACTCCACAACGAGCACGACCGCCGCCTCAACGAGCTTCGCCTGCTCGGCCGGAGCGATTTCGGGGTAACGCTCAGGGAGAGCAGCAGCCAGTTCGACGCCGAGGCGGTACCCCCTGAGAGCGGGGACTCGCGCGGCACGGGACGGTTTCACGTTCCCGCTCCTTTCATTTGATCTCGTGACAACTTTTGCCGCAAATTAAAATCTCGCACTGTTGGCCGACAGGTCCGCCAAGCGCATGTTGCGCGTATTGAAGGAGAGCGAAGCGAACGTCTCACCGCTGCTATCTTCACGCCCTTCGCGGTTCTTCACTGGGCTTACATTGAGAATCACGCCCCCCCATGCCGTCGACCTCTTTGTGAATGGTCAGAACCAGAGCGGGAACCCGACTAATCTTCCCCTTCAACCCGGACTGGGGGATCGGCTTCAAGCCGTCGGGATATTCACCGACAACGTGATGCATGGCCATCGCGTGGGCATGAGTTTCACGCGCCAGTTCGTTGAGGTAATCACACAGCCCCTCCAGGGAAAAGGTGTACTCATCTGCGCTTCCGGAGCCCCCCACGTCGACATTGGTGATGTTGTCAATCACGACAAGGTGGGGGTAAATGTTGAAGAATTTATGAAAGGCTTCCAAGTGCAGTTCGATAACGGCTGGCGTCACCCGGGCCTCATAGTTGAACCGTTGCCACCACCGGTCCGCCAGCACGTTGTTGTACTCGAAAAATTGCCCCGCATGCAGCTTGGACTTGATGCCTTTTACGTCGTCACCGGTGATAATTTCTGTAGCGCGCGAAAGCTGCGTTGCCGCCGTGGAGTCCGCCGAGAAGTACAAAGTGGGAACGTTACTCTGCACGGCAAGGTTGAGCGCCAACATGCTATTTCCGGTACCACCAGCAGCAGCGGTTATCGACAACTCGCCACGCCGAAAGTTGGCGTCAAGCTCATCCAACCCCTTGAACGGAGACAGAAGAGGTTCGCCAGTAGCCTCCCTCATGTGGACCGACTGACTCAGAGAGTACACGAGACAGTTCCTCTTTTTGCGTTTCCTAAACTAGACAACAGATGGTATCGCAACAATTCAATTTCTCATCGAGCAAACATGCGAAACGTCACAGAACTTGCAGGTGAACCCCGGACGGGCCGGGAATTTCCCCAGCTTGACGGCAGAATCCATGGACTCGAACCGCTCCGCAACCGCCCGCTCTGTCACCCCCGCCAGGGAAACGGGGCGAGAGAGTCGACCGTCCTTGGCCAGGTACCAGTCGGCCTTGCTGACCTCCACGCCGAAGGCTTTGCGCGTCGCTACGCCGTACGTCTCAAGTTGGAACCTCGACTTCGTCGTGCCCGTCTTCCAGTCCCGCGGCCGGACAGACCCGTCCGGTTCTTGAACTAGCTGGTCAATGAACCCTCGAACCTTGACTCCACCCAGTTCCACGATGAAGTACAGCTCAACGGCCTTGCGGCCATCGGGCGTGCAGTACGTTGCGCTCGGCTCCCCTGCGGCCCATTCGACATAGCGCCGCGTTTGCTGCTGGCCGAGCACATATCGCGCTTCAATGTCGCCGCCACTATCCCTGCGCGCAGAAAGCCACAAGTCCAGGTTCAGCTCCCTGCCAAGACTCTCGTTGATCCCCTCCGCGTACCGCTCACTGAAGATCTGCACGGCCTCGTCCACCGACATTTCCCTGTCGGACAACTCGAAAGCTTCAGCAGCAGAGTGAAAGGCGGTGCCGTGGTGACTCCAGGCGGCCGGCCTAGGCACTACACGCTCGACGCGTTACAGATAGAAGCGATGAGGGGACTGCTCGTACTGCTGGACCTGACTAACAGACCAAGGCTGGGTTTCAACGCTCAACGGATGGCCTCCGGATGGATCACGTAAAGGTGGGATGACGCACTCACTGCGAAGTGCGTGGAAGGGCGTGCCGAAAAAAGAACGTCGACTATCGCCTCACGCCAGCGCCTCAAGCCTTGCCGGCAAAATACAATCTCGACATATCGCCAACACTCATCGGTCGCAAGGTCGCTCACGACCAGATGGAAGTAGCACCCAGTTCGGGGCGACGAGGTGTCCATTCGGCAAACCAGAACACCTTCAGCGAAAAGCAACGTAGCGCCCTTGACGATAGACGTTGATTCAATCGCACGCTTAAGAGCCTCCGCAGAATTTGAGCGAGCATCCTACAACACGCAGGTCGACATGTGGGCGACTCCCAAAAATTGCCTCGCAACAACTATTTAGTTAAATATTTTCCCGACACCTCTAGGCATCGGGATTTGACCGCCCGATCCGCCACCAGCGCTCAGGAAGCGGACTCAGCCGACCCGGTGATCCCCACTATGCCGGATCTTGCGAGGCTTAGTTAGGAACCACCCATTTCCGGAATACTTGGGTTCTAAGATCGACTTCATGCGATAGGCGATCTACGCGATGATCAATAACAAGTGCACCGTATGCACCACTAGGACCATTGGGTGTCTGGAGTATCTTGTTTCGCGCGGCTGTCACCACTCCAGCCCCTCAAGCACGACGAGCGAATTGCGATCACCCCCCATGAACCACCCCCAGTCTGATCTGACACGCCTCCTGCACGCCTGACGCAGACGCGTGAACCGCGACGAGGTCGCCCTCCCCAGCCGGTTTGACCGCAGGCGCAAGGCCGGTCTCACCCAGGAAGAAGTAGCCGACCTCGTCGGCGTGAGCCCCCGCTGGTACAACAGGCTGGAGACCGGTGCCCCCGGGGCCTGCTCGGATCTGTTCCTCGACGCGGTTGCCGAGGCCCTGGCCCTGGACGACACAGAGCGCCACGCCCTGTTCGTCCACGCCGTCGGCCGGCAACCCCAACCGCGGCCCCACGTCCTGCCGTCTGGCGGAATCAGCCCTCACTTCGCCGAGTTGGTCCGCCGACAGCCGCTCCCGGCCTACATATCCGACACGGCCTGGGATATGCACCTCTACAACGACCACGCCGTGGGCCACATGCCCTGGATGAAGTCCGTCGGCAACGTGATGATCTGGGCGCTCGCGCACCCTCAGGCGCGGTTGCAACTCGTGGACTGGGAGACCAAGTGGGCGAGGCCAATGGCCGCGCAGCTCCGAGTGGCGGCGAGTCAGCACAAGGACAACCCGCGACTGGCCCAGGTGTGATACGAGAGGTCCGAGAAGGGAGCGAGGAAGGCCGACGGATCTACGACGACGTCACGGTGTGCACACACCCGAAGGGGGCGCTGCGCTACCGCATGCCCGAGTCCCGTAGCGACGAAGTCGAGGCGGTGTGGCTGGGCTTCCAGCCTGCGGCAGGACCACAATCCATGCACTTCGTTGCCTGGCTACCTACCGACATGCTCTCGTCAGGGGCGCCCTCAGAGCTGACAACCGCGATCACACCGCCGAGCGCGACCTGCGCATTGCAGAAGGCCGCTTAGGTGTGACCGGCTGCAAGGAGCCCGGCCGATCCACGCGAGGCGCGGAGCCCCCTTGGCGGAAGCACATGGGGGCTCCCGGCGCTTCCGCCGTTCGTTCCGGGGTAGTCTGCTACTCGGTTGCGGGCACCACGGCATCAGGGTCGGAGGGCAGTCCCAAGGCCGCTCGGATGTCCGTGGCCGGTAGTTCCGCGCCCTCCGGCCAACGAACAATCCATCGGTCATCCGAGGATCGGCGAGGAACCAGAACCCATCCTTCGTCCCGGGCGTAGTCGATGATCAACTGTTCGCGCACCAGCCGGCGCACCATCCGCTCCGCCGACGCCGCCGCGGTCTCACCGACCGACTCATCGCCTAGGCGCAGCCGCAGGTACACCTTGAGGTTCTTGGACGCGTAGTTGCTGTGGTGCGTCTCCACTCCGGCGGAACAGATCTTGCCCTGCCGGGCCAAGGCCAGCGCATCCCTCACGCGCTCAGCAACTGGTGCCCGCCGCAGTCCCATGGCCACCAGGCGCTTGCTCACTGCCTGCTTGCGCACATCGTATTGAGCAGCAATCTCATCGTCCTTGACCCCGATGTGGTACAGCCTCGCCAGCACGGAGTCGCTGGGCAGTTTGGTCATCGGGAACACCCTGTCGAACGATGCGTGAGCGGGCCGGCCAGCCCCACCCGGGCCGCCCAACATACCACCGAGGTAGTCTCGCAACAATTTCCGAGTTCCGGACCTTGCCGAATACCACCCGAGTGATGTGCGTCTCACGCATGTGACAGCCCCACCAACTAACACGTACATATTTAGCGAATAGCCATTGACTCCTGATATTTCAGTGACCAAATAGACGCAATGGCCTCTGTTCCTTTTTACTCGTCGCGCGCCTTCACGTTCCAACGTGGCTCCAAAAAGGAGAGAGGCGACGTCCGACCCAGGCTGCCAGAATTTCAACCAGCCGGGGCCCTCTATTTTTGACGGCCCCTCCCCTTGGGTGTGCACGAAGCCCCAGGGGGTCTCCCCCTACCGGTACGCGTCGAGGAGACTCTTGTGCCACGCGCTCGCTCGGTCTGCCTGGTGGTCGGCTGCACCGCCGTAACAGCCAGCTCGGGCCGCTGCGAGGAGCACGCCCCTCCAAAGCGCGGGTGGGCCAGCTCGGCGCGGAACCGAAATCGCCCCGGCGACTTCCACAAGCGACGGGCCATGGTCCTGGCCCGTGATCGCTTCGCCTGCCAGCGCTGCGGCTCAGCCTCCGAGTTGGAGGTCGACCACCTGGTCCCGGTCTCCAAGGGCGGTGCGTGGGACCTGACAAACCTCTGGCTCCTGTGTCGCGACTGTCACCGCCGGAAGACCTACTTCGAGGACCGGTAGCCCTCGATTCATTCATTCACTCCAATCAGACTTCTCCGTGCCCGAGGGGGTGTTCTGGTGCCTGTTCGCCGCGGACCGGCACCAGACCCGAACGCACGTCGGCGTAACCGCGAGCACGCCCTGGGCGAGCACGCGCTGACTGCTGAGCCGGGCGAGGGTCGTGCCCTTCCGAAGGCTCTGGGGGTGACGACCGGTGGGGCTAAGCGCTTCTGGAGAACCTGGGCCGCCGCCCCTCAGACCAGGCACCGGCTTGAGACCGACTGGGCCGAACTGGAGCTGACAACGCGAATCGTGGACGCCTTCTACCAGGGCGATGTGAGGCTGGCCGGCGAGATCCGGCAACGCGTCGGTCGATGGGGCGCCACCACGGAGGATCGGGCCCGGCTCCGAATGAACTTCGACAAACAGGCCGACGAAGAGGCGACCAAAGCCGCTCAAGAGGCCAGCAATTCAAGCATGGAAGAGGAACTGTTCCGGATGCTCACGGAGACGTAAGGGGGGTGGGAATGCCGCTCACGGGCAACATGCCGGCCGGCGTTCCGCACCCTTCCCGAAACCTCGGGTACGGCATTATCCGATGGGCCCAGCGGTACATCGTTCAACCCGACGGCGAGACCGCGGGGCAGCCGTGGCGCTTCACCGCCGAGCAGTTGCGTTTCGTTCTCTGGATGTACAGCATCGATGAGAACGGGAGGTGGTTGTACCGGTCCGCAGCGCTCCGACGGGCTAAGGGTTGGGGTTTAGGGAAAGACGCCGCTTCTCGCAGCTATCTGCATCGTGGAGTTCATCGGGCCCGCCCACTTTTCGCATTTTGACGCCTCCGGCATGCCGGTCGGCAAGCGGGTTCCGCTCCCTCTAGTCCAGATCGCCGCAACGTCGCTGGACCAGACGGCCAACACGCGCGACATGATCCGCGGAATGTTGGCGGAATCCCCCGCGGAGCGGGAGTTCAAGCTCGACATCGGTAAGGGGCTCATCCAGTTCAAGGATGGCCGCCCCGGTCGGATCGAGCCCGTCACGTCCTCGTCCCGAAGACTTGAGGGGGCGAGGCCAACCTTTGCCCGGCCCCGGCAGAGACGCTTCTGCCGGGGCCGGGCCGTGCCCACTTTGTTGTTTGCGATGAGGTCCACCACTGGATCGAGTCGAACTAGGGCGTCTACGTCTGGGAAACCCTCGACCGCAACATCCAGAAGACCGCCGGTGCCGGCTCTCGACTGATCGAGACCACCAACGCCTTCAACCCCAACGAGAACTCGATCGCCCAGCGGACCTTCGAGGCCGCGATGGAGTACGGGGCGGCGGGCATTCTCTACGACTGTCGCGAGGCCGAGCGCGACATCGACCTCAAGGACGAGGCTGCGGTCCGGGCCGGCGTCATCGACGCCTACGGAGACTCCCACTGGGTCGACGTGGACGGCATTGTCGCCGCGATCTTGGACCCGCGTACCGCTCCGGCGGTCGCGTACCGCTTCTACCTGAACAACATCCAGGAGAACGCCGACGGGTGGCTGGTCAAGGCCGAGTGGGACGCGTGCCTTGAAGAGGACGATCCAATCCGGCCCGGCGACCAGATCGCCGTGGGGTTCGACGGGAGCCTCCGCGGCGACGCCACCGGCTTGGTCGGAGCCAGCCTGCGGGACGGCAAGCTGTTCGTCCTGGGGCTCTGGGAGAACCCACGGGACCCGAAGCGTCCGGACTGGGAAGTAGACATCCTCGCTGTCGAAGCCGCGGTGAAGCGGGCCTTCGAGACGTACAGGGTCGAGTTGGTTCTACGGGGCCCCCGTACTGGCAGGAAGCCATCGGCCGCTGGGCTATCACCTACGGAGACGACCGAGTACTGGACCAACAAGCCGATGAGGATGTGCGAGGCCACTGAGCGCCTGCACTCCGCCGTCGTGGTCGGCGACGTGAAGCACGACGGGGACCCGAACCTGACCCGGCACTGTCTCAACGCGGTGACCAGGGAGGTGCCCCAGGGGCTCCTCATTTGCAAGACTCCACCCGGTCAAAGCGAAAGATCGACTTGGCGGTGTGCGGAGTCCTCGCGTTCGAGGCCTGGGCGGACGCAATTGCCGACGGACGAATGCAGAGCAAACGAAGACGTGTCGTTGGGTTTTGAGCAAGGCCCCGCACTGAGAGGGGCCTGAATGACGACTGCCGCGTTGCGAGTGCCCTCCGGTGAGGCCGGGGGCTCGCCCCCGGCCTCACCGCCGAATGGATGGACTACCTGAAGGGGAAGCTCGCCCTCCAGCAGCGCAAGCTCGGTCGGTTCAGCTCGTACTACGACGGTCGGCACCAGAAGATGCTCTTCGCTCAGTCCAAGTACCGCAGCGAGTTCGCCGACGTCTTCGACCGCTGGAGCGACAACTTCTGCGGCCTGGTGATCGACAGTGTCAACGAGCGGTTGGCTGTCGAAGGCTTCCGGATGGCGGACGAGCCCCAGACGGACAGGGAAACCCGTCGCATCTGGCAGAAGAACTTCCTCGACGCAGAGTCCGCCTCCGGCTACCTGGACGCGATGGTGCAGGGATCGGCCTACGTCGTCGTGTGGGCTGACGGGGACGGCGACCCCGTCATCACGGTGGAGTCCCCCGAGACAGTGGTCGTGCAGTTCAAGCCTGGCAGCCGCCGAGAGGTGGAGGCCGCGGCCAAGTTCTTCGTTGATGACTGGGGCCGCGAGCACTGCACGCTCTGGCTCGAAGACGTGGTCTGCACAGGCGGCCCGTCTCTCCTCGGCTACGCGATCGACAAGACGGAGAGGAATCCTCTCCGAGTCGTCCCGGTCGTCCCGCTCCAGAACCGCACCCGGCTCATCGGGGAACCGATGTCCGACCTGGCGCCGATCATCCCCCTCCAGGACGCCATCAACAAGGTCACCGCGGACGCACTGGTGGCCAGTGAGTACGCTGCCTGGCCCCAGCGGTACGTCACTGGCCTGGAGATCCAGGAGGACGAAGCCGGCCGGCCGGTGGAACCGTTCCGCGTCGCCGTCGACAAGCTGCTCCAGGCCGAGGACCCCTCCGCCAGCTTCGGCCAGTTCGAGGCGGC
Organism: Candidatus Streptomyces philanthi; assembly: GCA_018114805.1. Classification (GTDB taxonomy): domain Bacteria; phylum Actinomycetota; class Actinomycetes; order Streptomycetales; family Streptomycetaceae; genus Streptomyces; species Streptomyces philanthi. The sequence goes on along the minus strand of CP073042.1, from coordinate 6,569,630 downwards.
GGACCTCAGCAACTACGTCGACCTGGTCGACATGCTGACCATGCACCTCGCGAGCCTCGCGAGGGTGCCCTTCCACTACCTGCTCAAGGGCGGCCAGGTCCCCTCGGGTGACTCGATCACTTCCGCGGAGGCCGGCCTGGTCGCCAAGGCCGCGAACGGATGCTCCACTTCGGTGAGGCGTGGGAGAAGGTGCTCCGGTTGGCGTTCCTCGTCCTCAAGGACAAGGAACGGGCGGAGGCGTTCGAGGCGGAAGTCATGTGGCGTGACCCGGAGAACCGGACCGAGGCGCAGCACGTCGACTCCCTTCTCAAGCTTCAACAGCTCAACGTACCGAAGCAGCAACTCTGGCTCGACGCCGGGTACACCCCGCAGCAGATCGAAAGGTTTCAGGACCTGCTTGAGGAAGAGGCCCGCGCCGAAATGGAAGGGGCCGACAAGTACATGTCCCAGGCCGAGATGGCGAGCATCGCCCGCCCCAATCCGGAAGTCGCCGGCGTCGAGGCCAAGAAGGCGGCTGCCAAGCCGCCCAGGGGCAACAGTGGGAACGCCGCCCGTGAGAAGGCTGGCACGTAGCACCACACGCCCCCTGCCCAGCCCGAGGCGGGTGACTTCCCTGTCTGCCCCGTAAACGAAATGGATACCGCACATGGCTGAGCCCCTGGGCGAGACGCCCACCGGGCCCGCTCCCGACGTTGCCGCCCTCCAGGCGGCGGTCGAGAAGTGGAAGACCCTCTCACGTAAGAACGAGGAGAGGTTCCAACAGGTCAGCACCGAGCTGGAACGGCTCCGCCAAACGGCGCTGTCCGACCAGGAGCAGGCCCTGGGGGCCGCTCGCGCAGAAGAGCGCAAGGCAGTGGTCAGCGAGTTCGGAACACGACTGGCCACGGCAGAACTACGCGCCCATGCAGGGTCGGCTGGCGTCGAGCTGCCCAGCGTCGAGTATCTGAACGTCCGCTCGTTCGTCGCCGATGACGGCAGTGTCAACGCAGACACCATCGCCCAGTTCGTCTCGTCGCTCCCGGCGCCGGTTGCGAGGCCCGAGTTCGCGCAGGGTCTCGGCCTTGGCCGTCAGGGTGGAGCCGGCGTCCAGCAGCTCACCCGCGAGGACATGGCCTGCATGTCGCCCGCGCAGATCGTCGCCGCGAAGAAGTAGGGCAAGTTCGACGCCCTCCAACGGGGCGAGATCTAATCCTGACATCAGGGGAAGGATTCCCCTCTGAAGCTGTGGCCGTCTTCCGGGCGGCCTTTCTATTGGAGCACTTATTACTGCCTCCCCCACCTTCGACAAGGTTTCAACAAGACCCTCGGTGATGGATACCAGGTCAACTCCGGCAACGTCTTCATCCCGGAGCTGTACACCGCGCAGCTCCTCACCGACGTCGAGGAGAAGCTAGTCCTCGGCTCGTCGCTCATCTGCAACCGCGATTACGAGGGCGAATTCAGGCGCGAAGGGGACGTTCTGCACGTGCCACACTTCGTTGATGACACCGTCTCTGACAAGGGCACCGTCAACGCGTACGCCTCGATCGGCGAAGCTGACCATGCCAGCCTGGAGTACATGGACGTGCGGGTCCGCAAGGGCAGCTCGTTCAACATCGAAATCGACGGCGTGCACCAGTGGCAGACCAAGGACGGCATCAGCCTCTTCGAGAACCTGGTCACCCAGCGCGCCCGGAAGACCGCCATCGCCATGGACTCCCTCATCGCGAAGACCATCGCGCACGGCGTCGAGGGCCGGGACTACAACGGCGTGAAGGCCGGCAAGACTCCGGCGCCCGACTCACTGCACGGCAAGGTCAAGAAGTTCGAGAGCGCGGAGAACGCGGCCGGCGACCGTCTCGCCGACGACGTGTACGACGTCCTCGTGGACATGCTCCAGAAGCTTGACGTGAACCAGGCTCCGGAGAACCGCTACCTCATCATCTCCCCGAAGGTGAAGGCGAACCTGCTCCGCAACCAGGAGTTCAAGGACGCGGCTCACTGGGGCGGCGGGTCGGTCATGCCCACCGGGCAGATCGGCCAGATCCTCGGCCTCTCGGTGTTCTCGAGCACCACCTTCGGCAACCACACCCGCTCCATGCAGAAGTTCGTGCGCAATGCCCACATGGACGCTTCGGGCATCGACATGATCCTGGGCGCGACCAACGCCGTCTCGCTGCTGGTGCCGCACGCCAAGATCAAGGCGTACGAACCAGAGAAGAAGTTCACCCAGGCCGTGAAGAGCCGCGTCTTCTACGACGCGAAGACCATCCGGCCTGAGCAGCTCGTCGTGTTCGGTGTGAAACCGAAGGCCACTACGGGGAAGGCGTGAGCGGGGCGGCTGGCCGCCCCGCTCACGTCCCAGCTCTACTGGTGCTTCATGTACGAGATGACGGCCATACCGATCCCGAAGACCGCGACAGTGGCGGACGCTCCGTTGGCGACCGCCAGCCCGGGAGCGCTGCCAAAAGCCGCCGAGAGGACGCCACCAAGCAGCCCTGCCACCACGGAGCCGAGAAGCAGGAGCGAGACCTCCAAAGCCTTGTGATTGCAAGCAGTCCGGGTCGAGTTGATGGACATGGGGGCACCTCCACGAATCGCTAGGGCTCGCTCTTCTCACTTCGGGCGCACCTGTCCTTGGTGAGCCACGAAATGACAACGGAAGAGCGACCAAGCCCCTTATGGGCCTGGTAATCGGCCGGAAAAGATGCATTCCACGGGGGGTGTCCCTTTCTCGTGTAATCCGCGGGGTGTCGAGCATCCGGCCACGGTCGGCCGAACCCGGGGCTCACGTAGGAGTGGCTAGCTCATAAACCATAACCGTGCCGTCGACTCGCTTGCAAAACAAGGAGGTTGATGCGCTGACCATATCCGTGACAGACATCGAGGTGCGCCTCGGGAGACCCGTCGAGCCAGAGCAGAAGCCCAGAGTGGAAGCGTTCATCGATGACGCCTCAGCCCTTATCGCGGACTACTGCGGCAGCGGTTACCACGAGGACACCCCCGGCATCCGCGCCGTGCTGTGCTCCGAAGTCATCCGCTGGCTGGCAGTACAGCCCGGCGTCGTCTCCGAGCAAGTCGGCGACGTCGAGGTGCAGTTCGGCTCCTCCGCGTCCGGCCAGCAGCTCTCCCCGGCAGCCCGCACTTCGCTCAAGCGCTACCGGCGAAAGCTGACGTCCATCTCATTGACGAGGGGGCCGGACGAAGTTCTTCAGTGACCCAGTCGAGATTCACAGCGCTCCGATAGCCGAGGGGGCCTACACCCGTCACCGGGACTGGGGCAACGCGACAAGGGTGTGGGGCGGACTCGCCAGCATCCAGCCCGAGCGGTCCTTCGAGTCCCGCTCCCCGAGCGCGAGACCGCGCAGGAGCGGCTTCTGGTCTACCTGCTTTGGGGCGCCCCCGTGGACGCCCGGGACCGGCTCTTGATCAACGGCCTCTGGTTCGAGGTCGACGTCGAGCCGATGCGCTGGAACCACGGCTCCCTCCGCCATGTCCGCGTCCGAGCTTGGAGGGCGACCAACTGAAGTCGGGATTCAAGCTCGTGCTGCACCGGGGCTGGGACTCGATCCGCGGCGCAAACGGTGAGGGGGAGGAGATCCCCCTCACCGGCTCGCAAGGCAAGGACTGGCCAGCCATTATGCTGCTCCCGGGGGCGCAGGGGCTGGACATGCCCCCCGTCGAACTGCACGCGGATGACAGCCCGAACCTGCCGGGCTCCATCTACCAGTCGACGCGGACGGCCCAGCGAGAGGTGATGCTCCCCGTCCACCTCCACGGCGTCGACCGGAGCACGCTCAAGCGCTTGAAGCGAAAGTTGAATCAGGACCCTCTCGCCGGCTGCCGGATACTGCGTCCTCAAGTTCATGGAAGCCGACTCCCAGCCCCGCTAGCTGAACTGCTACTACAACGGCGGCTTGGAAGGTGACGAGGGCGAAGACCGTGCTGGGTTCCGGTGGGCAACGTTCGGCATCCAGCTCACCGCCTTCGACCCCTTCTTCTGCTCGGATCAGGCGCAGGTAGCGGAGTGGAAGTTCGGCCGAGGTGAACCATTCCTCTCCAATGTCGAAGTGTTTCTTCCCAACGCGTCTTCACAAGGGGATCGTCTCGACTCCGGGCTTCTCGGTCTTCAACTGGGGTGACGTGGAAGCGTGGCCCATCTGGACCATCGAAGGGCCGGTCCGCGGGTTCAAGTTCTCCTTCGACGGTCAGAGCTTCGAAGCACCAACGTCCTCGACAGATGTGGTTGCTGCGGGCCGGACGCTCACCATCGACACGAGGCCCGGCTACAAGTCCCTGCGCGACGACGAAGGCGCAACTACTCGGAATCGCTGGGGCCGAACCCGCAACTGTGGTCGATCCCGGCCGGCTCGTCACAGATCTCGGTTGAAATGGCGCTGGGCTCCGGAGCTGCATCACTGAGAATGGTTTTCCACCCACGTCATGAGTCTTACTAGCATCACGGAATCATTCGGCCTGAAACAGGTTATACGCGCCACCACGGCACCCATCGAGCGTTCGACTAGATCACGCCCAGGGGCTCCCTCACACTCAGTGAGGGAGCCCCTGGTTATGGAAGTTCACCAGCCAGTCAGTACGGCGCCGAGAAGTAGCGGGGTGACGCCAAGTGGCAGCAACTTCCTAAGCGTCGCGGAAACCTGGCCCCCTGCAGGCAACCGACATGCGGCGAAGGCGGAGACAATACCCAAAGGGAATAAGAATCCAGCGGTCTCACCCAAGCCGGCTCGTGAGCCCCCCACATAGGTTGCCGCCCACGATCCTACTAATCCGACGGCTAGAGCTGCTAAAACCTCGGTTCCGTCGAACCACCGACTCTCCATCACTTCGATGATTTCTTCGAGACGACTACCAGCCCGGAATGCACGCACAGCCGTGACAAGAAAAGCAGTCATCAACACGAAGGCCAGGGAGAGGAGTAGCCAACGCAAGGAGGTCGCCAAGAGCTCCATCCTCCCTACCAGCAGTTTTTCTGAACATTATCGACACCGAAGAATCCGACAGCAATTCCGCCTATGCCGCCGCCCGCGTGCTCGAAAACTTCCCTGATGGCATCCTTGAATTTTTTCCCCTTCTTCTTCTTTCCTCTAATTTTTTGCACAACCTTCTTGATCCCGCCAAGCTTGTCGATAGCCTTCTTCACCTTCCATATCTTAGCGGCGGCAAAAATGTTGGAACCAATTGCCTGCAAGATTCCCGCTCCACACTTGGCGGCATTGAAGACTCGGGTCCCGGATGCGTTACCTCCGGTTGCGTCCAGCTGCTCCTTAACCCACTCCTGAGTGGCTTCATCCCCCTGAGACAGCACGTCGTCGGGGATGCCGCTCATGGCGCCAAGGATTTCCTCGATACCTGCAAAAATTTCTTCGCCAGTTCCGAGATTTTCTAGATCCAGCGCGTCAGCAAGTGCCTCGGCAGCATCCGAATTCGACGCCACACTTTGTGAGGAAATTGAACGCGCACTATTGTCAACGACGGCGTCCACAGCATTCGCCGTACCGACACCTGCCACAGCAACAGCTCCCGCCACCATTGCAGAGATCACGGTCATGCGTATGCGTGTGCATTTGGGGTACACTCAGCACCTCTCTTAGAGAAAAACGCCCATTACCACATGTTTGCGGGACCGGTAAACTTGGGCAAGGCGAGTTTCCGCGGCATGGCATCCTCAGCAATAGCTGCACCTCTGCGATGCCCTGATGTCAGAAGCATCCTTGCACATCCGCCCCCTGCCCGGGGTGGAAAATTGACAGTGGAAGGATTTTCCGATCATGCTGACTAAATCCCCTTTCACTAGTTCCTCATTTAGCGACCCAGGGGAGGCCAATGGGATACCGCGTCTTCGTGAGGGGCGAGGTCCAGCAGGGTGAGCGTCGCATCATCGGGGAAGTCGACACCTGGATCAAGCTCGACTTCACCATCCGGTTCAACCAGGTGGGCACGTGGCAGCTCCTCATGAAGAGCGGTACGGCTCAGGAAGACCTCTTGAAGCCTGGCCGAGGCGTCGTCATCTACCAGGACGGAGTTCCCGAGCCCGCGTTCTCCGGGCAGATCGACGCCTTCGAGCGGTACTGGACGACCGATCAGCACACTGCTGCGGGTTCAGTGTTCGTGGGTGGCAAGTACGACAACGACGTGTTGTACGGGGCGCTGGCGTTCCCTGGCGTCTCCGGAACCGGTGTCGAGCACATGACCGTGCTCCCGGTGGCTCAGCAGTACAAGGGGAGCGACACCCGGGTCATCGGCGGTTCGACAATCTCGGCACGCAGGCTGAGGAGTGGCTGAAGGACAAGCGGGTCGGTTACCGCTTCATCTGGTCGCACCAGACCAAGCAGGTCGAGCTGCGCCTCTACGAGTGCCTGGACCGGTCCACGGAAGTCCGTTTCTCCCCCGAGATCGGCAACCTGAAGCAGTACACCTGGCAGCTCAAGGCCCCCGCTGTCACCTGCGCGATCGTGGCGTGCCAGGGCGAGGGTAAGGAGCGCTATCTGTGGCAGCAGGTCGACGCCGAAGGGGAGCAGCAATGGGGCGTCCGGCGGGAGACCTTCGTTGACCGCAGGGACATCCCTCTCAAGACAGGCACGGGTGGCAAGCCCGAGCTTGTCGTCAGGAAATCCTCCTCCTCGTTCGAGGACATCGGACTCAAGCCCGACGGTGCCGAGTGGACGGGCGACCTCACCCGAACGCGGTCCGCGCACGCTGCTGCCGAGAGGGAGTTCGCCGCGGCCCAGAAGGCAGTTGAGAATGCCAAGACGGTCGAGGAGAAGGCCGCAGCCAGCCAGCGGCTCACAGCAGCAAACTCCGCCTTGACCGACGCCAAGGTGACCCTGAAGACGGCGGTGCGAGGAGCCCGGCCGGTGGCGGTCGCGCACTGGGTGAAGGCGGCCGAGGAGGCCGCCGCGACCGCCTTGAAGGACGGTGCGAAGAGCGGGCATTTCCAGATCTATCCCATCGACACGGAACAGGTGAAATTCGGCCGTGACTACTTCGTGGGCGATATCGTCACCGTTTCGGTGGACGGGGAAGAGTACTCCGACATCGTCAAGGAAGTGAACATCTCCGTCGAGGACGGAGGTCGAATCTTGGATGTGTCACCAAAGATCGGCGACCAGGGAACCGGAGAAACTGTATCGCACCGTGTGGGAGATGAAGGCAAAGCTGCGAAAACTGGAAACAAGGATGTGAAATGACGGAGATCAGTTACCTATTCAGCGAGCCGTCCGAGAGTGGTGGCCAAGCAGCCCTCTCGCAACTCGACTGGCAGGACATGGCGTTGATGTGGGCCGGGGATCGGTTCGACTTCCGTCTCACCAACCCCTCCTACTCGGGAGAGGCCCTACCGTTCTCGGCCCGTGTCATCAACTGACGCACCATCGAGCTGCGGCCGGGAGCTGCCTGGGTGGGCGGCTTCTACTACCGGTCCAACTCCGTACTCACGGTCGACATCGAGGCAAACCCCACCGAGAAGCCGCGCGTGGACATCATCGTCGTGCGGGCGGACGTCCCGAAGGGGTCATCGAACATCGTGGCGGTCAAGGGCCAGCCGTCCAAGACCCCGATAGCGCCGCGGCCACAGCGCATCGCAGGTCAGCGCTGGGAGATGGTGCTCCACCAGATCTCCGTGCCGGCCAAGGACGGGGCGATCACCGTGAAGCAGTGCGCCCCCTTCGATGCCCCCGCTCGCGTGGCCACTCCTTGGAACACCCGGGCAACTGCTGCTCATCACGGCGTAGGGAACTTCTTCTACGACCTGGACAGCAACAACAACGACGCCCAGCTTGAGTCGTGGAACGGTCGCGACGGCTACATGATCACTCGCCATCTCGGCAAGGCCAAGACCTACGTTCCGAAGATCATGAACACGGGGAAGCTCCCCAGCGGAATCCTCTACAGAGGAATTTGGCGTTGGATCGCACCTAACACGGTCTCTTTCTCGATCGACATCAACAATATGTCGAACACCGACGTGAAGCAGTCGGGGACCGGGCCCCTCTCCTTCACGCTACCCGTCAACCCTTCTTCGTCTATCGGTCAGCATTTCTCGGGCCAGTTGCTCAACAGCGGATACAACGCGGACCTCCCGAACTTCGTCGCCCTACACGGAATGTCGCACCTGGGAAACAAGGCCGACGTCGTGAAGATCTACCACCCCAGCTCGAAGCGCCTGGGGGAGGGCCTGGACTACCTCCTGACCTTCCCCCGCCGCTCTTCGATCGTCTTCTCTGGAACCTACGAAGCCAACGCCCTCTGAGAAAGGAGCCATCTCATGGCAGACCGGAATCTCTTCGGGGGTACCCCCCGCCGATGTAGCGGAGAACGAAGCCGGCGTACGTGTCGCCGGCGGGGTCGGACTGGTGTGGGAGGGCCCCGAGGACACCGCCGAGCAGGTGACCGACCTGGTGGACGTCAGCGGGACACCCATCACGCAGCTCGTCACGGACGAGCGTGGCCGTCCTCGCCCCCTTCTGGGGGCCGCCGGACGGGCGCGAAGCCCTGTGGGTGGACTTCGGCGTGGGCCGGATGAAGTTGACCTCGTGCACCATCGGCGAGCGCCTCAAGGCTCATCTGGAGCAGTTCGACCCGCACAGCTCGAAGCAGTACACGGACGAACAGCTCACCGGATACATCCCTCGCCGCGGCGCGCGGATCAACACGCCGGCCGGCGAGAAGTGGGTCGCCTTCCAGGTGCCCGACCTGGTGGACGACAGAGGCGACGAGGGCCTGGTCCTCGCCCTGGAAACCGCGGGGAGCACACCCAGCGGCGCGCGCCTGTTCACCCGCCTGTTCAACACCGGGGCGCTGCACGTAGAGCCCAACGGTGCGCATGTGCCCTTGGTCATCGGCCAGTGGGAAAAGGCCAACCCGAACGACACGGCGTTGTCCATCAGCAAGAGCCGCACCAGCACTCCGTCGTTCTTCCGCGTACGGGCGGACGGTCGTCTTGAAGCCGCAGGGGCCGTGTCCGCGCCCAACATCGGCACCGCGCGCCTGTTCTCCGGCGCTGTCGCCCCGACGAACCCGAAGGTAGGAGACGTGTGGGTGCAGTATATCGCTTGAGGACAACCCGATGACCGTGTGGGACTGCGCCCAGTGGGTCGATGGCACCAAGTGGGTCTGGAACGGAGCGACTTGGGTGCGCGCCTCCGCCGCCAGGTTCTTCGACGGCACCACGTGGCAGTCGCGGGCCCCCGCCCTTGTAGCCTACCCGACGTACGCAGCATCGACCACCGCGATCCGGGGGGGCCGTGGACTACGTGACCGTGGCGGTGCCGCCTGGCGCGCGAGTCAACGACTTCCTAGTCTCCGCCTGCACAGCAGCCGACGTGCGTCCGCAACTCCTGTCGCCCGGTGGCTATCTGGCCCAGGCCCATCAGCTCGACTCTGGTCACTGGGTCTCCGTAGCAATGTGGCCCCACAACGGCATCGTGGACACCGTGGTGTGGGAGACGACGGGCAGTTCGGCCGCCACGGCCATGAACCTCACCTACCGCGGCGGCGACCTGACCCGGACCCCACTGACGCCGATCGTGGGGGTTCAGCAGTACAACGCTGTCAACCGCGTGCCGCTGCCGGCCGCGACCGCGCACACGTCGCTCTTCCTGGTGCTGATCGAGTCCACCGACCTGACCGGCTACGCCTGGCCCGAGGGCGTGACGGGCCGGGCTCAGCAACTCGGGATTTACGGGACCTGCCACGTCAGCCTGCTCGCCTCCGACACCCCAGGGGCCAGTCCAGCGCCGGCGAACTCCTCCTGGACACGCAAGCGGCTTCCTCAGCCTGCCTCACCATCGAGGTCCCTGGGCGCACCGACGGCCGGCCCCCGTGGATTCTCGGTGACGACAACGCATCAGTTCTCGGCTCTACCACCGTTCTGGGGTGATCACGTGCTCGACATCAACACCTGGGGCAACGGCCAGAAGATCGAACCGGCCGACATGCGCCGGTACGTCAGTGACGTGCTCCAGGGCCTCATGGCGCCCCCGGCCTGCCGGCGCACCGTGGCGGACGTGTCCGCGCAGCAGAAGCCGGCGGGCGCCTATCACGTGCTCCAGCTCGACAAGCCCGGCATGGGTACGGGCGCGATGCACTCCTTCGACTCCACTGGTGGACAGATGTCGAAAGACTCTTTCAAGATCCACGCTCCGTTGGACGGGCTGTACGAGGTCTCGTGCGGTGTGGTCATCCGCGCGGTCTCGGGGAGCCTTGGATTCGTGGCTGTGGCCATGAACAAGAACCAGACGGCTGGCAGCACGATCGCGGCCACGAGCTTCTGCCGCACTGGGGCCGGCCGTACCAGTGCCGCGGAGAAGGTCGGCGCCGCCACTGCGACGATCCCGCTAGCCGAGGGTGACTTCGTCTCGATGGCGATCCATTCGGACACCGACTTCTGCTTCGGGGACGGCTCCTTCGCGCAGTTCGTCTCCCACGTGGACCTTCGATGGGCGGGAGTGAAGCCCTGATGGCAGTTCCCTCCGTACATCTCTGGCGGCAACGCGAGGTCGTCACCGCAGCCACGATGAACGGTGTGAGAGACGTGCACCGCTTTCTCTACACCCCACCCGCATGCAAGGTGATCGCGCGACAACGCGGCACCTACAGCGGCGCGAACCCGGTCGACGCGTTCGAGCGAGGTCGATGGGTCCCGTTCAACACCTGGTGTTCTTTCCCCTGGCACTCCCGGGGAAAGGCAGCAGGCACAGCGAGGAGCACGACACCACCAGCGGTTCGATGACCGCGTCGAATGACAGCGGAATTCTCTGGCGGCTCACCGCCCCGGAAGACGGGCTCTACGCTGTGACCTTCGGTGGGGTCATGGACACCAACGGGGAGGCCAACAACGCGCACTTCCGTCTTGGCAGGAACCAAACCGTCGACAGCCAGTGTTCCACGGGATATGCCCCTTTCGCCTCCCACTCCCCCGGGCGTGCGCGATACGCTCAGGATGGGACGGCCCAGTTCACCGGCTCCATATCCACGACTGTCGCCCTGAAAAGAGGAGAGACGGTTTCTGCGGCCGGTGTCTCGGACAAGGACTTCATACTCGGCCGTTACAACTTGCCAGGACGGTCCTTTCTAGAAATGCGCTGGGTAGGGAGGCTCGTGTGACCATCCCTCCAGTCGAAACGTGGTCCCCTCGGGAGTTGGAAGACGCAGCAGTGCTCAACCGTCGGGTATCCGACGTTCACCGGTTCCTACTCCGTCCCCCGGCCGCCCGCATGATCGGCATGAAGCGAAAGGATCTGCCGGCAAACGCCTACTCGGTCCTGCCCTTCTACCCGCTGGGCGGGGAAGGCCCCGCGGGCACTTGGTACGAGACGTGGCCCGGGATGGTGCGGACCGTCACAGCCGACCGGACCATGCAGCAGGACACGGCCTGGCAGTTCGTTGCCCCGTTGACGGTCGCTACCGGATCACGACGCACGGCGCCTTCGCCACCGAGACGAGCCTGCCCCAGGCCAGGCACCAGCTCTGGGTCGAGATCGGGGTGAACATGACCGCCGGCACGGGCGAAGCGATTGCCGCGGCCTCGGTCGACACGTTCTCACCGGCCCAGTCCACCCCGTTCACCATGTCCGGCGGGCACTCGACCGTACAGAGACTCAAGGCCGGCTCGAAGGTCCAGTTCGCAAGCCACTGCGCTTCGTCCCCGAAGCACTCATGGGCGAATGACGAGATCAGCACGCAGTACAAGCTGGGGTCATTCGCAGAGATCAGGTGGGTCGGCACCATCTAGGAAGGGAGGCCCCAGTAGACGCCTCGCAGGTCCTCACCGTGGCGTTCAGAACAGGCGGGATCGCCTCCCTGGTCGGGTTCCTCAAGCTGTGGTTCGAGCGCAAGGACGCGTTCGACAAGGCCCGGCGGGAGCACATTGAAGACCTCGCCAGGTGGCGCAACGAACTCCAGGGCACGGTATACGAACTACAAGCCCTCGTTGAGTACTACCGCCACGTGAGCGCGGATTACGCCTGGCAGCTACGCCAAAGCGTAATCGAGCCCACGACCTCAGCCGTCCCGCCTGAGAAACTAAACGACTAGTCAACGCTAAACCGCTTTTCACGGCCCCCGACAAGGGGGGCCTTTTTCGTGCTCGAAGGAAGGCAGAATGAATCAGGTCTCCAATGTCTGCGCCATCGCCAAGGGCGAGGTCGGCTATCGCGCTCAGCGCGCGCCGGGCGAGCGGCCTTCGGGCCACCAGAAGTACTCGGGGCAGGTGCCCGGCCTGGAATGGTCGAACTACCAGCCATGGTGAGCCACTTGGGTGAGCTGGGTCGCGATGAAGGCCGGCGTCGCCGACCTGTTCCCTCGTACCGCCAGCGTGCATTCCGCGATGCAGTGGTTCAAGAAGCGGTCGTGGTGGAGCACCTACCCGGCTGTCGGAGCCCAGGTGATCTACGGCCCGACCGGCAGCACCCACACGAGAATCTGCTACGCCTACGACAACACCTACATCTACACCTACGAGGGCAACACCTCGTTGACCAACAGCGCCAACGGGAACAGCCAACGGGAACAAGGTGATGGCCCGCAAGCGGCGCCGCCGGGACGCGTATGTCCACGGCTACGGCCTCCCCTCGTACGCCGAGGACATCGTCACAGCGGACCCCGCCAAGCAGGGCAAGGGGGGCTTCACCTACAAGGTGACAGCGACAGCACCCGCAGGCAGCTCGAAGCCACCGGCCGGTAGGGCCAGGGCGGTCGTCGTGAAGGCCGGCCAGTCCCTCGCGACGATCGCGGCGGCGGCCGGAGTGTCCCTCGCGACCGTGATCGGCCTGAACCCGCAGATCAAGAACCCCGACGTCATCCACCCCGGCGACAAGGTCACCGTCCCGGACAAGGCGCCGGCCCGACCGCCCCAGCCCAGCCGGCCGAGCAAGCCGAAAGCGCCCGCGTTCCCCGGCGCCGCCAAGTTCCGGCCGGGCCAGGTGAACCAACACGTCACCGCGCTCGGCCAGGCCCTCGTCCGCAAGGGCTTCGGCCACGCCTACGCCATCGGCCCCGGGCCTCGCTGGACCAGCTCCGACCGCGCCGCGGTCCGTGCCTTCCAGCGCGCCCAGGGGTGGAGCGGCAAATCCGCCGACGGCTACCCGGGGCCGGAGACCTGGGCCCGTCTCATGAAGTAATGAATCAATAGGAGCTACATGATCTTCTTCCGCACACACGCGGTCCGCATCACCGCCGTACTCGCGGCCCTCGTGCCGCTGCTCGTCGCCCGTTTCCCGGACATCGACTGGTACGGCCTGACGGCCGTGGTCGCTGCTCTACTCGGCGTCGGCGAGGTGGCCCAGCGAGTAGAGAACGGCAAGACCCGCCAGGCCCTGTACGAGCCCTATCCGAACGCTGCGCCCACCGAGTTGCACAAGCAGCTCGATGTCAGCGACCACCATCTTTCCGGCCGATACGAGGACGACCCGAGGTGCGTGCGCTACTACGTCCATCGGCGACCCTGACGAATCTGGCCGCCTCGGAGCGGAGACAAGGCGGGAGGGCTTGGGCGACTGAGTTGAGTGGTGTAGGCACATAGAGCGGTTCTTCGCCATTTGTTTGCGACTGGCCGCCAAATACCTGTTGCGAAAGTGGCCACTAGTTGCTCGTGCGCTCCGGGATGAGATGGGAGGGCGGTTAGTCGGGCTGGTAGGGCACCGGTGGCGTGAGTCCGATTAGAGGCCGTCTTGTTCAGCAATCAAGAAGTTCGGCGGCGCTGGCTCTGAGCTGAGAGGGGTGGTGGACTCTTGCCTCGAACACTCGCACAACGACCATGGGGGAAGCATCGTGCTCAATCGCACCAAAACTCTCTCAGCGCTCACGGCCGCCACGCTGGCCGTGGGCCTCTCCATAGGCGCTGCGGCCCAAGCCACCTCGCCTCCGACCTCTGCGAAGACGTCTGGCGTTGCTGCCGTTGATCGAGAGGAGCAAGTAGCCAAGCGGGCCCTGGTGGCGACCGGCTCCTCGCCGGAAGCCGTTACTACCGTCTCGCTGCGTGGAGACGGGGTAGGGACGGCCAGTTGGAGCGCCTACCGATACACCTACAAGGGCACCTTACGCGACAATTCAGGTATCTTGGACGTGAAGTGGTCCTCGTCGTGCCCGGAAAGCTTCGGACCGCCCCGAACCGCACGATGTGGCACGCCTGGCCGAACTCCGGCAAGTGGAGGGAGATGCCGCACAACGGCAAAGCTGACGACACTCACGATGCGACGAAGGACGGTGCTCGTCGTGCCGTCTCGGTATGGGTCAGTGGCAGCGGCTTCTGGTGCAGTATCGACCACGGCAACGGACGTTGGGGGCTTAGAACCGCTGCTGAGCTAAGGCTCAGGGGTGGTTCGCGGACGTACGTCGACGTAGCCTCTCGGGGCCTACAGCCCCCGGCTGTCCCTTCACGGGACGGCCGGGGGCCTTTTCGGCTTCTGCGCCCGAGAGGAAACTAACCGTGCTGCTTCTCCGCCCGTTCGAGCGCCATCGCATGGTGCTGGTCGCACCGGAGAACGCGGGCACTCCGACGCTCGCGAGGTCTTCTCTGTACGTGGTCTCGCCCGCGCACCCGCCGTGGTGCTGGTCCCGACACACGGGCGGCGAGCCTCCAGTCTCATTCACGTGGATTCCTCCTGCTGATCGGCCGCCGCCCCCACTGTCAGTGGGGGCGGCGGCCGATCAGGCCGGTATGAAGCGGCTGCGGTTGTCAGCGAGCCACCCGATCACCTTCCGCCCGGCCGGGTCGAGCACCGGTTCTCCGGGCTCGTCCTCTCCGTTCCGGGTGCCGAGCACACCCTCGTAAAGCACGCCGCGTCGAGTGCCCCCAGCCGGCCCCGGCCGGTGCGCAGCAACAAGGTTTCGCCGGAGTCGGCGTCGGCGTCGGCGTCGGCGTCGGCGTCGGCGTCGGCGTCGGCGATCGCGTACTTCCCATCGTCGGTGTAGTACACGTCGGCCAGGACCACAGGCTCCACCGGCTCGGTTGAACGGGCTCCGCCTTTCAAATTCGGACGCCGCGTCCGTCCGCGCGCAGGCCCGGAAGGTCCCGCACTTCCTCGTTCCTCCACCCTGTCGGCCTCGTCGGCGCCTCGGCCCGCTCGACGGACCCGGTGCCTGGGACGAGCGTGACCCAGGTAGACCGCTGGTTTGTCGGAGTGCCCACGGGCCCTACGAACAGCCGCCAACCCTTCACTCTCTTCCCGTCCACTTGCGCGGTAGCTGGCTTCGGGGGCGCCAGCAACGTGCCTTCTCGGGTGACGCTCGTGCCTCCCGGCCCCACGCATTGGGCGACCACAGGGTCGCCGGGGCTCAGTGCGGCCAGCGACTCTTCGAGGTTCGCAGTCATCTTCGCCTTCTTTCGTCTCGGAGTCTGTTGCAGTTCGTGCTCGGGATGTCGTCAACGAGGTGCAGCTTCGGGGCCTGGACCACTCCGTCGCACACCTGGCAGTCGCAGTCGTGGCAGCACAGGCGGCAGGTGTGTGAGTCGCAGTACGGGTCGGGGCCGTGCCAGCCTGGGCACCCGTTGTCGGCGTCCGGGCAGTTCCACGCCTCGCACCTGCGGTCGAGGTCGCGGGGGTACAGCAGGTGCTCGCGGGTGCCGGGGAGCCCGTGGGCAAGGGCTTCCCCGGGGCAGGAGAAGCGCGCCCGCCGAGCCGCCTCCTGAGAGAGGAAGGCGGCTCGGCACGTGGTGCACTGCCAACGGCCTTCGGGCCGAGGCCGCACCGAGTGGTTCGACGCCGCACCGAGTGGTTCACAGCAGCGCGGCGAAGGGATTAGCCGCCGAGGCCTTCTCTGGCACCGGTTCGGAAGGGACGGCCTTCTTGGGGGCCGGCCGCTTCTGCGCAACGCTGGCCAGGTCCTGCGCCACCAGCTTGAGGGGTGCTCGCTGACTGGGTATCTCGGTTCTCTGGGGTTTCCCAGCCTTCGCGCCGTCGGGGATGAGGCGGTACATGATCGGCTTCGGGCCGGGGGCAGGGGACTTGCCCTTAAAGTACTCGACGTCATCCATCTGGTCGACTTCTTCGCGCAAGCCGGCCGCGTTGGTGCGCGCCTGGAGTGAGCGGAGCATGAGCGTCGAGCTGGCTTCCCCGCCGTTACGCTCCAGTACTTCCCGGATCGCTTCCCGGAGGCTCTTCACCTTCGTACCTTGACTGGCCTCGGTGACCAACCGTTCGACGCTGGTCATCGAGAACGCGACGAACGCCCAGGCGGCTTCGAGCGCTTTCTTGTTGATCTTCGTCTTCTTCTCGGAGAGGGTAAGCACCGCTGCGACCCGGTGAACCTGTTCTGCTGCCCGTTCGAAGTAGCAGGACAGGTGCTCCGGCAGCCCTTCCAGCTTGTTATCGATGGTCGCGCGGATCTGGTCGTACCGGCGTCCGGCATCCGCGCTGAAGGTGATGACCCGGCGTTTCTCGCTGGCCCACCGGTACGCGTCCTTCAGCCGCGGGTCATGCTGCCACCGGGGACGGTGGTTGTACGGGAGGCTCTTCGACTTGTGCACCAGGACGGGGAGCATGCGGTTGCAGATCCCGCCGAGCGCGTCCTCCAGGCGTACGTACTGGTGCCAGGAGCCGGGGGTGATGTGCGCGTGGAAGCCCATCTTCGGCTCGTACACCACCTGCTCGTCCCACTGGCCGTTCTTCCCTTTCGTCAGGTTCGACAAGGGTTCGCCGTCCCAGGCCACGCACATCTGCTCGGTGAACGTAGGGCACCTGCGGCTGCGCTTGAGGATGCCGCGCCACTCGTGCTCGAAGATCATCGCGCGCCCGTCGACTCCACCTTCGGTGTTGGCGGACTCAAGCTCGATCGAAATAGAGCGTGTTCACCAGCGAGGGCCCCGAGGAGATGCCTCGTTTGGTACGGGCGTCCAGGAAGCTGCCGATCGCCGGCGACACGAGGGCCCGGCCGACGCGGTAGGCCGTGCCCTTACGACCTGCTGCAGATGGGCCGACGAGCACCGTCCACACGGCGACGGGCCGGCCGTTCTCCAAGTAGACCTTGCCGCCGAAGGCGGAGGAGTACAGGGCGAGTACCACGGCGTACAAGGCGACCGGATAGGCTTCTGTCTGGTCGATGTTGGCAGCCACCTTCTCACCGATGGGCCCGTACTTCATCTGCTCGAAAGCGCTGGGCATGGTTCCTCATCTTCTGTGTTTCGGGGGCAGAGTCATCGCCGGTAGACCGGGATGGGGGTGTCGGCGTCGCCTTCCCAAACGAACCACCCCCTCGGAAAGCGGGCTTCGATACGGGTCAGGCGTTGGGTGTTGCTGCGCATCAGCACTCGGCCAAGGCGCCACCGGTCGGAGCCGTGCGGCAACGGCCTGGTGGCCAGGCCGACCACCCAGTCCCCACCCCGCACCTCCCGGGCAGGAACGGGCCTGGCGAACATCGCCCCCAACTCACCGGCGGGCGGCCGCTCGTCCAGGCGGTGGCCGCCGCAGGGCAGCGGGCGGGAGGGCGGCACGACGATGTCCTCCGGCGCGGGTACGCCCGTCATTCGGTGCACCCCGCAGCACGGGGGTCAGCCGCATGTTCCGGGCAGACCATCTGGCCAGTGGCTGGGTCGTACCCCTCGTCACACCCTTCACAGACGAACTGTTCGCACACCGGGCAGTCGCCGTAGGCCATTTGGACTTCGTCGAAGTCGTCGCCACAGACAGTGCACTGACGCGGCGGATCGAACTCCTTCATCGGGACACCACCGAAAGCGCCTCCTGGCCCTCCTGCGCCTTCGCGTACGCCACACGGACATGGGCGGGAACACGCCCCTTGCTGCTGACCGTGAAGCCGTGCTCGCGCGCCCACTGGCGGACCTTCTCGGCCTCGCTCAGCTCGGGTGGCAGGGACGCCTCGACAAGGCGCCGGGTTTCACGCTTCTCCTTCTCCGCGCATTCCCGGGCCCACTCCACACGGGAAGCCTCCAGGCGCCGGCTTTTCTCTTCCCGCCACCGCTCTTCCCTCTCGACCTGCGCCCTGACCTCTTCGGCCGTGCGCTTCTCCACGACCTCGGGAAGGGCGTCCTCGGCAACCCAGCGTCCGCTTGCCACCGCGTCCTTGAACCGGCCAGCGATCGTCGCGTCCAGGCTCGCCGTGCCGGCCTCCCGCGCCTCCCGCACCTTGTGCGGGACGGGCCGGATGCCGCAGACGATGAACTCCGTGGTCTCGTTCACGTGCCCGAAGATCGTAAAGCCGCTGTTCTCCAGTGCGCGGCTGGCGGCCTCCGGCTCGTACCCGGGGATCGTGCCGGTGACGACAACGCTCCCGCGGGTTCGAACGGTCGGAGCCGCGCCGTCGGTCGTGAACAGCTCGGCGAGGTATCCGCTGAACCTCTGCGCGTGTTCGTTGCACAGGTCCCAGGCCCTGTGCCCGACTGCGATCACGGTCACGGCCAACCGCTCTTCGCCCTTGGCCGAGCAGCCCAGGCAGTTGGTGCTCATCATGTTGCTCCTCTCTGTCGAGCGCCCATGGCGAGGGCCAGGTCCGAAGACCTGGCCCCACCAAAGGCCCCGCACCGTCTGCGGGCATGAAGAAGGCGGCTCATCAGTCGATGGCCGCTCGGCTGGTGTTGCTGTTCAGTTGTGCTTGTCGCTCAGCGTTGCTCGACTATCCAGCGAGAGAGCTTGCTGCTCCACGCGGCCTCGGCGCCGCTGGCCCGGTTGCCCGGTTAAGCGTGGGGCGCCGTCAACCAGTTGGTCTCCGGGTCCTTGCGGTCCCCGAATTGCACGCTGTACCCCGCGTCTTCGAGCGCGTTGAGCGCGTCGGCGAGTGCCTGCCACAGCTCGACGTTGTCGTACTTGTCCATGTGTTGCCCTTCTCAGTACTGAACTCGGGGCTCAGACCGCCCGAGATAGCGCACGATGGCGCTGTTCACGACCGCTGGCGCCAGGTTCCGCCGACCCCAGTCCCAGGCAGCCGCTTCGGCCTCGATCTCGCCCTTCTTGGTTTTGACGACCTGGACGTAGCGCTCCCGCCCGTACTCGATCGAGGCCCAGTAGTAGGTGACGGAGTTGCGACCGTTCAACGTCGGCCGCCCATGACGAGCCGAACGGCCACCTCGCACTGCTGGGCGACGGGCATAGCGAGCCATCACTCCCGATTGCCCTCGTTCAGCGCGTCGTACAAGGCAACGCAGGCTCCGGCCGTCCAGGCGTCCACGAGCAACCCGTCGACCGTCACGGCCGAATACAACTCGACTGTGCGTCGGTAGCTTCCGACCCGGCCTTCGGCCGCCCACCGCTCCTCGGCTGCCCGCTCGTGCGCCAGCTCGGCGGCCTCGGCATCACTCGCTCCCGGATCTCGTACTTACTTCGCTGGAAAACGTGCGGGCCCAAGCCACCCGCGTGGGTTCGCTGCCGGGCCTCGTAGGTCTCGTCGTCCACGAACAGCAGCTGAACATGAGCGCGTTGCAGTAAGCACGGGGTCGGGGGCGCCCCGCCACGGCCTGGGGCGAGAAGGTGATCACCATGTTTGCCGGGGCTGCGCAGAACGAGGCGACGCAGCGCCCGAGCGGTCCCGCTTCCAGACCCGAAGGCAGGGTTTTCTCCATCAGGCCACCTCCGTCTCTCGTAGTGCGACCCGCGTGTTGGCGTACGACAACACGGCCTCGCGGACGAGCAGGGCAGCCACGAGGTCCGGCCCCGGGTACTTGGCGGCCAGTTCGCCGCAGGCGATGAACACGGGACTCAGTGCTTCCGCCCGAACCGCCGGCCGTTCCCAGGAGACAGCACTCGCTGCCCAGAGGGCCACGACCGCGAGGTCGTCCATGTAGCGCTTGGTCAGGCTGATCGGTACCGGTTCTCCACAACGATCCGAATGGGATCGACGTCGGCGACCAGGACGCTGGAGACCCCCAAGCGCTCCCACAACGCAGCGGTGCGCCAGCCTTCGTCCGGGTGCTCCCAACTCCAGAGGATGAGGGTCTGGACCGCGTCAACCAGACTTTCTCGATGCTGCCAGGTGCGTACGGGGGTGGGGTGGGCCGAGCTGTAGATCTCCAGCCGTCCCGCTGCTTCGTCAAAGGTGGCTATCCACCGATTCGGCAAACTCACTTGTTCTCCTCCTTGATACGTCGTTCCCTGTGGGTGTGGTCCGAGCTTTCGGGCTGCGAATCGCCGTGGTGGTCGCAGTACGCCGTACTCAGGCAGCGGCGAATGCCGTAGCGCTCCATGTCGATCCACCGTGTCGCTGGCAGACCGCAGTTCCAGATCCAGCACCCGACACGCCCGTCCTTGAGCGTCTGGAAGTGCTTTACCTAGCTCTTGGTTGATCCCTTGCCCACGCCGCTCACGCCCCCGCGTCTTCGCGGGCCACGTCGAGCACGGGCCGGTAGAGCCGCGCGTCGGGGTCACGCCTTTCGCCGCGTGCGCGTTCTTCATGGTGGCGCAAGAAAGCCGTCCGGCAGTCTTCACACATGAACACTTGACCGTTAGGAGTCCGAGTCAGGAGCCCCCGCCTCTTTTGCACGTCCGTGCAGGTACGGCAATGCCCTGCGGAACCCTCAAGGATGTGCTCGGTGTGGGTGTTCCCATGCTTGTCCCAGCAGCCCTTGCACAGCCCGCCACCCCGAACGTGTTCGAACACGGTGTGATTTTTCCAGCCCCCCTCTAGGCCGACTGGAATTGCCTCTACGAGCGCGTTTCCACGAAGTGCTACTTCCTCGAAAGCGCCGAACCACTTACCGTTCTAGTGGATTCCCCTGTGTTCCCAGATTCCGCATGAACCGTCATGGTCTGACGGCTCGGCGTGATCGGTGCCGTAGACCCACACGTCGTATCGCCAACCGGTCATGCTTCACCCTCCCCCACCAAGTCGTACAGGAAGGGGATTGTAGTCATCGTGGTATTCCTTGCGGTAAAGGGTCGGAGGTGAGGTAACTCCGTGCTATTCCGCTAAGAATGAGAGGGTCGTAGCGGGCATCTCGCGGTAGAGGAAATGCCGACCCTCACTCAGCACGAGGTCCACGAAGGGTTTTTGTTCCCCGTCGCGCCACATCCGGACCCGGATTCGACTACGATCCTCTTCCCACTGCCCGGAACGAATGATGATCTTAGGCATTACGGTTCTCCTTATGACCGCACAACCCATACGGGCGGCAGTTATTGCTGATCGGTTGCTGAGAGACGAACTGATGACCATCCTGCTTATGGAGCATGGCGATCCAGGGATCTAGGTGATCTGCGCACACGTGAGCGGCTATTCCGAGTCCGGGCGAGCGGTGACGACGTGCACACCAGACCAGTGCGATGGGTCGAATTCACATACGAGATGCACGGACAAAATGCGCCCCTTCGGTCAGTGCGGTAGGCGCTGCCTTGCTAACAGGCCATGCAGAGTGTCACCCGAAAATTTCGGGTGACACAAAGGCAAGGCATGTCACCAACCCCAATGCCACCAGGTGCGCATTTCGTCGATATTGGTTCCTTGACGAGCAGCCACATCCACCATGCCGGCTCGCGGGTCCGTCAAACGAGCATGCAAGAGGGAAACAACCAGGTCGATCGCATCCGCTTCAGGCCCCTCGCCCTCGAACCGAAGCTCCCACTTAACTTCGGTGGCCGCATCCTCAATCTGATTCATCAGCTCTTCGTGATTCATTCCATACCCCTATATAATATCGCTCGCAGGAACAGAAGCC
The DNA here is from genome assembly GCA_018114805.1 of Candidatus Streptomyces philanthi. Lineage (GTDB taxonomy): Bacteria > Actinomycetota > Actinomycetes > Streptomycetales > Streptomycetaceae > Streptomyces > Streptomyces philanthi. The sequence continues at coordinate 6,548,032 of CP073042.1, read as the reverse complement.
ACAGCGGGCTTCATTGTTTTATTTTGAATATCCCGGATTACAGAGAAACCACCTCACAATTGGCAACGTCAAAAATCGCAAGCTGCGATTCCAGGCGACCGAAAGCAACGGCCTGCGCACGGTCTTGCACATTCACGGACAATTCGAGGTAGACCAGACCTCCGTCGACCCACGCCCCGTAGAAAAGTTACTCCTCGGTAACACGATGCGCGTAGTCCCGGATGCAGCCGGAAAGGTCTTCGGCAGCGAAGCGGGACACGGGAAAGGTGCGTTCGCTCCCCGCCAGGCTCACCATGAACCCGCCGTTCGGAGCCGGTCGCGTCGGCGAGAAGGCCAGCCCATCGCCGTCGAGCAGGGCCCGGTACTGCTGTTCAACACTGATGACCTGAGTGGTCATAACGCCTACCTCCGATGGTCTTGCAACAACTTTTGGGGCATGGTTCGGCGCTGCCATGCAGCGCCAAAGCGCCTCGGGCCAGACTCGAACTGGAAGAACCCCCAACGCGGACCCGGAGGCACCAGACCCAGGCCACTCCGGCAACGAACGCCAAAGTGCCCTACTGTCCAGTTTTTCGGCCTATCTAACGGGGCGGCCAGCTCCCGCTCTAACTCACTCTCCTATGACGTACTCCGCTTCACGCTGCAACACATGCAGATATAGCTGCGGGCGCTCTAGGTTCAGCCGGGTTATTCGCTTCGCCGGGCGTGGCGTATGGATTTTCACAGGGGGTTTCCCTGCAGCCCTTCGGTAAGGGTCTTACACAGGAACCTAACTGCTGCTTATAGAATACTGCACGCCGCTCTAACCCCTGCTACCAACAGGGCCGGTCATTCACTTAGAGGATTCGGGAAAGGCTCATTAAGCCCTACCTGTCGTAGCGCCTGAAACCTTTCGCCTGAAACCCCCGCCCTTACCTCACTTACGCGAGTGGACTCCTAGGGACGGTCCTTCTGGACGGCGCCTTTCGACATGCAGAACATTACCCGAACCATGGTCTTGTGACAACTTTTAGTCTGAGGCGGTTCTGTGCACTACCCCTTATTGACCTTAAAGGAAGAAGCGCGTTGCATTCAGGCCGCAAGAAAGCAATAGGGTGAGAAGTGAGGTAGGTCATAAACAGGTTCAACTGTGACGTCGAGACAGGTCCAAACGGGCACCGAACGCCCTCGGGTAGCGATGTGTGGCGCTGCCCACCTTTGCCGGGAGACTGCACCCGAACGGTTCATTCATCGCGGGCAAGGGGCACCCACCCTGGCACGCCTGGCGCGCCCCTCCGCCGGCGGTCGGTGAATGAATGAACCATCCCCGCAGCGCGCTAAAGGTGGGGGTAATGCCCTTCATTAACGCAGCAGGACCCACCGGGGGTGCCTTTCTTCGACCGTGTACGGGTATCGAGCTCTCCCGCAGAGGCATGCATCGACACACGAAGAGCCTGGATTGCTTCCAGGTCTGTCCTTTTGCGGACTCCCTGGCGACCTCGCGGATATGGAAGTGTTGAGTACCCTGGAAACTCGGTGGTTTTCGCCACTCTTCTTCTCTGGCCCGTCACGCTTGAGAGTCTGGCCCGTCACGCTTGAGAGCCGATTCCATCTCCACTATTTGTGGGCGGTTCTCTATATGGCGACAGTCGACCACGGTGACTGTTGTCGGGGGCAGATGGTCAGGCCATCACGCCGTCCCATGACGGCAGAATGTGACCACAGACATGCCCAAGGCCCCCGGTTCACAGGTGAGCGCGGAGGCCTTGATTGCAAGAGGACGGATGCCGAGGCTTAGGCGACCGCAGCAGCAGGGAGAGCCTTGAGCCGGTCGCTGAACTCCCGCACACGCTGATACCGCCCGTACGGGCTCAGCTTGAGAACTCGTGCAAGCGGCCCACTGCCCTGGTCGAGGCCACCCGTTCTTCGAGGAGTCCAACGCCACGGTTCGCGGCGTCCAAAGCCCCGTCCAAGTCGTTGCCGGCGAGTCGCGCCTCGGCAAGGTGGCCAGCCCGCACCGCTTGGTCGCGAGGTACCGCAGCGCCGATCGAAGCCTCAAGCAGACTCGCGGCTTGGGCTGCCTGCCCAGGACGAAGGGCTGCCTGGCCGCGGGTCGAGTTGATCTGCGACTCGCCGAACCACTGAAGCCACGGCGGTCGTTCGTCGTCAACGCGATCCCATAGCTGCACCGACTTCTCTAGAGCGACTGACGCCCCCCGATGCTCCCCTTCGTCCGCTCGCGCTGCGGCGAAGTGCAGGTAGAGGTAGGTACGCGAGAGATCGGAGAGGGACTTCTCTCGCCCGTGAAGCGCTGTTTCGAGCAGTTGCCCGCGCTCCCGGTTGTATCCGCCGTCCGACGCGTGCATGCCCATTTCGGCGAGTACGAACGCCCCCAGCTCATCGTCGCCGGCCGTGCGAGCAGAGCGAAGGGCGGCCACGTAGTACTGCTGGCGAACCGAGTGAAGCGCGGAGTCTTAGGCAGCCCATCCGGTCTGATAGGAGACCTGGCCCGCAAGTGAATGGAGTCGCGCGCCGACTACATCGGTGTAGTGGTCATTCTTGATCATGGTGGTAATCAGCGCCAGGTCGCTACGGACGTGCTCCAGGAGGCGAGCACCGCCCATCTCTGCGTCGAGGTCGCGAAGCGACTCGACTCGCTGTTCCAGGCTGACGAGCATCGTGTCCGTCACCTTGTCACCATCCGCAGCAGCAGCGAAGGCAGTTGGGGCATCCGCCCAGTTCGCAGCAAGCGCGGTCAGGGACGCTCCGGTGATGGTGAGGAAGCCCCGACGGTCCATGTGTCCACTCCTCACGAGGTCGCTTAACGCTTCCACGGTACCGGCAAGCGTCCACGGCCGTTGGAGCCCAACGATCTCCCACACCGGCAGCCACAGGGGCCACGCATCCGGTTCCACGTGTTCCGCGCGAAGTCCAATCAGGTCAGCGATCACACGTTGGGGCTTCTCATTGGGCGTTTGCCCGTATTCGATCCGCTTGTACACCGTCGTCCGGTTGGTGGCGAGGTTGAGGTTCATCTCCTCCCCTCGTCGCCGCCCCCTAGCCGCGAACTCGACTACACCCCACCCTCGCAGCTCCAACACGTACGCCAACGGATGCTTTGGTGGCGTGTTACGCATCGCCTCTCCCAATCCCTGAAGGTACGCCGAGATTACCTGCCGCATTTCAACGATCACAAGGAGCAAGAGAAACCCCCAAGAAACCTTCCGCTGCACCCGGTGGTGTCCGGAGACTTCCACTACCGCCGAGGTACGTCGGCGGCCGGAGGGGATGCTGCCCTGCCCAAGGCGGTGGTCCCCGCCAACCCGGAGGGATGGCCCGGTGAAGGCAACCACGACGCGACCCCGCGCGACCGGATTTCCTGGCTACAGCGAGACCTGGCCGTGCGAGGCGCCGCCCGCGCTCGCAGTCTGGTCCGGGCCGCGTTACAAACCTGGGGTCTGACCTGCTTGATCGACCGAGGCGTGCTGGCTGTTTCTGAGCTGGTCGGCAATTCGGTTCAACACACGAACTGCGAACTGGTCCAGGTCAGCATCACGATGCCTGGCCGGCACTGCGTGCGGATCGCTGTGACTGATACCTCCGGGAAGCTCCCCAGGTTGCGTTTCCAGAGCGGCGACGACGACGTGAGCGGTCGTGGGCTAGTCCTCGTGTCTTCCACCGTGGATCAGTGGGGCTTCGACGTCCGACACAAGGGCAAGACAATCTGGGTCGAGATGATGGCCAGGCAGACGCCATCCAATGGCAAGGCCGTGTGATGGCAGGCCAGTTGAGAAGGAAACGCCGCGGGGGCGGTGGCATACCCCGAGCAGGAACACAGGTCTCCCACTTCCCGTCGGTCGACGCGGTGGTGGTGGGCAGTGTGGTCTATGACCGGGGCAACGGCATGGTGGGCGTCGTCCTGGGCACCACGGCCGTGGACGTCACTCTGAAGCGCCCCACGGGATATGAGTGGCGAACACACTACTGGCTGCTGCTGGCCGGAACAGCGCACGACCAACACCAGCTCGTCGCTCTGGCGGGGCTTCACCGAACACGGTTGCGAGGTCGGGCGGGGTAGTGAACTCAAGTCACATCATCCGGGAACTGACGCGGTACATGTCCGACTATCTGTCGGAGGTAGACGTACTGCTCCCCTTGTTCGACTCGATCAAGGAACACGTCCAGGTAGGTCACTGCCCTCACCAGTACGGGTGTCCATCCGTACCAGTACGGGTGTCCATCCGTGAAAGCCGGGGCCGTTGTGGTGGATGAGCAAGGGCGGGCCTTGTACTTCTGGACTGGTGCAGGTTGGGGGTTCCCCGAGGTCCCACCAACTGGTGAGGACGGGTCCCTCGGCCGTACAGCACTGCGCGCCGTGATGGACCAGACGGGGCCCTTCGAAGCCTGGCCCATCGAGGGTGCTGAATCCCCTTTGGTCATCGACGTCGATTGCGCAGCCCCGCACGACTGGTCTGCCACCGTGCGGTTCGGATTCCGATACGTCTACCGGACTGAGTCCGCGCTGCTGGCTCCGGCGATGGACCAGTTGAGCGCGGAATGGCGTCCTATCTCCGACATCCAGTCCCCCAGGCTTCGAGAGCGAGTACACGACTCGCTATGGCTTCCAAGGAGTTAGTGGTGCACGCGTTTCCCAAGAACACGCGTCGAAGGCGAGGCAACGGTCGGCCTGCTCGCTCGCCCGACCTGGTTCCGTACGTCGTCCCCTGGGATAGCGAGCACGTGGGTGGTGTGTCCGCGCTCACGACCGAGCACCACGGCGGATACTCCCGTCTGGCCTACAAAGCCCCGCGGGAAAGTGATCGCGACGGAGCAGAGGTCTTATGGACCCGCCACACGCAGTCTCGCGGCGTCGGGAACCCGAAGTTCGCGGCTATGCACAGCGAGCGCCAGTTCGAGTGCATGTACGCCCTCAAGTGCCAGGTCTGCGCGGAGCCGGCCAGCCGCAACAAGGACGGATATCTGTTCCTCAGCTGGCCGGAGGACCAGCCCCACCCTGAGAACCGTTCGCCGGGCTGGCCGGAGGGAGCCCTGACAACCCAGCCGCCACTGTGCGAGGCACATGCGCGTACGGCTGCGCGACTCTGCCCGCATGCGCCCCACTTCGTCGCTCTACGGGTGGGGCTACCGAAGCTGTGGGGCGTACTGGGAACGGCATACCCGCGCACCGTGGGCGGATGGGTTATCGACAACACCATCCCAGAGCTTCGGTTCGGGGACCCACGACTGCGTCACGTGCTCGCCTCACACCTTGTTCGGCAGCTCCGCAAGGTCAAGATCGTCGAACTTCCTTAGCCCCGAAAACTCCCGCCCTGGCATGTGAAAGGACAGCCGTGTCGAGGGCGGGTTCCAGCCTTGCTCCGTTACACGACGGACCGCTGGGCTGAGCACCCCGCTGTGCGCGCAGGAGGTCAACGCCACTGCGGGGCGCACCGAAAAGTACGACCCAACGAGGATCAAGAGAAGGGAAAGAGCATGTCGTCCACCGATCTGGCGGCCGAGCCGAACACGCTCGCGCCGTCCATGTTCCCGTACGCGTCCGGCCCTGCACTTCGCCAGCACGAGGTCGCCTCCGTGCGGCCGTTCGGACTGCTGCGTGCCGTACCGGTGACCCCGGTGCGGTCCGTTCTGCCGTCCCTGGCCCTGTGCCCGACCAGGCAGATCAGCGTCACCAAGGAGGGCACGCCGTTCATCAACGAGCCCTCGATGGCTTCCCAGTTCGAGACGGTCTCCCAGACCCGTGAGGACAGCCAGCTCGCCGACGACAAGGAAACCGACACCGACTGACCTGGCCCACTGACCGGAGGTAGCGAACGATGACCGTCCTGGTGCTGACCCGCGACGCGGACCTGTGATAGCCGAGCTAAACCACAGGGGCGTGCGCGTACATCGGCTCGACCCGGGGAGCTTTCCCCAGGTCGCGGGGCTCAGCGCCTATATCGGCCCCTACGACAAAAGGTGGGCCGGCTCGCTCAAGGCCCAGCACCAGAACGCGGCCTTCGACCGCGTTACCTCCGTGTACTACCGGCGCCCCTCACCCTTCCGCTTCACCGACGAGATGTCGGAGGCGGATGCCCGCTGGGCCGAGAGCGAGGCTCGCGCCGGGTTCGGCGTCCTCATCGCCTTGCCCTGCCCCTGGATCAACCACCCCCACCGCAACGCGGTTGCCAGCGTCACCCCCATAGCGCTGGCCACCGCTGCCCGGTGCGGGCTTCACCGTGCCCAAGACGCTGATCACCAACAGTCCCGATGACGCTCGGGACTTCGTGAAGGCCCTCCCCGATGCCGTCGCGGCCTACAAGGCCCTGGGGTCAAGATCTCCCACCGAGATCGACGGGCAACCCCAGGCACTGTGGACCACCCAGGTCCGTCCCGAGGACATTGACGACTCCGTCGCCCTGACCGCCCACCAGTTCCAGGAGTGGGTTCCCAAGGTGTTCGAAGTCCGACTCACCGTCGTCGGCACCCAGATGTTCGCCGCGCGCATCCGGGCCGGCTCTGAAGCCTCGCGCATCGACTTCCGCAGCGACTACGACAGTCTCGCCTACGGGCCGTGCGCCGTGCCGGAAAGGGTGCGCGACGGTGTCCGCAAGCTGATGAGCGAGTTCGGCCTACGCTACTCGGCACTGGACTTCCTCGTTAACAAGCACGGGCACTGGTACCTCGTTGACGTCAACCCCAACGGCCAGTGGGCCTTCGTCCCGTTCCTCCGCGAACCCATCACCCAAGCCATCGCCGACCTTCTGGAGCGACCCACCCCATGACCACCGCCCCGCCCTCCGCTCCGGACCTGCGACGCATCATCGTCGAACGACTCACCAGCCAAGGCGCACTACGCACCGAAAGGTGGCGCTCAGCCTTCGCCGAGATCCCACGGGAAGCCTTCGTGCCCGGCCAGTTCACCGTGCGCTCCCAGGGACGCAAGCACACCTACATCCAGGACGACCCGAACCGGTTGCCGGTGATCTACTCGGACGCCTCCCTCCTCACCCAGTTCGACGCCGCCGGAACAGCCACCAGCTCCTCCACCCAGCCCTGGCTCATGGCCAGCATGCTCGAATCCCTGGACGTGGAGCCCCACCACAAGGTGCTGGAAGTGGGACTGGGCACCGGATACAACGCCGCACTCCTGTGCCACAACTCCACCCCGACCGTGTCTTCTCCATCGACATCGACCCCGAGGTGGTCCGGGCAGCAGCCAACCGCGTGCACGGCCTCGGGTACTCCCCCACCATAGCCGTCAGCGACGGCCGCGAGGGCCTTCCGGCTCACGCCCCCTACGACCGTTTGATCGCCACGTTCGGCGTCGGGCGCATCCCCGCTGCCTGGTGCCAGCAGGTACGCCCCGGAGGGTTGATCGTGGCCAACGTGGGCCTCGGTATCGCTCGCCTGGTGGTCGCCAAGGATGACACCGCTCAGGGTCTCTTCGACACCTACCCCGCCTCCTTCATGACCGCACGCGATGCTCCGGACGTGGTGAGCACCACCGCACAGCAACTCACCGCGGAACTCACCACCGCGCAGGGGAAGGACCCGCACCATCCAGGTCCCCGCGCATCTCACCGGCGACATCCCGCAGTTCCTCAGTGCGCTTCTTCAGCCCTCCATGGTGAACTTCTCCTACGCTGACTCCCTCATGCGTCAGGTGCACTGCATCTACGACCCGGCTTCACGGTCCTGGGCCCGCATCACCATGCTCGACGTCCGCCTGGCGCGCCTCGACTACGACGGCCCCCGAGACCTGTGGGACGAGCGCGCGGGCTTTCTCAACGGGTGGGTAGAGCAAGGCCGGCCGGTCCTCGACCGCTACGGTTTGACGGTGACCTCCGAAGGCGACCACACCCTCTGGCTCGACTCTCCCACCGGCCCCTCTTGGCCTCTCCCGAGCGCCTGAACCACCACCCTGCAATGAGCCCGACCTAGTACTCACCGCCTGTCGTGGTCAAGCGATGGCAAAACTCGGTTAGTGCCGCAGGTCAGGAAGGGTGGTCGCCGCACGGGCGGGGCTGGTCCGATCAGGTTACGGATGTACGAGCCGACGCGGGTGTGCTCCCCGCACGGCGGGGTGGCACAAATGGGCGCCGGCACAGCAGCAGTCCCCGCGCAAGCGGGGGTGGTCCGACCCTCGGCTACGTGTCACTGACCGCATGCCTTTAGTCCCCGCACGGCGGGGTGACCCGGGCGTCAGCGAGGGGGTCTAGTTTCAGGATCAGCGAGCCCCGCATGGGCGGGGTTGCTTGATGACCCGGCAGAACACCGTAAAGCAGTGAGGAGGCGCCCCTGCTTGGGCAGGGGCACCCCAGGGCAGCGGTCCTGTGCAGGCACAGTGCAGTCGGGTGGCTCGCCTGCTCGGTCGGTGAATGAATTTGACTGAATCAGGTCAGATGAACGATCCGCGTGCGGACAACCACCCGCGATGGCCCGTTTCCCGTGGGCAATGGACGGAACGTCTGGGGCTGTTCGGACGACTCCGGCCGAGCAGGCCCGTCTATAGCGCGCACGACCCGTTCGCGCTCCTCGGGTGTAAGGCAGGCCCACGCGCGAGTCACCTGTTCGAGTTCCGCTTCGGGTGTCATCGCTCATCACCCAGATCACTGTTTCCACTGACCGGCGACCGCACATCCATAGCTTCGGAACGTCGCCATGGACGCGAAATTGGGTGGGGTACAGCGCGCCACCAAGGATCGATAGGCAGCTTTCCCGCAGGCTCGAACGACTGCCCGGGAACGGGGAAGGCCACCGGCACACCGGCGTCCGCTGCCGCGTCCCTGGTCCACTCGGCCGGCTCGGCCCACGGGTGGGGAGCCAGGTTGAAGGTGGCCCAGTGGATCGGCAGCAGAACGCCGCTCGGACGGCTTCCTTGCAGGTCAAGGTGGGTTTGGACGCCCTGGGCCGGTGTCATGTGAATGTCTGGCCACCCACCAGGCAACGGCGTATAGTGCGTGTGGTTCTTGGGCCAAAAGTCGCTGTACGCGCCGATCTGCAGCATCGTCGCATCGAACGGCCCGTACCGCCGGCCGGTGTTCGCGAACTCCGCGAAGTACCCGGTGTCCCCGCTGTGGAAGATCCGGTGGCGCGGGCCGGCCACGACCCAGGAGGCCCACAGCGTGTGCTGCCCGCCGCGCAGCCCGCGCCCGCAGAAGTGGCGGGCCGGCGTCGCGGTCAGCGTCAGGTGGCCGACCTTGCCGGACTCGTGCCAGTCCAGCTCGGTGATCCGAGAGGCCGGCACCCCCCGGTGCTCCAGGTCGGCCCCGACGCCCAGCGGCACGACGCAGGCCGTGTCGGTGCGGGCCAGGGCGCGGGTCGTCGGCATGTCGAGGTGGTCGTAGTGGTCGTGGGAGATGACCACGACGTCCACCGGCGGCAGCTCCGCCAGCGACAGCGGCACCGGGTACAGGCGCCGTGGCCCGGCGAAGGGGAAGGGGGAGCACCGCTGGCCCCACACCGGGTCGAAGAGCACCCGATGCCCGTCGATCTCGGCCAGCACGCTGGAGTGTCTCATCCAGGTGAGCCGCAACCCCGACGCCGGCTCCGTGGCCCAGTCAGCCGCGATCGGGTGGTGCACCGGCAGGTGCCCCCGCGGCGCCCTGCGGGCCCGGTCGACCTTGCTGAGCTGGGTGAGCAGCAGGCGACGGGCGGAGCCGGGGAGCAGGGTGCGGGTCGGCAACGGGTTGCGGAACTCGCCGGCGGCGAACTGCGGCGACCACCGCAGGCGTGCCAACCGCTCTCCCGTCGGGTCGGCCCCGAAGGCCGCCGGCCGCAGCGCGGCGATGGGCTTGCGTCGAGCGTGGGGGCCGGTCAAGGCACCTCCTAGGAGGGGGCGTGGGCGTAGCCCGGTGGTGGCGCCCGGGGTGGTTGTCCACAACCTATGCGACGCCGCGCGAGTGACCGGCCCCCCGGGGCGGGGCCGCCGGGGTGGGCTCAGGTCTGCCGCTGCGGCTCGTACGCCTCGGCGCTGAGTCCGAACGTCCAGGCCACGCCCTCGCGCGCGGTGCGGGTGCGCGGCGGCACCCGCAACCAGTACCTGCGGGACGAACCGTCGGGCTCCGGTGTGGAGTTGACCACCTCGACCATCACCACCGGCTCGTCGCCCTCCCAGTCGATGCGCCACAACACGCCCGTCTCGTCCCGGTGCACCGGCTTGGCACCGGACTCACTGAGGTAGCGGTCGTACCCGTAGTGCTCCAGCATCACGCGGCGCAGCTCGGCGTTCTCCTCCGTGCGGATACGCCGGGCGTCCAGCGCGCCGAGGCCCTCCAGGAAGTCGGCCGGCACCAGCATGCCCCGCCAGGCGTACAGGGCGAAGCCGTCGGGATAGGCGAGGGCTGGGCCGTCGCCGCGGTCGAGCCGGCCCGCCTCGTCCCGGTGCAGCTCGCGGGGGCATTCACTGATGACCGCCACGTTCTCGTACGGCCACCACCAGCCGGCCGCGCGGGCCACCGCGCTCACCCCGGCCAGTGCTCGGGCCCCGTCGAAGGCGGCCAGCCAGGCCGCGTCGTGCTGGCCCGACACGGCCGACGCGAGGGCCAGACGCAGCGCGGTCTCCTCGGCCGCGCCCCACTGCTCGCTCTGTCGCCCGCCCCGCTGCTCGTCTCGTCCCCCACCCTGTCGCTCGTCGGGCCCGGACCCGAACGCTGGCACGTCGGTGCCCGCGCCGATCACCACGCCGGCGGCGCGCCCTTCGTCGGGGCCGGCGAGGCCGGTGGCGATGCCGGCGCGGACGCGTTCGGTCAGCCCCCGCGTGTCAGCTCCCACAGGGGCGCCGAGGTCAGCGCCCACCGCGCGGCCCACCCCCGTGGACCGAGTTCGGTGAGGACGCGTCGCCGTTCGGCCTCCCACGGCGCCGTGCGCATCTCCTCGCGCACCGAACAGCCCGGCCGTGGCGCGTCCGGCTCGACACCCACCGCGCGCAGCGCCCGCGCGGCGCGCGGCGCGACGTCGGAGGGCAGCGTCGCACGTCCCCCCGTCAGCAACAGCACGGCCGCGGTGCCCACCAGGGGCGAGTCGACCCACACCACCCGCTCGGGCTCGGCCAGGCCGGCCTGCCGATAGGCCAGTCGCACGCCGGCCTCGGCGTCGGTGCGGTCCGCGCGAGCGGTGGTCGCGGCGACCGCGCGCGAGTCCGTCCCGCCCACCTCGCCCGACGGTGCCGGCGTCCGCTGCTCGCCCACGGCCGACCGGTCTCCCGTAGTCCGCGGCTCTCCAGCGGTCCGCTGTTCCCCGACGGTGTTCGTCATCTCTCGTTCCCCCTCTATCGTTCGGTGTGTGTCGCGGTGCCGGGCCGGCGGGCGGGTGGTGCCGCACGGGCCACGGCCGTCGGTGGCTCAGTCGGCGACGACGCGCACCGCGCCCGGCGCGTACTCCCGCTGGCGCACCACGCGGTACCAGCCCTTCGGCAGCGGTATGGCAGCGTGCGCCGCTACGCCACCGAGGCGGAGGTCGCCGCGCTGGTGGACGCGCTCGCGCCGGACGGACTGCACGTCGAGCGCTGGCTGCCGAAGGCATCGCAGCGCGGGCGCGCCACCGACCTGCGGATCGTGGTGGTCGGCGGGCGGGCCACGCACGCCGTCGTGCGTACCAGCCGGTCCCCGATGACCAATCTGCACCTGGACGGGGCGCGCGGCGAGTTGACTGCCGCCCGGGCCGCGACCGAGGCCGCCGGCGTGGCCTGGGGCGAGGTGCTGGGCCTCGCCGAGCGGGCCGCCGCCTGCTTCCCGGACACCCTGTGCGTCGGCGTCGACGTGCTGCCCGGCACGGGCTGGCGGCGCTTCGCCGTCGGCGAGGTCAACGCCTTCGGCGACCTGTTGCCCCGGCTGACCGGCCTGCCCGGCGACGGCGCCGAGGGGCTTGACACCTACGGGGCGCAGATCGCCGCCGTTACGACGAAGGAGCACCACCATGCCACCCGCTGACCCCGCAGGTCAGGACCTCCGCGCGGGCCGAGCCGCAGCGGAACGTTCCAACCCCAGCTGTCCGGGGCCGAGTTGGGGACCTCCCGAGCCCCGCGAAGAGGCGCCGCACCTCGTGGAGCCGGACATGAACGCCGTCGTGGGCAGCCACGACATCACCCTGGACACGCTGCGTTACGACGTGGCCGGCTGCCGCACCTGGCGCGCCACCTGCCCGGTGGTCGCTGGGAGCGCCGGCACGCCCCCGGCAGCTTCACCTACGCCTCCCACCAGGCGATGTTCGCGGGCTTCCTGCCCACGCCGGCCGCCCCGGGGCCGCACCCGAGGCTGTTCGCGGCGCGCTTCGCGGGCAGCGAGACCACCGCGAACCGCACCTACGTCTTCGACGCCCCCGACCTGGTGTCGGGCCTCGCGGCGGCGGGCTACCACACGGCCTGCGTCGGCGGTGTGGGCTTCTTCAGCAAGGGTGGCGCGCTCAGCTCGGTGCTGCCCGGCCTCTTTCGGGAGAGCCACTGGGAGCCCGAGTTCTCCGTGGCCTCGCCCACGTCGTTCGAGGCGCAGGTGGCCCGCGCCGAGCAGGTCGTGGCCGGCACCCCCGCCGGGCAGCCGCTGTTCCTGTTCGTCAACGTCTCCGCGCTGCACCAACCCAACTGGTTCCACCTGCCCGGCGCCAAGCGCAAGGCGGGCGACTCGTGGGAGACGCACGCCGCCGCGCTGGAGTACGTCGACCGGCACATCGGCCGCCTGCTGGCCGCCGCGAGCAGCCGCCGCCGCTGCTTCGCCATCATCTGCTCCGACCACGGCACCGCGTACGGCGACGGCGGCTATACCGGCCACCGGCTCGCCCACGACGTCGTGTGGACCGTGCCGTACACCCACTTCTTCCTTGAGGGCCCATGACCGTCACCATCCCGCTCAGCACGCCCGACACCCCGGCCGACCCGGTCGACCCGACCGCCTCGCCGTACCAGTCGTACGTCTACGGCTACCCGCACAAGACCGCCTACCAGGAGCTCGAACCCCGCCCGGCGCTGCGGGAGCTGTGGGCGGGCGAGGACCGTGGCGCGTTGTCGCTGTACGCGCACATACCGTTCTGCGAGGTCCGCTGCGGCTTCTGCAACCTGTTCACCCGCATCAGCGCGCCCGACGGCCTCACCGGCGCCTACCTCGACGCGCTGGAGCGCCAGGCGCGTGTCGTGCGCGAGGCGCTGGCCGAGTGCGGCGAGGCGCCGCGGTTCGCGAACGCCGCGTTCGGCGGCGGCACGCCGACGTTCCTGACCGCCGCCGAACTCAGCCGGCTGTGCGTCATCGCCGAGCAGCGGATGGGCGCCGACCTGCGGGCCATTCCGCTGTCGGTCGAGGCGTCGCCGGCCACGGTGACCACGGACCGGCTCGCGGTGCTCGCCGAGCGCGGCACCACCCGGCTGAGTCTCGGCGTGCAGACCTTCGTCGAGGCCGAGGCGCGGGCGGCCGTCCGGGCACAGCGCCGCGCGGACGTGGAGGCGGCGCTCGGCCGGGTGCGCGACGCCCGCATACCCGTGCTCAACATCGATCTGATCTACGGCATCACGGGCCAGACCGAGCAGTCCTGGCTGCGCTCCCTCGACGCAGCGCTCGCCTGGCAGCCCGAGGAGCTGTACCTGTACCCGCTCTACGTCCGGCCGTTGACCGGCCTCGGCCGAGGCGGCACCGAGGCGGACCCAGCCTGGGACGAGCAGCGGCTGCGGCTCTACCGGCACGGCCGCGACGCACTGCTGGCCAGCGGTTACGAGCAGACGTCGATGCGGATGTTCCGACGGCGCGGCGCACCGGTCATCGGCGACGACGAGTACGCCTGCCAGCGCGACGGCATGGTGGGCCTGGGCTGCGGCGCCCGTTCGTACACCTCGCGGCTGCACTACTCCTTCGACTACGCCGTGGACATGCGTGAGATCCGGGGCATCGTCGACGACTACGTGGCGCGGCCCGCCGAAGCGTTCGCGCGCGACGCACGGCCGCTGGATGGACGAGGACGAGCGCCGGCGCCGCCACGTGTTGCAGTCGGTGCTCCAGGCCGAGGGCATGGTGGTGGCCGACTACCGGCAGCGGTTCGGCACTGACCCCGGCGCGGACTTCGCGGCCGAACTGGCCCGGTGCGCCGACCGTGGCTGGCTCGACGAGAGCGCGGGGCCCGGGGTGCTGCGACTGTCCGCCGAGGGGCTGGCGCACTCCGACGCGCTCGGGCCACTGCTGTTCTCGCCCGCCGTGCGCGCCGCCATGGCCGCCTACGAGCCCAAGTGGGGGAGGCACCCGTGAGGGAGGAACCGCCGAGCGGCGCGGGGACGAGGACGGGGTTGACCGTGCTCTACCGGGGGCCGCTCGCCTCGTGCGACTACGACCGTCCGTACTGCCCGTTCGCCAAGCGCCGCGACTCGCGCGAGCAGTTGCGCGCCGACCGGGCGGCCCTGGAACGCTTCACCGGCTGGGCCACCGAGCGCACCGAGGAAGGGCTCTCGCTGCTGTTCACGCCGTGGGGCGAGGGGCTGGTCCGCTCGTGGTAACGGCGCGCGCTCACCGAGCTGAGCCACCTGCCGCACGTGCGCCGGGTGGCGATCCAGACCAACCTGAGCTGCCGCACCGACTGGCTGGGCGCGGCGGACCTGGACGCGCTGGCCCTGTGGTGCACCTACCACCCGGGGCAGACGCCGTACGAGCGGTTCGTGGCCAAGTGCGCCGAGTTGGCCGAGCGCGGCGTGCGGTTCAGCGTCGGCATCGTGGGGCTGCCCGAGCACCTGGCGGCGGGGCACCGGCTACGGGCCGCGCTGCCCGCGCACGTCTACCTGTGGGTGAACGCCGCCGAGGGGCGCGCCTACACCGACGCGGAGGCCGAGCGGTGGGCCGCGATCGACCCGCTGTTCGGCTACAGCCGGCACCCGCACGTCAGCGCCGGTCTGCCCTGTCGTACGGAGGCCTCGGTCATCTCCGTGGACGGCGACGGCACGGTGCGCCGCTGCCACTTCGTCCGTGACGAGTCGGGCAACCTCTATGACGGGTCCTACCGGGCGGCGCTGCGGCCGCGCCCGTGCACGCGGGCGGTGTGCGACTGCCACATCGGCTACGTGCGCCTGGAGACGCGCCGTTGTACGACGTGTTCGCCGACGGCATGTTGGAGCGGATACCGGCGCGCATGCCAGCGGCGGGCGCTGGCGCGGTGCCGCTGGAACTCGGCCCGACCAGGCTCACCGTTTGACGCCCACGTTGACGCCCATGCCCCCGTAGAAGGCAACCCGGCTGTCTTCCGCCTCGCCGGTGGGCGGCTCCGGGCGCCACCGGGATGCCTGGACGACCCCGGGCTCCAGCAGGTCGAACCCCGCGAACAGGGCCTCGACGGCCGGCCGGTCGCGCAGGTGGAGGCTGGCGGTGGCGGCCCGGTAGACCTCGCTGGCGTCGCCGCCCGCGCGGTGGAAGTCGCCCGTGCCGTGGCTGAGGACGAGGAAGCTGCCGGCGGGCAACGCGTCCCGCAGCGCGGCGACGACGCCGGCCGGGTCCTCCTCGTGCTTGACGAAGTGCAGGACAGCCAGGAGCAGCACGGCCACCGGCTGATCGAAGTCGATCAGCTTGCGGACGGTGGGGTGGTCGAGGATGTGCCGCGGCTGCCGGACGTCGGCCAACAGGAAGCCGACGCCCGGCGTGTTGGTCAGCCTGGCCTCGGCGTGGGTGGCCACGATCGGGTCGTTGTCGACGTAGGCCACGCGGACGTCGGGGGCGAGCTGCCGGGCCACCTCGTGAGTGTTGGGCGAGGTGGGGATGCCGGTGCCGATGTCGATGACCTGCCGTACGCCCTGCCGCACCACGTGCCGCACGGCGCGGAGCAGGAACTGTCGGTTGGCGCGGGCGCTGGGGCGGGCCTCGGGGCCATGGCGATGACGCGCTCGGCCGCCTCGCGGTCAATCTCGTAGTTGTCTTTCCCGCCGAGGTAGTAGTCGTACATGCGGGCCGGGTGTGGTCTGCTGGTGTCGATCCCGGGGATCGAGGGGCCCTGCTCAACCATGCCGTGCTCCGCTCGGTGCCGATGCCTGTGGTGTCGCCGCTGTCGCTCGCCCGTGCTCCGCCCCGCCGGCTCTGGTGGCCGGCGGGGCGGTGCGGTCAGGCGAGGAGGAAGTCGGCGTCACCGGCCTTCGCGCCCTGGATGAACCGCGCGATCTCGTGGTGGCTGTAGATCAGGGCGGGGCCGTCGGGGTCGGTGGACTGGCGCAGCGCGATCCGGCCGTCGCCGAGGCGCATGGCCTCCACGCAACTCCCCCCGTTGCCCCCGCTCCAGGGCTTGTGCCAGCCTTCGGTGCCGAGGTCGGTAGCGGGCATGCCGTTGTAGATGCGATCCATGGTTCAGATCTCCTTGCGAATGCCACCGAGGATCGACTCGGTGGTCTGTGCTGGCGCGGCTTGCGCGCACATCCGGTCCAGGGCCTCCAGGAACATCGAGACGTCGTCGCGCTGGTCGAAGTAGACGGCGCCGACGAGGCTCTCCGAGTACGCGATGTCGGGAAGTTCCGGGATCGGGAACCGGAAGATGTGGAAGGGGCCGTACATGACCGGGTGTGGCCCGGCGTCGAACGGCATGAACTGGAGCCGGACGTTGGGCATGGCGGTGGCTTCGATGAGGCGCGCGAGCTGGTCGCGCATCACACCGGGTCCGCCGATCGGCCGCCGCAGCACCGTCTCGTCGAGCACGGCCCACAGCAGGGGCGGATTCTCGCGGGTCAGGAGTGCCTGGCGCTCCTTGCGCAGAGCGACGCCCCGGTCGATGTCGGCCTCGGACGCGTGCGGCATGCCGGCGCGCAGCACGGCGCGCGTGTAGTCCTCGGTCTGCAGCAGGCCGGGGATGTAGTGCGGCTCGTAGGCGCGAATGAGGTTGGCCTCGACCTCCAGGCTGACGAAGGCGCTGAACCAGTCCGGCAGCACGTCGCGGAAGCGGTGCCACCAGCCGGGCTGGTTGGCCTCGCGGGCCAGCGCGAGGAAGCCCTCGACCTCTTCCTGGTCGCTCACGCCGTAGGTGGTCAGCAGCTTCTCGACGTACGGGATCTTCAGGCCGACCTCGGCCTTCTCCATCCGGCGGATCGTGGCGTGGGTGACGTCGAGCGCACGACCGGCCTGCTCGTAGCTGAGCCCGGCCTTCTCCCGTAGGTCCTGCAGGCGCCTGCCGAGCACCACGCGCAAGATGGTCGGGGCACCGCCTCCCGACCGTGCGTCTGCCACTGCCGTTCTCCTTCCAAGCGCCGTCACGGGTAAGCAGTCTGTCATGTGCTCAGCTCACCGAACAGACTGCTCTTACGATTCTGCAATTTACAGATTGAAGCTTGCTATCCGTCACTGACGGGCCGCATAGTTGCGGCGTGGCCACTTCATACGACGGTCTCTGGTTTGGACGCCCGGGCGGCGCGGTCGCCCAACGCCTTCAGGACGCGTTCCATCTGCCGGCGCTCAGCACCTCCGTCGCTGAGGCACGCAAGCGGGTTCTGGCCCGGCTGGCCGAGTGGGGTGCCCACGACGAGCTGCGGGACGACGCCCAACTCGTCGTATCGGAGCTGTTCACCAACGCGGTACGGCACACCAACAGCGACCGGGTCCGCTGCGAACTGCGCGTCTTCGCCGACCGACTGCGGGTCGAGGTGGCGGACCAGGGGCGCGAGCACGCGACGTTGCGGCCCCGTGAGAGCGGCTGGGAGCAAGAAGGCGGGCGCGGGCTGATGCTCGTGGAGGCGCTGTCCGACTCCTGGGGCGTGCGCCCGCGCGAGGGCGGCCAGGGCCGGGCGGTCTGGGCCTACCTGCCGACCACAGGCCTGCCGGCGCAGTCCGCGGGGCTCCCGGACCGGCCCGCCGGCTCCTCCCCCATGTGGGCCTGACCGGCCGGCCCTTCACGACGCTAGACAGCCGGGCCTTGGCGCTCTGGCACGCCCGACGGGGACGCCAGGCAGCGCGACAGCGCGAGCCCGCGCCCGGGACGGCGCCCCGCGCCGCCTCGGAGCGCCGGTCGCGGACTAGAGCGGCAGCAGGTCGGGCCGCTTGGGCTCGACGTGGTCGCCGGAGGACTCGCCGCGCAGGCGGCGGCCGATCCAGGGGACGAGGTGCTCGCGCGCCCAGTGGATGTTGTCCCGGCGCACGGCCGCGGCGGGGCGCTGGGCCAGCGGTGGCCAGGGCTGGTCGGGGTCGGCGCACACCTCAAGGCCGAGGACCTGCGCGGCGCGCAGGGCGACCCGGGTGTGCCCGTCCGGCGAGAGGTGCAGGCGGTCATCGCTCCAGGCGCGCCGGTCCTGCACGGACAGCAGGGACCACAGGTCGAGCACCGGGCAGTCGTAGCGGTCGGCGATGGCGCGCACGTGCGCCGTGTACGTCGCGATCTTCCCGCGTAGATGCCGCAGCACCGGCACGTCACGCGTGTCGAAACCGGTGCACACCAGCACGGTGCCCACGGACGGCGCGAGCTTGGCCACCGCCGCCTCGTACCGGCTGGCGACGTCGTCCGGATCGCTGCCCGGTCGCAGGATGTCGTTGCCGCCCGCGCAGAACGTCACCAGCTCGGGTCCCAGCTCAAGGACGCGCGGCACCTGCTCCTCGACGATCTGGTCGAGGAGTCGGCCGCGGACGGCGAGGTTGGCGTAGCGGAAGTCATGCTCGGCGCGTTGGTCCGACAGCAAGACGGCGAGCCGGTCGGCCCAGCCTATGAAGGCCCCGTCGGGCCCTGGGTCGCCGACACCTTCGGTGAAGCTGTCCCCGACTGCTGCGTACGACTCGAACGCGCCACTGTTGTTGGTCTTCGAATCGGCTGCCACGTCCGGAGATCCTCCTCCGAATGAAGTGAACTACGCCACCGTAACCAAGGGTTGACGTGAGGTGATCTATCCCACTGGATCTCTTACATAAAGCCGGAATAAGCATCTGCACCGGCGATGACAAGGGGCGGACGCGGCCGAAATGATGGTGCGGCGGGCCCATACCGTAGGGTCGGTCCCCCGCCTCTCGTTGACCACAGCAGGCACCACCCGCACCGAGGAGCAGCCGTGACACAGCAGATCCCGCACGCCTCCCCCAGCACCCCGGACGAGAGAGAACCGCGCCTGTCCGGGGTCAGGAACTTCCGGGACGTGGGCGGCCTGCCGATGCTCGACGGCCGGCGAGTGCGGTCGGGCGTGCTCTTCCGCAGCGGCCACCTCGCCCACGCGACCGAGGAGGACGCGGCGTTCCTGGCCACGCTGGGCCGGCACACCATCTTCTTCGACTTCCGCAACGCCGCCGACATGAGGGTCGAGGGCCCCGACGTCGCGCTCCCCGGCGTCCGCAACGTCAACATCCCGCTCACCGACCCGGCCGAGGGCGCCGAGTTCTGGTCCATGGTCTTCCACGGCGACATCGAGCAGCTTGGGGCCGAACTCTCCGACGGCCAGGCCGCCGGCCGGATGATCGCCACGTACCGCACGATGGTCACCACGCGCAACGCCGAACACGCCCGCGTGCTGGCCGCGCTGGCCGACGACAGCGTGCCGGCGCTCATGCACTGCGCGGCCGGCAAGGACCGCGCGGGCCTGTCGATCGCCATCACCCTGCTCGCCGTCGGCGTCACGCCCGAGGCGATCGAGGCCGACTACCTGGCGTCGGCGGCGGCCCACCGCAGCTACAGGGTGCGGCGCCACAGCGACTCCCCCGAGGCCATGTCGCCGGAGGTGCTCGAACTCATCGGCCCCCTCTTCGACGCGCGGTCCAGCTATCTGGCGGCGGCGATCGAGACGACCTGGGGCGACACCGAGCGCTATCTCGCCGAGGGCCTCGGCCTCACCCCCGCGCTGCGCACCCGGTTGCGCGAGCGGCTGCTGACCGACGGACCGCCGGCGCGTGCCGGGCCCGTGCCGGGGCGCGCGCCCGGCACGGCCACCCGCCCTCACCGGCTGGCGACGGCTTGCTTCACGAGGGTCTTGCCGAACTCCCACAGCAGGCCGCCTCCGTCGTGCGCGTCGTCCATGACGTCCGTGAACGCCGCCACGAAGCGGTCCACCTCCGGCTTGCCGATGATCAAAGGTGGAATCAGCTTGATCACTTCCAGGTGGTCGCCGGAGACCTGGGTCAGGATGCGGTGCCGGTGCAGCAGCGGCGCCACCACCAACTGCGCGAACAGCCCCTTCCGCGCGGCCTGGAGCATCGTCCAGCGGCTGCGCAGCTTCAGCGAGGTGGGCCGGCCGAACTCGATGCCGATCATCAGCCCCCGGCCGCGCACCTCGTGCAGCAGCTCGTAGCGCGGCATGAGCGCGGCGAGCCGCTCGCGGAGCAGGTCGCCGGTGCGCCGGGCCCGGGCCACGAGGTCCTCCTGCTCCATGACCGCGAGGGTGGCCAGGCCGGCCGCCATGGCCTGGGCGTTGGAGCCGAAGCTCGCGGAGTGCACCAGCACGCGGTCCATCGAGGAGTAGACCCGCTTGAAGATCCAGTCCTTGCCGAGGGCGGCCCCCACCGGCACGTAGCCGCCGGACAGCGCCTTGGCCACGCACACCAGGTCGGGTTCGACGCCCTCCTCGTGCTGGTAGCCGAAGAAGTCCCCGGTGCGCCCGATGCCGGTCTGCACCTCGTCGGCGATGAGCAACGCCTTGTGCCGGTGCAGCAGGTCCTGGGCGGCGCGCAGGTAACCGGGGGGCGCCGCGAGCACGCCCTTGCCCTGGATCGGCTCGACCACCAGGGCGGCCACGTCGCCGCGCCGCAGCTCCCGTTCCAGGGCAGCCAGGTCGCCCAGGGGCACGGCCGTGTCGGGCAGCAGCGGCGCGAACCCGTCCCGGAAGCCGTCCTCGCCATTGACCGAGAGCGCGCCGGTGGTCAGCCCGTGGAAGGCGTGCGCGCAGTACAGCACCCGGGGCTTGCGGGTGGCGTACCGGGCGAACTTGAGCGCCGTCTCGACCGCCTCGGTGCCGCTGTTGCCGAAGAACACCCGGTCCAGGTCCGGCGCGTGGGCCAACAGCCGCTCGGCCAGGAGTCCGGGCAGCGGCTGGCAGTCGAAGCGGGTGAGGTCGGCCAGGCCCGCGTCCAGGACGTCGTGCAGCGCCTTGCGGACCACGGGGTGGTGGCGGCCGAGGCCCATCACCCCGAAGCCGGCGAGCATGTCCAGGTAGTCCTGGCCGTCGGCGTCCCAGAAGTACGCGCCCTCGGCCCGCTCGTAGACCTTGTCGAAGCCGATGGTGTGCAGCATGCGCGGCAGTTGGTGGTTCAGGTACCGGGCGTGCAGTTCGTAGCGTTCGCCCCCGCGCTCCGTGAGGAGTCTGCCGAGGTCGAAGCCCGTCGATTCGGCCACCGTCATGCCCCTGCCCCTTCGTGTGTGCGTCGCTCGTCCTGCCCCCGCCGGCCGGTGCGGGCCGTGGGCCGGCCTGCGCGGGCGGGCGCCGGCCCCGCTCGGGACGGGTGCCCGGCGCCCGCGCCGGCGGCCTCACCTGTTGGCCGACACCGTTTCCCTGGCCGCGCGCAGCGACTCCTTCAGGGAGCCCATGGTGGCGAGCACCGCCGTGGGCTCGTACCCGCAGTGCGCCATGCAGTTGTCACAGCGCGGGTCCTTGCCGCGACCGTACTTGTCCCAGTCGGTCTCCTCGATCAGCTTCTGGTACGTGGGCACGTACCCGTCGCTCATCAGGTAACACGGGCGCTGCCAGCCGAACAGCGAGTAGTTGGGGATGCCCCAGGCCGTGCACGGGAAGTCGGTCTTGCCCTCCAGGAAGTCCAGGAAGAGCGGGCTGTGGTTGAGCCGCCAGCGGCGGCGGTTGCCGCCGGCGAACGCCTTGCGGAACAGTTCCCTGGTCTGGCTGACGCCCAGGAAGTGCTCCTGGTCCGGTGCCTTCTCGTAGGCGTAGGCGGGCGAGATCATCATCTCGTCCACCTTGAGGTCGTCATTGAGGTAGTTGAGCACCTCGATGATGTTCTGCGGGGTGTCGGTGTTGAAGAAGGTCGAGTTGGTGGTGACCCGGAAGCCGCGCCGCTTGGCCTCCTTGATCGCCTCCACCGCCTCGTCGAACACCCCCTCCTTGACGACCGACTCGTCGTGCCGCTCGCGGAGGCCGTCGATGTGCACGGTGAAGGCGAAGTAGGGCGAGGGGGTGAACTTGTGCAGCTTCTTGCGGAGCAACACCGCGTTCGTGCAGAGGAAGACGTAGTTCTTGCGCTTGACCAACTGGCGGACGATCTCGTCGATCTGCGGGTGCATGAGCGGCTCGCCGCCGGCGAGGGAGACCATCGGGGCGCCGGACTCGAGTACCGCGCCGACCGCCTGCGCCACCGGCATCCGCTGCTTGAGCACCCCGGCCGGGTGCTGGATCTTGCCGCACCCCTCGCAGGAGAGGTTGCAGGCGTACAGCGGTTCCAACTCCACGATCAGCGGAAACTTCTCCCGCCGCCGGATCACTTTCTGTTCGAAGAGATAGGTCCCGACCCGGATGGTCTGACGAAGCGGCATGGCCATCTAGCTCACCTCCTGGAGAGCGGTAACGAACGGTGCCATTGGCAGAAAGCAGGAAGGATCGAGCGGAGCACCCGGAAGGCGGATATTCCACGGCGCAGGGTGCCAACGCGGACCAGCTCATGCTCTGGAGCGTCCACGACCACCCGAACGGCCGCAACCGGGCGCGGGCCCGCGCGCACGGCGGTGCGCAGGGTCGCCGCGGACTCCATGTCCACGGCGACGGCCCCGGTCGCCCGCAACCGGGCGCGCTCGGCGCCGCGCACCACGTGGTCGGTGCCGGCCACCGGGCCCGTGTGCACGGCGGGCGCGGGACCGCGCCCCGGGCGCCGGCACAGGTCGGCCAGGGCGCTGGCGAGCACCTCGGTGCCGGTGCACTCGGTGCTGCCCGCGTGGTCGCGGGTCTGGTCGGCGACGACGAGGTCGCCGGGGTGCATCCCCGGGGCGAGTACGGCGCAGAACCCGGTGGCGATGACGGCGGCCGGGCCCGGGCCCCGCACCTGCCGGGGGCCGTCCGTCGGGCCCGGACCCGACGGATACCCCCGGGGACCGCCGGGGCGCGCTTCCGGCCCCAGCCCAGCCGCCGTGGCCAGGACGCGCTCCATCGAGCGCTCGGCCGCAGGCGGGCCCATCCCGGTGCGCAGCAGCACCATGGTGCCGGCGGCCGCGCTGCGGTCGCCGCCGCGCAGCGCGAGCCGCTCGATGCCGAGCGCGCAGACCACCAGGAGCGGCGGGGGCGCGCCCAGGTCCACGGCGGAGGCGTCCGCCATCAGGCCCCCTGCCGTTCCGCTCCGAACGGCTGCGCGTGGATGTAGCGGCCGAGCGCGGTGATCGGGAAGACCATCCGGTACAGGTGGTAGTTGATGGAGAAGTCCCACGGGAAGCCGGTGCCGGTGAAGTACGGCTCGTCCCAACCGCCGTCCGGGCGCTGGGTCTCCACCAGCCAGGCGATGCCGCGCCGCACGCACTCGCTCTCCCGCTCGCCGGCCGCGAGCAGCGCGAGCAGCGCCCACGCGGTCTGCGAGGGGGTGGACTCGCCGCGGCCCACCCACGCGCACTCCCGGTACGAGCGCTGGTCCTCGCCCCAGCCGCCGTCCTCGTTCTGCACGCTCTCCAGCCAGCTCACGGCCCGCCGGATGCTCGCGTGCGTGGTGGGAATGCCGGCGAGCACGAGCGCGGGCACCACGGAGCCGGTGCCGTAGAGGTAGTTGGTGCCCCAGCGGCCGAACCAGGCGCCGTTCGGCTCCTGTTCGGCCAGCAGCCAGTCGATGCCACGCTGGGTGCGCGGGTCGCCCCGCTCGCCGAGCGCCACCAGCATCTCCACCACGTGCGCGGTGACGTCGGCTGACGGCGGGTCGATGACCTCGCCGAAGTCGCAGAACGGCAGCTTGTTGGGGAACGGGCTGACATTGTCCGCGTCGAAGGCACCCCAGGCCCCGTTGCTCGACTGCATGCCCAGGTTCCACTCGGCGCCGCGCTGGATGGCCCGCTCGACGCGGTGCGGATCGGGGTGGCTGACCCTGCGCAGCGCGAGCACCACCTCGGCGGTGTCGTCGATGTCGGGGTAGTTGTCGTTGTGGAACTCGAACGCCCAGCCGCCGGGGCACAGTTCGGGGCGGCGCACCGACCAGTCGCCGGGCTTGTACACCTGCTCGTCGAGCATCCAGTCCGCGGCGCACACCAGGGCCGGGTGGTCGTCGGGCAGGCCCGCGTCCGCCAGCGCGATGGTGGCCAGGCAGGTGTCCCACACCGGCGACTGGCACGCATCGACCATCCGGACCCGCTCCCCGTTCTCGTCCTCGCGCCAGACGGCGAACCGGTCGAGGGAGGCGAGGCCGGCCCGGAGCACCGGGTGTTCCAGGTCGTAGCCGAGGAGGTGCAGGGCGATCACCGAGTAGACGGCCGGTGGCTGGATGCCGCCCCAGCAGCCGTCGTTCTCCTGCCGTTCGATGATCCAGCGCGCGCAGGAGCGGATGGCCGCCCGGCGCAGCGGCCGGACGGCGACCTTGCGGTAGCTGTGCAGCGCCCGGTCGAGGCGCTGGAAGGCGCCGTCCCAGGTGATGACGGGGGCCAGCGGGCGCGGCGGGTTGGGGCGGCGCGGGTCGGCGTGCAGCTCGTCCAGCGCGAACGGCGCGGGGCGCACCGGGCGCTGGGCCGAGACGATGGTCAGTGGCACGATGGTCTGCCGGGCCCAGCAGCCGAAGTCGTAGATGTTCAGCGGCGCCCACTTGGGCAGGTAGATCAGCTCGGGCGGCAGCTCGGGCAGGTCTTCCCAGCGCCACCAGCCGAACAGGGCGAGCCAGATGCGGGTGAAGACGCGGCTCGCGGCGATGCCGCCCGCCCCGCGCACCCACGCGGAGGCGGCGGCCAGGTGCGGCGCGTCCGGCTCGTCGCCCGCCAGGCGCAGCGCCACGTACGCCTCGATGGTCGCCGACAGTTCGGGCGGGCCGCCGTGGAAAGTGGCCCAGGTGCCGTCCGGGCGCTGCTGGGAGCGGATGTGGCGGGCGGCCGCCGCGGTGGTATCGGGGTCCTGGATGCCGAGGAACTGGCGGAGCAGGAGGTCTTCGGCGTCCATGGTGACGTTGGTCTCCAGGTCACCCTTCCACCACCCCTCCTTGTCCTGGCGGGCCAGCAGGTGGTCGACGGCCCGGGCCGCCGCCTGCCGGGCCGCCGTTAAAACCGTGGTTGTTTCGACGACTGTCGCTGTCATGGCTTCCCCTTTCACAGTCCGTTCACCGCCGTGCTGGGGTTGCGTCGAAAGGCGCCGTGGCCGGCGCCCTCCGGCGACCGCGAGCTAGGTGTGGTGGCTGAGCCCGGCCGGGTACTCCCGCCAGCCCCCGTGTCTCATGGGCAGGTCATCCCTCTCGTACGACGACGAAGTCGGCGAGCGCCACCAGTTGCGCTCGCAACGCGGCGGGCATGTCCACCTCGTGCAGCGCCGCGATGGCGGTGGCGTGCTGTCGGCGAGCTTCCTGGGACGTCCACTCGCGACCGCCAGCCTCCTCGATCAACGCCGCTCGGCTAGCAAACTCTTCCTCATCGAAGTCAGCGATGTCATCCGTTTTCCCGTCATGACTCGCGTCGGCCGCCAGGATTCGGGCCAGCCGCTCGGAGGCGGGCCCGCCGGCGGCAAGGGCGGCGACCACGGGCAGGGACTTCTTGCGCTGACGCAGATCGCTCCAGGGCCGCTTGCCGGTGGCCACCGGGTCGCCCCAGATGCCGAGCAGGTCGTCGACGGCCTGGAAGGCGAGCCCGAGGTGGTAGCCGTACGTCTCCAGCGTGTCGGCCATCCAGTCGTCTGCGCCGCCGAGCACCGCGCCGATGGAGACCGAACAGGCCAGCAGCGCCCCGGTCTTGTTGCCCTCCATGTCCAGGCACTCCTGGACGTTGACCCGCCCGCGCTGCTCGTACGCGATGTCCTGGGCCTGTCCGTCGATGAGTCGGCGGGTGGCGGTGGTCAGCCGCCTGGTCGCGCGGCCGGCGTCCACCGTGCCCAGCTCCAGCAGGACCTCGTTGGCCAACGCGAACAGCGCGTCGCCCACCAGGACGGCCTGGTCGGGGCCGTGCACCTTCCACACGGTGTCGCGGTGGCGGCGCTGCTCGTCGCCGTCCATCAGGTCGTCGTGCAGCAGCGAGAAGTTGTGCACCAGCTCGACCGCGACCGCGCCGGGTAGGCCGACCTCGGGCGCGGCGCCCGCGGCCTCGGCGGAGAGCAGGGCGAGCGCGGGGCGCACCGCCTTGCCTCCGTCGGCGGCCGAGGGGTTGCCGTCGGCGTCGATCCAACCGAAGTGGTAGGCGGCGACGGCGTTCATGGGCGGGGCGAGCCTGTCGACGACCTCGCGCAGCACGGGCGTCACCAGGGTGCGCCCGCGTGCCAGCATGGCGCTGACGTTCGCGGTCTCGAGGGGGATGGCCGGAGTCACGGTCTCTCCTCCGTTTCCGGTCACAGTGCTCATACCGCCTCCCGCAGCGGGCTGCGGTGCGGGCGGCCGAGCTCGGAGAGCGCCGCGTCGGCCGCGGTCAGCCCGCTGCGCACCGCGCTCTCCATGGTCGCTGGCCAGCCGGTGGCGATCCACGCGCCGGCCAGGTACAGGCCGGGCGCGTTCGTGGTGGCGGGCGGGCGCAGTCGGCCGACGCCCGGCGCGGGAGCGAAGGTCGCCGTGCGCTCCCGGGTGACGAAGAAGTCCCACACCCGGGCGCCGCGGGTGGCGGGCAGCAGGCGGGCCAACTCGGGCAGGTAGCGCTCGCGCAGCCGGGCCACGGGCTGGTCGATGTCGTCGTGGGCGGCGGACTGGGAGACCGCCAGGTACTGGCCCTCGGTCAGGCCCGAGGTGTCGGTGCGGTCGAAGACCCACTGCACGGGGGTGCCGATGGCCACGAAGAAGGGGCGGCGCAGCACCTTGCGGTCGTAGACGACGTGCAGGTTCAGGATGGGCGCGGTGCCGATCTTCAACAGCCGGCCGGGGTCGTCCAGCGCTCCAGCCGGCAGCAGTCCGTGTGCCTCCTGCTGGGGCAGGGCCAGGACGACCGTGTCGGCGGTGAGCCGGGTGCCCGCGTGCGGCGCGGTCTCCACCTCGACGCCCCAACCGCCCTCCGCCTCAAGGCCGATGGCGGTGACCGGGCTGCGCAGTTCGACGCGCACGCCCGCCGCCTCGAGCGCGGCGCGGGCCCTGGTGTCGTGCAGCTCGCCAAGCGGCACACGGGGGATGCCGATGTCGGCGTGACCGGGCTTGGTAAGCAGCCCGGTCTTTAAGACCATGGTGGCCAGGCCCAGGGAGCACTGCGCGGAGCGGGCGTTGAGGGTGGCCACGGCGACGACGTCCCACACCGCCTGGATGGCGCGCGCGGACTGGCCCTTGCTGCGCAGCCAGTCCCCGAAGTTGATGCCGTCCAGGGCCGGGTCGTGCGGGTCCAGGTACTTCAGGGCGAGCGCGGCCCGGCCGAAGGCCGCCCACTCGACGGGCGACAGGTGGGGGTAGGTGGCCAGGGTCGCGGCCAGGTGCAGCGGCACCGGGAGCGCGGTGCGGCGCAGTCGCCCGAGCCGCGGCTCGGGCCGGCCCACGTCGAGTACGGGCACGTCGAGCCGGTCCTGCAGCGGGGCCAGGTGGCGGGCGCCGACGCGGTCCAGGAACCAACCGTACGCGGTGCAGCACCGCAGGTAGACGTGCTGTCCGTTGTCGATGGTGAGTTCGCCGGCGGGCGAGGGGCGGCGGAAGGAGAACGCGGCGCCGCCCAGTCGGGGCCGGCCTTCGAGCAGGGTCACCCGCAGCCCGGCGTCGGCCAGGGCGAGGGCGGAGGTGATGCCCGCGAGCCCTCCCCCGACGACGACGGCGGTCCGGCCCGCGCGGGTCAAGTGTTCAGGGTGCGTGCTCGCTGCCATCGTGCGCCCCTTTCTCGGCTGTGCGCGACTGCTGCTCCTCGACCGTGCCCGGGTACTCCGGGTGGCTCCGTGCGACCGCTCTCGGTCGCTTGTCGCCGCTCCAGGCTACGGGCGGCCGGCGCCGCGACCACTCCCCGGCTGCGACGGGGGACGCCGCGACGCCCCGTAGGGTTGCCCCGCCGGCGGGGCTCTCACGCCGGGTCGCGCGAACGTACTGCTCTCCCGGCGTGCGCGGGGGCCGACCGGCGTGTGGCGCCGGCGCGGAGGCCATCACCCGCGCCCCCCGCCGGCCCGCCGGTTCACGGTGCGCGCGTCGACGCCCGCCAGGCTGCGCACGGCGACGTACGCCTTCTCCCTCCCGGGCAGCGAGACGCGGCCGTGCAACACGGCAGCGGGGTCCCTGGCGATGCGCTCGAGGAGTCTGCGGTAGATGCCGGCCATGGCGGCCACGCACGCGCCGCTACGCCGGTCGAGCAGCGGCAACAGCCGGTAGCCCTCGGCGAACAGCGCCCGCGCGTGCCTGGCCTCGAAGTGCACCAGGCCCGTGAAGTCGGCGCCGGCCGGCGGCGTGGCCCCGTGGAACCCCGCCGAGCAGCCGAACTTAGCCAGCTCGTCGGACGGCAGGTAGGTGCGCCCGTTGGCCGCGTCCTCCCGAACGTCCCGCAGGATGTTGGTGAGTTGGAGGGCGAGCCCCAGCGTGTCGGCGTACTCGGCGGCGCGCTCGGCGCCGGGGGCCCCGGGCACCGTGCCGAAGACGCCGAGCGAGAGGCGGCCGATGGCACCGGCCACGCACCGGCAGTACACCCGCAGCTCGTCCCACGTCTCGTAGCTCTCACCGCGCACGTCCATCAGCACGCCGTCGATCAGCTCGTCGAGCCCGCCGAGCGGGATGGGGAAGCGGCGCGCGGCGTCGGTGAGGGCGACGGCCACGGGGTCGGTGTCGTCCTGCTCCACCGCGCCGTCCGCGATCCGGCGCAGCAGCTCGCGGGTGCTCTCCAACCGGTCTTCCTTAGCCGAGGCGCTCAGGGCGCCGTCGCCGATGTCGTCCACCCGGCGGGAGAAGGCGTACAGCGCGGACATCGCCCGCCGCTTGTCCGTGGGCAGCAGCCGGATGCCGTACGCGAAGTTGCGAGCCTGCTGGCCGGTCACGGCCTCGCAGTAGCGGTACGCCGCCGTCACCGGTGCGAGCGTACGCGAAGGTCCTCCCACTTCCGGGGTCACCCCTCTCCTCGCAGTGTCGCCGCGACCTCGCGCAGTTGGCTGAGCTTGGTGGGCTTGGGGGGTCCAGGGAACACGTTGTGATCGGCGCGCGCGACCGCTTTCAGGGCCGCCCGCCCGCCGCCCACGAACCCGGCGAGCAGCAGCCTGAGCCGGCCGTGGACGCTGCTCACCAACGGCGAGCCCTCGCTCAGCAGGTCGTGGGCGCGGCGGGCCTCGAACGCGATCAGCGCGCGCACCGGCGCGCTGGCCGTCCGGGCCCGCAGGTCCGCCTCCGTCACGCCGAAGCGCCGCATGTCGTCGGCGGGCAGGTAGATCCGGTCCCGGCCGAGGTCCTCGACGACGTCCTGGAGGTGTTCGATGACCTGTAGTGCGGTGCAGATCGCGTCCGAGCGCCGCACGCGCTCGGGCGTCGCGGTCCCGGTGATGGCCAGGACCAGGCGGCCCACCGGGTTGGCGGACAGCTCGCAGTAGTCGAGAAGCTCCTGGTAGCTGGCGTACCGGCGCACCCGCTGGTCCTGCCGGTTGGCCTCGATGAGGCCGAGGAAGGGGCCAGGGCCGAGCCCGCACCGGCGCACGGTGGGGCGCAGCGCGCGCAGCAGCGGGTGTCGCGGCGGCTCGGTCCGGTCGTCGAAGACCCGGCGCAGGTCCGCCTCGAACGCGTCGAGCAGCGCGGTGGTGTCGTCGGCCTGGGACCGGTCGAGGCCGAGCAATACGGCGTCACCGCCGCCCGGCGCGAGGTCGCCGTCGCCAATGTCGTCGACGAGCCGGGCGTACCCGTACACGGCCATGAGGTCGTCGCGCCAGGCGCGCGGGAGGAAGAAGGGGGCGACGGGAAAGTTCTCGTGCGCTGCCTTGTCGTGCACCGCGCGCGCCTGCTGCTCCGGCCAGGCTCGCGGGGTGGGGTGGGACCGGCTGCGCTCGTCTTCCAGGGTCACCGGAGACAGCCAGGCGTACGGGCGCGTACAGGGCCACCACAGGGGGCAGGGGCGCCGGGGCCTGCGGGAGCACTGGGTAGGGGGCGCGTGGCCAATGCCGTCACATCCCCCGTTCTACACCGCATGTCAGTCACGGCACGACGCGGACACGCCGCGCCCCAGGTCGCGGGGGATGGGCTCCGGACCCCCGAACGGGGGGCCGGACACGTGTCCGCCAGAGTCCGGATGGTCATCAGTACAGCCTACGCGGAGCCGAGCGGTGCACCGTCAGGTCGGGGGTCCCGTGGCGGCCGGGCCCTGTCGGACGGAAGGCGGGGCGGCGTGGTGCGGCCTCCCGGCCGCTGGCCGGCCCGACGCGACGGGCCGGCGCGCACGGCGGGGTCAGCGGACCGCCAGCTGGTCGGCCGCGTAGAACTCCCCGATGCCCAGGACGGCGGCCAGGTGCTGGAGTTCGCGCTCGAAGAAGGCGTCGCCGTCAGGGAGGGCGAACGCCAGGTGGCCCAGCGCGTCCATCGAGATCACGCCGTACAGCCGCACCCAGCAGCGGACCATGATGGCCAGGGCCTCGACGGGAAGCTCGACCTGGTACTCCCGGCGCAGCGCCGTGAGCTGTGTCACCAGATCGAGGTCGAGGGAGTCCGGGTCGGGGACCGGGAAGCCACGGCGGCGCCACAGCTTCGATATCAGGCCGGCGAACAGCGACCCGAAGCCCCAGCTCGCCTCGCGTTCGGCCTGGCCCGCCTGCCTGCCCTAGCTGGGCCCCCACGGGCCGAGGATGAGGCCGAACTCGTGCGGGTGCTCGATGGCCCAGCGGCGCAGCGCGCGCCCGGACGCCAGCAGTTCGACGGCGGGCTCGCGCTCGGGAATGGCCTCGATCACCGCGCGCAGATGGCCCCCATCTCACCGAAGATGTCGCGACGTATCGCCTGGATCAGCTCGTCCCGACTGGTGAAGTAGCGATACACGGCGGGCGCGGTCATGCCCATTTCGCGGGCAATGGCGCGGATCGTTACATTGCCCGGACCGTCCTACACGAGAAACTCCCGTGCCACATCCTTGATCTCCTGAATGGTCGCGATCCGCAGTCGTTCACGACGCGAATATGGTGCGACAGGTACTGCTTCTTGCGACACACGCCCTCCCTATCCGCGGCGTTTTCGGGTGCGCACCACACGCGTGCGAGCACGCCCCACGCTCGAACTAGTCAGCACCCACGGCAACCGGCCGGTCACGCAAAGCCCGTCGCGCGGCGCCACCCCCGCGCGACACGCGCGGGTCGACGGCCCCCAATTCACCGCCCCGACCGCTCCCACCCGGCCGCACTATGGAACACATAGCACCGAAAATGCTCGCCCCGGCAATCCGGGAAAGACCGCGAGGATCAGCGCTGCAGCACCCTACGGGCAACACGATGGCACACACAACACAGGGTACGGAAAATGATAGCGCACGCGCCCCGCCGCGCGCCCTCCACTTCGGCCCGCTGAATACTCGGCACCGCTTTCACGAAATTTGGTACAGGCCAATTCATAAAACGGCAATGAATTGTACGGGCGACGACCGCTGCAGGCCCGGGAAACGCCACAGGAAAAACGCCCGCCCGGCGTGTGAACGCAGGGCGGGCGCTGTGCGGGGGCGGCGGGGTTACCGGCCCGTCTCCTTCTCGTACGCCTTGATGACCTCGTCGGTCGGGCCGTCCATGAGCAGTTCGCCCTTCTCCAGCCACAGGACGCGGTCGCAGGTGTCGCGGATCGACCGGTTGTTGTGGCTGACCAGGAAGACCGTGCCGGCGTCCTTGCGCAGTTCACGGATGCGGGCCTCGGAGCGCTTCTGGAACTTGCGGTCGCCGGTCGCCAGGGCCTCGTCGATCATCAGCACGTCGTGGTCCTTGGCGGCGGCGATGGAGAAGCGCAGTCGGGCAGCCATGCCGGAGGAGTAGGTGCGCATCGGCAGCGTGACGAAATCGCCCTTCTCGTTGATGCCGGAGAAGTCCACGATCTCGTCGTACCGCTCCCGGACCTGCTCGCGCGTCATGCCCATCGCCAGGCCACCGAGAATGACGTTCCGCTCACCGGTCAGGTCGTTCATCATGGCCGCGTTCACGCCGAGCAGCGAGGGCTGGCCGTCGGTGTAGACGTGGCCGCGTTCGGTGGGCAGCAGCCCCGCCACGGCCTTGAGGAGCGTGGACTTGCCCGAGCCGTTCGAGCCGATCAGGCCGATCGACTCGCCCCGGCGGGCGACGAAGGTGACGCCGCGCACGGCGTGTACCTCGCGCATGCCGGGCGAGCCGGTGCGGCGGAGTATGCGGCTGAGCGCGGCGGTGGCGCTGCCCTTGCCACGGGCGCCGCCGTTGACGCGGTAGACGATGTGCACGTCGTCCGCGATGACGGTGGGACGCGGGTCCTTGGGGGTCTGCTCGAGGGTTCGCTCAGCCACGGCCATACTGCTCCTCGGCCTTCCAGAAAAACAGGAATCCACCGACGCCGACCAGCACAGCCCAGCCGAGGGCCAGCAGCCACACGTGCGGCGGCAGGTTGGAGGCCGGGTAGTCGTCCATGAGCGCGAAGCGCATCAGGTCGATGTAGACCGACGCCGGGTTGGACAGCAGCAGGTCGTCCAGCCACTCGGGGACGTCCTTCTTCGCGAGCATGTCCGGGATGCTGTACATCACGCCGGAGGCGTACAGCCAGGTCCGGGTGATGAACGGCAGCAACTGGGCCAGGTCGGGCGTCTTGGTGCCGAGCCGGGCCATGACCATGGCGAGGCCGGTGTTGAAGACGAACTGCAGGGCCAGCGCCGGGATGATCAGCACCCAGGACAGGCTGGGGTAGTGCCCGAACCCGACCAGCACCATGGCCAGGACGATCATCGAGAACAGGAGCTGCTGCAACTGCTGGAGCGAGAAGGAGACGGGCAGAGCGGCCCGGGGGAAGTGCAGTGCCCGCACCAGCCCGAGGTTGCCCGAGATCGCCCGGACACCGGCGAGCGCCGAGGTCTGGGTGAAGGTGAACACGAAGACGCCCGTGACTAGGAACGGGATGTAGTCGTGGTTGTCCATCTTGCCCCGGCCGCCCATGACCAGGCCGAAGATGAGGAAGTACACCAGCGCGTTCAGCAGCGGTGTCGCCACCTGCCAGAGCTGGCCGAGCTTCGCCTGGCTGTACTGCGCGGTGAGCTTGGCCTGGGAGAAGGCCAAGATGAAGTGGCGCCTCCCCCACAACTGCTGGACATACTCGCCAAGCCCCACCCGGGCACCGCTGACCGAAAGACCGTACTTCTGGGCCAGCTCGGCGGGGGTGAGCCCGTCGTCGGGGGATGGTGGGGAAATCATGGCGACCACACTGTCGTGCGTAGTCTGGCTCACAGTTGACACTTTCATCCTCAAGGTGCGCTGCCGGGGCCGTGCCCAGGATCGCGCCCGATGCTCTCAGACCAGAGCTTCTCAGATCACAGGAGGTCGGCCCAGCCGGGTCAGGCGCCATACCGTACGCCACTTCATCGGCCGTCGCGGACCGCACGGCGTCGTCCAGCCTTCCTTGAAACCGCCGAACCACGCGCGCAACGCCGGCCCCGACGGCCTCCTGGCCAACGTGAGCAGCATCCATACCGCCAAATAAGCGGGCACTAGGGGGAGCGGCAAGTTCCGACGGGCCAGCCACACCCGGTTCCGCGCCACCATGCGGTGGTAGACCGCGTGCCGGCTCGGGGCGGTGGTCGGGTGGAAGAGCACCAGGTCTGACCGGTAATCGATCATCCAACCCGCGTCCAGCGCCCGCCAGGCGAGGTCGGTCTCCTCGTGCGCGTAGAAGAACTCGTCGGGCAACCCCCCGACCTCGGCGAAGACGCGGGTACGCACCGCGTTGGCGCCGCCGAGGAAGGTGGTCACCCGCGAGGAGCGCATCGGGTCGGAGGCGCACAGCCGCGGTACGTGGCGGCGCTGGGTCTCGCCGGTGTCGGGGTCGGCGATGCGAAAGCTGATGATGCCGAGCGCGGGGTCGGCGGCGAAGGCCGTACGGCACAGCTCGGCCGTGTCGTCGCCGGCCAGCAGCCCGTCGTCGTCGAGGAAGAGCAGGATGTCCACGTCCCGGCCGCCGGGCCCTAACGCCTCGATGCCCACGTTGCGGCCGGCGGGGATGCCGACGTTCTCCGGCAGCTCCACGGTGCGCACACGGGCCGGCAGCGCCGGCAGCGGCGAGCCGTTGCCGACCACGACCACCTGGACCGGGTCGCCGTGCTGCCGGGCGACCGAGTCGAGCAGGGCCCGCAGCTCGTCGGGGCGGTTGCCCATGGTCAGGACGACCGCACCGACGGAGAGCCCGGAACCGGCACTCACTTGAGCCTGCTGGAGGCGAGGATGGACACCAGGTGCAGCAGGGTCTGCACGATGGCGATGGCCGCGAGCACCGCGACGCCCAGGCGCGTGAAGAACAGGTCTCCCCGCGTCAGGTCCAGGAGCGCGACCAACAGGATGACCAGCGACGCCTCGACGCCGCCGACCAACCGGTGGAATTTCAGCGCGGCGGCGGCCTTGCGGGCCAGCGCGATCCCCGAGGAGCGCGGCGTGGCGGCCTCGTCCTTGACCGCGGGCAGCCCGCTGCGCGCCCGGGCCACGTCGACCAGGTCGGTCTCGGCCTTGATCAGGATCGCGCCGAGGGCGGCCAGCGTGCCGAGGAAGGCCCACATCCAGTTGGTCGAGTCGCCCTCCCGGTGGAAGACGTCGGCCGCCCGGACGCCGAAGCCGACCAGCAGCACCGCCTCGCAGAGGTAGTGGCCGACCCGGTCCAGGTAGACCCCGGTGATCGAGGTCTGTCCCCGCCAGCGGGCGACCTCGCCGTCCACGCAGTCGAGCAGCAGGTAGAGCTGGATGAGCACGGCACCGAGCAGCGCCCCGGTCAGGCCCGGCACCAGCAGCGCCGCGCCAGCCAGGATGCCGGCGACCACCATCAAGTAGGTGAGCTGGTTGGGCGTGATCCTGGTGTTCACCAGGTACGGGTCGCACCGCAGCGAGATCTCTCGCATGTACAGGCGTCCGGCCCAGTGCTCACCGCTGCGCCGGTCCTTGACACCCTCGGGGTGGACGACCAGACGGAGTTCAGCTACTGACGGTTTTGGCATAGTCGGCGTATGCGTCCCTGATCTCGTCGGTGGAGAGCCCCAGGTGCTCCAAGATCGTGTAGCGCCCTGGGCGGGTCTGCGGCGCGTACTCCACTGCCGTGACGAACTCGTCGGTGGTGAAGCCGATCTCGCTGGGCAGCACGGGCAGCCCGTGCCGCTTGAGAACGTCGACCATCAGGGCCGACGTCTCGTGCGCGCCCCGCAGGTACATGGCGAAGGCGGCACCGAGGCCGCACTGCTCGCCATGCGAGGCGGCGCGCTTGGGGTAGAGCAGGTCGAACGCGTGGTTGATCTCGTGACAGGCGCCCGACGCGGGGCGGCTGTCGCCGGCCACCGACATCGAGATCCCGGTCAGCACTAGGCCCTCGGCCAGCACCGTGAGGAACTCGTCGTCGCCACAGCCGCCGGGATGCCGCAGCACCGCCTCGCCCGCCTGCCGGGCCATGGCCGCGGCCAGGCCGTCGATCTGCTCGCCGGTCTCGCGGTGCGACAGCTCCCAGTCCGCGACCGCGGAGATGTTGGAGATCACGTCGCCGACGCCCGAGCGGACGAAGCGGATCGGGGCCTCCCTGATCACGTCCAGGTCGATGACGATGGCGATCGGGTTGGGCACGCCGTACGAGCCGCGCCCCGCGTCGTTGTCGAGCGTGGCGACCGGCGAGCACAGCCCGTCGTGCGAGAGGTTCGTGGCGACGGCGACCAGGGGCAGGCCGATGCGCGCCGCGGCGAACTTCGCGCAGTCGATGATCTTGCCGCCGCCCATGCCGACGACCGCGTCGTAGCGCCCCGACTTCATGGCGTCGGCGAGCTTGATCGCGTCGTCCAGCGTGCCGCCGCCGACCTCGTACCAGGAGGCGCCGGGCAGCGCCGGGGCGAACCGCTCGCGCAGCGCCGCGCCGGAGCCGCCGCTGATGGCGATGGCGAGCTTGCCCGAGGCGGAGATCCGTTGGTCGACCAGGAGCCCGGCCAGGTCCTCCAGGGCGCCCGACCTGATGTCGACGATGACCGGCGAGGGGATGAGCCGGGTCAGTACTGGCACGCGATCTCACGTCCCTTGGCGAGGTCGTCGTGGTTGTCGATCTCGACCCACTTGACGTCGCCGATGGGGGTGGTGTCGATGGTGAAGCCGCGGTTCACCAGCTCCTGGTAGCCGTCCTCGTAGTAGAGGTCGGGGTCGCGCTCGAAGGTGGTCTTCAGCGCGTCGGCCAGCTCCTCGGCCGCCTCCGGCTCGATGAGCGTGACGCCGATGTACTCACCGCTGGCCGAGGCCGGGTCCATCAGCTTGGTGATCTTCTGGACGCCCTTGGCTGGGTCGGTGACGACCTTCATCTCCTCGTCGGCCAGCTGCTTGACCGTGTCGAGCGCGAGGATGATCTTCTGGCCCTTGCCGCGCGCGGCCAGCAGCGACTTCTCGACGGAGACCGGGTGCACCGTGTCGCCGTTGGCCAGGATGGCGCCCTGCTTTAGCACCTCGCGGGCGCACCACAGGGAGTAGGCGTTGTTCCACTCATCGGCCTTGTCGTTGTCGATGAGGGTCAGGCGGACGCCGTACTTGCGCTCCAGCGCCTCCTTGCGCTCGTACACCGCTTGCTTGCGGTAGCCCACGACGATGGCGACGTCGGTGAGACCCACCTCGGCGAAGTTACCCAGCGTGAGGTCGAGCACGGTCGTGGTGCCCTCCCCCGCCGGGTCCACGGGCACCAGGGCCTTGGGCAGGGTGTCGGTGTAGGGGCGCAGACGCCGCCCGGCGCCTGCCGCCAGCACGAGGCCGATCATGCGGGTTCTCCTGATTCGTCGTGTACAGCGGGTGCTCCGGAGGAGACCCAGAAGCGGATGCTCTCGATGAACACCGCCAGCGCCAGGGCGACGGCGAGTGCCGTCAGCGCGATGGTGAAGCCAGTACCGTGCAGCAGGGCCGCGATGACCGTGACCACCAGGACGCGTGCCTCGTGCCCACCCGTCATCCGCACCAGCCAGGCGGGCGGCACGCCGGTACCGCCGCGGATGCGGTACACCGTGTCGTAGTGATGGTAGGCGACGGCGGACACCAGTCCGAAAGCAGCGGGCAACGCTGCGTTCACCTCGGAGCGAGCGGCGAGCACGAGGATCGTCACATACTCCGCCGCCCGGAACAGGGGCGGGACCAGCCAGTCCAGGGCTCCCTTGAGCGGCTGGGCCACGGCCAGGCAGGCGCAGAGCGCGTACACCGCGCCGCCGAGCACCGGCCACCAGGTGCCCGGCTCCCCCACCCACAGCGAGACGACGAGCACGGCGGTGCCCACGGCCGCGAGCAGCGGGGCGGCAAACGGGAGCAGCGCCGCGCGGCGCCAGGGACCGCGGCCGACCGCCTCGGCCAGCGGGCCGGAGTCGGCGAGCTGGGCGAGGGCCGCGGCGGCCCGGTCGGTGCGTACAGCCGTCCGGCTCAGCGAGCGCAGCACCCGGCCGGCCGTGGTGTAGCAGGCGGCCAGGGCGCAGCCGACGAGCAGCGCGTAGAAGGTGACGCGCGGGGTGGTGAGCGCGGTCAGTACGGCGATCATGGCCCAGCGCTCGCCGATCGGCAGCACGACCATGCGCCGGGCCCACACCGTCCAGCCGACGGTGTTGAGCCGGTCGGAGAGGGCGGCGGTGGGGCTGTTGTTGCCGGTCGCGTCGTGGTTGGCCTCGTTGAAGGAGAAGTCCACGACGTGTCGGCAGGTCTGCAACACCATGGCGGCCAGCGCCAGCGTCCACACGTCGTCGCTGCCGCCGCCGCGCGCGGCGCCGACGGCCAGGCCCGCGTAGTACGCGTACTCCTTGGCCCGGTCGAAGGTGGCGTCCAGCCACGCGCCGAGCGTGGAGTACTGGAGCGAGTAGCGGGCGAGCTGGCCGTCGGTGCAGTCCAGCATGAAGGAGGCGATCAGCAGCACGCCCGCGGCGACGAAGCCGGGCCGGGTGCCGGTGGCGGCGCAACCCGCCGCGATGAGCGCGGTGAGCAGCGACGCGGTGGTGACCTGGTTCGGGGTCAGGCCGCGGCGGGCGCACCAGCGGGCGATGTAGCGCGAGTAGGGGCTGACGAGGAAGGTGGTGACGAAGCCGTCCCGGGCCTTGACCGCGCCGCGCAGCCGCACCTTCTCCTCGTCGACGGCGACGATGGCCGCCCTGGCGCGGGCGCGGGCCGCCTCGTCGGCGGGCACGGTGGCGACCAGGACGCCCAGCTCGGGCCGGTGCACGGGCACCTCGGCCGCGGCCAGGTCGGCGGCGATGAGGTCGGGCAGGTTGGCCGCGGTCACCGCGTCGGGGCCGCCGGTGCCCGGGCCGTCGGCCTGGGACGGGGCCGCGTCGGCGGGGGGTCGCGCGGGAGTCGCGTCAGTAGGCGCGGTGCGCGTGGGTACGGCGCGGGCGTGCGCGGCGCGTACGAGGGCGGCGCGGGCTTCCGGCTGGGCAGTCAGCGCGCCGTTCACGGCGGCGGCCGGGAAGCGCGGGTCGGTCAGCGCCAGGCGCAGCGCGTGCAGGTGGCCGGCGAAGCGGGCGTCGACCAGCGCGACGCGCTGGTGCGCCGGGATGGCGGCCAGTTCGCGGGCGACCTCGGCGGCGTCGCTCGCCTGGCGGACGTCGAAGCCGAGGGTCCGCAGGTCGTCCACGACGGACGGGCCGACGACCGGAGGACCGGTCACAATGGCGGTCGACAGACGAACTCACTCCTTGGCAACTGGGATGGCCGCGCCGGTTCATGGCCGATTCACGCGATGTCCGGGCAGCAGTCGTGACCTGCCCAGACCCGGGTGCGGCGGACAGGGCGTCGGCAGAGGCTATCGGATCACCGAAGGCGACCGTTCACCGCACATTCACTCAAAGATCGAGTGAACGACGGCTTGGTCCGCGCGATCATCATGGTCGATGGCCGCTACCCGCGCCAAACGCTCGTTCGCTCCGGCCGCCGATTTCCGGTCGGTAGGGTGCGGGCATGATGTGGCTGATCACCGGCGGTGCCGGATACATCGGGGCGCACGTCGTCGACGCCATGCGCGCGGCGGGCGAGCGCGTGGTGGTGCTCGACGACCTGACGGCCGGCCGCTCCGAGCGGCTGCCGTCGGACGTGCCCGTGGTCCGCGGCTCGGTCCTGGACCGGGAGCTGCTTGGCCGGGTGCTGGCCGAGCAGGAGGTGGCCGGCGTGGTGCACCTGGCGGCGCGCAAGCAGGTGGCCGAGTCCATCGAGCAGCCCATCCGCTACTACGAGGAGAACGTGCACGGCCTGGCCGTACTGCTCGACGCGGTGGCCGCCGCCGGCGTACGGGCGCTCGTCTTCTCCTCGTCCGCCGCCGTCTACGGCATGCCCGATGTGGATCTGGTCACCGAGGACACCCCGTGCCAGCCGATGAACCCGTACGGCGAGACCAAGCTGGCCGGTGAGTGGCTGGTACGGGCCACCGGCCGCACGCACGGCATCGCCACGGCCTGCCTGCGGTACTTCAACGTGGCCGGCGCGGCCCGCCCCGAACTCGCCGACACCGGGGTCTCCAACATCGTCCCGATGTTCTTCGACCGGGTCACCACGGGCCGGACCCCGCTGGTCTTCGGCGACGACTACCCGACCCTGGACGGCACATGCGTACGGGACTACATCGACGTCTCCGACCTGGCCGACGCGCACCTGGCCGCCGCCCGCTGGCTGGCCGACCGACCCGCGCCGGGCGACCTGACAGTGAACGTCGGCACCGGCCGCGGCGTCTCCGTGCGCGAGATGGCCGAGCTGGTCGCCGAGGTCACCGGGCACGGCGGCCCGGTCGCCGAGGTGGCGCCCCGGCGACCGGGCGACCCGGCGCGCGTGGTGGCGTCGGCGGAGCTGATCGCCAAGGAGCTGGGTTGGTCCGCCCGGCACGACGTGCGCGAGATGGTCACCTCCGCCTGGCGGGGCTGGCGGCACCACCGGGGCCGGGCCGCCGGCTGAGACGCCGCTCCGGTGTCGTGGGTGCGCCGGCGCACTCACGACACCGGAGCGCGCCGGAGAACAGCGGAGTGACACCGCTCGTCGGAGCGCGGCGAGCGCACCCGCCACGCCCGCGCGCCGCCGGTGACCAGCGGCTGAGCCGAGCGTGCAGCCCGCGCCGGACCGCCGGCGCGCCGCCGGCCGCGCGTGCCGCGCGCCGACACCCCTCACCGCATCACATCTGTGCAGGTCACAGCACATGACAACGGTATTCAGCGCCGCGTTGCAATCCCCCCCCGTCGCACCGTTCACTGAGATCGGCGCCGGTCTGCGGCGGCCGGACCGAGTCCGATGTGGAGGCACTTCATGGGCGCTGGGCATCAGCACGGGCACTCCCACGGGAGCCCACCGGCCGGGGCTACGGGCACCGCGGCCGCCGCCTACCGGGGGCGGCTGCGCATCGCGCTCGGCATCACCCTGACGGTGATGGTGCTGGAGATCCTGGGCGGCCTCATGGCCGGCTCGCTGGCGCTGCTCGCGGACGCCGGGCACATGGCCACGGACGCGGTGGGCCTGGCCATGGCGCTGCTCGCGATCCACTTCGCCAACCGACCGCCGAGCCCGCGCCGCACCTTCGGCTACGCGCGCGCCGAGATCCTGGCCGCGCTCGCCAACTGTCTGCTGCTGCTCGGCGTCGGCGGCTACATCCTGTACGAGGCGATCAGCAGGTTCCGCACGCCGGCCGCCACCGAGGGCGGACTGACCCTGGTGTTCAGCGCGATCGGCCTGGTCGCGAACATGATCTCGCTGTCCCTTCTGCTGCGCGGCCAGCGGGACAGCCTCAACGTGCGCGGCGCCTTCCTGGAGGTGCTCGCCGACGCGCTGGGCTCGGTGGCGGTGCTGGTCTCGGCCGGGGTGATTATGGCGACCGGCTGGCAGGCCGCCGACCCCATCGCCTCGCTGCTCATCGCGGTGATGATCGTCCCCCGCACCTGGAAGGTGTTCCAGGAGACGCTGAACGTGCTGCTTGAGGCCGCCCCCGAGGACGTGGACATGGCCGAGGTGCGCGCACACATCCTGGCGCTGCCCGACGTGGAGGACCTGCACGACCTCCACGTGTGGACGATCACCTCGGGGATGCCCGTCCTGTCAGCACATGTCATCGTACGTCAGGATGCGCTGGATTCGGTAGGCTATGAGAAGTTGCTGCACGAGTTGCAGGGCTGTCTGGGCGAGCACTTCGACGTGGAGCACTGCACGTTCCAACTGGAGCCGAGCGGACATGCCGCGCACGAGGCCAAGTTGTGCCACTGACGCGTGCCCCTGACATACGGCAAACTGGGTGGCCGAAGCCCGACGACGAGGATGGACATGCCGACCACACCAGCCAACGGCCGCTCCACCGACAGCGCGGCGGCATCCGTGCCCGCCTCCGCTGCGCAACCGATCATGCTCGAACTGGTCGATGAGGACGGCAACACGATCGGGACCGCGGAGAAGCTCTCCGCCCACCAGGCGCCGGGCCGACTGCACCGCGCGTTCTCCGTGTTCCTCTTTGACGACCGCGGCCGGCTGCTGCTCCAGCAGCGCGCGCTGAGCAAGTACCACTCCCCCGGCGTCTGGTCCAACACCTGCTGCGGCCACCCGTACCCGGACGAACCCCCCTTCGTGGCCGCCGCCCGGCGGACCGGCGAGGAGTTGGGCGCGGCCCCGCTGCTACTGCGCGAGGCCGGCCGGGTGCGCTACAACCACCCGGACCCAGCGTCGGGCCTGGTCGAGCAGGAGTACAACCACCTGTTCGCGGGGCTGATCGGGACCGACCTGCGGCCCGACCCGGAGGAGATCGCCGACACGGCGTTCGTCACGCCCGACGAGTTGGACAAGCTGCGCGCGGAGCGGACGTTCTCGGCCTGGTTCATGGACGTGCTGGACACCGCGCGGCCCACGATCCGGGAGATCACGGGCGCTGCGGCGGGCTGGTAGGGGCGAGCGGCAGCGCGGCCCAGACGATCTTGCCGCCGCTGGCGGTGTGCTCGACGTCGTAGCTGCCGCCGACCTCGTCGGCGACCGCCTTCACCAACAACAGCCCCCGACCGCCGGTCTGGCCCTGGTCCGCGACCAGAGCCTTCGGTCGGTAGGGGTGGTTGTCCTACGACCGCGACGCGCACCCACGCGCGGCCGATGGAGACCTCCACGGCGATCTCGGGCGAGAGCAGCGCCGCGTGCTTGACGGCGTTGGTGACCAGCTCGGAGACGATCAGCAGCAGGGACTGCAGGACGCCGTCAGCGACGGGAACGCGCTGGTTCTCCAGGAGGTCGCGCACCGCGTGCCGCGCCTGTGGCACGGCCGCCTCCTCGGTCTTGGCCGTGAAGCGCCAGACCCCCTCGTACGCGATGGCTCTCCGGGGCGGGGCCTGGCCTGGGCCAGGCGAGACGCTCCCGAGGATCTCCATGTCCGATACCACCCATCGCCGCAGCTCGACACTGGGGACGAGTGTTGGGAACGCGCGGGTCCATACCGACCAACTGAACACAAGTCAGCTCCTATCGATGCCTTTTGACCGGTTGAGGGGCCTTCGCGTGCTCGTGCGACACATCTTGTCCACTCCCCGGGGGACACATTGATCGCCTGCCGGCGAGCGACCACCGCGTCACCAACGCGACCGGCGCGGCGCGCTGGCCGGTTCGGACGCGGCGGCGCCGGGGGGTGGGTGCCGCGACCCCGGCGGCGCCCCACGCGCCGGGCCCCGCCGCCCGCGCGCCGCGGTCGGGTTCGTACGGCGCGCGGCGCGCGTGAGGGATTGCGGCGCGGCGCGCGCGACCACCCCCGGCCACCCGTCGCACTGGCGCACGCGCACTGGCGGAAACCGCACCCCCAACGGAGGCGTGGCCGGCCCGCCTACGGGGTCCCGACAGGCCCCACGGGGGCGCGGCGCGGGCGGGCGCTGCCCGTACGCCACGGAGGCGACCGTCACCCGGCGCCGCCGGCCCACTCATCCGGGTGGTCTTGGCGCCCGTCGGTCACGGCGCCCCGCCCCCGGGGCGCCGCGTACCTCCTGCGCGGGGCGCCGCCGAGCGCACCGCCTTCACCGCCGCGACCAGGAAAATTGCCCCGTCTAGGCGGCGTTGGGGACTTTGCCCCGGGCTCGCGGGCAGGGGAAGTGATCTCTTCCACTCAGCCGACGATGCGATCTTCGCCGTAGCCTTCCGGCCACCCGGATACGATCCGCGCATGGAGCCTTGCCTGCTGTATTCGGTCACCGACGGCATCGCGACCGTCATGATCCACAATCCCGCCAAGCGCAACGCGATGACCTACGACATGTGGCGCGAACTACCCCCACTCCTCGACAAGCTCACGGTGGACCCACACGTGCGGGCCCTGGTGTTGACCGGCGACGGGGACACGTTCTGCGCGGGCGCGGACATCGGCTCCCTGATCGAGCGGGGCGAGGAGTCCCAGGGCCTCGCGGTCTCGGCCGAGGAGGCGTTGGCGATGTTCCCCAAGCCCACCCTCGCCGCGGTGCGCGGCTACTGCGTGGGCGGCGGCTGCCAGCTCGCCACCGCCTGTGACCTGCGCTTCACCACCGACGACAGCGCCTTCGGCATCACACCGGCCAAGCTCGGCATCGTCTACTCCGCCTCCTCCACGGCCCGCCTGGTGAGCCTGGTGGGGCCGGCCACGGCCAAGCACCTGCTGTTCTCGGCCGAGTTGATCAACGCCCAGCGGGCCCATCTGCGCGGCCTGGTGGACGAGGTGTTCGCGCCGGAGGACTTCGACCACGAGGTGGCCCGCTTCGCCCGCGTGCTGGCCTCCCGGTCGCAGCTCACCCAGGCCGCCGCCAAGGAGTTCGCCGCGGGCCCCACCGACCCCGAGCGCACCGCCTACTGGAGCGAGCAGGCTCGGACCAGCGACGACACCGTGGAGGCCGTCACCGCCTTCCTGGAGCACCGGGCGCCGCGCTTCAGTTGGACGCTGCCGGCCAGTTGACCCACCGGCCGCGGACCCGGGGCGGCCGGGCCATCCACCGGGGCCACCCACCGCGGCCGGCCGCCCGGCGGCGGGGCCGGGGCGAGCGGGCGAGGGGTGACGCGGGACGTGTCCCGTGGCTCTCCCGCGACCGACTACCTGCGGGTAACGTGCCGGGCATGACCTCACACCCCGAGCGCGCCGGACGCCACTGCCACCAGGTGCTCAACCCCCTCCACTCCTGTACGTACTTCGCGCCCGAGTTCACCGACGGACTCGGGCGGATAGGCGTCAAGGAGCGCACCGCGTACTTCGCTGCCCGGTCCGCTCCGCTGGGCCGGGTGGGCGCTGGCACGGTGACCGCGACCTTCTACAACTTCAAGTACGACTGGGTCGCCCAGCACGTGCCCGCCGTCTGGGACGTGACGACGCCCGAGGCGGTCATCGAGGCCCGTCTCGCCGCCGCCGACGGCACGCTGCGCCGACTCCTGGGCGCCGAGGCGATCGCCTCGGCGGAGATGGCCGAGGCCGCCGAA
Organism: Candidatus Streptomyces philanthi; assembly: GCA_018114805.1. Classification (GTDB taxonomy): domain Bacteria; phylum Actinomycetota; class Actinomycetes; order Streptomycetales; family Streptomycetaceae; genus Streptomyces; species Streptomyces philanthi. The sequence continues at coordinate 6,503,607 of CP073042.1, read as the reverse complement.
CTCGCGCTGCGCGCCACCGAGGCTTGCGACCGAGCCGCCCGCCCGCTGTACGCGGCCCACGCCGGCCAGGCCGTTCCCGACGCGCCGCACCTGGCGTTCTGGCACGCCGCGACGCTGCTGCGCGAGCACCGCGGCGACGGCCACCTGGCCGTGCTCGTCGCCGCAGGACTCGACGGCCTGGAGGCCGTGGTCTCGCACACCGCCAGCGGGTTCGGCGTGGCGCCCACGTGGGCCCGTACGATGCGCGGCTGGTCCGAGGACGAGTGGGCGACGGCCCAGGAGCGGCTGCGCGAGCGCGGGTTGCTGACCGCCGACGGCGAGTTGACCCAGGCCGGGACCGCGCTGCGCAAGGAGCTTGAGGTCGAGACCGACCGACTGGACCGGGCGCCGTACGAGCACCTGGGCGCGGCGGGCACGGCGCGGCTGACGGAGCTGGCCACGGCCTTCACCGCGACAGCCATGGCCGCGGGCGCATTCCCGGCCGGCTTCCTGGGCAAGGGCTGAGCCGAACGGTTGGCGCGGCGCGCAGGTGTGGGGGATCGGAGTCGGTTTATCGACCGCGGTCGGGGTTACTCGGGGTCACGAGCCACGGGGCGTCCTGGTGGGCGCATCGTGGGCACAGACAAGGAGGATTCCGTGTTTCGTGCCATCGCAGATGTCCTGCGCAGCATCGGTGGCGCCATCGCCACCGTGGTGACGCTCCCCTTCCGCGCGCTCGCTCGGCTCTTCGGCGGAGCGTCGCGCGGTGGCCCACGCCGACGCGGGGTGTGAGCACACGTAGGTGGGTGACGACCTGACCCCGCCCGCGAAGTACCGCACTCCACGCGCCTGACCGCAGCCGCCCGGCCCCGCGCCGGGCGGCTGCGGTGTGCCGGGGCGCGGCGACCGGCCTGCCGACCGGCCGGGTCGGCTGACCGATGTGCCGGCCGGCCGGCTGAGTGACCGGCTGGCTGGCGGCGGCTGGGGGCTGGTCGGCGGCCGACGCGCGCTCTCCTGCGCGGTTCGCGGTCCGTCGTCGTCGCGCTGTCGTACCCACCTGCCACAATGTAGGTCGCGGTGCAGAGACGAAAGCGGAGCGTGAAGTGACGACGTCCATCGAAGGCCGGATCGCCGAAGAGCTTGGGGTGCGGGAGCGGCAGGTGAAGGCCGCCGTCGAGCTGCTGGACGGCGGTTCGACCGTGGCGTTCATCGCGCGCTACTGCAAGGAAGCGACCGAGATGCTCGACGACGCGCAGTTGCGCGCCCTCGAGGAGCGGTTGCGTGAGCTGGAGGAGCGGCGGGCGGCGATCCTGGAGTCGGTCCGCTCGCAAGGCAAGCTCGACGCGGAGGTGGAGGCGCGCATCCTGGCCGCCGACTCCAAGGCGCGGCTTGAGGACGTCTATTTCCCGTTCAAGCCCAAGCGGCGCACCAAGGCGCAGATCGCCCGGGAGGCCGGGCTCGAACCGCTGGCCGACGGGCTGCTCGCCGACCCCTCGGTGGAGCCGCGCGCCGCCGCCGAGGCGTTCGTGGCCGCCGACCGGGGCGTGGCCGACGCGGCGGCCGCCCTCGACGGCGCGCGGGCCATCTTCACCGAGCGGTTCGGCGAGGACGCGGACCTGATCGGCGAGTTGCGCGAGCGCATGTGGCAGCGCGGCCGGGTGGCGGCGAAGGTGCGCGAGGGCAAGGAGGAGGCGGGCGCGAAGTTCGCCGACTACTTCGACTTCGCCGAGCCGTTCACAAAGCTGCCCTCGCACCGGGTGCTGGCCATGTTCCGTGGCGAGAAGGAGGAGGTCCTCGACCTCACCCTGGAGCCCGAGGAGCCCTCCGCCGAACCCGGCCCCAGTTCGTACGAGCAGATCATCGCGCGCCGCTTCGGAATCGCCCAGCGCGGCCGGCCCGCCGACGGTTGGCTGGCCGACACGGTGCGCTGGGCCTGGCGCACCCGGGTGCTGGTGCACCTCGGCATCGACCTGCGGCTGCGGCTGCGGCAGGCCGCGGAGGACGAGGCGGGTGTTCGCGGCCAACCTGCGCGACCTGCTGCTGGCCGCCCCCGCGGGCACGCGGGCGACGATGGGCCTGGACCCCGGCTTCCGTACGGGCGTGAAGGTAGCCGTCGTGGACGCCACGGGCAAGGTGGCCGCCACCGAGACCGTCTACCCGCACGTGCCGCAGCAGAAGTGGGACGCCGCGCTCGGCACGCTGGCCTGTCTCGCCAAGGAGCACCAGGTCGAGCTGATCGCCATCGGCAACGGCACGGCGTCGCGTGAGACCGACAAGCTGGCGGGCGAGCTGTGCGACCGCCACCCGGAGCTGGGGCTCACCAAGGTGATGGTCTCCGAGGCCGGCGCGTCGGTGTACTCGGCATCGGCGTTCGCCTCCCAGGAGCTGCCGGGCATGGACGTGTCGCTGCGCGGCGCGGTGTCCATCGCGCGCCGGCTCCAGGACCCGCTCGCCAAACTGGTCAAGATCGACCCCAAGTCGATCGGTGTCGGTCAGTACCAGCACGACCTGTCCGAGGTGAAGCTCTCCCGCTCGCTGGACGCGGTGGTGGAGGACTGTGTGAACAGCGTGGGCGTGGACGTCAACACGGCCTCCGCGCCCCTGCTCGGCAGGGTCTCCGGGATCAGCGCCTCGCTGGCCGAGAACATCGTGGCGCACCGCGACTCCAACGGGCCGTTCCGCGACCGCAAGGCGCTCAAGCACGTGGCCAGGCTCGGTCCGAAGGCGTACGAGCAGTGCGCGGGCTTCCTGCGTATCCGCGGTGGCGACGACCCGCTGGACGGCTCCAGCGTGCACCCCGAGGCGTATCCGGTGGTGCGCCGCATGGTGGCCTCGGCCGGTGGTGACGTGGGCTCGCTGATCGGCAACACCGCGGTGCTGCGCCTGCTGGACCCGGCGGAGTTCGTCAACGACTCCTTCGGGCTGCCGACGGTGACCGACATCCTCAAGGAGCTGGAGAAGCCAGGGCGCGACCCGCGGCCCGCGTTCCAGACGGCGACCTTCAAGAAGGGCGTCGAGAAGCTCGGCGACCTGACGCCGGGGATGTTGCTTGAGGGCGTGGTGACCAACGTGGCGGCGTTCGGCGCATTCGTGGACGTCGGCGTGCACCAGGACGGCCTGGTGCACGTCTCGGCGATGTCGAAGACGTTCGTGAAGGATCCGCGCGACGTGGTCAAGCCGGGCGACATCGTGCGGGTCAAGGTGCTCGACGTGGACGTCCCGCGCAAGCGGATCTCGCTCACGCTGCGGCTCGACGACGAGCCCGCGCGGGGCGGTGAGCGCGAGGACGAGCGGACCAAGCGCGGCGGCGGATGAGGCCAGGGCGCCCGCACCGGCGGCGGTCAGGGGGCCCGCTCCGGTAGCGGCCAGCACGCCGGGGGCCGCCGCGCTGCGCCGAGCGGGCCTGCTGGACCCGGGGCGCGGCTGAGCGGCGGTGCGTCCGCGGGCGGCCTCGCGCTCCGCGAGCGCGCCGAGCCGGGCGAGCGGGCTCCTCGCGGCGCGCGTCCAGCGGCTGGCCCGCCGGCCGGGCACGCGCCGCGCCCGCCGCCGCCTCAGCCCACCGGGGGCAGCCCGCCCAGCCAGTCGAGCAGCATGCGGGTGACCTCGTCGGGGCGCTCCTGCTGGACCCAGTGGCCGCAGCCGTCGATGAGGTGGCAGGCGGTCAGGGCGGGCAGCGTGCGGTCGAACGCCGCGATCGCGTCGGCCATCCAGGTAGTGGAGGCGTCGCGCGTGCCGCCGATGAACAGGGCCGGCTGGGTGATCGGGGCGCCGTCCCAGTCGGCGAGGTCGGCCCAGTCGCGGTCGATGGCGCGGTAGCGGGCCAGCGCCCCGGTCAGCCCGGTGCGCTCGAACTCACCGGCGTACGTGTCCAGGTCCGCGCTGCTCAGCCAGGCGGGCGTGCGGTCGCTGGGCAAGCGGTCCCGCATCCGTCCGCCCCGCGGGACGAAGTACGGGCTGGGAGCGTCGGCCGGGGGCATGGTGTCGGCCGAGAGCGCCGCGTAGAACCCGGCGAGCCAGCCCCGTACGTCGGGCTCGATCTCAGCCTCGGCCCGGCCGCTGGAAGTAGCTGACGTAGAACTCCTCGTCGCCACCGATCCCGGCGAATGCGTCGGTGGGCTTGACCGGGCCGTGCGGTGCGTAGGGCACGCTGAGCATGCCGACGGCGGTGAAGACGTCGGGGCGCAGCAGTGCCGCGTTGGCCGCGATGTTCGCGCCCCAGTCGTGCCCGACGATCACCGAGGTCCACTCGCCGAGCGCCTCGACCACGGCGGCGGCGTCGGCGACGAGTTCCACTATGCGGTACGCCTCGACGGCCGACGGCTTGCTGGAACGGCCGTAACCCCGTACGTCGACGGCCACGGCGCGGTAGCCGGCGGCGGCGAGGGCGGGCAGTTGGTGGCGCCAGGAGTACCAGGACTCGGGGAACCCGTGGAGCAGCAAGCACCAGCGGTCCGCTGCCGCACTCCGCGAGGTGGGTGCGGCCGGCGGGCGAGGGCACGAGCCGGTGCGTGACCGCTCGCGAGTGGTGGGGCTGGACCATGGGGGCCTCCGGTGCGAAGAGGGCTGGTACGTGAACCCGCGGCTGCGGGGTGCTCACACCGGCACGACGGCGCGACGCCGCCGGGCACGGTGCGGGGCCGCGACGTGTGGAGTCGCTGCCGTGCGCACGAGTTCGATCATCGAGTCCCCGGCGACGGCACCGCGAGTGGCTTTGCCGAATCGGCAAACGCCTCGCACCGGATGACGGGGCGAGTTCAGCGGCGACCGCGTCGGGGGCGCTGCTGGGCGTCCGCCGCGCCGCCGCGCTGTGGGGGCATCCGCCGCGCCGTTCAGCTCAGCCACCCGGGCCCTCAGCCACCCGGGCCCGCTTCCGCGCTCGCACCGCGTCGGCGGCGTCGGCTGTGGTCCGGCAGGCGTCGCCCAGGCGCGTCACCAGCCGGTGGTCCCACAGCTCGTCGGTACGGCCCGTACGGCCGCCGGGGCGGCGGGTGCCGCCGCGAGGTACAGTGTTCGGGTCCTGTTGTCTCCGATAGAGGTGGACGTTGCGCATCTGAGGTTCCCGACCATCGCGCGGTACGGCCCCGGCCGTACGCCTACCACGTTGAGCTGGCCTGTTCTGCCGCCCGTGGTCCGCGCGGATGCGACCTCGGTGCCCGAGCCGTCCCGACCCGTCGGACGGCCGCGCTCCTCCTTCCGGTTCCGGCCCGGTCGCCGCGTGGTGCTCGCATACGAAGCCCCCGTTCCTCCGCTTGCGACTGCGAGATCAACATGGCCCATTCACCTTCCTCTGCTTCCTCCGCTTCCTCCCACTCCTCCCCCGCCGCCGTGACCTGCTCGGCCCTGACGTTCCGGTGGCCGGACGGCACGCCGGTCTTCGACGGGCTCTACCTCACCGTCGGCCGGGGCCGCACCGGGCTGGTCGGCGGCAACGGCACCGGCAAGTCCACGCTGCTGCGGCTGCTGGCCGGCCAACTGAGCCCGGCGAGCGGCTCGGTGGCCCTCCGCGGCAGCCTCGCCTACCTGCCGCAGAACCTCACCCTCGACACGGAGCTGCGCGTCGACCAGGCGCTGGGCATCGCCGAGCGGCGCGCCGCGCTGCGCGCCATCGAGTCGGGCGACGCGCGCGAGGAGCACTTCGACACGATCGGCGACGACTGGGACATCGAGGAGCGGACCCAGGCGACGCTGGGCCCGCTCGGCCTCGGCGACATCGAACTGGACCGTACGGTGGGCCAGTTGTCCGGCGGGGAGACCGTCCTGCTCCGGCTGGCCGCGCTGCTCATCGAGCGCCCCGACATCCTCCTCCTCGACGAGCCGACCAACAACCTGGACCTGTTCGCCCGGCGCCGGCTCTACGACGCGGTCGACTCCTGGCGCTCCGGCGTACTGGTGATCGTCAGCCACGACCGCGACCTGTTGGCACGCGTGGACCGCATCGCCGAACTCCGCTCCGGTTCGGTGACCTGGTACGGGGGCAACTGGGACCAGTACGAGCAGGCGCTCGCCACCCAGCAGGAGGCCGCCGAGCGCACCCTGCGGGCCGCCGAGGCGCAGGTGCGCAAGCAGAAGCGCGAGTTGGAGGAGACCCAAGTCAAGGTGGCCCGCCGCGAGCGGCACAGCAAGAAGATGGACGCCCAGCGGCGCGCGCCCCGGATCGTCGCGGGAGAGCGCAAGCGCTCCGCGCAGGAGTCGGCGGACAAGCTCCGGGGCGTGCACGAGGAACGGCTGAACGAGGCCCGCGAGCGGCGCGAGGAGGCCGCGGACGCGGTCCGTAACGACGCCGAGATCCGGGTCAGCCTGCCGCACACCGCCTTGCCGGCCGGCCGCACGGTCCTGAGCCTGCGCGCGCTGCGGCCCCGGTACGGCAGGCTGCGCGAGGGCGACCTGCGCGTGCACGGGCCCGAGCGGATCGCGCTCGTCGGGCGCAACGGCGCCGGCAAGACGACCTTGCTGCGTACCATCGCCGGCACGCTGCCGGCGCTGTCGGGCGAGGCCACGGCGCACGTGCCGCTACGCTTCCTGCCGCAGCGGCTCGACGTGCTGGAGGAGGAGTTGAGCATCGCGGCGAACGTGGCCCGGATGGCCCCGGGCGTCGGCGACCAGGAGATCCGCTCGCAGCTCGCCCGGTTCCTGTTCCGGGGCGCACGTGCCGCGCAGCCGGCCGGGACGCTGTCGGGCGGGGAGCGCTTCCGGGCCGCGCTGGCCGCGACGATGCTCGCGGCGCCGGCCCCGCAGTTGCTGATGCTGGACGAGCCGACCAACAACCTCGACCTGGCCAGCGTGCGGCATCTGAGCGGCGCGCTTGACTCCTTCCAGGGCGCCCTGCTGATCGCCAGCCACGACCTGGCCTTCCTCCAGTCGATCGGCATCACGCGCTGGCTGTTCGTGGACACGACGCTGCGCGAGACGACGGCCGACGAGGTGTACGACCTGCTGGAGGCGTCGGACGCACCCGAGGAGGCCGACACGCCCGAGGCATCCGAGGCGGCTGCCGCGTCCGAGGCACCGTAGGCGGGCGCCGGCGACCGGGCGGCGCGGGTGCGCGGGGGCGGGCCGTGCGGTGACGCGGGCGGGGCGCGCTGGTTCACTGGTGCCGGCACGCCCCGCCGGTCGCCGGCCGTCGGATGGCGTGGGCCGTGGCCCGGGGCTGGCCGACGGGCGCGCGACGGGCGCCATACCGGGACGGGGCCAGGAGCGAGCCGGCGACCGGTCACCGGTCAGCGGGACGACGACAGGACCGAGGACGAGGAGACCAGCCATGCCCGACGCGTCGCACGTCGCGGGGATCACCGTGCCCGACAGCGCACTCGCCAAGGAGGCCACGGACCTGGTGCGCGCGGTGACCTCCGACCTGATCTACCACCACTCCCCGCCAGGCGTTCCTGTTCGGCAGCCTGCTGGGGCGCGCAAGCGGCCTGGAGTGCGACCCCGAGCTACTCTACGTCGGCGCCATGTTCCACGACCTGGGGCTGGGCGAGGAGTTCCGTACCAGCGGGCGCCGGTTCGATGTGGACGGGGCGGAGGAGGCCGCGAGGTTCCTGCGCTCCCGCGCGGTGCCGGAGGACGCCGTGCGCCGGGTGTGGACGGCAATCGCCCTGCACACCACGCCCGGCGTGCCGGAGTTCATGGAACCGCAGGTCGCGCTGGTCACCGCCGGAGTGGAGTACGACGTGCTCGGCATCGACTACGAGCGCGTCAGCGCGGACGACCGGGCCGAGATCACCGCGCTGCACCCGCGCCCGGACTTCAAGCGGCGCATCCTGGCGGCGTTCACCGAGGGCATCGCGCCCAAACCGGAGACCACGTTCGGCAACGTGAAGGCGGACGTGCTCGAACACTTCGTGCCCGGCTTCCGGCATGGCGACTTCGTCACCGTCATCGAGAACTCACCTTGGCCGGAATGAACCCACGCCGCCGACCGGCCGGGCCTCCCCGGCCGTGACCGGGCCGCGTCGCCGCCCCGGGCCCGAAGGGGCGCACCGCCCAGGGTGGCGGCGCGGCCCGGGGTGACGGCGCGCGGCCCGCCGTCAGACCTCGCTGACCCGCCCGTCGGCCACCTCGACGCGGCGGGTGGTGCGCACGGCGTCCAGCATCCGGCGATCGTGGGTGACCAGCAGCAGGGTGCCGTTGTACGAGGCGAGCGCCGACTCCAGTTGCTCGATGGCGGGCAGGTCCAGGTGGTTGGTCGGCTCGTCGAGCACGAGCAGGTTCACTCCCCTGGCCTGGAGCAGTGCCAGGGCGGCACGGGTGCGCTCGCCCGGCGAGAGGGTGTGCGCCGGGCGCAGCACGTGGTCGGCCTTGAGCCCGAACTTGGCCAGCAGCGTGCGTACCTCTGCCGGCTCCAGTTCGGTGGCGACGGCGCCGAAGGTGTCCAGGAGCGATCCGGTACGGGCCTGCGCGGCGCGCGGGCGCCCCGGGCGCGCCCCGTCGCCCGCGACCGCGGTCTGCCCCGCGGCGGCGGTCTGGTCCGGTTGGCTCGGGGCGCCGACCGGGTCCGGGTCGTCGTCGAAGAGCTGGGCGCGGGCCTGGTCCACCTCGCCGACGATCACGCCGGAGCCCAGGAAGGCGTGCCCCTCGTCCAGCGGCAGCCGGCCGAGGAGGGTGGCGAGCAGGGTGCTCTTGCCGGAGCCGTTGGCCCCGGACGATGGCCACCCGGTCCGCGCAGTCGATCTGGAGGTCCACCGGGCCGAAGGTGAAGCCGCCGCGCCGCACGCGGGCCCCGCGCAGGGTGGCCACCACCGAGCCCGAGCGGGGCGTGGCGGCGATCTCCATGCGCAGCTCCCACTCCTTGCGCGGCTCGTCGACCTCTCAGAGCCGCTCCAGGAGGCGTTCGGTTTGCCGGGCCTTCGCCGCCTGCTTCTCGGTGCTCTCGACGCGCGCGTTGCGCAGCAGTTTGTCGCCGTCGGTGGCCTTGCGGCGCGCGTTGCGCACGCCCTTGTCCATCCAGGCGCGCTGGGTGCGGGCCCGCTCCTCCAGGCCGGCGCGGGTCTGCGCGTACTGCTCGTACCGCTCCCGGGCGTGCCGGCGCGCGGTCTCGCGCTCCTCCAGGTAGGCGGTGTAGCCGCCGCCGAAGAGGGTGAACCGCTGCTGGACGACGTCGAGTTCGAGGACCTTGTCGACCGTGCGGGCCAGGAACTCGCGGTCGTGGCTGACCAGCACGGTGCCGGCGGGCAGCCCGCGGACGAAGTCCTCAAGGCGGCCCAGGCCGTCGAGGTCCAGGTCGTTGGTGGGCTCGTCGAGCAGGAACACGTCGTACCGGCTGAGCAGCAGCGAGGCGAGTCCGGCGCGGGCAGCCTGGCCGCCGGAGAGGGCGGTCATCGGCCGGTCGAGGCCGACCGCGAGGCAGAACCCCGCGGTGACGCTCTCGGCCCGCTCGTCCAGGTAGGCGCAGCCGAGCGCGAGCCAGCGCTCCCACGCGGAGGCGTACGCGTCGTCGGCGCCCGGGCGCTCGTCCGCCAGCGCCTCGGTGGCGGCGTCCAGCGCGGCCTGGGCGGCGACGACCCCAGTGCGGCGGGCGAGGAAGTCGCGTACGGTCTCGGCGCCGGTGGCCGGGTCGGAGCCGCCGGTGCGCCGCCGCTCGTGCTCCTGCGGCAGGTAGCCGATGGTGCCGTGCGGCGGGCTCAGCGTGACGCTCCCCTCCGCCGGCTCGGCCAGCCCCGCGAGGAGGCGCAGCAGCGTGGACTTCTCCGCTCCGTTGGCGCCGACCAGGCCGATGGTGTCGCCGGGGCCCACGACGAGGTCGAGCCCGGAGAACAGGGTGCGGTCACCGTGCCCGGCAGCGAGGTTCTTGGCAACGAGGGTGGCAGTCATCAGGCGGCGATCCTAACGGCGGGACGCGACGGGACGCTCGCCGGTATCCGTCGCCGCGCGCGACGGGACGGCCGCGCGGGGAGCCGAGCCTCGCGGAGTGGGTCTCGCGTGGGGCGCGGCGAGCGGATAGCGTCCGCGCATGGTGAGCATGGTGCGCGACGTGATCGTGGTGGGCTCCGGGGTCATCGACCTGACCTGCGCCGTTACCGTGGTGGAGAGTGGGCTCGGGGTGACCGTGTGGAGTCGGGACCCGGCGGCGGAGACGACGTCGGCGGTGGCGGGTGGGCTGTGGTGGCCGTACCACATCGAGCCTGCGGACGCCGCCGGCCGCTGGTCGGTGGCCTCCCTGGCCGAGCTGACCGCCCTGGCCGCCGACCCGGGCGAGACGGGGGTGCAGTTCGCCGACGGCACCCACGCCGGTCTGGGCCGCGCCGGCCTCGGGGCGTGGGCGGACGAGGTTCCGGGCCCTTGGCCCGGCCGCGCCGGCCGAGTTGCCCGCGGGGTACGCGACCGGCCTGCGGGCCCGCGTGCCACTGATCGACATGCCCACGCACCTGCGGTACCTGGAGCGGCGGCTGGTCGCGGCGGGCGGCACGGTGGAACGCCGGGCGCCGGTGGTGGTGAACTGCTCGGGGCTCGGCGCCCCGGAGTTGGTGCCCGACCCCGCGACGGCCGAGGCGATCGTGGCGCGCTGCACCTGGGTCCGGCCGGAGTTGGCCGGGGCGCGGGTGGTCGACCACCGGATGGGGCTGCGGCCCGCGCGCCCACGGGTGCGGCTCGCGGTGGAGGAGTTGCCCGGCGGCACGCGGTGCGTGCACAACTACGGGCACGGTGGCGCGGGCGTCACCGTGGTCTGGGGCTGCGCCCGCGAGGCGGCGGCGCTGGCGCCGGCGTAACCGGCGCCGGGTCGGCGAGCCGGGCGCCCGGTGTCCGCCGACGCGGGCGCGGGCGCGGGGAGCACGATCGTGGGGCCAGCGCCCCGCCGTCGGGGCGCGGGCGCCCGGGTGGGGGCGCCGCTCGCTCGTGGCGGCGCGGACCCCGGGGCAGCGGGGTCAGCGAGGGTGGGCGCCGAGCAGGGTGATCAGCCCGTCGGCGAGGGCGCCCCGCCAGCAGGCGTAGTCGTGGCCGCCGTTGAACTCGGTGTGGGTCACCGGGTAGTCGCGGGCCCGCAGTGCCGCCCGCAGGCCACGGGTGAGTTCCAGGAGTCGTCCCTCGCGCAGTCCCACGTCGAGGTGGAGCCGCAGTTCGCGCGGGGCGCCGTCGGTGTACCGGCGCGTGATCCAGGGCACCGGGTCCGCGTCGCTCTCGGGCTCACCCGCCGGATGCCAGGGCAGCATGGCGGACTGGGCCAGCAGGTTGCCGAACCGCATGGGCGCGGCGTACCCGGCGTACAGCGCGCTCACTCCGCCCAGTCCCTGTCCGGCGACGACGGTGCGGGCCGGATCGTCGGTGACCGGCCAGCGGGCGGCGGCCCACGGCAGCAAATCCGTCGCGAGGAAGGCGACCTGGGCGTCGTGGCCGCCGAACTCCGCGGCCCGGGTGGCCTCGTCCGCTGGGTCCCGGGAGTTCGGCGCGAGCACGATCAGCGGGGGCAGCAGGCCGAGGGCGACGAGCCGGTCGAGTACGGACGCGAAGCCCAGTCGGCCGAACCACATGTCGCCGTCGAGCAGCACCACCGCGTCGGTCTCGGCGGGCAGCGGCCCCGGCGGCTCGTACACCCACACGTCACGTTCGGCGGCGAGCGCGCGGCTGCCGAGCCGGTGCCGCCGCAGGCTGCCGGGGGACACGTCGTCGGGCGCCTCGGCCCAGGGCGGGGTGGGGGCGTGCGGCAGTTCGGCGACCGAGCAGGGCCGCCCGGACCGACGGCCGGGCACCACGCGGGGGTTGAGCGGGTCGGGCACGGCGCGCGCGGCCAGCTCGGCGGGGCCGGGCTCGGGGTCCGTGGCCTCGGCCCGGGCGATGCGGTAGGTGCCGTGGTGGTCGGCGCGCAGGCGGCAGGACAGGTACCACACGTCGGTGCCCGGCAGGCGGTGCATCCACCCGGGCGTCGCGCCGGGGCCGGCCAGCCAGTCGGCACACAGCAGCACCGCGCGGGCGTCGGCGTCGCGCCACACGAAGGTGACGATCCGGTGGTGCGGGTCGCGGTCGGCGGGCTCGACCAACGGGGCGCCCACCGCCTCGACCTCGGGCCAGAACCACGCGACCGCCGCGTCCCGCGCCGCCGCGTCGACGGCGGCGGCCAGGCGCGCGCCGAGCGCGAGCAGGCGCGGGCTGTCCGTACGGGGCGGCGCCGCGCGGCGCAAGCCGGCGGCACAGACAGGGGAGGGGGCATCAGGGCACGGCGGCCGGGCGCCCGTTGGGGGACGGTGGGTGGCGCGACGGGCGGCGAGTCCGCCGCCGGGGTGCGCGGCCACGGGAGTCGGGCGCGTGCTCATCGGGGCCTCCCACCGCTGGCCGTCGGTTGGCGTACGGTGCGAGGCGCCCGGGACGGCGGAGCCGGCGGGAGCGACGAGCCACGGTGGGAGCGACCGACAAACCGGACACCCATCGGCAACCTACGTTTCCGCGCCCCTCATCGCCGTGCCCTCGCCTCCGCGCTGGCGAGGCGCGGGGCGAACGGCACGTCGTACGCGGGAGGGGCACTTAGGAGGACGGTTGTGGGTGAGGTCACACACCCAACAGGGCGAGGTCGAGCACTTACTTAGGTAAGCCTAAGCTAATAACGTGCCTCACCGCTCAACAACACCCCCAGGCCGTACGCCCCAACTCGGCGCCACCGGGCCCCCGTACCGGGCCCGCACCCACGTACCGCCCTGTCGCGCGCCCCTGCCTCCGCCACCCGGCCCCCAGGCGGTCGGGACCGGCCACCACCCCTGAGCCCCGAAGCCACGGCCCGCCACGCCGAGCCCCGACGGGCGCTCCGCGCGCCCACCGGCCCCCGCACAGCCCGCCCTCCCTCCCCTCCCTTCTTCCCTCGCCTGTCTTCCGTGTGCCACGGCGCCGCCCCGGCGCCCGCCCGCCGCCGTTCCCACGCCTCCGCCCCCCGGAACTCGCATGAGAATCCTCGTCACCGGCGGAGCCGGCTTCCCCGGCTCCCCCTTCGTCCGCCCGCCGCTCGGCCCGCGAAGCCGTGCCGGTGAGTCGACCGTCACCGTCCCCGACTCCCGCAGCCCCGCGTCCGGTCGGGTGGGCCTGCCCGGCGCCGGCTCGGACCGGACCGGACCGGGGACGCCGCCGGGCCCCGGCTCCCCGCTCCGCGCCACGCGCCGGACGGGACACGGCCCCGCACCCAACCCGGCCGCGCGCCCCGGCACTCCCGCGCCGACGGGCCCGCCGAAACCATCGATGGGGGGCCGCTGCCACCGCTCGTGGTCGCGACGGGAGCCGCGCGCCCACCTGGAGGCAGCCCGATGAACGGCTGGTTGATCACCGGAGCGGGCGGCATGCTCGGCCGCGAACTGCGCGCCCGGCTCGCGGCGGCGTCCGTCCCCGCCCTTCCCCTCACCCACGCCGACCTGGACCTGACCGACACCGACGCGGTGGCCAGGGCCGTGCGGCGCACCAGGCCCGCGATCGTCGTCAACTGCGCTGCGTGGACCGACGCGGACGCCACCGAGACGCGCGAGGCCGAGGCGTTGCGGGTCAACGGCGACGCGGTGCGCGGCCTGGCCCGGGCCTGCGCCACGAGCGGCGCCCGGCTGCTGCACGTCTCGTCCGACGCCGTCTTCCCCGGCCGGGCCACCAACCCGTACGACGAGACCGCGCGCCCCGCCCCGCGCACGGGGTCCTGCGCGGTGACCGGGGCCTGCGCGGTGGCGGTGGTGGTGGGCGCGTCCGCAACGGCGTGGGAGTCTCCGTCATCCGGGGCGGGACCGGTCGCCGGCGTTGCACGATCTGCTCGGGCGACGCCGTGCCGTACACCAAGATCGGCACCGCGCCGAGGCGCACCAGGGCCATGTCGCTCAGCCAGTGCTCGGGCCGGTTGGCCATCATCATCAGCACCCGCTCGCCGCGCCGTACGCCGAGCGCGGCCAGGCCCGCCGCCAACTCCCCGACCCGCCGGCGGGTCTCGGCCCAGTTCATCGAGGCCCAACCGCCGTCCGGAGCAAGCCAGGACAGGGCGGGCAGGTCGCCGAACTCCTCGGCGTTGCGTCGCATCAGGGCGGGCAGCGTCGGATCGCCGGGCGGGTCGGAGAGTCGCAAGGTCGGGGTCAAGGCCGCCTCCTGATGGAGTGGGTGCCGGACGGACTGCGCGCGGGGAAGGTTTCACAGGAGCGGTGCGACAGCAATACTGTTGGACTCAGATGTACCCGTGCCGCGTGCGCGCAAGGCCAGGAACCGGCCACCTCACGGCACACGAGCGGCCCAGAGAGCGAGGCGCAGCCGATGAGCAAGGCCCTGACCGCGGACGCCAGCGAGCCCGAGGGACGCCGCGCCGCGGCCGGCACCGCGGCGCGGCGAACGCCCGGCGCCGACGACGCGCCCTCCGCCGAACAGGCTTCCGCTCACGCGCCGGAGCCGACCGGCGCCGGCGGCTCCGCCCGGCTCGGGCTGACCGTGGACGAGTTGGCGGCCCGGGCCGGGGTCACGGTGCGCACGGTGCGCTTCTACGGCACCCGCGGCCTGCTGCCACCACCGCACATCGGCCCGCGCCGGGTCGGCAGGTACGGTCCCGAGCACCTGTCGCGGCTGGCCCTGATCGAGGAGTTGCAGCACCACGGCATGACGCTGGCGGCCATCGAGCGCTACCTCCAGCAGTTGCCCGCCGACATCAGCGCGCACGACCTGGCGATACACCGGGCCCTGGTCGCCTCCTGGACCCCGGACGTGGCCGAGGAGGCCGGCCGCGACCTGCTGGAGCGACGGGCCGGACGGCCGCTGACCGAGGGCGACATCGACCGGTTGGCCGCCATGGACGTGCTGGAGCGCACCGCCGACCCCGACGTCTTCCGGGTGGACCCGGCCATCCTGCACCTGGGCGTGCGGCTGCTCGACGTGCCCATCCCGCTGGAGACCCTGCGCGCGACCCGCACGGTGGTCCTCGACCACGCCCGTGCCTCGGCCCGCGAGCTGAGCCGGCTCTTCCGGGACGAGGTGTGGGGCCCCTACCGCGAACGCGAGTCGGACCCGGCCCAGGTAGCCGCGATGAAGTCGCTGTCGGCGCACATGCAGCCCATGGTGGTCCAGGCCCTGGTGACGGCGTTCCAACGCTCGCTGCGGGAGGAGTTGCGCGCGGCGTACGGGCCGCGGGGGCCCGAGGCGGAGGGTGGCGGGGCAACGACGGCCGAGGAATCCCAGGGCGCCGAGGAAGCCGGCTCCGCCGGCGGGACCGGCGTGACCGGTACCCGGACCAGCGGCGACGTAGACATGCCGGACCGGGAGAAGGCCGGCTAGCTGTGCCGTCCGCGGACCAGTGCCTGTCCGTGTGACGGAGCCGGCGTCCGCGGAACGCTCCGCCGGGCAGCCTTCAGGACAGGGGCCGGGACGGTGTCACCTCTTGCGTGTGAACGACGACGTCGAACCAGCTCGCGAGTGACCCGCCCGACATGTGGTGGGCCGCATCGTCCCGGGGGTCGTAGAAAGGTCCGATCAACCGCGTGCGCGTCGGGGCGTCCAGGAGGCGGCGGACCAGCTCGGGGTGAGATGTGCCCAGGTCAAGGACGTATCCCGCCCTGTTCTCGCCGGCCGCGCGCAGCAGGCTGTCGACGAAGTCCGGGCGTGGGGCGGGCAGTGGCTGGCCGATCGCACCGTGCGCCATGGTCAGGCCCACGGACCGGTAGTCCGGTCCCATGCGTTCACGCAGGTATCCGCCCATGTTCTGGTGTGACTCCAGGGGCTCGGAGGGAGACACGGTACGAGGAGCGCCGACGGCGGTGTGCGCCATGCCGCCCCAGTAGACGACCTTGTGAAGCCGTCTGGAAACAACGCGTTGCTGTGCGGGCTCCATGATCGTTGATCTTGCGTGGTCATATCTCAGTCGATGTCCCAACAACTTGCCTCGCGGTTGGGCACGTTGCTCCCCCATCTCAACGAACGGCAGAGGCGGTTGCTGCTGGCCGCAGAGGCCCGTGAGCTTGGGCATGGCGGAATACGTGCGGTGTCCCACGCGACTGGTGTCAGCGAAACGACGGTGCGTAAAGGCATCGCCGAACTCGCAGATGAACCGTCGCCCTTTCCAGGTGGTCGCGTTCGACGCCCTGGAGGCGGCCGCAAGAACGCAGCCTCGAAGGACCCAGGACTGCTGCCTGCCCTCTTGGCGTTGGTCGAGCCGGATGAGCGAGGCGATCCCATGTCGCCCTTGAGGTGGACGACCAAGTCGCTGCGGCATCTCGCCGACGAGCTGACCCAAAAGGGGCATCCAGTCTCCGCGACCACGGTCGGGAAACTGCTGCATGAGAACGGGTTCAGTCTTCAGGGCAACGCCAAGACCCTGGAGGGAAAGCAACACCCTGACCGAGACGCCCAGTTCCATTACATCAACAGCCAAGTCAAGGAACATCAGGCGGCGGGCGAGCCGGTCATCAGCGTTGATACGAAGAAAAAGGAGATGGTCGGTCGGTTCCACAACCCGGGGCGAGAGTGGCGCCCAAAGGGAGAGCCGATCCACGTAGAAGATCACTCTCTGTTCTGGCGCGGCGAGATCCAACAGGTCATCCCCTACGGGATCTACGACATCGGGGCCAACACGGGCTGGGTCAATGTCGGTGTGGAGCACGACACATCGGCCTTCGCGGTCGCTTCTATTCGCCGATGGTGGGATAACCGCGGCAAGACCGACTATCCGAGCGCCAAGCGCCTTCTCATCACGGCGGACTCCGGCAGCTCGAACTCTCCGCGATACCGACTTTGGAAGTCTGAACTCGCAGCTCTGGCCGAGGAAACCGGCTTGGCTATTACCGTCTGCCACTTTCCGCCTGGAACATCGAAGTGGAATAAGGTCGAGCACCGCCTCTTCTCTCACATCACCATGAACTGGCGCGGACGCCCGCTGACCAGCCACGAAGTCGTCATCAAAACCATCGAATCCACCCGCACTCGCTCCGGCCTGCGCGTCGAAGCCGAACTCGACACACGCTCCTATCCGATCGGGGTCACGGTGAGCAAGGAGTACTTGGACTCCTTGCCGATCCAGCCACACGACACTCACGGCGCCTGGAACTACACCATCGACCCGCACGATCACTGCACTGCGCCTGCGGCAAGCAGAAACCCAGGTCCATCCAGTCGGAAGTCCTGGAGATGCTCTCCCACCCCGTGATGACCGGGATGACTCGGGATGAACTGGCCCAGCTTATCGCGCTTCTGGAGCCAGCCCAGGCGGCCAAGGCCGAGCAACGGAACTACGACCGACGAGGCGGGAAACGACGACGTATGAAAGGGGCAGGCGGGATGACGGTGATCACGCCTGCAGCCCGGACTGTGGCCACGCTCGTCTATCTCCGCGGGATCTGCACGATGCCCGTTCTTCAGGACCTCCTCGGAGTAACCCGAAGCGGCCTCCAGAAACCCATGCGGGAGACCCGAGCCCTCCTGACAGAACACAACCACACAGTGCGCGCCATCGACCTCAGGCTTACCACCACGCAAGCCGTCCGGGACTTTGTCGCTTCTGCCGGCTCCCTCCAGGAAATCCACCCTCAAGAAGCACTGCGGCATCCGGCCATCACGGGTATGAGCCATGCCGAACTCGATGCCATCACCACGCGCTTGGCTACTCGGTACCAAGCCCGGCTCCAAGAAATGCGACACAACCGACGCGGAGCCGAGCTGAAGAAGGACCCGGGCACAGTCATCTACAACAAGATCACCAACGAGGGCCGCGTTCTTGCCGCGATTCTCGCCATGCGACAGGTCGCCACCCGTCCGGTAATCGCCGAACTGTTCAAGGTAAGCCCTCGAACCATCGGCAACGCGCTTGTGGAACTGCGCCCGCTCCTCAAAGGAGACGGATGCAACCCCACCCCCGTTCACCGGGCACAACGGTTTCATAGCGCGGAGGAACTTCTCCGCTATGTCGAGTATGTCGAGGCCAGGGAGGAATCGAATACCCGTGCGGAACCATAAGGTTGTTTGCGCACGGCTTCCGCGCAGCCGCTGAGCCGCTGCCACCAACTCACCCCGTCGGCCAGCGTGCGTTCCAGTTCGGCCAGACCGTCGAGCCGTGTAGGGTGCCGCACCGGTTCGACGGGGGACCGCGCGAAACGTACTGGGTCGCCTGGGTGACGCTTGTTGTAGGACCGCATCCAGTGGACGAGAGCGAGGATCTCGGCGGTCCGCCAGAACGACCGTGCCTTTCCCAGCGACGCACGGGGATCGCCGTCGCCGGTGGCGACGTAGACGTCCAAGCCGAGGCGACCGGGGTCGTCGCCCTCCAGGGCAAGGGAGCGGAACCCCTCTTCTTCCACCAGCAGCCGCACGATGCGATGCGCCACTTCCGACAGTTCGCGTGTCTGTCGGGCAGAGGCTCCAAGCGCCACGATCTTGGCGTCCCGCACCAGCGGGGCGAGCGGCCGCAGATCGTCCAGTGGCTCGTCCGGCCTCCTGCTTCGTGAGCGGATGGGAGTTTTTCTCGATCCATTCGGTCACTGTCTCCATCGGCCCGCCCCTCATCGCCGAGCTCCGCTTCCTGCGGACCGCCCCAGAAGATCGTCCGACCTCAAGCCCGGTTGAGGTCAAGAGACCGTGACGAGCTACCAGGGCGAGCCCGACAAGCGCGTGGCCTTCGCACGGCCGGCCACCGAACTCGCCACACTCGGCCTCCCGCTCGGCACCCGGGACTACGTCACCCTCGACGACACCGCGTACACGGTGGACCCGAGGAACCTGATGGAGGGGCTGATCCAGGCCGAACGCGTCAGGCGCGGACGCCGCTGAGCGGGCCGACGCCCGCGCCCTGGCCCGGCGCCTCGACGGCGGTACGCCTCGTCGCCGGACCAGCACGCGCCATCCGGCGAGGGTGGGGCCGGGCGCCGGCTGGGCGCTACGCGTCGGCGAACCGCTCTCCCCGCTCGGCCTTCTCCACCAGCAGGGCCGGTGGGGCGAAGCGGTCGCCGTAGGCGGCCTGGAGTTCGCGGGCGCGGGCGACGAAGCCGGGCAGGCCGCCCGCGCAGCCGTTGATGTACTGGAGGACGCCGCCGGTCCAGGCCGGGAAGCCGATGCCGAAGATGGAGCCAATGTTGGCGTCGGCGACCGAGGTGAGCACGCCCTCCTCGACGCAGCGCACGGTGTCCAGCGCCTCGGCGAACAACATGCGCTCCTTCAGGTCCTCGAAGGGCACCTCGGGGGTTTTCCCAGCGGGGCCGAAGTGCTCGGCCAGTCCGGGCCACAGCCCCGCCCGCTTGCCGTCCACGTAGTCGTAGAAGCCGGCGCCGCCGCTGCGGCCCGGGCGCTCGAACTCCAGCACCATGCGGTCGATGACCGCCTCCGCGGGGTGCGTCTCCCACACGCCGCCCGCCTCTTCGACGGCCCGCTTGGTCTCCTCGCGGATCCGGCGCGGCAGCGTCAGGGTCAGCTCGTCCATGAGCGAGAGCACCTTGGCCGGGTAGCCGGCCTGGCCCGCGGCCTGCTCGATGGTAGCGGCCGGGACGCCCTCGGCGAGCATCGAGACGCCCTCGTTGATGAAGTGGCCGATGACGCGCGAGGTGAAGAAGCCGCGGGAGTCGTTGACCACGATGGGGGTCTTCTGGATCTGCCGGACCAGGTCGAACGCGCGGGCCAGCGCGGCCTCGCCGGTCTTGCCGCCCTTGATGATCTCCACCAGCGGCATCTTGTCCACCGGCGAGAAGAAGTGCAGGCCGACGAAGTCGACCGGGCGCTCCAGGCACTCGGCGAGCAGGGTGATGGGCAGCGTGGAGGTGTTGGAGCACAGCAGCGCGTCCGGCTCCACGATGTCCTGGATCTCCTGGAACACCTTGTGCTTGAGCGCGGTGTCCTCGAAGACGGCCTCGATCACCGTGTCACAGCCGGCCAGGTCCCGCGGGTCGGCGGTCGGGGTGATGCGGGCGAGCAGCGCGTCCGCCTTGTCCTGGGTCATACGGCCGCGCGAGACGGCCTTGGCGCACAGCTTCTCGGAGTAGCCCTCGCCCTTGTCGGCCGCCTCCTGGCTGACGTCCTTGAGCACGACCTCGATGCCGGCCTTGGCGCAGGAGTAGGCGATGCCGGCGCCCATCATGCCGGCGCCGAGCACCGCGACCTTGCGCACGGTGTGCGGCTCGATGCCCGCTGGCCGGTTGGCGCCGGAGTTGACCGCCTGGAGGTCGAAGAAGAACGCCTGCGTCATGTTCTTGGCGATCTGGCCGGTGACCAGCTCGGTGAAGTACCGGGCCTCGATGGTCTGCGCGGTCTCGAAGTCCACCTGGGAGCCCTCGACCGCGGCGGCCATGATGTTGCGCGGGGCCGGGTAGTGGGCGCCGTTCAAGTGCTTG
Source organism: Candidatus Streptomyces philanthi (assembly GCA_018114805.1). Lineage (GTDB taxonomy): Bacteria > Actinomycetota > Actinomycetes > Streptomycetales > Streptomycetaceae > Streptomyces > Streptomyces philanthi. Next base: position 6,483,394 of record CP073042.1, on the reverse strand, counting down.
CGCAGATTGGCCGGGTACGCCGGCAGGTTGGCCGCGAACTTAGGGTGGGCCGGGGTGCCGCCGGGGATCTTGTAGCCGTCGGTGTCCCAGGGCTGGCGGGACTCGGGGTGGTCGTTGATGAACGCCCGCGCCTTGGCGAACAACTCGTTCCGTTCGGCGGCGAGTTCGTGCACCAGGCCGGCCTCAAGGGCCCTGGCCGGGCTGTACTGTGTGCCCTGGAGCAGCACCTTGAGCAGCGCGTCGGTGATGCCGAGCAGGCGTACGGTGCGGACCACACCACCGCCGCCGGGCAGCAGGCCGAGGGTGACCTCGGGCAGGCCGATCTTGCTGCCGGAGGTCTCCAGGGCGACGCGGTGGTGGCAGGCCAGGGCGATCTCGTAACCACCGCCGAGTGCAGCGCCGTTGATGGCCGCGACGATCGGCTTGCCGAGGGTCTCGATGCGACGCAGGTCGCGCTTGAGTTCGCGGCTAGCGTCGAAGACCTGTTGCGCGTGCTCGGGGGTGACGGCGATCAGTTCGCGCAGGTCGCCGCCGGCGAAGAAGGTCTTCTTGGCCGAGGTGACGATGATGCCGCGGACGGAGTCCCGCTCGGCCTCCAGGCGGTCGGCGACGGCGGTCAGCGACGCCTTGAAGGCGGAGTTCATCGTGTTGGCCGACTGGTCCGGGTCGTCCAAGACTAGGGTGACCACGCCCGTGTCGTCCTGTTCCCAGCGGATGGTGGTGGGCTCGGCGCTCATCTGTCTGTCTCCGTATGGGGGTTGGCGGCGGGCGGTCAGACGCGCTCGACGACGGTGGCGATGCCCATGCCGCCGCCCACGCACAGCGTGATCAGGCCGTACCGCTGGTGGCGCCGTTCCAGTTCGTCGATGACGGTGCCGAGCAGGATGGCGCCGGTGGCGCCGAGCGGGTGGCCCATCGCGATGGCGCCGCCGTTGACGTTGACCTTGTCGAGGCTGATGCCCATGTCCTTGACGTAGCGCAGCACGACCGCGGCGAACGCCTCGTTGATCTCGAACAGATCGATGTCCTCGACGCTCAGCCCGGCCTTGGCCAGCGCCTTGCGGGAGGCGGGGGCGGGCCCGGTGAGCATGATGGTCGGATCGGAGCCGGAGACGGCGGCGGAGACGATGCAGGCGCGCGGCGTCAGCCCGTACCGCTCGCCCACCTCGCGGCTGCCGATGGCCACCAGCGCCGAGCCGTCCACGATGCCGGAGGAGTTGCCGGCGTGGTGGACATGGTCGATCGCCTCGACCCAGTGGTACTCCTGGAGCGCCACCGCGTCGAAGCCGCCCATCTTACCGATGGTGGCGAAGGAGGGCTTGAGGCCGGCGAGCGACTCCGGCGTGGTGCCGGGTCGCATGTGCTCGTCGTGGTCGAGGACGACCAGGCCGTTGCGGTCGCGGACGGGGACGACGGAGCGCTCGAAGCGGCCGTCCTTCCACGCCTCGGCGGCCCGCTCCTGGGACAGCGCGGCGTAGGAGTCCACGTCGTCGCGGCTGAACCCCTCGACGGTGGCGATGAGGTCGGCGCTGATGCCCTGCGGGACGAAGCCGGTCTCCAGGTTGGTCATCGGGTCGCCGAACCAGGCACCGCCGTCGGAGCCCATCGGCACCCGTGACATGGACTCGACGCCGCCGGCCAGGACGAGGTCCTCCCAGCCCGAGCGGACCTTGGCCGCCGCCATGTTGACCGCTTCGAGGCCGGAGGCACAGAAGCGGTTCTCCTGCACGCCGGCGACGGTGTCGGGCAGGCCGGCGGCGATGGCCGCCACCTTGGCGATGTCCGAACCCTGGTCGCCGAGGGGGGCGACGACGCCGAGGACGATGTCGTCAATGGCCGCCGGGTCCAGGTCGGGCAGCCGGTGGCGGAGTTCGTGGATGAGGCCGACCACCAGGTCGATGGGCTTGGTGCCGTGCAGGGAGCCGGCGGCCTTCCCGCGCCCGCGCGGGGTGCGGATCGCGTCGTACACGTACGCTTCGGTGCTCACGTCGGAAGCCTTTCGGGGAGAGCGGTACGGGGTCTGCCACCGGATTCGGAGCGTCCGCGCTCGCCGGGGGCGGGTGGGTCAGGAGAGCAGGGACCGGCCGATGATCTCCTTCATGATCTCGGTGGTGCCGCCGTAGATCGTCTGGATGCGGCCGTCGGTGAACGCCCGGGCGATGGGATATTCGGCCATGTCGCCGTAGCCGCCGTGGAGCTGGAGGCAGCGGTCGGTGACCCGCTTCTGGAGCTCGCTCGCCCACCACTTGGCCATCGAGGCGTGGGCGGCGTCAAGCTCCCCGGCGTCGTGGTCCACGATGCAGCGATCCACGAAGGTGCGGGTGACGGCGCATTCGGTGGCCATCTCGGCGATCTCGAAGCGCACGTGCTGGAGCTTGGCCAGCGGCCGGCCGAACGCCTCGCGCTCCTTGACGTAGTTCGTCGTCATCTCCAGGACGTGCTCGGCCCCGGCGATGGAGGCGACCGCGATGTTCAGCCGCTCCTGGGCGAGGTTGGTCATGAGGTGGACGAACGCGCCGTTCAACTCGCCGAGCAGGTTCTCCTCGGGCACGACCACGTCGTTGAAGAACAGTTCGGGGGTGTCCTGGGACTTCTGTCCGATCTTGGCGAGGTTGCGGCCCCGCTCGAAGCCGGCCATGCCGCGCTCGACCACCAGCAGGCTCAGCCCGTGCGCCCCGCCCTCGGGGGTGGTCTTGGCGACGACGACGAGATCGGCCAGGATGCCGTTGGAGATGAACGTCTTGGAGCCGTTCAACACCCAGTGGTCGCCCAGGTCCTCGGCGCTGGTACGGATGCCTTGCAGGTCGGAGCCGGCGCCGGGCTCGGTCATGGCGATAGCCGTGATGATCTCGCCGCTGCAGAAACCGGTCAGCCAGCTGCGCTTCTGCTCGTCGGTGCCGAGCGAGGTCAGGTACGGGCCGATGATGTCGTTGTGCAGGCCGAGCTCGAAGCCGGGGGCCGCGGCGCGGGTGAACTCCTCGGCAAGCAAGGCGCTGTAGCGGAAGTCCTCGTTGCCGCCGCCCCCGAACTCCTCGGGCACCGCGAAGCCGAGCAGCCCCTGCCGACCGGCCGCGAGCCAGGCGTCCCGGTCCACGATGCCGTTCTCCTCCCACCGCTCGTAGTGCGGCAACACCTCCTTGGCCAGGAAGGTCCGTACGGTCCCGCGGAACGCCTCGTGTTCCGCGGCGAAGATCTGGCGCTTCACGTGTCTCTCCTCGGGTGCTGCCGTACGGGCGGGCGGTGCGGGGCGGGGCGAGGGCCGCGTGCGGTGGCGGCCCCCTGGTGCGGGGCTCGGGGCCCGGTCGCGGGCCCGGGGGTTTTACGGGCCTGGGGCTTCACGGGCCAGAGGGCTTCACGGGTCTGGACGTCACGGGCCGGTGGCGGGTGAGTCGGCGAGGTGTGGCAGGCCCCAGTCGTGGGCGACCTCGGCGGTGTGCGCGCCCGGCAGGGCCGGGGGTCTGCGCACGCTGCCGGGGGTCGCCGAGAAGCGGGGCGCGGGGGCCGGTTGGACGATGCCGGCGTGCTCGGTGAAGGTGCCGCGGGCGGCCAGGTGCGGGTGGGCCGGCGCCTCGCGCAGCGAGAGCACGGGCGCGGCGCAGGCGTCCGATACCGCGAACACCTCAGTCCACTCCTCGCGGGTACGGGTCTTGAAGCGGGCCGCCACCTGTTCGCGCAGTTCGCCCCAGCGAGCCGTGTCGCCCTGTTCGGGGGCCTGGTCCGCGATGCCGAGTAGGGTGACGAACTCGGCGTAGAACCGCGGCTCCAAGGCACCGACCGCCATGTGACCGCCGTCCGCGGTCTCGTAGACGCCGTAGAACGGGCAGCCGCCGTCGAGCAGGTTGGCACCCCTGCGGTCCTGCCACGCGCCGGCCGCCAGCATGCCGTGGATCATCGAGGACAGGTGGACCCGTGCCGTCCACGATCGCGGCGTCCACGACCTGGCCCGCACCGCCCGGGGTACGGGCGTGCTGGAGGGCCGCGAGGACGCCGATGACCAGGTAGAGGGAGCCGCCCGCGCAGTCCCCGACGAGGTTGGCGGGGATGGCCGGCGGCTTGTTCGGCGAGCCGATCATGCCGAGGACGCCCGCGATGGCGATGTAGCCGATGTCGTGCCCGGCCCGCTGGGCCAGCGGGCCGTCCTGACCCCAGCCGGTCATCCGGCCGTAGACCAGCGCCGGGTTGCGGGCCAGGCAGGCGTCGGGGCCGACACCGAGCCGCTCGGCGACGCCGGGGCGCAGCCCCTCGATGAGGATGTCGGCGCGCTCGGCGAGGTCGAGCACGATCTCCGGGCCCCGCGCGGACTTGAGGTCGACGGTCACCGAGCGCTTGTTGCGGTTGGTGATGTCGTGGGCCGGGTCGATGCCCAGACCGGCGCCGGCCGGGCGATCGACGCGCACCACGTCGGCGCCGAGGTCGGCGAGCACCATCGCCGCGTACGGGCCGGGGCCGATGCCTGCCAGTTCCACGACCCGCACCCCGGTGAGCGGACCGTGTGGTGTTGCCGTCATCCGACCCCCACGTCGTTATAACAATTTTGCTGTAACACCGCTGATGCTAAGAACGTGTTCCAGTTTCCACAAGCCCTCAGGGCGTCGGGTTCGCACCGGTCGGCGCCCGACTTACCGCCGTGTAAGCCCCCTGTCCCCCAAGCCCGTTGAGAGCGGCGGGCGCCGGCCGCCACCTTCCCGCGACTCCGCGACTCCGCGGGCGGTGGAGTGGCACCGCGCGTCGCGCGGGCCGTGTGGATGCCGGAGGCGCCCCGCGGCGCAGGGGCGGAGCGGGCGCGGCGGGCACGGGAGCCGTTCGCCTGCCGGAGCGCGCCAAGGCGCCACCGTCAGGACGAGCGCGGCGCCGCTGTCGGGACGAAATGCGCGCACCGCCCCCCTAGAACCGGCACGGCCGGGCCGGCCCGTGGCGCAGCGGGCGGCGGCTCCGCGGGCACCGCGAGCGTCACGGCGGGAAGGTGGCCGCCGCCAACGCCTCCCGGGGCCCGTTGGCCACCGGGCGCCTCCGCTACGGGCAGGGCGACCACGCCGGCCTGACCCGACGGACCGAAGGAACACGAGCCGGAGGCTCGTCGAGCCTTTGGAAGGGCCCGCTCCCCGGGCGCCCGGGCGCCGACTCACACCGGCTGGATGGCTCCCGGCAGTTCGTAGACGGCGCTGACCAGGGGGGCGAGCGCGGGGTCCTCGGCCGCCTCGTCAAGGGCATTGCGCAGGGCGGCGTTGTGGGTGGGGCGGGCCTCGCCCAGCAGGCGCGCACCGGCCTCGGTCACGTCCGTACATATGCCACGACGGTCGGTCGGGCACAGGTAGCGCGAGAGCAGGCCGCGCTCCTCCAGGCGGGCGACCAGGCGCGTGGTCGCGCTCTGACTGAGGAAGACGGAGTCGGCGACCTGGCGCATCTGCAGGTGGCCGCCCTCGCCGTCGTGCTGCCGGCTGAGCACGTCCAGCAGCGAGTACTCGCGCGCACTCAGCTCGTGCCCCGCCTGGAGCACGTGTTCGACGCGACCCTCTATACGGCCGTGCAGCAGCGAAAGGGCCGACCAACGGTGCGCCAGCGCCGTCATCGCCGGATCGGTAGCGGTCATGAGCAACTCCCTCGGGCGGATCTCACGGGCGGCGGCGCCGCGCCGACGGGTCACGGGCGGCGTATCTCCCACATCACTATACCCGTGCTTGCAGATATACTGCGTGTGCAATTATTGTGGACGCACGTAAGGAGCAGACGCGTCTTTGTCTCGGGTTCGCCATCCCGTCCCCTCCGCACCACCGAAGGACCCTTGTCATGCCACTCGCACTGCTGGCCCTGGCCCTGGGCGCCTTCGGAATCGGCACGACCGAGTTCGTGATCATGGGGCTGCTGCCCCAGGTCGGCGCGGATCTGGGAGTGTCGGTTCCGACGGCCGGCTACCTGGTAACCGGCTACGCCCTCGGCGTCATGATCGGAGCGCCGATCATGACCGTCCTCGGCACCAGGATCTCCCGGAAGAACATGCTCATGCTGCTCATGGGCCTGTTCATACTTGGCAATCTCATCTCCGCCGTGGCCCCCGTCTTCGCCGTCATGCTGATCGGCCGGGTGGTGGCCTCGCTGGCCCACGGCGCCTTCTTCGGCATCGGCTCCGTCGCCGCCGCAGAGCTGGTGGCACAGGAGAAGAAGGCCGGGGCCATCTCCATGATGTTCACCGGCCTGACCGTGGCCAACGTCGTCGGCGTGCCCCTGGGCACGTACGTGGGCCAGAGCGCCGGCTGGCGGGTGACCTTCGCGCTCGTCGCCGCGCTCGGCGTGCTCGGCCTGGTGGGCGTCGCCAAGCTCGTCCCCGACCTGCCCAGGCCGGAGGGCATGCGGCTGCGGCACGAGGTCGCCGCGTTCAGGAACGTGCAGGTCGTGCTGGCCATGGCCATGACGGTGCTCGGCTTCGGCGGTGTGTTCGCCGCGATCACCTACATCGCGCCGATGATGACCGAGGTCGGCGGCTTCGCGGAGTCGTCCATCACCTGGCTGATGGTGGTCTTCGGACTCGGCATGGTGGTGGGCAACCTCCTCGGCGGCCGGTTCGCCGACCGCAGGTTGATGCCCTGCTCTACACGGCCCTGGGCGGCCTGCCGCTGGTCCTGTTCCTCTTCACCTTCCTGGCCTCGATCAAGGTCGCGGCCGTCGTGGCCGTCTTCCTCATCGGCGCGCTGGGCTTCGCCACCGTCCCGCCCCTGCAGAAGCGGGTCCTGGACCAGGCTCACGGCGCTCCCACCCTGGCCTCCGCGGCCAACATAGGCGCCTTCAACCTGGGCAACGCGCTGTCCGCCTGGCTCGGCGGCATGGTGATCTCCGCGGGGCTCGGCTACACCACGCCCAACGCCGTCGGTGCCCTCCTGGCCGCCGCCCTGGCGCTGGCCGTCGTCGCGCACCGGCTCGAAGCGCGCTCGGACCGGCGCACCGCGACGCCCCTCGCCCCCGAACCCCTCGGGCGCTCCACCGAGACCACTGCCCCGGTGCCCGCGGACCTCGCCTGGGCCCCGGCCGCCGACGCCGTCGCCGTCCCGGCCGCGACGGGCGCCGGCCGCTCCTGACCGCCGCGACACGCGGACATTCATCCCCCACCGTTAGGAAGTGCCCCATGACCACCACAGTGACCCCGCTGACCACAGCCGACGCCGAGACCCTGATCGCCGCGGCACGCCGCGCCGCCGACGAGGCGGGGGTGCCTGTCAGCGTCACCGTTCTCGACGCCGGCGGACACCTGCTGGCCTTCCGGCGCGATGAGCGCGCCGTGCTCATCTCCGGCGAGACCAGCACCGCCAAGGCGTACACCGCCCTACAACTGAACGCGCCGACCGCCGAGGTCGCCGACCTGGTCAAGCCGGACGGTCCCTTCCACTCGCTGCCCACCGCGCTGAACAGGCCCCTGCTGTTCATCGGCGGCGGGTCCACCGTAACGGTCAGCTCGTCGGCGCCCTCGGGCTCGGCGGCGGCGCCCCCGAGCAGGACCACGGCTTCGCCAGGACCGCGCTCCAGGCGCTCTGACCGACACCGAGCCGTACGGGTCGTCGCTGACCGGCACAGACCCGGCACCCACAGCGCCGACCGGCACGCACAGCAACCACAGCACCGACAAGCACCGCCGAAAGGCCCCATCATGACTGCCATCCCGAACGTGACGCTCAACAACGGCGTGGTCATGCCGCAGCTCGGCTTCGGCGTCTTCCAGGTCCCCGACGAGGAGACCACCGCCGCCGTCGCCAGCGCACTTGAGGCTGGTTAGCGCAGCATCGACACCGCCGCGATCTACGGCAACGAGCGCGGCGTCGGCAAGGCGCTCAGCGCCTCCGGACTCCCCCGCGAGGAACTCTTCGTCACGACCAAGCTCTGGAACGACGACCAGGGCAGGGACAGGACCCTGGCCGCGTTCGACGCCTCCCTGGACAAGCTCGGCCTCGACCACGTCGACCTCTACCTGATCCACTAGCCGACCCCGGCCCGTGACCTGTTCGTGGAGACCTACGAGGTACTGGAGGAGATCCTGGCGCGCAGGCGCGCCCGCGCGATCGGCGTGTCGAACTTCCGGGTCGCCGACCTTCAGCGGCTGCGCGAGCACACCGGCGTCACGCCCGCCGTCAACCAGATCGAACTGCACCCCGCGCTCCAACAGAACGAGCTGCGCGCCTTCCACGCCGAGCACGGCATCGCCACCGAGGCGTGGAGCCCGCTGGCTCAGGGCGCGGTACTCCAGGACGAGCCGGTCGTGCGGATCGCCCGGTCGCACGGCGTGTCGCCGGCGCAGGTCGTGCTGCGCTGGCACCTGCGGAGCGGCAACATCGTGATCCCCAAGTCCGTCACGCCCGAGCGCATCCGGCAGAACCTCGACTCTTCGGCTTCGAGCTGAGCGACGCCGACATGTCCGCCATCGCGGGCCTGGACCGCGAGCTGCGCACCGGCCCGAACCCCGGCACCTTCAACTGACCGTCGCCGGACCTCCCGGGCGCCCGCCCGCCCCGCGTACCAGGGGGCGCCCGCCGTGCGCCGCCGACGGACGTACCGCCGCGCCCCGCCCCTCCCCCGCATCGGCACCGCTCGACAACCGCACACTCTCGACGAGGAGAACCATCGTGCAGATCGACCTTTCCGACCGCACCGCCCTGGTCACCGGCTCCACCCAGGGCATCGGGCACGCCATCGCCGTCGGCCTCGCCCGCGCCGGAGCCTGGGTCGCCGTCAACGGCCGGGGCGCGGAGCGCGTCACGGAAGCGGTGGAGCGGGTGCGTACCGAATCCGGCAGCGACGACGTCGTCCCCGCCGTGGGCGACCTGGCGACGGAGGAGGGCGCCGCGGCCGTGGTCGACGCCGTTCCCGGCGTCGACATCCTGGTCAACAACCTCGGCATCTTCGGCTCCGCCGCCCCGCTGGAGATCGACGACGCCGAGTGGCGCCGCTACTTCGAGGTGAACGTCCTCTCCGCCATCCGGCTCATCCGCGCCTACCTGCCCGGCATGACGGACCGGGGCTGGGGCCGCGTCCTCAACCTCGCCAGCGACTCGGCCGTGGTCATTCCCGCCGAGATGATCCACTAGGGCATGACCAAGACCTCGCTGCTCGCCGTCAGCCGAGGCTTCGCCAAGGAGGCGGCCGGCACGAGCGTGACGGTCAACTCCGTCATCGCCGGCCCGACGCACACCGGCGGCGTCGAGAACTTCGTCCGTGAGCTGGTCGGCGACGATCTGTCCTGGGACGAGGCACAGCGCGAGTTCATGATCAGGCACCGTCCGCAGTCGCTGATCCAGCGCCTCATCGAGCCAGAGGAAATCGCCCACCTGGTGGTCTACCTCTCCTCGCCCTTCGCGTCCGCGACCACCGGCGGTGCCCTGCGGGTCGACGGCGGCTACGTCGACTCGATCCTGCCCTGAGCGGCCCGGTCAGGGCGCCGGCCCGGCCCCACCGGCCGCGTCGGCCTCACCGACCAGGTCCCCCGGCTCGATGCCCCAGGCGTCCCGCAGCAGCTCGCGGCCGCTGTCCGTGGTGCTCAGTCCGCGGCCGGCGGGGTGTCGTACGACCCAGCCCGCGGCGAGGAAGCGCGTACCGATCGCGGCGCCCAAAGCGCCGGCCAGGTGGGTGCGGCGTTCCGTCCAGTCCGGGCAGGCCCGGGTGGTGGGGCGGCGGGCGCGGAGCGCGCCGTCCACGTCCACCCCGAGCGCGCGCAGGCCCGTGGCACCGGCGTCGGCGAGGGTCAGCGACTCGTGGTCGGCCAGCCATCCCCGGTCCGTCCAGGCGTCGGTCAGGGCGACGCCTAGGGGTCCGGCAAGGTAATCTTAGCACAGCGGTGCCGCGGCCAGGTGGCGCATCTCGCGGCTGCGTCGGTACCCGGAGACGGGCACCGAGTCGGCCAGGGCGCCGAGCGCTTCGAGCGCGGTGGCGACCCGTGGGCCGGCGAGCGCGTAGTAGTAGTAGCGGCGGCGACCGCGCGTCTCGCAGGTCACCAGGCCGACGTCGACCAGCGCCGCCAGGTGCTCGGACGCGGTCGACGCGCTCACCCCGGCCGGCCGGGCCAGCTCGCCGGCCGGCCGCCTGGTGCCGTCCATGAGCAGGTTGAGGAAGGCGGAGCGGGCGGGCGCGGCGAGCGCCCTGCCCACGCTGGTGAAGTCCCGGTCCCGGCTCATGGGGGTGACGATACGACGCCGACGCTTCGGCCGGCGCCGAAGCATCGGGCGCCTACGGTCCCCGCATGGACACCCACACCTACCGCGCCCACCTGCACTGGGACGGCTCCACCGCGGACGGGATCCGCGGCTACTCGCGCGACCACAGCGCCGTCGCCCCACCCGCCACCGCGCGGGTCGACCTGAGCGCGGACCCGGCCTTCCGTGGCGACTCCGAACGGCTCAACCCCGAACAACTGGTGGTCATGGCAGCCTCCTCCTGCCAGATGCTGTCCTGTCCTTCCTCGGCGCCGCCTCCCGCGCCGGGGTGACCGTGCTCAGGTACGACGACGAGGCCAGCAGCCACCTCGACCTGACCGCCGAGCCGGCCCGGTTGGCCGCGATCCGGCTCCGGGTCACCGTCCGGGTCGCCGCCGGGACGGACCCGGTCCGGGTCCGGGAGATCGCCGAGCGGGCGCACCGCTCCTGTTACGTCGCCAACAGCCTGTCGGTGCCAGTCGAGGTGGCCAGCACCGTGGTGACCTCGTGAGCGCCGGGCCGCGGGACCTCGAGGTGTGCCTGACGGACCGGCCCGGCGCGCTGGCCGACCTGGGCCAGGCGCTCGGCGCGGCAGGGGGTGAGCCTGGAGAGGGCGGTGGCGTGTTACCGTGTGCCGGTCGGGAAGTGGCTGGCGATGTACTTGGGCAGGATGCCGGAGATGCACTGGCTGAGGGCGAGCAGCCCGAACAGCAGCACGCCGAGCGCGACCAGGCTCTCGTCGACGACGAAGACGGGGAAGACGAAGCCCAGCGAGGCGACCAGGGTCCAGGCGTACGCGCGCCGGGTGCCCACCCGGTCGCCGACGAAGCCCGCGAGCCAGCAGCCGCACATGGTGCCGAACCCGGCGTAGAACATGACGTCGCCCACCTGGCCCGGCGAGTAGCCCATCTCGGTCTTCAGATAGGTGGGCAGCAGCGCCTGGATCGGCCAGCTGTAGAGGAAGGCGCAGAAGACGGTGACCATCAGGGACACGTACAGGACCCACTGCCGTCGGCCGCCGACCTGGACCGCGAAGGCGATCAGGCAGCCCGCGGCCAGCAGCGCCAGCGGCCACACCAGGCCCTTGCCGAGCGGGGTGAACACGCAGAACAGCGCGGCGCTGGCGAGCACGGTCAGCAGCGTGTTCAGCCAGGCCCTGTGGCGCCCGGCGAACAGCGGCGCGAACGGGTTCGGCCGCCGGCCGCCGGCGGCGATCTCAGCGCTCCAGTCCTCGGCCTCCGGCAGCGCGCGGCGTACCCACAGGGCGACCAGGACCGTCAGCACGCCGATCCAGAACAACCAGCGCCAGCCCCAGTGCGGCACCACCCACTCGTAGAGCTTGGAGGCGAGGATAGTGCCGCCCGCGCAGCCGGAGATCAGGAAGCCGGAGGCACGGTTGCGCAGCCGTGGTGGCCAGCTCTCCAGCACGTAGTTGGCGCTCGCGCTGTACTCCCCCGCCATGCCCACGCCGATCAGCAGTCGGGCGACGAAGAGGCTGGCGTACCCCCAGGCGAAGGTGCCGAAGGAGTAGAGCAGGATGCTGACGATCATGGCGGCCTTGCGCCCGTAGCGGTCGCCGAAGGCGCCGAGCAGCGCGCCGCCCAGCCAGCGGGTGACGAAGGCGGCGGAGACCAGGCTGGCGGCCTCGACGCCGCTGAGTCGGCGATCTCGGTCAGCACGAGGGTGATCAGGACGAAGTCGAAGCCGTCGAGCAGGTAGCCGAGCCAGGCGGCGAACATGGCCTTCCACTGGCCCGGGGACACCTCGCGGTACCAGCGCGTGCCCGCCTCGGGCCCGGTGGCGCTCACGCGGTCAGGCCCGCGTCGTCGAGGAACTTGCGCACCCGGTCCACGGCCGCGGCCTCCAGCGGGACCTGCGGCGCGGCGGTGGCCGGGCAGTCGATGACGCCGAGCAGGTGCAGCGCGGCCTTGAAGCCGCCGAGCGCCGACGAGCTGCCGCCCATCCGCGCCGGGTCGCCGGTCTCGGTGAGGGCGAACAGCGCGGCGAGCCGGTCCTGCTCGGCGGCGGCATCGGCCCACCGGCCGGCGCGGGCGTGCGCGTGCAGGCGCAGGTAGCCGTGCGGGTCCACGTTGCCGAGGCCGGGCACGACGCCGTGCACGCCGGCCAGCAGGGCGCCGTCCACCGCCATCTCGGAGCCGGTCAGCACGGAGAACCGCTCGCCCAGACCTTGGTCCCGGGCCGCGACGATCAGCCGGCGCAACTCCTCCACCTGGCCGCTGCTGTCCTTGAGCCCGGCCAGGGTGCCGTCGGCGGCCAGCGGCAGCACGGTGGCGGCGGTGAGCTTGGTGTGCACGGATGCGGGAATGTCGTACGCGAACAGCGGCAGCTCCGTGCCGGCGCGCAGGCGGCGGAAGTGGTCGGCGATCTCGACGGGGTGGGTGCGGGTGCGGGTGTAGAAGGGGGCGGTAGCCACGAGGGCGTCGGCGCCGCTGGCGGCGGCGCTGGCGGCGTGGTAGCGCATCCGCGCGGTGGTCGTGTCCGATGACGCCGACGAGCACGGGGACCCGTCCGGCGGCGGCCTCCACCACCGTCTCCAGGGCGGTGCGGCGCTGGGCGTCGGTGAGGTAGGCGACCTCGCCGGTGGAGCCGAGGGCGAACAGCCCGTGCACGCCGGCGTCCAGCAGCCGTCGGGTGAGCGCGACCAGCGACCGGGTGTCCACGTCGCCGGTAGGGGTGAGCAGGGTGCACATCGGCGGGATGGCGCCGGTGAGGGGAACCGGTGGGCGCATGGGATCAGCTTTCTACGAGGCGTCAGCCAGGGTGGGAGGGAGCCAAGCCATAGCAGTAAAGATGACAATACGGACGTTGGACGTCCGATGCGTGGGGTGAATGTGACGGAGCACCCCTGACGCCTGTCAACCTCTCTCGCATCCGGGTGCCCTCTTGTTGACTACGGGTCAATAGCTGCCTAGCGTGGCGGCCTCCAGGCTGTGGATCACGCACGGCGCAGCACGCACCACGCTCGGGGCCCGGCCCGCGGGCCGCGAGGGGAAGCGATGCCACGCGAGGGACTCGACCGGCGCGCGTACGACGTGGTGCTCGTCGGCGCCACCGGCTTCGTGGGCGCGCTGACCGCCCACTACCTGGCCGAGCGCGCCCCGCCCGGGCTGCGCTGGGCGCTGGCCGGGCGCAGCCGGGCCCGTCTTGAGGCGCTGCGCGCCGAGCTGGCCGCCACCGACCCGGCGCACGCGGGGTTGCCGCTGCTCACCGTCGACGTCGCCGACCGCGACGCGGTACGGGCGCTGGCCGAGAGCACCCGAGTGGTCGCCACCACCGTCGGCCCCTACCTGCGCTACGGCGAGCCGCTGGTCGCCGCGTGCGCCGAGGCCGGCACCGACTACGCCGACCTGACTGGTGAGCCCGAGTTCGTCGACCGGACGTACGTGCGTCACCACGAGCGGGCCCGGGCCACCGGCGCCCGCCTAGTGCACACGTGCGGGTTCGACTCCCTCCCGGCCGACCTGGGCGCGCTGTACACCGTGGGGCTGCTGCCACGGGGCGTGCCGCTGCGCGTCGACGGCTACCTGCGTACCAACGCCACCTTCTCCGGCGGCACCCTGGACTCGGCGCTGACCGCCGCCTCCCGGCCACTGGCGATGGCCCGGGCGGCGCGGGAGCGGCGGCGCGTGGAGCCCCGCCCGGCCGGGTGGACCGTACGCGCCCCGCTCGGCCCAGTGCACCACAGCCGCGCGGTGCGTGCCTGGGGGGTGCCGCTGCCGACGATCGACGCGCGGGTCGTCGCCCGCTCGGCCGCCGCGTCAACGGGCTACGGACCGGCGTTCCGCTACCGCCACTTCGCGGCCGTGCGCCGGCTGCCGGTGGCCGCGGCGGGCGTGGCCGGGATCGGCGCGCTGGCCGCGCTGGCGCAGGTGCCGCCGGCGCGCTCCTGGCTGACGGGCCGGCGCGGCCCGGGTGACGGACCGAGCCGGGAGCGGCGGGAGCGGAGCTGGTTCGCGCTGCGCCTGGTGGGGTGGGGTGGCGGGCGGCGCGTGGTCACCGAGGTCTGTGGCGGCGACCCCGGCTACGGCGAGACGGCCAGGATGCTGGCAGAGTCCGCGCTGTGCCTGGCGTTCGACGACCTCCCCGCGACCGCGGGCCAGGTCACGCCGGCCACCGCGATGGGCGAACGCCTCACGGCCCGGCTGGTCCGCGCGGGTCTCGGCTTCCGGGTCGTGTCGGGACACTGAGCGGGAGCGGTTACGGCGCCCGCGCCGTGCACGGGCCGGGTGGCCCGGCGCCCGCCCCGTACGGACCCGAACGCGATGTCCGATACCCGCCAGAAGCGGCGCCCCGGGCGCTCCACCATGGCTGCATGAGCACCTACACGGACACCCAGACCCGCGCCCCCGGCCAGGACTCCGGGCCGCGCTACGAGATCCGCCCCATCGCCCCGGAGGTCCTGCGCGAACTGCGGGTGCGCGACGACGCCGGCCGGAGCCCGCGCGTGGTCGTCGACGAGGACGGCGGCAACCCGCTGCGCTGCTGCCTGGGCCGCAGCACCCCCGGCGAGCAGCTGATCCTCGTCTCGTACGCGCCGCTGCGCCGCTGGGCCGCCGAGACGGGCGCCACGCCTGATGCGTACGACGAGGTCGGCCCGGTCTTCCTGCATCCCGAGCCGTGCGGCGGCTGGTCCGGCGGTGGGCGGGACGGCGCCCCGGGCGGCTACCCGCAGGGCCTCGTGGGCGAGCGACGGGTGCTGCGCGCCTACTCGGCGGAGGGCCGGATTCTCGGCGGGCGGCTGCTGATCCAGGGGAGCCCGGAGCACGGCGGCTCGGTCGTCGACGCCCTGGAGGAGTGGTACCGCGACCCGCGGGTGGCGGCCGTGCACATCCGGGCCGTGGAGTACGGCTGCTTCCTCGCGGAGACCCGTCGCGCGGGCTGAGCGAGGCCGTCGGGCCGGCCCCACCGCGCGACCGGCCAGGCGGTCCGGGGTCAGTCGAAGAGGTTGGCGATCAGACCGGCGTACGACGTGCATAGCCGCCAGACCAGCCAGAACGCGCCGTACACGATGCCGATCATGAGCACGGTGGCCACGATCGGGTCCAGCCGGCGCTGCCAGCGGGACCGGTTCATCAACTGGTAGTCATACTCTGCCATGCCACCAACATACCAACAACGCCGGCGGCCCCCACCCGCGGCCGGCGCCGGCTAGCCGTGCTCGCGGGCGAGGTCGGCCAGCGCCCGGCGGCAGGCGGCGTCGGCCGCGCGGGTGGTCTCCGGCAGCAGGTAGCGGGGGCTGAGGTGCAGGGTGTGGGCGCAGGCGGCGTCCAGCGTCATCCGGTGCCCGACGGAGACGAAGACCGGTTTGACGCCCGGCTGGATCCGCAGCACCCGGCCCACCTCCTGGGCGCCGTCCCACAGCGGCGAGGCGTCGCCGCGCCGTGGGCCCGGCGGGTCGTGGCGGAAGACGAAGGGGCTCTTGGCGACGCCGATGGTCGGCAGTCCGGTGACAACCCCGAGGTGACTGGCCAGGCCGAACCGGCAGGGGTGGGCCAGCCCATAGCCGTCGCACACCACCAGGTCGGGCGTGCGGCGGAGGTGGTCGAGGGCGGCCAGCACCGTCGGGATCTCCCGGAAGGCCAGGAGGCCCGGCACGTAGGGGAAGGAGACCCGGCCGACGGCCGTCGCCGCCGCGACGCGGGTCAGGTCGCGCGCGTCGTCGTACGCCACGTCCACGCCCACCACCAGGCCGGGGGCGCCCGGCGCGGTGGCCGCGCCCGACGCGTCGACGCCGCCGCGCAGCCGCTCCTGGACGGCGGTGGCCTCGGCCTCGGTGCGCGGCCAGTCGGCGGGCACGGCCGCCCAGGCCGGCTGCCCCGTGGGTTCGCTGGATGAGCTCATGTCGGTGATCACGCTACGCGGGGCCGAACGGTTGCTCCGCGCGGGGGACGGCGGAGTCCTCGGGGACGGCGGGTGCGGCGTCGGGCGTTCGGCGTAGCCTGGTGATCATGTTCGTACTCGAGTTGACCTACACGGCTCCCCTGGAGTGCGTCGACGCCCTGCTCAGTGACCACGTCAACTGGCTGAACACGCACTACGCGTCGGGGACCTTCATCGCCTCCGGGCGCAAGGAGCCGCGCGACGGCGGCGTGATCCTCGCGGTGGGGGCGGACCGGGCCGCCATCGAGGAGGTGGTGGCGAGCGACCCGTTCGTCACGGCGGAGGTGTGCGCGTACCGGATCACGGAGTTCCTGGCGACCAAGACGGCGCCCGAGCTGGCCGCGTACCGGCAGGAACTGCCGGTCTAGAGCCCGCGCGGTCCCGCCGGACGCCGGGCCGGGGCGAGAGCGTCTCGCCCCGGCTCGGCGCGTTCGTCGCCCGTGCGCCCGCGAGCGCGGTCAGCTGCCGGAGAGCGCGAGGCGGCCGACGCGGCCCCGCTCGCCGGCGGCCTAGCAGCTCAGGTCCGGGGTGCAGTCGACCGTGTCGTACGAGCCGGTGTCGAAGGTGAGCCAGCGCCGGCCGCCGTCGAGGGTGACCTCGCTGCCGGTGGGGCCGATGGCGAGCGCGGCGGAGCGGCTGTGCGGCAGCCAGGCGACGCCGGAGCGGTAGCCCGGCGGCTGGCGGCGGGCGCCCGTCCAGGTCGCGCCGCCGTCGCCGGTGACCGCCGCGGTGCGGGGCGACGGTTCGCCGGCGCGGTAGTCGCCGCCCACGGCCAGGCCGTGTCGGGCGTCGCGGAACGCGAGGCCGAAGACACCGCGCGCCGGGTCGCCGGCCGAGATGGGCGCCTGGGTGACCGTCCAGGTCAGACCCCGGTCGGCGGAGTGCAGCACGCGCGCGGTGGCGGCCCCGCCGGTGGCGATCCAGGCGTCCCGGCTGCCCGAGCTGACCAGGCACTGACCGCTGGCGGCGAACGCGGCCTCGCCCGGCTGGGCGGCCGGCATCCCCGCCGATGGCAGCACCCGCCAGCTCCGGCCGCCGTCGCCGGTGGACAGGACGCGGTACTTGCCGTCCACCGGGTCGCTGAGCGCGATGCCGCGCCGGGCGTCGAAGAAGGTCATGCAGTCGTAGAAGGCCGCCGGGTCGGTGTTGCGGAAGCTCTCCGTCCAGGTCGCGCCGCCGTCAGCGGTGCGGAAGACCCGGGACGCCTCGCCCTCGCCGATGGCGAGCACCACCGCGTGCCGCGAGTCGAACGCCTCCACGTCCCGGAACTCCAGCGAGCCCGCGCCGGGCGGCGACACGTCGCGCCAGCTCCGGCCGCCGTTCACGGTGCGCAGTACGGTGCCCTTCGTACCGGCCACCCAGGCGGTGCGCCGATCGACGGCGGCCAGCCCGCGGAACCTCGCGTCGCTGCCGCTGTCACTTGCCCGCCAGGTCAGCCCCGCTCCCGTGGCGTACGGCGAACCACTCCACGTGGCCCCGGCCGGCTCCGCCGCGCCCCGGTCACCCGTGCCCGCCGCGCCGGCCTGCGCCGTCAGCACGGCCGCCAGCGCCACCCGCACAGCCCCGCCGTCATCATCCGTCGCATCGTCCCCATGACCCTCATGGCGCTGGAAGCTGACCCATGGGCGCGGCGGCGTCCACGGTCGGATCCCCACGATCACGCCACGGTGGCGGGCGAGCACGAGCGGTCAGGGCCGGGGCGGACGGCGGGCCGGTGACGGCAGACCCGGGTGGGAGCCCGCCGGGCGCTCAGCGGCGCCAGCAGACCGTCCAGCCCGGGAACAGTTCCTCGCAGACCAGGCCACCGCCGGTCGGGCTGGGTGACGCGCTCGTGGGCGTGGGCGACGTCGCCGTCGGCGAGGGCGGCCCGGTGGTGGGCTTGCCCGTCGGGGTGTGTTTGTCGGTCGGCGTCGGGGGCGTCGTGGTGGGGGCCGAGGTCGGCCGTGGCGGGGTGCCGGGGGCGGAGCTGGGCGGCGGGGGGTCGGCGTCCGGGGTCGGCTCCGCGCGGTCGGGGTGCGTCGGGGCCGCGAGCACGGGCGGGGGCACCGCGAAGGTCGGAGGCGTCGACGAGGTCGGCGACGCGGGGGTGGCCGAGGTCGGTCGGGGCGCGCCGGGCGCCGTGGTGGGCCCGGTCTCGCCCCGCGGGGTGGTGCCGCCGTACGACGGCGGGTCGACCGGCGCCCACTCGGGCGCGCCCGAGGACGCCGCGACGGGGGTCTGGGCCCGCCGCGCGGCGGACTCGTCGCCGCCGAACACCTGGCCGGCCGCGACCGCGGCGATGGCCACCACGCCGGCGCCGGCCACCGCGACACCCACCGGGCCCGCCTGGCCGACCTGGCCACGCAGCAGGTGGCGCGCCGAACGCAGCGCGCCACCCGCCGAGCCCTTGCCGCCCGCCGCGGCGGCCGTACCGGCACCAGCGGCGCCGGCGCCGAGCAGCGGGGCCAGGAACTTCGCCCCACCGCCCGCGAGCAGCGCTAGCACCGCGAGCCGGTCCCGGCAGTCGGCGCAGTCCTCCACGTGCAGAGCGATGCTCTCGGCCTGCCGGGGCGAGTCGGTGCCGCGGATGTGGGCGGGCATCCGCTCCCAGTGTCCGGCGCAGGCCGGGTTGTCCGGGGCACCGGGCTGCTCGCGCAGGAACGCCTGTCGCATGCCCTCGCGGGCCCGGTGGAGCAGAACGGCGGTGGCGCCGGAGTTCGCGCCTATCTGGCGGCCGACGGACTCCAGCGGCTGGTCCTCGGCCTCGGCCAGCCACAGCGCCTTCACCCAGCGCTCCGGCAACTGGCCCATGACCCTGGCCAGCAGATCGACGTACGCGACCCGCTGCGCCGTGTCCTGGCCGCTCCCCCGCTCGTCGTACCTGGCCAGGTCGTCCGGCCTCGGCCACGGCGGGGTCGCGCGGTACCTCGCGGGCGCCACGGCCGGCCGTGCTGGAGGACAGGTGGCGCACCGTCGTCGTCAGGTGCGCGGACACGTTGTCGATCTGGTGGCGGGTGCGCAGCCGGCGCCAGACGCGGAAGTGGGCCTCGGCCACCAGGTCCTCGGCGACCCAGGGGTTGCCGGTCAGCGTGGACGCGCAGGCGACGAGGCGGGGGTGCTCGCGTTCGTACAGCCGCGCGTAGGCATCCGTGTCCGGGGCGGCGGATGCTTCGGTCATGTGGGGGGACACCTCGGGGTGTGACGCGTGGTATCGCGGGCTAGCCAGGATTTTCGCAAGCCCGACGTCGATCACCGCAGCCGACCCCGTGGTGACGTACGTCACGCAGGGTATCGAGTGCACGCGCGTAATGCACGGCCCCTCTTAGGGGTCAAAGAGACAAGGACCCGCACCAAGAGGAAGGGAGCAGAGATTGTCCATCATCATAGACCAAGCCATCCGGGCCCGGCTGATCGCCTCCGCACCCGGCACCCGGGCCATCCCCGCACGACTGCGGTACGAGCCCACAGACCCGTTCGCGGTCCGCGTCTCGTTCCCGCCCGCCGCCTCCCTCGACGGATTCGAAGTGGAGTGGGCCTTCGGCGGCGACCTGCTGGAGAAGGGGCTGCGCCGGCCCGCCGGCAGCGGGGACGTGTACGTGTGGCCGTGCACAGCGCGGAGCGGATCGTCGTGGAGTTCCGCGCCGATGAGGGCATGGCCTTGGTGCGGCTCAACTCGGCCGACGTGCGGGAGTTCCTCGGCCGCTCGTACGCGCTCGTCCCGGTGGGTCAGGAGGGTGGGTACCTCGATGTGGACGCCGACCTCGCGGCGCTGCTGCGGGATGCCTGAGCCGATGGGCGTCCGCTGTGAGGCCGCGCCGGCGCCCACCGCGCCCGGCCAGGTGCCCGGCCTGGCCGCGTCGCCGACGCCGGGCCGTCCCGCGCGCCTGCCGCGGCCCGCGCCGGCCGTCGCCGGTGTGCTGGGCGCCTCCCGGCCACGGGGCCAGGACGGTCGGGGCGCGGCGGGTGGCGTGCCGCTGCCGCGGATGCTGAGCGCCGCCTCGCGCAACGTCCCGGCCGACTCCGGCGCAGCCAGCGGCGACGTGTGCGCGGTCCGGCAGACCCCGTACGGCCTGCGGCTGCTCATCGGCGACGTGCGCGGCAAGGGCCCCGGGGCCGCCGTGGGGGCCGCCGCGCTGCGCCGGGCGTTCGACCGGGCCGCGGACCGGGTGCCCACCCTGTCCGTCCTGGTGGACACCCTGGAGTGGGCGCTGGTCGGCGCGACGGCCCTGCCCTCGGGGGCGGCTGGGGCCGAGGAGGCCGCCGAGAACTTCGCCACCGTGCTGGTCGCCGAGGTCAACCCGGACGGGCACGCGCTGCGCCTGGTCAACCGGGGCCACCCGGCGCCGCTGCTGCTGCGTCGCGGCCAGGTGCGCCGGCTCGAACCGCGCCAGCGGCTGCTGCCGTTGGGTCTCGGCGCGGTCTCCGGCGCCGGCCAGGTGCCCGCGCCGGCCGGCCCGTACGCCGACGAGGTGGCCTTCCCCGAGGGGGCGTCGCTGCTGCTGTTCACCGACGGGGTCACCGAGGCGCGGGACGCGCACGGCGTGTTCTACGACCCGCTGGCGCAGCTGGCCCGGTTCGCCGGCGCCGCCCCCGCCGACCTGCTCGACGTGCTGCACCGCGACGTCCTGCGGCACGCGGGCGCGACCCCCGGCGCGCGGGCCCTCTCCGACGACCTGGCGATGGTCGCGGTGCGCCGCGCGGCGCGCGCCGTGGGCCGTCGCGGGGCGGGTTACGAGCGGCGCTCGAAGAGGCCGTTGAGCTCGGGGTAGCTGAGCCCGTCGGCGAAGCTGGTGTACGTCCCCGAGGCCAGCACCTCGCGCGCGGCGCGCCGGGTGAGCGCGTGCACCGACTGCGCGATCGCCGCCCCGACGCTGATCCGCGCCACGCCGAGCCCGGCGAACTCCTCGACGCTCGGCGCCCCCGGCCACACCATCACGTTCAGCGGGGCCGCGATGCCCTTGACCAGCGCGGTCACCGTCTCGAAGTCCACGACGCCGGGGACGAAGACACCGTTGGCGCCGGCCACGACGTAGGCGGCCGCCCGCTCCAACGTCTCGCTCAGCAGGGTCTCCGGCTCGCCCACGGAGGCCAGGTAGACGTCGGTGCGCGCGTTGATGAACAGCGGCACGCCGGCCTCGTCGGCCACCTGCCGGGCGGCGGCGATCCGCGCGGCGTTCTCCTAGGTCGAGCGCACCCCGGGTCCCTCGGACGCGTGGTTGGCGTCCTCCAGGTTGATGCCGCCCGCGGCCAGCACGCCGCGCACGGTCGCCGCGACGTCCTCGGTGCCCTCGCCGTAACCGGCCTCGATGTCGGCGGTCACCGGCACGTCTACCGTGGCCACGACCCGCGCGATCAGCTCGACCGCCCGCTCGCGGCTCAGCCGCTCCCCGTCGCCGAAGCCCAGTCCCCAGCCGACGCCGGCACTCGTGGTGGCCACGGCGGCGGCCCCCGCCTCTTCGACGGTGCGCGCGCTGGCCGGGTCCCAGGCGTTCGGTAGCACCAACGGCCGCTCGCCGGTGTGCAGGTCGCGGAAGGCACGGGCGCGCTCGATCTGGGTGGCGAGGGAGGTGAGTGTCTCGTTGCTCATGCGCCAAGTCCACCAGCCCGCAAGGCCGTTCGGCTGGCGGATTTCCGACATGATCATCTGTGGCCTCGACGGCCGGCGGGGCGCCGGCCTCGGCGGGCGTCCCGATCAGGGTGGGATCAGTGTCCGCCGGACCGCAACCGTCTTCGCCGTACGACGGTCACCTTGGGTGTCACCGACGCACAGGGCGCGGGCGGACGCGCGGTACGGGCCGGCGGCGGTTGGCATGGGGATGACGCGCGTACGGGTCGCGGCGTGCCACCGGGCCGTGACCAACGCGGTGGGGCAGCGCGGCGCCCGGCGGTGTCAACGTCATGCGGGTTCGAGTAAGAACGAGCGGGATCACAGGGAAACGGGGGGTGGCGCGGATGGCGAGCGCGACCGAGATCGAGAAGTTCGCTGACTGTCTGCGGGAGTTGAAGGAGCGATCGGGGCGCAGCTACGGCGTGTTGGCCCGCCGACTGCACGTCAGCACCTCCACGCTGCACCGCTACTGCAACGGCGACGCCGTGCCGGCGGACTACGCCCCGGTGGAGCGGCTGGCCAGGCTCTGCGCCGCCACGCCGGACGAGTTGGTGGAGCTGCACCGCCGTTGGCTCCTCGCGGACGCCGCCCGCCGCACCGCGCCGGGTCGCGACGCCGGCGCACCGGCCCCCGGCGCGGTCTCCCCCGGCGACGCCGCGGCGGCACCCGCGCCGCCCGCTCGCCCGGAGGTGGATGCCGCTGGTGACGAGCCCGGCGCCGCGCGTACGCCGACCGCGACTCCCGCCGGTGCGCCCGTCGATCCCCCGGACGCAGGTGGCGGGACCGGCGCCGCGGACGGCGAACGCGCCGCGTCGGAGGGCGACTTCCGCGAGACGGAGGGCGAGACGAGCGCCCTGGAGGACGGGTCCGGTGCCGCCGACGCGCCCACCTCGGACACGCCGACCACCCAGCCCGCCGCACCAACGGCGGTCACCGACACGCCGGATGGGGCGCGTGTGCCGGCCCGGCCGTGCTCGGGGCGGGCGCTGCCCGTGCTGCCCGCACGGCTCGCCGCGCGGCTGCGCGAGCGGCGGGCCGTGGCGTGGGCCGGGGTCGGCACGGTGCTGGCGGCGGCCGTAATCGGCGTCGCCACCGCGGCGAGTTCGCCGCCGGGCGGCTCCGGCGGCCGGGGCGCCGCGCCCGAGGCCACGGCGCCGCCGCGGGCGGGCAGCGCGAGCGGCCAGCCGCAGGGCGAACCGGGCGGAGCGGCCGGCGAGTCGGCCCCCGAACGGCGCACGGACACGGGCCGGCGGAAGCAGGCCGAGGAGCGGCGGCCGAAGGCGAGGCCGACGACCCCGGGCCCCGCGGCCTCCGCCGGCGGCTCGTCGCGCACCGGCGCGCCGTCCGCCGGCGCCACGCCCGACGGCGACGCGGGGCGCGGCGGGGCGCACGGTGGGCCGGCGCCGGCACGCCGCTGACGCTCAGCACCCGCTCGCACGTGTGGGAGAACGGCTGCGACCACCGCTACCTCGTCGACCGCGAGCCCGCCGAGGTCGCCCGGCCCCCGGTGGAGCAAGACGCGCCCGGTTGGGCCAGGGCGCACGGGGCCGTGCACGGCGGCACCACCAACGTGGAGGTGACCGTGGCCGGGCGCTCCTCGCGGGCCGTGGTGTTGCGCGGGCTCCAGGTGCGCGTGGTCGGGCGGCAGGCGCCGCTCGCGTGGCCGGCGTTCGCGATGGAGAACGGGTGTGGCGGTTCGCTCACGCCGCGCGCGTTCTCCGTCGACCTGGACATGGCCCGTCCGCTGGCCAGGCCCACCGACGGGCACGACGGCGAGCGACCGCTGCCCGCCGTGCGCTTCCCGTACCGGGTCTCGGCCACCGATCCGGAGGTGCTGCGCGTCAACGCCCGTACCGTCGCCTGCGACTGCCAGTGGTACCTGGAGCTGGACTGGGTCAGCGGCGACCGGCTGGGGACGGTACGGATCGACGACGGCCGGCCGTTCCGTACCAGCGGGCTCAAGGGGCGCCCGGAATAAGGCTACTGGGCGGCGGATGGCGGCTGGCTCCGCGACGGCGGCTGATCGGATGAGGTGGCCGCGCGTGCGACGACGGCCACCAGCCAGCCGAGGACCCGACCCTTGCAGGTTTAGGCAAGCCTTACCTACCGTTCGATCCGCGTCTGAACAGTACGAACACACCGGCGGATCGGGGACAGTGTGGATGCAACCAGAAGGCAACTGCTCTGGGCCGGTGGCGCATTGGGGACCACGGCCCTGCTCGGCGCGTGCGGCGGCAAGGGCGACCTGTACACCACTCTACTGGGGCACCAACGACTCCGTCGTGTTCTACGCGAGCAAGACGCTGTCGGCCGACGCCGCGCAGAACGAGGCGGGTTGGCGGGACGCGTCCTTCGACGCCGCGTACCGCAAGGCCATGCGCACCGTCGACGCCGGCGAGCGCGCCACGCTGCTGCGCGAACTCCAGAGGATCCAGCACGAGAGGTCCGGCTACCTGCTGTGGGGCGTCGCCGACGGCATCGACCTGGCCGCGGCGTTCGTACGCGGCCTGCCCAGGTTGCCCGGGTACGGGCGCGTCCAGCTTGAGCGCGCGTGGCTGGCCCGCTGAGGGGCGCGGCGCGACGGCCCGTGACACCCGGCGAGCGACCGCGCGCCGACCGTCCGGCGCCAGGCGCCGGCGCCCCGGAGCACGGCGCGCCCGGCGGGCTGGCCCGCGCCGGGGCGGCCGTGGCGCGCCTGGCCGGGCTGCTCGCCCGCCGCGCCCTGCTGCTCGCCGTGCTCCTCGCGCTGGTCTTCGGCGCCGTGGAACTGCTGCCGGGGGACGCCGCCGACGCCACCGCCGAACGCGGCGAGTCGGCCGCCGACATCGAGGCGCGCCACCATCTGCTCGGGCTCGACCGGCCGGTCCTGGAGCGCTTCGCGGACTGGATGGCGGCGCTACCCAGCGGCGACCTGGGCACGTCGGCGCGCGGCGAGTCGGTCGCCGGGCTGCTGGGCACGCCCTTCCCCAACACGCTGCTGCTCGGCGGCCTCGCGCTGCTCGTGACCGTGGCGGTGTCGCTGGCGCTCGGCTGCTGGGCCGCGCTGCGCCCCGGTGGCGCCGTGGACCGGGCCGTGTCCGCGAGCGCGACGGCGGTCCTGGCGGTACCGGAGTTCGTGGTGGCGGTCGCGCTGGTGCTGGTGTTCTCGCAGTGGACGGGCTGGCTGCCGGCCGTGACCATCGCCGACGCCGCCGGCACGCCCGCGTCCTGGGACATGCTGGTGCTGCCGGTGTTCGCGCTGGTCATCCCGCAGATCGGCTGGAACACCCGGATCGTGCGGGCCGCTCTCGCGGACGAGGCCACGGCCCCGCACGTGGAGACCGCCGTCATCGACGGGCTGCCCCGGCACCGGGTGCTCAGCCACCACCTGCTGCCGGGCGCGCTGCCGGCCATCGCCGCCGGGCTGGCCACCTCGACCGGCATGCTGCTCGGCGGCGCCGTCGTGGTGGAGACGATCTTCAACTACCCCGGCGTCGGCTCGGTGCTGGCCGGGGCCGTCACCGACCGCGACGGGCCCCTCATCGCCGGCGTGGTGACCCTGACCGGCGCGGTCATCAGCGGCGTGCTGCTGCTCGCCGACCTGATCCGGGCCAGGGCCTCCGGGGGGCGCGGATGAGGCTTTGCAGGGCACGCGTGACCCTCTCCGCCCGCCACGAGGGACCCGCCCACCGGCCTACCCCGGTCGGGCCCGGGGCCGTGGGGCGTGGCGCTGCGCACGGCGCCCGCGCTGCTGCTCGCCGCGCTGGCGGTGGCCGGCCCCTGGCTGGCCCCGCACGCCGTGGACGCGCCGGTCACCGCGCCGTACGCGGAACCCGGCGGCGACGCGGTGCTGGGCGGCGACCGGCTCGGCCGCGACGTGCTCAGCCGCCTACTCGCCGGCGGTCGGCAACTCATCGGCACCTCGCTGCTCGTGGCCCTCCTGGTGACCGGCATGGGCGCGGTGCTCGGCGCGGTCAGCGCACTGCGCCCCGCCGTCGGCCGCTTCGTGGAGCGCGCCGCCGACGTGCTGATGCTGCTGCCCGCCGTGCTCGGCATCCTGCTGATCTCGCTGTCCTGGCCGGACGGCGACCGGCTCGCGGTGGTCACGGCCGCCGTGGTGCTCGGCATGCCGTACGCGATCCGCCTGACGGCGGGCGCCGCGGCGCCCATCGCGGCCTCGGGGTACGTGGAGGCGGCGACGGCCGGCGGCGAGGGGCTGTGGCACCTGGTGGTGCGCGAGGTGTTGCCGAACCTGCGGGCTACCCTGCTCGCGCTGTTCGGGCTGCGCTTCGTCGCCGCCGTCTACCTCGTCGCCACCGCGGGCTTCCTCCAGGTCGGCCCGTAACCGCCGACCGCCGACTGGGCGTTGATGATCCGGGAGAACTCGGCCGGCGTCCTGCTGAACCTCTGGGCCGTGGTGGCGCCCCCAGCATCGCCATCGGCCTGCTGGCCATGAGCGTCAACCTGGCGGCCGTCGCGCTCGTCCCGCGGGCCGGCCGGAAGGCGGTGACCGCGCTGTCACCCACCGAACGCGCTGGACGTCGAAGAAGCCCCCGCGGTCCCCCGCGCCACCGGCCGCGCAGCCGGCCACCGACTCGGCTCACGCCGCCGCGCCGGCCGTACGGGTCACCGACCTCACGGTGGTCAGCACCACGGGCGGCTACCCGCTGCTCGACGCGGGCTCGCTGACCGTACGGCCCGGCCAGGTGGTCGCACTCACCGGGCCCTCCGGGGCCGGCAAGACCACCTTGCTGCGGGCGGTCAGCGGCGCGCTGCCGCCCGGGACGGAGTGCGCCGGCGGCGAGGTCGAGGTCCTCGGCCGTCCGGTGCTGCGGTTGGCCGAGCGTGAGGTGCGGGCGCTGCGCCGGCATCACGTCGCCTACGTCGGCCAGGACCCGGGGTCCCGGCTCAACCCCCGGATGCGGGTGCGCTCGCTGCTCCGCGAGACGGCGGTCCGCCCCGAGCCCGACACGGTGGAGCGGCTGCTGGCCGAGGTCCGGCTGCCGGTGGACGAGGGCCTGGCTGACCGCCGCCCGGGCGCGCTCTCCGGGGGCCAACAACGCCGCGTCGCCCTGGCCAGGGCGCTGGCCAGGGAAGCCGGTCGTGCTGCTGCTAGACGAGCCGACGGCCGGCCTGCACCCCGCGCTGCGCGACGAGGTGGGCGACCTGTTGCGGCACCTGGCCACCGAACACCGGCTCGCCGTCGCGCTGTCGTGCCACGACGCCGACCTGGTGTCCCGGCTCGCCGACGAAGTGGTCGAACTGCGCCCGGCGGCCCGCCCGGCGGGCACGGCCGCCCCGTGCGCCCCGTACGCCCCTGATAGCGCGCTCCCGGCGCGAGGCCCCGCCGCGAACGCGGGCGCGCCGGCCGAGACCACCGCGCCTTCCCCGGCCGCCACCCGGGCCAGCACCGTCCCGGCCGCCCCGGCAACGGCGCTCCTGACGGTGCGGGATCTCAGCGCGGTGGTGGGCCCGCGGCGCGCGCGGCGCACCGTGCTGAGCGGCGTCGGCCTCGCGCTGCCGGCCGGCGGGTCCATCGGGGTCGTCGGCGTCTCGGGCTCGTGCAAGACGACCCTGGCGCGCGCCGTGGTCGGGCTGCACGAACCGTCGGCGTGCACCGTCGCGTTGCGGGGCACACCGCTGGCGGCCTCGGTGCACGGGCGCTCCCGTGACCAGCGGCGCCGGATGCAACTCGTCCCGCAGGACCCGCTGGGCGCCCTCAATCCGAGCGTCACGGCCGGCGCCGACGCCCGCGCACGGGTGGTCGAGCTGCTCGAACAGGTGGCGCTGCCCGCCGACTTCGCCGACCGCTACCCGCACGAGCTGTCCGGCGGCCAGCGCCAGCGGGTGTCCATCGCCCGGGCCCTGGCGGCCCGCCCCGACGTGCTCGTCTGCGACGAGGTGACGTCGGGGCTGGAAGGGGAGACGGCGACAGCGATCATGGACCTGCTGGTCACCCTGCGGGAACGACACGGCCTCGCGCTCGCCCTGATCAGCCACGACCTGCGGCTGATCGGCGACCGCACCGACACGGTGCTGGTGCTCGACGCGGGGCGCACGGTCGAGTCGGGGCCCACGGAACGGGTGTTCCGCGCCCCGGAGCACGCCGTCACCCGGGCCCTCCTGGCCGGCCGCCTCCCCGCCGCTGGACCGGCCTCGGTGGCGTAAGCCGGCGCGCCGACGGTGTACGTGACGCAGGTCACTGCCAAGCCTCTAACGCTCCCAGAAACACCAGCCGCCCCGACGCATCGGATTTAGGGGTTACTCGGGGCGCCGGGCTGCTGCTGAACTGCGGGAGAGACGGCCCTTCGCCTCGCTGGAGATCGTGCACCCGCCTCCACCGCGCCGCTCACCGGAGGAGCTTTCCCTCGTGACCAACGAACTCGCGACCGAAGACGTCCTGCCCCGTCAGACCGCGCCCGCCGAGGCCAACATCATCCTCCGTAGCGGCCCCGCGGAGGACCTCCCCGACCACGAGCGCATCCGGTACGTGCGACCCCGGGTCCATGCTCAAGCTGCCGCGCGGGAACCACTACGCGCACTTGGCGCCGACCGCGGAGACCGTCGCCCACGGCGAGCGCGCCCTGCGGGTGTTCCGGTGGACCCGTACCACGTACGTCGCGGAGTAGCCGGCCCGTCCGGCCGTCTCGGGCACACCGACCGTCCGTCGCCACACCGACGGTGCCACCACGCACGAGCACGCGGCCACGGAACCCGTACGGGACCGTGGCCGCGTGCTCGTGTGCCGTGCCGCGTAGAGGCGTACCGCGAGCCGCGTGCCGAGGCGCGCCGCGCGTACGCCGTCGGGGCCGCGGGCTACGAGGTGGGCATCTGCCGCGAGAACTCGTCGGTGCCGCTGTCGCTGCAGGTGATCGTCAGCTTCTGGCCGCCCTCGCTGAGCGCCGCCTTGCCGGTCATCGTGTCGCCCTGGCAGGTGGCGTTGACGTTCATCTGGTCGTCGGAGGTGCCCGAGCACGTCATGGTGCCCATCCGCATGACGAACGCGCTGCCGGAGACGCTGAGGATGCCGACCTGCCCGGAGTCGGTCCGCTCCGTCGTGTACCACAGGCCCTGAGCGCTGCTGGCGTCCGAGCCGCCGGTCGAGCCGGAGCTGCCCGAAGTGCCCGTCGAGCTCGAACCACCGGTGAGCCCCGTCGAGTCGGGGCCGGGGATCTTGATCTCGCCGCCGCCGGTGCCCTCGCCACCGCCGATGGCCTGGTTCCCGCCCTTGTTGGGCTTGCCGAACAACGACCCGCCGTCGTCGCCACAGCCGGTCAGCGTGAGCGCCAGTGCCGCGACAGCAGCTGCGGCGGCGATCTT
Source organism: Candidatus Streptomyces philanthi (assembly GCA_018114805.1). GTDB lineage: Bacteria > Actinomycetota > Actinomycetes > Streptomycetales > Streptomycetaceae > Streptomyces > Streptomyces philanthi. The sequence goes on along the minus strand of CP073042.1, from coordinate 6,454,438 downwards.
TGTCTTGTTTCGCACGGTAGGTCACCCGTCATGCCCTGATCAATTGCCCGGGAAACCTAGCAGGCCGTGGCGGTTTCACAGACCGACGGGCGAGGTCCGTCGAGGCTCGGGGACACAATCGATATCCAGCCGTTGCACAGCGGACCGCCCCATTCCGGCCCGTCGGCCCGCGCCCCCGCGCCTCCCCCACCCACCCCGCCGACGCCCGAACACCCGGCGCACCCGCCCCCGCCTGGCCTTCCTCGCGCCGAACTCCTCGTACCCGCCGGACGGCAGCGACCGCGGCACACCACGCGACGCAAACACCCACCAGCTCTTCACCCCTCCCGACCCCTACATCTCTCCCTGAACCCCTATGTCCTGGCCCACGGCGTGAGCGGCCCGGAGGCGCCGTACCGGCGGCCGGGTCGCGTGCCGAGCGGCCCGCCGTGCTCGGCACGGCAGGGCCCTCATCCGCGGCGACGGGCTGACGAGCCGTGCTCCGTCCCCCACCTGGCCGCGCGCCGGTACCGGATTCGGCTGGCACCCATGCCGGGGCACCCCCGCGGGGAATACTGACTGCCATGGGGACGCCGATCATCGGAGCTGCCGCACAGGTGCCCGCGTGGGTGCCGCCGACCGACGTCGAGAGAGCACTGTCCGAGGCGAAGGCACGCCGGGACTGGGATGGCTACCTGCGGGTTCTGTTCGCCGCGCCGACCTTCGCGTACGCCCCCAAACAACTCATGGACGACGACCAACTCATCGCCTGGGTCCCGTACCCGGCGGCCCACGGGCCACGCTACCTCGCCGTCTACACCCGCGGTGAACTCACCACGCCGCGCGCCGGGGAGGTCGCCTGCGCCATCGCGCTGCCGCTGGCGCCGTACGTGTGGTGGGGCGAGAAGCTGCGCGGCATGGTGGTCAACCCGGGACGCCGACCGAGGTGTTCTTCCCCGGCGCCCGGCGCAAGCGGCGGCGCTGGCTCGCGCTGCGGGACCAGACGCCGAGCCGCGGGGCGGCGGGAGAGGCCGACGCCGGGGCACTGCTGACCAAGTACACCGGGCCGCTGCGCGGGCGGCTGGCCATGGGACTCGCCTGCGGGGCGCACCTGTCCGTGCACCGGCGCGCGCTGTGGAACGACCTCACCGACGTCTACGCGGACTACCGCGCCGACACCAGGATCCTGCGCGAGGCGTGAGGCGCGTCCAGCCGCGCCCAGTGGCGCCGGCAGCTCGACTTCCTCCTCCGGGGCCGCAACAGCCCGCCGCAGCACGAGTTCGTGCTGCGGGTGCGGCGCGGCATCGCCCGTGGCGCGCCCGGCAGGCCCGTCGACCCGCGGCTCTGGCAGCGGGCGGCGGGGGAGACGCTGTACGAGTGGGGCGCGACCGAGTCGGAGTTGGTGGAGGCGCGGGAGCTGATCCAGCGCATCCTGCGCTACGAGGCGCGGTTTCGCGCCGACGGGCTGCTGCCGCCCGACGGCCACGTCGCCTCGGCCACGGGGTACGACTTCGGGCGCGCGGTGAGCGTCGCGCGCTGGGGCTCGGCGCCCGGTACGCGGACCGCGCGGAGGTCGAGGCCGCCGTGATCAGGGCCGGCTCGCTGTGTCGCCGGCACTACGCCTCCTGGTCGGACTTCTCCGCCGGCTACGTGCTCGGCCGCGTGCTGCGGTTCGACGAGGAGGCGTTCGGGCCGATGTACGCCTCGGCCCTCGCCCCGCACCGCATTCTGCTCGACACGCCCGGCAGCCCCTGGCGCACCCTGGTCTTCGCCGCCCCCGGCCCGTAGGAACCCCGGTCCGGCGCGGCCCGGGCGGACGGTGGCCGGGGCGGGATTGGACTTTCGGCAGTGTCGGGCCGTGGCCTGGCCTTCGTAGGGTCGTGGGCGTGGAAAGCACGACGATCGATGGCGGGCGCGCCCGCGGTGGGGCTCCGCCGGGGGCGGCGCGGGAGGACGCGGGTGTGGTGGCACGGAGGGTGGACCCCGAGCACCTGCTGACGGCCTCGGCGACGGTGACGGCGGGGCTCAGCGTGGTCAGCCTGTGGTGGGCGTTGTCCACCGCCGTCGCCGCGTTCCTGGCCGGGCGGCGCGGGCAGGACGCTCCCCACGGCGCTGGTGCTCGTCGCGCTGCTGGCCGCTGGCCTGGTGGCGATCACCGTGGTGCCCACGTGGCTCGAACTGTCGAGCGTCTTCGTGGCGGTGGTGGTGGTCGCCGCGATGCTCCCCTGGTTCTCGGGGCGGTTCTGGCGACAGTGCCAGGAGCTGGTGCGGGCCGGCTGGCAGCGGGCCGGGCAGCTCGAACGCGAGCAGCGGCTCGTCGCGGAACAGGCCCGGCTGCGCGAGCGCGCCCGGATCGCGGAGGACATGCACGACGCGCTCGGCCACGACCTCTCACTGATCGCGCTGTCGGCCGGCGCGCTCCAGCTCAGCCCCGACCTGGACGAGCGGCACCGGGAGGCGGGCCGCGACATCAGGGCCCGCGCCGCGGCGGCCGTCGAACGGCTCGGCGAGGTCGTCGGCGTGCTGCGCGACGCGTCGGACGCCGCGCCGGAGCGGGCCCGCGCCGCCACCCTTGAGCGCCTGGTGGAGGAGGCGGCGCGGGCCGGCCTCGCGGTGCGGCTGCGGGTCGACGGCGACGCCGCCGCGGCACACCCGTCGCCGGTCGCGGAGCGGGCCGCGTACCGGGTCGTGCAGGAGGCGCTGACCAACGCCGCCAAGCACGCGCCGGCCGCTGAGGTGGCCGTGCGGGTCAACTACGGGGACCAGGAGCTTGAGGTACGGGTCGAGAACGGCCCGCAGCCGGGCCGGGGCGACCGGGCCCCGGCCGCCGGCGCCCCGCTCGCGGTGGCCGGGGGCGGGCGGGGGCTGATCGGCCTCGACGAGCGGGTGCGGCTGGCCGGCAGCAGCCTCGCCTGCGGACCGCACGCGGCGGGCTTCGCGGTCACCGCCCGCATCCCGCACGCCCCTCCCGCGCACCCCGAGCAACGCCACCCGGCGGCGGCCGGCTCCCTGGAGTGGCCGGCCGGCGGCGCCGGTCAGCCGGGCGGGCCCGGTGGCCCGGACGCTGGCGCGCTGCCGCGCGAGCGCCAGCGGGCCCGCCGGCGGGTGCGCCGCACGCTGGTGGCGGCGCTGATGCTGCCGCTGGTCACGGGCGCGGTGCTGAGCGCCGTGCTCATCGTGTGCAACGCGGTGACCACCTCGCACGCCGTCCTGGACCCGGCCGACTACGCCCGGTTGCGGGTGGGGCAGGATCGTCTCCAGGTCGAGCGGGTGCTGCCGGACCAGCAGACGGTGCACCGGCCCTCCGCCGCGCCGCCGAAGGGCGGCCCGAGCACGTGCGCGTTCTACGCGGTGACGGCCGACCCGTTCGACGACCGGTCGGGCGACGCGTACCAGCTGTGCTTCAGGGGCGACCGCCTGGTGTCGCTCGACGTACTGACGAGTTGAGGAACCCGTGATCCGCGTACTGATCGCCGACGACGAGGCGATGATCCGCGCCGGCGTACGAGCCGTGCTGACCACAGCGCCCGACATCGAGGTGGTGGCCGAGGCCGGGGACGGGTGGGCCGCCGTGGACCTGGTGCTGCGGCACCGCCCCGACGTGGCCGTGCTCGACGTCCGGATGCCCGGCACGGGCGGCATCGAGGCGGCGGCCGAGATCGGCAGGGCGGCGCCCGGGACCGGCGTGCTCATGCTGACCACCTTCGGTGAGGACGACTACATCCTGCGGGCGCTGGGCGGCAGCGCCGTCGGCTTCCTGATCAAGTCCGGCGAGCCCGAGGAGTTGATCGCGGGGGTCCGCGCGGTGGCCGACGGCGCCGCCTACCTGTCACCGAAGGTCGCCGCCCGGGTGGTCGCGCACCTCGCGGCCAGCGGCGCCGGGGACGCGGCGAGCCGGCGGTCGGCCGCCCGGGCGCGGGTCGAGGCACTGACCGCCCGCGAGCGGGAAGTGCTCACCTTCCTGGGCGCCGGGCTGTCCAACGGGCAGATCGCCCGGCGGCTGCACGTGGTGGAGGGCACGGTCAAGGCGCACGTCAGCACCATTCTGGCCGGGCTCGGCGTGGAGAACCGGGCCGCGGCGGCGGTCGTCGCGCACGAGGCGGGCGTGGTCACCCCGGCCGAGCCCCCCGCGGGCCCCGGCCACGAGTGAGATCCGGGCGACCAGCAGCGCGAGGGCGCGCGCGGCGAGCGGCCCCAGCGCGATGAGCACGGCGGCCGCGACCCCGCCGCCCAGCACCGCGCCGGCCAGCACGTCGTGCGGGTAGTGCACGACGCGCAGCAGCGCCGCCGCCACGGCCAGCGGCAGGGTCACGGCGGCCAGCCGGGTGCACAGCACGGCGAGCCCCACCGCGATGCCGGCCGCCAGCATGGCGTGGTTGCTGGGGAAGGACCAGTCCCCCGGCTCCGGGCACTCGCCCAGCACGGCGGCGCCGGGCAGCGCCCGGCACGGCCGCTCCTCGTCGACGGCGAGCTTGAGCGCCTCGCTCGCCGCGTAGGCCGCCACGGTACCGACGCCGACCAGCAGCGCGCCCGCCACCTGGCGCGCGTCGCCGCGGCGCACGGCGCGCCAGCACGCCCAGGCCAACAGCGCGCCGAGGGCGGCGAGGTCAGCCCGTACTCCTCCAGGGTGGCGCGGTAGGTCTCCAGGAGGCGGATGTGGTACTCCAGCGGCGCGCCGTTCGGGTCGGCCTTGCCGAGCGGCGTGGTGGGCTCGGGGCACCAGGTGGTGAAGCGGGGCACGACGCCGTGCGACATGAAGAAGCGCAGGCCCTCGGTGGTGGAGTCGATGGCCTCGCGCACCGTGCTGAAGCCGAAGGGCTCGGCCATCTCCACGCCCGCCACGAAGTTGGGGATCACGTTGCGGGCGCCGAAGATCTCGGTGGAGTCCAGGATGCGCCGGTGCCACTCGTCGCGGCCGATGTAGCGCTCCTTGCCGGGGCAGTACAGCTCGAACAACCGCCGGTCCCAGACCTCGAAGTTGGGGTGGTAGATACGGATGCCGTAGTCGTGGAAGCGCCGCACGTCCTCGCGCGGCAGCGCCTGCGCCACGACCTTGCCGATCCACCGCCCGGGGAACCGCTCCTCGATGGCCTTCGCGTAGTGGCCGTAGAAGTCGGCCTCGTCCCGGCCGCCGACGTGCGAGGTGATGGAGCCGCCGGTGAGCGTGTACACCTGCGAGGCGCGAGCCCGTGTCGTACCGGTCGATGATCTCCAGCGCCTCGAGCACCTCCTCGACGGGCTTGACGCCGGTGTACGGGCGGCCCGCCGCCTTGTGCTGGCGCCAGTTGTGGTTGATGTCGCAGTACTGGCACTCCTCCTTGGCGCCGAAGTACTGGCACACCCGGAAGACCGTCAGGGACACCAGGTAGCCCCACTGGGTGGTCGGCGCGACCTCCATCACGTACTTGCCGTTGGCGAGCGTGTGCCGGTAGTAGTCCGGCATCGGCGGCAGCCCGACGTCGGCTATGCGGGCCCCGTCCAGGTACAGCCCGAGCGCGCCGTCGGCGCCGGCCCGCACCACGTACGGGGACGCGGGGTTGACCCGCACCGAGACCACGGTGCGCCGCAGGTCGTAGGAGCCGCCGGTGAGCACGATCTCCTCGGGCGGCCGGTTGAGCGCGGCGGCGCCGAGTTCGGGCAGCGTGCGGTGGTCGAACGAGAAGATGAAGTACGACTTCGGCTTGACGTCGCCGGACGCGCCGTCGGCCGTGCCGCTCAGCGCGGACTAGTCGAAGGCCATGCCGCCGCGCAGCAGGTCCTCCTTGATCACCGCTTCCCTCGGCACCTGCGGGAAGCGTTCCATCAGGTCTTCGACCAGCGCGATCCGGGTTCGGCTCTCCATGTGCTGCTCCATCCCTGGCGTCCTGGGCGGCCACCGGTTCGGCGGCCGCCGGCCACTGGCACTTCATTGCACCAGAGCAGCCGCCGGCCCGGCAGCGCGGGGTACGCGCACCGGGGCGTGCCGCCGGCCGGGCGGGCGGCCCACCACCCGGCCCGCGCCCCGGGTGGTGGGCCCCCGGATGCCGTCCCGGGCCGGGCCACCTGGCCTGGAGCGGGCCTAAGTGGTGCGGCTCGCCGCGCGGGGTGACGCGTGCGCCGGCGTAGCGGGGGGCGCCGGGCGTACAGTGGCCGTCCGTCGACCGATGACCTGACGTCCGTCGCGGCCTGGGCCACTCGGTGTCCTACGGTGCCCGCCCGGCACAGGTGAGCCGTCGTGGCGGGCGCCGGCCAGGACGCCGAGCGAGGTGCACGCGTATGCGACGCGCGGACAAGACCGAGGACCACGTGTCCGCTCTCAGCGACCCCGCCGGGGCCGTGCTGGACGCCCACGGCACCATTCTGGGCTGGACCGACGAGGCGGCCACGCTGCTCGGGCTGGCCGGCCACCAGGCGTGCGGGCGACCGGTCACCTCGCTGCTGGCCGACCGGGAGCAGTGGCGGCAGGCGCTGCGGACCCGCACGCCCGACGCGTGGGAGGGGCGGGTAGTGCTCCGGCACGTCGCCGGCCACGGGGTGCCGGTCGTCTTCCGGGTGCTGCCGCTGAGCGGCGAGGCGGGCCGAGTCGACGCGGCCCGCTACCTGGTGCTCGCCGCGGCGCGCCCCACCTACGAGCGGTGGCGGCAGGACATCGCCTTCTCCCACGAGCTGTTCCTCCAGGACCGGATGGGCGTCGTGCTCTTCGACGTGGACCTGCGGCTGGTGCGCACCAACGCGCACCTGCTCTGGTACACCGGCGTCCCGGGCGACCTGGCCGGCCAGCGGCTCGGCGACTTCCTGTTCCCCGAGGACGCGGCGGTCTTGGAGCGACACCTCGCGGAGGTGCTGCGCACCGGTGACCTGCGGCTCGGCGTGGAGGTGCTGATCCGCACCCGGGAGGACCCGCGGGGCGGGCGGCACATGACCATCTCGGCGTTCCGGCTGCGCGATCCGCACGACGGCGGGCTGGTAGGGGTGGCGGCGTTCTTCACCGACATCACCGACCACGTCCGCGCCCGGCAGCGGCTTGACCTGCTGCACCACGCGGCGGCGGTGCTCGGCGAGTCGCTCTCCATCATCCGTACGTGCGAGGACCTGACGACCGTCCTGGTGCCCGGCCTCGCGGACCTCACGGCCGTCGACCTGGCGGACCCGGTGCTGATCGGCGAGGAGCCCGCGCACGACGGGGAGCACCTCTTCGCGCTGCGCCGGATGGTGGTGGCCGGCACGGACGGCAGCCCGCTGCCCACCGGGCCGATGACGCTCGGCAGCATCGACACCCAACGGGCGACGGACATCACGGCGGCGGCCGAGGCCGTGGACGGCAGCCGGGCCGAGGCCGTCTCGCGTGGCGGCGGACAGCCCGCCGAGCGCCCGGGCCACGGCGGCCTCGTCGCCGACCTGCGGCGGACGGCGGCAGCCGACGGCGTACAGGCCCCCACGGACCCGGAGAGCGGCGCCGCGGGGCCGACCGGGAGCGGCACCGGACCTGCCGACACTGAGTCATCCGCCGCGGCGGGGGCGGCCGGCAAGCGGGCTGCCGACCGGCGCGAGGCCGACCAGCGGAAGGCCGATCAGCAGGCAGCCGGCGAGGGGACGGGCACGCCCGGTGGGGGCGCCACAGCCGGCGCGCTGGCCGATGTCGGCGCGGGCGCCAGGGGCGAGCGCTGGGTCGACCGGGAGCTGCCCGGCCAGCAGGAAGCCGAGGGCGCGGGCGCCGGCCACCTCGGGGCGCCCGGCGCCGGCGACCAGGTGCTGGCCTGGGCCCGGTCGGTGCCCGGGGCGCACTCGATGATGACGGCACCGCTACACACGCGCGGCATCCTGCTGGGCCGCGTGACGGTCTGGCGTACCGAGGCCCTGGAACCCTTCGACGCCGAGGACCTGACGCTGCTTGAGGAGGTGGCCGCCCGCGCGGGGCTCGCCGTGGACAACGCCCGGCGCTACACCCGCGAGCGACGGGCCGCGGTCAAGCTCCAGCGCAGCCTGCTGCCGCCCGCGCTCACGGACGTGGTGGCGGCGGAGACGGCCAGCGTGTACCTGCCGACGGACGCGGCGCGCGGCGTCGGCGGCGACTGGTTCGACGTCATCCCGCTCTCGTCGGCCCGGGTCGCGCTGGTGGTCGGCGACGTGGTCGGACACGGCCTCCAGGCCACGGCCACCATGGGCCAGCTCCGCACGGCCGTGCGCACGCTGGCCGACCTGGACGTGGACCCGGAGGAGTTGCTGACCCACCTCGACGACCTGGTGCTGCAACTGACGGTGGAGGCCGACAACGACCGGCCGGGCATCGAGGACAGGGCGCCCAACTCGCTGACCGACTCGGTCGGGGCGTCCTGCCTGTACGTCACGTACGACCCGGTGACCGGACACTGCGTCATGGCCAGCGCCGGGCACCCGCCGCCCGCGCTGATCTCCCCGGACGGCTCGGTCCGCTTCATCGAGTTGGACCCCGGGCCGCCGCTGGGCGTGAGCAGCCTGCCCTTCGACATCACCGAACTCGGCCTGCCGCCGGGCAGCGTCCTCGCGCTGTACACCGACGGCCTGGTGGAGCGGGGCACCGGCGACGTGGACGAGGGCATGGCCGAACTGCGCGCCCGACTGCTACGGGCCGACGCGCTGCGCTGCCCGCTGGCGGGCCTGCCCCGCGAGGTCGTGACCGACCTGCCGCCCAGCCAGCTGCCGGACGACGTCACGCTGCCGCTGGCCCGCACCCGGATGCTCCCGGAGCGCGATCGCACCGCCTGGACGCTGGCGGCCGACCCGGCGCTGGTCGCCGGCACCCGCGAGCTGATCGCGGGCCAACTCGCGGAGTGGGGCCTGCAGGAGCTGACCTTCACCACCGAGTTGGTGGTTAGCGAGCTGGTCACCAACGCCATCAGGTGCGCGGGCGGCCAGGTCGAACTCAGGCTGATCCGGGCCGGGGTGCTCATCTGCGAGGTGTCGGACCCCAGCAGCACCCAGCCCCGGATGCGCCGCGCCCGCGCCACCGACGAGGGCGGGCGCGGCCTGTACCTGGTCGCCCAGCTCACCAGCCGCTGGGGCAGCCGCTACACCCGGCACGGCAAGACGATCTGGACCGAGCAGCCGCTCCCGGACGTGTAGCTCGTCAGCCGTCCGGGAGCATGGGCCGGCCCGCGCCCGGAGGCGGGCGGCGCGCCGGCCGCCGGCTCACACCGCCACCACCGCCCGCCGCTCCCGGGCCTCGTCGAGACGGGCGAGCACGCGCTCGCGCAGCAGCTCGTACTCCGCGCGCAGGCGCACGATCTCGGCGGGGCGGGGTATGAACACCCCGCCGCTGACGATCTCCTCCGGCGCGAACTGCTCCCGGGTGAGGTCGATGTCCGTGCCCGTGCCCAGCCGGTTCCACCAGTGGAAGTCGGTCTGCTCGCCGTCCACGTGCACCATGCCGCGGATCAGCTCGCCACCGAGCAGGTCGTTGAGCACCATGGCGGTGACCCCGCACTGGTCCCGGGCGGGGTTGTCCGGCGTCCACCGGTCGCGGTACTCCGGCGTGCAGGTGTCGGCGCCCCAACTGGCGCGGACGGCTTGTTCGATGTCGGTGAGGACCCAGTACTTCAGTGGGCCCACCCTGACACGAGGCACTGACAATCCGGTGGCGGGCGGCCCCGGGCGGGCGGCGGCGGGAACTCACCCCGTGAGACGGCGGATCGGCACCCCCGCGAGGTAGGCCCGGATGTCCTCGACGGCCTGCCCGTAGTACCTGCGGTAGTTGCCCCGGGTGACGTAACCGAGGTGCGGGGTGGACAGCAGGCGGGGCGCCGTGCGCAGCGGGTGGTCGGCCGGCAGGGGTTCCTCGTCGAAGACGTCCACGGCAGCGCCGGCGATGGTGCCGGCGCGCAGCGCGGCGAACAGCGCTCCCTGGTCGACGATCGCGGCCCGCGAGGTGTTGACCAGGTAGCCGGTCGGCTTCATGAGGGGCAGCTCGGCCGGCCCGAGCAGTCCCCGGGTGCGGTGCCCGAGCGGCCAGGTGCACCGAGACGAAGTCGCTCCCGCGCAGCAGCTCCTGCTTGGAGCCCGCGTGCGCCACGCCGACCTCGGCGGCGGCGCTGCGGGGTCAGGTTCTGGCTCCAGGCGACGACGTCCATGCCGAAGGCCAGGCCGATCCGAGCCACCCGGCTGCCGATCTTCCCGAGCCCGAGCAGGCCCAGTCGCTGGCCCGGGAGGTCGGCGCCGAGCGTGCTCTGCCACGGGCCGCCGGCGCGCAGCGCGGCGTTCTCCGGGACCAGACCGCGCGCCAGGCCGAGCAGCAGCGCCCACGTCAGCTCGAACGGCGGGGTCGGGGAACTCTCGGTGCCGCACACGGTCACCCCGTGGGCCTCGGCGGCGGCGAAGTCGATGACGGAGTTCCGCATGCCGGAGGCAACGAGCAGGCGCAGCCTCGGCAAGCGGGCGAGGAGCGAGGCGGGGAAGGGCACCCGCTCCCGCAGCGTGACCACGATGTCGAAGTCGGCCAGGGCGGCGGCCAGCTCGTCCTCGGTGCCCAAGTGTTCGGCGAAGGTGACCACGTCCACCTCGCCGGCCAGGGCCGCCCAGTCGGCGCTCGTGGCGGCCACGCCCTGGTAGTCGTCGAGGACGGCGCAGCGCTGTTGCATCTCGGTGCTCTCCCTGGTGGTCGCGGGTGCGGACGGTGCCCCCCTGCCTACCGCACGGGCCTCCCCGGCCGACGCACCGGCCCCCGTCGCGGTGCTCTCCGCCAGCACGCGGAGGCGCCGCTTCCGACACGGGAGAGCGCCGGGGACATGCCGCCGTACGGAGCGCCGAACGGCCCACGGCCCGCCGTGTGGTCCCCCGTTCGCGGGTGGGTCCAGGCGGCCTGGACAGGCATGCGGGGCCTGATCGGTCCTTGGCGTCCGGGAAGTCCCGTTGTCACCATAGGCATATGCCCACGCTTCAGGAGACGGCCGCGGTCCCGCGCGTTCAGCCGTACTGCTGCTGGCGCTGCTGCCCGCTCCGGTGCGGGGCCGTGGCGCCGGGGCAGGCCGCGGCAGCGGCTCGCGCGGGCATCGAGCAGCAGGTGCTCTTCAAGGCGCCAGACGACGGTGACTACGTCTGTTTCCGGATTCCCGCCATCGACGAGGGCAGGGGCGACACGCACGGCAACCCGGCGCCGATCGTGGACCGTGAGACCGGTCGCGTCCTGTTGGCCAGCACGTACAACGCGGGGCGGGGCGACGCGGGGAACTGCCAGGTCCCCTGCGACCGCAGGCCGCACCTGCAGCACAGCGACGACGACGGGGCGACGTGGTCGACACCGCGCGACCTCAGCGGCGAGATCCGCGATCCGCGCTGGGACGCCTGGTACGCCACCGGCCCCGTGCACGGCATCCAACTCACCCGGGGCAAGCACGCGGGGCGGCTGGTGTTCGGCATCAACGCGGAGAGCTACGGGACCGACCGCATCACCGAGAACCACGCCGCGCTGGTGTTGAGCGACGACGGCGGCGACTCGTGGCGGATCGGCGCGCGGGACACGTGGCCGCTGGCGCCCGACGGGACGTTCCGGCAGAAGCCGTCCGAACTGACGCTGGTGGAGCGGGTCGACGGCGGCATCCACGTCAACGGGCGCGAGCAGGACGGCAAGGACATCGGCCATCGGGACGCCGCGGGGAGCCGGGACGGCGGGGAGAGCTTCCAGGCACCGTTCCGCGCGCTGCCCGACCTGTACACACCGATGGTGCAGGGCGCGGTGGTCCGGCTGCCCAGCGCGGGCCGGCGCGGGCACGGCCGGCTGCTGCTGTCCGCGCCGGCCGACCCGGACCGGCGGCGCACGATGATGATCCGCTCCTCCTACGACGAGGGCCGCACCTGGGAGAGCGTGAACCGGGGCGCGGTGGTGACCACCGACTGCTACTCCGACCTGGTCGCCCTGTCGAACGGCCAGGTCGGGCTGTTGTACGAAGGCGGGGCCGTGGACGCCCGCGACGAGATCCGCTTCGCGCGCCTGACCGAGGACTGGCTCGGGCCACGCCGCGGGCCCGACCCGACGACGCCGGACGGCGGGAGCGGCGCGCGGCCGGCCGCGGTGCTGGGCGGGGCGCGCACGGGCGAGGGGCGGTTCGGACGGGCGGTGGAGTTCGACGGCGTCAACGACGCGGTGCGGCTGCCGTTCCGCGAGACGCTGCCGCTCGGGGAGCGGGACTTCACCGTCAGCCTGTGGTTCCGGTACGACGCCACCGGCGGCGAGCAACCCATCCTGTGGATGGGCGGGGTCGGCAACAAGTCGCCCCAGGTGGCGGTGCGCGGCGAGCCGGGCAGCGACCGGATCACCGCGTCCATACTGACGGTGGAGGGCGCGGCGCCGCCGGCCACCACGACGGTGCGCGCCCCGGGCGCGTACAACGACGGGCGCTGGCACCACCTGGCACTGCGCCGTGGCGCCGGCGCACTCACCCTCTTCGTGGACGGCACACCGACCTCGGTGCGCGCCCCGGCCGGGTCGGTCAGCCGCAACTCGGTCTTCGGCGTACACGTCGGGCAGAAGGTGGACAGCCGCTCACACCTGACGGGCGCGCTGGACGAGGTGCTGGTCCTCGACCGCGCCCTGCCGGACGCCGGACATCGAACGGTTGGGCTCCACGTCAGCGCAGGGTATCGCCGGTGACGGCGCGGTGTTGTGGCTGCCGCTGGACCGCGTACGCCAACCCTGACGCGGCGGTCCGCGCGCGTCGGCCCCGGTACGCCCACGGGCGGCCGGGGCCGGCGCGTGTTCACCCCGCGTGTTCCCCCCGCGAGTTCGCCGCCGACGCCGTCGGTGGCGAGAACGGGGACCAGTGGCGGCGGGCTGGTTGGCGCCGGAGGAGAGCTGGCCCGCCCAGTCCTCCCCCGGCACCGGGGCCTCGGGCCGCGGCGCGCGGACCGAGCGGCGGCCGACCCCGGGGGACGCGTGGCCCGCCCGTCGGGGGGGTGCCTAGGTCGGTGCGGCGCGGGCCTCGTCGCTTGGCAGGGGGGTCGGGCCGGTGGTGGCTGGCGTGGCGGGCAGTGTCGGGTCGTGCGGGGCGCGGGCCGCGTACCGTCTGGCCAGGACGGCGCAGACCATGAGCTGCATCTGGTGGAACAGCACGAGCGGCAGCACCGCGAGCCCCGCGTCCGCGCCGAACAGCACGCTCGCCATGGGCAACCCCGCCGCCAGGCTCTTCTTCGAGCCGGCGAAGGTGATCGCCACCCGGTCGGCGTACGGGAAGCCGAGGCGGCGCGCGCCGTACGAGGTGAGGGTGAGCATCGCGGCGAGCAGCACCGCCTCCACGCCGAGCAGCGCCAGCAACCGCGCCCAGGTGACCTGCTGCCACACGCCGTCGGCCATGCCGTGGCTGAAGGCGGTGTAGACGACCAGCAGGATCGAGCCGCGGTCGGCGTATCCGAGCACGCGCCGGTGGCGGGCGACGAAGCCACCGACCCAGCGGCGTAGCAGTTGTCCGACCAGGAACGGCACCAGCAGGTGGAGCGCGATGGTCAGCAGCGAGCCGACCGAGAATCCGCCGCTCGCACCGAGCAGCAGCCCCGCCAGCACGGGCGTGACGACCACGCCGACCAGGCTGGAGAAAGAGCCCGCAACGATGGCCGCGGCCACGTTGCCGCGGGCCACCGAGGTGAAGGCGATGGAGGACTGGATGGTGGAGGGCACCAGGCACAGGAAGAGCAGCCCGGTGTGGAGCTGGGGCGTCAGCACCAGCGGGACCAGCGCACCGGCAGCCAGGCCGAGCGCCGGGAAGAGCACGAAGGTGCAGGCCAGGACGGACAGGTGGAGCCGCCAGTGGGCGAGCCCCGCCAGCGTCTCGCGGGCCGAGAGCCGGGCGCCGTAGAGGAAGAACAGGCCGGCGACGGCGACCGTGGTGGTGTCGTCGGCGACCACGGCCGCCTGCCCGGTGACCGGCAGCAGGGCGGCCAGTCCGACGGTGGCCACCAGCGCCAGGACGAACCCGTCGAGCGGCAGCCAGCCGGGCATCGCGAGGGCGGGGCGGCGCATGGGCTCCCTCTCGTCGGAACTCTCCCCGGCCGGGGCGGCCGGTACCCGGCCACCCTGCCGCAGTGTTCGCTCATCGGGAAAGGCGCATACCGTTCTCACTGTCATCACGATGTACGATGACGGGCTACGGTGGCGGCATGTACGACCCGGCGCAGTTGCGCACCTTCCGTACGGTCGCCCAGACGCTGAGTTTCACGCAGGCCGCGCAGCGGCTCGGGCTGCGCCAGTCGACGGTCAGCCAGCAGGTGCGCAAGCTGGAGGCGGCGGCCGGCAGGCAATTCTTCCTCCGTGACACGCACAGCGTGGAGTTGACCGAGGACGGCGAGGCGATGCTCGGGTTCGCCCGCACCATCCTGGAGGCGAACGAGCGCGCGGCGCGTTGGTTCGCGGGCGCCAGGCCGCATGGCCGGCTCCGGTTCGGGGCCTCGGAGGACTTCGTACTGACCCAGCTCCCGGAGATCCTGGAGGGGTTCCGCCGCGACCATCCGCGCGTCGACCTGGAGCTGACCGTGGAGCTGTCCGGGACGCTGCACGCGTTGCTTGAGGCCGGGCGGCTCGACCTGGTCCTTGCCAAGCGCTCCCCCGACCGGCCCGGGGGGCAGCTCGTGTGGCGGGACCGACTGGTCTGGATAGGCAGCGATCGGCTGCGGATCGAGCCAGACCGGCCGCTGCCGCTGATCCTGTTCCCACCACCCGGCCTCACCCGGGCTCGCGCCCTCGAGGTGTTGGAGCGGGACGGCCGGGCCTGGCGGATCGCGTGCACCAGCGGCAGCCTGAACGGGCTGGTAGCCGCGGCCCGGGCCGGGCTCGGCGTCATGGCGCACACCCGGGGCATGATCCCGCCCGGTCTGGTCCGGGTGCCGGACCGGGTGGGCCTGCCCGACCTGGGTTCGGTGGAGTTCGCACTGCTGCGCGGCGCGGGCGCCGCGCACGGCGGCGCGGACGCGCTGGCCTCGGCGCTCCTCGCGGGCGGGGACCGGCTGCACCGGGGTGGGTGACCGCGAGCCGCGCGCCCGCGCCCCGGCCGAACCGCGGGGCGGGCGGGTTCGGCCGGGGCTGTGCGGGGGCCCCGTGGCGCGGCTCACGGTGCCCTCGGTCATGTCGAGGCGCCACCCCAACGCCACAGCGACAGCGCACCCGCACCGGGCGCGCCCGACCGGGCCCACCGCCCCGGCCCTCCCCGACCTGCCCGACGAGCCGGCTCGCCGGCGGAAGGGACAGGAACGACAGAAAGCGTGTGCGCGAGTGTAGAGCCGGGGTGCCTCGTTCGGAAAGATTGGGTGCAGAATTCGGCCACAAAGATCGCGCCACCGCCCCGATGCCCGCCAAGGAGGTGACGAATAGGCCCGTCTCACCGCGCTGACCAGCGGCGATGCCATCGCCGTCGATGACGGAGCGCCACCGCCCGACGCATGTGGGATCGGGTACGGTCGCGGCGCTGCGTGGAGCCCGAGGAGTGAGTAGTTGCGCGAGTTCACCGTCCCACCCCTGGCGACGGCGCCGCAGGTCGGAGGGCTGGCGGACGTCGTGTTCGACCATGCCGCCGACGACCCGGGTCGGGTGACGTTCGCGCGCAAGGTCGACGGCCGCTGGTGGGACGTGACCTCGGGTGAGTTCCGCGACGAGGTGCTGGCCCTGGCCAAGGGCTGCTCGTGCGCGGCGTGCGGTTCGGCGACCGGGTCGGCATCATGTGCCGCACGCGCTACGAGTGGACCCTGTTCGACTTCGCGCTGTGGTCGATCGGCGCCCAGTCCGTACCGCTGTACCCCAGCTCGTCCGCCGAGCAGGTGCTGTGGACGCTGCACGACGCCGAGGTGCGGGCGGGCGTGGTCGAGCACGAGGACCACGCCATGACCGTCGGCTCCGTCATCGACCGGCTGCCCGGCTGACCCAGCTCTGGCAACTGGACGCCGGGGCGCGGGCGGACCTGCTCGCCTGCGGGCGGGACCTGGACGACGACGTGGTGCACCGGCACCGGCTGGCGCTGACCCCCGACTCGACCGCGACAATCATCTACACGTCGGGCACGACGGGCCGCCCCAAGGCTGCGTGCTGACCCACGCCTACTTCATGGCGGAAGCCGACAACATCGTCGCGCGCTACGAGTCGGTGTTCCACTCCCGGCCCGGCGACGAGGCGAGCACCCTGCTGTTCCTGCCGCTGGCCCACGTCTTCGGGCGGATGGTGCAAGTCGCCGCCGTGCGGTGCCGGGTGAAGCTGGGCCACCAACCGGAGCTGTCCGCCGCCGCCCTGCTGCCGGACCTGCGCGCCTTCCGACCCACATTCATCTTAGCCGTTCCCCACACCTTCGAGCGCGTCTTCGCCGCGGCCCGGCGCAGTGCCGAGGCGGCGGGCAAGGCAGGCCCCTTCGACAAGGCGTTCGAGGTGGCAGTGCGGCACGCGGAGGCCGCCGAGCGCCAGGCGTTCGGCGCCGGCCCCGGCGCCGCCCTACGCGTCCAGCGCCAGCTCTACGAGAAGCTCGTCTACGGCAAGATCCGCGAGGCCATGGGCGGGCGCATCCGGCACGCCATGTCGGGCGGCTCGGCGATGGAACGGCGGCTCGGGCTGTTCTTCGCGGGCGCCGGCATCACCATCTACGAGGGGTAGGGCCTGACCGAGTCGACGGCGGCGGCCACGGCCAACCCGCCGGAGCGCCCCCGCTTCGGCACCATCGGCCTGCCCATCCCCGGCACCACGGTGCGTCTCGCCGACGACGGCGAGGTGCTGGTGCGCGGCGGGCAGGTCTTCGCCGGCTACCTCGGCGACCCGCAGGCGACCGCCGCCGCGCTGCGCGACGGCTGGCTGGCCACCGGCGACATCGGAGCCCTCGACGAGGACGGCTACCTCACCATCACCGGCCGCAAGAAGGAGGTCCTGGTGACCTCCGGCGGCAAGACCGTCTCGCCCGTGGCCCTGGAGGAGCGGGTGCGGGCCCATCCGCTGGTCGCGCAGTACGTCGTGGTCGGCAACGACCGCCCATTCGTTCGCGGCGCTGGTCACCCTCGATCCGGACGCGGTCGCGCACTGGCTGCAGATGCGCGACAAGCCCCGCCTGCCGGCGGCCGAGCTGGTCCGCGACCCCGATCTGGAGGCCGAGATCCGGCGGGCCGTGGTGGCAACCAACACGCTGGTCTCGCACCCCGAGTCGATCCGTAAGTTCCGGATACTGGCTGCCCAGTTCAGCGAGGAACAGGGGCTGCTCACCCCGTCCCTCAAGCTCAGGCGGAAGGCCATCGAGCAGGCGTACGCCAGCGAGGTCGAGGCGCTCTACCGCACCTGACGTACGCGCGCCCGCGTGCGGGCCCGCCGCGGGGCGGGGTCGCCGGGGCGGGCCGAGCGGCCACGCGGGCGGCGGCGGAAATGCTGTCGCGGTGGGAATGCGATCGATGCGCGCCGCGTTGACGCCGGAGTACGACGACCCCCAACGTAAGGATCGATTGCTCGTGAGCAAAGTCCCCTCAATCAACCTGAACACCGGCGCCTCGCTGCCGCAGCTTGGCTTCGGCGTGTGGCAGGTGGAGAACGACGAGGCCACCGCCGCGGTGAGCACGGCCCTCAAGGCCGGCTATCGCAGTGTGGACACGGCCGCCGCGTACGAGAACGAAGAGGGCACGGGCAAGGCGGTCGCCGAGTCAGGCATTCCCCGCGAGGAACTGTTCATCACGACGAAGGTATGGAACACCGACCAGGGGTACGACGCGGCGCTGCGCGCCTTCGACTCATCGCTCAGCAAGCTGGGTCTGGACTACGTGGACCTGTACCTGATCCACTGGCCGGCCCCCGCCCGGGACGCCTACGTGGACACGTACAAGGCGCTGGAGAAGATCCACGCCGAGGGTCGCGCCAAGGCGATCGGCGTGTCCAACTTCCACCCCGCGCAACTGGAGCGGTTGTTCGCCGAGACCTCGGTGGTCCCCGCGCTCAACCAGATCGAGCTGCACCCGCACCTCCAGCAGGGCGCGCTGCGCGCCTTCCACGCCGAGCACGCCATCGCCACCGAGGCGTGGTCCCCGCTGGGTTCCGGCAAGGGTCTGCTCGACGACCCGAAGATCGGCGCCATCGCGGCCAAACACGGCAAGTCCCCGGCCCAGGTCGTCCTGCGCTGGCACCTCCAGCTCGGGAACGTGGTCATCCCCAAGTCGGTGACCCCCTCGCGCATCCGCGAGAACATCGACGTGTTCGACTTCGAGCTGGACGCCGACGACCTCGCGACCCTGGCCGGCCTCGACGCCGGTCGGCGTACGGGGCCGGACCCGGACACCTTCGACGTGGGCTGAGCCCGCTCTCCTCGCGCCCCCGTCACCCGCCCCGCAGGGGCGGGTGACGGGGGCCGCGCCCGTAGACGGCGGAAGGGCGGCCCAGCCGGGCGTCAGCGCAGTGCGTATCCGCCGTCGGGGCAGAGCGTCGAGCCGGTCATGTTGCGGTTGCCGAACAGGAACACCACGCTGTCGGCCACCTCGTCCTCGGTGCCGATCCGGCCCAGCAACGTGGCCTCGCGGTAGCGCGCGAAGCCCTCCTCCCGCACCTCGGCCGGGCGGCGCCCCCACAGGTCGCCGTCGAGGGCGCCGGGCGAGACGACGTTGACCCGCACGGGGGCCAGCTCCACGGCGAGGCCGCGCCCGAGCCCCTCGACGGCCGCGTTGCACGCCGCGTACGCGGGGCCGCACCGAACGGGCGCACGCTCGCCGCACCGGAGACCAGCACCACCGAGCCGTCGCGGGCCAGCTTGGGCCCGGCGTGCTTGACCGCGTAGTACTGCCCCCAGAACTTCGAGGTGAAGGGGGACTCGGCCGCCTTGTCGTCCAGTTCCAGCATGGGGCCCGTCTGGTAACGAGGCGGCCGGCGTGAACAGGTGGTCCACGCGCTCCAGCGGGGCGAAGAAGGCCGCCAGCGACTCCTGGTCGGTGGTGTCCACCGTGCGCCAACTCGCCCGTTCCCCCAGCGTCTCGGCCGCGGCGGCCAGCCGGTCGGCCGTGCGCCCGCCGAGCACCACCCGGGCCCCGTGCGCCACCGAGCGGCGTGCCACGGCGTATCCCATGCCGGAGCCGCCGCCGAGGATGACGACAGTGCGGTCGGCGAGCGGCGAGTTCGGGGCAATGGCTGTGGTCGTGTCCGGGTTGTCCGAGGTGGACATCGGGGTCCTGCCTTTCGACGGCGGTGCGCGGGGCGGGGCGCGGCTCCGCGCGGGGCGCCACCCACCCCCGTGATCAGGGTTCGCAGATGCCAACTCGCCGAGCACGCCCCCGCATTCCCGCCGGGCCGCCGTCGCCATGGGTCACCGTGGCGGAAAGGGAGGTTACGCGAGAAGGTCGGGCACGTGTATTGCTGCCACGCGGATGCCACCATAGCTTTCGCATATGGAGCTTGAGTTGCGGCACCTCAGAGCGATATGCGCGATAGCCGACACCGGCTCGCTGACCAAGGCCGCAGCCTCGTTGGGACTCGCGCAGCCCGCCCTCAGTACCCAACTCAAGCGGATTGAGCGGGCACTGGGCGGGCCGCTGTTCGTTCGGGACCGCACCGGGGCGAGGCCGACCCCGCTGGGCGAGTTGGTCCTGGACCGGGCCCGGGTGCTGTTGCCCGCGGTGCGCGAGCTCCAGGAGGAGGCCGTGCGGTTCGCGAACGCGTGGGCGCACATCCAGCGGTTCCGCATCGGCGGCACCCACGGACCACTCCTCGGCGGCCTCATCGACCGGTTGGCGACGGCCCACCCGTCCGCCCCGGTCAGCACCTACACCTCCTGGTCCGTACAGGAGTTGAGCACGATGGTCGTCGAAGGGCGGTTGGACTACGCGCTCGTCGGTGTGTGGGGGCAGAGCCCGCCGCCGGTGGCCGACCAGCTGACCTGGCAGCCGATCGGCACCGACCCGGTCTTCGTGATGCTGGTCGAGGACCATCCGCTTCCCGGCGAGGTGGAGTTGAAGCTGAGCGCGCTGGCGTCGGAGTCGTGGACGAACGTGCCCGGTGACGGGTGCTTCGGGGACTGCTTCGCCGCAGCCTGCGCACGCGCCGGCTTCACACCGGTCTCCGTCTTCGAAACCGATACGGCCTCCTGCGTGCACCTCGTCCAGGTGGGCAGCGCCGTGGGCCTGTGCCGGGCCACCTTCCCGCCGACGCCCGGCGTGGTCATCCGGCCGCTGGCCGGGGCGCCGCTGAGCTGGCGACACATGATCGGCTGGCACCCCGGGGCGCCGGCCGCCGACACCGCGCCCGCCGTCGCGGGGCACGCCAGGGCCACCCACGCGGACGCGGTGCGGCGCAGCGAGCCGTACGCGACCTGGCTCCGGTCCCACGCGCGATGTAGCGCGGCCTTCGGCACGGCCACGGTCGGCCCGGCAGCCCCCTGAGCCGACAGCCGGCGTCGGGTCGCCGCTGTCTCCGGCGTCAGGTCGCCGCTTCCGCGGGCACGGCGCGCGTGCGGGGGTACGCGGCCCAGACAATCACCGAGGCCAGGGCGATGGCGGCCACCGCGAGGAGCAGCCCGGCGCGTACGTGGACGGCGACCGTCACCGCACTCGCGACCAGCGCTCCCAGCGGGACCCCGAGGCCGGACGAGAGCATGCGCCGGGTCGTGTTCACCCGGCCCTGGAGTTCCTCGGGGGTGACCTCCTGGGCGTAGGTCATGGTGTTGACGATGAGCGTCAGATAGGTCGAGCCCCAGGCGGCGATCGCCACCAGGGCGACGCGCCAGTCGGTGGCCAGCACGGCCGCGAGGCCGAGCACCGCGCTCACCGGCAGCGCGACCAGCATGATCCGCGGGGCGCTGAACCGGCGCCGCAGCCGTGGCAGCAGCAGTGACCCGAGGATGCCGCCGGCGCTCCAGGACGTGAAGAGCAGCCCGATCCTGGCGTCCGACGCGCCGATGTCCAGCTCGCGGTCGGCGAAGATGACCAACTGGCCGATGAAGGAGCCGCCCGCGAAGGACTGGAGACCACCGGCGACGGTCATGGTCCGCAACACCGGGTGCCCCCACAGGAAGCGCAGCCCCTCGCGGATGGACGCCAGCAGCCCGGGCCGGGCCGCCGCGCCGCCGCCCGGGCGGGCCGGCTTGTGGCCGATGCCCCGGAGCAGCAGCGCGGAGGCGAGGAAGGACAGCGCGTCCAGGGTGAGCGCGCCGGAGGCGCTGGTGCCGGCGATCAGGGTGCCGGCCATCGCCGTGCCAGCGATCCGCACGGCCGTCTCGCCTCCCCACAGCGCGCTGTTGGCCTCGGCGAGCCGGTCGCGGCCCACGGCGGCCGGGAGGAGTCCGTAGCCGGCGGCGTCGAAGAAGACGGACAGCGTGGACGACAGGAACGCGGCCGTGAGGATGTGGGCGGGGGTCAGCGCGCCCAGGGCGGCGGCGAGGAGCACGCTGCCGACGCAGGCGCAGTTGAGCAGGTCGGCGGCGACCATGAGCCGGCGGCGCACCCGGTCGGCGACGGCCCCGGCGAGCAGGCCGAAGAGGACGTAGGGCAGGGCCTCGCCCGCGGCGACCAGGGAAACGAGAAGGCGACCAGGGAAACGAGAAGGGGGACTTCGTTTCCTGGTACACCAGCACCGGCATCGCCACGAGGGTGACGGACGAACCCAACACGGAAAGCACCCGGGACAGCCAGAGGTTCCGGAAATCGCGTGTCCTGCGCAACGGGGTCTTCGCGGGCGCCGACTGGCTGCCCGCCGGATCAACAGGTGGTGTCGTCATGACAAGTTGTAGACATACCACCCCCGGCTGTCAAAGCGCGGGAGGGTACGCGGTCACGCGGGCGGGCCCGGCACCCGGTGCCGCGTCGAGACCCTTCTGACCAGGGCGGGCCGCGGGCGGCGACCCACGGTCCACCCGGCGGGCAGCCGATCGCAGCCCTCCGCAACGAGGCCTTCCCGGCCGGACGGCGTAATCGGCCTCATACCGTCGCGGCATAAAGAATTTGACAGGTACACGTCTAAGGCCGTCCGGATTACGGTGCCGCCACCCCCGAACATGAGGAGAACACCAGATGCTCCGCAGACGTGGCTTGATCGCTGGTTGCGCCATCGCCATGAGCGCCTTCTCCCTGACCGCCCTCCCTGCCGTGGCAGACAACGGCCCCTCCTCCGCTTCGACCGTCGCCGCCGAGAGCGCCACCGGCGCGCTGCCGGCCGGCATGCTCAAGGCGATGGAGCGCGACCTCGGCCTGACCCCCACTGAGGCCAAGGAGCGCATAGCGAACGAGTACCGGGCCGCCACCCTGGAGGCCAAGCTCCGCGGCACGGTCGGCGCCGACTTCGGTGGCTCCTGGCTGACCGGCGACGACGCCCGCCTGGTCGTCGCCACCACCGACCCGGCCGACAGCGCCCCCCTCTCCGCCACCGGCGCCAAGGCCCAGGTCGTCAAGCACACCCTGAAGGAACTGGACGCCGCGAAGAGCGCGCTCGACCGGGCGACCCGCACCAACTTCACCCAGGCAGCCCCGGTCTGGTACGTGGACGTCAAGTCCAAAAGTCCAACAGCGTCGTGGTCCGCGCCTCCGACCCGGCCGCCGCCCGCGCCCTGATCGCCAAGAGCCGTGCGGACAGCTCGCTGGTGCGCGTGGTCAAGTCAGCCGAGCAGCCACGGACCTTCTACGACGTGCGCGGCGGCGACGCGTACTACATCGGCAGCGGCTCGCGCTGCTCCGTCGGCTTCTCGGTGACCAAGGGCTCCCAGCAGGGCTTCGCCACCGCCGGTCACTGCGGCCGCGCCGGCCAGACCACCACCGGCTACAACCGCGTGGCGCAGGGCACGTTCCAGGCGTCCCGCTTCCCCGGCGCCGACATGGCCTGGGTCGCCGTCGACAACCAGTGGACGGCCCGCCCGTGGGTGAAGGGCCCGAGCGGCAACGTCACCGTCTCCGGCTCGCAGCAGACCGCCGTCAGCGGCTCGATCTGCCGCTCCGGTTCCACCACCGGCTGGCACTGCGGCACCGTGCAGCAGCACAACACCAGCGTCAGCTACCCGCAGGACACCGTCTCCGGCGTGACGCGCACCAGCGTCTGCGCCGAGCCCGGCGACTCCGGTGGTTCGTACATCTCCGGTAGCCAGGCCCAGGGCGTGACCTCCGGTGGCTCCGGCAACTGCAGCAGCGGTGGCACCACGTACCACCAGCCGATCAATCTGATCCTGAGCGCCTACGGGCTGCAGCTGGCCACCGGCTGACCCACCCCCACCCGTGGTGCGGGCCCGACGGCCCGCACCACCCGGACCGGCTGACCGATCCGACGAACGGCCAGCGGTACGACCGGGGGCCGACGCAAGCGCGTCGGCCCCCGCACTCCCAGCGCCCGCACCGACCCAGCGCCCGCGCCCCCACGCCGCTTGCCCCTGCCCCACACCAGTGCCGCCGCCCCGCACCGGGTCGGCGGCGCTCGGCGTACGCGACGGGCGAGGGGGCGGGCGCGCCCGTGGGCCGCCGCTCAGGCCCGCCGGTGGCGGCCGGGCCTACGCGTGCGCAGTGTGCACGGTCTCGGCCGTCAGCACGAACGCGTCCCGGCGGCGGGCGATGCCCTCGGGGTGATCGGGGTCGAGCAACTGGTCGAGCACGGCCGCGTCCTCCGTGTCCAGCAGCTCCGGCGCGTGCTCCTGGAAGCGGGACAGGACGGAGGTCAGGTACGCGCGCCCGTCCGCGCCGAGCGGCGCCGGCAGGTCGAGCAGGAAGCTGCGGCTGGCGGCCTGGCGCAGGCCGGCGTCGGCGAGCAGGGCCGCCCAGTCCTCGACCACCCGGGTGCTGCCCGGCAGCCCGGCGCGCATGCCGTCGAACCGCTCCTCGGTGGCCGTGGTCAGCCGGGCCTGGAGGCCAGGTCGGCTGAGGCCGAAGTCGCGGGGCAGGAACCGCAGCGGCAGCCCGCCCTCGGTGAGGGCCATCAGCCCGCCCGGGCGCAGCGCGCGGGCCAGCCGCCGCACGATGTCGCGCTGGTCGCCCACGTGGTGCAGCACCTTGCGGGACCAAGACGAGGTCGGCCTCGCCGATGCCGGCCACGAGACGGCCCGCCGCCTCGGGGCGGCGCCGGCGACGCCGTCCGGGAGGTCGGCCAGCAGCGTGCTGACCCGGTCGCCGAGGCCGCGGCGCGCGGCGCGCTCGGCGGTGAGGTCAGGGAGCGGCTGGGCCGCGTCCACCGCGACGACCTCGGCTTCCGGGAACGCCTCGGCGAGCAGGCAGGTGGCGACCCCGGCGCCGCTGCCGATGTCGAGCACCCGCCGCACCGCGCCGGGCCGCCTGCCGGACGCGGCCAACTGCTCGCGCAGCCAGCCGAGCACCTGCTCGGTGACGGGTTGGTACACCTCGGCCTCGCGCACCAGGCGGGGCCCCTCCGTCGCCCAGTCCAGATCCGCGTGGTGGTGGGCGTGCCCGTGCGAATGGCCCGTGGACGGTCGGTCCCCGGGCTGACGGGCGTGCGGATGGGAGTGCACCTGGGTCATGACGCTGTCTCCGGCTCGTGACAGTATGGCGGTGGACCGGCTGTTACGCGGCCACCTGCGACGAGCCTGCCGCCGCATGCGACGTGCCGGCAAACATCGTTGCTGGTTCGGCAACGATGTTCGGGTGGGTGGCCCGGGCCGCCCACGCCCGGGCCGGCGCCCTTCCTCGAACCGGCGCCGTACCCAGCCGGGCCCCGGGCGCGTCAGGCGATGTCGGTGACCGTGACGGTGACGCTCACCCGTGGCTCCGGCGCGCCGGCCGCCGCCGAGAGTTCCCGCACGGCCTCGGTGACCGCCGTGCGGACCTCGCGGGTGACGTCGAGCGCGCGGTACCCGCGGGCGACCGCGAGGTGGACGCGCAGGCTCCAGCCGCGCGGCGGGTCGGTGCGCTGCGCGCGGACGCCCGCTATCCGGTGGGTGGCCGGCGCCTGGGCGTCGCGGGAGCAGTAGCGCACCGCCGCGCCGCGTACCAGGTCGCCGAAGCCGGGCCGCAGGTACGCGACGCCGGGCGTCCGGCGGGCGGCGTCGGCGGCCGCCTCCAGGACGCTGGTGTGCTCCTTGGCTTCCTCCTGCGAGGGGATCACCGCTCTCTCCTTTCGCGGGTCTCGTCGGAGAACGGCGGCTCGTCGCCCAGCGCTCCACCGAGGTCGTCGCCCAGGACGTCCACGACGGACACGTCGATCTCCACGATGTCCATGCCGACGGCGTCCCGCGCGGCGTCGGCGATCAACTGCCGTACCAGGGAGGCCAGCTCCGGAACGGTCCAGTCCAGTGCCGCCGTCAGCTCCAGCGCCACGCGCATCGGCCCCCGGTAGCGCGGGCCGCCGGGGAGCAGCGAGCGGCGGGCCGCCGCGGGGGCGACCGGCATGACCCTGCAACTGCCCGCGAACACGCCGGGCAGCGACTCGGCGGTCTCCCGGAACACCTTGGCCGCCGCGACCTCGGCGATCCACGCGTCGTCCACGGGCTCACCCAGCGGCAGCATCCGGCCGGGCCGCAGCTCGGCCCTGACCAGGTTCATCACCCGGGCCGTCACCGCCTCGGCGGGCGGCTCCCGCTCGGCGCGCGCCTCCCGTACGTACCGGTCGAGCACGCCGAGGCCGGTCAGCGCCTCGCGGCAGTAGGGACAGCCGGTGGTGTGCTCGTCCGGCTCGTCCGCCTCCCACACGGCCGACAGCGAGCGCCCGCACAGCAGGATCTCGTCCTCCTCCGTGCCCTCGGGACCGGTCTCGGAAGGGGCGTCGGGGTGTGGGGTGAGATCGGGCCGCGAGGGGGTCTCGGGCCCGGGGGTGTGGTGGGGTCGGGAGTGAGTGTTCTCGTGGTCCCGGTCCGGCCCGTCGCCGGGCGGGCCGGGGTTCGTGCCTACCGCCATGCGCCCATCGCCTCCGCCAGGTAGCGCCGTGCTCGGAAGATCCGGCCGCGTACGGCCTGCTGGCTGATGTGGGTCACCTCAGCGATCTCCTCGTACGACAGGCCGTGCAGTTCGCGCAGCACCCAACAGGCGCGCTGCTCGGGGGTCAGCCCGTCGAGCGCGTCCGAGAGCGCCCGTACCACCTCGGTGGACTCGGCGGCGCGCACCGGGGACGCCGCGTGTTCGGGCGCGCTCAGCTCGGGGACCGTGCTCAGATCCTGGGTGGGTCGGCGGGCGCGGAGCAGGTTGAGGCACCGGTTGGTCACGATGCGGTACATCCAGGAGGAGAACGCCGCGTCGGCCCGGAACTCCGGGAGTCTGCGCCACGCGCTCACGAAGGCGTCCTGCACGGCGTCCTCCGCGTCCGCCCGGCTGCCGAGGAGCCGGGTGGCCAGGCTGAGCAACTGCCCGCTGTGCCGGCGCACCAGCGACTCGAACGCCGCCTCGTCGCCTTCCCCGGCCCGGACGGCCAGCAGCTTGTCGCTGGGTTCGGGCACTCATCGGCTCCTCTCCGTTCCATACCGCTACAGCCTGCTCCCTCGGGCACCGCGCTCTCCGGGTTCGACACGGCGGGGGCTCACCCGTCACGCGTGGGCTGGGTCACGCCACGGTCCGCACGTCTCAGGGGGGAGGTCGCCGAGGTCAGCATCGCCGTCATCAACGTCCGCCTCCCCTTCGATGAGGAGGACGAGGACGACGAGGCCCGCGTCCGGTGACACCGCTCCCGGGCCCGTCGACCGGCCGGCGGCGCCCCGAAACCGCCGAGGTCCCGGACCGGAGGCAGCAGTCCGGGACCTCGGCGGTGTGGGAGGGGTGGCGGGCGGCCACACCGGTGCGGCCTACCGGGCGCCGTGGGCGGGGGCGATGGCCTCCAGGCGGCGGGCGAGTTCGAGGTCGAGGTGGGTGACCTTGCCGCCGACGCTGTGCGTGTTCACCGTGACGGTCAGCTTGTCGTAGCTGAGCAGCAGGTCCGCGTGGTGGTTCAGCTCCTCCTGGAGCTGGGCGACGTGCACAACGAGGGCGGCGGCCTGCGGGTGACCGGCGAGCGCGTACGTGCGGGTGATGCGGTCGCCGTCCGTGCTCCAGCCGGACAGTTCGCCCAGGCGCGCCTCGATCTCCTGCCGGGACAGCGGTTCTACGGCCATGCGGGCTTCCCCTTCGTCACTGCGGATACGCGGATACCGGGTGACCAGCCTGCCACGGCGAGGGTTACGGTCTGGGGATGACGATTGCCACGGTTGGCTCGGGTGTGGGTGCCCTGCTGCGGAGTTGGCGCGGCCGGCGCCGCATCAGCCAGTTGGAACTGGCGCTGCGGGCCGACTCGTCCGCGCGGCACATCAGCTTCATCGAGACCGGCCGAGCCCGCCCGAGCCAGGAGATGGTGCTGCGCCTCGCGGACCACCTCGACATACTCGTACGGGAGCGGAACGCGCTGCTCGTCGCGGCGGGCTACGCCCCGCACTACCCGGAGTCCTCGCTGGACGACCCCGCGCTTCCGGGCTGCGCGCCGGTCTGGAGCGGCTGCTGACGGCCTACGAGCCGTATCCGGCGCTGGTCATGAACGGCACGTACGAGGTGGTGGCCGCCAACGCCGGCACCGCGATGCTGCTCGCCGGCCTACCCGCGCACCTGACGCGCCCACAGGTGAACGCCATGCGCGTGACGATGCACCCGGAGGGCATCGCGCGCCGCATCCTCAACTACCGCCAGTGGCGCGGACACCTGCTGGAACAGATGGAGCGCCAGCTCGCGCTGCTCCGCTCGGAGCCGCTGCGCACGTTGTACGAGGAGGTCAGCGCCTATCCGCTGCCGGCGGGCAGCGACCGGCGGAACGCCTCCGACACCACGCACGTGCCGTTCGCGCTGCCGATAATCATCGAGCACGACGGCCGGGTGCTGTCCTTCATCTCGACGGTCACGACGTTCAACACGCCGATGGACGTGACCGTATCCGAGCTGGCGGTGGAGACCTTCCTGCCCGCCGACCCGGAGACGGCCCGCTTCCTGCACGAGGCGCGCCCCTGACGACCGCCGCTCCGCCGGGGCCCGCGCCGGCCCGCTCAGGCGGCGGGCGCCCGGTCCAGGAAGCCGAGCACGGCGCGGGCGCGGCCGTCCTCGTCCAACGTCATCACGTCCGACCCGGCAGCCGGCGACGAGCCGTCGGCCTCCAGACCAGCTCCCAGGAGAACCGGACGATGTGGTGGTGCCCGTCGACGGAGCCGGTGCCCCGGAACGCGTAGCCGGCGTACTGCTCCCGCGCCCCGGAGATCACGGCCGCGAGCTGGGCGTCGCCGCTGACGTCGCACAGCGGGTCGGTGTACGAGCCGCCCTCCGCCCACGCGGCGGCCACGGCGCGCTCCCGCTCGGCCGGGTCGATGGCGTTCCAGGCGGCGAAGTAGCGGTTGACGGCGGCCTCGTAGTCGAGACCCTGGCCCTCGGTCGCGGGGGGTGGGGGTGGTGGCCTGGGACATGGGGTCCTCCGCGGTGGGTGAGAGCAGCCCGGACGGGCCGCGGACGG
The DNA here is from genome assembly GCA_018114805.1 of Candidatus Streptomyces philanthi. GTDB lineage: Bacteria > Actinomycetota > Actinomycetes > Streptomycetales > Streptomycetaceae > Streptomyces > Streptomyces philanthi. The sequence goes on along the minus strand of CP073042.1, from coordinate 6,426,156 downwards.
CTGAGCGGCTCCCGCCGGTCCCGACTCCTGCGGGACAGGCGAGGGAGGCGGAACCCGATCCGGAGTGCGTCGGACCGGATTCCGTTGCCCTCACTCTGCCGGGCGGCCGGCGCCGGGGCGATTACCCCTGAGGTCATGCTGGGAAGCCGGGCCGGGGGCGCGGCGGGCGCGGGAACCGGCCGGCGCGGGGACCCGTGCACGTAGGCGGCGGGGACGGCCGGAGCCCGGCTAGCGCGGGATGTCCTGCTCGGCCCAGACGATCTTTCCGGTGGAAGTGCGGCAGGAGCCCCAGCGGCGGCAGAGCATGTTGATGAGCTGGAGGCCGCGCCCGCCCTCGTCGCTGACGTCGGCGTGCTGGATCTGCGGCAGGTCAGGGCCCGTGTCGGAGACCTCGATCATGAGCCGTTCGCCCTGGAGCAGGCGGAGCCGGCCCGGGCCCTGCCCGTACCGCAGGGCGTTGCCGACGAGTTCGCTGACGATCAGCTCGGTGACGTCGGCGAGCGCGTCCAGCCCCCACTGGGCGAGCTGGTCGGTCACGTGGCGGCGGGCTATCGAGGCGGCGGTGCCGTCGGGGGGCAGGTCCCACACGGCGAGCCGGACCGGCGTCTCGCCGTCGGACGCCGCGGTGAGCAGGACCGCCTCGTCGTAGCGCCGGTCACTGCCGGGCAGCGCGGTCAGCAGGCTGCCGTCGTCCAGGCGCTGCGGCGGCATCTGCGCCACGGTCTCCAGAAGCCGCCCGAACTGGGTGTCGGGGTCGTCGTCCCGGGTCTTGATGAGGCCGTCGGTGTAGCAGATCAGCCGACTGCCCGGCGAGACGCGGACCCGCAGCTGGTCGTACGGGATCACGCCGGCGCCCAGCGGAGCGCCGGTGGGCACGTCCACGTAGGTGGGCTTGCCGTCGCCGTCGACCAGCAGCGGGCGCGGGTGGCCGGCGCTGGCCAGCGTGTAGGTGGAGTCCGCCAGGTCGTAGACGACGCACAGGCACGTGGCGACCTGGTCGTCCTCCAGGTCGCGGGTGGCCAGGTCGAGCCGGGCCAGGACGCGGTCGGGGGCGGTGTCGAGCATCATCAGCGTGCGGGCGACGGTGCGCAGCCGCCCCATGGTGGCTGCCGCGGACACGCCGTGCCCCATCACGTCGCCCACCACGAGCGCGGTCCGCCCGCCAGGCAGCGCCATCAGGTCGTACCAGTCGCCGCCCACGCCGCGGGCGTCCGCCGCCGGCGCGTAGCTGGTGTGCACGGCCAGGCCCGGGGTGTGCGGGGCCGCGCGGGGCAGCAGGCTGCGCTGGGGGGAGATCACGTGCTCGCGCTCGCGCGCGTAGAGCCGGGCGTTGCCGATGAACACCGCCGCCTTGGAGGCGAGCTGTTCGGCCAGGGCCAGGTCGGGGGCAGTGAACGGCGGGCTGCTGCCGGCGCGCACGAAGTCGGCGCTGCCGAGCAGTAGGCCGCGGGCGATCAGCGGGACCGCCATGTAGCTGTGCACGTCGCCGCGGCGCATCTTGTCCGCGGCGCTGTCGGTGGAGGCGACCCGCGCGAAGTCGCGGTCGGCCATCCGGGAGACGAGCACCGGCTTGCGCTGGGCCAGACACACGGTGGTCAGCAGCGTGTCGCGGTGCTTCTCGTCGCGGACGATGATCTCGCCGACCGGGTCCGGCTCCAGGTTGGTCAGCGCGTCCACGGCGCGGACGGCCATCGCCCGCCGCGTGGCGAGCTTGGCCGCCTCGGCCCGGCGGTCGCCCTCCTCGCCACGCAGCACCACCTCCAGCAAGTCCACCGCCACGGCGTCCGCCAGTTGGGGGACGACGAACTCGGCCAGCTCCTGGGCGGTGCGCCGCAGGTCGAGGGTGGTGCCGATGCGGGTGCTGGCGGCGCTGAGCCAGGCCAGCTTGCTGCCCGTGGTGAACTGGCTCGCCGCGCCGCCCTGGTCCTGGCTGACGCGCACGCGGCGGCGCGCGGCCCCCCCCGGCCGCGGGCGGCACTCTGCGTGGCCAGCCGACTGGTCAGACGCCGAGTGGGGCTGCCGTCGTTCACCGTGCTGGCCTCCCATCGCGCCCAGGCCGCCGTCGCCTTACGAGTGTGCCGGCAAAGCGGCGTCCGCGCCGCCCGGGCGCCGTCCACGGGTGGCTGTTCGAGGTTGTTGTCGGGACAGCGAGCGTATGTCGCTCTCCTGCAATGTTCAACGGCTCGGACCTGCCCCGACAACCCTCCTGACACTTCCGACCTGCTCCGGGGCCACCGCGTGGAGGCTGAGCGGGGCGCTCGGAGCCCCGCCGTGCGCCCCCCAGCGCGCGGGTGGCACCGCTCGAGGCGCGGGTGGTGCCACCTGGCCACGGGCCGCGCGTGCCCGGGTCGGGAGGGGTGGCCTCAGGTCACGGGCAGGGCGCGACACGGATCTCCTTGCCGCCGCCCGGGCACGGGGTGACGTGGACCTCGCTGGCCAGCCGGCGGATCATCGGCCAGCCGTAGCCCCCGACGGGGACCGGGTCCTCCGGGGTGCGCGGTGTGACGAAGGGCAGGGCGTCGCTGTGGTCGCGTACGGCGAGCCGTAGCCCGTCGGCGTCGAGCGCGGCCCACAGGCCGGCGACGCCGCCACCGTGCCGGATCGCGTTGGTGACCAACTCCGAGATCACGAGCAGCATGTCCGCCACTCTCTCGGCGGCCGGCCCGGCATCGCGGTGCGCCGGGAACCGCGCGCGAACCAGGTCCTCGATCAGGCACCGTGCCTCGCTGGCACTGCGCGGAATAGCGAATCGACTCCGGACGGGAGGTCGCACGCGGCTACACCTCGTGGCGTCCATACCGTCACCCCCGTACTGACGCGTTGTTTCCGTTGTGGTGCAGCTGCCCGCTCGCGCCGGGCGCAAGCCGGCACATTCGGAGTTTGTACACGCTGTGCCGGCCGCCGGCCCGCCACAGCCGTGCTCGTACGTCCGCGACGAGCGTCCTGTCGACGGCTGGCCGAAGGGCCGGCCAGCCGACCGGTCAGCCGAAACGAAAAATACTGGGCATGACTCGGATACGGGCGGGTAGGCATCGCTCGCCACCGAGAACGGTGGTCAGCGTCAGCGGATTTTCGGGGAGGACTCATGACGGCGCAGGTCATGGCCCAAGCGATGAACACGGCCCAGGTGGAGCCCGTATCTCCCTTGGAGACCAGCAAGAACGCCCCGGGTTCGGGCGGAGGTCTGCCGGAACTCGCCGAGCCGCACAAGCTCGCGCCGAAGGACGCTCGGTCGCTTTCCAACCTTGTTCTTCGACCGGTTGACCGTCCTTGAAGAGGGCACGCACGAATACCAGTACGCGCGCAACACGCTCATCGAGATCAACATGTCGTTGGTGCGGTATCGTGAGCAAGCGGTTCAGCCACCGCGCCGATGAGATGGAGGACATCGTCTAGGTCGGCATGATCGGCCTGATCAAGGCCCTCGACCGGTTCGAGTTGTCCCGCGAGGTGGAGTTCCCCACCTTCGCCGTCCCGTACATCGTCGGCGAGATCAAGCGCTTCTTCCGGGACACGAGCTGGTCCGTGCACGTCTCCCGGCGTCTCCAGGAGGCCCGGATCGAGTTGGCCAAGGCCTCGGAGGAGCTGAGCGGCCGGCTGGTGCGCGCGCCGACGGTGCGCGAGCTGGCCGAGGTGCTGGACATGACCGAGGAGCAGGTGATCGAGGCCCGGGTGGCGGCCAACGGTTACAACTCGGCCTCCCTGGACGCGCCATCAGCGGCGACGACCAGGACAGCGCGGCAGCGCTGGCCGACTTCATCGGCATGGACGACCCGGCCATGGAGCTGATCGAGGACTTCCAGTCGCTGGCGCCGCTGATCGCCGAGCTGGACGATCGGGAGCGGCGCATCCTGCACCTGCGGTTCGTCGAGGAGCTGACGCAGGCTCAGATCGGTGAGCAGCTCGGCGTCTCGCAGATGCACGTCTCGCGACTCCTGTCGCGCATCATCAGCCGGCTGCACCGCGGGCTGCTCACCTCGCGCTGAGCGCGCGTACCACGCGGGCGGGTACGGCTTGCTGGCGGCAAGTGACGCACCCGCCCACGGCCCCGGTATCGGTCGGGACACCACGTCCCGGCCGATACCGGGGCCGTGCCGCGCCCGGGTGGCGGCGCGCCGTGGCGCCTCCGCGGGCACCCTGGCGTGGCGAACGGACGCGGCGCCGCGTGGCCTGGTCGAGTACCGCAGGGGCAGCGGGGCGCTCGATGCGCGGGGGGTTGTCCACCGAGGGCTGTCACAGAGGCGTTGCGGAGTTTTCCGGGCGGATCGGCAACCGCCGTTCCGATATCCGCTCTTCCCCCTTGACAGCCAGCGCACGGAGGAACCGCCGTGCTTCACGCCCGACGCCCCGCAGTACCGCACCTCGCTCCAGCACCGCCGTACGGCGGTGCTGGCCGGCACGGCGGCGCTGGCTGCCGCCGCCCTGACCGCCTGCTCCAGCGCGGACGCCAACACGGCGTCGGACAAGCCAGCGACGGTGACGGTCAACCTCTCCGGCTCCCAGGTCAAGGCCGGGGAGCAGGTCAAGGTCACGGCGCGCGGCGGCAAGCTGACCAAGGTGACGGTCGCCGACACCAAGGGCACCAAGCTGACCGGGCGCCTGGCCAAGGACGGGAGTTCGTGGACCTCGGACCGGAAGACCGCCCCGGGCGCCAGCTACACCGTCACCGCCCAGTCCACGGGCGACGGCGGGGCGAAGGACTCGAAGACCTCCTCGTTCCGCACGGTGGCCGCGGACAAGGTCAACAAGTTGGACTGGCGGCCCGGCGCCAAGTCCACCGTGGGCGTGGCCCAGCCCATATCGCTGGTCTTCGACCACCCGATGAAGAACAAGGCCGAGGTGGAGAAGCAGCTGACGGTGGAGACGTCGAACGACACCGAGGGCTCCTGGGGCTGGATACAGGACTGGTCGGGCAAGGACCGGGTGAACTGGCGGCCCAAGGAGTACTGGCAGCCGGGCACCAAGGTGAAGCTGAAGGCGCGGCTCGCGGGCGTGGGCTCGGGCAAGGGCGGCTGGTTCGTCCGGGACTACGCGACGGACTTCACCATCGGCGAGCGCCAGGTGGTCTCGGTTGACCTGGACACCAAGCAGCTCACGCTCACCCGGGGCGGCCAGCGGGTGCGGACGATCCCGATCTCGGGCGGCACCCCCGGCGGCGACAAGGCGTCCTGGCGGGGCACCACGGTGCTAATGTCCAAGGAGGGCACCATCAACATGAACTCCGAGACGGTGGGGCTCGGCAACTCGTACAACAAGATGGTCGACTACTCGATGCGGTTGAGCTGGTCGGGCACCTACGCGCACGCCGCGCCGTGGAACGCGGCCTACTTCGGCCGGGCCAACCACAGCTCGGGCTGCATCGGGATGAGCAACGCGGACGCCGCCGCCACCGCCGCCGGGTGGGCGGGCGGTGGCTCCTCACACCCGCGCCCCGTCCACCGGCCGGTACGCGCCGTGGACCCGAGTTCGACCGACGCCTACGCGAGCGGTGGCGAGCCCGCGCTGCTCCAGGTCATGGCCCACACCGACGACGACCTGTACTTCATGAACCCGGACGCCGAGCACCTGGTGCGCGCCGGCGTGCCGGTGGTCTCAGTCTACGTCACGGCCGGCGAGGCGATCGGCAAGAACTGGGTGTCCGGCATGCCGAAACCGGTGCTCGACAAGGCCGCCTACTCCGCCGCCCGGCAGCAGGGGCTACGCCAGGCGTACGCCACCATGCTCGGCCTCGACGCCTCCACGCCCTGGCAGACCTCGGTGCTCGACCTGCCCGGCGGTGTGCGGGCCGAGACCAACGTGCTGGCCCACGGCCGCCGCCGGGCCCAGCTCGTCTTCCTGAACATCGCGATGCTCTCGCCGGGCAAGGTGCGCATCCCCGCGCTGTGGGCCGAACCGGGCGCGGTCATGCGGAGCCTGCCGACCACCGGCTCGCCGTGCCAGGACATGAGCACGTACGACCACGACACGCTGGTCGACATGTTAGCCGCCATCATGGACGGCTGCCGCCCCACGGTGATCCACACCCTGGACACGGACCCCGAGTTCCAGGCCCACGACGCCGCCCACCCCAAGGACAACGACTACGGCTCCTGTTCCGACCACCGGGACCACACCCCGACCGCGCTGTTCACCTGAAAGGCCATGTCGCAGTGGGTGGCCGACGTCACCCGCCGCGAGCGGCGCGCGCCGCGCTTCACCACGCTCGCCTTCCGCGGCTACTACAACCAGCGCTGGCACCACACCTGCCGCCGAGCGTCGTCGAGGAGAAGCTGCGCCTGGTGGACGCCTACGGCGGCGACCCATACTGGGAGTGAGGCAACGCGGCCGGCTGCGGCGACTACGGCCAGGGCGGCGGCCGGGCGCTGCGCAGCCGCAAGGCGTGGATCCGCTCCGCTCACCACCGCTACCCGGGCCCGCAGCTCGCCCTCGGCACCGACCGGTCGGGCCGGCTGACCGCGTACGGCGTGCTCGGCACGCAGGCCGCCCGCTGGCAGGAGACCGCGCCGGGCAGCGGGCGGTTCGCGGCACCGCGGAACCTGGGCGGCGGGCCGCTCGCGCCGACCCTGGCGCAGGTCACCGACGCGGCGGGGCGCACCGTGCTGTTCGGGCTGCGCTTCGCGCGCCTGGAGGGCCAGGGCGGCGCCAACACCCGCGAGATCGTGGCCCTTGAGGAGCGTTCGCCCGGCGGCGCGTTCGGCCGCTGGCGCAGCCTGGGCACGCCCGAGCCCCGGCCGGTGCGCGGGCGCCGGGTCGGCACCCCGGCCGCGGTCGCCACGCCCGACGGCCGGGTGCACCTGTTCGCCCGTACGGCCGCCAAGGGCCTGGCCATGCAGGTGCGCTCGGCCGGTGGCCAGTGAGGACCGTGGCAGGAGCTCGGTGGCGGCGGCGTGCAGGACGGGTTGTCCGCCGTGCTGGACGGCGAGCACCGGGTGCACGTCTTCGCGGCGGGCCACGACACCGTGCACCACTGGTCGCAGGACGCCCCCGGCGAACCCCTCTCTTTCCAGCCACTCATCGGGTTGCCACGACCCGGCCACCAGCCGGGCGTGGTGCTAGGCTCCGACGGCTCGCTGACCGTCGTCTACCGGGCGCCCGCGGCCGCGCGCCCGGTGGCCTACCGCTTCACCCCGACCAGCGGCGGCCGGGCCAGCCGCCCAGGCCTCGCGCCGCACGCCACACCGCTGCGGGAGTTCGACGGCTACGGGGCGATCGGCGCCGGCGTGCTTGCCGCGCGCGGCGGCAAGGAGACCGTCGTCCTACTCGGACGGGCCACGGACGGACGGGTGCAGACGCAGCAGGGCCTGACGAGCGGGGCCGCGCCGGTGCGCGCGCCCGCCAGGCCGCTGCCGGTGGGTACGAGTGCGCTGTTCACGGGCGTGGATCAGCAGGTGTGCGTCGCCGGAATGGGGGGAGGCTCCGCGCCATGGATCTGTCGTCCCCACCCGACATCGGATGTCTGACTTCCGGACCGGCTGCGGCGGACCAGGGGCCTGGCATGTCAGCATGCCCGGAATGGATTCCGCGTTCAGCGGACCGGGCTTCGAGGAGGGGAAGACGATATGCGCCACGCCGACCGAGGCGGTGTCGATGGGGCGACCCACCACAAGCGGTCGGCGCCCAGACTCTACGTCCTCGACGGGCTTCGGCTCGTCGCGGCTCTCATGGTGGTGCTCTTCCACTACGTCGCCCTCTACGGCGGCTGGGAGAACAACCCGCGCGCGGTCTTCCCCTCGCTGCACGGCTACGCGCGCTACGGCTGGCTCGGCGTCGAGGTCTTCTTCCTGATCAGCGGCTTCGTGATCTGCATGAGCACCTGGGGGCGCTCGCTGGGTGACTTCGTGGTCTCCCGGGTCTCGCGGATCTACCCCGCGTACTGGGTGGCGGTACTGTTGACCGCGGCCGTCGTCACGGTCTGACCGTAGGTGCGCAGCGTGGCGGGCTGGGGCAAGGTGGTGACCAACCTGACCATGCTCCAGGAGGGCCTCGGAGTCTCGGACGTGGACGGCGTGTACTGGACGCTGTTCATCGAGCTGAAGTTCTACGTGCTGTTCGCGGTGGTGGTCGCCACCGGGGTCACCTACCGCAAGTGCGTGATGTTCTGCGGCATCTGGGCGGCGGCGGTGATCGCGCCGACGGCGGACAATACGCTGCTCGACATGTGGGCGATGCCGCTGTACTCGCCGTACTTCGTGGCGGGCATCGCCTTCTACCTGATGCACCGGTTCCGGCCCACGGCGCTGCTGTGGGGTATCGTGCTGTTCTCGCCTGCTGCTGGCCCACCACCACCTCGGCAAGCGGATCACCGACAACCTGGCCGCCCCCGAGCAGCCCATCGCGCACTGGCCCGCGCACCTGATCGTGGTGCTCGCCTTCGGCGCTATGGCGCTGATCGCGCTCGGCGCCTTCGACCGGGTGCGCTGGCGGTAGCTGGCCACGGCCGGGGCACTCACGTACCCGCTGTACCTGGTGCACATGTACATCGGCCTCACGATGATCCACTGGTTGCGCGGACTGCTGCCGGCACCCTACCTACATAGTGCTCATGGTGGTCCTGGTGATGCTGCTGGCCGCGTACGCGCTGCACCGCTTCGTCGAGCGCCCGCTCGGCACCTGGCTGCGCGGGGCGATGCGCCGGGGCATAGACGACATGCGGCGCTACTCGGCACCACGACCGCGGACCGGGCGGTGACCACCGGCGCCGGCCCGGGCGCCGGCCCGGAGTCCTTGGTGGCGGCGGAGCGACCGGTGCGCGAACGGGTGTGAGCGCCTCGCGGGGCGGCACGAGGCCGAGCACCGCCCCGCGAGGTCGCGATGGCGCCACGGGCCGCCCGCCCGTGGCGCCGTCGCGTTCCCCCGCTGCCCGCTCCCGACTCCGGTCAGGCCCACACGGGCGGAGCACGACGTTCACCCCAGACTGAGCAGGACCACCGCGGCGGCTGAACCCACCAGGCCCGCCGCCTGTGCGCGGGCGACCTTCTCGCGCAGGACCGTGAGGCCAAGGACTGTCGGGACGGCCGGGTAGAAGGAGGCCAGGACGACGGGGATGGCCAACATCTGCAGGTGGGTGGCCCAGAGGTAGAGGACGAGGCCGAGGGCGGCTCCCGCGCCGATCAGGACGGCCAAGGCTGACGACCTCGCGGACTTCCCGAACTCGGACGTGTGTCGCCAGGTGGCCGGCAGCAGGAACAGCACTGCGGCCAGGCGGCCGACGGCCACGGGCCAGAGGCCGCTCGCCGGAGCCGCCTGGGCGAGGGCGACGTACTGCACGGCTACCCCCAGGCTGGCGACCAGGCCGTCTGTCGTCACCGACCCCGACCCGGTTCTTCCGTCGTCGCCGCGATCGGTGCCGCCGGTGGAGACGAGCCACAGGGCGGGCGCGGTGACGCAGATGCCCAGCCAGGCCAGCGGGGTGGGGCGGTCCCCCAGGAAACACACCCCGCACACCACGGACAGGGCCACCCCGGTGACGGCGCTCACGGGGATCACCACGCTCATCGCGCCGCGGCTCAGACCTCGGTTGAGGAAGTGCATGGCTGTGGCGCTGCCCACGCCGGAGAGCGCCCCCCACGCCAGGTCGGCTGATCCGACCGCTTCGGCCGGTAACAGCAGAGCGGCCGCGAGCGCGAGCAGCAGACCTCCGACCTGTCCGAGGAAGGTGACCACGGCGAAGTGGACCCGGCGGGACAGCAGTCCGCCGGCGAAGTCGACGAAGCCGTAAGCGACCGCGGAAGCCAACGCGAGAAGAGCACCCATCCGCTCCGTGTGCCCGATGCCGCCGCCCCGACCCGCCGAGGCCAACGCCCGCTCCGCACACGACGTCGGTCTCCGTGGCCCGTCGCGGCCACGGAGACCGACGTCACCTTCTCCGGCCCGGGGTTCGCCGACGGTGTCGACCGCCCCGGCGGGTACCTGACGCGTGTCAGCGCGCGTTCAGGTCGTCGTAGTACGGCGGGTGGGCGCGCGGCTGACCCGGATAGGGCTCACCCGCGTACGACTGGCCCTGGTACGGCTGGCCCGGGTACGGCTGCTCGCCGTACGACTGGCCGGCGTACGAATGGTCGCCGTACGGCTGGCCCGGGTAGGGCTGGCCCGCGTACGACTTCTCCGCGTACGACTCGCCCGCGGGCGCCGCGGCGTGCTGGTTCTTCTGGCCGCGGCCCGGGCGGATCGGCCACCAGGTGCTGCGGCCGAGCAGCGCGGCCAGCGCCGGCACGAGCACGATGGACAGCACGAACGCCGAGAGCATGATGCCGAGCGCGGTGGCGAAGCCGATCTGCTGCGTCGAGGGCACCGCGTTGACGACGAGGCTGCCGAAGGACGCGGCGAGCACGACGCGGGCGGTAGCGATGGCGGGCGCGGTGTGCCGCACGGCGCGGGCCGGGCCCGGGCGGTCCATCTCCTCCCGGATGCGGTCGCTCATGAGGATGTTGTAGTCGGTGCCGAGCGCGACCACGAACAGGAACAGCACCAGCGGCAGCACGAAGTTCACACCCGGCTTGTCGAGCACGTGCTGGAAGAAGAGGGTGGAGGCGCCGAGGGTGGCGGCGAAGCCGAGCCCGACGGCGATCATCAGCATGGCCGGCGCGAGCAGGCTGCGCAGCAGCATGAGCAGGATCAGCGAGATCAGCACGGCGGCGACCGGGAAGACGATCTTCAGGTCCTTGTCCACGGCGGTGGAGACGTCCGCGAAGATCGCCGCCGTGCCGCCGACATGGGCCTTGAGGCCGGCCGGCGCGTGCTGGGCCACGGCGTCGCGCACCCCCCGACACCAGGTCGCGGGCGGCCTGGCTCTGGGTCTCGACGGTGAGGTACAGGTCGAAGCGGGCGGCGTCGCGTTCCGGGTTCAGCTCGGTCTTGCCGACCTGGCCGACGCCCTTGACCTTGGCCAGGGCCCGGGGCAGCGCGGCGATCCGCTCGGCCGTCAGGCGCTGTCCCTCGGGCGCGGCGACGTACACCGTGGTCGGGTCGGACACGCCGGCCGGCAGCGCGCGGGAGACCTCCTTGGCGGTGGCGGCGGCCGGGGTGTCCTGGTTGCCGCCGCTGGTGTCGAAGTCCATCCAGATGGTCAGCGCGCCGAGCAGCGCCACGCTGGCCAGCACGAGGGCCAGCGGGCGGCGGGCGACGAGGTCACCGACGCGCCCGGCCAGACCCGCCCGGGGCGCGCGCTTGAGGGCGCGAGAAGGCCAGAACATCTTGCGCCCGGTGACGGCGAGCAGCGCGGGCATCAGTGTGAGGCTGGCCAGCAGCATGACCAGGACCGCGACGGCGATGGACGGGCCGAGCACCCGGAACTGCCCGAAGCTGGCGACAGCCAGCGTCGCGAAGGCGGCCACGATGGTCAGGGCCACCGAGTTGATCGCGGTGCCGACGCGGGCGCTGACGTCGCCGGCCACGGCGCGGGCCGGCAGGTCGGGGTGGGCGCGCAACTGTTCGCGGAAGCGGAACAGCAGGAACAGGAAGTAGTCGATAGCCGATGCCGATCAGCACGACGCTGATCATGCTGGGCGTCGAGGCGTCGAGCTTGATGCCGGTGAGCATCGCCGCGCCGACGACCGCGCCCGCCGCCGCGCCGCCGACGATGACGACCGCGAGCAGGGGCAGGGGGACGAAGGCGGCCAGGACGCTGCGGAAGACGAGCACGTTGATGAGAACGATCAGGCCCATCATGACCGCGCCGACGATCTTCTCGGTGGTCTCCTCCTCCTCGCCGGTGTCGACGAGGTCGGCGAGGCCGCCGGTGAAGCCGGTGCGCATACCGACCTCGGCGAACTCCTCCTTGGCGTCGTCCCGGAACGCGCGGTAGAGGTCCTGCATGCCCGGGTCGGTGGAGTTGCCGGTCAGTTGCGCGGTCAGCAGTTGGAAGGCCCGGTCGGGCGCGACCATGGCCGAGGCCACCTTGGGCGTCTGGCTGTAGTCCTCGACCATGAAGCTGGGCGTGTCGTCCTCCGGCTCCGGCATCTCGACGCGCTTGTCGCCGAGCTGCTGGGCGACGGCGGTGACGCGCCGCTCGTCGGCCCCGGTCAGCGGCTTGCCGTCGGCGCGGGCGACGAGCACCGTCACCGCGTTGGCGTCGGGCTTGACGCCGAACCGCTCCTCGGCGACCTTGAGCGCCGCCGCCGAGTCGTACTTCGCCGGGAGGAAGTCGCCGCTCTGCGACTGGGTCACGCGGTAGATCAGCGCCTGGCTGAGCAGGGTGAGGAAGATGCCGACCACGGCCCACAGGGCGATGACCTTCCACGGATTGCGGGTGGAGAACCCGGTCAGGGCCCGGATCACGTTGTTCTCCGATGATGGCGATGGTGGGCGGAGCGCCGAGTTCTCCCGGCCGTATCCAGCTCATCAGTGGTCGGCGGCCACATCGTCCGAGCGGGGAACGAGAAACGGCCTGGGAGCGCGGGCCGACCGGCGTCGGCGTCCAGGACCCTGGTCCCAGGACGAGGTCAGCTCGGCGGCCGGCCGGCGGACCCGGGCCCGGTGCGAAAATGGAGCGCACAGCACAGCCGTGGCGAACCGAAAGCGGTCGGCAGGGCCCTTCGGAGGGAAGAACGACATGTCGACACCACGCCGCGGCTCGGGCACCCCGGCGGCACCACCGGGCCGCGAGGGCCCGCCCTGGACACGCAACGACGCGCTGGTCGCCGTCGCGGCCGGGGTGCTCGACCTCGTCGGCTTCACCATCGTCATCCAGAGCGAGCAGGGGTACGTCCCGGGTGACCGGCTGCCTGCTGATGGTGGCCTCCGCGGTCCCGCTGCTCGTGCGGCGCCGCGCGCCGCTGCTCACGCTGGCGGTCATGCTGCTGTTCGGCCTGGCCCTGAACCTGTCCGTGTCGGTGCCGCAGCACTTCAACGCCACGACGGCGGTCGCGCTCTTCACCGTGGCGCGCTCGCAGCGCCCGGCCGTGACGGCGGTCGCCGCGCCCGTCACGGTGGCGCTGACGCTGGTGACGCGGCACACTTGGCCGCTCCCCACGCTGCTGGACACGCTGTCCAACGCGGCGTCCGGCGTGCTGGTGGTGATCAGCGCGGCCGTGCTGAAGCACTGGCACCGGGAACAGGCCGCCAAGCGGCAGATGCTGGCCGACCGGGCGGTGGCCGACGAGCGCCGGCGCATCGCCCGCGAGCTGCACGACATCGTGGCGCACCACATCACCACCATGCAGCTCATGGCCGGCGGCGCCCGGGCCAACCTCGGCCGCGACCCGGAGGTGGCCCGGGAGACGCTGGTCACCCTGGAGGGCTCGGGGCGGATGGCGCTGCACGAGATGCGACAGCTCCTGGACGTGCTGCGGGCCGGGGACGAGGTGGAGGAGGAGCCGACGTCCCCGCAACCGGGCGTGGGCGACCTGGGGCGCATCGTGGACGACTCGTGCCGGGCCGGGCTGCCGGCCGTGCTCGACACGCGCGGCGACGAGCGCCCGCTGCCGCCGAGCGTGGGCCTGACCGTCTTCCGCATCGTGCAGGAGGCGCTGACGAACGCGCGCAAGTACGCGGGCCAGGCGCGGGCGACCGTGCGGTTGACGTACGACCGGGACGCGGTCGCGGTCGAGGTGACGGACGACGGCGAGGGGGCGGACGCGGGTGACGCGTCGGGCTCCGGCTACGGCCTGGTCGGGATGCGGGAGCGGGTGGTGCTGCACGGCGGAACGCTGGAGACCACCCCGCGACGGGGGGGTTCCGGGTCTGGGCCCGGCTGCCGCTGACGGCGCACGAGGGGGTACGGCGATGAACGCGAGGGACACGGTGAACGAGAGGGACACGGTGGCTGCTGACGCGCCCGAGCCGGTGATCAGGGTGCTGATCACCGACGACCAACCGCTGGTACGGCGCGGCCTCGCGCTGATCCTCGCCCCCGACCCGGCCTTCGACGTGGTGGGTGAGGCGGGTGACGGCGCCCAGGCGGTGGCCCTGGCCCACCAGCTACGGCCCGACGTCGTCGTCATGGACATCCGCATGCCGGTGCTGGACGGCGTCGCCGCAACCGAGCGACTCACGCGCGAACTCCCGGCGTGCCGGGTGCTGGCCCTGAGCACCTTCGACATGGACGAGTACGTGGTGGCCGCGCTGCGCGCCGGCGCGTACAGGTTCCTGCCCAAGGACATCTCGCCGGAGGAGCTGGTCACCGCCGTGCGGGTGGTGCACGCCGGCGAGGCGGCGGTCGCGCCCCGGCTGCTCTCCCGCCTGATCTCCACCTACGTCCGGGCCCCGTACCGCCCCCAGCCCCCGGCCACGACCACGGCCGACCTCACGCCGCGCGAGCTTGAGGTGTGGCGCCTGATGGCGCTGGGCCTGGACAACACCGAGTTGGCGACGACCCTCGGCATCAGCGTCTCGACCGTGAAGAACCACATCACCAGCGTCTTCGGCAAACTGAACGTCCGCGACCGCGCCCAGGCGGTGATCACCGCATACGAAGCGGGTTGGTGGAGGTGGGTGGCGGGTAGCCCTGGCGGGCGGCAGGTGCGGCGGTCGGTGTCGGCCGGTGGTAGGTGTCGGGTGGGCCTGGTCGGCCCCGGCTCAGGCGCGCTCCAACCGCACCTGCACCGGCCGACCGTGCACGGTGCGCACGCTCAGCACGGTGCCGTCCGCCGCAGCCGTCGCCCGGCACCCTGCCCCCGGCGCCAGGCGCCACCGGCCGCGCAGCCGCACCCGCAGGGTGTGGGGCCGGCTCGGGTGGGTGAGCCACGGGCGGGAAAAGGGGCTCCAGTGGCCGACGTAGCGCTCTCCCTCGTACTGGACTGCGTCCCGGCCCTCGTACAGCCGCAGGTCGGGATCGCACACCGACAGGGCGAGCGCGCCGTCCCCCTCCGGGCGGCACAGCAGCAACGCGGGGGTGTCCACGCCGCGCACCGGGCCGCCGCCCGCGTCCAACCCGTCGGTGGGTTGGGAGGCCGGCGTAGCCGGTGAGGCCGGTGGCGCAGTCGGTGACGGTGTACGCGTCGTCGTCGGCGTGGTGCACGGTGTACGGGGCCGTCGCCGGGTCGGCCATCTGGCGGTTGAAGGCGGCCATGGTCGCCGGCGTCGCCCCGATGACCATGGCGTAGGAGTAGCGCGCGGGGCGCGGCCGTGCCGGAGCCAGGCGGTGGCGAAGTCGCCGCTGGTGGGCCCCCGTTGCCGTGGCGGGGTGAGTGCTGGGTGGAGCGGGTCAGTGCAAGGCGCTGCCCGGCCGGCACGTAGTAGCCGAGGCCCTTGTCGTCCAGGAGCCAGGTGTCGGCGGCGAGGACGCCGTCGGGGTGGTGGTAGGGGAAGGCGGTGATCGGCTCGGCGTCGCCGAGGTGGGTGGGGTCGCCGGTGCGGGCCAGGTGGGTCTGGAAGAGGGTGGTCTCGGTCTCGTGGTGGTGGTCGTCGTTGCCGATGCCGGTGCTGAGGGCGATGACCCGGTTGTCGAAGAGGAAGACGGAGACACGGGCGTGGTGGCTCTCGTCGTGCTTGGGGTGCTCGCGACATGCCGTCGCGCCCGTCGATCGTGTGCCCGCCCGCGAACGCCTCCTCGCTGAACAGCATCTCCTCGATGGCGCCGGTCAGATCGGCCTTCAACGCGTCCCACGGCTTGTGCGCGGTGGTGGTGCCGGGGCGGCGGTTCCAGTCGTAACCCTCCCGCCGGAAGCCGCTGTCGCGGTTGGTGACGGGGTCGCCCCGGTGCAGGACGTGGATGTGGCCGTAGGTGTTGTAGCGGCCGTATCAGTTGGCGCCCTCGTACACCTCGGTCGACCACAGGTAGCGGTTGTGCCCGCGCACCACGACCTGCCAGGCGTCGCGCCGCTGGATGGCCAGCGCCGCGTAGTTGTACGCCCAGGCTCCCGCCGGCGGTCCTCCGCGCGCACCCCGGCAGCCCGCAGCCGCTCCGCGACCTCGCGCTGGGCGTCGGTGGGCCGCGCGGGCAGCAGCCGCAGGAAGGCCGCGCCGACCTCGGCGTGGACGGCCGCCCGCCCGGGGTGCCGGCGATGGCCAGCCACTGGTACGGGGTGACGGACAGGCCGGTGGTGCCCTCGGGCTTGCGACCGCTCAGCGGGATCGGCCAGTGCAGGGCGTTGGCCATGATCCGCAGCGTCAGCGCGGCGCGGCGCAGGGCGGCGTGGGCCCGCGTGGTGACGCGGAACGGGCCTCGGCTGAACAGGTAGACGATGGGCGCGACACCCGAAAACCCGTCGCGCGCGTAGTCGGGGTAGCAGCCGACGTGGTGGAAGGTGGTGCCGTCGACCTTGAGCCCGTCCTGGATGCCGTCGGTGGGCAGCAGGTAGCGACTCAACCAGTCACTGAGTGCGCGCAGGTGGCCCACCTGACGGGCCTCCCCGTCCTGGAGCAGGGCGACGGCGAACATGCCCCGCACGTTGGTGTTGAGGATGTCCACCGTGGAGCCGTGCCCGTTACGAAAGTCGAAGCCGCGCCGCAGCCGCCCGAACCCGACCAGCCACGTCAGGTCGGCCCGGACGGCCGCGAGCAACCCCGCCTCGCGCAACGCCTCGCGCATCAGCACGACCGAGTCGTAGTAACTCACTATGGCGAAGCCGAGGTGGTGGATGGTCCCCTGGCAACTCCCGTACGTCCAACCCAACGCGCGGAGTCGCCGCACGATGGTCAGGTACAGGTCGCCGAGTGTGTCAGCCCGCGGTGTGCCGGGGCCCGCCGCGTCGTACGCCTGGGCGATGGTACGGAGCAACCCGGTCACCTCCTTCAGGTCGGCGGCCCCGACGAAGGCGGTCAGGTCGGCGGCGATCTCGGGCGGGTAGATCTGCATCTGGAAGGAGAAGACGGCCCGGTCTCGCGTCAACTCTTCTGTCTTGCTGGCAAGTTGATCGACGTACGCGTCGGTGACGGGTGGCCCGCCAGCCAGGTAGTCGTCGTGGTAGCGGCGTACGACGGTACGCAGTCCCGCGCGCTCGGCCGGTGTGGGGGTGGGCGCCGGGACGGGTCGGCGGGTCAGCAGTCGGTCGAAGAGGTAGAGCGCCTGCCAGTGCTGCTGGTCCCAGCCGTCTCCCTCGATGCCGACGTGGTCCACCTGCGCGTCGCGGCAGGGCGCGTCGGGCAGCAGCGCGACGTTGAGCAGGAGCTGATCGAGCCAGAGCGTGCCGGCGCGGCGCGGTGATCCGACAGTTGCCCATGTCGGTGCGCGGCCGGCCGTGCATGTCGTACGCGTACCGCACCCAGGCGGTGCGCCACCCGGTGAAGTCCAACCGGAAGTCGAACCAGCAGTCCACCCGCTCCCCGCGCCCGAACTCGAAGCGGACCACGTCGTCGATGGCCCGCTCGTTGTGGACCCATACCGCGAAGGTGTCCACGGTCCCCTGCCACGCCTGGTCGGCGAGCGGGTGGGTGCGGTACGGGTCGGGGGCCCAGGCCAGCTCGGCGGTGACGGTGAGGTGGGTGCGCGGCCCGTGGTCCCAGCGGAGCGCGTGCCGTCCGCACACGGAACCGTGCGTGGCGTCGATGGCCAGCGCGCCGCCCGGCCCGGCGGTGATCGCCTCGGGCACGGCGGTCTCCAGCAGGAACGCGGGCGGGGTGAGGGCCAGGGCCCGCTCCTCCAGGGTGGCTGCCCGCGCGGCGGCGGTGGCCGCCTGGCCGGCGGCCGCTGCCCCTGGTGCGTGCGCCGCCGCGGGGCGCGCCGGGGCGAACGGGAACAGGGGCGCGGCCTGCGCCACGGCCGCGCCGGTGGCGGCGGCGTAGGCGATCAGCCTGCGCCGGGTGACTCTGCTGGGTTCGACCTCGGGCCCACGCTCCACTGGGGTTTCCTTCCGTCGCCGGCCGGTGCTGCCCTGCCGTACCCCCGCGCTTCGATTGTGCGGGCGAGGGGCGAGCGGGCACAGGGTGCGTGGCGGGCGGGGGCGGAGGGGGCCCGGGCGGGGGCACGACGAAGCCCCCGTCATCCAGACGGGGGCCTGTGAGGTGCGGCTTCCAGGAAAGTGTGGCGCCGGGGCATCAACCGCCGGCGAACTCCCCGGCCTTGATGGCGGAGACGAACGCTGACCAGGCTGGCGCGGCGAAGACGAGCGCCGGACCGTGTGGGTCCTTCGAGTCACGCACGGGGACGGCACCGGGGTGGCCGTCGGCGACCTCGATGCATTCGCCGCCGGGCTCACCGTTGCTGTAACTGGACTTCCGCCAGCACGACACGGCGGACGCGTCAGGAATCATATTCATGCTCATACTCTCTCTTTCAGGTAAGCGCACGCCCCGGGAACATTTCAGAAAGTGCTCCCTGATCACCGTGCGCGACTCGGCGGTGGACAGCGCCGCGCCGTGGACGGCGGAGTACATCTGTGTCAGCCTCCGCATGTCGTGCGCGGTCCTTGCCCGCTTCCCGGAGAAGAAGCTCTCGATGTAGCCGTCCATGGCTCCGTTGGCGAAGGTCAGCAAGCTCAGACTGCCACCCAGCAGCGGATGCCCTCCCCCGCTCGAACGGCAGCACCTGGACCGTCACGCGCGGCATCTCGGCGATGCGCAACAAGGCGCGCAATTGATCAGCCATGCAGGCAGCGCCGCCCATCTTCCGCTGTAGCACGACCTCATCGACAACGGCCTCGTAGCGGAGTTGGTTGGACTCTTCCAACACCACCTTGCGCTTGAGGCGCGTCGCCACATGGCCTTCGATTTGCTCATCGGATACGTCGAGCAGGGAGGCGCGGAAGAGGGCGCGCGCGTATCCTTCGGTTTGCAGAAGTCCGAGGATAACGCTGCCGCCGAACACCTGAATGCGAGTCGCCGCCAGCTCGTTGTTCACGATCGCACGGCCGTACCTGGGGATCGTTGTCCTACGGGCAGTGGCTAGCGATTCCACCATCACCCCGTCCGTACGGAAGTACGCGTCCAATGCTTCAGGGAGCGTTCGGGATGGCAGTTGCTTTCCGCGCTCCACCCTGCTGATGTACGAGTGCGGGTAATGCACCGCGTCGGCCAGGCTACGCAGCGACACCCCCGCCCGCTCGCACAGGCAACGCAGCCTACGCCCCAGCAGGAACCGGGGCGCGAGCCCGGCCTCGTCGTCGTTGTTCAGCTCCATCAGCGAAGATCCCAATCCGTGTCCCCAGTTGCCCGTTGGTCACAGACAACGCGTAGGCAGCACACACCTCAGCGGCAATACTGGACACCGTACCGACAAAATCCAACCCAGCACCGAGTTTAGCCCGATCGAGTGACGGAATGCGAAGGAACAACTCGGCATGCGCATTTAGTCGCCCGAGGAAACGGATAAGAGCTTTTCCCAGAGTCGCTGCATCTTCCGCACATCGCCCCGAGGCTGCTTCCACACATTCCCGACGACCTCAACCGGGCATACAGGGCACAAGTGCATAAACTCTGCGAACTGGTCATCACACCAGCTCGGCACCCAGGCGCCGGAGCGGCAGAGAAAAACCGCATCGAAGGCCACCCGAGGCACGGGCGCGTTGTCGAAGCGCATGCTCACCGGGATCAACGGCTCCTCGACCGGCCGCGCCAGGGATTCACGCCACGAGGGAAAGTGGACGAACACGCGCGAGCCGTTCCAGTAGTGCGCCAGCATCCAGTTCTCGGCGCTGATCCCCTTCTCACCCGAGAGGACTCCCCTCTTCCAGTCGGCGAAGCTTCGGTCGTTTCGCTTGTATCCACAGTCGTGATGAGCGTCGTACAGGTGGACGCTCTCCCAGGGGCCCGACCCCCCGAGGTCCGAAGGGAAGATCTGCGACGCCCAGGCGTTCGAATCGGCGTAGAAGACCTTGGCGCCAACGCTGATTTGGAATCTTGCCCAGAAGTCCTCGTAGCCCTCGCACAGGGTGAGCTTCACTCCCGCAGCCACAAAGGCCCGGAGGCGCTTGAGCCAGATCGCCTCGACGTGTACCGGGTCCTCCGCCACCGGCCAGGCGAACAATTCAGGATGGTCCCCGAGCGGGCCTCCGGCCGCAGGCGTCGAAAAGAAGAAATCCCAGTCAACAACGAGCAGATTCATCCGGTCGCGAACCCCTTTTCTGGGCACTGACAGGCCCCCGGCCGGAGCCGGGGGCTCACAGGAAATGCAGCGGTCAGTGACCGGGGGAGCCACTACCGCCCTGGCCGTCACCGTCCTCAATGTCGGTGTTATCGGGGTCGTCGTCGCCACCTGTCGGGGTAGCCTTACCGAGCAGTGCTGCCTTGAGACTCACGGGCTTTCGCCTCCTCAAGCGCCGCCAAGGGCGCCTCCCTCGGCGGTGGTGCACCTGCACCCGCCTCGGCCCTGCACCAGCCGGGGCGGGAATCCCTGTGCGCGGGATCACGCAGGAGAGTGCACAGGAGGGCCCGGCTACCGGGAGCAGGTCCCCGACCACACGCTGTCACGACGGCAGCGGATTCCGGTGTTGTCTTCGCTGAGCACTGCGGTATCGCCTCGTTACCTTCAACAGCCCTCTGTGCGCCGTGTTCTGAAGGTAGAAAGCGCGAACACGCCAGGTCCAACCTGTTGCACGTTGTTGCAGGCGAACTACCGGAGTGAGTCAATCGCAGCGTTGATGAGTGTCCTGGCCTCCGGGCCGTACACAGCCATCTGACGCATCTGCTCGAACGCCCGCAGATACAAGTCCACATCCCCGGGGCTGGTCAGCGTGACCTTCCCTGCCATCAGTTCAACGTGCACTCGCTTGTCGTCGAATATCGAGAACTGCTCGACGCCCCACATCGTCCACCGTGCCGACTGGGGGATGGTCCCGAGCGAGACAGCCGGGTACGACATTGCTGTGAGCAGGTAGCCGAGCTGGCCTGCCATCGCGGCATCGTCAGCGTCACGACGCCGGAGCACGGACTGCTCGACGAGGAGCACGACGCGATGCAAGCCGTCACGGATGATCTGAGCCCTGTCGAAACGAGCTGCTGCCGCAGCGGCGGAGTCGTTCGGCACATGCCGGAAGTCCGCGATATCCGAAAGGATTTGCTGAGCATAGCTCTGGGCCTGAAGCAGCCCGGGCATCACGTTGGAGCAGTAGATCCGAAACAGAGACGTGCTCTGGTAGAGAGGGCGGCTCACGTCCACGAGCCTGCGCATACCCGTGCGTTGCTGCCCCCGCCACTGCACGTACATGGACTCCGCGTCACGCGAGGCCGCCACGAGGTCGGCCGCCAACTCCCGAGCGTTGCAGGCCATACACCAGGCACGGATATCGGCGTCTGATGGCGCTGTGCGGACGTTCTCGATGCGTGAGGTCTTCGACTTGTTCCACCCGCACAGGTCAGCCAATCCTTGCGTAGTCAGCCCGGCGTCCTTGCGTAGATTCCGGAGCCGCTTGGCAACGGACTGCCGGGCGGCCTCCGCGCTGGACAACGGCGATGTCGACATGGGCTGGCCTGCTACCTATGTCCGCTACTTGACCTCGTACTCCTCATGCGGAATGGCTCGATCCCACACGGCCACGAAGGCCGCGGACAGAATCTTCAGGAGATCACCTCTCTCGCTCATCTCGTCCTTTACCAGCGAACCGTCCCCGGCGAAGTGGTGAATGCGGGCGAGGCGATCATCGAACAGCCAGTAGTCGTTCCCCGGAAGCAAGAGATCGGATGCCAAGCGGCGAGGGAGCCAGCGAACTTGTTCCCCCGCCTCGATGTTGGCGCGCGTGACGTAGTGCTCCCATCGGATGTACTCGGAGACAGGCTCACTGACCACACGAACCCGACGAATGACCACTCCACGCCGCACGGCCTCTGCGATGTGATCGTGAAACGGACGCCACCACGAGCCGCGATCGTCCCAATTCACACGCTCCCCCTGGCGCCATGCCTGGAAGCGCGCGTTGTCGAAGTAGGTGTCCCTCGTCTCCAGGTGGTTCGCAGTGCGTTCGGTGTTACCGAGGATCTCAGCGAAGCTGGGCTGCTTCTCGCTCTGCCGCATCGCACGCCTTCCTGATCTGCGCAATCATGCGCGCCGGGATAGGAATCACTTCCTCGGTGTCCGGAATGGGTCCGAACTCACGACACTTCGCCTTGGTGGCGTCGTCGCCCTTCCAACCCTGAAAGATGAGCTCCGCCTCCTCCGTGTCCGCCCAGACAGAGGGGCAGTGGTCTTCGTCCGTGTCGGGGTCCTTGCCGAAGAACAGTAGAGACATAGCTACCTCTCCCGCGCCGTCAGTTGCGACCTGTTGCACGAACATCGCCTCAGCGAGCTACCGTCGTCAAGCTTCCCATCATTCGCGCCCGGCCCGATCCGGCCAAGAACATGCGCAAGCCATGCCCCGGCAAGTGGCCTCACGCCACCCCAGGTTTATTGACCGATCGTTCTCGATACGGCTAGTCTCGCCCCCGTGGCCAGGACCAAGGAATTCGATCCGGACGCCGCGCTCCAGGCAGCGCTCGAACTGTTCTGGCGGCGCGGGTACGAGGCGACGTCGATGGCCGACCTCGTGTCGCACCTCGGCATCGCGCGGGCCAGCATCTACGCGACGTTCGGCAGCAAGCGCGAGCTGTACGCCAAGGCTCTGGAGCGCTACAGCGAGCAGCACGGGCCGGACATCGTGGTGGAGCTGTCCCAGCCGGGGCCGGCGCTGCCCGCCGTACGGGCCGTGGTGCGCCGGTTCGCCGACGAGGCCGCGGCCGACCACGAGCGGCGTGGCTGCTTCGTCACCAACACTGCGATCGAGCTGGCCCCGCACGACGCCGCCATGGCCCGGCGGGTCGGGGCGAGTTGGGACTCCATCGAGACCGCGCTCACCTCGGCGCTGATCCGGGCCAGGGCGCAGGGCGAGTTGCCGGCGGGGCGCGACCCGCGAGCGCTGGCCCGCATGCTGCTCGTCCTGCTCCAGGGGCTGCGCGTCATCGGCAGGCCCACCGACCAGCCGGGCCGCCTCGCGGACGCCGCGACGCAGGCGCTGGCCCTGCTCGACCCGGCCGAGCCCGCGACCGCCGACCAGCCGTAACCCGCGGCGCCCCACCGCCTCCCCTCAGGGCCCTCCCCCGCTTCACACCCTGAGCCTCGCACGTCCTCATTCAAGACCGATCGATCTGATATCTCTGGCGGACCCGCCGGGTTCCGTCACCTTACGTGAAGGAGTCACCCTCATGACCGCACGCTTCACCGGCAAGACCGCCCTCGTCACGGGCGGCGGCACCGGCATCGGCCGGGCCGTCGCCGTCGCGCTCGCCGCCGAGGGGGCGCGAGTCGTGGTCGCCGGTCGTACGGCGGAGTCGCTCAAGGAGACCGCCGGCCTGATCGAGCGGGCGGGCGGGGTGGCCGCCGCGATAACGGCCGACGTCACGCGCGGGCCGGACGTGGAGCGGCTGGTGCGGGAGACGGTGGAGCGGTTCGGCGGGCTGCACGTCGCCGTCAACAACGCGGGGCTCATCCTGCCCGCGACGCCGGTCGCCGACGTGAGCGAGGAGGACTGGCGGCGCGTCGTGGACGTCAACGTGACCGGCGTCTGGCTGTCGTTGAAGCACGAGATCCAGCACATGCGCGCGCACGGTGGCGGCGCCATCGTCAACATCGCCTCCCGGCTCGGCGCCCACTCGCGCCGCCGCGACATGGCCGCGTACGTCGCGAGCAAGGCCGCCGTCAGCGCGCTGACCCGCAACGCCGCCCTCGACCACATCGGCGACGGCGTACGTATCAACGCGGTCAGCCCCGGCTCGACGGACACCTCGATGTCCACGCTGCCGGGCGAGAGCCCGGAGGCGAAGGCCGAGCGGATGCGGCAGCAGGTGCCCAACGGGCGGGTGGCCCGCACCGAGGAGATAGCCGCCGCGGTGCTCTACCTCGCCTCGGATGACGCCGCCTCCACGGTCGGCGCCGACCTGGTTGTGGACGGCGGCTCGACGGCCTGAACGGGCCCGCCGCGCGGGGTGCCGTGCGACAGTGCGGCGGCGGCCCAGCAGGCCGGTGGCCGTCGTCATCGTTCGGCGTCCCGGCCGGCCCCGGTGGAAACCGGTTGGCGGCGTGATCACGCATTGAGGTTGACTGCACACACCCAACTGGGACCGAGACAAGGGCTGGGCGTGTCCAAGTGACTGCGGGGAGTCGTGACGGGTGCGGCGCTGATGGCGGTGCTCACCGGTTGCGGGGACGACGGGGGCGGGGGTGGTGACCTCGGCGGCCCACGGCAGGGCGTCGTCGGGGGGGCGGATGCCGACGGGCTGAGGTCCGCCCCCGTTCTCAACAGCGCGCAGCAGGTGAGTCAGGCACTGCCCAGCAAACTCAGCCTCGGCGAGGGTTGGCGGCCGACGAGAGCGCCCAGCGTGTTCGAGAGCGCCGAGACCGCCCGGGCCTGCCAGGAGTACTCCGGAACGGCCTGCACCGGGGTGCTCACCGGCGGCAGGAGCAAGTTCATCCTGGAGAGCCAGGCCACGTCGGCCGCCTTCGCGGAGTTCTCGATGTACGCGATCGACTCCCCGGAGAACGCGAAGGTGGTCTACCAGGCGATGCGCGCCTCCACGGGCCAGAAAGCCTATGGCGATGTTAGGGAACTGAAGGTGGACGCGGGGGGCGACGAGTCCTACTCCTACGCCGACTCCGACGGCCCGCATACGCCCGCATACGTTGGTGCGCGTGGGCGGCGTCATCGCTTCCGTCGAGGTGCGGGGCGAGGAATTCGACGCGACCGCACAGGAAGTTCGCCAAGGCGCAGGTGGAGCGGATCAGGAAGGTCGCGGCGGGCGAGAACCCCGACGCCTGACCTTTGCCGCTCACGTCGTCCGACAGCGACCGGGTCCCCGCGCGACCCGCGGCGCGACGTGGGCCCCACCCTCGCCCGGCCCGGTTGCCTACCCGTCCCCCCCTGACGTGCCCCGCCAGCACCGACACCACGAGCCTATGGACGGTGTCCTCGGTCGGTGGGCCCGGGTCGCGGTCGGCGAAGAGCAGGTGGCCGCCGCCGACCAGGGAGAGGGCGAGGGAGTCGAG
Source organism: Candidatus Streptomyces philanthi (assembly GCA_018114805.1). Classification (GTDB taxonomy): domain Bacteria; phylum Actinomycetota; class Actinomycetes; order Streptomycetales; family Streptomycetaceae; genus Streptomyces; species Streptomyces philanthi. The sequence continues at coordinate 6,401,333 of CP073042.1, read as the reverse complement.
GTCGGCGTCGGGCGCGACGCAGCCCCGGGCGCGCTCGTCGGCAAGGTAGGCGGAGACCGCCGTCGTGACCTCCGCGAGGATCGCGATGCCGCCTCCGGGCCTGGCCCGCCGGAGGCGGGCGCGCAGCTCGTAGCGGAAGGTAATGAGCGGGATGATCGCCACCGGGACGGGCTCGAACAGGGTGGTCAGCGCGCCGGTGAGGTTGCCGGCCACCGTGCCGGTGCCGGCGGCCTCGCGCAGCGCGTGCTCCCGCGCCTCAAGCCGCGCGGCCCGGTCGAGCACCAGCTCGGCGAGGAACCCGTCGAAGTCGGCGAAGTGCCGGTGCAGGACCCTTCGCGCAGCCCGCCTCGTCCGTGACGGCCCGGCTGGTCAGTCCGGTGGGGCCGGCGCGCAGCAGCACGCGTTCGGCGGCGTCGAACAACTGCTGTCGCGCATCGCGAAGGTGCACTCCGGTCGGCACGTACCGGTCCTCTCCCGCGCCAGTCTCCTGGCACCCGTTGGTGTGCGGGCACTGGCCGCACGTGGCACCCGTCCCGTGTGGGCCCGCGCCCCGTGTGGGCACCTTGCCATGTGCGGGCGCATGCCCCGTATACGCCCTGGTCACGCGCGCACCCTTGGCACGTGTGGGCGCTTGCCCACTTTACCGCGAGAGCAGTCAGAGCCAGCGCGTCCGCATCAGGCGCGACAGGTGGCCGAGTCGTTCGGAGCGCAGGCCGAGCGTTACGACCGGGTCCGGCCCGCGTACCCCGATGACCTGGTAGCGCGGATCGTCGCCGGGAGCCCGGGGCCCGAGGTACTGGACGTCGGGTGGGGCACGGGGATCGCGGCCCGGCAGTTCCAGGCCGCCGGCCGCACCGTGCTCGGGGTCGAGCCGGACGCGCGGATGGCCGAGTTCGCGCGGGCCCGTGGCCTGCCGGTGGAGGTGGCGACCTTCGAGTCCTGGGAGCCGGCGGGGCGGGTGTTCGACGCGGTGGTCGCCGCCCAGGCGTGGCACTGATTGGACCCGGTCGCCGGGGCAGCGAAGGCGGCCGAGGTGCTGCGGCCGAGGGGACGCCTAGCGATCTTCGGGGACGTCTTCGAGCCGCCCGCCGAGGTGGCCGAGCCGTTCGCGGCCGCCTACCGGCGGGTGGCGCCCGACTCCCCGTTCGGCCAGCAGCCGGCGCGGCGGGCGCTGGAGACGTACCAGGCGGGGTACGCGCGGATCGCCGACACGATCCGTGGGACGGGGCGGTTCACCGAGCCGGAACAGTGGCGCTTCGACTGGGAGCGGACCTACACCCGCGCGCAGTGGCTGGAACTGCTCCCCACCACCGGCGGGCTCACCCGGCTCTCCGCCGACCGACTGACCGAGGTCCTGGGCGCGGTGGGGGACGCCGTCGACGCGCTCGGGGAGCGCTTCACGATGCGCTACACCACCCTGGCGACCAGCGCCGTCCGCACCGGCGCACCGTGAGCCCTAGCGCGCGGCGCACCGGCGGCCGGCCCGCGCGCGGGTCACGACCCGCCGCCTCCCGCGCCCACCCCAGCCGGTACCTGATCGGCCGGCGCCTGGCCCGGTGGCTCGACGAGGGGCGCCGCGCTCGCGGGCTCCGTGCCGGCCGGCGAGCCCGCCCGGGCCCGCCGGGCCGCCAGCCACACGTACATCCAGAACGCCAGCGAAGAGGAACAGCACGCCCTGGTAGACCGCCGCGTAGCCGGCGCCGGCGACCAGCCACAGGGAGAAGCCGAAGGCGGTCAGGGCCAGGGCCGCGTCGCGGGTCAGGCGGGCGGGGCGGACGCGGTCGCGCTGGCCTGAGAGGAGGAAGTAGAGCTGGGCGGCGGTCGCCAGGAGGTAGGGGACGGTGGCGGTGAAGGTGGTGACCAGGACCAGCGTCTCGAAGGCGCCGCCGGTGCCCAGCATGTAGGCGGCGACGGTGAGCAGCGACGCCAGTGCGGTGCCGACGAGTACGCCGGTGGTCGGCACGCCGCGCCGCCTGCGCAGGAACGCCGCGGGGAACAGGCCGTCGCGCGCCGCCGCGTACGGTGCCTGGGCGCTCATCAGGGTCCAGCCGTTGAGCGCGCCGGTCATGGAGACGAGCGCGGCGCAGGCGATGACGACGCCGCCCCAGTCGCCGCCGAACATGGCGTTCACGGAGTCCGAGAACGGCGCCGTGGAGTCCACCAGGTCCGCGTGGGCGACGGTGCCGAAGACCGCGAGCGTGCCGAGGAGGTAGGCCAGTGCGGCGCCGAGCGTGCCGAGGACGGTGGCGCGGCCGAGACGCTGCCGGTCAGGCCCTGGTAGCCGGCCTGGAACGGGCCGAGGTTGTCCGGGTCGAAGAAGACCGGGCCGCCGATCGCGACCAGCAGCAGCGGCGCGAACTTGAGCACCATCGAGACGAGTTGCACCGCGCCGACGTACCGGGGTGCCGGCCAGGTTCGCGAGCGCGGGCAGCCAGAGGATGACCAGCGCGGCCAGCACGGTCCGCCAGGTCGCGCCGTGCACCGGGACCAGGACGTCGAGGTAACCGACGGCCGCCACCGCCAGGGCCGCGTTGCTGACCCAGGTGGTGATCAAGTAGCTCCAGGCGGCCAGGAAGCCGGCGAAGTCACCGAAGGCCGCCCGCGCGTACACGTAGGGGCCGCCGGTGCGCGGGTCGCGCTGGGCCAGCTTCCCGAAGACCAGGGCCAGCGCGAGCGCACCCGCGCTCAGCACGACGAACGCGACCAGGCTGACGGTGCCGTACGGGGCGACGAGGGCGGGCAGCGGCAAGATGCCGCCGCCGATGATGTTGCCCATGACCAGGGCGGTCGCCGTGGGCAGGCCGAAGCGGCGGGAGTAGCGGTCGTACATGGGGGGTGAGCCTCTCGGTGCGGGTCGCGCACATCGCCCGAAGGTGTGGGACGGGACGGACCGGGCAATATGGTCAGGGACCGGGAGCGGCTCGCAGAATCAGCGCGATTTGTCCTGTACGACGGGCTCCGTCGTGGAAAAAGCGCCGGTCACGCGCGGTGTGACCGAGGATTCGTCCACCGGCTCCGCGAGTCGCTCCGCCGCCGGGAGCCGGTCCGCGTAGGCGAGCCGCTCCGCCTCCGCGAGCCAGCGGCGCAGCACCTGGTGGACGTGCTCGGGCCCGACCAGTTCCGTGCCGTCGGCGGTGGGCGGGGACAGTTCGCTCGGCCACAGCAGGAAGGCGTGGGACTGGTCGCCGCCGAGACCGCCGTGCGAGCCGATCTGGTCCTCGAAGGCGTGCACCTCGCCGGTGCCCGGGTCGTAGGCGGAGTTGACCATGATGTCGGCGACGTGCGGGAAGCCGTCGGTGCGCAGCACGGCCGCCGCGGCGCCGGGGCCGAACGGGGCAAGCGGGCTGGCGCCGACGACGTGCCCGGTGGCGAGGTGGTGTTCGCTGCCGTGCGCGCCGAGCACCACCGGGCCGTGCACGGCCGACCGTACGAGCAGGAACCCGATGCCGGGGTGCTCGGCGAGGGCGTGCAGCAGGGCGGGGTGGCGGTGGTCGATCTCCTCGCGGGTCATCCGGTGCGGCACGTCGGGGAAGGAGATCAGGCCCAGGTTGCCCGAGCCGAGCACGAGCGGCCCGGTCCCGCCGGCGCTGCGACTCGGCGGGGGTGGTGGCGGAAGACGGCTCGGCGGGGGCGGTGGTGGGGAGCGTGGCCAGTGGTCCGGCGGCGGGTGGTCTGGTCGTCGGGGCCGGAGCAGCGGCCCGGGGCCGGGGGTGGCGGTCCGGGGGTGGTGGCGGTCGGGTCCAGGGCGCGCGGGCGGTGCGTCGGCGGGCGCCTGCTCGTGTTCGTGCGCCTTCTCGGGCCGGTGCAGCGCGACGCGGGCCGCCGCTCCGCTGCGGGTGCGCTCGGCGTGGCGCGGGACCGGCAGCCCGCAGCCGGCCCGCACCAGGTCCTCCAGGGTGAGCCCGTACTGCGCGGCGAAGGTCTCGCCGGGGGTCTGGCCGTGGTCGGACAGGAGCATGAAGCGGTAGTCGCGGGGCGCGTGCCGGGCGGCCTTGGCGATCAGCTTGATGCTGCGGTCGAGGCGGCGCAGCACCTGGTGGGTGTCGCGGCTGTACGGGCCCGAGTGGTGGGCGACCTCGTCGTAGGCGACCAGGTCGGCGTAGACGGCGCTGCGTCCGGCGAGCATGTCGCCGATGACGGCGGCCACGACCACGTCGCGCTCGACGACGGTGGCGAAGGCGCGGATGAAGGGGTAGAACCCGCCCCGGCGCACGCGGGGCCGTTCGCGGCGCAGTTTGGCGCGGGCGGACTGGCCGATCTCGCGGCAGACCTCGGCGACGAAGGAGCCCGCGGTGCGGGTGGCGTTGGCGGGGTCGGAGAAGTAGGCGAAGTAGCCGGCCCGGGAGCGGTTGCGCTTGCCGCGTCGGCCGGCGACCGACAGGACGAGGGCGAGCTGGTCGGCGCCGCCGGTGAACAGGTTGCCGCGGCTGGCGCCGTCCTTGGCGAGCAGGCCCGGGTGGCCGGCGCGGGCGGCGGCGCGGCGCTGGAGTTCGGCGGCGCTGGTGGGGCGGTTGCTGATCATAAGCTCGCCGGTGTCCTTCTCGTACCAGCGGAAGGCGGGCCACGTCCTCGGTGGAGCCGTGCAGGATGCCCAGTTGGCTGGCGCCGGTCTGGCTGGACCAGTCGGTGCGCCAGCGGGTGAGGGTGTGGGTGGTGCCCTCCCAGGCGGCGAGGGTCTTCATGAGCGGCGGCCGGGGTCTGGCCCGGCCACGGGTCGCGGGGCGCTCGCGCAGGGCGGCCCGCAGCAGGTCGTGGCCGACGCCGTCGAGTTGGAGGAAGACCGTGCCGGGGGCGGTGGCCGGGGCTCCGGGCCAAGCGCGGCCGGTGGCGCGGAGCGCCGGGCAGGCCGCCGCGACGGTGCATGCGGTAGGCGAGCCGGGCCAGCCGGCGGCGGTAGGCGCCGTCGTCGCGTACGGCCAGGGCCGTGCTCGTCGCGGAGGAGGCGGCCGACATGGCGGCGGCCACGACGGCGGCGGTCTCCGGCTCCACCTGGCCGCGCCCGTCGGGTATCAGGCTGAGGGCGACCAGCAGCAGCGAGCCGTTGAGGAAGAAGACGAGGAGGCCGAGGACGAAGACGGGCACCAGCAGCAGGGCGCGCACCAGTGCCGGCCAGACCAGCGCGCTGAGCACACCGAAGGCGCCAGCGCCGGAGGCGGCCGTGACGGCGATCCGGGTGGTGCTGTCGCCGTCGGCTGACTGGAGTCGGAAGTCGGGCAGGATGCCGGCGAGGGCGAGCATGGTCAGCGTGCTGACCGCCCATACCACCGTCACCCGCAGCAAGGTGCCGCCCACGGTCTTCCATCGGGGCCACTGTACGCGTCGTCTCGCCTCGTGTTTCCGCCCGCGGGTGCCCGGGCTCGCCGACCAGCCTGTCATGGTCGGAGCCGCCGGCGTCGGCCGACCGCCGAGCGGGCCGCGCGCACCCGCCGCTCCCCCGGGCTCGGGCTCACGCTCGGGCTCGGGCTCTCGCTCAGGTTCCGGCGCCGGCCCGGGCTCGGCCGGCGCCGGACCCGGCCCGCTCACCGCGCCCCCTGGGCAGCAGCGTCGCCGCCCCGGCCGTGGCGAGCGCGGCGAGCAGGCCGGCGATGAGGAAGGCCACGCCGTAGCCGCTGGCCCCGCCGAGCGCGTTCGCCACCGCCGTCAGGACGGGGATCCCGAGCGCCGTGCTGACCTGCCGCGTGGTGTTGAGCAGCCCGGAGGCGAGCCCGATCAGGGCGGGTTCGACGCTGCTGGTGGCAGCCACGGTGATCGGCGTGAAGGCCACACCCGCGCCGAGGCCGACCAGCAGCAGCGGCACCAGGATGGTCGGCAGGAACGCCGTGTCGGGGCCGAGCCGTACGAGCAGCAGGAAGCCGATGGTGACCAGCGAGAGGCCGAGGCTGGCGGTGCGCCTGGTGCCCCAGTGGGTGGTCATCCACCCCGTAACCTGGGCGCCGACCATCACGGCGAGGGCGGTGGGCAGGAAGCCGAGCCCGGCGCGTGAGCGCGAGTAGTCCAGCACGTGCTGGAGGTAGAGCGAGAGCACCACGGGGCTGGCGAGGTAGCCGACGCCCAGGCAGAACATCACGGCGTTGGCGGCGCTGACCGCGCGGTGCCCGAAGATCCGCAGCGGCATCAGCGGGCTGCGGGCCCACCGGTGCTGGCGGGCCACGAAGAGGGCGAGCAGGACGACGGCGGCGGCCGAGAACACCACCGCCCGCGCCGTGCCGCCGGCCGGCTCGCCGAAGGCGACGACGCCGTAGACGAGGGCGACGAGCCCGCAGGTCACCAGGAGCGCGCCAAGCAGGTCCAGCGGCTCGCGCGGGGCGTCCGTACGGGGCCTCGGCCTCGGGGCGAGCGCGCGCCAGGCGACGGCGAGCACCGCGACGCCGATGGGCACCTTGACGAGGAAGACCCAGCGCCAGCCGAGCGAGTCGGTGAGCAGCCCGCCGCACACGGTGCCGGCCGCCGCGCCGACCGCCCCGACCATGCTCCACAGGCCGAGCGCGCGGGCCAGCTGGGCGGGCTCGGCGTAGGCCAGGTGCACGATGGTCAGCGTGGTGGGCATGAGCAGCGCGCCGCCCAGGCCCTGCACGGCGCGGGCGGTCACCAGGTGCCAGGGGGCGGTGGCCAGTCCGCACCAGAGGCTGGCGGCGGTGAAGACGCCGAGCCCGGTGAGGAAGACGGCGCGGGTGCCGACCAGGTCGGCGAGCCGGCCGCCGAGCAGCAGGAAGCCGGCGAAGGCGAGGGTGTAGGCGTTGACGACCCAGCCGACGGAGGTGGTGGTGGTGAAGCCGAGGGCGGCGGCGATCGGCGGCAGCGCCACCGAGACGATGGTCGCGTCCAGGACGACGAGGAACTGCGCGCCGCACGACAGCAGCATGAGCAGCCAGGGCGGCCGGCGCCCCCGGCGCACCGCCCCTGGTGAAGACCCGCGAGTTGAAGACCCGCGACACGGCGCGCGGCGACATGCCCCCCTTCCGCCAACCCGACCCCGGAGCTAGGTAAGGCTGACTTACCTTCTGTGCCCCTTACGATCCCCGCAGCGGCCGGTGGCCCGGTCCCCACCCTCCCTGACCAGGATTCAGCCCTCCACGCCTCCCCCATGACCCGTACGTGACCCGGCCTTGACGGACCCGGGCCCGAACCGCGCTCCCGCCGTGCAGGCCGGCCCCGGCGGGCGGGGCGGGCCGCGCGCCGTACACCCGCACGGGCGACCCGGCACATGAACTAGGCTCGGGTGGGCTGACGCCGGTCAGCGTGCGAGAGCGTCGAGACGGGAGATCCGGGTGTCGGTGGAGATCACCTGATGGGGACATGCCACCGCGACGGTGGTGGACTCCGGAGTCCACGTCCTCACCGATCCACTGCTCGTGCAGCGCCTGGCCCACCTGCGGCGGCGGCGCGGCCCGGTGCAGCCGGACAGCGTGCTGGTGGCCGACCTCGTGCTCGTCTCCCACCTGCACGCCGACCACCTCCACCCCGGCTCGCTCGCGCACCCGGCACCCGGCACCCGGCACCCGGCTGATCGTGCCGCGCGGCGCGGGCGCGGCCGTGCCGGCGCTGCGCCGGGTGGCCAGCGCGCGGGCCCTGCGCCTCACCGAGGTGCTGCCCGGCGACGAGGTCACGGTCGGCGAGGTGCGGGTGCGGGCCGTGCTCGCCGCGCACGACGGGCGGCGGCTGCCGTACGGGCGACACCGGGCGCCCGCGCTCGGCTACGTCCTGCGCGGCGCGGCCACCACGTACTTCGCCGGCGACACCGGCCTCTTCGACGAGATGCCCGCCGTGGTCGGGCCGTGCGACGTGGCGCTGCTGCCGGTAGGCGGCTGGGGCCCGTACCTGGGCCCGGGGCATCTGCACGCGCGGCGCGCGGCGCAGGCCCTGGAGCGGCTCGGGGCGCGCAGCGCGGTGCCGGTGCACTACGGCACGTTCTGGCCGATCGGGCTCGACGCCGTCCGGCCGCACGAGTTCCACGCGCCGGGCGACGAGTTCGTACGGCACGCGGCCCACCTGGCGCCGCGGTCGGTGGTGCACCGGCTGCGGCACGGCGAGAGCGTGCGCCTGGAGGCCGCTCGGTGATCTCCAAACTGGCCCCCGCCGTACCGCCCGAGTCCACCCAGCAGGCAGCCGGCTACCCCTCGCTGTTCCTCTCGTGATGCTGGGCTCGCTGGTGCCGGTGGTGCCCACAGGGGCGGTGGTCAGCTCGGCGGCGGTGGTGGCGATCCACCAGACCTCGCCGTTGGCGCTGCTGTTCGTCTTCGCCATCGCCTCGCTGGCCGCCTTCCTCGGCGACCTGGCGCTGTACTGGCTCGGCCAGCGCGGCGTGCGGTCCAAGAACGGATCGCGGTGGCTGGGGCGGCTGCGCGAGCGGGCGGCGCCGGAACGGCTTGAGCAAGCGCGCGCCAGGCTGGACGAGTACGGCGTCGCCGTCCTCGTGCTGTCCCGGCTGCTGCCGGCGGGGCGGATTCCGGTGATGCTCGCCTGTCTACTCTCCCACGTGCCGCTGCGCCAGTTCGCGCGCGGCGCGGCCCCCACGGCGCTGGCCTGGGCCGTGACGTACCAGTTGATCGGCCTGGTGGCAGCGGACCTTGAGGCGGTTGCCGCAGGTCTTCATCGAGCACCAGCGGGCCGTGTTGGCGCGGCTGTGGTCGAGGAGGAAGAGGCGGCACTCGTCGTTGCCGCACGGCCGCAGCCGGCCGGGCCGGCGCTCCTGGACGTCGTACCAGGCGAGCACCAACTCCACCGCGAGCAACCGCTCGGGCGGCGCCGCAAGGCGCCAGCGCAGGTCCGCCCCGTCGACCTCGGGCAGTTGGCGGACCTCGGCGAGCAGCCGCCGCAGCTCGGCCTCGGGCACCGCGTCGCGGGTGGCGGCCTGGAGCGCGTCCCGCGCCGCCCCGCAGCCAGTCAAGCGCCCGCGCGTCGCCCCGGCCGCCGTGCTCGCGCGCCCACTGCCGCAGCGCGGCGTCATCGGCCCACAGGTCCCTCGGCTCGCCCTCCAGCACGGGCGTGCTGTTCAGCGCCGCGAGCAGCACCGCCTCGTCGATCATCTCCGACCACCCCGCCACCTAACCCTCTTCATTCGCTTGACAGGTTACCTCGCATCGGATCAACTGAAGGCGCTAGTAACCATCACGGCGACTTAGAGGGTTAGACATGACGGACGTTCACCACCAGTACGCCACCGTGCGCGGGCACCACGTCTTCTACCGGAAGGCCGGCCCCCGCGACGCGCCGGCCCTCGTGCTGCTGCACGGATTCCCCACCAGCTCGCGCATGTTCCGCCGGCTGATCACACTGCTCGCCGACCGGTACCGCGTCATCGCCCCCGACCACATCGGCTTCGGCCACTCCGACGCCCCGCCCGCCGACGCCTTCCCGTACACCTTCGACGCGCTCACCGACGTCACCCAAACGCTCCTGGCCGAGCTGGGCGTCTCCCGGTACGCGGTATACGTGCAGGACTACGGCGCCCCATCGCCTGGCGGCTCGCGCTGCGCGACCCGGCCGCGATCACCGCGGTGATCTCTCAGAGCGGCAACGCCCACGAGGACGGCTTCGTCCCGGAGTTCTGGGCGCCCCTGTGGGCGTACGCCGAGGACCCGGGGCCGAAGACGGAGGCGGCGGTCCGTACCGCCCTCGACCTGGACGCCATCCGCTGGCAGTACCTGCACGGCGTCGACCACCCCGAGCGCGTCGACCCGGACACCTGGACGGCCGACCACCGCGACGTCAGCCGCCCCGGCAACGACCTGGTGCAACTCGCCCTGTTCCGCGACTACGCCACCAACCGGCCGCTCTACCCGCGGTTGCACGCCTACTTCCGGGATAGTCGCGTCCCGCTGCTGGGGAGCCGGGGACCTCATCTTCGGCCCGAACGGCGCGCGCGCCTTCGCGCGGGACCTGCCGGACGCCGAGATCCACCTGGTGCCCGGCGCCGGCCACTTCCTGCTGGAGAGCCACCTGCCGACCGCCGTCGACCACATCCGGGACTTCCTGGCCCGGGCGCTGCCGACGGCCGGGAGCTGACACCGCGCCGCGCGGGCCGGCCGCGGGCCGGCGCGCGGCCGGGGCCCGGTGGCACCGGTGCCCGGCCGCGCGCCGGTCTAGCGGGCGTCACACAGCGCGTGGTCCACCAGGCGCGAGGTCGCCTCGTCCTGGCGCCGCTGCTGGGCGGAGCCGGGGCGCCAGGTGGTCACGGCGGTGGCGACCACGCGCCGACCGTCGTCGGTGGCGACCGCCGCCGCGACGTGGCCGGGCGAGGAGCCGCCGTGGTACCAGACACCCGCGTCGCACCCGGCGACCGGCCGCCAGTACACGCCGGTCCCGCGCGGCCGTGGTCTCCCTCAGCCGGGCCAGCTCCGCCTGGCCGAGCAGCCGCCCGTCGAAGAGCGCGCGGAAGAACTCCGCGACGTCGCCGGTGGTGCTGATGACGGAGGTGTCCGGCAGCGGCACGAACACCGAGGTGTCGGTGAGCTGGTCGGTCCCCGGGAAGCGGGTGTAACCGGTGGCCGCCGGTCGCGGCAGGTAGGCGGACGCGCCGGCGGTGAACGTGCGCCGCAGCCCGAGCCTGGCGATCACCCGGTCGTGGATCTCCCGCGCGACCGGTCGGCCCTTGACCTTACCTTCTCGATGACCAGGTCGACGAGCAGGTCGTTGGTGCGGGAGTAGCGCCAACGTTTGGTCGCCACCGGCGCGGTGGGGTCGGGTTGCCACCGTGGCCCGCGCGCCATCGCGAGGCGCACCAGCTCCGCCGGTTCGTACGCGGTGAGGCGCCTGGCCTCGAACGCGCCCGGCGTGAGTGCGCGGGCCCCCGGCAGTCGGTCGGCGTAGTCGCTGAGCCCGCTGGTGTGCCGCAGCAGGTCGGCCACCGTGATCCGGGTGCCGTCGTTGCCGTGTCCGAACACCACGCCGGGCAGGACACGTTCCACCGGGTCGGTCAGCCGCAGCCTGCCCTCGCCGACGAGTTGGAGCGCCACCACGGCCGCGAACGGCCGGCCGACGCCGCCGACGCGGTAGGTACGCGCGCCACGGCACCGGCCGCCGCGTGGCCACGTTCCCGTCGCCGGCGCGGGCCGCGGCCCGGCCGTACGAGGTGCGCACCTCCGCCAACACCCCGGTGCCGCCGGCCACACGCACCGCCTGGGTGTCCCGCCGCAGCTCGCGCCGGTCCACCTCGGAGCGGCCCGACGCCGTGCCGGTGGCCGTGGCCACCCTCCCGCCGCGACCGCCACCACCACGCAGAGACCCACCCCGAGCCGCACCCGTCTGGACGCCCACCCGCCGCGCCCGTGCTCCCCCGTCGCGCTCCCCACCGGTCCCCCTCTCCGCGCGGGCGCACGCCACCGAGGGGCGGCTCCGGCCTGTGCTTCGGTCGGCCCCGCCGCCCCGCGCCGTCAGCCGCTCGCCGCGTCCCCGGCGCCCGGGCGTGCAGGACCCTCCCATCCTGCCCGTGGCCGGGCGCGCACGCCGCCGAGTTTCGGCCCGGCGCGCGGGGTGACCGAACTCCGCGCAGCCACAACGGGCTCGCTTGGAAAGGCAGTTGGGCCCTTCGTAGGCGGGACGCCCCGCGTCGACTGGCCCCCGCGCTCACCGGCCCCGGCGGTTCCTCACCGGCACAGTGCCGCGTCCACCAGGGCCCGGACGTCGTCGGGACCCTGGGCCACCGTGGGCGTGTTGGCCGTGACGGCGATCGACACGGCGCGGCCGTCGTCCGTCCGACCACCGCTGGTCTGGTGGCCGGGAATGTCCCCGCCGTGCCCCCACACCAGCCCGCCACAGCTCAGCGGCGTGCTGATGACGCCGAGCCCGTACAGGGCGCCGGGTCATAGCTTGCCGTCGGTGGCGACGGTGGTGCGCATCTGCGCCAACTGCGCCGGGGCCAGCAACGCGCCGCCGAACAGGGCCGTGTAGAACCGGTTCAGGTCGGACGGGGTGGGGATGAGCTGCCCGGCGGCCCAGCCCCAGGAGGGGTCCATCGTGGTGATGTCCTCCAGCGGCGCGCCGGGCCGCTCGGCGAAGTAGCCCCGGGGGTGCGCCCCACGGACGCGCTCGTCGCCGACGCCGGGGAAGTAGGTGCCGCGCAGCCCGACGCGGTCGATGACGCGGCGGGTGATCTGCTCGGCCAGGGGCCGCCCGGTGACCTTCTCGATGATCAGGCCCGCGAGCGTGTAGTTAGTGTTGCTGTACGCCCACCCCTTCCCGGGGGCGAACAGCGCCTTGTGCGCGAGCCCCAGGTCGAGCGTGGTGCGGGGCTGGACGTAGGTGTGGCGCCCCTTACCGTTGAGGTCCTCGATGTACGGGACGTAGTCCGGCAACCCGCTGGTGTGCTGGAGGATGTGGCGCACCGTGATGCGGCGGCCGTCGATGCCGTCGCCGCGCACCAGGTGCGGCAGGTAGGTCTCGACGGGGGCGTCGAGCGAGACCTTGCCCTCGCCGACCAACTGGAGGACGACCGTCGCGGTGAACGCCTTGGTGTTGCTCCCCACCCGCACCCGGCCGTCGAGCGGCGCCCTGGCACCCGTCCGCAGGTCGGCCACGCCGACCGCGTAGTCCCGCACCCGACCGTCGGGGCGCGTGGTGGCGGCCAGCGCGGCGGGGTACCGGTCCTCGCGGACCAGGCGTTCGAGCCCCTGGTGGACGACGTCCCGGGAGCCCCGGTCGGCGGCGGCCGGCGCGGGCAGCGTGCCGCCGACGGCCAGGGCGGCGGTGAGCGCCCCGACCACGGCGAGGACGCGCCGCGAACGGAGCGGGCGGGACGGTGCCGAGCGGGGGCCGGTGCACGGCGGACGGTGGCGCGTGGTCACGGGGGAACCTCCTGGTGGCGCCCTGTCGGGCGCGGGGAACGGGGGTGGTGGTCGGCCGTACGCGCCCGGGGGCCCGGGCGGCGTGCCGGGGCCGGTTGCCGGGCGTGGTCAGCGCATGTGGGTCGCGGTGACCCGGTGGAGGTGGAGCACGATGTCGTAGCCACGGCCCAGCCGCGTGGCCTCGTACTCGGTGGCCGGCCACGAGGCGCCGATGTTGCGGACCGGTGGTCGGCTGTCAGCCAGGCACGCGCGGCGCGCAGCGCCGCGCGGGTGTAGGGGTAGTCGAGGTAGTAGTCGCCCCGCGCCACGCGTTCCAGGGTCCGTTCGCCGGTGTCAGGCGCTGAACGGCCGAGCCGAACGGGGCGGTAGACCAGGTCCGGGTCCTGCGGGTCGACCGCGTTGAACAAGCCCTGTCCGAAGGTGAACCCGAGGTTGACGTAGCGCGCGCCGAACCGGTCGCGCAGGAAGGCGCCCTGTGTCTTGGGGCACGTCTCCGGCGCGCTCGTCTCGCCGGAGACGTGCGTGTTGTGGGCCAAGAGGAAGACGCGACCACCGGTGTGCCGCTGCCACCACGCCGTGTTGGCCGCCATCGCCTGGTCCCGGTAGCGCATCGCGCCGGGAGCGTCCTCGACGAGGTCGTAGCCGTAGAGCGTGCCCACCTGGGGATGGCCCTGGCGTGCTGGAGGACCAGCGCATGGCGCCCGCGGTCCGGCCCTGGCCGCTGGTCGGCCAGCAGGTCGAAGGCGGCCCGCACGTCGTCGCGCGACCGCCGGCGCTCGGCGAGCGGCATCGCCAGGCGCGCCCGCATCGTGGCGCCCATGCTCGCGGTCGGCCGCGACGCCGCGTACCGCCGCTCGAACTCGGGCAGCAGGCCCGGGTAGTGCCGCCCGACGTACGCGGTGACCTCGTCGAAGAGTTCGGGCACGGCGAAGGCCACGTCGTCGCCCACGACGCGCAGCGGCCGCTCCGGGTGGCGCGCAGGTTCCAGCCCCGCATCCAGTCGAAGAGGTCGGCCATCTCGTCGGTGTTCCACAACCCCCCGCCGCTCTGGAACTCCTCGTCCATGATGGTCGCGAGGTCGCCCTCGCCGTGCCAGACCCAGCGGTCCAGCCGCACGCCGGCGCTCCACTGGATCTCGAAGGCGAAGGTGGTGAAGCCATGGTGGGTGGCCAAGCGGAACAAGCGGTGCTTGATGGTGACGAACTCGCGGGAGCCGTGGGTGGCCTCGCCGACGCCGACGACCTTCGCGTCGGCGACCATCTGGCCGAACGGCCGCAGGTCCCCGTCGAACGGCGCGTCCCCGGCGGTGGAGGCCAACGGGTGGTCGACGCGTGCCAGCGCCAGAGCCGGGTCGCCGGCCGGGGCGGCACCGCGCCGCGCCGCCCCGGCCTCGGTCGCCGTGCCGAGGCACAGCACCAGGGGCAGGGCCAGTAACAGGCCGCGTCGACGCCGCCGGCCGGGGCCGGTGGGCGGGGAAGTTCGTACGGTACGCCGGGCGCGACGGGCGTCGGGGGCCTCGGGTACGTCGAGTGATCGCATACGGGGAGACTAGGAAGGGCCCGCCGTCCAGCACATCGACCGTGGGCACGAGGGCCCCGGGTCCCGGGCGGCCACGCCGCTGGGACGAGGGTCCCAACCCCGAGGAGTACGGCGGGACCACGGGCCTGGGTGGAGGTGGTGCCCGCGCGCGGGACACCCCCTCGGACGGGGCCGGGTGACCGTGGGTCAGACGACGGTCAGGGCGTACTCGACCTGGGGGAGCGGGTTGCCGTCCCCGTAGTCGAAGTCGCGGACGACGCCCGACTCGGTGAAGCCGTGCCGGGCGTAGAAGCGGCGCGAACGGGGCATGTCCCGCAGCGTCCACAGGTGGACGTCGGCGGGCGCCCCGCTCGCGGATCGCGGTCAGCGTGCCGGCCATCAGGGCCTGTACGACGCCGGTGCCCCAGCGGTCCGGATGGCCGTAGAAGCCGAAGACCTCGACCGCGCACGGCCGCGGGGCCGAGGGGCCGAAGTAGGAGAACGCCAACGGCGGCCCGGACGCCGTGGCGAGCAGGCACGTGTTCTCCGGCTGCTCGGCGAGCACGGCCCGCCAGCGGTGGCGGCGCCGGTGCAGCGCCTGGGTGAGGAAGTCCGGGGAGAAGAAGTCGGCGTAGGCGGCGCGCCAGGACGCGGCGTGGATCTGGCCGATGACATAGCCGTCGCTCGGGGTGGCCGGCAGGACCGTGAAGTTCGCTGTCATCGGGCCACCGTACGGGCGGGTGCCGGGGCCGTCTCGGGGATATGTCCGACGGTAGGCCGCCGACCACCGCCGCCGGCCGCGCACGGCGGGCGACGCGGCCCGCGAGGGTCCGGCGGTACGGGCGCGGCCGGCCGGTCAGCGGGCGGGGCGCGGCCGCGCCTGGCCCTTCAGGGCGCTTCCAGCACGCGCGAGGCGCCCACCGGCAGGTCCCACAGGTCCGCGCGGTCCCGCCCGGCCGCCGCCCACGCGGCGCGCACCCGCCGCAGGGGCTCCACCGGGGGCTCGGCCGAGAGGAGGAACGTGGCCCAGTGCATCGGCGCCATCCGGCGCGCCCCGAGGTCGCAGAGCGCGCGTACGGCCTCCTCGGGGTCGGTGTGGACCGGGTGCAGCATCCAGCGGGGTGCGTACGCGCCGATCGGCAGCAGGGCCAGGTCGATGCCGGGGTAGCGGTCGCCGATCTCGGCGAACCAGTGGCCGTAGCCGGTGTCGCCGGCGAAGTAGACCCGGTGGGCAGGCCCGTCGCCGGTGGCCCGCGGGGCGGTGAGCACCCAGCCGCCCCACAGCGAGCGGCAGGTATCGCTCAGGCCGCGCTTGCTCCAGTGGTGGGCGGGCACGAAGTCGAAGCGGACGGCGCCGCCCTCGGGGGCGGGCAGCTCGACCGCCTCCCACCAGTCGAGTTCCGTCACGTGGGTGAAGCCGCGGCGGCGGCACCAGGCGGCGAGCCCGGCCGGCACGAGCAGGTGGGTGGCGCGCGGCAGCCGCTTGAGGGTGGGCGCGTCCAGGTGGTCGTAGTGGTTGTGGCTGATCACGACGGCGTCCACGCGCGGCAGGTCCTCCCAGCGCACCCCCACCGGCGTCACCCGGGCCGGGGTGCCGAGGATCCTGCGGGACCAGACCGGGTCGGTCAGCACGGTCAGCCCGCCGACGCGGATCACCCAACTGGCGTGCCCCGCCCAGGTGAACGCCACCGCGCCGGGCCCGGGCGTCGGCAGCGGGCCGGGGGCGAACGGCAGCTCCGGAATGGTGTGCAGGGCCCGGTCGGAGGGGCGCAGCAGCCCCTCGCGGGCGAGTCTGGCCAGCGCGCGCGCACCGGGCAGCGGTGCGGTCAGCCGGTGCGCGAACGTCCGGGGCCAGCGGCGTACTTCACCCAGCGGGCGGGGCGCCGGCAGCGGGCCCGGGCCCGTCGCGGGGCGCGGGCGGCGCACGGCGTGCGGGCGGCCCGCGCCACGGGGGCCGGCGTCGGTGCGGGACCGCTCGGTCTGATCGGTCATCGGCAGGGCTCCATTCGTCGGGGGAACGGACTCGGGCGCGGCGATATGTCCCCTCACACGGCTACCCCGTCACGCCCGTCAACCGACGCGGCCGGCGCGCCCGTGACCAGGCGGCGGGGACTCGGCGTGGTCGGATGGCATACGGGGGCGGGCACAGGGCGGGCGGGTCAGTCGGCCGACAGCTCGCCGAAGGCCGACTCCAGGAAGGTCAACGCCGCGCGGACGTGCGGCTGTTCCAACGGGTCGCGCGCCGCCAGGGTGGCGAGTCGCTGTCGGTCGTCGGCGCCAAGCAGCGGCAACGTGGACAGCCGTGCCCGCAGGTCGTCCGGCGCGTCCCCGAACCGGTGGCCGCCGGGCACCGGCCGCCCGAGGCGCCAGGTCAGATGCCGTTCGAGGTCCACTGCGTCGGTGATGCCCCGGCGGGTGAGCGGTCCGCGCAGCTCCGAGAGGTCGACGTACAGGTGGTGGCCCGCGCGCGGTGGGCGGCTGAGCACGCCGAGGTCGGTCAGCCGGTCGTAGGCGGCGCCGCCGACCGCGCCGTAGGCCCGGGCCGCGGCGGCCGTCCTGGCCCGCACCGGGGCCGGCTCGCGCAGCGCGTGCAGCACCACCGCGGCCACCGGGGCCACCGGGGCCGGCAGTTCGCCCCGTACGGCGTTGAGCGCGGCCAGCAGCCCGGCGTGCATTCCGGCCCCCCCGGTCGGAGGCGGGCAGGCGGGCGATGGCGGCGGGCCAGCTCGGCGGGGTGAACGCGCCGGCGAGGTCGGTCAGCACCACCACCCGGTCGGGCACCATCTCGGCCGGGCTGACCACGACGGACTCCCCCGGCGATCCGGTCACGGGCCGCTGTGGGCCGCCCGCCGGCCCGGGGCGCGCCGCGTCGCCGGTGGGGTGCACGGTGTCGCGCCAGGTCTCGTCGCTGACGATGAGCAGGTCCTCCGCCTCGGCGGCCTCGCACACCTCGTGCAGCAGCTCGGGCGGCGCCACCGTGCCGGTCGGGTCGTCGGCGACCGCGAGCACCAGCACCCGCGGGTCGCCGCCCTCGGCCCGGACCCGGCGCACGGTCTCCAGGAGCGCGAACGGGTCGGGCACTCCACCGCTCGGGGCCGGCGCCGGGGCGTGGTAGGTGGGGCGGCCAGCCAGCCGGGCGAGCGGCGCGTACCAGGCCGCCGACGGGCGGGTCAGCAGCACGTCGCCGCCGCCGACCGCGAGCAGGGCCAGCAGCAGCTGGCCACCGGACCCGGCGAGCACCTGGTCAGGGTCGGTGTGCAGGCCGCGCCGGGCCCAGTAGTCGCAGGCCGCGCGGTGCAGTTCCGGCGCGCCGCCGACGGGTTCCGGCTGGCTACGGCCGGTGGCGGCGGCGAGGCGAGCGGCGAGCTCCGGCAGCGGGGGCAGCGCGCCCTCCGCCGCCCAGGGGGTCGCGGCGCTGTGTGGAGCCGGGGCGGGCCGCTGCATCAGTACCTCCGTCGACGAGCGGGGCAGGGCGGTCTTCTGCTCGCCGGACACGTACGTACGTGAACACATGGTCCCTCACCCACCGAACGGTGCCACCTTCGCGGGTCGCCCGCTTCCCGTGCCGGCCCGGCGCGTGCGGTCGGACCTCGGCGTTTGTCCGTGGAGGGGGCGGGCACTCGGCTGGTGCCCGGCGCGGCCCGGCGCCGTGGGGCACGCACGCCGCGGCGCCCAGCGCCCCGCGCCGTGCGGGCGCCCGCACGGCGTGGACGGCCGCCGAGTAGGTCCGGTCGGGGCGGTCGCGCCGCGCGGTCCGACAGCCGGAGAAGCGACGACGAGACGACAAGACGACGAGGGGGCACACCGTGACGACCATGCCCGAGGGGCAGCGGGACGGCCTGGAGGAGCTGGCCGGCGAGCACCGCGCGGTGGAGGGCCTGCTCGCCACGTACGGGCCGGACCTGGAACCCGAGGAGCGGCTCGCCCTGGTCGAACGGGTGACGGTCCTGGTGGTGCGGCACATGGTGGCCGAGGAGGAGTACCTGTACCCGGTGGTGCGCGCGGAGCTGCCGGACGGCGACGCGCTGGCCGACGCCGACCTGCGGCGTCAGGCGGCGGTCGAGGCCACGCTCAACGAGCTGGACGGGCTCGATCCGGCCAACGAGCGGTTCGCACCGCTGGTGCGCCGGCTGACGGACCAGGTGGCCGCGCACATCGGGTTCGCCGAGGGGCGGCTCTTCCCCGGGCTGCGGGAGCGGCTCGACGCCGAGCGGCGCATGGGGCTCGGCCTGCACCTGATGTCGGCCAAGCGCACGGCGCCCACCCACCCGCATCCGGAGGCGCCGGACAGGGCGCCGCTGAACAAGCTGGTCAACCCCGGGGTCAGACTCGTCGACCGGGTGCGGGACTGGTTGTCCGGCCGAACTCGATGAGCTGCGGTTCCAGGCCGCGGCCCCGGCTGCGGACCACCGTCTCGGCTAGTTCGGCGAGCTTGCGGTTGGACCGCTGGGACATACGGCGCAGCATGTCGAACGCGGTCTGCGCGTCACAGCCCACGATGTGCATGAGGATGCCGCAGGCCTGGTCCACCACCAGTCGGGTGCGCAGCGCGGTGTCCAACTGGTCGACCTCGGCAAGCGCCGCCCGGTAGCGCCGGGCGCACACCAGGTTGGCGACGGTCAGGTCGCCCAGGAGTTCGGCGGTGTCCCGGTCGGCCGGGCCGAGGAAGCCCGGGCACAGCCCGTAGAGGGTGATGGTGACGGCCAGCCCGTCGTGTTCGAAGGGCAGCGTGGCGCTGGCCCGTACGCAGGCCGCCAGCGCCCTGGCCCGGTACCGCGGCCAGCGTTCGTCGCAGAGCAGGTCGTCGGTGACGGCGGGCCGCCCGGTGTGCAGGGCGGCGGGGATGGGGCCGTCGCCCTGGCTGAGCTGCACGGCGACCAGCGCGGACAGGTCGGGATGGGTGGCGGCCGTCAGTTGCTGTTCCACCTCGTCCTCGACCACCTCCGCCTCCGCCGCGCCGGGCCCGCCGGGCTCCCCGTCGGCGCCTGGAGCGGGCGTACGGGCCCGCGCGGCGACCGCCCCCGGGGCGGGACGCGGTCCGGGTCGCCGGGTCCGGCCAGGGCGGCGACGTCGCGGGCGGCGACGGCGGTCGCGGTGGCCCCACAACTGCCGGGGGTGTGCGCGACGGCCTGCTCGGCGAGGCGCGTCAACTCGCGGCTGAGGGCGGCTCCGGCGTCCGGCGGCGGGGCGATCGACTGGTGGGAAACGGCGGATGTGCGGTCGAGCATGTTCACGGGCTTCCTCTCCTGGGCGGTGGCCGTCTTCCCCCTGCTCCGCTCCTCGTGCTTGCTCAGATGCCCGGGTCGATGCCGTGGAAACGGATGGGTAAACGATGTGCGAGCAGGCGTGTTCCCGCCATGGGGACATGGTGGGGCGGGGCCGGAAGGGTCAGGCAGCGGTTAGCGTGTGGCCATGACAGAGGGTGAGGACGAGGGGTTCAGCCAAGAGCTGACCGACTTTCGCCGACGAGTAGAAGAACTGCGCGCCGTGCGGGCGCTGCCCGCGACGGAACGGCTTGGCGCGCTGGACGCGGCGCTGGTGGAGCTCCAGCACGCCGCCGACGTCCTGTGGCCGCGCTTCGAGCGCTGGACGGCCGTGCGCGGTGACGGGCACGGCAACGCGCAGGAACAGCGGCTGCCGGTGGCGGTCGCCCTGGTGGACCAGGAGGCGGTCGTACGGCGGATGAACTTCGCCGCCGCCCAGCTCTTCGGCACGCAGGCCGGCTACGCGACGGGCCACACGCTGACCGGCTGGTTCCGGCACGACGGCCGGGCCGCGCTGCGCTCGCAGATCGCGGCGGTGGCCCGGGGCGAGGGCGGGCGCGTCCTGCTGGCGCGCGTCCCGCGCCGGCCCGGCGCGACGGGACCCCGTGTCGGGGCTGCCGGGCCGGACGGCACACGCCGGGGACGCGGGGCCGGAGAGCGCCCCGGACTCGCTGTGGGTCACGTTGGGCGCGATACGCCCGCTGGACGAGCGGCAGCTCGCGGTCTTCCAACCCGCGGCCGCCCCGGAGGCGGTCGCCCTGCGCGCCGCGCAGGTGCTCCACCGGCGGTTCGCCGACTGGGTGGTCGTCAACTGGGCCAACCGCGACGGCACCGGTGGCGGCGGGCGGCCGGTCGAGACGCCCGCCACCGCAGGTGCCCCCGAGGTCGCGCCCCTCGGGGGCACCGCTCATGGCACCGGCGGTGCCGCGCCCCCCGCCTCCACGGCGGCCGGGACCACGTGGCCGGCCACGCCCGTCGACGCCCGGCCGCCCGCCCCCGGGCCCGGGGGCGCGGCCCCGCTGCGGCGCCTGGTGGTCTGCGGCCCGGACGACGGCAGCGGCCTGGTGGCCACCGTGGTCGCACAGGACCCGGCCGACTGCCCGCTGGTGGCGGAGGCCGTACGGAGCGGCACCTCGGCGCTCCAGGTGCGCCCCGACGAGGTGACGGCATTCGGCCTCGACGCCTCCGGCGCGCCGGTATTGGTGGCCGCCGAGGTGACGTCGCTGCTGTGCGTGCCGCTGCGGGTCGCGGACGCCGGGCCCGTTCAGGGCGCGCTCACCGTGTTCCGGACCGGCGCCCGGGGGCGTTCGGGATGGCGGAGGCGGGCGCGCTCGACTGCACGGCCCGACACCTGGCACTCGCCCTGGACCGCGCCGCCGCCGGCGCCGCGACACGGAACGGGCCGGCCCCGGCCGGCACACCGGACACGCCGGACAGAACGGACAGAGCTGACAGACCCGTAGGCCCGGACGGCGGACAACCGGCCGTCGCCACCATGATGTGCGCCACCGCGACGGACGTCGCTCCCACCGGTGGGGACCGGACCGGGGCCCCGACCCGCGGGCGCGGCCACGCCGCCGGCCCCGCGGGAGGCGCGGGGTAAGTCGGCGCGGAAGCGGGCCCAGACCAGCAGCAGGCGTGCCACACCCCGCCGACGGAGCCGGGCACCGGGCCCGGGGCGCGCCCCGCGCGCCGGAACCGCGTCCCCCGTCGGACCCGGTGCGCCCACCGGGGCTCTGAGACGCCGGCCGCCCCATAATAGGCGGCCCGGCCGGGGGTCACGGCGTGCGGCGCGGTCCGCGCCGCACGCCTTCTCACGCGGCGTCCGCCATCACCCGCTCGCCGATCCGAGCGCAGGTGCGGTTGATGAGCCGGGAGACGTGCATCTGCGACATGCCGAGCTGGTCGGCTATCCGGCTCTGCGTCATACCGCAGAAGAAGCGCAGGTAGAAGAGGATGCGCCGCTCGCGTTTGGGCAGGGCGTTCAGCTTGGGCTTGACGGCCTCGCGGTCCACGATGCGGTCGTAGTCGGGTTCGGGGGCGCCGAGCGTGTCCACCAGTGAGTAGCCGTCGGCGGCGCCGGTCAGCTCGGCGTCGAGCGAGAGGGCGGCGAAGCTGTCCAGGGCGCCCATGCCGGTGCGCACGTCGGCCTCGGACAGCCCGGTGTGGCGTGCCACGTCCTCGACCGAGGGCCGCCGGCCGTCGGGGGTGCGGGTCGGTTCCTGGATGGCGGCCCGCACCTTCTGCCGCAGCTCCTGTACTCGGCGCGGTACGTGCAGGCTCCACAGGTGGTCGCGGAAGTGCCGCTTGACCTCGCCGACAATGGTCGGCACGGCGTAGCTCTCGAAGGCCGTGCCACGGCCCGACTCGTAGCGGTTGACCGCCTTGACCAGGCCGAGCATGGCGACCTGCTTGAGGTCCTCGCCGCTCTCGCCCCGGTTGCGGTAGGTGGCGGCGATGCGCTCGGCCATCGGCGTCCAGGCGCAGATGACGCGCTGGCGCAGCGTGTCCTTCTCCGGGCCGTCGGGGAGTTCGTCGATGCGTCGGAACTCCGCTGAGGTGTCCGGGGCGTCGTCATGCGGGTGCCGCTTGCGTGCACGTACGGACGTCATGTTCCGCTCTCCCTGAGTTCAGTGCATCGGTGCGTCGCCGTGGGGGACGACGAGCGGGATGTCATCGCGGGAGCGGCGCACGCGGACCGGACGGGGCCCGCGCAGGTGGCCAGGCCCTCCCGCGGGTTGTGCGTCCGGTCCGAAGCACAGTCCTTCGGGTGCCCGAGGGTCCGCGCGGGCAAACCCGGGTTCCCTGGGAAGTCGGAAGAGCGGGTGTCCGGGCGGACCGGCGCCTCGTCGGACGAAGCCCCTCGATTGGCGTACACGGCGTCGAGCAACTATCGAGGGAGCGGGGGCACACATGACCTGTCCGGCGCACCGAACCGCACCGGAACACAGGCAACAGCACCAGCGACCCGGCGACAGACCGCCACAACACCCACAACACCAGAGCAACGCAGCAATCCAGCAACCCAGCGGGCCTGCGCCCCGGCAACGGAGCAGAGCCGGCACCAGATCAGAGAGGTACTTCCCCATGCGAGTCGCGTTTCTCACCGCTCCCGAGGGCGTCGAGCAGGTCGAACTGACTGACCCCTGGGAGGCCGTACGGGCCGCGGGGGGCACCCCGGCCCTGCTCTCCACCGCCTCAGGCAAGGTCCAGGCGTTCCACCACCTCGACAAGGCCGACACCTTCCCGGTGGACGAACTCGTCGGCGAGGCCGACATCGAGACCTTCGACGGCCTGGTGCTGCCCGGCGGCGTAGCCAACCCGGACGCGCTACGGCAGGACGAGAAGGCGGTGGCGTTCGTCCGGGACTTCTTCGCGGCCGGCAAGCCGGTCGCGGCGATCTGCCACGCGCCGTGGACACTGGTCGAGGCCGACGTCGTGCGGGGCCGCACCCTCACCTCGTATCCCAGCCTGCGTACCGACATCCGCAACGCCGGTGGCGAGTGGGTGGACGAGAAGGTCAAGGTCTGCTCGGGCGGCCCGAACGTGCTGCTCACCAGCCGCAAGCCGGACGACCTGCCCGCGTTCAACGAGGCGTTCCTGGCGGAGTTCAGCCGGGTGTCGGGGGGCAGGTAGCGGCCACTCACGCGCCGACCGGCGCGGCGCCGGATCGCGCGGGAACGCGCCGGCCTACGCCGGACAGCCGGGCGCGCGCCGCTCGGCGACTCGGGCCCGCTCAGGGGCGCCGCCCCAGCAGGGACAGCAGCTTGGTCTGCACGTCGGCGCCCGGCGGCGGGGTAACGGCCGGGGCGAACAGACCGGTGCGCGCCAGGTCCGCGGCGTACGGCGAGACCTCGCGTACGGCAAAGTCCAGCAGCTCCCGTGGCAGTTGTTCGTCCGCGCCGATCGCCCGGGACAGGTCCCACGCGTGCACGACGGCGTCCATCGTCATCTGGGAGCAGTAGGCCAGCGCACTGTCCGTGCCCGAGGAGAGGCGCACGGTCCGCTCCAGGGCGCCCGGCTCGGCGAACGCGGCGAGCGCCCCCTCGGCCGCCGCGGTCCCAGGTCGCCACGGGGTCGTCACCCAACTGGTCGCCGTCGAAGCGGTCACCCTGCTCCTCGATGGTGGAGCCGTCGCGGACCAGGGGCGGCACCCACAGTTGTTCGGCCGTCAGGTGGTTCACCAGGTCCCGCACGGACCACTCGGCGCACGGCGTGGGAGCGGACCACTGCCCGTCGCCGACGGCGTGCACGCGCTCGGTGAAGAGTTCGACGGCCTCGCGGTGCCGCTGCGCCACCCGGTGTTCTTCCCTCGTCTCAGCCATGCGCCCCATTGTCCCCACACCTGTCCCCGCCCGCGCTGCCGGTGCGCGCCGCCACCGGTCACACCCCTGGGTCAGGCGTACGCGGCGTCGGCGGCCTAGCCCGTAGTGGCCCAGCCCGTTGTGGCCCGGAGCGTGGTGGCCCGGCAACGCGCCGGGCGCGGGCCCTGACACCCGCGCCCGGCGCCCGCCGGCGCACACCGCGCCGGCGGATGGCCCCTCAGCCAGCGCCCGGGTCCCCTCCTCCCAGCGCGTCCAAACCCGCGTACCGCCTACGCCGCGCCCGCCCACCCCGCGCACACGCGCCACACCCACGCGCCTCGCACACCCACCGCGTACGGCCTCCGCGCGCCACGCGGGCACACCCCCCGCACCCACGACCCCGTGCCGGGGCTCGCCGGCGTGCGAGCCCGGGCGCGGCGTCGCCGCGCTGACATCGGCCTCCCGTGTGACCGGGCGGCCCCCGGGTACTCGCGCCCGGCGATGGGCCCGGACGGGCCAGGTCCGGGGCGGGAGCCCAGAGCAGCGGGGCGCGGAGCCACGCCCCACGGCTACAGACAAGGCGGAGCGAGATGGCACAGAACGTACGGCAGGTGATGACCCCACGGGTGACGGCGGTTTCGCCGGACGCCTCACTGGTGGAGGCCGCCCAACTCATGCGCGCCAGGGACATCGGAGACGTCCTCGTCACCGAGCACGGACGGGTGCTCGGGGTGTTGACGGACCGCGACATCACGGTGCGCGCGGTCGCCGACGGAGCCGACCCCCTCACCGTGAGCTGCCGCGCGATCTGTACGCCCGAGCCGGTCATGGTGACCACCGACACCCCGGTGTCCGAGGCGGTACACCTCATGCGCCGGCACGCCGTCCGCCGGCTCCCCGTGGTGGAGAACGGCCAGCCGCTCGGCATGGTGAGCCTGGGGGACCTCGCCGAGCGGCACGACCCGGGTTCGGCTCTCGCGGACGTCAGCCGAGCCATGCCCACCGACGCCCACCCGGGCGGCCCCGAGGGACCCGGCGGCCCCGCGGACGGGCACGTCAGCCACTACCGAACGGACGGGTTCGGCGGTGGCCCCACGGGTGGGCCCGGTGCCGGCTGACGCCCGCTCCCAGCCCGCCATCGGCCCGGCGGCGACCCTCTCCCCGCCCAGCCGGGCCCGCCCTGACCAGCGCCGACACACCGGTCCGGCCTACGCTGGCCGGCGCTGGGTAGGCGGGGCAGCCGTGGCGCGGCCACGCCCAGGTTCAACGAAGGAGTCACGCATGGCAGGTCAGGGCGGGAGATGGGGCGCGGCGCGCCGGTCGCGCGGGAGCGCCCGGGCGTCGGGCCCGGCGGCGTGGGCGTTGCCCGGGCGCACGGGTGGCCGGCCCTCGTGGCCGGCCCGCCCGCGACCGGCCGGCCCACTCGCCCTGTCGGCCGTGGTCGGCGCGCCGGGTGGCCCGCTGTCGCGCGCCGCCGCGGCGGCCGAGCGGTGGCGCGGTGCGCGCCGCGCGCCGTGGCGGGGCGCCCGGGCGACGCGGGCCGCCGCGGTGACCGACCTCACCCCCGTGCCGGGCCGCCCCGCCGCCGACCACTGGCTGGTCGGGCTCGACAAGAAGCTCTTCCAGGCGGTGGCGTCCCGGCACTGGCCGGGCGCCGAGCGCGTGCTGCCCCGGCTGAGTCACAGCGCCAACCACGGACGGCTGTGGCTGGCCCTGGCGGCGGGCATGGCGGCCACCGGGCACCGCCCCACGCGCCGGGCCGCGGTGCGTGGCGTGGCCTCGCTCGCCCTGGCGTCACTGACGGTCAACACGGTGGCCAAGCGCTCGGTGCGGCGGACCAGGCCGCTGGTGCCCGTCGTCCCGATGGTCCGCCGGCTGCGTCGGCAGCCCATCACCACCTCCTTCCCATCCGGGCACTCCGCGTCGGCCGCCGCCTTCGCCGTGGGGGTGGCCCTCGAGTCGCCGCGTTGGGGCGCCGTGGTGGCGCCGATCGCCGCGTCGGTGGCCTTCTCGCGCGTCTACACCGGCGCGCACTACCCCAGCGACGTCCTGGTGGGCTCGGCCCTCGGCGCCGGCGCGGCGCTCGCCGTGCGCGGCCTGGTGCCCACCCGGTCCCAGTTGGCGCCCGCCGCGCCCCCCGCACGGACGCCCCGGCGCTGCCGCGCTGCCGGGGCCTGATCGTGGTGGCCAACTCCGGTTCGGGCGCCACCAGCGTGTGGCCGCCGCGCGCCGACCCGCTGGGCCCGATCCGCGAGGCGCTGCCCGAGGCCGAGTTCTGGACCTTCACGCCGGACCCGGAGCCCGACCTGGTCCCGGAGGACGAGCGGGCGCGGGCGGCGGCCGACGGGCGCGCCAGTGGCGCGGCCGAGTCCCCCACGGCACCCGACGCCGAACCGCCCTCGCTGATCGAGCTGTTCGAGAAGGCCGCGCGCCGGGCCGCCGAGGTCGGCGGCGCGCTCGGGGTGTGCGGCGGCGACGGCACGGTCAGCGCCGCGGCGACGGTGGCCGCGCGCGAGGGGCTGCCGCTGGCGGTGCTGCCCGGCAGAACGCTCAACCACTTCGCATACGACCTGGGCCTGGAGACCGTCGACGACACCTGCCGGGCGGTGACCTCGGGCGAGGCGGTCGCGGTCGACCTGGCGCGGTTCACAGCCGACGGGGCGGCCACGGCGACGGCCACACACTACGTGAACACCTTCAGCATCGGCTGCTACCCGGAGATGGTGCGCATCCGCGAGCGCTAGTCGGGACGGGTGGGCAGTTGGGCGGCGGAGGTGCTGGCCGCGGCCCAGGTGCTGCGCACGGCGGAGCCGCTCGACCTGGTCATCAACGGCAAGCGGCGCGCGGTGTGGATGCTCTTCGTGGGCAACTGCTCGTACCGCGGGGTGGGTTCGGCCCCGGCCAGCCGGCACGACCTCGCAGACGGCCTGCTCGACGTGCGCATGGTGCACGGCGGCCGGCTGCCCCGCGTCCGGCTCATGTCGGCCGCGCTGCTCGGCTTCCTGCGCCGCTCCCCCGTCCACGCGGAGGCCCGGCTGCGCCACCTGCGCGTGGACGGGATCCCGGAGGGCACCGACCTGGCGTACGACGGCGAGGTCACGCGCGCCCCGCGCGGTCTGACGCTGGACAAGGTGAACGAGGCGCTGCGCGTCTACCGCCCGCTCGACGTCTGACCGCTGGTGACGACGGCCGCAGCGGTGACGGCGGCGACCGCGACGGCGAGCTGAGCGACGGCCCCGGCCAGGCGGGCAGGCGACGCCGAAGCCCGTCCGGTCGGGCCGCCGTGACGTGCCGCCTCTCATATTTCAAGACACCTCTCTCGCCCAGCGAGACGGCGGCGTACGGTGCGGGAGTGGCGCCCGCTCGGGTCGCCGCGCCCTGACCGGAGTTACGGGAGGTCCGCCATGCCCTCGACGCCCACCGGCACGCCGCGCCGCGCACTACGTGCACGGCCACCACGAGTCCGTGCTGCGCTCCCACACCTGGCGCACCGCCAAGAACTCGGCCGGTTACCTGCTGCCCGAACTCACCGCCGGGCGCGCGGTGCTCGACGTCGGTTGCGGGCCCGGCACCATCACCGCTGACTTCGGCGCCCGGGTCGCGCCGGGCCGGGTCACGGGCGTCGACGCGGCCGGCGCCGTGCTCGACCAGGCGCGGGCCGTGGCCGCCGAGCGCGGCCTCGACAACGTCACGTACGCCGTCGGCGACGTCTACCGGTTGGACTTCCCCGACGCCTCGTTCGACGTGGTCCACGCCCACCAGGTGCTCCAGCACGTGGCGGACCCGGTGGCCGCGCTGCGCGAGATGCGCCGGGTGTGCCGGCCCGGCGGGGTGGTGGCCGTGCGCGACGCCGACTACGCCGCCATGGCCTGGTACCCGCGGGTGCCCGCGCTCGACACCTGGCTGGCCGCCTACCGCGCGGTGGCCCGCGCCAGCGGTGGCGAACCGGATGCCGGGCGGCGGCTGTTGTCCTGGGCCCGGCGAGCGGGGTTCACCGACCTCACGGCGTCGGCGGCCACCTGGTGCTACGCGACGCCGGACGAGCGCGCCTGGTGGAGCGGGCTGTGGGCGGACCGGACGCTGGTACCCGCCTACCGGGAGCGCGTGGTGGCCGGCGGGCACGCCACCGAGGAGGAGTTGCGGGCAGCGGCCGACGCCTGGCGGACCTGGGGCGCAGCGGCCGACGGCTGGTTCGCCGTGCTCCACGGACAGCTCCTGTGTCGCGTGTGACCTGGCTTAACTAGGCTCGTCGGCATGGACATTCTGGGGACTTCACTGCGGGTGTGCGTGGCCGATCTGGACGCCGCGATCGCCGTCTACGAGCAGCTGACCGGGGCGCAGGCGATGCGCTTCGAGCGGGGCAACGTCTCGGTGGCCGCGGTCGGCTGCTTCTTCCTCATGAGCGGCCCGGCGGCCGAGATGGAGATCCTGAAGAAGGTCACCGCCACCCTGGCGGTGCGGGACGTGGACGCGGCCGTGTCGGACCTCAGGGCCGTCGGCGCGCAGATCATCGCCGGCCCGCTGCCGACCCCGATCGGCCGCAACCTGGTCGCCCGGCACCCGGACGGCTCGGTCTTCGAGTACGTGGACCGCAACCCCCAGCCGACCGCCTGACCAACCACCACCCCGCGCCGCACGCGCCTCGCACCACACCCGAGCGCTCCGAGCGCCAACGCCCCGAGCCGGCCGCCACGTCCACGCGGCGGCCGGCTCGACCGTCTCCGCCGGCCCGGAGCCACCCACCAGGCCGGCGGCGCCCCCACCGGCCGTGCCCCGGCCCGACCCACCGTCGAGCGTGAGCCAGCCGTCAGGCGGGCCGCATGCGGAACTCGTAGGGGTCGGGCAGCGGGTGCAGCTCCCTGGCGCGGGCCCGCAGCGCGTCGGCGTCGAGCCCGGCCGACTCCGGGTCGGCGGCCACCAGCCGTTCGGCCACGGCGAACCACGTGTCGCTCAGCGACTCGTCGCCCTCGCGCAGGTCGTCCACCTCGAAGCCGGCGTCGAACAGGGCGCGGGCGCCCGCCGCGTCGCCGTCCGCGACCAGCACCTGGGCCGTGAGCAGGACGAACCGGCCACGGGCGCGCACCGCCGCCGGCAGCGCGGCCAGCACGTCCCGCGCCTGTGCCGCCCGGCCCACTGCCAGGAGCGCGGTCACCGCCTCGCGCCCGAGCCCGGCGAGCGCGGCCCGCCACTCGGCGCCGCCCTCGTCACCGCCTTCCGCACCGGCCTCCAGGTCGGCCGCCGTGGCGCCGCCGTCGCCGCCCTCTCCGTACCGCTCGCGCGACTCCCCCACCACACCGTGGAACGCGGCGAGCCAGCGGTCGGCGGCGCGGTGCGGGTGGCTGTCCGTCTGGTCGGCGACGGCCAGGCAGCGGAGGACGGGCCACCAGTCACTGATCTCGATGGCCCGCTCCCAGCTCCGTACGGCCTGCGAGCGGTCGCCCTCGTGCCACTGGGCCACCCCGAGGTGGTACTTGAGGTGCGGGTCCACCAGCACGTCCGCGTCGGCGGTCTCCAGGAGTTCGCGCCAGGGCCGGGAGACGAGCGAGGTGCCGGGCGGTGTCGCCGGCTCGGGCGCCGGCAGCGAGCCGGTGCGCAGCAGTTCGCGCCACGGCTGCTGGTCCGCCCCCAGCGAGCCGGGCGCGAACGGCGTGCCCGGCAGCGCGTACCCGGCGCGCTCCACCTCCAGGGCGCCCCACCCCGAACCGCTGGCCAGCACCTCGTCGGGCTCGGTGTCGGCGCTCGGCAGCCACGCCTGGTACGCGGCCTCGACGTCGGCCCGGGGCCGCGCCCGCGCCAGTCGCTCGACGACTGCGCCGCGCGCCGCGGCCCAGTCGTCGCCGTGCACGGTGGTCGGATCGGCGCTCAGCGGACCGTACGCCTCCAGCCAACTGAAGTCCTCTTCGGCGCCGAGCCGTACGTGTTCGAGCTGGGTGCGGGCCAGTCCGGCCTGGATCTCGGCGTAGCCGCCGGTGCCGGGCTCGGTGAGCCAGTCCTGCCAGCGCCGGCCGCCGCTGCCGGCGCCCCACAGGAACAGCTTGCGGCCCCGCAGCAGGTCGGTCGAGGTGTGTACGAGGCCGTGCCCGACGCCGTCCAGCGCGGCGATCCAGCGCCGGGCGCCCGCCGGCACGTCGTAGAAGTAGTCCGCCGCGTGCGGGCCGCGCAGCGGGTACGTGTGGTCCACGCCGCGCCAGCGGGGCACGGGCACCCGGCGCAGGTCGCGCTCGTAACCGAAGTGGTACGCGGCCTCGGCCGGCGCGAGCACCCGGGTGCGCTCGGTCTCCGGGACGGCGATGTTGGACCACCAGTACACCGGCGCCGGGTGCGGGTTGCGCACCCGCACGCCCACGTACAGGAAGTCCGAGCCGTCCGGCAGCCACAGGTCCACCTGGAAGGGCAGGTCGCGCAGCGGCTCCCACTCCCACAGCCGCAGCATCTGGCCGCCGGAGCCGTCCGGGGCGGGCACGGTCGCCGCGTGCACGGGGCGCAGCAGAGGGTAGTGTGACCGGTGGCGCCGATGTTCCACTCGATGCCGCCGGAGAACCAGGCGCCGTTGAGCGCGAAGTCCGCGGGTTGCAGGACCGGGTTGCGGTAGAGCAGTTCGCGCTCGGTCGGCTTGTGGAAGAGGGAGGCCACGCGCCCGCCGAGACCGGGCAGCACGGTCGCCCGCAGCCGGTCGTTCTCGATCACGATCGCGTCCAGCTCGGTCGGTACGCGGTCTCGGGTGTACGCGTCGCGCAGGCGGGTGGGCAGTATCGAGCGCAGCGGTTCGTACGCGACCTGCCGGGCCATCTGGTCGGGCAGCCCCGCGCGGGTGTGGTCGTCGATCCGGTGGACCTCGTCCAGCGGGCGCAGAGCGGGCAGCGGGTTCTCCGGGCCCAGCGCGGCGGCGGGAAGGGTGAGGGTGGTGCGTCGCACGCTCGTTACCACTACTGCCTCTCTCAGTCCTTACACCCGCGACCGCCTCGCTGCAACCGCGTGATCACCATGGAACATGGTGTGAGCACCGCTGAACAGGGCTTTAGGGGGGTGGGGTTGATTCCCCTGCGCGGCGTTGACGGCGGGCCCGGCACCTTGTGGCCGTGCCACCAGCGCGTTGTCGGCGCGCGACCGTCGCTCCCGCCCCGGCCCGGGCGTCGGGCCGCCCCGTCTCAGGCCCAGGCGTTGAAGAGCACTCCGCCCAGTGTGGTGATGCCGTAGGCGCGGACCTGGCGCCACTCCGCCCTGGTGAGGACCGAGGTGTCGACGGCTGACAGGGCCGTGGTGAGCTGTGCGCGGGACAGCACGGTGAAGCCCAGGTCACCGAAGACGTGGGCCCACTCTGGTGGCGCCAGGAACTCGTCGGTGTACCAGTTCCGGTCCTCCCGCGCGAACGCGACCCCAGGGGTGGTGGGCGTGGCAGAGGACGACGGACTCGTCCGTGGCGTGGGGGTGGGTGACCGTCGCCGTGTGGAACGTGCGGGGGTACGCCTGCCGCTCCACCCCACCCCAACTCACCCCCGGTGACGCGGGCGGCCGCGTACAGCGCGGTACGGAAGCTGGCGAGGTCGGTGACGGGCAACGGGCCGTCCTGCGGGCGGAAGAAGCCGGACGCTCCGCGCGGGATCCTGAAGCTCACGTGCTCACCGTTCACAGGGCCATCCTGCACCCGGGCCCCGGCCCGCGCCGATCCGCGCTCTCGTACGGTACGTGGATGCCGCCTCCGGTCCGCGGCCGCCCGCCGGCCGACGGACCGGAACAGGCGCCGGGTAAGGTGATCCTCACCCGTAGCGGGACCGTGTCAGCCGCTGGCCCGCGGCGCGCCGGCCCGACGCTGGCCCGGCCGCCGGTCCCCGCCCGTACCCGACCGTCCCTCGTCGTGCCGGAGGTTCCCCGCCATGTCCGCCTCCCCGGCACCGCACGACGCGCCGGCCGATCCGCCGACCAGTGCCCCGCCCGCCGCGCCGACCGACGCGCCACGGCGTCCCCCGCGCGTGCCGCGCCCGGCGCCCGTGCCCCGCGTGGCCAGCCCCCGGGTGGCGGAGCTGGACCGGCGGCGGCGACGTCGCGACGCAGCGGCCACGCACGCGGTGCAGGATTTCTGGCGCGAGGTCGAGGCCACAGGCACGCCGCTGATCGAGCCCGATCCGCTGGGCGACCCGGAGCACGCGGTTGTCACCTTCCTGTGGCGCGGCACCCCGGCAACCCGGTCCGTGCTGGTGCTGCCGAACAAGGTGATCGACCCGCGCGCGCCCGAGCACAACCTCATGGAGCGGCTGCCCGACAGCGACGTGTGGCACTGGTCGATCCGCATGCGGCGGGACTGGCAGACCACCTACGCGCTCTGTGTGGACGAGGGGGCGCCGCTCGCACCGTCGGACCCCGGCTACCTCGCCTGGCTACGCGGCCAGGGCCGCACCGACCCGCGCAACCCCCGCACGCTGCCGCGCCGCTGGGGCGGCCCGCCGCAGTCCGTGGTCCGCCTCCCGGACGCGCCGTCCGACGCCGCCTGGCAGCGGCGCGCCGACGTGCCACGGGGCACGGTCAGCCGTCACACGGTGGCGTGCGCGGGGCTCGGCAACGAGCGTCGGGTGTGGGTGTACGAGCCCGCCCAGACGACAGCCGACGACGGGACCGGTACCGGCACCCACCCGGAGGCCGGGGCCGGCCTGCCCGTCCTAGTCTTCTTCGACGGCGAGATGTGGCAGCCCGAGTTGGACGTCGCCACGCTCCTCGACAACCTGATCGCCGACGGGCACATCCCGCCGCTGGTCGCGCTGCTGCCCGAGTCGCTGGACAGCGACACCCGCTGGGCGGAGCTGGCCTGCGACGACCGGTTCGTGGACTTCCTCACCGACGACCTGTTGCCCTGGGCCTCCGAGCGCTGGCCGCTGACCACCGACCCGACCCGCACCGTGTTGGCCGGCCAGAGTCTGGGCGGCCTGATGGCCACGTACGCCGCCGTGCGCGCCCCGCACCGGTTCGGCAACGCGCTGTCCCAGTCGGGCTCCTTCTGGTGGCCCGACGGCCCCGCCGCGCAGTGGCTGACCTCCCTGGTCGAGGCCACCCCTGCGGCCCCGGACCATCCCGTGCGCTGCTGGCTGTCGGCCGGCGAGCAGGAGTGGGTGCTGCTCCCGGCCCACCGCTGCCTGCCCGACGTCCTGCGGGCCCAGGGTTACGCGGCGGAGTACCGGGAGTTCAACGGCGGCCACGACTACCTGTGCTGGCGCACCGAACTGGCCGACGGCCTCACCGCCCTCCTCGGCCCGGGGCGAGCCGAGGAGGAACGGCGGGGCGGACCGGCCTGACGGGCCGGGCGCGCGTCAGGCCGGTGTCGGGCCATCTGGCGGGGCACCTGCCGGAACAGTCGTCAGACCAGGGCGATGACCGGTCGGCGCGTCACCCTCCCCAGCGCTGGTTGTTGCCGCCGTTACAACCGAGCGTGTACGCGTCGCCGGCACCTTTGCTGTCGAGACACTTGCCCGTGGCCACGTTTCTGATCTCGCCGCCACCGGTGCTGTTGAACGACAGCGTACAGCGCTTGTAGTTACCGCCGTTGCAGCCGAGGGCGTAGGCGTCACCGGCACCGTTGCTGTCCAGGCACTTGCCCGTGGCCACGTTCTTGAACTGCACCTGCGGGGCGGCGTAGGCCGTGCTGGAGAACACTCCCGCCAGGGCGCAACCCATGCCCATGGCCGCCACGATCGTGGTCCGAAAGCGCATGACAGAACCTCCTGCTCGCAATGGATAAGTTGAGTTTTCCGCGCACTGTTCACGGCGGGCCCATTGGCTAACCGCCCGGGAGAACGTACGGCCCCGCGCGGCACCAACCCGTTAGATTTCCGACTCGGAAAGAAAACCGAACGACAAACAGCGGTTGACCATCCCGGGACGCGTATCCGGGCTGACCACTGCTCCACTGCCGTCACGACCGAGCCGGCGCGCACAGCTTCCCAGCCCGTTTCGCGGCACCGCCAGTTCGTATTGGGCCAGGAAGATCCCGCCATGCGCGGCCGGTGCGGGCGGGTCGAGGCGGTTCACGTGGGCGCCGGCCCCCGACACCGCGCCCACCAGGCGTTTTCGGAAGCCGTCCCAGCGCTGCGGTCGCCCACCGTTTTCCCTGGAATTCACGACGTCAACAACTCACCCGCAAAGGGAAACCCACCGCCGAGCACGTGACAACTTCCTGCATCGCGGGTGCCACGAGGTTTTTCACGGAAATGACAGAAAGCAAGGACCACAGTATGACATGACGCAGACAAAAAGCGGACCTATCGAGACCTCGCCGCCGTTGCCGCGCCCGGCCGAGCCGATCCCGAACAGAATTCCGACCACGCGTGCGAAAGAGCCGGGAGAAAAGTCACCCGACGACCCGTGTCCCGCTCGGTTTTCGCAGCAGAATCCCCCGCGTCCGCCCCACGGCCGGGCCCGCTCGAACGTACGAAAGCGGGCCCGGACACGCGGGTCACGGGACCAGGAACCGGGAACAGGGTGGGTCAGTCCACCGGCTGGCTGAGCCGGATCTGGTTGCCGAACGGGTCCAGCAGGGTGACCGAGAGCCCGATCTCGTCTTCCTCAAGCCCCGGCCTGAGATAGGGGTACTCCTTGGCCGTCAGCTCGGCGTGCAGCTCGCGCACCCCGTCCAGCTCGACGTACACGGCCGTGCCAGGTGTCCCGTCGCCGTGGTGCTCCGACAGGTGCAGCAGCAGCGCGCCCCGGGAGACATGGGCGTACCGGGGCAGGTCGGGGGCGAAGCGGTGCTCCCAGTCGACGGCGCAGCCGAGGTAGGTGACGTAGAACGCGTGGGCCTTGGCCCAGTCGAAGACCCGTAGCACGGGGACGGTACGACGAAAGGTTACGGTCATGGCCCCACTGTGCCGTGCGGCCCGCCGAGGCGGGGCATTTCGCTGGTGATGGCCCAGCGTTCGTGGTCGCGCCAGGCACCGTCGACGTAGAGGAAGTCGGGCGACAGCCCCTCAAGGCGGAAGCCGATCCGCTTGACCAGCGCGATCGACCGGGCGTTGGCGGGTTGGATGTTGGCTTCCAGCCGGTGCAACCCCAGGGGGCCGAAGGCGTACTCGATGACCAACCCGAGCCCCTCGGTGAGCAACCCACGGCCGGCGGCGTGCGAGAAGGCGCCGTAGCCGAGCGCCCCGCACTGGAAGACGCCGCCGACGATGTTGTGATGGTCGCGTAGCCGGCGATCCCGTCCGTGGCCCGTTCGCAGACCACGAACCCGGCGCACGCCGGTTCCTCCAGCCGCGCCACGTAGTGCGCGAACTGCTCGGCCGTCGCGGGTGGGAACAGCCACGGCCGGTGCAGCGCGACGCTCTCCCGCGCGCGGGCGGTAAACTCCGCCTCGTCACCCCGGTCCAGCAGCCGGATCGCCGTACGCTCACCCACGGCGAGATACCCGCCGCCGGACGCGGCGGGACGCTCGTGAGGTGGCCGTTTGCGGTGTGAGGCGGGCAGCGACCCATCGTACGGAGCGGGTCACGGGCCCGCGAGTCAGGCCGGGGCCCGCCCCGTTCGCCGCCGCTCCCCCGCGCGCGGGAAGCTGGAGGACTGGGTGACCGGGTTGGATCACCCTGGGTCAGTGTCGGGGTCGGATTCGGTGGCCAGGCG
The DNA here is from genome assembly GCA_018114805.1 of Candidatus Streptomyces philanthi. Lineage (GTDB taxonomy): Bacteria > Actinomycetota > Actinomycetes > Streptomycetales > Streptomycetaceae > Streptomyces > Streptomyces philanthi. The sequence continues at coordinate 6,365,864 of CP073042.1, read as the reverse complement.
GAAGGGCGTGCCGTTCCAGAGGGCCGGGGGTGGCTGGCCGACGAGGGCGCGCAGGAAGTGCACCAGGGCGACGTGGCCCAGCTCAGTCACGGGCGTCCACGACCAGGGATGCTGGCCACACCTGCAGGCGACGGGGACCTCGTCGGCGAGCCAACCACCGTCCACGATCAGCGAAAGCTCCTCCGGGCAGTCACCCTCGGCCGGTCGCTGGTCCACGGCCAGCACGCGGGGCAGGGCAGGTGGCCGCAACCCCAGCGCGGTGGCGACGCGGCCGGCGGCGGCTCGTATCGACTCGTCGGGCCGCAGGATGACGCCCGGCGGCGCGGGCGCACCGCCACCCGCCACCTGGAGGACGCGCGGCCACGCCCGGCTGACGTCGAGCGGTCGGGTCGGTTCGACGGGACGCCATACGAGCAGGTGGACCCAGGTCTGGCGGGGCGTCACGAGACGTCGCCGGTAATGAGATGGGCCAGGCTGGCGCACTCCTGGGGACTGCGGTCACCGAAGGTGCACAGTCCCGCCGTCCGGCTCCCGTCGGACCAGAACCATCCCTCACCGGTGGTGCACTCGACGCGTCGCGCGTTGGGGCAGAGCACGTCCTTGCGGAGGGCGTCGGGGTCGAAGAGGGCGAGTTCGTAGGCGTGCCGGAAGTCGGTGTCGGTGACCGGCGCCCACGTGTCACCAGTTCGCAGGAAGAACCGGAGCGCCACGTCCTGTACAAGGACGCGGTGCGCTTCCTCGAAGATGAGGTGGGTCAGCACGCGCCATCACCTCGTTCGCACGCGCCATCACCTCGTTCGAGGGCATGTTGGCGAAGACGGTGGACATGCAAAGCCTCGATGGCCTTACGGTGCTGAATGGCATCGCGCAACGCTCTTGCCCGTTCGGCAACCGTCCGGATGGCCCTGCACGTGGCACACGAACTTGACGCTTCAACCTGCGAGTTGACCTGCTGACGCGTCTGCGGGTCTACCTGCGGGGTGCTGCCCCGTGCCTCGCGATCGTGCTTGTCGAGCAACGCGGCGAGCTTAGCGTCGGGAGGGGTGGGGGCGGGTGTGTTGGACACGGTGGGGTCCGCTCCTCTCCGTAGTGATGTCACTACCGGGAGCACCGAGGGTCCCCTAGAGTCGGGGGTCTTCAAGGTGCCTCAAAGGAACGCAGAGTTGGTGGTCGCCCGTTGAATCTCAAGGAACTCAACCCAGACAGTTCACCGCAGGCGGCCTTTGGCGCCAAGCTGCGCAGCGTGCAGGAGAAACGTGGCTGGACACAGGAGGAACTCGGCGAACGGATCGGGTACTCCGGCAAGCACATTTCGGCCATTGAAACTGGTCGGAAGTCTCCGACTCGCCGATTTTCGCGGAGCACGGATCAAGCTCTGGGGACCGGAGATGAGTTCGAACGCGAGTGGCGCGAGATCCGACACGGAAGCTTGCTGGAGGGCTTCCCGGAGTTCGTCAACTACGAGGGCCGGGCGGACAAAATCCGGCTGTACGGGGTCGGTGTCATGCCAGGTCTGCTCCAGACTCCGGAGTACGCAGCTGCGCTGGCCGAAGGCGCCGTCAAACGAGGGGCGATCACACCCGACCAGGCAAGCGAGCGAGTCTCAGTAATCGCCGAACGGCAAGCGGCTCTTGTTCGGACGACTCAGCCGTTGCTGCTGATGGTGCTGGACGAGAGCTGCGTCCGTCACCCCATCGGCGGCCCAGAGGTGATGAACGCTCAGTTCGACCGGCTGATCGAATTCGCGGATCAGCCGAACACGATCCTCCAGATCGCTCGCTCATGACCTACGCGGAGTCTGCACTATGAGGGCATCTGGAACGAGAAACTTCGTTCGTGCTCCCGATACTGACGGCCTACCATCAGCTACAGGCCGAGGCGCTCACCCAAGCATCGTCCGTGTCCATGATCCGTCAGTTACGAAAGGGCTCCCCGTGACGACCGACAACCCCCGCTGGATCAAGTCCTCGTACAGCGACAACGGTGGCCAGCGCGTTGAGGTCGCCGCCAACCTCGCCGCGCACGGCACCATCCCGGTCCGCGACAGCAAGGACCCGCACGGTCCCGTCCTGGCCTTCGACACCACGGCCTGGACCGGCTTCGTGGCAAGCGTCAAGGCCGGCGACTTCACCGCGTAACCACGCACCACACCGGGCCCCTGCCGCACTCCGAACGAGAGCGGCGAGGGCCTTCTGCATGCCCCAACTGACTCCTCTGTGCTTGGAGTTGACACAAGCAACAATGTCACTTGGCCGGGAGGCCACTTCCCCGAAGCCCGCGCCGGCAGCCTACCATCGGTGAGTACTCCAGTGCGGCTTCGTGATCTATCCGGTTGAGGGTTCGGCGAGCCGTCGCCAGTGGTGGCTGCGGCGAGCACCGGCCTCGTGACGTCTGCGCCAGTTCGATCAGTGCAGCAGCCCGCGAAGGGAGGTGTTCGCCGGGATCAACAGGGCACCGAGCAGATGACGGATCTCCGGGACGGTCAGGTCGATCGGGTCGGTGCTGCGGGCGGGTCGGTTCGGATCGGCGGTCCTGGCCGGTGCCGCGTCGGCAGCGTGAGCGGCCAGGAAGGAGATGAGCTGTCCGCCAGCAGAACCACTACACATGTCCGCCCACCCGAACGTCCTGGGCTCAGCGTCTGTGGACATCGGGGCCCGACCGCTTGAACCCGGCCAACCGGCAGATCTGGCCCTTTCGGGCAGATTCCCTGGTGTGAAAGGGCTGACTGCCCTTCACCAGGTGCTGGGGAAGGCTGGCCCGTAGTAGGATAGGCCGTGACCATTCAACCACGCATCCGCCCTTCCCCGGCACGAGGAGCAGCAGTTGCGAGCGCAGGGCCGAAAGGAACAGCCGACTGACCAGCGACAGCGGCGGGCCGCCGCTGCGGCCAGTCGCCCCGGGGGGGGGCTGCCGATGGGCGTGCGGAGTCCGCTCGCGCTGCAGCGCAGCGTGGGCAACGCGACCGTGGTGCAGATGCTGCACAGGGCCGGAACGATTCCCGAGGAGCACCGGCATGGTGCCGGGTGCGGGCATGAGCCGCCGGCCGAGGGTGTGGTGCAGCGTTCCGCCGTGCCGGAAGTCCTGCGCGCCGGTGGCCGGCCGCTGGACGAGGCAACCCGTATCGACATGGAAGCCAGCATGGGCGCGGACTTCTCCGACGTGCGGATTCACAGCGACAGCGCCGCGAGGGCCTCCGCCGCCGAGATCGGCGCCCGCGCCTACACCTCCGGAAACCACATCGCCATCGGCAACAGCGGCACCGACCAGCATACCCTCGCCCACGAGCTCACCCACGTCATCCAACAGCGCCGAAGCCCCGTCTCCGGAACCGACAACGGTGCCGGGCTCAAGGTCTCCGATCCGTCCGACCGGTTCGAGCGCGAAGCGGAGGCAAACGCGACGCGGGTAATACGGGCGCCCGCCGCCCACACCGCGCACCTCGCGGGTGAGCCCGCGCCGGTGACCGCCGGGGCGAGTCGAGCACCCGAGGTGATCCAGCGTGCCGTGTACACGGATTCGCAGGGCAACAACTACACGACCGCCGACTTCTTCCGGGCGATGAGCAGCGGGAGCGGCCCGAGCGTGTCGAGGTGATCGTCAGCGCTCCCATCGGGCGATCCGCTACACCGCCTCCGATGAGTTTCCTGTCACCGACCAACGGCTTGGACCCCGACATCGGCTGGCAGCGCGGGCACGTGGCCGCACTGGAGGTCGGGGGCGAGAACGCCTCCTACAACATCGTGCCGATGAAGCCGGGTTTCAACCACGGCGGCCCCTGGCGGGCGGTCGAGCGGGCCGTCCGGCAGGCCGCGGACGCGCACACTCGCGGCACGGTGCGGCTCCGTGTCGAACTGGAGTACGCCGGGCCGGATCCCCGCGTTCCCAGCCGGATCAGCTGCACCTTGGAAGAAATCCGAGTCGACGGGGACCTGGCAGCCGCTCGACGTGCCACAGGTGCTTCCCCAGGGCCAAGCGGTACTCGTCCACAAAGCGGAACGCACGCCGCTCCCCACGCCCGCGCAGGAGGAATTACTGACGACTACTCCGCCCCCGCCGATCGGAGTCGGACAACTCGGTGACCTGGTAACAGACCAGTCCGAGGCCCAGAACGCGCTGAACCTCCACACGATGCCCAACGCATCGAAGGCCCAGTGGCCCGACGCACTCCACCAGCCGATTCCGGGCGGCCCGTCCCACGGCCACCACCGCCCGTACCAGCAGACCTCAACCTGCAGATGCTCGGCGCGATGCGCGGCGACCAGAACGACATGCCAGTCGATCCCATCCTGCCGCACGCCGTCTTCACCGCGGATAAGCGCCGGCTCATCCTGCAGGCGAACCTGGCCCGGAACAACGGCCAACTCAGGTCGGACGATCAGAACGACCCGCACCAGGTGCTCGACGAGGACGGGACAGCCAACTATCCCGAGATCGGCCGGCGGCTCGAACGCGTACTCCAACGCCCGCGTGGTCAGCTGGGAGCTGAACAACAAGCTGGACCGGGTCAAGAGCATCAACCAGCTCGTGGATCCCACGCGTCTCGCGCCGCCGATGACCACCAAGCTGAACGAGCAGATTTGGTACGTGGTCCTCCGGGGTGCTGTAACGAAGAACGACATCGTCAGGGACCTCGGCATCGTCTACAACATCGAGCCGACGCCGCGGGCCAACAAAAGGGCGGACGAGGCGCTCGCGGATCTGGTCGCGCGTGGGTGCCTCGTCGTCGTGGCACAGGGGTACGGGATAGGACCGACGGATCCCAAGAAGGGGTGACCGGTCGACTGCGGCCCGCGTCGCCGGAGCTCGGGGAGCGAGAACTCCCGAGAGTGGGTGCAAGTACTCTGCCAGCGCACCTGGCTGGCGGGCCGCTCACCATCACCTGACCCCGGGCTGTCACGGCCCTCGACACCACGGGCTGGACCGCCTACGTGGCCGGCGTCAAGGCCGGCGACTTCACCACATAACCACGCACCACCCTCCGGGCCCGTGCCGCACTCCGACCGAGACCGGCGGGGGTCTTCGTGACGGAACCTGAGGGGTGCCGTCGGCACCGTTGAGGTTGCCGACCTGCCGGCAGAGGCCGGCCGGCGGCTCATCGCTACACGTCGCCGGGACAGAGGTTGAAGGGCCGGTACCCGTTGGTGTTGTTGTTCTCAGCGAACACGGTGACGACGCCGCGATCGTTGTGCTGAGGGTCGATGAGCAACCGCCATCTCGTCGCGCCGGTGGTCCGGTATCTCCACTAGCCACGGTCGATCTGAGGCCGGTAGTTTTCGGCGATCGCCCTCACGCACTGGGTGACCTGCTGGAAGTTGATGTCAACACGAGGGCCCGGGCCGTGTTCCGCGTCGATATGCCTCATCCCGTAGCCGCGATGGTCACCCCAGTGTTCACCGCACCACAGATACATCAAACGGCCGTCACCGTCGCCTGGGGGAGAGCGTCGTTGATCCTTGAGACGACCGCTCTGGCCACGGCGGTGCAGGAGCCCGCCGGCATCCGCTCGGGGACAGCCTGGGTCGGCGCTGCCTGCAACACCAATGCACCGGTAGCCATTAGCGCGACAGTGCCCCATCGCGCAGACCAGCCTTTGCGGCCCAAGCTCGGTCCCACCGCGGGGGGCGCCCGAGGCGGGGGCGGACGGACGTCTTCCACGATGTCTGACAGACATGCGCGTACCTCCTACTGGCACAAGGGACGATCGCGCCGCGACCGGTTTCCACGCGTAAGCCGCAGACGGTTCGGTCACTGCACGGTCAAGTCTTCACGCCTGCACACGGAACGCCCCTTGTACGAAGCATCCGAGTGGTGCTGCCTGCCCGGTTTTCAAGAACCTCTGCTGAGACAAGCACTTTGGGCAACAGCCGGGAGAACGACCTGAACGGGGTGCTGCAGGGCGGGCCCGTCACGGCGTCGCCGTCAAGGCGGGGGCCGACGGCCGCGGCTGGTCGGGCGGGGCCGGCCTCAGTCGCGGTCGCGGGCCGCCGGGTTCTGCACGGCGCCGGGGCCCGGCTGCCCAACGGCGGCCCGGTTGGTGCAAGCCGCCTCGAGCCAGTCCGGGACCGCGGCCCCCTCGCCGTGGTTAAGGTCCCACAGGCGTTTAGTGTATTTGGCCATATCCACGTATTCGTGGCGCGGCTTCCACTTGCCGTTGCTCCGCACGAATGCTACGAGTGTGAACCAGATGCGGTCCTGTAGCTCGATGTACTTTACCTCTTGATCGATGAGGTATACGGAAGGGTAGAGGTCGTTTTGTTCGATGACCGCCCAGTTCTTGGCGTAGTTGAGGCTTTCGGCCCAGTTCGAGTAGTCATCGTGGGAGGCGATGGGATTGCCTCCGATCGCCATCAGACGGTGTCCTTGTACTTCATTTGTTTTTCTGGACATTTTCGTTTCCGCTGGACTTCTTGTAGTCGGCGCCGGCGCCAATGCCACGGAAGGACGCCGCGATGGAGCCTCCGAACTCCCTCCGCTCCTTCTCGGCCTGGGAGTACTCGTTGATCTCGGTGGTGTCCGAGGCGTGGATGAGGCCGCCGAGGGTGAAGTACGCCGGAACGTAGAAGCCCCACTCCTCCAGGACCTTCATGAGTTTTCTGTAGTGCTCCTCGGTCACCTGGTCTTTTTCGAAGTCGAGGGGCTCTTCGAGCGCTTTGGCGAAATCGGCATTGGGTTTGATCTTTTTCTTGTCATGCTTCAGGATGACCTTGCGGACCGTGAAGCGGGTGAACATTTGTTCGGTGGCCGTCCTGCCGTCCTGGGACTTCTTGCTTTCGTATTCGTATTCCGCCTTGGCGTCACCGAAGGGTGTCGTGAGTTGCACGGAGGCGGAATTTACGCCGGAAATCTCCAGGTGTCTGGTGAATTCGGAGAAGCGGTAGGCGGTGGCCTTTTCGGAGCTGACGTCGGGCTGATTGGCGTCAGGCAACACCGCCGCGCCTACGTTCTTGAATTTTTTCGTGAGCCCGCGCTTGCCGGGAGTGCGTCCGCGAAAAACGCCCAGCTGGTCGAGGATATCTCTTTTCGTGGGGTTGCTCAGGTTGAACCACTTTTCTCCCCCATCGGGGTTGACGGCCCCTCTGATCTTGCCGATGTAGAGCTTGTCATCCTTGTCCAGGGCCTCCGAGAGTTTCGTCGAGCTTTCGATGTACCGGGCGAGAGGGGTGTCGTCAAGCAGGAAGTCATCGTCCGTGCCCATGATCGTGTCGGTGGTGAGCTTGCTGCGTGTGCGTCAGGAACGCGTCGGTGTCGAGTTTGAGCCCACGGCCGTTTCCGTTGGTGTTCTTCACCTTCACCAGTTTCTCGCTCATTTGTTTTTCCTCCCGGTTCTCTTCGTGGGCACGTGCCAAGTCCGTTCCGCCCGCGGGGGCCGCGGGAAGTCCATCGGAGGTGTGAGGTCGGATGGTGCCGCCGCAGGGCCGTGGGCGGCCCCGAGCCCTGGCGGGGTCCGGCCCCCGTAACGGCCGCCTCGGTGCAACGGGGCCTTCTCGATCGGCGCCCGCGGATGCGAGGCCGCGCGAACCCCTCCACGGTGGGCGGCCCTCACCGTTCTCGTTCTCGGGGCGGATGGTTTCTCGGGGCGGATGGTCGATTCGTCAGGCCGTTGCGGTCCCGCACGGTTCGAGCGGTCCCGGACCGAAGCCGCCCATCCCGAGAAACGCTACCTCCGCGCGCACGTGGGCACCTTCGCTCACAGGCGCCAAAAGTGGCTGCCCGTGGCGGGGCGAAGCACACGCCCAACTGCGAAGATGACCGTTGGCCGGTGGCGGTGGACCGGGCGTCGACTCTGCGTCGAACGGGTGAGACCCAGTCGATCCGCCGAGCCCCCTCATGCCGCCTCAGCCACGCCGGCTGAAGCTGGTCCAGCTCGCGTTCGGTCAACGGCCTCTTGTTGGTACACGGGCACCACGCAAGCGCGAACGGGCACGCTCCATGACGACCGAATCCGCCGTTGGTTCAAGTCCTCCTACAGCGCCAATGGCGGTCAATGCGTTGAGGTCGCCGCCAACCTCGCCGCCGCGCACAGCACCATCTCGGTCCGCGACAGCAAGGACCCGTACGGCCCCACCCTCGCCTTCGACCTCACGGCCTGAACCGCATTCGTGGCCGGCGTCAAGACCGGCGACTTCACCGCGTAACCACGCACCACCCTCCGGGCCCCTGCCGCACTCCGACCGAGACCGGCGGGGGCCTTCTGCGTGCCACAACTCGGGGGGCCACTTCCCCGATGCCCCTACCGACGACCTGCTACCGTCGGCGGCGGTCCGTCCCTTGCCCGCCTACTCCAAGCCCACCGAGGCGGAGGGCGTCCTCGATCTCGCTGAGCTTCGCGGAGGACAGCACGCCTACCCGCTCGACCAGGTCGTCCCGGGACACGGTGGTCAGCCACGTGCACGGGGTGAAGCCCGGGCGCGGCAACGCGAACCGCAGGACGCCCTCGAAGGGCAGACTGTCCGCGGCACCCACGGCCACTTCGACGGCCAGACCGCTGATGTCGATGCCCGCCGGAGCGACGACCTGCATCGCCCGGAGCCCGGATGCCTCGTCCCCCGGCAGCAGCACGACCGGCCGTCGCTCGTCGAAGTCGACCCACCAGACTTCGCCGTGTCGCATTTCTCCTCCTGGCACGGTCTGCGGTGAGGGCGCTGTGCGGACGGGTGCCGTCGCCGTTGCTCATCGGTGGGTGAAGACCGCAGAGCACGCGATGGCCGCGAGTCACAGCGTAGGCCGTGCCGCGCGGGCCGCCGTGAGCCGGAATGCGACACCACCGTGAGGTGGGAGGTTGCGGTCGCGGAACCGCCAGCCACCTCGTGGTGAGCCCTGCTGGACTGCTCGCGAAACGCGCTGCCTCCATAGGACGGAACCGCCATGCACGCCGCCACCACCACCGCTTCGGTCCATGACGAACGCCTACCTCCACGCGCCCCGTTGAGCGGGTGGCTGGCCGTGGTCTCGGTGATGTCGGGGATCCTTCGTCATCGTCACCACCGAAATCCTGCCGATCGGGCTGCTGACCTCGATCGGGTCCGATTTCACCGTCACGGACGGGATGGCCGGACTGATGATGACCATGCCAGGGTTCCTGGCGGCGGTCTCCGCTCCCCTGGTGACCGTGGCCACGGCAGGCTACGACCGGCGACTGATGCTGTGCGCCTTCGTCTTCCTGCTGGCGCTCGCCAACTTCCTCGCGGCCGTGGCCCCCGACTACTGGCTCGTGCTGGTCTCCCGGGTCATGGTCGGGATCACGATCGGCGGCTTCTGGTCGATCGGAGCCGGGTTGGCCGAACGGCTGGTGCCGCCCGCCTCCGTCGGCAGGGCGACTGCCGTGATCTTCTCGGCCGTCCCGCTGGGGTCGGTCCTCGGGGTGCGGGCGGGCACCCTGATCGGTGAACTCGCCGGGTAGCGCACCGCGTTCGCCCTCATGGGCGCGCTGACCGTCGGCGTCCTGGTCATGCTGGTCCTGTTCGTGCCACCGCTTCCCCCGTGCCGGGCCACCCGGCTGGGTGTGCTCAGCGGCCTGCTCCGTGGCGCCACCACCCGCTTCGCGCTCGCGCTGACGGTCCTCGTCGTACTGGCCCACTTCGGTACGTACACCTACGTGACACCGTTCCTGGAACAGGTCACCCATGCCGGCGGCGGTCTGATCACCACGTTCCTGCTGCTCTACGGTGCCGCCGGCCGGAGCTGCCCGATCTCGGCGACGTTCTTCATCAACTCGGCGTTCAGCCTGGCGACCATGTGGCTGACGGTGTTGTCCGGAGGGGTCAGCCACGGCAGCGTGGAGGCGGCGTCCAGGTCGGCGTCGGTGAGTGCGTCGAGGACCGCTAGCCACTGGGTCCGCAGGTCGCGGAACCAGGCGACGGCCGCCGGCCCGTCGCCTGGCCAGGTGACGTCGGTGCGCTCCCGGGGCGTGCGTCCCCGTGCGTGGTCGACGGTGGTGCTCCACCACCAGCCGATGTGCCAGCTCACCCAGCCGACGGTGGGCACGGGTACGGGGTCGGGCTCGGTGTCGGCCCAGTCCGGCCGCCAGTGGCCGGCGGCGTCCGGACGCACTGTCCAGGTCAGGTCGGCGGGCTCCCACAGGAAAGCCTCGGGCGCCAGCCGCTCCAGGTGGTACTCGAACAGCGACCAGGTCATGTCGAACTGCCAACGCAGCAGATCTCGGCGGGGGTTGCTCATCGTGTGATCCTCGCACGCGACCGTGTCCGCTTCCGAGCGCCTTTCTGGGAGGACACCCGGAGCGTCTTCCCAGGGAGGGCACCTGGAGCGTCCCGTTCCACGTCGGGGCTGGCCGCTTCGGCGCGTAACCCCCGCACGCACCACCCCCTGCGCCCCGCCGCGCTCCCACCCGGACCGGCGGGTGCCCTCGCCTGCGCCGACGGCCGTGTGCGGCGCTCCCACCTTCGCGAACCACGGGACAGGTCAACCAGCCCTTGCCTACAGTCGGTCCGCCGTGGTGGGGCGCCGGGCGGAGGACCGGGGCGCCACGGCCACGGGCGAATCCGGGGGGATCACGTGGAGATCGAGTTGGCGGATGCCGTCGCCGCTGTGCGCGACGGTCTGATGGAGGCCGCACAGCGCGGCGAGGGGCGGGACGTCACCTTCGACGTCGGCCCGATCGAGTTGGAGTTCCTGGTCGAGGTCCATCGCGAGGCACGGGCGAGTGGGGGCGTGCGCGCCTGGGTCGTCACCACGGACGCGGAGGGTTCGGCGGCGCGTAGCCGCAGCCACCGGGTGACGGTGACCCTCACCACCCGGCGCGGCGACGGCCCGGTGCGCGTCGTCGCGCAGGGGCAGGGCCCGGCGGCGGACGCCTCCCCCGACGGCGGCGCCGCCGGCCGACGGCCCAGGTGACGGGGCGCGTTTCCAGCGTTTCGCGGTGGCGTCGGTACGGAACGGCGGGCGTCCGGTGAGTGGTAGCCGTGTGGTGCGGGTGGCGTGGGCGGACAACTGGGGGGCCGGTTACGAGATCGCGCCCGGGCTGGTGCTGACGGCCGCACACGTCGTGGGCGAGGTCGACTCGCCGGTCGGCGTCGCCCGGGTCGGGACGGGCGTCGACCACGCCGGGCTCGTCGTGTGGCGCGGGATGCCGGAGGGCGGCGGCGCCGACCAGCACGCCTCCCACACGGACGCCGCGCTGGTGCGCGTCACCTCGGAGAGCTGGGAGCCCGCCGGGCCCGCCCGGGTGTCGTGGGGGCGGATCGCCGGGGACAGCGCGTCCGTCGCGTGGCGCGCCACCGGTTTCCCGCACACCGAGCACCGCTCCCGCGAGTCGGAGCAGGCACAGGGCCGGATCAGCCCCCTCAGCGGGCTGGTCGGCGGCGTGTACGTGCTGGACGGCACGACCTACCGGCCCAGGGGGGCCAGGGATTCCGCCTGGAACGGGATGTCGGGGGCGGCCGTGCTGTGCGGCGACCTCGTGTTGGGCGTCGTCGTCGCCGACGTACCCGACCGCGTCCCGGCGCGGCTGGAGGCGGAACCGGCCGTCGTCCTCCTGCACGACGCGTCGTTCCTCGCCGCCCTGGACGCGGGGCGCCCGGCCCGCACGTGCCCCAGCCCGTGGAGTACGCCGACCTCGCCGACCCCGACCACCACACCGTGCCGCGCCACCCGCCGCGCTCGGCCGTGGAGTTGCTCCACCCAGCGCGCGCGGTCGTGCCCTTCCACGGCCGGGAGGCCGAGCTACGCGCGCTGACCGCCAGGACCGAGCAGGGCGACAGCGAGGTCGCCGTCGTGCACGCCCCCGGCGGCCGGGGCAAGACCCGGCTCGCGGTGGAACTGGCCCGAAGCCTGCAACCACGGTGGTCCGTCGTGTGGTTACGGCCCGGTGCCCGGCCGGGGCACGACACGTGCGCGCCCGGGCTGCCCCTGCTGGTGGTGGTCGACGGGGCCGACGGCCGCGTCGAGGAGGCGCGGGCCGTGCTGGACTTCACCGCCCGACACCGCGAGGCGCCGGTCAAGGCGGTCCTGCTCGCCCGCTCGGCCGGCGACTGGATCGAGGAGGTCGCCGGGGACTCCCTCCAGCGCGGCGCAATGCTCTCGACCGCGCTGGTGCGCGAACTCCCGGAACTGCCCCTGGGCGGCCCCGACGGCTACCGCGAGACCGGCCCGCGCCCTGGCCCACGCGTTGGAGGCGCTCTCCGGTCACGACGGGCCGGCGTGGCGCGGGTACGCCGCGTGCACCCCGCCGCCCCTCCCCGAGGGCACCCACGGCTCTCCGCTCACCCTGCACATGGCCGCCCTGGTGCACCTGCTGGACGCGGCGCGGGGAGTGGCGGCCAGTCCGGGAGACGCGTCGGCCGTCGAGAAGCGGCTGCTCCAGCACGAGCGGGCACACTGGCGCGGCACCGCCCGGGCCTCCCGGCTCTGCCCTCCCCTGCTGTGGCGGACGCTGGAGGAGGCGGTGGTGGCGCTGGGGCCGAGCGGGCGGCGCGAGACGACCGCCGTGCTCGCCCGCGTGCTCGGCACCGACCACGGCGGCGCGGCACCCGGCGACCTGCGGGCCGTGCACGCCTGGGTGCGGGCCACGCTCCTGGCCGACGGTGACGCCGGCGTACGCCTGCGGCCGGACCGGCTGGCCGAACGCCTGGTCAGCGAGCACGTCCGGGACGACCCCGGTCTGGTCGACGCGCTGCTGCCGGCCGCCACACCCGACCAGGCCACCAGCTTCCTCGCCCTCGTCACCCGGGCCTGCGTACGGGGCGCCGGCCCCGACAGCGGGACGCTGACCGACTGGTGCCTGCGGCACCCGGCGGTGCTCGGCCCGGCGGTCGTCGCCCTGGCGTCCCGCCTGGAGGAGCCGGCCCCGCTGCTGGCCGCGCTGGAAGCGCTCGTCGAGCGCCCCGACGCCGGGCTAGACGAGTTGGAGCACCTGGCTTCGGCCGTCCCCGCCCCACCCGTACCTGCTGGCCCCCCCTGGGTGCTGACCCTGCACCGGCGCATCGTCGCCGCCCACCGGCTGCGGGCCACCGCCGACCCGGTGGCACGCCCGGGCCTAGCCGTCGCACTGCGCGAGATCTCCAAACGCCTGTCGTCCGTGGGCGAGCGGGAGGAGTGCCTTGAGGCGGTGTGCGAGACGTACGACCTGTGGCGGGAGATCCCGCCGGACCACCCGCGCCACCAGGCCGAACGCGGGGCCTGCCGGGTCAACGCGGCCATCTTCCCCACCGACGTCGGACGCCGGCGGGAGGCGTACGAGGCGGCGACGGAGGGCGTGGAGCTGCTGCGGGCCGCGCTGCGCCCGAACGACCCGCAGGGCCGGGCGGACCTGGTGAAGGACCTGGAGACGCGCGCGGCGGCGCGCCTGCTGGGCGACCACGACACGGCGTGGCGCGTGGCCGAGGAGAGCAGGCGACTGTGCAAGGCCGTGTGGGACGACGATCCCGAGGCGCACGACACCCTCATGGTCAACCACCTGAACAACCACGCCATCGTCGCGATGGAGTCCGGCCGCCGCGACCTCGCCCTGGCCGCGACCCGCAGGGCCGTCAGGCTCCAGCGGCGGCTCGCCGAGGAGAACCCCGACGCCGCGTTGTCGGGGCTCGCCCTGATCCTGGCCACCGCCTCCTCCGCGGCCCAGTTGGCCGGCTCGCACCGGGAGGCGCTGGCCGACATCCGCGAGTCCGTCGCCATCCGCAGACGGCTCGCGGAGGCGCGGCCGCGCGCGTACCAGGCGGACTTCGCCAACAGCCTCAACAGCCTGGCCATCGACCTCGGCAACCTCGGGCACCAGGCCGAGGCGCTCGACGCCGCCGAGGAAGCGGTGGGGCTCTACCGCGACCTGGCCGACGAGCGGCCCCACATCCACACCCCCCGCCTGGCCCTGGCCCTGGCCCTGGCCCTGGCCCTGGCCCTGGCCCTCAACACCCTCGCCACACAATGCCAGGCCAGCGGCTACCACCGCCGGGCACAACGGGTCGCGCGCCAAAGCGTCCACCTCTTCCGCGAGCTGGCCCGCGTCGAACCGGACGGCTTCCGCAACCTCCTGGCCATGGCCCTGACCACCCTCGCGGGCACGTCGCGGTCCGAGGACGGGACACCCCAGGAGACGGCCCGTGCGGCGGGCCACTTCCGGGAGGCCGCGGACATCCTGCGGGAGCTGGCCGACTCCGCGCCCGGGGCCCACCTGCCGGACCTGGCCACGTGCCTGAACAACCTGGCGGGCGCCCAGCTCGCGCTCGGTGAGCCGCACGCGGCCCTGGCGACGGTCCGGGAGTCCATAGCAGTCAACAGCCGGGCGGAGCGGGACCTGCCGGCGGGCCTTCGCCGAGCCGCTGCTCAGGAACTGGCTGACCGCCTTGCGCGCCCACTACGACCTCGGGGACTTCGAGAACGCGCTCGGAGCCGCCGAGGAGGCCCTGCGACGGCTGCGTACGCTCTCCATCGAGGCGCCCCTGCGCTACGAGACCGACCTGTGGAGCGTCCTGGCGGCCATCGGGGAGTCGCTGTGGATCGGCGGGGAGCACGAGGAGTCCCTCAAGCGGTCCCGCGAGGCGCTGGGCATGAGGGACGGCTGGGTCCGGCGGGGCGAGGGCGAACAGCGCCAGGAACACCGGACCGGGCACGCCGACGACCTGGAGCGACACGCACGACGGCTGTGGTGGATCGGCCGCCCGACGGAGGCGGCCACGGTCGCGGACGAGGCGCGCGCACCGACGGGCCGCACACCGGCACCTCGGCGACGAGGTCAGCGGGCTCGCCCTGGCCCGCTGTGAGGCGCTGCTCGCCGAGACGCTGGAAGCCCGCGGGCACTGGCGGGACGCCCTGCCCCCGGTGACCAGCGCCCTCGCCGGGCTCCGCGCGCACCATCGCGGTGACCCGTCCGACCTGCGTGCCGAGCTGACGAACGTACTCCTGCGCCGAGCCCGCGTGCTGTGGCGCACCGGTGACCCGTCGGCGGCGGCCGCGAGCGTCGACGAGGCGCTCGCGGTCGCCCGGGCCGACGCCGAACCACCGCTCGCCGATACCGAGGTGGACGACGCCCTGCTGCAACGGGCCGTGCTGCGCTTCGAGGTGGCCGCCGCCTCGGACACGGCCGCGCCGGCGACCGCCCTGCCGTCGCTCGCCGAGGCCGTCGCGTTCTGTGCGGCGCTGCCGGACGACATCTGGGGCACGGCGCTGCGCGCCGGGTCGCTGCACGCGTTCGCCCTGTGCGCGGCGACCGTGCCGGGCCGCGGGGAGGAGGCCGTCACCGCGAGCGAGGACGCCGTGCGCGTCCTGCACCGCCTCGACGGCGGGCCCCCGCCGCTGGGCCCCGTGCTGACCGAACTCCTCGCCGGGCGGGCCCGGGTGCTGGCCCTGACCGGGCGGGCGCGGCAGGCCACGGAGGTGGCGCGGGAGGCGGTCGGGCGGGCGCGGGAGCACGCGGCCGGAGAGCCCCACGCCCACCGGGAACTGCTCGCCCACGCGCTGGCCGGCCTCGCCCGCGCCCGGCTGGCGGCGGGCGACCGCTCCGACGCCGCCCGCGCCACGTCCGCCGAGGCCCTGGCCCTGTTCCAGGGCATCCTCGCGGAACAGCAGCTGGCCATGGCCCGGCACGCGGGCGAGGCACGGGAGATCCACGACCTGCTGCACGCGGACCGCGCGGGAGCGGCGGGGCGGCCGGCCCCGTCTCCGTGAGCGCGCGGGGCTCGTGCGAGTGCCGCCTGGCCGTGACGAGATCGGTACGGGCGGACGAGTGGGATCAGACCCAGACTGACGGTGAAGCGCGACGGCCTGTCGGGTGTACGGGTGCGTGGCACCCACCAGGCGGAGCAAGGAGCAGCCGGTCAGGCGTCGATCAAAAGCCAGCGCTGGTCCGCGTAGTTCCAGTCACACGGTGTCTGCTAGACGGGCGCGTTGTCGGCGAAGCCGCGAGCCACGAGGCACAAACCGGTGTGCTTACTCCGTATCTGGAATTGTTCCCCCGCCGCGTCGGACAGGTGCTGCCAGCGCTGGTCTCCGTACACGCCGCAGTTGAACTGGCGCGCGTTCTGTCCTGTTCTTGACGTGAGGCACTTCCCGCTGTTGGCATTCACCCAGTAGATACCTTCTGGGCCCCCTTTTTACTCCCATTTCTGGTCGGCCCACGGTCCGCATTCGGTGACGACGGCGGGGTTTTCGTTCAAAGAGCCGAGCACCACGATGCATCGCTTGCTGTGCATGTTGAGGATCTTGTAGTAGACCGCTCTGTTACCCGTCTCACGGCTTTGAGCAGTGGCCGTGGGCTGGATTCCGGAAGCGCCGAGAGCCAGAGCGAACGTGGCCACCGCGGCAGCTATACCTGCTTTACGCATGAGTCTTCCGCCTTACCTATGAGTGGACAAAATCGCGCGCACTCAGAATGGTACGAACCAGCGGTAGGGCACCATGCGCATTCGGACGTCTTTTCCCTCCCATTATCCTTCGACCGGTTTGCGCGCATTGACATTCGCCCGTTCGTCTGGCGCATCGACATCCACCGATTCCCCGAGGAACGGAGTTCACCACCGGGCCCTGGGCGTACGGCAGAGCATAACCCCGCGATCGGCCACACCGGTACGCCCCCGCCCGGCGACCAGGCCGGCGCGGCGCTCCGGCGCGTTGACGGGCCTGTCAGACTGCTTGGTATGGACATCGTTCGGAGCAACAACGTCACCGTCGCCGGCAACCCCCAGGGCCCCACGGTCGTGCTGCCCCACGGGTTCGGCTGTGACCAGAACATGTGGCGGCTGACGGTGCCCGCTCTGGCCGATGCGTACCGTCTGGTGCTGTTCGACTACGTGGGGTGCGGGCGGCTCGGACCACTCGGCCTTCTCCGAGGAGCGCTACGCCTCGCTGAAGGGTTACGCGCGGGACATGGTGGAGGTGTGCGCGGCGCTCGACCTGCGGGAGGCGACGTTCATGGGCCACTCCGTCAGCTCGATGGTCGGCGTGCTGGCGGCCGAGCTGGCCCCGGAGCGGATCGGCGCGCTGGTGATGGTCGCCCCCTCCCCTCGGTACGTCGACGACGAGGACTACCACGGTGGGTTCAGCGCGCGGGACATCGACGAGCTGCTGGAGAACCTAGACTCGAAGAGCTGCTGGAGAACCTAGACTCGAACTACCTGGGCTGGTCCGCGGCGATGGCTCCGGTGATCATGGGGCATACGGACCGGCCCGAACTGGGCGAGGAACTGAAGAACAGCTTCTGCGCGACCGACCCGGACATGGCCCGCGTGTTCGCCCGTACCACGTTCCTGTCGGACAGCAGGGACGAACTCGGGCGCGTCAAGGTTCCAACGCTGGTCCTTGAGTGCGCCCAGGACGTGATCGCTCCCCGGGAGGTCGGCGCCTTCGTGCACCAGGCGATCTCCGGTTCGACGCTGGTCGCGCTCGACAGCACCGGCCACTGCCCGCACCTGTCCGCGCCCGAGGCCACCAACGAGGCCATCCGCGAGTTCCTCGCCTGACTCCATTGATGCCCCGACACCGACCAACAGCCCGAGCCCTACGAGGCCGATGACGAGAAGAGGCCCGATATCCAGAGCCACCGCGACTCCACCCCGGACGCGGCGTTCGCCGCGCTGCTGGAGGACAGCGCCGAGGAACTGTACGAGGCGGCGCCGTGCGGCTACCTCTCCACGCTGATGGACGGCACCATCGCGAAGATCAACGCGACCTTGTTGGACTGGCTCGGCGTGGAGCGGGACGCGGTACTGGGCCGGCAGCGGTTCGTCGATCTGCTGACCGTGGGCGGCAAGCTGTACCACGAGACGCACTACGCGCCCCTGTTGCGGATGCAGGGCGACATCAACGGCATCGCGATGGAACTCAGACGCGCCAACGGCGACCTGATGCCCGTGCTGGTCTCCTCGGTGGTCAAGTACGGCGAGAGCGGCGACCCCCTCCTGATCCGCACCACCCTCTTCGACGCCCGGGACCGCCGCGCGTACGAGGAGGAGTTGCTGCGCGGGCGCAAGGCCGCCGAGGAGGCCCGCAAACAGGCGGAGGCCGACCGCGCCCGGTTGCAGGACGCCCTCGCCGTGCTCCAGAAGTCCCTGCTGCCCGACACCCTGCCCCAGGTGCCCGGGGTGGAGACGGCGGCCTACTACCACATCGCCTCCCCCGACCGGCTCGGCGGCGACTTCTACGACGTCTTCCCCCTGGACGGCGAACGCTTCGCCTTCTTCCTCGGCGACGTGTGCGACAAGGGCCCGCAGGCCGCGGCGGTCACCTCGCTGACCCGCTACACCCTGCGCGCCGCCGCGTTGCACGACGCCGACCCCGCCGCGGCCCTGACCGCCCTGAACACCGTGCTGCACGACCGCTACACCGGCAGCGGGGACCCGCCGCTACGCACCACCGTCTTCGGTATCCTCACCCCCGGCGCCAGCCGCGGACGGTACACCGTCCGCCTCGCCTCGGGCGGCCACCCACCGGCCGTCGTGCTGGGCGCCGATGGCACGGCCAGCTACCTGCCCACCCCGGGCGGCCTCCTCGTCGGCGTACTCCCCGACGCGCACTTCGCCACCGCCGAGACCGTCCTCACCCCCGGCGACCGCCCTCCTGCTCTACACCGACGGGCTGACCGAGGCCCGCACCAGCGCCAACGGCACCAGTCTGTACGGGGACGAGGCCCTGCTGGAGTTCGCCGCCGACCATGCCGGCAAGTCCGCCCCCGACATCATCGGAGCCCTGACCGACCTGCTCGCCAGCTTCGGCGACGGCCTCGACGACGACACCGCCCTGCTCGCGCTGGGCGTCCCGCCCCTCACCGCACAGTCCTAGCCCCTGTTCCCACGACCCCCATGTGATGCCACCTCACATGAAGAACAGCCCATGAGCACGCTGAAGATCACCGCCCGAGACGCCGCGACCGGTCCCGTACTGGAGGTCTTCGGCGAGTTGGACTACCACAACGCCAGCCGACTACGGGAACGCGTCACCGCGACCGGGCTGCGCCCGGGTCAGCGGCTGACCCTGGACCTGGGCGGCCTGGAGTTCTGCGACTCCAGCGGCATCAACGCGCTGATCGCGGCCCACCAGCACGCCAGCGCCATGCGAGCGGACATCGTCCTGGCGTCCGTACCCGCCCCCACCCTGCGCATCCTGCGGGTCATCGGGCTGGACAGGATTATCCCCCTCCACCCCGACGGCGACACCGCGACCCTCGCCTGACCGGCGTCCGGAACAAGTCGGCGCGTACCCCGCCTCAGCGGCGGACCAGCGGGAGGAAGATCGTGTCGACGATCTCCTCGATCACCTCGGGTGCGACCGGCCTGAGCGTCATCATCGTCTCGCCGCGCAGCAGGTCGAACGGGAGCGAGGCGATCCGTGGCGTGAGTGTGGCCGGGTCGATCTCGCCGCGCTCGACGGCGCGGCGCATGATCTCGTCACGCCCGGAGCGGCGCCCGGCGACGATCGTCTCGCGCAGCTCGGCGAAGCTGGTCTCGGTCTCGGCGAAGTAGCCGGCGAGCAGCAGGCTGAAGTTGGACCAGGAACGCCCCCCGCTTCTCGCTCGCCTCGTTCAGGGTGGCGATCAGGTCGCCGCGCAGCGATCCCGTGTCGGCCGGCGGGGACAGTTGGATGACGTTGCGGCGTACGACCGCCGCCTCCACCAGCTTCTGCTTGTCCGCCCAGCGCCGGTAGAGCACCGGCTTGCTGGTGCCGGCGCGCCGGGCGTCGGAGTCGACGGTCAGGTTCGCGTACCCCCGCTCGCTCAACTCCTCCCAGGCCGCGTCGAGGATCGCTGCCTCCAGCGCTTCGCCACGCCGCCATCCCACAGCACTCCTTAGAACCTTTAACGTTTCTTATAAGCGTACCCTACTCTACCGAATAAGAAACTCGAACGTATCGTAAGGCTCGTGGGAACCCTCGCAAGGAGCCCTTCATGCAGCAGAGCGGGACCGGAAGCACGGATGCCGCGCCGCACACGGGATGGACCGGGGCGACTCGTCGGCCTGGTGGTCGTCCTGGCCCTGGTGAACTTCGTGGTCGACTCGGCCATCGCCGCGCCGCTGCTCGTCCTGCCGGAGATGCTCGACCACTTCGACACCGACCAGGCGGCGTGGCTGAACGCCACCGCGATGCTGGCGGGAGTGATGGGCGCCCCTGCTCGGAAAGAGCGCCGACATCCACGGAAGGCGCCGGGTGCTGGTGCTGACCCTGCTGCTGAGTTGCGCCGGCGCCCTCGTGTGCGCCGTCGCCCCCAGCATCTGGTTATTCGTGGCGGGGCGCATGGTGCAAGGCGCTTCGCTGGCTGGCCGTGTTCCTCGCCGTCGCCATCGTGCGCGGCGTCTGCGCACCCCGCGTCGCGATGCTGATCGTGGGCATCGTGACCTCCGCTTCCGCGGTGCTCAACATCGCGTCCCAGTTCCTCATCGAGGACATGGCCAGGGAGTTCGGATTCCAGGTCCTGTTCCTCGTATCGGCCTGCGTCGCCGTCGTCATGGCCCTGTGCGTGCACCGCTTCGTACCCGAATCCCCCCTCAGGACGCCGGGCACCATCGATGTCGGCGGCGCCCTGCTCCTCGGCGGAGGGCTGGCCGGCGTACTCGGCTACGTCAGCCTGGGCCCGGACCTCGGTTGGCTCGCCGTCGGCCCGCTGACGCTGCTCCTCGCTGGCGGCGCGGCACTGGCCCAGTGGTTCCTCTCCTCCAGCCGGAAGCCGCATCCCCTGATCGACGTACGGGACCTCGGCTGGCCGCTGGCGCTGACGCTCCTCGTCGTCTTCCTCGGCGCCGGTTCGTACCAGAGCACCCTGCAACTCATTCCGCTGATCAGCGACGTCTCGGCCGATCAGGGCCTCGGGTACGGACTGGCCGGCCAGGGGACGGTGGCGCTCCTGCTCTCGGCGCCGGGGCTGGGCGTCACGCTCGGCGGCCCGGTGGCCGGCTGGCTCACCGCACGCGTCGGGCCGGCACGGACCCTGGCCGGGTAGGTCGCGCTCGGAACGGCGACCACCATCGGGATGTTCCTCGGGGTTTCCCACCTCTCCGCCGCGCTCTGCTTCACCTTCCTGCTGGGCGTCACGGTGGGCGGGCTCGGAACGTCCAGCTTCATCATGGCGGGCAGCCTGGCACCACCCGAACGACAGGGCATCGTGTCAGCCTGGTGATGGTCGTGGTCTCGGTCGGCTCGGTGGTGCTGAACTTCGTGGGCGCGGCCGTCCTCAAGTCCACCGCCGTGGACGTCGACGGCGACCCCGTGAACTCGTCCACGGGCGTCGTCGGCTACCTAGCGATCGCCTGCGGCGCGTTCACCGTCGCCGCGGTGCTCGTCCTCCTCCTCGTACGCGCCACCCGCCCGGGCCCCGCTCCCCCGTCGCCCAACCGGAACCGCGAACGCGACCACGATCACGAGCACGGACGGGACACGGTCGCCGGAAATCCGTGAGCCGGTCGACAAGAAGTCGTCAGCAGCATCCGACAGTCTCGTCGCGGGCCAGGTGCTACCGAATGGGCCGCGCATCCCTCACCACACGTCGAGGAGTTGACGCATGGGCACACGAACGCCGTCGAAGGGCACCGTTCTGGTTTCCGGCGCGAGCATCGCGGGGACCGCCGTGGCGTACTGGCTGCACCGGTACGGATACGCGGTGACCGTGGTCGAGAGGTCCGCCGGAGTGCGGAGCAGTGGCTATCAGATCGACGTACGGGGCACCGCCGTGGAGGTGGTGCGCAGGATGGGAATCCTGCCGCGACTCCGGGAGGCGCACATCGCGTCACGGCGGTTGACCTTCCTGCACGCCGACGGCAGCACGGTGGCCTCCGTGCGCCCCCCAGACCGTGGCCGGCGGCGAGGAGGGGCACGATGTCGAGATACCGCGCGGGGAACTGGTCGAGGCCCTGTACGGGACCGTCCGAGACGAGGTGGAGTTCGTGTTCGACGACTCCGTGGACACGCTCACCGACCACGAGAGCGGCGTCGACGTCACCTTCCGCAGCGGCCTACGGCGCGGCTTCGACCTGGTCCTGGGCGCGGACGGGCTGCACTCGCGCACCCGCGAACTCGTCTGCGGCCCAGAGCGGCGGTTCCACCACTACCTGGGGTACTGCTTCACCATTTTCACCGTGCCCAATACCCTGGGGCTCTCCCACGAAGCGCTGATCTGGAACGCCCCCGGCCGAGCCGCCGCGCTCTACGCGGTCCGGGACAGCGGAGAACTCCACGCGTTCCTCACCTTCGCCCGCCCGCGACCGCCGTACGAGACCCTCCGCGACCCCGCGGCACGACGCGAACTCGTCGCGGCCACCTTCGCCGACGACGGATGGGAGATACCGGGAATGGTGGCCGCGATGCACCGCGCGCCCGACCCGTTCTTCGACACCGTGAGCCAGATCCGCATGCCGCGCTGGTCCAGCGGACGCACGGCGTTCCTCGGCGACGCCGCCCATGCCCCGTCGTTCCTCACCGGCCAGGGCTCCAGCCTCGCCCTCGTCGGCGCCTATCTGCTCGCCACCTCACTGGCCGCCCACCACGGCGACCACACCGCCGCCTTCGCCGCCTACGAACGCGACGCCCGCGCGTTCGTGGAACGGAACCAGGCACAGGTCGGCACGGGTGACGCGGCGCTCTTCCCCACCACCGCCGAAGGTCTGGAGCGGCGCAACCAGCGACTCCGCGGCCTCACCACCGCGCCCCCGAGGACCGGCCGCCCGGCCCACACCGCCCTCGCCCTGCCCGACCCCGTCGATGCCGGCGGGCCGGCTTCTGCGACTCATCCAGCCGCGTCCCACTGAACCCAACCCAGGGCCTGCCCGAAAAGGAAAGCAGGGAACGCGCATGGCCGTCCCCGGCCGCAACCCCCAAGGCTCAGCGCTTGAGCGTGAAGGTGAAGCCGTCGAAGAGCTTGCCGGTCAGCCGTACGCCCGAGACGGGTTTCCCCGCCACGATCAGCCGCTCGACCTCGGCCCGCGAAAGCGCGCAACCCCCGGCGATGAACAGCACGGCCGGACGGGAATCCGCGCGGCGAAACGCACCTCGACATCGATCACCTCGCGGTCCAAGTCATTCGGCGCCCCGGTTTCGAGGCGCCAGGCACCGTCCCAGTCCAGGGCGATGCGCTCGCGGCGCCGTACCACCGGGTCCCGCAGCAACTCGGCCGCCAGTCCGGGATCGTTGTCGTGCAGCCGGGCCAACAACGCGGGTCGTACGGAACGCACGTTGACCCGCTCCAGGACCGGGAGCTTCGCAGTCGCCCCGCACTCCGTACAGAGCGCGAGGAGCCAGGCGTCGAGGAGCTTGTGGTGGGCGTTGACCCGGAACTTTCCGTTCGCCCGCAGACGCTCGGACGCGCACGCGTGGCAACGTCGGACGATGAGCGGCAGGCAGGTGGGCATGACCACCCAACTGGTGAGCACAGAAGTACACCGATCTCAGTGAGAAGTCCGCAGCAAGTAAGGAGCGCGGCACGCACGGGGCGCGACGCGCGACGATTCAGCTCTCGGGAGGGAGGTCTCACAGGGTGTACAACGGCATGTCCTTGCCTGGGCGACGCGATGTCCGCCGGCACGGTAGCGGCGGACGCCGACACCGTAGGGGCGAGTGCCGAGGCCGTTCCACTGGTTTTCCGGTGGCGGCGACGCGCGTTCCGCGTCCCGTGGTCGCTTGACCCTCACGTGGCGTGATGCCGCATTCTCGGGGGCGTGGAAGAGCACCCGACCGTGGGGCGGGGGGCCGAGTTGGCCGGGGTGAGCGTCCGCACGCTGCATCACTACGACGAGATCGGCCTCGCCCGGCCGTCCGCGCGGACCCGGCCGGCTACCGGGCCTACTCGGCGGGCGACGTGGAGCGACTGCGGGAGGTGCTCGCCTTCCGGCGGCTGGGTTTCGGGCTGCGCGAGATAGCGGACCTGGTGGACGACCCGGACACCGACGCGGTCGCGCCCCTGCACCGGCTGCGCGGCCTGCTGGTGGACCAGCGCGACCGCCATGGTGACCGCCATCGACAAGGAACTGGAGGCACGGGCCATGGGAGTGGGAACGACGTCAGAGGAGCGACTGCACCCGCTCGGGGCGCGGTTGTACGAGTCCATCGGGGCCGCCTACCCGGCGACGCGGCGCACCGAGCCGCGCATCGCCGCGCAGGTGTGGCGCGCGCTCGGGGACGCGCGGACAGTGTTGAACGTGGCCTCCGGCACCGGCTCCTACGAACCGCCGGACCGCGACGTGACCGCGGTGGAACCCTCGGCCGTCATGCGGGCCCAGCGCCCCGAGGGTGCGGCACCGTGCGTGGCCGCGACCGCGGAGCGGCTGCCCTTCCCCGACCAGTCCTTCGACGCGGCGATGGCGTTCAGCACCGTTCACCACTGGCGGGACGCGGTCGCCGGGCTGCGCGAGATGCGGCGGGTGGCCCGGCGCGTCGTGGTCTTCACGCACGACGCCACTGACGCCGGCTGGCGCGACCGCTTCTGGCTCAGCCGCGACTACCTGCCCGAGGTCGGCCGCCTCGTCGCCGGCCGTCCCCCGGTGGACCAACTGGCCCGCGCGTTCGGGGCCCGCCTGGAGCCGGTCCTCATCCCGTGGGACTGCGCCGACGGCTTCTTCGAGGCGTACTGGCGCCGTCCCGAGGCGTACCTGGAGGAGCCCGTACGCCGCGCGATATCCGTGTGGACCCGCGTGGGTGCGGAGGCCGAGCGGCGGGCGGTGGCCGCGCTCCGCGAGGACCTGTCCTCGGGCCGCTGGGCCGAGCGCAACCGCGACCTGGTCGACCTGGACGCGGCGGAACTCGGCCTGCGGCTGCTCGTCGTCTGAGTCGGGGCGCGCCGGGCTCAGCCCCAGGTACTGCCGGCCGGCCGACTCCTTGATGGTGCGGTTGATCCGGTTGAAGAAGTTGGTCAGCGCGATCTCCAGGTTGATCGCGCCGAATTCCTCCTCGGTGAAATGAGCGTTGACCTCTTCCCAGATCTCGTCGGTGACACACGCCGCGCCGTCCTGTAGCCGGGTGGCCGCCTCCGTCAGTGCCAGGGCCGCGCGCTCCGCTCCGGTGTAGAAAGGCGCATCGCGCCACGCCGCCGCGTTGTGCAGCCGCTCGTCGGTGTCGCCGGCCTTCACTCCCGCGGCGGCACCGGCGTAGACGCACGCCGAACAGCCGTTGATCTGGCTGCGCGCAGGTGGACCAGCGCGAGCAGCTTCGGGTCCACGCCCCCGGCGGCGATCGCCTTGTGGAGGTGCTGGATCGCGGTCCACACGTCGGGGTTGTTCGGGTTCTTGTTCTTGAGGCGGTTTTCGATGTGAGAGTGCTCCCCGTCATCGAGTTACGTTGCCGGGCCGGTGCCCGTCATCCCTATGACGAAGCGGCTCGCAGAGAGGTAACACCATGCCTGGCACCCACCCAACGGACTCGATCGCCGAAGCCTTCGAGGCCCAGCGTGACCGGCTCGAGGCCGTCGCCTACCGCGTGCTTGGATCGCACGCCGACGCGGAGGACGTGGTGCAGGAGACGTGTCTGCGACTCTCGCGCCAGGAGGCCGACACCATCCACAACCTCGGCGGCTGGCTGACCATCGTCGTCGGCCGGCTCAGCCTCGATGTCCTGCGCTCGGGCCGGGCCCGCCCGGAGGTCTCCCTCGGCGACCGGACCCCCGAGTTCACCGTGACGCTCGACGACGCTCCGACCCCGGACGAACTCGTGGGCCTCGGCGACTCCGTCGGCCTCGCGCTCCTCACAGTCCTCGACTCACTGCGCCCGGACGAACGGCTGGCCTTCGTGTTGCACGACGTGTTCGCCGTGCCCTTCGCGGAGATCGCCCCCATCCTCGACAAGTCAGCCGACGCGACCAAGATGCTCACCAGCCGCGCCCGCAGGAAGGCACGAGCCGCCCGGCGGCCGGAAGGCCCTGGCGGACACCAGCGCGAGGTGGTCCAAGCCTTCCTGGCCGCGGCCGGCGAGGGCCGGTTCGAAGAGCTCCGGATCCTGCATCCCGAGGTGACGTTCACCGTCCACACCCCGGACGGCCCGTTCGTCACGATCGGGGCCACCGAGGTCGCCACCCGCGCGCGCCTGGCCGGCAGCGCGGCACGCGGACACGCGGCGACCGTCAACGGCCTGCCCGGTGTCATCTCCTGGCACGAGGACGGCACCCCCTCTCGCTCCTCGCCTTCACCGTCACGGACGGCCGCGTCACCGCCATCACCGCCGTCGTCGACCCGGCCGCACTCGCGCCCCTGGACCTGCCGCGCCCGGTGTGAGTTCTCGCTCCGACACGGCGGCCAGGCCCTCAGCTGGTCCGCACACCCACCCGCCCGGCGGCCACGATCGCCTCGGCCAGCGCGTCCGGCTGGGACAGGAAGGGCGAGTGGGAGCAGTCGAGTTCGGTGACCTCGGTGGGCGCGGTCGAGACGGTGTCGATCTCCTTGACGAAGCGATACTGCAAGGTCGCGGGAATCACGTTGTCCCGGCCGCACACCACGTACGCGTGCGGCACGCTGCCGTAGCGCTCCTGGGTGACGGTCAGGGACTCCAGCGGAATCCCAGACGGCCCGTCCGTGCTCAGCAGCGCGATCGTGGCGTCGGCCGTGCGGTCGTCAACGTCGTTGTAGAACGTCTCCTTGATCTGGTCGCGCCGCTCCGGGTCGCCGAAGTCGATGCGGGCCGCGCCCACCACTATCGGGTCGGCCGCGAGGTGCCGGCTCACCATCTCGCCCGTGTTCTCCGGACAGGTGTTGTAGTAGCCCGCCGGCGCCCCGCTCACCGGGGCGAACGCGGAGACGTAGACCAGAACGGCCACGAGTTCGGGGACCAGTTCGGCCACAGCGGTGGCGACCACGCCACCCATGCTGTGGGCCACCACGAGGACGGGTTGGCCGCCGCCGACGGTCCGTATCTGCTCGGCGAGTACGGCCGCCGCGGACGACGCGGTGACCGCCGCCACCGGCGACGGCTCGGTGGCG
The DNA here is from genome assembly GCA_018114805.1 of Candidatus Streptomyces philanthi. Classification (GTDB taxonomy): domain Bacteria; phylum Actinomycetota; class Actinomycetes; order Streptomycetales; family Streptomycetaceae; genus Streptomyces; species Streptomyces philanthi. The sequence goes on along the minus strand of CP073042.1, from coordinate 6,339,036 downwards.
AACGACGCCGCGTCGAACGGCCGCGCCCAGCGGGCGCGCGGCGCGGGGCGGCGCAGCCCGTGCCCCTCCAGATCGACCGCGACCGACGGGACGCCCCGCGCGGCCAACCGCTCGACCACCGGGCTCCAGCACCAACTGCCGTGCCAGAAAACGTTTACCAGGACCACGGGCAGGGGGTTGTTCATGGTCTCCTCTTACGTTCGGACGGGGGTGGGCACCGACCGGCAGGGGAGACGGTATTGATGTTGGTGCGGCAGATGGCCGCACTCGCGACGCCGGACGACGCCCGGCAACTGGCCGTTCGGCGCGCGTCGTTGGTCCGCCGGGCGCGGCGAACGCGCTACGGGCTCACGCGTCGCCCCCGACCCGGGCGTGCAGATGCATGTCGTGCCAGCCGTCCGCGTGCCGCAACGCGCTGCGCCGGGTGCCTTCGAAGGCGTAACGGGCCCTGAGCGCCACCTTGCAGGACGGCGAGTTGCGGTCCCGAGTGGGCGAGTTCCAGCCGGTGGAACCCTGCCTCGTCCAGGGCCCACCGGGTCATCGCGGCGAGCGAACGCGGGGCGACGCCCCGGCCCCGGGCGTGCGGCAGCACCCAGTACGCGGCTTCGGCGAGCCCGTGGGCGAGGTCCATCCAGCGCAGGGCCACCCGGCCGAGCACGTCGCCGCTGCCCGCGTCGGCGACCGCCCACTGCGCCGCGCGCTCTGGCGCCACTGGCGCTCCCCCGCCGCGATCCACTGGAGGACCTCGTCGCGCGAGGCCATGCGGCGCAGCGACCACCGCTGGATGCCCGCGTCCTGGTACGCCCCGTGCACCACCTCGGCGTCCGCCGCCGCCCACGGCCGCAACAGCAGCGCGCCGTCGGGCGATTCGAGCGTGGGCTGTGCGGAGTGGGACAGGGTTCCGGCGGGGATGACCGGCGCTGGCGACAGGCTCATGGTCGACATCATCACCCGGCGCGGAGGTGGGTTCCACACCCCGCCCGGGCGTGCGCAGGCCGGCGACGGCCGGCGAGGGGGCGGTGAGTTGTCGCCGGGTCACACGGCGGGGCCGGCCTTCTTCCCGGGGAGCGGGGCAGGCCGGCCCCGCCGCCGAAGGGGATGTCGTGGGTGCCATGGCCCGGTCGGCCGGCCGGCGCCGCTCGCGGGTCGTCCCGCCGACCAGAGGGGGGTCACCGCCGCCGGAACAGATACGCCCCGCACAACCCGCCGATCACCGCCACCGGGGCCAGCGCCAGCCAGAGCGGCATGGTGACCTCGGGGATGAGCAGGCAGATCTTGACCTGGCGGGTGTTCTCGAAGATGAAGATCAGGCCGAGGACGCCCAGCACGAGGAGGGCGATCCTGCCGGGCGTGAGGAACTCGTGTGTGCGCCCGCCTACGCCGGTGTCCGGCCTTGTTTTGGGACTCATGACGCGCCCTTCCCTCGAACGTCGGACCGCCCCGCACGTCCGGTCGCCTCCCGTCGTGTCCGGCCACGCCGGGCACGTCCGGTCACGCCTGGAGTGCGGCTTACCTCCCAGGATGCGGCGCGGGCGGCGGCGCGCACCACGTGGCGGCGGGGCGTAGGCCAGACGGGTGAGGGGCGGGTCGGGGAAAGGCCCAGGGGCGCGCCCGCTCGCGCGACCCTGGGGGTCCGGCCACCCGGCGTGCTCAGGCGTTGCCGGCCGGCCACTCCCGTATGGCCGCCGCGACGACCGCCAGCGCCTCCGGCTGGGTGAGCTGGGGGTGCAGGCAGTCGATGTCGTGATTGACCAGGCGGCCGGTGACGTAGGGCTGCCACGCGTCGCGGGTCAGCCAGTCCTCGGGGCGGGGGGCGGCGGCCGTGAAGAACAGGACGTCGCCGTCGAAGGCGCGGTGCTCGTGCTCGCGCATCAGCGTCGCGTTGTTGACCACAATGTCCACGACCGCCGAGAGCGTGTACTCCGGCAGGCTGGCCAGCGCGCTGCCCTCGCGGCGCAGCGTGTCGAGCACATGCTCGCGGGTGAGCGCGCGGCCCTCCTGGATGTCGAAGCCGGCCATCCGCAGCAGCGCGCGCGGGGCGTCCGCCTGGGCCGGGATGGCCAGGTCGCGCCACTGGTCGGAGGGGTAGGCGTCCATGAGGGCCAGCAGTTCGACGCGCTCCCCCGCCTCCTGCAGGCGGACCGCCACGGTGTGCGCGACGACCCCGCCGACCGACCAGCCGAGCAGCCGGTAGGGGCCGTACGGCTGGACGGTGCGGAGGTGGTCGAGGTAGTCGGCGGCCATCTCCTCCATGATGGCGGGCAGCGGCTCGGGCGCGGTCAGGCCGCGGGCCTGGAGCCCGTACACAGGCTGGTCGGGGCCGAGCGGGGCCAGCAGGCCCGCGTAGCACCAACTGATGCCGCCCGCCGGGTGGAAGACGAACAGCGGGGGCCTGGCGCCGCCGGGGCGCAGCGGGAGCAGGACGCCCAGCGCGTCGTCCGCGCCGGCGGCCGACCCGCCCTCGGCGGCGGCCCGCAGCCGCTCGGCGAGCGCGGCGGGCGTGGGGGCCTGGAAGAGGGTGCCCAGGGCGAGTTCGACGCCCAGCGTCTCGCGGATGGCAGCGACCAGTCGCATGGCCAGCAGCGAGTTGCCGCCGAGGTCGAAGAAGCTCTCCTCGACGCCGGCCTGGTCCACGCAGAGCGCCCGCGCGAACAGCCGGGTCAGGGTCTCCTCGCGGTGGCTGCGCGGGGCGCGGCCGGCTCCCGTGGCGGCGGCCGGGGGCGCGGGGAGCGCCTTGCGGTCGAGCTTGCCGTTGGGACTCAGCGGAAGCGCGTCCAGAACGACGATGGCGCTCGGCACCATGTAGTCGGGCAGCCGCGCCGCGAGGCGCTCCTGGAGCAGGGCGGGGTCCAGGCCGCCGCCCACATCCGGCGCCCCCTCGGGGAGAGCGGTGCCTGGGCGGCTGGCTCGGGCGGCAGTGTCGGGCCCCGCATCGCCGGCCCGCTCGGGCGCCGTCGGCGCGGCAGCCACGTGCGTGCTCTCATCGCTCCCCATCGCTGGACGGTCGGCCCCGGCGGCGGCATCCGCCGGAGCCGACCACCGGGTCCGCGCGGCGGGCTGGTGGCCCGTCACGTAGCCGACGAGGCGCTGGTCGCCCGGCCGGTCCTCGCGGACCAGCACGCAGGCGGCGGCGACCTCGTCCGACGCGGCCAACGCCGCCTCGATCTCGCCGAGTTCGATGCGCAGGCCGCGCAGCTTGACCTGGTGGTCGGTGCGGCCCAGGTACTCGACGGCACCGTCGGCCCGCCAGCGGGCCAGGTCGCCGGTGCGGTACATGCGGGCGCCGGGTTCGGCGGCGAACGGGTCGGCCACGAAGCGGTCGGCGGTCAGGTCGGGCCGCCCGAGGTAGCCGGTGGCGAGCTGGGTGCCGGCGAGGTACAGCTCGCCGGCGACGCCGGGCGGGCAGAGTTGGAGCGCGGCGTCCAGGACGTACAGCCGGGTGTTCCACACCGGCTTGCCGATCGGCACCGGGCCACTCTCGCCGGGCGCGCACGGGTGGTACGTGACGTCCACGGCCGCCTCGGTCGGGCCGTAGAGGTTGTGCAGCGGCACGTCGGGCAGCAGGCGGTGGAAGTCGGTGACGGTCTCCCGGGGCAGCGCCTCGCCGCTGCAGAAGACGCGGCGCAGGCCGGTGCAGTGCGCGGCGCCCGGCTCGGTGAGGAAGACGCCGAGCATGGACGGCACGAAGTGGACGGTGGTCACGCGCTGGTCGCGGATGGTGTGCGCGAGGTAGGCCGGGTCCTGGTGCCCGCCGGGCTCGGCGACCACCAGCGTGGCGCACTCGCGCAGCGCCCAGAAGAACTCCCACGCCGAGACGTCGAAGCCGGACGGGGTCTTCTGCAGCACGCGGTCGTCGGCGCGCAGCGGGTAGGTGTCCTGCATCCAGCGCAGCCGGTTGTCGATCGCCCGGTGCGGGACGACGACGCCCTTGGGGCGGCCGGTGGAGCCCGAGGTGTAGATGACGTACGCGGGGTGGTGCGGGGTCAGCGCGCGGCCCGGGTCGGTGCCGGGGAAGCGGGCCAGGTCGGCCCGTACCTCTGGGTCGTCGAGGACAAGGGCCGGTACGGCGGTCTCCGGCAGCGCGCCGTGGGTGGCCCGGTCGGTGAGCACGCACGCCGGGGAGGCATCGCCCAGCATGTACGCCAGGCGCTCGGCCGGGTAGTCGGGGTCGAGCGGCAGGTAGGCGCCGCCCGCCTTGAGGACCGCGAGCAGCGCCACCACCAGGTCCACCGAGCGGGGCAGGGCGACCGCGGCGAGCACGCCGGGGCGTACGCCGAGTTCCGTCAGGCGCCGGGCGACCCGGTTGGCCCGGGCGTTGAGCTGCGCGTACGTCAGCGTCTGGTCGCCGAAGACGAGGGCGGGGGCATGAGGGACGCGGGCCGCGCGGTACTCGATGGGGCCGATGAGCGTGGTGGGCGGCAGGGCGCGGGCGGTGTCGTTGAAGTCGGTGAGGACCAGGGCGCGTTCGGCCGGGGTGAGCACGGACAGCCCGCCCAGCGGCGCGTGCGCGTCGGTGGCGAGGTCGGCGAGGCGGGCCAACAAGTCGAGGAAGCGGCGCTGGTGGCCGGCGAGGTCGTCCTCGGTGTACAGCCGGGGGTTGCCGTCGTAGTCGATGCGCAGGCCGGCGCGGTCGGCGCGGTCGTAGATGTTGACGGTGAGGTCGTCCACCGGTCCGGTGGACAGGTTGTGCGCGTCCGAGCGGGCGCCGGCGAAGGTCAGCCCGTAGTCGAAGGGCATCACGTTGACCAGCGGGCCGACCAGGGCCCGGCCGTCGCCGAGCAGCCCGAGGTCGCGGCGGATGTCCTCGTACCGGTAGCGCTGGTGGCGGCGGACGGCGCGAATGCCGAGGACGACCTGACGCACCAGGTGGGCCAGGGTGTCCTCGGGGCGCACCCGCAGTCGCAGCGGCAGCACGTTCATCACCATGCCGGGGATGCGCAGCGCGGCCGAGCCAATCCGGCCCATCATCGGCACGCCGAGCACGACGTCCTCGCTGTGCGTGGCCCGCGACAGGTACAGCGCCTGGGCGGCGAAGAGCAGGTCGGGCCAGGTGGCGCGGAGTTCGGCGGCCAGCGCGCGCAGCCGCTCGGTCTCCTGGTGGCCCAGGTGCGCGGTGCGGCGCAGGAAGGTGTGGTCGGGCAGCGCGGTGCGGCCGGCCAGGCTCGGCGCGTCGGGCAGGTCCAGGGCGCGCGGGGCGCCGGGCTCGCTCCCGGTGGCCGGGGTGTCGGTGCCGGTGGGGAGCGCGGCGCCGAAGGTGGCCGCCCAGTGGGCGCGGTCCTTGGCGAAGCCGTCGCCGGCGCGGTACGCCCGGTCGTCGGCGACCAGGTCGGTCAGCCGGCCGAACGGGCTGGGCGGGGGCTCGGCGCCGGTGGCCAGAGCCGTGTAGACCTCGGCGACGCGGCGAGCGATGAGCGAGTAGCCGTAGCCGTCCATGACGAGGTGGTGCACGCGCTGGTACCACAGCCAGCGCTGGTCGCCGACCCGGAACAGGGCGTGCTGGAACAGCGGGCCGCTGGCCAGGTCGAAGGGCTTGGCCAGGTCGGCGCGCATCCAGGCCAGGGCCGCCGCGTGCGAGCCCTGGTCGGTGTCGGCCGCCCCGCGCAGGTCGGCCTGGTGCAGCGGGAAGGCGCGGCGGGCCGCGCCGTCCGGGCCGGTGGGTCGCGTCGCGGCCTGGCGGCCGGGCGGCTCGATGTCGATGGGCACCTGGCGGGGCCCGGCCGCCTCCCCGTCGGCGTCCCCGTCACCGTCGCCCGCGACGACGCGCACCCGCAGCGCGTCGGCCTCGCCGTTGGTGCGGTGCAGGGCCTCGGCGAAGACGGCCGGGTCGACGGGGCCGTGGATCTCGATGTACTCGGCGGTGTTCTGGGCCGGGCTGTCCGGGTCGAGGGCCTGCGCGAACCACATGCCCGACTGGGCTGAGGTCAGCGGCAGTCCGGGCGCGGGCCGCGCGGTGCCGGTGGCCGCCTCGCGCCGTGGGACGGCCGGATCGAGCAGGGTGGTCATGTCCGCGCCCCCAGGAGGGGGGCCCACCGCTCGATGGCAGGCTCCTCGGCGAGGTCCACGAACGTCACCTCGACGCCGTGGTCCCGGCGCCAGCGCTCGACCAGGGCCATGACGCGGACCGAGTCGAGGCCGTAGTCGAGCAGGTTCTCGTCGTCGGGGATGTCGGCGGGGTCCTCGCCGAGCACGTCGGCGACGTCGGCGCGGATCTGCTCCACGGTCAGGGCCATCGCGGTTACTTCCCCTCGAAGACGGTGTCGGTGGTGGTGGCGACGGCGCACTTGGCGGCGGCGTAGCGCAGGGCCATGGCGTGGTCGGCGGCGGAGAAGTCGGCGACGGCGTCGGCGACCAGGAACGACTGGATGTCGCGCATCCAGGCGTCGGCGGCGCTCAGCAACACGCCGATGTGGGCGTAAACGCCGACGATGACCAACTGGTCGCGGCCCTGGGCGGCCATCCGCTCGGCCAGGTCGGAGCGGACGAAGGCGCTGTACTTCCACTTGGTCAGGACGGTGTCGCCGGGCTCCGGCGCCACCGGCGCGGCGATCGCCTTCGCGTGCTCGTCGTCGGGCAGCCCCGGCCCCCAGAAGTCCTGCTGGAGCCCGCGCTCGGCGGGGCTCTGGCCGCCGGGCTGGGCGGAGTACACGACGGGAACGCCGAGCCGGGCGCAGTCCTTCTTGACCCGGGCGACGTTGGCGAGCAGTTCGGTCACCGGCGACGCGTCCTGGTCGAACGCGGACAGGAAGTAGTTCTGCAGGTCGTGTACGAGCAGTACCGCGCGGCTCGGGTCGACCGTCCAGGCCACCTTGTTGGCGGGCAGGTCGGCCGCGGCGGGCATGGGGTAGGGCGCGATGGCGGGCAGGGCCATGACGGGGCCTTTCAGGCTTCGGGGCGAGCGGGCGGAGCGGTGCGCGCCCCCGCCGGTGCGGGGTGGCGGCCCCGCGGGGCGTCAGGGGGTCGGGGCCGTCGCGGGCGGCGCTGCCCGCGACGGGTCGGCCGGCGTCTCGGCCGGCTGCTCGGCCGCGCGGGCGGCGACCTGGGCGGCGATGGCCGCGCGCAAGTCCTTCTTGCTGACCTTGCCGACGCCGGTGCTGGGGAACGCGTCGATGAACTCGACCCGGTCGGGCACCTTGTACGCGGCCAGGCCCCGCTCGCGGACGAACTTCTTGATGGCGATGGGGCGTACGGGTTCGGCGCCGGCCCGGGGCACGACGTACGCGCAGGTGCGCTCGCCGAGGTAGGCGTCAGGCATGGAGACGACGGCGACGTCGTGCACGGCCGGGTGGGCCAGGATGTGGTTCTCGATCTCCTCGGCGGCGACCTTCTCGCCGCCCCGGTTGATCTGGTCCTTGGCCCGGCCCTCCACCACCAGGTAGCCGTCCTCGGTCAGCCGCACCACGTCGCCGGTGCGGTAGAAGCCGTCGGCGGTGAAGGCGGTGGCGTTGTGCTCGGGGGCGCGCCAGTAGCCGCGGATGGTGTACGGGCCGCGGGTGAGCAGGTGGCCGGTGGCGCCGACGGGCAGGTCGTTGTCCTCGTCGTCCACCACGCGCACCTCGTCGTCGGGCGAGATGGGGCGGCCCTGGGTGGTGACGATGGTCTCCTCGTCGTCCAGGCGCGTGTAGTTGACCAGCCCCTCGGCCATGCCGAACACCTGCTGGAGCGTGCAGTCCAGGGCGGGCCGCACGCGGCGGGCGGCCTCCTCGCTGAACTTGGCGCCGCCCACAAGGAGCACCTGGAGGCTGGAGAGGTCGTGCTCGCCGCGCCCGGCGGCCTCGATCCAGGCCAGGGCCAAGGGCGGCACGAGCCCGGTGAGGGTGACGCGCTCGCGCTCGATGAGCGGGAAGGCCACATCGGGGCTGGGCTGCGGGGCCAGCACGACGCGGGCCCCGGCGTACAGCGCGCCCAGCGTGCCCGGCGAGCTGAGCGGGAAGTTGTGGGCGGCGGGCAGCACGCACAGGTAGACGCTGGTCTCGTCCACGGCGCAGATCTCGTTGGAGCCCCACAGCGAGTAGATGTAGTCGTCGTGGGTGCGCGGGATGAGCTTGGGTACGCCGGTGCTGCCGCCGGACAGTTGCAGGAAGGCCAGGTCACCGGGGGCGGGCGGGTCGGTGATCGGCACCGGCGCGGCCGGCACGTCGGACAGCGGCGTGTGGCCGCCCGCCTCGTCCGGCTCGGCGGCGACGAACACGTGCCGCAGCGTGGGCACCCGCTCGCGGACGGCGGAGGCCAGTTCGCGGTAGTCGAACCCGCCGTGCACGGCCGGGATGACGTACGCGGCGGCCTCGGTGAACTCGCAGAAGTAGCGCACCTCGCTCTCGCGGTGCGCGGGCAGCGCGAAGACGGGCAGCGCGCCGATGCGGAACAGCGCGAACATCACCTCGAAGAACTCGGCGACGTTCGGGAGTTGCAGCACCACCCGGTCGCCCTTGCCGATGCCGCGGGCCAGGAACCCGGCGGCGAGCCGGTCGGCGCGGGCGTCGAGTTCGCCGTAGGTCAGTCGGCGGCCGTCCGGGGAGCCGGGCGCGGGCGCCGGGTCCACGACGGCGATCCGGTCCGGGTGGCGCTCCGCGCGCTCGCGCAGCACCTGCCCGAACGTTTCACCGCGCCACCAGCCGGCGGCCCGGTACCGCTCGGCGAACTCGCTCGGCCAGGTCGGCGTACTCACTGGTCAACCCCCACCGCGTGCAGGAACGTCTGAAACTTCGCGCTGGTTTCGGCGGTCTCGGCCTCCGGCGTGGAGGCGGCCACCACGCCGGCGCCCGCGTACAGGCGCAGCGTGCGCCGCTCCGCCTCGGCACACCGGATGGTGACGACCCACTCGCCGTCACCGCTGGCATCTTCCCAGCCGACCATGCCGGTATACAGACCCCGGCCGAAGGGTTCGAGGTCGCCGATGACCTCGCGGGCCAGGGTGGTGGGGGTGCCGCAGACGGCCGGCGTCGGGTGCAGCGCGCAGGCCAGCTCCAGGGCGCTGGCGGCGCGCCCGTCGCGCTCGGCCAACTCGCCGGTGACGGTGGTGGACAGGTGCCACATCGCGGCGGTGCGCACCAGGGTCGGCCGCTCGGGCACGTGCAGGTTCGCGCAGTACGGGGCGAGGGCGGCAGGCACCGCGTCCACGACGACGGCGTGCTCGTGCAGGTCCTTCTCGGACTCCAGGAGCGCGGCGGCGCGGCGGACGTCCTCGGCGAGGTCGGCGCTGCGCGGCGTGGAGCCGGCCAGCGGGTTGGCGACGAGTTGGCCGCCGCGCCGGCTGACGAGCAGTTCGGGGCTGGCGCCGAGCAGCGTGCGGCCCGCGCCGGCCGGCACGGCGAAGGTGTAGCCGCGCGGGTCGCGCCGGGCCAGCCGCTGCACCATGGCGGGCAGGTCGAGGTCGTCCGGCGAGGTGAGTTCCAGGGTGCGGGCGAGGACGACCTTGCTGAACTCGCGGCGCCGCATGCGGGCCACGGCCGCGGCGACGGCCGCTCCGTACGCCGCGGGCTCCGGCACCGGACGCACCGACCAGCCGGTGGCCTCGGGCGTGGCGGCGGGCAGGGCGATCAGCGGGTCCTGGGCGAGCGGTGGGGCCCACTGGACGGCGCCCGGGACGGCGAGGGCCACGGGGGCCGTGTGGTCGAAGGGCACGGCGCCGACCACCAACAGCGCCTGGTCGCCGGCGCCGGCCCGCTCGGCCAGCGTGGCGGCGACCCGCTCGGGCAGCGGGCGCTCGTCGTGCGGGACCTCGGCGCGCACGCCGTGGGTGAGCAGGGTCCTGGTGGGCGAGGCGAAGAACCGGGCGTCGCCCCCCGGGTAGGCGTCGAGCAGGGCGGTGGCCGAGCCGACGGCGTCGGTGTCCACCGTGCGCGCGGGCCGCTGGGCGGGCGCCGCGCCACGGCGCCGCCGCGCGCCGGTCGCACCCGGGTGGTACGGGCCGCCTCGGCCGCCGGCTCGACGCTCGCGGCGTGCGGGGCGGCGTGCCAGGCGCGGGGCGGAGCGGGGCGGGGGGCGGGCCGCCCCGGCGTGGCATCCGACTCGGACGAGCCGGATATCGGGCGCTCGGCGACCTCGTGTGTCGTCGTCACCTGTTACTCCATTCGTTCGGTGCGGGGGCACCGGTCGGGGTGTCGAAGGGGGCCGTTCACCCGGCGCGCGGGCGGGGCCGCGCGCCGGCGGGCCGTGTCGGTCGCGGCGCCTGGCGGCGGCGCGGCGGCGTACGGGCCGGGCGGGGCCGACGCGGGGTCTCAGGCGCGCAGCGTGGCGCCGCCGTCCACGTACAGGTCGTGCATGGTGATGTGGCGGGCGCGGTCGGAGACGAGGAAGGCGACGGCCTCGGCGATGTCGCTGGGCTCGGCGATGCGGCCGAGCGGGATGCCTACCCGGTAGGAGGCGGGGTCGCCGTCGATGACGCGCAACGGGGCCTGCGGGTCGGTCCACAACTGCCGCTGCATGGCGGTGTCGGTGGAGCCCGGCGAGACGACGTTGCAGCGCACGCCGCTGCGGGCGAGTTCGAGGCCCAGGCACTTGGTGAACATGGTGGCGGCGGCCTTGGACGCGGCGTACGCGGCCATGCTGGTGCGCGGTACCCCGGCCGCATTGGAGCCGACGGTCACGACGCTGCCGCGGCGGCGCTCGCTCATCCGGCGGGTGACGGCGCGACAGGTGTGGAAGACGCCGGTGGTGTTCACGGCGAACGTCTGGCTCCAGTCCTCGTCGGTCAGCTCCGCGACCGGCGCGGGGCGCAGCACCCCGGCGACGTTGACGAGGATGTCGATGGGCCCCACGTGGTCCTCGACGGTGGACACGACGGCGTCCACGGCGGCGCTGTCGGTGACGTCGGCGGCGTACGCGCTGACGCGCGGCGCCCCGTACTCCTTCTCCAGCGCGGTGACGCCGTCGGTGTCACGGTCGAGGGCGGCGACCTTGGCCCCTCGGTCGGCGAGGGCCCTGGCCACCGCCTCGCCTATGCCCCGGCCCGCGCCGGTGACCAGCGCGATCCGTCCGGAAAGTTCTGGCTGCTGCACGGTGTTACCCCCTCGGCGTGACCTTACTTAGGTAAGCCTAACCTAGCATGACTGCCCGCTTCGCCCCAGGTGGCGGGCCTGTCGCGGCAGACGGGAGGGCCGGCGACCCGGTCGCCTCCCGCCCCCGGCCGGAGCTTGGCCCTCCGGGCGGGACACGGCCCCTGACGCGCCGGGACACCTCCCGACGCGTGCCGGGCGAGGCCCCGTCGGGGCGCGGGGCGTGGAGCGCCGGGGCGGGACGCAGCCAGCGAGCGGCCCCGCCCCGCCGGGCGTGACTACTTGCCCATCGCCTTCTCGATGTCGTCCAACACCGACATGGCCGCGAGCGAGCCGCCCAGGCTCGTCCACTTGGAGCCGTCGATCTGCGTGACGTGGCCGCTCTTGACGGCGCCGAGCTGCTGGTAGGCGGGCTTCTTCCGCAACTCGCCGAACAGGTCGGCGTCCTTGCCCTTGGAGGCCAGCGTGCCGATGAACAGCCAGTCGGCGTCGATCTGCTGGATGTCCTCGTCGCTGAGCGGCGTCGAGTGCCCGGCGCCCTTCTTGTTCTGCAGCGCCGGCCGCTTGAACTCCAGGTCCTTGAGGACGTCACTGATGAAGACGCCCTGCTGCATCACGGCGGTGCCCTTGGCGGAGTAGCGGGCCACACTCACCGAGGAACCGGCCTTGTCACCCAGCGACTTCCTCACCTCGGTGACGCGCTTGTCGTAGTCGGCGATGAAGGTCTTGGCCTCGTTCTGCTTGCCCAGCACCTCGCCGGTGAGGGTGAGCGCCGACTTCCAGTTCTTGTCCTTGCCCACCGTCATCACGGTCGGCGCGATGCCGCGCAACTGCTTGAGCACCTGGGCGTCGGCGATCTGACCGGCCAGGATGACGTCCGGCTTGGCCGCCAGCACCTTCTCCAGGTCGGGGCCGGTGACCGCGCCGACGACCTCGATGCCCCCCGCCTTGTCCGCCAGGTACTCCGGCGCGCCCTTCTGCCCGCGACCCGCCGTCAGGCCGACCGGCTGCACGCCGAGGGCGAGCGAGGAGTCGAGGTCCATCTCGCTGAGCACCACGACCCGCTCGACCTTCTCGGGCACCTTCACGTCGGCGCCAGTCACGTCCTTGACGACACGGGACTTGCTCTTTTCGTCCCGCTTGTCCGAATCATCTGACCCACACGCGGAGAGCGTGAGGGCCGAAACGACGGTGAGGGCGGCCAGCGCGGTCAGCCGGGCACGCGCCAGGCCCGGGCGGGAGGTGGGCGAAGAAGCGGACGAGGGGGACGGGGACATGCGGTTCTCCGAAGTGTCAGCCGACGATAGGCAGTTGCCGCCGCCGGTCCTGCCGTACGAGCCGCGCCACTGGTCGCGACGGGAAGCCCGCACCACCGGGGCATGGCGTTCGACGGGTGGGTCTGGCGACCCACCCGGCACCCCGGGTCAAGAGCCAGGTTAGGCTAACCTCATGTCCGTTGCGCAAGAGGCCGGGCCTCCCGTCGACGTGACGAGGCCCACGCTGACCAAGTCCGTGCGGCCCAGGCACCGTCCCACCGCGTGGGCCGCCGCCGTTCTGGTCGCGTCGTTGCTCGCCCTGTGTCTGCTCTCCCTCCTCATCGGTTCGGGCAGGACCACGATGGGCCGCGCCCTGGACTACCTCCTGGGCGACCCGTCGGCCCGGGCGGACGCTGCCCTGCGACTGGCCGTGGTGGACGTGCGGCTGCCGCGCACCATCGCCGCCGTCCTGGTGGGCACGGCGCTGGGCGCCGCAAGCTGCCTGCTCCAGGCCGTCACCCGCAACCCGCTGGCCGAGACCGGGCTCCTGGGCGTCAACTCCGGCGCCGCGCTCGGCGTCGTCATCGGGCTCACCTACTTCGACGTGACGTCGGCCTACGGCGTCCTCGTGTGGGCCCTGGTCGGCGGCATGGCCGCGAGCGCCGTCGTGCTGCTGCTCGCCGCGTCCGGACGGGCCGCCACCTCGCCGCTGCGCCTGGTGCTCGCCGGCTCCGCGCTCGGCGCCACCTTCCACGGCATGACCTCGTACGTGCTCCTGGGCACCCAGTCCACCTTCGACGTCTACCGGTACTGGACCATCGGCTCGTTGGCCGGCGTGGAGACGCGCACCGCGCTGTCCATCGCCCCGCTGATCGTCGTCGGCCTGGTCGTCGCCGTGGGCACGAGCCGCCCGCTGTCCGCGCTGGCCCTCGGCGACGACAGCGCCCGGGCCCTCGGCCACCACCCGGGCAGCATCCGCCTCGTGGTGGCCAGCGCCGTCACGCTCCTCGCCGGCGCCGCCGTCGCGCTGGCCGGCCCGATCGCCTTCCTCGGCCTGCTCGCCCCGTACGCCGCGCGCCTGGTCACCGGGCCACGGCTGGCGGCCCAACTACTGCTGTCCGCGCTGGTGGCCGCCAACGTCATGGTCGCGGCCGACATCGCGGCCCGCGTCGTCATCCGCCCCTGGGAGACGCCCGTGAGCGTGCTGCTCGCCCTGATCGGCGGGCCACTGCTGATCTGGATCGCCCGCACCAACCGCATGCTCGGCCTCGGCGCGCCCGGCAGTGGCGCGTGACGCCCCCCACCGCGCCCGACGCGCCCGCACCGACGCCACCGGCGACGACCCCGCCTGCGGTACCCACCGGCGGGGACGCCGCGCTGCGCGTCGCGCCGGCCGACAGCACCGTACTGCGCACGGGCACCTGGTCCTGGCTCTTCCCGCACCGGGCCGCGCTCGTCTCGCTCGGGCTGCTCGCGGTCATCGCCGTCATCGTCGCGCTGGCCACGTTGGCCAGTTCGAACGGCATGAGCATGGGCACCTCGCTGCGCGGGCTGCTGGGCACCGGCGACCGGCTGACTGTGATGCTCGTCCAGGAGTTCCGGCTGCCGCGCATCGTGGTGGGGCTCCTGGTCGGCGCCGCCCTCGGCATCGCCGGCTGCCTCACCCAGACCCTGGCCGGCAACAGGCTGGCCACCCCCGACATCATCGGCGTCAACGAGGGCGCCACCGGCGCCGTGGTGGCCTCCGTCGTCGGAAGCTCCACCGCCATGGTCGGCGAATGGTGGCTCGGGCCGCTGGGCGCGGCGGGCGCGGCGGCGCTGGTCGTGCTGTGCGCGGGCGGCGCCGGCACCCGTGGCTACCGGGTCCTGGTCGTCGGCATCGGCGTCTCCACCATCATCGGCGCCATCAGCGACCTGGTGATGTCGCGCCAGAATGACAACACCGCCGGCGGCGTCTTCCTGTGGAGCGTCGGCAGCCTCAGCGGGCGCGACTACGGCGTGGGCCAACCGCTCGCCCTGTGCCTGCTGGTGCTGGTCCCCCTCGCACTGGTCGCCGGGCGCCGCCTGGACGTCCTGCGCTTCGACGACGACGTGGCCGCGGCCCTCGGCCTCAACGTGCCACTGCTGCGCGGCCTCACGCTCGCCCTCGCCGTCGCGCTCGCCGGCATCGCGGTCGGCATCGGCGGCCCCATCGCCTTCGTCGCGCTGGCCGCGCCGGTCATCGCGACCAAGCTCTACGGGCCGACCCGGGTCCCCGTCATCGGCTCGGCCCTGGTGGGCGCGGCGCTGGTGGCGGCGAGCGACGTGCTGGGCCGGGTGGTGGCCCCCGTGGAGATCCCCGTCGGCGTCATCACCAGCGTGCTCGGCGGACCGTTCCTGCTGTGGGTGCTGTTCGGCGGCTCCCCCTCGCGAAAGGCATGACCGTGGAACTCGTCGTCCAACAGCTCAAGGCGGGCTACCCGGCAGGCACCCGGGGCGGGGCCGAACCCGCCCACCTCGCCGTGCGCGGCGTCGACCTGACCATCGCGCCCGGCCAGGTCGTCGCGATCGTCGGCCCCAACGGCTGCGGCAAGTCCACGCTGCTGCGCGCCATGGCCAGGCTGCACCAGCCGCACGCGGGCACCGTCAGCGTCGGCGGCGACGACATCTGGCGACTGCGCCAGCGCGCCGCGGCCCACCGCGTCTCGCTCCTCCCGCAGTCCCCGCAGGCCCCGGAGGCGGTCACCGTCGCCGGCCTCGTACGGTACGGGCGCCACCCGCACCAGGGCCTGTTCCGCCAGTGGTCGCGCGAGGACGAGCGCGCGGTGCGCGCGGCGCTGACCGCCACAGGCGTCGCCGACCTCGCCGAGCGCAGGCTCGACCAGCTCTCCGGCGGCCAGCGGCAGCGCTGTTGGCTGGCTATGGTGCTGGCCCAGGAGACCCAGGTGGTCCTCCTCGACGAACCCACCAGCGCACTCGACCTCGGCCACGCGGTGGAGGTCCTCGAACTGGTCCGCGAGGTGGCCACCGCCGGCCGCACCGTCGTCATGGTCGTGCACGACCTGACCAGCGCCGCCCGCTACGCGGACGTCATCGTGGCTATGCGCGACGGCGAGGTGGTGGCCACCGGCCCGTCCCGCGAGGTCGTCGACGCCGCGCTGGTGGAGCGGCTGTACGGGGTCCCGGCCGACGTGCTGGCCGCCCCCGTGGACGGCTCGCCGGTGGTCGTGCCGCGCGCGGGCGGCGGCCGGGACGACCGGTGAGGCCAGGGAGCCCGACGCGTCCGAAGGAGCCGACGACGCCGTGCCGAAGGCCGGCCCGGCCACGGCGGTGGAGGCGGAGGAGCCACCGGCGAGCGGGCCGGTGAGCGTGCCCCAGCCCTGACGCGCCCCGCTCCGCGGCCGCGCGCACCCGTCACGCGCACGTCTTGTCGCCCTCGGGCGCGGGGCACCGGCCCTGGGTCACCTCGAACGTGGCGCCCATCTCGTCCGTGCCGGGTACCTTGGGCGTCACGCCGACGACGAGCACCTTCGTCAACTCCTTGGCAGGCCCCGGCACGACCGTGGACTCCCCGATCGACACGCCGTGCGCATTGCAGCCACGGGCGGAGGTGTCGACGAAGAACGAGACGAGTCCGCTGGTGTTGGCGCCCTTCCCGTCGTCGGAGCGCGCCGCGGAGCTGCCGCCGATCTGCCCCTGTCCCCCGCCGAAGGCGGACTTCGACGCGTTGTGGTAGATGTCGCCCACCAACCCGTTCACCGCGACCAGCACACCCTCCGGCGTGCGTTTCGTCTTGTTCAGCACCACGGTCAGCTTTCGTGTGGCATGCGGCTTCTCCTCCGTCGGGCGCTGCGCCGGGCGCGGTTGCCGGGCGTCGGGCGGGCGGGTCGGCCGGGTGACGCTGGGCGTCGGCTTCGCCTCCGGCTCCGCCCTGCCGTGGTCCAGGCTCGCGTAGCCGAACACCCCTACGCCCGTCAGCGCGACGAGCACACCACCCCGTAGCCACCGCGAGGCCCACCACCGGCGCGGAAGCCGCCACCAGCGCGGCGGGACGGGCGGCGGCCCGGCCGGCACCGGTCCGCGCACTAGGGCGACCCGGTGCGCGTCGCCGATGCCACCGGTCTGCGGCTCGGCGACCTCGAGCACCCGCTGGGTGTGGCGTACGAACTGGTAGATGTCGCCGAGGCTCAGCGGCTCAGGCTGGGCCAGGGCCTGCAACAGCGCGCCGGTGAAGATGCTGTTGCGGTGGCCCCTCCGCGCCATGGACAGGCTGTTGGCGCTGGTGGACGTGAGCATGTACACGCCCCTGGTCGGCGGCTGCGCCGGCACCAGCAGGCGGTTCGCCCCCATCGCGTCGACCACCCGGCCGGAGAAGCAGCAGTCCAGGACCAGCGCGCGGGCCGCCGCCCGGGCCTTGGCGAGCGCGCCGCCGATCGCGCGCTGGTCCAGCGCCTCCTTCTCGTCGAGCACGAGTACGGTGCAATGCTCGGGCCGCGTGTCGGCGAAGAGCCCGTGCCGGGGGTGCAGGAAAGCAGCCTTCAGGTCCGCCAGGTTGTTGCGGACGGCGGGGATGTCCGGCAGGTCCTTCGAGGCGAAGGTGCTCGCTCCGATCAGTACGACGCGGCTCGTCGCGCTGTTCGGGAACAAGGTGCCCGCCCGCGACACCTCGCCCGTCGCGGACTCCTCCGCCTCACTCATCGGAGGCGGCCAACCGCTCGACCTCGCTAGATGATCGCCTGCGGGTCGCGGACCCCACGGGCGTCCACCGTCACCTCGCGCCCGTCGCTCGCCTTGATCGTCACCGTCACGTCCGAGCGGCGCTGGCCGAGCCAGGTGGACACGGACTGCACGATCAGGGCCCCGGCGCCGCCGGAGCCGAGGCTCACGATCAGGGCCTCCACCAGGCCGCCCATCTCCCCCTCGGCGAGGGGACGGGGACACAGGGCCACCCGGCCGCGCAGGGCGTCCTCACGGCTCAGCCAGTCGCGCAGCGAACGCAGGAGGGAGTCGTCGTCGGCACCGGGCACCGACAGTCTCAGCTCACCTTCGGACACACCGTCTAGTACAGACATACGAGCAGCCTGGCCACAAGGCTCGGGACCGGTCCCGAAAACCACGCAAGGGCAGTCGATTGGGTGAAGTCAGCGGCCTCCGTAGCCCGTTCGGCCCGCCCCCTCACCCCGGTCGTAGGCGAGTGGGCCGTGGACGCACGACCGGCGGGAGCCCGGGGCGGCGGCCGCGCGCACCGCTGACCCCGGGCTCCCGACGCGGCGTTCGGGCCCAGGCCCGGCCGAAGGCGCCCTACGGCGCCAACGTCACCGCCCGCACCCCCGCCGGTTCGAAGCAGAAGACCTGGCCGTAGAGCGACAGTTCCGCCTCCAGCGCGCTGACGATGGTCTCCGCGCGCCGGAAGCCGTGGCCCTCACCCGGGTAGGTGTGAGGTAGGCGTGCGGGATGTCGCGGCCCTCGATCGCCGCGAGGAAGCGCTCGCACTGCACCGGTGGGCAGATCGCGTCGTCGAGCCCCTGGAGCAGCAGGAACGGGGCGCGCAGGTGGTCGGCCTGGTGGAGCGGGGAGCGCTCGCGGTAGCGGTCCGGGACCTCGGCGAGCGGGCCGATCAGGCTCTCCAGGTACTGGGCCTCGGAGTCGTGGGTGTCGTCGGACGCCCAACTCGTCAGGTCGAGCACGGGGAACATGACGGTGCCGCACGCGTACCGGGAGGTGCCGGTCAGCGACGCGGCGGTGGTCCAGCCGCCCGCGCTGCCGCCACGGATGGCCAGCCGGTCGCCGTCGGCGCTGCCCTCGGCGGCCAGCGCGTCGGCGACCGCGGCGCAGTCCTCGACGTCCACCACGCCCCACTGGCCGCGCAGCAGCTCGCGGTAGCGCCTGCCGTACCCCGTCGAGCCGCCATAGTTGACATCCACGACGCCGATGCCGCGCGAGGTGAAGTAGGCGATCGGCAGGCCGAGCACCAGCGGGGAGCGCCCGGTCGGCCCGCCGTGCGCCCACACCACGTAGGGCGGCGACTCGCCCTCCGGTGCATGGTAGTCGGGGTTGCGCGGCGGGTAGAGGTTGGCATGGACCTCGCGGCCGCCGGGGCCGGCGAAGGTGCGGGCCACCGGTTCGGGGTAGTACGCCGGGTCCACGACGTCCGTGTGCGGCTCGCCGACGACGCGGGCGTGGCCGGTGCGGGTATCCAGCTCGACCACCTCGTAACCGCTGGTCGGGCTTGCCGCCATGCCCACCACCCGGGTGCCGGCCACCGCGAGCGTCGGCTGCCACTCGCTCCACGGGCCGACCACGTCCACCGGCCCCGTCCCGGGCGGGCCGTCGCCGGAGCCCGGCCGCCGGGCCGGCTCGTCGCGCGGGCCCGGGTCGAGTATGCCGAGCGCGGTGACGCCCCGGCCGTGGATGACCGCGACCAGCCCGTTGGGCAGCGGCGCGAACCAGCGGAAGCCGACCTTCGACAGCGGCCCGGCGAACTCCTCGTCGCGCGGGCACAGGTTGACCGTCCCGCTGTCCGGGTCCACCCGGTGCAGGTTCCAGCTCGCGGCG
Source organism: Candidatus Streptomyces philanthi (assembly GCA_018114805.1). GTDB lineage: Bacteria > Actinomycetota > Actinomycetes > Streptomycetales > Streptomycetaceae > Streptomyces > Streptomyces philanthi. Next base: position 6,320,252 of record CP073042.1, on the reverse strand, counting down.
ATCAGCGTGCCGTCGGCGGCTCACTCGGCCTGCGGGATCGACTCGCCGGGCCCGCCGATCAGGGTCCGTACGCCGCTGCGGGTGCCGTCCGTGTCCACCTCGGCGATCTTCAACTCGGTGCCGTCCCACGGCATCCGGGGGTGGTCCCAGGCGATCCACACCACGCACCGCCCGTCGGGCGAGCGGCGGGGGCCGGTCAGGAACCGGTGCGCGTGGTCGGTGAGTTCGCGCACGGCGCCCCGGTCCCGCGCCGCCGAACCGTCCAGCGGCACGGCGGCCAGCACACGGCGCACGTCGCCCGGGGCGGGGCTGGTGAACTCCTCCAGGACGCACCACACCTCGTCCCGCTCGGGCACCAGCACCGGATCGACCCAGCGCAGCCCGCCGCCGACGGCGGAGACCGGGGTCAGGGGCCAGGGTTAGGCGGCCCCCGCGCCGGCACCGGTGTGGGCGGCGTCCGGCTCGTACGCGTAAAGCCGCTGGTCCTCGAAAGTGGCTGAAGACCACCAGCGGCCCGCCGGTAGCGCGCGCGACGGCGGCCCAAGGCGCGCCGCCGTACTCCATGACCCGGCTGCGCACGTTCCACGGCCACTCCAGCACCGGTTCCTCGGCGCCGCCGGGGCGCCGGCGCACCAGCGTGCGCCGGCGCCCTCCGCCGGGTGCGGGGCGGTCCACCAGACCTCGTCGCCGACCACGCCCACATGTTCGGGGCTGCCGTCGTGCGCGGCGGTGAGCGCCACGTCGATCGGGGACCGCCAGGCTCCGTACGGGGCCGTGGACACCATCTCTCATGCCTCCCGCAGAAAGTGATCGAGGACGCGGACGCCGAAGTGCAGGGCCTCGACGGGCACCCGCTCGTCCACGCCGTGAAAGAGCGCCGCGTAGTCGAAGCCCGGGGGCAGCTTCAGCGGTGAGAAGCCGTACCCGGTGATCCCCAGGCGCGAGAACTGCTTGGCGTCGGTGCCACCCGCCATGCAGTACGGGACGGCGTGCCCGTCCGGGTCGAAGCGCTCGACGGCCGCGCGCATCGCCGCGAACACGGGCGCCTCCACCGGGGCCGCCAGCGGCACCTCCCGGTGGTGGTACTCCCACTCGACGCCGGGGCCGGTCAGCACGTCGAGGGTGGCCTCGAACTCCGCCTCGCAGCCGGGCAGCACCCGCCCGTCGACGTAGGCGGTGGCGCTGCCGGGTATGACGTTCACCTTGTAGCCGGCATCGAGCATCGTGGGGTTGGTGCTGTTGCGCAAGGTGGGGGCGATCAGGTCGGCGGCGCTGCCGAGTTCGGCGAGGAGGGCGTCCACGTCGAAGTCGGGGGCGTCTAGTTCGGCCTTGACGCCGTAGAGCTGGGCCAGTTCGGTCAGCGCGCTGCGCACCGTCGGGGTCAGCCGCACCGGCCAGCGGTGCTCCCCGATCCGGGCCACGGCGGCGGCCAGTTGGCTGACCGCGTTGTCGTCGTTGATCTTCGATCCGTGTCCGACCCGGCCGCGCGCGGTCAGCCTGAGCCAGGCGGTGCCCCGCTCGCCGGCGGCGATCGGGTAGAGGCGGCGCACCCGCTCGGCGCCCGGCGTGGTGCCGTGGTAGGTGAAGGCGCCGGACTCGCTGACGCCCTCGGTGCAGCCCGCGAAGAGGTCCGCGTGCTGGGCGGTGAGGAAGCCGGAGCCGGCGTCGGCGCTGTCCTCCTCGTCGGCGGTGAAGACGAGGACGACGTCGCGCCGGGGGCGCAGGCCGAGCCGCTGCCAGGCGCGCACGACGGCGACCATCATCGCGTCCATGTTCTTCATGTCGATGGCGCCACGGCCCCAGACCACGCCGTCGCGGATCTCGCCGGAGAAGGGGTGCACGCTCCAGTCGGCCGCCTCGGCGGGCACCACGTCCAGGTGCCCGTGGACCAGCAGCCCGGGCGCGGCGCGGTCGTGGCCCTCGATCCGGGCCACGACGTTGGTTCGCCCGGGCGCCGCTTCGAGCAGGTGCGCCTCCACGCCCGCCTCGCTCAGCCGCTCGGCCACGTACTCCGCGGCCGGCCGCTCCCAACAGGAGCCGCCGCCCCGGTTGGTGGTGTCGATCCGGATCAGGTCCGAGGTGAAGCGCACCACCTCGTCGAGCGCCCGCTCGTCCAGGGCGGGTCCGCCCGTGCCGTTGCCGTCGTGCGTCGGCGTCATGTGTCTCCCCCGCTCAGCCGTACTGTTCCTCGACCGCCGCCGATACGACGGTGGTCACCGCCTTGAAGCAGCGGATGCCCTCGTACATCGTCGGCGAGGTGTACGCCACCCGCCGCTCGCCGCGCCGCTCCACGCCCGGCACCACCGTCGCGGCGCCCGCCAGATGCTCGGCGTCGAACTCCACCACCACCTCGTGCGGCCCGGCCCGCTCCGGCTCGCCGCGCGCGGCCAGCGCGGTCGCCTCGCGCGCCGCGGCCCGGATGTCGGCAGCCGTACGGGCCGGGGGACGGCAGACCGCGGCGTACCGCGACACGTGGTCCTTGACCGCGACCATCCGTGCCCGCGGCGCGTACCCCTTGGCGTCCTCGCAGGTCAGGTCGTCGCCGGTGACCAGGACGACCGGCACCCCGTACTCGGCGACCACCAGCGCGTTGAGCCGGCCCTCGCTGGCCCGCACGCCGTTCACCCACACCCCGGTGATGGAGTTGGCCAGGTAGGTGTGGGCGAGGACACCCTCGCTGCCGGCGCCGGTGTGGTAGCCGACGAACGCGATGCCGTCCACGTCGCCGTGTTGCACGCCCTCCACCATGCTGAGGCTCTTGTGCCGGCCCGTGAGGAGCTGGGCGCGTTCGTCCAGCCGCTCCAGGAGCAGGTTGCGCATCGTCCAGTGCGCCTCGTTGATGAGCACCTCGTCGGCGCCGCCGTCGAGGAAGCCGAGGACGGCCGCGTTCACGTCGGAGGTGAACAGCGCGCGGCAGCGTTCCCACTGTGGCGTGCCGGGCAGGACGTCGGCGGGCCAGGTCACGCCGGTGGCGCCCTCCATGTCCGCGGAGATGAGGATCTTTACCATTAACCCGTCCTACCGCAGGCGGAAGGAGGCGCACGAACCCCGACGTCACGTGTTCGCCGCCGGCGCCCGAACACCCCACCGGCCCCCCGCCCGGCCCACGGCGCGCGCGGACCGGCGCGGCGCGCACCGGACGGCCGGCCGCGTACGCCGGCACGGCCGTGCCCCATGATGACCCGACGCGCCGTGTTGGCGCACCCCCCGGAACGGCCCGCGTCCCACCCGTTTCGCGGTGGGAGGCCGCCCCGGGCGCAGGAACGCGCGCCGGGCCGGCGCTCCGCCAGAGTATCTGCCGGGATACGGCGGCCCGCGCCGCGGGCGCCGGGGACGGGGCCGGGGAGCGGGGGCAAAGGGAGCGGGAGGCGGAGAACGGTCGTCTCCGCCCGCCCCCGTCCCGGGGCCGGTCGCGGGCTAGTCGCAGTTGGCGGGCTCAAGGTCACACTCGGGCGCACCCGAGTCGTCCGGCTTGACCGGCGACGGGAGCGGCTGTGCGTCGCCCTCGCGCAGGCCGATCTTGGCGTGCAGCGCCCGCAGCGGGCCCGGTGCCCACCAGTTGGCGCGGCCGGCGAGCCGCATGAACGCGGGCACCAGGGCGCCACGCACCAGCGTGGCGTCCATCAGGACCGCGAGCGAGAGACCGACGCCGATGGCCTTCATGTAGCTGATGGAGCTCATGATGCAGCCGAGGAAGACGATCGCGATCAGCACGGCGGCGGCGGTGACCGTCGATCCGGTGTGCTCCAGACCGCGCGCCACCGCCTGGGTGTTGTCCTTGGTGAGGTCGTGCTCCTCCTTGATCCGGGAGAGCAGGAAGACCTCGTAGTCCATGGACAGGCCGAAGGCGATACAGAACAGCAGGATCGGCACGGTCCAGGTGATGGTCCCGGTGACCGCGAAGTCGCCGACGATGCCCTCCAGGTGGCCGTTCTGGAAGCCCCAGACCAGCACGCCGAGCGTGGCGCTCAGACTCAGGCAGTTGAGCACCAGCGCCTTGAGCGGCAGCACGATGCTGCCGGTGAACAGGAACAGCACGATGAACGAGCTGAGCGCGATGACGCCAAGGCCCAGCGGCAGCTTGTCGTTCATCGAGTCGATGGCGTCGTGCAACTCCGCCGCCGGGCCGCCCACCCGCACGTCGTACGGAGCGTCGACGGCGCGGATGTCCTGGACGAGCTGGCGGCCCTTCTCGGACAGCGACTGGCTCTTGGGCACCACCGACAGGTACGTGCTGTCGGTGACGCCGAACCGGTCGGCGGCCGGGGTCGGCGGGGCGACCCGCTGGCCGCCGGCGAAGGTGCCGATCTCGGTGTAGACGCGGGCCACGTTGTCCAGCTGGGAGAGCCGCTCGGCGTAGCCGGCGACGTTGCCGCGCTCGCCCTTGCCCGGCGTCTCGTTCAGGACGACGTTGAGGGCCTGCTTCTCCTGGGCGTTGAAGTCCTTCCGGAGCGTCTCGCCCACCTGGCGCGACTGGGTGCTGGTGGGCAGCACCCGCTCGTCGGCCAGGCTCATCTTCAGGTCCAGGAATGGCGCCCCGAGGAAGAACAGCAGTCTGATGACGACCGCGGCGATCGGCACCGGGAAGCGCATGACGGTGATCGCCGTACGGTGCCAGAAGCCCTCTTCCGGCTTGGGCGCGGTGGGCTTCTTCTTGCCCAGGATGCGGCCCTTGTCGATGCGCGGGCCGAGCGCCTTCAGCAGCGCGGGCAGGAAGGTCACCGAGACCAGCGCGGCGAGCAGCGCGGTGGGGATGCCGGCGTAGGCGAAGGAGCGCAGGAAGTAGAACGGGAAGACGAGCAGCGCGCCCATGGCCAGCGCCACGGTGACGGCGGAGAAGACGACGTTACGGCCCGCGGTGCGCAGCGCGATGGAGATGGCCCCGTCGGTGTCGACCCCGCGTCCGAGTTCCTCCCGGTAGCGCTTGATGAGGATCAGGCTGTAGTCGATAGCCAGGCCGAGCCCGAGGCCGGTGGCGACGTTGGTGGCCATCACGGAGACGTCGGTGAACAGGGTGAGGATACGCATCGTCAGCAGCACGGAGACGATCGTCAGAGCGCCGACCATCAGCGGCACGGTGGCCGCCGCCAGGCTGCGGAAGACGAAGAGCATCACGACGAGCAGGATCGGGAAGGTGATCATCTCGATCTTGACGAGATCCTTCTCCGTGATGTCGAAGATCTCCTTGTTGGCCAGGACGGTGCCGCCGATCTCGACCTCGACGCCGTCGACCTCGCCCTCGTACCGGTCGGCGAACTTGTCGAACCGGTCCTGGACCTCGTCCTCGTCGCCCAGGATGCGCGCCATCACCAGGGCGCTGTCGCCGTCCTTGCCGCGCAGCGACTCGGCCTTGCCCAGGGACCAGTAGGAGACGGCCTGCTCAACGTGCGGCTCCTTGCCGAGCCGGGCCGTGATGTCCTGGCCGGCCTTGGCCACCTCGGGGGCGTCCACGCCGCGCTTGTCGGTGATCAGCAGGGTGAGGTTGGGGGCGCCCGCGTGGAAGCGTTCGTCCATGATCTTCGCGGTCTTGGCCGACTCGGTGGAGCTGTCGACGAAGCCGCCGGAGGACAGCTTGGAGATGACTCGGCCGCCCAGCACACCCGCAACGAGGAAGAGGACTCCTGAGAGGTACAGGACGAGTCTGCTGCGACCGGAGGTGAACCGGGCCAGGGAAGCGAACATCTGACAATTCCTTCAACTCGAACGATCGACCGCGGTGACTGGCGGCGGCCAGGACGACGGCGGCGCATTTCAGAGCCGCCCGTCCACACACTGTGGAACAAGCTGCCCCTGTGGAAGGGGCTGCCCCACAGGCTTCGGCCCCGCTACCGGACCCCCACTCCAGGAGTCACACCAGGCACCTTGGCCCCGCCGAACGGAGCACGCCCGGGGCCGATCACCGCCCGGACGGTCTGACATAGCCTTGGGTATGCGGATATGACCGAACGTCACGGCCGATCGGGGTGTGGGCGACGGCACATGACCCGCCCGCTCCGTGGACCCCCTGCCGCCGCCGCGACCCCGCGCGGGGCACCAGGCACCATGACACCGGGGGGCGCCGCGCCGCACGGCGACGCGCCGCACACCCCGCGCCACGCTCGGACCCGGACAGCCCGGCGGACCGGGACACGGCCGCTCAGGCGGGCAGGGACACGGCCTGTCAGGCGGCGCGCGTCACCAGCCACCACGCGGACGGTAGGACGATCAGCGCGCCGTCCGGGCCGTGCTCGGTCGTGGTGAGGGGGAGTTCGCCGCTCGCCAGGCAGCGCAGCCGCGCGGCGTTCAACAGGTCGGGCACGACATGGTCGGAGACCTCGCCGGGGGCGATGCCGTGCTGGAAGACCGCGGCGAGCTTGGGCGGCGGCCCGCCCGGTCCGCTCGCCAGGCCGCGCAGCACCCGCCCGGCCTCCTCGGCCAGTTCGACGACGAAGGCCCGGCCGCGCTCGCCGGTGAGCACCGCGAGGGCCTCGGCGACGCGCGAGAGGTCGCGGCTGTCGCACTGGTGCAGCACGCCGCGCAGATAGATGTTGGCGTCGCCGAGTTCCGCGTGCAGCTCCCGTACGGCCGGCAGGTTGGCCGCGTCCAACTGCCGCTAGCTGGCCGCCCCCGCCGGGTTGTCGGCGCGGGCGCGGGCCACCGCCGCGTGCGACAGGTCCACGCCGATCACCCGGTCGAAGTGCCGGGCCAGATAGCGGCTCTGGGTGCCGTTCCCGCACCCGACGTCGAGCACCGGCAGCTCCGGGTCGAACTCGCCCTGGAACAACGGCAGGTGCAGCCCCGCGGTGTGCTGCGGCGGGGCGTCCCACAGGACGCCGCCCGGCTCGGTGGGGGCGTCCCGCCAGTACTCTTCCCAGGCCCGTACGTAGCCGGTCAACTCAGTCATGACCAATTGCTACTGGCCGGGGCCGACCTGCACAAGCGGCCGATCGAAAGTTTCCCCGTTCCGCCACCGGCCAGCCGCCGTCCCGCCGCATGCTTCGCGGCCTGCCGCCACCCGGACCGGCACCCGTCCACCCGCCTCGCCGGCCGGCCGGCGCCGGACGCGGGCGCTAGCCCAGCGGCTGTTCGAACCAGACCGTCTTGCCCTCGGCCGTGCGGCTGGTCCCCCACTCGCTGGCCAGCCTGCTCACCACCCGCAACCCGCGACCGAACTCGGCGTCCACCAGCGCGGGCAGCGTGTGGTCGTCGTCGCGCACCTCGCACAGCAGCGCGTCCGTGCGCACCAGGCGCACCCGTACGACCTGCCTGGCGTGCCGCACCGCGTTCGTCACCACCTCGCTGACCAGCAGCTCGGCCGTGGGAACGGCCTCGTCCAGGCCCCAGCGGCACAGTTGTTCGCGCACGCCCCGGCGCACGGCGCGCACCGAGCGCGACTGCGGGGCCACCTCCCAGTCGGCCACGTCCTCGGCGGCGATGCCGTTCAACCGGGCCATGAGCAGCGCCACGTCGTCCTTGCGCCCGCCACGGCCCTGGTTCAACGTCCCGGCCAGCGAGCGGATGATGGTGTCGCAGGCGTCGTCCATGTAGGCGGCCGGGTGGGCGGCGGACTCACACAGCGCGGCCAGGCCCACCGCGATGTCCTCGCCGCGCACCTCGACCAGGCCGTCCGTGCACAGCACCAGTCGGTCGCCGGGCTCGACGGGCACCCGCACCGTCTCGAACGGCACGCCGCCCACGCCGATCGGCGCGCCCGTGGGCAGGTCGAGCAGCTCGCTGCGGCCGTCCCCGGCCCGGACCAGGACGGGCGGGATGTGCCCGGCGTTGGCGATGGCCAACTCGCCGCCGATCGGGTCGTAGACCGCGTACAGGCAGGTGGCCAGGTAGTGCTCGCCGAGCCGTTGGGCGAGGTCGTCGAGGTGGCGCAGCAACTGGGTGGGCGGCATGTCCAGGCCGGCCATGGTCTGCACGGCGGTGCGCAACTGGCCCATCATCGCGGCCGAGTTGAGCCCATGTCCCATCACGTCACCGACCACCAGGGCGGTGCGCGAGCCGGGCAGCTTGACACTGTCGAACCAGTCGCCGCCGACCCGGCCGAGCCGGGTGCCGGGCAGGTACCGGGTAGCGGTGTCGCAACCGGCCATGCGCGGGGCGATGTGGCTGCAGCATGCTGTCCTGGAGCGTCTCGGCGACATTCTCCTGGTGGGTGTACATCCGGGCGTTGTCGAGGACGAGGCCCGCCCGCGCGGCGAGTTCGGCGCCGGTGACCCGGTCCATGTCGTTGAACTCCGGCCGCTCCTGGTGCCGGATCAGGATCATGAAGCCCAGCACCACCTGGCGCGCCTTGAGCGGCACGACCAGCATCGAGCGGTTGTTGATCAGGAGGCTGATGTCGCGCTTCTCGAACTGCGCGGCGATCGCATTGCCCATCTGCTCGGAGATGCGCGGCACCAGGAACGGCTCGCCGCTGGTCATGCACTGGAAGAACGGGGTGTGCACGGGGAAGGGCATCGACTCGCCGACCGGAATGACGTCCTCCCAGCGGCCCGGCTCGTCGTTGTGCTCGACGGCCACCCGGTGCCACATCGTGGTCGCGTCCGGCGGACCGTCCGGGAAGCCCTCGCCCGCGACGACCTGTCCGCGCAGATAGGTGCCCGGCACGTCGGTGAAGCGCGGCACGACGGCCGCGCTGACCTCCTCGATGGTGCGGGCGAGGTCGAGCGAGGTGCCGATGGCGCCGCTGACCTCGTTCAGGAACTCCAGCCGCTCGCGGACCACCGCGTACTCCAGGTCGGAGGCCAGTTCGGCGGCGGCAGCGGCGGCCCGGGGGTCCGCCCTCTCGTCGTGGGCCACCCGCTCCAGCCGGACACGCCGCTCGACCCGCTTGGGCACGCCCCAGTCGGGGGTGACCGGCACCCGCTCGTGCTGGCTGATCTCCAGTACGGGATAGCCGAGTTCCAGCACCTGCGCCACGATGCGGGCGCTCTCCCGCGGGCTCATGCTCGGCAGGATCTCGGGCAGCCGGCGGGCCAGCTCCCGCGCCTCGCCGAACTCGGTGTGCAGAGCGAACCCGGGCGCCACCCGTTCGTGCCAGTCACGCTCGCCGGCCAGCCGCCGCGCGTCGGCGGCCAGCAGCAACAGCCGCTCGGGCCCCGGCCCCACCAGCGGGTAGGCCCACCACAGCACCTGGCCGGGGCCGCGCTCGGTGTCGGCCAGGTGCGCGCGGCCCGCGGTGGGGTAGCCGGAACCGCCGGTCAGCGAGAGGTCGAGCGAGGGGCCGAGACCCGCGAAGTCGGCGAGCGCGCCGGCCTCGTCGGCGGCGTCGGCGGGCCGCGGCACGCCGACCTCCACCGGCTCGTCGCGGGCCGCGCGGAACGCGCCCGAGACCGGCATGAGGTCCACCGCGGGCGCGCCCACGGCCTCCTCCCGGTCGTAGCCGAACAGCTTGCGTGCACCGATGCTCCAGTGCGTGACGAGCCCGGCACCGTCCAACCACGACCACCGCGAGCGGTATCCGCCCCAGGGCAGGCGACTGCGCCGCCCGGGCCGATGGCTCCGGGGTCACCCTGTCGTCGCCCTCACCCGGCGACGCGCCGTGGTCCATTGGCGAAGTCTCCTTGGTACGCGTACGCAAGATCTGCGCCCCCCGCGGCTACGGTACGGCCTGGGCGTGGCACGGCGTGCGGCATTGTCGGAATAGGAGTGCGCCCGGCGCGCGCCGCGAGCGCCCCACGCCGCCCCCGCCCGGCCCGGCCCAGGCCGGGCCGCCGGCGCCGTCCCGGCACACGCGTGGGGGCCGGGTCGGCGTACCGACCTGGCCCCCACGCTCCCCCATCCCCGCCCGGCCGCCCGGTGGGCTTCGGGTGCGCCCACCGGCGGGTAGCCGGCCGCGATCACCGTCGCCGGCCGACAGGTCGATGAAGCGGAAGACGCAGTCCGCTCCGGTGGTGGCCGTGCCGTGTCCACGACGTTGCCCGCCGCGTCGAGCAGCGTCACCCGCGCGGTCCTCCACGGTGCGCCCGCCGCCGGCCCGCACCGTGCCGCGCAGCACCGCGCCGCCGGCCAACTCGATGTCCTGCCGGGTCTCGCGGGCCGCCTGCACGCTCACCGGCAGCGCGGCCGGCCGGTAGGCGGGGGCGCTGGAGGCGAGCGTGTACTCGCCGGCCACCAACTCCGTGATCAGGTAGCCGCCTTCCCGGCCGCTGCGGGTGGAGGCGACGACCTCGCCGCGCACGTCGGTGAGGGTGACCATCGCGTCGCGCACCGGCGTGCCGTCGGCCATGCGCACCGCCCCGGCCAGCCGCCCGGCACCGCCGAGCGCCACGTCGAGTTCGACCGGCCGTTCGCCGACGGTGACGCTGACCGCCTGCGGCTGGTGTCCGCTGGCCGCCGCGATCAGCACGTAGGCGCCCGCACCCGGCGTGCTCAGCGCGTATCGCCCGTCCTCCCCCGTCGCGCCCCGGCCGACCTGCCGCCCACCCACGTCGATCAGGGTGAGCGCGGCGCGCGGCACGGTGCTGCCGTCGTGGTGCGCCACGGTGCCGCACACCGGCGGACCCGCCAGCAACTGGGCGTCGGCGCGCGGCTGGTCGCCGGAGCCGTAGGAGGTGGTGTACGCGTCGGTGGCGTACGGGTCACCGGCGTAGGTGTCGGCGTACGACTCGGACGCCCGCTGGTCCGCGGTGGGCGACGGGGAGCCGTTGATGACGGTGTCGGCCAGGCCGCGCGCGGCGGGGACGGCCGGGTCTTGCTGGTCGGTCTGGGACGCCAAGGGATTCTCCTTCAGCAGCAGGGCGAGCAGGAAGCCGAGAACGAGCACGGGCACGAGGTACCCGAAGACGCGTGGCAACGCGTCGACATGGGCGGCGATGTGGCCGTCACACAGGGCCGCGGGCAGCGAGCAGACCACCTCCGGGGTGAGGGCGTCCCGGTCCAGGTCCCTGACGCCGGCGGGCAGGTGACGCGCCACGGCGTCGGCGACCCGGTGCGCGAAGACCGCGACGAACACGGCCACGCCGACGCCGACCCGCCGCAGCCCCCGGTGCCCGCCGGTGGCCCGGCCCGCGTCGGCCGTCCCGCCGGCGCCACGGACGGCCAGCACCAGGACCGGCAAGACGAGCCCGACGCCGAGGCCGAGCACGCCCGTCCACAGGCCGTACGCCAGCCGGGAGGTGTCCGCGCCGAGCTGGGACAGCGACCACATGGCCAGCGCCGCGACGCCGCAGCCGAGGATCGGGTACGCGCGGAAGCGGCCCGTGCGGCTGGCCAGGCGCCCCGCCACTAGCGCGGCCCGGGCGGCGCCGCCCAGCAGCGGCAGCGTCAGCAGCCCGGTCTGGGTCGCGCTGGCGCCGGCCATCAGGTGCAGGTGTGCGGGCAGTTGGTCGCTCGCCCCGTGCAGCGCGAGCCCCACGGCAGCCGCGACCAGCGTGTCGACGGCCAGGAGCGAGCCGCGCGCGGGGCGGTGACGCGGGGAGCGGTGGCGCGGTGCGCTGGCGGGCGAAGTACCCCACGACGACGCACAGGAGCACGATGCCCAGGGCGCCGAGGCCGACGCCGAGGACGGTCCGCCCATCCCAGGCGTCGTCCGTGCCGCCCCAACTCGTCAGCAGCACCAGGCAGAGGGTGGCCGCGGCGATGAGCAGGGTGCCGAACGTGCCGGTCCCGGAGCGGTCGGCCGGGCGCGGCAGTCGTGGCGCGCACACGGCCGCGACCAGCGCCAACAGGCCGAGCGGTACGCCGAGGTAGCAGCACCAGTGCCAGGAGGCGTGGTCGGTGAGCAGGCCGCCGACGGCCGGCCCCACGGCGAGGGCGAGCCCGAACACGGCGCCGAGGAGGGCCGGGAAGCGCCCGCGCCACCGGGGCGAGGTGACGGTCGCGGCGATCGACTGGGCGCCCATGACCAGGCCGCCGGCGCCCACGCCCTGGAGGGCGCGGAAGACGATGAGTTCGTCCATCGTGCGGGCCCAGCCAGCCAGCGCGGAACCGGTGACGAACACCAGGAGGGCGAGCAGAAACAGGCCCTTGCGGCCCACGAGGTCGCCGAGCCTGCCGTGGACCGGCAGCACGAGCGCCGCGGCCAGCAGGTAGGAGGTCACGACCCAGGGCAGCCTGTCCCCACCGTGCAGTTCCGCCGCCACGGCAGGCAGCGCGCCGGCGGTGACGGTCTGGCCCAGGGCCGCGAGCAGCAGCGCCAGCAGCAAGCCGGCGCGGACCAGCGCGGCCCGTCCCGGCCCGAGCGGCTGGGGGGCGGTGGGCGGCGGCGCGTCGGACGCCGGGGCGGCCGGAGACGGCTCGGCCGGCTGCCACCGGCCGGCCGACTCGTCCGCGCCCCACCCGGTGGGCGCCGGCCGCGCCTCGCCCGCCGCGACGGCGAGGTCAACCGTCGGCTCTCGCGCCGTCCTGTCGTCCTGGGTCGCGGGGTCCGGGCCGAGCGCCGTGCTTGGCTCGTCCCGGTCCGCCAGGGTGGTCCCACCCACGTACCGCTCCCGTCGTCACGTCTACACCGCGACCATTTCTCGCATTACGCGACAACCGCGAGCAACCGCGACGAATCCCTGAAACATAGCGGCGACGGGCCCCAACTCCCTTGTTTGGAGCGCCTTTCACGTGCCCATCAGGGGTTTCGTCGCCCACGACGGGGGCGGCCGGGGCCGGCTCGGCGGCGACAAGTCCACTCGTTCCGGTGAGCGGACGCCCCGCGCGCTCGGGATCGACTCCGGGGCGGGCGGGCGCCTCCGGGGCGTACGCGCCTCGCGACCGCACGTGCCTGCGGGGCCGTACGCCTCTCCGTGGCCGTACGCGCCTCCCGGGTGTACGCGCCTCCCGGGCGTACGTGGCGGGTCAGGCGAGGCCGGGCGGGGGGCTCGGGCCGGGTCGGGCGTGCGGGGCCGGGCCGGGTGGGGCCCTGTCGGCGGGCCGGGCTAGGGGATGCGGCGCCGGGCGGCGCGCGCCGTGCCGCCGACGGGGCGCGCCCGGCGTCGCCCCGTCAGCTCCGCTGCCGTCGGTCGGTCAGCGGGTCACTTCTCCAGCTCCGCGGCGAGGCGGGTCAGCAGGGCGTCGTAGATGCGGCCGAGCCCCTTGGGGGCGAAGGTCTTCTCGAAGAAGCCGCCGATGCCGCCGGCTCCGGTCCAGGTGGAGGTCACCACGACGCGCGAGGCGCCCTCGCCCGCGGGCGTCACGATCCACGTGGTGACCATCGTGGAGTTCCGGTCCTTCTCGACGAGCTGGCCGTCGGTGGGCTCGGTCACCTCGAGGAGGCAGTCGTGCACCCGCTTGCTGGTCGCTTGGAGCTTCCAGTGGACCAGGGTGCCCTCGCCGTCGCCGCCCTCGCGTACCTCGTACTCGCTGAACTGCTCGGGCATGACCCGCTTCCGGATGCCGCTGTAGTCGGCGAGCGCATCGAACACGTCCTCGGCGCCCGCCCTGATGATCCGCTCCGTGGTGGCCTCGACCTGCGCCATCGCTGTTCCTCCCGTCCTGTGCGCGTGCTGTCGTGCGTGATCGGCAAGCCAACCACCTTCCCGGCATCCACCCAAATCGGGGGTTGACACCCTCCGGATAGCACGTATGTCCTATTAGGTAGGGCGTACGACCGAGGAGGTGCACATGGGCTGGGAGACCCTGGCGGAGAAGAAGTTGGCACCCCGCTGTTCGGCACGGCCAGCGTGACGCGCACCTTCGACACCCCCGAATTCCGCGGCATTACCTTCCACGAGGTGCGGGCCCGCTCGCTGGTCAACCAGGTGCCGGGGGCGTCCCGGATGCCGTTCGAGTGGACCGTCAACCCCTATCGCGGCTGCTCACACGCGTGTGTGTACTGCTTCGCGCGCAAGACGCACAGCTATCTCGACCTGGACACCGGCATCGGCTTCGACTCGCAGATCGTGGTGAAGGTCAACGCGCCCGAGGTGCTGCGCCGCGAGTTGGCCGCGCGGAGCTGAACCGGCGAGCACATCGCGATGGGCACCAACGTCAACTGCTACCAGCGCGCCGAGGGGCGCTACCGGTTGATGCCCGGCATCCTGTCCACCCTCGTCGAGCGGTCCAACCCCTTCTCGATCCTCACCAAGGGCACGCTGATCCTGCGCGACCTGGAGCTGTTGCGGGCGGCGGCCCGTAGCGACGCGGGCGTGTCGATGTCGGTCGGCTTCACCGACCCCGAGCTGTGGCGCACCGTCGAGCCCGGCACGCCGTCGCCCGAGCGGCGGCTCGACACCGTGCGCACCCTGACCGACCACGGCATAGCCTGCGGCGTCCTGATGGCCCCGGTTATCCCGTACCTGGGGGACTCCCCCGAGCAGCTCCGCCGCACGGTGGCCGCCATCGCCGCGGCCGGGGCGACCTCGGTCACGCCGCTGGTGCTGCACCTGCGGCCGGGCGCCCGCGAGTGGTTCCTCGCCTGGCTCGACCAGCACCACCCCCGGCTGCGCCGGCGCTACGACGCGCTGTACGCGGACGGAGCGTACGCGCCGACGTGGCACCAGCGCCGGATCACCCGTCAGGTGCACGAGCTAGCCACCGAGTACGGCATCGGCCCGGCCGGACCCGGCGCGGCCCGCGCGCTCCCCCGGCCGCCGGCCGCGCCCGCCGCGCCCGACCCGGCCGCCGGGACGCAGCTCGCGCTGTTGTAGAAACGGGTCGGCGGCAGCAGCCGCACCACCCGCACCGCGAGGAGTCCCATGGCCGAGCACCAGCACATCACCGCACCGGACGGCGTCGCGCCGGGCAACGGCTTCAGCCACGTCGTCATCGGCACGGGCACGCTCGTGGCCGTCTCCGGCCAGATAGCCGTGGACGCCCAGGGCGAGCTGGTGGGCCGCGACGATCCCGAGGCGCAGGCCCGGCAGGTGTTCGCGAACCTCGAGCGCTGCCTGGAGGCGGCCGGCGCGAGCTTCGCCGACGTGGTGAAGCTGACCTTCTACGTCACCGACGTCGCCCACCTGCCGGCCGTGCGCGCCGCCCGCGACGCGTACGTGGACACCGCGCGGCCCCCGGCCAGCTCGGCCGTCCAGGTCGCCGGGCTGATCCGGCCCGAGTTGCTGGTCGAGGTCGACGCGCTGGCCGTGCTCCGCGCCTGAGCGCGGGCCGGGCGCCCCGTGGCGCGGGCGCCCCGACCGTCGGGGTGCCCGTGCCACGGCGCGGTACCAGTCACAGGGTCGAGGCCAGCAACTCCCGGGTGTAGTCGTGCGACGGCCGGTCGAAGACCTCGTCGCGGGTTCCGGTCTCCACGATCTCGCCGCCGCGCAACACCGCGATCCGGTCGCAGAAGTGCCGCACCACCGCCAGGTCGTGCGAGACGAACAGCAGCGAGAGGCCAAACTCCTCGCGCAGGTCCATCAGCAGGTTCAGTACCTGGGCCTGGACGGAGACGTCGAGCGCGGACACCGGCTCGTCGGCGATCAGCAGCCTCGGTTCGACGGCCAGCGCCCGGGCGATGCCGACGCGCTGCCGCTGGCCGCCGGAGAACTCGTGCGGATAGCGCCCGAGGCGGTCCGCCCGCAGCCCCACCCCGCTCCAGCAGCCACACCGCGCGCTCCCGCCGCTCGGCCGCGCCCTGTCGGGTGTGGACCTGGAGCGGCATAGTGACGATCTGCTCGACGGTGCGGCGCGGGTTGAGCGAAGCGTACAGGTCCTGAAGACGAGCTGCACCTCGCGGCTCAGCTCGCGGCGCAGGGCGGTGGAGCGGGCGGCGGCGGAGATGTCGCGCCCGTCGAAGCGGACGGTGCCGGCGGTCGGCCGCTGGAGCCCGGCCAGCACCCGGGCCGTGGTGGACTTGCCCGACCCCGACTCCCCCACCAGGCCCAGCGTCTCGCCGGGCGCGATGGCCAGGCTGACGCCGCGTACGGCCTGGAGCGGCGGCCGGCGCAGCCCCGGCAGCCGGGGCCCGCGGGCCGGGAACTCCACCCGCAACCCGCGCACCTCGGCGATCGGCGGCACGGGCCTGCCGGCGGCCGGCACCGTGGTCGCGGTGGCGGACTTGTCACGCCCGGCGGGGCGCGCGTCCGCCGCCCCGTCCCACCGCGCGGCCGGGGCGCGCGCCGGCGCGGGCGCCGGGTCCGGGTCGTCGACCGTCGGCAGCCGGGTGCCCGGCTCGGTGCGCAGCGTGGGCGCGGCGCCGATCAGCGCGCGGGTGTACGGCTCGCTCGCGTCGGTCAGCAGCTT
Organism: Candidatus Streptomyces philanthi; assembly: GCA_018114805.1. Taxonomy (GTDB): domain Bacteria; phylum Actinomycetota; class Actinomycetes; order Streptomycetales; family Streptomycetaceae; genus Streptomyces; species Streptomyces philanthi. Next base: position 6,304,154 of record CP073042.1, on the reverse strand, counting down.
CTCGGCCGGGCCCTGCTCGACCTGCCGGCCGTCGCGCAGCACCAGCATCCGGTCGGCCATCTCGGCGACCACCCCCACATCGTGGGTGACCAGCAGCACGGCAGTGCCGTGCTCGCGGCGCAGCTCGTCGGGGAAGCGCAGCACCTGGCGTTGGACGCGGGCGTCGAGCGCGGTGGTCGGCTCGTCGGCGATGAGCAGGTCCGGCGAGTTGATCAGGGCCATGGCGGTCATGACGCGCTGCCGCATGCCGCCGGAGAACTGGTGCGGGTAGTCGCGGGCGCGCGCCGCGGGAATGGCGACCAGCTCCAGCATCTCGCTGGCCCGCTCGCGCGCGGCGGCCTGACCGGCGCCCGGGTGGCGCAGCCAGTACACCTCGGCGAGTTGGGCGCCGACGGTGTGCAAGGGCGAGAGCGCGGCCAGCGCGTCCTGGAAGACCATGGCGGCCCGGGCTCCGCGCACGGCGCACAACCGCTTCTCGCTGGCGCCGACGATCTCGACGCCGCCGACCTGGATGCTGCCGGTGACGCGGGTGCGGGCCGCGTCGTGCAGGCCGAGCGCGGCGAGGCCAACGGTGGACTTGCCCGAGCCGGACTCGCCGATCAGGCCAAGCACCTCGCCGGGCGCCACCTCGAAGGTCAGTTCGCGCACGGCGGGCACCGCGTCGGCGCCGCCCCGGGCGACGCTCGCGCGGGTGAAGGAGACGGACAGGTCGCTGACCCGCAGCGCGGGGTGGCCCAACTCAGCCATGGGGGCTTCCTCTCGGGGCGGGTAGCCTGGCCGCCGGGCGGCGGTGGCGGTCATGCAAGCCGCACCCGGGGGTCGAGCCAGGCGACGACGAGGTCGGCGACGGCGACGAAGACGACCACGCACAGCGCGGCCAGCAGCACGGTGCCCATCACGGTCGGCAGGTCGTTGCCGACCACCGCGTCCACGGCCAACTTGCCGACCCCGCCGAGGCCGAAGACGGTCTCGGTGATGAAGGCGCCGCCGAACAGCGCGCCCGCCTCCAGGCCGAGCAGCTGCACGAGCGGCGGCGCCGCGCCGCGCGCCGTGTACTTCAGGTGGGCGCGGCGCGCGCTGAGCCCCTTGCCGCGCGCGGTGCGCACGTACCCCTCGTGCATGACCTCGAGGAGTTGGGCGCGCGATAGCCGGGCGAAGACGGCCGCGTTGACGAACCCGAGGACCAGCCACGGCAGCAGCAGCCCGGCGACCCAGCCACCCGGGTCGTCGGCCAGCGGCACGTAACCGGGCAGCGGGAAGAGGTCCGTACTCTACACGAGCAGGTACTGCAACGCGTAGCCGAGGAAGTAGATCTGCACGCTGGCGCCGACGAGGGTGAAGGCGGACAGCGTCCGGTCGGTGCGGCTGCCCCGGCGCAGCGCGGAGACCAGGCCGGTGCCGACGCCGAGCACCACGATCACCGCGAGCGCGCCGACGGCGAGCGACAGGGTGACCGGCAGGTGGTCGGCGATGGCCTCGGTGACCGGCTGGTGCAGGGTGTACGAGAAGCCGGGCAGGGCGCGCCGCACTCGATGGGCGTGCCGTCCACGTCGTTGATGGTGCGCCCGGTGACCAGGCCGCCGAGGTAGTCGACGTACTGCGCCACCATGGGTTGGTCCAGGCCCATGCTGTGGCGCACGGCCTCGACTTGGGCGGTGTCGCACTTAGGCCCGCAGGCGATGAGCGCCGGGTCGGACGGCGCGGCGTAGAAGAGCCCGAAGGCGGCGGCGGTGATCGCCAGGAGTACCGCCGCCGCCTGGAGGGCCCGTCGGAGGACGTAGCTGAGCATGGAGTGTGGGTCCCGGGATCAGGAGTCGGCGCGGTAGAGCCAGGCCGCGCTGATGCTGCCGTAGATGGGGTGGATGAACGCGCCGCCGATGTTCTCGCCGCGCACCTGGGAGACGTGCGGGTAGAGGAACGGCACCACGGGGGCGTCCTTCATCACGACCTGTTCGAGGTCGATGAGGGCGGCGGCCTTCTGCTTGGCGTCGCCGATCTTCTCGATCCGCTCCAACTCCTCGTCTACGGCCGGGTTGCTGTACCGGATGCCGTTGGAGAGGGCGTCCAGCTCGCTGTGGTAGCCGTCGGGCAGCAGCGTGGAAGGCGTCGGCCAGTCCACCGAGTTGGTGCTCAGCCACAAGTCGTACGGGGCGGGCCCGCGGAAGACCTGGTGGGGTGAAGCAGGCCGGGTCCAGCAGCTTGGTGACCAGGGTGATGCCGACCTTGTCGAAGGCGTCGACGAGCACCTGGGCGAGGCGGTCCTGCACCGGGTCGCTCTCGTAGGCGTACGTCAGCTTAGTCACCGGCTTGCTGGCCTTGGCCAGGTGCTCCTTGGCCTTGGCGATGTCACCGGTGGGCGGCGCGGGGAACAGGTCGTACTTCTTCCACCCCACGACGGCCGGCGAGGAGAGGGTGGTGGCGAACTTGCCGGCGCGCGGGCCGCCCATCACCTGGCGGGCCTGCTGGAGCGGGAAGAGGTAGGCGATGGCCTTGCGGACCTCGGGGTCGGTGACGCGGCTGTTCTTGATGTACAGGTCGTTGACGTACGCGCCCTGCCGGCCGCTGACGACGAGCTTGCCCTTGGCCTTGTCGCGCTCGGTCTCGCGGAACAGCTCGGGCGGCAGGTCGGCCCGGGTGGTGACGGAGGAGGCGCCGTCGCCGCGGCCAGCGAGGATCTCCTGGCTAGTGTTGAGCGCGTTCTTGCCGAAGGTGAACTCGAAGCGGTCGGCGTACTGGTGCCGGATGGAGTCGGTCTCGGGCTTCCAGTGCGGGTTGCGCTCCGGCGTCAGGCGCTGGTTCTGCTTGTGCTCGACGATCCGGTACGGGCCGGTGGCCAGCGGCTTGACGTCGTACCCGGTGCCGGTGTCCTTGTCCTCGCGCACCGGCGACGACGAGGACTGGGCGGCCATGTAGGGCACGTCCGCCTGCGGCTTGGGGAAGTGGAAGACGATCGTCTTGTCGTCCGGCGTCTCGATGGCGTCCAGGTCGCCGTCCTTGGGGCCGCCGTACTTCTTGACCGCCGCGGTGCGGTCGGGCGAGCCGGTCAGCCACTCCGGCCAGTAGGTGGGCCCGAGTTCGAAGCCGGGCGCGAAGGTGCGCTGGATGCCGTACTTGACCTGCTGCGCGGTGACCGGCTTGCCGTCCTCTCAGGCGATGCCGTCCTTGAGGCGGTACGTCCAGGTCCGGCCGCCGTCCGACGAGGTGCCGGTGTCGGTGGCCAGGTCACCGACGAGGGTGGGCTTGCCGTCCACCACCTGGTACTGGGTCAGCTGACGGCCCCACAGCAGCGAGGTGTTGTATGTCTCGCCGGCGTAGATCTTCTGCGGGTCCAGGTGCGCGTAGCCGGTGGGGTTGGCGATGTGGATGGTGCCGCCCTCACAGGCCCCGGCGATCGCGGGGGCGGGGCCGGTGCTGTCCTTGGCGGTGCCGAGGGACGCCGTGAGCGGGGCGGTCTCCTTCGGCGCCGGGTAGTCGTCGCCCTTGCCCGCGCCGGCGGAGCCGGAGCACAGCAGCGTGGCGACGACGGCGATGGCCGGTACGGCCACGGTGCGCGGGCGGTGGCTGAGCTTGCTGGGCATGCGGATCTCCGATGCGGAAGGTGCGGGTGGGGCGGGTTGGTGAGAAGAGGAGGACGAAGGGTGGCATGGGGGTGCTGCGGGGGTGGCGCGGGGGGCGATGGCACGGGGCCCGGAGGCGGGCGCGCGGCGCTCGGACCGGTGTCCGCCGTGCGGGCGGGCGCTTGCGGCGCGGCCGGGCGCGCCGCGCCGGTGGCTGAGCGGGCCGTGCGCGGGTCGATGGCGTCGCGCACGGCATCTCCGAGCAGGTTGAAGGCGAGGACGAAGACGAGGATGGTGACGCCGGGGAAGACCATATAGGTGGGGTCGTCGTAGAAGACCTCGGAGCCGCGCGAGATCATCCGGCCCCAGTCGGGGATCGGCTCGTTGATGCCCACGCCGAGGAAGGACAGCGCGGCCTCGGCGGTGACGATGCCCGGCACGGTGAGCGTGACGTGCACCAGCACCGGGGCCCAGACGTTGGGCAGCAGCTCCCGGAAGATGATGTGCCGCCGCCCGGCGCCGACCGCCCGGGCCGCCTCGATGAACTCGCGCTCCCGCAGCGACCGCACGGTCGTCCGCAGCACCATGGCCAGCGGCACCCAGCCGAAGGCGGAGAAGACCGCGATGAGGACGGCGAACTGCATCCAGCCGGGTTCGTTTTCACCGGGTGAGACGAATCGGGTCTGGATGATGGGGGCTGAGGGCGAGCAGAAGCAGCAACGTGGGGAATGCGAGCAGCACATTGCAAATAAAAATGAACACCCGGTCCGTGATTCCGCTCAGATAACCGGCGGTCACCCCGAGCACGATGCCGACGACGGCGATGACGGCGACCGAGCGAGGGCGATGAGCAGCGAGGTGCGCATACCGTAGAGCAACTGGGTCAGCACGTCGCGGCCGAGCCCCGGTTCGAGTCCGAACCAGAAGTCGGCGGAGATGCCGCCGTTGGGCCGGACCGGGAGAACCTCGGGACTGAGCAGTTCAGGGTCGTTCTGGCCGTAGTGCTCGGTCGGGTTCTTGCCGTAGAGCGCGGCGATCAGGGGTGCGCAGACAGCGAGCGCGGCACACAGCAGCACGACGCCGAGGGCGGCCATCCCGACCCGGTCGCGGCGCAGCGCGCGGGCGGCGGTGACGAGTGGGCCCGCGGGCCCACTGGACTTCACCTCGGCCATCACTTCGGCCATCGCTGCCGTTCTCCTGAATCTCAGCGGGGATCGCCCGCAGCCGGTTCGTGACCATTAGAACGACGGCTCGATGCAGTGGAAAATAATCTATTTGGATGACTCATAAACGACGAAGAAAACATTTTATGGAGGCGGCTTTATTTCACGCTTACGTAACGCGCATGAAATAAAAACTGGATAAAAGCCGCGTAGCGTCCAGCGAGCGTCATACTCGGGCCGATCGCCGAGATTCCGCTCACACGACCTTCAGTTCCAAGGCTCAACGAACAATCGACCTTGGTTGAGAGGACAATCAGCGGCGTGCGCCTATCCATCCATGACAGGCGAGCATGAGAGCGATGTGTTCCAGCCGATCCGCACCCACCGGCTTTCGAACCCACGCGGCGCGCACCGCGTACCGAACCACCCCGGGCGCGTCGACATGCCCCAGATCCCCGCACCGCGACCGCGCGCCGCCACATGCAGGCGTAACGCCACGATAAGTCACCGTTCGATTACGAATGGTGACCGGAAGCGAGCCATCGCGTGTGCGATCACCGCACGCGTCCGTAAGACTCCGGAACGTATCTGCTACCTCAGAACAAGGGAGTGTTCGACATGCGGAAGATCGCTGGGGGATTCGCACTGGCCGCGGCGCTGAGCATCGGCTGCCTGGCTACCACCGTCGGGACCGCGCACGCCGCGCCCACGGGCACCACCTTGCTGTACCCGCCCTCGTCCCAGGTGCTCTCGGTCGCGCCGGGTGAGGACGCCACGGCCGTCGCCACCCGCGCCGTGACCCTGACCTGTCAGCCCAAGGCGGACGGCAGCCACCCAGCGCCGACCGCCGCCTACGCCGAGCTTGGCGTCACCGGCGCGGACTTCGCCCACATGACCGAGCCGGCCGAGGGCTCCTTCTGCACCCGTGAGTACGCCCCGGTCACCGTCGTGGCGCAGGGCGTGTGGGAGGGGCGGAACGTCTCCTTCTCGCACACCTTCGGCAACTCCTGCCTCCAGCAGGCCGCGCGCGGCACGGTCTTCCACTTCTGAGCCCTACCCGCACGCCGAGCGCGATCCGCCCACTGGGCGCGACCCGTGATCGCCCCGGCCCGCCGGACGGTCCCACGGGCACGTCGTCGGGCTGACGCCGGTGAGCACCGCGCGCACGAGCGGCCCCCGGACACGGTGTGGGTGTCCGGGGGCCACTCCTCGCGCGGGCGCCGCGCTGGCGCCTACGCGCCGGTCAGCCGATCTGCGTCCCGGTGGCCTGCAGGGCCCCTCGGTCACCGGCTGGAAGAAGGTCTCGCCGCCCGAGCCGCAGTTGCCGCTGCCGCCCGAGGTCAGGCCCAGCGCGGTGTCGCCCGCGAAGAGCGAGCCGCCGCTGTCGCCGGGCTCGGCGCACACGGTGGTCTGGATCAGCCCCTCGACCGTGCCCTCCTGGTAGTTGACGGTGGCGTCGAGCGCGGTGACGTCGCCGTCGTGCACCTGAGTGGTGCTGCCGCTGCGGGTCACCTTCTGGCCGACGGTGGCCTCGCCGGCCTTGGCGATCGCCTGCGTGCCGCCATACAGGTTGACCTCGCTTGGGTGCGGGACGTCGGCCGTGTACTTGGCGATGCCCGTAGTCGTCGCCCGGGAAGCTGCCGCCCTCGGTCGCCGCGACCTCCTGGCCGCCCTGCGAGTCCGACCAACTGGAGACGGCGTTGGTGCAGTGACCCGCGGTCAGGAAGTACGGCTCGCCGCCCTTGGTGACGTTGAAGCCGAGCGAACAGCGGGAGCCGCTGCCCCAGATGGCGTCGCCGCCCGCGAGCAGCGGCTTGAGGGTGTTGGTCGAACGCTTGACCGTGACCCGGTCGCCGAGCGAGTCGGTGACCTTCGTCAGCTTGGCCAGCTTGTCGCCCCGCACCGTGCGGTCGGCGGTGACGACGACCGCGTTGCTCTTCGGGTTCATCGCCCAGGAGGTGCCGGGGATGGTGGCCTTGGCCTTGAGGGTGCTCCGCGCCGCATTCAACGCGGCCAGCGAGTGCTTGACGACCCGGGGCTCGGCGCCAGCCGCGCGCACCCGCTCGGCGGCGGAGTCGTCCACCACGTTCACGACGAGCTTGCGGTCCTTGGCGTCGTAATACGAGCCCGCGGTGGCGTCGGCGCCGAGGTCGGCGGTGATGTCGGTGGCCAGCGCGCCGGCGGCGGTGGCCGTCAGGGGGGCGGGGGCGGTGGGCGCCGCGTTGGCGCTCTGCAGCGTGAGGGTGGTGGTGATCAGAGCCGCTACGCCGGCTCCGGCGATGACCGAACGGCGTACGCTTGTGCGCTTCAACTCAAGACCTCCAGTGGGGGGATGGGTCCGGCTTGTAGGGGTTCGGACCCGGAGGAGGCGTGGACGAATCAGGAGGACGCGTCCATGCCAAGTTGCTACGCTGAGTATTCCCAGGCTCTCGCGCGGGACACAAGGTCACGTTCAAGTCGCTGCCATGGCATACTCCACGCACTACCCGAGTCACAGACCACACCTACCGCGCCCACGTCGGAACCGCACCCGGACACGTGCCGTGCGGGGCCGTACACCTGCGGTGATCGCCGCGAGTGGCTGATATCGCCGCCCGGACGCGTCGTCCGGCTCGGCGGGGCGCGACCGGCGCGCGCGAGTCGGCTAACGTCCGCCGTCGCGCCGCTCGTCGCGGGCGGCGAGGGCGCCCGGATCGACCTCCTCGCCGGCTCGCGCCGGAGCGCCCCGGGTACGCGTCCGCGCCGTGGACGCCAGCGTCCCGCCGGCTCCGCGCCGGGCCGAGGCCCCGGCGAGCGCTCCGGCGCGGGGCGGGGCGGCGTCGGACGGCTCGACCACCGGTTCGCCGACTGAGGACCCACGCGCGGTGGAGCCGTCCGCTGCGGAGCCCTGCGCGGTGGAGCCGTCGGCAGACGACGGCGCGGACGGGTGCTGGGCCCGTTCGAGGAAGCGCAGCAACTCCACCGGGAAGGGCAGGACCAGCGTGGAGTTCTTCTCCGCCGCCACTGCCACCACCGTCTGGAGCAGGCGCAACTGAAGGGCGGCCGGCTGCCGGGACATCTCGCTGGCCGCGTCGGCGAGCTTCCTGGACGCCTGGAACTCCGCGTCCGCGTTGATCACCCGGGCCCGCCGCTCGCGGTCGGCCTCCGCCTGCCGGGCCATCGACCGCTTCATCGTCTCCGGCAGCGACACGTCCTTGATCTCCACCCGGTCGATGTGCACGCCCCATCCCACGGCCGGACTGTCGATCATCAGCTCAAGGCCCTGGTTGAGCTTCTCCCGGTTGGAGAGCAGGTCGTCGAGGTCGCTCTTGCCGATGATCGAGCGCAGCGAGGTCTGCGCCATCTGGGAGACCGCGAACCGGTAGTCCTCCACCGCCACCACCGCGTCCGCGGGCGCCACGACCTTGAAGTAGACGACGGCGTTCACCCGGACCGTCACGTTGTCCCAGGTGATGCCCTCCTGCGCGGGGACCGGAAGGGTGACGATCTGCATGTTCACCTTGCGCAGCCGGTCCACCCCCGGCACGATCATCGTGAATCCGGGGCGCCGCACCTCGCGCCGGAGCCGGCCAAGCCGGAAGACGACGCCCCGTTCGTACTGCTTGACCACCCGGGCCGCCGCCACGGCGTACACCAGGCCGCAGCAGAGCAGCACCACCAACACCGTCAGCAACGTCTCGATCATCACGGCCACCTGCCGTCCGTAGCGCGAGTGATGCACCATCCGGGCCACCGATGTCCATGATAGTCCCGCTTAGCCCGAATGGTCGCGCAGTGCCCGATCAGGGGGCGACCGGGCCCGGCCGGGGCCGCCGCCGCTCGGCCGCGGCGGTCTCCCCCGTACGACCGGGCCCGGTCAGGTCAGGTCAGGTCAGGTCAGTAGACGTTGACCTTGTACTTGCTCAGCGCCTCCTTGACCGGCTGGAAGAACGTCGTGCCGCCCGACGAGCAGTCGCCGCTGCCGCCGGAGGTGAGGCCGAGGGCGGTGGTGCCGGAGAACAGGGCGCCGCCGCTGTCGCCGGGCTCGGCGCAGACGTTGGTCTGGACGAGGCCGGAGACCACGTCCCCGCCGCCGTAGTTCACGGTGGCGTTCAGGCCGGTGACCTTGCCACTCCGCAGCCCTGTGGTGCTGACGCTGCGCTGCACCTTCTGGCCGACGGCGGCGTTGGCCGCCTTCTTGATGTCGCGCGACGAGCCGTTGTACAGGTTGACGGTACCCGGGTGCTTGAGGGAGCGGTTGTCGTAGCGGATCAGGCCGTAGTCGTTGCCCGGGAAGCTGGACCCGACGGTCTTGCCGATCTTCGTGCGGTGGTTTGACGTGGTGTACCAGGGCGGCTTGCCGTCGGTGCAGTGGCCGGCGGTCACGATGAAGTACTCGCCCTTGGCATTGCGCGCGTTGAACCCGGCCGAGCAGCGCCAGTCGCCCGCGTGGATAGCGTCGCCGCCGGCGATGAGCTTGTCGAAGGTGCCGGGGGTGCGCTCGACGCGTACGGGGCCGGCGTGCGCTCCCGCCGCACGCGCGAGCACGGGATATCTCGGCCCGGCTGACGGTGCTGTCGGCGGTGACGACAAGGGTGTTGGTGGCTTTGTCGACGTACCAGGCGGTGCCGGGCACGTTCGCCGAGCGGACCGCGTCGCCCGCGGTGGCCGCCCGGACCGCGGTGGATGCGGCCGGCGCGTGGGCGGCGGCCCCGGCGGCAGGCACCGCGAGCGCGGAGACCGCGGCGAGTCCGCAGGTCACTCCGGTGACGCGGACACGTCCGCGAGGGCGGGGACGGAGCGTGGTGCGGGTGTTCCTCAACTCTTCCTCCGGGGAAGTCGTGGGCCGGCTGCCGCGCCGGGCCCCGGGTGGCACGGCCACGGGGGGGTACGACTGCCCGGCACGGCACAGCTAACACGACGCCTCCGCCACGCTTCACGTCCCCCCGTACGAGCGCTGTCAGGAGTATTGGGGCTGCGGCCGGCGCCGCACAAGGGGTGGCGAACCACCCTCGGCGGCGCCCGGCGCCCACCGCGCCCGGAACGGCCCGCTCCTGCGACCCCCCTGCCGGCCCGCTCCCCCATCACACCGTCGACCGGCCGCGCTCAGCCCGTCGCGACCGGTTTGCGCTCTCCCGCCGTGAGCGGGAACGGGAGCGTGTTGCCCGGCGGCGGGAAGGGGGCACAGGAAGTGGTCGGTGAACGCGCACGGCGGCAGCAGGGTGCGGTTGAAGTCCAGCGTCAGCCTCCCGTCGACGCCCGGCGCGCCGGGCCGCAGGAAGCGGAACCGGTAGCTGCCGCCCTCGGCCCTGGCCCGCCCGCTGGTGGCGTCGGCGAGCACGATCCACAGCGAGCCGTCCCCTTCGTCCCCGGCCACCAGCGTGTGTTCCACGCCCTCCACCGTGAACACCACCTCCCCGGTGAGCCCGAACCCCCGCCGCGTCCCGTCGGCGTTGGCCACCTGGATGGTGCGCCCCTCGGGGAACGGCCGGAAGACGGCGGGCACCGCCCAGCGCTCGGCGTAGTCGAACGCGTCGATCCCCGCGAACGCCCGTCGGGCCGCCGCGTCGGGGTCGAAGACCCGTACCGCCCACAGGCCCTCGGGGCGCAGCACCACCAGGTGCCGGTCGCCGCTGGTGACCCGGGCGTCCAGCGGCCCGTGCTCGGGCCCGAGCCTGGCCTCGCCCTCCAGCGGCTGGCCGTCGACCGCGAGCAGGTCCTCGGCGGTGGTGCTGACCACGAGTTCCTCGCCGTCCTCGGTCCACCGCCCCGGCACGCCCGGCAGCCTGCCGTCCGGCGCGTCGGCCAGCCAGTGAGTACCGGTCACGGACAGCGGGCCGTACGGAGCGGCGACCGCCTCGGTGCGCTCCCGCAGCCAGGCGCGCCAGTCCGCTCGCTCGGCTGCGGTCTCGCCCGGCGGCTGGCGCCGGGCCGCGTCCGAGCCCGGTATCTCCGGCTCACCGCCGGCCCCGGGCTCGCTACCGGTACGGGCCGTGGAGTGCAGGATCGTTCCCGGCCGCACCGCACCGTTCGGCGAGGCCGTCGCCGCGGGCCGCGCCGGGGTGGCCGCCGTGCTGCGCTGTGCCGCTGTGACCGTCATACTGCTGTGTCCTTTCACGAGGGCTGGGCGAGCCCGAGATGGGCGCGCAACGTGCTGCCGGTGTACCGGGTACGGAACGACCCGCGCTCCTGCAGCAACGGCACCACCCGCTCGACGAAGTCGTCGAGCCCGCCCGGAGTCAGGTGGGGTACCAGGATGAAGCCGTCGGCGGCATCCGTCTGGACGAAGGTGTCCATCTCTTCGGCGACCGCCGCCGGCGTCCCGATGAAGGACTGACGCCCGGTGGCCTCGATCACGGTCTGCCGGATGGACAGCCCCTTCTCCTCGGCCAGCGCGCGCTAGGAGGCGACGACGGCGCGCGGGTCGGCGTGCCGCACCCGGCCCTGACTGAGCTGGGCGTCGTAGTCGGGTTCGATGTCCGGCAATGGGCCATCCGGGTCATATCGCGATAGGTCGACTCCCCAGATCTGCTCCAGTGTGAGCAGCGCCGTCTGCGGCGAGATCTGCTGGTGCCGGATCTCGGCGGCCTTCTCCTGGGCCTCGGCCGCGGTGTCGCCGAGGACGAACGTCACCCCCGGCATGATCTTCAGGTCCTCGGGGCGGCGCCCGTGCGCGGCGAGCCGGCCCTTGACGTCGGGGTAGAACTGCCGACCGGCCTCCAGCGTGCCGTGTCGGGTGAAGACGACGTCGGCGGTGGCCGCGGCGAACTCGCGGCCCTCGCTCGAGTCGCCGGCCTGGATGACGACCGGGTGGCCCTGCGGGCCGCGCTCCACGCTGAAGTGGCCCTCGATGTCGAAGTGGTGCCCGTGGTGCGCGAAGGCACCGGCCCGCGCGCGCTCGGCGCCCGGCGGCCAGGAGTCCCACAGCTCGCGCGCGGTGGCGACGAACTCGGCGGCCCTGGTGTAGCGGTCGGCGCGGTCCAGGAACCCGCCGCGCCGGAAGTTCTCGCCGGTGAAGGCGTCGGAGGAGGTCACCACGTTCCAGGCGGCGCGCCCCCCGCTCAGGTGGTCGAGCGAGGCCAGGCGTCGGGCGAGTTCGTAGGGCTCGTTGAAGGTGGCGTTGACGGTCGCGGCGAGCCCGATCCGCTCGGTGACGGCGGCCAGCGCGCTGAGCACCGTGATCGCCTCGGGCCTGCCGAGGACGTCGAGGTCGTGGACGCAGCCCTGGTGTTCGCGCAGCCGCAGCCCCTCGGCGAGGAAGAAGAAGTCGAAGAGGCCGCGCTCGGCGGTCTGGGCCAGGTGTGTGAAGGACGCGAAGTCGATATGGCTGCCGAGCGCCTGCGGCGACGCGGTCCACACCGTCATGTTGTTGACGCCCGGGAAGTGGGCGGCGAGGTGGATGGGCTTGCGGCTGGTACGCGGGGTGCCCGAGGTGTCGGTCATCGCGCTGATGCCTCCCTGGCGAGGGCGTAACGGTTGGCCGGGCGCGGCAGGCCCAGGTGTTCGCGGAGCGTGGCGCCCGGATAGAAGTGGCGCGCCAGGCCGCGGTGTTGCAGCACCGGCACCGTGCCGTCCACGAGGAGCCGCAGGTCGCGCTCGGGGTCCCGGGGGCGGAAGTGGAAGCCGTCGGCGACGCCGTCGGTGTGCCAGCTCGCGGCGAACTCGGCCAGCGCGACCGCGTCGGCCGACGCGGTCGAGGTCCACCGGCAGCGAGGCGAGCACGATCAGCCGGTCCGGCTCCCGGCCCCAGGCGCGGGCGCGTTCGCGCAGGTCCGCGCGGGCGACGCGGGCCACGTCGGGGTCGTCGGTGCGGATGAGGGCGACGTCGGCGTAGCGGGCCGCCGTGGCCCCGACGGGGGACGGCGTGGCGTCGATGACGGTGACGGGGTGCCCCTGGGGCGGGCGGGGGACGTTGGAGGGGCCGCGCACCGAGAAGGTGGCCGACTCGAAGTCGACGTAGTGCAGCTTATCCCGGTCGACGAAGTGACCGGTGGCCACGTCGCGGATCTGCGCGTCGTCCTCCCAACTGTCGAAGAGCCGGGTGACGACGTTCACCACCTCGCCCGCCTCGTGCCACAGCTCCGGCGCGGGGGCCGCCGGCCGACGAGCCGGGCCTCGGCCTCGGTGGCGGAGACCTCGACGATCCAGCCGGCCCGCCCGCGGCTGACCCAGTCCAACGTGGCGACCTGGGTGGAGACGTGGAACGGCTCGGTGTGGGTGGTGGTGACGGTCGGCACTAAGCCGATGCGGTCCGTGGTGGGGGCCACGCGGGCCAGCGCGGCGAGGGCGTCGAGCCGTGCGACGCCGGGCGCTGGCTGGCCGAGCGAGTCGTCCAGCGTGACGAAGTCGAAGGGGCCGCGCTCGGCGAGCTGGGCCCGTTCGACGAAGGCAGACGCGGTCTGGGGCGCGCCGCCGTCGATGGCGACGGCCAGTCGCAGCGGACGGTTCAAGGGGGCATGGCGGTCCTTAGGGTCCGTGGGTGGATACGCGTCGGGCGGACGTTCTCGCGGCGTCCCCGGGCCGCCGCGCCGGCGGCGGCGGTGCGGGAGCGCGGTCGGTGCCGGGGCCGGTCAGGCGCTCAGCCGCGCCGGCCGGGCGTCCTCGGTGAGCAGCCGCAGCAGGGCCCGGGCCACCGCGTCGTTCTGGCGTACGGCGGGGGCTCCGGTGCCGGGTCGGGTGAAGGCCGCGGCGACCCGGGCGTCGGTGGGCGCCCCGATCGCGAACCGGCGCGGGTGCGGCCGGCCGGCCCGGTCGAGCAGGCGGGCGTCCTCGGGGCGCACGGCGACCAGCCCGCCGGGCGTCACGCGCAACCCGTCCGGGTCCTCCTCGTGCAGGGCGCGGAGCAGCCGGTCGCGGGAGCGGGCCACCGACGGGTCCGGCAGCCTGGCCTCGACCAGCGCGGTGGCCTCGACCCGGTGGCCGGGCACGGAGGCGCTGGTGGCCACGTAGGCGCCGCGCGCCGGATCGGCGGTGACGCTCATGTCGGGCCCCGACGAAGCGCACGACGCCGGCCCGGGACAGGGCGAGCAGTTGCCGCAGCCGGGGGCCGGGCGGGCCCGAGGCGAGGTAGCTGAAGAAGCCCTGCCACCACGGGCCGATGTCGCCGAGCCCGGCGACCTGCCCGTACACCGCCAGCAGGCCGAGGAAGACGGCCAGGTCGGCGCTGTGTTCCGGGTCGTGGCGACGTATCAGGTCGGCGGTGACGTAATCCCGCAGCCCTTCCTGGAGCGCGGCGTGCGAGGCGAAGGTGACCTGGGCCAGCGGGCGGTCGAGGCGGGCCAGGTCGAGCCGGTCGGCGGGGTCGGGCACGGCGTCGGCCACCCAGCGCGGCCAGCGCGGGGCCGCCCACCTCGCAGGCGGCGTACGCCGTCTCGAACTCCGCCCAACTCCCCGCTGTGCGCTCCGGGTGGGCCATGAACAGCCGGTGGTAGTGCACGTAGCCCAGTTCCTTCTGGACCAGCGGCCACGCGTCCCGGGCGAAGTCCACCGGCCGCTGCCGCCGCAGCACGTCGGCCACCTGCTCGGGGCCGAAGAAGCGGGGCAGCGGGGGCAGTTCGCCGGTCCAGTCGTAGCCCAGCTTGGCGTGGTACGGCACGCCGCGCCGCGACCCGACGTACAGCACCGGCTCCCGCCCCGACGGCCGGTAGAACAGCTCGGGACCGTCGCCGGGCCCCTCGCCACGGGCGCCCGGCGCCTCGACGTACGTCCCGCCGCGCCCCTCAGTCAGCAACACCATCAGGTCCACGAAGGCCAGCCCGAAGCCGCGCACCAACACCGGCTGGCCCGGGCGCAGCGCCCGCAGGTCGCTGTCGGCGGTGTACTCGGGCGGCAGGTACGCCAGCCGGTGCCGGGCCACGAAAGCGCCCAACTCCCGCTCCTGCTCGTCGGGTTCGGCGTCGAGGTGGCCGAGGGCGAGCACCACGGCGTCGGCGACGAGCGGCAGCTCGCGGTCCTCCAGCCACACCCGCTGCGCGCCGTCGCGCGGGCCGGTCAGGCGCACCGCGCGTCTGCGGTGGACGCGCAGCTCGACGCCGGCCGGCAGCGCGGCCACCGCCCGCTCGTACACCCAGCGCAGGTACGCGCTCTGCAGCCGCCGCGTGGCGAAGGTGCGCCCGGTCAGCGTGGCGACCTCCGCCACGAGTTCGGGCGCCAGCGGCACGTTTAGCCGCCCGGCGCGGATGTCCTCGGCCCACTCGGCTAGCGAGGGCCCGGAGTCCGGCGGCCCGTCCCGCTCGGCGTCCCAGCCACGGCTCCCGTCGTCGAACACGGACACGTCGGCGGCCATCGAGTTCATCCACAACAGCGGCGACTGCCGCGGGCGCCAGACCCGGCCGCCGCCCGGCGGGTGCGGGTCGACGAGGTGCAGCACGAGCCGCCCACCCCAGGGCGTCGCGCCGCCACCCAGGGCCGCGCCGCCGCCGGCCAGCCGGGGGCGCGGGGGCAGGCGGGCCGCGCCACCGCGCGACCGGCCGCCGGAGCGGCGAGCCCACGCCGACGCGCGAGGACGCACCGGCCGGCGAGGCGACCAGGTAGGCGGCTGACGCGAGTTGGGCGGCGCGCGCGGCGATCCGGGCGATCAGGCCAACGCCTCGCGGGCCAGCGCCGACGATCGCGATGGCCGGGGGCGTCGGGGAAGATGGGGAGCTATCCGGTGACACGGACATGCGAAGACTCCGTGGGTGCTCGAATCCGAGCACGCGTCCCGTCTACACCGGTCGAGCCCCTCAGCAGGACCGGAGCGTGAAGGATATGCGCTGGCCACTACCCACTGTCAAGGCTGTCTATACTGTGAACGGCGCGTCTCACGTCAGTTGACGGACAAACGGAAGCCTGCTCCACTTGGCCTATGCATTCAGGGCAGCACCTGGTCACCCGCGACCACATCGACTTCGGTCGGGTGTGGTCGTCCTCCTGTTCGGGCTGACACTGCTCCTACGCGCGTGAGCGCCCGCCCTCACCGGCCCGGCCGCGCTCGGCCCCCCGTGACCTCAACAGTCACGACCCCAGCCCCCGCGCGGGCACACACGCCCCGCACCCACGCTTTCGGCACGCATCCCACACGGTCAAAGCTCGGCCTCCCCCAGCCTTGCTCCCGCACCACCCCGCTCCCCCGTTGTCCCACCATGCCTCCACCCCACCCCTGCCCAACCCTGACCCGGACGCCGCCCACCTCGCGGCCGTACGACCCGGCCACCCAACTTCCTTTCCAATCCAGCCTGTTGGTCTCACCTAGCCCACCCCGGAGGCGACGGCCACCCACCGACCGTCGCCTCCACAGCCCACACCGGAGCGGGGCCGGGTTCCACGCCGGCCCCGACAGAAACCACCGCCCGCGCCACCCACGCCCCCACTCAAACAACCCACCGGAAGCACACCGCCGCGAGCACAGCAAGAGCCGCCAGCGGACGGGGGCGGCGATCCCACCGAGCGACTCCGCCCGCGCGGACGCGCCCCCACTCAGCAACTGCAGTCGCAACACTCACAACATTCGCAGCACTCACAGCATTCGCACTTGTGGCACCAGCCGCCGGGCTTGTCGCCGCTCCAGGGGTCGTGGTACTCTTCGCGGCAGCAGAGCTGGCACGTGCAGCACAGGCCGAGCCAGACCGCGCAACCGGGGACCAGCGAGCGTCGGCGCGGCGGTCGGCAGGGGGAGCCGCCGGGGTCGCCACCTCCGTCGCCGAACAAGTCCCCGCCCGAACCGCCGTGGCCAGGCCCCGGGTGCAGCGGCTGGGGAGCGCCGTGGGCGCCCTGCGGCGCGTTCAGGCCAGCGTACGGCCGGTACGCCCCGTCGCCGTGCCCGGGCTGGCCACCCTGTGGCTGGGCGTACGGATTGCCGTACGGCTGCTGGGTGCCGGGGCCGTACGGGCTCGCGGGGTGGCCCGCCGGGTGCGAGCAGGTGGGGCCGAACGCGCGGTGCACGGCGTGCCGCAACTCGTGCGCGAGCAGCACGTGGGCGAGCTTGCCGTCGGTGAACTCCACGTCCCGCAGGGCCAGCCGCACCCCGTGCACCGCGTCCTCGCACAGCCGCCGCGCCTCGGCGAGCGTCGCGCCGGTGGCGAGCAGCGGGTTCCACGCGCCGGTGCGCGCGTCCTCGTCCAGGTCCTCCACCGCGTCCAGGAGGTGCGCGAGGCGGCCGAAGAGTCGCCCGACCTCGGCGAGCGGGGCCCGGTTCGCCGGCCGGCCCGCCAGCTCCGCGGTGTGCGCGAAGGCAGCGGCGGTCGCGGTCTCGGTCGGCTCGGTGATGGTCAGCAGCGGGGTGCCGCGGCCGGCGAGCGCCTCGATGTCCGGCTGCCGGTCCACCGCCGCCACCAGCACGGCCGTGTCGAAGCCGAGGTCGGAGCCGGTGAGCGCGCCGGCCCGGTCCCAGCAGGTGGCCACCCGGCGGGCCGCGGCGGCCACCGGGCGGCGGCCCAGCGCGCCATCGCCGTCGGCGATGTGATCCCGGACCTCCGCCGACGCCAGCACGAGAGAGACGGCGGCGGCCAGCCGAGCGCCCTCGCCGCGCGCGACGGGCGCCGTGCGCATGCCGCGCAGCGGACAGGGCCCGGCGGTACGCCGCCCGGCCGCTCGGGCGGCCTCCGGTGACTGGGCCTCCACCAGGACGGAGATGATCAGGCCGTCATAATTGGTGGCGACTCGGGCGAATTGGCCGTGGTCGGCCCGTAGCGCCAGGCACAGCCCGTACAAGGTGTGCCATCCAGTCGGTGCGGAGACGATCCGACAAGCGATGCCGACATGGTCGGATAATCCCAAACAAAGCTTCCTCAGTTCCCCCGTATGCCGCGTGGCGTCACTCATTTAGCCGGCGAGTCTAACTACCATGCCGTCAGGCCTCTTGCACGGGAGGAACTCTGATTCCTGGGCATGCGTTGTGCACCAGTACCGTCACGAATCCCCTGTGCGGCGGCAATCCGCTTGGCACATCATCTACAACATGGCCGACCATAGAGGAGCGGACAGTACCCACCGCACGTGAGAGGAGGCGTCCATGGGATCGGTGCGCAAGGCGAGTGCTTGGCTTGGCCTCGTCGACGACAGCGATGATGAGCGCTACTACGACGACGACTACTCCGAGGGGCCCGAGCCCGGCGACGCCTGGGTGACCGACCCGCGGGTGCGGGTCGCCGACCAGGCCGCGCAGGACCAGGGCTCGCGCATCGCCACGGTCACTCCGGACGGGTTCCGTGACGCGCGGGGCATCGGCGAACTGTTCCGCGAGGGCATTCCGGTGATCGTGAACCTCACCGCCATGGAGACCGCCGACGCCAAGCGCGTCGTGGACTTCGCCGCCGGGCTGACCTTCGGGCTGCGCGGCTCCATCGAGCGGGTCGCCACTCGGGTGTTCCTGCTCACACCGCCCGACTACCAGATCGTCAGCGGCGAGGCCCGCCGCGGCAACAGCGGCTTCTTCAACCAGAGCTGACCTGGCGGCGTGCGCGCCTTCGCGGCGCACGCCGCCGGGCCGGGTCCGGCCCCGGTCACCCGACCCGCGCCGGCACCCCGCTCGTCTCCTCCGCGCCTCTCATCCCGCTCGTCACGCTCGCCCCGTCGGGCCCGTCAGCGGAACGCGTCGAGCCCGGTCAGCGCTTTGCCCAGCACGAGCTGGTGCATCTCCACCGTGCCCTCGTAGGTGAGCACCGACTCCAGGTTGGTGGCGTGCCGCATCACCGGGTACTCCAGCGAAATGCCGTTCGCGCCCAGGATGGTGCGGGCCATACGGCAGATCTCGATCGCCTCCCGCACGTTGTTAAGCTTGCCGAAGCTGACCTGCTCGGGCCGCAGTCGCCCAGCGTCCATCCGACGCCCGAGGTGGTAGGCCAGCAACACGCCCTTATGGAGTTCGACCGCCATGTCGGCGAGCTTGGCCTGGGTGAGCTGGAAGCCACCGATCGGCTTGCCGAACTGCTCACGGGTCTTCGCGTAGTCCAGGGCCGCGTGGAACGAGGAGCGCGCGGCGCCCAGCGCGCCCCACACGATCCCGTACCGCGCGTGGCTGAGGCAGCTCAGCGGGCCGCGCAGCCCGGTGACCTCGGGGAGCACCGCGTCGGCCGGCAGCCGCACCTGATCGAGGACGAGTTCGCTGGTGACCGAGGCGCGCAGGGACCACTTGTGGTGGATCTCGGGGGCGGAGAAACCGGGCGCGTCCGTGGGCACGACGAAGCCGCGGATGCCCTCGTCGGTCTGGGCCCAGACGACGGCGACGGCGGCCACCGAGCCGTTGGTGATCCACATCTTGCGGCCGGTGAGCACCCAGTCGGAGCCCTCGCGCCGGGCCGTGGTGCGCATGCCCGCGGGATCGGAGCCGTGGTCGGGTTCGGTCAGGCCGAAGCAGCCGATCGCCTCCCCCGCCGCCATCGGCGGCAGCCAGCGCTGCTTCTGCTCCTCGGAGCCGTAGCGGTGGATGGCGTACATGGCCAGGGAGCCCTGCACCGAGACCAGCGAGCGGATGCCGGAGTCGGCCGCTTCCAGTTCGAGGCAGGCGAGCCCGTACTGGACGGCGCTGGCGCCCGCGCAGCCGTAGCCGTCGAGGGACATGCCGAGCGCGCCAATGGAGCCGAGTTCCCTGGCCAGGTCGCAGATGCCGGGCAGTTCGCCGCGCTCGTACCAGTCGGCGACGTGCGGCAGCACCCGGTCCGTGGCCCAGCTACGGACGGTGTCGCGCACCGCGAGGTCCTCGGGCGCGAGGAGGTCGTCGATGCCCAGCGGGTCGGTCGGGTCGAACGGCGGCAAGGTGCGCGCGGACATGAGGGCGGCCTCCGGCTCGGGTGGGGTCTGCGTAGGGACCGGCGACCGGGGCCCGTACCGCCTCGGCGACCGTGGTGATCATCCCGTCGCGCCCGACGCTACTTCCGGGTACGAGACGGCGTCCAGCCCCCCTCGCCGCCATCGCCGCGGGCTCGGCTCAGGCGTCGGTGCGCGGGTGGTGCGGCGTCAGGGGCGGGCGGAGGAGGTGGCCGAGGCCGTGTCGGACGCGGGCGCGGCGCACTCGCCCGCGCCGGGCGCGTCGGGGCACTGGCGGCGGCGCGGCACGGAGTCCGCCTCGCCGCGCGCGCGGGGGCATGGGGGTGGGGTGGGTCGTGTCGTCGTCCGGGCCCGCCGCGCCGTCCGTGGTGCGTGGCAGGCACAGCGCGGCGACCGCGCCGAGCAGCAGCAGGCCGGCGCTGACCACGAGCGTGCTGTGCAGGCCGGCGACGAAGGAGTCGCGGGCGGCGGCCCGCAGCGCCGCGCCGGACGCCCCGCCGAGCGCGTCGGAGACCTCGTACGCCTCGCCGAGCGAATGGCTCGCGGCCCGGGCGGAGTCGTCGGGTATGCCCGGCGTCGCGGCGACCCTCGAGGCGTAGGCGACGTTCATCATGCTGCCGAGCAGCGCGATGCCGAGCCCGGCGCCGAGTTGGTAGGAGGTCTCGCCTATGGCCGCGGCCCCGCCCGCGCACTTGGCCGGCGCCTCGCTGAGCATCGACTCGTACGCCCCGAACAGGGTGGTCTCCAGGCCGAAGCCGAGGAGGACGAAGCCGCAGACGAGGACGGCGGGGCGGTCGTGCTGGCCCATCGCGGTCAGCGACAGGACGGCGCCCGCGGTGACGGCGAAGCCGAAGGCGACCATGGTGCGCGGGCCGAGCCGGTGCAGCATGCGGGAGCCCACGAGGTTCGCGGCCATGGCCGCGAACGTGAGCGGCAACAGCCGCAGGCCGGTCTCCAGCGGGTTCAGGCCGAGGACCAGTTGCAGGTACTGGGCGGCTATCAGCTCCAGCCCGACCAGGGCAAGCATCGCGAGCACGATGCAGCCCACCGCGGTGCCGAACGCGGGCCGGGCGAACATGGCCAGGTCCACCAGCGGGTTGCCGCGCCGGCGCTGGCGGCGCACGAAGAGCACCAGGAGCACGCCGCCCAGCAGCGTCGGGCACACGGTCCCGAGTTCGGTCAGGCCCTGTCCGTTGCCCAGCCGCTTGATCCCGAGGACGGCGCCGAACAGGCCGAACGCCGCCATCAGCGCGCCGGTCACGTCCCAGGGGCCGTCGCCGTCGCCGGTGGACTCGGGCAGCAGCCAGCGGCCGACGGGCAGGGCGGCGACCATCAGCGGGATGTTGATCAGGAAGACCGAGCCGCACCAGAAGTGCTCCAGGAGGAAGCCGCCGAGCAGCGGCCCGGCCGCGGCGCCGACGGCCGCGACGGCGCTCCAGACGCCGATCGCGACGGCGCGCTCGCGCCGGTCGGGGAAGACCTGGCGGAGGATCGACAGCGTGGCGGGCATGATCATCGCGCCGCCCACGCCGAGCAGCGCCCGGGCCACGATCAAGACCTCGGGCGTGGTCGCCAGGGCGGCGAGGGCAGAGGCCAGGCCGAAGAGCCCGTAGCCGAGGAGGAGTACGCGCCGGCGGCCCACCCGGTCGCCGAGGGTGCCGAAGAGGATCAGCAGCGACGCGCACACCAGCGGGTAGACGTCCACGATCCACAGCAGCTCCATCGAGCCGGGCAGCAGGTCCTCGCTGACGGCCGGGACCGCGACGTGCAGCACGGTGGCGTCCACGGCGACCAGCAGCAGGCTCACGCACAGCACCACGAGCACGAGCCAGCGGTCGGCGCCGCCGCTCGCGTCGCGCCAGCGCGAGGCACCGGGCCCGAACCGGGAAACGCCCGCTGACCGCCGGTTGCCGGTCGTGGTCGTCCCAGTCATAGAGGTACCTCCCTGTGGTGCGCTCGCGGCGCGGGACCTGCTCGGGGCATGACGCCGACGTGACGTCGAGAAGGCAGTCCGGTGGCCCTGCGGATCGGGCGAGTGAGACGTCAGCGTACGCGAGTCACGGTGGGGGCCACGTACCTCACCGCCCCTTGAACCCCTTGCCCCATTTGTCCCAACCATCTGTCTGACCTGCGCTCACACCCCGCCCGAGCCTCGCACCCCCGGCCGGGCCACGGCCCGAACCGGTGCCGCGGCGTGCGCGGGGCCACCGGCGCGCACTATGGCCGGATGTGATCGCGCGCCAGGGGTCGTCGCGCGGGACCCGAGCCGCGACACCGGCCGTTCACCGAGATGATCACCGCACGTCCGACCGGGGCGATCGCCGCCCGGCAACCGGACAGGAAACGGCGGGGAACGTCATGGCAAATCAGCGATAAACAGAGGAGCGCTAATAGAATAAACGGGTTCCGTCTGATCCCGATGAGAAGCGCTACGGGAATAGACAAGGACTCCCGGCATTCCGTGAAATCGTGAACGGCAATGCGGAGAACGAGACCCTCTCCACATCACATCGTCATCACAAAGAGACGTGATCGACCGATGTAACCTGTCACGCAATGTAATGTCGATTGAGTGCGTACCGATGACAAGCTTCCTCAGGCGGAGGAGCGCCCAGCCAAAGTCGCGCGACCGCGCATGACGCGGACGCGGGGCTGGCTGCTGGGGTCCACTCTCGCGGTCTACGTGGCCACGGTGGTCGGCGTGCTCACCACCTCCTGGCTGGTGAAGCTCGACTGGCAAGTCATGTTGTTCCGGCCGTACAAGCAGTGGCCGGAATTCCACACCTTCCTGGACTACTTCGTCGTGCTCGGCCAGCGCGGGCCCACGGCCGTCATGGTGACCGCCTGGCTCGGCTGGTGCTGCTGGCAGCAGCGCAGCCCGCGCCCGCTGCTGCTGCTCGGCACCTCGCTGCTGCTGCTGAACGCGACGGTGGGGGCCGCGAAGTTGGGGATGGGCCGCCTGGGCCCGCACTACGCGACCGTGGTCGGCTCGAACGAGATGTGGGCTGACGGCGATATATTTCCTTCGGGTCACACCGCGAACGCCGTGGTCACCTGGGGTGTGCTGGCCTACCTGGCGACCACGCCGGGGGCCCGCAGGGTCGCCTCCGTGATCGCCTCAGTAGTCACCCTGGGCGTCGGTATGACGACGGTCTACCTCGGCACGCACTGGGTCAGCGACGTCCTCCTCGGCTGGGCCGCCGGCCTGCTGATCCTGCTGGCGCTGCCGATGTTCGAGGCCCCGATGGCATGGGCCGAGATGGTGTTGCGGATCGCCTGGGCGCGTCTGCGCGCGGGCTCGCTGTTCACCCCGCAGCCGGCGGCCACGCTGGCCAACCCGGCGCTGAGCACGCTGCGGGCCACCCCGGACGAGGAGCACCACACCCGCGAGCGGCTGCCGTTGGCCGGCCGCGCCGGCGGGGCCGCGCGGGCCCCGGAGGGCTGGCCGCACCACCCGGCCCGGCCGCACACCGCGCGCTCCGAGCGCACCCCCGTCACCCCGACCGGCAGCCGTCGCCCGCCGCACTCGGACCGCTCCCGCGGCGCGCCGCTCGGCTCGGCCGGCGCCCCGCGCGGACGCACCGGCGGCTGACGGCCCAGGGCCGCGCGGCGCCGCCCGCGCGGCCGCGGCACGACCGGCGCGCACACCGGCGGGCCACCCACGGCGAAGGCCCCGACGCTCCATCGAGCGTCGGGGCCTTCGCCGTGGGCGCCGGGTCTCCGCCGGCGCCGGGTCAGCCCTTCCAGCAGCGCTCGACGACGCCGTCCTCGACGGTGAAATTCAGTCGGGCGGTCGGGTACTCCATGGTGATGATCGCGCCCTTGGGCAGCGACCTGACGGTGGTCCAGCCGCGCTCCCTGGCCCGCCGCTCGGCGGCCTCGCCGCCGAGTCCGACGTAGGAGTCCAGGTCGTCGGCCGGTTCGGCCGGGGGGTTGGGTAGAGGTGCCATGCCAGCCACCGTAGGCGGCCCCGTCGGGTGGCGGAAGACGGGCCCCGCCAGCGGGACGTGGCCCACGGGCGCCTCACTGGTCACACTTGTGTCACAGAAAACGCGGCCCGGTTTGCCGTCCCCCGCGTCACCCGTAAGGGCCTTCCGTTCCCCGCCGGAAGGGGCGGCCGAGTTCTCACCAATTTCTCATTTCGGCGCCCGAAAAGGGTCGCGTCGCGCGCCGTGCGGCGGCTGCGGGTATGGAAATTGAACAGCTAACGGAAATGCATACCGCATCACACAGGGAGCGCACAATTCCACCACATTGATCTGGCCGTTCGCACACAGGTTTGGCCATAGCTACACGTACCGACTTCCCGCGCTGACGCCCACATGCCAGACACACCAGACAAGCCCGACAACGATCCCCGCACAGGCCCTCATAAGGGGCTCACGGACGGGGCAGAAGCGGGCGAAACGGTGCGCCGTACGCGTGTCGTACCGTCACGCCCGCCGCAGGTGCCCCGCATGATGGCGGGTACCCGAAACCCGGCAGAGCAGACGCCCAGAGGGAGCACCCATGGGAACGGAGACCGCTCAGGCGGCTACCGGGCCGGTTCGGGAGCGGCGGCCCGGCCGCGTGGTGGTGGACTGGCTGACGACGACCGACCACAAGAAGATCGGTCACCTCTACCTGATCACCGCGTTCGGCTTCTTCCTGCTCGGGGGGTTACTGGCTCTGGTGATGCGGGCCGAGCTGGCCCGCTCGGGGTTGCAACTCGTCTCGAACGAGCAGTTCAACCAGGCGTTCACGCTTCACGGCACGATCATGCTGCTGCTGTTCGCGACGCCGACCTTCGCCGGGTTCGCCAACGAGATCATGCCGCTCCAGATCGGCTCCCCCGACGTGGCCTTCCCGCGCCTGAACATGCTCTCGTACTGGCTGTTCCTCATCGGCGGGCTCATGGTGAGCAGCGGCATGCTGGTGCCGAACGGCGCGGCCGACTTCGGCTGGTTCGCCTACGCGCCGCTCAACAGCGCCACCCACTCGCCCGGCATCGGCGCCGACCTGTGGATCATGGGCCTGGCGCTGTCGGGCTTCGGCACGATCCTGGGCTCGGTCAACTTCCTCACCACCATCATCGGGATGCGCGCACCCGGCATGACGATGTTCCGAATGCCCGTCTTCACCTGGAACGTGCTGTTCACCTCGATCCTGGTGCTCATCGCCTTCCCCGTACTGGCCGCCGCGCTGCTGTGCCTGGAGGCGGACCGGCGCTTCGGGGCGGTGGTCTTCGAGGCGGAGTACGGCGGGGCGATCCTGTGGCAGCACCTGTTCTGGTTCTTCGGGCACCCAGAGGTCTACATCATCGCGCTGCCGTTCTTCGGCATCATCACGGAGATCATCCCGGTCTTCTCCCGCAAGCCGGTCTTCGGCTACGTGATGCTGATCGGGGCGACGATGGCCATCACGGGACTGTCCGTGGTCGTCTGGGCCCACCATATGTTCGCCACCGGAGCGGTGCTGCTGCCCTTCTTTTCCTTCCTGTCTTTCCTGATCGCGGTGCCGACCGGGGTGAAGTTCTTCAACTGGATCGGCGCCATGTGGCACGGGTCGATCTCCTTCGAGACGCCGATGCTGTGGTCGATCGGCTTCCTGTTCGGCGGCCTGACCGGCGTCATCCTGGCCTCGCCGCCGCTGGACTTCCACGTCACCGACAGCTACTTCGTGGTGGGCCACTTCCACTACGTGGTCTTCGGCACGGTCGTCTTCGCGATGTTCGCCGGCTTCTACTTCTGGTGGCCGAAGCTCACCGGCAAGATGCTCGACGAGCGCCTGGGCCGCATCCACTTCTGGACCCTGTTCGTCGGCTTCCACACCACGTTCCTGGTCCACCACTGGCTGGGCGTGGAGGGCATGCCGGGCCGGTACGCGGACTACCTGACGGCCGACGGCTTCACCGCGCTCAACATGGTCTCCACCGTCGGCGCCTTCCTGCTCGGCCTGTCCACGCTGCCGTTCCTCTACAACGTCTGGAAGACCGCGCGCTACGCGCCGCCGGTGGCCGTGGAGGACCCGTGGGGGTTCGGCCGCTCGTTGGAGTGGGCGACCTCCTGCCCGCCGCCGCGGCACAACTTCCTCGCGCTGCCCCGCATCCGCTCCGAGTCGCCCGCCTTCGACCTGCACCACCCGCGGGTGGCACAGCTGGAAGAGTCGAGCATCACGGCAGAGCCCGGTCGAGGCGGTCGCGAATCCCTCTGATGTGCTCGCGCAGCTCGGCCGGTTCGCGCACCTCGAAGTCGAAGCCCGCCAGGACGATGTGCAGGACCAGCACGTCCAGCGCGTGCGCGGCGGTGTGCAGCAGGCAGGAGTGGTCGTCCACCGCCTCAAGGACCCCGGCCGACGGCGAGATCCGCTCCGCGGCGCGCTCCACCGGGACCCGCAACAGCACGGTGTCGCGGTGCGCGTACGCGGTCACGGACACGCCCCGCGACCACGTAGACGGCCAGGTCCTCGGCGGGCGGCTCACGGTGTTCGAAGGGGGGCCGTGGGGTGGTTTGGGGGTGATGCGGTCGGCCCGGAAGGTGCGCCAGTCGGCGCGGTCGAGGTCCCACGCGACCAGGTAACAGCGCGCCCGCGAACACACCAGGCGGTACGGCTCGGTCGTGCGGCGGCTCACCCCGCCCCCGTGGTCCCGGTACTCGAAGCGGACCCGCTCCCGGTCCCGGCAGGCGTGCGCCAGCTCGGTCAGCACCCGCGGGTCGATGGCGGCGTGACCGGGCGCGCCGATCATCAGCACCGTGTACGTGTTGAGCGCCGAGACCCGGCGGCGCAGCCGGTCCGGCAGCACCTGCTCCAGCTTGACCAGGGCGCGCACGGTGCTCTCGTCGATGCCCTCCACCCCGGCGGGGGCCATCCGCAGCCCCACGCGACGGCCACCGCCTCGTCGTCGTCGAGCAGCAACGGCGGCAGCTCGGCGCCCGCGCCGAGCTGGTAGCCGCCTGCGGTGCCCGGCACGGAGTGCACCGGGTAGCCGAGTTCGCGCAGCCGGTCCACGTCGCGGCGGATGGTGCACGGGGTGACGCCGAGGCGCTCGGCTAGCTCCGCGCCCGCCCAGCTACGGCGTCCGCCGCACGCGCCGTACCGGTCCGCCGATGCGAGGCCGCCGTGGGTCTGCAACAGCGAGAGCAGACGCAGGAGTCGGGCCGAGGTCTCCAACATGGGCAGCAGTCTGTCAGCCGTCGCGGACAGCTACGGTCCGCGAGGAGCCGTGCGGCACCGCCCGCCCCCGAGCCCGACGGTCGGGCGCGGGCACGGGCCCACGGGCGGCGAGGGGCCCGCACCGAACGACGTGTCGGGTGCGGGCCCCTCGCCGGGCGGCTCGCTGGGCGCGGCAGTCACGTGGTGGTCTGCCGCGCGCCCGGGCCGGCTCGCTCACCATCGGTACCACCGGGAGCGGTGGCCGCTCGGTGTGGTGGAGCGCACCAAGAAACCGAGCAGCCAGATGACCAACAGGGCGATGGCGATCCACGACAGCATCTTGACCGCGAAGCCGGCGCCGAACAGGAGGAGGGCCAGCAGCAGAACGAAACGAGTAGAACAGGAACCATAGTTCGCACCTCCAGGAGAATCAAGTGCCCCACTCGCCCCGGACCATGCCCATCGTTCCCGTCCCACGACGGCCTTTCCCAGGCCGCCCCGCTCTGCCCGGTGTTCGCTACGCCCCCTCGACACGCACCGAGAGGTCGTTGTCCGCCGTGTAGTACGGGGTGACGCGGACCGTGCCGCGGTCGGTGCCCAACGACAGCGCCGGGTAGGCGAAGACGGGCTTCTTGTCCACGACGTCGTCCAGGATGCGCGCGATGCGCACCCGCGTCGCGGACGACCGGTCCGCCGGGGCGGTCCCCGCCGCCGCTTCCGCCGCGTGGCCCTCGCCCTCCTCGGCCCCGTCGGCCCGGGCCAGCCACAGGTCCCACACGTCCTGCCCGCCGTCCCAGTGCGCGGCCAGGTCCGCGTAGGCCAGCCAGAAGTCGAAGTCGGCGTAGTCCGCGGTGACGGGGACCTCATGCTCCACCGACGGGTCGCGGCGCAGCCGGGCCCGTACCACCGCGCCGGTCAGCCAGGCCACCGGGCGCTCCACCCGGTAGAGCCGGCCGCGCCCGGTCAGCGTGCCGTCCGCCACCCGCAGTTCGCCGGCCTCCGCGTGCGGGGCGCGCAGCCAGCTCCGCAGCGAGAGGTTGCCGTGCTTGGTGGTGTACGGGATGCACACGGCCAGCGGCGACAGGCTCGGGCCCGGCCTGCGGTCCACCAGCGAGCGCAGGTCGTTCAGGCCGGGTGCCAGCCGTTGCGGCCGCTCGTCGCCCACGGCCACGTACACGTCCCAGCGGCCCTCGGGCAGCGCGACCGTGCTGGGCAGCACGGCCCGTACCCGCCGCTCGCCGGCCGGCGACAGCGGCAGCCGCACCTCGTCGGCGCCCTCGGCGTCGCCCCGGAGCCTGAGCACGAGCGCCGCGTTCCAGTCGGCGGGGTCGGGCAGCGTGAGGTCGATGTCGAAGGTGAGGCCGCCCGCGGAGTCGGCGACGCTGTCCGCGCGCAGCGGCGCGCTCGCCTCGGGCTCGGGCCGGGAGGCGGGCGTGGGCAGTTGTGCAGAGGGGGTCGTCATGCGGCACGTACCTTTCTGAACGCCTGTCGTCCGACGTCCTTGGTCGCGTACACGCCACTGAGCAGGGCGCCTCGCGTGCGGTGGAGCGAGCCGCGCAGTCCGCCGCGCGACATCAGGTCACTGAAGAGCGCCTCGTACCGGCCGGCGACCTGGGAGGGGGCGAAGCGGGCCGAGTTCGCGAGCGCGGCGCCGCCCATGCGCTGGCGCAGTTCGTCGTTATTGATCAGGTCGAGGAGGGCGCCGGCGATCGCGTTGACGTCGCCGACGGGCACCAGGCGGCCGTCCACACCGTCCTCGATGATCTCGCCGGGGCCGTGCGGGCAGTCGGTGGAGACGACCGGCAGCCCGCAGCGCATCGCCTCGACGATCGTCATGCCGAACGACTCGAGGCTGGAGGTGACGGCGGCGATCGAGCCCTTGACCCACTCGGGGTCGAGCGGGTTGGCGGGGCCCATGAGGTAGACGTGGTTGTAGAGCCCGAGGCGGTGGATGAGGGCGCGCAGCTTGTCCCGCTCCGCGCCGCCACCGTAGATCCGCAGGCGCCAGTCCGGGCGCTGCGCCACGACCTTGGCGAACGCCTTGGCCAACAGGTCGTACCGCTTCACCGGGGCCAGCCGGCCGGCGGCCACGACCCACTTGCCGGTGCCGTCGGCCGGGGAGATCCCCGGCTCCGGAATGCTGTTGGGCACCGCCTCCACCCGCACCCCGGGCAGCCGCATCTGGCGCCGGTAGGTGTTGGCGTCGGCCTCGGTGACCGTGGTCACCGCGTCCAGCCTCGGGTACAGGCCGCGCAGCGTCTTCTTCAGCCCCTTGGAGTGCGTGCTCAGGGTCAGGTGCTCCTGCCCCACGCGCACGATCCCGCGCCGCGCCTCGCGGGCGATGTGACAGTTGAGCCCGGGGCGGGTGCCGACCACCACGTCCGTCTCCAGGCCCGCCAGGTGCTCGGCGACGCGCAGGTCGGTCAGTTCGCTGTACTGCTTGTACCGGCCCTCGGTGTACGGGAACACGCGGGCGGGCTTGGTGTACCGCGGGTCGTCGCCCTCGTAGTCGGGGCTGTTCTTACGGATGTCCACCAGATGCCGCAACGTCACCTTGGAGCCGGGGTCGAAGACCGGCTCGTCGCGGTGCCGGAACACGGAGACGATCTCCACGTCGTGCTGCTCCGCGAGCGTGCGGGCAGTGTTGTACGTAGTGCGAATCGTCCCGCCGATCCCGTACGCGTTGTGAATCAGGAATGAGATATGCATCCGTCCCCGTCATCCCATGGTTTTCCCCGCGGACGGTCACTCGTCCGCCTTAACTTCTGGGTAAGACTGGGAAAACGGTTGCGGGGTTGGCCCCACACACCATCTTGTTCCCCAAGCGATATGCAATCGGTAGCGGCCTGCGGGAACTTTCCCAGGCGAGTGATCATCATGGCCGGTCGGCACGGCCCGTCCCGGGGCGCCGCGCTGCCGGGCGTCACCGGGTCGGGCGAACCGGCACGGTCGCCCCCGCGCCCGGCGCACCGGGCCGCGGGCCGCTCGGGGCAGGTACCCCGAGGCCACGATGACCGTTCGCTCGCTGCCCAAGGGTGCCCGCCCCCGCGCGGCGGCCCACGGGGGCGTGATCCGGCCGCCCCACAGGACCCACCCGCCCCGCAAGCGCTTCCGGGCGGCGCCGGCCACGGACCGGGGACGGCGCGTTTCCGCGTCGCGCCCGGCGTGACCCCCGCCGCTGGTCCCCCGTTGTGTTCATTACGAGCCGGGGGTCCACCCGGCGCATGGAGACGAATTCGAGGAGCCACCCGTGCCGCGCATGCTCGACGTCAGCGACGACGTACGCGCCGAGATCGGCGAAGAAGAGGCAGAACGGCTGCTCGTCGGCGACAACACCCCGGGCAACCACGACTGCACCTCGTGCCGCACCCCCGGCGACGCCGCCCAGGAGCCCACCAACACGGTCTTGTTCGTCGGGGACGAGACCGCCGTCCTGGCCTTCGCGCACGCCTCCTGCATCCCCTCGCAGGTGGTCACGGTCTCCGAGGAGCAGTTGCAGGGCGCCGTGCGGTCCATCACCGCGAGCCAGGACGCCGACAGCATCCCCAAGAGCGACCCGCGGCAGGCCGTGCTCGGCGTCACCAGCGGGCTGATCCTGCTCGGCGGCGACGTCCACCCCGGGCTCGTGGTGGAGCCGACCGGCCCAATCGTCCGACCCGGCTCCGACGGCCCGGGCGACGACTTCCTGACCCTCCTCACCGAGCAGGGCTTCCGACCGGTCACCGACCTGGAGCAGCGGCCGGAGCGGAACTCGGGCTGGTCGGTGCTGCTGGCGATGGGCCAACCGCACGCGGTCCTCTCCCCCGGCGCCGACGGCACCGCCTCCACCGCGTGGTGGCAGGCCCACCAGCCGCTGCACGTGACCGAGGGGTGGCGGGCCGCCGCGAACAAGAGCAACACCGTGTTCGTCTACGCGGCCCCGGCCGGCGTCATCGGCCAGCAGCCGCGCGAGGACGACCTGCTCCGCGCGGCCCTGGAGCGGGCCGCCGCGCGCGGGAAGCTGGTCGCCGCCGCGATGCCGCTCGCGGGCACGTGATGCGGGCCGCGCCCGCGCGGGGGCAGGGCCTACAGCCGTCCGGCACCGCCCGTACGACTCCCGGTTCGTGACATCGGACACACTCCCCCATACACCTCACGGGTGGCGCATTCGCCATACTCCCCGCATCCGACGGGCGATCGGGTCGTTGGCGCTTACCGTGCACACATACGAGCCCGCCCCCCGCGACCCCTACCAGCCCCCGATCCCCAGCATGCGGCCCCCGCACGAGGGACCCGACCACGCGCGGCCCCACCAGCAGCACGTCGCGTCGGCCACACCCATCTTCGACGCCCTGTATGCGGAGTACCGCAGGTCCTTCCGGGCCCTGCCGGGAGACCGCTCGGGCGAGGAGGACCTGGGGTTCACGGCGTTCGGCCACCGCGAGCAGCGGGGCTCGTGGGAGCGCAGCGGCGGCTGGTCGGGCAACGGCCGCCACCAGCACGCCAACCTGCCCGCCGCGCTGCCGTCCGCGCCGCGGGACGGCAGGCGGCGCGGCCTGCAGGAGGACCGCCGCCGCGTCGGCTGGACGCGGCGGCGTCGGGGGCTCCGGCCCGGCGCGGTCGCCGGGGCGGCCCGTGCGTGCGCCGCGGCCTGGCGTCTGACCCCGGGCCGCTACTTCTTGCGCCCGCGCTTCTCGCGGACCCGTACCGAGATGTGGATCGGGGTGCCATCGAAGCCGAACTCCTCGCGCAGCCGGCGCTCCACGAAGCGCCGGTAGCCGGCCTCCAGGAAGCCGGAGGCGAACAGGACGAACCGCGGGGGCTTGATGCCCGCCTGGGTGCCGAACAGGATGCGCGGCTGCTTGCCGCCGCGGATCGGGTGCGGGTGGGAGGCCACGATCTCGCCGAGGAAGGCGTTCAGCCGCCCGGTGGGGACCCGGGTCTCCCAGCCGGCGATGGCCGTCTCGATCGCCGGGACCAGCTTCTCCATGTGCCGTCCCGTACGCGCCGAGACGTTGACCCGCTGGGCCCACGGGATCTGCACCAGGTCCCGCTCGATCTCCCGCTCCAGGTAGTAGCGGCGCTCCTCGTCGAGGGTGTCCCACTTGTTGTACGCGATGACCAGCGCCCGACCGGCCTCCACGGCCATCGTGATGATCCGCTGGTCCTGCACGCTGATGGACTCGCTGGCGTCGATGAGGACGACCGCGACCTCCGCCTTCTCCAGCGCCACCGCGGTGCGCAGCGAGGCGTAGTAGTCGGCGCCCTCCTGGAGGTGGACGCGGCGGCGGATGCCGGCGGTGTCCACGAACTTCCAGGTCTTGCCGCCGAGTTCGATCAGCTCGTCCACCGGGTCGCGGGTGGTGCCGGCCTGCTCGTTGACGACCACCCGCTCCTCGCCCGCGACCTTGTTCAGCAGCGAGGACTTGCCCACGTTCGGGCGGCCGATGAGCGCGACGCGGCGCGGGCCACCGACGGCCGTGCCGAAGGTCTGCGCCGGGGCCTCGGGCAGCGCGTCCAGGGCGGCGTCGAGCATGTCGCCGGTGCCGCGGCCATGCAGCGCGGAGACCGGGTAGGGCTCGCCGAGACCGAGCGACCACAGGGCCGCGGCGTCCGCCTCGGCCGAGGGGCCGTCCACCTTGTTGGCGCACAACACGACGGGCTTGCCGGCCCGCCGCAACAGCTTGACCACGGCCTCGTCGGTGTCGGTGGCGCCCACGGAGGAGTCCACGACGAAGACGACCGCGTCGGCGGCCTCCATCGCGAACTCGGCCTGCGCGGCCACCGAGGCGTCGATGCCGAGCACGTCCTGCTCCCAGCCTCCGGTGTCCACCACCTTGAAGCGGCGCCCGGCCCACTCGGCCTCGTACGTCACCCGGTCCCGGGTCACGCCGGGGCGGTCCTCCACGACCGCCTCGCGGCACCCGAGGATGCGGTTGACCAGGGTCGACTTGCCGACGTTGGGGCGTCCGACGACGGCGAGCACCGGCAGCGGGCCGTGGCCGGCCGCCGCGATGTCGCTCTCCACTTCTTCGGGGTCGAAGCACTCCTGCGCGGCGAGCTCCATGAACTCCGCGTACTCGGCGTCGCCAAGCTCACCGTGCTCGTCGCCGGTGTGGATCTGGTCGTTCATGAAGTGTTCCTCGTCGTCCCTCGGCGGCGGGCCCTCACGGCCCGCCGCTCACATCTGTCTAGCGGCCGGTGCGGCGCCTGGCGTCGGGCAGGTGCTCGCTCAGCCGCGCCTGGATGCGAGCGGTCGCCGCGTCCAGAACTGCCCGGGTGGCCCGGGTGCGGGTGGCGCTCGCCCCGGACGGGGCGTCGCCGTCGGTGTCGTCGGTGGCGCGGAAGGCCGGGCCGAAGACGATGTCGATGCGGGACCGCAGCGGGGGCAGGGCCGCTATCGCCCGGCCGCGCCGCTCGCTGGTGCCCAGCACCGCCACCGGCACGATGGGGGCGTCGCCGCGCACCGCGAAGTAGGCCAGGCCGGCGCGGAGCGCGGCGAAGTCGCCCTCGCCGCGGGTGCCCTCCGGGAAGATGCCGAGCACATCGCCGCGGCGCAGCACGGCGAGCGCCGCCCGGTCCGCGATCTCCCGGTCCACCTTGAGCTGCCCGATGGATCGCAGGAACGGGTCGAGCGGCCCGACGAACGCTTCCTTCTTGATCAGGAAGTGCACCGGCCAGGGCGCGGTTCCCATGAGCATCGGCCCGTCGACGCCGTGCGCGTGGTTGATCGTGAGGATGACCGGGCCGCTGGTCGGCACCCGCCAGGCGCCGAGCACGCGCGGGTGCCACAGCGAGTACATCAGGCCGATGCCGATACGGCGGCCGACCGCGGCACCCGGCCCGCTCGGCGCCCGCTGTGCCGCGGCCGTGCTCACGCGCCCTGCTTGTCTTCGATCAGGGTGACCACGCACTCGATGACCTGCTCCAGGGTCAGCTCGGTGGTGTCCACCTCGACCGCGTCGGCGGCCTTGGCCAACGGGGAGGTCTTGCGCCCCGAGTCGGCCGCGTCCCGCTTGGCCAGCGCCGCCTGCGTGGCGGCGATGTCCGAGGCGCTCTTGCTGCCCAGCTCACCGCTGCGGCGGGCCGCGCGGGCCGCCTCCGAAGCGGTGAGGAAGATCTTGAGGTCGGCGTCCGGCAGCACGGTGGTGCCGATGTCGCGGCCCTCGACGACGATGCCGTGCGGCGCCTCGGTGGCGATGGCGCGCTGCAACTCGGTCAGCCAGGCGCGCACCTCGGGCACGGCGCTGACGGCGCTGACGGCGGCGGTGACCTCGGCGGTGCGGATGGGGCCCGCGGCGTCGGCGCCGTCCACGCTGATGGTGGGCGCGGACGGGTCCGTACCGGAGACGAGGGCGGGCTTGGCCGCGGCGTCGGCGACGGCGGCCGGGTCGTTCACGTCGATGCCGTTGCTCAGCATCCACCAGGTGATCGCCCGGTACTGGGCTCCGGTGTCCAGGTAGCGCAGGCCGAGCTTGGCCGCGACGGCCTTGGAGGTGCTGGACTTGCCCGTGCCGGAGGGGCCGTCGATGCCGACAATGACTGCTGCCGGTGGGGTCCGGGCGGCGGTTTCCACGGTGACAGACACCTTCCTCATGCACGGGGCGTTACTACGGGGCGGACGCGGAGTGATCGCGAAACGAGAGGTCTCCGACAAGGTTACTGGTTGGAATGACCACCCGGTGCAGCTGAGGCCACCGCCGTCGGCCGGGGCAGACCCCAAGCCGTGGTGCGGCGGCCGGCCCCGGGCGTCGCGCGGGTCGCCGCCCGTGCGGGAGCGGCCCGCGAAGCGCCGGCTCCGGCCGCCCCAGCTCACGTCACCGCGTCATCTTGTCCGTCACGTCGGTGGTCTGGTCGCGCGGCGACGCCTCGACCTCCGCGTCGGTCCCGTAGTCGGTGAAGTCGATGACCGTGCGGGCCGTCACGCGCTGCGCGTTCATCTCGCCCTGCTTCGGCGTCAGCTCCATCTGCTGCCGCCGGATGCGGCCGTCGTCGTCGAGCCACAGCTCCATCGGCAGGTGGCGGCCGAACTGCTTCTTGAGCTGGGCGGCCTCCGCCTTGTGGGTGCCGGCGAGCTTGTCCACGTCGACGCTCACCCGGTAGCGGGTGATCCGCACACCGTCCAGCTCCTGGCGGCCGAGCTTCTCGACCTTCCCGTCGGAGATGGCCCTGGTGTACTGGGCGGACGCCGCCGGGTCGCTGATCTGGTCACCTCCGGAGCGGCCGTTCCGCTCGGCGACCTTCGCCAGGTCCACCTTGATCCACTGCTTGCCGCCGGGGATCTGCTGGCGCTCCTCCTTCGGCGGCTGCTGGAAGAGCACGCCGTCGACGACCCGCTGCT
The DNA here is from genome assembly GCA_018114805.1 of Candidatus Streptomyces philanthi. GTDB lineage: Bacteria > Actinomycetota > Actinomycetes > Streptomycetales > Streptomycetaceae > Streptomyces > Streptomyces philanthi. Next base: position 6,269,259 of record CP073042.1, on the reverse strand, counting down.
CCAGTTGCTTCCCGTCCCCGGTGAGCTTCAGCTTCGACGCGCCGTCGTCGAAGTCGATAACGCCCTCGCCCCGCACCGTGACGTCCTTCGAGCCCGCGCTGGTCTTCGTGACCAGCCGCATCTTGGCGGTCCCGCCTCGGCGGTCTTCTCGTAGGCTGTCTGGACCACCTGGCTCTGGTCCGCTCCCGCGCCGGGCGTCTCGGGACGCTGCGAGCTCTTCCCGCCGTCCGCGCTGTCCGTCTTCTTGTCGGAGCCGTCGTCGCTTCCGCACCCGGTCAGTGCCGTACAGGCGGCCAGACCGGCCACCGCAAGGGCGGCGATCGTCGTACGTCCCCGGCGCGGCACCCGCCCGGCGCCCGTGCCGCTGTCTGTCCGTCGAGTGAGACGCCGTGCGCACATCCTGCCTCCCGTGATCGTGTGGGCTGTCGGTAGACGCGGGTGCCCCGGGCCCGGCGGCGTACACGCTCACGCCGCCGCACCCGGGACACAGCACCGCTCTTCGGCCACCACGATGGCCGAGAATCAGCGGTCACGGACGCGGCGCGTCACGGGCGCAGCGGCCAGCCCCGTTCGCGCAGCGCCACGGTCAGCGGTTGCACCGCGTTCGGCTCAACCACCAGTTGGATGCGGCCCGCCTGCTGGCCGGTGGCGTGCTCGATCCGTACGTCCTCGATGTTGACGCCGGCCCGGTCCGCGTCGGCGAAGATCCTGGCCAGCTCGCCCGGCTGGTCGCCGATGAGGACCGTCACGGTGTCGTAGGCGGCGGGCGCGGCGCCGTGCTTGCCCGGCACCCGGACCCGGCCCGCGTTGCCCCGGCGCAGCACGTCGGCGATGCCGGCCGCGCCATCCTCGCGCGCGGCCTCGGCGCCGGACTCCAGGGAGCGCAGCGCCCGTACGGTCTCCGCGAGGTCGTCGGCCAGTTCCGCCAGCACGTCGGCGACCGGGCCCGGGTTGGCGGAGAGGACGTCGATCCACATCGCCGGGTCGGAGGCGGCGATCCTGGTGACGTCCCGGATGCCCTGGCCGCACAGCCGCACCGCCGTCTCGTCGGCGTTCTGCAACCGGGCCGCGACCATGCTGGAGACGAGCTGCGGGGTGTGCGAGACCAGCGCCACGGCGCGGTCGTGGGCGTCGGCGTCCATCACCACGGGCACGGCGTGGCACAGCGCGACCAGTTGCAGGGCCAGGTTCAGCACCTCGGTGTCGGTGTCCCGGGCCGGCGTGAGCACCCAAGGCCGGCCCTCGAAAAGGTCGGCGCTGGCGGCCAGCGGGCCCGACCGCTCGCGGCCCGACATCGGGTGCGTGCCCAGGTAGTGCGTCAGCTCGCAGCCCTTGGCCTCCAGCTCGCGGCGCGGGCCGCCCTTGACGCTGGCGACGTCCAGGTAGCCGCGGGCCAGGCCGCGGCGCATCGCGTCGGCGAGGGTGTCGGCGACGTGCGCGGGGGGCACGGCCACGATGGCCAGGTCCACCGGGCCCTCGGGTTCGGCGTCGCTGCCGGCGCCCATGGCGGCGGCGGTGCGGGCCTGCGCCGGGTCGTGGTCGGCCAGGTGCACGTGGACGCCCCGGCCCGCCAGCGCGAGGGCGGCGGAGGTGCCGATGAGGCCGGTACCGATGACGAGGGCGGTTCTCACGAAGTGGTGTCCTTCTGCGGGCTGGGGGCTGGCGCTGTCACCTACCGCTTGCCGCCACCCTAACCAGCACCCGCCGGCCACCGGCCCGACGCCCACCAGCCGAGACGGGCGCGCGGCGGGGGCGCGGACGGGCCGCGCCGGGCCCGGTGTCCGGCCGGCTACCGGGGCGGGCACGTGGGACGCGGTGCGGCGGGGCGGAGGGGGTACGAAGCGCCCGGTTCCGGTAGAACGTTCCGCATGATCTACCACGTGGTTCCCCTGGACGGCTGGCTGGTCGCGCCCGACCGCCCGTACGCCCCGCGCTCGCTCGCCGAGGACGGATTCGTGCACTGCTCGCCCGACGAGGCCACGACGCTGGCCGTGGCAACGGCTCGCTTCCGGTACGCCGTCGGCCCGCTGATGGTGCTGCTCATCGACGAGGGGAAGCTGGACGTGATGGTGCACTGGGAGGCCGCCGACCCCGCGCCGCCGCCCGGCGTGCCCGCCGCGACCCGGTTCCCGCACGTGTTACGGGCACGTCAACCGGACCGCGGTGGCCGGGATGATGGAGGTCAAAGCGGGACGAGGAGGGACACGAGGTCTCGCTCGGCCCCTGGGCCTGACGGGGCCGTGACCGGCACCCAGGGCCGTCCGCGCCGGGGCCGGCCCCGGGCCGTACGGCGTGGTTAGAGGTCCACCTCGCGCATGAGCATCCCGACCTCGGTGTTGGTCAGCCGGCGCAGCCAGCCCGACTTCTGGTCGCCGAGCGGGATCGGGCCGAAGTGCGTGCGGACCAGCTTCTCGACCGGGAACCCGGCCTCGGCGAGCATGCGGCGCACGATGTGCTTGCGGCCCTCGTGCAGGGTCACCTCAACCAGGTAGTTCTTGCCGACGTTCTCGACCACCTTGAAGTGGTCGGCGCGGGCGTACCCGTCCTCCAGCTCGATGCCGTTCTTGAGCTGCTTGCCGAGGTCGCGCGGGATGGGGCCCTGGATCGCGGCGAGGTAGGTCTTCTTCACGCCGTACCGGGGGTGGGTGAGGCGGTGCGCCAGCTCGCCGTGGTTGGTGAGCAGGATGATGCCCTCGGTCTCCGTGTCGAGGCGCCCGACGTGGAAGAGCCGGGTCTCGCGGTTGGTGACGTAGTCGCCGAGGCACTGGCGGCCGTCCGGGTCCTCCATGGTGGAGACGACGCCGGCGGGCTTGTTGAGGGCGAAGAACAGGTACGACTGGGTGGCGACGGTCAGGCCGTCCACCTTGATCTCGTCCTTCTCGGGGTCCACGCGCAGCCCCTGCTCGGTGACGATCTGGCCGTTCACCTCGACCCTGGCCTGGTCGATCAGCTCCTCGCAGGCGCGCCGCGAGCCCATGCCGGCCCGGGCGAGCACCTTCTGCAGCCGCTCGCCTTCCTCGCCGCCGAAGGTCTTGGGCAGGTTGAGCTTCGGCTCGTTGTGCCGGGCCCGGTTGCGCTCCTCGATCTGCGCGTCCAGCTCGCGCGGGCGGGCCGGGAAGGAGCGCCCTCGGCTACTGCCGGGCCGCCCGGCCGCGCCCCCGCGACCGCCCGCCGGGGCACCGCCGCGACCGCCGGCCACCGGGCCGCCGCGGCCGCCCGCATTGGGGCCGCCCTTCGGCGCGCCCTTGCCGCCGCCGACGCCGCCCGGCCGGTTCGCGCCCGACTGCCCCGTGCTGCCGAAGTCGTAGCGGCGCTCCTCGGGCCGGGGCGTGCCCGAGCGCCGTGGCTTGTCGTCGCGCCTGCCGCCACCCCCGCTCCGGGGGTTCCAGTTGCCGCCGCTGTTCCTGTCACTGCTTCGCATCAAGGTTCCGTAGTCGAGTGGGCCGTCGTGGTGTCTGCGTCGTCCGGTGCGTCCGGGTCGAACGAGGGGACCCCCTCAAGCGAGTCCGCCTCGACGGCGTCCACCTCCGGCAGGAACGGTGCCAGCTCGGGCAACTCGTCCAGGCCCCGCAGGCCCATCCGCTCCAGAAAGTAGTTCGTCGTCCTGTACAGGATCGCACCTGTTTCGGGTTCCGTGCCCGCCTCCTGCACCAGACCGCGCTGCAGGAGGGTCCGCATCACGCCGTCGCAGTTCACTCCGCGGACGGCGGAGACGCGCGAACGGCTGACCGGTTGACGGTACGCGACGACGGCCAACGTCTCCAACGCGGCCTGGGTGAGCCTGGCCTGTTGGCCGTCGAGCACGAACCCCTCGACGGCCGCGGCGTACTCGGGCCGGGTGTAGAACCGCCAGCCCCCCGCCACCAGGCGCAGCTCGAAGCCGCGCCCCTGGCGGGTGTACTCGTCGGCCAGCTCCCGCACGGCGTCGGCCACCGCGCGCCGGGGTCGGCCGAGCACCTTGGCCAGGTGTTCCTCGGTGGCCGGCTCGTCGACCACCATCAGCACGGCCTCCAGCGCGGGCCGCAACGCGAGCCCGGCCACGCCGTCGGCGCCGCCGGGGCCATCGGGGCCACCGGGGTCGCCCTCTCCCCCGCCACCCCCGCCGTCCCCGCCGTATCCGGCGTCCCTGGCGTCTCCGGCGCCAGGGACGCCGTGGTCGCCGTCCCCGCCCGCGTACGGCGTGCTCGGGTCGGTCGCCCACGCCGCGTCCGGCACCGGCGCGGGGTACGCCTCGGCCGGGCCCGCGCCGCCCGGCGGGGGCCCGACGTGCTCGCCGGGCTCCCCTGACATCCGCCGCTCGGCCGCCTCGCCCTGCTCGGTCATCGCCGCGCCTCCCACTCGCTGCCTGGTCCGGGCCCTCGCGGTCGCTGGTCGGCCGCGCCCGGACCGGCCGGCCCCGGCGCGCTCGTACCGGCCACCAGCCCGTCCGCCGCGCCGCCCTGGTCCGCCTCCGCGGTACGGGGCGCGGGCTCGGGGTCGGCGGCGGGCCGCGCCGCGGCCGGCTCGCGCTCGCCCGGCTGCTGGTCGAACTCGTCGGTGACGCGCGGCCATTCCCCCTCGGCGCCGGTCCAGCGGACGCGCAGCGCGCCGAGCGCCTCCTCCTGGTCCAGCGTGATGACCCGCTCCCGGTACAGCTCGAGGAGTGCGAGGAAGCGGGCCACGACGGTGAGGGTGTCGGGGGCGTCGTCGGTCAGGGTCTGGAAGTCGGTCGCGCCGAGCTGGCGCAGCCGCGCGATCACGACCTCGGCCTGCTCCCGGACGCTGACCAGCGGCGCGTGGATGTGGTCGACGTACACCTGCGGCTTGGCCTTGGGCTGCATCGCCTTCACGGCCAGCTTCGCGAAACCGTCCGCCCCCATCCGGATCACCACCTCCGGCAGCAGCTCGGCGTGGTACGCCTCCAGGCCGACGGTGCGCGGGTAGCGCCTGGCCTCGCCGTCGAGCCGCTCCTGGAAGATGTCGGCGATCCGCTTGTAGGCCCGGTACTGGAGCAGCCGCGCGAACAGCAGGTCCCTGGCTTCGAGGAGGGCGAGGTCGGCCTCGTCCTCGACCTCGGCCGACGGCAGCAGCCGGGCCGCCTTCAGGTCGAGCAGGGTCGCGGCCACCACCAGGAACTCCGTCGTCTGGTCGAGGTCCCAGTCCGGCCCCATGGCGCGGATGTGCGCCATGAACTCGTCGGTGACCTGCGAGAGCGCCACCTCGGTGACGTCCATCTTGTGCTTGGAGATGAGCTGGAGCAGCAGGTCGAAGGGGCCCTCGAAGTTGGCGAGCCGGACCATGAACCGACCGTCGTCAGCGGCCGGCTCGCCGGTCTCGTCCGTCGCCTCCGCTTCGGGTTCCGCACCCGGCGGTACGTCGTCGGCGCCGGGCATCTGGGGTGGAGTGTCCCCGCGCGGGGCCTCGGCGGCGCCGTCAGCGTCCGCGCGCGGCTCCGTGGCTGCCGGGTAGCCTACCGGCTCCGGCGCGGCCTCCCGCGGCGACTCAGCCGGTTCGGCGGGCCCGGACATGACGGCGCGCTCCGGGGGGCCGGCGGGCCCGGGGGACGCGAGAGGGCCGGCGGGCTCGGCGGGTGCCGGGGCGGGGGCGGTGGGGTGGTGCCCTGGTGCGGGCCGGGGCCGGCCCCGGCCGAGGCTGCGGCGCGGGGTGCGCGGCGGCGTGGCCGGGGCGGGGTCGTCGTTCGTGGGCATAGGGGTCCAAGGTGCGGGGGCGGGCGAAAGGCCCGTACGAGCGGGCAGGTTACCGCCGTCGCCCCGCGATGTGCGGGATCTCCGCGCCGGTCAGCGACCGCGCAGCCGGCGCACGAGAATGCTCGCGTCGCCGCGCGACTCCAGGTCGGCGAGGACGACGGCGACCGCTTCGCGGACGATGCGCCCGCGGTCCACGGCCAGTCCGTGCTCGCCGCGCAGCACCAGGCGGGCGTGTTCGAGGTCCATCAGCTCCTCGGCGGAGACGTAGACCGTGATCTTCTCGTCGTGGCGCTCCCGGCCGCTGGGCCGACGGCCCGCGGCCCGGCCGCGGCGACGCGCCTGCGCGGGCGGCGTCGGACCGTCCTGGGCCTGGCGCCCCTTGGGTCGTTCCTGCGCGGCCGACGCGCGGCGCTCGCCCGGCTGCTCCGGTCCGCTCTCGTGCCCGTCCCGGCCCTCGCGGCCGGCGCAGGCCCGCTCGTCGGCCTCGGCCACGCGCCGCGCCGCCTCGGCGTCCCCCTCGGACGCGGGGGCCGGCACCCGGCCCCGGGCGTCGGCGGGCAGCGCCCGCTCCTCGCCGCCCGCCTGCCGGCGGGGAGAGGAGGCCTGGAGGGCGGTGCCCCCGGTGGTACGGAACAGTTCGTCGGCTCCGGGCAGACTCACTCGGCGGGACACCGGGCGAGCACCTCTCTGGCGAGCTGGCGATAGGCGGCGGCACCGACGGAGTTGGAGGCGTACGTGGTGATCGGCTCGCCTGCCACGGTCGTCTCCGGGAAGCGCACGGTGCGGCCGATGACCGTGTGGTAGACGTGGTCGTCGAACGCCTCGACGACGCGCGCGAGCACCTCACGGCTGTGCACCGTGCGGGAGTCGTACATCGTGGCGAGGATGCCGTCCAGCTCCAGGTCGGGGTTGAGCCGCTCCTGGACCTTCTCGATGGTCTCGGTGAGCAGCGCCACGCCGCGCAGCGCGAAGAACTCGCACTCCAGCGGCACGATGACCTTGTGCGCGGCGGTGAGCGCGTTGACCGTCAACAGGCCGAGCGAGGGCTGGCAGTCGATGACGATGTAGTCGTAGTCGGCCAGCAGGGGCTTGAGCGCGCGCTGGAGCGTGGACTCGCGGGCCACCTCGCTGACCAACTGCACCTCGGCCGCCGACAGGTCGATGTTGCTCGGCAGCAGGTCCATGTTGGGCACGGCCGTCTTGAGCAGCACCTCGTCGGCCGACATGCCCCGCTCCATGAGCAGGTTGTAGACCGTGAGGTCGAGCTCCATCGGGTTCACGCCGAGGCCGACCGACAGGGCGCCCTGCGGGTCGAAGTCCACCAGCAGCACGCGGCGGCCGTACTCGGCGAGCGCGGCGCCCAGGTTGATGGTCGAGGTGGTCTTGCCCACCCCGCCCTTCTGGTTGCACATCGCGATGATCTTCGCGGGGCCGTGCTCGGTGAGCGGTCCCGGAATCGGGAAGTACGGCAGCGGGCGCCCGGTGGGGCCGATGCGCTCGCGGCGCTGGCGGGCCGCGTCGGGCGCGAGGGTGGCCGCGTACTCGGGATCGGGCTCGTACTCAGCGTCGGGGTCATAGAAGCGCCCCTCGGGCATTGCGTCGTAGTCGGCGAAGGTCGCGGGGTCGGTCCCGCCCTGCTCGCCGGCCATGGCGTTCACGTGTTGGCCGTCCATGCTCTGGTGGGCTCTCGTCATGCTCTGGTGGGCAGCGAAGGTGTGGACAGCGACGGAGCCGACAGCCCGTTGCCCCGAGGGACTCTGGCCCCGCACACCCATTCCTGGTTGACCACTCCCGGGAGAAAATGTCGACTCAACCACAAGTCGTCCTACCTCCTTGGTGACCAGGAAATTTCTCGATTGGTCAGCGTGACACCATGCCGACGATTGGCGACTCTATGGCGTGTCGGCGGTTCGCAGCAACACAATCCACCGGACCCGGCCCGATGTGTCGGCAAGGGAACACCCGGATGTCAAGGGTGAGAGGCAGCCCGCGTCGAGGTTTCCCAGCCGCCCATAGCGGCTGAAAAGTTGTGTTCAAGGCGAGTTGACACGAGGCCGGATCGCGTGGTTCCCCGGGCGCGTCGCACGCACCTGTGGCCGGGCCTCGCCACACGGCAAGACCCGGCCACGGATTCGGTGTTGCGTTCTTCGGTGTCGATCTAGCCGAGCAGGGCGCTCAGTTCGACGGTGGCCAGGCCGTGCGCCTCGCCGACGGGGCCGTAAACGACCTGGCCGTCATGGGCGTTGAGGCCCTTGGCGAGCGCCGGGTCACGCCGCAGCGCGTCGCGCGAACCGCGGTTGGCCAGCTCCACGATGTAGGGCAGCGTGGCGTTGGTCAGGGCGTGGGTGGAGGTGTTGGGCACCGCGCCGGGCATGTTGGCGACGCAGTAGAAGACCGAGTTGTGGACCGGGAAGGTCGGCTCGGCGTGCGTCGTCGGGTGCGAGTCCTCGAAGCAGCCACCCTGGTCGATCGCAATGTCGACAAGTACACTTCCGGGCTTCATCAGGGACACCAGCTCGTTGGTGACGAGCTTCGGGGCCTTGGCGCCGGGGATCAGGACGGCACCGATGACCAGGTCGGCGTCGAGGACAGCGCGCTCCAGCTCGTACGCGTTGGAGGCGATGGTCTGCACCTTGGCGCCGAAGACCTTGTCCGCCTCGCGCAGCTTGTTGATGTCCTTGTCGAGGAAAGTGACGTGGAAGCCCATGCCGACCGCGATCTGCGTGGCGTTCCGACCGGAGACGCCGCCGCCGATGACGACGGCCTTGCCAGCCTGCACGCCGGGGACGCCGCCGGGCAGCACGCCGCGGCCACCGGCCGAGCGCATCAGGTGGTAGGCGCCGACCTGCGGGGCGATCCGCCCGGCGACCTCGGACATCGGCGCGAGCAGCGGAAGCTGGCGGCCCGCGGTCTCCACGGTCTCGTACGCGATGGCGGTGGTGCCGGACTCCAGGAGGGCGTCCGTGCACTCGCGGGAGGCGGCCAGGTGCAGGTAGGTGAAGAGGGTCTGGTCCTTGCGGAGACGGTGGTACTCCTCCGCGATCGGCTCCTTGACCTTGAGCAGCAGGTCGGCCGTGGCCCACACCACGTCCGCGGTGGCGAGGATGGTCGCACCGGCGCCGGTGTACTCCTCGTCCGCGATCGAGGAGCCGAGGCCGGCACCCTGCTCAATGAAGACCTGGTGGCCCTGGCGCACGAGCTCGTGCACGCCAGCGGGGGTGATGGCCACCCGGAACTCGTTGTTCTTGATCTCGCGGGGGATGCCGACCTTCACGTCGATCACGGTCCTTGATTCTGTGATTTTCCGGACAATATCGGCAATGCTTGTGCATACCGGAAACGACCGTGGCGGTCGCGGTAATCCCAGTCTAATGAAGGATGTCGCGCTGTCTAGCCTTGCATTGCATCAATACTTGCGGGGGAGTGCTACTGGTTTCGCAGGTCGAGTCCGGCTTGCCCCTATGGACCGGCTCTCCAGCGTCCTCCGCTTCGGCCTCCGGTACGGCTTTAGCGGCCACCGGTACCCTGCTCGGATCTCGCGGCCCGACGAGCCGGCCGGCCTCCCGCCGGTGCAACTCCGCGGCCGGCTGGTCGCCGAGCCGTTGCAGGGCGTCCGCGAGCCGCAGCCGCACCGCCGCGAGCGCCCGCGCGTCCCCCGCCTCCCGCGCGTGCTCCAGCGCCTCCTGACAGGTGCGCAACGCCTCGCGCGGCCGACCCGCGAACTCCCACACCCGCGCCACCTCGGCCAGCGCCCGCGCGTACCCGGCCTGGTCGCCGAGCCTGCGCCACGCCGCAGCCGAGGCCCGCCAGCCGCGCAACCCCTCGCTCCAGCGACCGGCGCACGCGTGCACCGTGCCGAGGCGCCCGTAGAGCCGCGCCTGGTCGGCCAGCTCGTGCCGGGTCAGGCGCAGTTCCAGGGCGCGCCGGTACCAGTCGGCGGCCCGGTCCCAGTCGCCCAGCTCGTGGTAGGTGGCGCCGATGGACTCCAGGGCCCGGCCGATGGAGGACGGGTCCTCGGCCACCCGCGCGGCCTTGAGGGCGCCCCGGTAGCGGGCGAGCGCCGCGTCCGCGCGCTGGGCCCGCGCGTCGAGGTCGCCGAGGTTCAACAGCGCCGCCGCCCGCTCCAGGGGAAGGTCCCTGCGCGTGGCGACGTCGAGCAGCAACCCGTGCAGTTCGTACAGCTCCGGCGCCGCGCCGCCGGCGCCCCGGTGCGCGGCCAACACGTGCGTCAGCGCCGACAGCAGGCGCCTGGCCAGCGTGTCCAGGCCGCCGTCGGCGGCCGCGAGGCGGGCGGCCGCCAGCAGCGCGGGCTGGCGCGAGCGCAGCCACCGGGCGACCTCAGCCCGGTCGGGGAAGCGCAGCGCCGCAGGCAGTTCGGCGCTGCGCTGCTCCTTGGCCTCGTTGTCCGGCGCCGCGGCCAGGTGGGCCGAGTGCAGCAGCCGTACGGAGCGCTCCAGCATGCGCGCCCGGGCCAACTCGACCTCGGCGGCCCGCTCGTGTTCGCGCAGCAGCGCGGTCAGCCCGGGCATCAGGCAGCCGGGCACCTGGTAGCGGGGGGGCATCACGTCGCGCGCGGCGGTGCGGGCCGCGCCCTCGGGGGGCAGCGGGCGCAGCAGACCGTGGGCCAGGAAGTCGGCCAGCGTCTCCTGCGCGCTGGGCACGGAGCAGCCGGCGAGCGCCGACGCGGTGTGGGCGTCGGCCCAGCCGCCGGGGGCCAGCGCGAGCAGCCGCAGCAGCCGGGCGGTCCGCGCCGGCAGCGACGCGTGCACCAGGCACAGGGCGCGGGCCAGCGGGCGCCCCGAGTGCTCCGAGCCGGCCTCGGCCGCCAGCTCCCGCAGCCGCGCGGCGGCGTCCGAGACCGAGGCCATGGGCCGGGCCGCGAGCCAGCCGCCGACCAGCGCGAGCACGGCGGGCTGCGCGCCGCACTCCTCCACGACGGTGCCGGCCGCCACCGGGTCGACGGTGATCCGGGTGGGCCCGGCGTAGTGGGTGAGCAGTGCGATGGCGGCCTGCCCGTCCAGGCCGCCGACGGTGCACGGCCGCACGTCAGGCACCCCGGTCAGCGGGCCACGGCTGACCACCAGGACCAGGCAGTCGGGCGCGTCCTGCACCAGGGCGTCGACCTGTTCGGCGCTGTCCGCGTCGTCCAGGAGCAGCAGCGCGCGCCGCCCGGCGAGGGCGGCGCGCAACGCCTCGGTCAGCTCATCCTCGTCGGCGCCCGGGGGCGCGGAGACCCCGAGCGCGCTCAGCAGGTCGCGGGCGGCGCGGGCGACGGGCACCGGCTCGCCGTCGGGCGTGGTCAGCCCCGCGCGCAGGACTCCGCTCGGGTAACGGTCGGCGACCTGCGCGATGAACGCCTCGGCCAGCGCCGTACGGCCGGAGCCCGGTCGGCCCGCGATGAGCAGCACCCGGCCGCGCGGGGCCTTGCGGCCGGCCAGCGTGTCGAGGCCGGCCCGGTCGATGTCGGCGCGCAGGGAGGCCAGCTCCTGCCGGCGCCCCGTGAACCCGCTGGGCGGCGCGGCGGGCCCGAGCCCGCCCCGGGGCGCGGCTCGCGGGCGGCCGCGCGGGCGGCTCGGTGGGTGCCTGCGCGGCACCCGGCCGGGCGGCGGGCTCGCGGGCTCGCCGGGTTCCGCGCGCGGGCGCTCGGAGGCGTCCGCTCCGGCTCCGCCGTCGTCGGCTCGGCCGTGAGCGCGTGCCGGGTCGCGGTGGGGTCGGGGTCGCTCCGCGGGGTTCGTATGTCCCCCGGTGGCACCTCTGACCGCGGTGTCGCGAGCTCGTCCGGCGGGACGTTCCCCCGGGTGTCCACCGCCTGCTCCGCCACGGGCCACGCTCCTTATTCCCCGCCGCGCGCGGGGAGACCCAGTCCTGCGCGTACGCCGGCCGCGGGCGCGGTCGGGCGAGACGAGCGTAGTTCACCGGCCCCCGCGCGGCGGGCGACCTCGGCGGGCCGCGTACCCCGGGAATCACCTGATCGGATCGGCGCCAGTCCGCGGGTCCCCGCGAGGCGGCCGCGACCTCCTGTCGGGCCGTCAGGCCGGCGCCGTCCGGGGCCCGTCACGCGTGGCGGCCCGTGTCGCCGGACGGGGCGCCCGCCGACGGGGCGCCCCTCTTCCGGGCGGGACTTCGCGGTGGGGGCCAGGCCCTCACCGGAAGGAACCGGCCACCAGCCCCGCGGCGACGTTGACGCGGTTCCAGGCGTTCACCGAGGCGATGGCCATCACCAGGGCGGCGAGCGCGTCCGGAGCGAAGTGGCGGGCGGCGGCGTCCCAGACGTCGTCGGGCACGCCCCCGGGGTTGTCAGCGATGCGCGTGACCGCCTCGGCGAGCGCCAGCGCGGCGCGCTCCGGGTCGGTGAAGTACGGCGCGTCCCGCCACGCGGCGACCGACCACAGCCGCTCGTCGCTCTCGCCCACGTCGCTGGCCCGGTGCGCGTGCAGGTCGACGCAGAGCGAGCAGCCGTTGGTCTGGCTGACCCGCTGACCCGCAGGCGGACCAGTTCCAGGACGTCGTCGGGCGCGGGGCTGTCGCGCAGGAACTCCTCCATCGCGGACAGGGCCTGATAGCCGCGGCCGGCGACCTTGTACACGTTCGCCATGCGAGGTTGCATCTGGATCCTTTCGGTTCTGAACAAAAAATATCCAGGAATTTTCACGGCGCGGGCCGCGCCACGGCCTGCGGCGGCTCAGCGCACGGGTTGGTCCAGGCGGTTGCGCGCCATCCGGGGCGCGTTGGGGTGCTTGGCCTCGACCGAGTCCCTGAGGTCGCCGAGCGTCTGTGCGGCCAGTTCCCGCCGCCACGCCAACTCCGCCTGGCTCATCGCCTGGGAGACTAGGCAGTGGCTGCGGTAGTCGACGTCCGACCGCCCGCCGGGCCCGTCACGCATGATCTGCTGGCACCGGAAGGCGTCCCGGCCACCCTCGATCGCGACCACGACGTCCAGGAGCGTGATCTGCTCCGATGCCCGCGCGAGCCGGAGGTCGAGGCGACGATGCCGGCGCGGGCCAACGCCTGGAGTTGCCGGTTCAGGTACGCCGGCGGCAGGTCGTAGAATGACGCCAACTTCCGCGCCGTCACGGCCTGGTGCTCCGCCCAGGCGAGGTTGAGGCAACTGTGCAGGGCCCACTCGACGCCCTCGCTCATCTGCATACTCGACATTTAACATTCAGGATCTCCCACAATCAACGCCGGGGAGGCGGCTGGCACGACCGCACCGGCCGCCTCCCCGTTTCCCGCCCGACCGCCCCTACTCGGGGGAGGTGACGCGCGCGAGGGCGACGCCGGCGACGATGAGCGCCAGCGCGGCCACCCGGCCGGCGCTCACCGGGTCCTTGTGCAGCGCGATGCCGAGGGCGATGGCGCCGACGGCGCCGATCCCGGTGAACACCGCGTACGCCGTGCCCACCGGCAGGTCCCGGATCGCCAGCGACAGCAGGTAGACGGCGCCGGCAGCCAGCAGCAACAGCCAGCTCACAGCGCGCTCCCCAGCTTCCGGGCGGCGGCGAGCGCGGCTGCCCGGGACTCGTCGTGCTGGGCGCGGCGGGCCGCCAGGGCGGGGTCGAGACGGGAGTTGACCAGTTGGGTGCCGACGAAAGTGACGTCGTCGACGGCGTAGTGCCCCTGGATGAAGTCGCGCAGGTACCGCTCCTGGTGGTCGTACGGGTGGCGCGGCGTGCCGGGTCCGTACGCGCCGCCACGGGCGTGGGTGACGACGAAGCGGCGGGGGGCCAGGGACATCTTCGGGAACGTCACCTGGTCGATCCACGCCTTGAGGGCCGAGGGTATGGAGAAGTTGTACATCGGCGCGGCCATCAACACCACGTCCGCCGGGAGGAGTTCGGCCAGCAGCGGCTCGACGACAGCCCAGGCCGCGGTCTAGGCGGGGGTGCGGACCGCCTCCCGGTACCGGTGCGGGTCGGTGATCTGGTGCTCCAGGAGGTGGTCGCACAGCTCGGTCCACGCCTCGCCGATGTGCAGGACGGGATCGCGCGCGAGGTCGCGGTAGAGGTAGGCGCCGCCCGGGTGGGCCGTCCGCCAGGCGTCGGCGACGGCGTCGCCCAGTTCGCGGCTGAAGGAAGCGCGGCGCGCGCTCGCGTCGAGGTGCAGCAGGGTGGAGCTCATGAGCGTGCCTCCCTGGAGTCAGGCGAAGTGGACACGGCGTCCAGTTGCACGGTCGAAGACTAGCAACTGGACACAGCGTCCACTTATTCCGAAGAGGGTTCTAGGCTGACCCCGTGACCAAGGAACGCGCCGACGCCGCTCGCAACCGGGAAAAAGTGCTCGCCGCTGCGGCCGGGCTGTTCGCCGCGAAGGACCCGCGCACCGTCACGATCGAGGAGATTGCCCGGGCTGCCGGCGTGGGCCGGGGAACGCTGTACCGGCGGTACCCGGACGTCGCCTCCACCACCACCGCGCTGCTGGACGAGCACGAGAAGGCCCTGCAACACGAGTTGCTCCAGGGGCCGCCACCACTGGGCCCGGCGGCGCCGCCGGGCGAACGACTGGCCGCCTTCTACGCGGCCATGGCCGAGCTTCTCGACCGCCACGTCCGCCTGGCGCCGGTCTCGGCGCCGAGACCGGCGCCAGGCGGTACGCCACCGGCGCCTACGGCTTCTGGCGCGCTCACGTCATGGCCCTGCTGCGCGCGGCCGACGTGGCCGACCCGGACGCGCTGGCCGACACCCTGCTGGCCCCGCTGGCGCCGACGTCTTCGCCTACCAGCGCGAGCGCGGCGTGACGACCGCGCGCCTGACCGTCGCGCTCACCGCACTCGCCGGCGTCCTGGACCGCTGATCCCCGGCCCGCCGGCCGGCGGGCGAGGGCCGCTCAGCGGGGCGAAGGAGCGGTGGGCGAAGGGAGCGCGGGCGAGGGAGAACAGGAGACGGTGACACCGGCGGTCGGCCGTGGGGCACGCGGGCGGCGCTCGCCGACGGCCCCGGTCTCCCCCGTCGGGGATCCGCCGCTGGGCCGCCCCGGTGACGCGTACCGGGGCGGACCGGACCGGCCGTCAGGCGTCGAACGGGCGGGCCGGCCAGGGGGCGTCGGCCGGGCGCAGCGCGTCGAGGCCATCGCCGGCCTGCGCGGCCAGCAGCGCGAGCACGCCCACCACCAGGGAGTTGTTGTGCAGTTCGCCGGCGAGGGCGCCACGGGCCAGCTCGGCGGCCGGAACGCGGGCGAACTCCATGTCGGCCTCCTCGCCGGAGACCTCGAAGCGCTCGCCCTCGGCGTCCGAGATCTGGCGGGCCAGGAAGATGCGCACCGACTCGTCGCAGCCACCGGGCGTGGTGTAGACGTCGGTGAGCACGCGCCAGTCCTCGGCCTTGACGTGCACCTCCTCGTACAGCTCGCGCTGGGCGGCGTGCAGCGGGTTCTCGCCCGGCACGTCGAGCAGGCCGGCCGGGATCTCCCAGAGCTTGTGACGCACCGGGTGCCGGTACTGGCGCAGGACCAGCACGCGGTCCTCGTCGTCGAGGGCGAGGATGGCGACGGAGCCGGGGTGCACCTGGTAGTCGCGGGTCGCGGTGGACCCGTCGGGCATGACGACCTCGTCCGTGCGGACGCTGGTCTTGTTGCCGGTGAACGGCGTGCTGGTCGACACGACCCGCCATTCCTCAGCGATGTCCTTGATGCCCATCTGTGCGCCTTCCTGAGCTGGCTGTGCGGTGTGGAGCTGCGCCGGCGCCGCACGGCGCGAGCCAGCCGGGGCGGGCCGGCGGCGCCGGGTACGACACCCGGGGTACGCGCCGCTGGGCGGCCCGTACCCCGGCAACCGTATCGGTGCGGCGCGGCGTCAGGACGCGCTGGTCCGCCCCTCGGCCCCGGCCGCGGCGCCGTTCTGCTCGGCCGCGGCCAGCTGGCGCGCGACGGCGGCCTTGACCAGGCCGGCGAAGAGCGGGTGCGGGCGGGTCGGGCGGGAGCGCAGCTCCGGGTGGGCCTGGGTGCCGACCAGGTACGGGTGGACCTCGCGCGGGTACTCGACGTACTCGACCAGCTTGTTGTCGGGCGAGGTGCCGGAGAAGACGATCCCGGCCTTCTTCTCCAGCTCGGCCCGGTAGGCGTTGTTGACCTCGTAGCGGTGCCGGTGCCGCTCCTCGACGTAGGGCTGGTCGGCGTAGACCTCGCGGACGATGGAGCCCTCAGCCAGCTTGGCCGGGTACATGCCGAGCCGCATGGTGCCGCCCATGTCGCCCTCGCCCGCGACGATGTCGAGCTGTTCGGCCATGGTGGAGATGACCGGGTCGGTGGCGGCAGGCTCGAACTCGGTGGAGTTGGCCCCGCCGATGCCCGCCAGGTTCCGCGCGGCCTCCACGACGATGCACTGCAAGCCCAGACACAGGCCGAGCAGCGGGACCTTCGCCTCGCGAGCGTACTGGATCGCGCCCACCTTGCCGTTGACGCCGCGCTCGCCAAAGCCGCCGGGGATGACGATCGCGTCCACGTCGCCCAGTTGTTCGTGGGCCCCGGCCTGCGTGGTGCAGTCGTCGGAGGTTACCCACTTGACCTTGACCCGCGCCTTGTTCGCGAAGCCGCCGGCGCGGATGGCCTCGGTCACCGAGAGGTAGGCGTCGGGCAGGTCGATGTACTTGCCGACGAGGGCGACCGTCACCTCGTGGCCGGGTTTGTGCACCCGGTCGAGCAGGTCGTCCCAGGTGGTCCAGTCGACGTCGCGGAAAGGCAGGTCCAGCTTGCGGACGACGTAGGCGTCCAAGCCCTCGGTGTGCAGCACCTTGGGGATGTCGTAGATCGACTTGGCGTCGATCGCCGCCACCACGGCCGCCTCGTCCACGTCGCACATCAGCGAGATCTTGCACTTGATCGCGGTGGGCACGTGCCGGTCGGCGCGCAGCACGATGGCGTCCGGCTGGATGCCGATGTTGCGCAGCGCCGCCACGGAGTGCTGGGTCGGCTTGGTCTTCAGCTCGCCGGAGGGGCCGATGTAGGGCAGCAGCGAGATGTGCACCACGAAGACGTTGTCCCGGCCCACCTCGTGCCGCACCTGGCGCACGGTCTCCAGGAACGGCAGCGACTCGATGTCGCCGACGGTGCCGCCGACCTCGGTGATCACCACGTCGACGTCGTCGGTGGCCATGCGCCGGATGCGATGCTTGATCTCGTTGGTGATGTGCGGGATGACCTGGACGGTGTCGCCGAGGTACTCGCCGCGCCGCTCCTTGGCGATGACCTGCGAGTACACCTGGCCGGTGGTGACGTTGGCCGAGCCGTCGAGGTCCACGTCGAGGAAGCGCTCGTAGTGGCCGATGTCCAGGTCGGTCTCGGCGCCGTCGTTGGTGACGAAGACCTCACCGTGCTGGAACGGGTTCATCGTGCCGGGGTCGACGTTCAGGTACGGGTCGAGCTTCTGCATGGTGACCCGCAGGCCCCGCGCCTTCAGCAGCGCACCCAGACTGGAGGCCGTCAGCCCCTTGCCGAGGGAAGAGGCGACACCCCCGGTGACGAAGATGTGCTTGGTCGTCATGGATGTGGGTGGCAGTGCCAAGAGGGGGCTCCCGTGGGATCGCGAAGTCGGGTGCGTCCGACACCGTCCCGAAGTCGGGCGATGCCGTCGCTGCGGTCCGGGGTCACCCGAAATGTCGCTGGGGTGCCCTCCGGTTTCCACGGGGCACCAGGCTATCAGCGCGTCGGGGTCGCCGCTCCCGAAGGCACCGCCCCGACTTCTGGAACAGGCTGCCCGGGAAGCCGCTGACCTGCGCCGGAGCACCGGGCCTCGACACGGGGCGCACACGGCGCGCACACGTCGTCCGCAGCCGCCACTACCTCACCACCCGATCGGCCTCACCACCCGATCGGCGCACCAGGCCGCGGCCACCATGTGGGACTCTGCCCACGGATTAAGCCCGTGGGACGTATCCTGCACGGACGCACGCTGCGAGCCGACCGGTGTGGAACCAAACCCCGTTTGCCTCCGGAGTATCCAGCTCGTCCAAGATCCAAAGCCGTAAGACCGCAAGACGCCCCGCGGGGCGAGGTGGCCGTTCGAATGGGGATGCACGTGGCCGGGCGCATCGAAGATTACGCACTCATTGGCGATATGCAGACCGCCGCCTTGATCAACAGGGATGGCAGCGCCGACTGGCTGTGTCTGCCGCGTTTCGACTCTCACGCCATCTTCGCGGGGCTGTTGGGCACCGAGGAACACGGCTTCTGGCGGCTCGGCCCGGCCCACCCGGCCGACACCCCCGCGCCGCACGCCGACCGGCGCCGCTACCGGGGCGACTCGCTGGTCCTGGAATCGGAGTGGGACACCCCGCGCGGCACCGTGCGGATCATCGACTTCATGCCGCCGCGCGACGGGGCGCCGCAGCTCATCCGCATCGTGGAGGGCGTCAGCGGACGCGTGCCCATGCGCTCCGAGCTGCGCATGCGCTTCTCCTACGGCCGCGTGGTGCCCTGGGTGCACAAGGTGGAGGGCCGCACGGTGGCCGTCGCCGGCCCCGACTCGGTGTGGCACGACACCACCGCCGAGACGTACGGCAAGAACCTCACCACTTACTCGGACTTCACCGTCTCGCCCGGTGAGCGCATAGCCTTCACCATCAGTTGGGAGCCCTCGCACAAGGGCCAGCCCGCGCTGCCGGAGCCGGAGACCTCGCTTAAGGCGACCGAGGACTTCTGGCGCGAGTGGGTCGAGCACTGCACCTACCACGGCCCCTACCGGGACGCGGTGGTCCGCTCGCTGATCACGCTCAAGGCCCTGACGTACGGGCCCACCGGTGGCATCGTTGCCGCGCCCACCACCTCGCTGCCCGAGGAGGTCGGGGGCGTGCGCAACTGGGACTACCGCTTCACCTGGCTGCGCGACGCGGCCATCACCCTGTCCTCGCTGCTGCGCACCGGCTACCGCGACGAGGCGCGCGCCTGGCGCGAGTGGCTGCTGCGCGCGGTCGCCGGTGACCCGGAGAACCTGCAGATCATGTACGGCATCGCCGGCGAACGGGAGCTGGGCGAGACCGAGTTGCCGTGGCTGCCGGGCTACGGGGGCTCGCAGCCGGTACGGGTGGGCAACGGCGCGGCCGGTCAGCTCCAGCTCGACGTGTACGGCGAGGTCACCGAGGCGCTGCACCTGGCGCACATGACCGGCCTGGCCCGCAACGACTACGCCAGCGTCCTCCAGCTCAAGCTGATCAGCTACCTGGAGAAGCACTGGCACGAGCCGGACGAGGGCATCTGGGAGGTGCGCGGCCCGCGTCGGCACTTCGTGCACTCCAAGGTCATGGCCTGGGTCGCGGTGGACCGCACCATCAAGCTCATCGAGGCGGGCGATGCGGACGGCCCGTTGGAGCGCTGGCGCGAGATGCGCGACGCCATCCACCGCGACGTGTGCGAGAAGGGTTACGACAAGGAGCGCAACACCTTCACGCAGTCCTACGGCTCCAAGGAGCTGGACGCCTCGCTGCTGCTCATCCCGCAGATGGGCTTCCTACCTCCGGACGACAAGCGGGTCATCGGCACCATCGAGGCCATCCAGCGCGAACTGTCCATGCCGGACGGGTTCATCATGCGTTACACGACCAGCAGCGGCGACGAGAACCTGGACGGCCTGCCCGGCGACGAGGGCGCGTTCCTGGCCTGCTCGTTCTGGATGGCCGACGACCTGGCGATGATCGGCCGGGTCGACGAGGCCCGCAAGCTCTTCGAGCGTCTGCTCGCCCTGCGCAACGACCTCGGCCTCCTCGCCGAGGAGTGGGACCCGCGCCTCAAGCGCCAGGTGGGCAACTTCCCGCAGGCGTTCAGCCACGTGCCCCTCATCGACACGGCGCTGCGGCTCACCGCCTCCGGCGCGTACGGCGGCTGAGCCGGAGTCGTGGGGTTCCGTTCCCCGTGTCGATCGTGCGGCGGTCACCTCCCGCGGGTGGCGATACGGGGTTTGGAGTGAACCGGAATCTCGTGAGCTGGAGAACGTCCGCTTCCTCGCCGGCAGCCGCGGGTACTGGTTGTTCGACCCGGGCCTCACGGGAAGCTGTGGCCCACCCAGACACCGAACTGTCAGTACCGCGGGTTTCCGCTTGGCTGTACCAGGGAGTAAACGTGCAGGACGGTGTTGTCGACCCCGCTGCCCACAATCGGGCAGCCTGGGACAAGTACGTCCAAGAGGGCAGCGAGTGGTCGAGGCCGGTGAGTGCTGAGGACGTCGAGCGCGCCCGCAAGGGCGACTGGTCGATTCTTCTCATCGGGCGCGAGCCAGTCGACCGCTCCTGGCTGCCGGCAGACCTGACCGGCAAGGACGTGTTGTGCCTGGCCTCCGGCGGTGGCCAGCAGGGGCCGATCCTCGCCGCAGCAGGGGCGCGGGTCACCGTGTTCGACAACTCCCCCCGTCAGCTCGGTCAGGACCAGATGGTGGCGGCGCGCGACGAACTCGAACTGCGCACCGTTCTGGGTGACATGCGCGACCTCAGTGCCTTCGGCGACGCGACATTCGACGTCGTATCCTATCCGGTCTCTAACCTGTTCGTACCGGACTTGGCACTGGTGTGGCGTGAGTGCTTCCGCGTGCTGCGACCGGGCGGAACCCTGCTCGCGGGCTTCCTCAACCCTGATGTGTACTTGTTCGACCACGAGGCGCTCGACGAGCGGGGCGAGATGATCGTCGTACACAAGCTGCCCTATAGCGATGTCACGCAGTACTCCGCCGAGGAACGTGCCACGAAGTTCGGCGCGGAGGCCGCCCTTGAATACAGCCACACCCTCACCGACCAGATCGGCGGGCAACTCGCCGCGGGTTTCGTCCTCACTGGCTTCGCGGAAGCGCCGCACCAATCCAACGCCTCCGCTCAATACATGTCGAACTATTTCGCGACGCTGGCGGTCAAGCCGGGCTGACCCGGTCGTGCGGCCGGCCGAGACGGCCATCTTCCCGAATGGCCAAGTGGAGCGCTGTGCCAGCCCGACCTCCACTCACTTCGCTGAGCCTCATTCACTCTGTTGACTGGAGAGGGCTCCGCCTCCTCCTCCGGCTCTTCACTGCATGCCCTTTGCCAGCGCCTCCGTCATTTCCCGTTGGAACCGCTCCGCAGCTGCTCGCGGGTCCTCCCGAGGTGGTGGCTCCTGCTTCGGCTGCGTCTTGTCCGCCGTCTTGGGCTTCTGCTCGGGGGGCCGAGGCTTGTCGGGCTTCGGGTCCCCCACGCCCATCTCCCGCCCCTTCGGAGTGGGCTGCGCCCCCTCGTAGAGCTTCTTCCCGTACGGCGTGAGGTCTTTGGGGGCCAAGGCTGCTTCGGCTTGTCCTTCCCGTCCGTCGGCTTCGGCTTGTCCTTGCCGTCGGGTGGCTTGGGCTTGTCCTTGCCTTCCGACGGCTTCGGTTTCTCCCTACCCTCTTGCTTGTCCTTCGGCTGGTCCCTCATCGCTGGGTTCCTCTTGGATTTGGCTGGACGACTCGTTCATCAGGGCGTCAGTGATCCGCCTGACGGAGCAGGGCTGTTCCCCCGCGTCCGCGGCGAGCATGTGCTGCGCGAAGCACAGGCCGACGCTCCGTCTCGTGTGCTCGATCCGCTCCGTCTCTTCGGGCAAGGCATCGTCCGGCGGGTACTCCACCAGTTCGTACGCCGCCGTATCGCAGACCTGCCAGGTGGCTTGCCGGCTGCCTTCCGCCCGGTCCGATGCGTCTGCCTCGGCCCACATGTCAGAGAAGCGCCCCGTTGCCACGGCGTCGGCCACCGCGCCGCGGTAGGGACACCCGTGATCGGGGCTGATGTCCTTGCAGCGGGGGAAGGGCGGAACGCCGTACGCATGACGCGCCAGGGCGGCGGTGCGGAATGCCTCCCTGGCCTGGGGGCCCGTGTGAGGAAGGCCTGGCGGAGTAGGTCCGCGTACGTGAGCGTGGCGGTGTACGTCCAACCGCCCTGCGCGCCGCGGCGCGCGGCGTACCAGTCGGCCCCGTGCGCCATGAGGGAGCGCAGGACGGCTGTTTCGTCCTGGCACGGTTCGAGGCGCGCGCGCACGACCTGGAGGAGGTCCGGGGCCGTGCGTTCCAGGCTGTCGGCGTCCGCCAGCAGGGACAGCACGATGCGGGTGAGGACGCGTCGCACGGCGTTGTCGTCCAGCATGGATCGCGCCGCGGCGCACTCCGACGGACGCCCCGTGCAGGCGGTGGCGCACGAGGGGGCCGGCGTCCAGAGTCCGTCCCATCCGCCGGCCGTACGCCAGGTAGCCATCAGGTCGCGGACGGCCGAGTCGTCCGTGGTGCGGATCAGGGCGTCGTCCTTCGCGGGCGGGACCTGCACCAGCACGGGGGCGTCGGCTCCGTAGCCGAAGACCGCCGCTCGGCCGACGTCGAGCGAGACAAGGGCGTCCGACTGTGCTGGGTCCATGCTCATGGTGGTGGCGAGCGCGAGTCGGTCGTCCGCGGCGACGGTGCGGTGGGCGATCTTGAGCTGGGTGTTCTTCAGCACTTCGGGGGTGAGGGGGTGGGTACTTGGTCCGCGATGACGACGCCTTGGCCGTAGGCGCGGATTTCGGAGAGGAGGTGCGCGAAGGTCTCCACCGCGCTGCCCCTGGGGTCGGCGACGTTCTCCGCACGGACACGCGGCGCCGCGCCGAGGAGCCGGTGCGCGTCTTCCACGACGAACAGGTGGGTGAGCCCCGACTGCTGCCCCTGCGCCCGTCGGTATTCGGCGAGGCGGACGAGGAGCAGCCCCATGACGAACGCCTTGTCGTCGTCGCTCCCCATGGCTTCGAGTTCGATGACCGTCGGGCCGGCGAGCAGTTCGGCCATGGGGAAGGAGCGGCCCACGTCGAGCAGGGCCCCCTTTCCTCCGAGCCGCAGGCTCCTGACCCTGGTGCTCAGCGCGGCCTCGATATCCGCGGCGACCTTCTCTTCGTAGCCGAGGGACCGGGCGACCTGGGGAATCCTTGCCGCGAGGTCGCTCAACGTCGGGCAGGCGGCCCAGGTCAGGTCCGGTGTGTCCAGCCGATGGTTGGTCCCGGTCCGCAGGTCCCAGCCGCGGTCGCGGTAGATCTCGTGGATGCAGCGTTCCAGCACGTGCGGCAGCGGCACCCACATGCCGAAGGCGGCCTCGAAGGCGGCGCGCAGCAGGTCCACGTGTTCCGCGACCGAGGCGCCCTCGGGGAGGTCGAACGGGTTGAGCCGCAGCGGTGCGACCGTCTCCCGGCCCAGCGTGAACACCCGGAGCGCCGGCCCGACGGCCGGGTCCTTCAGCAGGGCCCGGTACTCCGCCTTGGCGGGTTCGACCACCAGGAACGGTATGCCCGCCGCGGCAACCTGTCGGATCAGGTGCAGGACCGAGTTGCTCTTGCCCGATCCGGTCACGCCTCCGACGAAGACGTGCCGGGAGAGCGAATCGAGCGGCACCGCGAACTCGGCCGGGCTCCTCCGGTCCCGTTCGATCACCGTTCCGATGACGGCGGCGGGAGCGGCTGCGGGCGAGGACAGCACGTCGAAGCGCGGCACCGTCCTGCCCCCGAAGCCGGCCGTCTCCACGGTCGGCAGGTGTACGTAGGCAGCCAGTTGGGGCGAGCTCAGGACGGTCTGGGCCGTGTAGGGATGGCGGTAGGTCCCCGGCCCGGGCTGCTCCGGATCGTCCGGCAGGGGCCACTGCTCCGCCGGTCAGCCGTCCACGGCAGCGGCAGGCAGCGCACCGGTTCGGGTACGGAGTGCGGGCCGGAGAACACCGCCCGCCACGCGCTGCACACCGCGTTGACCTCGGGGGCGCTCGCGCCCAGGAGGTAGACGCCGGTATGCCAGCCGCCACGGGCCTGCGCGTCGGCCAGGGCGTCGAGGCGTGCCTGGAGGAGGGCCAGGTAGTGCTCGGCCAGCGGGCTGCGCAGGCCGGTGGCGTGGACGGCGGTCGTCACCGCGCGCATCTCGTTCAGCACGCGGTTGCGGTCCGCCGCGAGTTCCGTCTCGCCAACGGGCGCCGCGAGGACGAGCGCGGCCCAGCGCCGCCCCGTCATGGACCGCAGGAATCGGTCGATGGGCAACTCGTCGTCGCGCATCGACGCGGCCCGTGCCGTCGGTACGCCCAGCGCGAGCGCACCGTGGGTGAACTTCGGCGTGGCCACGCTGGCCGCGGCGAGGTCCACGGCCGGATAGCAGCCGTCGAGCACCGAGAGGAGCATGGACTGCTGCGCATCGAGGCCCGTGCCGTCCGTAGCGTCCGGGCCTCCGGTGCTCCAGGTCCCGATGCGCATCGACGCCCCTTGGCCGTGGCTCTCCCAAGCGCAGGCGATCGGGACGCCGGCGCCGGCGAGGCCGACGAGGAGGGCGGTGGTAGGAAGTTCCAGCGGCGCGTTGTCCAGCGATGGCTGCGGCGAGCGCGTCGGCCGGCCGACCCCGGTGATCCGCACGGCACGGCGGGCCACCATGGTCGAGGTGAGCGCCGGGGCGCCCTGTAGTCACGGGACCAGGCGGTTGCGCTGCAGTTAGTCGACCGCGTCGGTGCTGACCGGATCGACACTCATCGCTCCACCACCTCCACTCGGGTCAGGGCTCGGGTGTCCACCAGTCCGGGGTCGACGGCTCCGGCGGCCAGTCCGGGGGCGGCCCGCCGGAATCGGAGAGCCCGCTGACCACGAGGACCACGATGCCGGTCAGGACCGCCAGCGCGATGAGGACGACGAACACCCGGACCACCATGACCTGGGTCCGGTAGGACTTGTTGTGCACGCGGGCGTGCGTGGTCAGGTTGCTGAGCTCATCAGCGCGCAGCATCCCATCGCGCCAGCGGCCCGAAAGCCGCACCTCGTCGCCGTTGCTCACCGAGCCGGCGAAGGAGAGCGCCCGCATCTCCACCAGGACGGGCTGGAGCGCATTGCCGTCCGCGTCGTGCTGCGTGAGGCGGAAGTGCCAGACTTCCTCGCTCCCACCGCTGCTCCACTGCTCCCGTTGCGCACGGAAGTCGTTGACCACACCGGTGTACTCCCCGCGGGAATGCCTCACGGGGTGCTCTTGCTGCGGCCCGTCGGCGGCCCCTGGCCGGGGATGGCCGGGGGCGGCGGCCGGGGGACGGTCGTCGTACGCACCCACGTCTGCCGGGGGCACGCCGGCTGCACGCGCGCTTCTCTCGGATTGCCCGGGCGGCGTCCCGTCGGAGCCCGCTCGCGGGGGTCCCTGGGCCGGGGCGACGGGTGGCCGGCGCGCTCCGGCGGCGGGGCGGGGACGGCCGCGGCCGGCGGCAGGGCCGGGCGGGTCGGCGCCCCGCAAGCCGGGCAGCTCTCAGAACCTGCGGTACCGGCTCGCCGCACGTCGGGCAGGGACGGGTCAGGGAGCCTTGGCACCCCTGACAGTAGACGGCGCCAGGCAGGTTCTCGTACCCGCACGAATGGCAACGCATGGCATCGGTCCCTCCTCTCCACGCTAATCCAACCGGCGGCCATCCGCGCGCTGCCCCACAACGTCGGTGTCTGCGCTGGTCAGCGGCTTGGGAGCGGGGAGCGTGGCGGGGTAGCTTCGGGGGTGGGCGGCGATCGGGCCCGGCGGGACGCCCAGGTGGGGGCGCTCGGGCGGGGACGCCGCCCGGGAGGCATGGGAGGCTCTCGCGCCGGGCCACGCCAGCCGCCCGCTCTCGGCCCGCGCCCCCACGGCCGAGGAAATCGACCCGAAGACGGCGCGACGTAGCCGACGCGACCGGGCGATCGTGGCGTGGAAACGCAGGTCAGCGAATCTGAGGTGGACAGGACTGATGGGAACCTACAGCCCCGGCGCGGTGTCCGAGCCCGGCACCATCACCGTGGCGCGGGCCCTTGAGCTGCCCGCGCTGCGCCGTGGCCTGCCGGAGATCCTGACCGCACCGGGCGAACTCCAGCGCCCGGTGCGCTGGGTACACGCGGGCGAGACGCCGCGCATCGCCTGCCTGCTCAGGGGCGGCGAGCTGCTGCTGACCACCGGCATCGGGCTGGGCAGCCGGGCGGCCGAACAGCGCGCGTACATCCGCACGTTGGCCGAGCGCGGCATCGCGGCCCTGGTGGTGGAGCTGGGCTCGCGGTTCACCGCGCTGCCCGCCGCCGTCGTGGACACCGCCCGCTCACTGGGGCTGCCGCTGGTCCAACTCCACCGCGAGGTGCCGTTCGTGGCGGTCACCGAGGAGATCCACACCGAACTGGTGAACGCGCACTACGGGCTGTTGCGCCAGGCCGACGAGGTGCACCGGCAGTGCGCCGAGGTGCGGCTGCGCGGCGGCGGGGTGCCGGAGATCCTGCGGCTGTTCGCGCGCTTCGCCGACAACCCGGTCTTCCTGGAGACCCCGGACGGGCGGCTGCTGTACGCGGCGGGGCCCACCGGTCGGGCCGGGCTCGCCGACCCGCTGCAGATCTGGGACGGGCTGCGCGCCAGGCGCCCGGGGACCGCGACGGCCGCCGGAGACCCGACCCACGCCCAGGAGACGCCGCAGCCGCCCGCCGGCAGCGTGTTGGTCGACGTGCCAGGCGGCGGCCCCGGGCCGGGCGCGGTGCGGGCCCGGCTCGTGGCGCTGCCCGTGGCGGGACCGCTCGCGCCGGTGCACCGGATCGCGGCCGAGCGCACGGCCACGCTGCTGGCCCTGGTGCTGCTCCAGGCCCGACAGGAGGAGGAACTCGCCGCGCGGGGCCGGGGCGACTTCCTCACCGACCTGGCCGAAGAGCGGATCGCGGCGGCCGACGCGCCCGCGCAGGCCCGGGTGTTGGGCTTCCGACCGGGCGACGGGCCGCTGCTGCCGGTGGTGATGGCGCTGCCGACCGCCACGGCCTCGCTGGGCGGCGGCAACCACTGGGCGGCGCTCGCCTCGGCGCTGCGGGAAGAGTTGGCCGCGGTCGGCGTACCGGCGCTGTTGGGCGTGCGCCTGCCGGAGGCGCGGGTGCCGCTGCTGGTCGGGCTGCGCGGGGCGGATGAGCGGATCTCGGTCGCGGAGCGGGTGGCGGGCGCGCTGCGGGCCGGCGTCGAGCGGGCCTGGCCCGAGCGGGCGCCGGCGCTCGGGCAGCGCGCGGAGCGCGCTCGGGGCCGCCGGTGGTCATGGTGGGACTGGTGGGCGGCTGGGACGCGGCCGGCGCCGAGTTGCGGCACGCGGCGTCGGCGGCGAGCGCGGCGCGCGGGCTGCCGGACCGGCCGTGGCACGACGTGCGCAGCCTCGAGGTGGACCTGCTGCTGTGGCGGCTGCGCGAGCACGGCGACCTCGCGGCCTTCGTCCACCGCATGATCGGCCCGCTCCTCGAACACGACCAGGCGGCCAAGCTACCGCTGCTGCCGACGCTCATGGCGTACCTGGCCCACGCGGGCCGCAAGGCCGAGACGGCGCGCGCCCTGCACGTGAACCGGCAGACGCTCTACGACCGGCTGGCCCGGATCACCCGGCTGCTCGGCACCGACCTGGACGAACCGCGCACCGTGCTGGCCCTCAGCCTGGCCCTCCAGGCCCGCCGCCACCTGCCCTGACCCCGACGGCGCGGCTGCCCTCCGCCCGGCGGCACGGGGGCCCGGTGGTCGGTGCGACCGCCGGCGTGCCGGGGCCGCTGTCCGGGCTGGTCCGGGCGGGTACCGCGGCGACTCAGCCCGTCAACTCGTCGTAGACGCCCAGCACATGCGCGACCGCGTCGTCCTCGGTCGGCCACTGCGCGGCCTGCGCGCGCCCGGCCGAGGCCAGCCGCCCGCGTCGGGCGGGTTCGGCGAGCAGCGCAAGCACCGTGCGGGCCAGCGCCTCGGGATCGCCGTACGGGACGAGTTCCGCGCCGTCGCCCACGAGTTCGGGTACGCCGCCGACGGCCGTCGCCACCAGCGGCACCCCCGCGTGCAGCGCCTCGTGGGCGAGGTGCGGGCGCGCGTCCCACCGGCTCGGCAGCACCGCCACGTCCGCGGCCGCCAGCAGTTCGGGCACGTCGTCGCGGCAGCCGAGCAGCCGCACCGGCAGCCCCTCGGCCTCGATCCGGCGCTGCAACCTGACGCGTTCCGGGCCCTCGCCCGCGATGACCAGTAGCGGCGGCGGGTCGTCCGAGCGCCAGGCCCAGACCGCGTCGAGCAGTACGTCGAACCCCTGCCGCTCCTCCAGACGGCCGGCGGCGAACAGCAACGGCCTTTCAACGGAGCCGAGTTCGGCCCGCACCTTGCGCTGCCGCGGGTCCTCCTCGCGCGGCACCAGTGGGGGCGGCGGCACCGCGACCGGCGCCAGCCTGGCGTCCCGGGCGCCGCGCTGGCGCGCCAGGTCCACCAGGTAGGCCGAGGTGCCCAGGACTACCGCAGGCGCCGCGCGCCACCCGCCGCTCGGCCAGGTACCGCAGGTGGACCCGGGCGCCGTGGACCGGGGGAGCGGGCGTGCCAGGTGACGACCAGCGGCGCGGTCCCGCCGCGGCGGGCGAGCGAGGCCAGGAGGGCGGCGCCGGTGCCGTGCGCGTGCACGACCGCGAGCGAGCGCACCCGCGCACCGCTCTCGGACGCCCCGCTCCCGAGCACCTGGACCGCGTGCGTCACGCCAGGTCCTGGCGCTGACGCCGTGGGGCTGCTCACGGTAGGGCTCACGCGGGCACTGCTCCTCGGTTGGCGGCAAGGCGGGGACGGTGCGGCGGATGGGTGGGGGGACGGGCAGGCCGGATGGGCCGAGCGGATCGGGCGTGAGCTGCTGGGGTCGGCGGGCGTACGGCACGGGTGTCGTGGTGACGGGGCGACGGGGAGGACAGCGGGGCGATTTGAGCCGAGTGATGCGCGTAGCGTGGCGGCGTCACGGGGCGGTGTGGACACGGGCGTGGGGAGAGGCGGGGCGGAACGGGTGGGACGGGGGGCGGCATGCGCTGGTGACATGTGCCGCGCCCAGGATACCAGCCGTGGCCGGCGTCGCGGCACCACTGTTTCCGCCTTTTTGCTCACACCCGCCGTCCGGTCGACGGTGGATTCACTCACACGAGCAAGTCGGCGCGCTCGCGGCGGCGTCCCACGGGCCGGGGACGGCGTCCCCCGGCCGTCCCCTCGCCCCGCCCCGAGCGCCGGCGCCACGGCGCGACCGACACCGCCGCCGCCCGCGCCCGCCCCTCCGCTGGACGGGGACAGCCGGCCACTTCGTACGACCCGGCGCGGGCTACGGGCGCGGACAGCGAAGCCGCGGGGGTCTAGCCGCGCGAGCGGCCTCCAGGAGTTCCTCCGCGTGCGCCCGGGCCAGTTGTGAGTCCTCCTGGCCGGCGAGCATCCGGGACAGCTCGCGCACCCGGTCCTCGCCCTCCATCACCTGGACGCCACTGCGGGTCACCGACCCGTCGTGGGTCTTCTCGAGCACCAGGTGCCGGTCCGCGAAGGCGGCCACCTGCGGCAGGTGGGTCACCACCACAACCTGCGCGGACTCGGCGAGCTTGGCCAGCCGTCGGCCCACCTCCACCGCCGCCTTGCCGCCGACACCCGCGTCCACCTCGTCGAAGAGGTAGGTCGGCACGGGGTCGGAGCCGGCGAACACGATCTCGACCGCGAGCATCACGCGCGAGAGTTCGCCGCCGGAGGCGCCCTTGGCGATGGGCCGGGGCGGCACGCCCGGGTGCGGGGCCAGCAGCAGCTCGACCTCGTCGGCGCCGTGCGGCCCGTAGGCGACAGCCCGGCCGTCCACCTCGATGCCCTCCTGCGCCTCGGCGACCTCGGTCTGCCGGATCGCGAAGGTCACCCGGGCGTGCGGCATAGCCAGCTCGCTCAGCTCCCCGGTGACCGCGTCGGCGAACCGCTTGGCCGCCGCGTTCCTGCCCTCGGTCAACTCCTGGGCCCGCGCGCCGATTTCGGCACGCAGCGCGTCGCGTTCGGCGGTCAGTTCGCCGATCCGGTCATCGTCGCCCTCGAGTTCACCGAGCCGGGCCGCGCTCGTCTCGGCCCAGCTCCGCACGGACGCGATGTCCTCGCCGTACTTCCGGGTGAGCTGGGCCAGGGCCGCCCGGCGCTCCTCCACGGCCGCCAGGCGGCGCGGATCGGCGTCCAGGTTGTCCGCGTATCCGGCGAGTTCGCCCGCCACGTCGGCGGCCAGGATGCCGATCTCGCCCAACCGGTCGGCGAGGGTGGCCAGCGCCGGGTCGTGGGACCGTACGGCCTCGACGGCGCGGTGGGCGCCGGCGATCAGGGTGGCCGCGTCGACGCCCTCCAGGTCCTCCGGGTCGCCGGCCAGCGCGGCGTGCGCCAGGCTCGCGGCGGAGGCCAGGGCCTCGGCGTGGCCGAGCCGCTGGGACTCGGCGGCCAACTCGGCGTCCTCGCCCGGGCGCGGCTCGGCGGCGGCGATCTCCTCCAGGCCGAACCGCAGCATGTCGGCCTCCTGCGCCCGCTCGCGGGCGCGGGTGGTCAGCTCGGTCAGCTCGGCGCTGACGGCGCGCAGCCGGCGGTAGGCGCTGGCGTACGCCGCCAGGGGGGCGGCGACGGCATCGCCGGCGTACCGGTCGAGCGCCTGCCGCTGCCGGGCCGGCTTGAGCAGGCCCTGCTGGTCGGTCTGGCCGTGCACGGCCACCAGTTCGTCGGCGAGGTCACCGAGCAGCCCGACCGGGACCGACCGGCCGCCGACGTGGGCGCGGGAGCGCCCCTCGGCGGAGACGGTGCGGCTGATCAACAGGGTGCCCTCGTCGACGTCGGCGCCGGCCTCCTGGACCCGGTCGGCGACCGTGCCCCGGTCGGCGATGACGATCCGGCCCTCCACGACCGCCGCCTTGTGGCCGATCCGTACCAGGGCGGCGTCGGCCCGGCCGCCGAGCAGCAGACCGAGGCTGGTGACCACCATGGTCTTGCCGGCCCCGGTCTCGCCGGTCACCGCGGTGAATCCGGGCGACAGTGCCACGACGGCATCGTCGATCACCCCGAGCGACTGAATCCGCATCTCTTCGAGATGCGGGCGCGCACCCGCTATGACCTGCGAATTTTCCTCTCGGCGAGTGCTCACTTGCCCCTCTGGGGAAATCCTGGGGAGTCTGCTCCACACTCCCGCTAGCGTCGTTCTGTCCACCGAGGAGGGTAGCGAGCGCTTCGCGCCTCCTCCCGCCCGCCTCCGGCTTGAGCCGAGCGTAGTGGCCGAACACGCCGATCGGCGAAGCGGCCGGTGGGCGCCGGTTCGGGCCCGGGGCTCGCGGCGGCCGCCCGGAGCGGGCGGGGCCGGTGCGTCATCAGTGCGGAGCGCCGCGCCAGCCGGCCACCGGCAGGGCGAACTTCGCGACCAGGCGGTCGGTGAACGAGGCGTGGTGCAGCCGGGCCAGGCGCACCGGCACCGCGCCGCGCCGCACCTCGACGCGCGCCCCCGCGGGCAGCTCCACGGTGCGCCGTCCGTCGCACCACAGCACCCCGTGCGGGGTCTGCGGCTGCACCTCGACCGCCAGCACCGAATCGGGCGCGGTGACCAGCGGCTTGGCGAACAGGGCGTGCGCGCTGATGGGCACCATCAGCAGCGCCTCCACCTTCGGCCACACCACGGGTCCGCCCGCTGAGAACGCGTACGCCGTCGAGCCGGTGGGGGTGGCGCACACGACGCCGTCGCCGCCGAAGCCGGTCACGGGGCGGCCGTCCACCTCCGTGACGACCTCGAGCAGGCGTTCCCTGGCGGCCTTCTCGACCGATGCCTCGTTCAACGCCCAGTCGGTGTGCACGACGTGGCCGTCGTTGCGGACCAGCACGTCGAGGGTCATTCGCTCCTCGACCTCGTACGCGCGCGAGACCACCCGCTCCACCACCTGGTCAAGGTCGTCCCGCTCGGCCTCGGCGAGGAAGCCCACCCGGCCCAGGTTGACCCCGAGCATCGGCACGCCCGAGGTGCGGGCGAACTCCGCGCCGCGCAGCAGGGTGCCGTCGCCGCCGAGCACGATGAGGAGTTCGCAGCCGTCGAGCACCCGCGGCGTCGCGTCGACCCGCGCCACCTGCGGGGGCAACGGCAGGTCCGCGGCCTCGGCCGCCAGCACCCGCACGCGGATGCCACTGCGCAGCAGGCCCTGGACGACGAGTTCGGCGCTGCGGACGGCCGCGGGCCGGCCGGTGTGGGCGAGCAGGAACACGGTGCGCTCCCCCGCCGCCCCGTCCGCCCGGGCCGGGAGGTCTGCCGGCGCGGACGGGTCCGCCCCGGGCGCGGCCGCTCGCGCCGCCGCGCCCGTGGGCGGCTCCTGTGCTGCTGCTTCTGAAGTGGTCAACGAGGCCCCTCCGCCACTGCGCGGTCAACGTCCGCCGGGTCCAGGTCAGGCGCCCCGGCGCGAAGCCACAGAAAGTATTCGACATTGCCCGACGGGCCCGGCAGCGGGCTGGCCGTCACGCCCAGCACCCCGAGCCCGAGTTCCGCCGCCCGGGCAGCGACAGTGCGCACCGTTTCGGCGCGCAGTTCCCTGCTGCGTACGACGCCGCCGCTGCCCAGCCGTTCCTTGCCGACCTCGAACTGCGGCTTGACCATCAGCACGAGGTCGGCGTCCGGCGCCGAGCAGCGCACCAGCGCCGGGAGGACCAGGCCGAGCGGGATGAACGACAGGTCGCCCACCACCAGGTCGACGGGCTGGCCGTCGAGCTGTTCCAGCGTCAGCTCGCGGACGTTCGTACGGTCCTTGACGACCACCCGCTCGTCGCTCCGCAGCGACCAGGCGAGCTGGCCGTACCCCACGTCCACCGCCACCACCTGGGCCGCCCCGGCGCGCAGCAGCACGTCCGTGAAGCCGCCGGTGGAGGCGCCGGCGTCCAGCGCCCGGCGCCCGGCGACCCGCAGGCCGCGCCCGGCGCCGCCGTCGGGGGCGGGGCCGGGGTCGGGGGCCGTGCGGGCGCGGTACTCGTCGCTGAACGCGAGGAGGGCCCCGGCCAGCTTGTGCCCGCCGCGCGAGACGTAGTCCGGGTCGCTGTCGTCCTGGGTGACGACGACGGCCGCGCTCGTCTCGACCTGAGTGGCGGGCTTGGTCGCGGTCGTCCCGCCGATGGTCACCCGGCCCGCGGCGATCAACTGGCTCGCGTGGTCGCGCGAGCGCGCCAGCTCGCGGCGGACCAGCTCCGCGTCGAGTCGGTTACGGCGTGGACGGCTCACTGCCACGTGCGGTTCAGCTCCTGTGATCGTGCGGGGACAGCGCCGGTACGAGCCGGCCAGGTCCGGGGCGCTGGTCGAGTGCGTCGAGCACGTCGCGCAGGCCCCGGTGTACATCCTCGTACACCTCGAGGTGACCGTCGACGGGCAGGTGGTCGAGGTCACCGAGGCGCTCCAGGCCGGCGTCGACCGCCGGCTCACCGGTGGGCGTGCGCACGAGGCCGAGCGGTGCGGTCTCCTCCCCCGGCTCCACCGGTCCCCCCGTCTCCTCCCGCCGCTCGGCCGGGGGCCGCTCCGGTTCCCGCACCGGCTGCTCGGGCCGCTGGACGGGGGGTGCGTCGTGCGGCTCCGGCGGGTCGACGGGCGGCGCGGCGGCCTCCGGTGCCGGCGCCAGCGCCGGCGCGGGGGTGGCCGGCGCGGCAGTGGGGCCCGGTACGACACGGGCGGGCCCGGGCGCGCCGGGCTCGGCGGCGGCCCCCGTGGGGCGGGGGCGTCCATCGCGGTGGGGTGGGGCTGCGCCGGGTGGGGTGGCGCGCTGGACATCGGCTCATCCATGGCCCCGACGCTACCGTGCGGCACGTCCTCACCAAGGCGGCCCGCTGGCCGCGCCCGGGTACGGTCGGCGACGCCCGGGTGGGGACGGGCAGGACAGGGAGGGACGGGGAGGGTCAGGGAGGGACTGAACGGGGGTGAGCGGGCAGCGGCGCCGGGGAGGCGCCCCGGTGCTCAGCGGCCCGGCGTCGGTTCGCCCGCCGGTACCGGCTCCCCGGCCCCACTGGTCTCACCGGCCTCACTGGCCCCATCGCCCTCGGCGGCCTTCGTCCCGGTGGTCGGCGCCGGAGCGGCCGTGGCTTGGTGGCGCGGGCGGCGGGCGGCGGGGATCACCAGGGGCGTACCGCTCTCCGGGTCATCGATCACCTGGCAGCGAAGGCCGAAGACCCGTTCCACCAGCTCGGCCGTGACGGTCTCGCCCGGCTCGCCCTCGGCGACGACCTCGCCGTACCGCATGGCGATCAGATGCGTGCCGTACCGGGCCGCGTGGTTGAGGTCGTGCAGGACGGCCACCAGCGTGCGGCCCTGCTCCTCGTGGAGGTCGGCGCAGAGGTCGAGCACGTCGATCTGGTGCTGGATGTCGAGGTAGGTGGTCGGCTCGTCGAGCAGCAGCAGCGGCGTCTGCTGCGCGATGGCCATGGCGATCCACACCCGCTGCCGCTGTCCGCCGGAGAGTTCGTCGACGAAGCGATCCGCCAGTTCGGCGACGCCGGTGGCCGCCATCGACTCGTCGACGATCCGCTCGTCGGTCTCCGACCACTGCCGCAGCAACCCCTGGTGCGGATAGCGGCCGCGCGCCACCAAGTCGGCCACCGTGATGCCGTCCGGCGCGATGGAGGACTGCGGCAGCAGCCCCAGGGTCGTGGTGACCTTCTTCGCCGGCAGGGACGAGATGGCCTGCCCGTCGAGCAGCACCGAGCCCGCCGTCGGCTTGAGCATCCGCGACAGGGCGCGCAGCAGCGTGGACTTGCCGCAGGCGTTCGGCCCGACCACGACCATGAAGGAGTGGTCGGGTATCGACACGGACAGGTGCTCGGCGACGGTGCGCCGGTCGTAGGCGAGGGTGAGGTCCTCACCGGTGAGCCGCTGCTGCGCGACGGGTGCCACGGGGGTTGCGGAAGAGGAAGCCACGGTGTGTTCGGCGTCCTTGTCGTCGTTGGTGCCAGTGCTCGCGGCGCGGCCGGGGCCGCCGGGCGCCCGCACGCCCCCGCCGCCCCTCATACCCGGCCCGCCCGGCGCTCGGCCACCAGCAGCCACAGCAGGTACGTGCCGCCGAGCACCCCGGTGAGCACGCCGACCGGAAGCTGGTCGGCGCCGAGCGCCCGTTGTGTGCCCCAGTCGGCCGTGACCAGCAGGGCCGCGCCCATGCAGGCGGCGGGCAGCAGGTTGGGACCCGGCGACCGGGTCAGCAGGCGGGCCAGTTGCGGTGAGGCCAGCGCGACGAAGGCGACCGGGCCCGCCGCGGCGGTCGCGGCGGCGGTCAGCAGAACGGCGGCCAGCAGCATCACCAGCCAGGTGCGCTCGACGCGTACCCCGAGGGCGTACGAGGTAGATGAAGGCCGGGCCGCCGACGAGGGTGGTGACGACGCCGACCTGGAGTTCGCCGGGCCGGGCGACGACGCGCCCGAGGATGTCGGCACCCAGCAGCAGGACGGGCGCGAGCACGGCCGCGTACGCCAGTGTCCAGCGCAGGTCGGGGCCGGTGAGCGCGCGGACCAGGTGCGGCACGAGGAGGCCGACGGAGGCGATCGGGCCGCAGGCCGCGGTGGCCGCGCCGCACAGCAGGGTGATGGCGAGTACGGCCAGGACGCGGGTGCGGTTCAGCCGCGCGCCCAGGGCGCGGGCCGCGTCGTCGCCGAGCGCGATGGCGTTCAGGGGCCGGCCCAGGGCGAGCGCGAGCAGGGCGCCGGTCGCGAGGAAGGGCGCCACCTGGGTGAACACGTCCGCGTTGGCGGCGGCGAGCGAGCCGACCGTCCAGAAGCGCATCGTGTCCAGAGCGGCCGAGTCCAGGAGCTGTACGGCCTGGACGTACCCGAAGAGGGCGGCGGTGACCGCGGTCCCGGCGAGCGCGAGCCGCACCGGCGTCGCGCCACGGCTGCCGCCGAGCGCGTACACGAGCACGGAGACGACCGCGGCGCCCAGGAACGCGAACCACACGTACCCGGTCGGCGAGGTGACGCTGAGGAAGCTGATGGCGGAGACGACGGCGGCGCTGGCGCCGGCGTTGACGCAGAGGATGCCGGGTTCGGCGAGCGGGTTGCGGATCAGGGCCTGCATCACCGCGCCGGCCAGCCCGAGGCCGGCGCCCACCAGCAGGCCGAGCAGCGTGCGCGGCAGCCGTACGTCGCGGACCACGACGTCGGCGGTTGGCCAGGCCGTGCCACACCTCGCCGAGTGCGAGCGGCTTGGCGCCGACGGCGACGCTGGCCGCGAGCACGAGCAGCAGTACGCCGAGCGCGGCGACCAGTCCGGCTGCCCGGGCCGCGCGGCGGCGGCGAGGCGGGGTCTCGGGAGTCCCAGCCCCCGTCGGCGCCGCGGCCGTCACGGGGCTCACCACGGTCACGCGGAACTCCAGCTCTGAGGACAACGGGGCGGCCAGACCCGCCACCCACATAAGGTTAGGCTTAGCCAAACTCTCGTTTGGCGTACGGTGTCGAGCCGCGTACGCCGTGCCCCGGCCCCGACCCGCACCAGTCCGGCTCCCCCAACTCGCCCCGGCAACACCGAACACCACGCCAACAAGCCGTACCGCGACCCCCACCGAAGAACCCGCCCGGCACCCCGCGGCGACCCCGCACCCCCACCGGCCAGCGCCGGAGCGGACCGGGTGCGCCGACCGCGCCCGGCGCACCGCACACGACCGGCCAGAGGCGCCCCATGACCCCGTCCCGCACCGCACCGTCGATGTCCCGCCGCGGTCTGCTCAGCATCGGTGGCGCGCTCGGCGCCGGCGCCCTGCTCGCCGCCTGCGGCAAGGACGACAAGGGCACCGGGAGCCGCGCCGGCGACGCGTCGGGCCCCAGCGAACAGCGCGGCCCGTGGACCTTCCGGGACGACCGCGGCGTCACCGCCAGGGCCAAGACGACGCCGAGGAACATCGTCGCCTACGTCAGCACCGCCGCCGCCCTGCACGACTTCGGCGTGGAGTGCGTTGGGCGTCTTCGGCCCGATCAAGCGCGAGGACGGCAGTCCGGAGGCGCTCACCGGCGAACTCGATGTCGACAAGACGACCGTCGTCGGCGACGCCTGGGGCAAGTTCAGCGTCGAGAAATACGCGGCCCTCCAGCCGGACCTGCTGGTCACCAACATGTACGCCAAGGACGACCTGTGGTTCGTCCCGGAGGACAGCCGCGAGAAGATCCTCGACCTGTCCCCCAACGTCGTCGGCCTCAACGCGTCCCACACCTCGCTGCCCGCCGTCGTGCAGCGGTACGCGGCGCTCGCCGCGTCGCTCGGCGCCGACCTGAGGTCGCGCCGGGTCACCGACGCCAAGGCCCGCTTCGGGCGCGCCTCCGGAAGCCTGCGCCGGGCCGCCGGGGAACGGCGCGGCCTGCGGGTCCTCGCCGTCTCCGCCAGCAACGGCCTCCTCTACGTCGCCGACCCCAAGGCGTACGCCGACCTCACCTACTTCAAGGAGCTGGGCGTCGAGCTCGTCACGCCCGACAAGGTCAGCGGCCAGGGCTTCTTCGAGAACCTGAGCTGGGAGAACGCCGACGCCTACGACGCCGACCTGATCCTCCTGGACAACCGGGGCCAGTCCCTCAACCGGCCGACCTGAAGGCCAAGCCCACCTGGCGGCGACTGCCCGCGGTCAGGGCTGGCCAGGTCGTCCCGTGGGCCTACGAGCCGCGCCTCTCCCACGCCGGCTTCGCACCCCACCTGGAGGCGCTGGCCAAGGCCGTGCTGGAGGCCAGGGAGGTCAAGGGCAGCTGAGGCACCCGAGCACCACAGCCCGGGCGACCCGCCGAAAGCCCGCAGCCCTCACCACGGCCACCACGACCGCCGAACGCACGGCACGAGACACACAGGCACGCCCGGCGCGCACCCTACAGGACACACGGGTACGCACCACGCGGCACACGCGGGACGCACAACACGCACCACCCAGCACCGCCTGCCCGCAGGCAGCAGCCCCACCCATGACCGAAGGGAGCCACCATGGCGAACACGCCCTACAGCTTCTTTGACCTGCGGGTCGTCCGGGCCGAGCGGCTGAGCCCCAGCTTCGTGCGCATCACCTTCGGCGGCCCGGAGCTGGCCTCCTTCGTCAACGGGGGGCGGGACCAGCGACTCAAGATCTTCCTGCCGCAGCCGGGCCAGGACGCCCCGGTGGTGCCGCGCTCCGCCGACCTGTCCTGGCACCCGGAGTGGCGCGCGATGGACCCGGCCGTACGCGGCGTCATGCGCACCTACACCGTGCGGGAACACCGCCGCGACCCGCACGAGGTGGACATCGACTTCGCGCTCCACGGCGACACCGGCCCGGCCTCCCGCTGGGCCACCGCCGCGGCCCCCGGCGACCGGGTGACGCTCCTCGGCCCGACCGCCGAGGAGAACGGCGGCGTGGACTTCCAGCCCCCCGGCCTCGGCGGCGTCCCGGCCACCGACGCGCGCGGCAACCCGCTGCCGGCCACCACCTGGGTGCTGATCACGGCGGACGAGACGGCGCTGCCCGCCGTGGCCAGCACCCTCGCCTGGCTGCCGGCCGGCACGCCCGCCAGGGTGTGGATCGAGGTCCAGCACGCCGAGGACCGCCAGGCCCTCCCGACCAAGGCCGACGCGGACGTCATCTGGCTGGTGCGCGACGAGACCCCCGCGCCCGAGCCGGCCACCCCCGGCGCCCCGCCAGCCCACGGCCAGCGCACACTGAACGCGGTGCGCGCCGCCGAGTTGCCCGACGGCACCCCGTACGCCTGGATCGCCGGCGAGTCCAGCACCGTTCGCGCGCTGCGCCGCCACCTGGTCGGCGAGCGCGGCTTCGACCGCAAGGCGGTCAAGTTCACCGGCTACTGGCGGCAGGGCACCAGCGAGGACCAACTCCTCGACCAGGAGGCCGTCGAGGCGGACGACGCCGACGACGCCGCGAACGAGTAGGGGTGAAGCCAGCGCCCGAGCGTCGGGGCGGCACCGGACCCGCCGGTCCGGGGCCGCCCCGCTGCCTCTCCCCGGCACCGCCGCCCCAAGGCCCGGCGCGCCCGGCCCGGCCTCAGTACGCGGCGTCGCTCACAGGCCCAGCTTCGCCAGCGCCTTGTCCGCGTTGATCCGGTCGCCGTCCCGGTGGGCCGCGCTCAGCCCCGGCCCGGCCCCCCGCGCGCGCCTGACCGGCTCGCCGGTGCGCTCGCGCTCCGCGTCGCCCGCGGTCCAGGTCGCCGCGCACAGCGCCCGCAGCCCGTCCAGCGGGTCGCCCGCGCCGTCGATCTCCGCCCGCGCGTCCCGTACCCGGGCGGTCCAGCCGCCGCAGGCGAACCCCTTGCCGGCGGCCCGCACCTCGGGGTGTGCCGTCAGCATCCCGCGCAGGTCGGCGGCGACGAACGTCGGCCGGTGCACGGGCTCGGCGGCCAGGAGCTGCGCCGCGTCGGTCACCCCGGTCAGCACGAGCAGGGAGTCCACGCCCCCGCCGTTGGCCCCCTCGATGTCGGTGTCCAGCCGGTCGCCGACGACCAGCGGGTGCTTGGCTCCGGTGCGCAGGATGGTCTCCCGGTGCATCGGCGGCTGTGGCTTGCCCGCGACCTGCGGTGCCCCGCTGGCGACGAACCGTACGACCTCCACCGCCGCGCCGTTGCCGGGCGCGATGCCCCGGGCCGTGGGGATGGTGAAGTCGGTGTTGGAGGCGAACCACGGCACGCCGCGCGCGACCGCGTACCCCGCCTCCATCAGCCGCTCCCACGGCTGCTGCGGCCCGCCGTACCCCTGCACCACCGCCGCGATGTCCGCGTCGGCCGAGTCCACCGGCACCAGGCCGCGCTCGCGCAGCGCCACACGTAGCCCCTCGCCGCCGATGGCCAGCACCTGCGCGCCGGGCGGCACCTGCTCGGCGATCAGCCGGGCCACCGCCTGCGCCGAGTTGATGACGTCATCGGGACGCGCGGGCGCGCCCAGACTGGTCAGGTGCTCGGCGACGGTCTGCGGGGTGCGCAGCGCGTTGTTGGTGACGTAAGCCAGGTGCATCCCCGCCACGCGAGCGACGTCCAGCGACTCCACCGCGTGCACGATGGCCTCACCCCCCGCGTACACGACCCCGTCCAGGTCGAGGAGTGCAGTGTCATACGCCTCGTGTAGCGGTCGCGCGCTGTCGCCAGGTCGAGTACAAGTGCTCTCGCTCATGGGGTCGTCGCTCCTCATAGGCTCATATGTCTGTCCCCCGATCATCGCGCATCCTGTGGAGCGACATAGCATTCCCCAATGAGCACTCCAGGACCTGTCGGCCAAGGTCTTCAGATCGCCCCGTTCCGTGGCCTGCGGTACGCCTCGGAGCGAGTCAGCAGCCTTGCCGCCGTCACCTCGCCGCCCTACGACGTGGTCGTGCGGCCGGACGGTCTGCGGCATCTGGAGACGGCCGACCCGTACAACATCGTCCGCCTGATCCTCCCGCAGACCGGGGAGCCCACCGCCCGCCACCAGCAGGCAGCGCAGACGCTGCGCCGCTGGCAGGCGGAGGGCGTGCTGACCCCCGATCCGGAACCGGCACTGTACGTCTACGAACAGCGCGACCAGGGGCTACTCCAGCGCGGGCTGATCGGCGCCCTGCGGCTGAGCCCGCCACGGGAGGGCGTGGTCCTCCCGCACGAGAACGTTATGCCGCACGTCGTCGAGGACCGCGCCGAC
Source organism: Candidatus Streptomyces philanthi (assembly GCA_018114805.1). Taxonomy (GTDB): domain Bacteria; phylum Actinomycetota; class Actinomycetes; order Streptomycetales; family Streptomycetaceae; genus Streptomyces; species Streptomyces philanthi. Next base: position 6,229,277 of record CP073042.1, on the reverse strand, counting down.
CTGATGCGGGCGACCGCGGCCAACCTCGAACCCCTGCTACTCTCCTACGATGGGCACGAGGCCGACGCGCCAAGCGGCGACGCGGGCCTGGCCCCGTCCACCGACGGCCACGCCCCGGCGGCCGCGCCCGGCACGAGCGCGGTGATCGACCGCGCGGTGCGCCGCCCGCCGCTGCTCGCCACCACCACCGAGGACGGGGTCGCCCACCGGCTGTGGCGGATCGCCGACCCGGCCGAGATCGCCGAGGCCGCCTCCGACCTGCAACAGCGCCAGGCCCTGATCGCCGACGGCCACCACCGCTGGGCCACCTACCTGCGGCTGCGGGATGAGCGACGCGACCCCGGGCCCTGGGACTTCGGCCTGGTACTGCTCGTGGACAGCGCACGCTACCCGTTGCGGGTCCGCGCCATCCACCGGCTGCTGCGGCGGCTGTCCCCCGCCGATGCCCTCGCCGCCGTCGGCGACGCCTTCCGAGTCCGCCCCGTGGACGGTCCGCTGACCGCCGCCCTCGACGCCCTGGCCAGGGCCCAGGACGAGGCCGCGCGGGCCGGCGCCGCGCGCAACGCCTTCCTGCTCGCGGGCGGTGGCCGCTTCCACCTCCTGGACCGGCCCGACCCGGCGCTGCTGGAGGCGGCCGTCCCACGGGACCGCCCGGAGGCGTGGCGCACGCTGGACGCAACGGTGCTGCACGCGCTGCTGCTCGACCGCATCTGGCGGATCTCCGAAGCCCCGGAGCACATCGGGTACATCCACGACGCCAACGCCGCCGTGGAACAGACGGAGCGGCACGGCGGCACCGCCGTGCTGATGCGCCCCGTCGAGGAGGGCGTCGTACGCGACCTCGCGCGGCAGGGCGTGGCCATGCCGCACAAGTCCACCTCGTTCGGGCCCAAGCCCGCCACCGGCCTGGTCCTGCGCAGCCTCGAACTGGGCTGAGCCGGCTCCTGCCCCGCCCCCGGTGGCCGGTCGCCGCACCGAACCGGCGCGCACGCCCGGCCGCTCGACCCGGTGTGGCCGCCGGCGCGTCGGCGGTCAGTCGGTGGCCGGCCGGGAGGCGGCGAGCGGGGCGCGGTAGCGGTAGCGGTAGCGGTAGCGGTAGCGGTAGCGGTAGCGGTAGCGGTCCACGATGCCCTCGACGATCCGCAGCAGCCGCTCCCCCACCCGGTCGACGCTGCCGTTCTGCGTGCTGACCTGCGCGCCTTCGAGCGCGAACGTGATCTCGGCCGCGACCTGTTCGGGGTCGGGCAACCCGGCCCCGACACACATGCCCACCAGCCGGCGGGTCTGCCGGGCCTTGTGCTCCTCGATCACCTGCCGCGCCGGATGGGCCCGGTCGGGCAGCTCGGCCAGGGAGTTGATGAACGGACAGCCCCGGTACGAGAGCGACGGCAGCCCCTCGGCGATGAAGCGGGCCAGGCCCAGGATCTGCTCCCGGGGCCGGCCGGGGTGCTCGGCCTCGACCCGGTCGAAGGCCGCCTGGTAGTCGGCGGCGACGATCCGCAGCCACTCGGCGACGAGCGCGTCCTTGGTTTCGAAGTGCCGGTAGATCGCCATCTTGGTGGTCTCGGCCCGCTCCGCGATCGCCTGCACCCCCACCCGCCGGATGCCCTCGCGCTGGAACAGCTCCTCCGCCGCGTCCAGGATGCGCTCCCGGGGCGGCAGCTTGGCCACCCTGCCCGGCCTGCTGCTGGTCGCTGCCATGACTGCTCCGTGACGTCGATCCGGTGCCACGCCCTGCTACGGTACCAGTCCGTCCCGAGCGATACCGATGGGTATCACTCGGGACGCGACGGTATCGTTCTGTCTGCTGGGAGTGTCTGATGAGAGTGACCGAGTACGTGACCTTCGACGCGGTCGGGCTCGCTGCCGCGATGGCCGACGGCGAGCTGACCCCCGCCGAGGTCGAAGCGGCCGCCCATGAGGCTGGTGAGGCGGTCAACCCACGGGTCAACGCCGTCGTGGAGACCTGGGAGGCCGACGACCAGCCCCGCCCGGGCAGCGCCCCGCTGGCCGGCGTCCCCTTCCTGATCAAGGACATCGCGGTCACTATGGCCGGCAGGCGCATGGAGCTGGGCAGTCGCCTGGCGGCCGGCCACGTCGCCGCCGACTCCAGCCTGATGCGACGCTTCCGCCGCGCCGGCCTCGTGACGTTCGGCCGCACGAGCACCCCGGAACTGGCCTACAGCGGCACGACGGAACCCGTCCTCCACGGCGCCACCCGCAACCCCTGGGACCTGGAACGGAGTGCCGGCGGGTCCAGCGGGGGCGCCGGCGCGGCCGTCGCCGCCGGGGTGGTCCCGATCGCCCACGCGACCGACGCCGCCGGCTCGATCCGCGTCCCGGCCGCGCACAACGGCCTCTTCGGCCTCAAGCCCACCCGCGGCCGGGTCTCGACCGGCCCCGCCTTCGACGAGATCTTCAACGGCCTGGCCGTACACGGCAGCGTCAGCCGCACCGTGCGCGACAGCGCCGCCCTGCTCGACCAGATGCGCGGCCCGGAGCCCGGCGACCCCTACTTCGCCCCACAGCCCTCCCGGCCGTACGCGGAAGAGGTCACCCGTGACCCCGGCACGCTGCGCGTCGGCGTCCTCACCCACGCCTGGGGCGGCCACCGCACCGCGCCGCCGGTGGCCGACGCGCTGGCCGGCACCGCACGGCTGCTCGCGTCCCTCGCCCACCGGGTGGAGGAGGTGAAGGTCGACCTCGGGGTCGACTGGGAAGAGTTCCTGTCGGCCAGCGCCCGGCAGTGGACGGCCAACCTCGCGGTCACGATCGACGAACTGGCCGCCGCCACCGGCCGCCCCATCGACTCCTCGACCCTGGAACCGCCCATCCTGGCCAGCTACCACTACGGCCGACAGGTCACCAGCACCAAGTTCGTCACGGCCCTCGCGCTGCGCAACCGCCTCTCCCGTGCTCTGGCCCGGTACTTCGACACCCACGACTCCTGCTCACACCGACCCTGCCGGAACTCCCCGTACCGCTGGGCACTTATGCCAAGGACGCCGAGGCCCTGGACGGCCTCGGCTGGCTCCGCCGCCTCCTCGACCTCGCCCCGTTCACCGCACCCTTCAACGTGGCCGGCACCCCCGCCATGTCCGTCCCGGCGCCGCCCGACCCCGCGACGGGGCTCCCCATCGGCATGCAGTTCGCCGCCGACCACGGCAGCGAGGACCGCCTCTTCCGCCTCGCCAGCCAGCTCGAACAGGCCAGCCCGTGGGCCGACCGAACCCCCACGGTCTGGGCGGGCAGTCCTTCCGGCCGCTGAGGACCCGCGCGCCGGACCGCGACGCCGGCGACGCGCGCCCGCGCCGGCGTCACGGCCGGCCCGCACCACGAACGCCCGAGGGCGGAACCCGTGGTGGGTTCCGCCCTCGGGCGCACACGCGGACGATCAGACGTCGTCGGACCGCCGCTCCACGGCCTCCTCATCGGCGCCACGCGCCTCAGCGGAACCCGCACCCGGCGAGTCACCACCGGCATCGGTGCCGCGGTAGGCGCTCTCCGTGTCGGCCGCCTCGGCCGCTTCGGTCTCCTCGGCCGGTACGGGCTCGGGGGCGAGGTCCCCGACCCGCTCGCCGCTCACGTCGTCGGCGTCATCGTCCACGTCGGCCACGGCGTCCCGCTCGGCGTCGTCCCGCTCCGGCGCATCCTGCTCGGCCGCGTCGTACGACTCCCGGTCCCGCTCGGCCGGCTCGCCCGCGACCTCGGCGTCCTCGCCCTCCAGGACGTCGACGAACTCCACGCCGTCCAGTTCCGCGAGCCGGTCCGAGGCGTCCGTCGTACCGCCCTGGTCCGCCTCCAAAGCCTTCGCGAACCACTCGCGCGCCTCGTCCGCGCGGTCGACCGCGAGCAGCGCGTCGGCGTACGTGTACCGCAGCCGCGCGGTCCACGGGTGGACGGCGGACGAGGCAAGCTCGGAGCTCTGCAACGTCACCACGGCGGCATCGGCCTGGCCCATGTCGCGGCGTGCTCCGGCCGCGACGAGCCGCATCTCCACCTGCCCGGCCCGGTCCAGCTTCTGCACCTCGGGCTCACCGGCCATCGCCAACGCCCGCTCGGGCCGCCCCATGCCGCGCTCGCAGTCGGCCATGACCGGCCACAACTCGGCGGAGCCGGTCATCCGACGCGCGGTGCGGAACTCGGCCAGCGCCTCCGCGTACTTCCCGGTCGCGTACGAGGCGAACCCCGCCGCCTCCCGCACGGCCGCCACCCGCGAGGCCAGCCGCAGCGCGATCCGCGAGTACGCGTACGCCTGCTCCGGGTCCTCGTCCAGCAGCTTCGCCACCATGACGAGGTTCTTGGCCACGTCCTCGGCCAGGGTCTTCGGCAGGCTCATCAGCTCCTGCCGCACGCTCTTGTCGATCTCGTCGCCGGTCACCTCGTCCGGGATCGGCAGCCGCCGTACGGGCTCCCGCTCGCGGTCGTCCCGCCGCCCACCGAAGCCACCGCGGTCATCGCGCCGCCCGTGACCACCACCGGCCCGGTCGTCACGCCGCCGTACGAGCCGCCCGAGCGGTCCCCGTCCCGGTACCGCCCGTAGCCGCTGCTGCCGCCACCGGCCCGGTCATCGCGCCAGCCGTAACCACCACCAGAACGGTCGTCACGCCTCGGGTACGCAGCGCCGGAACGGTCGTCGCGCTGCCCGCCCCCGTGGCCACCCCGGTCGAATCCCTCCCGTCGGAAGCCGCCGCGCTGGTCGTAGCGGCGCGCGCCGCGGTCGCGATCGTCGCGCCGGGGACCACGGTCACGGTCGTCGCCGCGCTGCGGCCCACCACGGTCGTCCCGACGGTAGCCACCACAGTCGTCATCCCGCCGGAAACCGCCACGATGGTCATCGCGCCGGCCACCGCGGTCGTCATCTCGACGGAAACCGCCCCGGTCGTCGTCGCGCCGGAAGCCTTCCCGGGCGCCACCCTCGCGCCGGAAGCCGCCACGCTCGTCGTCCCGACGCGGCCGCGGCCACGGTCATCGCGCCGCTGGTCCCCGCCCCGGACATCGCGACGGTCGTCGCGCCGGAAGCCGCCACGGTCGTCGTCCGCGCCGGAGACCACGGTCACGGTCATCGGGACGTGGCCCACGCGGCCGGTCATCACGCCCCCGCGCGTCCCGGTCCACGATCCCGGTCATCGCGACGGAACGGCAGCCGGTCATCACGCCACGCGAACCCGCCACCAGAACGGCCCACCGCGCTCCATCCGTGGCGCGGCCGCCGCTCCTCGTCATCCCGCCGCGCGCCGCCAGGGGGCACGCCGGTCTCCGCCGTCCCGTCGGCGCGGCCCGCGATCCGATCGATCGTCGGGTGAGTTGGTGGACATCGGCGTGACTCCTGTCTTTGGGTACTGCGGTCATTCTCGCGCACCGGACTTGTCGGCGCGCTTCGGGCAAAACAAAAAGGACCTGTGGTCGCAGCGTGAACGCTGGGACCACAGGTCCTGTCAAGGATTGTTCGGCGGCGTCCTACTCTCCCACAGGGTCCCCCCTGCAGTACCATCGGCGCTGAAAGGCTTAGCTTCCGGGTTCGGAATGTAACCGGGCGTTTCCCTAACGCAATAACCACCGAAACCCTTTTGGGTTCTAGCGAACAAGCACACTGTTAAATTGAGTAACTTAATGCCTTGAACAACAAGGTTATTAAGTGGTGCACCGGTGGGACTGTTCGCAGTCCGGGAACCACATAGTGAACGCGAGCAACTGAGGAAAAGCCCTCGGCCTATTAGTACCAGTCAACTCCACCCCTTACGGGGCTTCCATATCTGGCCTATCAACCCAGTCGTCTACTGGGAGCCTTACCCCATCAAGTGGGTGGGAGCCGTCATCTCGAAGCAGGCTTCCCGCTTAGATGCTTTCAGCGGTTATCCCTCCCGAACGTAGCCAACCAGCCATGCCCTTGGCAGGACAACTGGCACACCAGAGGTTCGTCCGTCCCGGTCCTCTCGTACTAGGGACAGCCCTTCTCAAGACTCCTACGCGCACAGCGGATAGGGACCGAACTGTCTCACGACGTTCTAAACCCAGCTCGCGTACCGCTTTAATGGGCGAACAGCCCAACCCTTGGGACCGACTCCAGCCCCAGGATGCGACGAGCCGACATCGAGGTGCCAAACCATCCCGTCGATATGGACTCTTGGGGAAGATCAGCCTGTTATCCCCGGGGTACCTTTTATCCGTTGAGCGACGGCGCTTCCACAAGCCACCGCCGGATCACTAGTCCCGACTTTCGTCCCTGCTCGACCCGTCAGTCTCACAGTCAAGCTCCCTTGTGCACTTACACTCAACACCTGATTGCCAACCAGGCTGAGGGAACCTTTGGGCGCCTCCGTTACCCTTTAGGAGGCAACCGCCCCAGTTAAACTACCCACCAGACACTGTCCCTGATCCGGATCACGGACCCAGGTTAGACATCCAGCACGACCAGAGTGGTATTTCAACAACGACTCCACACACACTGGCGTGCATGCTTCACAGTCTCCCACCTATCCTACACAAGCCGAACCGAACACCAATATCAAGCTATAGTAAAGGTCCCGGGGTCTTTCCGTCCTGCTGCGCGAAACGAGCATCTTTACTCGTAATGCAATTTCACCGGGCCTATGGTTGAGACAGTCGAGAAGTCGTTACGCCATTCGTGCAGGTCGGAACTTACCCGACAAGGAATTTCGCTACCTTAGGATGGTTATAGTTACCACCGCCGTTTACTGGCGCTTAAGTTCTCAGCTTCGCCAACCCGAAAGTCAGCTAACCGGTCCCCTTAACGTTCCAGCACCGGGCAGGCGTCAGTCCGTATACATCGCCTTACGGCTTCGCACGGACCTGTGTTTTTAGTAAACAGTCGCTTCTCGCTGGTCTCTGCGGCCACCCCCAGCTCAAGGCGTAAAGCCCATCACCAGAAATGGCCCCCCTTCTCCCGAAGTTACGGGGGCATTTTGCCGAGTTCCTTAACCATAGTTCACCCGAACGCCTCGGTATTCTCTACCTGACCACCTGAGTCGGTTTAGGGTACGGGCCGCCATGAAACTCGCTAGAGGCTTTTCTCGACAGCATAGGATCATCCACTTCACCACAATCGGCTCGGCATCAGGTCTCACCCTCATGTCATCCGGATTTACCTAGATAACGGGCTACACCCTTACCCCGGGACAACCACCGCCCGGGCTGGACTACCTTCCTGCGTCACCCCATCACTTACCTACTAGCCCTAGGGTCAGCGGCTCCACCACTCCCCTCAACTCCGAAGAGATTCAGGGCGGCTTCACAGCCTTAGCATCAGAAGATTCAGTATTGGGCGCTTCAAAGCGGGTACCGGAATATCAACCGGTTGTCCATCGACTACGCCTGTCGGCCTCGCCTTAGGTCCCGACTTACCCTGGGCAGATCAGCTTGACCCAGGAACCCTTAGTCAATCGGCGCACACGTTTCCCACGTGTGAATCGCTACTCATGCCTGCATTCTCACTCGTGAACCATCCACAACTCGCTTACGCGGCTGCTTCACCCGGCACACGACGCTCCCCTACCCAACCCAGCCTCCGTTAGGAGTACATGCTGGATTGACACGACTTCGGCGGTACGCTTGAGCCCCGCTACATTGTCGGCGCGGAATCACTTGACCAGTGAGCTATTACGCACTCTTTCAAGGGTGGCTGCTTCTAAGCCAACCTCCTGGTTGTCTCTGCGACTCCACATCCTTTCCCACTTAGCATACGCTTAGGGGCCTTAGTCGATGCTCTGGGCTGTTTCCCTCTCGACCATGGAGCTTATCCCCCACAGTCTCACTGCCGCGCTCTCACTTACCGGCATTCGGAGTTTGGCTAAGGTCAGTAACCCGGTAGGGCCCATCGCCTATCCAGTGCTCTACCTCCGGCAAGAAACACACGACGCTGCACCTAAATGCATTTCGGGGAGAACCAGCTATCACGGAGTTTGATTGGCCTTTCACCCCTAACCACAGGTCATCCCCCAGGTTTTCAACCCTGGTGGGTTCGGTCCTCCACACGGTCTTACCCGCGCTTCAACCTGCCCATGGCTAGATCACTCCGCTTCGGGTCTTGAGTGTGCTACTCCAACGCCCTATTCGGACTCGCTTTCGCTACGGCTCCCCCACACGGGTTAACCTCGCAACACACCGCAAACTCGCAGGCTCATTCTTCAAAAGGCACGCAGTCACGACCATGCCCCAAAGGACATGGCAACGCTCCCACGGCTTGTAGGCACACGGTTTCAGGTACTATTTCACCCCGCTCCCGCGGTACTTTTCACCATTCCCTCACGGTACTATCCGCTATCGGTCACCAGGGAATATTTAGGCTTAGCGGGTGGTCCCGCCAGATTCACACGGGATTTCTCGGGCCCCGTGCTACTTGGGTGTCGTACAAGCAAGCCATAGATGTTTCAGCTACGGGGGTCTTACCCTCTACGCCGGGCCTTTCGCATGCCCTTCGCCTACATCTACGGTTTCTGACTCACCCGACGACCGGCAGATCATCGAAGTACGATCCCACAACGCCAACCACGCAACCCCTGCCGGGTATCACACATGACTGGTTTAGCCTCATCCAGTTTCGCTCGCCACTACTCCCGGAATCACGGTTGTTTTCTCTTCCTGCGGGTACTGAGATGTTTCACTTCCCCGCGTTCCCTCCACATACCCTATATATTCAGGTACGGGTGACAGCCCATGACGACTGCCGGGTTTCCCCATTCGGACACCCCCGGATCAAAGCTCGGTTGACAGCTCCCCGGGGCCTATCGCGGCCTCCCACGTCCTTCATCGGTTCCTGGTGCCAAGGCATCCACCGTGCGCCCTTAAAAACTTGGCCACAGATGCTCGCGTTCACTGTGCAGTTCTCAAACAACGACCAGCCACCCACCACCCCGCCCAAACAGACGAGTTCACTGGGGCCGGCAACCGAAGACACAACCTGACGGCCGTACCCTCAGACACCCAACAGCGCGCCCAACACGAACCCTCGCTTGGCGTGTTCCACGCTCCGAAGAGCAGTACTCACAACCTCACAAGACCCCGTGCCGAATACTCAACGTTCCACCCATGAGCAACCAGCGTCGAACACTCGCCGACGAACTGGCTCTTGGACCACCAAAACAGGTTTGACGGCCAAAGTGCTCCTTAGAAAGGAGGTGATCCAGCCGCACCTTCCGGTACGGCTACCTTGTTACGACTTCGTCCCAATCGCCAGTCCCACCTTCGACAGCTCCCTCCCCAAAGGGGTTGGGCCACCAGCTTCGGGTGTTACCGACTTTCGTGACGTGACGGGCGGTGTGTACAAGGCCCGGGAACGTATTCACCGCAGCAATGCTGATCTGCGATTACTAGCGACTCCGACTTCATGGGGTCGAGTTGCAGACCCCAATCCGAACTGAGACCGGCTTTTTGAGATTCGCTCCACCTCACGGTATCGCAGCTCATTGTACCGGCCATTGTAGCACGTGTGCAGCCCAAGACATAAGGGGCATGATGACTTGACGTCGTCCCCACCTTCCTCCGAGTTGACCCCGGCAGTCTCCTGTGAGTCCCCATCACCCCGAAAGGCATGCTGGCAACACAGAACAAGGGTTGCGCTCGTTGCGGGACTTAACCCAACATCTCACGACACGAGCTGACGACAGCCATGCACCACCTGTACACCGACCACAAGGGGGCGACCATCTCTGGCCGTTTCCGGTGTATGTCAAGCCTTGGTAAGGTTCTTCGCGTTGCGTCGAATTAAGCCACATGCTCCGCCGCTTGTGCGGGCCCCCGTCAATTCCTTTGAGTTTTAGCCTTGCGGCCGTACTCCCCAGGCGGGGAACTTAATGCGTTAGCTGCGGCACGGACGACGTGGAATGTCGCCCACACCTAGTTCCCAACGTTTACGGCGTGGACTACCAGGGTATCTAATCCTGTTCGCTCCCCACACTTTCGCTCCTCAGCGTCAGTATCGGCCCAGAGATCCGCCTTCGCCACCGGTGTTCCTCCTGATATCTGCGCATTTCACCGCTACACCAGGAATTCCGATCTCCCCTACCGAACTCTAGCCTGCCCGTATCGAATGCAGACCCGGGGTTAAGCCCCGGGCTTTCACATCCGACGCGACAAGCCGCCTACGAGCTCTTTACGCCCAATAATTCCGGACAACGCTCGCGCCCTACGTATTACCGCGGCTGCTGGCACGTAGTTAGCCGGCGCTTCTTCTGCAGGTACCGTCACTCTCGCTTCTTCCCTGCTGAAAGAGGTTTACAACCCGAAGGCCGTCATCCCTCACGCGGCGTCGCTGCATCAGGCTTTCGCCCATTGTGCAATATTCCCCACTGCTGCCTCCCGTAGGAGTCTGGGCCGTGTCTCAGTCCCAGTGTGGCCGGTCGCCCTCTCAGGCCGGCTACCCGTCGTCGCCTTGGTAGGCCATCACCCCACCAACAAGCTGATAGGCCGCGGGCTCATCCTACACCGCCGGAGCTTTCCACCACCAACCATGCGATCGGTAGTCATATCCGGTATTAGACCCCGTTTCCAGGGCTTGTCCCAGAGTGCAGGCCAGATTGCCCACGTGTTACTCACCCGTTCGCCACTAATCCACCACCGAAGCGGCTTCATCGTTCGACTTGCATGTGTTAAGCACGCCGCCAGCGTTCGTCCTGAGCCAGGATCAAACTCTCCATGAATGCCTCCAGGATATCCCGGCAAACACACACGAATAAGAACGGAACACCGACCGGAATAAGATCGATGTTCACATCATCCTCGCCGTGTCACCCCCAACCCCGTAACGGTGCTGGGAGGACTTTTCAAAGGAACCTCGCCCCCACACAGTGTGGGAGACGGGGTATCAACATATTTGGCGTTGACTTTTGGCACGCTGTTGAGTTCTCAAGGAACGCACGCCTCCTTCGGCGTTTCACACTCTATCAGGCCTATTTTTTCCCTCTGACCACTCGATTTCTTGCGTGAAAGAACGCACGAAATCGCGATTCAGAGAATTGAAGCAACATCTCAAGAGGTGCCGGCCTTGAACCACGTGCGGTTATCCGCAGTGTGTCCGTGGGCAAGGGTACAACAGTACAGCGGACCCTCAGGCGAGGCAAATCGGTTCAGCAGGGGGCTGGGAGCGGCCCGTACCGCGGGGTGGGCCGCCCCCAGCCGTCGGGTGTCAGGCGTCAGGTCAACGGCGGTCGTCGTCCGGGCGGGGCAGCGGGAAGCCCGCACGGTAATCGACGCCCGACTCCGGAGACAGCGGCTCGCCGGTGTCGGGGTCGGTGCAGTAGGCACTGAACACCTGGGCCTCGGTGAGCGGGGACAACCAGTGGTCGCGGATCGGCCAGCCACGGACCGTGTCGCGTTGGTCCGAGCCCGTGGTGGGCAGGACGACGCCACCGGGCCTGGTGCCGGACAGGCCGACGGCCAGCGTCGCGCGGAACGCCTCCCTGTCGTCGTCGGGCATGTGGTGCGGGGAGCTGCCCGGCGCGTTGGTCGCCTCCGCGTGCACGTGCAGGACCGCGATCAGCGAGCCGGCATGCGTCGGGACGCTGCACACCAGGTGCTGGGGGCCCGGGCCGGCGCCGCGCAGCAGGGCGTGCACCGCCTGGCCGGCCCGCGTCAGCGCCGCGGAGGCGACGTCCTCGCCGCATTCGGCGCACTCCCCCATGCTGGCCAGCACCCGCACGGCCAGGTCCAGGGTGGCCTGGTGTTCTTCGGCGTCGAGCAACCTCGCAATGAGGTGGCCAAGCGACTGGCCCTCGTACGGCAGGGTCGGGCTCGTGGCCGGGGACGCCGCGGCGTAGCGGACGCGGCTCGTGGGCTGGTCCGGGTCGAGGTCAGTTTCGGCGCAGAAGGCGCGGTAGGCCGCGGGGTCGAAGAGGGCCACGGTGGTGTGTCCGCCGTGGGCGGCCCGGGCTCTGAGCAGGCCCTCCAGCTGGAGGAGATACCGGGCGTGGTCGGCGAAGGGGAAGGACCCGTACCGCCGCATGGCCGCGAAGTCCACCGCGTTGGCCAGCACGGCGATGGTGTTCGGGGCTTCCCGGCGCAGTGCATGGCGGATCGCTCTGCGGCTGCCGGGCGCCGCCGTGCGCACGCGCGCGGCGCCGGGTCGGCACCGGCCCGCGCGGCCTGGTCCGGTGGGACCGCTCGGGCGCCCGGGGTGGGTGTCGCCGGACCCGGCGGGCTGGCGCCCGCGTGTCCGTGCCGTCCGTCGTCCGTGTGTGGGCGTTCGTGGGGCGTGGGTGTCATGGCTCCCCCTTGGCGTGGCAGCCAATGCTCACTCACCGTAACCGTAGGTCTGACAGTGGTCGCTGGGCGTGACCGTCAGGCGTTCGTGGTGGAGCGCTCGCGGGCCAGTCGCTCGTAGAAGTGGAGCAGTTCGACGTTGTCCACCGAGCCGGCGTTGACCGCCTTGTCGAGTGCGACGCCCTGCAGGAGGCGCTTGACCGGGACCTCGATGCGCTTGCCGGTCAGGGTGTGCGGGAAGGCCGGGACCTCGATGACCTCGTCGGGCACGTGGCGGGGCGAGAGCTGGGCGCGGATGACGGTCTTGATCTTGTCGCGCAGCTCGTCGTCGAGCGAGGCGCCGGGGGCGAGGTGTACGAAGAGGGGCATCCAGTAACCGCCGTCGGGCTCCTCCACGCCGATCACCAGGGACTCGCGGATCTCGGGGAGGCGCTCCACGGCCTCGTAGATGTCGGCGGAGCCCATGCGGACGCCCTGCCGGTTGAGGGTGGAGTCGGACCGGCCGTGGATGACGACGCTGCCACGGGAGGTGCGGGTGATCCAGTCGCCGTGGCGCCAGGCGCCGGGGAACATCTCGAAGTAGCTGTCGCAGTAGCGGCTGCCGTCGGGGTCGTTCCAGAAGTGGACCGGCATGGACGGCATGGGGTTGGTGACGACGAGTTCGCCGACCTCGTCGACGAGCGGCGCGCCCTGCGGGTCCCACGCCTGGAGGTCCGTGCCGAGACCGGGGGCCTGGAGCTCGCCGATGTAGACGGGGAGGGTGGGGACGGCGCCCGCGAAGCAGCTACAGACGTCGGTGCCGCCGCTGACCGAGGCGATCCACATGTCGTCGTCGACCTCGTCGTGCAGCCAGCGGAAGCCGTCGGGCGGCAGCGGGGAGCCGGTGGTGGCCACGCACCGCAGGCGGGAGAGGTCGAAGTCGCGGCCCGGGTGCACGTCGGCCTTGCGGCAGGCCATGACGTACGCGGCGGAGGTGCCGTAGACGGTCGCGCCGGTGCGTTCGGCGACCCGCCACTGGGCGCCGGTGTCGGGGTAGCCGGGGCTGCCGTCGTAGAGCACCACCGTCACGCCGGCAAGGAGGCCGGAGACGAGGAAGTTCCACATCATCCAGCCGGTGGAGGTGAACCAGAAGAAGCGGTCGCCGGGGCCCATGTCGTTGTGCAGGCCGAGTTGCTTGAGGTGCTCGACGAGGATGCCGCCCTGGGACTGGACGATGGCCTTGGGCAGCCCGGTGGTGCCGGAGGAGTAGAGGACCCACAGCGGGTGGTCGGAGGGGACGGGCTCGAAGACGGGCTCGGTGTCGGCGGCGGTGAGGTCGTCCCAGAGCAGGGTGCCGCCGGGGGCGGGGGTGCCGAGGAGGGGGATGTGGACGACGGCGCGCAGCGTGGGCAGCTCGCGCCGCAGTTCCGCGACGGTCTCCGCGCGGTCGTGTTCCTTGCCGCCGTAGCGGTAGCCGTCGATGGTGAACAGGACGACCGGCTCGACCTGCTGGAAGCGGTCGAGGACGCTGCGGGCGCCGAAGTCGGGGGCGCAGGAGGTCCAGACGGCTCCGACCGCGGCGCTGGCCAGGAGCGCGACCGTGGCCTGCGGGATGTTGGGCACGTAGCCGCTGACGCGGTCACCGGGGCGCACTCCGAGGCGGCGCAGTTCGGCGGCGAGCGAGCCCACCTGGCGGCGTAGCTCCGACCAGCTCACCGGGGTGGGCTCGTGGGTCTCGTCGACGTACAGCAGGGCGGGCTCGTCGGCGCGGGCGGGGTCCCGCGCCGCGCGTAGGGCGTGCTCCGCGTAGTTGAGGGTGGCACCGGGGAACCAGCGGGCGCCGGGCATGGCGCTGTCGGCGAGCACCGTCTCGTAGGGGGTGGTGAAGCGCACATCGAACCACTTCGTGACCGCTTCCCAGAACTCCGGCAGGCGCTCCACGGACCAGCGGTGCAGGGCGGCGTAGCTGGCGACCGGGTCGCCGGGGGTGGCGGCTGGTGCTCCGTACCGCTGAGCGGCCCAGCTCTGGAAGCGGGTGACCTGGGCCTGCGCGATGCGGTCGGGGCCGGGCCGCCACAGGGGTTCCGGCTGGGCTGCTGACTGCGGTGCGGTGGTCATCTCGGCTCCCGGACTCGGCGCGTGGTGTGCGTCCGCTCGCGCACGGGCGCGGGCACCGGTGTGTGGTGGCGCGCGGGCCTGACGCGGCTCAGCAGGACGATGCCATGTGATCGACATCCGCACCAGAGCCGTCCGGTCTCAGCGTCGGCGTGCGGGGTCGGGCCGTCGCGGTGGCGCGGTGGGTCACGACCGGCGGGTGGCGGGGCGGGGTGGTCGTCGCAGAGGGGTGGGGCGTGGACAGGGCGGAAGCGGTTTCGGCCAGTTCATGAGGCGCGCCGGGGCGCAAGGCCACGGGTTGGTGTGCGGCTCGGGTGACAACAGGTGAACGGCAGTTGAACGAAGCGTCTGGCCGGTCCTGGCAATGGCAGGGTGATCAGCATGGATGCGCGTGACCTGTTGCGGTCGGTGAAAGTGATCGGTTCGGCGCGGGGGCGGCGGACCGTACGGGCCGCGTGGCGAAGGGAACGCGTGGACGCAGCCGGACTGCCCCGGTCGGGTCCCGAACGGGCCCGTGTGCCGGGTCTCGCCGAGGGTGCGGAGCCGCAGCCGGGCGGTGGCGTGGTGCGGTTCGCGCGTTCGTCGCTGCGGGTACGGGTGGCGGCCGGGGGCGCGGTCTTCTGCGGTTGGGACGGGGCGACGCCCGAACCCTCGTACGCGTTGGCCGGATCATGTCCCGATGTGGACCAGCGGGCCTTCCTCGAACCCGAGACGGAGGACAGGTGGCGGGTGGTGTCCAAGCGGGTGACGGTGTCGCGGCACGGGGCGGTCGCGGTGCGCACGCCGGGCGGGGTCGTGCTGCGGCGCGAGTTGCCGCCGCGCTGGTGGGAGCCCGCGGCGGGCCCGGTGGACGGGGCGTGGCCGCGCTGGACGCAGCGTTCGGTGGTGGCGCCCGACGCCCGGTGCTTCGGGTTGAGCGGGCGTTCGGCGGGGCCCCGGCTGCGGAGCGGGACGTATAGGTTGTGGAACACCGACCCCGGCGGGGCCTTCGAGCCGCCGGACGAACCGCTGTACCTCACGATGCCGGTGCAACTCGTGGTGGCCGACGCGGGCAGCCACCTGATCTTCCACGACAACACCTGGGACGGCGCGGTGACGCTGCGCGAGGGCGTGGAGGGCCAGGGGTCGGGGCACGACCGGCCGGGCCGCTGCGAGGTGCGGATGGAGGGCGGCCCGCTGCGCTACTGGGTGATCGCGGGCACTCCGGCGCGGGTGCTGCACAGTCGGGCGCAGTTGACCGGCGCGCCCGCGTTGCCGCCGCCGTGGGCGCTCGGCTACCACCACGCCCACTGGAGATTCGGCAGCGAGCGGGAGGTGCGCCGGGTGGTCGCGAGCTATCTGGAGCGTGGTCTGCCGCTGTCCGCGGTGCACCTGGACATCGACCACCACGACGGTCACCGGGTGTTCACGGTGGACCGCGAGCGCTTCCCCGACCTGCCGCGACTGGCGGCGGACCTAGCCAACGACGGCGTGCGGCTGGTCTCCATCGTCGATCCGGCGGTCAAGGCGAAGCCGGGCAACCCGGTCTACGACGCGGGGGTCGCGGCCGGCGCCTTCATAACGGGACGGAGCCGGGCGCGAGGTGCGCGGCGAGGTGTGGGCCGGCGAGTCGGCGTTCCCAGACTTCACCGACCCGCGGGTGCGCGCCTGGTGGGGCGAGTGGTACGGCCCCGCGGGTGCGCGCCTGGTGGGGCGAGTGGTACGGCGAGCGGCTCGCGCAGGGCTTAGCCGGAGTGTGGCACAACATGAACGAGCCGGTGTCCTTCGCGGCGTTCGGCGACCCCACGCTGCCGTTGTCGGCGCGGCAGGCGCTGGAAGGATGGGGCGGTGACCACCGGGAGGCGCACAACGTCTACGGGCTCGCGATGGCCCGCGCCGGCTACGAGGCGCTGCGTCGGCTGCGTCCTGAGCAGCGCC
Source organism: Candidatus Streptomyces philanthi (assembly GCA_018114805.1). Taxonomy (GTDB): domain Bacteria; phylum Actinomycetota; class Actinomycetes; order Streptomycetales; family Streptomycetaceae; genus Streptomyces; species Streptomyces philanthi. Next base: position 6,213,050 of record CP073042.1, on the reverse strand, counting down.
CGTTCCTCTTCTCCCGCTCGGGCTGGGCGGGGCTCCAGCGGTACGGGGGCACCTGGTCGGGCGATGTCAACACCGGTTGGCCCGGGTTGCGGGCGTCGCTGGCGCTGGTGCTCGGACTCGGTCTGTGCGGGATGCCGTACTCGGGCCCGGACGTGGGCGGGTTCACCGGCTCGCCCTCCCCTGAGCTGTATCTGCGCTGGTTCCAACTGGCCTCCTAGCCTAACGCTGTTCCGCACCCACGCGGCGATCACGGCGGGGCGGCGGGAGCCGTGGGAGTTCGGGCCCGAGGCGCTGGAGCACGCGCGGGCCGCGCTGTACGAGCGGCAGGGGCTGGCGCCGTACTTCCTGACCCTGGCCCATCTCGCGCACCGCACGGGCGCGCCGTACGTGCGCCGCCTGTGGTGGCGCTGGCCGCGGGACCGCGCGCTGCGTGACTGCGAGGACGCCTTCCTGCTCGGTGACTCGCTGCTCGTCGCACCGGTCCTTGAGCCGGGCGTGCGCCAGCGCACGGTGCGGTTGCCGCGTGGGCGCTGGTACGCGACCAGGCGACCGGGGAGGCGTACGAGGGGCCGGGGCGGATCGCGGTGGAGGCCCCGCTGTCGCGGGTTCCGGTGCTGGTGCGGGCGGGGTCGATGGTGCCGGTGGTGGGAGAGCGGGGCGAGACCGAGCTTGAGGTGTGGGCGCCGATGGTCGGGCGCACCGGCGGCGGGGTGTTGAACACCGAGACGGGCGACGGCTGGGAGGAACCGACGGAGGTGCGGTTCACCACGCGGATGCGCGGGGAGCGGGTGGCGGTGGAGCGGGAGGGCCCGGAGGACGTGAAGTACGCGATTGCGGGTGCGCGGGGACGCGATCGGCCTGGTGACGTCCTGAGGACCGCCTCCCGTGGCAGGGTGCTCCTGACCCGCCGGGGCCGGAGGCCGGGACCGGGTGACGCCGGTATCAGCGCCGGCCGGGGAGGGAGGCCCGCGAGACCGGGAAGTCGAAGTAGGTGTCGGGGAAGGGCTCGGGTTGGTACGTGAAGTGGCACCACTCCTCGGGCAGGTTGCGGAAGCCCCCCTTCTCCAGGGTGTCCTTCAGCAGCAGTCGGTGGGCGCGCTGCTCCCCCACCACGCGCGGGTGCAGCGTGTGCGAGAGGGTGTCGAAGCAGTCGAAGCCCGTGCTGGTGTCCACGGCGTTGTCGGGGAAGCGCTCGGCCCGCGGCGCGTAGCAGGGGACCAGTGGCTCGCCGGGGACGTAGGGGCGGGTGGGTCTGGCCGGCAGCTTGACGAGGGTCAGGTCGACGGTCGAGCCACGGCTGTGCCCGGACTTCTCGGCGATGTAGCCGTCCTCGAAGAGGCGGCTCTTGTCGACCCGTGGGTAGAACTCCGCCTTCATGCGCTGGTCGTCCAGGTCCTTCGCCCACTGTACGAAGTGGTTCACGGCGCGCTGCGGGCGTTAGCAGTCGTAGACCTTGAGCGAGTAGCCCTGGCGCAGCAGGGCGCGTTGGGCCCGGTGCAGGGCCCGTGCGGCGGGCGCGGTGAGGACGCACAGGGGCTGGCGGTAGCCGGCGATGCGGGTGCCCACGAAGTTGTGCGGCGTGACGTAGCGCATCTCCTGGCGGATGGTGGGGTCGACGTCCTGGAGGGCCACGAACTCCCGTGGCGCGCGCGGCTCGTGTGATGCCTGGACCGCCGGGGGCGCGGCGACGACGGCGAAGAGGGCGGCGGCTCCCACGGCGAGTGTGCGCACGGCGGTGTTCCATCGAGACATGTCCCAGGGTCTACCAGCCGACCGCGCTGGCTGAAAGGGGCGGTCGGCCGATTCCCAGGCATCGGCCCACCCCGGGCCTCGCACGACGCCGCGCGACGACCAGTGCGAGCGGGGTCCTGGGAGGGTCCGACCGTGTACGCGCCCGTGTGGCACGGGAGTTGTCGCGCGTGACCGGCCGGGCGGGACCACCCCTGTGGTCCCGCCCGGCCGGTCACGATGAAGTGGACGCGGCAGGTCGATCGCTGGTTGCGTCCACTACGGTGCGGGGATGGACGAGCAGAGCCCCGCCTGCTAGGACGCGTTCTGGCCCTACTACGTGGCGATGCACTCGCGTCCCGCGACGTGCTGGGTCCACCTGGCCGGGACACTGGGCGGCCTCGCCGTCGCGGCGTACGGCCTGGGGCGCGGGCGCCGCAGGTGGGCGTTGGCCCTGCCGTCGCTCGGGTACGGCACCACCTGGCCCGCGTACTTCCTCATCGAGGGCAACGATCCGGCCACTCTCGGGCATCCGCTGTGGTCGCTGCGCGGTGACGGGCGGATGATCGCGATGATGCTGAGGCGGGACGCGGAGTTGTCGCGGATCGCCCGCGCGTGGCTGGCGGCACACCCTGAGCAGGACCACCGACGGAGCGCGGGGACCGTGGTCGGCGACGCGGGCTGAGTGCGGTACGGACTGAGAGCGCGCAGGGTGGGGAACGGGGCGGGCCGAGTGCCGTATGGGAGAGCCGTACGGGCACCGGTGTCCGCGGGGCGGCGGTCGGTCGGCGCGGGGACTCCTGCGACATCGGACCACCCGGCCGGACCGGCGTGACGGATGGGCGTCGCGGGCACGGCGGCCACGTGACGTGGTCGCGTCCCCGACCTTGACGGCCCGTCAGGGCAGGAGAACACTGCCTGTGGCGGGCGCCGTTCTACGCGAATAGCTTCGCTGCACGGCGAATAGGGCGCACCCTGTCGACGGTGGGCCGGACCGGCGGTAGCCGGTGTGCGGCGGCCCGCGCCCCTCGCGGGTGGGCGCCCGCCCCGCGGCCCGCTGGGGCCTCCGGGCCGCGCCCGGTCCGCCCCGGCGCCGTGGCCGCGGGCGATCCCCGCACACAGGGCCGGGGACGCCTCGGGCACGAGGACTGAGGAGCCGCATGAGCTATTCCCAGGGCGACATCTTCGTCGGCGAGACCATCGGCACTGCCATTCTGATCCTGTTCGGGGCCGGGGTGTGCGCCGCCGTGACCCTCAAGCACACGAAGGCCAGATCGGCGGGGTGGATCGCCATCGCCTTCGGCTGGGGGTTCGGCGTCATGGCCGGGGCGTACACGGCCGGCCCGCTCTCCGGCGGCCACCTCAATCCGGCGGTGACCGTCGGCGTCGCGGTGGACACCGGCGAGTGGGCCGACGTGCCAGTGTACCTCGCCGGCCAGTTCTTCGGGGCACTGATCGGCGCCGGGCTCACGTACGTCGCGTACTACGCGCAGTTCGCCGCGAACAGCGACCCCGCGGACGCGCGGCCGACGCTGGGGATCTTCGCGACAATCCCCGAGGTCAGACACCCGGTCGCCAATCTGCTGAGCGAGATCGTCGCGACCCTGGCCCTGGTGCTGCCCCTGCTCGCCTTCGGGCTCGACGACGGGATCGGCGAGTCGGGCACCAAGACGCTGCTCGTCGCGTTCCTGGTGGTCGGCATCGGCCTCTCGCTCGGCGGGCCGACCGGGTACGCCATCAACCCGGCCCGCGACCTGGCGCCCCGCGCCGCGCACGCGCTGCTGCCCATACCGAACAAGGGCACGTCGGACTGGGGATACGCGTGGGTGCCGGTGGCCGGCCCGCTGGTCGGAGCGGTGTTGGCGGGCCTCCTCTTCAACGCGGCGTTCTGAGCGGACGCGGCGGCGCGCGGCCGGCGCGTTGGGGCGCGGTGACGCCGTGACAACGCGCGACGGCCCGCGCCCCTGGCGTGGGGTGCGGGCCGTCGCGTCGTGGAAGCCGGTCAGCCGCCGGCTGCCTGCCGCTGTTCGGCGGCGATCTTCATGGCGTGCTCGACCACCGAGATGAGCACGCTCTTGGTCGACTCGCGTTGCCGCGCGTCGCAGAGCATCACGGGAACGTCGGGGTCCAGGTCGAGCGCGTCGCGCACGCTCTCCTCCGGGAACCTGGTCGCGCCGTCGAAGCAGTTCACCGCCACGGTGAAGGCGATGCCGCGCCGCTCGAAGTAGTCGACGGCGGCAAAGCAGTCCTCCAGGCATCGGGTGTCGGCCAGCACCACCGCGCCCAGCGCCCCGGTCGCCAACTCGTCTCACAGGAACCAGAAGCGGTCCTGCCCCGGCGTACCGAAGAGGTAGAGCACGAGGTCCTCGCGGAGCGTGATGCGCCCGAAGTCCATGGCCACGGTGGTGGTCGTCTTGCCCTCCACCCCGCCGATGTCGTCGACCGGGCGGCCGGCCTCGCTGAGCAGTTCCTCGGTACGCAGCGGCTTGATCTCGCTCACCGCGCCCACCAGCGTCGTCTTGCCGGCGCCGAATCCCCCAGCTACCAGGATCTTCAGCGTTACTGGGTCGACAACACCGGAACGGCCGCGGTCAGAGTGCCCGAAGACCATTGATCACCTCGCGCAGAATCCACTCATCCGGCAGTTCCGCCGGAGTTACGGGCCGGGACACGCGAACGAGCGCCGCGTGCAGCAGGTCGCCAATGAGGACACGGACCACCCCGACCGGAAGGTCGAGTTCGGCCGCTAGCTCAGCGACGGACTGCGGGGACTCCCGGCTCAGCTCGACGATGTCGAGATGCTCCAGGGAGAGGGTCTGATCGGCTACCGACCGGCTCCGAAGAGTGTCGGCGATGACGACCGCTATCAGGTCGAGCTTTTCCTCGGTCAGACTCCGGGTGCGACCACACGTCATGGCGTACGGCCGGACAACCGGCCCCGCCGCGTCGTCGAACCAACGGGCTGTGTCTTCCCCGTCTCCGTTCATGTCACACCATCACCCACTGGACCGCGGAGCGGTGCCAAGGTGGGTGCCGACCCGCTTGACCAGGAGCGTCATCTCGTACGCCACCTGGCCAACGTCGGAGTCGGCATCGGCGAGCACGGCCAGGCGGCTTCCGTCACCAGCGGCGGTCACGAACAGGAACGCGTCGTCCAGCTCCACGATGGTCTGCCGAACCCGGCCCACCTCGAAGTGGCGGCCGACACCCTTGGCGAGGCTGTGGAATCCGGAGACGACGGCGGCCAGGTGCTCGCCGTCCTCCCGGGTCAAGTCCCGTGACGCGCCGGTGGGCAGTCCGTCGCCGGAGAGCACGAGTGCCTTGCTGATGCTTCCCACCCGCTCGACCAGTTCGTCGAGCAGCCAGCTCAGCTCGCTCGATGGCCTCGGCGCGGCGTTGAATGGTGCAGTCATCGACCGTCCCCCTCCCATGTCGTTCCTGGTGCTGTGCCCGCCGGGCCGTTGGAGTAGGCGGAGGTGGTGTGCTGCTGCCAGCCGCGCTGGAGCGAGGCCATCTTGGCCCGCGCCATCTCGGCATCGCGCTGGGGGTCCGAGTCATCCGGCTGCGGTTCCGGCTCCGCCTGGGCGGGCTCCTTCTTGAGCTGTGGGGCGAGGCTCGCCTGCCTGACCCGACGCGGCAGACCGGCGGCGGAGGCCGGCGACGCGGGCCGGGCCGGGGGCTGCGCGGGCCGCTGCAGCGTGAGCGTGGGCTCGGGGTCGGGCACCGGCTCCATGGGGCGACCCGGCTGGCCGGCGGGGCGCTGGTCGCGCCCGGGGCGCGGGCTCTCCACCGGACGCCCGTGGTCGGAGACCAGTACGGGGTGCCGGCGGCGGGGCAGCGAGATCGGCTCGCCGGAGGGCGACGCGTAGTCGTCGCCCGCCTGCTGGTGCTCGGAGGCGGGGGTGGCATCCGGTCCGGGGTGCGGCACGCCGCGACCCTGGAACCAGCCGCCTTCTACATCGTCCGGTCCTTCGTCCTCGAACGGCGTGATAGGTGCCTCCAGCTCGACCGGTCTCCATCCAACGGGTCGTTGTCCAGGGCGCGGGCGTGCTTGCCCTTGCGCCCACCGGAGCCCTGACCGATCGCGGCGATGCCGGTCTCGGAGGGGCACAGCCTGCGGATGTCCTCGCCGGACGGCTCGTTGCCCTGGTCGACCTCGCTCTCGGAGAGCAGGTTCGCGGGGATGAGCACGACCGCGGTGGTGCCGCCGTACGGGGAGGGCTGCAGGGAGACCCGCACGCCCTGTCGCTGGGCGAGGCGGCTGACCACGAACAGGCCCAGCCGGTCGGTGTCGGACAGTTCGAAGTCGCGGGTCTCGGCGAGGCGGAGGTTGGCCTCCAGGAGCGCGTCCGGGGCCATGCCCAGGCCGCGGTCGTGGATCTCCAGCGTGAAGCCGTTGGAGACCCGCTCGCCGTGCACCTGCACGGCGGTGTGCGGCGGCGAGAAGACGGCCGCGTTCTCCAGGAGTTCCGCGATGAGGTGGGTGAGGTCGGCGACGGCCGGGCCGTTCACGGCCAGGCGCGGCAGCCGGCGCACCTCTTATTCGCTCGTAGTCCTTGACCTCGGCGACCGCCGCGCGGACCACGTCCATGAGCTGGATGGGCTTGCGCCAGTGCCGGGAGGGCGCCGCGCCGGAGAGGATGACCAGACCCTCGGCGTGCCGCCGCATGCGGGTGGTCATGTGGTCCAGGCGGAACAGGTCGGCGAGCTCGTCGGTGTCCTCGGTGCGCCGCTCCATGGCGTCGAGGAGGGCGAGCTGGCGGTGCAGCAGGACCTGGTGCCGGCGGGCGAGGTTGACGAACACCTCGGAGACGCCGCGCCGCATGTCGGCCTGCTTGACGGCGGCCTCGACAGCCGCGCGCTGCAGGGTGTTCAGGGCCTGGCCCACCTGGCCCATCTCGTCGCCGCCGCACTCCAGGCGGGGCGCCTCGGCCTCGACGTCGACCTGCTCACCGGCGGCCAGCCGGCGCATGACGCTGGGCAGGCGCACGCCGGAGACCTCGTGCGCGTCCTTGCGGAGCCGCTGGAGGTCGCGGATGAGGGCGCGGCCGATGCGGATCGAGACGAACAGCGAGGCGAGCAGGGCGAGGAAGCCGAGCACACCGGCCGCGCCGGCGCGGAGCATGACCCGCATCGCCTCGGGACGCACGACGTCGTCCTCATAGCGGTCGGTGTACTCCTTGCCGAGGCGGTTATAGTCGTCAGAGGGACGGGTTGACCGCGGCTTCCCAGCGCTTGCGGTCCACCACGTCGGTGGTGCGCGAGGGACCCGGCGTTCTGAATGGCGTTCTCGACGTTGTACAGCGCCTCGGGGGCCGCCGACGTACGCCGGTAGTCCATGATGATCTTCTGTTCCTTGACCGGCAGCACCGGCAGGTTCGTGGCGTAGATCAGGTCGCGCTCGGCCCGCAGGTCCGACATCTTCCGCAGGTCCTGCCAACTGATCTTCTTCGCCGTGACGCCGGCGACGTAACAGGGCGTCCTCGCGGGCCAGCGCCTCACGGGCACGGATCATCGCGACGATGGCGCGGGCGTGCTTGTCGATATCGGCGTTGGGCACGGTGTGCAGGGCGTAACGGAAGTTGTAGACGCCGTCCACCAGGAAGTTGTACTTCTCGAACGCGCTGGACCGGCTGATGGAGTTGTTCTCCACCTTGCCGCGCAGCTCGTCCAGGCCCTTGGTGCTGTCCAGGAACGTGGCGAGCTGACTCTCCGAGTCGGAGTTCATGCTGTCGCGGGTGTCCTCGCTACGCGCGTTGTCGCGCAGCTTGTCCAGTCACCGTGTCCGTGGCGTGCTGCCGCTCGCGCAGTTGGGCGAGGGCGGTGGAATTGCGGTCCGCGAGATAGATGTAGCGTCTGGCGACGCTCCTTCTGGATGGCCTGCACCGCGTCTTCCGCCGGTGTACCGACCTTGTCAATGACGTCGGCCGCGTCCATGAGCTGGATGGCCTCACGACTGGTGATCACTGTAGCGAAGGCCCAGATTGCCGTCAGCGAGACGAGCGGCACTAGCAACAGCGCCACGATCTTCCGGCGGATCGACTTACCGCGAAAGCGCATGGCCTCCCTAACGTCAACCCCGCCGACGCGGGGGATGTTCCGACAACAAGCGGCGTGAGCCTACTACTGTCGCGTGACCAACTCGAAGACACCTCCAGCAGCTGACGGCACATCAGGTGCGCCCTTGATCACTAGTTAGTTGTCCGCTGTTGCCCTGACTTTTCAGGTAGGCCCCCGACGACCTCGCTCCCACGGATGGCAGAACCCTGCCAGTTCGCCGTGGCTGGAAACGCGCGGGACCCTGGGAACCTTCGTTCATCGTCGTACGTGATCCAAGGGGAAGCCTGTGCGGATTACGGCCGATGTCCCTCTTTTCGGAACCACGCAATCCGGGCACCCGTGGAGAGGGGGAGATGTTGATGGAAAAGAATCGCGACATCCCGCAGGAGCGGCCTCAGTCGTTGTGGACGGAGGAGCCCGCGCGCCGTCTGCGGCTGCCCGATCCGGTGCGCACGGCGGCCGTTCGCGCCGTCATCATCATCGCGTTGACGCTGGTCCAGGCGATGGTGGCGGTGCTGTGCACGCTCGGCGAGTCATGGTTCGCCTTCCCGATGGTGCTCAGCTCCATAGCCAGCACCGTCGCGGCCACCTGGGGCGTGCTCGACGTGTGGGTGACCCGGCAGGTCTGGCGGCAGCGCAACGGTGTCATCTCGGCGCCGAGCAGCTCGGCGCGCACGGCGCGGCGCCCGCGCCGGCCGGGGCCGGCTGTCGGGCGTCTGAGCCCGCCCCTCACCCAACTCTTCGCGCGCCGTTCACCTGCTCGCGGCCCCAGGTCACGGTCCCGCCCACCACCCCGCGCCGCTTGCCCCGGCACACCCGGGGCCGGTGCCGGACCGCGGAGCCCCCCCCCCGCAGACCCCACGGAGCGGGCGAAACTCACGGCACACAAGCGATGTGCTGGCGCCTGCCGGCCCCTTTGACAACGCCCCGGTCCTTCAAACGGCCTTTTACCAGCCACATAGGGCACCCGTTCGCCGGCGCGATCCCGCTGCACTCCTATAAGGTGAAAATCCGCGAAACCGCCGCGAAAAGCGCGAAGCGACATGTGGCCCGCCGGCGGCGGCCGGCACAGGGCCGACCGACGCGTTCGGCGCGGGCCGGGGCACCGCCCCCGCCCGCGCCGAACGGACCGCTCTCGCGGCTCGTCAGGGGTGGTCAGCCGCCGGGGCGGACGGCGTCGGCGGTGGCCTGGCACCCTCCGTCGGCGCCGGGGTTCGGGCCGGCGCCGGCGGGTGGTCCGGCGCCGCCTCGTGGTCCGGGCCCGGGTCCGGCGTCGGGGCCCCGCGCACCGCCGGTGCGGGGTCGGCCGCCGGGCGGGCGGGTGCTGCGGGCTCGCCCGGTGCGGGCTCCGGGCGGCGGAACATGCGGGTGGCGGTGATCTCGCCGTGCACCTGCTCCGCGCCGGCGTCGGGCTCTGGCAGGCCCGGGCGCAGGTGCTCCTCGACGCTGATGTACTTCAGCCCGGCCCGCAGGTCGGCGTCGTTGCGCAAGCGGATGACCAGCGGGAACTCCGCCAGGGCCGTGGTGTCGAACAGGCCGGTTGGTGTAGAGGAGCTGCACGCCGAGCGCGTCGGCGACCGCCCGCTGGAGTTCGAGCAGGTACGTCGCGTTGGCCCGGCCGATGGGGTTGTCGAGGAAGAGCGTGCCCGCGTGCCGGTGCTTGTCGCGGCCCCGGTCGTTGCTGCGCAACGCGGCCATCGTGCAGTACAGGGCGATGGCCGCGGTGAGCAACTGGCCGCCGGAGAACACGTCGCCCATCTGCCCGACCGGCACCCGCTCCGCGCGCAGCACCGCGTCCGGCTTGAGGATCTCCACGGCTACCTCGCGCGGCAGCAGGGCCGCGTGCACGCCGCGCAGCAGCAGGGACATGCCGTCCCTGCGCAGGTCGGAGTTCTTACGCACGGCCGACCTGGTCGCCTCGTCGATGACCTCGCCCAGCCGCTCGGTCAGCGTCGCCTGGTCGAGGTCGTCGAAGCGGATGCGCAGGAACTCCTGGCCCGACCACTCCCCCAGCCCCTCGGGCAGCCGGGACAGGCGCTGCGCGGAGCGCAGCGTGGCCAGGCAGGAGTCGACCAGGCCGCGCAGCCGATCCACAATGCTGTCCCGGTTGCGTTCGAGCTGCGCCAGTTCGTCGGTCAGCACCCGCAGCCGTGGCGCGAACGCCTCGGCCCAGGCCGCCGCGTGCTCTGGCAGCGCGGCCGCCGGAAGCTCCCTGATCTGCTGCCGGGCGGGGGCGCGCACCTGCTGGTACCGGGTGGCGTTGGCGTGCCGTACGAGTACGTCGCAGGCCTCGCGGACGGTCGCGTCGGCCGCCGAGAGGTCGCTCGCGCAGCCGCGCAGCGAGCGGCGGGCCTCCGCCGTGGCCTGGCGGGCCTGCTCCAGCGTCCCGGCGTACGGCTCGGCCGCCTCCTCGTCGCAGCCGCCGCCCGGGGGCTCGCCCTCCTCGACGGTGGCGCCCCGGATGAGGTCGCGCAGCAGCGCCCCGGTCTCCTCGAAGCCGCTGGCCGCGTCCTCGGCGGCCCGGTGCGCGCGCAGCAGTTCGGCGTGGGCCGCGCGGGCGCTCTCCAGCGCGTCGGTGCGGGCGCTCAGTTCGCCGGTGGCGGTGCGCAGCAACTCCTTGGCCTGCTCGGCGTCGGCGGGCACCAGGTCGTCGGGCAGGTCGGTGTGGGCCTCGCCGTCGGCGGGGGCCAGACGTTCAGCCTCGCCGCGGGGCCGGCCGAGTTGTTCGCTCGCCGCCGAGGTGCGCGACTCCAGCATCTGGACCAGCGACTCGGCGCGGGCCGCCGCCTGCCGGGAGGGGCCGTCCGCGCCGTCGGTGCCCTCCAGGAGTTGGGCGGCGCGCGTGCGCACCTTGTTGGTCAGGCGGTCCAGGGTGGCCAGTGCCGCGCTCTCGTCGCTCTCCGCGCGGGCCTGCTCGGCGCACAGGTCGGCGCCCACGCCGACCTTCTCGTACCCGCCCAGGGGCAACGGCGGGCCGACCACGGTACCGACGCCGAGCGCCCCGCGCGCGTCGAGGAGGTGGCCGGCGTGCCGCAGCAGGCGCTGGACGACCGCGCCGGCTTCACCGTGCGCGGCCTGACCGTGGGGGAGAATGCCCTGCTGCTCGAGGTGGACTCCGACGAGGCGGTCGAGGCCCTGCGCGCCGAGGTGCTGCGGCGGCTCGGCACGGCGGAGTTGCCCGCCGTGCGGGACGTCGTGCCCGCCGCCTGCACCGTGCTCCTCGACGGCCTGGCCGACCCCGCGCGCACCGCGGCGCTGGCAGCCCGCTGGCACATCCCCGCGCCCACCCGTGGCCAGGGGACGGCCGTGGAGATCCCGGTGCGCTATGACGGCCCGGACCTGGCCGAGGTCGCGAAGCTGTGGGGCGTCACGCCCGACGAGGTCGTACGCATCCACTCCGGCACCGAGTTCCGCATCGCCTTCTGCGGCTTCGCACCCGGCTTCGGCTATCTGACCGGGCTGCCCAGCCGCTACCACGTGCCGCGCCGCGACACCCCGCGCACCCGCGCCCCCACCGGCTCCCTCGCCCTCGCCGGCCCCTACACCGGCGTCTACCCGCGGCCGTCGCCCGGCGGGTGGCAGCTCATCGGGACCTCGGACGCGGTGGTCTAGGACGCCACCCGCGACCCCGTGGCGCTCTTCGCCCCCGGCACCCGGGTCCGCTTCGTACCGTGCGGCGACCGCCGCCCCGCGCACGCGGACGGCGTCGAACCGCCCGGCGGCGCCCCCGTGCGGCCCGTGGCCGGCCTGCCGGCGCCCGACCGGCGCCCCACGGTGAACGGGGCACGCCGATGAGCGAGTTCGCCACCCTGGAGGTGGTGCGGGCCAGGGCGCTCACGACCGTGCAGGACCTGGGGCGCGCCGGCCACGCGCACCTGGGCGTGCCGCGCTCGGGCGCGCTGGACGAGCCGGCGCACCGGCTCGCCAACCGCGTGGTAGGCAACCCGGAGCGGGCCGCGACCCTGGAGACGACACTCACCAGCTGCGCCGTGCGCGTGGACCGGGCCGTCACTGCCGCCGTCACCGGTGCGCCCTGTCCGGTCCGGGTGGACGGCCGGCCCGCCCCGTGGGGCGCGCCGATCCGGCTGCCGGCCGGGGCCGTCCTGGACGTCGGCGCCGCCACCCACGGGGTGCGCGGATACCTCGCCTTCGCCGGCGGCGTGGACGCGGCCCCCGTGCTCGGCAGCCGCGCCACCGACGTGCTCTCCGGGCTCGGGCCCGACCCGCTCGCCGACGGGACCATGCTGCGGCTCGGCCGGCCGGCGGGCGCGGCCCCGCGCCTGGACGCGGCGCCGGCCCCCGGGCCGGTACGCGAGCTGGTGCTGCCCGTGCTGCTCGGCCCGCGCGACGCGTGGTTCACGACGCGGGCGCTGCGCACGCCGGGTACGCCGTCTCCCCCGCGAGCAACCGGATCGGGCTGCGCACCGAGGGGCCGGCGCTGGAACGCGCGCGGGAGGGCGAGCTGCCCAGCGAGGGCATGGCGCTCGGCGCGCTCCAGGTGCCGCCGGACGGCCGGCCGGTGCTCTTCCTGCACGACCACCCGACGACCGGCGGCTACCCGGTGATCGGGGTAGTCCCCGAGCGCTGGTTGGCCCCGGCGGCGCAGGCCGTACCGGGCACGCCGGTGCGCTTCGTGCCCGCCGGGCACGCTCGGGGGCACGCGGCTGAAGGGGGCCTGGGGGCGCTTCGTACGGGAACGGCCGGCGCCGTGTGGGCCGGCGGTCGACATGTCGCCCGGGCCTGGTGGCTGACCCTTTCAAACGGCTCTAAGGATTTGTCGATACGGTCGCGTCCCGCGACGCTTGGCCGTGGATGGGGAAGGGAGCCGCGATCGGCGGCCGGTCCCAGGGTGCATCCAGGGAGGGTGGAACGGCCCGTGTGCGGGGGCAGGCCACAGCGCGGTGCCGGGCACAGTGCGGCGCCGGCCCCAGAGCCCACACGGCAGTCGCCGCCAGGCGACGCGCCTGGGCCGGCCATCGCCGCCGATGGGCTCCGCGCACCGAGTCCGCGCGGAGCCCATCCGGCCTCCCGTCCTGGGCGGTCGGGTCCCGCGACGCCGTACGCGTTCGACCGAGATCCAGCGGAGCGTCGGACGAGGCTCGGTGCGCGGGTGTCGGGGTGACGCGCATCGGGTGTCACCGCGTGCGGTCGCCGGCGGCCCCGCCGCATTCGGGGTGATCCCCCCGGGGGTCACTCCTCGGGCTTCCCGTAGCCCCCGCCCCCGGCGTGTGCACCACCAGGGCGTCGCCCGCCACCGCCTCCACCAGGTCACACCCGGCCAGCGCGCGCACACTGCCGTCGGCGCGCTCCAGCAGGTTGACCCCGAGGGAGCCCGGCTCGCCGCCGGCCATGCCGTAGGGGGCGACCCTGCGGTGGCCGGTGAGCAGGGCGATCGTCATCGGTTCGAGGCAGCGGACGCGCCGGGTCACCCCGCGGCCACCGTTCCAGCGGCCCCGCCCGCCGCTCCCCCGCCGCACGGCGAAGGTCTCCACGCGCACCGGGTAGCGCCATTCGAGCACCTCGGGGTCGGTCAGCCGGGAGTTGGTCATGTGGGTCTGGACCGCGTAGGCGCCGTCGAAGCCGTCACCGGCCCCTGACCCGCTGGCCAGCGTCTCGTGGTACTGCACCCGGTCATTGCCGAAGGTGATGTTGTTCATCGCCCCCGAGCCCTCGGCCTGCACGCCAAGCGCCCCGTACAGCGCGCCGGTGACCGCCTGCGAGGTCTCCACGTTGCCCGCGACGGTGGCGGGTACGTGGGGGCCAGCATCGAGCCCGCGGGGATGCGCACGTCGAGCGGGGCCAGGCAGCCGCTGTTGAGCGGGATGTCGTGCGCGACCAGGGTGCGGAAGACGTAGAGCACCGTGGCCAGCACGACCGAACTGGGGGCGTTGGCGTTGCCCGGCTGCTGCACGGGGTGCCGGCGAAGTCCACGACGGCGCCGCGCGTGCGGTGGTCGACGCGCAACGCGACCTGGATGACGGCGCCGCTGTCGGTCTCGTAGCGGTACGAACCGTCGCGCAGGCCGGCGATGATGGCGCGCACCGACTCCTCGGCGTTGGCCCGCACGTGGCCCATGTAGGCGTGTACGACGTCGAGGCCGAACTGGTCGATCACGCGGCGCAGTTCCCCGACGCCCTTCTCGTTGGCGGCGATCTGGGCCCGCAGGTCGGCGAGGTTGGTCTCCGGCGCGCGGGAGGGGTAGCGGGCCGAGGTGAGCAGGTGGCGCGTCTCGCGTTCGCGCAGCTCGCCGCCGCGCACCAGCAGCCAGTTGTCGAAGAGGACGCCCTCCTCCTCGAGGTGCGGCTGAAGGCGGGCATGGAGCCGGGGGTGCTGCCGCCGATGTCGGCGTGGTGGCCGCGCGAGGCGACGAGGAACAGCAGCCGCCGTCCGGCGTCGTCGAAGACCGGTGTGACCACGGTGACGTCGGGCAGGTGGGTGCCCCCGTGGTACGGGTCGTTGATCGCGTAGACGTCGCCCGGGCGCATGGCGCCGGCGTCGCGCCGCAGCACCTCCTTGATCGACTCGCCCATCGAACCCAGGTGCACCGGGATGTGCGGGGCGTTGGCGATCAGGTTGCCATCGGCGTCGAAGAGCGCGCAGGAGAAGTCGAGGCGCTCCTTGATGTTGACCGAGTGGGCGGTGTTCTCCAAGCGCACCCCCCATTCTGTTTCGGCGATCGCCATGAAGAGGCTGTTGAAGACCTCCAGGAGGACCGGGTCGGCGTCGGTGCCCGCCGCGACGGTGCGCGGCCGCGGGCGGACCCGGGTCAGCAGCAGGTGCCCCCGCTCGCCGACGCCGGCCCGCCAGTCGGGCTCGACGACGGTGGTGGCGTCCGCCTCCTCTACGACGAGGGCGGGCCCGCTGAGCGTGTCGCCCGGGCGCAGGTCGGCGCGCTGGTACAGGCGCGTCGGCCGCCAGCGGCCGCCAGCGAACATCCGGACGGTCGACGGCGGTTCGGCCGGTCCCACCGCGTCCTGGCTGGCGCGCGGCGGGAGCGGTGCCGACGTGGGCGGGCGCCGCCGTGCAGCCGGCCTCGACCGCGACGGCCTCCGCAACCAGCGGCTTGTCCATGGTGAAGGCGTAGCGGGCGCGGTGCGCGCGCTCGAAGTCGGCCGTCATCGCCGCGGCGTCGGCCAGCGGCACGGCGATGGTCGAGTCGGTGCCGGCGTAGCGCAGGTGGACCCGGGTCGTGGTGGTGATCGCCTCGTCGGGCAGGCCGTCGGCGGCCAGCTCCGCCCGGGTGCGCTCGGCCAGTTCCGCGCTGACCGAGCGCACCCGGTCCATGCCCCGCGGGTCGTCGACGCGGACCTCGACGGTCGCCTCGCGCATCGCGGTGGCGTCGGCCACCCCGATGCCGTACGCGGAGAGCACGCCGGCCAGCGGCGGGACGATGAAGGTGTCGATGCCGAGCGCGTCGGCGACGGCGCAGGCGTGCTGGCCGCCGGCGCCGCCGAAGCTGGTCAGCGCGTACCGGGTGACGTCGTGGCCGCGCTGTACGGAGATCTTCTTGACGGCGGTCGCCATGTTGAGGACGGCGATGTCGAGGTAGCCGGCCGCGACCTCTTCGGGGCCGGGGCGGTCGCCGGTCGCAGCGGTGATCTCGGCGGCCAACGCGGCGAACCCCTCGCGCACGGCCGCGACGTCCAGCGGCTGGTCAGCGTGCGGGCCGAAGACGGCGGGGAAGTGGTCGGCCTGGAGGCGGCCGAGCATCACGTTGGCATCGGTGACGGTCAGCGGCCCGCCGCGGCGGTAGCAGGCGGGGCCGGGCACCGCGCCGGCGGAGTCGGGGCCGACCCGGTAGCGCTGGCCGTCGAAGCGCAGGAGGGAGCCGCCGCCCGCGGCGACGGTGTGGATGTCCATCATCGGGGCCCGCATCCGCACGCCGGCCACCTCGGTGCCGTAGACCCGCTCGAACTCGCCGGCGTAGTGCGACACGTCGGTGGAGGTGCCGCCCATGTCGAAACCGATGACGCGCCCGTGGCAAGCCTCGGCCGCCGAGCGGGCCATGCCGACGACGCCACCGGCGGGCCCGGAGAGCACCACGTCCCTGCCACGGAAGTGCGCCGCCTCCCACAGCCCGCCGTTGGACTGCATGAACATCAGCCGGATGCCGCGCAGTTCGCTGGCCACCTCCTCGACGTAGCGCCGGAGGATGGGCGAGAGGTAGGCGTCGACGATGGTGGTGTCGCCGCGCGGCACCAGCTTCATCAGCGCGCTCACCTCGTGCGAACAGCTCACCTGGGCGAAGCCGGCCTCCCGGGCCAGCGTGCCGACGGCCCGCTCGTGTTGTGGGTACCGGTAGCCGTGGGTGAGGACGACGGCGGCGGCGCGCAGGCCGTCGCGGTGGGCGGCCCGCAGCTCCAGCCGCACGGCCTCCGGTTCCAGCGGTCTTACCACATCCCCGTGCGCGCCGATCCGCTCGGGGACCTCGATCACGCGGGCGTAGAGCGCCTCGGGCAGCGTGATGTGCCGGTCGAAGATGCGCGGCCGGTTCTGGTACGCGATGCGCAGCGCGTCCCGGAACCCCTCGGTCACCACCAGGACGGTGGGCTCGCCCGTGCGTTCGAGCAGGGCGTTGGTGGCCACCGTGGTGCCCATCTTGACGACGGCGATCTGCTCGGCTGGCAGCGGCTGCCCGGGGGCGAGGCCGAGCGTGTCGCGGATGCCGGCGACGGCCGCGTCCCGTGCCCGCTCGGGGTGGTGCGACAGCAGCTTCCTGGTCACCAGGCGCCCGTCCGGCCGTCTGCCCACGACGTCCGTGAAGGTGCCGCCCCGGTCGATCCAGAACTCCCAGCGTCCCGTCGTCATCCCCGCATTGTCGCAGCGCGGGGCGGTACGGAGCGGATGCGCGGCCGGGGTACCGGGGCCGGCCAGCGGGTCCGGGCCGGCCGGGGCCACGGGGGCAGGGGGCAGGGGGGCAGGGGGCGCCGCGGGTGGCCCGTCGGGCGCCCACCGCGCCGTCATGGGCAGCCCGTCCCCGAGGGCTCGGGCCCCGGCGCCGCCGCGACCACGGCGTCGGCGGTGGGCGCCGGCTCCGGCGAGGCCGGCGGCGCCGCGTCGTGCGCGGCCAGGAAGGCCGCCACCGCGAGTGGCCAGCCGAACTCCTCGGCGCGCGCCCGCGCGGCCTCGCGGCGGGCCACTTCCGGGCGGGCCAGCACGTCCTCGACGGCGTCCGCGAAGGCCGAGCCGTCGTCGGCGGCGCCGACGAGGCGCTGACCACCACCGGCGTACCGCAGGCCAACGCCTCCAGCGCGGCGAGCCCGAACGTCTCGGCGGGCCCCGGCGCCAGCACCACGTCGGCGCTCGCCTGCCAGGCGGCCAGCTCCGCGCGGTGCGCCACGTGGCCCAGGAAGGTGACCGGCAACCCCTCGGCGCGGGCGCGTTGGGCCAATCGGAGGCGCAGCGGCCCGTCCCCCGCCACCACCAGGTGCGCGGCCACCACGCGCCGGCGCAGCGCGGCCACCGCGTCCAGGGCGCGCCCCGGCCGCTTCTCCGGCGCCAGCCGCGAGCACATCACCAGGAGCGTCGTCGCCCCGCTCACGTGGCGGGCCCGCAGCGCGGCGCTGTACCAGGCGGGGTGGCACTTCTCCAGATCGACGCCGAGCGGGGCGCGGACCAGGTTGCCCACGCCGAGCCGTACGAACTCCCGCGCGGCCCACTCCGTCGTGCACACCACGCGCGCATACGCCCGCGCCGTGCGCAGGTTCAGCCGGTCGGCGGCGTAGCCGGCGGGAGGCCCCAGGCGGGCAGCACGGCGTCGGCGCTCTCGTGGGAGACCATGACCGCGGGCACGCGGGCCGCTCTGGCCCACTCCCCCGTCCACCGCAGCGTGGTACGGTCCGAGACCTCAAGGCGGTCCGGGGCGAGGCGTTCGAGGAGTCGGGCCAGGTGGCGTTGGCCGGTGAGCACCCGGTAGCCGCCGGTGCCGGGCAGTCGTGGCCGGGGACGGTGATCACCAGCCCCTGCGCGGTGGCCTCGTCGGAAGCCCGCTCGCCGGGGACGACCAGGACCGGTTCGTGGCCCGCCGCCCGGTAGCCGGCGCCGAGTTCGCGCAGCGCGGTGCGCAGCCCGCCGGAGGTCGGGGTGACGAAGTTGGCGAGCCGCACGATGCGCAGCGGGCGTGCGGGGTGCGTACGGGGCGGGGCGGGCGGCCCGGGCGCGGGAGCGGAGGGGACTGAGGGGGCCGAGGCGCGTCGGGGGAGCTGGGTTGCCTCATGCCGCCCTGCCCTGCGCGACCCCGCCCCGTGCGCTCGGCCAGGACCTCGGCGTAGTGGTCGAGCAGGAGGTCTCCCACCACCTCCCAGGTGCGCCCCTCCACGGCGGCGCGTCCGGCCCGCCCCAGGTCTGCTCGCAGCCGTGGCGATTCGGCCAGCAGCGCGACCGCGTCGAGCACGGCGGCCGGGTCGCCCGGCCGCACCAGCAGTCCGGTGCGCCCGTGCGTGATCAGGTCGACCGGTCCGCCCACGGCGGGGGCGACCACCGGTACACCGCTGGCCTGCGCCTCCTGCACGGTCTGGCAGAACGTCTCCTGCGGCCCGGTGTGCACGAAGACGTCCAACGAGGCGAAGAGACGGGCGAGTTCGTCGCCGGTGAGCCGGCCGAGGAACCGGGCCTCGGGCAGCGCCGCGCGCAGCCCGGCCGCGCTGGGCCCGTCGCCGACCACGACCAGTCGCACGCCGGGCACGGCGGCCACCGGGGCGAGCAGTTCGACGGACTTCTCGGGCGCCAGTCGGCCGACGTAGCCGACGATCAGCTCACCGCCCGGGGCCAGGCCACGGCGCAGTCCAGGGTCGCGCAGGGCGGGGCGGAAGCGCGTGGTGTCGACGCCGCGTGGCCACAGCGCGATCCGCGGCACTCCGTGCTCGGCCAGGTCGCGGGCGGCGGCGGTGGAGGGGGCGAGGGTGCGGTCGGCGGCGGCGTGCACGGCCCGTATCCGGCGCCAGGCGGCGGACCTCGCCGGTGCCGAGGTAGTACGGGCGTAGCCGCCGATGTCGCTCTGGTAGACGGCGACGGCGGGGACGCGCAGCCGGGCCGCCGCGGCCATGCCGCGTACGCCGAGGACGAACGGGCTGTCCAGGTGGACGAGGTCGGCCCGGTGCGCGGTCAGGGTGGCGACGAGCCGGCGGCTGGGCAGGGCGACGCGCACCTGCGGGTAGCCCGGCAGTGGCAGCGAGGGGACGCGGACGCCGGGTAGGGGTGGGTGCCGTCGCTGTCCGCCGGGCAGTCGTGCGCCCCGGCCGGAGCGAGGACCAGGCGGGCGAGGTGCTGGGCGGTCTGCAGGGCGCAGTGGGAGACGCCGTTGATGTCGGGGGGAAAGGATTCGGTGACGATGGCGACACGCATACCGGTGTTGTCGGCGTGCGGAACGTGACCCGGGCCACGTAGATCTTTCCGATCAGGAAACGTCCCATGAGCGTTCGCCGCTGGTGGGTGCGGGTTCTGCCCTGCCGGACGGGTCTGTCCGGAAAACGCCCCTCGGCGCGTCGGCCCGACGCCCCCGCCGGCCCGGCGCCATGTCCCCGCCCGCGACACACGCGGTTCGGGGCGTACGGGCGCGGCCACGCGCGCGGTGGGGGCGCGCGGCGCGGGCACGGGCCGCCGGGGGCGGTCGCGCACCGTGGCCGCCCCGCCCGAGCGCTCGCGGTCAGCGCAGCGAGGGCCGGCGCCGGGCGGTCAGAGGGAGGCCATGTCCGGGTCGATCCGGCTGCGCACGGCGGTCTGCACCTCGGCCTCCTCGGCCGGGTCCGCGGCGAGCCGGCGCAACTGGTCCACGACGCGGGAGTCGGCCGTGGCCGCGTGCCGGGCGGCGAGTTCGCGGGTCGACTCCTCGCAGTCCCACAGGCACTCCACCGCGAACCCGGCCGCGAAGGACGGGTCTGTGGCCGCCAGGGCACGCGCCGACCTACCGCGGAGCTGCGACGACGAGGTCTCGCGGTAGATGTGGCGCAGCACCGGCGCCGCGCAGGCGATGGTGAGCCGGCCCGTGCCGTCCACCAGGTCCCACAGCGGCGCGGCGTCGGGGCCCTCGGTGCGCACCACGCGGCGCAGCGCGCCCAGCACCACGGTGGCGTCGCGCTGGCCGCCCCTGCGGGCGAGGAGCGAGACGGCGGCGGCGCCGAGCGCGTCGTCGCGGCGGGCCCAGCTTCGGGCTCTGGTCAGCGAGGCGTTGCTGCGCATGCGCTCGAAGGCGCCGATGGCAGCGTCGGCCACCAGGGAGGAGGAGGACTCGGCCGCCGCCTCGATGAGGGCGAGCGACTCGGGGGCGTGCTCGGCCAGATACCGCAGGGCGGTGGCGCGCGCGGCGTCGGGGCCGTGGGTGGCCGCGGCGACGATGGCCGGGTGGTGCTCGGGT
Organism: Candidatus Streptomyces philanthi; assembly: GCA_018114805.1. Taxonomy (GTDB): domain Bacteria; phylum Actinomycetota; class Actinomycetes; order Streptomycetales; family Streptomycetaceae; genus Streptomyces; species Streptomyces philanthi. The sequence goes on along the minus strand of CP073042.1, from coordinate 6,192,910 downwards.
CCGGCGACGGCCGTCAGGCACCGGGCGGCCGGCCCCTGCCGGTCCTGGGTGGGGCGCTGGTCCTGGCCCTGCTGGGCCCAGTCGAGCACGTCCCGCACGCTCCAGCCCGGCCGGGGCCCGGTCGGCCTGAGCTGTCGCTGCCAGCGGTCGAAGCAGCCGCTCTCCAGGGCGGCGCGCACCCGGGCGGCGTTCCCCGGCTCGGAGGTGTCCTCCGCCCACAGCCGCCAGGGGCGCGGCTCGAAGGCGTCCCTGGCCGCCGTCGCGAGCGCGGCCTCCCCCTCGGGGGTGCGGGGGAAGCGGGCCAGCACGAGGCCGCTGAGGGCGCGCAGCCCACTGTCGTCGTCCCGCAGCGCCAACTCGTCGAGGGCCCACTGCCAGTTACCGCCCGTCCCCGCGTACCGGCGCAGCAGGTGCAGAGCGTCATCGCGCCCGTACGACGCGAGGTGGCCGAGGACGGCGAGGGTGAGCCCGGTGCGCTCCTCGGCGGTGTCGAGGAGGTCGTCCGGGTGGAAGAGGTGTTGTTCGATCTCTTCAAGTCCGCCGTCCAGCTCCATGCAGAGCCTGGCGTAGTACAGCGAGCGGTTCTCCACCTGCCAGTCGCGGCGTGGATCGCGCAGCACACAGTGGTGCAGCGCTTCGAGCGCCTCGGCTCGCGGTGCCGCAAGGGCGTGCAGGGTCCCGTCACCGCGGCCTCGCTGGAGGAGGCCCAGTAGGGAGCCGCTGGGCGCTATGTCTGGATCGAACATGTGGCCAGCATCCGGGGCGGGGGGTTGGACTGGCAACGGGATTTCCTTCGATCGGCATTCTTGCCGATGTCCGCGCCGGTATGCCTGATGAACGGCAGCGGTCACGCGTCCCGAGCGCCGCAGCATACCCGAAAGCCCCCGCTCCGCGAATGTGCCCGGCATATCCACGGAAGGCCACTGGCATATGTCAAGAGCACCACCGTATCGAGTATTGCCAAATCCCTTACAGCCCGTCGCAGCCTGTGCAACAGTCGTCACCGGCCCTTCCGTCCAATCTGGTCGCGCCGCGCCTGTATCGGAGTACGTCCCATGCCGTCGCCCCTCTTCGCGGACCGTCCCGCACCGCAGCCGCCCGAGCGCGGTGCCCTCGACGCACTGATCTCGCAGACCCGCCGACTGCGCGGCGGTCTGGACGCCGTCCGCCGTGGGTCCGGGACCGAGGACGAGGCAGTTCGAGGACCCGCGCGCCCGCTGGCACCGCGCCCTGTGCGAGTTAGCCGTCCACCACCTGGACGATCTCGGCGAGCACCTGGGGCAGCTTCGCGAGGGAGTGCCGACCGACCTCGAGGAGACGCCGCCGCACGAGCGCCGGCCCGCCGCGCCGCCGGAGCCCGAGCACCGCTCGCTGCTGAGCCGCGTCGGCAGCGCCGAGTGGAACCTGCTCACCGACGAGGTGACGTGGTCGCCGGAGCTGTACGAGATCTTCGGGCGCCGGCCGGCCGACGGCGGCCTGTCCCTGGACGAGCTGCCCTCCTGGGTGCACCCCGCGGACCAGGCGGCGCTGACCGCGATGGTCACCGACTGCCTGGTGGACGGCACACCGATCGACGGCGAGTTCCGCATCCTGGGCCGGGACCGCGCGAGCGCACGGTGCACATGATGGGCGAGCCGGTCCTCGAAGCCGACGGGAGCACCGGCTCCATGTAGGCCGTGCTGCGCGACGTCAGCGCACTGCGCCGGAGTCAGCAGGCGGTGCGCGAGTCCCGCGACTCCCTCCAGCGCGAGCGGCACATCGCGCGGACCCGAGCACCGGCTCGCGGTCGAACTCCAGGAGGCCGTCCTCCCGCCCTGGCGCGGCTCGCTGCGCCTGCCGGACCCGACGGGCGAGGACGCACTCGACCTCGCGGCCCACTACTTCCCCTCCGCCATCAGCGCGCTGATCGGCGGCGACTGGTACGACGCGCTCCACCTGCCCGACGGGCGCACCCTGCTCAGCGTCGGTGACCTCACCGGCCACGGGGTGGCCGCCACCTCGGGCATGGCCACGCTGCTCGGCGCGCTGCGCGCGATGGCCGTGGCCGGCGTGGAGCCCGGGCCCACTGATGGGGTTCCTGAACCACATGGTCGACGCCGCGCCCCAACCGGCGCTCGGCAGCGCCATCTGCGCCCTCTACGACCCACGCGCCCACACCCTCACCTGGTCCCAGGCCGGTCACCCCGCCCCGCTGCTGTTCCGCGGCGGAGAGGGGTGGTCGCTGCGACCGCCGGAGGGCGTGCTGCTCGGGGCCACCTCCGGGGCGACGTACACCCAGCGCACCGAGGTGCTGGAGCCGGGCGACACGCTCGTCCTGCACACCGACGGGCTGGCGCCCCGTGGCCCGCTGGCCAGTGACGCGACGGGAGCCGAGCGACTGCTGCGCCTCGCCGACCGGTTCGCCTCGGCCCGTACGGCACAGGAGTGCGTGCGGACCGTCGCCGAGACCTTCGGCAAAGAGGAGCGCGAGGACGACGCGTGTGTCCTCGTCACCCGGATCGGCTCCGACGCGTGACCCGCCACAGCCCGCACACCGCCACGGCCGGGGCCCGTGCGACGTACGACCACACCGTCGGTCGTGCGTCGGCCCCCACCACCCGGCTCGGTGGTGGGCGCGCGCTGGTCGCGCCAGGGCGCCCCACGGCGACCGTGGTCACCCACTCGCGGCGTACCCGTCGCCGGCCGGCGTGCCGTGCGTGCGCGTGGCCCCGCCCACCGGCGGGCTCGGGCCCGGGTGACTGCAGGCCAACCCCAGTGGTGCGGACGGTCATCGCGTGCGGGCCCGCGTCGACCTGCGTGACGAGGGCCTCGTGAGGGAGTGGTGGTCGTGGCGACGGGCCGTCAGACGGTGGCGCTGCGTCCCGGTCCTTCGCCGCCGCGGTGCGGCAGGGCCTCCTGGATCTCCTCCCGCAGGTTCCTGATCTGCGCCTGGCTCGCGTACTGGCCGGTGAGCCGGTACATATCGCGCAGTCGGTCCCAGGTGCGCAGTGAGGACGTCTCGCCGATGGTGACCAGGGCCAGGCTGTGCGTAACGGTCGCCTTTTTCCGGCTCGTCGTCGATGAAGCAGGCCGAGGCCATGGAGATGTGGTCGAAGATCTGTGACCGCTCCAGGCCCCCCACACGCAGCCGCAGGGCCTCCTTCGCGTGGTGCTGCGCGACGACCGCGGCACCCGGCTCGTGCTCGGCGAGCGTGCGGTACGCCAGGGCCTGCATGCCGTGCAGGTCGGCCTCGTCGAATATCTGCATCCAGCTCGGCGGCGGCACGTCGCCCTTGTCCGAGACAAAGAGTTCCTCCGCCTCGCCCAGCGTGCGGCGCATGGCCTGGCCACGGCCCATCGACGCCTGTGCCCACGCCTCGATGGTGTGCAGCATGGCGCGGGTGCGCGGCAGTGCCTCCTCGCCCGAGCCGGACTTGGCCAGCTTCATGAGGTCCAGGGCCTCGTCGGGCCGCTCCAGGTGCACCATCTGCCGTGCCGCCCGGGACAGCGCCTCACCGGCCCGCGGGCGGTCGCCCCCTCGCGCGCGGCGTGGGCGGCGATCACGAAGTACTTCTGGGCGGTGGGCTCAAGGCCCACGTCGTGGGACATCCACCCGGCCAGGACCGCCTGGTTAGCCGCCACCCCCCACAACCTGCGCTGGAGGTGCGGCGGGTGGTGGTAGGCGAGCATGCCGCCCACCTCGTTGAGCTGGCCCACCACCGCCTTGCGCTGGAGTCCGCCACCACGGGAGGCGTCCCAGGCGCGGAAGATGTCGACGGACTTCTCCAGCGCCTCGATCTCGGCGGAGCCCACGGGCGCCGCCTCGTAGCGGTCGAAACTGGCGTGGTCGGCGGCGTGCGAACCGGGCTGGAAGGGGGCGTCGGTTGACAGGGCGGGATCGGCGTGCAGCCAGTCGTACATGGCGCTGCTGAGCACGGAGCCCGCGGTGAGCGCGGCACCCGCGCCCACCAGGCTGCGTCGGTTGAACATGAGGTCCATTCCCGTGAATTCGTTGAGGACCTGGGCCGTACGCCCCGGCGCCCAGGGCAGACCTTCGTGCGCTTGCCCTTTGCCCGCGCGTCCGTGGCGGCCGAATCCGAGGTCCTCGATGGTCACGACACGACCGAGTCGCTCGGTGAACAGGGCGGCCAACACCTTCGGTACGGGATCGCGGGGCGTCTCGCCGGTCTCGATCCATCGCCGCACCCGCGAGGTGTCGGTCGCCAGTTGCGGATGGCCCATGGCCGCCGCCTGCCGGTTCACGAGTCTCGCGAGTTCCCCCTTGGACCAGCCGGCGAGGCCGAACAGGTCCGAAAGGCGGGTGTTGGGTTCCCTCGTCACGTCAAGCCCCCAGGTTCCTCGGCTGAGTTGACAGTAGCCCCAGGGGTGGGGGTAGCGAGCATTCGCCAGGGTTCGCCAGATGGTGTGCCACCCGGGCGCGGGTGTCCTGTAGGAACGCGCCACGCTCCCCTGGCTCTCGGGTTCAGGTGACGCAACCACGTGCGGTGATGTAGCGGGTTCCGTGGCCGAGCGGCGCGTGGCGTGCCGGCTCCCGAGCCGGCGCGGCCCCTCACAGGAACCGTCACGACAGTGCCGGGGCCCGCCACGGCGGCGCCACCTGGTCCGGGCTTGCGCACCGTGTCCGCGCGCCGGGGGCCCAGCCCGGCAGTCGGACCGCATTCACCAGGGTGCGGTCACCTCCCGGGTCTGGAGCGCACGCACTTGCCGGCACACGAAGGGATCTGTCTCGCCCATGTACACAGCACCGTCCCGCGTGTCCGCCCCTCTTCGGCCGCATCGCCCACACGCCGGCGGCGGGCCGTACCTCGATCCCAGCCGTGGCGGACGGGCACGACGCGCTGAGGGAGCACTTCCGCAGCAGCTGAGCGGGAGGCTCGACCTGTCCGGCCCGCAGGGGGCCCGGGTCCGGACGGCCATCGCGGCGGTGCACCGCATCTGTCCCGAGTTCAACCCCGTCCAGGTGTTGCGCCGCGGCGGGCGCTCGGTCCTCCTGGTCGGCACGACGGGGCGGAGCACGGCGGTCGCGAAGTGCCTGCTCGACCACTCCTCGGCCTGGGCGGACCGGTTCCAGCACGAAATAGCTGCCTATCGGGCCTTCGTACGGCACCGCCCGCCGGTGCAGGTACCACGGCTCATCGCCGCCGACCCCGACAACTGCACGTTGGTCATGGAGCGCATGCCGGGCCGGGTGACGACCCTGCAACGGCATCCGACCGAGCCACCGCCCCGCACCGACCTGCGCAGCGCGCTCGCCGCGATCCACCGGGTCAACGCCTGGCGCCCGCCGCCCGGCCTGTTCGACGCTCCCATCGACTACGCCGCCCGGCTGGCCCGCTACCACGAGCTGGGGCTGCTGACCGACCAGGACGTCGGCGACCTCCAGAAGCTGCTGCGCGGCATCGCGCAGGCCCAGGGCAGGCAGGCGCAGGGGCAGTTCTGCCACGGCGAGGCAGTGCTCTCGAACATGCTGTTCACGCCGTCGGGGGCGGCGCTGATCGACTGGGACCACGCGGGCTGGTACCTGCCGGGCTACGACCTGGCCACCCTGTGGGTGGTGGTGGGCGCCGACGCCGCGCTCGCGCGGCGGCAGATCTCCCAGTTGGCGCAGAGCGCGGGGTGCGCGGCGCGGGACGCATTCCTGGTCAACCTCATGCTGGTGCTGACCCGGGAGATTCGCATGTACGAGACGGCCGTGCAGCGCACGATGCGCGACCCTGCCCCGGCGGCACCCGGCGAGCCAGGCGCCGGGGCCGGTGAGCAGCAGCGACTGCTGCTGCGGCGGCTGCACGACGACTGCGCGCTCGCGCGGCGTGCCGTGCGCGCCGCGGTCGGCACGCGCTGAGCCGGCGCGGGTCGTCACCGCTCCTGTCGGCGCCGCCGCGACACGGCGCCGACAGGGGCAACGCGCCCGAGAGTACGGGTCAGTTGAAAAACCGGCTCGGACGTGATTGACGAGCCCCTCGCCAGCGGCTACCTCTAAGTGGGTTCAGCCCCGCACGCCCGATCGCTCCCGCGCGCCACCCCGCGTGGAGGCTACGGCTCAGCTTGAGGAGGCTGCGTTGCCAAGGTTGCCAGGATCCACCCGGAAACAAGCGGCGGCGAGCGGCCACGGCGGCCGCCGCGCCCGGACGTCATCGCGCGCGCTCAGCGCCACGGCGTCGATCGCCCTGCTGCTCCCCCTGCTGGCCGCGGCCCCCACGGCCACGGCCGACCAGCCGCGCGGCGGCGGCCTCAAGCAGGCGTTCACGGCCGCGGCGGAACGCTTCGACGTGCCGCGCGAGGTCCTGCTCGGCGTCTCGTACCTCCAGTCCCGCTGGGACGGATACCGGGGCGCGCCCAGTGTGGGCTGTGGCTACGGGCCGATGCACCTCACCGACGCGGCCACGGCGCTGGCGTCGACCCCGAACTCGGCCACGCACCACGCTCACGGCGCCGAGGACCCACGGGGGGACGACGCGCGAGCGCCCAGAAGGGCGGCCCCCGCGCCGCCGGCGGCGGACGGCCTGCCGACGCGCCTGCGCACCCTGGAGCGGGCCCAACGGCTGACCGGTTTGCCGGCGCGGGAGCTGCGGGAAAGCCCCACGGCCAACGTGCACGGTGGCGCCGCACTGCTCGCCGCCGCGCAGAAACGTCTCGGCCTCCCGCTCAGCCGCAACCCGGCCCGCTGGTACGCGGCGGTCGCCGACTACGCGGGGGCCACCGACACCGCGACGGCCAAGGCGTTCGCGGACGAGGTCTACGCGGTGCTGCGCAGCGGGGCCCAGCGCACCACCGACGCGGGTGAACGGGTGCGGCTCGACCGGCACCCCGGGCTGCGCCCCGACGCGACGACGCTGCGCCGGCTCGGCCTGCCTGCCGGTGAGCGGGGGCCGGACGTCGAGTGCCCGCGCGGCGTGTCCTGTGAGTCCGTGCCCGCGCCGTACCAGGAGTTGGGGGACGGCGACTATGGGAACCACGACAAGGCCGACCGCCCCGCCTCGCAGCGGATCGACTACATCATCGTGCACGACACGGAGGGGTACTGGGACACCGCGCTCAAGCTGGTGCAGGACCCGACGTACGTCTCCTGGCACTACACCCTGCGGGCCTCGGACGGGCACATCGCGCAGCACGTGCCGACCAAGGACGTCGGCTGGCACGCCGGCAACTGGTACGTCAACGCCAAGTCGGTGGGCCTTGAGCACGAGGGGTTCCTGACGGCGCCGGACGCCTGGTACACCGAGGCGATGTACCGGTCGTCGGCGCGGCTGGTGCGCTATCTGGCCCGGCGGTACGACGTGCCGCTGGACCGGCAGCACATCCTGGGCCACGACAACGTGTCGCGCACCGTCACCTCGTCCATCCGGGGTATGCACACCGACCCCGGCCCGTACTGGGACTGGGCGCACTACTTCCGGCTGCTCGGCGCCCCGCTCCGGCAGACGGCGGGGCCCGACGGCGGGCTGGTCACCATCCGCCCGGACTACGACCGGCACCGGCCGGACTACACCGACTGCGGGAAGCCGGGCCAGCCGCACGGCGCCGCACGGCTCCGGCGCCGTGCGGCTGCACACCGCGCCGCGCGCGGACGCGCTGCTGGTCTCGGACGTAAGGCTGCGCCCGGACGGGTCGCCGGCGACGACCGGGGGCAACGACACCGGCGCCCGCGCCTCCACCGGTCAGCGGTACGCGGTGGCCGGGCGCGAGGGCGACTGGACGGCGATCTGGTAGCTTGGGCCAGCGCGCGTGGTTCCACAACCCCGCTCAGCGGCCGACAGCCGTGCACGCCGCCGGTTGGGTGGTGATGCCACGGCCCGGCAGGAGCGAGGTGCCGGTCTACGGCAGGGCCTACCCGGAGCCGGCGGCCTATCCGCAGGGCGTGCCGGTGCAGGCGGTGTCGCCGCTGCCGTACGCGCTGAAGGCGGGCCAGCGGTACGCGGTGGGGCTGCGCACCCCGGGCGAGTACCTGTGGGCGACGACCTTCGACCCGGCCGGGCACAAGGTGGTGCGCGGCGAGGAGACGTACTACCAGATCCAGTTCGAGCACCGGGTGGCGTTCGTGCGGGCGGCAGACGTGACGGTGCGGCCCTCGGTCCGGTAGCCGGACGGGAGGGGACAGGCGAAGGCCCCCGGTGCGCCGGGGCCTCGTCGGGTGCCGCGGGGTGCGCCGTCCAGGGCTCGCCCGGTCGTGGCGCGCCTGTCGTCAGCCCTGCTGGAAGAGTTCCGCCGGCAGCGGCTTCAAGAGCCGGTAGAGGTCGTCGGTGATGGGCCGGTCCCAGCTCGCGATGGTAACCAGGACGCCGTCGCTGCGGTCGAACTGCACGCAGGAGACCCGGCTCTCGGAGAGCTTGATGCGGCGGACGATCAGCAGGTTGTCCTCGTGCATCACGGGGCTGTCCTCGGACGAGACGACCTGCACGGGCTCGTCGTTGCCCAGGGCGTCGAGGAGCTGGGTCACCTCGAAGGGCACGCCCTCGCCCACCTCACGGACGGGCGAGCCGGCCGGCAAGTTGCCGATGATCATGGCGGGCCCGCGTCCGCCGAACAGGTCGTACCGCAGGAACACGCCCTGACAGCTACCGTCCGGCGCGGGCAGCAGCCCGGCACCCAGGTCGCCGGGCCAGTCCCCCGGGTCCATGGCGAGGACATCGAAGTCCGGACCTATCGGCGTGGCGGCGCTGCGGCGGCGGAGAAACGACATGCCGCGATGGTACGTGCCCGGAGGGAGGGTGTGCGACGCCCGGGGAGTCGCTCAGGGCCATCCCCAGGCCACGGTCTTCGAAGATCGAAAGCCCGGGTTAATTTATCCACGACTACAGAAGAACCGGTGGTGCCGAAAGCTGGCCGCCAGCGAGGGCGGGCTCCCCGGCAGCGGTACCGGCACCCGACCCGACGGGCTCGGAGACTCAGGGGCTCAGGAGTGGCGCGCGGCCCGACGGCGGTACTCCAGCGGATCTCGCCGTCCACTACCTCGTCGGACGCGGTCAGGCCGAGCGCCCGCGCGACGGCCATGGACGCGTCGTGCCGCGGGTGGATGTGCGCGACCAGCCTGGTCACCTCCTGGGCGCGCAGCCAACCCGCCATCGCCAGCGCCCCCTCGCGCGCGTAGCCGCTGCCCTGGTAGGGGATGCCGACCACCCGCGAGCGACGCCTCCAGTCCTCCCGCGCCCGGGCGGCGCAGTGTGGCCTGGGCGGTGCCGACCACCTGCCCGTCCTCGACCCGGCGCAGCATCCAGTTCAGCCACCCCTGGGTGCCGTCCGGCGACCGGCCCGCCTCCTGGCGGGCGTACCGGGCTTCGAGCGGCGCGAGCGAGCTGGGCGCCCCGCCGGTCCAGGTGTGCAGCCGGACGTCGTCGAAGACGCCCACCGCCTCGCGCGCGTGCACGCGGCGCAGCGGCTCCAGGCACAGGCGTGGCGTCGTCAGCGGGGCCGCGGCGGGCCAGGGCGTGGGCACGGTCATGGGGGGGCACCCTAGACGGGCGGCGCAGACAGGTGGCGGCGGTGCGGGCCACACGGGCTGAGGCGAACGCCCACGAGCTGCCCGGGCCGCTGGCGCGGCCCGGGCAGCTCGTGGGCCCTGCCGACCGCGCGGCGCCGGGCGGGGTGTCCTGCGAGGCCCGGCGGTGGGCCACGGCGGGTGGCCGACCCGCGTCAGGTCAGGTCGAACTCGCCGTCACGCGCGCCGAGTACGAAGGCGCGCCACTCGGCAGGGGTGAAGATCAGCGCGGGGCCCTCCGGGTGACGGCCGTCCCGCATCGCGATGTACCCCTCGACGAAGGCGATCTGGACGTCACCCGATCCCTGGCTGCTCGACTGCCACTTCGCGTCGCTGAGGTGGAGTTGCGGCTTCTTGCCGCCCGCCAGTGTGTGTTCAGTGGTGCTGTCGGCCACGTCCGTGCTCCTCCCGGTTCGTCATCCGTAGTCAGCCTATCCACCGGTCGGGGCCACGGGACAGGTCGCTACGGAAGATGCCCAACCGCATCGGGAGGAGCAGTCGCACGCCCGTACGAGACATACGGAAGGTGCGCGGAAAGGGGGAGGACCAGTGACCGAACGGCGACGAGGGCGTGATGGCCAGGCGACGACCGACAGCCCGACGCAACGCGTCCCGGCTACCGGGAGACAGGGCTAGCGTCCGACCAGGGCGAGGGGTGGTGGTGCGCACACCGAGCGCAGGCCGCGTGCGAGGGCCATGCAGTGCGGGCCCGTCCAGCGCCTGGTCCCGGAGCGCGGGCGGCCTCGGACAGCAGCGCGACGGGGCACAGCGGGGCGGTGCGGGCGGGCTCGGAGGCGGCGATGGCGCGGACGAGGCCGCCGTTGATCCGGTCGATCTCGGCCCGGACCCGGGCCAGGTCGGGGCGTTCGGTCGGCGCCGAGGCCGGCGCGGCGCGCCACCGGCGGTGCAGCGCGCGCTGGACGAGCTTGTTCGCCTCGATCTGGTCGCGGAAGACGGCGACCGTCGCCACCGGGTCGCCACCGATCTCCCCCGCCTGCCGGGCGACGGCCGCCAGGACCTGTCGTTCGCGCCCCGGGTCGTCGACGTCGTCATTGGGGTGCCCGGCCCCCCACTTCGCGGCGGCCACCAGGTCGGCGGTCCGCAGCCGCCGCGCCGACAGCTCGGCCAGCGGTCGCAGCGCGCCACGCACCCCGGTCCCGGCCGACGCGGTCCACCCCGTGGCGTCGGCGACAACTACCTTACGCGGTGAGGACGTTGGGCGACGGTCGTACGCCGGCACGGCCGTCGCCGCCCCCGGTGCGGTGGCGAGCGCGACCGCGGTGAGGGCGTCGAACGCCGCCGCACGGGAGCGGAGCACGGCGCGCACCGCGCCCGTCAGCTCCCAGCCCCCGCTGCTGGCGCGTCGGCCGACCCGGACGCGGGCGTGGGCGTGGGCTCCAGCACGAGGACGGGGATCACGCGGTCGGTCTTCTCCTGGTACTCGGCGTACGGCGGGTACACGGCGACCGCCCGCTCCTACCACGCGGCCTTCTCGTCCCCGGTGACCTCACGGGCCGTCATGTCCCGGCGGGCGGCACCGTCCTGGAGTTCCACGCGCGGGTCGGAGGTGACGTTGGCGTAGCACAACGGGTGGCGCGGGGAGCCGCCGTTCGAGGCCACGGCCGCGTACCGCCCCTCGTGCTCCACGCGCATCAGCGGGATCTTGCGGATCCTGCCGCTCCGGGCGCCGCGCGTCGTGAGGATGACGACGGGGAGGCCCGTGTCCCACAGCGTCGCGCCCCGCGTGCCGCCCGAGCTCTCGTACAACTCGACCTGTTCGCGCCCCCACCGCACCGGATGCGGTGCGTACTCACCCTCAATCGGCATCGCCTTCACCCCTCGTCACTGACGGTCGTGTGGTGCAGCTCACCATAGGCGCCGCGCGACCGCACCCCCGCTAGCCGTCGCGCGGGGGCTCGCCGTGGTGCAGGGCGGCCGCCTGACGGTAGACGGCGACCGCCGCCTCGTGGCGGCCGAGCCGCTCCAGGCACTGGGCCTCGTCGTTGCGGCTGGCCAGGGTGTCCGGGTGGTCGCGGCCGAGGACGCGCTCGCGGACGGCGCACACGTCGCGGGCCTCGGCCAGCGCCTGCTCCCAGCGCCCGAGGCGGCCGAGGTTGACGCCGAGGCCGTGTCGGGCGCGCAGGGTCTCCGGGTCGTCGGCGCCGTACACCCGCGCCCGGTCGGCGGTCAGGGCCTGGTAGAGCGCGAGGGCCTCTTCGCTGCGGCCCAGCCGGCCGAGGCTGATGCCCACCTCGTAGCGGGCAGCCAGGGTGTCCGGGTGGTCGGCGCCGAGCGCCTCCTCGCGGGCGGCGGCCACCTCGCGGTAGGCACGTAGGGCCTCGTCGGAGCGGCCGAGTTGGCCGAGCGCGTAGGCCACCTCGTACCGGGTGACGAGGGTGTCCGGGTGCAGGGCGCCGAGCACCCTGGTCCGGGCGTCGGCCACCTCCCGCGCCATGCGGTACGACTCCTCCAGGCGGCCGAGGCGGCTGAGGTTGAAGGCCAGGTTGTGCCGACAGCGCAGGGTGTCGGGGTGTTCGGGGCCCATGACGCGCTCGCGTGCGGCGAGCATGACGCCGTACACCTCGTGCGCCTCCTGGTGGCGGCCGAGCTGACTGAGCACGTACGCGCTCTCCTGGCGGGCCGCGAGGGTCTCGGGGTGGTCCGGGCCGAGGACGCGGTCGCGGCCCTCGGCCACCCGCCCGTACTCGCGCAGCGCCTGGGCCGGCTGCCCGAGCCGGCTGAGCGTGAACGCGATCTCATACCGGCTAGCCAGCGTGTCCGGGTGGTCGGGGCCGAGCACCCGCTCTCGCTCGGCGGCCACCGCGCGGTGCACCTCGGCCGCGTCCTCCCAGCGACCGAGGCGGGCGAAGCTGAGCCCGGCGTGGTGGCGGATGGCGAGTCGGCCGAGCACGCCCGGGGGCGGGGTGGGGCGCTTCGGTTCGGGGCCGGGCGGAGTCTCGAACAGGTCGGCGTGGGGGCCGGTCCACGCGCCGGTGAGTCCCGCGGTGCGGTCCAGTGGTTGTTCGACGACCGTGCCGCTGCCCATGGCCTTGGTGCCGGTGGTGATGTGGCGCGCCCACCGCGGCAGGTCGGGGTCGACGGCCGGGGCGGTGGCCGGGCCGGCGGCGACACGGACGGCGGGGGGCGGTTGGCCGGCCGCCGTCATCCTGGCGCGGCTGACGGCGATGCGGGTGGCGAGCGTGGCCGCGTCGTCCGGGCGCCGCTCCGGGTCCTTGGCCAGCAGGTCCAGGACGACGTCCGCGAACGGCGTGGGCAGTTCAGGCCAGTGGACGCGCGGCGGCTGTGGCGGGGTGTCGCGGTGGCCGACGAGCACGGCCCAGGCGTCGTCGTGGTCGAACGGCGGGACTCCGGTGGCCAGTTCGTAGAGCACGCAGCCGAGCGAGTACAGGTCGCTGCGGTGGTCTACCAGGCCGCCGGCGATCTGCTCGGGCGACATGTAGTGCGGGGTGCCCATGGCGATGCCGGTGCCGGTCAGCCGGGAGGTGAAGCCGATGTCGTGGCCGAGGCGCGCGATGCCGAAGTCGCAGATCTTCACCGTGCCGTCGGTCAGCCGCATGATGTTGGCGGGCTTCAGGTCGCGGTGCACGATGCCCTGCCGGTGGGTGTAGGCCAGGGCGTCGCTGACCTGCTCGGCGATGTCCACCGTGTCGGCCACGGGCAGCGGGTGCGGCTGGCTGTCGTCCAGGAGCTGGCTGAGGTTGCGCCCTTCGAGCAGCTCCATCACGAGGTAGAGGATGCCCTCGTACTCGCCGAAGTCGTGCACCACGGTCACCCCGCGGTGCTGGAGCGCGGCGGCCACCCGCGCCTCGCGGCGGAAGCGTTCGCGCAGCACTCTCAGGTAGGAGGCGTCGTGCTGGGGGCCTTTCGGCTTGAGGCACTTGACGGCGACGAGGCGGCCGAGCGAGGTGTCACGGGCCCGCCACACTTCGGCCATGCCGCCCCGCCCGATGATGTCGAGAAGCTGGTACCGGCCCTGGATGAGCCTGGTGTCCGCCATCGGCCGCCGTCGCCCCCGTCGTGTGTCGCCGTGCCTCCCCTGTCCGTTCCAGTATGGCCGCCGGGCCGAGCGGCACGCAGGCGAGTAAGGGGCGGCCGTGCTGGTGTCGGCCGTGTGACCGCCCCGGCGTGGCCCGCGGCCCGCGATTGCCGGCCTGCGTAGCCGGGTAGACGGTCCGCGCGTCGCCGGGTGCCGTGCGGGTCAGGGCCGTGACCGGCGGCGCGTATGGTCGGCCATGGAGCCGTGTCGTACGGCCAACAAACAGATGGAAGAGCCATGTCGGGCTTGCTGAGTCGCATCAAAGCGTTCGCGCTTGCGCGTACTGCGCAGGTCGCTAATATTTAGCGGCCGACAAATATCGTTGGGCGCAGGAGGCACCCGCTCTTCCGCACCTACCCGACTCCGACTCGTGACGGTGTGCTGGGCGTTGCAAGTGAGGAGCATCTGGTGAGTAGTAGTGAGACCGCCACCCGAGAGCGCGTGAGTAACGCACTCAACGAGCGTGCCGACAAGATCGCCGACCGGTGGGTGCAGCTGCAACTGCAGCGTAGCGAGGCCGGGTCCGGGATTAGTGAAGCGGAGTTGCATGAGGAGGCGGACGCCGTGGTCGGCGCCCTCTCGGCGAGTCTGGCAGGCGGTCTGCCGGTGTAGCGCGTGGTGACGGCGCATCCCGAGTTGCACCGCGCGATCACCGAGCTCTCGCTGCGCCGCGCACGGGGTGGGGCCCTCACCCACCGACACGTCCCTCGCGGTCCTCACCCTCAAGGAAGCCCTGCTGGAGTCCGTGCAGGAGTCCGTAACGGGCCGCTGACGACGCGCTCGCCGTCGCGCTGCTGATCAACAGGCTGCTGGACGCCGCTGGCGCACTCTCGTTCGACACCTACGTCGAGGGCCGGGAGGAGATCATCGGGCGGCAGAGCCGGCAGTTGCTGGAGCTGTCGACTCCCGTGGTCCGTCTGTGGCGTCACGTGCTCGCCGTACCACTGATCGGGACCCTCGACACCGCACGGACCCAGGTGGTCATGGAGAACCTGCTACAGGGCATCCAGGATCACGAAGCGCTCGTCGCGATCATCGACATCACCGCTGTGCCCACGGTGGACACGGCCGTCGCGCAGCACCTGATGCAGAAGGTCAACGCAGTACGGCTGATGGGTGCCGACTACGTCATCAGCGGGATCAGGCCCCCATCGCGGTGACCATCGCCCAGCTCGGTATCGATCTCTCCTCCATCCTCACCCGGTCCACCCTCGCCGATGCCCTGTCCGTCGCCATCAAGATCACCGAAGGTGATCAGCTGAAGGCCGCATCATCGGCAGCGCGATGAACGCCCGGCCCGTGGCAGGCGTGCCCATACTGCGGCTGGGCGACGTACTGGTCACCGAGCTCCTCGATGAACTCGACGACAAGGCCGCCCTGGCCTTCACCGACGAGCTCACCCAGCGCATCGCGGCGGAGGACGCGAGCGGTGTCCTCATCGACATCTCCCGACTGGAGATCATCGACTCCTTCGTGGCCCGCACTCTCATGGAGCTCACCACCATGGCCAGGCTTCTCGGAGCCCGGGTCATCGTGGCGGGCATGCTGCCTCCGGTGGCGATCACCTTGGTGGAACTGGGTCTGCACCTGGACGGGGTCGAGACCGCGCTCAACGCCGAACGGGGCATGGCTTTGCTCGGATGGCAACAAAACCGCCAGCTCCCCGAGGGGGCACCCAGTGCTGCGCTCCACTGAACAATCCCCTTCCTCCGAAACCGCGCCCCGCCTCGATCCACGGGCGGGTGAGCCGAACTCGTACCCGGTACGAACGGAGGAGGACCTGCTGACGGCCCGTCACGCCGTTCGCGCAGCCACCCTGGCCCTCGGGTTCGGCATCGTCGACCAGACCCGCATCGTCACCGCCGCCAGCGAGCTCGTACGCAACGCCTACATCCACGGCGGGGGCGGCACCCTCACCCTCACCCTGCTCGAACATCCGGGCGCACAGGGTCTACGGCTAGTCATCAGCGATGACGGGCCAGGTATCCATGACGCCCAGGAGGCCCTCACCGACGGGTACACCACGGGGGCCGGACTGGGCGGGGCAGGACGGCTGATGGACGATTTCCGCATTGACTCGGCCCCAGGCCGGGGCACCACCGTCACGGCCACCCGATGGACGACACCGTGACGCCGGCACCCGCCACATCAACCGTCCAGGTCCGTGTCGACCACCACAGCGCCGTCCAGCTCGCCGCGGAAGCCGCCCGCACAGTCGCCGAGTCGTGTGGTCTGACCGGTTCCCTCCCCGACCAGGCCGCCGTGCTGGGGTCGGAACTCGCCGGGAACCTCGCCAAGCACGCCACCGGCGGCTCGGTGTACCTGCAGCCCGCTCCTCCTCGGAGGCGGGATGGAGATCCTCGCCGCCGATCGTGGGCCCGGCATCGACGAACTTCCCCGCGCCCTCACCGACGGATACAGCACCACCGCGACCCTCGGCGCCGGCTTGGGCGCCGTCCGTCGCATCGCCACGGACTTCACCATCCGCACCGAGCCAGGCACCGCGACCCTTGCCTGTGCCCGGCTCACCGATGCCGACCACCGGCCGAAGGCCCACCAGGAGATCGGTTCCCTCTGTCTCGCCATAGACGGTGAACAGCCCTGCGGTGACGCGTGCGCCTCGGCGGACACCGCGGATTGTCGTACGGCCCTCGTCGTGGACGGCCTCGGACACGGCCCCGAGGCGTCGGAGGCGGCACAGGCCGCCCTGCGCGTGTTCCACCGCGCACCCGACCGCGCGGTCCATGACATGCTCTTCGCCGTCCACCGGGCGCTACGCCACACCCGCGGTGCCGCAGTCGGCATCATGCGGCTGCACCACGACCGGACCGAGTATTGCGGCGTCGGCAACATCCGCGCCCTGGTCGTGACTCCCGAGACCATCCGCCACGGGATGACCGGCCTGCCCGGTGTCGTCGGGTGGAACATGCCCACCCCGCGCACACACACCCTGCCCACGGGCCCGGGAGTCACCGCTGTGCTGCACTCCGACGGGATCCTCCCACGGTGGGCCCACGCGCCCTCGCACTTCCTGCTCCGGCTGCCACCCGCGCTGCTCGCGGCAGCAGTGGCCCACGCTCACCGTTCGACGCGGGACGACGCGACCTTCCTCGCCGCCAGGGCACCCGGTGGCCGCTTTGTCTGACACCTTCCGGACGCTGCGCTCCTTGCGCCGCGCCCTGCGTCAGGTGGCCGACGACCACGGCCTCCCCCTCGAAGTGCGGGCACGGCTCGTTCTCTCGATCAGCGGCGTCGCCGGCCACGAACTGCGAGCCGGACGCACGGTCAGGCTCGGCTCCGCCCGCCAGCCAGGCTCCGGGGGGCAGCCGACGCTTCTCTCCGTCAGCCTGGTGTCGCCGGCATCGCGGAGCCCGCTGCCGTTGGCCGGGCTCCCCTTTGCCGCCCAGGCGGTCGACGACACCACGGTCACCTGGCACGTGCCTGTCCCGGAAGGAGCCAAGCCGCCCCCCGACGCGCGCACACCAGGCGTGGTGCGGGGGTCAGAGAACGAAGAGCTGGAACGGGAACTACGGGCCTGACTCGCACGCGTGGACGCCTTCGCCGCCGAACACCGCGTCCTCAAGCACGAACTGGCCGAGACCAACAGCGGCGTCCTCGCCCTGTACATCCAGCTCGAAGAACGCGACGACCAACTGCGCCAGGCGCACGGCCGGATGCTGCAGGAAACGGAGAACGCCCTTCCCCCCTCCCCTGGCGGTGGACAGCCTGGAACTCGCCGTCCACTACGAACCCGGCAACCCGCACGACCCCACCGGTGGCGACCTCTACGACTGGTTCCAGCTGCCCGACGGAACCGTCCACATCACGGTCGTCGACGCCCTCGGACACGGCATCACCAGCACCCGAAGCACCCTGAACGTGACCCACGCCGTGCGGACCCTGGCGCTGGACGGGCACCCGCTGACCGCGATCGTCAAGCGGGCCGACGAGATACTCATGCCTCTGGACAGCGATCTCCTGGCCACCGTGCTCCTGGCCCGGCTCAACCCGGCGACGGGCGAACTCAGCCTGGCCAACGGCAGCCACCCTCCAGCGCTCCTCGTCCGCTCGGACGGCCAGGCGGACTTCCTCAACGTACGGGGACGCGGCATCGGCTATCCGTTGGCCGGCAGCGAGAAAGTACTCCAGACCCGGATGGAACCGGGCGATCTGCTCCTGCTCTACACCGACGGCCTCACCCAGAGTCGCCGCGATCCCATCGAGGGCGAAGCGCGCCTCATCGACTCGGCCCGGAAGCAGTCACGGGACCCGACAGCCTCCCTTCCCGGAGCCATCGCGGGAGACATGCGAACGGTCGTACTGCACCCGGACGACACGCTCGCCCTCGCGGTTCGCATGGGCCGACCCGGGAACTGAACAGGTGCCCCGAACCGCCGCCTCCAGACGGTCCTCCACATGACCCGATGGCTCACCATCCGAGTGCGTAGGGATCACCGCGCCGAACCGGCCACGGGAGCCGCCCGGCCCTCGGACTCGGGCGGTGCGCTTAGACCAGACCGGCGTCCCGAGGCTGTGCTCAGCCGCTCTCTTCGACGAGTTGCTCTCGCGCGTACGGGAGGGGCTCGGCAACGGCTTCGCAGAGGGCGGCGAGGCCAGTGGCCAAGGCGTCGCGTGTGAGGGGGGTCATCCGGTTCATTGCCTGACGGAGGGCTTGCTCACGGCGTCGCCGGACCTCGCGCAGGTGCGCGATGCCGGCGTCGGTGAGCGTCAGCTGCATCTCGCGGCGGTCCTCGGGGCGGGGAGTCCTGCGGAGGAATCCGGCAGCCTGGAGGCGGTCACACAGGCGCGTGGCCGTGGGAGCGGCCACCGCCAGGTGACGACGGAGGGCACTGAGGTTGATGCCGGGCTCGCGTTCGATGATGTACATCACACGAATCTGTGCCGTGGAGACAGGAGCGGTACTCAGGACGTCCCGGCCCCGCTCCCAGGCGATCTCCAGGAGCTCAAGGACACGGCTGACCTCAGGCACCGCGGCGGTGACCTGTTGCTGGAGAGCCATGGGGTCCTCGCGCATGTGACACTCCCGTGTGAGCGTTTTGTGCTCGATCCGGCTGGTCGGTATAAGAAGTCGGATGCATGAAGATATGTCAAGGAAGGCAAGGTCCGATACTGGTGGACAGACCCAGCGCGGTTGAGCGCCTGTTGCGCGAGGCCGCGCCCCATGAGGTTTTCGATGTGGTCCGCTCGGTGATCGAACAGCGACACGGCGCCGAGGCGGTCGACCTCTTGATGGCCGACTACGCCATGACGCAACTGCAGCCCGTAGGCGTTCTCCCGCACACCCACCATGCGCTGCCGGTCCATGACACTGCCCCCGGGTCACGCTTTCATCGCCCAGGAAGCGCACTGTGTGCCCGGCGTCGCGTCCTCCACCGTAACGGTCTATCTGCCGGTCAGTGTCCGTGATGACCGGCTCGGCGTGCTCAGCGTGCGGTTGCCCGGCCGAGAGAGCGACGTCAGCCCCGGCACTCTGGCGGACCTCGCGCAGTGCGCGGCCGCGCTGGCGCACGAGATCGCCGTCGCAGAGCGGGACACCGATCTCTTCCTGCAGGCCCGCCGCGCGGAACGGCTTACCCTCGCTGCCGAGATGCAGTGGCAGCTCCTGCCCGGCCGCTCTTGCTCGCGGCCCGAGTACAACCTCGGCGCGCAGCTGGAGCCCGCTTACGCGATCTTCGGCGACAGCTTCGACTGGTCGTCGTCCGCCGACGACCTCCTGCTGACCGTGAGCAACGGCATGGGCCAGGGCATCGACACGGCCTTGCTCACCAACCTCGCGACCAACGCCCTGCGCAACGCCCGCCGCGCCGGGCTGAACCTCGCCGACCAGGCGGTCTACGGCCAGCACCACGGCCGGCAGTTCCTGTCCACGCTCATGCTCCGCTTCTGCCTTCCCACCGGAAACGTAGAGATCATCGACGCTGGCTCGCCCCGCATCTGGCGGCTTCGCCGGGACGTCGTCGAGACCATCGCATTCGATGCGCAGATACCCCTGGGGATGTTCGAGGACACGACGTATACCACGCAGCGCTTCAAGGTCGAGCCCGGAGACCGGCTGTTGTTCATCAGCGACGGCGTCTACGACGCCTTCTCACCGGCGGGTGAGAAGTACGGCCAGCGGGCACTGGCCAGGGCGATCACCAGTACACGTCTCCTGCCCGCTTCCCAGGTGCCCAGGACCATGCTGCAGGAGCTGCTGGGGCACCGCGGCTCCGGGCCGGCGGCGGACGACGCACTGGTCGTGTGCCTGGACTGGCACGGCCGCCCGGGCACCGACTGACACAGCCGGAGTCTCGACCTGGGAGCGGCATCCGATGGCGAGCGAGGTGTGGGGGCGATCTCTTGGTTTCCGCTGTCCGCACCGCACGGGCGACGGCAGGCCGAAGCGCAGCTTGAGAGGCCACCTGGAGTGGTGATGCCATCCTGGCCAAGAGACGCCCGCGCCTGATATTGGTTTCGGGTGTTCGCTCCTGGAGACCCAGGCCCGATTACCCAGGACTGACGCCTTGTCAGGAAGGCGGCACCGCCATCTCCGGAATCCACCTGCGACCACCGTGAAGCACCAAGATCGATAACGGCTGGCACCCACTCTGACCTGCATAGGCACCGTTCACAGCCCCGTCTTTGACCTGCTGAGGAGAGACAGTTGAGGATGCTCATCAACGTGCCCGACACCGTGGTCACCGACGCGCTGCGCGGGATGGCCGCCACGCATCCGGAGCTGACCGTGGACGTGGAGGGGCGGGTGATCGTACGCCGCGACGCGCCGGTGGCCGGAAAGGTGGCCCTGGTGTCGGGCGGCGGGTCCGGGCACGAGCCGCTGCACGGGGGGTTCGTGGGCACCGGGATGCTCGACGCGGCGTGTCCCGGGGAGGTGTTCACCTCGCCCGTGCCGGACCAGATGGTCAAAGCGGCGGCCGCCGTGGACAGCGGCCAGGGGGTGCTGTTCATGGTCAAGAACTACACCGGCGACGTGCTCAACTTCGACATGGCCATGGAACTCGCCGAGGACGAGGGCGTGCGGGTGGCCAAGGTGCTCGTGGACGACGAAATCGCCGTGACGGACAGCACGCACACGGCGGGCCGACGGGGCACCGGGGCCACGCTGTTCGTGGAGAAGATCGCGGGCGCCGCCGCCGAGGAGGGCGCGCCGCTGGAGCGGGTGGAGGGGATCGCCCGACAGGTCAACGCGTCGTCCCGGAGCTTCGGCGTCGCGCTCAGCGCCTGCTCGACGCCGGCCAAGGGCGGGCCGACGTTCGCGCTGCCCAACGGCGAACTGGAGCTGGGGGTGGGCATCCACGGCGAGCCCGGCCGGGAGCGGCGGCCCATGATGACCTCGGGCGAGATCGCGGACTTCTCCGTGGACGCCGTCCTTGCGGACCTGCGGCCCACCAACCCGGTGCTCCTGCTGGTGGGTGGCGCGGGCGCGACGCCGCTGCTTGAACTGTACGGGTTCGCCGCCGAGGTGCACCGGGTGTTGGCCGAGCGCGGCGTGCCGGTGCTGCGCAGCCTCGTCGGCAACTACGTCACCTCGCTCGACATGGCGGGCTGCGCGGTGACGCTGTGCGCCAGGCCGACGAGGAGTTGCTGCGCCTGTGGGACGCGCCGGTGCGCACGCCCGCGCTGCGGTGGGGGCTGTAGCAGCCGGCCGCGCCAGCGCAGGCGGCGCGCGGCGACGGGCGGTTGACGCGCGGGCGCTGCGTAAGCTGGCGTAGAGCGACGGAGAACGATCGGCCCCGGCCGGTCGAACGAGCGAAGGGACCCACCCGTGTCCGGCACTGCATCCGCCTCCAACAGCGACCCCGTCCCCGCGCGCGCCCACCCCGACGCGGGCTCGGGCGGCAGCCCCGACGAGGGGCTGGACGCCGCCTTCTTCCTGCGGTGGTTGGCGGCGGTCGCCGCCGCCGTGGGCCGTGAGGCGGACCGCCTCACCGCGCTCGACGCGGCGATCGGGGACGCCGATCACGGCAGCAACCTGCGGCGCGGCTTCACCGCCGTGGCCACCGCCCTGGACGCGGACCGACCGGGCACCCCGGGGGCGGTGCTGGCGCTGGCCGGGCGCCAGTTGATCTCGACGGTGGGCGGCGCCTCCGGGCCGCTGTACGGAACCCTGCTGCGACGTACGGGCAAGGAGCTGGGCGACGCGCGGCGGGTCAGCGTCGCCGAGCTGGGTGCGGCGCTGCGCGCCGGCGTCGCCGCCGTGGCGCAGCTCGGTGGCTCGGCTGCGGGCGACAAGACGATGCTGGACGCGCTGATGCCCGGCGCGGACGCGCTCGGCGCGTCCGACGCGGCGGGCGACCCGTTCGGCGCGGCGCGGGCCGCGGCCGAGGAGGGCGCGCGGGCAACTGAGGCGCTGCGGGCCCGCAAGGGCCGGGCCAGCTACCTCGGTGAGCGCAGCGTCGGGCACCTGGACCGGGGGGCCAGTTCGTCGGCCCTGTTGTTCGCGACGCTCGCGGAGGTGGCGCGGTGAGCGCGGCACAGCGGGTGGCGGAGGAGGGGCGGGTCGGGGTGGTCGTAGTCTCGCACAGCGGGCCGGTCGCGGAGGCGGTAGCCGAGCTGGCGCGCGGGCTGGCCGGGCTGACGACGGCGCCGGTGGCGCCCGCGGGCGGCACCCGGGACAGCGGGCTCGGCACGAGCGCGGATCTCGTCGTCGAGGCGGCGCGGGCGGTGGACGGCGGCGCTGGCGTGGCCCTCCTGGTGGACCTGGGCAGCGCCGTCCTCACGGTGAAGGCGCTGCTGGCCGAGGAGGACGAACTGCCCGCCAACACCCGGCTGGTGGATGCGCCGCTGGTGGAGGGGGCGGTGGCAGCGGTGGTGACCGCGGCCACCGGCGCCGACCTCGACGCCGTGGCGGCAGCGGCCGAGGAGGCGTACGGCTACCGCAAGGTGTGACCCGGCGTCGGCCCACGGCTCTCGGGGGCCGGCGCACCACCGGGCCCCTCCCCCGCCCGCGGTCGCCCCGATGCCCCGATGCCCCGGTGCCTTGCTGCCGGGGTCTCGCCGACACCTGCCTGGTGGAAGGCGTGCCGCCGGGCGGCGAAGCGTGATCGCGTGGCGCGGCGCCCGCTCTGTGCACTGCCCCGCATGGCATGCCGCATCAGTGAGCTGATCCTCGAATGCGCCGACCCCGAGCGACTCGCCACCTTCTGGTGCGAGGTGCTCGGCTACGTCGAAATCGGCTGGGAGGACGACGGGGGCATCGAGATCGGTCCGCCCGACGTCGGCTTCGGCGGCCCGCAGCCCACCATCATGCTCAGCCCCAACGACGCCCCGCCGACCGCGAGGCCGCGGCTGCACATCGACGTCAACCCCACCGACCGCGACCAGGACGCCGAGTTGGAGCGGCTGCTCGCGCTCGGCGCCAGGCCCGCCGACGTCGGCCAGACGGGCGCCGAGGACTGGCACGTGCTGGCGGATCCGGAGGGCAACGTGTTCTGCCTGTTGCACGCTCGCGTGCGGCCCGTCTAGCCACGGGTGACCAGCGCCGGCCCGGGGCGGTCACCGATGGGAATCCCTGTCAGTGACCGCCTTCTTCGTTCCTCCGTCACGCCTACGGACGCGCGCCCCGGGGCGCCGGCAGCGGGTCGAGACCGCCGTGTTCGAGGCAGATGACCCGGGGGCAGCCGTTCGATGGTGGACTCGCGGTGGGCGATGACGATCAGGGTGCGGTCGGTGCGGAGTACGTCGATGGCCGTCTCCAGCTTGTGGGCCATTCGTGGGTCGATGTCGGCCGTGGCCTCGTCCAGGACCAGCACGGCGGGGTCGACCAGGGCCGCCCGTACCAGGCCGACCAACTGCACCTCGCCGGCCGACAGTCGGCCCTCGCCGCCGTCGAGCCGGGTCGCCAGGCCGTCCGGCAGGCCGGCCACCCAGTCCTCCAGGCCGAGGCGGGCCACGGCCTGTCGGACCTCGTCTTCGGTGGGCCGGCGCGGGAGTCCTGGAGGGTCCCGCTGATCAGGTGCACCCGCTGCGGCACCAGGACGACGCGCCGGCGCAGTTCGCCGGGCGGCAGCGCGCGCAGGTCGAGGCCGGCGTAGCTGACGCTGCCCGCGTCGGGCGTGTACAGGCCGGTGATGAGCTTGGCCAGGGTGGTCTTGCCCGCTCCCGTCGGGCCGATCAGGGCCACCCGGTCGCCGGCCTGGATGGAGACGCTCAGGCCGTGCAGGACCTCGGCGTCGGCGACGTAGGAGTAGCGCACGTCGCGCACGTCGAGGTCGCCGCGTTCGGGCACGGTCGAACGGGTCGGGGCCGTGCCGGCCGCGATCTGCCGTGGCGGGGCCATGGGAGCCGGCGGGTCAGCGGGGGCCGGCTCAGGGGCTGCCTCCGTCGGCTCGCGGAGGTCGGTGACGGCGGCGTCGTGCGGCGCGTCGTGCGGGGCGGGCTCGGCCGCGCGTGGGGCGGTCGTCGTGAGCAGGTCGAGCAGCCGGGCCAGGACGACCTTGGTGAGCTGCAACTGGCCGACGAGGTTGGACGCCTGGGTGGCCGAGTCGAAGAGTTGCCGGGTGGCCAGGATGAACACGACGACGGTGCCGACGCTGATCTGGCCGTCGGCGGCCAGCCAGCCGCCGAGCAGCAGCAGGACGACCGTGGTCAGGCCCTGCACGACGCGCGAGAGGCTGATGATGAACAGCGACTTCTGGGTGCGCCGCGCGGCCTGGTAGCGGTGCTCGCTGTCGGCGAGGAACCGCTGCCGCCAGCCGCCCACGCCGTTGTTGGTCTGCAGCATCTCGCGGGCCGTCACCAGCTCCCGGTAGGTGGCGGCGACGGTGCCGGCGGCGCTGGCGGACAGCAGTTCCTCGACGGCGTCGGCCCGGGCGCCGTGCGCGGCGGACAGGTCGGCGTTGGCCGCCCCGAACCACTTGGGGAACAGCACCGTGTTGATGACCACCAGCGGTGGTACGCAGGCGAGGCCGACGACGGCGAGCAGCGGGTCGAGTCCGAGGATGGCGATGATCATGACGGTGAAGCCGACGACGCCGGTGACGAAGGAGGCGAAACCCATCAGCCAGGTGTGCACCAGGTCCACGTCGCGGGTGCCGCTTATACTGAGATCCCTCTCACCTTACCAGTCCAGGGCGGTCTCGTCGAGTACGCCGATCCGGTCGGCCAGGCGCAGGTAGAGCCGGTTTCCGGTGAGTGTCGCGCTGACCGTGGACTGCCAGCCGAGGACGATCTCGCCGAGGGCGGCGGCCACGCTGACGGCGGCAATGACGCCGGCCCAGCGCAGGGTGGCGGGCGGGTCGTCCACCGTGATGCCCTGGTCGAGGGCGCGTTCGACGCACCAGGGCAGGCCGATAAGGGCGAGTTGGTAGAGCAGTCCGCCGACGACGGCGACGGTGACGCGGCCCGCGTTGTCACGCAGGCACCACAGCAGCAGGCCGGTGGGGCCGGTCCGTACGGCGGGGACGGCGGGATTCGAGGGGTGTGACGCGGCGGCGGTCGGGCGCGTCATGTGCCGCTCCCGGCGGGGAGTATGGGCATAGTCGGGTCGACCTCCGCTGGCCGTGCTGGGTGGGGGCGTCGCGGCTGGTGGGCGCGGGCGGGCCCGGGGGCGGTGGCTGGGCATGAGGCGGGGCTCAGACCTCGCTGTCCTGGGTCTCGCCCCGCGTCCAGTAAGCGGTGAAGGTGGGTGTGCGCCCGGTCCATGCCATGAGTGCGGACGTAGTGGCCGCGCAGGGCCCTGACGACGCCGCGTTCGGCCGCGCCCCACACCCGGCCGGGCGCGGGGGCGCCGGAGGTGCGGGTCGCGTAGAGCTGGAACAGCTCCTGCACGATCAGCGGCAGCGACCAACCGTCGAGCACCAGATGGTGGTTGGTGACCACGAGCACGCTGCGGTCGGCGGACAGGCGCAGCAGCGGCGGGGCGCTCGGGTCGAACCTGCGGGCACGGCCGGTGGCGGTGGTCTTCGCGAGGAGGGCGTCACGCTCGTCGTCGGGCAGCCCGGACAGGTCGGTGACGGACCAGTCCGGTTCGACGTCGTCGAGGACCAGTTGTACGGGCGTGCCCGTGGCGGTGGACACGAACGCGGTGGGCAGGTTGTCGTGCCGGGCTAGGAGTTCGGCGGCGGCCCCGCGGAGCGCCGAGGCGTCGATGGCGCCGGAAAGGCGCAGCGCGAGCTGCATGGTGTAGACGTCCACCGGCGCGTGCTGCGGGCCCGCCGCGCCGTCCGTACCGCTGCCGGGGTCGGTGCCGGTTGTCGTCGTCGGCCATGCCGGCCAGGAAGACCAGGCCCTCCTGGAGCGGCGTCAGCGGCCAGATGTCGGTCAGGCCGGGGTGGCGCGCGTCGAAGGTGGCTACCTCGCGTCCGGTGAGGCGTACCAGCGGGAAGTCGGACGGGGTGTGGGTGGCCGGCCCATCGTGGGCGGCGAGGCCGGTCAGGGCCGTCACCCACAGGTCGGCCAGGGCGTCCAGTGCGGCCTGGTCGAGGATGCCGGCCGAGCAGGACCAGCGGGCGCCGAGCACCGGCCCCTCGGGGCCGTCCACGGTGGAGGCGTTGATCTCCAACGGGAACAGGACGGGGAACCGGCCGCGCCCCGGGCCCGGGGTGGGCAGGGCCTCGGGTGCCGGGGTCCAGGCGGTGGTGTGCTCGGGGTCGATCGGGCCGTCCCCGGTGAAGCGGCCGAAGTAGTTGAAGACCACGGGCGGGGTGGTGTCGGCGGTCGGCCCGCCGGGGGCGGCGGCCGTGGACGCCGGGCCGGCGTCGGTCGCGGCGCCGGGCGGCTGATCACCGGTGGCGCCGGACGGCTGGTCGCCTGGAGCCTCGGCGCCGCGTGGCGGGTGGCGCAGCGGCCCGTAGCCGATGCCGTTCTCAGCCGGGGCCCTGAGCTGCTCCTTCATGCGGGTGAGCACGGTACGGGCGGCGGGCCCGCTGCGCAGCGCCTCGTCCAGGTTGGCGCCCGCCGGGTCGAGGACCAGCGGGTACCAGGTGGTGAACCAGCCGACGGTGGAGGAGAGTCGGCGCCGGGCACCGCGCTCTCCTCGCGGCCGTGCCCCTCCACCGCGACCACGTCCCGGCCGCCGCCCGCCTCGCCGCGCAGTGCGCGCCAGCGGGCCATGGCGAGGGTGAGGGAGGCCAGCAGCACGTCGGGGACGGCGCCGTGCACGGTCGCCGGCACCGTGGTCAGCAGGGCCCGGGTGAGGGCGGTGGGGAGTTGGCGTTCGGCGTGGACGCGGGTGTCGGCGGTGTCGGTCGCCGGGTCGAGCGGGCGGCGGCCGAGCGGGGGCGCCGGCACCGCCTCGCGGGAGCGCCACAGTTCGGCCTCGGCCCGGAGGGCGGGGCGGCGGGCGGCGGCGAGGCCGAGGGCCCACTGCCGGAAGGAGGTGCCGCCCACGGCGGCGTCCGGCAGCGCGCGCCCGGCGCGCGCCGCCGCGTGGGCGGCGGCCAGGTCGGGGGTGAGGACGCGCCAGGACACGGCGTCCACCACCAGGTGGTGGGCCACCAGGAGGAGGCGTCCCGGCGCGACGGGTCCGGCGTCGAACCAGACGGCGCGCAGCATCCGGCCGGCGCACGGGTCGAGTTCCTCGACGGCACGGGCCGCGTGCTCGGCCACCAGGGCGGCCAGTGCGCCCGGTGCGACGACGCTCGCGTCGACGGGGGTGAGCACCCGCGCTCCGGTGACGGCGCCCGGCGGCGGCACTTCGAGGGCGGGCTCGGCGTGCTCGGTGTCGGCGGGGACGAGTCGGGCGCGCAGCATGGGGTGCCGCTCCAGGAGCCAGTCCAGGGCGGTGGTCAGGGAGGCCGTGTCGGCGTCCGGCGGGGCGACCAGGTGCGTGAACTGGTGCAGGTGGTCGATGTCGGCCCGGGCCAGGGCCCAGCGCATGATGGGCGTAAGCGGCAGCCGGCCGGTCGGCGCCACCGGGGGCAGCGCCCGGACGGCGGCGACCGGGGTGGAGGCGCGGGCCAGGGCGGCGGCGCTCCGGTGCTCGAAGACGTCGCGCGGGGTGATCACCAGGCCGGCCTTGCGGGCCCGGGAGACGAGTTGGATGGACAGGATGCTGTCGCCGCCCAGGGCGAAGAAGCTGTCCTCGACGCCCACCTCGGGCATCCGCAGCACTTCGGCGAAGAGTCCGGCGAGCAGCGCCTCGCGGGTGTCGCGCGGCGCGGTCCGGGTGGCGGCGCCGGCTAGGTCGGGCGCGGGCAGCGCGCGCCGGTCGAGCTTGCCGCTGGGGCCGAGCGGCAGCGCGTCGAGGAGCACGAGGGCTGTGGGCACCATGTGGTCCGGGAGCCGGCGCGCCGCGTGGGCCAGCAGTTCGTCGGTGTCCACGTCGGTGCCGGCCGGGCCGACGACGTACCCGGCCAGGTAGCGCTGGCCCGGCTGGTCATCGCGTACCGTCGCCGCGCAGGCGGCGACCCGCGGGTGTTCGGCCAACACGGCCTCGATCTCGCCGAGTTCCACGCGTAGCCCGCGCAGCTTGACCTGTCCGTCGGCGCGGCCGACGAACACCAGGGCCCCGTCCGCGCGCCGCCGCACCAAGTCGCCGGTGCGGTAGAGGCGGCCTGCCGGCGGGCCGTACGGGTCGGCCACGAAGCGCTCGGCGCTCAGCGCGGCCCGGCCCAGGTAGCCGAGGGCGAGTTGGTCGCCGCCGAGGTACAGCTCGCCGACGACGCAGGTGGGCAGCGGGCGCAGCCAGGGGTCGAGCACCAGGGCACGGGTGTTCCACACAGGCAGCCCGATGGGTACGGCGCCCTCGTCGGCGGGCCCGGTGGGCCAGGCGGTGACGTCGACGGCCGCCTCGGTGGGCCCGTACGGGTTGTGCAGCGCGGCGCTGGGCAGGGCGCGGCGGGTGGCGGCGACGGCCGGCGGCAGCGCCTCGCCACTGGCGAAGACCAGCCGCAGCGTGCTCGGCGCTGCCCCGGTCATCCCGGCGTCGGCCGCCCCGGAGTCGGTGAGGTGGGTGGCGAACGCGGCGAGCATGGCCGGCACGAAGTGCGCGACCGTCGCCCGGTGGCGCTCGATCGCCGCGGCGACCTGGGCGGGGTCGCGGTGCGCCCCGTCCGGCAGGAACAGCTCCCAAACCGACACGTCGAAGCTGGCCGGCGTCTTGTGCAGCACCCGGTCCCCGGCACCGATCGCGTACTCCTCACGCATCCACAGCAGCCGGTTGACGGCCGCCGCGTGCTGTACGACGACGCCCTTGGGCCGGCCGGTGGAACCGGAGGTCTAGATGACGTACGCGGGGTGGGCGCCGGTCAGTTCGGCGGGCGGGGCCGCCGTGGGGGTGGCGGTGGCGAGTTCGGCCACGGTCCCGGCCGCGTCGAGGGCCAGCGGGTGGCAGGTGGTGGGGAGCCCCGGCGCGTGCGCGGCGTCCGTCAGGGTCACGCGCGGGGCGCTGTCGGCGAGCATGTGGACGACGCGGTCGGCCGGGTAGCCGGGGTCGACGGGGACGTACGCGGCGCCGGCGCGCTGCACCGCGTGCACGGCGACCACCAGGTCGGCGGAGCGGGGCAGCACGATGGCGACCCGGGTGTGCGGGCCCACGCCGCGCTCGCGCAGCACGGTGGCGAGCCGGCCGACGCGGGCGTCGAACCCGGCGTAGGACAAGGGGGCTTGGCCGTCAGCGACCAGGGCGGTGGCCCGCGGGTCGCGGGCGCAGGCGGCGGCCACCAGGGCCGGCAGAGTCCGCGCGGGCAGCGCGTGGACCGCGCCCGCGCCGCTGGCCAGGGCCTGGGCGTGCTCGGCCGCGGTGAGCTGCGGTACGCGGTGCAACGGCGTGTCCGGTTGTTCGGCGAGCCGCGCGACGAGGGCGGCGAACCGGTCGGCCAGCGTGCGCGCGGTGGCCTCGTCGAACAGGGCGCTCTGATAGTGGAGCAGGCCGGCGATGCCCTGCCCGCCGGGCCGCTCGGCCAGGGTGAAGCCGAGGTCGAAGCGGGAGACGCCGGGGTCGGCGCCGAGCGGGGTGACCTCCACGCCGGGCAACGTGGGCGACTCGCCGCTGAGGTTCTGGAAGACCAGCATCACCTGGAACAGCGGGTGGCGGGCGAGCGAGCGCTCGGGCGCGAGCAGGTCGACCAGCCGCTCGAAGGGCAGGTCGGCGTGTTCGAAGGCGGACAGGTCGGTGTCGCGGACCCGGTGCAGCAGTTCGCGGAAGGTGGGCTGGCCCGGGACGCTGGTGCGCAGCACGAGGGTGTTGACGAAGAAGCCCACCAGGTCGTCCAGGGCCGCGTCGCCACGGCCGGCGACGGGCGTGCCGATGGGGATGTCGGTGCCGGCGCCGTGCGCGCCGAGCAGCGCGGCCAGCGCCGCTTGTGCGGCCATGAACACGCTGGCGCCGGCCTCGGCGGTGAGCGCGCGCAGCGCCCGGTGGGTGCGCGGGGTGAGTTCGAAGGTGACGGCGCCGCCACGGTTGTCGACCACGGCCGGGCGCGGCCGGTCGTAGGGCAGGGCCAGTTCCTCGGGCGCGCCGCGCAGGGCCTCGCGCCAGTAGTCGGCCTGCCGGGACAGCAGGCTGTCCGGGTCGCTCTCCGAGCCGAGCACCTCGCGTTGCCAGCGGGCGTAGTCGGCGTACGCGACGGGCAGCGGCCGCCAGGCGGGGGCGGCGCCCTCGCGGCGGGCCGCGTACGCCGTGGGCAGGTCCTCGACCAGGGGTCGCATGGACCACTCGTCGCCGGCGATGTGGTGCAGCGTCACCGACAGGACGTGGTCGTCGCCCAGCCGCAGCAGCCGGGCCCGCAGCGGGATCTCGTGCGTGATGTCGATGGCGGCCGTGGCGTCCGCGCGCAGCTCCGCGTCCAGGCGCTCGGCGCTGACCGGCGTCGGGGTCAGGTCGCCGAGGGCCTCGGCGCCGGCGGCGGGGTCGAGGACGTGCTGGTAGGGCACGCCGTCCGGGCCGCTGTGCGGATCGGCGTCCTCGGTGGGGGCCTCGGTCTCGGGGAAGACGGTGCGCAGCGGCTCGTGGCGGGCGACGAGGTCGGCGAAGGCGCCGCGCAGCGCGCCCGGGTCCAGGTCGCCGGTCAGCCTGAGCGCGAAGTAGAGGTTGTAGGTGGTGATCGGCCCCTCCAGTCGGTGCAGGAACCACAGGCGCCGCTGTGCGAAGGACAGCGGCTCGCGCTCGCCGCGCTCCCCCGCCGTTAACGGCGTGCGGCGCGTCCCGCGCGGCAGGACGACCTCGGCGAGCGCGGCCGGGGTCGGGTGGTCGAAGACGTCGCGGACGGCGACGTCGACGCCGAGCGCGGAGCGGACGCGGTTCGCGAGCCGCATGGCCAGCAGCGAGTGTCCGCCGAGGGCGAAGAAGTCGTCGTCGGGCCCGGCGTCGGGCTGGCCGAGCAGGTCGGCGAAGAGGCCGACGAGCACGGCCTCGCGCGGGTCGCGGGGCGCCCTGGCCCGTTCGGCCGCGCCCAGTTCGGGGGCGGGCAGCGCGGCCCGGTCCACCTTTCCGCCTGGGGTGAGCGGCAGCTTCTCCAGCGGCACCGTCAGCGAGGGCACCAGGTGTGCGAGCAGCCGGTCGGCCAGGAACTCGGCGATCCCGTCGGGCGCCCCGGTGACGCAGGCGACCAGGCGCTGGGTGCCCGACGCGTCGGGGGCGGCGATCACGACCGCGTCCTCGACCCGCGGGTGCGCGCGCAGCGCGGTCTCGATCTCGCCGGGCTCCACCCGGTGGCCGCGGATCTTGACCTGGTGGTCGACGCGGCCGGCCACCCGCAGCGTGCCGTCCGCCCGCCAGGCGGCCAGGTCGCCGGTGCGGTAGAGCCGGGCGCCGGGCGGTCCGAACGGCGAGGCCACGAAGCGTTCGGCGGTCAGCGCCGGCCGGTTCAGGTAGCCGCGGGCCAGGCCGGCGCCGACGACGTACAGCTCGCCCAGGGTCTCGGCGGGCACCGGGCGCAGCCACGGGTCGAGCACGTGCAGGTCGGTGTTGCGCAGCGGGTGGCCGATGTGCGGTGCCTCGCCGCCGGTCAGGTCGCCCGCCGTGGACCACACGGTGGTCTCGGTGGGCCCGTACAGGTTGACCAGCCGCGCGGCGCGCCCGGCCAGCGTGGCCGCGAGGTCGGGGGCGAGCGGCTCGCCGCCGGACAGGACGCGCAGTCCCGTCAGCGCCTCGGGCACCGCTTCGGCGACCGCGCGCCACAGCGAAGGGGTGGCCTGCATGAGGGTGGCCCCGGCGCGCTCGGCCAGGCGGGCCAGCCGGCGCGGGTCGGTGACCTCGTCGCGGCCGGCCAGCACGACGGTGGCACCGGTGCACAGCGGGACGAAGAGTTCGAGGGCCGCGATGTCGAAGCCGACGGTGGTCACGGCGAGCAGCCGGTCGCCCTCCCAGGTGTCGAGCAGGTCGGCCATCGCCTCCAGGAGGTTGCCGAGGCCCCGGTGGGTGACGACGACGCCCTTGGGTCGGCCGGTGGACCCGGAGGTGTAGATGACGTACGCGACGCCGTCCGGCCGATGCGCCCGCCGGGCGGGCGATGCGGCCTCGTCCGCCTCCGGTGGGGCGAGCACCGGGGAGTCCGCGTCGACCACGAGCACGGGGCGGACGTCGTCCAGCAGGTGGGCGATCCGCTCGGCGGGGAACTACGGGTCGACGGGCACGTAGCCGGCGCCGGTGCGGGCGACGGCGAGGAGGGCGGCGACCAGGTCGGCCGAGCGCGGCAGCGAGACGGCCACCAGCCGCTCGGGGCGCGCGCCGCGCGCGAGCAGGCGGGCGGCGATGAGGTCGGCGCGCCGGTCGAGCTGCCGGTACGTCAGCTCCCGGTCGCCGGCGATCAGCGCGGTGGCGTCGGGGGTCGCCGCGGCCTGGTGGGCGAACCGCTCGGCGAGCCCCGTGGGCGTGATCGGCTCGGTCGGGCCGCGCAGCCCCCGCTGGTCGGCGGCCGGTCGCAGCGCGGCCACGGGCGTACCCGGCCGGGTGACGACGTGGTCGAGCACGTCGACCAGGTGCGCGCCGATCGCCCGGGCCCGCTCGCGCGGCAGCAGTTCGGGCCGGTGGTCGATGGCCAGGCCTAGCCGGTCGGTGCCGGGCAGGGCGACGAGCACCAGCGGGTAGTGGGTGGCGTCGTGCCCCTGGGCACCGGTGACGGTGAGCCCGGCGCGCCGCTCGGTGGCGCGCAGTCGCTCGGAGTCGACCGGGTAGTTCTCGAACAGCAGCAGCGTGTCGAAGAGTTCCCGGTGCCCGCTGGCCCGCTGGAGTTCGGCCAGCGACTCGTACTGGTGGTCCATCATGCGGGCCTGCTGGTCGCGGACGGCGTGTACGACCTCAACCAGCCGCTGGTTCGGGGCGAGCGCGACGCGGGTGGGGACAGTGTTGATGAACAAGCCGATCATGCGGTCGGCGCCGTCCAGTTCGGCGGGGCGGCCGGAGACGGTGACGCCGAAGACGACGTCGGCGCGCCCGGTGAGCCAGCCGAGGAGCACGGCCCAGGCGGCCTGGAGCACGGCGTTGGTCGTCACGCCCTCGGCGCAGGCGAAGGCGGTGATCCGCGCGGCCAGGTCGGCCGGCAGGTCCACCTCGACGCGGCTGGGCACGCTGGCGGGCGCGGCCGACGCGGCGGGCACCAGGAGGGTGGGGCCGTCGATGTCGGCCAGGGTCGCCCGCCAGGCGTCGGCGGTGGCGGCCCGGTCCCGGTCAGCGAGCCAGAGCAGGTAGTCCCGGTAGGGGCGCGGGGCCGGCTCGGGGGTGCCGCGGTACAGGCCCAGCAGGTCGCGGATGAGCAGCGGGCCCGACCAGCCGTCGAGCAGCAGGTGGTGCGAGGTGAGGGAGAGCAGGTGGGTGCGCTCGCCCAGGCGCACGGTGGGTGCGCTCGCCCAGGCGCACGAGGGTCAGCCGCGTCAGCGGCGGCGCGTCCAGCGCGAAGCGCCGCCGCCGTTCCTCGGCGAGCACCTGACGGGCTCACGCGCGCACGGCGTCGGGGATGACACCGGATGCGGGCGTGGCGTCGGGTGTGGCGTCGGACCGCGCCGCCGCCGGGGTTCCGGGAGCCGTGCCGTCGTCGGGAACCGGCCCGTCGTCCAGGCGCACCTCGCGCCAGGGCATGCGCACCCGCTCGGGAACGACCTGGAGCGGCTCCGCGTCGGGCCTGGCGCGGAAGGCGGCGCGCAGGTTGGGGTGGCGGGCCAGCAGCGCGTCGGCCGCCGCCCGCAGCCGCGCGGCGTCCACCTCCCCCTCGACCTCCAGGGTGAGCTGGGTGGTGTAGACGTCGGGGCCCGCGCCGTCGGCGCCGTAGGAGGAGAGGAAGAACAGGCGCTGCTGAAGCGGCGACAGCGGCAGCAGCTCGGTGAGTGCGCCGGTCTCCGCCTCGATCGTCTCGATCTCCGCCTGGCCCGCGGTCACCAGCGGGAAGTCGCCGGGGCTGTGCCAGCCGGCGCCGGGTCGGGTGCCGGCCGTGGCGATGGCCTCCAGGGCCGCGAGCCAGAGCTGGGCGAGGCGCCGCACGTCGTCGGCGGGCAGCAGACGGGCCGGGAAGGTGAACGCGGCCTGGAGCCTTGGGCCGTCCGGCCCCTCCAGGGTCGAGGCGTTGAGCTGGAGGGTGTGCGAGGCGGGCAGCCTGCCGTCGGCGCCGCCGCCGAGCGAGCCGGTGAGCGCGGCGGGCGCCCAGTCGCGCTCGGCGTCGTCGCCGGCCCCAAAGCGGCTCAGGTAGTTGTAGCCGATGGTGGCCGTGGGCAGCGCGGCGAGCCGGCCCTCCGGGTCGGGGCGAAAGTGGCGCAGCAGGCCGTGCCCGATGCCGTTGTCGGGGGCGGCCCGCACCTGTTCCTTAATCCGTTTGAGGGCGGCGCCCGGGTGGTCGGGGTCCTTAGGGTCGAGTCCGGTCAGGTCCAGGCGTACGGGGTGGACGCTGGTGAACCAGCCGACGGTGCGGGAGAGTTCGGCGCCCGGTACGGCCTGCTCGACGCGCCCGTGGCCCTGGAGGTCCACCAGTACCGGGCCCGGCCGGCCGCCGCAGGCGGCCAGGGCGAGGGCGAGCGCGGTCAGCAGCACCGCGTCGGGGCCGGTGTGGAAAGCGTCGGCGACCTCGGTCAGCAGCGGTCCGGTGGCCGTCGGCGGAAGCTCGACGGCGACGGTGCGCAGCGTCTCCAGGGTGTCCGTGGCCGGGTCCAGCGGCAGCGGGCTGATCCGGAACGGGTCGCCGTCGGCCAGGGCGCGCCAGTGCGCGAGTTCGGCGGCGCGGAAGGCCGCGGCCAGGTCCTCGGTGAGCACCCGCCAGGAGACGCCGTCCACGACGGCGTGGTGGACGAGGACGGCGAGCAGGCCAGGTCGCTCGGGCCCGGCGTCCAGCCACACCAGGCGCAGCATGGTGCCGTCGAAGGGGTCGAGGGCGCGGGCGGCCTCGGCGGCGTGCGCGCGCAGCGTCTCGGCATGTGCCTCGGGCGGCAGTTCGGCGGCGTCGACGCGCGCGACGAGGCCGGCCGGGTCGAGCGTGCCGGGGGCGGGGATCTCCAGGGTGGTACGGGTGAGCGTGGCGCGCAGCGCGTCGTGGTGGTCGACGACCTGGCCCAGGCCCGCGACGAGGTAGTCGAGCCGGGTGCCGGGCGGGGTGCGTAGGACGGTGGACTGGTGGTAGTCGGCGATCGGGCAGCCGCGCTCCACGAGCCAGCGCAGGATGGGCGTCAGCGGCGCGCTGCCGGTGGCGGGCACGGTGACCGGCGCGGGTTCGACCGGCCGTTGCTCCACGGCGGCCAGGGCCGCGACGGTACGGCGCTCGAACACGTCGCGCGGGCGCAGCCTGATGCCGCGCCGGCCGGCCGCGCCGACGAGCTGGATGGAGGAGACGCTGTCGCCGCCGAGCGCGAAGAAGCTGTCGTGTACGCCGACCTCGGCGAGGCCGAGCACCTCGGCGACCAGGTCGGCGAGCACCCGCTCGCGCTCGGTACGCGGGGCGGTGCCCTCGCTGGCCGGGGTGAGGTCGGGCGCGGGCAGCGCGGCGCGGTCGATCTTGTTGGCGGCGGTCACCGGCAGCGTGTCCAGGGAAACGAAAGCCGCGGGCACCAGGTGCTCGGGCAGCGCGGCGGCCACCCACGCGGTCAGCTCGCCGGCCGGCGCCGAGGCCCCGGCCTCGAAGACGACGTAGGCCACCAGGCGCCTGGTGCCGGCCGCGTCGGCGCGGGCGACGGCCGGGTGGTCGGTCAGCAGCGCCTCGATCTCGGCGGGCTCCACGCGGAAGCCGCGGATCTTGATCTGGTGGTCGGTGCGCCCGGCGTACTCCAGCTCCCCCGCCGTATTCCAGCGGGCCAGGTCGCCGGTGCGGTACGTGCGGGTGCCGGCCGGGCCGAAGGGGCAGGCGACGAAGCGCTCCGCGGTGGTGCCGGGGCGGCCCGCGTAGCCGCGGGCGAGGCCGGGTCCGGCGACGTACAACTCGCCGAGCACGCCCGGGGCCACCGGGCGCAGCGCGCCGTCCAGGACGTAGGCCCGCTTGTTAACGTCCGGTGGGCCGATGGGGATCGGGCCGCCGTCCCAGGAGGCGGGCACGAGCCAGGTGGCGGAGTTGACGACGGCCTCGGTGGGCCCGTACGCGTTGAACAGCCGGTGCCGGCGGGCCCAGGCGCGGACCACCTCGGCGGGCAGCGCCTCGGTGCCGACGATCAGCGTCATGTCGGCGGGCAGCGTGGCCTCGGTGGGCAGCGAGGCCACCACGGTGGGCGGGATGACGGCGAGCGTGATCCGGGCCCGCACCAGGAAGTCGGCCAGTGGCGCGCCGGCCCGCTCCTCCTCGGGTACCACGACCAGGGTGGCACCGGCGAACAGGGAGTTGGCCAGTTCGCAGAAGGTGACGTCGAAGCTGGGCGAGGCGAACTGGGTGACCCGGTCGCCCGGCGGGGTGCCGAAGCGGGCATGGGCCCAGGCGACGAGGTCGACCAGCGGCCGGTGCGCGACCAGCACGCCCTTGGGGGTGCCGGTGGAGCCGGAGGTGTAGATGGCGTAGGCGGCGTTCTCCAGCCGCAGCGGCGCCAGCCGGTCGGCGTCGGTGGGGTCGTGCGCGGGCCCGTCCGTGGGCAGGTCGGCCAGGCGGACGACGGGGGTGCCACGGCGCCCAGGGGTCCGCGGCCACGCCGGGGACGGTCAGGATCAGGTGCGGGCGGGCGTCACCGACCAGGGCCCGCAGCCGTTAGGCCGGGTAGTCGGGGTTGAGCGGCAGGAACACGCCGCCGGCCTTGCCGACGGCCAGTTGGGCCACGGAGACGTCGGCGCCGCGCGGCAGGGCCACGCCGACCGGCCGCTCGGGGCCGACGCCGCGCGCGATGAGCTGGTGGGCCAGCCGGTTGGCGCGCTCGTTGAGTGCGCGGTACGTCAGCTCGACGGCGCCGTCGACGACGGCGGGCCGCTCGGGCACCTCGCGCGCCCAGCGCTGGAACAGCTCGGGCAGGGTCCGCGGCACGACCGGGGTGACGTCGCTGTTCCACGCGCGGGTGACCTGCTCGCGCTCGGCGGGGGTGAGCAGGTCGAGCCGGGCCAGGCGGCGGTCGGGGTCGGCGGTGAACTCCCGTACGGCGCGGCGCAGCCGCTCGGCGACGCCCCGTACCCGCTCCGGCGACAGCGCGTCGGAGCGGTGGCGCAGGGTCAGGCCGAGCCCGCCGGTCGCGGTGGGCGCGGCGACCAGGGTGAGCGGGTAGTGGGTGGCGTCCCGCCCGGTGACGGCGCTGACCCACACGCCGGCGAAGGTGACGCCGTCCGAGGCGCCGGGGGCGGGGTCGGCGGCGGTGTCGGGGGTCTCCACGAGGTAGTTCTCGAAGACCACGAGGGTGTCGAAGAGCGGGCCGACGCCGCCGAGGCGTTGGATGTCGCCGAGGCCGAGGTGGTGGTGGGGCAGCAGGGCGGCCTGTTCGGCCTGGAGGCGGCCGACGAAGGTGGCGAGCGTCTCCTCGTACCGCGGTCGGACGCGGACCGGGACGGTGTTGACGAACAGGCCGACCATCGACTCCACGCCGGGCAGTTCGGCGGGGCGGCCGGAGACGGTGGAGCCGAAGACCACGTCCTGGCGGCCGGTGAGGTCGGCGAGGACCAGGGCCCACAGCGCCTGCACAACGGTGGGCACGGTGACGTCCAGGCGGCGCGCGGTGGCGGTGAGCGCGGTGGCCTGGTCCGGGTTCCAGTTCGACGGCGACGCTGTCCGGCTCCGCGGGGGGCTGCTCCGCTGCGCCCGGGGCGATCAGCGTCGGGCCCTCCAATCCGGCCAGGCCGGCGCGCCAGGCCCGCTCGTCCGCCTCCGCGTCCCGGGCCGCGGCCCAGGCCAGGTAGTCGCGGTAGGGGCGGACGGGCGGCAGGGCGGACGGGTCGCCGGCCGCGGCGTAGAGCGCGAACAGCTCCTGGATGACCTTGGCCGTCGACCA
Organism: Candidatus Streptomyces philanthi; assembly: GCA_018114805.1. Lineage (GTDB taxonomy): Bacteria > Actinomycetota > Actinomycetes > Streptomycetales > Streptomycetaceae > Streptomyces > Streptomyces philanthi. The sequence continues at coordinate 6,155,111 of CP073042.1, read as the reverse complement.
GCTGTCGAGGAGCAGGTGGTGGGTCAGCAGCAGCCGGTGGCGCGCGGGGCCGAGGCGGATGACGGTGCAGCGGATCAGCGGCGGGCTGCCCAGGTCGAACCTGGTGGTGTCGGTGATCCGCGCCAGGCGCTCGCGCCGCGCGGCCTCGGGCAGCCCGGACAGGTCGGCCTCCTGCCAGGGCAGTTCGACCTGGGCCGGGATCAGCGTGACCGGTTTGCCGTTCTTGCGCTGCCGGAAGGCCGCCTTGAGGTTGAGGTGCCGGGTCAGCAGGGCGCCGGCGGCGGCGCGCAGCCGCCCGGTGTCCAGTTCCTCGTCGAGGTCGAAGCCGAGTTGGACGGTGTAGACGTCGAGCGCGCTCTCGTCGTACGACGAGAGGAAGTACAGGCCCTTTTGCAGGGGGGACAACGGCAGGATGACCAAAAGCCCCGAACTCGCCCTGCTCACAGATTCCTCCACTCGTCTTCGAACTCATCGATCTCGTCCTGGCTCAGGGACACCAGTCCCAGGTCGGACGATGTGTGCCCGGCCGTGGTGCCGCCCCGCGCGCTGTCGAGCAGGGCTTCCAGCGCCTCGCGCCACCACTGGTTCAGCTCGGCGATCCGGGCCGCGTCGAGCAGCAGGCTCGCGTGGTGCCAGGTCACCGACAGCTCGGTGCCGGTCGGCCGGCGCAGCGCGGCGATGCTCAGGTCGAGCGCGGTGTCCACGCCGACGGTCGCCTCGTCCCGCCACAGCGCGTCCGACTCGGCGGCCGGGATCCACGGCTGCACGTGCCCGCCGGCCGCGCCAGTCTCCCGCCCGCCCGGGGGCGCCGGCTCGGCGGGGCCCACGTTGAAGCGGCCCAGGTAGTTGAAGCTGATCTGCGGGCGCGGGCCCTTGGCCAGTTCGGCGCCGGCCACCGGGTCCAGATAGCGCAGTTGGCCGAAGCCGACCCCGCCCGCCGGCACCGCGCGCAGTCGCTCCTTGAGGTGCTTGAGCAGCCGCCCGGCCGCCTCCGGGTCCTCGTACGGGGCCCGTGGGCCGACGCCGTCGGCGGTCAGTCGCACCGGGTGGAGGCTGGTGAACCAGCCGACGGTGCGGGCGGGTTCACGGCCCCGGGCAGCACCGCGTCACTGCGCCCGTGGCACTCCAGAAGCACCAGGACCGCGTCGCGCCCGGCCCGCCACCGCCGGACGGCCATCGCGAGGGCCGCGAGCAGCACCTCGTGCTCCCCGCAGTGGAAGGCGGCCGGCACCTCGCGGTCAGCAGCGGCTCCGCCAGCTCGGGCGGCACGGTGACCGCGAGTCGGCGCACCGTCTGGGGCACGTCCCGGGCCGGGTCCAGCTCGCGGTCGCCGATGGCCGGGTTGGGTGCGGCCAACACCTCGCGCCAGTAGGGGAGTTCGGCGCCGCGCTCGGCGGTCTGGGCGGTCAGGGCGCGGGCCCAGGAGCGGAAGGACACCTCGACCGGGGGGAGTTCCGGCGTCCGCCCGGCGCTGGCGGCCTCCCACGCCTGGGCCAGGTCGGGCAGCAGCACCCGCCAGGAGACGGCGTCCACCACCAGGTGGTGGACGAGCAGCAGCAGCCGGCCGGGGGTGGCCGGGCCGAGGTCGAACCAGACGGCCGCGAAGACCCGGCCGCGCTCGGGGTCGAGCGCCCCGGTGGCGGCGCGGGACTCGGCGCGCACGGCCGCCCGCAGCGCGTCGGGGTCGTCGGGCGCGACGCGTACCCGGCGCAGGCACCGGGCGGCGTCCACCGTGCCGGGCGCGGGGACCTCAAGCTCCCAGGGGGCGTGCGGTGGCGCCTCGGGGCCGGTGGGCCGGAGGGTCGCGCGCAGCATACCGTGGTGGTCGAGCACCGCCCGCACGGCGGCGAGCAGGCTCCCGTGGTCCAGCGTGGTGGGCAGGGTGACTAGGAGGGACTGGCTGTAGGCGCGCGGGTCGCCGCCGCGCTCGAACAGGGCGTGCATGACGGGGGTGAGCGGCACGGTCCCGGTGCCGTCGTCGTGCTCGGCCACCGCGTCCCGGAGCGCGGGCTCGGCCACCAGCGCCAGGGCGGCGACGGTGCGGTGCTCGAACACCTGGCGCGGGGTGATCACCAGTCCGGCGCGGCGGGCCGCGCTGACGAGTTGGATGGAGGAGATGCTGTCGCCGCCGAGCGCGAAGAAGCTGTCGTGCGCGCCGACGTCGTCGCGGCCGAGCAACGTGGCCACCAGTCCGGCCAGCACCCGTTCGGCATCGGTGCTCGGCCGGACCGGCGCGCCGGGTTCGGCCCGCCGCGGGGCGGGCAGCGCGGTACGGTCCAGCTTGCCGCTGCCGGTGAGCGGGAACGCGTCGAGGACCACCAGGTCGGCGGGGACGAGCGCCGGCGGCAGCAGCGTCGCGGCGTGCCGCAGCAGCGCGGCGGTGTCGATGGCCGCGGTGTCGCCGGAGTGCGCGGGCCCGCCGGCCGTGGTGACGTAGCCGACCAGACGCGCGGCACCCGGCGGGTCGTCGCGGACGATGACGGCCGCGACGGCGACGGCCGGGTGGGCGAGCAGCGCGGCGCGCACCTCGGCCGGCTCGATCCGCACACCGCGCAGCTTGACCTGGTCGTCGGCGCGGCCGGCGAACTCCAGCTCACCCGCCGCGTTCCAGCGCGCCAGGTCGCCGGTGCGGTAGAGCCGGGTGCCGGGCGGGCCGAACGGGTCGGCGACGAACCGTTCGGCGGTGCGCACGGGTTCGCCGAGGTAGCCACGGGCGAGTTGGGCGCCGGCGAGGTACAGCTCCCCCACCACGCCGACCGGCACCGGGCGCAGCGCGGCGTCCAGGACATAGGCGCGCGTGTTGTCGCCCGGCGCGCCGAGCGGCACGGTCCCCGGCCGACCGGGTTCGGCACGGCACGCGGTCACGTCCACGGCCGCCTCGGTCGGCCCGTACTGGTTGACCAGCGCCGCGTTGTGGTCCCGGTACCAGGCGTCGGCCAACTAGCCCGGCAGCGCCTCGCCGCCGCTGGACACCCAGCGCAGCCCGCCGAGGTCGGCGGCGGCCGGCTCGGCGGCGAAGAGCGCGAGCATCGAGGGCACGAAGTGCGTGGCGGTGATCCGCCGGGTACGGATCGTCTCGGCCAGGTAGACCGGGTCGAGGTGGCCGTCGGGGCGGGCGAAGACGAGGGCCGCGCCGCCGAGCGGCGGCCCGAACTGTTCCCACACCGACACGTCGAACCCGGGCGCCGCCTTGTGCAGCATCCGGTCACCGGGCCCGAGCGGGAAGCGCCGCTGGTTCCACACCAGCCGGTTGACCAGCGCCCGGTGCGGGACGGCCACCGCCTTGGGGCGGCCCGTCGACCCCGAGGTGTGGAGCACGTACGCGGTGTTCAGCGGGTGTGGCGGGCGGGTCGCTGCCGGTGGCGTGGTCGGGTGCGCGGCGACCTCGGCGACCAGCGCCGGGTCGTCGATGAGCACGGTGCGGGCGCCGGGCGCGGGCAGCGCGGCGGCCAGCGTCGCGGCGGTGGTGGCGTCGGTGAGGACCACCGCCGGGGCGGTGTCGGCGAGCAGGGCGGCCAACCGCTCGGCGGGGTGCGCGGGGTCCAGTGGCAGATAGGCGGCGCCGGCGTGCTGCACGGCGTGCGCGGCCAGCACCGAGCGGGCCGAGCGCGGCAGCAGCACCGCCACGACGCGGTCCGGGCCGTCGCCCCGGCGGACCAGCGCGTCGGCGAGCCGGGCAGCTTGCTCGTACAGCTCGCGGTGGCTGAGCGTGGCGTCGTCGGCGATGACGGCGGTTGCGTCCGGCGTGCGGGCCGCCGCGTCGGCGAGCGCCTGCGGCACGGTGGCCGGCGCCACCTCGGCCGCCGTGTCGTTCCACTGGCGCAGCACGCGATGCCGCTCCTCGCCCGTCAGCAGGTCGATCGCGGTGACGGGGCGGTCCGGCTGGGTGGCGAGCACGCGGGAGAAGTGGGTGGCGAGCCGGCGTGCCGTGGCCGCGTCGAACAGGTCGGTGCGGTAGGTGATGCTGCCGGTCAACTTCCCGTCCGCGCGGGGGTGTTGGACGAGGGTGAACGTCAGGTCGAACTTGGCGGTACGGGTGTGGACGGCGACCGGCGCGCTATCCAGGTCGGCCAGGCGCGGCCCGGCCGGGGTGCGCGTCTGGCGGTTCAGCACCACCTGGAACAGCGGGTGCCGGGCCAGCGAGCGTTCCACGCCGAGCGCGTCCACCAGCTTCTCGAAGGGCACCTGGGCGTGGTCGAACGCCTCCAGGTCGGCGGCCTTGACACGCTCCACCAGCTCGCCCGGCGTCGGGTCGCCGCTCACGTCGGTGCGCAGCACCAGGGTGTTGACGAAGAAGCCGACGAGGTCGTGCAGCGCGTGCTGGTCGCGGCCCGCGATGAGCGTGCCGATGGGCAGGTCGCGGCCGGCGCCCAGGCGCTCCAGGAGGACGGCGAGCGCGGCGTGCGCCACCATGAACGGCGTGGCGCGGGTGCGCCTGGCCAGCTCCCGCAGCCCGCGACGCACGTCGTCGGGGACGGTGAACTCCACGACCTCGCCGTCGTACCCGGCGTGGTCGCCGCGCGGCCGGTCCAGCGGCAGCGCCAACTCGCCCGGCGCGCCGGCCAACCGCTGGCGCCAGTACGCCGTCTGCCGGCTGACGCCGCTGTCCGGGTCGTCCTCGTCGCCGAGCACCTCCCGCTGCCACAGCGCGTAGTCGGCGTACTGCACGGGCAGCGCCGTCCAGCGCGGGGCGTGCCCCGCCACCCGGGCGGCGTAGGCGCTGCTCAGGTCGCCGAGGAGGGGGCGTACGGACCACTCGTCGCCCGCGATGTGGTGCAGCACCAGGAGCAGCACGTCACCCCCGGTGTCGCCGCCCGGGGTGTCACCGCCCTCGGTCTCGGCGGCGGCCTCGGCGGGGCGCGGGCCGGTGGCGGCGGGCCGTGGGCGCAGCACGGTGGCGCGCAGCGGCCGGTCGCTGGTCAGGTCGAAGGGGCGTACAGCGGCGGTGTGCAGCGCGGTGGTCAGCGCCTCGTCGTCGGGCCCGGCCACCGGTACCAGGTCGGGCTCGACCCGGGCCCGGTCGGCGGGCACGACGTGCTGGCGCGGCACGCCGTCGGCGTCCGGGAAGACGGTGCGCAGCGCCTCGTGCCGCCCCACCAGGTCACGCAGGGCGGCGCGCATCGCGGGCAGTTCCACGCGGCCGGTCAGCCGCAGCGCGATGGGCACGTTGTACGCGGCGGTCCCCGTGTCGAGCCGGTCGAGGAACCACAGTCGGCGCTGGGCCGGGGACAGCAGCAGCTCGGCCGGGCGCGGGCCCGCCACCAGCGGCGCCCGCTGGTGCGTCGCGGGCCGCAGCAGCGCGGTGGTGGCGGCCGGGGTGCGGGCGGTGAACAGGTCGCGCACGGCGAGCGTGACGCCCAGCGCCGCCCGTACGGTGCCCACCAGCCGCATCGCCGACAGCGAGTGCCCGCCGGCGGCGAAGAAGTCCTGGTCGGGGGCGACGGACTCGACGCCGAGCGCGTCGGCGAATAGTCGGCACAGCAACTCCTCGCGCTGCCCGAGCGGCGCGGCGGGCGCCAGCCGGGGGGCGGGCAGCGCGGCCCGGTCCAGCTTGCCGTTGGCGGTCAGCGGCAGCCGCTCCAGGCAGACCACGGCAGCGGGTACCAGGTACTCCGGCAGCGTCCGCGCGAGCCGCTCGCGCAGCGCCCGGCCGAGGGCCTCGCCGTCGGCGGCCAGGGCGGCGCCCGCGTCGGCCGTCGACTGACCGGCCGGCGCGCGGGCCGGCACGACGTACGCGACCAGGGCCGGGCCGGTCGGCAGGTCGGCGCGGGCCACGACGGTGGCGTGCGCGACCTCGGGCAGGGCCCGCAGCGCGGCCTCGGACTCGCCGGGTTCGACACGGTGGCCGCGCAGCTTGACCTGGTCGTCGGCGCGGTCAGCTCGGGCGCTCGCGCGTCGGCGGGGGCGGCGGGTTCGGGTTCGGGTGGCGCGCTCAGCCGCAGCAGCGGCAGCGCGGCGCCGTCCGCTCCCGCGCCGTCGACCACGGCCCATCGGCCCGCGCCCCTCGCCTCCGGGAACCACCGCTCGGCCAGCTCCGGCGTGGTCACCAGGGCGCCGGCGCCCGCGTCGGCCACCAGGGCGGCGGCCCGCTCGCGCGGCAGCTCCGGGTCGACGGGCAGGTAGGCGGCGCCGACCCGCTGCGCGGCGTGCACGGCCAGCACCAGGGCGGCCGAACGCGGCAGCGCGACGGCCACCACGTCGCCACGGCCGAGCCGGGCGCCGTGACCGGCGTCGGAGGCGGGGGCGGCGAGCAGGCGCGCGAGGGCGTCGGCCGCCGCGTCGAACTGGGCGTAGCTCCAGCTCCGTTCGCCCGCGACGAGGGCGGTCGCGGCCGGGGTGCGGGCGGCCTGCGCGCGGACCAGGCCGGGCAGGGTGGCGGGGGGCAGCGCGTGGGCGGTGTCGTTCCAGTCAGTGAGCGCCCGGCGCCAGTCAGCAGGCTCGCGGCGCTCAGGGGCGTGTCGGGGTGCTGGCAGGCCCAGTCGAGCAGGGCGCACAGCCGGTCGGCGAGGGCGCGTACGATGGCCCGGTGGAACAGCGCGGTGCGGTAGTTGAAGGCCGCGCGCAGCCCGTGCCGGCCGCGCTCCTCGACGACGGCCAGGGTCAGGTCCCACTTGGCGCCCCGGGTCTCAACCAGCTCCACGGTGGCCCGCGCGGGGCCGAGCGCGACAGCGTGGCGCGGCGCGTTCTGGTGCACCAGGGCGACGTGGAACAGCGGGTGCCGGGACAGCGAGCGCTCCGGGCTCAGTCGGTCCACCGCTCCGGGCTCAGTCGGTCCACCAGGCGCTCGAAGGGCAGCTCGGCGTGGTCGAAGGCGTCCAGGTCCACCGCGCGCACCCGCTCGACCAGCTCCCGGAAGGTGGGGTCGCCCGAGGTGTCGGTGCGCAGCACGACCGTGTTGGAGACCAGGCCGACCAGGTCGGCGAGGGCCTGGTCGGCGCGCCCGCTGACGACGGTGCCGATCGGCAGGTCGGTGCCGCCGCCGTGGGCGGTCAACAGCGCGGCGAAGGCCGCCTGGGCCAATGAACAGCGTCGCGCCCGACTCAGCCGCGAGGGAGGCCGCCGCGCGGTGGGCCGGCGCGTCGATGGTGAACTGCACGGAGTCCCCGCGCTGGTCCACCTCGGTGGCGCGGGGCCGGTCGAGGGGCAGCGGGATCTCCTCCGGGGCTCCGGCCAGCTCCGTGCGCCAGTAGGCGGTGAGCGCCTCCTGCAGGTCGGCCAGGACCGCAGCCTACCAGAGCGTGTAGTCAGCGTACCGCACGGCCGGCGCGGGCGGTACCGCGCTGGTCGCACCGGGCAGGCCGGCCGCGTAGAGCGCGGCCAGCGGCCCGACCGACCACTCGTCGCAGGCGATGTGGTGCAGGACCAGCACCAGCACGCTCTCGCCGTCCTGGGCGTGCAACAGGTGCGCCTGCAGCGGGGGTTCGGTGGCCAGGTCGAACTCGTACGCGGCCAGCCGCCGCACCTCGGCCGGGACCGCGTCGGCGGCCACCTCGGCGGTGTGCGGGGTGGGCGCGGCCGCCTCGGGGCTGAGCACGCGCTGTGTCGGGCGGCCGTCGCGCTCGGGGAAGACGGTGCGCAACACCTCGTGCCGGGCGACCAGTTCGGCCAGTGCGGTGCGCAGCGCAGTCGGGTCGAGCCGGTCGCGGGTGCGCAGTACGAGCGGCACGGTGTACGTGGTTCCTGCACCGGCGAGCCGGTGCAGGAACCACAGCCGCTGCTGGGCCGGCGACAGCGGCAGCGGGTCCGGCCGGGTGGGCGCGGCGGTCAGCGCGGGCCGGGGCGCGCGCTCGGCCCGGTCGGCGGCGGCGACGCGTTCGGCGATGGCGGCGACCGTGGGGGCCTCGAACAGGGCCCGGACGGGCAGGCGTACGCCCAGGTCAGCGCGGATGCACCCGACGAGCTGGGTGGCCAGCAGCGAGTGGCCGCCGAGGGCGAAGAAATTGCCGTCCAGGCCCACCGGCGGGACGCCGAGCACCTGGCGAACGCGGCGCTGAGCGCCTTCTCGCGCGGCGTGCGCGGCGCCCGGCCACACGCGGCCGGCGCGCGGGTGGGCAGCGGCAGCGCGGCCCGGTCGGGCTTGCCGTTGGTGGTGAGCGGCAGCCGGTCCAGGGTGACGAAGGCGGCGGGGCACCATGTGCTCGGGCAGCGCGGCCGCGCACGCGGCGCGCAGGGCGGCGGCGTCCGTCGCCCCGGAGCGGCGGGTGGCGCCGGCGTCGGGGCCCGTCGGGTCGGTGACCACGTAGGCGACGAGGCCCTCGCCGGTGGGCAGGTCGGTGCGGAGCACCACGGCCGCCGCGCGCACGCCGGCGACGGCGAGCAGCACCGCCTCGACCTCGCCGCTCTCCACCCGGAAGCCGCGCACCGAGACCTGGTCGTCGGCGCGGCCCAGGTAGCGCAGCACCCCGTCGCGCGAGCAGCGCACCAGGTCGCCGCTGCGGTAGAGCCGGCTGCCAGGCGGTCCGAAGGGGTTGGCCACGAAGCGGCTCGCGGTCAGGCCCGGGCGGCGCAGGTAGCCTCGGGCGAGGCCGCCGCCGGCCACGTACAGCTCGCCGCGCACACCCGGCGGCACCGGGCGCAGCCCGTCGTCCAGGACGTACAGGCGCAGGTCGTCGATGGCCCGGCCGATGGGGCTGGCCGCCTCGGCGTCGGGGGTGGCGAGTCGGTCCGCGGCCAGCTCGTGCTCGGTGACGTGGACGGTGGTCTCGGTGATGCCGTACATGTTCAGCAGCTGTGGCCCGCCCGGCCGAGCCGTCCAGGGGGCGACACGGCGCGGGTCGAGGGCCTCGCCGCCGAAGACGACCCAGCGCACGGAGGCCGGCGGCGTGGCGTCGCCCAGCGCGTCGGTGAGCTGGTGGAAGGCGGACGGCGTCTGGCTGAGTACAGTCACGCCCTCATCCGCGAGCAGGCGCAGCACGTCCGGGGCGGAGCGCGCGGTGTCGTGCGGGACGATGACGAGCCGGCCACCGTGCAGCAGGGGCGCCCCACAGCTCCCAGACGGAGAAGTCGAAGGCGTAGGAGTGGAACACCGTCCACACGTCGTCGGGCCCGAACGCGAAGCGCTCGCGGGTGGCGTCGAAGAGGCGGGTGATGTTGCGCCGGGAGACCACCACGCCCTTGGGGCGGCCGGTGGAGCCCGAGGTGTAGATGAGGTACGCGGCGTGGTCGGGGTGCGCGGGGGCCGGGGCGCCGGCGCACGCGGGGGGCGTGCCCCCGGGCACGAGGTCGCCGCCGTCCTCGGTCAGCGTCAGCACCTGGTGGCCGCGCAGGGCCTCGGCTCCGGCGTGCTGGGCCGTGGTGAGGACGGCCGCCGGGGCGGCGTCGGCGAGCGTGTACGCGATCCGGTCCGCCGGGTAGCGCGGGTCGATGGGCACGTACGCGGCCCCGGCACGCAGCACGCCGACGATGGCCACGACCGCGAGCGGCGAGCGGGGCAGCAGCAGGGCGACGCGGTCCTCGGGGCCCACGCCCCGGTCGGTGAGGCGGCGGGACGCGGCGTCGAGTTCGCGGTAGCTGAGGGTGTGCCCGGCGTGGCTGACGGCGGGCGCCTCGGGGTCGGCCAGCACCACGGCGGCGAAGCGGTCGACGAGGTCGGGCTCGCCGTCGTGCTCGCCGGTGGGGTTCCACTCGGTGAGCTGGGTGTGGCGCTCGGCGGCGGTGGTTACGGCCAGCCGGGTCACCGGCACCTGGGGTCGGGCGACGGCCTGGGGCAGCAGCCGGACCAGGCGGGCGGCGATGTCGGCGGCGGTGGAGCGGTCGAACAGGTCGGCGTCGTAGTTGAGCGCCCCGGTCAGCGCGCCGGTCCCGGCGTGGTCGGTGAAGCCGACGATGAGGTCGAACTTGGCGGTGTCCGTCTCGCGCAGCGCGAAGTCCACCTCGGCGCCCTCGGCGGCGAACGGCGGCTCGGCGCGGCTCTGGTAGGTCAGCATCACCTGGAACAGCGGGTTGGCCGCCGGGGAGCAGTCCGGGTTCAGCTCCTCGACCACCCGCTCGAAGGGCACCTGGGCGTGGTCGAACGCGTCGAGCGTGCCGCGTCGCACCCGGCCGAGCAGGTCGGCGAAGGTGAGGTTGCCGCTCAGGTCGGTGCGTAGCACCAGGGTGTTGACGAAGAAGCAGACGAGCCGCTCGGTGTGGCGGTCGTCGCGGCCCGCGGTGGGCACGCCCAGCGGGATGTCGTCGCCGGCGCCGAGCGCGTGCAGCAGCGCGGCGACGGCGGCCTGGGCCACGATGAACGGGGTCACGCCCCGCTCGCGGGCCAGCGCGCGCAACGCCGTGACCGTGGGTTCCGGCACCTCGAACGGGACGAAGCCGCCGCGCCCGCTGGGCACCGCGGACCGCGGCCGGTCGGCCGGAAGCTCAAGCACGCGCGGGGCGCCATCCAACGCGGCACGCCAGTAGGCCAGTTGCGCCTCCCAGGCCGGCCCGTCGAGCAGGTCCTGCTGCCAGGCCGCGTAGTCCGTGTACTGCACGGGCAGCGGCGCCTGGTCGGGGGCGCGGCCGGCGCGGCGGGCGGCGTAGGCGGCGGACAGGTCGGTGAGCAGCGGCTCGACCGACCACTCGTCGGCGGCGATGTGGTGCAGCGACAGGAGCACCGTCCACGTGCCCTCGGTCGGCACCACGCTCACCCGCAGCGGGAACTCCGCCGCCAGGTCGAACGGCCGGCGGGCCAGCGCGTCGAGGGTGGCCTCCAGGTCGTCGGCGGGCACGGTCCGCACCTCGAACGGCGGCTGCCAGTCGGTGGCGACACGCTGGTACGGCTGGCCCTCGTCGCTCTGCGCGAACACCGTGCGCAGCACCTCGTGCCGGCCCATCAGGTCGCCGACCGCACTCCGCAGCGCCTCGGGGTCCGCGTCGCCGGTCAGGGTGAGCACGAAGGGCAGGTGGTAGGCGGCGCCCGGGGCGGCGAGCCGGCGCAGGAACCACAGCCGGTGCTGGGCCGGGGACAGCGGTGGCCGCTCCGGTCGCGGCCGGGCGGTCAGCTCGGGCGCCGCCGGCCGGTCGGCGGTGGCCAGCGCGGCCAGCGCGCGCACGGTGGGGGCCTCGAAGACGGCGCGTACGGAGATGTCGAGCCCGAGCGCGCGCGCCCCGGCGGCCAGCCAGGCGGCGAGCAGCGAGTGGCCGCCGAGGGCGAAGAAGTCGTCGTCGGCGCCGACCTCGGGCAGCCCGAACACCCGCGCGAACAGGCCAGCCAGCAACTCCTCGCGCTGGCCCGTGGGCGCGCTCTTGGCGGCCGCGTCGAACCGCGGGGCGGGCAGCGCGGCGCGGTCCAGCTTGCCGTTCGGCGTACGCGGCAGCTCGTCCAGCGGCACCAGCAGCGCGGGCACCAGGTGGTCGGGCAGCGCGGCGGCCAACCGCGCGCACGTCGGCCAGCGCGGCGGCGTCGGCCGGCCCTACCACGTAGCCACCAGGCGCGCGCCAGCGCCCGCCGGGCGCCGGCCTCGGTGGCCAGGACGGCGGCGTCGCGCACCCGGGCGTCGGCGCGCAACGCCGCCTCCACCTCGCCGGGCTCCACCCGGTGGCCGCAGATCTTGACCTGCTGGTCGGCGCGGCCGACCATGTCGAGGGTGCCGCCGGAGCGCTGCCTGGCCAGATCGCCGGTGGGGTACATGCGCTGGCCGGGCGCGCCGTGCGGGTCGGCCACGAAGCGCTCGGCGCTGAGCGCGGGCCGGCCCAGGTAGCTGCGGGCCACCCCGGCGCCGGTCAGGTACAGCTCGCCGGTCAGGCCCGTGGGCACCGGGGCCAGCGCGCGGTCCAGGACGTAGGCGCGGGTGTTCCACAGCGGGCGGCCGACCGGCGAGGTGCCGGCCTCGCGGGGCCCGATGACGGCGGCCGTGGACCAGACGGTGGTCTCGGTGGGCCCGTACAGGTCGACCACCCGACCGCCGAGCGCGACCAACCGCGCGGCCAGGTCGGGCGGCAGCGCCTCGCCGCCGCTGAGCACGTGCAGGCCGCGCGGCGCTTCGGGGTCGGCCTCCAACAGCGTGCGCCACAGCGAGGGCGTGACCTGCGCGAGGGTGGCGCCGCTGGCGCGCAGCAGGGCGGCGAGCAGCGCGGGGTCGCGCACCTCGGCGCGGCTGGCCAGCACGACGGTGCCGCCGGTGGTCAGCGGCAGGAAGAGTTCGAGCACGGAGATGTCGAAGCCAACGGTGGTCACCGCGAGGAGCCGCTCGTCGCCGGTGAGGCCGAAGTTCCGCGCGCAGGCAGGCGAGGAGGTTGGCGACGGCCGCGCGGGGCACGACCACGCCCTTGGGGCGGCAGGTGGAGCCCGAAGTATAGATGACGTACGCGCCGTGCTGCGGGTGCGCGGCACGGGGCAGGGCCAGCGGCGCGGCCCTCGACTCGTCGTCCAGCACGATCGGCCGGCCCCCGGGCAGCGCTTCCACGTCGGGCAGGGCGTCACCGTCGGCGGTGGCGCGGTCGGTGACCAGCAGGGCCGGGGCGGCGTCGGCGAGCATGTACGCGATCCGCTCGGCGGGGAAGTCGGGGTCAAGCGGCAGGTAGGCGGCGCCGGCGCAGGCCACGGCGAGCAGGGTGACCAGCAGGTCGGCGCCGCGCGGCAGCAGCACGCCCACCAGGTTGCCGGGGCCCGCGCCGCGCGCGGCCAGCAGGCCGGCCAACCGGGCCGCGCAGACGTCGAGTTCGCGGTAGTCGAGCCGGTCGCGGCCGGCCAGCAGGGCGGTGCGGTCCGGGGTGCGTGCCGCCTGGGCGGCGACCAGGTCGGCGATGCCGGCCGGGGGCACCTCGCGTTCGGCGCCACCGGGCGCGGCCAGCAGCCGCCGCCGCTCGGCCGGGCCTGTGACGTCCACGGTGGTGACGACGGACTCCAGGCGCTCGGTCACCGCGTCCAGCAGCCGCAGCAGCGCCACCAGCCGTCGCACGTCGGACGCCTCGAACAGGTCGCTGGCTTACTCGACCTGGCCGCTCGCGTGGCCGGCGGCCACGTCCTCGGTGACCGCGATCTGGAGGTCGAACTTGGCCGTGCCGGTCTCCACCAGCCGCGGGCGCCCGTCCTGGCAGGGGAACGACTCGCCCGCCGCGAACTCCTCGCGGACCGCGAGCAGCACCTGGAACAGCGGGCTCAGCTCCCGGCCACGGGTCGGGTTCAGCTCCTCGACCACGCGCTCGAAGGGCACCTCCTGGTGCGCCATGGCCCCCAGTCCATCTCCCGCACCCGGGCCAACAGGTCGAGGAAGGTGGGCTGGCCGCTCAGGTCGACGCGCAGCACCAGGGTGTTGATGAAGAAGCCCACCAGGTCGTCCAGGGCCGCGTCGCCGCGCCCGGCGACCGGCACCCCGACGGGGATGTCCTGGCCCGCGCCGAGCCGGGAGAGGGTGGCGGCCAGCGCGGCATGCACCACCATGAAGGTGCTGGTACGGGTGCGCAGCGCCAGCTCCCTGACCCGGGCGTAGACCCGCGGGTCGAGGGTGAAGCGCTCCACGCCGCCGCGGCCGGTGGGGCGCTGCGGCACGGGCAGGGTCCACGGCAGGGCCAGCCGCTCCGGGGCGCCGGCCAGCCGCGCGCGCCAGTACGCGAGGGACTCGGCCTCCCGTTCGGCTGCCCCCGCCCGCTGCCACAGCGCGTAGTCGACGTAGCTCACGGGCGGCGGCGCGGTGGCGGGCGCGGCCCCGGCGAGGCGGGCGCGGTAGCCAGCGGGCAGGTCGCGCAGCAGTGGCGGCAGGGACCACTCGTCGCCGGCGATGTGGTGCAGTACGAGCAGCAGGGTGTGCCGCTCGGGGGCGAGCGAGAAGACGTGCGCGCGCAGCGGCAGTTCCCGCTCGATGGCGAAGGGCTGGCGCGCCGCGTCCGCGAGGGCCCGCTCCCACTCGCCGTCGGCAACGCTCGTCACGGTCAACGGGACGCCCTGCGGGGCGGGCAGCACCCGCTGGTACGGCTCGGCGTCGGCACCGGTCACGGCGGGGAAGACGGTGCGCAGCACCTCGTGCCGCTCGGTCAGGTCGCGCAGGGCGGCGCGCAGCGCGGCCGGATCGAGCGGGCCGTTGACGCGCACCGCGAGCGGCACGTTGTAGGTGGCCGTCGGGCCGTCGGCCTGGTGCAGGAACCACAGCCGGCGCTGGCCGGCCGACAGCGGCGGGCGGGCCGGGCACGGCTGGACGGTGAGCGGCGCGCGGGCGGTGCGGGCCCGCTCCAGCTCACCGGCCAGGGCCGCCGCGCTGGGGTGGTCGAACAGGGCGCGTACGGGCAGCTCCGTGCCGGCCTCGGCGCGCAGCGCGGCCACCACCCGGGCGGCGGTCAGCGAGTGGCCGCCCAGGGCGAAGAAGTCGTCGTCGGCGCAGACCTCGGGCAGCCCGAGCACCCGCGCGAACAGGCCGGCCAGTAGGCGCTCCGCGTCGGTGGCCGGGGCCCGGGGGCGGGCAGGGCGTTGCGGTCGAGCTTCCCGTTGGGGGTGCGGGGCAGCCGGGCCAGCGGCACCAGGAGTTCGGGCACGGCGTACCCGGGCAGCGCGCCGGCCAGGTGCGCCCGCAGCTCCGCGTCGACCTCGGCCGGCGCGGGGCCCCCGGCACCCGCCGGCCCGGTCTGCCCTGCCTGCTCCGCCGGCTTCGTCCGCTCCGTCAGAACACAGTACGCCACCAGAGCGAGCGCCGCGCCCTCCTCGCGGGCCTCGCCCAGCGGCCTGACGACCACGGCGGCCTCCCGCACCAGCGGGTGGGTGAGGAGGACCGCCTCGATCTCGCCCGGTTCGACGCGGTGGCCGCGGACCTTGAGCTGCTGGTCCAACCGGCCGCGCAGGTCCAGGGTGCCGTCGGCGCGCCAGCGGACCAGGTCGGCGGTGCGGTACATGCGCGAGCCTGGTGGCCCGAACGGGTCGGCCACGAACCGCTCGGCGCTCAGCCCGGGCCGCCCGAGGTAGCCGAGCGCGACGCCGGTGCCCGCGATGTACAGCTCGCGGGTCGCGCCCGGGGGCAGCGGGGTGAGCGCGGCGTCGAGCACGTACAGGCGGGTGTTCCGGATCGGGCCACCGGCGTGCGGCGCGGTCGGCGCAGTGGTCTCGATGCACGGGGTGGGGCTCACCTCGCCCGCGGTGGACCAGATGGTGGTCTCGGTCGGCCCGTAGAGGCTGACCACCGACGCAGCCAGCCCGTCCGGCGAGGTCCGGCGGCAGCGGCTCGCCGCCGGTCAGCACCCGAAGGCCGACCACGGCCTCGGGCGCGGCGTCGGTCAGGGCCCGCCACAGCGACGGCGTGGCCTGCATGACCGTCGGCTGGGTGGCGTCGATCAGGTCGCGCAGCAGGAACGGGTCGCGCACCTGCTCGGCGCAGGCCAGCAGCACGGTGCCGCCGGCCAGCAGCGGCGCGAACAGCTCCAGGGCGGCGATGTCGAAGGAGACAGTGGTCACCGCGAGCAGCCGGTCCTCGGCCGTGAGGGGCAGCCTTGCGCGCAGGGCGGCCAGCAGGTTGGCCAGCGCGCGCCGGGGCACGACCACGCCCTTGGGCAGGCCGGTGGAGCCGGAGGTGTAGATGACGTAGGCGGGGTGCTCACCGTGCGCGGGCGCTGGGGCGGCGCGTCGCCGGCGGACGCGCGCTGGGGCGCCGGCGGGACGGGGGCCGGCTCCGGGGTCAACACCGTCCACGGGCCGGCGGCCACCGCCGAGGCGCAGGCCGCGCCCACGGCGTGCGGATCGCTGACCACGGCGACCGGGGCCGCGTCCCGCAGCATGTGCCCGATCCAGTCGGCGGGGTAGTCCGGGTCGACGGGCACGTAGCCGGCACCGCTGCGCACCAACGCGAGCAGCGCGACCAGCAGGGCCAGCGTCCTGGGCAGCGCCACGGCCACCAGCCGCCCGGGGCCGGCCCCGCGCGCCCGCAGCTGCCGGCTCAACTCGTCGACTCTGCGATCGAGTTCGGCGTACGTCAGCGGCTGGCCGCCGCCGCGTACGGCCACCGCGTCCGGCCGCTCCCGGGCCCAGGTGGCCAGCGCGGCGTCCAGGTCGGCGCCCGCCTGCCCGCCGGCGCCCGGGGCGTTGACGACGGTGAGCACCCGGCGGCGCTCGGTCGCGGTCAACGTGCTGATCGAGCCGGTGGGCGCCGTGGCGTCGGGCCGCGCGAGGCGGGCGAGCAGCGCGGTGAAGCGCTCTGCGTGCGCGGCGAGTTCGGCCGTCGAGTACAGCGCGGGGTTGGCGTCCAGGGTGAGCGCGAGGCCGCCGGCGGGCATGCCGCTGACGGTCACCGTCAGGTCGTCGACGGCGCCGGCGGCCAGGTAGTGCGTGCTGCCGATGGCGGCGCCGAAGCGCAGCTCGGGCGGGAAGGGCTTGACGTTGACCTGCGGCCCGACCAGTCCGCGTCCGGCACCGAACAGGCCTAGGTCGCGCTGGAGTTGCTCGCCCCGGTAGCGCTGGTGACGGCGCTGGGCGCGCAGCAGTTCGGTGACCCGGCGCAGCGGGGCGCCCTCGGTGACGGGGACGCGCAGCGGTACGACGTTGACGGCGGTGGCGGGCACCCGGGCCAGCGGCGTGCCGGTGCGGTTCATCACCGGCAGCCGGAGCACGACGTCATGGGTGCCGGTGAGGCGGGCGAGGTAGAGCGCGCTGGCCGCGAACACCGCCTCGGGCCACGAGGCGCGGCATGCCTTGGGGAAGCGTTCCAGCGCGACGGCCTGGTCCGCGTCCAGCCAGGCGCGGTGCCGCAGGAAGGAGTGCCCGGGGGCCGCGGTGCGCTCGGCGAGCGAGACCGGCCGGGGCCGGTCGGCGAGCAGGTCGTGCCAGAACGCGGCGTCGGCCCGCTGCGCGTCGGAGCCCTCGTACGCCTGGTCGGCGGCGACCGCGTCGCGGATCGACCCGAAGGGGCTGGCGGGCGGCGTGGCGCCGGCCGCCAGCGCCTCGTAGACGGTGGCGACGCGCTGGGCCAACTGGAAGAAGCCGTAGCCGTCGAGGAGGATGTGGTGGCAGCGGTGGTACCACAGCCAGCGCTCTTCGCCGACCCGCAGCAGCGCGTGCCGCACCAGGTCGTCGCCCTTCAGGTGGACCGGCACCGCCCGGTCCCCGTCCATCCACGCCGCGGCCGCCGCGTCCGGGTCCGCCTCGCCCCGCAGGTCGACGCATAGCGACGGCGCGGGCGGCGCTCCCCCCAGCTCCTGCCAGACCGCCGCTCCCCCGGCTCCGGGCGACCCGTCCGAAACCTGACGATACGTCAACTCGCTTATCACAGCGTACTTTTCACGCCCCGTGACGAAGCGCACCGCGAGACCGTCCGCCTCGGCGATGGTGCGCTCCAGCGCCGCGAGGAACGCCCGCTCGTCCAGCGCGCCCCGGATCTCGACGTTCTCCGCGGTGAGGTAGGCGGGGCTGGCCGGGTCGAGTTGCTGGGCGGACCACAGTCCGAGCTGGGCCGCGGTGAGCGGCAGGCGGGTGGCGCGGCGTTGACTCATGCGGAATCTCCCAGCGGTACAGCTCGTACGGCCATGACCGGGTGGGGCGCGGCGGTGGCCGGGCGCGCGGAGGAAACCGTCCGCCCGGGCGCGGGCGACGGGACGCGCGGAGGCGCCGTGCGGCGATAGGGGCCCGGGGACTTCGAGGCGCGGGCTAGTGGCCGTGACCCGGGCCGGCGCCATGGCCGGGCGGCGCGGCGGCGAGCACCTCGGGCGGCATGATGACGAAGGGGCGCATCATCATCATGTCCTCGTGCTCGTAGATGTGACAGTGGTGCATGAAGCGGCCCGCGGGGCCGGTGAACTCGGCGGCCACGTTGACCATCTCGCCGGGTCCGAAGCTGATGACGTCCTTCGGTCCGCGCTCGCCGGGGGTGAGCGTGCCGCTCCCCTTGCGCTTGAGGGGTGAGGTGGTGCCGGCGCCGTAACCGCCGCCGGGCAGTTCGAAGAACTCGAAGGTGCTGACGTCGTACCGGTCCCGGTCGAGGGCCTGGAAGGCGACCGCGTGCAGGTGCATCGGGTGCGGGTAGCTGCCCTCGGACTTCTCCAGGCTGAGGAAGCTCCAGCGCTCGGTGGCGCCGCCGGGCACGGTGAAGCGCACCGGGTCGTCGAAGGTGTGGGAGGCCCGCTTGTAGGTGTGCACGGTGCCGTCGGGGTGCTCGAACTGGATCACGCCGTCGATGGGGAAGGGCCCGTCGGGCGCCTTGACGCGCTCCATCTCCCACAACTCCGGGTCCTTCGGGTAGACCGGCGTGACCACGACCATGCGTTGGGTCGCGTCGGCCACGTCCGCCTCGTTGCGCCGGCGGTAGGAGGACGAGAGCGTCGCCCCGACCGCGGGGGCGGTGGCGCCGCCGTGGCTGGCGCGCGAGGCGACGCGGAACTCCATCATGTCGGGCCTGGCGCCCGGTTCGGGCAGCGCGTTGACCAGGCGCGGCCTGCACCCGCGCAGTGCGCGGAAGTCCACCAGCAGGTCGGCGCGTTCGGCCGGGGTGAGGGTGGCAGGAAGGCGCCCGCCGGGATGGGCTCGCCCTCCTCGTCCACGACGCGCAGCCGGTAGGGCCGGTTGTTGGCGGCGTTCAGGACCCGGAAGCGGTACCAGCGTGCCTCGACGTCCAGGTGCGGCCAGATCACCCCGTTGACGAGGGTGAAGGGGCCGGTGAAGGGCCGGACCAGCTCGTACGGGTCGTCGGCGACGACGATGCCCTTGTAGAGCAGGTCCCCGGTCAGCTCGCCGCTCTCGTCGGGGTCGAGGTTGCGATCGTAGAAGACCAGGGGGATCTCGTGCTCGCCCGCCGGCAGGTCAAGCGCGTCCTCCTCCTCGTCGCGGATGAGGTAAGTGCCGGCGCCGAGCCCGGTCATCACGTTCAGGTGCGTGATGTACATGGCGTGGTCGTGGTACCAGAAGTGGCCGGCGGGTTGGTCGTTGGGGTACTCGGCGGGTTGGACGTGGCCGGGTGAGACCGCGTTCTCGGCCCAGCCGTCGTTGCCGCCGCCGGTGACCGCCCCGTGCAGGTGGACCACGGCCCACGGCGGGAGCGCGGCGACCTCCTTCCGGGGCGCGCCGCCCTCGCGGCCCGGCCGGTCCCACATCAGCGGCTGCTCGGGGTCGTACGCGAAGGGCACCCGGACCGCGGTCACCGGGAAGTCCCCTTCGAGGTGGTTCTCCCAGGCGACCCGCAGCCGCCGCCCGCGCCGCACCTCGATGGTGGGCCCGAGATGGCTGCCGCCGTAGGTCCACAGGCGGGTGGCGGGCAGCGCGCGGTGCAGCCGCACCCGGGCCCGCTCCAGCGGCAGCGTGAGCGTCCCGCTCGGGCACAGCACGCGCGGGATCGGCAGCGGGTCGAGGAAGGGTCTCAGGGTGCGCAGGGCGGCCGCCGCCCGGGCCACCCGCGCCGCGCCGGCGCCCGCCGGGCGGGTGGCCGGCAGGTGCGGCAGGTCCCGTACGGGGGTGCCGAGCGCGGCGGTCATCAGGTCGGGCCGGGGGCCGGCGGCACGCGCCGCCGAGGCCCCCGGCACCGCCGCCGCGACCCCGATGGCGAGCCCGCCGACCGCGCCGGCGCCGGCGAGGAAGTGCCGTCTGCCCAGGCCGCTACGGGGCTTCGGCATGAAGCTCATGACGGGGCGTCGGCCATGCTCGAGATGAGGCTCTTGGGTCGCAGATCGGTCCAGTTCTGCTCAATGTAGTCCAGGCACGCCTGCCGGGTGTCCTCAGGGTGGACGACGGTCCAACCCTCCGGTACGTCGACGAAGTTGGGCCACAGCGAGTGCTGGCCCTCGTCGTTGGCGAGCACCAGGTACACCCCGTCTTCGTCCTCGAACGGATTGGTCACGACAACCTCCACGTCGTCGGCGGGCCCGCGACACCCGGGCCTGCAATTCAGGTAAGCCTAACCTTGCTTTTTTCGTTTGCTTCAAGAGCGGCAAAGGAGTGCTGGTTCACACCGCGGAACGCCTAACGCCGTCCCTCGCCGCGCCGGTTGAACAGCACCCAGGCGAGATAGAGCCCGCCGAGCACGGCCGTCGTCACGCCCACCGGCAACTGGCTGTTGCGCTGACTGTCGTCGACCACGGCGAGCCACGGCACCCGGTCCCCCACCCACGCCAGCACGGCGAAGAACTGGTTCGACGCCAGGTGCGCGGCCGACAGCAGCGCCGCCCCCACGACACCCGCCGCGGCCACGCTCACCCCGGGCGACCTGGTCAGCCGGGCAGCGATCTGCGGGGCGGTCAGGGCCACGAAGGGCACGGGTCCCGCGCTGGCCACCGCCACCCCGCACAGCCCGATGCCGAGCACCGTCAACGCCAGCCGGGCCCGGTCCACCCGCAACCCGAGCCCGCTGGCCAGCTCGTCCCCCAGCTCCAGCATGCGCAGTCACCGCCCGAGCAGCACGGTCGCCGGCAGCAGGACGAGCAGCGCGAGGACCATCGTCCGCACCGAGCCCCAGGTCCGGCCATTGAGCGTGCCGATGAGCCAGGCGTGCGCGTTCTGCGCGCTGTTGAGGGTGGAGCGGGTGAGCAGGTACGAGTTGACCGAACCGAGCATCGCGGTGACCCCGAGCCCGATCAGCACCAGCCGCACCCGTGCACCCCGCCCTTGCTGGCCAGCAGGTACACCACCAGCGCCGTCAGCAGTCCGCCGCCGATGGCGCCCGTGGCCACCTGGGCCGCGCTGCCACCGAAGGCGACGATGACCACGATGGCGCGGGTGGCCGCCCCACTGTTGAAGCCGATGACGTCCGGGCTGGCCAGCGGGTTGCGGGACAGGCTCTGGAAGACGGCCCGGCTGATCCCCAGCGCCGCGCCCACCAGGATCGCGAGCAGCGCCTGCGGCAGCCGTTCCTGGTTGACGAAGTGCACCGCGAGCCGATCGCCGGTGCCGACGAACAGGGCCCGCGCCACGTCGGGCACCGGCACCGGATAGGCCCCCGCGCACAGGCTCACGGTCAGCAGCAACCCGCTGACCAGCAGGCCCACGCCGCACACCCAGGCGGTGCGCGGGTGCGTACGGAAGGAGACCCGGCCCGACCACAGGCTCACCGGCCAGGTGCCCGCGCCGCCCTTCACGGCCCGCTCGCGCGGCGCGCGCGGGACGCCACGTCCGTGACCGTCACAGCGACACCTCCTTGCGGCGCCGCACCAGCGCGATGAACACCAGCGCCCCGATCACGGCGGTCACCGCGCCGACCTCCAGCTCGCCACGGGGCAGCACCACGCGCCCCACGATGTCGGCGCCGAGCAGCAGGCAGGGTGCCAGCAGCATCGAGTACAGCAGCACCCAGCGCAGGTCCGGGCCGGTGAACCAGCGCGCGACCAGCGGAATGACCAGCCCCACGAAGCCGATCGGGCCGGCCGCGGCCGTGGCCGTCCCGGTGAGCAGGGTGACCGCGACGACCCCGAGCAGCCGGGTCCGCGCGATCCGCGCGCCCAGCGCCCGCCCCAGGTCGTCGCCGAGCGCCAGCGCGTTCAGCGGCCGGGCCAGCAGCAGCGCCACCACCAGCCCCACGACCACGAACGGCAGCATCTGCGGCACCAGGTCCGAGGACTGTCCCGCGAGCGAGCCGACCATCCAGAACCGCAGGTAGTCGTAGGTGGCCGCGTCGAAGACGGTGAGCCCGGCGATCAGCCCGCCCAGGCTAGCGCTGATCGCGGCGCCGGCCAGCGCGAGCCGCACCGGCGAGGCGCCACCGCGCCCGGAGGCCCCCAGCACGTAGACGACGACCGTGGTCAGCGCGGCCCCGATGAAGGAGAACCAGACCAGCGTGGGGTAGCCGCTCACGCCGACCACGCCGAGCCCGAAGACCACCGCCGCCGACGCGCCGGCGTTCATCCCCAACAGCCCCGGGTCGGCCAGCGGGTTGCGGGTCAGCAATTGCATGATCGCCCCGGCCGCGCCGAGCCCGGCGCCGGCCATCAGGCCCACCATGGTGCGCGGCAGCCGCAACTCCCTGATCACCTCGGTAGCGTACGAGCCGTCGTCGGACCACAGCGCCCGCCACACCTCGGCCAGCGAGGTGTCCCTGGTCCCCACCCACGTGCTGACCACCGTCAGCAGCAGGAGCAGCCCGCCCAGGACCAGCAGCCCGCCGCCGCGCAGGGCGGCGTGGCCCGCGCCGCCTTCGGACGCGGCCTCCCAAGGCGCCGGCGTCGGGGCCACGGCGCCAGGACGTCGGACCGGGCCCGGCGGCCCGGCGATTGACTGTGCCACGACGGTGACTCACCCAGCCGTTTCCGGCTGGCCGCGCAGGTAGCCACCCATGGTGCGGAAGTAGTCGGTGGCCGCCAACTCCGTACCGTCCTCGGTGCGCACGCGCCTGACCAGCAACCCTCGGCTGCGCCCCCGACGGGCCTCGGAGCCGGCCACGACGACCACGCCGTCACCCTCCTTGATGAAGATCCGCCCCGGCGTGCCACCGTACGCGCCCTTCGAGAGCCCCGCGGAGACGATCCACAGCCGCCGCCCCCGATGGTAGGTGAAGGCGTTGGGGTACGGGTCGGACTGGGCCCGTACCAACCGCTCCAGGTCCTCTGCCAGCCAACTCCAGTCGATCCGGCTGTCGTCGAGGTCCCGCTTGTGGAAGAAGCTGGCCTTCGAGGGGTCCTGCGGCGTCCACTCCGCCTTGCCCGACTCGATCAGTTCGAGGGCCTCGGTGACGATCGGGGCGATCAGGTCCACCGTGGCGTGGAAGAGGTCGGTGGCGGTGTCGGTGGGGCCCACCGGCACGGAGCGCTGGAGCAGGATGTCACCGGCGTCCAGGGTGGCGTCCATCCGGTGCGCGGTGACGCCCACCTCGGACTCGCCGTTGAGGAGCGCCAGATGATCGGCGAGAAGCCAGCGTAGCCGGGCAGCAGCGAGTCGTGCACGTTCAGGGTGCCGTGTCGGGGCAGGTCGAAGATCTCCGGCGGTATCCAGGTGCGCCAGTTGTTGGCCACGATCAGGTCGGGTGCCAGCTCGCCAAGGGTCGTGACCAGTTCGGCGTCGGGCCGGTTGGCCAGCACGACGGGGACCCCGTGCTCGACCGCCAGGTCGGCCACCGAGTCGTCCCACACCTTCTCGTACACGTGGTCGCTCCTGGGGTGGGTCACAACCAGGCATACCTCGTGTCCCGAATCCAGCAGCGCACGCAGCGTGCGGTGCCCCCAGGTCTGGTAGCCGAACATGGCGATCCGCATACAGCAGCTCCCTTAGGGTTGGGTGACGCTCCGTCATACGCCAGCCGGGACGGTGTGACCTGAACGAGCCACGCCGTCGTTGCTAGGCAAGGCTAACCTTGCCTAGGATTGCCCCGGCTAGGGAGGCGATGCTGCGTTGAACCATGTCAGCCGCGACACGGAAACCATCTATGAACTGCTAGGAATCGGCTTTGGGCCGTCCAACCTGGCGCTCGCCATCGCGATTGAGGAGCACAACACTCACGCCGGGACCGAGGACCACGTCCGCGCCCGATTCCACGAGAAACAGGCCACGTTCGGCTGGCACCGGGGAATGCTCATCGACGACGCGACCATGCAGGTGTCCTTTCCCAAGGACCTGGTCACCATGCGGGACCCCACCAGCGACTACAGCTTCCTGTGCTACCTGAAGGAACAGGGACGCCTGGTCGACTTCCTCAACCAGAAGACCCTCTTCCCGCCCCGTATCGAGTTCCACGACTACTTCGAGTGGGCGGCCGGCCGGCTGGCCCACCTGGTGGGCTACTCGGCCGAAGTGGTCGCGGTGACACCGGTGACGGTCGACGGCGAGGTGCGCTACTTCGACGTGACCAGCCGCGAGGACGACACCCTGCACGTGCGGCGCGCCCGCGACATCTGTCTGGCCACCGGCATGCGACACCGGTTGCCCGAGGGCGCGCCCCTGTCGGAGCGCGTGCTGCACGACCGCGACTTGGTGCCGCGGGTGGCCGAGTTGGCGGGACAGCCGCTGCGCCGCGTCGTCGTGCTCGGCGCCGGCCAGTCCGCCGCCGAGACCGTCGGATACCTGCACCGCGCCTTCCCCGAGGCGGAGGTGTGTGCGGTGTTCGCCAAGTACGGCTACACACCTGCCGACGACAGCCCGTTC
Organism: Candidatus Streptomyces philanthi; assembly: GCA_018114805.1. Classification (GTDB taxonomy): domain Bacteria; phylum Actinomycetota; class Actinomycetes; order Streptomycetales; family Streptomycetaceae; genus Streptomyces; species Streptomyces philanthi. The sequence continues at coordinate 6,131,173 of CP073042.1, read as the reverse complement.
GCCAACCGGATCTTCGATCCAGAGGCGGTGGACGCCTACTACCAGGCGCCGACCGAGGTGAAGGAGTCCCTGCTCGGCTACCACCGCGGTACCAACTACTCCGCCGTCGACATCGAGTTGATCGAGGCCCTCTACCGCACCCAGTACCAGGAGCGGGTCCAGGGCAAGGAGCGGCTGCGGATGCTCAACGTGTCCCGGCTGCGCTCCGTGGAATCCGACGCAGACGGCCTGCGCGTGACCGTGGAGTTCCCGCCCACCGGCGAGCAACAGTACCTTGAGCGGACCTGTTAGTGTCTGCCACGGGCTACCAGCCGCCGGACCCCGGACCGCTGCTCGGCGAGGCGGGCGCGCTGTGCCTGCGCGACGCGCGGGGAGAGCTGAACGTCACCCGCGACCACCGGGTGGCCGTCGCCGACCACGTGACGGCGGGGATCTACCTCCAGGGCTCCACCGAACACACCCACGGCATCACCTCCACCATGCTGTCCCACACGGCCGTCAGGGTGGGCCAGATACGCGACTCCCTCCTCAGCCGCCGCCACCGACCGGAGCCGTCCAGGACCCGGGTCTGACCCGACCCCAACGCTCGCCGTACGACCGAACGGCGAAACCCCACGCTGCCCGTCACACCCGCGCCCCTCTCCCGCCGGAGGGGAGGCGCAGGTGGTCCTAGGTCCACCCCCGTGGGGTGCTGCTGGGCCGCTGGTGGGCCGAACGGGCCGTTCGTAGCGTGGCCTTCATGAGGGATGACACGAGCGGAGAACGAAAAGGTGCCACCTGATCGACCAGCGGCCGTTGTCCGCCCGGTGGGCGAGGAGCACCCGGCCGTCGTCGTAGAAGACGATGGCGCTGACAACGGGCAGGAAGAGCAACTGTTGGCCGGCGCTGGCCCGCAACGTGCGGATGAAGTCAGGGGTAGCCATGAGCCGAGCGTATGCCCTCGGCCGGCCCGCCCGGACGCGGGGTGACCCTTCCCCGCCCGCGCGGCGCGGGCCCCGTCCGCGCCGGAGGCACGGCGCATGCGGCGCCCGTGGGACTCGCGCGCCGGCCTTGGTGCGCGGGCGCGCACACCGGCGCCGCATCGTTTCTGCGCAGGATGTCCACAATATCCCCCACACCCGCTACGGTGAACCAAAGTCCTTGCCCGCAGGCGGTGTTCGTCCCGCCGCGCGGTGCCCGCTTCGACTCGGGAGTCGACGGGATGGTCTCTTCAGCCGTGTCTCCTGTTCTCACGACGCGCCATCGGTCCAACCGCGCCGGCGTGGTGATCCTCGGCTCGTGCGCCGCCTGGGCGCTGCTGTGCGCGGCCGGTCGCCCCGCTCGGCCGGAGGGCGTGCTGCTCGCCATCCTCGCGGTGGCGGCGGGGTACGCGGGCGGCCGGATCGTCGGGGCGCTGTTGCCGGTGGTCGCGCCCGCGGCGGCGGCCGTGGTCGGCCTGGGGCTCGTGCTGGCGACCCCGCACTCGGGCAGCCCGGCACGCCGGGGCCCGCGGGGCTGCTCGTCGCGTACGCCGCGCTCGCCGTCGGCGCGGCCTGCTGCGCGGCCTGGGCCAGCACGTCCACGCCGGTGCGCGTCGGCTGCGCCCTGCTCGCGCTCGCCGTCGTGGCCGCCGCCTTCGGCGCGGGCTCGGTGCCCGGCGGCCTGGCCGGGACGGCGATCGCGCTGTTGTCTGTGGGTAGCGCGGCGGCCCCGGCGGCTGCTCGGCCTCGTCGGGTTCGCCCTGTGCGCGGCGCTGGCCGCGGGCACCGCCTGGGCCACCGCCGAGCGCGCGCTGCCCGCCGGCCTGTCCACCTCGCTCCAGGACCAGCTCACCGAGGAGCGGGTGCACCTGTGGCAGGACGCGATCGACATCGCCGCGAGCGATCCGGGGCGCGGCGCGGGCCCCGGCCGGTTCGCCGAGCTGAGCCCGACCGCCCGGCAGACGGCCGAGCCGGCCAGCCAGCCCGTACTCCGCGCCGTTCCAGCCAGCCGCCGAGCAGGGCGTGCCGGGCGTCGCGGTGCTCGCCGCCGCCTTCGGCTGGATGCTGTACGCGCTGCGCTGCTCGTCCCGTACGACCCCGGTGGTGCTCACCGCGGGGGCGGCGCTGACCGCGCTCGCGGTGGCAGCGTCCGTCGGCAACCTGCTGAGCTTCTCCGAGGTCACCGCGGGAGCCGGGTTGCTGGCCGGGGTGGCCACGGCGCACCTGGTCAGCGAGGACGCGAGCGCGCGCAGGGAGTGCGCGGCCCACGTATGACGGCTCGGCGACGACCCGGGGGGCGGCGGGTGACTAGGCGGGTGAGGGGCGGCCAGGGTGGCCGTCGCGCAGCCGGAGGCGGCCACGGATGACGCGTACGGCGGCCTCCGCGTCGTCGACGGTCACCGTGAAGGTGCGGCCGTCACCGAGCCTGAGCACCAGCGCCTCGCCGCGCCTGACGACGACGGCGGTGCCCTGCTCGGGCCGCCAGCGGTAGACCCAGCCGCCCCGTGGCGCGGGGTGACCCGGGGCGCGAACTCCGCGCCGATCACCTGTTCCAGCGGGATGCGGCAGCGCGGCAGTCCGATGTGCCCGCAGCGCACCTCCAGGGCCTCGGCGTCGACGCGGACGGCGACGTGGACGAAGGCGAGGGTGCCGAAGAGCATGAGCAGTCCGGCGGCGACGCAGCCGATCACCGACATCAGCAGCGGGGCCAGGCCGGAGGTCCACGCGGGGTCGACGGCCAGTTGGACGCCGAGCCGAGGGCCATGCAGACCGCGCCGACGGCGGCCAGCGCCCACTGGAGCCGGTTGGTCGCGCGCCCGGTCCATACCTCGGCGTGCTGCCCGGCTGCCCACGGCGGCTCGTCCTTGGAGTGGTGCCTCATGCTGGGCAGCCTACGCGCGACGCCGCGCGGGGGCAGTGAGGCCGAGGCCCTGACGCCGCCCGCGCCGCCGGCGTGCCACCGGGTCCGGCAGCGCGCCCCGGCCCGGGTCAGGACCAGTTCAGACGGCCCCCACGCGGACGAGCTGGCCGCCCTCGGGATAGGCCAGCGCCTCGGCGGGCAGCGCCGACTCGCACCCGCTGAGCAGCACCGTCAGGGCCCCGGTGGGGGCCGCGTCCGGGGCGGGCCGCGCGCCGATCCGCCGCAGCGCCTGCGCGGCCACCGCGGCGGCGGAGCCGAAGAGCGTCACCGGCTCGGCGGCCTTGGCCTGGACGGCGGCCCGGATGCGGTCGGCCAGCAACTCGTAGTGGGTGCAGCCGAGCACGACGGCGCGTACGCCCGGTGGAGTGAGCCCGGCCGCCGCGCCGACGGCGGCGTCGATGCCCTGCTCGTCGGCGTACTGCACGGCGTCGGCGAGGCCGGGGCAGGGCACCTCGGTGACGCTGACCTGGGCGGCGAACTCGCGGATCAACCCGGTCTGGTACGGGCTGCCGGTGGTCGCCGGCGTCGCCCAGATGGCCACCGGGCCGCCGCCGACGGCGGCCGGCTTGATGGCCGGCACGGTGCCGATCACCGGGAGCGCGGGCTCCAGCTCGGCGCGGAGGGTGGGCAGCGCGTGCACGGACGCGGTGTTGCAGGCGACGATCAACGCGTCGGGGCGGTGCGCGGCGGCGGCCTTGGCGCAGGCCAGCACGTGCGCCGTGATGTCGCCGGGGGTGCGGGGGCCCCAGGGCATGCCGTCGGGGTCGCTGGACAGGACGAGATCGGCGTCCGGGCGCAGCCGGTGCACGGCCGCGGCCGCCGCCAGCAGGCCGAGGCCGGAGTCCATGAGCGCGATCTTCACTGCCGTACCGCCTCGCCTACCGGTCCGTCGCTGGGTGGGCCCGGCCGCTGTCGCGGGCGGCAGCGCGTGAGCCCCGTGCGGCACGCCACCTGAGCGCGGCACCCGGTCACTTTAGTCGATGGGCCGCCCCGCCCCCGCCGGCGGACGTGGGTCGGGCCACGCGCCGCGCGGTGTCCGGACGCCTCGGGAGGCGTCCGGACACCGGCCCCCGCCGGTCCGCGCTGGCACACCGCCGCACCGGATCGCGGGCGATGCCCCCGTACACGGCGTTCACTGGGGCAGACTGCGAGGGGTGAGCGCGCTTACCTGGATCGCCCTGGCCTCGCTGGCCGCCTGGGCGTGGCTGCTGCTGGGGCAGGGTCTCTTCTGGCGTACAGACATCAGGCTGCCACCGCGTGGCGTGCCGGCGGACGGGGGCGTGGCCCACCGTCGCCATCGTCGTCCCCGCGCGGGACGAGGCGCAGGTACTGCCGATGAGCCTGCCGTCCCTGCTGGAGCAGGACTATCCGGGCCGGACCGTGGTCTTCCTGATCGACGACGGCAGCACCGACGGCACCGCGAAGACCGCGCGCGTGCTGGCCGCCAACTGCGAGCGGGGGCTGCCTCTGGTGGTGGCCTCGCCCGGGCCGCTCGAGCCGGGCTGGACCGGCAAGCTGTGGGCGGTGCGGCACGGCATCACCCTGGCCAGGGCCCAGCTCGCGCCGGAGTACCTGTTGCTGACCGACGCGGACATCGCACACGAACCGGACAGCCTGCGGGAGCTGGTGTGCGCTGCCCGCTCGCACGACCTCGACCTGGTCTCGCAGATGGCGCGGCTGCGGGTGGAGACGGTCTGGGAGCGGCTGATCGTGCCGGCCTTCGTCTACTTCTTCGCCCAGCTCTACCCGTTCTTCGCCCAGCTCTACCCGTTCCGCTGGGTCAACCGGCCCGGGGCGCGGACGGCCGCGGCGGCCGGCGGCTGCGTGCTGCTGCGCGCCGACGCCGCCGAGCGGGCGCGCGTTCCCGAGAGCATTCGCCAGTCGGTGATCAACGACGTGGCCCTGGCGCGCGGTCAAGCGCGCCGGGCGGGGCCCGGTGCCGCGCGGTGCGGGGGGGGTCGGCGGTCGAGCCGGATGGGCGCGGGGCAGGTTGGGCGCGTCTGGCTCGGTCTCGCGGAGCGGGTGGACAGCGTGCGGCCGTATCCGCACCCGCGCGAGCTGTGGCGGATGGTCTCGCGCAGCGCCTACGCCCAACTGCGGTACCACCCGGCGTTGCTGGTGGTGACGGTGGTCGGGCTCACCGTGATCTACCTCGCTCCCCCGGTGGCCGTGGGCTTGGGGATCGGGCCGGGCGGGCGTGTGCTGTGGCTGGCCGGGGGCTGGCCTGGGCGGTGATGGCCAGCACGTTCGTGCCCATGCTGCGCTACTACCGGCAGTCGCTCTGGTGGACGCCGCTGCTGCCGCTCATCGCGGCGCTGTACCTGCTCATGACGGTGGACTCGGCGATCCAGCACTACCGGGGCCGGGGCGCGGCCTGGAAGGGGCGCACCTACGCCCGTCCCGAGGCCGCGCCGTGAGCGCGGCGAGGCGCTGGAAGCGCCGCCCCGCGCGCCCGTCCGGGCCTGGTGTCACTTGCGGCCCGCCGTCCAGTTCATGCCCCAGCCGTAGGCGCAGTCCAGGGTGCGCTGCGGGCTGACGCCCCGGTCGGGCACCAGGTAGCGGGCCTCACGCTGGACGACGAGGTCGCCGTTGTTGTTGGTGATCAACGCGAGCGCGCAAACGTTGGAGGGCACGGTGCACTCGTCGAGAGAGAAGTCCACCGGCGCGCCGTGCTGCGGGCTGAGGGTGACGGTGGCGTTGAGGTTGGCGAAGCTGCGGGCGCCCTCGTAGAACGTGACGAAGACCAGGATACGGCGGAAGAGGTCCTTGGCGTCGAGGTTGATCGTCAGGTTCTCGCCCTCGCTGCGGGCGCCGGTGCGGTCGTCCGCGTCGAGGTGGATGAAGGGCGGCTGGTGCAGGGCGCCGAAGGAGTTGCCCAGCGCCTGTACGACGCCCTTGCTGCCGTCGGCCAGCTCGAAGAAGGCACCGAGGTCCAGGTGGAGGTCGGAGTGCAGGGCCATCACCTTGCCCAGCTTCTGGCCCCAGCTCTTGAACTGCTTGTGCTCCTGCCAGTTGAGGTTGACCCGCATCGCGCCCAAGGTGCCGCCCTGCTTGGTGAGCGAGACGGTGGGCGCGTCCTTGGTCAGCGTGACCTTGGTCAGCCGTACGGGTCCGCCGGCGGGGGCCGGGGCGGCGGGTGCAGCGGGCGGCGCGGGCGCGGCCGGGCGACGGGCGGGGCGGCAGCGGGCGGCGGGCGCGGTGGCGGCGGGGGCGGGGCGGTCACGGGGCCGCGACGGGGCGGGCGCCGCGGCGTCGGCGGGGCCTGGCTGCGGCCGTCGACGGTGATGCCGTAGTCGGTGGCCAGGCCGCCGAGGCCGGTGTCGTAGCCCTGGCCGGCGGCGCGGAACTTCCACGCGCCCTGGCGCCGGTACAGCTCGCCGAGGACGAACGCGGTCTCCACGGAGGCGTTGTCGCTGTCGAACCGGTCCAGTTCGGCCCCGCCCGCGGCGTCCAGCACTCTGATGTGCAGCCCGGGCACCTGCCCGAACGTCCCGCCGTCGGCGGAGGCGGCCAGCAGGATGGTCTCGATGGCCGGCTCGACCTGGGCCAGGTTCACCGACAGGCTGTCGGTGACCTCGGCGCCGGCGTGCTTGCCCTCGTGCCGCACGGCGCCGGAGCTGTGCTGGGCCTGGTTGTAGAAGACGAAGTCCACGTCGGAGCGGACCTTTCCGCCTGCCAACAGCAGGGCCGACGCGTCCACGTCAGGCACTCTCGCCCCACCGCGCCAGCTCAGTTCGATCCGTACCGCCGAGGCCGGCACGGGCACGTTCATGCCCTTGCGCATCGTCATGTTCCCCCACTTTCCTTTCACTCACCGGACGCCAAGACGCAGGACAACTGCCGGCAACCCGTCCAGAACGCGCTCTTTACAGGATCTCAACGTACCCCGGCGACCGACTTTTCCCGAATTCACGCGGATTAGGAACCACGGCCGACCGGAACACACGAAACAAGCTTCTTATCCGACTCCCCAACCGGCACATGGTGGGCTTAACTTAAGGGTTATGACCCTCCCCCGCAGCGGCTACTATCCCGCGCCGAACTTCCCTGACACCCCGATCTACGACAGCCTTGTCGCCGAGCGGGGCACACCACAGATCGCCCCTATCCGCGTCCCGTCGCCCTACGACGCGGGCGGCCACTTCCCGCCGGCCCTGCCGTCGGCGCTCCCCGCGCTCCCGGCCGGCCCCTCGCAGCACACCCCGCCGCCCTACGGCCAGCAGGGTCGGCCGCAGCCCGCCCTCCAGCAGGCGCCCGCACCCTACATCCCGCCGCAGGCGGGCGGCCCGCGCGGCTACCCGGGCCCGCAGCAGGCCCAGCAGCCGCGCCCGGCGGCTCCGAACGGGCACGAGGCCATGCGCCCGATCGCGGCCCGGCCCGCGGCCCCGCGCCCCAACCCGGCGCCCTACCCGGAGCAGTACGGCCGCCAGCACCCCGGCCAGGGTTACTGAGCCGACCCGCCACCCGGCGCGGGCCCGCGCCGCACCCGTCCGATCGCACCGCCGCTACGGTCGGCATCGCCCGCGGTCACGCCGCGGGCGATGCGGGGAACCGAGGGACCTGCCGCCGGCCCGGCCGCCGCCACCACGCCGGGCTCCGGCCCGCCACCCGCCACGTGTCGTACGCCACGTCCGCGGGCCACCCACCGACCCACCAGCCGCCGGGCCGCCGGGGCCGGCTGGCAAGATGGGGCCATGTCCGAAGCTCAGCTCAGCGCGGTCCACGTCTACCCCGTCAAGTCCGTGGGCGGGTGCGCACTCGGCGAAGCCGCCGTCGAGCCATGGGGATTGGCCGGCGACCGGCGCTGGCTGCTCGTCAAGCCCGACGGCACCTTCCTGACGCAGCGACACCTGCCGCGCATGGCGCTGGGCACCGCCGAGCCACTGCCGGACGGCGGCATCGCCCTCAGCGCGGCCGGCCTGGAGCCCCTGAACGGTGCCGGTCCCCGACCCGCGCGCCAACCGCGTCTCCACCGTGCGCGTCTTCCAGGACCCGGTCGAACTGGTGTGGACCGATGACTCGGGCAGCGCGTGGTTCAGCGAACTTCTCGGCCGCGAGGTCTTCCTCGCCCACCTCGACGACCCCGCGCGACGGCGCCCGATCAACCCGCGGTACGCGCGCCCCGGCGAGACGGTCTCCCTCGCCGACAGCATGCCCTTCCTGGTCACCAGGACCGCCTCGCTGGCGGCCATCAACTCCCTGATCGCGCAGGGGGATCACGCGCACGAAGGCCCGCTGCCGATGAACCGCTTCCGCCCCAACCTCGTCGTGGACGGCGTCGCGCCCTGGGCCGAGGACGGCTGGCGCAGGCTGTTGATCGGCGACGTCGCCTTCCGCGTGGCCAAGCCCAGCACCCGCTGCGTGATCACCACCGCAGACTAGCGGACGGCCGAGCGCGGCAAGGAGCCGCTGCGCACGCTGGCCCAGCACCACCGGATCGACAACAAGGTGTTCTTCGGGCAGAACCTCATCCCCGAACACACCGGGACCGTACGGGTGGGCGACCCAGTCAAGATCCTCGAGTTAGTGACCAGTTTCGGGCAATTCAGGTCAGAACAAGGGCGCATCGTCCCGTACGCCGTAGTGTCAGCTCTCGCTGAGAGCGCCCCCGCGGGCGCCGCCACGCCGTCAGCAGCGCTGCCGACGGCGACAGGGGGCCGAGAGACAGATGCCTGCCTCGGAGGTGGAGGGCAGCCGCCTGATGCCCGTGCACCACATGCGACCTGGAGACCATGCCTTCGTGAGTTACGAAGACGGCGAGTCCCGTTCGCAGATCATGGCGACCTACGCCTGGCTCGGGGTCGCGCGCGGCGAGAAGGTGACCGTCTACGCCGACCCCCACCTCGACGAGCGGGAGATGCGGCACGCGGTGCACGCCCGTGGCCCGTCCATGGCTCCCGCGCTCGGCCGCGGCCAGGTGGAGTTCAGCACGATGCGGGCGCTGCTCAGCCCGGACCGCGAGTTCACCATCCGGCTCCAGCAGTCGCGGCTGGCCGAGGAGACCGAGCGCGCCCTCCACCAGGGGTACACCGGCTTCCGCCCCTTCATCGACATGGCCTGGGTGGCCGACCTGAACGCCGACGTCGCGGTGGTCATCCACCGCGAGACCCACGCCGACCACCTGTTCGCCGACGCCCGCTACAGGGAGATCTGCGCCTACGATCGGCGCTGGTTCGCCCGGGACGTGCTCGACCGGATGGCTAAGGCCCACCCCTGTCGGATGCTCGACCGGCTCGGGCTGCTCAGCATCACCGCGGCCGACGACACGCTGCTGGTGGTCGGCAAGGCCGACGTCAGCGGGCGGGCGCGCTTCACCGGCGGTGTGCGGGCCGCGCTCGCGCGCACCGACCGGTCGGCCCTGCTCACGATCGACCTGTCGCGGCTGCACTTCTTGTCGCTGGGGTGCGCGACCGACCTGTTGGCGCTCGCGGCCGTGAGCGGCCCGCGGATGTCGGTCGCCTGCACGCCGCTCGTGGCGCGCACGCTGCGCCGGCTCGGCTCCGATGCCCTCCCCGAGCTCGCGTTGATCGAGGTGAGCCGTCAGTGCTAGCCGATTTCCGCCGCCCCTCCCACGGCGAGGCGAACGGACGCTTGCTGGACCGTCACTTCACAGCGCGCGACCTGCCGTTGCTGCGGGTCCTGGTGGAGGAGCGGGCCGCGTGGGCGGGGCTGCCCGAGGCCCGACGCGGGGACTTCGTGCTGGCCGTGGACGAGATCGCCACCAACGCGATCGAGCACGCGGGCGGCCGGGGCCACCTGGTGCTGCGCCGCGTCGGCGGCGAACTGGAGTGCACCATCAGCGACAGCGGCCCCGGCTTCAGCGAAGAGGTCATCCCGGACGTGCTCCCCGGGCTCGACGGGGCGCACAGCGGGCGCGGCCTGTGGCTGACCCGCCTCGTCTCGGACCGGCTCGCGGTCCGGGCGGGGAGCGTCGGCGCCGTCGTCACGCTGGCGATGCGCGTGCGCTAGCAGGTCGTGCGCCCACGCGGAAGCAGGCGCACGCCCCGACGTACGCGAGCCGCGCCGGGCCCGGCGGCGACGCGCGGTCCGAGGGTCGCGGACGGTGGCGCGGCCGGCGCGTGGCGGCGCGCCGAGGGCGCGCTGGAGCAGGGTGCCGCCGCGGGCGAGCCGGCCCGGATCGGGGCATGCCGGGCACCGGATGCGCACTGGTCAACTCCTCCACACGGCGCACGCTACGGTGGTCCTTCGGTACACCACACGGCCGTACCCGGTCGACGCACGCACGAGGTGGGGGCACGTCAACACCATGGCTCAGGGCTCGGTCCAGGTGACGCACAGCGGCACGTCGCGGTGGCGGCGGCGCACCGGAGAGTACGCCTCGCTCACGGCGGCCGTAGAGGCCGCGGGGGACGGCGACCTGCTCACCGTGGCCCCGGGCACGTACCGGGAGAACGTGGTGCTGACGCGGGCCATCACGCTGCGCGGCCCGGAGGGGGCGCGGGGCGCGGTGCGGATCGCCCCGACCGAGGGTGTCGCGCTGACCGTGCGCGCCTCGGCCGTCGTACGGGACGTGCACATCGAGGGCCAGGACTCCGCGGCCCCGGCCCTGCTGGTCGAGGACGGCTCGCCGGACCTGGCGGACGTGCGGGTGGCCACGCGCTCGGCGGTGGGCATCGAGGTGCGCGGCACCGCCCGGCCCACGGTGCACCGCTGCACGGTGGACAACCCGGCGGGGATCGGGTTGAGCGTGTTGGACGGCGCAGCCGGGATCTTCGAGGAGTGCGAGGTGGTCGCGGCCGGCCAGTCGGGCGTCGCGGTGCGCGGCGGCGCCCATCCGCGCCTGGAGCGCTGCCGGGTGCACCACGCCAGCGGCACCGGGCTCTCCGTCACCGGCGAGGGCAGCACGCTGGAGGCCGTGGGCTGCGAGGTGTACGAGATCAAGGGCTCGGGCGTGCAGGTCTCCGCCCGCGCCACCGCCCTGCTGACGGACTGCCAGGTCCACCGCACCACGGCCGACGGGGTCAGCCTCGACACGGACGCGGTGCTCACACTGGCCGACTGCGACCTGCACGACGTGCCGGAGAACGCGATCGACCTGCGCTCGCGCTCGGTCCTCACGCTGACCCGCTCCACGGTGCGGCGGTTCGGGCGCAACGGGCTCTCGGTGTGGGACCCGGGCACCCGGGTGGACGCCTACCAGTGCGAGATCCACGACAGTACGGGCGACTACCCCGCGGTGTGGGTGAGCGACAGGGCGGCCGCGGTGCTGGACGGGTGCCAGGTGCACGACGTGCCGGACGCGCTGTTCGTCCTCGACCACGGCTCCCGCGTCGACGTCGTGGACAGCGACCTCGCGCAGGTGCGCAACACCGCCGTGTCGGTCAGCGACGGCGCCAGCGCGCAGCTCGACGACTGCCGGATACGCGAGGCGGCGACCGGTGCCTGGTTCCGCGACCACGGCAGCGGCGGCACCCTGTCCGGCTGCACCATCGATTCCGTCTCGACCGGGGTGATCGTCACCAAGGGCGCCGACCCGGCGATCGAGCGCTGCACCGTCACCGCGCCCTCCGAGGCAGGGTTCTACGTCTCGGCCGAGGGCCGGGGCTCCTTCCACAACTGCCGTGTGACCGGCAGCGGCGGCTACGGCTTCCACGTCATCGACGGCTGCCGGGCCACGCTGACCCGCTGCCGTACGGAGCGCTGCGCGCGCGGCGGGTACGAGTTCGCCGAGCCCGGGCCCACCAGCGAGGACTGCACCAGCGACGAGAGCGCCACGCACGCCCCACCGCCGCCCACCCCCGGTGGCGACGATGGCCGGACCGGCGCGCTCGGGCAGCCCGCCGTGCAGCGGGTCGGACTCCTCGGCGGCGTGCCGAGCCAGTCCGCCGCGGCCCCGCAGGCGGCTCCCGTGCCGGCGCCCGAGCCGGTCAGGGCGTCCGACGACGTGCTGGGCGAACTCGACACGCTGGTCGGCCTGGAGAGCGTCAAGCGCGAGGTGCGGGCGCTGATCGACATGATCGAGGTAGGGCGGCGGCGCCAGCAGGCGGGGCTCAAGGCCGCCTCCGTGCGCCGACACCTGGCCTTCACCGGCTCCCCCGGTACAGGCAAGACCACCGTGGCCCGGCTCTACGGGGAGATCCTGGCCTCGCTCGGGGTGCTGGAGCGCGGGCACCTGGTCGAGGTCTCCCGTGTCGACCTGGTCGGCGAGCACATCGGCTCCACGGCAATCCGTACCCAGGAGGCGTTCGAGCGGGCTCGCGGCGGGGTGCTGTTCATCGACGAGGCGTACGCCCTCTCGCACGAGGACTCCGGGCGGGACTTCGGGCGCGAGGCCATCGACACGCTGGTGAAGCTGATGGAGGACCACCGGGACGCGGTGGTGGTCATCGTCGCCGGGTACACCGAGGAGATGGCCCGCTTCCTGTCCGTCAACCCCGGCGTGGCCTCGCGGTTCTCCCGGACCATCAGGTTCGGCGACTACGGGCCCGAGGAGTTGTTGCGCATCGTGGAGCAGCAGTCGGAGGAGCACGAGTACCGGCTGGCCGACGGCACGGCCGAGTCGCTGCTCAAGTACTTCACGGCCTTTCCCAAGGACGCGGCGTTCGGCAACGGGCGCACCGCGCGGCAGACGTTCGAGGCGATGGTCGAGCGGCACGCGGGCCGGGTGGCGCAACACCCGAACCCGGGCACCGACGAACTCACCCTGCTGTACCCGGAAGACCTGCCGGAACTGCCGTAGTCCCCGGGCGGGTCACGGCGCGGGCGTCGCGCCGCGGCCCGCCGCCGGGTCGCCGGTCGCCGCGCCCGGCGCCGCGCGTCCGGCCGCCTTCGCCCTCGGGCGTGGCACCCCGTCGCCGGCGAGCCGGGCCAGCAGTCCGGCGCGCTCCTGGGCGAACGCCGGGTCGGCCTGGTAGTCGGAGTGGCCGAGGATCGGCGCGGGCAGCGGGTGTTCGTGGGTGCGGCCGTAGGCCAGCGGGTCCTCGAGCGCGCCCCGGTCGATGGGTGGTCGGCCGTCCCCGGGGTGGGCGTCGATGAGGCCGGGGGGCTCGATGGGCCCGCCGATCGGGTCGGTGTACCGCCACAGGTTGCGCCAGCAGTGCAGCTCCCGGTGGAGGGCCGACAGCTGCGCGGGCCCGAAGTACGCGGGGAACCAGCGCCCGTACAGCCGCTCCAGCGGTGAGCCGTAGGTGAGCAGGGCGACGCGGCCCCGGGTGCACCGGTCGAGTTGCCACACCGCCGCGGCGGCCAGCACGCTGCCCTGCGAGTGGCAGGAGATCACCAGGCGGCCACCGATCCGCGCGGTCCAGGTCTGCATGCGCCAGGTGAGGTCCGGTACGGCCCCGCTCGGCGTAGCAGGGCGGGGCGAACGGGTGCGCGGCGCGCGGCCAGAAGGTGCCGACGTCCCACAGGATGCCCACCGTGCGGCGGGCCCCCTGGTCCCCGTAGGCGCGTCGGCCGGAGGCGAGGAGGACGGCGAAGACCACGCCCACCAGCCAGGAGCCCATCGCCTGGGCGGCCTGCGCGGCGGCGTCGATGACCGCTGGTGCGCCGTCGGCGGCCCGCCCGGCACCTCGCCGGTGCCCCAGGCCCCGACCACCGCGAGGCAGCCGAGGAGAAGCGTCAGCGCCGCGACAGGGCCGATGATCCAGGGCACGGAGTCGGTGAGGCCGGCGCAGGCGATGGTGCCCGCGATCTTCCTGGTGCGTACGGCGTCGGGGCGCTCGTCCGGGTAGCCGTCGGGCACGGTGCGTTCCAGGCCCGTACGCACCCGGTTGACGCGCCATCCGAAGGCCAGGAGCAGCAGCACCAGGATGACCAGCAGCGGCGGGATCACGGCGGCCTGCCAGGACAGCAGGATCGGCGGCCCGGCGATCGGGCCGTCGCCCATCCCGGGGGTGGCGCCGCCGTCGAGCCAATCCGCGAAGCGCTGGGCCACGCCGCCGGTGAGTACGCCGCCGATGGCGCAGGCGAGGACCGCGGCGGCGGGGCCGGCGAGCCCGGCGAGCGGCGTGCGCACCCGCGCGAGCGGGACCGGCTCGTGTCCGTGCCGTGGGTCGAGCCCGCCGGGGTGGCCGTCGCGGGCGGCCGAGCGGTAGAGTGCCGCGGCGACGACGGCCAGGGCCAGGATGAGGGCGACCTGGGCGAGGGCGATGACGCCGAACGCCGGGTCGCCCGGCAGACGTCCGCTCGACGTCCAGCCCGGGCGCGACCACCCCGCGTGCAGCACGGACAGGGCCAGCAGGACGAGCGAGGCAGCGGGCACCACCTTGTCGGTGACGCGGTCCAGCGTGCGGTCGAGGGTGGTCTCGCTGCGGCCCTGCGGCACACCGCGTACAGCACCGCGAGGCCGCTCGCCTGGATCGCCACAAGCAGCGCCCAGCCGGTGGCGTCGAGCACCGCGGAGCCGCCGGGTGCGCGGTCGTGGCGGGTGGCGGCGGCCGTCAGGACGGCGGCGACGGTGAGGAAGCCGGCGGCCGTACCAGAAGGCGGGCCGGTGGGCGGCCGACGGGTCGTCCTCGTTGAGCGGGCGCTCGACGGGCGGGGCCGACTCGTACGCGCTCCAGGTGCGCGTGGACAGCAGCCACAGCAGCGCGATGACGGCCAGCGGGGCCACGGCGGCCAGGGCGATCCGGCGGCCGGGCTGGCTCCACCAGCCGCCGCCGGTCGGTGAGGCGAAGCCCAGCCAGGACCGTCCGTCGACGCAGGCGGCCGACCCGGCGCACTGCCAGGCCGTCAGGTCGAGCGCCACCTCACAGACGGCGGCGACGAACAGGACCGTCAAGGTGAGCGCGATGAGCCGCACCAGCACACCGTACAGCCGTACGGTGCGCTCGCGGCGGACGGCGGCGGAGCTGGACCAGTGCGCGAGGTTGATGACCATGAACGGAAGGAGCAGCAGCCACAGCGCGCGGCTGCCGTCGCCCGAGGTCAGGCCGGACCAGCAGTACGCCTCGGGCACCGGGCAGTCGCGGTAGTCGGCGGGGCACGCTTCCGCGTCGGCGTCCTCGGTGCGGCGGTAGACGCCGGCGGTCTCGTCGCCGGTGACGCGGTGCACGCGCGGGTCGTCGTCGGGCATCGTCGACGGGGTGGCGCCGCCGACGCCGTGCACCAGCAGTTCGAGCGCGAGCGCGTCGGAGGGGGCGCTGCGTCCGGCCCGGGCGCGGCCGGGGCGGCGGGCAGCGCGGCGTGGGTCGCGGGGGGGCGGTGCCGCGGTGCCGGCGTGGGCCGCCGCGTGCGCACGGGTGGGGTTGGTCTCGTCGTCGGGCCGCTTCGTTGGCGCCACCGTGTCCCCCGATCCGGTGTGGGTGCAGGACTGCCGCGCTCGATGGGACGCCGCGGCGGACGGCGGCGGTTGCGGTACGGCGCCGCTGGACGGGCCCGCGGGTGGCCCCCGCTGGGGCGATTGTGCCCGCTCCGGGGGTCGCGTACCCGCGTGCGAAGATGTGCGCGGACATCGGCGCTGGGCGGAAGGGACGGGCGGGGTGAGCGAGAATCAGAACCTCCTCGCGGAGCAGCGACGCGCCCTGATTCTCTATGAGGTCAGGCGGCACGGCGGGGCGCGGGTCAACGAACTCACGCGCAAGCTCAAGGTGTCGGACATGACGGTGCGCCGCGACCTGGACGCGCTGGCCCAGCTCGGGGTGGTGGAGAAGGTGCACGGCGGGGCCGTGCCGATCGCCGAGGCCAGTACGCACGAGCCGGGGTTCGAGGCGAAGTCCGTGATGGAGCTCAGCGCGAAGGAGGACATCGCGCGCGCGGCCGCTCCGCTCGCGGTGCCGGGCTCGGCCATCGCGCTCTCGGGTGGCACCACGACCCACGCGCTGGCGCAGCACCTGGTGAACGTGCCGGGGTTGACGGTAGTGACCAACTCCATGCGGATCGCGGACGTGTTCCACAGCGCGCGGCGGGCGGCCGACGCCGCCTCGGAGGGTGCCGGCGGCCGGGAGCGGGCCTTCGGCGCGGCGACCGTGGTGCTCACGGGTGGGGTGCGCACGCCATCGGACGCGCTGGTGGGCCCGGTGGCCGACGCGGCGATCCGCTCGCTCCACTTCGACGTGCTCTTCCTGGGGGTGCACGGCGTGTCGGCTGAGGCCGGCCTGTCGACGCCGAACCTGGCCGAGGCCGAGACCAACCGGCACTTCGTGCGGTCCGCGCGCCGGGTGGTCGTGGTGGCGGACCACACCAAGTGGGGCAAGGTAGGCCTGAGTTCGTTCGCGGCGCTGAGCGAGGTGGACGTGCTCGTCACCGACGCGGGGCTGCCGCGCGCGGCGCGCGAGGAGATGGCGGAGCATCTGCGCGAACTGGTGCTGGCCGGCGCGTAGGCGCCGCGCCGGCCGCCATCCCCGCCGGCGCGTGCCCCGAGGGGCGCGGAGCGCGCGGCTCGGGTGCTCGGGTGACCCGCGAGCGCGGAGCGCGTGGCTCAGGCGCCCTGCCGGGGCGTACGGGCCGGGCTCTGGACACGCGGCGGCTGACGGCGGCCGTCCAGTACGCTTTCAGTTGGCTGCACGTACACGCCACCACGGACGCCGCCCACGTGCTGCACCGGCTGCTGGCGCGTGCGGACGTGGACCGTGCCGTCGCGCGGCGGGCCGTCTCGGCGGCGCTGACCTGGATCGGTCACGGCCACGGCACGCAACGCGTCGCCAGCTTCGTGCTGGCCCCACTGGCCGCCCATCCGGAACTCAGCCGCCAGCAGCAGAAGCAGTCCGCCGGCCTCGCGCTGACCTGGCTGGCGCACAACGGGCGGAGCCGGTGGCCCGGTTCGTGCTGGGGGCGCTGTTGCGCCGGGGCGACCTGGCCGCGTTGCGCGCGGGGCGCGCCGTGGACCAGGCCGTGCTCTGGCTCCAGCACGGGCACGCCGCCACCCTCGTGGCGGCCCAGGTGTTCGGGCCACTGCTGCCGCACCCCGCCCTGGCCGGCGAGCAGCGGGCCCTGGTGGTCGAGATGGCGTGGGAGTGGGTGGGCGGTTACGGCGACTCGCTCGTCGCGGGGCACGTGCTGCGTCCCCTGTTGGCCGACGCCGCCGGCCTCGGCGAGCGCGCGGCCGACCTGGCCGAGCGCGCGCTGGCCTGGGCGCAGGCCCACCCTCGGGCGCCGCAGGCCCCGGCGGTGCTGAGCGCGCTGCTCGGCGGCGAGGCCCCGGGCGACCGGTTGCACCGCAGCGCCGACTTCGCCCTGCACTGGCTGGAGTCGTACGGCACCGAGGCCGACGGCGCCGCCGTGCACCGGGCCGCCCTCACCTGTCGGGAGATGCGCCGCGACCAGGTCCGCCGCGCCGCCGACGCGGCCCTGGACTGGCTGCGGGCGCACCCGCCGGCGCGGCCACCCGGCGACCCCCACGGCGACGCGCCCCCGGTGGGGGCGGCGGGCCCGGCCTCAGCGCCGGCCGCCGAGACCGAGGGAGAGGTGGCGGGCCCAGGCGGCGAAGTCGGGTCCACAGACCCGGAGCTGACGGGCGACGAGCCGGCGGACGGTCGGCCGAGGGGCTGGTGGATGCCGGGTTGGTGGACGATGTGGGGGCGACGCTGCGCCTGTTGCTGGGCACGGCCGAGCTGCTCCCGGCGCAGGAGGCGCGCGCGCTGGAGCACGCGGCGGACTGGCTCGGCCGCTCCCGGCGCCACCGCGACCGCGGGTACCTGTGGCTGCGGGTGCTGCGGGCGCGCGGCTGGAGCGGTGGCAACCGTGGCTGGCCCCAGGGCAACGGGGGCGCTGCCCGAGCCGGACCTGAGCGACCTCGCCGCGCTGCTTGACCAACCGGACCTGACGGCAGCCGAGGCGACCCACCTGACCGACCGGGCACTGGCCCTGAGCGCCGAGGGGGGCGCGCCCACCCGCACGGTGCGCGCCGCCGTCACCGCCGTGCTGCGGCTGCCACAGCTGACCGCGCGGCAGGAGACGGACGCCGTGGAGCTGGCGACCCGTCTGGTGACGGCGGAGCCCTCCGGTGGGACACTGGGCCCGCTGCTCGCGCTGCTCGACCGCCCGCTGTCGGAGGCGGCCCACGCGCGGGTGACGGGGCTCGGGTTCGGCTGGCTGGCCGCGTGTGAGCGGCTGGTCGACGCGCCCCGGGCGCTGTTCGCGCTCGTCGGGCGGCCGCCGCTGGCCGACGACCAGCGGCGCGCGCTGAACGCCCACGCGCTGAACTGGTACGCGGTCAACTCCGAGCACCCGTGGGCCCCGGAGGTCCGGGCCTTCCTCACCAATCACGGGGACGACGGTTTCGGCGCCTGGTTACGCGGGGTGGAGGAGACCCGGGCCTGGCTGCTGGATCACCCGGACGACCCGGAGAGGTACTGCTGCGCCTGCTCGCACAGCCCGACCAGGCCCACCCCGCCGCCGCGCCGAGCGCTCGGTCAGGGGGCGCGGCCGACGCGGCGCGGGGCCCCGGCAACGGGCCGGGCGACCGGGCCATGGACCGGCGCCTCATGCTGTCCGCCGTACACGCCGCGCTGGCCACCGTGTTGAGTTGGCGGGACTTCGTCGCGCTGCTGGAGAACGAGGACCTGCGCCCCGAGCAGCGGCCGGCGGTGGCCGGACAGGCGCTAGCGTATCTGCGGCTCGGCGGGAGCGGTCAAGACCCGGCTGGTGATCATCGCACTGCTGCGCACCGAGGACCTCACCGCGGAGCAGCGGTGGGACGCGGGCGAGGAGGCGTTCGCGCTGCTGACCCGGACCAGCGGCCGGACGTTCAAGACCCGCCCGGCGCTGCTGGCCCTGCTGCGCCACCGGGAACTGTCCCACGAGCACGAACAGGCCGCGATCGAACGGGCCCTGCGGCAGGTCGACGGGGCCGAGACCAGCGAGGCCAAGCCGCTGCTGCGGCTGGTGTTGGGCAAGCGGCTGACCGCCGAGCAGGGGGCGCGCGCCGTCGGCCACAGCCTGGACTGGCTGCTGGGGCGCGAGCCGACGGGCGGCGTCGGTTCGCTGGTGGAGGCGCTGCTCGGACGCGCGGAGTGCAGCCCCGAACAGCGGCAGGCGGCCACCGCGTACGCCCGGCGCTGGCTCGCGGCCAATCAGGAGCACACCGTGGCCGAGCGCGTCGCCGCGCACCTGGCCGCCCACGGCGGCAGCCGCCCCTCTGGCGCACGCCGCCTCGCCGGTACGCCGATCCGAGCCAGCCGGGGCAGCCGGCGTACACCCCACGCCGCGCCCCGCGTCCGCGCACCCGGCGTGCGCGGACGCCCGGCGCGCGGCACCGAGCAGCGATACCCGCCCGCGCGGGTCGCCTCAGGCGCCGAGCGCCCGGAGCGGGTCGTCGAGGACCGGCTGCCAAGCGCGAGTTCGGCCGCGCCCACCGGACTGTTGTAGTCGAGCGTGCAGGGCAGCAGCGGCACCCCGCCGCTGCTGCCCCACAGGCTGCGCTCCGCGACGACCGCGCGCAGCCGCTCCGGGTCGGCGTCGAGCAGGTCGCGGTGGAGCCCGCCGAGGATGATCCGGTCCGGGTTGAGGATGTTGACCAGTCCGGCCAGGCCGCGGCCGAGCCGGTCGATCAGCAGGTGGGCCGCGGCGCGCACGGACGGGTCGGCGTACTCGTCGCGGAGCAGGTCGCGCGCCTGCTGGAGGAGGGACACCTCGGGGCCGGGCTCGCGGCCAGCCGCGGTGAGGAAGGCCAGCGGGTCGACCTCGACGTCGAGGCAGCCGCGGCTGCCGCAGTGGCAGGCACGCCCCTCCTCGTGCACCGTCAGGTGCCCGACATCCAGGGCGAGCCCCGAGCTGCCGGTGTGCAGCCGCCCGTCGAGCACCAGCGCGCCGCCCACGCCACGGTGCCCGGTGGCCACGCACAGCAGTTGCCGGGCGCCACGGGCCGCCCCGTGGCGGTACTCGGCCAGCGCCGCGAGGTTGACGTCGTTGCCGGTCTGCCCGGTCTGTCCGATCGGCGCGCCGGGCGCCGAGTCGGTCGCCGAGGATCCAGCGGGCGCGACCGCGACCGTGGCATCGCCCGGTCCGGGGACACCCGCGCGGGCGTGACTGCGCCAGAACAGTTCCCGTACCGGCACACCGGCCTGCCACGCGACGTGCAGCGGGTTGAGCGCCGTGCCATCCGGCTCGGCGACGGCCAAGGGCACGGGGAGTCCCGCGCCGAGGCAGTGGCGCCCGCTGGCGCGCAGCAGCTCGGCCCCGGCCTCGACGATGGCGTCCAGCACCGCCGCGGGGTCGGCGGGCACCGTCATGCAGCCCGGTGCCGTGGCCACGATCCGGCCACCGAGGCCGACCAGCGCCGCCCGGAACCCGTCCACGTGCACCTGCGCGGCGAGGCGGCGAGCACGACGGGACCGTCCGGGGCGACGGTGAGCCGGTGCGAGGGTCGGCACGCCCCCGCCCACGGCTGTCGAGCGAACTCGCTGGGTGGTCGCCGCTCACCGACCCGGGAATCGCCGGGCGCCCGCCACCCTCGTCCACGCCGCCGCGCACGCGCTGAGACTGAGGTCGCGCCGCCGCCTCGTTCCCGCGCGCCGGCGCGACCGACACACCGGCGGGCGGGACGGCGCGACCCGCGCCCGCCACGGCCCGCTGCCCAGCGACGGAACCGGCCGCCCACCGGCCGTCGCGGCGGAAGCCCGCCCGGGTCGCGCCCGGAGCGTAGGACCGACGCACCACGGCGTTTCGCCGCCCTTCGCCTCGCGGCCCTTCCGAGGGCGGAGCGGGGACGGCGCATGAGCCGCGGTCGAGCACCATCATCAGGCGGCGTGCGAAGGGGTGGGTGCGGACGATCTCGGCAAGCGTGGTGGTACCGCGCGTGATCTTGGCGAAGGCCCGCCAGGCCGGGCGGAGACCGGTGATCGCCGCGTGCACCATGCCCGGTCGCCGCTCGAAGGCCAACAGCAGACGGCGGCCCACACACATCTCCACGCCGAGGCCCGACTTGATGGCGAAGGCGTAGTTCAGCGCCTGCCGCCGCGCGTCGACCGCGTCGTGCGCATCAGCTATGCGCACGGCCCACTCCCCCGCCAGCCGGCCGGAGCGCAGCGCGAAGGAGATCCCCTCCCGGGTCCACGGCTCCAGCAGCCCCGCGGCGTCGCCGCAGACGAGTACGCAACCGCGCGAGAGCGGCGAGTCGTCGGAGCGGCAGCGCGTCAGGTGGCCGGAGGAGATGCTCGGCTCGAACCCCGCGAGGCCCAGGCGCGCGATGAAGTCCTGGAGGTAGCGCTTGGTCTCGGCGCCCTCGCCGCGCGCCGAGATGACGCCCACGGTCAGGGTGTCGCCCTTGAGGAAGACCCAGCCGTAACTGCCGGGAATCGGCCCCCAGTCGATCTGCACCCGGCCCGCCCAGTCCTCGGCGACGGTCGGCGGCACCGGGATCTCCGCCTCCAGGCCCAGGTCCACCTGCTCGACCTTGACACCCACGTGTCCCGCTATCCGGCTGGCACTGCCGTCCGCGCCGACGACGGCCCGGGCGAGCACGGTCTCCCCGTCGCCCAGCACGACGGCGACGGTGCGCCGGTCGGGCACGGAAGGCCCGTGCTGCTCGACCCGGGAGACGGCCACGCCGGTGCGGAGGGTGGCCCCGGCAGCCGTGGCCGACTCCACCAGCGCGGCGTCGAACTCGGGCCGGTTGATCAACCCGAAGAGCATCTACTTGGACCGCCGGGTGCGCGAGAGCTTGCCGTTGAGCGAGAAGGTCACGGCGTGCACGCGGTCCCGCAGCGGCATCTCGAAGCCTGGTGGCAGGGCCTCGCGCGAGGGCCCGATGATCCCGCCGCCGCAGGTTCTTGTAGCGGGGCAGCTCCGCCTTCTCCAGGAGCAGCACCCTGCGGCCCGCGCAGGCCACGGCGTGCGCGGCGGAGGCACCCGCCGGGCACGCCCCCACGACCACGACGTCGACGTCCCACACCGACTCACTGTCGTCGGCCGCGTCGTCGCCGCCGTGCAGACCCATCTCGCCGCTGTTGTCGCTGCTCACGATGTACTTCTACTCCCGCTCGACCACTCGCTTCGGCTACCGCTCGCATCCTACGGCGCGCCGCTCGGCGGCCCCGCTGTGGGAAGATCGGTGCACCCTTCGCCCGTACGTACGGACATAACGCCGCGCCCACAAGGAGCGTTCCATGGAGCAAGCCTCCGTCAGCCAGCCCGACCACGCCACGCTCGCCCAGGCCGTGGCCGCACTCCAGCCCCGGGCCCGTGCGGAGCTGACCGAACTGGTCGCGTTCAAGTCGGTCGCCGACCCGGCCCAGTTCCCCAGGAGCGAGTGCGAGGCCGCCGCGAACTGGGTGGCGGACGCGCTGCGCGGCGAGGGCTTCCAGGACGTCGCCTTCCTCGACACCCCGGACGGCACCCAGTCGGTCTACGGCTTCCTCCCAGGCCCCGAGGGCGCTCCCACGGTCCTGCTGTACGCGCACTACGACGTGCAGCCCCCGCTGGACGAGGCAGCCTGGCTCTGGCCGCCCTTCGAGCTGACCGAGCGCGACGGCCGCTGGTACGGACGAGGGGCCGCCGACTGCAAGGGCGGCCTGATCATGCACCTGACGGCGCTGCGGGCCCTCAAGGAGAACGGCGGGATACCCGTTCACGTCAAGGTGATCTGCGAGGGCTCCGAGGAGCAGGGCACCGGAGGGCTGGAGCGTTACGCGGAGGCCCACCCGGAGCTGCTGGCCGCGGACACCATCGTCATCGGGGACGCGGGCAACTTCCGGGTCGGGCTGCCTACGGCCACGGCGACCCTGCGCGGGATGACGCTGATGCGCGTGCAGGTGGACACGCTGGGCGGCAACCTGCACTCGGGCCAGTTCGGCGGTGCCGCCCCGGACGCGCTGGCCGCGCTGATCAGGGCGCTGGACTCGCTGCGCACCGAGGACGGTTCGACCACGGTCCAGGGCCTGGAGGCCGACGCGAGCTGGGAGGGGTTGCAGTACGCGGAGGAGGAGTTCCGCAAGGACGCCAAGGTGCTCGACGGAGTCGAGCTCATCGGCTCCGGCACCGTCGCGGACCGGATCTGGGCCCGACCCGCAGTGACCGTGCTCGGCATCGACTGCCCGCCGGTCGTGGGCGCCACCCCCTCGGTGCAGGCGAGCGCCGGCGCGCTGGTGAGCCTGCGCGTGCCGCCGGGCGTGGACGCCGCCGAGGCGACCGACCTGCTCGCCGCGCACCTGAAGGCGAACACCCCCTGGGGCGCGAAGATCGCCGTGGAGCAGGTGGGCCAGGGCCAGCCGTTCCGCGCCGACACCAGCAGCCCGGCGTACGCGTCGATGGCCAAGGCCATGCGCCTCGCCTACGACGGCCAGGAGATGCAGATCTCGGGCATGGGCGGTTCCATCCCGCTGTGCAACACCCTGGCGTCGCTCTACCCGGAGGCCGAGATCCTGCTGATCGGGCTGAGCGAGCCGGAGGCGCAGATCCACGCGGTCAACGAGAGCGTGTCGCCGCAGGAGTTGGAGCGGCTCTCGCTCGCGGAGGCCCTGTTCCTGATCGAGTACGCGGCAACCGACGCGGCCTGACACGACCACCACCCCCGGAGCGACGACGCCCCCCGACCGGCATTGGCACTCAGTCAATCGTGGCGGCGGGGGCGGAGACAGCAGGGCGACACGGAGCCCCCGGGGCCCGTCATTACGGCACCCCGGGGGGGGTGCCTCTATGTCTTCGTCAAGCGGTGCGGGGGGTTCTGGGTTCGTAGAAGGTTCCGTCGCGGAGCATGGCGAACAGGACGCTGATGCGGTGGCGGGCGAGGCGGAAAAGGGCTTGGGGGTGGGTTTTGCCGCGGGCTCGCCAGCGATCGTAGTAGCTGCGGGAGGCGGAGTCGTGGAGGGTCGCGAACGCGGAGAGGAACGGGTTGTCGCCGCCGAACCTGCCGGCGAGACGCTGTTTGTGGCGCGGCACGGCCAGGACGATCACCGTGATCTTTCCGGCGGCAGGATCCGCCACCTGGATCGGATCGCTGTCCGATGACGTCGCGGTAGATCGGCGAGGTGGTTGACGGTCCGCGTGGACAGCGGCGGGCGGGACTGGTAGGCAGGCGGGCAGGTGCCCTGGGCGCACTCGTTGGTTCTCGTACACCGCACAGCCCACAGCCTCCGGGGGCACCGGTGTCGCGCTCGCGCCGCACCACTCCGGGCTGCTCTTGTGGGGCCCGCTCTGGGCGCGGTGCCAGTCAGCGGGCTCGTTGGTCCCTGTCGCCGGCCTGATCGGCCGAGTGAGACAGTTCGATGACGCGTTCCTCGTACCGGACACGGGCCGGGGAGAAGTCGAACGGCATCGTGCCGACGGCCTCCAGCATGCTCATCCTTGCCCGGTCTTCTGCCTCGCCGGTGTGCTCGTCCTCCCCGTCCAGTTCGTCCAGCCCGTCCAGAAGGTCGTTGAGGGCCTCTTCCAGGCAGGATCCTTCGATGGCGGCTGCCAGGGCGGTCTCGTGATCACATCGCTGGGCGGCCAGGTCCTCGATGCGGAGGTCGTCGGGGGACATGGTGTCGTCCAGGGCCGCCTCGGCCTCGGCCAGTCGGTCCTCCT
Source organism: Candidatus Streptomyces philanthi (assembly GCA_018114805.1). Lineage (GTDB taxonomy): Bacteria > Actinomycetota > Actinomycetes > Streptomycetales > Streptomycetaceae > Streptomyces > Streptomyces philanthi. The sequence goes on along the minus strand of CP073042.1, from coordinate 6,106,888 downwards.
AGGCCCGCAGTTCGGGGTGAGTGGCCAGTACGACGAACCGGTCGGCCTGGACGGCGGCGCCCAGGGGGCCCAGAACGCGCTCCGTGACCAGGAGGGGATCGAGGTCGGCAGAGTGCAGGGCTCCGGTCGGCAGGTCGCGCAGACGGCCGGTGACCAGCGGTGAGAGCAGACCAAGAGGGCTACCCACCTCGCGGAGACGGTTCACGGCGGCCCGCTGAGTCTCGATGGCGGCAGCCTGGGAGGCGAGGGACTCCTCCAGGCGGGCCAGGGACTGCTCGACGCCGCTGGTGTCCTCAAAGGCGGCCTGGATGTCAGCCAGGGAGACGCCCGCATCGGCCATCCTGCGGATCCACAGCAGGCGGATCATGTCGTCGTACCCGTAGCGGCGGCGGTCGTCCATGCCGCGTTCCGGTTCGGCGAGCAGCCCGATGGCGTGGTAGTGGCGGATGGCGCGGGGGTGGTCCCGGCGAACGCGGCGGCATCGCCGATCTTGACCCGGCGGGGAATCGCAGGAAGGGGTATGCGAGGGAACCTCTCGATGTCGTGCTCGTCGCCTACTGGACCACATGCCGCCACGGCACATGCAAACCCCTTTGTCGTGGGCACGCGCCGGGTCTTCCGCGCCAGCAAAGCCGTACAGACCGCCGCACGGGTAGCGGAGACGCGCCAGATGAGCAGACCCGGGGGGGACAGCCCGGAGGGTGGGGAGCCCAATCAGCGGGCGCCATCGGTGCGGCAGCGCCCCTGGGCACGGGCGAGCGGTGAACCGGCCGGCCGTCGGGCGGCTTCCGAGGCCAACCATGGTCGGCCGGCCTGACCAGTCTCCCGCGCGGCGACTCCAGCCCGGCCCGCACGCTGATGCCCCCAGCGTCTCGCAGCCCTGGCCGGGCCACGACCGGTCCGGTGCCCTGCCGCACGGCGGCGAGAACGCGCCGGCAGTCCGACGACCGAGCCCCTCCGCCACGCCGGACGCGCGGTGCGGGACCAGCGTCACGCCCGGCCGCCCACCTCCCCGGGCGTCGGCGCGGCCGAAGCTCGCTCCCCGGCGAGCCGCTCACCGCTGACGTACCCGTTCAGTGGCCGCGAGTTCGTCACGCTCGGCCCGAGCCTTAGCCAACTGCCTGGCCAGATGTTCTTCGGGTTCGTCCAGCTCCGCGCGCCGGGCGGTGACACGTTCCACCATTCCGGGGCCCAGACACCGGACCGTAGAGGGCCACCGGGTCACGGCCAGCAGGAGTCACGGCCAGCAGGAACCGGCGAACCGACCGCGCTGACGGACGACCTATGCCGTAGAAGCCCCCCATGACCAGCACGGGCAGCACGGTAGACCGTCGTGCCAGCCCTGTGACCCGCGTCTTCAGGTTGGCGAAGGCTCAGTGCGGTGACCGACGTCGCGCGGGGCGCGCGGGGTTCAGGTGACCGGGAGGCCCTGCTCCAGGTAGATGGGGCAACCGCGCTCACGGGCGCGGAGGGCCCAGCGCAGTCGGTACCAGCGGTGCGGGGGCAGGAGGTCGGCCGCCTCGTCCTCCGTGACGAAGCGCCAGCCGCGGAGTTCTTCCGCGGGGAGCAGTAACTCCCCCGCCTGACTCCCGCTGAGCCGGCCGCCGTCGAAGAGCAGGCGCAGTCCGCCGTATCCCGGCGGGTTCGGCGGCTCCCAGTCCACGACCAGCAGTCGCAGCGGATCGGCGAGGCGCATGCCCAACTCCTCGGCCACCTCGCGGACCCCGGCGCGGGTGGGGGGCTCGCCGGGCTCGACCACACCGCCCGGGAACTCCCAGCCGGGCTTGTAGGTGGGATAGACGAGCAGTACGCGGTCGTCCTCGTCGAAGAGCAACACCCACGAGGCCACCGTCTCCGCCGTGGGGCGCGGCGTCTGCACCATCGTGCAGGCGCCCGCGCCGTCCCGTACCGCGTCGGCCATCCGCTCCGCTGCTTGGCCCGCGGTGAGTTGGTCGGTGCGGATGACGTGTGCGTCGGCGGTGAGCCAGAGCAGTGCCCCGCGGTAGGGCTCAAGGTGGTCCAGGCACCACTTGCGGATCGCCGCGTCGCCCTCGGGCTGATCGGGGACGAGCGCCTGGTCCTCGATGCACTCGCGAAGGATCGTTTCCTCTGCATGGAGCAGGATGTGTTGCACGGGGATGCGGCGGGACACCAGCCCGCCGAAGATCTCGTCCCGGTAGTCCTGCCGCAGCAGCGTCATGGGCGTCACCAGCACTCCGCCCACCTCCGCGAGGAGTGCCGCCGCGGTGTCCACCACCAGTCACCGCCAGGAGGGCAGATCCTGGTAGTCGCCCACCTCCGCAAGGCGCTTGCTCGGCAAGGCGCTTGCTCGGCAACATCGCGCGCAGGCCGCCGCCGATCAGTTCGGGGTCGAAGAACGTGCTGTCGGGCAGCAGTTCACACACCTCACGCGCCGTGCTGCTCTTGCCCGCACCGAACGTGCCGTTCAGCCATACGATCACGGGTTCCCCCTCCTCCGTAGCCCCCAGACAGTTGCCCGCATCACCGTGCCACGAAAACGTGTGCGGTTCGGAGGGGGCGCGCCCGGGCCGACGACGGGTCGCCGGGCGGGAAGCGGGGGCCAGCGACGGGGTCTTCGGGCCCGTCGCGCGGCGCCCCGACGCCGGTCGGCTCGTGCCGGCCGGCCGCGAACCCCTGGCTGCACCGCCGCCCCACCGACCCCCGGGAAACCGCCGGTAACGCGGCAGTCGGCCGTGGCCGGGCCGGGGTTCGCGGCATCGCCGTCCGGCGCCGCCGCGCGGGTCACGCGAGGGCGCGCCCGGGGCGAGCGGCGGGCCGCCGGGGTGCGCCGTGCGCCGCCGCGTGCGCCACGCGGCGGCGTGGCGCGGGACGGGCGGGCGCGCCATCGCGCCGAGGCTTCGGCAGACCCGGGCGGTGGTCATCCGCGCAGGCCCGCGCGCCTGCGCTCCTCCGTACGCGCCCCTGCGCTCCGCGACTGCACCCGCGCGCCCGACACCGCGTCACTTCACCGTGTCGTATTCCCGCCGTCAGACACCGCCACGGGATGGAACCGACCCCGGACGGCTCGGCTCCGAGTCCGGTGGCCAACACCGGGGCCGCCGCTGCCGGGGCCGCGCCGGGACCAGCCCCGGGCGGGGGTCAGAGCCAGAGCGGGCCGGGGCACAGGCCGGCGCGGAGCGGGGCGGGGTGAGGCGAGGCGAGCCGGTCAGCACACGGGCAGGCCCGGGGCGGGCTGGTCGTTGGCCCCGCCCTTGAGGTAGACGACGCTGACGTACACTCCGGCGTTGCCGCTGTCGTCGTCGGTCTTGGCCCACCACACGTTGGTCCAGGCGCCCGGCGTCTCGCGGCGGCCCAGGTTCTCCTGACAGAAGAAGTAGTTGGTGACCTGGTTCAGGGTCCCCGCCCGCGCGCCGTCGCGTGTGTAGGAGGTCGCGGACTTCCAGACCGTGCAGTCGTGCTTGCCAGCACCGGCGCCCGACGGGTGGCACACCGGCGCCGGGGCCTGGGTCGAGGCGCCGGGCCCGGGCTCGGAGGCGCTCGGCCGGTCCTCCCGGCCCTCGCGCTCCTTACCCGCCGCGTCCCGGTCAGCGTCCTTCGCGCCGTCCCCGTCGCCCTTGCCGCGCTCGTCAGCGTCGTCCGTGCCGCGCTCGTCGTCGCTTCGCTCCGTGGGTTCGCCCGAGCCCGTGGGCGTCGGCGACGCGCTGGCCCCCGATCCGCGCTTGCCCTTGGCACCGCCCTGTTCCGGCTCGCCCGCCCAGCCGTGCGGGTCGACGGCACCCGGCTCGGCGCCGTCGGCGGGGTGCCCCGAGGACCCGTCGCCCGCCCGCGCCTCGTCGCCGCCACCCCGGTCCATCAGCGCGTACGTCAGTCCGCCGCCCAGCAGCACGGTGGCAGCCGTCACCGCGGCCAGCGTGCCGCGTCGGGCGCGCCGGCGGGCGGGCAGCCGCCGCGTGGCCCTACCGCCGCCGGCCACCAGCACCTCCCCCGCGCCCTCGCCCTGCCCGCCACGCCCGGCCACCCCACCGGCCCCGCCGGTCCCGCCGACCCCGCCGGCCCCGGTGCGTGCGGCGTCGCCCCGGCCGCGCCGGAAGCCCCCGCCATGCCAGCGGCCCCCACCGGCCCGGGCACCCCGGGCACGGCACCCGCACCCGCACCCGACGCACCGGGACCACCCACCGCCCCCGGCACACCAGCGGCTCCGGCCCGCCCGCGGCCCCAGCCACGCCCGAACCACCGAGCCCACCCTCCGCGCCGCCCGCGCCCATCGCGCCGTGCGCCGGGACCACGCCGTGCGCGCCCGCCCCGCTCCCCTGGCCGGCGCGGCGAAGGCGCCGGGGTCGGGCGCCTGTTGACGGGTGCCGACAGGCCGCTGGCCCCAGTCGCCACCCGATCCGTGCGCCGGAACACCCGGTACCCCGTACGCGCCGCCCGGGCCCGACGCGAGCGGCGGGGCGTGCCCCGCGGCCACCGCGTCGAGCATCGCGGCGGCCTGGGCCGCCGTCGGGCGGGCCGCCGGGTCCTTGGCCATCAGGGCCCACAACACCGGGGTCAGCGGCCCCGCGCGGCGCGGCTCGGGCAGCGGCTCGGTCACGATGGCGGTCAGCGTCGACCACACCGAGGTGCGGCGGAACGGGGAGGAGCCCTCGACGGCCGCGTACAGCGCCATGCCCAGCGCCCAAACGTCGGACCCCGGGCCCGGTTCGTGTCCCTGGGCACGTTCGGGGGCCAGGTAGTCGAGTGAGCCGATGAGTTCGCCGCTGTGGGTGAGTTTGGTGGCAGCTCCGTCGTCGGGCGCGTCCATGGTGGCGATGCCGAAGTCCGTGAGGACGACCCGGCCGGCGCCGGCTTGGGCCAAGGTGCCGTACGCCCCCGGCGTGCTCGCGCGGTCGAGCAGCACGTTGCCCGGCTTGACGTCGCGGTGCACGCCCACCTCGTAACCGGCGCCCAGCGCCTCGGCGACTCGAGCCCAGATGGCGGCGGCCCGCGCCGGGTCCAGCACGCCCTCGGTCGTCACAACGTCGTCCAGCGAGGGCCCGTCGATCAGCTCCATCACGATGACGGGCAGACCGTTCTCCTCCGCGACGTCGTGCACGGTGATCACGCCGGAGTGCCGGATACGGGCCGCCGCCCGCGCCTCGCGGCGCATCCGGGTCCGCAGGTCGGCCAGTTCGGCCGGCCCGGCGGTCGGTGAAGGCGCGGAAGCACCTTGACCGCGACCTCGCGGCCGAGCACCTCGTCGACGGCCGCGCAGACCACGCCCATGCCGCCGCGCCCGAGTTGCCGCGTGACCCGGTATCTTCCGCCCAGCAACCTGCCGGTCAGGTCCGCGCCGTCCCCCGTACTCACCGTGCCGTCTTCCCCTCACACACTCGTGCCACGCCCTAGTCTCTCCCGCGCGGGTGTGCTGGCGCCGCGTGGGCTCAGCTTAGGCCCCGGCCCGTCGCGGGCCTTACGGCCCCACGCACTGCCCGGAGCGCGTCCCGGCCGCGGTGCCGAAGCCGGCGACGTCGCTGGCCCGCGCGGCGGCCGCGGCCGCGCCGACCAGGCCGGCGTCGGTGCCCATCTGAGCTGGCACGACGGACAGCTCCCGGACGAAGGACAGCCGCGCGTAGTCGCGCAGGGCGCGGCGCAGCGGAGCGAAGAGCACCTCGCCGGCGCCCGCGACGCCGCCACCGACGACCGCGAGTTCGACCTCCACCAGGGTGGCGGTGGCCGCGATGCCGGCCGCCAGCGCCTGTGCTGCGCGCTCGTACTAGGCGCGGGCGACGGCGTCGCCGGCCCGGGCAGCGGCGGCCACGGCGGCGGCCCCCGCGCCCTCGGGCCCCGCCCGCCAGCCGCCCACGACGGCCCGCGCCGCGATGTTGGGGCCGCTGGCGATGCGCTCGACTCAGCCCTGGCTGCCGCAGGGGCACGGGTCGCCGTCGAGATCGACGCTGATGTGCCGGATGTGCCCGGCGTTGCCGGTGGGGCCGAGGTGGGGCCGAGCGTTGAGGATCAGGCCGCCGCCGACGCCGGTGGACACGACCATGCACAGCGCGTTGGCGCAGCCGCGTGCCGCGCCCTGCCAGTGCTCGGCCGCTGCCATCGCGACGCCGTCGCCGACCAGCGTGACCGGCAGCCCGCCCACGGCCTGGCGCACCTGGCTGACCAGCGGGTACGCGCGCCAGCCAGGGATGTTGACCGGGCTGACGGTGCCTACCGAGGCGTCCACCGGGCCCGCGCTGCCGATGCCGACCACCCGTGACCACTGGGGGCTCGCGGTCAACTCGTCGAGCACGGCGCGCACCTCGGCCATCACCGTGGGCCCGGATGTGCGTGCCGGCGTGGCCCGTCGTGCCCGTACAGTCAGCGCGCTGGTCCCCCGTACGAGCGCGCCCGCGATTTTGGTGCCGCCGATGTCCAGCGCGGCGACGAGCTCATCTGACATGGGGCGGTCTCCTGACAGGCGATGAGGGGCTGGTTGGCGTGCCCGGGACGGTCCTGTGGGACGGGCGGGAGCCGAATGTACGCGGCCCGGCGTCGGGGCGTGCGCACCCCGGTTCCGGTCATAGTCTCCGTCGAATTTGACAACGTTGTCTAGAGGCTATGCTCGACCCGACGCCGCCAACAGACAATCCAGCGACAGGACGAGCGCACCGTGACTGACCCGGCCCGGGGCACCACACAACGCAACGGCACCACCTCTCCTCGCTACGGCAACAGGCCCACCATGAAGGACGTCGCGGCCCGCGCGGGGGTCAGCCTGAAGACGGTCTCCCGCGTGGTGAACAGCGAGCCCGGGGTGACGCCCGACACCGAACGCCGCGTACAGGAAGCGATCACCGCCCTCGGCTTCCGCCGCAACGACAGCGCCCGCATCCTGCGCAAGGGCCGCACCGCGAGCGTCGGCCTGGTCCTCGAAGACCTGGCCGACCCCTTCTACGGGCCGCTCAGCCGCGCCGTCGAGGAGGTCGCCCGGGACCACGGGGCGCTGCTCATCAACGGTTCGAGCGCCGAGGACCCGGCCCGGGAAAAGGAGTTGGTGCTGGCGCTGTGCGCCCGCCGGGTGGACGGCCTGGTGGTCATCCCGGCCGGCGACGACCACCGCTACCTGGAGCCGGAGATCTCGGCCGGCGTCGCCACCGTCTTCGTGGACCGCCGGGCCGGCCGGATCGACTGCGACGCGGTGCTCTCCGACAGCTTCGGCGGCGCCCGGGACGCGGTGGCCCACCTGATCGCGCACGGGCACCGGCGCATCGGCTTCATCGGCGACCAACCCCGCATCCACACCGCTATCGAGCGGCTGCGCGGCTACCGGGCGGCGATGTCCGCCGCCGGCCTGCCCGTGAACGAGGCGTGGATGTCGCTGGGCGCCACCGAACCGAGCCGGGTACTGGCCGCGACCGAGGCGATGCTGTCCGGACCGGAGCCGGTGACCGCGCTGTTCGCGGGGAACAACCGGGTCACCGTCACGGCCGTACGCGTGCTGGCGGCGCGGCCCGGCCGGGCCGCGCTGGTCGGCTTCGACGACTTCGAACTCGCCGACCTGCTCTCCCCCGGGGTCACCGTCGTGGCCCAGGACGCGGCGCAACTCGGCCGCACCGCGGCGAACATGCTCTTCCGCCGCCTGGAGGGCGCCGAGGAAGAGCCCCGACAGGTCGTGCTGCCCACCCGGTTGATCGCCCGCGGCTCGGGGGAGATCCCGCCCGCACACAACGTGGCCTCGTAGCGACCGTACCGGCACCGGCGCGGCCGGCTCCGGCGGGCCGTGCGGAGGAGGCCCTTCCGGACCCCCTCGCTAAGGTTCCCGGCATGTCTCCACCAACCGAAGCACCGCGCTCCCCGGTCACCGCGGACGACCTCGAACGAGCCGTACGCCATGCCGTCGCCACACTCCGACAGGCGCCCGCCGCCGCGTGGGAGGGCAAGGCCGGCACGCTGGAGTGGGACTGTTAGGAGACCGTCGAGCGCCTCAGCGACGACCTCTTCGCCTACGCCGCGCACTCGGCCCCGCCACACCGCCAATGACCGGTGACGTCCCGTTCGTCTGGGAGAGCCGCAGGCCAGGCGGCCCCGCCAACGCCATCCACGCCGACCGCGCGGCGGGCCCCGACGGCCTGTTGCGGGTGCTGGAGGCCAGCGCCGCGCTGCTGGTCGCCATGGTCCGTACGAAACCGCCCCAGGTGCGCGCCCACCACGTCTTCGGTGCCTCCGACCCGGAGGGCTTCGCCGCGATGGAGCTCGTGGAGACCCTGGTGCACACCCAGGACCTGGCCGAGGGCCTCGGCCTCGACTGGGCCCCGCCCGCCGACGTGTGCGCACGGGTCCTGGCGCGCCTCTTCCCCGACTCCCCACGCACCACGGACCCCTGGCCCACCCTGCTCTGGTCCACCGGCCGCGGCGAGTTGCCCGACCGCCCACGGCTGACCCGGTGGCGCTGGTACGGCGCGCCACGCTGACCCTCCGCGACGACGGCCCGCACCGGACCACCGCCGCCCGGCGGCGCACGCCTTGCCCGCGTGACGCACACGGCCTCGAACGGTGCGTCAGTAGCCGTTGGCCCGACTGGTCGGCCGCCCGGGGAAGTCGCGGGCGGCCATCCAGATGGTGAGGTCGCGGGCGATGTCGTCGGCGCTGGTCGCCGTGGTGACCTCGTGTTCGTCGCGGGTGGCGTCACGGCGGACGATCTCGTAACCACCCTCATCCAGGACGGCCACGGAGGCGGACCAGACGGGGCTGTCCTGGTCGGGATGGACGACGACGAAGGTGTTGTCGGAGTCGTCGAGGTCGCTGATCATCATGAACAGCGCGTCCTCGGAGGGGTCATCGACGCGGTCGCCGTTCTCGCTGTCGGCGCCGTAGTACTCGGCCCCCATCGCTGCCCGCCCCTCACCGTGTCGGCCCTGATCACGGTCAGCATGACATGAGGGGCCGACAGCGCGGGCCGGTCACGGCCGTTCTCCGGTCGCGGCGACCTGGACGGTGGCCTCGAAACGGAGGACTATCGCGTCTGACCGGGTGGCGACCGCCCGGTCGTGCCCCAGCCGACCGGCCCGCACTCGAGCGCGTGCCGGGCCACACCGAGATCGACACGGTGCCGGACGAGGGGCGGAACCGACCTTCACCACACGGCCCGCCGTGCGACCACGCGGGCGGACTCCGTCGCCCGAGGGTGACCTAGTACAGGAAGCGGTCGTCGTGCAGTTCGTCCGCCTCCCCGTCCGCGGACGGCCCGCCGCCGTCGGGCGTGGCGTCCGGGTCGGGCACGCCGAGCAGCCGCCTGGTCAGGGCGTCCTGGTGGGAGAGGAGTTCACGCAGGGCCGCATCCAGATCGGCGGGCTCCACCGCCGCCGCCTCGCGCTCCGCGGCGAACAGCGCGGTCCTGCGCATCAGTTCCTTGGCGAAGGAGGCGGTGGTGCCGGCGGTGCGCGCCACGGCGTCCGCCAGCGCCGCCTCGGGCAGTCCGAGCCCTGCCCCGTACAGGTCGAGTAGTCGACGCCGCCCCTCGGCGTCCGGTAGCGGGATCTCCACGGCCATGTCCACCCGGCCCGGGCGCTGGGCCAGCGCGGGTTCCAGGACGTCGGCCCGGTTGGTGGTGAGCAGGAAGGCCACGTCCACGTCGTCACCGAGCCCGTCCATCTCGTTGAGGACCTGGAACAGCAGCGGCTGCCCGTCGTCCACGAAGTCGCGGGACTCCGCGATGAGGTGGCAGTCCTCCAGGACGACCAGCGCGGGCTGGAGGTGGCGGGCCAACGAGCAGGCGGCGGCGACGTGTTGGATGCTCGTGCCCGACAGCACGACCACCGTGAACTCGGGCAACTGCGACAGCAGGTACCGCACGCTGTCGGTCTTGCCGGTGCCGGGCGGCGCGTACAGGAGCAGCCCGCGGCGCAGGTGCTGGCCGTGCGCGCGCAGGCGCTCGCGGCGCCTGGCCACGCCCACGACCTGCCGCTCCACGCGCGCCAACAGCCCGTCGGGCAGCACGATGTCGGAGGCGGCGAGCGCGGGCCTGGGGTGGAACCGGAAGGGGCCGATGCCGTCCCCGAAGTGGCTGCTCTCGAAGGAGAGGACCTTGCCGCGGAAGACGTTGTGTTCGCGGATCAAGCGGTCCACGCCCACCAGCAGCCGCTTGGCCGCGTCCCGGTCGGCGGTGAGCACGTCGAGTTCGACCTTGTTCCGCCCGTACTCCTCGTCGGGGCCGCGCAGCAGCACGACGTACGGTGCGCCGTCGTCGGTGCCGAGGTAGATGCCGAAGGCGACGCAGGCCAACTCCTCGTCGGTGGAGACGGGCAGGTACGCGTAGTCGACGGCGCCCACGGCGTGTCGGCCGTAGCGCTGGGTCGCCTCGACGATCTCCGCGAGGGAGTCCCCGCGGTAGCTCTCGGAGGCGACGCCGATGATTTCGTGGGTGCGGCCGGGCGCGGTGAACCAGCGCTCGACGGCCAGGTGCACGTTGGCGTGGTCGTACGCCGGGTAGCTGGCCTTGACGATGGGCGCCTCCTCCGGCGGCTGGCCGAGGTGGTCGCGCAGTCGAAGGTCGAGTGAGCGCTCCGGAGCGACGTGTTCGCGGTGGACCACCTGGTCGAGGACCTGTCTGAAGAGCTTGCCGAAGTCGGCGATCTCGGTGTTGTCCATGCCTGCGGCACTCCCCCTCCGCGGCGCCCGTGGTGCCCCGGCCTGTCCCGGGGCCGCGCGCCGCCGGGCGGGTGACACCCGCCCCAGCGGGCACCACCTCGCGCATCGTATCGGGTCGGACGGCCGGCGGGGCCGCTCCTTTTCCGTCGGCGCCGTACGGGCTGGCCAGCGCCCGCGTCGGGCTCGCCGGCGCGTGGGGCGGCCCCGCGCCCGGGGCCGCTTCGGCGGCCGGGGTGGGCCGGCCCGCGAGCCGGTCCAGATCAGCCCAGTCCAGGCCGGTCAGGCGGCTCACCTCGGCGCCGTCCAGCGCCCCGCAGCAGGTGGCAGCTGAGCGCACGGACCGTGGCGGGCTCGTCCAACACGGCGCCGCCCGAGCGCCGTACGTACGCCGCGAGCCGGCCGGCCGCCTCTTCGAGCCCCTCCCGGTAGAAGGCCTAGACGGCGGCGTACCGCGTGGGGAGGTGGCCGGGGTGCATGTCCCAACCCTGGTAGTACGCCCGGGCCAACAAGCAGCTTACCAGGGTATAGTGGAGGCTCCAAGCGTCGTGTTACGCGTGCGGTGGGGCCGACGGGCAGCACGTTGGTGGAGCCGTCCGAGAGGCGCACGCTGGTGCCGGCCGCGGCGGCCTGCATGACGGCCTTCGCGTGGTCGGCGGCCGGGTGGTGGAGCGACTGGTAGGCGGCGCTGACGCCACAGGAGGCGCTGTAGTCGAAGGTGCCGTAGTGCAGGGCGGTGGCCCGGCCAGCGGCGGCGTCGATGAGACGCGCGACGGTGGCGCGGCCGTCGGGGCCGACGACGGCCTGGGTGGTCTCGATCTGGATCTCGAACCCGATGCGGCCCGCCGCCAGTCCGCGCGCCCGCTCGGACTCCTCGCACAGCCGGACCATGGGGCGCACCTGCTCGGGGTGGCTCACCTTGGGCAGCGTGAGCCCGAGCCCGGCGGGGCAGCCCGCCCGCGTCCACGAGGGCGGTCAGGAAGACGTCCAGGGTCCGTACGGCCCGCTCGCGTACGGCCGCCTCCAGGCACTTCATGCGGATGCCGACGTAGGGGGGCGGCCTGGCGGGGCCCGGCGCCGGCGCTGGCGGCGGCCACCAGGCGCGCGGCGCGGGCGGCTGCGGCGTCCTCCTCGGGGTCGGGCCGCGACCCGTAGCCGTCCTCGAAGTCGACAAGCAGGTCTTCGACGGGCTCGCGCCCCAGCTTCGCGCGCACCCGCGCGTACACCGGCTCGGCGAGGTCGTCCGGCAGTCCGAGTACGGCGGCGAGGGAGGCCGGGTCGGGGGCGTGTTCGTCCAGGGCGCGCAGGGCCTGGTCGCCCCAGGAGCGCACGGTGTCGGCGGCGAAGACGTCGCCGGGGACGTAGACGGTGTGCACGGGTTGTCTGGTGCCCGGGTCGCCGGGGTAGCGGCGGGCCAACTCCGCGTCGACGTCGGCGAGCGCGGCCCCGATCTCCTCGCGTACGGAACGCGCCAGAGTGGTGGCCACCGCCTCGTGCTGCTCCATGCCCGCACCCCTCCCCTACTTCCGCAAGACCAGTTCTTCCGTATGACGAAATACAAAATCCGCTCAGCGAAGCTAACCGCGCCCTCCACCCGGGTCAACACCCCCTCCACGCCGGCGCCGGGGCGGGAGACGCGCCAGGCCCCGCGCGGGCGTGCGCGGGGCCTGGCGGGTGGAGCGGTTACCGGTCGCGGGGACCGGTCGACGGGGTCAGCCCTTGCGGGACTTGACCTCCTCGGTGAGCTGCGGGACGACCTCGAAGAGGTCGCCGACCACGCCGTAGTCGACCAGCTCGAAGATGGGCGCCTCGGCGTCCTTGTTGATGGCCACGATGGTCTTCGAAGTCTGCATGCCGGCCCGGTGCTGGATGGCACCGGAGATGCCCGCGGCGATGTAGAGCTGCGGAGAGACCGACTTGCCGGTCTGCCCGACCTGGTTGGTGTGCGGGTACCAGCCGGCGTCGACCGCGGCGCGCGAGGCGCCGACGGCCGCACCGAGCGAGTCGGCTAGGCCCTCCACGATCGGGAAGTTCTCGGCGCCACCCACGCCACGGCCGCCGGAGACCACGATCGCGGCCTCGGTCAGCTCCGGGCGCCCGCTCGACTCGCGCGGGGTACGCGAGACGACCTTGGTGCCCTTCGAGCCGTCGGCGACGGTGACGGTGAGCTGCTCCACAGTGCCGGCGGCCGGGGCGGCCTCCACGGGGGCCGAGTTCGGCTTGACGGTGATGACCGGGGTGCCCTTGGTGACACGGGACCTGGTGGTGAAGGCCGCGGCGAACACGGACTGCGTGGCCACCGGGCCCTCATCACCGGCCTCCACGTCGACGGCGTCGGTGATGATGCCGGAGCCGACGCGCACCGCGAGGCGCGCGGCGATCTCCTTGCCCTCCGCGGAGGACGGGACGAGCACGGCGGCCGGCGCGACGGCGTCGTACGCGGCCTGCAGCGCGTCCACCTTCGGGGCGACCAGGTAGTCAGCGAACTCCGGCGCGTCGGCGGCCAGCACCCTGACGGCGCCGTGCTCGGCCAGCACCGCGGCGGCGGCCTCCGCGCCGGGGCCAAGGTGTACGGCGACCGGCTCGCCGATGCGGCGGGCCAACGTCAGCAGTTCGAGGGTGGGCTTGCGGACGGCGCCGTCCACGTGGTCGACATAGACGAGTACTTCAGCCATGGATCTGCTCTCCTGCGAAGAAAGTGCGAGACGGTGAGGGGGCGTGGGCTGTGCGCCCCGCAGGGGGCCGCTGTCGCGGGCCGCGCCGGCGAGCGCCGGTCCGCGGGGCCCGGGCCCGCCACGGACCGCGCGCCGCCGGGCGGGCGCGTGCGCGACCTAGATGAACTTCTGGCCCGCGAGGAACTCGGCGAGCTGCTTGCCGCCCTCGCCCTCGTCCTTGACGATGGTGCCCGCGGTACGCGCCGGGCGCTCGGCCACGGCGTCGACGGCGGTCCAGGCGCCCGCGAGACCGAGGTCGTCGGCCTCCAGCTCCAGGTCCTCCAGGTCCCAGGACTCCACCGGCTTCTTCTTCGCCGCCATGATGCCCTTGAACGAGGGGTAGCGGGCCTCGCCCGACTGGTCGGTGACCGACACGACGGCCGGCAGGGCCGCCTCGAGCTGCTCGCTGGCGGTGTCGCCGTCGCGGCGGCCGGTGACCTTGCCGTCGGCGACGGAGACCTCGGACAGCAGCGTCACCTGCGGCAGGCCCAGGCGCTCGGCCAGCAGCGCGGGCAGCACGCCCATCACGCCGTCGGTGGAGGCCATGCCGCACACCACCAGGTCGTAGCCGGCCTTCTCGATGGCCTTGGCGAGGACGAGCGAGGTGCCCAGCGCGTCCGTGCCGTGCAGGTCGTCGTCCTCCACGTGGACGGCCTTGTAGGCACCCATGGAAAGCGCCTTGCGCAGCGCGTCCTTCGCGTCCTCGGGGCCGACGGTCAGCACGGTGATCTCCGCATCGTCCGCGTCCTCGGAAATCTGGAGAGCCTGTTCGACGGCGTACTCGTCCAGCTCGGACAGCAGGCCGTCCACCGCGTCGCGGTCGGTGGTCAGGTCCTCGGCGAAGTGCCGGTCGCCGGTGGCATCGGGCACGTACTTCACACAGACAACGATCCTCAAGCTCACGCCGGCTCTCCTACTGCATCGTCTCTTCGCAAACTGCCGTGTGCTGGCAGCATAGGCGCCTTCAGGGGCAAATCCCGTTCGGCGCGGTTCGCACTCTCGAACGAAATATTACTCATCAGTACATCCACGGTTTTCCCCGTTCGCAAGGCCATTGAACTGTGACCTTGCCAACGGCACCACGGGGCGCTCAGTCCCGCAGCGCGTTGAAGCGTCCCTGGTGGTACAGGAGCGGACGGCCCGCCCCGGCCGGGTCGCCGGTCAGCACCCGCACGATGAACACGCAGTGGTCGCCCGCGGGCACGCGCGCGCTCACCTCACACACCGCCCACGCCAGCACGCCTTCGAGGATCGGGACGTTCTCCGGGCCCAAGCGCCAGCGGGTGGGCGGGGCGAACCGGTCGATGCCGCTGGTCGCGAACGTGGTGGCCAGCCCCCGCTGGTGCTCGCCCAGCAGGTGGACGCCGTCGTGGCGGGCCGCGGAGAGGGCCGGCCAGCTCGACGACCCGGTGCCCACGCCGAAGGAGAGCAGCGGCGGCTCGGCGGAGACGGACGTAAGCGAGGTGGCGGCCAGGCCCACCGGGCGCGTCCCCTGGGCGGTGATCACGGCGACGGTGGCGGCCTGGCGGCGGAAGAGCGAGCGGAAGACGTCCGTGGCGGCGAGCCGGGACGCGTCGAGTTCGGGCGAGGCGGTCATGAAGAGTTCCTTGCGCCACGGGGAGTGCTGTCGTCCACCAGTGCCCCCACTCTCGGACCGGGCCCACCGGGGTGTCCTGCTCTCGGACCGGGCCCACCGGGGTGTCCTGCCGTTGGCGCTCAGGGACGCGGACAGCACGCGCTCGCACGGTGGGCGGTGTCCACGTGGGCGCGTGGGTACGGAAGGAGTCCGGGCCGCATCACGTCAGGGTGGACAGGCGCGGACGCCGCGGTCAAGGCCGTGCCTGTCGGTGCGAGATCCATCACGGGCCGTCAAACGCCCCGGCCGACGGCGGCGATGACGTCCGCCGTGCGGGGCTGCCCCTCGGCCGTGGAGACCACCCGGCCGCTCGCGTCGAGCACCAGGACGGTCGGGGTGCGCCGCACGCCGAGGCGCCGCACCAGGGACAGCCTGGCCTCGGCGTCGATCTCGACGTGCGCGACGCCCTCGACCAGCCTGGCGACGTGGGCGAGCACCCGCCGGGTGGCCCGGCACGGCTGGCAGAACGCGCTGGAGAACTGGACCAGCGTGGCGCGCTCGCCGAGTCGGGCGGTCTCCAGTTCGATGGCCGTCAGTCGTTGCGTCATACACCAAGCATGCGGCACGCGAGGCGGGGCAGAGGTCGTGTCAGCGAAAGGCCGAACGCGTGACGGCGTTCTTGGTTGCCTGCCGTGATGAGGATCTCCCTCCCGGGCCCCCAGAGGCTGGCCGCGGCGCCCGACATCAGGCACGATCAGCGGAAAGCCCGTACCTACGGCCGCGTAACTTCCGCCGGGAGAACCCTCCCCGAGGAATGGCAGAAGGGTCCCTTGATGGCAGAGCTCGTCTACCCACCGGTGATCGGCATGGCCCGCACCATGTTCAAAGCGCTCGGTTCAAAGCGCTCGACCTGCGCTTTGACATCCAGGGCACGGAGAACGTCCCACGCCGTGGCGGTGCGGTTCTGGTGAGCAACAACATCGGGTACCTCGACTTCGTCTTCGCCGGGCTGACCGCGCGCCCGGCCAAGCGCCTGGTGCGCTTCATAGCCAAGGAGTCGGTCTTCCGCCACAAGGTCTCCGGGCCGCTGATGCGGGCGATGAAGCACATCCCGGTCGAGCGCAAGCAGGGCGTGGACGCCTACCGGCACGCGGTGAGATCGCTGCGCTCCGGCGAGATCATCGGCGTCTTCCCGGAGGCGACGATCTCCCAGTCGTTCACGCTCAAGACGTTCAAGTCGGGCGCGGCGCGCATGGCGCAGGAGGCCGGCATGCCGCTGCTGCCGATGGCGCTGTGGGGCACGCAGCGGCTGTGGATCAAGGGCCACAAGCGCGACCTGGGCCGCAACCACTTCCCGATCACCATGCGGGTCGGCGAGCCGATGACCGCGGAGCCGGGCGAGTCGGCCGACTCCCTCACCCGAGCGGCTGCGCGCCCGGGTGCAGGAACTCCTGGAGGCGGCGCAGCGGGCCTATCCGGTACGCCCCAAGGACCCCGACGACACGTGGGGGTGCCCGCGCACCTGGGCGGCACCGCTCCGGCGCCCGTCCAGCCCGCAGGCCACTGACGGCCGCGGCCGATGGCCGCGAAGCCCGGGGGCTACCTGCCCAAGCTCCTCCTTGAGCGCGGTGACGAAGCCGTCGACGTCCTCCTCGGTGGTGTCGAAGGAGCACATCCAGCGCACGTCGCCGGCGGCCTCGTCCCAGAAGTAGAAGCGGTAGCGCTTCTGCAACCGCTCGCTCACCTCGCGCGGCAGGCGGGCGAAGACCGCGTTGGCCTGGACCGGGTGGATGATCTCCACGCTGTCCACGCCGCGCACCCCGTCGGCGAGCCGCTGGGCCATGGTGTTGGCGTGCCGCGCCTGGCGCAGCCACAGGTCCTTGGCCAGCAGCGCCTCCAACTGCACGGAGACGAACCGCATCTTGGACGGGAGCTGCATGGAGAGCTTGCGCAGGTGCTTCATCGCGCGCACGGCGTCCGGGTTCAACACGACCACGGCCTCGCCGAAGAGCATGCCGTTCTTGGTGCCGCCGTAGGAGAGCACGTCCACGCCCGCGGCGTAGGTGAACGCCCGCATCGGCACGTCGAGCGAGGCCGCGGCGTTGGCTATCCGAGCGCCGTCCAGGTGCACCTTCATGCCGCGCTCGTGGGCGTGGTCGCAGATGGCGCGGACCTCGTCCAGCGTGTAGAGGGTGCCCAGTTCGGTGCTCTGGGTGATCGAGATGACCTGCGGCATCGCCCGGTGCTCGTCCTCCCAGCCATACGCCTCCCGGTCGATGAGTTCGGGGGTGAGCTTGCCGTCCGGGGTGGGCACGGTGAGCAGCTTCAGGCCGCCGACCCGCTCCGGGGCCCCGCACTCGTCGACGTTGATGTGGGCCGAGTCGGCGGCGATGACCGCGCCCCAGCGGTCGGTCAGCGCCTGCAGGGCGACGACGTTGGCGCCGGTGCCGTTGAAGACCGGGTAGGTCACCGCCAGCGGGCCGAAGTGGCTGCGCATGACGTCCTGCAGGTGGGAGGTGTAGTCGTCCTCGCCGTAGGCCACCTGGTGTCCCTCGTTGGCCAGGGCGAGGGCGGCCATGATCTCCGGCGGGGCGCCGGCGTAGTTGTCGCTGGCGAAGCCGCGTACCCGCGGGTCGTGTCGGCGACGGGCGTCGGTCGTGCGGGGCGTTACGGCTTCGCGGTCAGCCACAGGCGGTTCCCGTTCACCTCTCGGGAGGGCTGCTCCCAGACTCCGGCGATGGCGTCAGCAAGCTCCTTGACATCGGTGAAGCCCGCGAACTTCGCGTTGGGGCGCTCGGCTCGCATGGCGTCGTGCACCAGCGCCTTGACCACCAGGATGGCAGCCGCGGACGTCGGCCCGGCCTCGCACCCCTCCTTGCGGAAGGCGTCGGCCAGCGCCAGCGTCCACGCCTCGGCGGCGGCCTTGGCCGCGGAGTAGGCGGCGTTGCCCGCGGTGGGCTTGCTCGCCCCGGCGGCGCTGATCAGCAGGTACCGGCCGTTGTCACTGCGGCGCAGCCCGTCGTGGAAGGCGAGCGAGGTGTGCTGGACGGTGCGGACGAGGAGGTCGTGCAGCAGGGTCCAGTCGTCGAGGTCGGTCTCAGCGAAGGTCGCGGAGCCGCGCCAGCCGCCGACCAGGTGCACCAGGCCGTCGACGCGGCCGAACTCCTCCTCGGTGCGCGTCGCCCACTCGCGGGCGGCGAGCGGGTCGAGCAGGTCCACCGTGTCGCCCGTGACGGTGGCGCCGCCGTGCGCGTACCGCGCGGCGTCCACGGCCTCGGCCAGTCGGGCCGCGTCCGCGTCGGCAGCGACGACCGTGGCCCCGCCCTCCGCGAGCCGCAGCAACGTGGCGCGCCCCGCGGGGCCCGCGGCCCCGGCTACCGCGACGACCGCTCCCTCCAGCGCTCCCCCGCCCCGTGCCGCCGCACCGGCCACCGTGTTGTCGGTCATGATCGTCGCCTCCCGGTCGGACTGCTCGGACGGGGTCACGCGGCCACCCGGTCCGCGTTCTCGGCCGTGATGCCCTTGGTCGAGGCGATCACGTTCTTGAGCTTCTTCGCGAGGGCCTCGTAGAACATGCTCAGCGGGAACTCGTCCGGGAGCACGTCGTCCACCAGCTTGCGCGGCGGCAGCGACAGGTCGAGCGCGTCGGGGCCCTTAGCCCACGTGGAGCCGGGGTGCGGGGCGAGGTACGAGGCGACCAGTTCGTATGCCTTAAACCAGTGCACGAGCTTGGGCCGGTCGATGCCGTCGCGGTAGAGCTTCTCGATCTCAGCGCAGAGCTGGTTGGTGACCTGCGGCGCACGGTCCCAATCGATGTGCAGGGTGTTGTCGGTCCAGCGTACGACGTCGTTCCGGTGAAGGTAAGCGAAGAAGAGTTGGCCGCCGAGGCCGTCGTAGTTGCGCGTCCGGCCGCCGGTGACCGGGAAGCGGAACATCCGGTCGAAGATCACCGCGTACTGCACGTCCCGCGCCTGCTGGTAGCCCTCGGCCTCCAGCTTCACCGCCTCCTTGAAGGCGGTCAGGTCGCAGCGCAGCTCCTCGAGCCCGTACATCCAGAACGGCTGCCGCTGCTTGATCATGAAGGGGTCGAACGGCAGGTCGCCGTGGCTGTGCGTGCGGTCGTGGACCATGTCCCACAGGACGAACGCCTGCTGGCAGCGGTGCTGGTCGGCTAGCAGGTCGCGGGCCTCGGCCGGCAGGTCGATGCCCAGCGTCTCCACCGCCGCCTCGCTGACTCGACGGAAGCGCGCGGCCTCCCGGTCACAGAAGATGCCGCCCCAACTGAACCGCTCGGGCGCCTCGCGCACGGCGATGGTCTCCGGGAAGAGGACGGCCGAGTTGGTGTCGTAGCCGGAGGTGAAGTCCTCGAAGGTGATGCCGAGGAAGAGCGGGTTGTCGTACCGCGTGCGCTCCAGCTCCGCGAGCCACTGCGGCCACACCACGCGCAGCACGACGGCCTCGAAGTTGCGGTCCGGGTTCCCGTTCTGCGTGTACATGGGGAAGACCACGAGGTGCTGGAGCCCGTCGACACGCTGCCGCGCGGGCTGGAAGGCCAGCAGGGAGTCGAGGAAGTCCGGGACGCCGTAACCGGTGTCGGCCCAGCGGCGCAGGTCGACGGCGACCGCCTCGTGGTACGCCGCGTCGTGCGGGAGCAGGGGGGCCAGCTCGCCGATGGCCGCGACGCACCGCTCGACCTGCTGCCGCAGGGCGTCGGCCGTGGGCGCGCCCTCCGCTGTGAGATCGACCGAACCGTCCTTGGACTGCCACGGCCGGATGGTCTCGACGGCCTCCTTCAACACGGCCCATGCCGGGTGCTCCACCACGCGCTCCGCGGACAGAACGCCATCGATCGCCGTCTCCGGCGCGAGAATTTTCGTCATGATCACTCCTCCACGGAAGAACCTCGCGTGGGGCCACCGTATCCACGGAGCGATCACTGCCTCAAGTGGGGCCTCGAAAAATTATCCTGCTCACACCCGGTTTAGACGGCCGATTTTCCTGTCGCGGGCGAGTTTGATGATCAAGATGGGCTTTCGAAGCCTCTCCCGCGCCACACCCGCCCATCCCACGCCGACCGGTCGGCGTGGGCGACCCGGCACGGTCCCCCGATGGTTTCGCGCCGCACACCGTCCGTACGAAAGGGACCGTTAGGCTGAGCGCCGCCGCACGCGAGGAGCGCGGCGTGCGCCCCGGGCCGGGCCCGCTCAGGCGCGCCCCGCTCCCACCGCGCCGCCACCCCGCGCAGACCGCCGCCGAGCCCCAGGAGCCAGCGTTGACCTTCCTCACCATCGGACACCGCGGCGTCATGGGCGTCGAGCCCGAGAACACCCTGCGCTCGTTCGTCCGCGCTGATCGCGAGGGGCTTGACGTCATCGAGCTCGACCTGCACCTGAGCAAGGACGGGGCGCTGGTCGTCATGCACGACGCCGAGGTGGACCGCACCACTGACGGCTCCGGCCGCGTCAGCGACCTCACGCTGGCCGAGCTGCGCGAGCTGGACGCCGGCCAGGGCGAGCGCGTCCCCGTCTTCGAGGAGGTCGTCGACGCCGTCAAGGCGCCCATCCAGGCTGAGATCAAGGACGCGGCGGCGGCCCGCGCGCTGGCCGACGTGCTCACCGAGCGCGGCCTGACCGACCGCGTCGAGGTCATCTCCTTCCACGACGAGGCAGTCGCCGAGATGGCCACCTGCTTCCCGACGTCCGCACCGGCCTGGTAAGCCAGCCGCTACGGCCTCGACGTGATCGACCGCGCCCTGGCCGCGGGGGCCGGTCTGCTCGCCCTCAACATCCGCCGGCTCACCTTGGAGCTGGTGGACCGGGCGCACGCGGCGGGCCTCCGCGTGACCGCCTGGACCGTGAACACGCCCGAGCACCTCCAGGTCGCGCACGGCATGGACCTGGACGGCGTCACCACCGACTACCCGGAACTGGGGGACACACCGCGCCACCCGGCCCGACCTGGCCCGTCCCACCCACCAGCGCGCTCCCCCGCCCGATGACCACCCACCGCCGAGGGGCGTGCGCCGGCACGTAGTAGCGCGCGAGCGGCGCACGGGGCGGAGGCCCGGCAGGGGGGGCGGTTCCAGCCGCACTACGCCGACTGACGGATTCGACCGCATTTCGCGCCGTCGGATGCGTAGGGTCACGACCATGGTGCATGTGCTGAGCAGCCGCGTCCTCCTGCGGCCCACCGACCCCGACCGTTCGCGCCGCTTCTACGGGCGCGCCCTGGGCCTCGAGGTCGCCCGCGAATTCGGCACCGGGCCCGAGCGGGGCACCGTCTACTTCCTGGGCGGCGGCTTCCTCGAGGTCTCCGGCCGCTCGGACACCCCGCCCGCGCCCGGCCTCCAGCTCTGGCTCCAGGTCCCGGACGTGGCGGCGGCGCACCAGGAGCTGTCGGCGCAGGATGTGGAGGTGCTGCGCCCGCCGCTGCGGGAGCCGTGGGGGCTGGTAGAGATGTGGATCGGC
Organism: Candidatus Streptomyces philanthi; assembly: GCA_018114805.1. Lineage (GTDB taxonomy): Bacteria > Actinomycetota > Actinomycetes > Streptomycetales > Streptomycetaceae > Streptomyces > Streptomyces philanthi. The sequence continues at coordinate 6,085,538 of CP073042.1, read as the reverse complement.
GACCCCGACGGCGTGCGGATCGCCCTGATCGAGGTGCCCGTCGACCACCCGCTGCGCTACCGCCACGGCCTCTGACTCCCAGCCGCCCCTCACCCCGGCCCGCGTCCCACCCCGGTCCCGCGTCACACCCACACCGCCTACGATGGGGCTCTCCCAGGTACGCTCGCGAGAGGGACACCGCGCCGACGCCTCGTGCCGGGACGGCTCGGCCGCCGCAGGAACAGGGGAGGTCACGTTGTTCAACCTGGTCGACGAGTTGTTCGCACCCGGCCGCAAGCACGCCCAGGACGAACGCGAGCGGCTGAAGCTGTGCGTGGACGACATCGGCGACGGCGACCCGAGACGGGGGCCCATCGACCTCGCCTCGGGCCGGGTGACGATACGCCGCGCGCCGGGCCCGACCCCCTAGCGCGGCCCACCCGGCGCCCCACCCGCGCCGCGCCCGTGGTCCGGCGCTCGCCGTGGGGGCACCGCCGCGCGGCGGGTGGCACGCGGAGGGTCGCGCTCCGCAATCCCGCACCCCGCGTGTCGTGCGTCACTTCGGTGCTGTGGCCGTACCGGTGCCCGTCCAGCCCCTCATAAGCTAAGCGACATGATGGTCCCGCTGGCGCTGCTGGCGCTGGGAGCAGTGGCCGCGGCCTTGGCGCCGCGCGTGCTGACCCGCTCCGACTGGCCCGACCGCGAACCGGTGCTCGCCCTGTGGGTGTGGCAGTGCGTGGTGGTCGGCGTCATCATGTGCTGCGCGCTGGCCATGTCGCTGAGCGCCGCGGCGGCCTGGGAGGCGGTACGGGGCAACGTCTTCGCGCCGGCGCCGAACGGTGTCATGGAGGCGTACGCGCTCACCGCCTACGGACCGTGGGCCGCGCCGGTGGCCGTCGTCCTGGCCTGCGGCGCCGTGTGGACCGTCGTCATGCTGACCCGGGAGGTGCGCGGCTCGCGGGCGCAGCGCAGGCAGCGCCGCGCCGACCTGCTCGTCCGCTCCCCCCAACTGCCCGGCGAGGAGTCCAGCGGCAACCGGCTGGTTGTCCTGGAGGGTGACCGCCCCGACGCGTGGTGGCTGCCGGGCGCGGCGCCGCAGTTGGTGATCACGACGGCCGCGCTGCGCCGGTTGAACGGGCGGCAGCTCGACGCCGTGCTGGCGCACGAGGAAGGGCACGCCCACGCCCGCCACCACTGGCTGTTGAACGCCTCGTCCGCGCTGGCTGGCGGCTTCCCGCAGGTGCCGGTGTTCGCCGCGTTCCGGGACCAGGTGCACCGGCTGGTGGAGCTGGCCGCGGACGACGTGGCGTCACGCCGCTTCGGCCGGCTGGGCATCGCCCTCGCGCTGGTCGAACTCAACGAGGAGCGCGGCGTCTTCGGCCCCTGCACCGGGGTCGCCGAGGTGCCGCGCCGGGTCAACCGCCTGCTGGCTCCCGGGCAGCGCTTCACGACGGCCCGCCGCTGGCGGATGACGGCCGCGGCGGCCCTGGTGCCGGTGGTCCCGCTCCTGGTCACCCTCGTACCGGCGCTGCGCGCACTGGGTTAGCCGGCGCGCGGCGCGGCGGCGTGCGCGCGGGCGAGGGGTGGCCGCGCGGCACGCGAGTGGTCCGTTGCCCGTACGACCGGCTGCCGCTCGCCGCTGCGATCAGCGATCATCCCCCCATGCGACCGCCGCCCCGAACCACTGCCCGCCGTCCCGCCCGCCCCACTCCCCGGCCGCCCGTGCGACGACGCGGCTGGGCCGTGGTCGCGGTGGTGTGCGGGGGGTCGCTGGCGGTGCTGCTCACGCTGGTGGCCGCCGAGTGGGGGCCGCTGCTGTCCGTGGACCGCGACATCGCCACCGGCCTGCACCGCTCCGCCGTGGTGCACGACGACTGGACGCGGACCAACCGCGTCCTCTCCGACTGGGTCTGGGACCCGTGGACCATGCGCGCGCTGCTCGCCGTCGTGACGGGTTGGCTGCTGTGGCGGGGCCGCTGGCCGGTCGCCCTGTGGTTGGCGGCGACCGCCGTCGTCGGCACGGTGCTCCAACAGGGCCTCAAGGCCGCGGTCGGCCGCGAGCGACCCCGGTGGCCGGACCCGGTGGACTCCGCGCACTACGCCGCCTTCCCCTCCGGCCACGCGCTCACCGCGACCCTGACCTGCGGGCTGCTCCTGTGGCTGCTCGCGGTGCACTCGGTCCGCCGCCTGTGGCGGGGGCTGGCCGCGGCGACGGCGGCCGTCTCCGTGCTCGGGGTCGGCTCCACCCGGGTCTACCTGGGCGTGCACTGGGCGACCGACGTACTGGCCGGCTGGCTGATCGGCCTGGCCCTCACGGCGGTGGCCGTCCTGCTGTACCCGTACGCGGCCGACGCGGCACCCGACCGCACGCCGAGGGCGAGCGCGCCGGAGGCGGACGCGCCAGCGCCGGACCACGCCACGGAGCGCCCGGCCCCGCGCGCGGACCGACCGCACGGGACGTAGGCGCGGGACGGTGGCGTGGCAGAGTGCTCCCCATGAGCAACTTGGATCTGCGGCCCGCCACGACCGTCTGCGGCGGGCGCGCCGACGTCACCGCGCAGCCCTTGCGTGACCTCCTCGCGGCGAAGCCGGTCATGCTCGGCGAGAGCACCGAGGTCCGCCGGCTGCTGCCCAGCATGGGACGGCGGATGGTGGGCGCGTGGTGCTTCGTCGACCACTACGGGCCCGACGACATCGAGCGCGAGCCCGGCATGCAGGTGCCGCCGCACCCGCACATCGGCCTACAGACGGTGAGTTGGCTGCACGCCGGTGAGGTGCTGCACCGGGACAGCCTGGGCAGCGAACAACTCCTGCGGCCGAGGGAACTGGGCCTGATGACCTCGGGCCGGGCCATCGCGCACGCCGAACAGTCCCCGCGCGAGCACGCGAAGCTGCTGCACGGTGCCCAGCTCTGGGTCGCGCTGCCCGACGCGCACCGGCACACCGCCCCGTCCTGGGAACACCACGCGGAGCTTCCCCAGGTGAGCGGTGGTGGCGGCGGGCTCAGCGCCACGGTGATCCTCGGCGACCTGGACGGCGCCCGCTCCCCCGGCACCACCTTCACCCCGCTGATGGGCGCCGACATCACCCTGGCCGCCGGCACCGACACCCGCCTGCCGCTCCAACCCGACTTCGAGTACGCGGCCATGGCGATGTCCGGCGAGGCCGAGGTGGACGGCGTGCGCCTGGCCCCCGGCTCCCTGCTCTACCTCGGCTGCGGCCGCCGGGAACTGCCCCTGCGGGCCGCCGTGGACAGCGCGTTCATGCTGCTGGGCGGCGAGCCGTTCGAGGAGCGCATCGTCATGTGGTGGAACTTCGTCGGCCGCACTCACGAGGACATCGCCCAGGCCCGCGAGGACTGGGCATCCGGCACCCGCTTCGGCGAGGTCAGCTCGTACGAGGGCGCGCCCCTACCGGCCCCCGAACTGCCACCGGTACCGCTGAAGGCGCGGGGGCGTACGCGCTGAGCTGGCGCTCTCGTTCGGTGAGTGGGGGGCGGCGCCCGCGCGCCGCGGGTGCCGGGGCTCTGGCCGAGCCGATGGAGGCCAGGGCTCCGGCACCGCCGCGTCAGGGCACCGCGTGTTCGGGGTGCGGGCTGGTGTGGCCGTGTTCGGCGGGCCGGTCGCTGATCGGGGCAGCTTCACGAGCCCCCCCACTATCCGCCGAAAAGGCAATTTGCACCCCTTCAAGGCCAATGTCACGATAAGGGGTCTATGCCGCGAACAGTGAGCACCCCGCATGACGTTTCCGGCTCACAGCCTGCCGCCCGAGTCGATGGCCGGGGCGGCGCCGTGCGGGCGGTGCGGAGGTTCGGTATGGACGCAGCACTGCTTCTGCCTTTTCCCGATGATCTCCCCAAGACGCCAGCGGAGTTGGAGGACGCCCAGCGCGTGCTGCTGGAGGCCGTCCCCGAACTCGCCCTCCCGGGGCCGCGCACCCGCGTGCGGGCGGCACTGGGCGAGGGCATCGCGCCGGGCGGGGTACCCGCGCCAGCGGTGAGCGCGCCCGAGGAGGAGTTCACAGAGCACGACACCTTCTTCGGCGTCACCCGAGGTCGCGGCGGGCCCGACCTCTTCCTGCGGTCGCTGCTGCTCGCCGAGGACGACGCCTGGCAGGACTGCGCACCCACGGCACCAGCCTCTCCCGGGATGAACAGGCGCGGCTGCTCACCGCGGACCGCCACTTCCTCGGCGGCTCAACCACAGCCGGCGCGACAGCGCCCGGTTTGAGCGCGATGACGCCCGCGGCGTGCGTCGACCGCTGGCGAACCAGACACCGCCTGTTCTTCACCCTGTTGCAATCGATCACCGTGAGCGTGAGCTGTGCGGCGTACATCACCGGCGCCGCCCAACGGGAACACCTGGCGCGCGCCGCCCGGCTCAGCAGCGCCACCGCTGTGGCGATGCGCTTCGCCGCCGACTTCGACGAGGGGCTGTACGCGTTGTCGGTACGGCCAGCGATGACACCACCCCAGGTCAGGACCGGTTTCAGTGGCGCTCAGACCCGCGACCACGACCGGCTGGTGCGCCTGTTGCACACGCTGCCCGAGCATGTGGACCGGGCCGCCCGCCGGAGCGCCACGTACACCGAACTGCTGGACGCCCTGGAGGGCGTCTACCGCGCGCACGTGCACGTCTGCTCCCGCTTCGGCGGCGACACGGCACCCAGCCTGCGGATGGACGTGGAGGAACCAGACAGTTCGGAGAGCGGCGTCCAACGTGTGGAACACTTCGCGCGCCTGCGCGTCAACCCGCTGCGCCAAGACATCGAATGGCCGGCCCGCTCACCGACGTCCACACCCACCTGTGGCCGGAGGACTACCTCGCCCTGCTGGAGGAACACAACCGGCCGGTGAGCGAGATCCGAGCGATGAACGCCACCAACCGGACCGACCACCTGGCCGCCCGGATCGCCGAGTTGGACACGGCCGGCATCGACCGCCAACTCGTCAGCGCCGCCGCGCAGATGCCAGACCTCCCCCAGGCCACTGCTGCCGCCCACGCCGCCAGGCTGGCCAACGACCGGTGCGCCCAGGCCGTCGCACGCCACCCCGACCGGTTGGGCTTCCTGGCCGTGCTCCCCCTGCCGCACCTAGACGAGGCGATCGCCGAGGCGCGACACGCGCTGGAGGTCCTCGGCGTGCACGGCGTGGCCCTGACCTGGCAGACGGGTGACCGCCACCTCACCGAGCACCGCTTCGACCCGCTCTTCGCCCACCTCGCCGACCAGGGCACCACCGTCCTGCTCTCCCCGGCGGCACCCTGCCCGCGCCCCCGGCACGCCGGGCAGCCTGCGATGGACGGCGGGCGCGCTCGCCGAGCAGACCTTCGGCCTCCTGCGCTGGCTGGACACCGGACGCCCCCGCCGCTTCGCCCGTCTCACCGCGATCATCGCCCGAGTAGGCGGGGCGGCCTGCCTCCTGCCACCCTCCCTTCCTCCCCCAGCCGCTGCCGACGCCGGTCAGATTCGACAGCCACACACAGGGCAACCACGCGGCCCTGCGCTACGCCGCCGATGCCTACGGCGCCGATCGCATCGACCTGGGCACCGACCACCCCTTCGCCCGGGACCCCGACCTGGTGGCCGCGGTGGCCGCCTACCGACGGCTGACCCCGTCCCGGTCGCCCGCCCGTTGACCACTGCCCTGAAGCCACTGCCCTGAAGGAGGCCGCGGATGTGGCGACCTGACGGCTGGGACACCACGCGCAGGCTCGGCATCCTCACCCCGGACATCGGCCTGAAACCCGAATCGGAGATACGGGCCATGGCCCCGGCCGACATCGGCCTGCACGCGGCCCGCGCCCGTTTCGCCGTTGAAGCGCACCCCACCGTGACCATGCCGCTGTCCGCGGTGCGCGCCTTCGCCGCCCCGCCCGACGTTGACGAGGGCGTCGAGCAGCTCGCCGCGGCACCGCTGGACACGATCGCCTTCGCCTTCACCAGCACCACCTACCTCCTGGGGGCGCAGGGCGACGAGGCGATGCTGCAACGGCTGCGGGAGCGGGCCCACGGAGTGCCGGTCGTGGCGACTGTCACCGCCGCCGTGCGGGCCCTGCGCGCCCTGGGCGCACAACGCCTTTGCCTGATCCACCCGCCGTAGTTCGACAGCGAGATGGACCGCCTAGCCCAGACCTACTACCGCGACGCCGGATTCCACGTGTCCGGCTCCTCCGTCCTGCACACCGCGCACGAATGGGCCACGGTCTCCCGTGCGGAGATCCACCGCTGGGTCCTCGCCAACACCCCCGACGCCGCCAACGCCGTCCTCATCGACGGCAACGGGTTCCGCCGCGCGGTCGGCACCATCGAGCGGCTGGAAAGCACGCTGCACCGCCCGGTGCTGACGGCCAACCAAGTCCTGCTGTGGGCAGCCCTGCGCTCCGCCGACACTCCCGTATCCGCCGTCACCGGCTACGGCCGCCTGTTCACCACGGACGGCTGACAGCACCCGCCGCCCGGACAGTCCCGCGTCAGGGCCGGTCACTCGGGCGCAGCCGCCGTGCCTCATTCCGCCTCGCCGAGAACCTGGTCAAGTGCCGCCTTCGCCTCCCGGACCGGTAGGCCCGTCGCCTGGCGCCAGGTCTTGATCGCCCGCATGCGGTCGCCCGCCCGGGCTTGCGCCACCGCGTGGCGCACGTACGCGGGATGGCCCGGCAGGTGGGCGGGGAGGGGCCGGCCGCGGGGGTCACCCTCACGGCCACTGGGGTCGTGGGCGTCCAGTGCGGTGTGCAGGGGGCGGGGGCCTCCGGGGCCGTAGCGCGGGTTGCCGCGAGGTGCCAGCGGAACTCCGGTGGCCGGGAGTCCCCGCCGTCCAGTCCAAACCCCAACAGACCCGGTTCGTCGAGAAGTTGACAAAGGTTGTAGATGACCTCGTGCTGCATCTCGCGTACCACGTCCGTCAGGTCGTCGGGGTCCACGCCGCAGGCCAGCACCCGGTGCAAGGCGGTCGTCTCCGCCGCGTCGTCGGCGGAGTGCGCGGATCGCGAGGGGTCACCCGGCGAGGGGGCCACTGTCGGTAGTCCGTCACCGATCACGGAGCCCGCCGCGGGCGACCCACCACGCCACACCTCCGCGAGCCAGGGCGGGGGGCCGCCACCCGGGGGCCTCTCCTCGGCTACGACCAGGCTCCACAGCGCGTCGAGGAACGCCTCGCGGGCGCGCGGCGGCCAGTCGTCGTCCGGGGCGGGGATTGCGCTCTCGACCATGGGCCCAGCCTGTCAGAGGCGGTGGCCACCCGGCAGAGCACCCTGGTCGTCACGGCCTACGTGCTGACGTCTGTGACAGGATCCAAGGATGGAGATGGCCGACGTCACGCGCGCGATCGCGGCTGCGAGGTCGGTCGCCGCAGCGCTCGACCTGCCAGCCGACGACGCGGTCGTCCTCCAGAACACGAACAAGCTGGCACTGCGGCTGACGCCATGTGACGTCCTGGCCCGGGTCGCCCCGGTGGAACAGGAGGTGGCACAGTTCGAAGTCGAGCTGGCCCGGCGTCTCGCCGAGGTCGGGTGTCCGGTGCGCCCCTTGGAGCCTCGGGCGGGCGCGCGGGTGTACACGCGCGATGGCTTCGCGGTGACGTTGTGGACCTACCACGAACCCGTGACACTTCACACCCCACCAGTCGACTACGCCAAGGCGCTGGCGCAGTTGCACGCCGGCATGCGCGAGGTCGACGTGCCGAGCCCGAGGTTCACGGACCGGATCGCGGAGGCGGCGGAGGTAGTCGCCGAACCGGACCGCTCGCCGGAACTCACAGCCCCGGACCGCGTGTTCCTCGGCGGCAGGCTGGCGAGCCTGGGACGGGCGGTCGACGAGCGCGACGCCGTGGAGCAGCTACTCCATGGCGAGCCGCACCCGGGCAACGTGCTCAGCACGGAGAACGGCCCGTTGTTCATCGACCTGGAGACGTGCTGCCGGGGGCCCGTCGAGTTCGACCTCGCCCACGTTCCCGAGGCGGTCCGCGCGTACTACCCAGGCGTTGACCAAGGGCTGCTGGACGAGTGCCGGCAGCTCGTGATCGCGATGGTCGCCGCGTGGCGTTGGGAGCTTGGCGACCAGTTTCCGCAGGGGAGGCGCTTCGGAGAGGAATGCCTGCGCGTGCTGCGCGAGGGGCCTCCGTGGCCGACGCTCGACACGGTGACCAGGCGGCTGGGTGGCCCGGAGTAGGTGCCGCCGACACCGTCGTGCTGGCCGAGGACGCCCCGCTGCTGTGCATGGTCGACGATCTGCAATGGCTCGACCAGGGGTCCGTGGAGGCGCTGTTGTTCGCGGCCCGCCGCTTCGTGGCCGACCCGATCGCGGTGCTGTTCACGGTACGGGACACGGCGGTGCCGGCCGTAGACGCCGGCGTGGAGGTCGTGGACCTGTCCGGCCTCGCCGCTGTCGAGGCCGCCCGGCTGCTGGACGGGCACTACCGGGGCTCGCCGAACGGATGCGGACCAGGGTTCTCGCGGAGTCCGGCGGCAATCCCCTGGCGATCATCGAACTCGGGTCGTCACGGCTCGCGGCACGCGACGGCGACGAGTCGGACCAGGCCGAGCAGGTCGGCCCGCTACCCAGTTCGTCTACGGCGGGTGGTTGCGGCGCCGTCGTCGCCGTGCCGAGGCCCGTGGCCGTCTCGCGGCGGCGGTCTCCGCCTTCGAGCGCCTCGGCGCGCGGCTCTGGGCCGAGCGTGCGCGCGGCGAGCTGGCCGCCTTCGGCGAGCGGAGCGGCGAACCTCGGGGCAGCGGCCCACTCACCCTGTTGACCCCGCAGGAGCTGCAGGTCGTACGGCTGGCCGCCAGCGGTCACACCAACAAGGAGATCGCCGCCCAGCTCTTCCTCAGCCCACGGACCGTCGGCCACCACCTCTACACGGCGTACCCGAAGCTCGGCGTCACCGGACGCGCCGAGCTGGCCCGCCTCGTCCCGTGACCGACGTCGGTCGTCGGTTCCCCGGACACCAGTCACGATGACTGATACGTACACGGTACGCCCCGCTTCGCGTTGCGGTCATCAAGGCAGCGGCCGTCGGCCGTGGGCCGCACGACGAGGAGACGACCATGACGCAGTACTTCCTGAGCCTGCCGCACGACTCCGCCGAGGAGCCGACGATGGAGGCCATGTACCCGGCGGAGTCGCAGGAGGTCATGGCCTCGGTCGGGGCGTGCAACGCCGCCGTCCAGGAGGCGGGCGCGTTCGTGGCCGCCGGGGGCCCGCAGCCGCCGTCAAGCGCGACCACGGTGGACTACTCCGGAGACAGCCCCGTCCTCACGCCGGGCCCGTTCGTCGAGGCAGATGAGTACCTCGGTGGCTTCTGGATCATCGAAGCCGAGAACGACGACGTCGCGATCGAATGGGCCAAGCAGGCCTCGCGGGCGCTGCGCAGCAGGGTCGAGGTGCGGGCCCCCCAGGAGGAGCCCGGCGCCTGACGCTCCGCGACCGGCGTGACGCACCTGCCCCAGCGCTTAGGCGGACCGAGCGGCGTTGATTAGAATCGCTTGCCATGTCGAAGCCTGACGAACTGCTTGTCGATGTAGCGGCCTTGGTGGAGTCCGAGCGCAGCAACCAGATGACTCCGTGGTCACCGGTGGTGCTGTCATCACGGGTCGACTGGCTCCCGAAGCTGTCTGGAGGCAGCGGGTGTCCGAGGTCCTGGCGGACTCGGCCCAGCTCAGTGAATTCTCCGCCGCCTTCACCGCTGCGGGTGGTGAGGAGAAGGCGCCCACTCATCTGCATTTCCACGTGGCGCGGATTCTGCAGGGCACGGTGGGCATCCCGGAGACGGGTGGGATGTACCGCGTGGCGATCGAAGACGTCAGCGCTTGGACCGTGGGTGACTTCAGCTACTCCGACCAGTGAACACGACGCCGCGCTGACGCACCACGCGGCAACGGGACGAGGGTCCGACCGGCGTCTGGCGGTCGGACCCTCACTGTTGTTCTGGCGGCCCTTCGGGCCCGCCAGTCGGTCAGGCGGCGGCAGGAGGGCCGAGCAGTGCGGAAACCTGCTGGAGCGGGCCGGGGGCGTGCTGGGGCGCGGTGGCGTGGCGGGGGCCGGGGCAGGTGAAGCCGAGCTGGGCCATGGCCCGGAGGACCTCACCGGCGGTGAAGTCGCGGCGGTCCTGGCGCGTGATGACCTGCCCGACCTGCTTGACCGGGTAGGTGCGACGGCCGATGATCACGGACTCGCCGATGACCGGTTCGGGCTTGACGCCCTTCATGGCCTCCAGGACTCCGCCCTTGGTGAGGTGCGGGCGGATGACGCAGCGCATGGTGCCTCACGGGGAGAGAGGGTGGTCCTACGGTGGCGGGGCGGTTCAGCGGACGCGGACGAGGGCGTCCCGCGCGGTGTCCCGGTCATCGACGACCGGCGGTGCGGCCAGCCGGCGGCCCGGCACCGCGTGCTCGGCTCCGGCGTTCGTGGACCTGCTCCTGCGCGGAGCAGCCGAGGCGGGGCCGCGCCGCCCGCGTGAGGCCGCGCCGCGCTTGCGTCGCTCGGCCACCGGTGCGGTGATCGTCACGGGGACGCCGGAGGGGGCCTGGGCACCGGTGAGCTGGCTCAGCGCCTCGTCGCCGGGGCGGACCTGGGTGGTCTGGGGCACGATCCCGGCGTCGGCCATGAGGCGGCTCATGCCGCGGCGCTGATCCGGGGTGACCAGGGTGACGACCTTGCCCGACGCGCCGGCCCGCGCGGTACGGCCGCCCCGGTGGAAGTAGTCCTTGTGGTCGGTCGGCGGGTCGACGTTGACGACCAGGTCGAGGTTGTCGACGTGGATGCCGCGGGCGGCGACGTTCGTGGCGACGAGCACGGTGACGTGGCCGGTCTTGAACTGGTCAGCGTCCGGGTGCGCTGCGACTGCACCTTCCCGCCGTGGAGGGCGGCGGCCCGGACGCCGTTGGCCAGCAGGTGGTCGGTGAGCTTGTCTACGGCGAGCTTGGTATCCAGGAACATGATCACCCGGCCGTCGCGGGCCGCGATCTCGGTGGTCGTACGGTTCTTGTCAGCGCCGTGCACGTGCAGCACGTGGTGCTCCATCGTGGTGACCGCGCCGGCGGACGGGTCGACGGAGTGGACGACCGGGTCGGTGAGGTACCGGCGGCCCAGGAGGTCGACGTTGCGGTCGAGGGTGGCGGAGAACAGCATCCGCTGGCCCTCGGGACGCACCTTGGTTCAGGAGTTCGGTGACCTGGGGCATGAAGCCCATGTCGGCCATCTGGTCGGCCTCGTCCAGGACGGTGATCGCGACCTGGTTCAACCGGCAGTCACCGCGGTCGATGAGGTCCTTGAGCCGGCCCGGCGTGGCGACGACGACCTCGGCACCGCCCCGCAGCGCGTGGGCCTGTCGGCCGACCGGCATGCCACCGACGACGGTGGCCAGGCGCAGCTTCACGGAGCGGGCGTAGGGGGTGAGCGCGTCGGTCACCTGCTGGGCCAGCTCGCGCGTCGGGACGAGGACCAGGGCAAGCGGCTGGCGGGGCTCGGCGCGCCGGCCGGCGGTGCGGGCCAGCAGCGCCAGGCCGAAGGCGAGGGTCTTGCCGGAGCCGGTGCGCCCGCGCCCCAGGACGTCGCGGCCCGCGAGGGTGTTGGGCAGGGTCGCGCCCTGGATCGGGAACGGGACGCTCATGCCCTGCGCGGTCAGCGCGGCCAGCAGGCGGCGGGCATGTCGAGGTCGGCAAGCGCCTCGACCGCGGGCAGCGCGGGAGTGATCGTCTTCGGCGGGGCGAACTCGCCGGTGGGCGCGGCGGACCGCCAACCGGGGCCGCCCGACCGGCTCGGGCCGCCGGAGCGCCTCGGGGCGGGTGAGCCGAAGCGACCGCCCCGGCCCGAACCGGCGCCGAAAGCGGGGCCACCGGAGCGACGGGGCCGGGACGTGCGGCTCGTACGTGTGGGGTTCATGGGAGAACCTTCCTCGATACGGCACGTATCAAGGCATTCCCGCAGCGGAAGAACAGCGCTGGGAATCACGAGAACGGGCCGAAATGGAATGCGAAAACGAAATCGAAGGTGCGGTCGCGAGGCGGTGAATCCGGTGCGCGGTGCCGACGATGCAACGGGGACGTCGTACGGGCGTGGAATCCCGCGCGTCGACGGGCGCGGCCCGGAAAAGGCGGGCAGCGCTGGAGAAGGTCTGGGGGCGATTTTGCCCCGCGGGTGATGTTACCGAGGGAAATGCTCGTAGCTGGGTCCTGCACCCCGAGGGATGCGGGCCCCAGCTACGACGTACGCGTCAGCGTCAGGCGGGAACGATGTTCTCGGCCGTCGGGCCCTTCTGGCCCGCGGCGATGTCGAAGGTGACCTTCTGCCCCTCGACCAGCTCACGGAAGCCCTGGGCGGCGATGTTCGAGAAGTGGGCGAACACGTCGGGACCGCCACCGTCCTGCTCGATGAAGCCGAAATCCTTGGCCGCGTTGAACCACTTCACGATGCCGGATGCCATGTCATATCTCCTTGTGGGGCAGTACGCCGGCATCCGCGATCCACGGACACCAGGTCGCCGCGATGATGCCCCGCCCGGAGAAAAACGGAAATACAAGACGCCGCCCACGGCTGAAATAACCGCGATAAGCGTCGAAGTTTTGGAAACCACAACTGCAACAGAGACCGACAGTAGCACGCCAGAAAGGCGCTCGCCCGGTTGTCGACCGCACTCTGCCCGCGCCGAGAGAAACACTCCGCACGCCGCACGCTAAAACCTCATTCGGCCGCGACAGATAGGCGGGCACCGGTGTACTTCTTTTATCGCGCACGGCGGACTTGGCCGCCGTCGGTCAGGTGTCTTCCAGGAAGATCGCCGTGTAGTGCGCGGAGAACGCGGCGATGGTGAGCGTGTGGAAGACCTCGTGAAAGCCGAACCAGTTCGGTGAGGGGTCAGGCCGCTTGAGGCCGTACACGGCCGCGCCCGCGGTGTAGAGGAGGCCGCCGGCGATGATGAGCGCGACCACCGCGGTGCCGCCGATGCGCGCGAAGTCGGGGAGGTAGAAGACGGCGGCCCAGCCCAGGGCGATGTAGCACAGGGTGTAGAGCCAGCGCGGGGCGTTGATCCAGAAGACGCGGAAGGTGATGCCGGCCGTGGCTCCGCCCCAGACCAGGGACAGCAGAACCCGCTGCTGCCCCTCGGGGAGCAGCGAGACCGCCAGGGGCGTGTACGTGCCGGCGATGATCAGGAAGATGTTTGCGTGGTCCAGCCGCCGCAGGACGGCCTCCCACCGCGGGCCCCAGGTCCCGCGGTGGTAGAGCCCACTGGTGCCGAACAGCAGGCAGGCCGACAGCGCGTACACCGAGCAGGCGGCGACCGCCGCCGCCGAGCGGGCCAGGGCGATCAGGACGATGCCGCCGGCCAGCGCGAGGGGGAACACCCCGGCGTGCAGCGAGCCCCGCATCCTCGGCTTCAGCACGGCCGCCGCGCGCCGAAGGGCGTCATCCGGGGCGACAGCGCCTGCCCGCCGGGCGGGCGGTTCGGGCGGCGCGTCGACCGCTGGAACGCGGTCGGCGCCGGAAAGGTGCTCGGGTGGGCGGCTGTGCACCACCGGATGGGCGTTCTCAGCAGTCATGTACGCATCCGGACATCGGTGGGCGGACGGTTCCGCAGGGTTTACCGCGGTCGCGGGTCAGTCGCCGGTCGCGGACTGGGACGCGGAGCGGCGGTACTGGGCGTTGATACGTCGGGCCTCTTCGAGCTGGTCTTCGAGGATGATGATGCGGCAGGCGGCCTCGACGGGCGTGCCCTGGTCGACGAGTTCCCGGGCCCGGGCGGCGATGCGCAGTTGGTAGCGGGAGTAGCGCCGGTGGCCGCCGTCGGAACGGAGCGGGGTGATGAGGCGGGCTTCACCGACGGCGCGGAGGAAGCCCTGCGTGGTGCCGAGCAGTTCGGCGGCCCGGCCTATAGTGTAGGCGGGGTAGTCGTTGTCGTCGAGACGGTCGAACGAGTCGTTTGCTGTCATATACACCTCTTCTACACCTCTTCGCGGAACGCGTGGAGGGGCCCGAGTGCCACACGGCACCCGGGCCCCGAAGGAACAACTACACCATCTGCCGGCCCTGGTACTACGCCGTCCTTCTGTTTCCGCTGCCCCGACCTGACCTCTGTCGGGGGCGCGGGGATCGCGGTTGCTTGACCGGAGACCACCTCACTATCGATGTCCTGCGGTACCCGGGCTCAGATCTCACGCCCGGGCGATCCTGATGGCGCCTGGCCCCTCCGTTCTTCCCTCTGGATCGATCTCTTGCCTACATGTGGTACTGCTGTCCTGCGTGTTGCTCCGTGGCCTGTGCCAGCGCCACTCTTCGACAGCCAGCCCGTCGCCCGTCCTGCGCCTGCTCTGGCGTGGAACCCCACTGTCGAACGTCCCGGTGCGCGCGTCCGCAGCCGACGCCTTCACCGAGGTGCTGCTCACCTTCGCTGCTGGGTACTGCTCCTGCGTGAACTGCGGTACTGCTCACGGCGGCCCCTGATCACCGCGTGCCACCCGGTCCGGCCGGCAGTCGCGTCGCCATCCTGCGATCACTCCGGCTTCGAAACTCCACCGCCGCACCGTCTTGCGAGCTGCAACTGCGGGTACTGCTGCCCGGCAGTTCGTCTCTGCCGGGCCCTGCGTGTCTCTCTGGCTACGAGAAAAACCATAACCACACCACCACCCAATGTCTACTCCGGCCGACATAGATTTTCTTGACCCGGGGGCGGGGATAGTCGGCGTCGGCCACGGGGTGTGCGGCGGTCCCGCTCGGGCCGGGGCTCGCGACCGGAAGCACCCGCCCGCCCCTTCGGGTTCGCCGCCAGGGCCGGCGTCCGAAGCCGATCACGTCCGTGCCCGCGGCAGTGGCCGCCGTGACGCCGGGCACCGCCCCAGCCCTCACCGCTCGGCGCAGCTGCCGCATGGTGACGCCACCGCTCCTCCCAGCCACCCGCCCCGCAGGCCGGGCGAGACCGAGAGGCAGTAGCCGCGCCGCACGCGTCCCTCCGGGTGTCCTGTGGTTACCGGCTATTTCCCCACACCGGGTCCGCCGGGCCACGGGCGGCCTCGCCGGACCCGGTGTGGGGGTCAGAACAGGTTGCCGGAGCTGTGGCCGATGGCGCGCTTGCGTAGGAAGTAGTCGTTGATGATCACGCGGTAGAGGTCGGCGTCGTCGCGGGCCCAGTTCCGCATGAACTCGGAGCCCAGCGCCAGCGAGGTGACGGGCTGCGCGCCGGCCTGGATCATGCGCTGGACGGCCGTCTCGTGAGCGACGGACGAGACGCCGCCGACGGCGTCGATCACGGGGTAGACCTCGAAGCCTTCCGCGAGCATGTCCAGGGTGGGGAACGTGAGGCAGACCTCGGTCCACAGTCTCGCCATGATGATCTTCCTGCGGCCGGTGGCCGCGATGGCGGCACGGAAGTCCGCGTCTTCCCAGGAGTTCACGCCGGTGAGGTCGATCTCGGGGACCCCGGGCAGTTCCCCTGGGCGATCTCGTCGACGGTGGGTTTGTTGACCCCCATGCCCACCGCGACGGTGGTCAGCACCGTCGGGACGTGGTAAGCGTGGGCGAGCTTGGCAAGCGTGACGGCTCCGAGATCGATCTCGGCTCTCGTCGAGGACCCCACAGTCGCGTACTGACCCTCCTGCCCTCCTGGAAGTCGATGAGGACGATCGCGCTGTTTTCCGGAGTGAGCAGGTGGTCCTGTTGGGGATCGCGAACGGGCTCGGGCTGGGTCTTAGTCGAGGCGTTCTGTGTCGACATGATGACTGCTTTCTCTTGGATTGCCGCGGCATCGACAGCACGGGCGGGGGAAGCGAAGATCGCCCCCCCCGAGGAAAACAGTCACTCTTGTGGCAGCGCTTCCACGCGCCTATGTGTTCACCGTTCGGGCTACGGCCCCGCGCGCATTCGGCCACGGGTCCGCCCTGGCAGACCGACGGACTTCCGAACCGTGACCGGTGGCCCCGCTCGCATCGGCTTTCTCGGAAGACGGTCGAGACAAACGCGGGCGTCGTCCGTGGGAGTGCGCCCGGGACGATCTCCGCGCTCCCCCCGCGAGCGCGCCTCACATGAGAAAGCGCTGCACGGCGGGCGCGCTCCTAGCCGCCGGGGCCCCTCGCGCCAGCTTCTTGCGCGTGGCCTCCGCCGCGCCGAGCGTGCGGTCATCGCGTACCGGGCCCGCCCTAGGCGACCACCCCGGCAGCAAACCCGCAGGGGCACACGGCTCGCCGTGTCGTCAGTGCTCCCAGTTTACCCGTGAGCGGAACAGAAGGCTCCGGATGGCACATGCCATGGCAGGGCGCTCGGTGTTGGCCGGTCAAGCCGGGGCGGACGGAATGCGCGGGCGGTGGCTCGGCCATTCGGCGACGGCGTTTCCCGCTCTCGCACCGATGATCACGGCGCTGGCCTGGTCGAGCCGGTGGGCCGCGGTGAGGGCCGCTCTCCAAGGTGATTCAGTTAAAGCCCCGCCAGAGCGGAGCGCGACACCTCGCGGCTTTCCTGGCAAGTACCTGCCGCATACATCCACCCGGCGCCCGCCACACCTTCGCGGGTGGTACCAATGTCAGACCGAATCTTCTCGGTTACCGAATGCCCACCCGCTCTCCAGCCGGGGCATTCTGATGCGGCAATCCCGGATTATTCGCTATGGGAGAGAACTATTCGGGCGAATGGCGTGAGAATTTAGTTCCGTACGCGGTAGCGCGGCCCCACCCGCGCGAGCCGGCCGTGCGCCACGACCGTGATCGGGGCGCCCAGTTCACCTGTCGTCACTGAGCAGACCGCTTACGTTCACGACCTCGTGGCACCTCTGCGCCCGTTGTCCCGTCGCCGGCGTGCCCGGCTTCACGCAGGTCACCTGGGCCCGCACGGTGGCGTTCTCGGTGATCCGGATGGGAGTGACCCAGTGGTAGTCCAGGTTGCGGAACATCTCCAGGGCGATCTTCGTGATCTTGCGGTTGCCGAAGTGGATGGTCAACACGCCCTCGTCGCCCTGGTAGTTGGAGACGACGATGTCGGTGACTTCGAACATCTTCCCCTCCTCCACCTTGTACGGAGCGGCACCCACCGCGCCCGCGGCCACCTCCACGTCGAGCGTGACCGAACTCTGTTCCTTGCCGCCGGTCGTGCCGCCGCCCCCGGCCTTGCCGTCGCCACCGTTCTCGCCGCCGGCCCCGGGGCCCTTTCTCAGCACCGGGCTGGGCGTCCGTGCCACCGCCGGGCTGAGCGTCCGTACCGCCCCCGGGGCGCTGTTCCGCGCCGTCGCCGGCCCCCTGTTCGTCCTGGCCGAGCGCACCCGGCCCGGGGGTCGTCCGCGGGCGCACGACGTCGTTGGCCGCGTCCTGGGCCGCGATGCGCACCCGTCGGGCGCACGAGCATTAACCAGGCCAGGAGCAGGGCGAGGAGGGCCGCCAACACGGCGAGCAGCCACTTCGGGAAGATCGGGATCTGGACGAACTCCACGTCCAGCGAGGGTTGGACGGCCGCCGGCCCCAGCTCCTCCGCTCCCTCTTGTCGGTCGCCGGTCGTCGCGGACTCGGCGACGACCACCGTGAACGGCCAGACCACGGGGGCGCCGAACCACACCGGCTTGCCCGTACGGACCCGCAGGCCCACGTGCGCGGCCTCACCCGGGGCCAGCTCCTGGGTCGTCGGCCGGAAGTCGAAGCCGAGTTCCTCGCCCGGTTGGTCGGGCGTGAAGCCCACCCGTACCGGGGTGTTGCCCTCGTTGCGCACGGCCAGTTGGTACCGGCCGCGCAACCACCCACGGCGGCGGCGCGGTGCCACGTCGGCGCGCAGGTGCCGGAACTCCTCGACGCGGACGGTGGTCTCGGGGACCCGTACCGCCTCGGGGTGCTCGGTGGGCAGCACCAGGACCGCCAGCGGGTACACGCCCGCGCGCACCTCGGACGAGCGCGGTGGTGCCAGGTGGATCGTCACCGTCTCGGAGGTCCCCGGGTAGAGCGAGACGCGCGCCGGCTCCGCGGTGGACCAGGCGGCGCAGTCACCCACGATCTCCAGGGTGTACGCCTCGACGATGTCGCTGTCGTTGCGAACGGTCAGTGTGGTGGAGGCGGTGCCACCGGGCATGACCGACACTCCGGGGATGTCGAGACCGGCTGCACCTGGACTGGGAGAGGCTGTTGGAGACGTCACGCCTCGACACTAGGACGCCGCGCCGACCGCCACGAGGGGCCCGAGGGCAAGGCCGCGGACACTCGCGGTGCCTTCACGAGCTCCCTCCGGCTCCCCTTCCCGTACCGCCGCCGACCGATCGCCGCCACGGTCGTGCCCCGGCCGGCGGTCGCGTCGCTCCGCCGAACCACCCGCAACTCCTGCCCGTGCCCGCATGTCTCATGGAACAGGTGCCCGCCCATGCCAACGACCCAGATGGTCAGCCCCGCCGCCGCGTTCACCACGGTGCGCCAGGAACCCGACCGGGCGACCGCCCAGCCCGCGCGCTGGCCGGCCCACACGGTCAGCTCCGAGCGCGTCAGCGTCGCCGTCTACGCCCCAGACCCGATCCTGTACCTGGGCACGGTCCAGCAGTTACGACACCGGCCCGAGATCGAGCTGGTCGCCGACGCCCACCTCGACACCGCGCGGCGTGTCCCTGGTGGTCGTGGACGTGGTGGACGACGAGACGTCCGCCCTCCTCAAGAGACTGCGGCACAACTCCGTCACCCGCACCGGGGTCGTGGTGGGCACCTTCGAGTCGGGGGACGCCCTGCAACGCACGCTCAAACTCGGGGTCGCGGCAGTGCTCCGGCGCGCCAAGGCCGACCAGGACAAGTTGGTACGCCTGGTGTCGGCGATAGCCAACGGCGAGGGCGTGCTCCCCGGCGACCTGCTGGCCAAGCTGCTCACCCACGTGGGTGACCTGCAGAGTTCGTCGCTCGACCCGCAGGCCGTGTCCCTGGCGACCCTGAAGGCCCGCGAGGCGGAGATACTGCGCCTGGTCTCGGAGGGGCTCGACACCAAGGAGATCGCCCGCAAGACGGCCTACTCGGAGCGGACCGTGAAGAACGTGCTGCACGAGGTCATCACGCGGCTCCAGGTACGCAACCGGGCCCATGCCGTCGGCTACGCGCTGCGCAAGGGCCTGATCTGACCCACCCGCCCGTGCCCCGACCGGCCGTCGCCGTGCGCGCGCTGCCCTCGGACACACCCGCCTCTTCCCCCGACTTCGGCCCCGCGGCCCTGCCCCGCCTCCCGGGGCGGGCCGCAGGCTGGTACCCGTATGCGCAGAGCCGGCGTGGGAACTGTGAGGTGGGCCGTGAGGGGCACGGGTAGCACGGGCGGTCGGCGGCACCGCTGGAGGGGCATCGGCCTTGCGTTGTCGCTGATGGTCCCCCTGCTGGGGGTGACGGCGGCCAACCGGCCGGTCGCGGAGGAGGTCGCGGTGCGGCCGGCCGACGCGCCCGGCACGCGCATCGCGTACGCCGGAGCCTGGGCGACGTGGTCGGCGTCAAGACGAGCAGTCCGCTGTCCACGTCGAGTCCGACCCACTACGACGTCCAACCCAACGCCTTGGGCGACCAGTTGGTCTTAACGAGCCGTCGGGACGAGCGGTGGCCCCAGGTCTACCTGCGGGACGGCCGACGGATCGGTGCGCCGGCTCACCAGCGGCCACGACGCCGCCCATCCACGGCTGACACCGGACGGGCAGGCGGTCGTCTTCGACTCGGCGGAGTCCGCCGGACCCGGCGACCGCAGACAGCGTGACCTGTGGCTGGTGCACGTCGACGGGAGCGGCCTGACCCGGCTGACCGGCACCCCGTCGAACGAGGAGTGGCCGACCGTCTCACCGGACGGGCAGCGGCTGGCGTACACCAGCGACGCGGACCCGCTCGTGGGCCAGCAGGTCTACGTACGTCCGCTGGCGGGCGGCGGCGCCAAGCGCGTCACGGACCCGGCGAACGGGACGGCCAGCGAACTCGCCTGGAACCGATGGTCGACGGGGCGCACCGGAGCGAGATCGCCTACACCGCCACCGGCTCGAAGGGCCCCAAACTGCGCTGGACCACCGAGAGCGGGGGCGGTGGCGATCTGCTGCGGGACGGCATCCAAAGGAACTGGCGGGCGCGCGGGGCAGCGTGACTGCCCGACGGGAAGGGCCTGTTGTTCATCAGTCAGGAGAAGAACTGCAACTGCGCTACCGACTGGGAGCACGTATACAGGATTCCCGACATCGACAAGCAGCCCAGGGAAACGGAGTTGGTCCTGGACGAGGACCGCGAGGTCGGGACGGCCACCTGGCTGGAACCGCTCGCCGGCGGGAAGATCGTGGTCGACCGCACCACCGCGGTCACCAAGCACACGGCCCGGCTCCAGGACATCCGCATGGACGGCTCCGACCCGCGCGACCTCGGCCAGGACGTCCTCACGGAGGACCCACGGGCGGACGGTCCCCACGGGTCGGAGGAGGACCCTCTCTTCCGGCCCAGACCCCATTACCACCCGTGGCTCGAACGGCAGAACTACACGCCCGACGGCCGGCAGATCGCGTTCACCCAGTTCGGGGGCAAGGAGAAAGAGCGAGCCGAGCGCATACTGATCGCCGGTGCCGACGGTTCCAACGCCCGGCGCCTCGAGCTCGCGGGCCGAGGCGAGCACGACTGGGACACCGATCCCACGTTCTCCCCCAACGGCACGTCCCTCGCCTTCTCCCGCTCGTCCCCGGATGGCACCGACGGCAGGACGGCGAATCGCGTCCTGATCGCGGACGCGGCGACCGGCGAGATCCGCCACACGATCACCCCGCCCGAGACGTCACAGGAGGACGCCCAACCCATCTGGTCACCCGACGGCACCACGCTGGCCTTCACCCGTACGCACGCCGCCGGCAGCAGGGGCAGCAAGCACATCTGGACGGTGCCGGTGAACGCCCCGGACCAGCAGCGGGACCTGAGCGCCACCGTGTGCCCCGACTCCTGCGCAGTCATCGACGACAGCCCGGCGTTCTCGCCGGACGGGACGACCATCGTCTTCAACCGCAAGGACGTCAGCGACGGAAGCGAGGAGCGCAACGGCCTGCTGCTCACCTCGGCGACGGGCGACGACTGCCGGGTGCTGTTGCCAGCCAGCGCGCGTGACCTGCCGGGCGCCTGCGGGCGGGTGCTGCCCCACACGAGCGGCACCGGCCCCTTCCAGCTCCGGGACGCCGCGTGGACGGCCGACGGCGCGAACCTGGTCTTCAGCTCGCGCGCCGAATCGCCCGCCCACAGCCCGGAGAAGCTGCGACTGCTCAACGTCGACTCGGGCGAGGTGACCCCGCTCACCGACGGGCTGCCCGGGCGTCAGAAGGAGCCGACCGTGCAGCGGTCGGTGGTCCTCGCAGTGCGGGCGCCCGACGCCACCCCCGAGGTCACCGTCGGCCACACCCGTACGATCCGGGTCGACGTCGTCAACCACGGCCCCGCCGCGTCCCCCGGCACCCGGCTGACCACGGCGCCGGCCGGCGGGCTGCGGCTGACCGGCCTCAGCGCGCCTGGCCGCACCTGCGACGCAGCGGGCCTCACCTGTGACCTGGGCGTGGTGGAGCCCGGTGACACCGTGCCGGTGACCGTGTCCCTGGTCGGGGCCGCGCCCGGCCACCAGCCGGTCGACTGGTCGGTGACCGGCGCCGTCCTCGACGCGAACCCGAGCGACAACGCCGACCGGACCCTGATACCGGTACGCGAGGCCCCCGTACCGCCCGAACCCACTCCCACGCCGACCCCGACACCGACGCCGCCGGCCCCCACTCCGACCACGGCGCCGCCCAGCACGTCGCCGTCCTCAACTCCGGCGCCGCCACCGCCACCACCCCCCACGCCGCAGCCGCCGCCCCCGCCGTCGCCGCAGCCGCCTCCTCCGCCGCCTCCCCCGGCGGAGCCGCCCGCGCCCAGGGCCGGGCCGGCCGTCAGCGTCAGGGCGCAGCCCAACCCGGGTTACGTCGGCGGCCGGGTCGTGGTCACCTACACCGTCCGCAACGGCCGCCAGGCACGGGTTGCGCCTGCGCATCGGCCTGCCAGTGGGTGTACCGAACAACGGCCCGCCCCCCGGCTGCGACGCCGACTGGCAGTGCGCGCTGCCCGACCTGACGCCCGGCGCGCGCACCGTGCTCCAGGTCGTCCTCAGTCCCAGGGAGGCCCTCACCACCGAGGTCACCGGGGAGCGACGACGACCGGCACGGACGCCGACCTCGGTGACAACAGCGACCGGGAGCGGCTGCGCGTCCTGCGACCGCGCATCGTCGCGGTGCCCGCCGTCGGCAAGCCCGGCTTCGTGACCTCGGTACGCGGCAGGGACTTCCCGCCCGGCGCGCCGGTGCGCTTCCGGTGGAACCCGGGCATCACCACGGCGGGGGCCCCGACGATCCCCAAGGCCGACGGCACCTTCATCGGCCAACTCCTCATCCTTGCCAAGGACCAGACGGGCCCGCGGACCATCACCGCGAGCGATCCCGGCTTCTCGCCGGCGCGGACGGACTTCCTCGTGGTCTACGGCAGCATCCAGCCGCCCGACGAGGTGATCCGCCGATGATCCACGAAGTCGACGAGGCGCTGAACCGCCTGCTCGACGAGTCCGGGTTCGCGGCCTCGGGCGTGGAGGTCGTCTTCGACGCGCCCACCCGCGACTGGGCGGCGCGCCGCAGCGCCCCGACCGTCTGCGTGTTCCTGCACGACATCCGGGAGGACGGCTCGCGGCGCGGCAGTGGCAGCGGGGAAGTGTACGACGCGGACGGGCTGCTCATCGCGCGCCGCGCCCCCGCCCGCTGGTTCGACCTGACGTATCTGGTCACCGCCTGGGCCAGCCGCTCGCAGGACGAACACCGGCTGCTGGCACAGGTGTTGACCACGGTCACGGCCGCGGACACGCTGCCGGCGCGGCTGCTGACCGGCTCGCTCGCCGAGCTGGGCCCGGCGGTCGGCCTCGACCTGGTGGGCGGCGATCCCGACGCGCCGGCCGCCTCCAACGTGTGGTCGGCGCTCGGCGGGGGAGCTGCGGCCGTCGTTGGAGGTGCGGGTGCGGGCGCCGCTGCGCGGCCCGCACCTGGCCGCCGCGCCGCCCGTCACCGAGGGGCTGGTCGTACGGGCCGCGCCGGAGGCCGACCCGCGGCATCCGGAGCCCGCTCGACGGCTGCGCTACGAGGGGGTCGGCAACGCGGCCGCGGAGGGCTTCGGCGCGCCACGGGAGCGGCCGGCGACACCCGCGCGCCGACGACGACGAGGGGGCCGCCAGCCGTGACGTACACCGTGGAACCGGCGTCCCCGCCCGAGGAGGACAGCGCGCCGTTCCTGTGGCGACGGCTGCGGCTAGTCGAGGAGCGGGTGCGCACGGCGGTGGCGGCCAGGCACGCGAGCGACCCCGACCCGCAGGACCCCTACCGGGGCCAGTACCTCTCTCCCGAGGCGGTCGCCCGCGTGCTCGACGCGCCAGCGGACCGCTTCGGCCTGCCCGCGCTTCCCGGACTCGGCCCCGCCGCCCGGTTCGGTGCTCGGCCTCCTCGCGCGGGACTTCGGCCTGTCCCCGCTGGACGTGGACCTGCTGCTGGTCGCCGTGGCACCGGACCTGGACGCCCGGTTCGAGCAGCTCTACGGCTACCTCAACGACGACCTGACGCGCCGTCGGCCCACCGTCGGCCTCGCGCTCGAACTGTGCGGGCACGGCGGGATGTCCCCGGGCCGGTTCCAGCTGGCCGCGGGCGCTCCCCTGCTCGCCGGTGGGCTTCTGGAGGTCCTGGAGCCGGAGCGCCCGCCGCTGTCGCGGGTCGTGACCGTGCCCGACCGGATCACGGCGCACCTGCTCGGGGAGGGCATGCCGGACGCGAGCCTGCTTCCCGTGCTGGGCGAGGGCGGTGCCCCCGAGGGCCTGGCGGGTGCGGCCCTGCGTGAGGCCGGGCGCCGCGCGCTGGTGCTGGACGCGGCGGCGCTGGCCCAGCGGCCCGCCGAACTCGCCAGCACCGCCGCGGTCGCGGCCCGCGAGGCGCGCTTGACCGGCGCCGGGATCGTCCTGGGGCCCCTGGAAGCGCTGCCGGACCAACCGTCCGAACGGGCCCGCGCGTTGCGCGCGCTGTGCACGGCGGCTGCCGGCGTCCCGCTGTTCACGTACGGCTCCACCTCCTGGGACCCGGTCTGGGCGACGGCAACGCCGGTTACCCTGGCGGTTCCGACCGCCTCCCCCGAGCAGCAGGCCGCGCGGTGGCGGCAGGCGCTGGAGCGGGCCGGCGGCGCGGCGGTGCCGGAGGCCGAAGCGCTGGCGCGGGCGGTGGCCGCACACCGGCTGGACTCCGGCCAGTCGCGGCGGGCCGCCGGTGCGGCCGTGCGGACGGCCGCGCTCGCCGGGCGGCCCGTCGGCCCCGACGACCTGCGGGACGCCGTGCGGGCGCAGAACGGCGCGGGGCTCGCCCGCCTCGCCCGGCGCGTGGTGCCCGCCGTGGGCTGGGACGACCTGGTGCTGCCCGCGCGCACCCGGGACGAGCTGCGCGAGCTGGCCGTACGGGCCCGCCACCGCGACCAGGTCCTCGGGCAGTGGGGCATGCGGCCCGGCGGTGGTCGCGGGCACGGCGTGATCGCGCTGTTCGCCGGCCCGTCGGGCAACGGCAAGACGATGTCCGCCGAGGTCGTGGCCGCCGACCTGGGTATGGACCTGTACGTGGTGGACCTGTCCACGGTGATCGACAAGTACGTCGGGGAGACCGAGAAGAACCTGGAACGGATCTTCACCGAGGCGTCGGCGGTCAACGCGGTCCTGCTGTTCGACGAGGCCGACGCGATCTTCGGCAAGCGCTCGGAGGTCAAGGACGCCCACGACCGGCACGCGAACATCGAGTCGGCGTACCTGCTCCAGCGCATGGAGTCGTTCGACGGCATCGCCATCCTGACGACCAACCTGCGGGCCAACGTGGACGAGGCGTTCACCCGGCGCCTGGACGTCGTGGCGGAGTTCCCGGTGCCGGACCGGGCACAGCGGCTGGCCCTGTGGGAGCGGTGTCTGAACGGCCGGGTGCCGCGCGACGGCGATCTGGACCTCGGCTTCTGCGGGGACCGCTTCGAGCTGTCCGGGGGCTCGATCCGGGCCTGCGCGGTGACGGCCGCCTACCTGTCCGCCGCGTCGGGTTCCCGGCTGACCATGGGCCAGGTGGTGACGGCGGTCGCCCGCGAGTACCGCAAGCTCGACCGGCTGGTGCTGGAGAGCGAGTTCGGGCCCTACCTAGCCGAGGCGAACGGGCGCTGAGCCGTCCCGCTCGCCAGCCCCGCGCGGGCCGCTCGCCGCCCCTGGCACGCCCCGTGCGCCACGGTGGCTGCACGCGGCGCGCGGCGGCCGCGACCGCGCGGGCAGGGCCGCTGCCCCCGGGCAGGGCCCGCGGTCCGCTGTCACCGGTGGCAGCGGACGGAAAAGCTGTGCCTGCCACCACCCGGGGCCCAGCCCGCGGCCCAGTCCCCCAGCGTGAAGGAGCGAGCATGCCGACGTACCTCACCCCAGGCGTGTACGTGGAGGAGGTGCAGTCCGGCGCTCGGCCGATCGAGGGGGTCGGCACCGCCGTCGCCACGTTAGTCGGCTTCGCCGAGAACGGGCCCTTCCACACCCCGACCCTCGTCACCAACTGGGAGCAGTACAGCCACCAGTCCGGCGGCTTCACCCGGGGCGCCTACCTGCCGCACGCGGTGCACGGCTACTTCGCCAACGGCGGCGGGGCCGCGTACATCGTGCGCGTCGGCGGTTCCGCCACCGACCCGTCGGCGCCAGCCGGCGAGCAGAGCGCGCCGCGGCCGGCCCAGACGGCGACGGTCGGGTTCGGCGGCTTCCTGGTCGCGGCCCGGCCCGGGGTGAGCGGCGTGTCCGTGGAGATCGCCGACCCCAACGGGGAGAACCCGCCCGACGACCGCTTCAGACTGCTGGTCCGCCAGGGCGACCAGGTGGTCGAGACGTACGAGGCGTCCACCCGCAAGAACGTGAAGGGCTACCTCCTCAACCAGACCCGGGCCTCGAAGCTGATCGAGGTCACCGAGCAGCGCGGGGCGGCGCAGAGCCGGCCCCCGGCGCAGACGGTGGCGGTGCCAGACGCACCGGCGGCCGCGCCCGCCGCGCCGGCCGGGGGCGCGCGGCTGGACGCGGCCGAGTACCTGGGGGACTCCGAGGCCCGGACCGGCTTCGCCGGCCTGGAGTCCATCGACGAGATCACCATGGTCGCCGTGCCGGACCTGATGAGCGCCTACCAGCGCGGCGACATCGACGCCGAGGGCCTGCGCACGGTCCAGCTCGCCGTCATCTCGCACTGTGAGCAGATGGGCGACCGGGTTGGCCCTCCTCGACTCGCCGCCCGGCCTGACCGCCCAGCAGATGCGCGCCTGGCGCAGGGACGAGGCCGGCTACGACTCCCGCTTCGCGACGCTCTACTAGCCGTGGGTGCGGGTCTTCGACCCGGCCGCCGGCCGCAACGCCACCGTGCCGCCCAGCGGCCACATCGCCGGCCTGTGGGCCCGTA
This sequence comes from Candidatus Streptomyces philanthi, assembly GCA_018114805.1. Lineage (GTDB taxonomy): Bacteria > Actinomycetota > Actinomycetes > Streptomycetales > Streptomycetaceae > Streptomyces > Streptomyces philanthi. The sequence continues at coordinate 6,059,152 of CP073042.1, read as the reverse complement.
GCGACGCCGAACGCGACGTGCACAAGGCCCCGGCCAACGAGGTGACCCGCGGCGCGACCGACCTGGAACTGCGGCTCAGCAAGGGCGAGCAGGACCTGCTCAACCCGATCGGCGTGAACTGCGTGCGCGCCTTCCCGGGCCGCGGCATCCGCGTCTGGGGCGCGCGCACCCTCTCCTCGGACCCGGCCTGGCGCTACCTGAACGTGCGCCGCCTGTTCAACTACCTGGAGGAGTCCATCCTGCTGGGCACCCAGTGGGTGGTCTTCGAGCCCAACGACGACCGGCTGTGGTCGAGCATCCGCCGCAACATCAGCGCGTTCCTCTCCGAGGAGTGGCGCCGGGGCGCGCTGTTCGGACGCACGGCCGCGGAAGCCTTCTACGTCAAGTGCGACCGCGACAACAACCCGCAGGAGTCCATCGACCAGGGGCGCGTGGTCTGCGAGATCGGCGTGGCCCCCGTCAAGCCGGCCGAGTTCGTGGTCTTCCGACTGGCCCAGTTCTCCGACAGCACGAGCCTGATCGACGAGTGAGCAGGAACAGCAGGGAAGGGGACACACAGTCATGGCAGAGGGCGATGCTCTTTCCACCCATATCTTCGGCGTGCAGCTCGGCGTCTACCTGGTCGAATCGATCCAGGAGATCAGCGGGCTGAACGTCGAGGAGGAGGTCGTCGAGGTCCGGCAGGTCAGCGCGGAGGACAAGCAGATCATCCGCAAGCAGCCCGGCGCCCGGCAGGCCGGCGAGATCACCATCACCCGGGGGCTCGACAAGAGCAGCGAGTTCACCACCTGGATCAAGGAGACGCTGAACAACGGCGCCGTCGACACCGCGCGGCAGAACCTCACCATCGAGATCAAGGACTCCACCGGCGAGACCGTCCGGCGCATCCAGCTCATGCAGGGCTGGGCGTCCAAGTGGGAGGGCCCCTCGCTGAAGGCGGGCGAGTCGTCGGCCGCCACCGAGACCGTGACCATCGTGTTCGAGGAGATCGTCGTCGAATGAGGCGCCGTACGGTCACAGCGGGCAACCTGGAGGAGATCCTCCAGGCCACGGCGCCCGCGGCGAAGGCGGACGAACAGGCGCCCGGGCCACCGGTCGCCCAACACCACCGGGGGCGGGGCCGCTTCGGCGCGCTCCGGCGCGGGCGCCGGCGCCGGCGCCCCGGAGGCTGCTGGTGCCGTTCCGACGACCTCAGGGGGCGGGGATGCCGGCGGCGCGTCCCGGCCAGGCCCCGCGTTCGCCGAACCGGTCGCTGGTGGGAGTCCCCGGGGCGGGGCGGCCCCGGCTCCTCCGTCGTCTCCGTCGTCTCCGTCGCGCGGCCTCGTGCTCGAGCGGCCGATACCGGCGCGCGGCGCCACCACGCCGGACACCGTTCAACGGGCCGTGGCGCCGAGCGGGAACGGCACGGAGCCCGCCTCACTCCAGCCAGCCCCCCGGCCGGCACTTCCGCGCTTCCCCCTCGTACGTCGCGTCGCGGTGGTGCCCGACGCGTCACCCCGGTACACCCCGGGGCCGGACCGGACACGGGCCGCGACGACACCGGTCACCGGGCGCGCTGACACGGGCGTCCCGAGCCCGGCGGACGCGCCGGCGGCGCCGGACGGGCGCGAACCGCGTCCGCCGGGCCGGCAGTTACCGTCTCCCCCGGCCCCGTGGCGGGCGTCGGGGGCACGGGCCGGAGCGATGCGAGCCGCACGCCGCGCGCCGACGGGGCGCGCCGCGCGGCGGCCCCGACGGTCCGCACCCGTCCCCTGGGGCGTCCGCTGATCGTCGCCCGGGCGCCGCTCCGTACGCCACGGCGCGTGCTTCCCGTACGCCCCAGCGCCCCGTCTGACCGGCACGGCGAGCCGGCCACCGCCCGGCCGGCCACCGCCGCGCGGTCCGCCTTGGCCGAACAGTCCACCACCGTCGCGCGGCCCGCCGCCATCCCGTCGGCCGCTCCCGAGGCCGGTGGCTCGGGCCGGGACGCCGGGGCGTCAGCTGTCCGGCCGCCGCTCGGCGCCCCGATGGCCAGCCTGCCGGCGACCGCCGTGCCGTTGACGCCGAGCGCCCCGCCGGCCCACAGGCCCGTGGCCGGCGCGTTGCCGGTGGTGCGGCCCCGCACGGCGGAGGCCGTCGAGCGGCCGGCGGGTCCTCCCGGACGGGCCGCCGGGTCGGCCGGGAGGACCCGCCGCGCCCGCGCCGAGCGCGCCGCCGGACCGTGGCCGGGCGCGCCGCCCCTTCCGCCAGGGACGGGGCGGCGCGCCCCCGCCCCAACAGCCCCACGGCTCCCACCCCACGGCGCCCCGGGCCCCGCACGGGGCTTGGCGCCCCGTTGCCCGCGCTGCCGCCCAGCGCCGACCTGTCGGCGCCGGTGCAGCGCGCCGCCACACCGGGTTCCCGTACGGAGCGCCAGCGCGCGCCGGAGCGGTCACCGAGCACCGCGCCGCCGACCAGCGCTCCGGCACCGGCCGCGCCGTCGCCCACCGCGCCGCCGGCCCGCGCGCCGCGCCCGGGTGCCGAGGCCCTGACCTCGGGCCACGCGCCGTTACTGGGAGACGTGAGCCCGCATCCGGGCGGCGCGGCCCGCCGCGACGGGCCGAAGACCTACGGCGTGACCGTGTCGCTCGTGCTCGTCCAGCGCGTCGTGGCGCCCGCGCCCATGGCGCCCGCGAGCCGCATCGCCCGGCCCGCGGCCAGCACGGCCGTGGCAGCCGACGCCGCGCACGGACCGCGAGGCCGGGCGGCCGGTACGGAGCACGCGGGTCGGGGCGCGGCGCGGCCGGCGGTGCCCAGGGCCGCCGCGTCCGTCGGGCGCCGCGTGGGCGGCCAGGTCCCGTTGGTCGTGGCCCGGCCCGTGCCCCGCGCGGGAGGGACGAACGGCAGTGCCGGAGGGGTGAGCGGCAGCGCGGGCGAGTCCGGGCCAGGGGCGGTGGCCACCGCCCGTCTGCTCACCTAGCGTCCGCTGGTGCCGGGCATCCGCCCCGCCGCCGAGGCGGCGCCCCCGCGCGCCACCCGCCCCGTGGTGGCGCCCCGTTGGCCCCGTGCCACGGCGCCGTCCGCCGCCCAGGCCCCGGGGCAGGCTCCGCGACCCGGCACCGCACGCCCCGCCGGTCGCCGGGGCGACGGCCCCCGTCCAGCGGGCGCCGGCCGGGTCCACCGGGTCGGGGGAGGGCACCGCCGGCTTGGCCGCGTCCGCCGACGGGCTCGGCGCCCCGTCCCCATCCGGCGCTCCCCCGCTCATACGACCGAACACCCCGTGGTCAGGCCGGAACCGACGGCGGCCAGCGGCGGGCTCGCGCCGATCGGGCCGCTGCCCGTGACGGCGCCGCACGCCGAACCGGGCGCGGCACGGCCCCCGGTGGGCGGCGCCCCCGTCGTGGCGGTACATACCCCGTGCCGCACGCCGCGGCCGGGCCGCCCGTGGTGGCCCGGCCGCCCGGCTCCGCCCTCGGCGGCGACGGTGACGGCGAGGCCGCCCAGCGCGCCGGTGATCCAGCGGGCCCCGGGTGGCTCGCCCGAGGGCGGCGGACCCGACGGCCATCCGCCCGGGGCGGGGGCGCCCCACCAGGCGCGGCCCACGGAGCGGGGCGAAGGCGGCGCTCCCCGGGCCGCCGCGCCCCAGCAGGCGGCCCAGGCCCCGCCCGACATGGACGAGTTGGCCCGGCGCCTGCTCGACCCGGTGGCCCGGCTGCTGCGCACCGAGTTGCGGCGCGGGCGCGAGCGGACGGGCAGGCCCTTCGACGGGCGCCGGTGAGGAGACGGCCCAGTCGGCACCGCCGCCGAGGGCGGGGCCACGGGGGACACGCGACGGACGAGGAACGAACGACGGGACCGGTGGACGCATGACGGACAACATCTTCGCGACGAGCGTCTTCTTCCGCCTGGCCATCGGCGGCAGCGACCTGGGCGCCTTCCACACCTGCTCGGGCATGGGCGCCGAGGTCGAGATGGAGAGCTACGCGGAGGGCAGCAACAACGGCTTCACCTGGCAACTGCCCGGCCGGGTGTCCTGGTCCAACATCACCCTCACCCAGCCCGTCACCGCCGACACGGCGAAGATCGGCCGCTGGCTGGACGAGGCCCTGCGGCGGGTCGAGGCCAAGGACGGCGAGATCGTGGCGTTGCGGCCGGACCTGAGCCAGATCATCAGTTGGCAGGTGTTCGGCATCGTTCCCGTGCGCTGGCAGGGCCCGTCCTTCGACCCGAGCAGTTCGCAGCCGGCCGTCGAGACGTTGGAGATCGCCCACCAGGGCCTGTCCCCGAGCTGACGGCGCCGGCACCGCGCCGCGCTCGACGGGCCGGCGAGCCTACCCACCCCTCCGACGCCCGAAACAGGAATACACAGCATGTCTCCAGCGGTCCGTGCCAGCCGGGCCAGGGCCCAGCTCACGCTCAAGGAGCCGCCGACCGCCGTCGGGGCCAAGCCCGGCGGGGTCATCGCGCGGCTCAACCTCCAGTTCAACCCGTCCACGCTGCAACTGGGCAAGACCACCGAGTGGCGGCGTACGCCCTCGCGGATGGCGGGCGAGTCCGCCCTGCCCGAGTTCGTCGGCAGCGGGCCGCGCACGCTGAGCCTCGACGTGTTCCTGGACGCCACCGCCCGCCACGACGACTCGGTGGAACAGGCCGTCGAGACGCTCATGAAGGCGTGCGTGCCGACCCCGACCAGCCTGGGGCGCAAGAAGCCGGCAAGCCCGTGGGTGCGGTTCGAGTGGGGTACCGCGCGCTCCACCTCCTTCGACGGGGTGCTGTCGAACCTGTCGGTGTCGTACACGCTCTTCGACATGGACGGGACACCACTGCGGGCCACGTGTTGGCTCTCCATCGAAGAGGCGAGCGTCGGGCCCACGGGGCAGAACCCCACCTCGGGCGCGCGCACCGCGCGCCGCACGCACACCGTGGTGGCCGGCGACAGCCTGGCGATGCTGGCCTGGCGCGAGTACGGCGACGCGACCGTCTGGCGCGTCATCGCGGAGGCCAACGACATCGACGACCCGATCGCCCTCGTCCCCGGCAGCGAGGTCGTGGTACCGGCCGTGCGGGGCGCCGCCGACGAGGAGGAGGCGTCGTGAGCCCGTCCAAGGCCAGCGGCGACCGGGCGTTCGCGGCCGAGCCCATCGTCGAGGCGCCGGCCGAGCTGCCGCAGGCGTGGGCCGCGCAGTTGGTGAGCTGCGTCGTCGACGAGAACGTCGGCCTGCCCGACACGGCGATCCTCACCTACCGCGACGACCGGCACGAGTTCCTGTCGGCCAACGGCATCACCATCGGCACGCCCCTTCGGGTGTCGGTGATGACCGCGAAGAACCAGGCGCGCCGACTGCTGTTCAGCGGTGAGGTCACGGCCCTCGAACTCGACCAGGACGGCACCGGCGCCTTCACCGTCCTGCGCGCCTACTCCAGGGCCCACCGCCTCCAGCGGGGTCGCAAGGTGGTGGCGTACCGGAACATGACGACCGCGGCGATCGTCCGCAAGGTGGCGGCCGGGGCCGGGCTCGCCTGCGGCACGGTGCAGGCGCCGGCCATCACCCAGCAGCAGTTGTCCCAGGCCAACGTCTCCGACTGGGAGTTCCTGCAGTACCTGGCGCGCGAGAGCGGCGCCCACGTGCGCGTCGACGACAAGGGACTCCTGCAGTTCACCCAACCCGAGAAGGCCGCCCGCGCCCTCGACGTCGTCCGGGCACAACCCGTTGGTATTGCAGTCCGGGAGCAACCTGCTGGCGCTGCGGGCCGGGCTCTCGGCAGCCGACTCGGCGGCCCGGGTGCAGGTCCGCGGCTGGAACACGGCCACCAAGAAGCCTTTGGTCGCCGAGCAGCCGTCCGTGGTCAGCGGGGCAGTGGCGCCCGGCCTGAAGCCGGCGACCGTCGCCGCGAAGTTCGGCAAGGCCGCCCGGGTGGCCGTCACGGACACCCCGTACCGCACCCAGGCGGAGACGACGGCGGTGGCGCGGGCGACGGCGGAGCAGGTCGCGGCGAGGTTCGCGCAGCTGGAGGCGGTGGTCGAGGGGAACCCAGAGCTGCGCGCAGGCAAGCCGATCACGCTGGGCAACGTGGGGCAGGCGTTCACCGGCCGCTACACGGCCACGGCGGTGCAGCACGTCCTGGAGCCGCACGGCGGGTACCGCACCACCCTGTGGGTCAGCGCCAGCCCGGACCGCTCGCTGAACGGTCTGGTGACCGGCGCCAACGCGCCCGACCGCGGGGCGCGCATGCCGGGGCTCGCCATCGGCGTGGTCACGGACGTGCGCGAGCCGAACCGGTCCGAACGCGGCGCGGTGCGGCTCAAGTTCCCCTGGCTCGACAACACGTACGTCTCCGACTGGGTGCGCACCGTCCAGTGGGGCGGCAAGGGCGGCGGCGGTGTCGTCAGCCCCGAGGTCAACGACGAGGTGCTGGTGGGATTCGAGCAGGGGCTGCTGGACAGCCCGTACGTCATCGGCGGCCTCTACAACGGCGTGGACAAGCCGTCACCGTACGACGTGCCCCTCATCGACAAGGTCAGCGGCAAGGTCAACCGGCGCTCTGTCGGCTCGCGTTCGAGACACCGCGTGGAGTCGCTGGACGCCTAGGTGCCCGGCCCCTCGGGGCTACACCTGGTCACCGGGGACGAGCGCCTGGAGGTGCGCATGGACGACCGCCGGGACCGGATCGAGGTCACCGTGTACGCGGGGCCCAGGAGGGCCGCGACCTCCGTCGTCCTGGACCGGCGGAGCATCACGTTGGACGCCGGGCAGGGAACCGTGACTCTCAAGGGCCGCCAGGTGGACATCAGCGGCAGCGCGGGCGTCGCCATCGACGGGGCCAGGGTCGGCGTGTCCGGCCTGGCCCAGGTCACGGTCGACGGCGGCCTGCTAGGCGTACTCAAGGCGAAGCTCATCCGCATCAACTGAGGCCGCGCCCAGGCCCCTTGCCGACCCCGACCCCCGCTCCCCGCCTCCGGCCCCCGCCCCCAGCCTCTTCGACCCAAGGAGCACCCCATGCCCGCCGCAGCCCGCACCGGCGACGCCACCGTCCACGGTGGCCGGATCACCACCCCGCCGCCCCCGGTCGCCGCCACGGTGGCCCGCGTCCTGATCGGCGGCCAACCGGCCGCGGTCGTGGGCAGCCTGCACGCCTGCCCGATCCTGCCGCACGCGGCGCTCGGCCCGGGCAACGTGGTCACACACAGCCCCGGGGGCGTCACCGGCGGCCTGGTGCTCATCGGCGGGCTGCCCGCCGCGCGGGTGGGCGACCGGACCACGTGCGGCGCGCAGATCATCACCGGCGCGCTGAACGTGCAGATCGGAGGGGCGCTGTGAGCGAGAGGTTCATCAGCCGTGGCTGGGCCTTCCCGCTGCGGGTCGGGCCCGCCGGGGGCATCGCCATGGTGGAGCGGGAGCGGGAGATCGAGGAGGCCATCCGGCTCGTGCTCGGCACGGCGCCGGGCGAGCGTCCGATGCGGCCCGAGTTCGGCTGCGGCATCCACGACTATGTGTTCGCGCCCGGCGACGGCGCCACCGCCGGACGGATCGCCCAACAGGTGCGGGAGGCGCTGGAGCGGTGGGAGCCGCGGATCACGGTGACCGACGTGCTCGTCGCCTTCGACTCGGTGCGGGTGGGCACCCTGTAGATCGACGTGCGCTACACGGTGTGCACACCAACGACCGGCGCAACCTGGTCTTCCCCTTCTACACCATCCCCTCCGACGAGGGTGCTGAGGAAACGGTCCCGAGTCCGACGAGGGTGCTGAGGAAACGGTCCCGAGCTGATGGCCCTGCCTTCCCCCGACCTCGACGACCGGCGCTTCCAGCAGCTCGTCGACGAGGCCAAGCGGTACGTCCAGCAGCGCGCGCCGGAGTGGACCGACCACAACGTCTCCGACCCCGGCGTCACGTTGATCGAGACCTTCGCCTACCTCGTGGACCTGGTGCTCTACCGGCTGAACCGGGTGCCGGAGAAGGACTACCTGGCCTTCCTCAACCTGTTGGACATCCGATTGTTCCCGCCCGGAGCCGCGAGCGCCGAGGTCGACTTCTGGCTGTCGGCGCCGCAGCCCGAGGCGGTGGTGCTCGCCGCCGGCACCGAGGTGACGACCGCGGCCGGCGAGACGGAGGAGGCCGTGGTGTTCGCCACCACGTCCGAACTCCGCATCGTGCCGAGCGAGTTGATGCGCCTGGTGAGCGCGCCCCGCACGGGCGAGCAGGCCGACTTGACCGGCGCGCTCGCCGAGGAGCGGGACGTGCCCTGCTTCCAGGCCGCGCCCGAGCCGGGCGACGCGCTGCTGTTCGGTCTGCCGACGGCCGTCCCGCGCTGTGTGGTCGCCGTGCGGCTGGACAGCCGCGTTGAGGGCGTCGGGGTCGACCCGCGCCAACCTCCGCTGGTGTGGGAGGCGTGGGACGGCGGACGCTGGCAGCGCTGCGAGACCGGCACCGACACCACCGGTGGCCTGAACCGGCCGGGTGAGGTCATCGTGTACGTGCCGGCCGCGCACACCGCCTCGGTGATCGGCGGCACCCGGGGCGGGTGGCTGCGCTGCCGGGTCGTGGAACCCGAGCCCGGGCAGCCCTTCTACTCGGTCTCGCCCACCGTGCGCGAGGCGGCCGTGTTCACCGTCGGCGGCACCATGACGGTGGAGCACGCCGAGACGGTGACCGACGCGGCCCTCGGCATCTCGGAGGGGGTCGCGGGACAGAGCTTCCGCCTCGACCGCCCGCCCGTCCTGCTCGACGGGTCGCCCCCGGTGGTGGAGATCTCCACCGCCGACGGCTGGCAGCGCTGGGAGGTGGTCGACGACTTCGGCCGCTGGGGCCCACGGACCGACACGTACGCGTGGACGCCACGCGCGGTGAGTTCGCCTTCGGCCCGGTGCTGCGCGAGCGCGACGGCACGCTGCGCGCGTACGGCGCCTTACCGCCCAAGGACGCGCACGTGCGCGTGGCCCGCTACCGCACCGGCGGCGGCCCGGAGGGCAACGTGCGCCGGGGGGCCATCAACGTGCTGCGCGGCTCCGTTCCGTACGTGACGCAGGTCGACAACCGCGAGGCGGCGCGCGGCGGGGTCGCCGGGGAGAGCGTGGTCAACGCCCGGCTGCGCGCCCCGCAGGCGCTGCGGACGCAGGGGCGGGCGGTGACGGCGGAGGACCACAAGATCATCGCCCGCCAGGCGGCCCCCTCCGTGCGCCGCGTCCGGTGCCTGCCGGCGGCGGACGCACCGGGGGCGGTCCGGGTGCTGTTGGTGCCCGACGCGGTCGCCGACGAGGGGGACCGGCTCCGGTTCGAGCAGTTGATCCCGACGGACCAGGTGCTCGCGTCGGTCACCAGGGCACTGGACGAGCGGCGTCTGATCGGTAGCCGCCTGGTCGTCGAACCCCCCGTCTACCAGGGCGTCACCGTGGTGGCCCGGCTGTCCGCGCGCGCCGGCGAGGAGCCCGACCAGGTGCGCGACGCCGCGCTCGCCGCGCTGTTCCGCTACCTCAACCCGTTGCGCGGCGGGCCCGACGGCGCCGGCTGGCCGTTCGGCCGGCCCGTGCAGTACGGCGAGGTGTTCGGCGTGCTCCAGGGCGCCGTGGGGGACGCGCTCGTGGAGGAGATCCGCATGTTCGCCGCGGACCCGATCACCGGGCGGCGCGGGGCGCCCGTCGACCGCATCGACATCGGATGGGGCGCCCTCGTCTTCTCCTACCGGCACCAGGTGATCGTGGGCCCCGCCGCGCCGGAGGGCCCGGCATGACCCGCGCCGCCGTGCCCGGCCTGCCCAGCCGGCACCCCATCGGAGCACAACTGCCCGCCCTGTACACTGACGACGACCTGGCCCAGGGGTTCACCGCCGGTCTCGACACCGTCCTGGCCCCCGTCTTCGCCACCCTCGACAACCTGCACGCCTACTTCGACCAGAGACTCACCCCGGCCGACTTCCTGGGCTGGCTCGCGTCCTGGGTCGGCGGGATCGACGACGCGAACTGGCCGCTCGCGTTGCGCCGCGATGCCGCGACGCGCGCCGTGGAACTGCACCGCGGCCGCGGCACGCGGCGCGGGCTGACCGAGGCCCTGCGCCTGGTGCTCGAGGTGGGGTCGGACGTCGTGGGGGACGGCGGGGCCGTCTGGTCACGTACGGCGGGCTCCGCGCTGCCTCCGCCGCCGGAGGCCGAGATCCTGGTCCGGGTGTGGCCCCGGGGGGGCGGCGGTCCAGGGGGAAAAGGTCCGCGAGATCGTACGGGCCCTGGTACCCGTACACACGGCGTACCGGGTTGAGGTCCTGGCCGGGGCCGCCGTCGGACGAAGGAGGATCAACGTGACGCACGCGTGTCCGGCCTGCGGGGCCGCCAACGAGGAGACCGACGACTTCTGCGGGAACTGCGGCGGCTACCTGGGCTGGTCCACGCCCCGGGGGTCGGCCTCCCGGGGAGCGCCGGACCCGGGGAGCGCGCCGGACGAAGCGGCGCCCCGGCGAGCGGCCAAAGCCCCCGGGGGCGCGGACGGCGCGGCCTCCCCCGGCCCCCACCACCGCGCCCCGACCACGAACGCGGGCCCGAGCACCGCCGCCCGGCCCGCTGCGGCATCGGAGCCCGCAACGCCCACCGGCTCGGCGTCAGTCCCCGAGGCGTCAGCCCCCGAGGCACCGGCCACCAGGCCGCCGGAGACCGGACCCGCCGGGGCGCCAGCGGCCACGGCCGGCGGCGCCCCGGGGGGCTCGGCGCCGTCGCGGCCCGGCCCGGCACACTCGGACGCCCCACGCACCGCACCGGCGGCGCGCTCGGACCCGGCGCCCGAACCCGGCCCGGCCCGGTGAGCGCCCCACCGCAGGACGACGCTCCCCGGCCGGTCAAGCCCGCGAAGGCGGTCGCACCGCGCCCCACCGTGCGGCCGGTCACGACGGACGACACCACGACCGGCGTGCCCTGCCCCACCTGCCGAGCGGCCAACCCCCCGCACCGCCGGTTCTGCCGCCGCTGCGCGGCGCCGCTGACCTCGGTCGCCGCGCGGGTCCCGCTGCCGTGGTGGCGGACCCTGTGGCCGCTGCTCCGTCGCACCGGGGCGAGTTCGGGCCGACTGGTACGGCTGCTCGTGATCCTCACCGTGGTCGCGGCGCTGTGCGTCGGCGGCTGCCTGCTGCTCCCCGCCGCACGGCACCTCTTCGAGGACACCCGCGACAAGCTGAAGAAGCCCAAGGCGGTGACGCCGACGCGCGCGTCGGCGACCGCCGAGGTGGCGGGCCATCCGGCGGGCAACACGACGGACGGGTTCCGCAACCGCTACTGGGGCGCGCCCGCGCCGGGCGCCACCGTGACGTACGGCTTCGCCAAGCCGTTCCGGCTGGTGCAACTGATCGTCACCAACGGCGCCTCGGCCTCCCAGAAGGAGTACGTCCGTCAGGGGCGCGCCCTGCGCGTGGACATGGAGGTGGTGGCGAAGGACGGTCAGACCACCCGCAGGAAGCTCGACCTGACCGACAAGGCGGGGCCGCAGACGTTCCACGTCGGGGTCAGCGACGCGACGAGCATCCGCCTCACGCACGCCTCCCCGTCCGGGCTGACCGGGGCCGGGGAGCGCCATCTCGCTTTGGCGGAGGTGGAGTTCTTCCGACGCCCGTGACCGGGCCGGCGCCCGGCCCGCCACCCGGGGGCGTCGGCCGCCCGCCTCGCGCGGGCAACTCACCGGTGGCGGCGGCCCGGCCCACCTCGCGAGGCGGCGTCCGGCCCGTGGCCCGTTGGTCAGTCGTCGAGCGCGTCGAGCACCCGGCCCAGGTCCACGAACTTGAAGTTGGTGGAGGGAGGTTCGGTGGCGCCGGGCGTGTCGTGACCGTCCTGGACGACGAGCAGGCCGTGCGGGAACCGGCGGCCCAACGGTTCGTTGAGCACCGCCGCGCCGTCGCACTCCTGCGAACCGTCCAGCGTGGCGGAGGCCGCGCCGACGCGGAAACCGCCCTCGTACCTGGTTGCGGCCGGACAGTTCGCGGTCGTAGGCGGCGAAGGTGTCGTCGCCCTGGCTGGAGGCCAACAAGTAGCCGTCGCCGTCCGCCTCACGCAGCAGCGTCAGGCCCTCGACGTCGGCCGCCAGGCACTCGCCGCCGTAACCAGGGTCGGCGCCGGCCACACACTCCTCGCTCTCCTCGTCGTACGTGCCGGGTACGCCGTACTCGCGCACCGTGTCCACCAGGTGCGGCGTGCCGGTCAGGTCGGCGCGCAGCAGCCAGATGCCGACGTCCTCCTGCCCGGCGTACAACGTGCCGTTGGCCGGGTCCACGACCATGCCCTCGACCTGTGGCAGTTCGCCCGGCTCGGCGCACGGGGACCAGTCGGTGCCGTTCGGCAGCCGGAAGCTGGCCGGCAGGTCGAGCGTGCGCACCGGGCGGTAGCCGACAGTGCCGTCGGGGTTCGCGGTCAGTTCGAGGAGGCTGATGCGGGTGCGCTCGCGCTGGCTGACCAGCGCGTAGCCGCGGCCGGTGGCGGGGTCGGTCCAGGTCGCGAGGCCGTAGGCGGTGCGCTGCTCGTTGATCTCCTGCTGGGAGGCGGAGAAGACGGGCGGCGCCTTCGGGTCGGTGACGTCGACCAGCGGGTTACCGGCGCGGCGCGGGTCGACGCGGTAGACCCGCAGTCGGTCGTTGCCCCAGTCGCTGGTGACGGCCAGGTCCGCGCGGCCGGCCGACAGCCGCAGGCCATGCACGAGGTCGACGTTGTTGAACCGGCCGGGGGCGTCGTCCGGACCGGGCGGCTTGGGCGCCGGCACGGACTGCACCTCGCGCGCGTCCAGGTCGTACACGCGCAGCCCGCCCTCCTTCGCGGTGGCGATGACCAGGCTGCGGTCAGGGTCGGCGGCGTCGCGCCAGATGGCCGGGTCGTCGGCGTCGGCGTTGCCGCCCGCCTCGTCGTCGTGGAGCGCGGGGGTCTCCGCGACCGGGACGACCGAGGGGAGCGCGACGGCGTGGGCGCCCGGGGCGGACACGGTCGCGGCGAGCGCCACGAGGGCGGCGGTGAGGTCGAGTCGGCCGAGGCGTGAGTGGGCCGCGCGGGTCTGGGCCATGGAGCGGAGTCCTTTCATGTCGCGAACATGACGAATCCACCCTCTGGTCGCACCGTGAAGTCCTCGCGTCCGGTGAGGGGAGTGCGAGCTGTCCAGGGCGTGAACGGCTGGCCTCCGCGAGCCCGCCCCCGGCACGGCACCGACAGCCAATGCCCCTTGAGCCGCGCCGGCCCGTGGGGGCGGCGGGCGCCGCCCGGGGCCCCGGTGTCGGCGTTGGTAGGGCGCGCACCACCAGCAGCAACAGCCCATCGCGAGCCCGGCCCGGGGCCCGCGACCCCTCGCCGGATCGCCGGCCCCGGCCGGCGCGTGCGGTGGTCAACGCCCTTTGCGGGCCGGCGCGGGGTGGTCAACGCCCCTGCGGGCCGGAACGGAGACGTGGCCGACGACGCGGGCCGACCGTCCCGGACGGTCACGGCGCGGCCGCCAGCCCCGCGTCTCGACGGGCCCGCTGAATCCCCGAAACCCGACGAGAGGTGCCAGCCATGCCCTCCGTACCACCCACGCCGACCTCACCGATCACGCCGACCACCCCGACCTCGCCGGCCGGGGAAGGCCACAGCGCCGCGCGCCCCGGCGGTGCGGCCGCCGACCTCGCCGCCATGTGGGCGATGTTCACCGACATGTACGAGGCGTACCTGTCGGGCGACCGGGCCCGGATCGACGCCCATCTCGACCCCGAGGCCACCATCTGGGACTCGGCCGCGCCGCAACTCCTGCTCGGCAAGCCGGATCTCGACTGCATACGCGCGCGGCGGCCCACCACCGAGGGGGACGGCGGTGGGCCGGTCGAGGCCGGGTTGACCGCGTACGACCAGGTTATCGACGTCTTCGGGGAGTTGGCGGTGTGCCGGCACCGGGTGCGCGTCGACTACCACGACCGGCCGTCGGCGCTGTTGCGCAACACCGCCGTGCTGCGGCGCGCCGACGGACGCTGGCTCATCACGCATCTGCGCGAGGACCAGCAGGGCGCCGGCTGACCACCCCGCCCACCGGGGCGGGGCAGGGGCCCCGCGCGTCCCGTGTGTGCCGTGCGCCCGTCGTGCGGGGCGGCCCAGCCCCGGTCTGGCTGCCCCCGCGCCGGCACGGCCGGCGCCGGACACCCGTACGAGCGTCCGACGCGGGGGTGCGCGGCGCACGGGTGAGGCCCGATCGGTTGTGCGGCGGGCACATGGTGGCGCACAGGGCACCTTCTAGCTTGCGCGCACTCAAGGAGGGTTCATGACCCGCTACCGCGTGTCCATGGACATCGGAGGAACGTTCACCGATGTCGTCACCTACGACGAGGAGACCGGCCGCTTCGCCGCGACCAAGACGTCCACGACGCCGGACGACCTGAGCCGCGGCGTCCTGTCCGGACTCGCGTCGGTCGTCGACTGCCCCGGCGACATCAGCTTCATGGTGCACGGCACCACCCAGGGGCTCAACGCCTTCCTGGAACGGCGCGGCGTGCGCGTCCTGCTGCTCGCCACCGAGGGGGCCGAGGACACGTACCACATCGCGCGGGGCCCACGGACGCGGCTGTACAACGTGCACTACCGCAAGCCGGAGCCGCTGGTCCCGCGCCGGGACGTGGTGGCGATCAGCGGGCGGCTCGCGCAGGACGGCTCGCAGGTGCGGCCGCTGGACGAGGAGGCCGTACGGCGGGCCGCGCGCCAGGCGCGGCGCGAGGGACACGGCGCGATCGCCGTCGCCTTCCTGTTCAGCTACAAGAACCCGGCGCACGAGCTGCGGGCAGGGAGATCCTCGCCGAGGAACTGGGCGAGGACTTCACGGTCTCGCTCTCGCACGAGGCGGCCAAGGAGTGGCGCAGTACGAGCGCACCTCGTCCGCCGTGATCGAGAGCTACACCGGGCCCGTGGTCCGCCAGTACCTCAGCCGCCTGGAGGAGGAGCTGCGCCAGGGCAGGCTGGCCGTCCCGCTGCACGTCATGCAGTCCTCCGGCGGTGTGCTGACCGCACAGTCCGCGCGGCGGCGCCCGCTCCAGACGCTGCTGTCGGGCCCGGTCGGCGGGGCGATGGGCTCCCACGAACTGGCCCGGGTGACCGACCGGCCCAACCTCATCAGCGTCGACATGGGCGGTACCTCCTTCGACGTGTCGCTCATCGTGGACGGGGAGCCGGACGTCGCCGCCGAGGCCCGGCTTGAGGGCCTGCCGATGCTGATGAGCGTGGTCAACATCCACACCGTCGGGGCGGGTGGCGGGTCCGTCGCGTACGCCGAGGCGGGCGGGTTGCGGGTGGGCCCGCGCTCGGCGGGCGCGAGCCCGGGGCCGGCCTGCTACGGGCGGGGCGGCACCGAGCCGACCGTCACCGACGCCAACCTGGTGCTCGGCCGGGTCGACCCACAGGGCTTCGCCGCCGGCCGGATGACGCTGGACCAGGAGGCGGCGCTCAGCGCCGTCGACCGGCTCGCCGGCGAACTTGGGCTGGGCACCACCGCCATGGCCGAGGGCATCTGCGACGTCGCCAACTCGAAGATGGCCCAGGCCATCCGCACCATCACCGTCTCCCGTGGCATCGAGCCGCGCGACTTCAGCCTGGTCGCCTTCGGCGGCGCCGGCCCCATGCACGCGGTCTTCCTCGCCCGCGAACTGGGCATCGCCGAGACGATCGTGCCCCGGTTCCCCGGCGCGTTCTCGGCCTGGGGCATGCTCCAGACGCAGATCCGCAAGGACTTCTCGGAGCCGTACTTCTTCCTCGACGAGGACCTGGATGGCGGCGACATGGCCGCCAGGCTCACCGCGATGGAGGAGGAGGGCCTGGCCTCGCTGGCAGGTGAGGGCGTCGTCGCGGACCAGCGCACCGTCCAGCACGCCGTGGACATCCGCTACGCCGCCCAGGAGTACACCCTCACCGTGCCGCTCACCGATGCGGCCGAGCCCCGGCGGGAGGACTTCCGGGCGGTGATAGCTGAGCGCTTCGCCGCGATGCACCACAGCCGCTACGGGCACGCCAACCCCGGGGCGCCGATCGAGTTCGTCACCCTGCGCAGCACCGCCCTCGGCGACCTGGGCCGCGCCGAGCCCGAGCCACTGGAGAAGGCCGACGGACCGGGCTTCCCGCACCGCACCCGCCCGGTCGTCTTCGGCGGCCGAGAGACCGAGTCCGTCGTCGTGCACCGCGACGACCTGCGGGCGGGGCACCACTTCGAGGGGCCGGCGGTCATCGTCGAGGCCACCGCCACCAGCGTCGTACCGCCCGGGTACGACGTGAGCGTGGACGAGATCGGCTCACTGATCATCCGAGTGAAGGGCAAGTGATGACCACCACCACGGCAGTCGACCCGGTAACCGTCGAGATCATCCGCAGCGCGCTCAACTCGGCGGCGGAGGACATGAACGCGAGGCTCATCCGCTCCGCGCGCACGCCCATCATCTACGAGTGCGGCGACTGCGTGGTCGCGCTGCTCGACGCCCACCACCAGGTGCTCGGACAGTCGGCGGGGCTGCCCATCTTCCTCGGCAACCTGGAGACCTGCACGCTGGCCACCGAGGAGCGCTTCGGGCGGGAGGTGTGGCAGCCGGGGGACGTGTGGATCCTCAACGACAGCTTCCTGGGCGGCACCCACCTCAACGACGTCACCATCTTCGGGCCGGTCTTCCACGACGAGCGCCTGATCGGCTTCACGGCCTCCCGGGCGCACTGGATCGACGTGGGGTCCAAGGACCCAGGCGGCTCGATGGACTCGGTCAACATCTTCCAGGAGGGGCTGCGGCTGGGTCCGCAGAAGCTGGTGTCGGGCGGCGAGTTCGTCCGCGAGATCATCGACACGATCAGCACCAACGTCCGCTTCCCGTACCCCACCACGGGCGACATGCACGCGATGATCGCCTGCATCCAGATAGGGTCGGCCCGGCTGACGGAGATCGTGGACCGGTTCGGGCTGGACACCCTGGAGGGCGCCAGCGCCGAGATCTTCCGGCAGACCGAGGTGCTGGAGCGCGAGGTGGTCGCCGCCATCCTGGACGGCGTGTACACGGCCGACGGCGTGCTCGACAACGACGGCGTCGACCTGGCGACGCCGGTGCCGATCAGGCTGCGAATCACGGTCGCCGGCGACACCATCGACTTCGACGTCACCGACTCGGCCGACCAGACGACCGGGCCCGTCAACTGCGGCGTCTCGCAGGCGGTCTCGGCCCTGCGGGTCGGCTAAAAGCTGCTGGTGAGCCCGGACGTGCTGGGCAATGGCGGCTCGTTCCGCACCATGACCACCCAGGTGCGGGAGGGCTCGGTCCTCGGCGCCAAGGCCCCCGCCGCCTGCCAGTGGTACTTCTCCCACCTCGGGCTGCTCATCGACATGGTGGGCCGCGCGCTGACGCCGGCCGTGCCCGAGCGGGTCGCGGCGGCCAGCCACGGCGACTCGATGATCGTGCTGCTCGCGGGCTTCGACCCGCGCGTCGCACGGGAGTACGTCAGCCTGGAGGCCACGCTGGGCGGTTGGGGGGCCTGGCGGGGCTCGGACGGCGAGAGCGCGCTCATCAACAACGTCAACGGCTCCCTCAAGGACGTGCCGATCGAGGTCTTCGAGACCCGGTACCCGTTCCGCGTCACCTCCTACGGCATGCGGCCGGACAGCGGCGGCGCCGGCCGGTGGCGCGGCGGCAACGGCGTCGTCCGCGAGTACGAGGCGCTGGCCGACTGCACCGTGTCGCTGTGGTTCGAGCGCTCCCGGCAGCCCGCCTGGGGCCTGTTCGGCGGCGCCGACGCGGTCGGCCCCGACGTCGTCATCAACCCGGACCGCCCCGACGAGCGCCGGCTGCTCAAGGCCAACGGCCTGAAGCTGGCACAGGGCGACGTCGTACGGTGCGCCACCGGCGGCGGAGGCGGCTTCGGCGACCCGGCCGAGCGGGACCCGAGGCGGTACGCGCCGACGTCGCCGACCGGTACGTGAGCCCGGAGGCGGCACTGCGCCAGTACGGCGTCGGCGACTGACGCCACGTCGGACCCGCGCGGGGCGGGCGCCCGGGGCGGCGGTGACCGCCGCCGGGCGCCCGCCCCGCCCCACATCGCGTCGCCCCCGCGTCGCCGGCGCACCGGCCGCCCGGCCGGCTACGTGCCCCGGCCCGGTGTCGGGCGGTGGCGCGTCCGTCTGCCGGGCCTCGCCCGGCCCACCGGCCGCCAGCGCGTGGCACAGCACATGCACGGCGAGCCGGCTGGCCGGGTCGTCGTACGCCAGGCCGACCTCCTGGGCCCGCTTCAACCGGGCCAGCACCGTGTTGCGGTGCACCCCGAGCCGCGTCGCGGCCCGGTTGAGCGAGCCGCCGTGGTCCAGCACGGCCAGCACGGTCCGTACGATCTGCTCCCGGTCACGGACGTCGGCCAGGGCCGGGAACACCAGGTCGGCGACGGCCACCAGGTGGCCCACCGGCAGCGCGGCCAGCGCGGCAGCCACCCCAGCCGCGCCGAACTCCAGCACCCCGCCCGGCCCGTCGGCCGCCGCGGCGCCCGCGGCCAACCGGGCCTCGCGCAGCGAGCGCAGCAGCCCCGCGGCCCCCGGCAGCGGTGAGCCGACGCCGACCACGGCGCCGTGCGCGCCGGCCACGTCGCCGACGAGGGCGCGCAGCCGCTTGGGCGGGCCGCCGCCCGGCGTGTCACGCGGCTGGTTCCACCAGCTCAGCCAGCCGCCCTGGTCGGCGACGAGTGGCAGGTCCGGCAGTCGCTCGGCCCACGCCGCCCGTACCATCGTGGTCCGCTCCGGTGCCGGCGTGCCCGGGGCGCCGGCGGGGTCGGCGAGCCACAACGCCGTGTTGACCCCCTTCGACGCGCCATCCCAGTTCGCTGGTCCACACCGGCGGCTCCCGGTAGGGCGGCGGCCGCGTACCGGCGGCCGGTGGCGCCTCCTCCGCAGCCGCCCGCCTGTGCTCGACGCTGTCCCGCAGCAGCCGGAAGGCCGCCTGTTCGCGGGCGGTGCGCCGGGCCGTCTCGATGCGCCGGCGGGCCGAGGCCGCCAGCAGCGGGGCCCGCGCCAGCCGCAGCAGCGTGGGCACGTACTCGGCATAGCCGTCCGACGGCTCGGGCACGGCGGCCACCAACTCGGCCCAGCGCCCCCCGGCCGGCCCGGGGACGTCCACCCGTACGTCGGTCAGGCCACGGGCGGACCGCAGGGCGGCGGCGCGGCCGGCGACGAGGCCGCCGTCCACGAGCAGGGCCACCGGAACGCCCGCCAACTCCGCGTTCAGCACGCCCAGCACGCCGCGCACGGTGGACTCGCGCGCCAGCAGTTCGGCGCAGGCGGCCACCCGGCGGGCGCGTTCCGCCTCGGGCCGCGCCACCTCGGCGGCCAGGGCGAGCGTCACCTCGACCGGGTCCCGGTCGACGGCGAGCACGGTGATGCCCAGCCGCCGCGCCAGCAGCGCGGCGGAGCGGCTCAGCGCGACCCGGGGCGGCATGGCGCTCCCAGGCCATGTGCAGGGCGCTGGCAAGCGACCAGCCGCCGCTCGCCGCCTCGCCGTGCAGCACCACCACGGTGTCCGGCGCCAGCTCGCGCAGCCTCGGCAGCTCCCCGGCCAGCACCAGCTGCTCCACCGGGGCACCGCCGTCGGCCCGGAACACCTCCTCGGCGCCGCGCAGCGCGCCCACCGTCAGCATCTCGGCCACGGTGAGCCTGGCCCACGGGCCAGTCGGGTGCGCCCTCACCGGGCCACCCGGGGGTGCTCGACCGGCAGGCCGAAGGCGCGCGGGCCCGCCAGCGCGAGACCCGCCGGGGAATACCAGACCGGCGCGGCCGGCATCACCAACACCTCCACCACCTCACCACCGCCCAGGCTGTCCAGGCCGACGACGCCGCCCCGTACGGCGTCCAGCAAGCAGATCACGTCCGGTACGGCCGCCGTCGGCGAGGACCAGCAGGATGTCGTTCTGCAACTCCAGTTGGAGCAACCGCCCGGCCCCGCCGGACTCGGCCACCAGCACCGTCGAGGCGTGCGCGGGCTGGGCCCACTCCATCGGCCGGGTGAGCTGCTCGACCTCGATCACCCGGCCCCGCCCCACGCTGCGGCAGCCGGTGACGGCCGACAACCGGCTGACCATCCGGTCCACCGGGCCGCCCGCGCGCAGGACACGCCCCGCGGCCAGCAGCCGGGACACCGTGCCGTGCAGGCCCGCGCCGCGCAGTTCGGCGGCGTCGCACGGATAGCTGGCGGTGGCCGCCCAGCCGCCCATCAGGTGGACCTGGGCCCGCAGCATCGTCTCCACCCGGTCGGCGGACGCCGCCTCCACGGTCAGGCTCTCGCCGGCCGGCCCCGCCGCGCACACCGGCCGACCGGAAGGCCCGCCAGGTGCAGCGAGGTGTACTGCACCAGCGGGAAGACCCGCCCCATGCCGTCGCTGTCGATCAGCGGCAGCCCGCGCAGACAGGCTGCCACCAGCGGCGTCAGGGCGTTGAGGGCGGCGGCGAGCGGGAAGACGGCCTCGACCCGCTGGCCGAGCCGCCGCTCAAGGCCGCCGAGGGCCGTGGTGAACTCGTCCCCGCTGGGGGGAGTTCGGCCAATGCCGTGCCAGAGCCGACCAGGCCGAGCGCGGCGCACCGGGCGTCGGGCGGCAGAGCGTCGGCCCGCACCAGCGGGACGGTGTCGTGTTCGGCCAGCAGCGCGGTCACCCACTCCAGCAGGCCCTCGGCGCCGTCGTCGCCGAAGGCGGGGGCGTAGAACTGCGCGCCCGCCCACAGCGTGGGCACGTCATCGGCGCCGATGGCCCGCACCGGCTCCACCTCGCGCGCCGTCACCCGGACCGCCGCAGACGCCGGCCGCCGGGCGCGCCCTTGGCGGCCCGCGCGCCGCGCCCCTCCCCCGCCCTACGGGCCGCTGGCGCCTCACCGGCCTCCCGCGCCCGCTGACCGCCTACGCCCGACCGGCCCGCCGCCCGCTCGTCGCCGACTCCGGACCCGTCTGGCGCGGCGTCGGGGGCGGCGGCTTCGCCGACGGCCCGCAGGTGGACCCGTATGGTGCCGGCCGGGCTGAACGGCAGCGCGACCACGGTAGTTTCCACCAACCGCGCGCTGCCAGGTGCCGCACCCTGCGCGGTGACCATCGCGATGGTGCGCTGCTCCGCGTCCCGCCGCACCGCCGCCAACTCGCGGGCATCCTTGACCTGTACGACCTCGTCGACCCAGGCCATCGGCGGACACAGCGCGGTCCCGATCAGCGCCAGGTCGGCCGGCGGCACCAACGGCACCCCGCTGCGGACCTCGCCGAGCAGCGCGCCGTCGGGTCCCGGCAGCAGCACCCGGCACCGCTCAAGCCCCGCCAGCCGCGCCGCGCCCAACAGCGCCGCGGCCTCCGCCGCGCCCACGGCCACGACCGGCAGCGTCCGCGCCCTGGCCAGCGGGGTACGGCCGCCGTCCCCGCGCGCGACGCCGTGCTGCGCCCGTGGCACGACCCGGCCAGCGGCGGCCTCGCAGGCGCCCAGCACCTCCTCGGCCACGTCGGCGAGCGCCGCGTTGAGCACGGCCGACGCCTCCCGACCCGCCAGGTCCTGGCCGCCGAACTCGTGGGAGAGCGAGATCCGCAGACCCGGTACGGCCGCCAACAGCCGCTCGCCGAAGGTCCGTTCGTGGGCCGGCGCCGCCAGCGATCCGCAGGCCGCGACGGCGACGGCGCGCACGCCGCTCGCGGCCAGCTCATCCGCCAGCTCTCCGACCCGCGCCTCGTCCAGCGTGGCCAGCTCGCGCCCCAGCAGGTCGTGACCGCCCGGCAGGGTGACCGAACGTGCCACCAGCCCGGCGATGGGCGCCGACGGGTGCCGGGCCAGGGCAGGGTGCCGGGCCGGCCAGGGCGCGATCCGCACCGCGACCACCGGAACGGCGCGCGCGGCGCCCTCGCCCGCCCCCTGCCCCGGCCCGTCGGCGGGCTCCCGCACCGCCGCCAGCAGGGCGGGCCCGATGACGAAGGTGACATGCCGTACGGCCGCGGCGTGCGCGCCGTACACATCGGCCAACACCCGGGTCAGGACCGTCCGCCCGTGCCCGGGTGCCCGCGCGGCGGCCAGCACCCGGGAGTCGCTGAGCAGCACGGCGGAACACCCGTCGGGCCCCCACCTGACTCCCACCAGCATGCCGCCACGCGCCGCCTCTCCCTGCCCGTTCCCGCTCCCGTCCGCCTTGTCCGGTGCGGGCGATCGTACCTTTCGGTGCGGGGCTGACCTGGCACGTCGTCGAGTACGTCGCGATGGGCGCCACCCGCGACCGGGCGCGCGGGGGCCGGGTGGGCCCGGCCCGTGCCGGGGTCGGTGGACGGCCGGTGCCCGGTCAGTGGACGGGCCGCCAGTACTCCAGCGCGTCGTCCAGCAGCGGCTTCGGGTCGTCCCAGATGAGGCAGCCCCACACCAGGCCGGGCAGGTCCGGGCCCATGGCGTCGGCCGGCCCCTCGGTGAGCGTGCGGTGCACGACGTCGAGGTAGCCGGCGATCGACGGGTAGGCGGGCTGGTCGAAGGCCAGGTCGTCGGGGAGCGACCAGGAGCCGACGCCGGCCGCGCCCCCGTAGTGGCCGGATTCGGGGCCCGCCTCGTCGCGGGTCAGCCACGGCACCACCGGCGCGCCCCACACGTCGCGGCGGCCGGGCTCGGGCAGTCGCGGCCCGAGCGCCTCCGCCGGGCCGAGCAGAACCCCGCCCGGCAGGAACGCCCCCGAGCCGACCTCGCCTTCCTCCTCGTTGGCCTCGATGTACTGGTGCTCCACGCCACCACACAGCCGCCACAACGCGGCCAGCTCCGTGGGAAGCCCGAAGTCCGCGTGCCGCCTCAGTCGGGCGTCGGCGGCCTCGATGGCCCGCTCCGGGGCGGGCGGGAGCAGCGACGCGTATGAGAGCGGGGCGTGCGCCTTCAGCCAGGCGGTCAGCCGATCCCAGGCCGCAGCGGTGTTCTGGTGGTCGCTCATCCGGTCAGTCACCAGGGCATTCTCCCCCGCCCCGGGCCCGCGCGGCGCGGATGGGCCGTGCCCCGGGCGCCCCCGTCACCGGCCCCCGGCCAGCCGGAGGTCGAGCAGGTCGATGACCTCGTCCACGGCACCGAGCTTTTGGGACTGGTCGGTGGCGATGCTGTGCCCGCGGTACGTGAGCCGGTACACGTACCGGTCGCCGCCGATGTCGCTGACGCTGCGCCGCGGCAGGTCGGCGAACTCGACCTCGCACAGCAGGGCCCGCAGTCGGCCCATCTCCTGATCGGTGAGCCGGGCCCGTCCGCCACGGGCGCCCTGGTGCTCGGTGCGCAGGGTGCCGTCGTCGTACACGGTGACCTGGTCCCAGCGGCCCGCGTAGCCGCCCTCCCGGTGCAGGGAGACGAGGCCCCCGGAGCCGGCGGGCTCGTCCGCCAGGGCGCCGCAACCGCTGGCCGACACCGTGAGCAGCGCAGTGGCGACGAGAACGAAGAGCCAGCGTAAGGGCGGGCTTCCGGTCACGCGGGCGGTGGGTCGTCTCACGACAGCTCCTCAACCATGCGGTCCAGCGCTTCCGACACCGCGTCACTGCCCGGTGGGGGCGCCCTCCGGGCCGGGTCCGCCGTGAGGTGGTGCGTCGTCCGCATCGTACGGCCCCGCAGGCCCGGGGCGGGGCCGTTGCTGTGAAGGAGGCACGTTCGAGGCCGAGGTGGGAGACAGGGCCGCACGGTGTGACGGACGTCCGCCCTCACGGCCGGCCCCCGCACCCCGCCGTCAGGAGTCGTCGGTGGTCGTCGGCATGCCCGAGGCGCGGGCGATGTTCTCCACTTCCCGTCGGTCGAGGACGCGCTGGCGCTGCTGGGCGTCGAGGCGGTCGCGCATGGCGCGCAGGCGTTCCGGGTCCGCGGCGACGTCGGGGGGCACCAACGACATGGCGCCCTTGGCGTGTTCGCCGTCCCCGAGCTGGGCCACCACGTGGTCGGCGCGGTCCTCGTGGCCGGGTTCGAGCGCTCCGATCAACCCCATGAGGTTGAGCAGTTCCTGCTGCATGGCCTGGGTGAACAGCTCCTTGTCTGGGCCGTCCAGGCTGAGCCGGATGGTGCCGCCGCCGTGCTCGGCCCACATCCGGATCACCTCCATGAGGAGGTCGAACTGCTCCTTGGGCATGCGGGCGCGGAGCGTGTCCACGTAGAGCCGGTAGCGCGCCAACGCCACCTCGTGCGGGTCTTCCTGGTCCGCCACGACCGTCCCTCCTTCCGGCACCGTAAGGGGTACCGCGCCTCCGGGCCCCGGGCCGATGCCGCCCTCGACGTCTCCCGACCGTACGGCACGGCGCGCGGCCCCGGTGCGGATTCGGGGGATTCGGGGGGATCGGGGAATCGGTCGCCGGGACCTCGGGAGGGCGCCGGGCGGGCCCCGGTGCGAGGGCCCGCCGTGGCTCGGGGCGGGTCAGCGGTCCGTGTCGAGCAGGGCGTAGGCGCGTACCGGGAAGGTGCCCATGCCCTCGACGGGCGGCGGAACGGCGTGGAAACGGAAGCCGCGCGGGGGCAGGTGTTCCAGGCCGCGCAGGTGCTCCACGACGGGGATGCCGGCCGCGAGCAGCGCGGTGTGCGCGGGGCGGGCGCCGTCGTCCGTGTCGTCGATGTTGAGGGAGTCGATGCCGACGAGGGCGGCCCCCTGTTCGACCAACCAGTCGGCGGCCGCCGCGGTGAGGAACGGGTGGCCGCTCCCTTACTGCTCGGTGCCACAGTGCCGCGCCCAGCCGGTGTGGACCAGCACGGCCCGGCCCGCGACGTCGTGTGGCAGCAGCGTCTCGCGGTCCAGCGCGCGCCCTTCGTGGCCCACCACCCGCACGACCACCCCGTCCAGGTCGGTCAGCTTCTCCAGCGGCAGGCCGGCGAGGTCGGCCCCGTCGGGGAAGCGGTGGAACGGGCTGTCGAGGTAGGTGCCGGTGTTGGAGACCATCGTGATGCGGCCGATGGCGAACTCGGTCCCCGGTCCCCGGCGCATAGTGGTCGCGCGAGGCCCGCCGCGAAAGGTGGTCGCCGATCTCGGGACCCGGCAGGCCGGGGTAGGTGGTCATGCCGTGCCGCACGGTGTGGCTGAGTTCCACGAACCGGCGGTCCGCGGCCCCGCGAGCTCCCGTGGCCCCGTGCCCGTCGGCGGCGCTCCGCAGCCCCCCGGTGTGCCTCCCGCACCGCCTCGCGCCCGCTGATCCGCACCTCGGCTACCATCAGGAGGCCGAGTTCGCGCACGAACAGGTCAGCCAGTTCCCGGTCGTCGATGTCCGGCGCCGAGACGTCCAGCAAGAAGCCCCGTGTCTGGAGGCCGCCCCCGTTGCCGAAGGTCACCTCGGCGTCAAACCGTATTCGCCACTGCTCAGCGCTCTCGTACATGATCCGATCCTCTGTGCGGGGCGGCCCACGGACAAGCGTGTTTCCGATACCCGCCACCGTGCCGGCCACGTCCGAGTGCGGTGGGCGCGGCGGCGCCCACCTGTAACGCGCTCGTCGACGGCACCGCGTTGACGCCGCTGACCAGGGCGCACGCGCGGGCGCGCGGCACGCGGGCGCGTCCCGGGCGGCGGGCCCGGCTCGGGGCGGGCCGGTCGTCACCGGATCACCACGTGGCGCTCGTCGGGGGACGCAGTGGGTCATGGTGAGTCCCGACACGTCGCGCGGCGGGTTGTCGCCAAGCCGGCCCAGGCGTTCGCGGTCCTCGCCCGTCAGGCTCTGGCCGAGCAGCGGTTCCAGGTAGGTCAGGAGGGCCGGATGCCCAGCCCCTTGCCCACCCGCAGGCCGAGGTCGTTCTCGACCAGCAGGAAGTGCCAGACCATGCGCTCCTGCACCCGGCGGTCACACTGGGAGATGAGGTTTACGAAGTTGGTGACCAGGTCGTCGCGCTCCCAGTCCTCCAACAACAGGTAGCGCTGGCCGGCCTGCTGGTAGTCGTTGGCGAGCGGGATGCGCTTGCGGGTCAGCCGGCCCCTGATCTCCGGCCCCTGGTCGTCGTGGGTCGGGTACTGGCCCTCGTGCAGGCCGCCGGTGATCGACGGCTCGTAGTTGACCTCGGGGTTCGCGTTGGTCGCGCGGTTGTCGTAGGCCATGAACCCGTCCCGCTGGTTGGTGCGCACCTCCGTGTTCTTGTCCTGGTTGACCGGCAGTTGGAGGTAGTTGGGGCCGACGCGGTAGCGCTGGGTGTCGCTGTAGGAGAACGTCCGCCCGACGAGCATCTTGTCGTAGGAGAAGTCGAGGCCGTCGATGAGGACGCCGGTGCCGAAGGCGATCTGCTCGTTCTCCGCGTAGTAGTTGTCGACCGTGCGGTCGAGCACCAGACGACCGACGGGCTTGGGCGGGAAGAGCTGCTCAGGCCAAGTCTTGGTGTCGTCCAGCGGGTCGAAGTCCAGCTCGGGGTCGTCGCCGTCGGCCATGATCTGCACGAGCAGTTCCCACTCGGGGTACTCGCCCCGGCCGATGGCCTCGTACAGGTCCTTCGTCGCGTGGCCCAGCTCGCCCGCCTGAACGTTCGCCGCGTCCTCCTCGGTCATGCTGCGCACGCCCTGCTTGGGCATCCAGTGGTACTTGACGAGCACGGTCTCGCCCTCGGCATCGACCCACTTGTAGGTGTTCGCCCCGAAGCCCTGCATGTGCCGGTAGTCCGCCGGGATGCCGCGCGGGCTGAACAGGTTGACCAGCATGTGCATGCACTCCGGCGTCTGCGACATGAAGTCGAAGATGCGGGCGGGCTTCTGCTCGTGGGAGACCGGGTCGGGCTTGAGGGCGTGGATGACGTCGGGGAACTTCACGGCGTCCCGGATGAAGAAGACGCCGAGGTTGTTGCCGACCAAGTCCCAGTTGCCGTCCTCGGTGTAGAATTTGACGGCGAAGCCGCGCGCGTCGCGTGCCGCCTCCGACGAGTCGCGACCGCCGATGACCGTGGAGAACAGCACGGCCACGTCGGTGCGCTTGCCGCGCTCCTGGAACAGCTTGGCCCGGGTGTACTGGCTGATCGGCTCGTCGCCCCAGGCCCCGTACGCCTCGAAGTAGCCGTAGGAGGTGACGCCCCGGGGGTGCACGACGCGCTCCGGGATGCGCTCCCGGTCGAAGTGGCTGATCTTCTCCAGGAAGTGGTAGTTCTCCAGGGTGGCCGGGCCGCGGGCGCTCACCGTGCGCTGGTTCTGGTTGTCATAGATCTGATGGCCCTGCCGGTCGGTGAGCACCGTTTGGGGGTCGTCTTCGGGTGAACCCAAGCTGGAAACGTCGGTCATGCCTTTGGCTCCTCGGCGAGTGTCCGTGCGCCCGTACGCCCGCGTGCCGGAAGGCGTACGAGCAGGGTGGTTCCGTTCCGGTGCCCACTTCGTCCGCGATGGCGCAGCGGAGGTGAGCCCACGCGCCTGCCCGCGCGCAGGAGGCCGGCACCCGGCCCTGGGCTTACCGCAAGGCTGCGCCAGCGGGCCGGTCTCCGCATTCCGAGGACTCGCCGCCGGTGGTCCGACCGGGGGCGGAGGAGGGCGGGCCCGGCGGGTGCGGGCGCCGGCTGACCGCGTGTACCGAGCGCGCGGGTACGGGGCCGGTCGTGTCCGGCGAAACGGGCCACCACCTGCGGTCACGGCGGGTGGGGGCGGGCGCGGCAGGCGGCGGTGGGGGGCGTCGGCGGGCGCCGGGGTCGCGGTCGAGGCGCGCCGGCAGCGGCCCGGCCGGGCGGCTCCGTACGGCGCGCCGGCGTGGGCCGCGTGCCGCGATCGGGTCACGGCGGTGGTGTCGGGCGTGGAGTGCGGGCGGTGCGCGGGGGTGCCCGGGGGCGGCCGGACGCGCCGGCCGGAGCCCGACCGGTGGCTCCAGCGGACCAAGGGCGGCCCGCCGGTTTCAACCGGCCTGGCCCAGAGGGCGTCCGTACGGCGCGACCCGACAGCGCCGCGCGTCCCCGCGTGGGCCGGCGCGCGTGGGCCGGCGACCGCGCCGTCGGGCGTGGCCCGCGCCGGTCTCAGCGCGAGAGGCCGGCCCCCGACCGGGTGCGGGCCCGGGCCTTGGCGGCGCCGGCGCGCTCGTGGTCGCCGGCGCCCCCGTCGCCGCCGGACGGGCGGGAGGTGGACATGCCGCGCGCCTGGAGCTCCACCGCGAGGGGGGCCGCGGTGAACATCGAGGAGTACGTGCCGACGGCAACGCCGATCAGCAGCGCGAGGGCGAAGTCGGTCAGCGAGTCGCCACCCACCAGGGCGAGCGTGGCCAGGATGCACAGGGCGCCCATGCCGGTGTTGACGGTGCGCGGCACCGTCTGGAACAGCGCGGTGTTGGTCGTGCGCGCGTACGGCTGCTCCGGGTGGCTGGCCTGGAGCTGCCTGACCCGGTCGAAGATCACGACGGAGTCGTTCACCGAGTAGCCGATCACCGTCAGCAGCGCGGCCAGGAAGACCCCGTCAATGGGCTTGCCGAGCCAGGCAAAGGCGCCCACCACGATGAGCGCGTCGTGCACCATCGCCACCACGGCCGAGACGCCGAGGGCGAAGCGGAACCGGACGGCGAGGTAGAGCAACTGGGCCCCCACCGCCACCGCGATCAGGGCCCCGCGCCGCAGCTCCTCACACATGCTGGGCCCGATGAGTTCGTCGCGGACCTTCTCCGCCTCGCCCCCCACGAGGTCGCCGATCGCCTCGCCCACCCGTGCTTCCTAGGCGTTCGACATCCCACCGGTACGCACCGTCAGCTCGCCGTCGCCCGAGGCCTGCACGACCGCGCGCGGGAAGCCGGCGTCGGCCACCGCGTCCCGGGCCCGGTCGACGTCCACAGGCTTGGTGGTCGCGTACTCCACGAGCCGGCCGCCGGTGAACTCCACGCCGAAGTCGAGCCCGCGCACCAGGATGCCCGCCGTGGCCAGCACCATGGCCACGGCCGAGGCGGCGAGCCAGCACCGCCGGCGACCCATCAGGTCCGGGTCGCGCCGGGTGAGGCGGGTGCGGACCGCGCCGATGTGGGCGATTCTGGTGATGCCGGGCCGCCGCCGCACCGCGCGCCGGGCCACCGCGAGGTCGGCCAGCGCGCGGGTGATCACCAGGGCGCTGACCATGGAGGCCAGGACGCCGATGCCCAGCGTCACGCCGAAGCCGCGGACCGGGCCCGAGGCGAAGAGGAACAGCAGCGCGGCGGCGATGAGCGTGGTGATGTTGGAGTCGGCGATGGCGCTCAGTGCCTCCCGGAAGCCGGCCGCCAGCGCCGAGCGCGGGGTCTTCCGCTGTCGTGTCGCGGTCGCCTCGCGGGCCCGTTCGAAGACCAGCACGTTGGCGTGGACGGCCATGCCGATCGCCAGCACGAACCCGGCGAGCCCGGGCAGCGTGAGCGTGGCGCCCAACCCGACCAGGGCGGCGTAGGAGATGACTCCGTAGCAGGCCAGGGCGATGACCGCCAGGCCGCCCAGGAGGCGGTAGACCGCCATGATGAACAGGCCGGTCAGGGCCGTGCCGATGATGGCGGCCTGAGCGCTCGCCTCGATGGCGGCGGCACCCAGGGTGGGGCTGACGGTGCGCTGTTCGACGGCCTCGACCGGCACCGGCAGGGCGCAGCCGTTGATGAGCAGGGCGAGTTCGCGGGCCTCCTTACGGTCGAAGTCCCCGGTGATCTGGGTCGAGCCGCCCGCGATGCCCTTGCCGCACTGGACACCGAGGTCCACCTGCGGGGACGAGATGACCTCGTCGTCCAACACGATCGCCACCCGGCGGACGGGGTCACCAGGAGCGGCGCAGGCGGCCTCGCCGGTCAGGTCGGCCCACTTGCCCTTGCCTCCCTTGTGGAAGTCGACGCTGACGAACCAGCCGAGCCCCTGCTGCGGTTCGATGCGCGCCTCGGCCTCGGCGACCTCGCCCCCGTTCAGCGACGACGGGCCCAGCCACAGCGGCCTGCCCTCCTCGTCAGGCAACACGAGTTCACCCTTGTCTGATTTGCTGGGCTTACCGGGCTTGCCCGCCTTGCTGCCCTCGTTGTTCTCGCCTCCCTATCTTCTCCTTGTTCGTCTCGTCCGCGGTGCCGGGTGGGGCCTCGCCGAGTACGGGGTGGAAGGCGAGTTGGGCGGTGCGGCCCAGGACGTCGGCGGCCTCGCGCGGGTCCTGCACGCCGGGCAGCTCGACGATGATGCGTTGGTCGCCGGAGCGGGTCAGGGTGGGTTCGGTGATGCCGAGCGCGTCCACCCGGCGGCGCAGTACCTCCAGCGTTCGGTCGGTGGCTTCGGAGTCGGCCGTTGCGGTGGGTGTGTCACGGGTTTCGAGCACGATCTGCGTGCCACCCCGTAGGTCGAGGCCGAGACGGGCGGGCACGGTCACGGCGACGTAGAGCGACAAGGCGACGATGGCGAGGGCGAGCAGGGCCCGCACCCGCATGGAGCGCGTCAAAGGATGCCTCCGGCAGGCATACCGCGGCCGCGCGAGGCGGCGCGGAAGGGAAATGGGGAAAGGGTCAGCTGCCGAATGGCGGTGGCGGTGCCCGTCCGGAGTAGGGGGTGAGGTGGCGCGTGTCGGGGCCGACATACGGCGCCGTGGGCGGCGCACGCCAGCCGACGGGCGGGGCGAACACCACCGGCACGGGCAGCAGCGTGGCGCCTGGGGGCGCTGCGGCGTGCCGGGTGCCGGAGTGGTCCGCGTGCAGCCGCGGCCAGGTGCCGCTGGGCCGGCCGTGCGGCCCCCGCACCTCCGGCCCTGACCCGCGGGCCTGTTCCGCCTCGCGCCCCACGGCGGCCGACCCGGCGGTGGTGCCCGGGGAGGTGGGACCCGAGGAGGTGGGGCCGGGGTTGGTGGCGCCGGGTGGCGCGGGCGTCTCGGGCGCGCCGGGTACGGAAGGCGCGGCACCGGCCTGCGCCGTGAAGGGCGCGAGCGACGGCGCGGAGCCGTACGCGGGCTGGGAGGCCGACGACAGCAGGCCGAGGACGCCGACGAGGACGGCGACGACGGCCGCTGTCAGCCGCCGTGGCCGGGTCCGCACCGGCGCTCACCGGTCCGCGCGAGACGGCTGCCGTACGCCGTGCCATGCCGCCCCCCTTCCGTCGGGCCCACCCGGTCGTCGCCTTGCCACGGTCCCGGGGCGGCGAACGCACGCGGGCTGACGAGGCTACCGTCGCGGCCCCACCAGGTCAGCGCTGCCGGCACCCGTCGGCCCGGGCGCGGTGGTCGGGCCTGGGCGCTAGGTTAGCCCGCCGCCGGGCGAGGGGCGGCGCACGGCCCCCGGCCGCCCGGGCGGCGGGGCCCGCCCCGCGCGGCTGGCTTCCGTGGTGGGCGGCGGGGGCAGCGGCTCGCGAGGGCCAGTTGCAGGCCCAGGCCGACGAAGGCCGCGGCGAAGGTCCGCCGCATCCAGGCCAGCACCGTGGGGCGGGAGACGATGTGGTCGCGTACGGTCGCGGCGAAAGCGCCCTAGAGCACGAAGACGACGAACGTCATGGCCATGAAGACGGCCGAGAGCGCCAGCATGTGC
The DNA here is from genome assembly GCA_018114805.1 of Candidatus Streptomyces philanthi. GTDB lineage: Bacteria > Actinomycetota > Actinomycetes > Streptomycetales > Streptomycetaceae > Streptomyces > Streptomyces philanthi. Next base: position 6,027,855 of record CP073042.1, on the reverse strand, counting down.
GGCAGGGAGTTGTCGCTGTCGGCCGGGACGAACTGGGGCAGGAACGCCAGGAAGAACATGGACAGCTTCGGGTTGAGGAAGTTGATCAGAATGGCGGTCCAGGTGACCCGTGCCGCCGAGTTCTCCCTCGTCTAGCCCCCGCCGTCCGTGTCGATCCTCATCGCCCCCTTCTCGCGCAGGGTCTGCCAGGCGAGGAGGAGCAGGTAGCCGACGCCGGCCCACCTGAAGCTCTCGAAGGCCAGCACGCTGGTGTGCAACACCGCGGCGAGACCCGCGATGGCAGCGGCCAGGTGCGGGACGATCCCGAGGGTGCAGCCGAAGGCCGCCACGACCGACATGCGGAATCCGCGCGTCAGGCCCGTGCCGACGGTGTACACCGCTCCGGTACCCGGCGAGACCACGATGATCAACGCGGTGATGAAGAACTCAACGCTCATGGGCAGGCGCTCCCTTGATGGCCCGGCGACTCGGCGGCGTCCGTCGGGGACGACACTACTGCGGGGCGGCGGGCTCGTCGGCGGGGACGACGGGGAGTGCTCGCGGCCCACCACGCCGCAGCCCGCGCGCGTCGAGGCCGCTCGGTGGGGCCGCAGGCCGGGAAAGCCCCTGGACCCGACTGTCGACAGCACCGCGACACTAACTTAGGCTCACCTAAGTTCAGTTGGCTCGCCGTGTCGGCGTGCTCGTCGCCATGCCCTGGCGCGGGTGGCCGGCTGAACACGGGCCCACTCCGCACGGCTTCGCCGAGCAGGCCAGCACGCGAACGGTGACGCGTGCCGCCCGGCCCGGGGAGTGCCCGACTGGCGGGCCCGACAGACCGAAGGAACGACGAACCTCGACATGAGGCACGACGACAGTGGAGCGCCCCGCTCCGGCGACCGCACGGCCGCCCCCCGGCGGGGGAGCGTGGGCCTGGGCGCGCTGGCGGCGGTCCTCGTCGTCGCCGCGGGGCTCTCGTTGGCGGTCGGCGCACGCGCGCTCAGTCCCGCCGAGGTCTGGCACGGGCTGTTCGCCGCGCCCGACGCCGACCAGCGGCTCACCGAGATCAGGCTCATCATGCGCACCGTGCGGGTCCCCCGGACGGTGCTCGCGGTCGTGGCGGGTCTCGCGCTGGGGGTGGGCGGGGCGTTGATCCAGGGGTACACGCGCAATCCCATAGCCGATACGGGCCTGGTGGGGGTGAACGCCGGCGCCTAGTTCGCCGTGGTGACGGTGATCGCCGTGTTCGGGCTGACCGACCTGCTGCAGTACGTCTGGTTCGCCTTCGCCGGCGTCGTCGTCTTCGGCCTGGCGAGCATCGGCCGCGGGGCGGGCAACCCCCTGACGCTCGTCCTGGCCGGACAGGGGATCACCGTCTTCCTCACGGCGATGACCACGGGCATCACGCTGTCCGACCAGAAGTTGCTGAACGCGCTGCGGTTCTGGAACTCGGGCTCGGTGGCCGGCGTCAGGTTCAACGTCATCTGGCCGGTGACCGCGTGCGTGGCCGTCGGCCTGATGGTGGCCCACGTGGCACGGTACCTGACCGGTCCGGACTACCGCTGGCTGGTGCCGTACGCGGGCGTGCTCGGCGCCGTCGTCCTGCTGGTGTGCGACATCGTGGGACGCCTGGTGGTACGGCCAGGCGAGTTGGACGCGGGGGTGGCGGTCGCCCTCCTCGGCGCCCCGTTCTTCGCGGTGCTGGTGTGGCGAGGGAAGTTCAAGAGCGCGTGAACGCGGCAGACGTGAAGACATCGGTGGCGCCCGGCGTGCGGCTCGGTCCCCTCTGGTTCGTGTGGCGGCCCTGGCTCGTGCTGGTGACGCTGGTGCTGGCGGCGGCGACGTTCCTGCTGTTCTGCCTCTCCATCAGCGTCGGGGACTTCGCCATCAGCCTCCCCCGGGTGATCGCCACCGTCTTCGGCCGGGGCGAGCGAATCGACGAGTTCGTGGTCATGGACCTGCGCATGCCGCGCGCCCTGGCCGGGGTCGTGGTGGGGATCGCGCTGGGGGTCTCCGGGGCGATCCTGCAGTCCCTCGCGCGCAACCCGCTTGCCAGCCCGGACGTGCTGGGCATCACCGGCGGGGCCAGCACGGTCGCGGTGTTCCTGGTGACGGTCTCCGGCGGCACCACGGCCGCGGTCGTCAGCTCGGTCGGCCTGTCAGCGGCGGCGCTCGCCGGCGGCCTCGGCACCGGGCTGCTGGTATACTTCCTGGCCTGGCGGCGCGGGATCGACGGCCTCCGGCTCATCCTCATCGGCATCTCGGTGAGCGCCGTGACGGAGGCGGTGACGACCTGGCTCCTCACCAAGGCCGACATCAAGGACGTGGCCAGGGCCCAGGCGTGGCTGGTCGGCTCGCTGGACGACCGGTCCTGGGACGAGGTGCGGGTGGCGCTCTGGTGCACGCTCGTGCTGTGCCTCGTCGTGGCCGCGGTGGCCTTCCAGTTCAAGCCGATGCACCTGGGCGACGACGTGGCCGCCGGCCTCGGCGTGCGGTACGGCCGGGTGCGGGCCGTCCTGATGCTGTGCGCGGTGCTGTTGGCCGCCGCGGCAGTGAGCGCGGCGGGCCCGGTTCCGTTCGTCGCGCTGGTCGCGCCGCAGGTGGCGATGCGGCTGGCGCGCTGCCCGACGCCGTCGATGGTGGCCTCCGGCCTCGTGGGCGCGCTGCTGCTGATCGGCTCCGACCTGATCACGCGTACGGCCCTGCCGGTCTCGCTCCCCGTGGGCGTGGTCACCGCCGCGATCGGCGGCCCGTTCCTCGTCATATCTGCTCGTACGGGCGAACCTCAAGTAATGGCAAGCGGGAATGGCGAAGCTCAGCAAGGGGGGATGGTGGACGCTCAGTTCGGCACCACGACCCAGTCCGGCGCCGGGAGCGTCGTACGGTTGGCCGCCAGGGACGCCACGGTCGGGTACGGCGGCCACACGGTCATCGAGGGCCTGGACGTGGCGATCCCGACGGGGGTGGTCACCACGATCATCGGGCCCAACGGATGCGGGAAGTCGACCCTGTTGCGCACCCTGACGCGGTTGCTCAAGCCAGCCAGGAGGACGGTCGTGCTCGACGGCGAGGACATCGCCAGGCTCAGGACCCGGGACGTGGCGAAGAAACTCGGCCTGCTGCCGCAGGCGCCGGTCGCGCCGGAGGGGCTGACGGTGTCCGACCTGGTCGCCAGAGGTCGGCACCCGCACCAGAGTTGGCTGCGGCAGCGGTCGTCGGACGACGCCGACATCGTGGCGAAGGCGCTCGCGATGACCGGGGTGTCCGAGTTGGCGCAGCGCCCGATCGACTCGCTGTCCGGCGGGCAGCGCCAACGCGTCTGGCTCTCGATGACCCTGGCGCAGGGCACCGACCTGCTGCTGCTCGACGAGCCGACCACCTACCTGGACCTGGCGCACGCGATCGACGTGCTCGACCTGGTGGACGACCTGCACGAGTGCGGGTGCACCGTGGTCATGGTGCTGCACGACCTCAACCTGGCCACACGCCACAGCGACCACCTCATCGTGATGCGCGCGGGGTCGATCCTGGCGCAGGGGACCCCACGGGAGGTGATCACCGCCGAACTGCTGGAGGAGGCGTTCGGGTTGCGCGCCAAGGTGATCGACGACCCGGTGGGCGACCGGCCACTGATAGTGCCGGAGGGCCGTACGCACGTCCGGCTCGACCCGTAGCGCCGGGCGCGCGACGCGCGCGTCTTCGGCGTCACACGGGTCGTGGACGGCGCCGCGCGCGGCCCGCGGGAACCGGCCACCCGCGCGAGCGTCGCCAGTGGCCCATCAGCGCCGCCCGCCACCGGACTTGGCCTGACCACACGCCGCGGCGGGCCCCTGCCGCCGGCCGGGAGCGGACGGCGCCACTTAGGCTAGGCTGGCCTAAATTAACAGTATATCGTATGGCTGCCCACGGGCCGCCGTGGACAGTGCGAGAGCAAGAGATGACGCATGCCTTTCCCCCGAACGACGCTGGCAGGCCCACGGCGGCGGATAGCGGCGGCGCTGTCGGCCGCGGCGCTCGGCGTCACCCTCCTCGCGGGATGCGGTTCCGAGGCATCGGACGAGGCGAGCGACGCCGGCCCGGCGGCCGGGGGCGGCACCTTCCCGGTCACCGTGGAGCACGCCTTCGGCTCCACGGAGATCACCAAGGCCCCGCGCCGCGTCGTGACCGTGGGCTACACGGACGACCAGGCCGTCCTGGCGCTGGGCGTCAAGCCGGTCGGCATGGTCGACCAGTACCCGAACCCGGCGGGCAAGTCCCCCGACATCAACACCCAGTGGCCGTGGGTGAAGGACAAGTGGGGCGAGACCCGCCCCGAGGTCATCATGGAGAACGGCGACGCGGGCCCCAACTACGAGAAGATCGCCTCGCTCCGGCCAGGCCTGATCATCGCCGTCTACTCCGAGATCGACAAGGCCGGCTACGACAAGCTCTCCAGCATCGCCCGCACGGTGGCCCGCACCAAGGGCGAGAAGGAGCCCTTCAGCGCCCCGTGGCAGGACAACGCGGTGCACATCGCCAAGGCGCTCGGCAAGGAGGACGAGGGCACCAGGCTGGTGCGCGGCATCGAGGGCAGGCTCAGCGCGGCGAAGAAGGCGCACCCGGAGTTCACAGACCAGAAGGCCGTCGTGCTGTCCTGGTACAAGGACTCGGTGGCCCCCTTCACCTCCACCGACGTGCGCGGACGACTGGTGACGGGCACCGGCTTCCGGTACCAGAACGAGATCGACAAGATCGCCGGCGGCAGCTTCTCCACCCAACTCTCCCCCGAGCGCATCGACCTGGTGAACGTCGACCGCTTCTTCGTCATCAACGACAAGGCCGACACCGAGGCGCTCAAGAAGTTCAACCTGCCCACCGTCAAGCAGAACAAGGTGTCGTACCTGCTCGACAGCGAGGGCCCGGCGGTCGGTGCCGCCATGTCCCAGGGCACGCTGCTGTCCCTGCCGTAAGCGATCGACGAGCTCGTCAAGTCGGCCACGTAGGGATGACACGCCGACCCCAGGGCCACCGGCCCGGCCCGGTGCGGGGGATGAAGGGCACCGACCCCGCCGTCGCCGCGGCGAGGCTGCGTACGGCGAGCGGGCGCGAGGCCGCCCGTTGGGTGGCGGCGCACTGCCGACAGGTCCCGTGGCTGACGACCGCCACCGCGCTCACCACGGTGGCCGGGGCCGTGCTCCGGGTGCTGCCGCTGCTCCTGCTGGGCCGGGTGGTGGACGCGATGGTGGCCGAGGAGTCCCGTTCGGTGCTGGTCACGGTCGGGGGCCTGATGGTGGCCGCCGCGCTGCTCGGCGCGGCGGCCACGGCCGTCTCGACCTACCTGGTCGGACGGCTGGGCGCCGACCTGCTCGCCCGGCTGCGCGAGGCCGCCGTCCGCGCGGTGCTCGGGATGCCGAGCGCGCGCGTCGAGCGGGTCGGCCGGGGCGACGTGCTCTCCCGCGTCGGCGACGACGTGGCCGTCCTGTCCAAGGGCATCCGCACGGCCGTGCCCACCGTGTTCTCGGCCGGCGTGCTGGTCGCCATCGCCACCGTGGGCATGTTCGGGTTGGACTGGCGGCTCGGCCTGGCCGGCGCCGCCGCGCTGCCCGCCTACGCCCTGGCCCTGCGCTGGTACCTGCCCCGCTCAGCGCCGTTCTACCAGCGGCAGCGGACGGCCCAGGCCGACCGCGCGCAGGCGTTGATCAGCAGCCTGAACGGGATCGACACGGTCCGCGCGTACCGCCTTGAGGACGCCGTCCGCGAGGAGGTGACCCGCGCGTCGTGGCGGGTGCGTGACCTGGGCGTCGAGGTGTTCCGCTTCTTCGGCCGGGAGAACCGCGCCGAGTTCATCGGTCTCGTGCTGATCGTGGTGGTGGGTTACGCCCTGCTGGAGGCCGACGCGGCCAGCCTGGGCGAGGTGTCGGCGGCCCCGCTCGTCTTCCAGAGGCTGTTCACCCCGCTGGGCGCCATCATGTTCACCTTCGACGAGGCGCAGAAGTCGGGCGCCAGCCTGACCCGCCTGGTCGGAGTGGTCAAGGAGCCCGCCGCGGGCCGGTTGGTGGGGCACGCCACGCTGGCGCCCACGGACGCCGGGCCCCAGCCGGTGACGGTACGGGGGCTGACCTTCCGCTACCCCGGCGCGGAAGAGCCGGTGCTGCGCGAGGTGGACCTGACCATCCCGGCGGGTGGTTCGCCGGCCCTGGTGGGGGCGACGGGCGGGGGCAAGTCGACGCTGGCCGCCCTCGTCGCGGGCATCGGCACCCCGCAGCGCGGATCGGTGCGCGTGGGGCCGTACGACCTGGCCGAGCTGGACGAGGCCGGGGCGCGGGCCCTGGTGAGCATCCTGACGCAGGAGACGCACGTGTTCTCGGGCTCGCTCGCCGACGATCTGCGGCTCGCCGCGCCCGAGGCCAGCGACGCGCGGCTACTGGCCGCCCTGCGCACGGTCGGCGCCGACGGCTGGGTGGACCTGCTCCCCGACGGGCTCCACAACCCGGTCGGCGAGGGCGGTGAACGTCTCGACGGCACCAAGGTCGCCCAACTCGCTCTGGCCAAGATGGTGTTGAACGACGCTCCGGTGGTGGTGCTCGACGAGTCGACCGCCGAGGCGGGCAGCGAGGGCGCCGCCGGCCTCGATTGGGCCGTACGGGCCGCGTGTACCGGCCACACCGCGCTGTTCGTCGCACACCGACTGACCCAGGCGATGGCGGCGGACCGGATCGCCGTCCTTGACGCGGGGCGCGTGGTGGAGGAGGGGACGCACGAGGAACTGGTGGCCCTGGGCGGCCCCGTACGCGCGGCTGTGGCGCGCCTGGCGTGAGGGCGGCTAGTGCGCCCCCACGCCCGGTACCACCCACGGCCGCGCCCACCCGGTGGCCCGAGGCCCGCACCCGACCCGCACCGTTCACGCCGCGCACCCTGGAGGCGATGGCCCCGTGCTGAAGACCACCGCCCGCCGGCGGCCCCGACCCGGCGCCCATATCCTGCGGACCGCTCTGCGCCGCAACGTCGGCGCCATAGCCTGCGGCACCGCCCTGATGGGCCTCTACCAGGCGGGCGAGACGGCGTTCCCGATCGCGCTCGGCCTCATCGTCGAGCACGCCCTGCGGAACCGGAGCCTGACCGCGCTCGGCCTGTCGATCGGCGCCCTCGCGGTGAGCATCACGACGGTGTCGCTGTCGTGGCGGTTCGGGATACGCGTCCTGCAGAAGGCCAACACGACCGAGGCGCACCACTGGCGCGTACGGGTGGCCGGCTGCGGGCTCCAACCAGTGGCCAGGGACACGGGCCTGAAGTCCGGCGAGGTGCTGACCATCGCCACCGAGGACGCCGACAAGACCTCCGACATCATCGAGGTGGTGCCGCTGCTGGTCAGCTCCCTGGTCGCGGTGGCGGTCGCCGCCGTCGCGCTGGGCCTGGCCGACCCGCGACTAGGTCTGCTGGTGATCGTCGGCACCGCCGCGATCCTGTCGGTCCTGGCAGTCATGCCGCGGCGGATCGGCGCCAGCACCCGGGAGCAGCAGACCCGGGTGGCGCGGGCGGGCGCCAAGGTCGCCGACTCATCATCGGCCTGCGCCCGCTGCACGGCTTCGGCGGCAACCACGCCGCGGCCTCCTACCGGAAGCTGAGCGCGGACGCACGGGAGCAGGCGATCACGGTCGCCAGGGCGCACGGCGCCTACGAGGGCGTCGCGCTGGCCCTGAGCGCGGTCCTGGCCACCGCCGTCTCCCTGACGGCGGGCTGGCTGGCCTTCGGCGGCCAGATCACCGTCGGGGAACTGGTCATGGCGGTGGGCCTGGCGCAGTTCATCATGGAACCGCTCAAACTGTTCTCGGAGATGCCCAAGTACGTGATGATCGCGCGGGCGTCGGCCGAGCGGATGGCGCTGGTGCTCGGCGCGCCGCCGGTGCACGTCCCCGGCACGCGGAGCCCGGCCCCCGGCGGCGGGCTCGACGTCGACGCCGTGCGGTACGGGTCGCTGCGCGGGCTGACGTTCGAGGTGCCGGCCGGCGACTTCGTCGCCATCGCCGCCTACCAGCCGCGCGCGGCCGCCGAGTTGGCCTCCGTCCTCGCGGTGCGCGTCGCGCCCGGGGCGTACGAGGGGGTGGTGCGGGTCGGCGGGCAGGCCCTGGCGGATCTCTCGATCGAGGCGGCCCGCGCGCACCTGCTGGTCAACCCGTACGACGGGGAGATCTTCGCCGGTACCCTGCGGACGAACATCGACCCGTCGGGCACCAGCGCGCTGGTGGCCGAGGCCGTCGAGGCGTCCCTGCTGACGGACGTAGTCGCCCTGCACGGCGACGGCCTGGACCACACGGTCCGCGACCGCGGGGCCAACCTCTCCGGCGGTCAGCGGCAGCGGCTGTCCCTGGCCCGCGCGCCCGCCGCCGACGTCCTGGTCCTGCACGACCCCACGACGGCCGTGGACGCGGTCACCGAGCAACTCGTCGCGCGCAACCTGGCGCGGGAGCGCCGCGGCCGCACCACGATCGTGATCAGCGGCAGCCCGGCCCTCCTGGACGTCGCCGACCGCGTCCTGGTCCTGGACGAAGGCGTCATCGCCGCCGAGGGCACCCACAGCGACCTGCTCGCCGACGACGCGCGCTACGCAGCCGCCGTCGCCCGCTGACGTGCCTGCGCCTGGGGGCCGGTTGGCCGGACCTGGTCGCCTGACCCACCGCGCGAGGCGAGCCCCGCCGCCACCGGGGGTGGCGGCGGGGCGGCTCCCGCGAGCCGGCGGTCGGGCGGTCAGTCCTGGTGCCTGACGCGCACGTCGCGGATCTCGACCTCGCCGTAGTTGTCGTCGGCGCACGGGGAGGAGTTGCCGCAGTGCGCCTGGGTGTAGGCGCCGGTCTTGAAGTAGTTGGTGGGGGCGGAGTGGGCGATGGTGGTCTCCAACCGGCCGTTGAAGTACACCTTGACCTTGCCCTTCGCGACCACGTAGCGGACGGTGAAGACCGTGCCGAGCCGGTAGTCGTCGGTGATCAGGTGGTGGTGGGTGATGTCGCCCTTGGTGACGTAGAGCTTGGTGCCCTACAGGCGCAGGGCGGTGACGTCGTCGTCACCACCGTGGATCTGGGCGCCGACGACGTGCGGCTTGTCCTCCGGGAGGTGGGTGAACGCCTCGCGGACGGTCATAGTGTGCCTGCCGGAGGTCGACGACCACTCGATCTCGTCCGAGCCGTCGCTCTCCATCTCCCGCAGTTCGGTACGGGGGTTCTTCAACCCGCTGGTCGTGACGCAGTTGACGGGGGCGCGGAACCTGACCGCCTTGCCGGACCTAGTGACCGTGAAGTACGGGTCCTTGGAGTAGCCGTCGAGTTCGGGTTGGAAGATCTCCGTGGGCCTCTCCTCCTCCCCGATAGGCAGCGTCACCTTCCAGTTGCCGAGGTCCAACACCTCGGACGGCAGGTCGGCACGGCCGCCCTGGGTGGCGGCGGGCGCGTCGGGGCCGGCCGGCGCGGCGGCGGCGTGCACGGACACCGGTGCGACGAGCGCCGTCGTGAGGGCCGCGACCGGCAGGGCGGACGCCAGGGCCAGCCGGCCGCGCCTGCCCCGCCCGGGGCGTGCGGAGTCGTTGTGCGTCACGGGGTCTGTCCTCCGTCGTTACGAGGGGTGTCGCCCGGAGCGGGCCCGGGTCAGGCCGACCCGGGGCGTGTCGGAGGTGACGTTAGGGCCCGGTGGTGGGGACGGGTCCAAAACCCGGAAACCGCGGGCCGAGTGGACCGCGCGCGGGCGTCAGTCGGCGCCGGGAGCCTCGCCGACGTGCGAACTCGGCCACCCGAACTCGTCCTCCATCAGCTCCAGGTCCGGCGGCACCAGGGTGGTCGAGGCCACCAGTCCCCGGAGCAGGTTGTGCAGGAGGCTGTTGTCGGACGGACGCTCCTCGAGGTTGTCGTACATCAGCGGGTACTTGAAACCGGTGCGGTGCAGCCGGCGGCGTACGGCCTCCACCCGGTACTCGATCTTGCGGACGGTCCAACCCGCGTCCGGGCGCAGATAGCTGAGCTGCTCGGCGGCCCGGCCGTACGTCAGCGGGCGCGGGTCCGGCTCGTACTCCAGGTAGTGCTGGCCCAACACGACCAGCAGCAACCGCTCGTCGTCGGTCAGCGCCCACCGCTCCGGCTGGACGGTATCCGCCAACCGGCTGGAGACGGGCCCCTGGTCGTCGTGGTCGGTGACGTACAGCTCGACGAGGTGTTCCCGGTGGCCCGAGCCCTGCACGAACAGGGGCGTGTAGCCGGTGGCGAGCGGGATCGGCTCGGAGGTGGCATGCATCATCCGGCCCCGGGGCAGCCGCACGAGCTGCTGCCCGATGTTCCGCAGCCACCAACTCCCCTGCCGGTACGTCAACTCCCCGTGCCGCCGGCTCACCCGCCGGTCGTCCACGCCCACGCCCAGGTCCGTGCCCGGCTTGTCGCCGCGCCCGAAGCGCACGGTCAGGCCAAGCCGGGGCGGGGCGGTGAGGTCGCCGCTGACCGTCCGCGCGTGCAAGGTGCCGGGCCGCCCCGGCGGGACACCGCGCGCCAGGCTGTCAGAGCCGCTCACCGCCCTCTCCTTCAGGTCGTCGTACCGCCCGAGCAAGGCGTTCGGGCCATCGTCCACCCGCCGTCGCGGGACCCCTCCCGACGGCGCGCCTCCGGGCCGGCGGACCCCGCCCTTGACGGAGAACGGGGAAACCCCACTCGCAGTCTGCCAGCCGATCACGGCCCCGGGTGAGGGCCTGTTCGCCACGGTGTGGGACACACTCCGGACCGATTGAGACAGGTGTGCCCAGGCACGGTGCGACAGCCCGGGGATTTGCGTCGGAAACGGAGAGTGGCGGGCCTTGTACGCAGTACATTCGGTCCGCGTCCGCGGTCCGCGTACCGGTCAACTGCGTTTTTCCAGCCTGTGGTGAGGGGAGTGGCGTCGTGCGCCCGGGGGAGAGAGTAGGCAAGTACCGACTCACAGACGGGCCCCTCGAAGGCGGTCGGGGGCCGTCTGGTTCGCCGTCGAAACGGAGTTGGACCGCAGCGTCGTCCCCAAGCGCGCCCGGCTGGAGAACAGCGGCCCGGGAGCCTTCGAGGAGTTGTTGGCCGAGGCGCGCGCTGGCGAAGTTCAGCCACCCGCACGTGGTGACCCTCTATGACGCCGTGCGCACCCGCAAGGACAAGCGCGCCACGTTCTGGCTGGTGATGGAGCACGTACGGGGCGGCAGCCTGGACGCCCCGGTGAAGCTGGCTCCCCAGCACGCCGCGGCCATCGGCGCGCAGATCGCCGACGCGCTGGCCGCCCTGCACGCCAAGGGGCTCGTGCACTGTGACGTCAAGCCGGGCAACATCGTGCTGACCGAGGAACACGTGGCCAAGCTGGCCGACTTCGGCGCGGCGCACCGGGTGGACTCCAGCGCGACGATCACCCCCAACGGGCCGCTCAGCCTCACGCCCGCCTACGCCGCCCCCGAGGCGTTCCGCGGGGCTCCCGAGCAGGCCTCCGACGTCTTCTCGCTCGGCGTCACGCTGTACGTGCTGACGACCGGAACCCCGCCGTTGCGCGGCCCCGGACACGTGGTGCGGCTGGAGGCCATCAGCCCACACATCGGGCCGCTGAGCGCCCTGGTCACCGCGATGCTGCACACCGACCCGCGGGCTCGGCCGACCGCCGCCGTGGCCCACCAGGCCCTCACGGACCTCGCGGGCGGGGCGCGGGACCTCGCCACCCTCCCCCTGAACAAGATCACCGTCCCCTTGCCTGACCCGACCGTCGGGTGCGTCCTCCCCCCGAGGCCCCGGCGGCTGCCACCGGGCGTCCCGCGGCGCGGTCCGCTGCTCGCGTTCGGCACGCTGGCCCTGGCGGCACTGGCGGTGGCCGTACCCCTGTTGTGGCTGGGCCTGTCCGACGACGGCGACGGCACCATGGACCAGGCCGCGCAGTCGCCGAGCGGGCCGTCCGCCACCTCCCTGGCCTTCCTCGGCGAACCCCGGACGGCCGACCCCTGCGCGCTGCTGGACGCCAGGGGGTTCGACGCGTACGAAGCCACCGAACTCGACTACCAGCAAGGCAACTTCAACCGCTGTGACGTCCTCCTCCTGGAGGGCAACGAGGACGTCGTGGATGTCCGGGTGGAGCTGGACGCCGACGAAGTGCCCGAGGGCGAGAAGAGCCACACCACGGGGCGGGTCACCGTCGTGGAACCCGCCGTCGAACGGGACAGGTGCGAACGGGCCCTGGCAGTCACCGGCGCCCGCGACAGCAGCCTGCGGATCACCGTGGCGGCGCGCGAACCCGACCAGGTCAAGCAGCACCTGTGCGACACCGCCGAGATCGCCACCCGGTACGCGGTCAGGGTGCTGAACGCCGGTGAGGTCCGCCGGCGCGAGCGCGCCTTCGCGGCCGAGTCGCTGGCCCACCAGGACGCGTGCACACTGCTCGACGCGGCGGCCCTGTCGAAGGTGCCGGGCGTCGACGCCGGGGACCCGGACGCCGGGTTCGGCCAGTGGGCGTGCCAGTGGAAGTCCACCACCGCGGACATCGAGGTGGACCTCCAGTTCGACCAGGGCAGGCTGCCGAGCGGCGAGGACGCCGAACGGACCAAGGTGGGCGACCGCTCGGCCGTCGTCCTGCCGGACTACGACGGCTCCGGCTCCTGCCGCATCGAGGTGGTCCACCGCCCGTACATGGGACCGGACCGCAAGGAGGGTACGGAGCGGGTGGCCCTCACCGCCAAGGGCGAGGACCTCAAAGGCTCTGCCCCCTGCACGCTGGCCAGATACCTGGCACGTTCGGTCGTCGAGTCCCTCCCACCGGTCTGACACCCACTCGCTGGCCCCGCCCCGCCAGGGGCGGTTGACGAGAGCGCGACGCCGAGCGTCCCGGCCCCGCCCCCCTGAAGGGGCCCGTGACTTGCTCCACGTGGTCAAAGGCCCCTCACCACCGCACCCGCGCGGGAGCCCGCTCCCCCGCTCCCCTGTTGCCGTCCCTCCCGCCGCTCCCGAAACCCTCCACGCCCCGGTCACCGCTCGGCCGGAAGCTGTTCACGAGCGGGGGCACAACTGTGCCGCCGGACGACTCGTCTCACCCGATGACCACGAGCACCGCGGCACACCGCATCCTCGAAGGGCCCCACCACATGCGCACCCACCACACCCTCGCCGCCACAGCCACCCTCGCGCTCGCCCTGGGCGGTGCCGTCCTCACGGCACCGGCCGCCGCCCAGACCACCACGGCCAGCGTCGTCCACGAGGACAGCGAACTCTGGTACAAGGCCGCACCCGGCCAGCGGAACGAGCTGACGGTGCGGGAGAAGATCGAGGACCGAGGCGCGTTCGAGTCGTACTACGTGCTCACCTTCCACGACCGCTACGAGATCGACGCGAGCGCGGACGAGTGTGCGTACCCGACCCCGGGCGACCGGACCACCGTGCGCTGCGCGGTCCTGATCCCGCAGAACTCGGACGACTCGGACAGCTACGACATCAGCCTCGGCGACCTGGACGACACGGCCACCCTGGAACCGGACAGCGACGCGTGGGCCGGGGTCTACGGGGGCCGGGGCAACGACGTGCTCACGGCCTCCGCGTCCGCCATGCTGTACGGCGAGGAAGGCGACGACCGCCTCGACGGCGGCGGCGGCCCGTTCGGCTTCGGATCCGACGGCGGCCCGGGCGACGACACCCTCACTCACTGCGGGCAGGACTGCTGCGGCGGCCCCGAGAACGACACTCTGACCGGCACCGACGAGGAGAACAACCTGCACGGCGACGACGGCGACGACGTCCTGCGCGGCAGGGGCGGCGCCGACGTCCTCTACGGCGGCAGGGACGACGACCGGCTCTACGGCGAGGCGGGGAACGACACGCTGTGGGGCAACAGCGGTGACGACGCCCTGTGGGGCGGCCAGGGCACCGACAAGCTCTCCGGCGGCCCCGGCCGCAACGAGCTGCACCAGGACTGAGCGGCGACGACGGGCGGGCCTCGGCGGACGTTCTCGCCGGGCGCCCGCTTCCTGCTTCCTGCGACTCCGTATCCCGCGCCCCGGTCGCCTGACCGCCTGGTCGCGGCGGGTTACGGGCCACGGGTTGCCGGTCACGGCACGGTGGGCGGGGAAGCGTGGTGCAGGCGCGCGGCCGGCAGCAGGGGCGCGGAGGTTCCCGCGTCCGGCGCGGCGCGGAACACCTCGATCAGATAGGCGGCGAAGCGGCGGAAGGCCGGGTGGCGGGCGGCGCGTCCTGGACGCCCCGGTGGGCCATGAGCATGAGCACCAGGTCGTCAACGACGAAGTCGGGGCGCAGTCGCCCGGCCCGCTGAGCGCGGCGGGCCACCTCGGTCACCGTGCGCAGCATGTGCTCCCGGTCGGCGGCGAAGTCCGCGGCCTCCGGGTAGGCCGTCATAAACGCGTCGGCGAACCCCGGCTGTGGGCGTGGAGTTCGCAGATCCGCTCGACCAGGTCACGGAACCCCCGCCACGGGTCCGGGTCCGCGAGGGCGTCCCGGACGGTTGCGTGACAGGCCCGGCGCTGCGCGGCGAAGGTCTCCGCGATGAGCACCCGCTTGGTCGGGAAGTGCCGGTAGAGCGTGGCCGGGCCGGCGCCGGCGCGCCGGGCGACCTCGCGCATGGGCGCGCTCAGGCCCTCGTCGCCGAAGACCGCGCGGGCGGCGTCCACCATGCGCGCTCGGTTGTCGCGGGCGTCGGAGCGCACCGGGTGAGACAAGTGACCGGTCATCCCCTCTCACTTTAGCCAACCGGACGAGAGCGCCCGTTACGTTCGCAGCGCGGCGCCACCCCCCGTCCGTCCCGTGCGGTCCCGGGGCGGCACCGACGCGCTCGGCGCACGGCCGTCGCGGCCGTGCGCCGCCCCTTCCCCTTCACCCGCTCCGAGGAGTCGCCATGAAAGCCGTCGTGATCGAGACGTTCGGAAGCCCGGACGGGCTGGAGGTGGTCGACGTGCCCGTGCCCGATCCCGCGCCGGGTCAGGTGCGGATCGCCACGGAGGCGATCGGGGTGGGCGGCGTGGACGCCGTGATCCGCCGGGGGGCGCTGGCCGCCCACGGCTTCCGGCCGGGCCACCTGCTCGGCAGCGAAGTCGCCGGCCGCGTCACCGCCGTGGGCGAGGGTGTGGACGCCGCGTGGACTGGGCGGCGGGTTTGGGCCTTCACCGGCCTGTCCGGTGGTTACGCCGAGCAAGCCGTCGCCTCGGTCGATGACGTCCTTCCGCTGCCCACCGGCCTGACCTGCGCCGACGCCGTGACCCTGGGCGCCTCCGGCGTCGTCGCCCACTTCGCCCTGGACCGGGCCCGCTTCGCGCCCGGCGAGACGGTGCTGGTGCGTGGCGCGGCGGGCAGCATCGGGCTCACGGCGGTCCAGCTCGCGGCTGGCGGCGGGGCCGGCGCGGTGGTGACCACCACCGCGCCGGCCGAGCGCGGCGCCCGGCTGCGGGAGTTGGGCGCGACGCACGTCCTGGACCGCTCCGGCGCGGGCGGCGACCCGGACGCGCCGCACGGCTTCGACGTGGTGATCGACGTCGTGGCTGGCCCGCGACTCCCGTACTTCGTCGACCGGTTGAACGCCAACGGTCGGTACGTGGCGGTCGGCGTGGTCGGCGGACAGCCGCCGGCGGACTTCGGCGGGCGACTGGTGGCCGCCTTCCGCAGGGCGCTGTCGTTCGCCACGTTCAGCTCGGACACCGTGCCCGGCCCCGCCCGACAGGCCCGTGCAGTCGGCCCAGTTCGCCGACGCCGCCCGCGGGGCCCTGCGCACGGTCGTGCACGAGGTCCTGCCGGTGAGCCAGGCGGCGCTGGCCCACCACGCGATGGACGCGGGCAGGGTGTTCGGCCGGGTGGTGCTGACCCCCTGAGCGGGGCCGACGCGGTCCGTACGAGCCCGCTGCGCGCCGAGCCGGGCCACCACGGGTGCGGGCGACCCGTGGTCGTCGCTGTCTGCCGATGCGCCGCACCCCGATGCCATGATGATCGACTACGGCGGACCTTCGTGGGCACGGCGCCCGGCCGACCGGCGGGGCGCCGCGCCCACGCGCCCGTCTCCCGGACCGTACGCCCGACGGAGGAGAGCACGTGACAGACCCTGGCACGACAGGAATCGGTGAGTCCGGAGGTGCGGCGGCGCGTCCAGGAGAGCTTCGACCGCCAGGGGCTGATGAGCCACCTCGGTGCGCGGATATCGCACATCGCGCCGGGCCGCGTGCACATCGTGCTTCCGGCCCGCCCCGAAGTCACCCAGCAGAACGGCTACTTCCACGCCGGCGCCACCAGCGCCATCGCCGACAGCGCCGGCGGCTACGCCGCGTACACCCTGTTCCCCGAGAACACGGACGCGCTCACCGTCGAGTACAAGGTCAACCTGCTCGCGCCGGCCACCGGCGACCGCATCGAGGTGGTCGGGACGGTCATCAGGTCCGGACGCACCCTGAGCGTCTGCCAGTTGGAGGTGTTCGGCGTCCAGGGTGACGGCGAGCGGAAGCCGGTCGCCCACGGGCAGCAGACGCTGATCCGGCTGGATCGCCCCGTGGACTGAGTGGTCGGCCGGCCGGGGCGGCCAGGTTGGCGCCCGGCCGTGGGGCGAGCGCCCGCGCGCGGCCAGCGCGCCGCGGGTCACGCGTCGCCGGGATGCCAGGCGGGCCCGTCCTCGCCCGGGCGTACGTGTCCGAACACCACGTCGGCGAAGTGGACGCCGAAGCCGATCGTGTCGGGCTCCTGGAGTTCGGCGACGAGTTGGCGGCGGAAGTCGGCGGACTGCGCGGTGTCGTGGTCGGACCAGGCGGACCACTCCGGGTGGCCGATCTGGATCGGCGAGTGCAGCGCGTCGCCGAAGGCGATCAGCCGGCGTCCGCCCCCGGTGATGACGTAGGCGGTGTAGCCTGGCGTGTGGCCGAGGAGGAAGCGGACCCGGACGCCGGGGAAGATCTCCTGGCCATCCGTCACCGTGCGCACCCGCGGCTCCAGCGCGGCCAACGTCTCGGGGCCGGTGCCGTGTGCCTCCAGCAGGTCGCGCTGGGTCCACTCGGGCTCGGCGACCAGGTAGTCGGCCCCGGTGAAGGTGGGCAGGTCGCCGCCCGGGGCGCGGTGCGCGGCCCAGCCGACGTGGTCGACGTGCAGGTGCGTGAAGGCCACCGCCTCG
Source organism: Candidatus Streptomyces philanthi (assembly GCA_018114805.1). Classification (GTDB taxonomy): domain Bacteria; phylum Actinomycetota; class Actinomycetes; order Streptomycetales; family Streptomycetaceae; genus Streptomyces; species Streptomyces philanthi. The sequence goes on along the minus strand of CP073042.1, from coordinate 6,010,785 downwards.
ATGTCCGCGGGGCGGTGACCGAGGCCGGTCAGGTTGTCGAGGAGGGCGCCGCCGTAGGTGGCGCCGATCGGGCCGTCCGGCTGGGCGGGCAGGGACTGCGGGCCGAATCCGGCGTCGATCAGCAGCGCGCGCCCCTCCGCCTCCACCAGCAGCCCGCCGATGCCGGCCACGAGGTAGCCGGCGTCGTCCAGGTACCCGGGGTGGGCGGCCCACACGTCGTCGGTGGTGTCGGGCAGCCAGCCGCGCGGGGCGAGTTACACCGCCCCGTCCGGCACGTACGTCACCTTCGTCCCGCCGAGCTGTAGCGAGCGGAGTTCGGACGGCCGGCGCAGCCGCTCGGACTGGTGCGATGCGGTGGTGCTCATGGGTGCTTGTTCCTTCCCGCGGAGGACGTCTCCGCGCACGACTTCTGCGGACACGTGCACACGACAGGGGTGGTCGGCGCCGGCCGTTGCCTCATCGGGCCTCGGCCGGCGACGTCTCGGCAACCGTATGCATCAAGCTTGAACTATGAAAGCTTGCAATATTCAGGCTGGATGCTTTTGCTACGATTGGCCGCATGACGCACCCGGAGACGCAGGCCATCGCCGAGCGGGAACTGTGTGGCCTGATCAACGGGATGGCCCACCAGATCGCGGAGCACGTACGGCAGCGCGCCGTCAGCCTGGGCCTGACCGCGCCGCAGGCGACGGCGCTGCGCGAGTTGACCGGGCCGATGACGATGCGCGAGCTGGCGGAGCGCATGAGCTGCGAACCATCCAACGCGACCTTCGTGGTGGACAAGTTGGAGAAGCGGTCGCTGATCGAGCGCCACCCCCACCCCACCGACCGCCGCGCCAAGCAACTGGTCCTCACCCCGCGGGGCACCGCGCTGCGCGAGCGACTCCTCGAACTGCTCAGCTCAGACTCCCCGCTCGCGGGCCTGACCCAGGAGAAGCGAGCCACTCTGCAACAGCTGCTCGCCCAGGCCACCACCCACCCCTGACGCGGCTCGCCCCCCGGGGGCCGCCGACCCCTGCCCCCCCCGGGGGCGAGCCGGGGCGCCGGCGTCGGCGTGCTGGCCACGTCAGCGCGGCCGGCCCCCGCCGCGCGCTTCGGCGGCGACCTTCAGGTCGCTGAGCCACGCCTCCAGCCCGGCCCCGAGGAGCGCGGTCGCGGTGGGGACGTCGGCCTCGACCTGGGCCCCGGCGTGGGTCTCCGCGGTGCGCACCAGGACACCACCCCTGACCTTGCTGAACGTCCACACGTGGACGTCTTTGTCGATGCGCAGCCTCTCACCGACGGCGGGACCGGTCCAGCGGAGGCAGGAGTGGCGCTTGAGCTGCTCGACGGTCGAGGTGATGCCGAGGGTAGTGTCGGGGATCGAGGGCACGCCGCGTACGGGCGTCGTCCAGTGGAACGCCGAACCCTCCCGGAACCGTCCGTGGTCGAGGGGGTCGGCGGTCTCGACGGGGCGCTGCCATTTCGGCCAACGCTCCACATCGGTCTGCAACTTCCAGATGGTGCGCAGCGGCGCGCGGATCACGGTCTCGGCCTGGTAGCGGACGACGGCCCTGGGGTCCACACCCGCCCCGCGACACGTGACGGCGGCGCCCGGACGGGACTCGCCCGAAGGGTTCGCCGTCGACTGGGGAGCGGTCGACCGGGGGGCGCCCGCTCGCGACGCGGCCCCGGCGGGCGTCGCCGCGGTGGCGAGGACGCCCGCGACGGCGAGCGGGAGGGCGAACATGGCGGCGCGGGTACGGGTACGGATGCTGGGCGTGCCGGGCATGGCGTTCCCCTTGTCGGGACTCGGTGCACAGGACAGGCGGGCGCGGGCGGGCCAGTTGGGGCGTCGACGACCGCCCTGCCCCCCACGGAACGCGTCAGACGACTCGCGATGCGAGCCATTCTGTCGTTCATTATAAGTTCTAACTTCCAGGAATGGCTCTCGTCAAGGGAATGAGTGAGAACCTCTCACCGAAGTACGAACGCATCACCAGGGCGGGCGCACCCGGCGCGTGTCACGCCACCGCCCCTGCAGACCCCGCCGCACCAGCCTCGACCCAGGCCCCCGGCCGCCGGACCCCGTGCCGCTCAGGCGCGGCCCGGCGGCACGGGGTCCGGGTGCTGGCGCAGGGCGTCCAGCACGGCGCGGACGGCCGCGCGCGGGGGCGTGCCGCGCCGGATGGCCGCCGTGATCGTGCGCGTCACGGGGGTGGCGAGCTGCCTGGTGGCGACGTGGTAGCGGCTGTGGTCGACGGCCAGGCCGGGCAGCAGCGCGATCGACAGCCCGGCCTCGACGTGTTGCAGGGTCATCAGGCAGTTGCCGAACCGACACCGCACCCGTGGTTCGAACCGCGCCTGGCGGCACAGCCGCAGCGCGAGGTTGGCCATGTACGACCGCGGCATGTAGAACGCCCAGGGTTCGTCCGCGTACGCAGCGAGGTCCACGGCGTCGTCCTCGGTCGCGGGGTGCCCGGGCGGGACGACCAGCAGGATCGGGTCCGTGGCCAGCGGTACGAGGTCGAGGTCGGGCCCGAGCGGCAACTCGTCGAAGTCCGTGGTGGTGATGATGAGGTCCACGTCGCCGCCGCGCAGCGCGGGCATACTCTCGTGCGGCTCCAGTCGCGACAGCTCCACGTCGAGGTGCGGGTACGCGCGCGCGAGCCGGGTTACCGTCGGCACGGCCATGGTGTGGATCGCGCTCTGGAAGGACCCGAGCCGCACCAACACGGCGGGCTCCGCGCCGAAGCCGCGCAGCTCCGTCTCGACGGTGTCCATGTGGTCGATGACCTCCCGCGCCCGCCGCAGCAGGATCAGCCCGGCCGGGGTCAACCGCACGCGACGGCCGGTGCGCTCGATGAGCCGGGTGCGCGTCTCGGCCTCCAGCACGGAGAGCTGCTGGGACACGCTCGACGGGCTGAGGTTGGCGGCCCGGGCGACCGCGCGCACGGTACCCAGCGCGTCCAACTGGCTGAGCAGCCGCAGCCTCCAGGGGTTCAGCACTCCCCCATTATTGTGCGGCGTGGCCGAACAGCACAGTCGGAAGGCTGAGATGGACACCCCGCGCACGCCGCGCCTACCGTCGGCGACATGGCTGCTACGACCCCCACACCGTCGCCCACCGAGACCTTCTGGACCGATGCCGAGCGCCACCTCGTACGCTACGGCGGCGAGTTCACGCCCGAGATCATCGAGCACGCCGCCGGCAGCTTCATGCGCACCGCGAGCGGGCGGCGGATACTCGACTTCACCTCCGGCCAGATGAGCGCGATCCTCGGGCACTCCCACCCGGAGATCGTGGCCACCGTGCGCCGGCAGGTCGCGGACCTCGACCACCTCTACAGCGGCATGCTCAGCCGCCCGGTGGTCGACCTCGCCCGCCGCCTGGCCGAGACGCTGCCCGCCCCGCTGGAGAAGGTCCTACTGCTGACGACCGGCGCAGAGTCGAACGAGGCCGCCGTCCGGATGGCCAAGCTCGTCACCGGCAGGCACGAGATCGTCTCGTTCGCGCGCTCCTAGCACGGCATGACGCAGGCCGCCGCGTCCGCCACCTACAGCGCGGGAAGCAAGGGCTACGGACCGTCCGCACCCGGCAACTTCGCCATTCCGGCGCCCAACACGTACCGGCCCGACTTCACCACGCCCGACGGCGAGCTGGACTGGCGCCGCCAGCTCGACTTCGCCTTCGACCTGATCGACGCCCAGTCGACGGGCAGCCTCGCCGCGTGCCTGGTCGAGCCGATACTCAGCTCAGGCGGCGTCATCGAGCCGCCGGTCGGCTACTTCGCGGCCCTGCACGACAAGTGCCGGGAGCGCGGCATGCTGCTGATCCTCGACGAGGCCCAGACTGGCCTGTGCCGCACCGGCACCTGGTACGCGTTCGAGCGCGACGGCATCGTCCCCGACATCCTCACGCTCTCCAAGACGCTCGGCGCGGGACTCCCGCTGGCGGCCGTGGTCACCAGCGCGGAGATCGAGCGGGAGGCGTACGAGCGCGGGTTCCTGTTCTTCACCACGCACGTGGCGGACCCGCTGGTGGCGGCCGTCGGCAACACCGTCATCGACGTCCTGGTCCGTGACGGGCTCGACGCCCGCGCGCGGGCGCTCGGGGACCTGCTCCGCCAGGGCCTGTGGGACATCGCCGACCGGCACGCCGTCGTCGGCGACGTGCGCGGCCGGGGGCTGCTCGCCGGGGTCGAACTCGTCGTCGACCGCGAGACCAAGGAGAGTTCGAGCGAGCTGGGCGCGCGGGTCACCCGACGGTGCCTCGAACTCGGCCTGCACACCAACATCGCCCAGCTCCCCGGCATGGGCGGAGTCCTGCGCATCGCCCCGGCGCTGACCGTCACCGAGGACGAGCTCGCGCTCGGCCTGGACATCCTGGACCGGGTGATCGGCACGGCCAGCGCGACCCGTTGAGCCCGCCCCGTGGCGCCCCCGCCTGCGCCGCCGACTGGTCTATCCGCCGTGATCGTGCGAGCGGTAGCTTTCTCGACATCGAGCCACGAGCGCACCGTGATAGCTTCTCACTCAGTCTTCAGCTTGTAGCTCGTGGGATCGGGAGGGTGTAGGCCATGGCGGAGACCCGCGCGACGACGACCCCGCGCGAGCGCTACCGCGCCCAGGTGCGCACGGAGATCAAGGAACGCGCGTGGGAGCAGATCGCCACGACGGGGGCGTCCGCACTGTCCCTGAACGCGATCGCCAGGCAGATGGGCATGAGCGGACCCGCGCTCTACCGGTACTTCGCCAACCGCGACGACCTGATCGCCGCGCTGATCCGGGACGCGTACCGGAGCCTGGCCGACGCGTGCCGGCTGGCCACGGAGGCCGGCTCCGGCCCGGACCTCGCCGCGCTCGCGCACGGCCTGCGCGACTGGGCCCTGGCCGACCCGCAGCGGTACTTCCTGGTCTACGGCACGCCCGTGCCCGGCTACCACGCGCCCGAGGACACCACGGCGATCACCCACGAGATCATGACGCTCATGCTCGACGCCTGCGCCGCCCTCCCCCCGAGCGGGCCAGCCTCGTCGTTCGACGCGCACCTCGCCGACCATCGCCAGTGGGCCGGCGACCACCCCGCGCCCCCCGGGGCCCTGCACCGGGCCCTGTCCTTCTGGACCCGCCTGCACGGCCTCCTCTCCCTGGAGCTCGCCGGCCACTTCGCAGGAATGGAATTCGACCCCGCCGAGATGTTCGCGGCCGAGCTGGACGCCCTGCTGGCGGGTTGACGGCCAGCGACGGCCCGGTCCGGCTGGCGTGCGGCGGCCGGACCGGGCCGCCCCGGACATCAGGAGGCGATCGCGTCCTCGACCGTCTGTCGGATCTCCAGGACGCGGTCGACGCCAGTGACCTCAAGCAGGCGTCGCACCTGCGCTGACGGCGCGACGAGGCGCAGCCTCCCAGACCGGTGGGTGAGGAGCAGCAGGTTCAGGAACGTCGAGTCGGCGAAGGTGATGTCGCAGGCATCGAGGACGACCTTCCGGTACTGCTCCGCCGCGGTGAGCAGTGCCTCTCTCAGCACGGTGATCGAGCCCATGTCGTACTCGCCGGCAGCGGCGATCACACAGGCCCCGCGGCACTCGTACTGCCGCACCTCGGAATCGTACGAGGCGTGTGCAGTGACCTGTTCTGGCACCAGTGTCGCGCTGGAGCTGCTCGCGCGTGCCGGCAGGGCGGCCTCGTTCCAGGGCACCTCGGTGTCCTTCTGTGCTTCTCCCGTGCGGGAGCACGTCGCCTGTTACAGGAAAACCATGTTATGCAAAACACTTCCGGCAACTGCTGTCCCCCTAAAATGGCGGACATGGCCGCAGTACCTGAGTCCCACACCGGATGGACGTTCATCACCAGCCACGCGCGCGTGCTGGCAGCCATCGCCGACAACCCGAACATCCGCATCCGCGAGATCGCCGCCCATTGCCGGCTCACGGAGCGCGCGGTGGCGAGGATCATCTCCGACCTGGAGAAGGACGGGTATCTCTCGCACACCCGCGAAGGGCGCACGAACACCTACCGCATCGATCCGGACAAGGTGCTGCGTCACCCCGCCGAAGGCGGCCTGTCCGCGGCCTCGCTGCTCTCCCTGCTCGTACGGGACGAGACCGAGCGCACCAGCGCGCCGGCCGCCCACACGCAGTATCTGGTGGACGCCGGCGGGCAGTAGCGCTCGCGCTCGACCTTGATCGCCGACGTCGGGCGACCCCACCCCGTCCGGCGGGCCGGGCGGGGCCGGGCCGCATCGCGAGCGGTGGGCGGCGGATCAGCAGCCGTTCAGCGCCGAGGTGAGGGCACTCTTCTCCGTGGCGTCGACGGACAGCCCGTAGTCGTGCTTGACCTGCACCCACGCCCGGGCGTACGTGCAGTGGTAGGCGGTGCGGTAGGGACACCAACTACCGGGATCCTGGTCCCCCTTGGACTGGTTGACATTGTCGGTCACCGCCAGGAGTTGGGGGCGGCTGAGGTCGTTGGCGAGGTTCTGCCGCTGGGAGGTGGTCCAGGACCAGGCGCCCGAACGCCACGCCTCGGCCAGCGGCACGAGGTGGTCGATGTCCACGTCCGAGGCGGCGTACCAGGTGGCCCCGTCGTACGGGGAGTACCAACTCCCCGAGGTGGCGGCGCAGGAGGAGTCGGTCACCACGCCGCTGCCGTCGCGCTTGAGCACAGTCTCGCGGGTGTTGCACGCGCCGCTGATGTTGATCCAGTGCGGGAACAGGTCACGGCTGTAGCCGGTGAGGGAGTGCTCGGCGGTGGCGGGCATGGCGGCCAGGTAGGAGCGGGCGGTGGCGGCGCTGACCGGGGTGGGCAGGGCGGCGTGCGCCGTGGGGGCGGTGGCCAGCAGGGCGGCGGCCGACGCCGTGGCCACGGTCACGGCGAGGGCGGCGCGGCGGGGTATCCGCATGAGGGTCGTCAACTCCAGTACGTCGAGGGTGGGGAGGCGGCATCGCTCATCGTGGCCCCACTGGGTCTATGCGAGTAGAAAGGCCGCGGTGTGCTCTTCGTGAGCAGTAGCCCCGGCGAGGCGGGGGGGGCGGCGACCGGCCCACGTGGCGAGAGTACGAGGAAGAGTTGGCCCGCGAGCGGGGGCCGTCGCCGTGGTCCGCGTTCCTAGACTGGCTGCCCGACGGGTCGGCGCTGATCACCGAACGGGAGACGTTCAAGCTCTTCCGGCTGACCCAGGCGGGCAAGCGCGTCGAGATCGGCACGGTCCCCAACGTGGTGACCACCAAGGGCGAGGGCGGGCTGCTCGGCCTGGCCGCCTCGCCGAACTGGAAGCGCGATCACCACATCTTCCTGATGCACTCGGCCGAGGGCGACAACCGGATCGTCCGGATGACGTACGACAGCACCACGCTCGGGGAGTACACCCCGCTGGTCACCGGCATCAAGAAGTACAACTACCACAACGGCGGCCGGCTCCAGTTCGGCCCCGACGGCTACCTGTACGCGACGACCGGCGACGCCTTCAAGTCCGCGCTGGCACAGGACAAGACGTCCCTGAACGGCAAGATCCTGCGCATGACCCCGGAGGGCGAGCCCGCCCCCGGCAACCCGTACGACTCCCTCGTCTACTCCATCGGCCACTGCAACCCGCAGGGGCTGACCTGGGACGCCCAGGGGCGGCTTTGGGAGGCGGAGTTCGGCAACAACGCCTTCGACGAGCTGAACCTGATCAAGCCGGGCAAGAACTACGGCTGGCCCACCTGCGAGGGCCAGTGCACGACGCCGGGGATGACCAACCCCGAGCGGCAGTGGAAGACCAATGAGGCGTCGCCGAGCAGCCTCACCTACGCGGACGGCGCGGTCTACCTCGCGGCCCAGCGCGGTCAGCGGCTGTGGCGGGTGCCGATCACCAGGACCGGCACCGGCACGCCCGAGGCGTACTACACGGGCGACTACGGCCGGTTGCGCACGGTCGAGAAAGTGCCCGGCGCGAAGGCGCTGTGGCTCACGACGACCAACGTGGACCTCGGTGGCGGCCAGCCGGCCGGCTCCGACAAGGTCCTCCGGGTGGACCTGCGCTGATCCACGTCCGCACGGTTCGGGAGCCCGGTGCGCACCCCGCCACCGGGCTCCCGTGCCAGCCGCCGCGCCGAACGCGGCGCGGCCGACCGACCGGCACCGGTCCGCGGCGGGCCGGGTCGGGCCCGCCCAGCAGCCGCGGCGCGGCCCGCTGGTGGGGGCGCGCCGCGGACCGGGTGGGTCAGTCGGTGACGGGGCAGTAGCGGCCGGGGGCGATGACGCCGGCCGGGTCGAGCGCGGCCTTGAGCTGGGTGATGACGCCCCACGGCGCCGTGTCCTGCTCCGTCAGGAACTCCATGGCGTCGATGCCCACCCGGTAGAAGCGGAAGCCCTCTGCGTACAGCCAGCGGTACAGCTTGTCGTTGCAGGCGTGTGCCGCGCGGGTCTGGTCCGGGTCGGTGCGGTCGAAGTACAGGTTGATGACGACTTCGGCGTAGTCGGCATTCATCGGGTTGATGGCGAGGGCGGGCACGATGGCGTACTCCGCGCAGACGCCCTCCACCAGGGCCACCAGTTCCTGGGCCGCCGCGCCGTCCACGGCGATGACCGGCATGCAGGCCAGGTAGCCGATGGTGGAGTCGTCGAGGGCGTCCACGGTCGCAGCGTCCGGCACCGTGGTGGCGCCGGTCGCCTGGTGCAGGCCCTCCAGGAACGCGGTGGACGGGCACCCGGAGTGCACCGCGTACATCGCGCTCAGCAGCGGATCGGCCGCCTCGCCGGCGACCGCCTGCGCGCTGACCTCCCGGGGCGCGGCCCCGGCGGCGGCGAGCGCGGCGCTGGCCTCCTCCACCGCGAGCGCCACCTGGGCCCGCGATCCGTCGAGGGCCACCACCCCGGTCCAGGTGGGCACCTGGGTGCTGGCCGTCATCGACAGGATGCGCTTGTCGTTGAAGACATGGACGATCGACCGGAGCACGTCGGCGGTGAACAGCTCGCCGACCGTGTCGAAGACGCCCGCCAACACCTCCTCGGAGAAGGAGAACATCAGCAGCCGCAGCTCCTCGCGGCGCGGCAACAGGTCGACCACGGCAGCCGTCACGATGCCCAGGTTGGACTGGACGAATAACCCGTCGAGCCCGGGGCCGAGGCCATGCCGGTAGTGGTGGGCGTGGCGCGCGCCGGGGTCGGCCCACAGGCCGGTGCGCACCAGCTCGCCCAGCCCGAGGACCACTTCGAGCCCGCGCACCTCCTCGGCCCGGTGCCGGCGGAAGCCCGTGCCGCGCTCCAGGAGGTTGCCGATCACCGAGGAGTTGGGGGACGAGCCGGTCACGTTGGCCACCAGCTGCGGGGCGTGCTCGGCCAGGTGGTCGACCAGCTGCGCCTGGGTGACGCCCGGTTCCACCACGGCGTAGCGGCCGCGGGTGTCGACAGAGCGGATGCGGTTCAGGCCGGACAGGTCGAGCAGCGCGCCGCCGGGCCTGACCGGGAGCTTCGAGCCGAGCCCCCAGTTGCGCCCGGTGCTGATGGGGTACAGCGGTACCCGGTGCTCGCGCGCCACCCGTACAACGTCGGTGACCTGCTCGGCCCGCGTGGGGCGCAGGATGGCGACGAGGTCGCGGGGCGGGAAGGCCGAGGTGTTGCGCTCCGCGGCGGCCAACTCCTCCGGCGCCCGCACCAACGCGTCGGTGCCCAGGATCTCGCGCCACGCTGCGATCGCCTTGTCCTGGTCCGTGTGGTCCAACGACTCCCCTTGGGGGTGATTCATCTGCTCCGCTCCAGATCCGTGAGTGAGGGGGCGGTCGGGGCCCGGTGTGGGGCACCCGTCCGGATGTCGGGGCGCTGGGGTCCGGGCGCGGCCCAGCGCGTGCGGCCCCGGCGGGGGGGTGTCGCCCTCGGCTGACCGCCCGGCCCGCGCCGAGAGGCTCCGGCGCGGGCCGGCGGTCGCCGCGGGTCGGCCCGGACGCCGGGTGCGTCCGGGCCGACCGGTCAGGGCTTGGCCGGGCGCAGCACGCGAAGCAGCCCCGGGCCGGTCATGGCGGTGGTGACGAGGGTGACCACCACGAGCGCGACGAAGAGCTGGGTGCCGATCACTCCCGCCTCGTGGCCGATGCTGAGGACGACCAGTTCGGTCAGGCCGCGCGTGTTCATCAGAATGCCGAGCTCCAACGCCTGGGTGCGCGAGAGCCCGGCGACATAGCCGGCCAGGCCCGCGCCGACCACCTTGGAGACCGTGGCCAGCACGAGGAGTACGGCAAGCAGCAGGGCGCCCTCCACGCTGAGGGAGAGGTCGCCGAGGTCGAGGGAGAGGCCGAAGCCGAGGAAGAAGAACGGCAGGAGCAGTCCGGCGATGGTGGCCACGGAGGTCAGCGCCGCCTCCCCGTTGCCCCGCTTGGTGGCGCGCGGCCAGGCCAGACCGAAGACGAACGCGCCGATCAACTGGTGGATGCCGAGGGCCGCGGTCAGCCCGGCCGACGCCGCCACGCCCGCGACGCACAGCGTACTGACGACGGCCGGCGAGTACCGTACGGGACCGTCCAGCACCCGGGCGAGCCCGGTCCTGACGGGCCCGAGCAGCATGGCCGTGGTGCCGGCGAAGACCAGCAGCTTCCACCACTGGTCCCCCGCGCTCTCACCGGTGGCGAGCGCGAGCGCCGCCGTGAGCACCACCCAGCAGGCCCCGTCCCCCACCGCCGAGGCGTAGAGACTGAGCCGGCCGGTGCGGCTCTTAAGCAGGCCGAGTTCGGTGAGCACGCGGGCGAGCACCGGGAAGGCGGTGACGCTGAGCGAACAGCCCAGGAACAGGGCGAAGGCCAGCGGCTCGCCGGATTTCCCGCCGTGCTCGTCCCACAGCCACAGCGCCGTGGCAGTCCCGATGGCGAACGGTACGAGGAAGGAGGCGAGGGTCACCAGGGCGAACCCGCGCTCGATCCGGGACTGCTGCACCTGGACCAGTTCCTGCCCGACCCCGAACATGAACAGCACCAGACCGAGTTGGGCCAGTGCGTCCAGACCGGTCACCACGTCGGGCGGGAAGAGCCAGTCGGAGACCTCGGGACCCAACTCGCCGAGGACCGAGGGGCCCAGGGCCAGGCCCGCGCAGATCTCGCCCATCACCCGCGGCTGGCCGATGCGGGCTGCGAGCGCCCCCGCGCCGAGCGCGACCGCGAGGACGCCCGACGCGGCGAGCAGCAGGGTGGCGGTGGAACTCTTCGCGCTGTGCCCGGCCGCCGCCGCGCCCGAACCTCCGGGCGCGGCGACGAGCGCGATGACGCAGCCCACGACGGGGAGCGCGACGAGTGCGACGTAGCCCAGCACGCGCTGGCGCCTGCCGACCCGGCGGCCCCCGTCGGGGTCGGCGTCGGTGGTCTTGCTGGCCTCAGCGAGGCTCATACGGCCACGCCCGCACCACCCAGGTCGAGCATGCCGGCGTGCAGCAGACGACGGACGAACCGCTGGCCCGCGTTGTCCAGCGAACCGATGAGTTCCTGCCACCCGACGGGGCCGTTGTGCAGCCGCTTGGCGATCTCGGCCGCGCCGTCCCAGGTGTCGATGCCGCGCACCTGCGGGCCGTCGGGGTCGTCCTGGAAGAAGAAGCGGTGGCACGGCAGGGTCCTGCCGAGGGAGGACGGAGTGATGTCCGCGTAGCGGACCGGGTCGCTCCAGTACTTCGCGGCAGCCTTCTGCTCCTCCTCGCTCATCAGCTCGGGGATCGGGGGGACCGCCGCCTTGAACCCGGGCACGTCGAGTCCGAGCCCGGCGGTGACCGTGACCCCGGCGGCCAGCTTGACCGTGGCGTCCGGGCCCAGGTTGAGCGAGTTGGCCTCGGCGTACGCGGTCATGAACGGGCCGCCGATGTCGAGGCCGTCCACTCCCTCGCCGTCCGAGAGCACCTGGAGCAGGTCCGGCGTGAAGGCCGTGTTGAGCAGGGCGTGGAAGGTCTGGTCGGTGGTGAGGCCGAGCGAACCCGCCTTGCCGCGGCTGTTCCAGTAAACGCTGTCGGGGTTGTCGCTGCCGATGGCGTAGTACCACTGGTCGATGGAGAGCGCGAAGGTGGCGGCCATGCCGTGCCACTCGGAGTCGTAGTCCCGCCACATGCCGCGCACGTCCTGCTCCGGTACGTCCCCGCTCGCCGTCTGGCCGAGCAGCGTGGCGGTCACAACGGCCTGGTTGGTGGCAAAGGCCACGCCGGAGGAGAAGAGCGGGTCGACGAAGTAGGAGGCGTCGCCGAGCAGCACCCAGCGCTCGTCGAGGTTGGCGAACCTGTCGTTGATCATCGAGTAGTTGGTGGCCGTGAGCATCCGGTCGGGGTCGACCGCGCGCACGTCCTGGATCAGCTCCCGCAGCTTGGGCACCTCCTTGACGGTGCGCAGGAACAGCTCGGGGTCGGTGAAGTCGCAGTCGGGACGCTTCAGGATGGCCGGATCGGTGACGATGCCGATGGAGTGCGTCACGACACGCTCGCCGTCGATGATCTTCGGTACGGGGATGTACCAGGCCCACCCGTCGCGGAAGGCGAAGCACCCGATGGGAGAGATGTCCTTGTCCCGGAAGATGTTCCAGTCCCCCGGCAGCGACTGGGTCGTCTTTCCGCCCAGGTAGTGCTGCCAGATGGCGATGTTGCGGTAGCCCGACAACCAGTCCCGCTTCTTGTTGGTGACGATGCTGTTCCGGCGCCCCGAGGCGTCCACGAACCAGCCGGAGCGCACCGTGCGGCCGTCCTTGAGGGTCACCTCGCGACCGGTGCCGTCGGGCAGTAACTCGCACTTGGTGACGGAGGCGCCCTCGAAGACCTCGGCGCCGACGTCCGCCGCGTGGTCCAGCAGGATCTTGTCGAACTCCGAGCGGTTGACGTGCATGGCCCAGCGGTGGACGCCGTCCCGGACGGTGTTGACGTGGTCGAAGTAGGCGACGTGCGGGTCCTCACCGCGCCACTGGAAGATCCCGCCGAACTTCTTCACCCAACAATCGCTGGCAAGCACCTTGTCGAGTGCCCCGCTCTCCTCCAACACCGGTATGAGGGGGTGCGCGAAGGACTCCCCGATGTGCTCCCGGGGGAAGCGCTCCTTCTCCAGTACGGCGACGCTCAGTCCCCCCTGCTTCATGAGGAGCGCCGCGAGGGTCGAGCCGCCAGGCCCGCCACCCATGATGACCACGTCGTAGTAGGGCTTCATTCGGTCATGCCTCTCTTACGGTTCTCAAGTGCTCGTACGGGATACCGGCCGTGCGCGCCGGGCCCCGCCGACGGCGGCAGGCCGCGCGGCGGGGGGTCGACCAACGGGCCGGGCGGAGCCCGACCCGAGCCGGGCGCGCCGACTCCCGTGGCGCGCCACGGCCAGGCCGCCCCGAGGCACCGCGCTCGCGACGGGTACGCCCTGAGCGGCGCGGTCAACGGGCCGTCTGAACCGACCCGTTGGCGGTGGTACGGCCGGCCGCCGGCGCCGCGGCCACGCGGCGCCCCCGGCCGGCAGGTGTCCCGGTCCGGGGTGGCGGTCGGCCCCGGGACGTCGTACGGAATGGCGATGACGACCCCCTTGGTCTCGTCTGGTCTCGATGTCTCTCAGCCGCGCGCCCCGGGGCCGCGCGGTGGCTACGCCGCGGAAGCGGCCGAGGAGGCGGGCGACCGCCCCCGTGCGCGGGGGCAGGCCCTGGAGGGCGAGGCGGGACGACCGAGGGAGTCGGCCCGGGTGGGGCGGCTGGGCAGGTGGGAGCGCGCCGTCGACCACGGCTCCGGGTGCGTGATCACTCCGGTGTGCGCGTCCCGGGGGGTCGCGCGGCGGAAGTGGGAGCGGGACGGCGAACGGTTGCGGAAGCGTGGCCGGAAGGAGGGGTGGGGCTGCGGTGTGGTCCCCACGGAAGCCGTGGTCCACGGGGTTGGCGTTGCGGTCGGGTCGGCCGGGGCGGGAGTCGCGACGAGCGTCCAGCGGTGCGGTGGCGCGTGTCCGACACCGGGTGGGATCGGAGGGACGACAACGGGTCCGCCACGGCGCCACGCGCCGGCGCGGCTCCTACCCGGTGCGGCAGAGCCCGCACGGGGCTCACGGACGCGCCAGGCGAGTGTTGCCACTCGGCCGTCAGGGGCCAAGCGTCAAGAGCCCCCAGAGCCGGGTGCCGGCGATGTCGGCGAAGCGTCAGACGGCGCGACCACCGCCGGGATCACGATCGGGGCGCACAGCGAGGGTGAGCGTGGGGCTCGTGGGACATCCTCTCTCGATTGACTTGCGCATAACTTTATGCTCAACAAATGGGTACCACACTTTTCCGCGCTGCGGGAGGACCATTCGTCAATTCACCGCCCCACCACGTCGATTCGATCGAGTTCCGCTGGACCCCAGCGAACGCAATGCTACTGCGCCCGGGTCACGGTGTGCGCTGCAGCTTCTTGCCACTCCCGGGGAGCGGAATTATCGCCCCCATATTCGGCACCTAGGTGACACATCCCTGCCACGGCTCAACCAGCACAACAGGAACAGAACATTCAGCTCCCACCGCGCGAGTTCGGCCACGCCGGAGAGCGCGACCCCGCCACCACACCGGCGAGAAGTGATCGGCCACCCCACCGCCCCCTGACCCTCTCGACAGCACGTACTCCGCGATTCCGCAACCCCGCACATAAAGCGGAATCCTCCGTCTTCCCTGTGGTTTGGCGATGGCGAGCAGAATTCCCCTTTCCGGGAAGAAAAACCTGCGCGACGATGACCGGTTCGGGTAGCATCGCACGGATCGATGCGTTCCGGCGTCGGCCCGGCACGGCCTGGTCTGGTCGGGTCTCACTGACATCGCCCACCAGCGGGCGCCGTTGACGCGGTGGCGGGTACACCACCGCGAGTCGCGGCGCGGCCTGCACGAACGCCGCGGCGCCGAGGGGCCTAGCGCGCGAGAGGCGGGTACGGGCGAGCAGGGCGCACGGAACGGATGTCGGCGGCGGAAGGCGCGGCCTGCGGGTGGCGGGGCGGACCCGTGCGGGGCGGGCCGGCGGGGGCTGGGGGCTGGCTCCTGGGCGGCCCCTCCGAGGATGGCGGAACGTCTTCCGGTGCGCGGGCGGGGGCGGTCGTGCGGGTTCAGCACCTCATGCCGTGACGCGTTTTCGAAGCGGGCGAAATCCACGTCGTTTCGTGCGGCAGCGGGTGACGGCCATTCCGCGAGCCGCCGAAGGCGAACCCGCACCTCCTCCCGTACAGCGCTCTCAGGGCGACCCGCGGGTGAGGGTTCACGTGCATTCCCTTTACGGTGTGCAAGTGGCGGTCGGGCGATTTCCGGTATGCCGCTCACCGCGAAGGTGTTGGCAAATCGGGTCGCGTGCGGACCGACGCCCGGTCAACGACTGGCGTGACGCACTGCGGCCGGTCCGGTGAAGGGCAGTTCCAGCGAGCGGCATTCTGCTCCCTGGCGGTTTCCGGCCCGCCGTGCTGTGGCCGCCTCCCGCACGCCCCTTTCACCGTCGCCGCCCGGACATCGGCCATCGCATTTCCTCTCGGAAACTGCCTGCATGTGCCACCCGGTGTCGCACTCGGTACGTCCGGTCGCCATCTACTCCCGGGGCGGGCGACATTCGCCGTTCCACGAGCCGGCCCCTCGGTCCGCTCGCCCCGGCACCCTTTTCCGCGCCGCACGAAGCCACTCCGCGTGACGCCTCGGGCGCGGTGCAGAAGAACCCTGGGCCCCGTCGGGCCGGGCTCGCACCGGGCGTGGGCACACGGCCGCGACGCGCGCGGCCCTTCCGCCCGCCCCGGATCCGCGGCGCGGAGCCCGTCGGCGAGCCTGCGGCTCCCGATCCGGCCGCCCGTGTCCACGCCCGCCCAACTCCTCGCGGCCCGCACACGAAAATACCGCCGGGCTCTCAATCCGCGCTAATCCAGAGCGCGTTCGACGCCGCCTGTCATCGGCAGCGTCGGCCCGTCTCCGGGTCGCACCCCGCAACATATCCCATTCCGTGCGGCATCGCGGGCATCGCCCCGTATCGGGAGTCACCCGGCACATCTCCATGCGTCAGGCGCACCCGAAGAAATGTGCGAAGGAAATGTCGAAGGTGCACGCCACACCGCGTGGCGGGGAGTGCTCGAGGAGCGAACAGCCAACCTGTTTCCCGGGGGGACACGGCTGTGAACCCGCGCCCACCACACGGGTTCTCCGGCGCGCGCACGCCCTTGCCCTCCCCACCGAAACGCCGCACCCACGCGCTGGATACCGGACGCGTGTTCCGGACTTCCCGCACGGATTCGGAGGAATCCGCGAGATGGGCACGAGAGCGGCCTCCTCCGGATGATCCGCCCGCCACTTCACCAGATACCGAAAGAGTCCTTACCGCTTCGGAGTTCCCGACACCGCCACCCTCACACGGCACACCCTCTCGGCCCCGCCACGCACCGAGGCGACGGGGCGCGGCTGCGGGGCCGGGGTGATGGGCTTGAACGGGGCGGGGGCGGCGGCGGGGCCGAAGGCCCGTCCCGCCGCGGGGCTCTCAGTGGGACGCGGTGGCCGACCACTCCGGGGGACCGGCCGAGCGACGTCAGGACGAGGTCGAGGGCCGATCCGTCCGGGCGGGCGGGCAACGTCGGCCGGAAGAGGGCCTCGGAGTCGGCGCGCCGTTCGTCGTCCGGCACCCGCTGCGCGATGGCCCCCGCGGCTCGCACGGCCTCCTCGTCCAGCTCAAGGGCCACCCCCAGCGCGCGGGCCACGTCCCAGCCGTGGACGACGTAGTCCAGGAAGTGGAAGCCGATCACGAGGGACGCGGGGAAGCGCCGGGTGGCGCTGATCTCGGGGAGGGCGAACTCGGCGCTGAGCACGTCGGGGCAGGCGAAGGCGTGCAGCACCGACTCGGCGGCGGCGCGGTACGTCGGCAGCGGGTCGTCGCCGAGTTCGCCGGGCTGCCAGCCGGCCAGGTAGGCCCCGCCACCGGTGGCCGCGGCGGCGAACCCGTGGTGCTGGCCGGCCATGTGGGCCACCAGCTCGCGCAGCGTCCACCGGGCGCACGGGGTCGGCCGGTCCCAGTCGCGCGCGGACGCCTGGCCCAGGACGCGCACGGTCTCCAGGACAGCTGTCCGGTCGAGCTTGCGGATATCCATCCTGCCCCCTTGGGCGAGCGGTTACCTCCGAGACAATAGCACGACCGTACGCTTAATTATGGGGGAGACAAACGGTACGGCCCACCACCGGCCGGGCCCCCGCCGCCGCGTTACACGTCCGCCGCCACCTGCGCCTCGATGAACCGGGCCAGCCGGCGCACCCCCTCGACGATCTCCTCCCGGCTCAAAGCGCTGCACGACAGGCGTAGTTGGTGCTCGCCACCGCCGTGGAGGAAGAAGTCGGCCATCGGCGTCCACAGCACGCCGAAGTGGCGCGCCGACCGCTCTAGCGCCTTGGCGTCCGCGACGAACGGCACTCCACGACGAGGAAGAAGCCGCCCGCCGGCTCGTTCCACCGCACGCCCAGCGCCCGCCGCCGCTCGGCCGGGAAGTGCCGCGCCAACTCTTCGAGGACCGTGGACAAGTTGGTTCGGTAGTGGGGGATGGACTCGGCGTTGGCCTCCCGCAGCCGACAGCCCGACTCCACGAGCAACCCGCCGATGACCGCCTGACTGACGGCCGAGGTGTTGACGGTGGTCATGCTCTTGATCTTGGACAGTTCGTCGGCGAGCAGCGAGCGCCGCCCCGTGGGGTCGATGACCTCCTGGTCGGCGACGACGTACCCGACCCGCGCGCCGGGCAGCGCGGTCTTGGCGAACGAGCCGAGGTGCAGCACCCGCCGCTGCCGGTCCAGGGCCTTGAGCGTGGGCCGGGCCGAGCTCGCGCGCACGAAGAAGCCGTACGGGTCGTCCTCCAGGATCAGCAGGTCCTCCTGGGCCGCCACCGCGAGGAGCCGGTCGCGGGCCTCGACGGTCATGCTCGCGCCCGACGGGTTGGCGAAGTCCGGCACGACGTACAGGGCACGCGGACGCCGGCCCGCCGCCCGGGTGCGGCGCACGGCGGCCAGCACCTCGTCAGGGTCGGGGCCGTGCGCGCCCTCCGGGACGGGTTCGACCGCGATGTCGAGCAACCGGGCCGCGCCGGTGACACCGACGTAGCAGGGCGAGCTGACGAGCAGGATGTCGCCGGGCCGGACGAACAGGGCCCGCAGGGTGATGAGCATCGCCTCCTGGCAGCCGGTCGTCACCACCACCGACTCCGGGCTCACGTGGATGCCCTCGTCGTTGGCCAGGGTGCGGGCGATCAGGTCGTGGATCAGGCCGTTGGTGCGCCCGTACTGGAAGAGTTGGGTGCGCACCCGCTCGCGGGACCAGACCAGTTCGCGCTCCAGGTAGTCGGTGTAGGAGCGCAGGTAACGCGGCAGGTCCTCGACCTCGAACGTGCCCTCGGCCGGTCGGCCGGGGGCGAAGGACAGCGCGTCGGGGAAGCGGGCGACGACCTCGTTCAGGAAGTTCATCGCGTCGAGCAGCGGGTCGGTGAGCGAGGCGTGCAGGTCGCCATGGCCAGCGGCTGGGAGTACGCAGCGGGCGCGCTGGATTCGGTCACGGTTCAGTCCTTAGTCGCGGGGTCGGCGAGGGCGGTGCGCAGGTACGCGGCCACCCGGTCGAGGGCGTGCCGGCCGGCGGGAACGGTGCCGGCCATGGCGAAGAAGCCGTGCGTGACGCCGGGGTAGCGGACGGCCTCGGTGCTCACCCCGTGCTCCCGCAGCCGCGCGGCGTACTCCTCGCCCTCGTCGCGCAGCGGGTCGTACTCGGCGGTGATCACCAGCGCGGTGGGCAGTCCGCCGTGGTCGGCCGCGCGGAGCGGGGAGGCCAGCGGGTCGTCTCCGTCCTCGGCGGTTGGCAGGTAGTTGTCCCAGTACCACCGCACCGACTTGTCGTTGAAGAGCAGCGGATCGGTGATCTCGCGCCGGGACGGGGTGTCGGCGCGGTAGTCGGTGTTCGGGTACACGAGCACCTGGGCCCGCAGGTCGGGGCCGCCGGCGTCGCGGGCCAGCAGGGTCACGGCGGCGGCCAGGTTGCCGCCCGCGCTGTCGCCGGCGACGGCCAGCCGGCTCGGGTCGCCGCCGAAGCCGGGGGCGTGTTCGGCGGCCCAGCGCAGGCCGGCGAAGCAGACGTGCGGGGCCGCCGGGAACGGGTGCTCGGGCGCGAGCCGGTAGCCGACGGCGACGGTGAGGCAGCCCGCCGCGTTGGCCAGGCTTCGACAGATGGCGTCGCTGGTCTCCAGGGAGCCCAGCGTCCAGCCGCCGCCGAAGAAGTAGACGAGTACCGGCAACGGCCCCTCGCCCGCCGGGCGGTAGACGCGCACGGGCAGTGCGCCCGCCGGCCCCGCCAAGCAGGCGTCGACGACCCGCTCGACCGGCTCGGGCTCGCCCGCCTCGGCCTGGATGGCGGCCAGATCGGCCGCCCTGGCCTCGGCCAGCGTCATGGCGTACAGAGGGCGGACGTCCCGCGCGGCGCGCCGGTCGTACAGGGCCTGCGTGTGTGGTTCAAGGGGCATGGTTTCTCCGTGTCGTGGCCGCGGCCCGGGTCGCGGGTCGCGGGTCGCGTCAGGGTGTGTCGGGGAGGAGCGCCGGGTCGGTGGCGACGCCGAGCAGGCGGTTGCGGATACCGTTGGTCGCCCGTTGGTAGCAGGTGAAGTTGTGGTGCAGGACGGATTCGGCGTTGGCCGTCTCCAGCAGGGCGACCAGTTCGAAGGCGAGTTGGGGGATGTCGGTGTCCGTGCGCACCTCGCCGACCTGTCGGGCGTCGGCGATGACTCCCTCAAGGAGGGAGAACCAGTTGCCGTGCGCCGCGGTGACCGCGTCGCGCACCTTGCCCTCGCGCGCGTCGTACTCGGCCGAGACCGAGTAGAAGAAGCAGCCGCCGGGAAAGACGCGCTGTTCGGAGTAGGTGAGCCAGTTGGCGCACAGGCGCCATATCTGGCCGATGCCGGGGGCAGATCGCGCGCCGGCCGCACCACGTGCTCGACGTAGATCTTGATCGCGGTGCGCACGGTGGCCAGTTGCAGCTCCTCCTTCGAGCCGAACAGGGCGAACACGCCGCTCTTGCTGAGCTGGAGCTCGCCGGCGAGCCGGCCGAGTGAGAGCCCCTCCAAACACTTCGACCGATGCGATGTTGACGGCTCGTTCGAGGACCAACCGCCGCGTCTGGTTGCCGCGTTCGATCCGTCCGTCCGGGTACGTCGTCGTCAAGGGAAACCTCCTCGATGCCTCCCACCGGGGCTGCCGCCGCGTCTCGCCGAGCGTCCACCCGACTAAGTGGACGACCGTGCGGACATGTGGGAGAGTTCGGTTAGTGTACGCACGTGCGGTTAGTTGGCGTACAGGGTCGAAGCACGCGAAGCGAGTGACGGCGGGTGGATGCGCCAGTGGAGTCGACGCTCTACGACCACGAGACCGCAGCCAGGGAGCGATTACCGCGACCCGTATGGGACTTCCTCGCCGGCGGCAGCGGGACCGAGTCGATGCTGGCCACCAGCCGTGCCGCGCTCGACCGGCTCACGCTGCGCCCGAGGTGCCTCGTCGACGTCTCCCGCTGCCGCCCCGACACCTCGCTCCTGGGCTCGCCACTGCCGGCGCCGCTGGGCATCGCCCCCATGGCCTACCACCAACTGGCTTACAGAGAGGCCGAGTTGGCCGCGGCAGGGGGGCCGGCGCGTCAGGCACGCTCCTGACGGTCAGCATGTTCGCGAGCCGCACTCTGGAGGAGATCGCCGCGGTGGCCGGTGGCCCGCTGTGGCTCCAGCTCTACTGGCTGCGACAGCGGGAGCCGATGCTCGACCTGATCCGGCGGGCCGAGCGGGCCGGGTACCGCGCGCTCGTCCTCACCGTCGATGCGCCCGGGATCGCCTACCGCCCGCGCGACGTGCGCAACGGCTTCGCCCTGCCGGACGGCGTCCGCGCGGCGAACATCGACCCCACCGTCATGACGGCCACCCACAGCGCCGCCGCGGGCGAGGCCGCCATCGCGCGCCACGCCCGGGAACAGTTCGACTCCTCGATTACCTGGAAGGACCTGGCCTGGCTCAGGGAACGCACCGAACTGCCACTGGTCCTGAAAGGCGTACTCACCGCCGAGGACGCCGAACTCGCCGTGAAATAAGGCGTTGACGCTCTCGTCATCTCCAATCACGGCGGCCGACAACTCGATTTCGCGACGCCCGCGCCCGACGGCCTGCGCGAGATCGCCGACGCCGTCGCCGGACGCTGCCAACTCATCCTCGACGGCTCCATCCGCCACGGGGCCGACATCGCGAAGGCACTGCGCCTGGGGGCCGACGCTGCGTTTGTGGGCCGTCCGGTCCTGTGGGGCTGGGCCCAGCTCAGCGGCCGGACCCGCGATCCGTTCGTGACGGGCTGAGCATGAACACCACGACCACCGAGTTCCTCGTGCCCGGCCCGGCCATCGCGCTGGCCGCACTCCTCGACCTGCCGACCGACGCCATCGGTCCCGGGTGGCAGCTGCCACCCCTGTGGCACTGG
The DNA here is from genome assembly GCA_018114805.1 of Candidatus Streptomyces philanthi. Classification (GTDB taxonomy): domain Bacteria; phylum Actinomycetota; class Actinomycetes; order Streptomycetales; family Streptomycetaceae; genus Streptomyces; species Streptomyces philanthi. Next base: position 5,989,395 of record CP073042.1, on the reverse strand, counting down.
ATCTACTTCCTGGAGCGGGCTCTCCATGCCGACCTCGGCCCCGAAGGCCACGACAGGCACGGGATTCCGAGCCCGCCCCGTGAGGGGTTTCGGCGCATGTACGCCGGCGGCCAGGTCACATCGCACCGCCCGCTGCTCCTGGGCGAGGAAGCCGACTCGGCCCACGAGGTCGTCGGGTCGCGTGAGCGGAACGGGCGGTCGGGACCGATGACCATCGTCACCACCCGCCGCACCATCGCGCAGCGTGGACGGGTCGCCGTCACCGACGAGGTCGAGATCATCTACCGGGAGCCCACCCGCCTGGCCACCGCCTTCCCCGTGGGGACCGGTCAGCCTGACGCCGATATCCTCGGCACCGAGATCGGCCTCGACCAGGCCTACCTGTTCCGGTTCTCCGCGCTGACCTACAACTCCCAGCGGATCCACTACGACGTGGACTACTGCCGTGACGAGGAGGACTACCCCGACCTCGCCGTCCACGGGCCCCTGCAAGCGCTGCTGATGAGTCAGGAGGCGCGGCGGACCGCCGGTACCCCGGCCGGGACACGGTTCGACTACCGGCTGGTCGCCCCGCTGATCCTCGGCCAGGGCCTGGTCATCTCGGCCGCCGTCGACCACGACGGTGCCATGACCGCCCGCGCGCGGGACCGGCACGGGCGGACCACCGCGACGAGCCGTCTGAACTTCCTGGACGCCCCATGACGGGCTGAGGTAGCGCACACGGGCTAGACGGGGTGAGGGATACGGGCGGACCAGGCGTCCCACCAGCGCCGCCGCGCGATGGCTGGAGTGAGCCAGGAGCGGACCGCGCGTAACGCCCTGGGCCGACAGGGAGGTTGGTTCTGGCGGGACGGGGTTGCTCCCCTTCTCTGGCCGGGTGGCGGGGCCGCCCGGACGGGGCACGTTGGCGGCCAGGTACCAAGTGGCCTTGTCAGGCAGGGTGCCCGGGGCGGTGGTGGCGACGACCAGCCGGGCCGGACTGTCAGGGTCCCAGCCGCCCAGCGTGGCGTACGTCGGCCAGCCGTCCCCACCTCCCCGGCGTGCGGGAACTATCAAGTCGCGAGCCCTGAACGGGCTTCTCAGACGCCCACTAAGAGGCTCGGATATCGATGCGTACGGCGTCGAGGTAGTCGGTGATGGCTTGGTGGTTCTTGGTGAGGCATTCGATCTTCTCGGCCATGCGATCGCGTTCACGTTCGAGCGTCGCGATCATGTCTGGCGTGACGTAGGGCAGGTGGATCGCGCGTGGGGTGTCCAGGCAGGGCAGGATCTGCTTGATGATCCGTGTGGGCAGCCCTGCGTCGAGCAGGCCTCGCACCTGGAGAACCCGGTCGACGACGTACTCCTCATAGTCCCGGTACCCGTTGGGCAATCGATCCGACGCAATCAGTTCCTGCTCCTCGTAGTAGCGCAGCAACCTCACCGGAGTCCGCGTGCGCGTCGATAACTCACCGATCCGCATATCCCTCTCCTCGCCCTCTGTGGCTGGCGCTGTGTGACTCAGCGCGCACTGATTTGACCCTCACACTAATGTCACCCTTCGATCATAAGGCCATGACACAATCAGAGACTCTGCCATCTCTCCCGATAACGAACGCCCGGCTCCCGCTGGCGGGTCTTCTGGCTTTGGCCACCACCGGGTTCATTACGCTCCTGACCGAGACGATGCCCGCCGGTGTGCTTCTCCGAGATGAGTCGGGACCTGGGTGTCAGCGAGAGCACTGCCGGGCAGAGCGTCACCGTCTTCGCGATCGGGGCGATCCTCGCCGCGATCCCGCTCACCAAGGTGACGATCGGCTGGCCGCGCCGACACCTTCTGCTGGTAGCGATCTCAGGGCTCGCGATCGCCAACACCGTCACCGGGCTCTACGATAACTTCGCGCTTACGCTGGCCGCCCGGGGTCTCGGCGGCATCGTCGGCGGGTTGCTCTGGGCGCTGTTGGCCGGGTACGCGGTACGGATGGTTCCCTCACATCAGCACGGAAAGGCAATGGCGATCGCGATGGGAGGCGCAATCGTCGCCCTGTCCGTCGGAGTTCCCGCTGCGGCGTTTCTGGCCAAGCTCGTCGAGTGGCGATACGCGTTCGGGATCATGACCGTCCTCACGCTCGCGTTGATCGTGTGGGTCATCGCGGCGGTGCCGAACTTCCCCGGACAGCCGAAGGGTTCACGGCTCCCGCTCACCCGTACCCTTCGCATTCCCGGCGTAGCGCCCGTCCTCTTCGTGACCCTCACGTTCGTGCTCGCGCACAGCACCCTCTACACCTACATCGCCTCGTTCGTCAAGCCGCTCGACATGGCAGGTCAAGTCGACGCCGTGCTGCTCACCTTCGGCCTGGTGTCGCTGGTGAGCATCTGGATAGCCGGAGCGCTCGTCCATCAGCGCCTGCGCCTCCTCATGATCCTCGCGTGTGTGCTGTTCGCGACGTGCGGCTGCTGCTCGGCGTCTTCTCCGGCGTGCCTGCGCTCGTCTACGCCAGCGTGGCGCTCTGGGGGCTCGCGTTCGGCGGCACCTCCACCCTGTTGCAGAGCGCGGTCGCCGAAGCAGCAGGCGACGCCGGCGATGTCGCCCAAGCACTCCTCACCACCGGATGGAACGTCGGAATCGCCGGTGGCGGCATCATCGGAGGCCTCGTCCTCAGCGGATTGAATGCGTCCTGGCTGAGTTGGGTCACGCTCGCACTGCTCGTCCCCGCACTCGCCACTGTGCTCGCGGCACACCAGTACGGGTTCACCAAGGGAGAGCTCGGCCGCCACTAAACCGCCGCTACCCTGACGGAGACCCGGGAGCAGAACCCAGTGGAGCGCTCACGGGTCCGGCGATCCGTACGCACGGAAAGGACTCTTCGAAATCAACCTCATTGACGGGATGTCCTCCGCCACGGCACAGCGGACACCACGGCGTTGTTCAGCCGGTCCGCGTGGATCCGGTACGCCTTGCGCTCGGCCGGGGACGCGCCGTTGGCGCCGAGTGTCACCGCTGCGGCAAGCAGCGTGTGGTGCAGGTCGGGCAGGGCGGTGACGTGAAGCTGCAGTCCTGCGCACGCGGCACACCTCGCGTCCCGTGCGCAGGGCCCCCCGCGCCGCTTCACTCAGGCCGTTTTGGTCGGCCAGGTGGCGGACGGTCGTACTGGGCACCGTCTTCCAGCCACCCAAACAGCATAAACAGCCCGCACAACCCCCGGACAGGACAAGGGAAGGCCGGGCAGACCGGTAGTCCTCGCGCCCCAGATCAGCAAACCCCCAAACTACGCCAAGACCGCCACCAAGGGTCGACGAGGGTTTCAGATTCCAGCAGAAAGTACCGGCGTTATCGTACGGTTCCGTCAGCAGCACACCGGTCGATGCATCAAAGCTTCCGCGCGTGGAGTGGGCGATGCGCTGATTGTTTCGGTCACCGGGCAAAGGGTGCGCCGGGCGTGGTCGACGAACGCATCAACTTCGGGGCGACTGCTCGCGCACCAGATCAAGGACGAAACCACCGCCGGAGCCTGCCGCAAGGGTATGTAGACGGCGGCGGGATGCTGGTAGAAGGCGGCGGTGGACGCCGGGGTGATCGCGAAGACCGCCTGCGTCGTGGCGATGGTGATGATGCAGTCCTCGGCATCCTTGGCGATTCGGTCGCGCACGTTGTTGTGTGGATGGCCCCAGAGATGATGCGGCGTGGTGCTGCCGTGGCTGGTGCGGACCAGACCATAGGAGGCGAGGTCCGCGAAGGACACCGCTTCCCTGGTGGCCAGCGGATCGGCGGCGCTGACCGCGAGGACGCGAGGCTCGCGATTGATGCGGAGATCTTTGTAGCGTGGGTTCGCCGTCCACTCACGCACGAGCGCCAGATCGGCGATGGCTGTATCGAGTGCCATGAGTGGAGTCGGCATGCGGGCGAGTTCGATGTCCTGGTGCGGGTGCTGCGCGCGCCAGGTACGCAGGAGCGTTTCCATCGCTGGGATCAATCCGGACCAGGCGTAGGCGATGCGCAAGGGCGGAGTTTGCCCAGGTGCGTCGAGAGCGCTGTCGAACGCCTTCAGGAGTTGGCGGGCGGTATCGGCGAATCTTCGGCCGACGGCGGTCGGTGCTGCGCCCCGGCCCGCACGTATGAGCAGGGTCACGGATAATCGTTGTTCGAGTTCCTGCACGGCGCGAGTGATCGAGGGTTGAGTGAGCCCGAGCCGTTGTGCGGCCCGAACCATGCTGCCTTCATTGACGATGGTCACGAAGATCCGTAGATGAGGCATTTCTATCTTCACGCCTACGGTTATACCTAACAGCCCGCGCTTCTCGATACTCCCTGCTCACGCTCCGGGACGAATTCCACAACGCATTGGCTTGTTCCTTATCCTCCGCCCCAGCAGGATCGCCACTCCTCGCAGTGATCGCAGAGTGTAGTGTGGCCTTCCTCGCGATGCTGAACTCCGGTATTGCGGGAGTTCAGCAGGGAGGCCGTGGGTGAGTGTGTTGTCGCAGATAGACGGGCGGGAGCGCTCGCGGAACTGTCTCGCTTTCGGACGCCCTTCTACGGGTGCCTGTCCGCGAGGGCCGATGCGTTCTTCGAGCTGACCGACGCATTGCTGTGTGCGGACGGGCCGACGCGGACGCCGGTGGAATTGTCGCTTCCAGCTCCTCAAGGCGGGCGCGTTCACTGAGGGCCCATTCGGCGTCAGCGGCCGGTTCGTTCCGTTTCTTTGGGTTCTTCACCTAGCCCCGCAGGGTTTCCGGGTTGATTCCGAGTTCACGGCCGACTTCTGAGGTGGTCTTGCTCAGTCTCAACGCGAACTGGACGGCTTCTTCCTGGAACCCGGGGTGCACTCGCTGGGTGGCGCCACTCGCTCTTCCTCGTTTTCTGTCCACAGCAGCCTCATTGGGACGTTGCCCGAGACCTTCGAGGCGTTTCAGGATCAGCGGCTGGCGGCCGTCCGGTCACTGGACAGACCGAGACCGGAAAGCAGCTCGAAGAAGGTTGGAAACGTCTTGGCGACACAAGCGGGATGATCCAGCGAGATTCCACGACCACCTATACCGATGAGCGCGGATGCCATGGCCATGCGGTGGTCATCCCTGGTTTGCACCTCGGCCCAACGAACACTGCCCGGTTCGATCAGCCATCCGTCAGGGCGCTCCTGCACGCGAGCACCCACCGCACGCAGGACCACGGTCATCGCGTCGATTCGATCGCACTCGTGGTGCCGAATGTGTTCGACGCCGGAGATCTCTACCGGGGCATCAGCGAACGCCGACAACGCGGCGACGGTCAAGGCCACATCGGAGCAGGCGTTGAGGTTGAACTGATGACCACCGCGCAGGCGGGTCAGCCCCTGCGGACGTCGGATGCGCACGCCGAAGTCTCCGGTCCAATCAGCCGTACATCCGAATGGGGTGAGGATCTCGACGAACTGGATGTCGGGCTGCCGGCTGGCGCGTGCCAGATTCGTCAACTCGATGGCACCGCCGGCAACGGCGGGTAGCGCGGCGAAATAAGTGGCGGTCGACGCATCCGCCTCGACATCGAGCTTGGTGGCTCGGTATTCGACCGGCTCCACGTCGATGCGGCTCAAGTCGTCGGAAGCCTCGACTCGGACACCAAATCGCCGCATGCAGTCGATCGTCATGCGAACGTACTGCGACTGCACCACCGCACCGTCGGTGGTGATCCGAATCGGGGTGGTGTGCATGGGCGCAGCCAGCAACAGTCCGCTCAGATACTGGCTGGAAACGCCGCCGTCGACATGTGCAACCGAGCTCCGAATTCTGGCGCCCCGGACTGTGATCGGGTAACGCCCGGGATTCTCGGAGTATTCGAGCGGATCACCGAGCTGGTTCAGGGCCGCACCGAGCCCGTCGATCGGCCGCTTCGCCATCTGCGCGCTGGACGCCAGATGCCATTCGCCGGGTTCGCCGAACGCGAGCACACAGGGCAGAAAACGGGCGATTTTTCCTGCCGATCCGACGTTGCTCGTCGCCTGCGGCACCGGGCGCCGTCGGCCGATTCCCGTGATCTCGATCTCGTCGTCCCGGACCAGGACCTCGCACCCCAGAGCCTGGGCCGCGTCCAGCCCGCGTTCCGTGTCATCACTGAACAGCGGATTGGTGATGAGGGAGGTTCCGGTGCTCGACACGGCAAGGGTAATCGCCCGGTTCGTGATGCTTTTGCTGCGCGGTATCCGGACCGATCCACTGACCTTCCCGCTGGCCGGGTGAACCACGATCCGGTCTGTCTCTGTCTCCACGTGCGATATCGTCCTCTCTGTCACTTCCGTCGCTCGCGCCGCTGGTCGCAATGCCTCGATTTCCTGGCCCCGGCGCTGTGCGGAATAGTCCCGGCATCCGGTTCGGGTACGCCGTCCGCGGACACTCATACCCAGCCCAGCGTGACGTGCGACGTCCGAGAATTGTCCTTGGGGAGTTCGGTGATCGTCGGTTTGGTGAGCGCCGCGCTGACGGCGCTCGCGGTGTGCTCTACGTGCGGAGTGCGCAGTATCCAATAGTGATTGGCGTCGAGGGTGCCACTCGCGTAGCTCACGTCGGTGGCGGCCGTGTCGAGGAACGAGTAGTCGTCGCCGGCGGCGCGGATGATGGTGATGGCAGCAGCGAGGTTGCGATCGGCCAGCTCGGTGAACGTGTACTCGAACTCGCACGTCTTTTCCACGAGTCGGGTGATCCGGTCGGCGAGACTCGTGTCGATCTCGAGATCGGATGCGACTGTCTTCAGGAAGGAGTCGCGGCCCGTCAGCGTAGCGGCGACGCTGTCGGCGAGTGGCCCGTCGGTGCGACCGAAGAAAACGGAGAACAGGAGACGCTTGAACCAGGTCTCGCGATAACGGCCGTCAGCTCCCGAGGTGGCGGGTTCGTGCTGGATGCTGGGTGAGCCGGGGGCGAGGAGGATGACTCTGTCTACCGTTTCACCTTGGGTTTCGAGCTGGTGGGCGACCTCGAAGGCGATCCGCGCGCCGAAGGAGTAGCCGATGAGGTTGTACGGGCCGTGGGGCTGGATGCGGCGGACCTGCTCGATATCGCGACGTGCCATGACCACGATGGTGTCTTCCTCGATGTCTTCGCCGTCGTTGAGCCCGTGTGCTTGCAGGCCGTAGCACCGGTAGGAGGTCCCGGCAACGGACTCGGCGAGGGCGCGCAGGTTCATCGGGTAGCCGCCGAGTCCCGACCAGAGGAAGAGGGGCTGGTCGCCTCTTGCCGGCTAGCGGGACGGCCCTCCAGAATACTGCGATGTTTCCGGCGGTCAGTGCGCGGGCCTGCTTGGCGATGGTGTCGTGCTCGAATATCGCCTGAACAGGAAGGGGGAGACCGAACCTAGCGCGGATGTTCTTGACGAGCCGGACCGCGGCTATCGAGTTCCCACCAAGGGTGAAGAAAGACGTTGCCGTCGATACGGGGCTGTCGTGCTGCAGGGACTCTTGCCACAACTGGGCAAGCTGGTGTTCAACGAGTGTCGCAGGGGCGGTGTAGATGTCCTCGTCGGGATGGTCGGCTCGGACGAGTTCGGCCTCGTGGAGCGCACGAATGTCGATCTTCCCTCTGGGGGTCCGCGGCAGGTCGTCGAGTATGCGGATCACGTCGGGCAGCAGGTAGTGCGGTAGTATTCTGGCGATGTGGGTGGTGATGATCTCCGCGAGCCCTTGCCCGTGGAGTACGCCCTCGTCCGCATGCGGGTTGAGCTCGACGTGTGCCCCGAGCCGCGGGGCATCCCCGTTGCCGCGGTCAACCGTGAACACACCGGCGTGCCGCAGCCTTTCGTGGTTCTCCAGGGCATTGCGGATCTCATCGAGCTCGATCCGGTGGCCACGGATCTTGACCTGGGAATCGGTACGGCCGCGGAAGTGGAAGATACCGTCGATGAGTTCGCGGACGTCGCCGGTGCGGTAAAGCCCCGTCGGGGTGCCGTTGATGACCCGGGTGACGAAGCGGCGGTCGGTCTCCTCGGGCCGGTTGCGGTAGCCGCGGGCGAGTTGTAGACCCGAGATGCCAATCTCGCCGATGGCAGAGTCCGTCGGCTCGCCGGCTTCGTCGAGGAGATGAAAGGCGAGCCCATCGACCGGGAGCCCGATGGGAATCACCCCGGCCGCCGATGCCGGGCCGTCCAGTGGGCGAGGGAGCGGGTAGAAGGAGGAGTTGATCGTGGTTTCGGTCGGCCCGTACACGTTCACGATCCGAGCGGCGGGAAGCATGCCGACGGCCGTGGAGCCGAGTCGGGCCGAGAGAGACTCACCGCCGCTCGCGACAAGGCGCAACGAGGCGCAATCGGAGAAAGTTAGGCTCCTCGCAGAGTCCCTGCAGCAGGGTCGGCACGACTTGCAGGTGGGTGACCTGGTGAGTAGTCTACAGTATCGATCAGCGCCTCAGGGTCCCGGTAGAGATCAGGGTCACCGACGACCACCGCAGCGCCCGTCGCGTTCGCCAGGAACTCCCATTGCGCGGCATCGAAGCTGATCGGTGTCTTGTGCACGATCCGGGCTCCTGACCCGAGATCCAGGCCAGAGTTGATCCATAGCATTTGATGAGCTAGCGACGCCTGCGGAATCTCCACTCCCTTGGGAGCTCCGGTGGAGCCAGAGGTGTAGAGCACGAAGGCGATAGCGTCGGGCGCAGCGGTGTCGAGGGGTGTGTCGCCCCCACCGGGAGCAGGACTGTCGGCGACAGCAGAAATCTCGGCGATGGAGACATCGGTGCCGGCGACGATCTCTTCGAGGTCGCCCCGGAGTTCCGCCGGAGTCAAGATCAGATCGACGTCACCGGCGCCGATCATGTAGCGGATGCGGTCCTCGGGGTAAGTGGGAGCCAACGGCACATAGGCGACGCCGCTGAACAGCGCGCCCCAGGCCGCCGCGACAAGTGCGGGAGTAGGTGTGAAGTACAGACCGACGGTGCGCGGTTTGGCTGCGGTGACGATCTGCTGAGCTGCCGCGATCATCCGGCCCATGGACTGGAACGAGATCACGCCGTCGCGTGAGATCACCGCAGGGGCATCGGGCTGGGCGGCGAGGTGATGCAGGAACTGTCCACAGAGATCGGAAGTGGTGATGGATGGAGCGTTCATTGTAAGTCAACCCCCCTGGAATTATTCGCGCTTGCAGACATTCGAATATCCGGCCGCGGCTAGCACACTCGACTAGTCCGTGTGCGTCTCCACCGCTGTGATGACGAGATCACATTCCGTGGTGTCGGAATCCCGGAATCCCCAATCACCCTCAGCGGTCTTGGCGGCGATGGCACGCAGATCACGGCTAAGTCCTATAATAGTATGCGAACATCCCCCTGCACTATTCTCCATAGTGGCCGCATCTCATTGTCTGCCGGACAAGCAACGAGATGCGGCCAGCCATCAGGAACACTGCCAGTGCAACCAGAGTGCGGACCGTCAGCGGAGCCTTTGCATCGAGGAGATCAGGTCGGTGAGGCGCTGAGACGATCCATCGGAGGTGGATCGTTGGACGAGTGGTCCGGAGTCCTCCTCGCCGACCGGATAAAGGCACACCAGCCACCCGACGATCGGCGTGTCCGGTGTGAATGTTCCCGACTGTGGTGCCACCACGATTTCCGTATCGGCACTGAGCCTGCCGGCCAGCACCGATCGTTCCGCTGACAGCCGCACCTCAGTCAGAGCGAGCCCGATGTGCGAGCGGACGGCGGCCTGCAGAGATCCGAGGGGCTCATGGAGGCCTTGTCGCAGATCCAGCGATCTCACACCAACTCCAAGGTCAATTTCTGGGTGCACCACTTCAGTGCCCTCTCCAACTGATCGGAGTTCTTGTGCACCAGAGTTCGATCATTGCGATGGCAGGTGCTTGCTCATGATTCATGGAATCATGAGCAAGCATCCGCGATCAGGAAACGAAATTGAAATAGCCGGTTTCGTCGTAGTCGTACCCGGCCAGCTTGTGCCGTTCCTCCGGAACGGGGTAGCCCTTTTTGAGATATTCCGCGAGAAAATACCTTTATTCTGGAGCCGTCAGACCGAGTCGGATATCCACGCCGCCGTCAACCTCGACCTCGGCGGCCATGCTGGCGGCGTATTCACGAAGCTGCGACTTCAGCCCGCTGCCGTCCGGCATACGGATCTTCGGACGGTGGACGATGTAGTCCGGAAGCAGGTCCGCGACAGCCTCGCGCAGGATCCATTTCTCCACCCCGTCGCGGATCTTCACCGAGAAGGGCAGACCGAGCGTGAATGTCGCGAGATCCAAGTCGAGGAAAGGGACCCGTGTCTCGACCAAATGAGCCATGCTCATGCGGTCGACCCGCTGAATATCTGTCCTGTGCAGGTTGCGTGTGCGGTAACGAACCAGCTCCACCGGGTCGGGGTGGGTGCGGAACAGGTCATAGCCGCCGAGCAGTTCGTCGCTGCCTTCGCCGCAGATCGCCACCTTGAAGCCGTGTCGCCGGATCAGCCGATAGGCGAAGCAGGAGATGCACGAATCCATGGCGTCGATGGCTTCGAAGAACTCCCCGTACTGGACCACGGTCGGGATCGCGGGGATGACATCGTCCATGGAGATTTCTTCGACGTGGTGCGCGATGCCCTGCTCTTCGCAGTACAGCCGGGGGGACCTCGATGTCCGCCGAGCCCTTGAAGCCGACGGTGAAGGCAACGACGTTGTCGTGATATGGGCGTGCCGCGGCGAGCACTGCAGCGCTGTCGATGCCGCCGCTGAACGTGACCGCCACCGGCAAGTCGGTATCGACATGGCTTCGCACCGCCTGGTGGAACAAGTCCCGATACGTCTGGACGAGCGCTCCCTCATCGATGCCGAGTCCGTCTGGGTCAGGCGAAGTGTCCAGGACGGTGGAGAAACACTGTTAGGTCGTACCGTCGTACCAGTGCCCGGGTTCGAACTCCACCGGCCGGTGCCCCTCGGCGTCCCCGAAGCTCTTCAGCTCCGAGGCGATCAGTACCGCTTCGCTGGTCTCGGAGAAGTAGAGCGGCTTGATGCCGATGGGATCCCGTGCGATGACGAAACCGTTGTCGGCATCGCTAAAGATCACCAGGGCGTACATGCCGGACATCCGGGAGAAGGCCTGCTTTCCCCACGCCAGGTATGCGTTGAGGACGACTTCGGTGTCCGTGCCGGTCTCGAACTCGAAACCCAGTGCCACCAACTCTTTTCGGAGCGAGTCGGTGTTGAACAGCTCACCGTTTTAGAAGAGCGTCAGGCCCTGCCGCACGACCGGTTGGGCGCCGTGGTCCCGATCCGTGCTCGCCAGCCTGTTCGTGCCCCCAGCCCACCGGTCCGTGATTCGCGTTTCCCCGAAATTCTCAACATCGCCTCGATGCGATATACGGAGCAACATCGACTGGAGCGCACTGGCCAGGGTAGCGTCGGTCGAGCGCGCCCCCTTGGTAATGATCGCCGCGATCCCGCACATACTAGGCACCCGACTTGACGCTAGGCTCCGCCGACAGCTGCAGATCGATGCCCAGTTCGGCGGCGTCACGGAAGAAGTCGGGGTAGGTCTGACTGATAACGCCGGAGTTCTCGATGATCAGCCCATGCTTGCTCCGCGCCCCAATGAGCGTGAAGGCGAGCACGATCGCGCGGTCGAAATGACTGTCGATGACTGCGGACCTGGTGGCACCCGCTGAGTTGCCGTGAATGGTGAGGCTGTCCACGGTTTCCTCGGACTCGATGCCCACCTTGCTCAGTTCCGTACGGAAGTCGGAGATCCGATCGCACTCCTTGTACCGGATGTGCTCGATGTTGCGGAAGATGCTGGTTCCGTCGGCGTGCGCGGACAACGCGGCCAAGGGCAGGACGGAGTCCGGTGACAAGGACCCGTCGAAGTCGAGCGGCTTCAACGCCGCCGGATTTCCTTGGACACGAATCTCGTCGTATTCGACCGTGACGTTCCCACCGACGGACCGGACGTAGTCGACCACACCGTCGAGTTCGGTCAGCCCGGTGTGCCGGATCGACACGTCGGAGTCCAGTGCCGTCGCGAGCGCCAACAGGGCCGCGGTGCTCGCGGGATCGCTACCGACGGAGAACTCGGCCGGAGCGAAGGCCGTGCCCGCAGCGACTTGGTAGTGCAATCCGTCTGGGGATGCGGAGGTTTCGACCCCTGCGATGGCAAGCACCTGCTGAGTCGTCCGCACCATGGACGGGGCTTTGAGTTCATCCGGCACGTGGATTTCCAGGGCCGAATCGAGCCGACTACCCAGATAGAGCAACCCGCTGAGGAATTGCGAGCTCTTGCGAGACTCGATCGAGGTGCTTCCGCCGTGGATGCCAGCGGCGTACGTGCTGATCGGCAGCCGTCCGTCGTGTTCCTGCCAGTCGGCGTCGACACCGAGCTGGCGAAGTGCGTCGAGCATCTCGATGTTCGAGCGTCTGCCGAGCGATTCGGGGTACTTGGTCACGAACGTCGTGCGGTGAAGATGCGCGGTGGCGCCGAGCAGCAGCCGCAACACGATGCCCGAGTTGCCGACGTCGATCGTCTGGTCGTCCCGCAGCTCGGTAGGCCAGACCACGACGAGATCGTCGCCCTCGAAACTGATCTCGGCACCCAAAGTCGCGACCGCGTCGATCAGTGCTCGCACATTGCGGCTGTTGGCGATCCGACGGATCCGGCTCCTGCCCGGCGCCATGCCCGCGGCAAGGACGGCGCGGGCAGAGTAGCTCTTCGAACCGGGCGGCGTGACAGTGCCGCGTAACGTAGCACTCGGTGTGATGCGAGCGGCGGTCGGCACGATCGTGGATGCCGACATGGTGATCCCTCCTGAAATGCTGTTTCTGCTTTTCAAGACGGTTTTTCGGCGCGATCGACGACGGCGCCGAGTGTTTCCAACTGCTCGATGAACTCCGGGAAGCTATCGATCAGACTGTGCAGATCCGAGAACCCGACCGGGTAGCTCGCGCCGACGGCTGCGGCCATGGCCGGCAGCAGGATGCGATGATCACCGTCGTCGCCGATGACGATTCCGCCCCGCGGTGCGGCGTCGAGGGGCTCGGTGTGGAAACCGGTTACGACATCGCAGTGATCGCGCACCTCGCGGATATCGAATCCCATGCGCGCCAACGTCTTTACGATCAGCTCCACCCTGCGGGTCTTGTGGTTGTTCACGTGGTCGCAGTTGACCACCGTGACCGCACCGCGCGCATAGGCGGCAATGGCGGCCAAACTGGTCACCGCCGTCGGCACGTCGCTTCCGTCGATCACCACCGGCTCCGACGGATAGCCGATCCGTCGAATGCGCAGCGTGCGTTCGTCCGAGTCGTAGACTGCCCCGATACCGAGCTTGGCGATCGTACGGAAGAACAGGTCCTCGGATTCCAGCCCGGACGGCGTGAAGTTCTTGACCGCGACCTCGTGCTGTCCCACTTCGCCTGCTGCGGTAACCACCGCGAAATAGGTGATCGACGTGAAATCGGTCGCGATCTGGTACGCGCTCGCGGGATAGCCACCCGGCTGGGCGACAGCCGACCACTCCCACCCGTGTCGCGCGCTGTGCGCCAGCCCGGTGCTGATACCGAGCACGCCCAACATCTCACGGGTCAGTGCGATGTAGGGGGCTCCGACGACGCGACGAGTCGCGGCCTGCACTCGCAGCTCCTCGCTGATTAACGGCGCAGACAGCATCAACGCCGTCACGAGCTGCGAACTGTAGACCGTATCGACGACATGCGTGGCGTGCTGATCACACCACCTGCCGCGACCCTTGATGGAGACGACGTACTCCGAGTCGGTGCCATAGGTACTCAAGACAGCGCCGAGCTGATGGGTGAGCACACCCAGGTGTTTCGCGACCGGACGATTTATCATCCCCCTGGTCGCCCGGAAATGCGTGGTTCCGCCGCTGACCGCGGCAAGCACGCCCAGAACACGGAGAGTGAATGCCGACCCCGCGACATCGACCTCGCGAACGGCACTGGCCGAGGCGGCAACCGGGTCCACCGTTATCGACGCCCGCTCACCATCGATGGTGGATGTCGCAGCGAATTGGTTCAAACCCGCGAGCAGCAACCTGGTCTCTCGCGACCAAGCAGCGTTGGTGACGGTCGACGTGCCCGATCGCGCTAAAGCACTGGTGACGAGTGCCCGCTGAGTGTGCGGCTTGGAAGCAGGCGCAGCGACCATGCCACTCAGCCCTCGGACGCAATTGTGAATAGAGAGCATGAGACTACCCGCCAACAATCGCGAAAGCGCTGGTCTCGACCACTAGCTCACGCTTCACGATTTCCGTGCGAACGGTGGTGTTGACCCCACGCTTGTGGGTGCCGATTCTCATATTTCGATCTCCTCTTTCTGCTGAAGTGCGTCTGCCGGCTGGTGCCCATATGCAGGCACCTATACCGCGAATGAGGTGGAAAGTAATGAGATTCCGGGAAGTGGAATAAGAGTACGGCGTCGCCAGTTCTCAGACAACGGCTGCGCCGCAGTGATTACTGACCCCATTCGAGATGGGGTTGACACTCATGCCGATCATGCGATTCCACATCCGGAAGCGGCTAATTCTCGGTCAGACTACCGACTATTCGCCTCCGGGGAAGTGGCGATTGACGAATGGCGGATACGTAGGATGCATATCACCAGGTGGCTGCTGTGCTGTGACTGAATATAGGCTGTTTGATTGGAGATGCGAGAGGAGTTGTCGTGTTACAACTTTGTGGCTGGACGGTTAAGTAATTCATGAAAGAGCAGCCGACAAATGGGGTGTACCCGTCGATACAACGATCGCCGAGGCGGCCCGCCGGGAGAAGGACGGCGAGCAATTGACCGGCCGCTGGCAGGTCAGAGTTCCTGGCGGGTGGCATAACGGCCCTGCCCACTCGACGCGGTGCGCGCGGCCCCGGAGATCGACGTGCCGACGCGTCTGATCCACGACGCGGACGAGGACCTGGTGCCCCTCACGCAGGCGCACGCGCTGCGCGTGGCGTACGGGGGGCGGGCGGAGTTAGACGTCACCCGCGGCCTCGGCCCTCGCGAGGTGCTGGGCGAGCCGGCGGCGATCGACAGCGCGCTGGAGTTCACCGCGTCGGCCGCCCGGCGGACCGCCCTTTAAATTAAACGCACGATCGTTTAGTTTTATCGGGCGTCGGCGGCGCCTCGATGACCGGCCCGGCGCTCCGATGACCGCCGCGCGTCCAACAACCACCGCGCGTTCGATGGCGAAGGGACCCCCGCATGACCACCGCCTCACCCCACTCACCAGACGCCAGCCCGCCACCGGAGGCGGCGCCGCGCGCCGAGCGGTCGCGGCCGGAACCCGCCCAGGCGCCGGCCACGGCCAAGCTCGCGCTGCTCGTCGCGTCGGGGCCACGTTCCTCGCGGTGCTCGACACCACGATCGTCAACATCGCCTTCGCCGACCTGCGGGCGGACTTTCCCGACGCCTCGCTGTCCCAACTGACCTAGGTCATCACGGCGTACACGGTGGTCTTCGGCGCACTGCTCGCGGTCGCCGGGCGCACCGCCGACGTGCTCGGGCGCGGGAAGCTCTTCGTCTGGTCCACCGTGCTGTTCACCCTCGCCTCCGCGCTGAGCGGACTCGCGGCGGGCGTGCCGATGCTCGTGGCCGCCCGGGCCCTACAGGGCGTGGCGGCCGCCGGGATGATCCCCTCGGCGCTCGGCCTGGTGCTCCAGCACACGCCGGCGGAGCGCCGACAGGCCGCCCGTCGGCCCGAGCCTGGGCGGCCTGCTGGTGGACGTGTGGGGATGGCGCAGCGTCTTCCTGATCAACCTGCCGATCGGGCTCGCCATCGCGGCCGTCGCGGCGCGCCTCATCGGCGACGCGCCCAGCGGGCGCCGGCTGCCCGACCCGGTGGGCACCGCCGCCCTGGCGCTCGGCATCGGCGGGATCGTGTTCGGCGTGACGCAGGGGACGGAGTGGGGCTGGGGCAGCGGCCGGGTGCTGGCCCTGCTGGCGGCCGGCGCCGTGCTCCTCGCGGCGGCACGCCGCGCCCGCCGTCGAGTGGGACCTGTGGCGCAGCCGCGCCTTCGCCGCCACCAACGTGGCCTCGCTGCTGTTCGGCGCGGCCATGTACGCCTACCTCCTGAGCACCCTGCTGTTCCTCAACGCCGTCTGGGGCTAATCGGAGTTGAAGGCGGGCCTCGCGGTGACGCCGGGCGCCTTCGCCGCCGCCGTCGGCGCGACGGTGGTCGGGCGCCGGGTGGGCCCGCGGGCCCAGTGGGCCGCCGTGGCCGTCGGCTCCGCGCTCTTCGCCGCCTCCTGTGCCGCGATGTACCTGCTGCTCGACACCGAGCGCGCGTACCTGACCCTTTGGCTGCCCATCGGCGTACTGGCGGGGTTCGGCATCGGGGCGGCCCTGACGGCGATCTCCAACGCGGCCACGGCCTCGCTGGAACCACACCGCTTCGCCTCCGGCTCCGGCCTGCTGATGACGACGCGCCAGGTCGGCGGCGCGCTGGGGATCGCCGCCCTGGCCGCGATCCTGGAGCGCCACGGCTCCCTGGACGACCAGGGCTACCTGAACGTGTTCCTGACCTGCGCGGTCGGCTCGGTGGCCGCCATGGCCGTCGCGGCCACGATCCGCTCCCGGGCCGCGGAGCGCCGTCCACACCCGGAGCGCTAGCGGGCGGACCCGCCCACCGCGCCCACCACGCGAGGAAGCGAGCACCATGCCCCCCCATCGACCGATCCGACCGCACCGTGGCCCGCGCCAAGCACGCGCTGCTCGCCGAGCTCCAACCGGTGGTGGAACACAACCTCCACCGCCACCTCGACGTGGCCAGGGAGTGGTTCCCGCACGAGTACATCCCCTGGAGCGCGGGGCGGGAGTTCGACGGGCCGCTCGGCGGGCGCCCGTGGACGCCGGACGAGGCCACGCTGCCCGAGGCGGCCCGCCTCTCGCTCGTGGTCAACCTGCTGACCGAGGACAACCTGCCGGGCTACCACTTCGCGGTGGCCGAGTTAGGCAAGGACGGGCCCTGGGGGGAACTGGGTCGACCGCTGGACGGCCGAGGAGGCCCGGCACGGCGCGGCCCTGCGGGACTACCTGCTGGTGACCCACGCCGTGGACCCGAAGGCCGTGGAGCGCGCCCGGATGGCGCACATGTCGGCCGGCTACACGCGGCCCGACGGCTACAGCGCCCTGCACGCCATCGCGTACGCCGCCTTCCAGGAGCTGGCCACCCGCATCTCGCACCGCAACACCGGGCAGGCCAGCGGCGATCCGGTCTGCGACGCGCCGCTGGCCAGGATCGCCACGGACGAGAACCTACACATGGTCTTCTACCGCGACCTGCTCGAGGCCGCGTTCGAACTGGCCCCCGACACCGCCATGCGGGTCGTACGCGACGTCGTCGTCGGCTTCTAGATGCCCGGCTCGACGCTCGAAGACGCGGTCGGACCTCGGGCCGGCCGGCGAGGCCGCCCGGGAGGAACTCGAGGCCTTCCTCACGCGGTTGGAGGCCAAGGCGACCTCCTTCACCACGCGGCGCGAGGGCATCCGAGCGGCGCGCGCCAAGCGCGCGACGACCGCCGTCTGACCGGTCCCGCTGGCGGCGCCCCCGCGCCGGGGCGCCGCCAGCGGGTCAGTCGAACCAATCCGGGTCCGCCGCCTACCAGGTACGCGGCCAGCACGGCCGGGTCGCGGTGGGCCTCGCTCAGCAGCGCGCCCAGGCGGCGCAGCGCGTCGGCGTCCGTACCGTGCGCGGCGAACATGCCCGCCTCACAGTCGTAGGCCAGGCGCCCGGCCAACTCCGGGGCGCGCGAGCGTATCGCGGAGCGGGCGACGGCCTCCCAGTCGTACCCGCCGCCCTCGTGGCCACGCTCGCCGAACGCCGCGGTGGTGGAGACCATGTGGTCGTCGCTCAGGATCAGCCCGTATCGGCCCAGCGCGGAGTCGTACGCCAGGAAGACCAGCGGAGCGAAGCTCTTGCGGTCGGTCGGCTCGGTCGTCTCGGTGCTCATACGGGCATCGTAGGCAGGGGGTACGACATCGCAGGCCCGCGCGAGCGGGACCTGGGTCGCGGGCGGGGGCAGGCCCGCTGGGCACCCCGATACCGCCGGCCCCGCGCCCGCGCCTCGCCCCCTACCGCGCGGGGCTCGCCCCCCGTTCGAGCCCCGCGCGGGCGCCTCCCCCGCCCCGTCCGCACGCGTCCGCGTCGCGGCCGGGCGGGGCTCACCGTGTCGTCGCCGGCGCCGGCGCCGGCGGCGCGGTGTGGCCGCCGCGGGCGTCCGCGAGGAGCTGGGCGTCGATCACGGAGTCCAGGTGGTCCTTGAGCCACTGGTTCGGACCCGGCGGGCGAACCGGGCGCCTGGTCCGCTCGGGGGCGGGGCTGCGCGAGCGCCATGTCGTCCTCCAGGGAAGAGAGTTGACCGGCCGTACAGTGGCCACATATTAGCACGACCGTGCGTTCTTTTTCACTATCGGCGGCAGTCGGTAGACGCCAGGAGGAGTAAATATAAGCGAACGATCGCGCTAGTATCTCGTCTACTTCTGATCGCGTCGGGAAGGCGTGCCATGGACCATGCGACGCCCAGCGTCAAGGTGCCCCTCAGCGGCGAAGGGCGGCGACTGTTCGACCTCTTCCGCCGGCCCCAGGGGCGCAGCAGGCCACGGCCCGACGAACGCGCGGCCATGGAGGACGCGCGGTGGGACCAGCTGGCCGTGGGCGGCACCTCGGTGGTCACCTACCGGTGGGGCGACGGCGCGCGCCCGGTGCTGTTGGTGCACGGCTGGGAGTCGCGCGCCTCGCGGTACGCCAAGGTCGTCACCCGGCTGCTCGAACTGGGTCACAGCCCGCTCGCCTTCGACGCGCCGGGGCACGGCGAGTCCGAAGGCGACAGCACGACGCTGATCGAGTACCGCGACGCCATCGGCCAACTGCACGACGCGCAAGGTCCGTTCGAGGCCGTGGTCGCGCACTCCTTCGGCGTCACTGCCTCCTTCCTCGCCCTGCGGGACGGGGTACGCGCGCGGCGGGTGGTGGGGATCAGCTCGGTGCCGGACTTCGGCTACGTGGTCGACGCGTTCTGCGCCCGCACGGGGCTGACGCCGCGCCTGAGGGACGAGTTGCGGCACCGTATCGAGCGGGACCTGTACCCGGGCGAGGCCGACCTGTGGACGCGCTTCTCGGTCCTGGCCGGTCCCGCCGACCCCCGCCCGCCACTCCTGTTGGTGCACGACTGAGGACGACGAGGCAGTCGACCCCGAGCAGGCGCGGCGCATCATGGCGGCGCACGGCGAGCGGGCACAGGTGCTCACCACCCGCAGGTTCGGCCACCGGCGCATCCTCGGCTCGCCCCAACTCGTCACGGCTGTCGGGGACTTCCTGAGCCCGGGTGCCGTGAGCGGCGGGCTCCCGGGCGCGGAGGCGGCGCGGTGAGCGGCCTGCTCGCGGGCAAGCGCGGCCTGGTGACCGGTGTCCTCCTCGAGTCCTCGATCGCCTTCCACACCGCCCGGCTCTGCCAGGAACAGGGCGCCGAGGTGGTGCTCACCGGCCACGGGCGGCTCAGCCTGGTCGAGCGGATCGCCCGCCGACTCCCCGAGCCCGCGCCGCTGATCGAGCTGGACGTCCAGAACCAGGCGCACCTGGACGGCCTCGCGGACCGGGTACGGGAGTCGGCGACCGGCGACGCGCGCCTGGACGGCGTGGTGCACTCGATCGCCTTCGCGCCGCCCGACGCGCTCGGAGGCAACTTCCTCGCCACCCCGTGGGGCTCGGTGGCCACGGCGGTCGAGGGGTCCGCGTACTCGCTCAAGGGCCTGGCCATGGCGCCCCTGCCGCTGATGCGCGAGCGCGGCGGCGCGGTCGTGGGGCTGGACTTCGACGCGCGCACCGCCTGGCCCGCGTACGACTGGATGGGCGTGGCCAAGGCCGCGCTCGAGTCGACCTCGCGCTACCTCGCCCGCGACCTCGGCCCGCACGGCATCCGCTGCAACCTGGTGGCGGCGGGGCCGGTCAAGACAATGGCGGCCCGCTCCATCCCGGGGTTCGAGACGTTCCGCGAGGTGTGGCGCACGCGCGCGCCGCTCGGCTGGGACCTGTCCGACCCCGAACCGGCCGCCTGCGCGGTCGTCGCGCTGCTCTCGGACTGGTTCCCCCGCACCACGGGCGAGATCGTGCACGTGGACGGCGGGGTGCACGCCATCGGGGCGTAGGCCCCGGCGGTGCGTGGCACGCGGCGACGGCGGCCCACCCCCGTGGTGCGGGCCGCCGCGCCGGCTCGGTGTCGCCTCGGGTGCGCTACGGCGCCTCGCGGAGCAGCGCGGGATCGGTGACCACCGCGCGCAGGCGGCTGGCGATCGCCTTGGCCGCCATGTCGTAGTACGTGGACTCGTCGTGCAGGACCGACTCCGCGTTGGCCATCTCCAGGAGCGCGACGATCTCGAAGACGAGTTGCCGCACGCCGACGTCGGCCGCGATCTCGCCGGCCTGTTGGGCATCGCGCACGGTCTGTTCGAGATAGGAGAACCAGTTGGTGCGGGCGGCGGCGAGGGTGTCGTGCACCTTGCCCTCGCGGGCGCCGTACTCGGCCAAGACCGAGCAGAAGAAGCAGCCGCCGGGGAAGACCCGCTCCCGGGAGTAGGTGAGCCATCCGGTGCACACCCGCCACAGCCGGTCCACGCCGGGCGGCAGGTCGCGGGCCGGCTGCACGACGTGCTCCAGGTAGACCTTGATGGCCGCCCGTACGGTGGCCAGTTGCAGGTCCTCCTTGGAGCCGAACAGGGCGAACACGCCGCTCTTGCTCAGCTTCAGCTCGCTCGCGAGTCGGCCCAGCGAGAGCCCTTCGAGGCCATCGACGGAGGCGATCTCCACCGTGCGCTTCAGAATCGTCTGACGGGTCTGGTTTCCGCGCGCGATCCGCCCGTCGATGTGTGTCGCCGTCGCTGCCATGACCGCGTCTACCTACTTTCCGGTGCCGGACCCTCGTGGTCACCAGAGCCGTGCTCGTGCTGGTGGGGGACCGCCCAGTGTAGCCAATGTGCGGACGATCGTGCGGTTTGCGTCACATGGGCCGACGCTCCTCAGTCAGCGGACGCCGTCCGCGCCCGCGCCGTGCCGATCGCGCCCGGGCCGTGCTCGACGAAGTCCAGCACTGTGCGCACCACGTCGGCGTCGACCAGGATGCGTCGGTGCCCGAGGTCCCGCGTGGTGACCAACTGGGCCTGCTCGCCGAACGCGGCGGCGATCCGGCGCCCCTGGGAGACGTCGATCCGCGTGTCGCCCTCGTCGTGGACGACCAGCAGCGGCGCGCGCACGGTCGCGACCGCGTGCGTCACCGAGAAGGGCGTCCGCTCGCTCGGCATGTCGGGGAAGAGCCGCCGGCCGACCTGGTCGCGCAACCGTTCCGTGAGCTGGTCACGGAGCCTGAATTCGGAGCTGAACTCCTCGATGAGGAAGTCGAAGTCGCACACCCCGCCGATGGTCACGACCCGCTCGGCCCGCACGCCGTGGTGCAGCGCGTAGAACGAGCCCAACGCGCCCAGCGAGTGGGCCACTAGCCCGTCGAACGTGCCGTACCGGTCGTGCAGGGCGGTGACGATGGCCCGGTAGTCGAGGATGGTGGTGCTGCGACCGGTCGCGTCGCCGTGGCCGGGCGCGTCGAAGGTGATGACGCTGTAGCCCCGCGCCAGGAGCCCGGGGACGAACTCGGACAGCCGCGACCCGCGCGACTGCCAGCCGTGCACCAGCAGCACCGGCCGGGCCCCGTCGCCCCAACGGTAGGTCACCGCGCGCCCGCTGTCGACCGCCAGGTGCTCCACCGTGGCCGTCGCGAACAGCTCGCGCTCATCGCCCCGCAGCTTGCTCCGCGCGAACGGCATGTGAAAGAGCCGGAACGCGCCGGCGCCGACCAGCCGCCCGGAGACCCGGGAGACGGCGTTGAGGGTGGTGCTCACGACTGCCTCGATGGGCTGTATCTCGCTACTCCTCGAGAGGCGCCTGGAGCCTGCTCCATTAGCACGACCGTCCGTGCAGTTTTATGGCTGCGGATGCCCGCCCGCCGGGGCGCGGGGCCGCCCGGAACCCAGCAGTCGAGAAGGCCAAGGAGGCCGCCATGTCGAGCACCATCTGGTTCGCGCCGTGGAAGCCGGGCCCGGCCGACCGCCCCGGGGCGGCTGCGGGCGGCCCGGCCCTCGTGAGCGTAACCGAGTTCACCGCGTACCGACCGTGGACCGCGCCCGGCGTGACCCTGGCGGGGCTGGCGCTGCGCCGGTCCTGGGACGGGCTGGAGGGCGCGGTCGAGCTGTGGCTGTGGGCGGCCTCCGACGTGACGCCCCCCCCGCTCGGGCTCGGTCTCCGTCTGGCGCGACGCCCGGGCCTTGGCGGGGTTCGTGGCCCGCCACGACCACGTGCGGATCATGCGCGCGTACCAGAACCGGTGCTCGCTGCGCTCGACCAGTTGGCAGGCCGCCCCCTTCGAGCACGGCGCCACCCTGCGGGCCGCCCGGTCCCTGCTCACCGGGGAATCACCCTGGCCCGAACCGGAGGCGGCGGCCGGCCCCGGGCCCGCGGAGGCCGGCCCGGCCCCCCGGCCCGGCCGACGCCTGACGCGGGCCGGCTCCTCGGCGGTGCGGCGCCATGGGCACACGCCCGAGCGGCGCCCAACGGGGTACGTCGGGCGCCGCTCGTCGGGGCCGCGCGAGGTGGCGGGGCGCGGGTGGCGCGCCGCCGGGCGGGGCTAGGCCTGCGGGGCCGGGTAGGTCGGATACTCCACCCCGGAGACGTGCTGGACGACCCGGATGACCTGGCACGAGTAGCCTAACTCGTTATCGTACCAGAGGTAGAGGATGGCGTCGTCGCCCTCGACCTTGGTGGCGCCGGCGTCGACGATCGAGGCGTGGCGCGAGCCGATGAAGTCGCTGGAGACCGCGTCGGGGGCGCTGATGAAGTCGATCTGGCGCTTGAGCGGCGAGGTCAGCGACACGTTGCGCAGGTAGTCCAGGACCTCTTCGCGGGTGGTCTCGCGCGCCAGTCGCAGGCTCAGGATCGCGATCGACACGTCCGGCACCGGGACGCGGATCGAGCTGCCGGTGATCCGCGCGTCCAGGTCGGGCAGCGCCTTGGCGACGGCCGAGGCGGCGCCGGTCTCGGTGATGACCATGTTGAGCGCCGCGGAGCGACCACGTCGGTCGGACTTGTGGTAATTGTCTAGCAGGTTCTGGTCGTTGGTGAACGAGTGGACGGTCTCCACGTGGCCGCGCAGCACGCCGTACTCGTCCGCCATCGCCTTTAGCGGCGGGACGATCGCGTTGGTGGTACAGGAGGCGCAGGACAGGATCCGCTCGTCCGGCTTGACCGTGTCGTGGTTGACGCCGTGCACGATGTTGGGGACGTCGCCCTTGCCCGGCGCGGTCAGCACGACCTTGGCGATGCCCGGACGCAGGTGCTGCGACAGGCCCGCGCGGTCGCGCCACTTGCCCGTGTTGTCGACGAGGATGGCGTCCTTGATGCCATACGCTGTGTAGTCCACCGAGGACGGGTCGTCGGCGTAGATCAGCTTGATCTCGTTGCCGTTGGCGATGATCTTGCTGTTCGCCTCGTCGACGGTGATCGTGCCCTGGAACTGGCCGTGGATGGAGTCCCGGCGCAGCAGCGACGCACGCTTGACGATGTCCTGGCCCGCTCCCTTGCGGACCACGATGGCGCGCAACCGCAGGCCGTTGCCCGAGCCGGCCTTCTCGATGAGGAGGCGGGCGATGAGGCGGCCGATGCGGCCGAAGCCGTAGAGCACGACGTCGCGCGGCTCCCGGCACTCGATCTTGTTGGCGCCGGTGGCCCCGGCGACGGCTTCTGCGGTGAACTCGGCCACCGACAGACCGCGGTCGTCGGTGCGGTACAGCGCGGCGAGCATGCCGATGTCGATCTGGGAAGGGCCGAGATCGAGCGCGGCGAGCGCCTGGAGGAACGGCAGCGTCTCGGTGACCGAGAGTTCCTCACCGGCGATCTGCCGAGCGAATCGATGCGTCTTCAGGATGCTCACGACCGATTTGTTCACCAGGGAGCGGCTGTGCAGCAGGACGGTGACGTCCCGCTCGCGCTGCAGCTTCCCGATGATCGGGATCATCGACTCCGCGATCTCCTCGCGGTTCTTCCAGTCAGTGAACGAGTCCTCATTGACAGTCACAGATTTATCTTTCGAGCTAGGCGGTGCTCACATGTTAGCCCTCCCCCGTTTGGCTGGTTCGTTCGGTGCGAGTGACATACGCCATGCCGCCGCCGAGCCGCCGCTCGCGTACGGCGTACGGAAGGGGTGCGCGCGGTGGGCGCGGGCGCCCTACCGGGGCGGCGTGCGGGGGGGGGCGTGCGGGGGTGGCGGGCACCAGTCCCTACTGGTCGAGCATGCGGAGGTCGGCACGGGTGAGCGTGGTGGTGACCAGGAGGTGGTTGATTAGGTTGTGGTTGAGCGCGTTGCCGACCGGCGGGGGAATCTCCTCCTCCAACAGGCCGGCCACGCCGTACTCCCCGCTCAGCCGGTGGCGTACGAGGGTGACGATGTGCGCGGCGCGCTTGGCGGTCCACCGCTCGTCCGGGCGCGACTCGCCCACCTCGAAGGCGACCTGGCTCCACGTCAGCGGCTGCGATTGGGGGTCGGCGCGCAGGTAGCGCTGGCCGAGGCAGGTGAACACCAACCGCTCGTCCGGGCTCAGCTCGTACGCGTCGCCGTCGAAGGTGGCCGCCCCGCAGGATGCCGGCGAGCCCCGGCGCGCCGTGCGGAGGCGGTGACGCGGACCTCCAGGAGGTTGTTCCTGCCGGGTCGAGACGATGAACAGCGGCGTGTACCCGGCGGGGAGTTCGGCCGTGCTCCCACCCAGGACCAGCCGCGAGCCGGGGAAGCGGATGGGCAGCTTGCCGGTGTTGCGCAGGACCCAGCGGGACGCCTCGCGGGTGATCAGCCCCTGGCGGCGGCTGACCCGCCGGTCCGCGGCACCCACACAGACGTGCACGTCCGGCAGGTTGCGCCCGAACATCAGCGGGAAGTCCGCGTCCGGCGCCACGGACATGCCGCCGTTGGCGCCCAGCACGAAGAGCGTGCCCGGCCGCGCGGCGGGAGCCGTACGACTGAGGCTTCCGATGTCCTGGGGCAGGACGCTGACCTTGCTCGCCATGGTGTGAGCCCTTCCTCATCGGGGCGCCGAGCCTAGGCGGAAGGGGCGGGGAGGGGTCCCGAAACGCCACCGAGCCACTGACGGGCGTGGGGGGCGTCCCCGTCGTGCGCGGGACGCCGCACGCCAGTGTGGGGCGCCGCGCGCGGGACGGGTGCTCAGGAGCCGCCGGGCACCGAGGGCAGGAGCCCGAGTTCCACGGCCCGGGCGCCGGCCTGGAAGCGCGAGTTGGCCCCCAGCTCACGGATGATCTCGGCGACGTACCGACGGTAGGTGCGCACCGAGATGCTGAGTCCCCGGGCCGCCGCCTCGTCGGTGCGTCCCGAGCTGAGGGCTAGCAGGATCTGGCGGGCCGTGTCGCTGCGCACGTGGTCGCTGAGCCGCCGGTAGTCGGCGAGGGTGGGACTGTTCGCCCAGGAGACCTGGAAGAGCGCCCGCAGGTTACGCAGCACGTCGGGGGCGCGCACCACGGCGATGCCGCCTATGGACGGGCCGGGGCGCGACCAGGCCACGCCCACGGTCCCGTCGGCGAGCACCGCTTCGTGCAGCGACTCGCGGACCAGGCGTACGCGCACGCCGGGCGCGTACGTGTCGAGCAGTTCCATGAAGAAGCGGTGCTCCAACAGGCCCATGACGGCCAGCATTCGGACCTCGACGCCCCGGGTGGCGGCCTGGCCGAGTCGCGGGACGAGCCGGGCGGCCTCGCCGTCGGCGCACTCGGAGAGAATGACGACCAGCGACCGCTCCGCCGCGTCGATCGCCCGGGTCACGGCCCCGGTGCCCTCGGCGGGGTCCAGCGTGGCCAGGAGTTGTTCGTCGGTGTCGCACCGGTCAGCGACGGATTCGAGGACTCCGCGGTTCCGCACCGCCGTTCGCTCTCGCCCGACGGCGGGCACGCGGCCCGCCGTCGGTAATTCCGCGCCGCCGGGACGCCGTGGACCAGGAACGGTGGGGTCTTGGCCTCCGGAGGGACCCGTAGCGCCGTTGACTTCATTGACAGAGATGCTTGGCACAGCTCCCACTAAAACATGGCCATTTCTTCGCTGCAACGTTCCATTGCCGAGGTAGGGCCACCGTCTCGGACGTACTCCGGGGCGTGGGGTCCCATAAAGGGAAGGGACGCGATGTGACCAGCGACCGGCCTTCGCAAAACGGCAGGGCCGCGTTTACGCCCCCCACCCCGCACGCGTGTCATTCGCGGGGAACACGACCGGTAGCTGGCATGACCTTTTCCGCAAACCCCCTCACCATGGCGGCGACACTACTCAGCAAATACATGAAAAGTCAAATAATTCGCGCAGCAGAAAAACCCGCCGAACAGCATGCGATCAGGCAGCTCGAATGACCGCACACGCAATACAGAGGAAGGCGCTCGCTCATTGACCACAAACGCACGCGCCACAGCGTTCGCTGCATTCACGACAGGCCCGCCGAACACGGCAAGACGGCTCCGTACGGGCTTACTTGAGTGGGCTCGTAGGGCGACTCCCACTGTCACGCAGGGCACGTTCCAAGAGTTTTCCCCCGTCGTCCGACGAAAGATCGAGAACACCGCGGGCCACCCGGTCGCGGGCCGCGTCCCAGCTGCCTCGCTTTCTGTAGCCAGGCCGCGTGGAAGGCGCCCCACCCGAGACATCCGGGGGCGTTCAATTGCACTCTGCCGAGCCCGCTCTCGTGGAAACAAGAGTGAGATAAGGGCTGAAAATCCGCCTACCAAAATGCCCGAACGGGCGCCGAAACCCGCCCGTTGCGAGGAATGACGACAAGCCGGGTTCCGCTTATTGCCCGAACCGGGCAGCCAGGGCGGGGAGACGGACACGGCCCCCTTCCGAAAAGGGAGTGATATACCTCACACTACTTGGGGTCTCCCTCGCTGAGCTGGGCTTATGCCGAACAGAACCACGACAGGAAACTGTCACAAACTGTCACCGCAGCGGACTGACCGCCACACCGCCCGCCACAGGACACCCAGACACCACTCGCGAGCCGCCCACTCGGCGCCCGTTCCCAGGCGCCCCTCCCGCGCCCGCGGCACCCGAACGCGCGCGGGTCGGAAACTGGAGGGCGTGAGCGCCTCACACATCAAGCCGCGCCTGCGGTGCCCGCACGGCCGCGGGACCGACCTCGACCACGCGGTGGTCGAGCGGTCCTCCTCGGTGACGGCTCCACCACCCGCTGACCGAACGGTGCCCGGTCGCGGGCGCGCGGGCCCGGGGCGCGCGCCTGTCAGGTCAGCCGGGTCGCGCCCCGCCGGAGTCGGCGGGCGGCGTGCGGGGCGCGCGGGCCCGGTAGTAGTCGGCGGCGATGCGGACGAAGGAGCGTACGAGCGGGCCGGGGCGCTCGGCCCGCCAGGCGATGACCAACCGGCTCGGCGGCGCGTCGGCCAGCCGAACCCACCGTGAGCCCGGCGGGCAGGGCGTGGCCGAGCGGCGCCAGACCCACCGAGCCGCTCCACAGCACGGACTGCAGGCACTGGTGGACGGTGCGCACGGCGGGGCCCGGCCGTCGTCGCCCGGGCTCGCTCGTACAGGCCCAGAACGCCTGCCACGCCGGGTCGGTGCCGTCGGGGAAGCGGAACCACGGGCGGTCGGCGATGTCGGCCAGGGACACCCGGTCGCGGTCGGCAAGCGGGTCGTCGGCGCGCAGGACGAACCCGACCGGGTACGAGCCCAGCACGTGGGTGGCGATGCCGTCGCCGTCGAACGGCGCCCGGGTCAGGGCCACGTCCACGAGACCGGCGCGCAACCCGGCCGTCGGGTCGGAGAAGTCGGCCTCGCGGACGGCGACGCGCACACAGGGGTGCCGGTCCCGGAACGCGGCGGCCAGCGCCGCGCCGGCCTGATCGACGCTGTCGGCGAGGGTGCCCAGCGTCACCGTCGCCGCCCCAGCCACGGCGGCCACCCGGGCGCGCACCCGTTCGGCCTGTGCCAGCAGGGCCCGCGCCTCCTCGTACAGCAGCGCGCCGGCGGGGGTGGGGCCACGCCGCTGGGCGAGCGGCGCAGCAGGGCGCAGCCGAGGTCGGTCTCCAACCGTCTGATGGCCCGGCTCAGCGGAGACTGGGTCATCCGGAGGCGCGCGGCGGCCCTGCCGAAGTGGAGTTCCTCGGCCACCGACACGAAGTAGCGCAGCGTGCGTAGCTCCATCAGCGGCGATGATACCCGTACGGCATCAGGCATGCCCGATCGGTGTTGGACGCCCCGGTGGACTGGGGCGGGCCGGACCCGCCGGCCGTCCACGCCCGCGAGCCGGGCGCCCCACCATCACCGCGCACCCCCAGGAGTCCCCGTGTCCGACGCCGTGCTGTCCGCCTCGTCCGAGCCCCTCGTCCACGTCGCCGGCGCCCGGGAGATCGCCCGCGACGTGCTCGTCATCCCGGACCGGCGGGTGCCACTCGTGCCCAACATCGGCCTGATCGACGGTCAGCACTCGGTGCTCGTGGTCGATACGGGCCTGGGGCCGGACAACGCGCGACGGGTGCTGGACTTCGCACTCGACTACGCCAGGGGGCGCGAGCTGTACCTGATGACCACCCACTTCCACCCGGAACACGCCTTCGGGGCACGCGTCTTCGCCGGGGCGGCAACGTACCTGGTCAACCGGGCCCAGGCAGAGGACCTCACGGCGAAGGGCGCCGGGTACCTGGAGATGTTCCGGGGGCTCGGCGAACCCGTGGCGCGCCAGCTCGCGGGCGTCGAACTCCCCCGGCCCGACGTCGTCTACGGCCAGGCGCACCGCCTGGACCTGGGCGGCCGGGTGGTGCACCTGCAAGCGACGGGCCGGGCCCACAGCCGGGGCGACCAGGTGGTGACGGTGCCAGACGCGGGGGTGATGTTCACCGGGGACCTGGTGGAGGCCCGGCAGTTCGCGATCTTCCCGTGGTTCCCGCCGCACGACATCGACGTGTCGGGCACCCGGTTGCTGGCGGTCGTGCGGCGACTCGCGGCCGAGGCGCCGCGCGTCGTGGTCCCCGGCCACGGCGAGGTCGGCGGCCCGCGGCTGTTGGCCGACATGCGCGACTACCTGCAACTCCTGTGGGACGAGACATGGATACGGCGTGCCGGGGCCGCCGGTGAGCGGACGCACGTCGAGGAGATCGAGGCGCTGATGGTCCAGCGGCACCCGGACTGGTCCGGCCGCGAGTGGATCGCGAAGAGCGTCGCCTGCCTGTGCGCCGAGCACACCGGCTGACCGCCGCCCGGGCGGGCGGGGGCGGGGTGCGGGAGCGGGTGTGGGAGCGGGGTGCGGACCACGCGTTGGGCGCCCCCGCGACCACGCGGTGACTGGCTGTTCTACAGTGCCAAGGTCAGTACCGTCACCTGGTGGCCCGAAAAGGAAAAAACAGATTATGCCGACAGAGACGTTCGAGTTTCAGGTGGAAGCGCGCCAGCTTCTCCATTTGATGATCCACTCGATTTACTCGAACAAGGACGTGTTCCTGCGCGAACTCGTCTCCAACGCCTCCGACGCGCTGGACAAGCTGCGTCTCGAAGCGCTCCGCGACAACTCGCTCGACGTGGACGTGTCAGACCTCCACATCGACATCGAGGCCGACAAGAGCGCCCGTACCCTGACCGTGCGGGACAACGGCATCGGCATGTCGCGCGAGGAGGTCATCAAGCTCATCGGGACGATCGCGAACTCGGGCACCGCGGCGTTCCTGCGCGAACTCAAGGAGGCGCAGGACGCCAACGACGCGGCGTCGACCGAGGGGTTGATCGGCCAGTTCGGCGTGGGCTTCTACGCCAGCTTCATGGTGGCCGACCAGGTCACGCTGCTGACCCGGCGGGCGGGCGAGAGCCAGGGCACGCGCTGGACCTCCGACGGCGAGGGCACGTACAGCATCGAGGACGTCGCGGACGCGCCGCAGGGCACCTCCGTCACGCTGCGGCTCAAGCCGGAGGACAGCGAGGACCGGCTGCACGACTACACCGCGCCGTGGAAGATCAGGGAGATCGTCAAGCGGTACTCGGACTTCATCACCTGGCCCATCAGGATGGCCGCCGAGCCCGCCGCGAAGACGAGCGACGCGTCGGACTCCGATGACGCCGAGGGCGCCGACGACGCCGAGAAGGCGGCCCCGAGCGAGCCCGAGACGCTGAACTCGATGAAGGCGCTGTGGGCGCGCTCGCGGGACGAGGTGAGCGACGACGAGTACCACGAGCTGTACAAGCACATCAGCCACGACTGGAACGAACCGCTCGAGACCATCCGGCTGCACGCGGAGGGCACCTTCGAGTACCAGGCCCTGCTGTTCATCCCGGCGCACGCGCCGCAGGACATGTTCATGCAGGACTTCAAGCGCGGCATCCAGCTCTACGTGAAGCGCGTCTTCATCATGGACCACTGCGAGGCGCTGCTGCCGCCGTACCTGCGCTTCGTCAAGGGCGTGGTCGACGCGCAGGACCTGTCGCTGAACGTCTCGCGCGAGATCCTGCAGCAGGACCGCCAGATCCAGTTGATGCATCGCCGGTTGGCCAAGAAGGTGCTCTCGACGATCAAGGACATGCGCACCTCGCACGCCGACCGGTACGCCACGTTCTGGCGGGAGTTCGGGCCGGTCCTCAAGGAGGGGCTGCTCAGCGACTTCGAGAACCGCGACGCGATCCTCGGCGTCTCCTCGTTCGCCTCCACCCACGACGCGCAGGAACTGACGACCCTGCGGGAGTACGTGGAGCGGATGAAGGAGGGCCAGCAGGACATCTACTTCATGACGGGCGAGTCGCGGCAGGCCATCGAGAACTCGCCGCACATGGAGGCGTTCCGCGCCAAGGGCATCGATGTGCTGCTGCTGACCGACCCGGTCGACGAGGTGTGGGTGCAGGCGGTGCCCAAGTTCGAGGGCAAGCAGCTGCGCTCGATCGCCAAGGGCGAGGTGGACCTCGACACCGAGGAGGAGAAGGCGGAGGCCGACTCCGAGCGCGAGAAGCGGCAGGAGGAGTACGCGGACCTGCTGACGTGGATGAAGGAGCGGCTGGGCGAGCACGTCAAGGAGGTGCGGCTGTCCTCGCGCCTGACCGTCTCGCCCGCCTGCATCGTCTCGGACACCCACGACGTCACCCCGGCGCTGCAGAGCATGTACCGCGCCATGGGCCAGGAGGTACCGACCGCCAAGCGCATCCTCGAACTTAACCCGGACCACGCGCTGGTCAGCGGGCTCCGGAAGGCCCGCGCCACCCGCGAGGGCGACGACGGTCTGGCCGAGACCGCCGAGCTGATCTACGACATGGCGCTGCTGGCCGAGGGCGGGGAGCTGACCGACCCCGCGCGCTTCGTCAAGCTCATGGCCGACCGCCTGAAGCGCACGCTGTGAGCGAGCCCGTGGGCCGCTGAACGAGGTCGACCGCCGCGCCGCCCCGCGAGCCCCTACCACCGGAGGGGCTCGCGGGGCGGCGCCGTCGTCCGGCCGGCATCGCGCGGGGCGGACGGTCGAGGCCACGCCTGGCTGGGGGCGCGTCAGTCGGCCGTGCAGTGCTTCTGGGCGTCCTTGCGCACCGTGCGGCCGGTGAACTCCTCCAGGATGGCGATGTTCTCCGGCGCGTAGTTCGTCGCGGTGATCTTGTCGGCGTCGGGGCCGCCGACCACGCCCGTGTAAGGCACTGACTTCTCCAACCAGTACGCGGTCCGCAGGAACTGGGTGAGCACCAGTTCGCGCAGCTTGGGCTCGGCCTTGATCCTGGCCCAGTAGTCGGGGTGCTTGGTCTTGGCCACCCGCAGGTAGAGCAGCAGGTAGCGCAAGTTGGTGGCGGCGATGTCGCGGGCCTTGCTGGCCCCGACGCCCTTGATGTACTCGTGGACGACCGTCACGGCGGGCAGCCCGGTCAGCCCGGCGTTCTGCTCGGCCAGCACGCCCTGCAGGCGGTACGTGCCCTGCGTGGCGTCGCGCAGGTAGGTGTCGTCCATGGAGGCGGTGAGCCGGTCCTTGATCAGCGGCAGGATCTCCTTGCGCGGGAACCCGCCGTGCACGGGGACCTGCGTCGCCTGCCGCGAGCCGTCGATCCAGGCCGCGATGGACACGTCCCACTTCGTCCGGGACGGGTCGAGGTCCCACATGTGGGTCTCCTCGTGGATGGCCACCATCATCGACTCGGCGAAGCCCTCGAAGCTGCGCTTGTTGACGAACTGGTCCCAGTACTTGTCCTTGGCCTGGGCGACGGCCAGCTTCTCGCCGCTGGGCCAGCGCCGCTGGTACATGGTCTGCAGGGTTCGCGTCCAGTTCGAGGCGTTGAAGGCGGCCCGCAGGTCGCTGACATCGGCCTGCGGGTTCGACGGCTCGGAGTAACAGAAGGGTTCGGCGGCGCCCGAGGGCCGGGCGTCGGCCGGCTGCCCCGAGGGGGCGGGAGCCGCGGCGGCCACATAGCCCGATCCCAGGGACAGGGCGAGACAGCCGGTCAGCAGGCGGAGGGACCATCGTCCACGGCTCACGGGGACACCCTCGTCTCGAAACGGACGGCAGGGGGATGACAGGTTCTGGACAGTGGGCCGAGCGGCGCCGGGCCGCTCCGGACCGCTGCGCGCTTGTCGTGGACACAACGTATGACCGGCGTGTGCCCGCGCCTACTGCCATGGCGTCATAACACCCTGCGGGGGTTGGCCCGCCCGGTGGGCGCCCGAGCCGGAGCGCGCGCCGCACGGCGGGACCGCCGGCCGACCGGCCAGCGTGGCCGGGAGGGAACGCTCTGCAACTATCTCGCAACCTCGCGCCCCGTTAGCTGGTGTCGCCCGCGGGCCGGTGCGACGACCACCGGCCGCGGCGCACGCGCGGCGACGGGGCGCGCGTCTGGGGGGGTTGGCACCGCGGGTGGACGGTACGGCGATGAGGTGGGGAGGGCGGGATGGGGGACGCGTACGGCGTCTCGCGCGTCGCACTGACCGACGCGGCACGGGAGTTGCTGCGACGGCTCACCCGCGTGCATGGGCCGCTGATGTTCCACCAGTCGGGAAGCTGTTGCGACGGCAGCTCACCCATGTGCTACCCGAGAGGCGAGTTCCGCACCGGGGACTCCGACGTGCTGCTCGCCTCGCTCGCGGTGGACGGGCTCGTCGAGCGGATCGACTTCTGGATGGCGGGCCAGCAGTTCGAGCGCTCGCGCCACACGCACTTGACAGTCGACGTGGTGCCGGGGCAGGGCAGCGGGTTCTCCGTGGAGGCCCCCGAGGACGTGCGGTCCCTGATCCGCTCCCGGCTGTTCACCGACCAGGAGCAGGCCCTCCTCGACGGGTGACGGGCCCGCGAACCGGCGCCGGGCGGCGGCCCGGTGCCGCCACGACGGCGGCTGGCGCGGACGGTGCGTCAGGCCGCTCCGCCGCCAGCGGGCCGGCCGTTCACGCGGCGAACGGCCGGCCCGCTGGCCGGGTGGGCGCGTCCGACCCGCTCGTACGGCCCGCCGCCGCCCAGCCGTCCGCGACGCGGGGGCGAGCAGGAGTCCGCCTCGGGCGTTCCCGCCCGGGGGCAGGTCAGCGCGGCGTCAGCCGCTGGCCACGTCCGTCAGGGCGAGTTCGTGCAGCCGCTCCGGCGGGCCCGGCCGCGCGTAGTACCAGCCCTGGGCCGTGTCACAGCCGAGCATGCGCAGGTGCTCCGCCTGCGAGCCGGTCTCCACGCCCTCCACCGTCACGGCCAGGTCCAGCGTGTGGGCCAGCGAGACGATGCCCTCCACGATCTTGACGTCCACCGGGTCGGCCGGAGCGCGCTGCATGCCCAGCGTGAAGGACCGGTCCAGCTTGAGCGTGCTCACCGGGAGGCGGCGCAGGTAGGCGAGGTTGGAGTAGCCCGTCCCGAAGTCGTCCAGGGCGATGTCCACGCCCAGGTCGGCGAGTTGCCGCAGCGGGCGCAGGGCCTCCTCGTCCGCGCCGATCAGGTCGTTCTCGGTCACCTCAAGACAGAGCGCCGCGGGGTCCAGGCCCGCCTCGTCGAGCACCGCGACGGTGTCGGAGACCAGGTCGGGGTAGCGCAGTTGGCACGGCAACAGGTTGACGTTGACCCGCAGCGGCTCCCCGTCGTGGCCCGCGTCCCGGCAGGCCCGGGCCTGCCGGGCAGCCTCGGCGAGCACCCAGCGGCCGAGGGGCACGATCAGCCCGGTGTTCTCGGCGAGGGTGATGAACTGGTCGGGGCCGAGCACCCCGTGGACCGGATGCAGCCAGCGCACCAGGGCCTCGGCACCGCGTACGGTGCCGTCCTCCAGGCGCACCAGCGGCTGGTACTCGATGAAGAACTCGCCCTTCTCCAGCGCCGCCGGCAGCCCGTTGCTGAGGCTGTGCCGGGGGATGACGCGGGCGTCGGAGGCGGCGTCGGCGACCTCGTACCGGTTGCCGCCCGCCGCCTTCGCCCGGTACATTGCGATGTCCACGCTGCGCATCAGGGCGGCCCGGGTGGTCTCGCCCCGGGTTCCGCTGGCGACCCCGATGCTGGCGCGCACCAGCAGGTCGCGGTCCTTGATCCGGACCGGCTCGGCCAGCGCCCGCAGCATCCGCTCGGCGAGGTCGATGGCGTCGCGCTGGGCGGCGGGCCCGGCAGTGAGGACGAAGAACTCGTCCCCGACGGGGCGGGCGACGATCTGCGAGGGCGAGGTCAGGCACCCCTGCAGCCGTTCGGCGACGGCGATCAGCAGGTGGTCGCCGACGATGTGGCCGAGGCTGTCGTTGACGGCACGGAAGCCGTCCAGGTCGAGGTAGCACATGCCGAACCGGGTCGCCTCGTCCGCCCCGCGGCCCGCGCCGGGCGCGCGGTCGGCGTCCACCTCGCGGTCGGTGGCCGGCTCGTCGGGCGGGCCCGGAGGTCGCGCGAAGTCGCCGGGCCCGTAGGCCGCCCCGGGCGCGGGCAAGGCGGCGCCGTCCGCCCCCCGTCGCCACGGCCGCCACGCGTCGGCGGCGCTGCCGTGCTCGTCGGGTCCGGGGGCGCGGTCGGTGGCGGCGAGTGGGTCGGTGGCGGCCGGGCTGGGCGGCCCCAGTATCGCCTCCGCCTCCGCCAGGGCCGCGGCCTCCCAGCCGGCGCCGGCCGGATGGCAACGGTCTCCGTCGACACCGTGGGTCTCGGCGGAAGCCGCGGAATCGGCGGCCGGGCCCGCGATCACCGCGTCAAGGCGCTCGAAGAACAGCGTGCGGTTGGGCAGGCCGGTCAGCTCATCGTGGGTGGCCTCGTACCGCAGGCGGTCGCGCAGCCGGCGCTGCTCGGTGATGTCCTCCATCAGGGCGAGTTGGTACTGCGGCTTGCCGAGCGCGTCCCGCAACAGGGTGACGGTGAGGTTGGTCCACAGCACGCTGCCGTCGCCCCGGTAGTACGGCTTCTCCATCCGGAAGTGCTCGCGCTGACCGGTGATCAGTTCGTGGTAGATGTCCATCGCGGCCGGGGCGTCCTCCGGGTGCGCCCAGTCCACCACGTTCTCGCCCAGCAGGTGGTCGCCTGGCCAGCCGAACATCCGGGCCACGGCGTCGTTGACCAGCAGCACCTGACCGTTGAGGTCCGCCACGCCGACGCCGATGACCGCCCCGTCGAAGACGGCCTGGAAGCGGGCCTCGCTGTCGTGCAGAGCCTGTTCCGCGGCGGCGCGCGCGGCCAGCGCCTCCCGGGAGACCGACTCCTGCTCGCCCTTGGCCCGTTCGCTCAGCGCGTGCGCGAAGCCGGCGGCGAGCGCGTGCTGGAGCCGGGCGCACCGGGCCCGGGCCTCCTCCACCGACATCGGCCGGCTGGGCGGGCAGTACTACAGCACCAGGTAGGCGTCGAGCACGCCGAGCGTGACCAGCAGCCCGCCCGCGCTGTCGCACCGGGCCGCGACGAGCGCCTGGCCCACCTCGTAGGCGGGCTGGGTGTTCAACGGCATGGTGCGCAGCGCGTCCCGCAGCCGGCGCGCGAGGGGCACCAGGTGCTCCACGAACTCGCCCTCGGGCATGGAGATCGCCGTGGACGGGCGAATGGCCCGACTCCAGATCCTGGCGAAGCGTCGGAGCCGATCGTCCTCGCTCTCCGGCCCCGTACTGCACGGCTCCGCGTCCTGTCTCCCGCTCGGCCTCGCGGTCACGCCTCGCGCCTCACTGCGGCCCGCTCCATCAGTACTCTCCAGGTCTCCCGGGGGGTGTGGTCCGGCTCCGCGCACCGTTGCTGAGCAGACATTACTGATCGCCCGTTCGAAGGGAAGACGCAAACGGAAATCTACGATCCGCATCTGGCCGCGGGCCAGGGGGAATTCTGCCGTGCCCAGCGTGGTCGCGTCGCCTAGGTGCGCGTGTGAAGTGGGCCTGATGAGGTAGAGGAGGCTCACAGGTACGCACGTGGCGTACCAATGCAGCGCCGTGGCCGAGGTGTTTCGATGTGCGGCCATATTCCGTCGTACGTCCGTTCCCGCTTTGGCGCCATCCCGCCACAGCGCCGCCCGTCGCACTCTGGTGCGCGGGGTACCGGAGCGCCGTGGGGCGCCCGGGCGCTCCGGCCGTACGCGCCGGAGCGCGACCCCGCGCAACCGCTGTTCCGCACAACACGCCGCCCGTGCGCCGGCGTTGCTTTCGGGAGCCGTCGCCCCGGGCGGCGGGGGCAGGGCCGGGGCCGTACGGTCGCTGGACCGCGGCGGGCACGGCCGGCTTCCATTGCCCCCAGCACCAGAGGTCAACTCGCCCCGGCCGGAGGGTCGTTCAGCCCTTCGCGGTGCGCCGCGCCGTCCGAGGTCGCCTCGTCGCGCCGGGCGGGGTCCGGGTGCGGGCGGGCGCCGCCGGGCCACGGTGCGCCGGCCAGGTGCTGGGCCACGGCGGCCGCGAGCGCGTGGGCCCGGGTCGCGGCGTGGCGCGGGCCCGTGTGGCGGGCGAGGCCGGCGGGGTGGGGCAGGCCGCCGACGGCGAACACGCCGGGGCGCGAGGTGCGGCCCTCGGCGTCGACGGCCGGGCGTCCGAGGTCGGCCGCGACGGCCAGGCCCGCGGCCCGGGCCAGCTCGTTCTCCGGCACCCAGGACCCGCAGAACACCACGGCCGAGCCGGCGAGTTCGGCCACCGCTCCGTCGGCGCGGCGCAGCCGCACGCCCGTCACGCGTCCGCCGGCGCCGGTCAGCTCGGTCACGGCGGCTGCGCCGCTGAGGACGGGGACGCCCCAGCCGAACCCGGTCAGCGCGCGCCGCGGCGACGGGCCGGGTGCCGGCTCGCCGCAGGGCGCCCGCCACCCGGTAGCCGGCGTCGTCCGCCGACCCGACGACCACGGCGGTGGCGCCGAGGTGTTGACCGTGCTCGTACAGCGGGCGGAGCGCCCCCTCACCGGTGAAGACGCCCTCCCCGCGCGCGCCCGGCACCCCGCGCGCGGCGCGCGGGCGCTCCCTGGCGCCGGTGGCCAGCACGACGGCCCGCGCGGTGATCAGCTCGCGCCCGCCGGGCCCGGTGGCCCCCCCACGGTCAGCGGGCCCGCCCAGCCGGTGACGGTCCAACCGGTGCGCACCAGGGCCCCGGCGCCGGTGGCGGCGTCGAGCAGCCGCCGCGCCGCGTCCCGCCCAGCCGGACCACGGCGCGGGGCGCGCGGGTCGAGCCAGGCGCCGCACGCCCAGGGCGCGTAGCGCAGCACGCCACCGGCCAGCGGCTGTTGTTCGAGAGCCTCCACCCGGCCGACCGGCCGCGGCGAGCGCGCCCGCGGCGGCGAGGCCGGCCGCGCCCGCGCCGACCACCAGCACGTCCACGCCCCGCTCGACCGGCCCGACGGCGTTCGCGCTCCCGGCCGCCGGCACGGGGCGGGTGACGGCGGTGCGGTCGGCGGCCGGGCCGCGCACAGGGCCCGTACCGCCGCGGCGCAGCGGGTGCCCTGGCACCGGCCGACCGCCACCCGGGTGCGCCGGCGCAGCCCGTCCAGGCCGGCCGGTGGCACCGTGCTGGCCAGCGCGTCCCGCACCTCGCCCCGGGTGACGCCCTCGCAGGGGCAGATGACGGTGCCGTACTCCGGGGTCGGCGGCGATGAGTTCGGGGCGCTCGAAGGGGCGCGGCGACGCGTTGCCGACGGCGGGCATCAGCACCGGCGGCAGTTCGCGCGGGGGGCCGAGGGGCAGGCCGCCGGCGGCGAGGAGTTCGACGACGTGGGCGGCGATGGCCAGGGAGCCGGTCAGGCCGGTGGAACGGATGCCGCCGACCGTGACGTACCGCTGCTCGGGGTGCGCGTGGATCTGGTAGTCGTCGTGTTCGGGGGCGGCGCGCAGCCCAGCGTAGACCGCGGTGACCTCCTCGGCGAGCAGCTCCGGCATGAGGCGCGCGCAGGAACGCCCGCCCCGTGTCGGTGGACCCGGTCGCGCTCTTGTCGGGCAGGTCCTCGACGGTGGGGCCGAGCAGTACGTTGCCGAAGACGGTCGGCGCGACGAGCACGCCCTTGCCGAGCGCTGTGGGGACCGGGAGCACGATGTGGCGCACCAGGTGGCGGGCGCTCTTGTCGTGGCAGGCGCTCTTGTCGAAGACCATGAGTTGGCCGCGGCCTGGGGTGACCGTGAACGCGTCGTGCCCGAGCAGCCGGTCGATCTCGTCGGAGCGCAGTCCCGCGGCGTTGACCAGGTGGCGGGCGCGCAGCGGCCCGCGGTCGGTGCGGATCTCGTGCCACGCCTCGCAGCCCGGGCCCGGCTGGCCGCCGACGCCGTGCACCCGGCAGCCGAGGTGCAGGTCGACGCCGGCGCGTACGGCCTGAGTGGCGTAGCCGATGGCCGTGGTCCACGGGCAAATGACGCTCTCGTCCGGCACCGCGAGCGCGCCGAGGGCCCTCGGGCCCAGGTGGGGTTCGCGGCGGCGCAGTTCGGCGGCGTCGAGCAGTCCGATGGCGTGGTAGCCGTTGCGCTCGGCCTTGGCAGCGAGCCGGGGCAGGGCGGCGAGTTGCTCCGCGTCCCAGGCCACGAGCAGCGCACCGACACGGCGGACCGGGATGCCCGCCTCGACGGCGTACCCGGACAGCAGCCGGTAGCCCTCTCGCACCAGGCGGGCCTCCAGGGTGCCGGGGGTGGCGTCGAAGCCGGTGTGCAGGATCGCGGTGTTGGCCTTGGACGTGCCCTTGCCGACGTCGTCCGCCGCCTCCACGAGCGCTACCCGCAGCGGACGGCGGGCCAGTTCGCGCGCGATGGCGCAGCCGACGACCCCGGCACCGACGACCGCAACGTCGTACCCGGTCTCGTACGCGTCGCGCGGCAGTCGGCCGGTGGTCGTGACGGTCATGCGGTCCCTCGCTGGTCGCTGGTGCCGGGCGCGCGGGCCGGCCGGCCCCGTCGCCCGGAGTGCCCTCGCGGGCGGCTGGCCGGGCCGGGTCCGGTCGGTTCGCACAGTCAGGCTACGGGGCCCGGGCGCTGCCCGGGCGGCGGGGGCCCGGAACGCGGGGTGGAGCGGCCGGGGCTCGTGGGGGCTGAGTGGTCAGGCCAGCAGCGTCGCCACGGCCGCGCGGAAGGTCGCGCGTCGCTCGGCGGCCCGTTCCGCGGACACGCGGGGCTCGTAGACCGCCGTGGGCCGCCAGGCGGGGATCGCCTCGCGCACCGTCAGCCGGGGGTCGAGGCCGAGCCTGGCCACGGCGCCCACGCCCAGCGCGGTGGCGTCCGGCAGCGCCGAGACCTCGACGGGGCGTTGCAGCAGGTCGGCCTGGGCCTGCATGAGCAGGGCCGACCGGGTCAGGCCGCCGTCCACGCGGAGCGTTTCGAGCGGCGCCCCGAGATCGGCCGCGGCGGCGTCGGCGATCTCGGCGACCTGGGCCGCGATGCCCTCGCACAGCGCGCGGACCAGGTGCCCGGGCGCGGTGTCGAGGCCGAGCTCGGTCAGCGCGCCGCGCGCGTCGCCGCGCCACCAGGGCGCGGCGAGGCCCGCCAGCGCGGGCACGAAGGTCACGCCGCCGGAGTCGGGGACGGCGCCACCGACCCGGTCGAGGTCGTGGGCGCCGGCGAGCACGCCGAGTTCGGTGAGCCAGCGCACGGCGGAGGCCGCGGCGAACACCTGGCCGTCCAGGCAGTAGCCAGCCCGTCCGCCGAGCCGCCAGGCCACGCAGCTCACCAGGCCCGACGCGGCGCGCCTGGGGCGGTCGCCGGTCGGCGCGAGCAGGAAGGCGCCGGTGCCTTAGGTGCACTTGGCGATCCCCGGCTCGGTGACGCGCTGGGCGAGCAGCGCCGCCTGCTGGTCCACCAGCAGCCCGGTCAGCGGTACCTCGGCGCCGAAGGCGGTGGTGCCGCCCACGTGGCCGTCGGCGTCCACGATCTCGGGCAGTTGTTCGTGCGCGAGCCCGAAGACCTCCAGGGCGGTCCGGGACCAGGTGAGGCTGTCCAGGTCCAGGAGCTGGGTGCGGCCCGCAGTCGCTGCGTCGGTGACGAAGGCGCCGGTCAGCCGGTGCACCAGCCAGGCGTCGCTGGTGGTCACGACGCCGTCGCGGGTCAGGTGCCGGCGCAGCCAGGCCATCTTGGGCGCGGCGAAGTACGGGTCGAGCGGCAGCCCGGTGATCTCCCGTACGGTCGCGGCGTGTTCGGCCAGTTCCGCGCAGAGCGGCTCGGCGCGGCGGTCCTGCCACACGATGGCGTCGGTCAGCGGCTCCCCCGTGGCCGGGTCCCAGGCCAGCACGGTCTCGCCCTGGTTGGCCAGCCCCACGGCCACCACCGGCTCGCCCGCGTCGGCCAGCGCCCGGCGTCCAGCACCAACGCAAGCAGGGCCCGCGGGTCGACCTCGGCCAGTCCGCCCGCCGCGTACCGGGGGCGCAGCTCCGCGTACGCCGTGCCGATCATGCCCCGTTCCGGGCAGATGACCAGCGCCTTGATCCCGGAGGTCTCCTGGTCGACGGCGAGTACGGGCCCGCTCATCGCTCGCCGCCACTCACTGGCCTACCGCTCACTGGCGCACCTCGCCCTTCGCCGGGGTTGATCACGTCCGCGTCCTGCCGCAGTGTCGACGCCCGGCGGCGGGTCCGGCAACCGCGCGGGGCAAAAGGTATCCGGCGGCGGTGCGGTCGAGTGCCGCGCGTCGGTCGAGCCGGGCCCGGGGCGCGGGCGGCGGGGTGCGCGGGTGGCGGGGTGCGCGGGTGGCGGGGTCCGGGCCCGCCCGTCGCCTCGGTGAACGCTGTTCGCGTCATGGCGAGTTGTTCGCGCATGCGTCCGCGAACTCAGCTCAGCGGCGCCCGGCGGCGCCTTCTCGCCGGCTCGGTCTGCCGCTGGTTGATTTACCACGTGTCGGGTTCTCGAATTTCCTCGCACTATCCACATAACGCCACCACAAGTGGGCCGCGTGCGCCCTTCGGACGGAAATGCGCGCGCCCAGTCGGCCACCGCGTGGCGGGATTCCGCCCGCTTTCGCGGATCCGACGGCCCGTAGGTTTTCCCGATCACTGGATTAGCGGGCCTCTTCCCTGTACGAATGCCATCCGAGTGTCAGAACATCAGGCAGACCGCCGCTCCGGCACGGTGTCCGACCGCGGACCGTACGGCTGTTCGCCACCCCGAGCCGTGCCGCGCGCCGACCACGCCGGTGCGGCAGACGCCGCACCGCCGCACACCACGCACCCTAAAGGACCGATGCCCCCCACGCCACGACCCGAGCACCGCCCCCGCGGCGCCCGGGCGCGCTCCCTCCGCACCTCCTCCGCGCCCCCGGCCGGGGCACCTCGTCGGGGGCGCCCCGTGGCGCGCGCCGGCCACCGGGGCCGGGCGCGAGGACCGGGGCCTGGGCGTCGTGCCCGGTGGTGGTCTGATGGCCGACGAGGAGTTCCGCCCGGTACTACCCACCCGGCGGGCCACGACAGCGGCCTGCGGAACGCGATCCAGGACGTGCGCACGGGCCGCTGGGTGGCCATGCGCGACCTGCTCGCCTCGACGCCCGACTGGGGGCTGTGGACCCAACGCACCCAGGTGCTGGCGGCCACGGCCGCGGGCTCGGACGTGGTGCGGGCCTGGCGCTCGGAGAAGCCGGACAACGTCGCGGCGCTGGTGATGCACACCCGGGTGCTGGTGGAGCGCGCGGTTCGCGCGCACCGCGCGGGACACCGGCACACCAGGGAGTTATGGCAGGAGGCGTGGGAAGCCTGCCAGCTCACCGCCCACAACGCGCCCGCCGACCCG
Organism: Candidatus Streptomyces philanthi; assembly: GCA_018114805.1. Classification (GTDB taxonomy): domain Bacteria; phylum Actinomycetota; class Actinomycetes; order Streptomycetales; family Streptomycetaceae; genus Streptomyces; species Streptomyces philanthi. Next base: position 5,947,368 of record CP073042.1, on the reverse strand, counting down.
GTGCCGTGGGTGTGCCTGGTGGTGCTGGCCCAGTTGGACGAGGAACAGCGGCTCGCCGAGTATCGGGTGCACCCGCCGGAGCCGATGCTCTTCCCCGGCCCGTGGGGGCTGCTGACGGAGGCGCACCGGCGCGACCCGTACAACCGTGAGGCGTACCACCGGATGCTCCAGTTCGTGCATGCCCGGCGTGGTGGCGGCTCGCTGTCCGAGGCGGTGAACTTCGCGCGCTGGGCGTCCTCGCGCGCCCCGGTCGGCCCCGCCGTGCACGCGCTGCCGCTGTACGTGCAGGTGGAGCGCTACCGCGAGGAGCGCGGCCACCAGCAGGCCCTTGACCTGCACTGGACCACCGACGAGGCGCTGCGGGACGCGGATCACGCCCTGCACTACTGGTTCGCCCACACCACGCCCGAGCGGTGTTCGCTGCTCGACCTGAACTACCTGGCGCACGCGCTGTGGGCGGCGCTGCGCTTCACCGAGGCGGCGCCCGTCTTCGCGGCGCTCGGCCCGTACTACACGCCGATGCCCTGGACGAGCCCCGGCCAGGGCGCCGTCAGCCCGTACGGCAGCCCCGGGTTCCGGCGCGATAGCGCGCTGGTCGCCGACGCCGTCAGCGCGCCGGTGGCGGAGTTGGCCGCGTTCCTCCTGGAGGCCGCGGCGCTGCAGCGGGCCGCCGCGCCGGGCCGGCCGGTGCTGCCCGCCTACGGGGTGGAGAGCAAGTGAGCGCCGAGGCCGGTACGGCCCACCCCGCCTCCGCGGGCACCTTCTTCCTGGCCGGGACCATGCAGGGCGCCCGCGCCGGCGCCGAGACGGCCGACCAGTCCTACCGCGCGGCGCCGGCCGGGCGCGGTGATCCACGACCCGGGCGCGCTGATGCGCGCGTGGCTTGCCAAACACCCCGGCGCGCTCGCCGCGCACGCCGCGACGCCCACTGTGCACCGCGCCGGGTTCGCCCCCGAACTGCTGGCGTTGACCGCGACCTTCCACCGGCTCACCCGGCTCGCGGCCGAGAGCGCCGTGTGCGTGGCCTGGTTGCCCGGGCACGAGCCGAGCATAGGCACGGCGGCCGAGATGCTCAGCGCCCACCGCGCGGGGCGCACCGTGGTGGCCGTCACCGCCATGCGCCAGAACCTCGCGGTGCTCGCCTGCGCCACCGTCATCGTGCCGGACCTCGACGCGTTCGACGCCTGGCTGGCGCACCCGGAGGACGGCGGCTGAACCGCCCCGCGCCGCCGACGGGCCTGACCGCCGGCGGCGCGCGGGCCGAGCAGCGCACGCCCACCGCGCGCCCGGCCCGCAGTTGACGGAGCGTCGGCTGGGCCGGGAAGCGCGGGGGACACACGCCACCCGTGCCGCCGACCACGTTGCCGCTGGCGTCGTACCGCTTGGCCTGCTACCAGATGTTCCCCAACTGGGCGGCACACTCCGAGCAGACGGAGAAACAGAAGGCGAATGTGCGGGTCAGAGACGGTGGTTCTGGCCAGCGCGTCTTACCACGCCCTTGTGCGATAGCTCTGTGATCGTGATAGTAGCAATCGAAGGTGCGCACGCCGTTCTCGAAACTGTCGTTCAAGCACTTTCCCGTCATGTGATTCCTGAACGTGGCACCACAATCGCTGGCTTTTTCCAAGGCCAAGTTCTGATAGACAAGGCCGTTGCATTCCACTGTGCGCAGGCCATCTTGCGCACTGTCATCCAGGCATGCATGCGTCTTCGCGCTCTGCAGGACCACGTGCCCGTCTGGATAGGTCTGAATCCACCAATTGTGATCGGTATTCCGATCGCAAAGAAGGCACAGTACTTCGTTGTTGGCGTCCGTGACGCAGCGCTGAGTCCTGATGTTGTAGAGCTCGTAGTTTCCTGACCGTGTGCCCGCCTTCGCGGCAGCGCTGTCCGGCTCAGGGTGAGACTCAGCCGAGGCGGTGGCTCCGTTGGCGAGCATGAGGGCTGTCATAGCCGCACTGGTGGCCAGAGCCCAAAGTGTCTTTCCGAAGACCACGTCATTCTCCCTATTTCATTCGCAAGGTCTGGCCCTATGGCACCACGAAGGGTTCACCTCCGGGAGTCGCGTTCTTGCCAGATGGCAACTGAGTCTCGATCTCGCCGAAGGAGGGCTTGTACGTCGTGTGGACACATTCGATGGAACTCACCGCGCACACCGTGGCCTGCGCCGCCCAGTTGAGCACGCATCTGCGCGACGACTCGTCGGAGGCGACACCGGCGAGGGCGCATTCGATTTCCACGACCGTCGGCTGGAGAACGCCACCACGGTCACGTCGTTGCGATAGGGGCACGAAAGGCGGCACGAGCGAACGCAACGCGGAAACCGCGAACTCGTGGACGGATCGGTGCGCGCATCGAAACGAAACTGAACGCGATGATGTTTCGAAGCGACGACCGCGAGTCCCCGGCCCTGCCTGGCCCGCACCCGCCCCGACGGCAGGCACGGGGAGCGGTGGCCGTCGGACGCGTTGTCGTACCGCGAAGAAGGCCGACAGCCAGGCCGCCCGCCCACACAGAGGAACACGCGGCGGACGGCCACCAGGCTTGGACGAGAACCGCTACCCGAAGCGCGACACCGTCGAGTGAGCGACCAGACCATGGCCACCCGCTACGGCAGACACGGCTGCCTCCATCTCGGCACCGCGACCGCCGCGGCCCTCACCGGCTGGCTACGAAGACGATCGACCAGACAGGCTCTAGTCGCTGGTGTGGTCCGGGTCAGGGGGCACATCACCGACGCAGAAGTGCGCCTTCCGGGGGTTGATGCCCGGGCCCTGGGGCGGGGATGGCCGTGACGTCCCAGGGGTTGCCGGAGCGCGGGCTGTGTGGCCCGGTGGTGCAGGGGCCGTAGGGGTTCTCCCACAGCGGGAAGGTGGTGTTCGGGTCGGGGAGACGGCTGAAGAAGGTGAAGTCGCCCTTCATGACGGGTTTCGCGGTCGCTTGCTGCGCACCCTCGTCATCGACGGAGCGGCCGTTGTGGTACATGTAGTGGTCGGCCATGTGGCTGGCCCGTAGCAGGGCCCTGCCCCCCGCCTTGCGGATACTGCCGTCGGCGCAGGCTTGGAAGTTGAGCTCCTGCCAGATCGGCGGAGCCTGGCCGAAGAACGACCCGCTGACCGGCGGCCCGACGGTGCCCCCCGGGTTGAAGAACAGCTCGTGGATGTCGTGGGCGAGGTGGGTCACCGGCGGGGGCACGTTCTTGTCGTCGTACACCCGCTTCTGCCAGTTCTCGACCCGGCCGGGCACGTGTGCGTCGGCCAGCACCGTGCGGTAGCCGATGACGCCCCCCGAGACCTGGAGCGTGCTGACGCAGCTGCCGTTCTCGTCGGGCTCGGTGTTGCTGCTGGACCCGTTGGTGACCACGGGGTTCTTCCCGGCGTACGCATAGGCCCGAGCGGGCAGCACCCCGGTCTCGTTGGTGTTCGAGGTCGTCTCGCGGCCGTCGTGGTAGCCCGCGTCCTTGAGCGTGTAGGTCAGGTCAGGTGCCGTGATGCCGTAGTCCGCGGCGATGGCGCGGAACGCCTCCTGTACGAACTCCGGGAGGTGGGTGGAGCTGGTGCGGTTGTCGTATTTGACGAACTCGCTGCCCGGGATGACCTTCCCGTCCGGCGCCTTGATGAAGCCGACGGTGGTCTTGGACTTGATCTTGTACGACTCTTCGTGGGTGTCGAACCAGGTGGGGATGGCTGTGCCGGTCGGGCGGTACCGGGACGGATTGCTGAAGTTCATCCACTGGGCGATGCTCTTGCCCGCTGGGTGGTTGACCGGGTCGGTGCCCGCCTAGACAACGTTGTCGTGCCAGCTCTGCATGGCGGCCTTGGTCCGCGGCATGACACATGTGGGCTGTGGCCCACCAACGCAGGTGGGCAGGTTGACGAGTCGCCCGATGTCTTCTTGCCCCAGTCGTAGAGGGACTTGCGGTTGGCCATGATGCGGCTGATCCACGAGGTCGTCAGCGGGGTGTCGAGGTCCTGGTTCTCGTCGAAGACGGCGACGGCGTCCACCGTGTGTTCCACGTAGGAGCCGGGCATCGGCACCACGGCCATCGCGTCGAAGGCAATGTCGTCGTCTCCGGTCCCGTCCGTGGTCACACTGCTCAACGTCACCTTCGGGGCGTCCTTGAAGACACCCAGCGACACCCAGCGGTTCTGACCGCTGGGTTGGGACACCACCTTGGTCCGCACGCCGCGGGCCGTGTGGATCTCGTAGGTGGCCTTCTTGCTCTGCGGGCCGTGGTCGGGGAGGTGTACGAGGACCTGGGCGGGGCTGTCCAGCTCGTGGTCGAGCTTCCAGGTCACGCTCACCTTCATTTTGTCCGACTGCTTACGGCTGTGGGCGAACCAGAAGTGTCCCCCGAAGCCGGCCCCCAACTGGTGGAAGTCCACCTTCGACGGGAAGTCGCCGACCGCGTCGGGGGGTGAAGGAGAGGGTGAACGCACCCCTGTTCGTCCAGGGCCGTCCGCAGTCCGACCGGACCGAGGGGGTGCCGTCGGGGAGGTAGTCGATGACCATCGCGTTGGCGGGCAACCCGACCGTGCTGCACACGAGTGGGCAGGCGCTGCCGTCGTCCTGGTAGGCGTAGCCGGGGCTGAACCGCAGCAGTTCGTTGCCGCAGGTGTAGTCGCAGTTCTCCTTCCACTCGGTGGAGTTGTGGTACCAGCACTTGAGGTCGTACTGCCCCGCTGCGTTGGTGTGGGCGCAGGGGCATGCGGGGGCGTTCTCGACCCCGGGCGCGTTCGGCTTGTAGCGGCCGGCGGGGTCGCAGTTGTTCGACGGGTCACAGAACTGGTTGACCGGTGGCTTAACGGCCTTGCGGTTCTCGACGGAGGTGGTCGCCGTCCCGTTCCACCACGCCCCCCGGAAGCCGGACACCAGTTTGCCAGGGGACTCCAGGACCTCGACCGGTGTCCCACCCAGCCCAGCACCTTCTCCGGCTTACGGCCAGTTCTGCGGCTTGGCGGCATCCGCGTAGGTCAGCTCCAGGAAGGGCGCCCGGTTCGCGGGGTAGCTGGGGTTGGCAGGGTTGTTGGCCCACCCGAGGCCCCACGGGGCGGTGGGGTCGGACTGCTCCCGGGGGTACATGCCGGAGTTGTAGGCCCACAGGGCGTGGAACCAGTTCTCTATCTTGGCGGGGTCACCGTTGTTGACCCGCATCCTCGCCTTGGTCGTCAGGTTCCACTTCTCCTAGAGGATGCGCAGCCCGGCCGCCACGTTGGCGGCGAAATCCAGCGCCACGGCACGCTGGGTCTGGTACGGGAGGGCGGTCTCGTTCGGCCGCTCGTGCCCGGCCTTGCGCATGCCGTCGGTCACCTGCGTGACGCCGTACCCGCAGTCGGCCCCCTCCCAGTGGATGTCCCAGTCATCGCCCGGATTCGCGTCGTAGATCTTCCGCCCGTAGTAGTTGCCGATCAGGGGGCTGCTGGTGGCGCCCGGCACCGCGATGCGTGAGGACTGCCACAGGTTCGACTCCTGCGCCGCGATGCCCAGCAGGATCTGCGCGGGGACGTTGCCCCCGCCCTCCAGCCGGATCGGGGGGAAGAGTTGTTGCGGGCTGTAGGCGAGCATGCCCAGGTTCTTCCAGTTCGCCGGGCGCTGCACGGTCAGTGCCCCGCGCACGGCCTGGTCGGCGGCCCACTCGACCTGACGGGGCTTGGGCTGCATGGCCTGGTTGCGCGGGTCGTTGCGCGGCACGGAGCAGGTGCGCTCCTCCTCCACCGGGTTGGTGGCGTCACCGCCGTGCACCGGGTCCGGCGCGACTCCCGGGGCCCGGGCGAGCAGGGGGGTGCGGGACCCTGCCGGACGCGGCGCCCACCGGGGGCACAGCGCCAGGGGCGAAGGCGAAGGAGATGTGCTCGTCCGTCGCCAGGACCCGCATGGAGACGCGGGGCGGGGCCGGTGGAGCGGCGCGCTCCGGTGCCGCGCCACGTGGTCGGGTCGGCGCGCTCACCGCGACCGAGACCTGCCCCAGCGACGAGACCACGGCGTCCTTGGCCACCGGTAGCCGCCGCACGCTGTCCGGCAGGCCCCGCAGGTGCCGCTGTTTCCCGGTGAGGAACACCCGGCCGCCCGCCCCGGAGGTGACCACCGAGCGCGGTGAGGTCTCCCTCGGCAAGGGTCCGTACGGGGGCCGGGCCGGTGGTGTGGGCGCCGCTGGTCTGCACCCGCCGTACGAAGCCACGGTCGCGTTGCCGGTCCATGAACACCAGCCCGCCCTCGGCGTCGGGCTTGACGTGGAAGGGCACCACGTGGGTCACGGCCACGGTCGTGCGCCGGCCGTTGTCCGCGACCCGGACCAGGCGGCCGTTGTCGGCGCCCACGATGCCCTTGCCCACCGGCACAGCGGAGGTGAGCTGTCCCTTGACCTCCACCGGCCGGGCGAGCTTCCCCGTCGCGGCGTCCACCCGCACCAGTTGGGTGGCGCCCGAAGCGGCGCTGGTGTGCCGGGTCAGCACGGCCGTCTCGCCGACGCCACAGCCGGCGCTGTAGTACGCCAGGGACGCCTGAAGCCGCAGCTTGGTGGTGCGCCCGGTGTCGATGTCGACGACCGCGGCGAAGCCCCCGCGGTCGAAGAGTTCGGCCTTGTTGGTGAACGAACGGGGTGCGTAGACCACCACGGCCCGGCGCCCGGAGCCGGTCAGGCAGGCGTTGCCCACCCACTGGTCCACGTCGAAGCCCTGCTCGGACAGGGTGGCGGCGGTGCGCCAGGTGTAGCCGGTGCGGGCGTCGGCGACGCTGATGTGAAAGCGCTCAGCGTCGCCGGTGGCCGTCCAAGCTCGGTCCGCGGAGTCACGCCAACCCCTTCCGAGCAGCGCGTCGCGGCGACCGGGCTCCACGGTGGCCGCGCCGACGGCCGACCGCGGGCCGCTGGCCTGGGGCGTCGGCGAGTGGGACTGCGGGGACCGGGCGGTGCTTGAGCCGACTCCGAGCGGTAGGAGGACGGTGAGTGCGGCGGCGACGGCGATCAGCCGACGCCCCCGCTGGTGGCTCTTGGTTCTGGGACTCGCTCTTCGTGGAAGACGCATGATGCTCCCTCGGAGGGAGGACGCACGGCACGAGCCGTACGTCCGCGACACGGCGCTGGAGCGCCGAAAGACAGGGGATGGAGCGCGTTCAGGCGCGGAAGGCGGTGCGAAGCGGCAGAAGACGCGGCGCGGTGGGTGTGCCGGCGGGCCCGGCACACCCACCGGCGGGCGCCGGACCTACACCGCGAACCACCGCTGCCACTGGCTCCCGTTGCAGTCCCAGAGGTAGACCTGCTGTTCCGGCCAGTCCTTCTGGCCGGGGTTGGCGTCCAGGCACCGACCGTTCCACGCGTTCTTGATCTCACCGGCACTGGTGACGGGCCACTGCTGGTTCTGCGGGTAGTGGTCCCAATCCAGCCACCGGTAGCCAGTGACGGCGCTTCCGTTGCGGTTGTCGAGGACGGCGTCCAGCACCCGGCTCGACCACGCCGACGTGATGACGACCCGGTCTCCGTTGGCCCCGCGATACCAGCGCTGTGCGGCATCGGTGTCGCAGTTGGCCAAGTAGACCCGTCCCCCGTCCCAGTTCTGTTGTGCGTCGATCGTCAGGCACTTACGTGAGTGGCTGTTGGCCAACTGGTGCCAACCAGCCGCGACACGGGGTCCGTCCAGGTTCCTTGCGCGGTTGTCCGCTTGGGCGGCGCCGGTCGGCAACGTGGTGATCGCAGCCGCCGCACAGACGGCCAGCGTCAGAAGCTTCTTCATGACGTTCTTCCTCTCGGACAAGAAGTCGGTACAGAGGCAGAGGTGTGGTCCAGTCAGCCGCGGAAGCGCGACGCGCCGACCAGTGCGGGTGGGACGAAGGGGAAAACCGCAGAGTGGTAAGGAGACAACGCCGCGTGGAGCAGCGCGTCGCACTCGAGAACGGAACGGCAGCGCGCCCCACTGGTCCACTCCCTGCCGTGTGCGGTGCGCGCTCAGCGGCGGTGCTGCCACCCCCGCGGTCGAGCCGGTGTACCACAAGAACAGTGCTCGGGCTCTGATTTGTCCGAAAGGGCGTCCTGCCCCGGACAAATATTCCGCACAATGATGAAGCCCGATCAGGGGCGCCTTAAGACACCTGGGGGCAACGTGGGTAGGGAGCCGGACGAGACCGGAAGATCACTGCGGTTGGGGCGCCCGGAGCGCTCGATCGACCCCGAGGCCGGGCCGGGCCGGGCCAGCATCTGGCCTGGCAACTGCGCCAACTGCACGAGCGCGCCCAGTTACCGCGTCCTGGCGGAGGCGGCCCACTACGCGGCCAGCACCCTCACCGAGGCCGCGAAGGGCGAGCGGCTGCCGTCGCTCCCCGTCGTCCTCGCCTATGCGCGGGCATGCGGCGGAGACCTGGCGGAGTGGGAAGCGCGCTGGCGCCAAGCGGCCGGGGAGGCTCCCCGGGCAGGGTGCGGCCTGGCGACGAGCACGCACGGCAGGAGGCACCGAGTCCCTATCCGGGCTAGGCCGCCTTCGGGCGCGCGGACGCGGAGGTCTTCACCGGACGGTCAGCCCTGGTGGACGAAGTGGCACGGAAGGTGGAAAGGCACCCGGTGGTGGCCGGTCCGGCGCGTCAGGCAGCGGACTGTCCTCCCTGGTGAGAGCCGGCCTGCCGGCTCGTATGGGCCCCGACTGGCACCTGGCCGTCCTCACCACGCCGGACCGCCACCCGCTGGCGGCGCTGGCTGCCGCGGTGGCCACCCTGACGGACTCCGACGCGGCGCGCACGCCCTAGGAGGGTGTCACCACCGATCCCGAGACGCTGACCAGCGCGGTGGAAGCCTGGTTGGTGGCGGGGCCGGCGAAGAGGCACGTCCTGCTCGTCGTCGACCAGGTGGAGAGAGCGTTCACGCACCACGCGGACGCGGCGGAATGGAGCGCCTTCTGCCGGGCCCTGCTCCGCACCTCCCGCACCTGTGGCCCCCCCGCTGCGGATCATCCTCGCGGTCCGTTCCGACTACCAAGAACGCTGTTTGTCGCAGGGCACCATGGCCGCCGCGCTGCCGAGCGGGGCCCGGCTGCGCGTCGAACCGCCCTCGCGCGACGAACTGCGCGGCATCGTCACCGAGCCCGCCGCGCGCAGGGGAGCGGTCGTGGAGGCGGACCTGCTGGAGGCCGTGCTCTCCGAGTCGGCCGGCCAGCCCGGCGCCCTGTCGCTGGTGGCCATCGCGCTGCGCCTGACGTGGCACCACCGTCAGACCGCCGACAGCCTGCGGTTGGCCGACTACCGGGCGGTCGGCGGAATGCGCGGGGTCGCGACCCGCCTGGCCGAGCAGGCATATGGCAGCGCCACGTCCGACGAGCAAGCCCTCCTGCGCTCACTGTTCTTCCGGTTGACCGCTCCCGGCGAGGGGACCGCGCTCCAGCGGCGCACGGTGGATCGGCGCGAACTCGACGGCCTGGCCGACCCGCGCTCCATCGACCGGCTGCTCGACCGACTGGCCCAGGCCCGGGTGATCACGTTGGACGGCACGGCGGTCGAAGCCGCACACGAGGCGATCATCCGCGACTGGCCCCGGCTGCGGCAGTGGCTCGACGACGACCCCGCGGCCCTGTGCACCCACCGTCAGCTCACGCACGCGGCGTTGACATGGCAGAGCCTGGCCCGGGACTCGGGGGCGCTGTACCGGGGCACGCAGCTCACCACCGTGCGGGAGTGGGAGCGGTCGCACCGGCAGGTACTGAACCGTCTGGAGCGCGACTTCGTGGTCGCCAGCCTGACCGCCCGCGAGGAGGAACGGCGTGCGGCGGGCCAGCGGTCCCGCAGCCTGCGTCAGTTGGCCGCCAGCGTGTCGGTGGCCGTCGTCGGTGGGATGGGCGCGGGCCTGTTCGCCGCACGGGCGCGGCGGGGGCGCGGTCCGGGCGGCAGCTGACATCCCCTGTGACCTGCACGCGAGGTACACCGTGTTCGCTCACGTGTCCGCAGGTCCTGGAACCGCGCCCTCAACCGCCTCAGGTCCCTGACCGCGATCCGCCCGACCCGTGGACACGTGGGCCACCGCGACCTTGACCCACGGGGTGCCCGTCCACGAGGCGGCGCGGTGGACGGGCCACAGCTCCGTCACGACCACGGTGGACCCGCTCAGCCACCTCAGCCTCGACGGCGGCAAGCACTGTCGTCAGGCGAGCACTGCCGCCAGGTCACAGGGGCCACCTTCGGGGCGCGCACGCTCCGGTGATCCCCAGCTCCGCGAGTACCCGGTGTTCCGTCGGTGTCGGCCGGGCCGGGAAGTACAGGTAACACACGCCGCCCGTGCCGCTGACCACCTTGCCGCTGGCGTTGTACCGCTTGGTCCGCAGCCAGACGTTCTCGAACTCGCGGCGCTGGTAGACCCGGCGCACCGCCTCGTTGCTCTCGCTGTTCGGGTCGCCGGCCACCACGTCGCCCTGGGCCGTGAAGCCGGTGACGGTCATCAGGTGGCCCGCCGTGCCGTAGCCGGCGCCGGTCAGCTCGCCCGGCAGGAAGGACTGCGAGGTGATGAGCGGGATGCCAGCGGCGATCAGCGCCTCGGCGTCGGTGAGCGTGTTGAGGCGGGTCACCACGCCGGTCAGGTCGCGGTAGGTGGCCGCGTAGGCGGCGTTGAAGGGCCAGTTGCCGCAACCCTCGTACTGGCAGTCGAAGGTGAACCGGGCCGCGTGGCAGACCTGCGGGTCGGCGAAGTCGGGGTTGACCCAAGCGAGGTCCGCCCGGCTGGGCCGGCGGCCCCAGTACTCGATGACCATCTGCGACGAGGTCGGGCTGCACCACGCCTCGCCGCCGTTGTCGTACTCTGGGTACTGGCCCTTGTGGATCTCCTGCGAGTACCTCGGCACGGTCAGCTTGCGGCCGGTGGCGACGTCCGGTTCGGAGGCGGGCACGGTGAACCGGTCGGGCACGTCCGAGCCCATCGCCCCCACCCGCCACACCAGCGGCGTCAGCGCGGTGCCGGGGCGGCGGTAGAGGGTCAGCCGCAGCCGGTACGCGGCGATCCGCAGTCCCTCGCCGGCCGGGTCCGCGTCGACGGCCAGCGTGTCGGTGGCCACCGTGCTCCTGCCGTCCCGCTGGCCGTCCACGGAGGTGCGCCGGATGTCCTGGTCGCCCGCGGCCCAGCAGCCCATCACGTACCAGGGGCTGAGCCCGCCGTCGGTGTAGGTCACCCGCAGTTCGACCTGGAGCCAGGTACCCGTGGGGGTGTGCGCGTTCCAGGAGGCGATGACCTCGCCCGCCGGGGTGGGCAGCGCGTGCACCGGCCCGGTCCAGGTGGCGTACTCCCAGGGGGCCGTGGTGCCGGTGTGCGGGTCGGTGTACTCGGTCGTGCCGGCCGGCTCGGCGATCACGATGCCGGGCCGTACCCCGTCCCGCACCCGCACGCCCCGCACCGCCCCCGAGCGCCAGTCCGCGCCGCTGGTCCAGGCCCGGTTGTCCACGGTGGAGCCGGCGGGGGCCCCTGTCGCGTGCGGGGCGCCCGTCTTCCCGGCGCGCGTCGTGCAGCGCGCCGGGGAGACGGCGGCGAGCCCGGCGGTCACGCCGAGCGCGGCGGTCAGGAGGGTACGCCGTGGGGTGAGTCTGCTCATGGTGAAAGGCCCCCAGTCATCTGATGCGACGGCAGGTGCACGGACGGTGGCCCCACTATGACCGCTGTGCCTGGCCGGGGCCAGTGATGTGCGGTACGGCGCGTCACCGCTCGGGCACGCCCGCGTGACCGGCGGCCCGGGCGCGGTGTGGACACGCCCCCGCCCGTAGGGTGTCCCGGTGATCGACCGCACCGACCTCTCCCTGACCGACCTCGCCGAACGGCTGCGCGCCCTGCCGCCGTCGCTGGGGCCGGTGCGCCTGGTGGCGGTGGACGGGCACGCCGGGTCGGGCAAGACGACCTTCGCGGCCCGCCTCGCCGCGGCGCTCGGCGAAGCGCCCGTGCTGCACACCGACGACCTTGCCAGCCACGCGGCGCTGTTCGACTGGCAGGCCCGGCTCGTCGACGAGGTGCTGGAGCCTCTGGGGCGCGGCGCCGTCGCGCACTACGCCGTCTACGACTGGCACGCGCGCCACTTCGCCGAACAGCACGCGCTGCCGCCGGCGCCGGTGGTGATCATGGAGGGCGTCGGGGTCGGACGCCGGGCGGTGCGGCCGTACCTGGCGTGCCTGCTGTGGATGGAGTTGGCGGAAGGTGACTCCTGGTGCCGGGGGCAGCGGCGGGACGGACCGGAGCTGTCCGCCTTCTGGGCGGGGTGGCTCCCCGCCGAGCGCGCGCACTTCGCCGCCGACCCCTCGCGTCCGCGCGCCGACGCCCTGGTCCTCCAGCCGGTCACGCGGGCTGAGGGGTATCGCGTACGACCGGGCCCCGGGGGCACCATCTGACCCACAGCCAGTCTGACTCTGCGTGACGCGCACCGGTCATGCCGGGGATCATGGCGACTTCCCACAAGACCCACCCCCCAACTCCGCTTGACCTGGGGGCCATACAGGTCTTACATTCTCAATGTGCTGCTCGTACGGGTCACCCGCAGACTCGAAGCCCCCGATTGTTCCCCCGTGATCGGGGGCTTCGTTCTGCCCTCAGCGCTGCGATTTGCGCGCTTTGTGAGACTTAGCGCTCACGCTGGGTAACCGGTTCCGGAATCGCCTTCCGCACATCGCGAAGCGCCCCCGCCACCAACAGAATCGCGCCCTTCCCTCACGAACAGCCGTGCGCACCCTTCGATCGACACCGTCTTCGCAGGTACGATGCCCATCAGTGCCGCCGGCGGGCGGGCGCGCCAGCACACTGGTCAATCCCCGGTCACGCCCCGGTCACGCCCCGGTCACGGCACGGCGGTTCGGCGAAGCGGCGACCGGGCACCCGCTCGGCGCCACACCACGGGGGCTCGGTTTGTGTGGGATGGGATGGATTTCGGCATCCAGGGCTCGCACGCCCCGGCCGAGCTAGCCTGGCTGCGCGGCGTGGACGCGTACACCATGGGCGCGTACCCGCAGGCCGAGGAGGAGTTCCGGACCGCGGTCGAACTCGACCCGGGCATGGCGGACGGCTGGCTCGGCCTGCACACCCTGCGCGCCGACACCGCGACCGCGCTGCTGCGCATGTACCGGCACCGCGACCGGTTCGGCGAGCAGCGCGCCCGGCACCGACGCTCGCTCAACTCCTGGTACTGGCTCGGCTGGTGGGTACAGCCGGTCCTGGAAAGCGGCCGCGACCTGCTCCTGGCGCACGCCTCGCACTGGCTCGAGGGCCGACACGTCCCCGAGCTGGACCGCGCGCTGGCGGGTTGCCCGCCGGTCGAGGCCGACCCGCAGGCCCGCTTCCTGCACGCCTGCCGGGCCTACCTGGTCAAGGACTGGGAGCAGCTCGTACGGCACACCGAGCCGCTGCTCCAGGACCCGCTCCTCGGCATCGAGGCCGGCCTGTTCGGCGGCATGGCCCGGGTCCGGCTCGAGATGTACAGCCAGGCCGAGCCGCTGCTGTCCGCGGCGCTGATGCGCTGCCGCAGCGAGCAGCCGCAGCGCAAGGAGTTGCGCTACTGGCTGGCGCGCGCCCATGAGGGCATTGGGCGCAGCGTGGCGGCTCTGCCGCTGTACCGGGCGGTGCACCGGATCGACGCCATGTTCATGGACACCGCCGCCCGGCTCGCTGCCATCGCGGAGTCCGACGGCTTCGACGACGGCCGCGACCTGGCCCCGGTCTCGCTGGCCGGCGCCGGCCAGGACGCCGTCGACGCGTTCGACGACGTCGACGCCGAGCCGGTGCCGACGGCCGACCCGCCCGAGGGCCGCGAGCTGCGCCCCGGCCCCGAGGCCCCGCTCGGGCCCGGACCCCGGCCCGCCGACGGGCCACGGGACCGCGTCGCCGCGCCAGCCCGACGCCGACCTGCCGACCCGCAGCTGCTCGCCGAAACCCTGGGCCAGCTGGACCGGATGGTCGGCCTGGAGCCGGTCAAGCGTCAGGTGCGGGCGCTGTCCGCGCAGTTACGCATGGCCCGGCTGCGGACCGGGCAGGGGCTGCCGGTGCAGCTGCCGAAGCGGCACTTCGTCTTCTCCGGCCCGTCCGGCACCGGAAAGACCACCGTGGCCCGCATCCTGGGCCGGGTCTTCTACGCGCTCGGGCTGCTCGGCGGCGACCACCTGGTGGAGGCCGACCTGGTCGGGGAGTACCTGGGCCAGACGGCGGTCAAGGCCAACGAGCTGATCGACTCCGCGCTGGGCGGCGTGCTCTTCGTGGACGAGGCGTACAGCCTCTCCAACTCCGGCTACACCAAGGGCGACGCGTACGGCAACGAGGCGCTCCAGGTGCTGCTCAAGCGCGCCGAGGACAACCGGGACCGGTTGGTGGTCATCCTCGCCGGCTACCCCGAGGGCATGGACCGGCTGCTCGCCGCCGACCCCGGCCTCGGCTCCCGCTTCACCACCCGGGTGGACTTCCCGAGCTACCGGCCGCAGGAGCTGACCGCCATCGGCGAGGTGCTGGCCGCCGAGAACGGGGACCGCTGGGACGAGGAGGCCGTCGAGGAGCCGCGCAGCATCAGAGGCCACGTCGTGGACCAGGGCTGGATCGACGAACTGGGCAACGGGCGCTTCCTGCGCACCCTGTATGAGAAGAGCTGCGCCTACCGCGACCTGCGGCTCTCCAGCTGGAGCGGCACTCCGGGCCACGACGACCTGGCCACCTTGCGCCTGCCGGACCTCATGCAGGCGTACGGCGAGGTCCTCTCCGGTCGCGGCCCGACCGACCGCGACCGCAAGGACCCCCCGTTCGGCTGACCCCATGGCCCGGCGGGGGGCGTGCCCCGGCGGTCGGCCGCCGGGGCCGGCGTCAGGGGCGGACCCCCGCGTGCGCGCCCGACCGGTGGGCGGGGTCGCGGACCTCGCCCACCAGTTTCTCCAGCACGTCCTCCATCACCACCAGGCCGAGCACCCGGCCCGACGCGTCGCTGACCCGCCGCCAGGTGGGCCGCCGCCCTGCGCATCACCGTCAGGGCGTCGTCCAACGGCAGCTCGGCCCGCAGCGTCTGGATGGGCCGCCACACGTGCTGCGGCACGGCGCGCTCGGGCTCCTCCAGTTCCAGCACGTCCTTCACGTGCAGGTAGCTCATGAAGGCGCCGCCCGGGCCGCGCACCGGGAAGCGCGAGTAGCCGGTGCGTACGGTCAGCTCCTCGACCTGGCGGGGCGTCACCGCCGGGTCGACCGTCACCAGGCCCGCCGGGTCGAGCAGGACGTCGGTGACCGGGCGGGTGCCCAGTTCGAGGGCGTCCGCCAGGCGCTCCTGCTCGTCGGGGGCGAGCAGGCCGGCCTGCCGGGAGTCGGCGATCAAGTGGCTGAGCTGCTAGCTGGTGAACACCGCCTCCACCTCGTCCCTGGGCTCCACGCGGAACAGCCGCAGCACCAGGTGGGCGCAGGCCCCGAAGAGGGCGGTCACCGGCCGGCACAGCCGGGCGAAGGCGACGAGCCCCGGGGCCAGCCACAGCGCGGTCAGCTCTGGCGCCGCCATGGCCAGGTTCTTCGGCACCATCTCGCCGATGACCAGGTGCAGGCAGACCACGGCGGCCAGCACGATGGCGTAGCCGAGCGGGTGGCCGAGCTGGTGCGGGAGGTGGACGGCGTGGAAGCCGGGCTCCAGGAGGCGGGCGACCGTCGGCTCGGCGACCGCGCCGAGCGTCAGCGCGCACACGGTGATGCCGAACTGCGCCGCGGCCATCATCTGCGGCAGGTTCTCCAGCCCCTGGAGGACGGTGCGCGCGCGGCTGGAGCCGGCCGCCGCCCGCGGCTCGATCTGGCTGCGCCGGACCGAGACCAGGGCGAACTC
This sequence comes from Candidatus Streptomyces philanthi, assembly GCA_018114805.1. Classification (GTDB taxonomy): domain Bacteria; phylum Actinomycetota; class Actinomycetes; order Streptomycetales; family Streptomycetaceae; genus Streptomyces; species Streptomyces philanthi. Next base: position 5,931,598 of record CP073042.1, on the reverse strand, counting down.
GGCGCCCACGAAGAAGCCGTTCGCACACACGAGGAGCAGGGCAAACAGCAGTTGCAGCGCGCTCATCGGCCCGCTCCCCCGCCCACCGGCGTACGGACCCCGGCGGCCCGCTCCCGCGTCGACGCGCCTGCGACGGCCGGTCGGCGGCGGGCCGCCCGGCCGCGCACGGCGCGGGGCTCAGCTCGGCCTGCGGGCCCGGCGTGCCGCCCCGTACGGCCGCCGCCTGGCCGGGGTCCGTACGACGCGGACCCGCTCGGCCCGGTGGTGGCCGACCTGGCGGACCGCGAGCCGCCAGCCGCCGGGAAGCTCGGCGACGTCACCGGGCACCGGGATGCGAGCAGCCCGGCCACCAGACCGGCGGCCGTCTCGTACGGTCCCTCCGGGACGACCAGGCCGATCCGCGCCAGCGTGTCCAGGCGGCAGCCCCCGCCGGCCTCCCACACCAGGTAGCCATCGTCCCCGGCCACCTGGACGAGTTCCGGCTGGTCGGCCGTGTCGTGCTCGTCGCGCACCTCGCCGACCAGCTCCTCCAGGATGTCCTCCAGCGTGATGACGCCAGCCGTCCCGCCGTACTCGTCCACGACCACGGCGATGGGCTGGTCGCGCAACTGCCTCAGCAGCGGCTGCACCGGCAGCGTCATCGGCACCAGCAGCGGCACCTGGGCGATCGCGTCGACCGGGGTGTGCAGCCGGTGGGCCGCGGGTATGGCGAGCGCGTCCTTGAGGTGGACCATGCCGACCACCTCGTCGAGGCGGTCGCGGTAGACGGGGAAGCGGGACAGGCCGGTGGCGCGGGTGAGGTTCAGGACGTCCTGGGCGGTGGCCGTGGCCTGGAGGGCGCTGACCCGTACCCGGGGCGTAATGACGTGTTGCGCAGTCAGCCCGGCCAGCGAGAGCGTGCGCACGAACAGGTCGACGGTGTCCTGCTCGATGGCGCCGGCCCGGGCCGAGTGCCGGGCGAGCGAGACCAGTTCGCCAGGGGTGCGGGCCGAGGCCAGCTCCTCGGTGGGCTCCACGCCAAAGGCCCGTACCAGGCGGTTGGCCACCGTGTTCAGCAGCGAGATCAGCGGTCGGAAGAAGCGGGCGAAGGCGTGCTGCAGGCCCGCCACGAAGCGGTCCACCTGGAGCGGCCGGGAGACGGCCCAGTTCTTGGGCACCAGCTCACCGATGACCATCTGCACGGCTGACGCCACCAGCATGCCCACGGCCACGGCCAGCCCCGGCACGGCGCCGGCGGGAGCCCAGGTGGCGGTGAGCGGGCCGGTGAGCAGGTGTCCGAGGGCGGGTTCGGCGAGCATGCCGAGGACCAACGAGGTTATGGTGATGCCCAGTTGGGTACCGGAGAGCTGGAAGGAGAGTCCCCGCAGGGCCTCGACCACGGTGCGGGCCCGACGGTCGCCGTCGGCCGCGGCCCGTTCCGCCTCCGCCCACTCCACCGTGACCAGGCCGAATTCGGCGGCGACGAAGAAGCCGTTGGCGAGGGTGAGGAAGAACGCCGCGGCGAGCAGCGACAGGGAAACGGTGGGACTCATGCCGCCGCCTCCCGGGGACGTGGAGAGGCGGCGCGGGTACTACAGGACGAACCGTCCATCGCTGGAGGAATTCACTCCTCGGATCGCAGGAGCCGCTTCGGCACGCGCGCGGCGCGTTCAGCCACCGAAAGGGCGGGGCGCGGGCGCGCCTTGGGCACCAAGGGTAATCAAGGAGTGAGCGCCTCGGGCAGGGCCGTCAGCGGGTGTGGTCGCCCGTTCCGTACGCCTCGCTCAGGGCCCGCAGCGTGCGCGCGTCCTCGATCGCCTGCGCCTTCGCGATGCCGGGCTGGATGCCGAGCGCGGGCATGCTGGTGCCGTCGGCGAGGTCGAGGAAGACCCAGGGATCACCCGGTCGCAGGTTGACCCGCAGGATCTCGGGCCACTCCAGGTGCCGGCGCGTGGTCAGGTTGGTGACGCTGACCCCGTCCGGCGCGGCGACGACCTTGGGCCGGGCGAGCAGCGCGAGCACGCCGCAGAAGAGCAGGCCGGTGAAGATGAAGCTGATCCGCTCCCCCGGGCTCAGGTTGGGCAGGGCCAGCGCGATGACCAGCAGCGAGATGAACAGCAGGAGGCCGACCGCCAGCAACACGACCCGGGTGCGGGTCGGCCGGAAGGTGATCGGCAGCTCGGGCAGGGGTGCGGGGGCGGACACTCGGCTGGCCTCGCAGATGTGCGGGGTAGTCACCGCGGGTGCGGCGACCGGGGGCGGCGGGGTGTCGGCCGCGCCGCCTCGCGGTCGGTCACCGGCCGGGCCCGGTCGGTCACCGCCGCCGAGCCGTGCCCGCGGCGGGGCCGCGACGTCACAGCCGGCAGGCGTGGATGCCGGTAGTGAGGATCGCGCGGGCGCCCAGGTCGTACAGCTCGTCCATGATGCGCTGGGCCTGGTCGGAGGGGACCATCGAGCGGACCGCGACCCAGCCCTCGTGGTGCAGCGGGGAGACGGTGGGCGACTCCAGGCCGGGGGTGAGGGCCACGGCGCGCTCCACGTGCTCCACGCGGATGTCGTAGTCCATCATCACGTACCGGCGGGCGACCAGGACGCCCTGCATGCGCCGGAGGAACTGCTGCACCTTGGGGTCGTCGACGGACTCCCCGGCGCGCCGGATGACGACCGCCTCGGACTCCAGGATGGGCTCGCCGATGATCTCCAGGCCGGCGTTGCGCAGCGTGGTCCCGGTCTCCACCACGTCGGCGATGATCTCCGCGACGCCGAGCTGGATGGCCGTCTCGACGGCGCCGTCCAGGTGCACGACGGCGGCGTCCACGCCGTTGTCGGCGAGGTGCTTGGTGACCAGGCCGGAGAAGGAGGTGGCGACGGTCATGCCGCCGAAGTCGTGCACGCTCTGGGCCGTGCCGGGGCGGGTCGCGTAGCGGAAGGTGGAGCCGGCGAAGCCAAGCTGCATGATCTCCTCGGCCTGCGAGCCCAAGTCGAGCAGCAGGTCGCGGCCGGTGATGCCGATGTCGAGGCGGCCGGAGCCGACGTAGACGGCGATGTCGCGCGGGCGCAGGAAGAAGAACTCGACCTCGTTGGCGCTGTCGACCAGGACCAGTTCCCGCCGGTCCTTGCGCTGCCGGTAGCCGGCCTCATGGAGCATCGCCGACGCAGGCTCGGACAGTGAACCCTTGTTGGGGACGGCGATGCGCAGCATGAGGTCAGCTTCCTTTACGCGGGAGGGAGGGCTTCGCGGATACGTGCCGTGCGTGCGGGTCTCGCACGGGCGGGGCGGGAGGTCGCGGGCCGCCCGGGAGGTCCGGGCGATGCCGCGCGGCGGACGCCGTCGTGGGGTCCGCCACGCGACGCCGCGTCACAGATGAGCGTATACGTCGTCCAGGGAGATGCCGCGAGCGACCATCATCACCTGAACGTGGTACAGGAGCTGCGAGATCTCCTCGGCTGTGGCGTCGGCGCCCTCGTACTCGGCGGCCATCCACACCTCGGCGGCCTCCTCGACGACCTTCTTGCCGATGGCATGCACGCCCTTGCCCACGAGTTCGGCGGTGCGCGACGTGCTGGGGTCGCCGGTGGCGGCCTTGTGCTGGAGCTCGGTGAACAGCTCCTCGAATGTCTTGTTCGTCATAGTGCGGCCTAGCTTACGGGGTGCCAGGCGCGGGCTCAGCGCCAGGGCTCGGAGACGGAGCGCAGGGTGGTCGCGGTGGCGACGGCGGCGGTGACCGCCTCGTGCCCCTTGTCCTCCTTGGAGCCCTCAAGTCCGGCCCGGTCGAGTGCCTGCTGTTCGTCGTCGCAGGTCAGCACGCCGAAGCCGATGGGGACCCCGGTGTCGACGCTGACCTGGGTCAGGCCCTGGGTGACGCCCTGGCAGACGTACTCGAAGTGCGGGGTGCCGCCCCTGATGACGACGCCGAGCGCCACGATGGCGTCGTAGCCCAGGCCGGCGAGCCCCTTGGCGACCACCGGGAGTTCGAAGCTACCCGGCACCCGCAGCAGGGTCGGCTCGTCGATGCCCAGCTCGGTCAGCGCGCGCAGCGCGCCGTCCACCAGGCCGTCCATCACCTGCTCGTGCCACTGTGCGGCGACGACGGCGACCCGCAGGTCACCGCAGTTCTTCACGGACAGTTCGGGGGCGCCTTGGCCGCTCATGTCTCTCCTCGTGCGCTGTGCTGGTCGACGTGCTGATGGACGTGCGCCCGGCGGCCCTGACGGGTTGCCGGGGCGGCCCGGACGCCTGGGCGCGGCGCGGGCCGGGCGGCTCACTGGTCGCAGGTGGTGGCCGGCTCCCCGTCGAGCCAGGGCAGCTCGTGCCCCATCCGGTCGCGCTTGGTGCGCAGGTACCGCAGATTGTGCTCGCCGGCCTGGACCGGCATCGGCTCGCGCCCGGTGACGTGCAGGCCGTGCTCGGCCAGGGCCGCCGCCTTGTGCGGGTTGTTGGTCAGCAGCCGCACGGAGCGCACCCCGAGGTCGATGAGGATCTGGGCGCCGGCGGCGTAGTCCCGCGCGTCGGCGGGCAGGCCCAGCTCCAGGTTGGCGTCCAGGGTGTCCCGGCCGCGCTCCTGCAGCTCGTACGCGCGCAGCTTGGACAGCAGTCCGATGCCCCGGCCCTCGTGGCCGCGCAGGTAGAGCACGACGCCGCGGCCCTCGGCGGTGACGCGCTCCAGGGACGCCTGGAGCTGGGGGCCGCAGTCGCAGCGCTGGGAGCCGAAGATGTCGCCGGTCAGGCACTCGGAGTGGACCCGGACCAGCACGTCGTCGCCGTCGCCGAGGTCGCCCTGGACCAGGGCGATGTGCTCGATGCCGTCCACCGCGGAGCGGTAGCCGTAGGCCCGGAAGTTGCCGAACGCGGTCGGCAGCCGGGTCTGGGCCTCGCGGCGCACGGTGGGCTCGGCCGCAGCGCGGTAGGCGATGAGGTCCTCGATGGAGATGATCGCCAGGCCGTTCTTGCGGGCGAAGGGCACCAGCTCGGGCAGGCGCAGCATGGCGCCGTCCTCGCCGGCGATCTCCACGATGGCGGCGGCGGGGCGCAGTCCGGCGAGCCGGGCCAGGTCCACGCCGGCCTCGGTGTGCCCGTCGCGGGTGAGCACGCCGCCGGGGCGGGCGCGCAGCGGGAAGACGTGGCCGGGGCGGACGAAGTCGACCGGGGCGCTGTGCGGGTTGGCCAGCAGGCGGATGGTGGCGGCCCGGTCGGCGGCGGAGATGCCGGTGCTGACGCCGTGCTCGGGGCCAGCGTCCACGGAGACGGTGAAGGCGGTGCGCATCGCCTCGGTGTTCTGCTCGACCATCTGCGGCAGGTCGAGCCGGTCGATGTCGGTGGCCTCCAGCGGTACGCAGATCAGCCCGCGGCACTCGCTCATCATGAACGCCACCAGTTCGGGGGTGGCCTTCTCGGCGGCGATGACGAGGTCGCCCTCGTTCTCCCGGTTCTCGTCGTCGACGACGACCACGGGGCGGCCGGCGGCGATCTCGCTGATGGCACGCTCCACAGGGTCCAGCGTCAGGTCACCGTCGGGCAGGCCGGCGAGGTGGGTGGGGGCCGGGCCGGGCCAGTTGAGTGAGGTGGTCATGCGGGCGCTCCTTCCAGGGCGGGCGCGCCCGTGCGGGAGCGCAGCCACCAGTCGCGGGCACCCCACAGGGCGAGCGCGAGGTAGATCACGTAGACCAGGCCGGAGAAGGCCAGGCCGCGGGCCTGGGCGACCATCGCCGCGAGGGTGCCGACGAAGATGTACGCGTCGGGCCACGGGTTCCAGGACAGCTCGGGCACGGCGGTGAACAGCCCGCCGACGGCGAGCGTGCCAGCGGCGGTCGCGCCGACGAGCACGGCCCGCTCCCGCCAGCTCGCGAAGCGCACGGCTATCTGGCCGCCGCGGTCGTGGCGGCCGGTGTGCCACTGCCGCCAGCCCCAGGCGGCCACGGCTATGACCAGGAGCTGCTTGCCGAGGCCGCCGCTGAGCTGGGCGGAGGCGTAGGCGGTGACCAGCACGGCGCCGGCCACGAACTGCACGGGCCAGGTCCACACAGAGCGCCGCCAGCCCAGGGCCAGGGCGCCGAGTCCGAAGAGGTTGCCGATCATGTCGGACCAGATGACGTGCTGACCGAGGACGGTGAACGCCTCGTCGCGCAGGCCGTCCCCCCACGCTCTGCCACAGGCTCACCGCGGGACCCCCTCACGGGCGTCCGTCGCGCCCCGCGCGGGGCCGGTAGCGGCGGGGTCCTGCGGGCCGGGTACGGGCAGGCCGGCGCCGGGCACGGTGCCGTGCGCGAGCAGGCGCTCGACGTACTTGGCCAGCACGTCGACCTCCAGGTTGACCGGGTCGCCGACCTGCTTGCGGCCGAGCGTGGTGAGGTCGAGCGTGGTGGGGATGAGGCTGACGGTGAAGTGGTCGGCGCCGGCCTCCACGACGGTCAGGCTGATGCCGTCGACAGTGACGGAGCCCTTGTCGACCACGTACCGGGTCAGCTCGGGCGACAGCGAGATGGTGACGACCTCCCAGCGCTCGCCCGGCACCCGCTCGGTGATCAAGCCGGTGCCGTCCACGTGGCCCTGGACCAGGTGCCCGCCCAGCCGGCCGCCGAGCGCCATCGGGCGCTCCAGGTTGACCGGGGAGCCGGGCGCGAGGGCGCCGAGGCTGGAGCGGCGCAGCGTCTCGGCCATCACGTCGGCGGTGAACTCGCCGTCGGCCGCCTCCACGACGGTCAGGCACACCCCGTTGACGGCGATCGAGTCGCCGTGCTTCGCATCCGCGGTGACCCACGGTCCGCGGATGCGCAGCCGGGCGAAGTCGGCGGGGGCGTCGCCGGGGCCGAAGGGAGCTTCGCCCAGCTCCTCGATGGCGGCGATCTCACCCAGTTCTTCAACGATTCCGGTGAACACGTCAGCTCTCCTGAGTGGTGGTGGGACGGGCCGGCCGCTCGGGCACGGCCGTCATCCGCAGGTCGGGGCCGATGCGGGCGACGTCGGTCACGCCTAGACGCAACGCTTCCCCGATGGTGGTGATTCCGGCGTCGGCGAGGGCCGCCGGCCCGGCGCCGAGAAGGGCGGGGGCGAGGTAGCCGACGACCTTGTCGACCGCCTCGGCGGCGAGGAAGGCGCCGGCCAGCGTCGGGCCGCCTTCCAGGAGTACGGAGCGCACGCCGCAGGCGTGCAGGGCGGCCAGCAGCGCCGGGACGTCCAGGCCGCGCCCGCGCGGGCCCGGCGGCAACCGCACCACGTCGGCCAGCCCGTCCAGGTGGCGGGCGTCGGCGTGCTCGCCGACGGCGACCAGGGTGGGCGCGGCGCCGTCCAGGACGCGGGCGCCGGGGCGTACGGCGCTGGCGTGGGTGTCCACGACGACGCGCAGCGGCTGGGTCGGCCGGGCCCCGGGGTCGGTGGGGCGGGCGGCGAGGTGGGGGTCGTCGGCGCGGGCGGTGCCGGATCCGACGACGACGGCGTCGGCCTCGGCGCGCAGTCGGTGCACGTCGGCGCGGGCCTGCGGCGAGGTGATCCAGCGGCTGGTGCCGTCGGCGGCGGCGCTGCGCCCGTCCAGGGTCGCGGCGTACTTCCACAGCACGAACGGGCGCCCGGTGCGCATCGCGGTCAGCCAGGCCTCGTTGCCGGCCGCGGCCTCGCCCCCGAGCAGGCCGGCTTCCACTTCGACACCGGCCGCGACCAGGGTCGCGGCGCCGTCGGCGGCCTGCGGGGTGGGGTCGGGTACGGCGTAGACAACGCGAGCGACGCCGGCCTCGATCAGGGCGCGGGTGCAGGGGCCGGTGCGGCCGGTGTGGTCGCAGGGTTCGAGGGTGACCAGGGCGGTGCCGCCGCGGGCCCGGTCGCCGGCGGCGCGCAGGGCGTGCACCTCGGCGTGCGGTCCGCCGGCGCGCTGGTGCCAGCCCTCGCCCACCCGCACCCCGGCCGCGTCAAGGATGACGCAGCCGACGGCGGGGTTGGGGCTGGTGTGGCCGAGGCCGCGGGCGGCCAGCGCGATGGCGCGGCGCATGGCCGTCGTCTCGCTCGCGATCACCTCGTGGATGGCCACCGGGTCCTCCTGCCTCCCTCTTCGGGCACGGACTCCGGGGCTGTCAAACGACAGGACAACGGACGGAACACGCCGGATACGCCGAGGCGACGACGCGGCCCACTCCAAAGGGGGTGAGCGCCGATACGACGGCGCACCTGTGCTCGCCCGTCGCGCACTGCCTCCCATCCGGACTTTAACCGTCGGTCCAGGAATTTCACCTGGTCAACCGGCCGCTGGCGGCGGACGGGTCGCGGACTGTAACCGCCGGTTCGGACTTTCACCGACCCCGGAGTGCGCTGACGTCGCTGGTACAGCATCCAGTCTGCCACGGGTGACCAGGGGCGCGCGGGCCGGATTCTGTGGCCTGACTCACAGGAGGCGCGTCAGAGACCGCCCGGAAGCTGGCTGGAAACCACCCATGAATGGTCGTCCGAATCGCCACCGTCGCGGAACTCCCGACCCACGCCATCGCGTTGATATTGGTCCATACTTATTGACGCTTTGGTCTAGTCCTATTAGCCTCTGCCGCACCTTTGAGCAACCAGACCGGGGTGTGCGCACACCCGCGGGCCCCTTCACCTCCCACAGCGCGCGCCTCGTACGTCCCCCCCACACAGCACGGATCACCCCCGCGAGCTCCACCGAGCCCCTCCCTGGAGGAACCGATCGTGTTGTCCCGTACCCGCGCGAGAGCCACGCTGTCCGCGTCGGCCGCCGCTCTCGCCAGACTCCTCGTCAGCACCCTCTCGGTCGCTGAGTCCCACGCCGAGGACCAGTCCACCTGTCGCCCCGACGGCATGTACCGCACCCCGGGCGTCGACGTCCCCTACTGCTCCGTCTACGACGCCGACGGCCGCGAGAAGATGGGCGCCGACCACCAGCGCCGCGTCATCGGCTACTTCACCAGTTGGCGCACCGGCAAGGACGGCACCCCCGCCTACCTGGCCAACAACATCCCGTGGGACAAGGTCACCCACCTCAACTACGCCTTCGCGCACGTCGACAAGGCCAACAAGATCTCCGTCGGCGCGGATTCGGCCAACAACCCCCGCGATCGGCATGACCTGGCCCGGCGTCGAGGGCGCGGAGATGGACCCGGCGTTCCCGTACAAGGGCCACTTCAACCAGCTCAACAGGTTCAAGAAGAAGCACCCCAACGTCAAGACGCTGATCTCGGTCGGTGGTTGGGCCGAGACCGGTGGCTACATCGACGAGAACGGCCAGCGCGTCAAGTCCGGCGGCTTCTACTCGATGGCCACCAACGCCGACGGCTCGGTCAACCAGGCGGGCATCAACACCTTCGCCGACTCCGCCGTGGACTTCATCGGCCAGTACGGCTTCAACGGCGTGGACATCGACTACGAGTACCCGACGTCGATGAAGGACGCTGGCCACCCGCAGGACTGGCCGCTGGCCAACGCCCGGCGCGGCGGGCTCAACAAGGGCTACGCGGCGCTGATGAAGACGCTGCGCGAGAAGCTGGACCGGGCCAGCGCCGCCGACGGCAAGCACTACCTGCTCTCCGTCGCCGCCCCTTCCTCCGCCTACCTGCTGCGCGGCATGGAGACGTACCAGACGACGAAGTATCTGGACCACGTCAACATCATGTCCTACGACCTGCACGGGGCGTGGAACGAGTTCGTCGGCCCCAACGCCGCGCTCTACAACGACGGCAAGGACGCCGAGCTGGCGAAGTGGGGCGTGTACACCGCCTCGCAGTACGGCGGCATCGGCTACCTCAACGGCGACTGGTCCTACCACTACTTCCGCGGCTCGATGCCGGCCGGCCGGATCAACCTGGGCCTGCCGTACTACTACCCGCGGCCGGAAGAACGTGAACGGCGGCAAGAACGGGCTGTGGGGCACCTCGAAGGCCAGCTCCTGCCCGGCCGGCTCGGGGCTGACCGAGTGCGGTAACGGCGCCGTCGACATCGACAACCTGTGGCACGACAAGGACGACAACGGCAAGGAATCGCCGGCCGGTTCCAACCCGATGTGGCACGCCAAGAACCTGGAGAAGGGCGTCGTCGGCGACTACGTCACCCGCTACGGCTTCCCCGCCGACACCAAGCTCACCGGCGCCTACGCCCGCAACTACGACTCCACGCAGGTCGCCCCGTGGCTGTGGAACGCCGACAAGAAGGTGTTCCTGTCCACCGAGGACGAGCAGTCGGTCAAGACCAAGGCCCAGTACGTGGTCGACAAGGGCCTGGGCGGCACCATGATCTGGGAGCTGGCCGGTGACTACCAGTACAACGCCGGCAAGGGCCAGTACGAGCCGGGCAACACGCTGACCAACACGCTGTACGACGCGTTCAAGGCGGCGCCCGGCTACGGCGCCAAGCGGGCCACCACCGACCTGCCGGCCGAGGCGCTGGACCTCGACGTGAACTTCGGCGAGTTCCCGCTGGGTGACTCGAACTACCCGATCAGCCCCAAGGTACGCATCACCAACAACACCAAGACCACCATTCCGGGCGGCGCCGAGTTCCAGTTCGACTACGCCACCGCCTCCCCCCAACAACGTCAAGGACCAGAGCGGCTGGGGCCTGAAGGTCATCCGCAGCGACCACACGGGGAACAACGTGGGCGGTCTGAAGGGTGACTACCACCGCACCTCGTTCAAGCTGCCGAGCTGGCAGTCGCTCGCGCCCGGCGCTTCCCTCAGCTTCGACCTCGTGTACTACCTGCCGACCTCCACGCCGTCGAACTGGACGGTCTCCTTCGGCGGCAAGTCGTACTCGCTCGCCGGCGACCTGGCCCGCGGCACCAAGATCGTCGAGCCCGGTGACGGAACCAGCGGCGGCACGGGCGGTACCGGCGGCAACAACGGTGGCAACGGCGGCCAGTGCACTGCGCCGGCGTGCCTGGAAGGGCCACAACTGGAAGGCCAAGTGGTGGAACCAGGGCCAGGAGCCGGGCGTCGACGGCGTCTGGCAGGACCAGGGAGCCTGCTGACCCCCTGATCACCCGGCGGCGGTGAAGTGTGGCGTCACCCGCCGTCGGGTGCGCCACCGGGCCGGGCCCCCTCTCAGCGGCGGGGGTCCGGCTCGGTGGGCCAAACGAGACGCGCGCCGGGTCCCGGTTCCGAGGCCCGGCGCGCGGGCGTTCCCCGGTGGAGCGGGAGTGGTGAGCCGTCGCCGGCGTCGGCCCACCACTCCCGCGGGCCCCACTGACCTCACCGACTCACCGGGCTCACCGGATTCACCGGCCGAGTTCCCGTTCGGAGGGGACGACCACCCCGTACAGGTCGGCGACGGTGGCCAGGGCGGCCCGGTGCACCTGGTCGGCGGGGACCTCGGCGCCCGCCACCGGCAGCGCGCGGGTCGCGCAGGCGTCGGCGACGACGGTCGGGCGGTGGCCGGCGAGGAACGCGCCCTGTGCCGTGGACGCCACGCACATGTGCGTCATCCACCCCGCCAGCACCACGTCCTGCCCCGGGCGCAGACGGGTGGCCAGGTCCGTGTCCACGAACGCGTTCGGGACCCGCTTGACCACCACCGGCTCCCCGTCGAGAGGGGCGACGTCCGGGTGTATCCGCCCGACCTCGGCACCGATGTCGCACGGGGTGCCCGGGCCGCCGTCGTTGATCACATGCACGACGCGCGCGCCCTCCCGGCGGGCCCGGGATAGCAGTCGCGCGGCGGCGTCGAGCGAGGGCCGCCAGCCGTCGAGTTCCATGACGCCGCGGGTGTAGGTGTTCTGGAGTTCGATGAGGACCAGCGCGGCCTCGCCGAGGGTCGCGGGCGTCTGGTCGAGGCCGTTGAGCTCGCGCAGGGTGGTTCTGGGCATGGGTGTACCGCCTTCAGGACGCGGGTGGAGGGGCGGCCCGAACGGTGAGTGGGCCATGCGGGTAAAACTTAGGAGCCGGCTCCGATGTCGACAATGACGTCCCACCCGCAGATACCGACATGCCGCAGCGCCCTGCCCACACCCCTGGGGGACCCGTGCCGGACACCGTCCGCCGCCTCGTCGTCATCATGCTCTTCGACGGCGTCGACCTGCTCGACGTCACCGGGCCGCCGGAGGTCTTCGAGCTGGCCCTGCGCGAGACCGAGGAGGCCGCGGGCTACCGCGTGCTGCTCGCCGCCACGACCACGGACCCGGTCACCACCGGCGCCGGGGTGCGCGTCCTGCCCGACGTCACCTTCGCCGAGGCCGCCGCCGGCGCCGTCGACACGCTCATCGTGCCCGGCGCGGTGGAGGTCGACGCCGAACGCCGCGTCCACCCGCTCGTCAACCCAGACCTGGTGGAGTGGGTGCGGGTGCTGGCTGCCCGCGCGCACCGGGTCGCCTCCGTGTGCGTGGGCGCGCACCTGCTGGCCGCAGCCGGCCTGTTGGAGGGCAAGCGCGCCACCACCCACTGGTCGACGGCGGGGCGGCTGGCCGCCGACCATCCGGCCGTCACAGTGGACGCCGACCCGATCTTCATCCGCGAGGACGACGTGTGGACCGGGGCCGGGATCAGCGCGTGCCTCGACCTGTCCCTCGCGCTGATCGCCGACGACCTCGGCGAGGCCGTCGCCCTGCGGGTGGCCCGGCAACTGGTCATGTACCTCAAACGTCCCAGCGGTCAGAGCCAGTTCAGCGCGCCGCTGGAGCAGGTCTCCACCACGCGGCGCGTCGAGGACCTGCGCCACCTCGACGCGCCCCTGACCGTCGCCGACCTCGCCGCGTACGCGCACGTCAGGGACCGGCACCTGACCCGGCTCTTCAAGACCGAACTCGGCATGACCCCGCACGCCTACGTCGAGTCGGTCCGGGTAGAGCGAGCCCGCCGGGAACTGGAGTCGTCGGACGCGACGCTTGAGCGCGTCGCCGCGCTCTGCGGCTTCGGCACGACCGACACCCTGGTACGGGCGTTCCGCCGGCGCCTGAACACCACGCCGACGGAGTACCGGCGGCGGTTCCGGCTGCCGGCGCACGACCGACCTCAGGCCTCCGGCGCGAACAGCGCGCCCTGAGCCGCGTCCCGTGCTATCAACACCGCGCCGCGCAACACCGCCGCGCCACCCACCGTGCCGGCCCGCACCTCGGTACGGACCGGAGCCATCCGGGCCACCCGCTCCGCCACGCGCCGGGCCAGCTCGTCGCCGCCCGCGCGCCCGCACTCGCAGCCGTTGACCACGCAGCCCGGGTCGAGCACGGCACTCACGGCCGTGACCCCGATGGCGGCCCAGTCCGCGTACGCGTCGAGGAACGCCTCCGCCGCCCCGGCCGGCACCCGCGCCCCCCCGCCCTCACCCCGCTCGCCCCGTTCGTCCCGCTCTCCCCGGCTCTCCCGCACCGCGGTCACGGCGGCGCGCAGCGCGCTCGGCCGCCTCGACGCCCGTGCCCTCGACGGCCAGGCCGTGTCGGTGCGCGAGGTCGCACAGGGCGGGGCCGCCGGCGAGCGAGTGGAAGCCCCCGTCGCAGCCGCTCGCGCTGGGCAGCCCGCCGGTGCCCGGGACCGGCAGGAACCCGATCTCCCCCGCGCCGCCGGACGCCCCCGGCGCAGCGCGCCGTCCAGCACGACGGCCGCGCCGGTCCCGCCCCCGAGCCACAGCAGCACGAAGGTGTCCCGGTCGCGGGCCGCGCCGAGCCGCTGCTCGGCGACGGCGGCGAGGTTGGCCTCGTTCTCCAGCAGCAGGTCGGCCGGGAAGCGCTCGCGCACCGCGGCGACCAGGTCGGCGTGCCAGCGCGGGAGCCACCCCGTGTTGCTGCCAAGAGCACCGGTGACCGGGTCGAGCAGGCCGGGCGCGCCGACGCCGATGGTGTGCGGCGAGGTCGCCCCGGCCCGCGCGACGGTGCTGGTCAGCAGGTCCACGGCCGCCGCCACCGCGGGCGGGCCGGCGGCGGGCCGGCCCGGTTCGCCACCGGCCCGCGGGGCGATGGGCAGCGACGCCTCGGCCAGCGTGCAGCCGAGCAGGTCGGCCACGCAGACGGTGACCCGGTCGGTGCGTACGTCGATCCCGGCCAGGTGAGCCCGGTCCGCGACGATGCCGTACAGCCGGGCGTTGGGTCCGCGCCGCTCGGCGCCCGCCTCGCCCACCACGGTGATCAGCCGGGCCCCGCTCAGCCGTTCCACGAGGTCGGCCACGGTCGGCCGGGACAGCCCGGTGAGCTGTTTGAGCTGGCTGACCGTCAGCCGCCCCTCGCGTTGCAGGAGGGCCAGCGCCAGGCGGTCGTTGATGGCGCGGGCGGTGCTCGGGGAGGCGGTCTTGCCACCGGACTTGCCGCCGGAGTGCACACGCGTCGGGGACATGCCGGAATCCTTGCACGCCCCGCGGGAAATCGGCTATTTATCAGGCAGGGTTCCTGATAGTTTCTCGGCGCGCCGGGGAACCCTCCCCGGGGGCCCCTGAGCGGGGCCCGACTTCAAAGCCGGGAGGGCCGGGCAGCATGGTGGATGCCGGGACGGGAACGGGCACCGGGAAACGGGTCGCCGTCGGGCAACGGTTGCGCCGGGCGCGCGTCGCCGTCGCGCTGGTCTTCGCCGTACACGGCGCGTTCACCGGCAGCTTCGCGACCCGCGTCCCCTGGGTGGAGGACCACACGGGGGGTGGAGGACCACACGGGCGCGAGCGCGGGCCAGCTCGGCCTCGCGCTCGCCTTCTTCCCCGCCATCGGCGCCTCGGTCGCGATGCCGCTGGCAGGCTGGGCCAGCCACCGGTTCGGCGCCCGGACCGCGCTGCGCGGGATGCTCGCGCTGCCCGCCCTCGCGCCCAACCTGGTCGCCCTGTGCGCGGTGCTGCTCGTCTACGGGGCCACGGCGGGCATGTCGGACGTGGCGATGAACGCGCTCGGCGTGGAGACCGAGGAGCGCCTGGGCCACTCGATCATGTCCGGGCTGCACGACATGTGGAGCGTCGGGGCGCTGGTCGGTTCGGCCGCCGGCACGGTCGCCGCCCAAGCGGAGGTGGATGCCCGCGCGCACCTGGCGGTGACCGCGGCCGTGCTAACCGTGCTCGGCGCGCTGGCCTGCCGCGGCGTGCTCGACCTGCGCAGCGCCCCGGACGAGCACCCGCCGCACTTCGCGCTGCCGCCGAGGTCGGCCCTGGTCATCGGCGCCGTCGGGTTCTGCGCGGTGTTCGCCGAGGGCGCCAGCCTGGACTGGTCGGCGGCCTACCTGCGGGACGAGCTGAACACCTCGCCGGGCCTGGCCGCCGCGTCCACCATGGCGTTCGCCTGCACGATGGCGATCGCCCGGCTGGCCGGGGACGCGGTGGGACCCGGTTCGGGACGGTGCGCACGGTGCGGACGAGCGGGGTGTGCGCGACGCTGGGCGGCCTGTTGGTCGTCACGGCCACCCATCCGGCGATGGCGCTCGGCGGCTTCGCGCTGCTCGGGCTCGGCGTGGCCGTGGTGGTGCCGCTGGCGTTCACCGCGGCGGGGCGCAGCGGCCCGGCGCCGAGCCAGGCCATAGCGGGCGTGGCCACCATCACCTACACCTCGGGCCTGATCGCCCCCCGGCGATGGGCTCGGTGGCCGACCTGACCTCGCTGACGGTCTCCTTCGGCCTGGTCACGCTGTTGGCTCTCGGGCTGGTCGTGGGCGCCGGGGTGCTGCGCGCGGCCGGCCGGGTGACGCCGGCCACGGGCCAGGCGGAGGCCGGCGGGACGGACGGCGCGGGGGCGCGCGGCGCGGCGGACGCGGCGCCGACGCGGGACGCCTGAGCCGGCGCGGCGCCCGGGCCGGCTCGGGGCAGCGGCGGCCAGAAGGACCGGCCACGCGGGCCCGGCCGCCCCGAGGTGCCGGCGAGCGGGCCGGGGGCGCTACTTGCTGGCTTCCGTGTCGCACTCCGTAGTGCCGCCGTCGAGGGAGGGCCGGGCGGTGGGTGCCGGCGGCCTTGGACAGCCAGCGCAGGGCGTGGTAGCCGGTGAGCACGATCAGGGTGCCGAGGGCGATGCCGCTCAGCTCGAAGTTGTCGGTGAACTTCAGCGAGACCCCGCCGATGCCGATGATGACGCCCGCGGCGGCCGGCACCAGGTTCAGCGGCTGGGAGAAGTCCACCTTGTTCCGCACCCAGATCTGCGCGCCGAGCAGGCCGATCATGCCGTACAGGATGACCGTGATCCCGCCCAGCACACTGCCGGGGATCGCGGCCACCACGGCACCGAACTTGGGGCAGAGCCCGAAGAGCACCGCGAAGCCGGCCGCCGCCCAGTAGGCCGCCGTCGAGTAGACCCGGGTGGCGGCGATGACGCCGATGTTCTCGGCGTACGTCGTCGTGGCCGGGCCGCCGACCGCGGTGGAGAGCATGGAGGCGGCGCCGTCCGCGGCGATCGCGGTGCCCATCCTGTCGTCCAGCGGGTCGCCGGTCATCTCGCCGACCGCCTTGACGTGGCCCGCGTTCTCGGCGATCAGGGCCACCAGGACAGGCAGCGCCACGAGGATCGCGGACCACTCGAAGCTCGGCGCGTGGAAGGTCGGCGTGCCGAACCAGTTCGCGTCGGCGACGCCGGAGAAGTCGATCCGCCGGTGGTCGGTCACCTTGCCCGAGCCGTCCGCCGAGTGGATCTTGCCCGTGGTGCGGTCGAGCACCCACGAGAGCACGTACCCGAAGACCAGGCCGAGGAAGATGGCGACGCGCGCCCAGAAGCCGCGCAGTATGACCAGGGCCAGGCCGGTGAAGAGCATCGTGACCAGGGCAGTCCACTAGTCCTGCGGCCAGTAGGTGCCCGCGGTCACGGGCGCCAGGTTGAAGCCGATCAGCATGACCACGGCGCCGGTCACCGCCGGCGGCAGGACAGCGTGGATGACCTTGCCGCCGATGACCTGGATGATCACGCCGCAGAGCGCGAGCGCGGCACCCACCACGAACAGGGCGCCGGTCAGCGTGCCGGCGTCACCGCCCTGACCGGCGATGACGGCGGCGACCCCGACGAAGGAGAGCGAGGACACCAGGTAGCTGGGAATCCGCCCCCGCGTCAGCAGCAGGAACAGGATCGTCGCCACGCCCGACGCCATGAGGGCCAGGTTCGGGTCCAGGCCCATGAGGACCGGGGCGACGAAACAGGCACCGATCATCGAGACGACGTGCTGGGCACCGAGCCCGACCGTACGCCCCCACGACAGCCGCTCGTCCGGCTTGACGACCTCCCCCGGCAGCAGGTTCTTGCCGTCTCCGTGCAGCTTCCATCCGAAGCCCGCCATGCTCACGCTCCACATTTGCGACACTCTGCGCGACGCAGAGCCGGGGTGATGATGAGCGGCCCACCCCACCGGAGGCAAACCGAGCCGAAAGCGACCCATCGCCCCGGGCGGCCGATCGAACGATCCGTTCCACGCTTTTCGCGCCTCCGCTCCCCCGCTCGAGGGGCACCTCTGCCACCGCCGGCCCGCACTCCCCGCCGCCACCCCGCTGACTTGCGCAGCCGTCAGTTCACCGGCCGTAGCACGCAGTTGAGGTCGGCGCACCGAACGGCACCCCCCGCCACGTCGACGGTCGGCCCGCACGCCGACGGCCCGTCGCGGGGGCCGCGCTCCGGGGCCGCGCCGGCGTGACCCGACCGAGCCGCCACCGCCCGCCCCAACATTTCCGTATCGCGGAATCCACTGCCCGCGACCGGGACGAGGACCGTCCGCCCCACGCCCGTACGCGCCCGCCACAGACCCCCTGAGGCCGTGCCCGACCGGACACGGAACGTGACCGACACTCCGGACCGGCGCCCGCCGGCCGGGCCCCGCGCCTGTGGCAACCCTCCAGCCACGGGGGCCGAGTCCGGTTCATCCGTTATGAGGAAGGGACAACCGGGGGCTGCCGGGCGGGGGTTCGTGCTGGGACGCTGGCCGCATGACGCAGGCCGAACAGCGATACACCGCTCGCCCCGCCCCCGGGCGCACCGCTCCCCCAGCGTGGAGCAGGCGCTGCACCGGATGACCGTGTTGGAGCGCGCGCTGCCCGGGCGGGACGGGGTCGCCGTGTTCAACGGCGTGTACCTCTCGGTGACCCAGGAGATCGAGGACCGACTCTCGGCGGGCCACTTCCACCACGGGCCGGCGGCCGAGGAGCTGACGGCCCGGTTCGCGGCGCGCTACCTGAGCGCCGTGGACGCGGCGGCCCACGACGGGCGCCCGTCCCCGGCCTGGCGCCCGCTGTTCGACCTGCGGCGGCATCCGGCCGTCCAGCCGGTGCAGTTCGCGCTGGCCGGGATCAACGCGCACATCGGCAACGACCTGGCCCTCGCGCTCCGCGACACCTGCGTCTCGCTCGGCTGCGAGCCGGCCGCGCTGGAGGCCGACTTCGACCGGGTGGGCGACGTGCTGAGCGGCATGGAGGAGCGGGTACGGGAGGAGCTGATGCCCGGGCCCGACCTGCTCGACATCGCCGACCCGCTCACCCACCTGGTCGCGGCGTGGAGCCTGGACCGGGCCCGCGACGCGGCGTGGGGCGCCTTCCGGGCGCTGTGGGGGCTGCGCGGACAGCCGGAACTCGCGCGGGAGTTCGCGGAGCGGGTCGACGCCGGCGTCGGCCTGGTGGGACGGGTGCTGCTGACGCCGCTGCGGCCGGGCGACTGACCGGGGCCGGGCCCCACGTCTCCGGAGTCCTCGGGGTGACACGCCTCCGGCGCGCCCCGGGCCGGGCCCGCTCAGTCCTCTGGCAGCTCCACCGGCGCGATCGCGTCGTAGACGTCCCCCGGGCCCGGGTTCGTGGCGTCGGTCGCGCCGCCGAGGTGGTGCATCACGCCCCACACCGCGTTCAGCGCCGTCTGCACCGCGCCCTCGGCCCAGCCGGCCGTCCACGAGATGTCGTCGCCGGCCAGGAAGATGCCACGCTTGTCGGCGGGCAGCCGGTCCTGCATGAAGTGGGTGAACAGGCGCCGCTGGTAGCGGTAGTGGCCCGGCAGGTTGGCCTTGAAGGCGCCCATGAAGTACGGCTCGTTCTCCCAGGACACGGTCACCGGGTTGCCGATGATGTGCTGGCGGATGTCCACCTTGGGGTAGATCTCGCGCAGCGACTTGAGCATGACCTCCATCCGCTCGTTCGCGGACAGCGGCAGCCACTTGAGGCTGTCGTCACACCAGGTGTAGGAGAGGCAGATCACGGCGGGCTGGTCCGGGCCGTTGTCGAGGAGGTAGGTGCCTCGGGTCATGCGGTCGGTGAGCGTCATGCTCATCACGTCCCGCCCGGTCTCCTCGTCGGTGTCCAGCCAGAACGGCCGGTCCACGGGGACGAAGAGCTTGCTGGACTCCATGTAGTGGGTGCGCTCCACCGCCGTCCAGTGGTCGATCGGGAAGAGCGCGTCGTCACACTCGATCTTGGACAGCAGCATCCAGCTCTGCGCCGTGAAGATGGCCGAGCGGTAGGTGCGGATGCCGCCGGACGCGTCGGTGACCGTGATCCGGTTGCCCGCCGTGCGGTGCAGCCGGGTGACCGCGGGACACGGCGCGCCCTCGTGCAGCGAGCTGAGCGAGGTGCCCTGCGCCCAGTAGGTGATCTTCTCCGGCGCGCGTTCCCACAGTCGCTCGGGCAGTTGCTGGCTGCAGCCGACGATGCCGCAGTGGTCGTCGTCGGCGCCGGTGTAGACGACGCGCAAGATCTCCAGGATGGAGTTGGGGAAGTCGGTGTCCCAGCCACCGGTGCCGAACCCGACCTGGCCGAAGATCTCCCGGTGCCGGAAGGACGCGAAGGCCGGGGAGTCGCAGAGGAAGCCGTAGAACGTCTGGTTGTCCAGCTTCTCCACGAGCTGGGACCAGATCGCGCGGATGGTGGGGATGTCCCGTTCGCGCAGCGCGCGCTGCATGGCGGAGAAGTCCGCGCCCTCCTCCAGGCAGGCGTTCCAGGCGTCCATCACCTGGTGGTAGACCTCGGGCAGGTCCTCCAGGGTGCGCGCGTAGTGCGACTGGCCCTTGAGGTCCACGACGGTGGAGGGGGTGCCGGGGGCCAGCGGGTTGGGGAACGGCCGGGTCTCCAGGCCCACCAGGTCGATGTAGTGCTGGAGGGCGGTGGAGCACGGCGGGAAGCGCATGGCGCCCATCTCGGCGGTCAGCGGCTGGCCGTCGTCGGTGGCGCAGCCCTCGAAGTGGTCGGTGCGCAGCCGGCCGCCGATCCGGTCGGCCTCGTAGACGACCGGGCGCAGCCCCATCTTCATGAGCTCGTAGGCGGCGACGATGCCGGACAGGCCGCCGCCGATGACCGCGACCTCGGTGCCGTGCTCGGTCGCGGGCACCTGCCCGAGGCCGGCCGGGTGGCTCAGGTAGTCGTCGTACGCGTACGGGAAGTCGGGCCCGAACATCGTGAGCGGCGGCTCGACGGGCCGCGTCGGCTGCTCGTCGTGGGCGGCGGTGGGCACCGTGGACGTCATGGGGCGGACTCCTTGCGTGCGGGCGCGGCGGCGCGCGCTCGGGCGGGCCCGGGCGGCGGGCCATGCGGGCGGTGAAGGCGGTGGAGGCAGCGGCGGAGGCGCGGGGCGGCAGGCCAGGGCGAGGCCGCGCCGTGGCGGATCGACGGCGGGCGACGGTGTGGGCGGGGCGAGGGGGCGCGTACGGGGTGGGGTGGGCCGTCCCCGTACGGAACGGTCAGCTCAGGGCGGTGTACAGCGCGGGGCGACGGTCGCGCAGATACGGGTTGGCCTCGCGCGACGCGGCCAGGAGCGCCGTGTCGAGGTCGGCCGTCACCAGCTCCGTCCCCTGCCCGGCGCGGGTCCTGGCGATCCCGTCGGGCCCGGCCAGGCAGCTTCGACCGACGAAGTCGAGCCCGCCCTCGCGCCCGCAGCGGTTGACGTACGCGATGTAGAGCTGGTTCTCGAACGCGCGGACCGGAACGAGGGACTCGGCGACGAACTGGAACGGGTGCATCTGTGCGGTCGGGACCAGCAGCAGGTCGGTGCCGGCCAGCGCGTGCGCGCGGACGTACTCCGGGAACTCCACGTCGTAGCAGATCATGACGCCGACCCGGAGCCCGTCCAGCGCGGGGAGTTCGACCTGGGCCACGGGCGGGTGCCCGGGCGTGAACCAGCGCTCCTCGAACGCGCCGTACAGGTGCGCCTTGCGGTAGTTGACCAGGCGCTCGCCGTCCGGGTCGATCAACTGGGCCGAGTTGTAGATCAGCTCGCCCTCGCGCTCGGGGTAGCCGTAGCAGATGGCCACGCCGTGCCGGGCGGCCGTGCGCGCGACGGCCCCGGCGGACGGGCCGTCCGCCGGCTCGGCGAGGTCGGACATGCGCTTCCCGATCGCGTACCCGGTCAGGAACAGCTCCGGAACGGTGAGCAGTCGGGCACCGGCGGACGCGGCGCGGGCGGCCGCGTCGTCGAGGAGGCCCAGGTTGTGCTCGACGTCGCCGGGTCGTCCCGACGTCTGCAACAGGGCGGTGCGCGGCGTGGTCATGAAACCCCTCGGGCGGTGATGCGGGCACAGGGCCACAGCGGACGGTGCGAGCTTGCGGGCGGCCCTGTAGACGGTACAGTCTGCCGCCGAGGCCGGACAAGGCGGCTCCATTGCGCGCCCGGGAGAGATTCGTTGCGTGTTCAAGCCTTTGCGCGGCGTTTCGTTGCGCACCGCGTTCACGCAGGTGGGGGCGGGGGCGTCAGCCCGTGGGGGGACAGCGGGGACCGGGTCGCTACCTCCGGAGTCGTATCGCCGGGTACGTGGGGACGACCGCGTACGTACGGATGATCAGCCCGTGGCGCGATGTCCGGGCCCCGGACCCGGCGGCAGGCTGGAGACCGTCACCACAACCGGTCGCGCCGCCCGTGCGGCCACCGCCCCGGAAGGGTCGCCATGAGCCGTTTCTCGTCCCGGATGCCCGCCGCCACACCCACCCGGGTCCGCCTCGCCGCGCCCGGCGTCGCCGTGCTGCTGGCCGCCGGCGCGGCCGGCGCCGCGGCCGCCTCCACCGGGAGCGGCCCGCCGGCCGACGCCACGACCGCCCCGGAGCGCGCGGGGCCCGCCGAGCCGGGGCCGCTGTGACCCGGCGCGGGCCCGACGGTCAGACGCCGCCGACCCGCGGTGCCCGTTCGCCGCGTCCGGGCGGTCGGACGGGGACCGGGGCACGACCGGCGAGCCCCGGCGGCCACGCCGCAGCACATCACGCACCTCCGAAACCCCCGGCCGGGTCCGTCACACCCGCGCCGGGAGACCGGACGACAGGTCCGCACCGATGGCCGGCCGCTCCCGCGCCAGCGCTGCGGACCGGGGCAACCACCAGAGGCCCGGCCACCCGGAGCACAGCTGCCGCCTCGCCCCGTCGCCCGCCGCTCGCCACCTCCTCGGGGTGAGAGGCGTCGGCGACGTCGTCCACCGCCGCGCGCACGGATCGCGCCCCGCGGTGGCCGCCGTACCGCCCGCTTCCCCCCACCCCCCACAACCCACTGACCCCACTGACCACCGCTCCCCGGCTCAGCCACCTCCGCGGTTCGCCCGGCCCGTCTCGGCGCGGGAACACCGGGGACCGGCCGGCCCTGCCGTGGCTATGTGGGGGCGCCAGAGCTGAAACGCCGCAGCAGCGGAGAGAGGACGAGGACCGACTTAGTGCGCTCGACGAACGGCTCGCCCGCCATGCGTTCCAACACGCCCTCGAAGCCCCGCATATCGGAGGCGAAGACCTGCCGATGGCGTCGGCCTCGCCCGTGACGGTGGAGGCGGACACGACCTCCGGGTAGCGCGAGAGGTCGCGGTGGATGTCGGTGGGCGAGGTGTTGCGGCGGCAGTACAGCTCGACGAAGCCCTCGGTCTGCCAGCCCAGCGCCACCGGGTCCACGCGCACGGTGAAGCCGGTGATCGCGCCCTCGGCGCGCAGCCGGTCCACCCGTCGCTTGACGGCGGGGGCGGAGAGGCCGACCTCGGCGCCGATGTCGGCGTACGAGCGTCGGGCGTCCTCGGCGAGGGCGTGCACGATGCGTTCGTCGAGCGGGTTCAGTCGCACTGCGGGTGGGTTCATTTCTCTGCGGCGCCCGGCCGCGAGCGGCCGGTGGGCGGAACGGTGGGTCAAGGCCCATCGTCACACCAAACGCGCGACGAGGCCGTTGATCTTCCCCTGCCCCCGGCCAGGCCAGGCCGGCGCGGCCCTCGGGTCGCCCCAGCCTCGCCGGCTGGGGCATCGGCTACCCGCCTGCCCCTCCCGCCGCCTCACTCGCCCGTCGGCCCGTCTCCCCGTCCTGTCCCTCTCGCACCGTCCGTCTCGGCCGGGGCGCCGACCGCTCGTCCGGCGTGGTCGCCCGATGGTTGCCGGGGGCGGCTCAGGTCACGGTCATGGTGTTGCGGAAGGAGCGCCAGTGCAGCCACGTGAGGTTGGCGAGCGTGGGGCACAGGTCGCGCTGGGCCGCCGGCGGCTCCTGGCGGCGGTCGGCGCCCATCCCGAAGCAGCCGAGGGCGCGCGCCCTGGCCACCACCGCCGTGACCTCCCGCGCGCTCCGCTTCTCGTCGACGAACTGACCGGCGGGAAGCGCGTTCTCGATGTGCGCGTGCGCCGCGTCGGCCACCTTCCGGGCGGCGGTGAGCGCCTTCCCACAGGCCGCGGCGTTCCAGGCGACGTCGCCGCACGCGGACGTGTCCACCGCGTCGTAGCGGGACTCGTGGGTCGCTAAGAACTCGGCCGGGCTGGCGGGGGCGGGTTTCGACGGCCGGGAGCCGTCGGCGGCGATGACGCCGGTCCGCGCCGCCGCACCCGCTCAGCGTCAGGGCCGCCGCACCCGCGGCGACCCAGGCAACGTACCGGGGCATGATCATGCGTTGTCTCCCTTGTGCTGGTGGTCGTGCTGGCCGCCCGGGGTGGGGCGCCCACGCCGCGACGGGACACGTCGCGTGGTACGCCGCGGGGTCGTGTGCCGGGCGGGGCACCGGGCTCAGGCCGCCGTTCGCGTCGGTGACCACCCAGTGCTCAACAGTCCAGCACATCACGGGCGATTCGGTGGCCCCACGGTGCCCACAGAGCAACCCACTCACCCGCGACCGGCACATGCGGAGGTGTCGCGTCCCGCGCTCACTCCCGGCCCGGGCGCTGACGTGGACAGTCGCCGCCGGCCGCGTCGCCGCCGCGTACGCCCCGCGTACCCCTTCGGCAGGGGGGCGGCTGACCGTTCGCTGGCCCACGGGCACGGTGCCCGGAACACCGTCGATAACCGAAGGGCTATCAAGCGTCCTCCAGCGCACATCGGACTTTCCTTCCCGTGCGCCGTTCCGTCGCGAAGACTTGTCGCGTTCACCTGTGCGCTTCGCACTCGGCGTCCCGGGCCGCGCCGTGCGCGTACGACCGGTGGCGGCGACTTCGCCAGACCCAAGGAGGGCCACTTCGAGATCACCGTCAGGGCCGCCCACCCGGCTCGGGGGCGTCGTCCGCGGGATCCGCGCGGCGAGCGACGCGCCGGGCCCGACGGGCCGGGGCGCGACCGACGCCTTCGACCCCGAGCGCCGCAGCGCCGCGAGGGCCTTCGGCCGACGTAGGGCACAGGGCGTACGGCGTACGGCAGACACTGCTTCTGAGTCAGCGGGGCGGCCTCCTCACCGGTCGCATCCGAGAGGGGGCCGTCCCCTCGGTTCCACGGCCGGGGCGCCACCCCCCGGGCGGCGTGGCCGGAAGGGAACCCGCCACGCTCGCCGCCCCGCGCGGTCTCAACCGCGCGGCGCCGGCACGGCGCGCGCCAAACTGTGGTCGTCCGTCAGGTAGGCATCCAACGCCAGGCCAGCGGCGGTGAGTTCGGCCTCGAAGTCGGCGTCCGGCAGCACGCGGGAGACGAAGGAGTGGCTCCACTCGGCCCCCTCGTACGCGTACTCCATGCGCACCGCGACCCGGTCGGCACCACGGTGCTCCGCCGCGGCCATGCGGACGCGCAGCCCGTCGCGTTCCCAGGAACGGCGCGCCGTCGCCGCGTCGTGCCAGCGGTCGTTCTCGCGCTGCACCAGTACGCTGCCGTCGGGCGCCACGTGCCGGGCACAGGCGCGCAACAGCGCCGCGCCCAGCGCCTCGTCCGCCGTGTTCACCAGGAACGAGGCGAGGAGCACGGCGTCGAAGCGCTCGTCCAGGTCGAGCCGCTCGATGGGCGAGCACACGGTGCGCGCGCCGCTGACGTGCGCCAGCATCTCCGGCGACCCGTCCACGGCGACCACCTCGAAGCCGCGTTCCATCAGCGGCCTGGTCAACCGTCCCGCACAGGAGCCGAGTTCGAGTAGCCGCGCCCCGGCCGGCACGTGGGCGGCCACGATCTGCGGCTCGTCGCCCGCGGGCAGGCGGGCGTACATCTCCACGGCGCAGCCGTCCGGCGTGGATGGCCCCCGGGCCCGTCCCCTCGTGTCCCTCGCGTCTCCTGGCGTCCATCCCGCCATCACAGCACGCGCCCCGGCCTCGGCGACAGACGTCGGCGGGCGCTTCCCGCGCGCGGGCGGGACCGGAAGAGTGGCCGCGCGTCGTGGCCACGGCGTGCGGCTGACACGGTCAGGCTCCGAGGTCGGCGCGCCCCAGGCCGCGCACGAGGTCCAGCATCTCCGCGCGGTAGAGCGCGGCCGGATCGGCGTACACCGGGCGCAGGTGGCCGTGGATCTCCAGGGTGACCAGACCGTGCAACCGCGCCCAGACCCGCAGGGCGCTGGCAGCCACGGTGGGCGTGAGGTCCGGGGCCTCGGCGCGCACCCGGGCCCGGTAGGCGGGCAGGAAGCCGGACCAGTCGTCGTCGGGGGTCGCGGGCGCCCGCCGGCCGGCGCAGGCCGCCGCCACCAGGCGGTTGAGCCCGCCGCAGATGCGCAGCGCCGCCTCGTCGACCGGCCCCTCCCCCGGCGGGGGCTGGTAGCCGGGGAGCGGGTCGCCGTAGACGAGTTGGAAGCCCTGCGGGTAGGCCAGGGCCCAGGCGCGCAGGGCCTCGCCCCAGGCGAGCAGCCGCCGCTCCGGGTCGGACGCGGGCGCCTCGTCCCGGGCCAGCTCCAACGCGTCGGCGAGCCCCCGGCCGAAGGTCCGGATCAGCGCCGTGACCAGGTCGTACCGGGTGGGGAAGTAGCTGTAGATGGCGCGCGATGTCATGCCCATCTCGCGGGCGATGCCGCGCAGGGAGAGCGCCCCGGGGCCGTCGACGGCCATCTGTCGCAGGGCGATCTCCATGATCTGTTCGGTCGCCTCGGCCCGCAGCCGCTCCCGCCGGCTGGCACTCACCGCGTCGTCTCGACCATCGCGCCACCCCTCGTCGCCCGGCCCTCCGCTCGCGGGCCCTCTCCATGATCCCGCATTGCCAAATCGCAGGCGTTACAGAAGTATACGGCGTGTCATTTTTCTGCGCCGCGACATCTTTTCTCGCCGCGACATCCTCCCGCCCCCTCGCCGTTTCGCCGCGCCGCCGCGACCGGCACACCCCTTCGAACGGAGTCCGCCATGCCTGCCTACGTGTTCGTCGACGCCGAGGTGTACGACCACGAAGCCGCCGACCGCTACCGCGTGTTGGCCGAGGAGTCGATCGCCCGGTACGGGGGGCGCTATCTGATCCAGGGCACCGTTCCCGAGGCGGCCGAGGACAGTTGGCCGGCGGGCCGGGTGGTGACCACGCTGGAGTTCCCCGACATGGCCCACCTCAGGGAGTGGCACGCCTCGCCCGAGTACGCGCGGGCCGCGGCGGTCCGGGCGGGCGCCATCGACGTGCGCATGCTGTTCGCGACGGGTACGACGGCCTGACGCGGCCATCCCCGCACCGGGCCCGGGGCCACAAACCCGCCCCGGCGCCCGTCACTCCAGGGGTCGGCCCGCCCGGTGTGGTCCGACATCGATCGGGACCACACCGGGCGGGCCGGGTCGCGGGCCCGGTCGTAGGCCGACTCCTCGCTGGTGCGGTTGCGCACGGCGCGGGCGGAGGCCATGCCGAAGCTCTCCTTGTACAGCCGCCGTCGGCGCTCTGCTGGAGGTCGCCGGGCGACTCGTACGTACCGGCGAACCACGAGCCGATCATCACGTCGGACGCGCCGGCCGCGAGCGCCATCGCCACGTCGCGCGGGTGCCGGACGCCGCCGTCCGCCCACACGTGCTTGCCGAGCCTGTGCGGGCCTCGGCGGCGCATTCGAGGACGGCGGAGAACTGCGGGCGGCCGACGCCGGTCATCATGCGGGTGGTGGACATGGCGCCGGGGCCGACCCCCACCTTGACGATGTCGGCGCCCGCGGCCACCAGGTCGCGCACGCCCTCGGCGGCGACGACGTTGCCCGCGACGATCGGCACCCGCGGGTCGAGCGCGCGTACCGCGTGCAGCGCGTTGATCATCGACTCCTGGTGGCCGTGCGCCGTGTCGACGACCAGCGTGTCCACGCCCGCGTCGAGCAGGGACTTGGCGCGCCCGGCCACGTCGCCGTTGACGCCGACGGCGGCGGCAAGGCGCGGATCGATCTCCGCGTCCAGCACCATCAACTCCTTGGACATGACCTCGGACAACTGCGTGAAGCGGTCCACCCCGGTCAGGTCGGCCTCGGTGACGATGCCCACGGGGCGACCGCCCTCGACGACGACGCCGGCGCCGTGCGCCCGCTTGGGCAGCAGGGCCAGCGCGTCGGCGACGGTCTGGCTCGGGGACAGCACGATGGGCGTGTCGAGCACGACGTGCCGCGTCTTCACCCAGCCGATGACCTCGGTCACGACGTCGATCGGGATGTCCTGCGGGATGACGACGAGGCCACCGCGGCGGGCCACGGTCTCGGCCATCCGCCGGCCGGCGATGGCGGTCATGTTCGCGACGACCAGCGGAATAGTGGTTCCGGTTCTGTCCGGCGAGCTGAGGTCCACGCTCTGCCGGGAGCCGACCGCGGAGCGGCTCGGCACCATGAACACATCGTCGTACGTCAGGTCGTGGGACGGTCGCACGTCGTTCAGGAAACGCATGCTAACTCTCTCACCTGCGGTTTTACGGAAGGGCGGGTGGGGAGTCAGGGTCGGGCCAAGCACTGTCGGCGCCTCGGTCCGGGCTGCGGCTCCTACGCCATCATCGCCGATGCGGCGCGCAAGTGGCGAACCCGCGTTCGCATCTGTGTACCTTCCACCGAGCCACCCGGGCGTGCCGTCGTACGTTCGCGCAAATGCCGTAAGGCGCCCCGCGCGGCCCGCACACGGGCGGCCCTCACCGACCGCCGACCGGGACCAACACGCCCAGCCGTCCCTCCCGCCACCGCACCGCTACGCCGCCGCGCGCTCCCGCACCGCGTCCACGACCGAGGCGTCGAGCGCGGCCCGTACCAGGCCCGCGGCCAGCGCCGCCGTGTACCTCGGTGGGTACCAGGCGGGCGAGCCGCTCGGGACGGCCTGACAGGCCGAGGCGTTCGGCGCCCCGCAGCGCCTTCGCGTCCAGGTAGGGGGCGAACTCGGGCCAGACCCGCTGCACCTCGCGCAGGAAGATGTCCGCGCCGGTCGGGCCAAGGCCCGGCACCTCCTGGAGCAGCGCGCGCAACCTCTCCACGTCGCCGACCGGCGCATCCGGCGCAGGTCGCCGCCGTAACGGTCGCGCAGCAGCTCGGCCCCGTCGCCGAGCTGGGTCCGTGCGCTCGTCGTAGCGGCGGTAGCCGCCCTCCCCGAGCGCGTCCACGCGCTGCTGCCAGCTCGCGTCGGCCATCCGGCGCGGGTCGCGCAGCCCCGCGTCGGCCAGGGCCCGGGCCGTGGCGACCGCCACCGAGGCCCTGATGCGTGCGCTCAACAGGTCGGCCAGCAGCAGGAGTTGGTAGAGCGGCTGCGGTGTGCCGCGCAGCCGGATGCCCGCTTCCGCCGCGTAGGTCTGACCGTGGGTGTCGAGCAGGGCATGCACGGTGGCCCGCTCCCCCGGCTTCTGCTCGCGCGTCTTCGTCATGGCTCAACCTCCCATAGCCCGGGGCCGCGGGCCCCGCGCCCGCGCGCGTCCACCCCGGCGGGCCGGCCCGGCCCGCCGGCGGCTGCTACCGGCCGACGGCATTGGCCAACTGGTCCTTGTTCATAGACGACCGGCCCTCGACGCCCTTGCGCTTGGCCTCCTCGTAGAGCTGGTCGCGGGTGAGGCCGGCCGCTCCGCTGTGCGAGCGCTTGCCACCACGGCGGCTCGACGACATGTCCTGGGTGGACGTGCGGCTCGCCGTCTTGGCCTCGCCGGTGCGCGCGCGTTCCTTGTTCACGGTCCGGGCCGCGATCTCCTTGGCCCGCTTCGTGCTCGTACCGCACTCCTCCTGGCTCTCATTGATCTTCTCGTGCTGTCGCTCACGCTTGTTGCTCGAACCTCGGGGCATGGGGTGCTCCTCCTCGGGTCGTCGTGTGGTGGGCGGACGCCACGGCCCGCATTCCCCTTCACTATGGGACATATCACCCGGAGTCGCGACACGGCTCCGGCCCCCGGTCGGCCACGCCGCACAGCCGGCGCGCCGCCACAGTGGCGCCACGCCCGGGGCGTCGCGCTCCGTTACGGCTGGCCGCCGCTCCGCCCCGGCGCACCGGCCACCCGGGCCAGGGCCGGCACCGAAAGGACCAGGACGGCGTCCCGGCGCGGTCCTCATCCCGGCTACCCGAGATCGCCCCGCCGAATCGGCCACCCGCACCCGGATCGCCACCACCACCGCCGCGGCCGTCCGCCCCGCCGCCCGCAGGTTTCCGCGGGCCGCCAGCGGCTACCCGGGCGGCGCGGACGAGGGCGTCACAGACGTCAAGCGAGGACGTCACACAGGTCAAGGAGGCCGGATGACGACGTACGGCTGTTTCCTCGCGTGCGAGGAGCACGGGCCGCGCGCGCTGGTCGAGCAGGCGCGGATGGCCGAGCAGGCGGGGTTCACCGCCCTGTGGATCTCCGACCACTTCCACCCCTGGAAAGATGCGCAGGGCCAGAGCCCCTTCGTGTGGTCGGTGATCGGGGCGCTGTCCGAGGCCACGTCACTGCCGGTCGCGACGGCCGTCACCTGCCCGACCGTACGACTGTACCCGGCCGTCACGGCACAGGCCACGGCCACCGCCGCCGTGCAGCTCGACGGGCGGTTCCGGCTCGGCGTCGGCAGGGGGGAGGCGCTCAACGAGCACGTGCTCGGCGACCGCTGGCCCCCGGCGGCCGTCCGGTTGGCCATGCTGGAGGAGGCCGTGCAGGTGATGCGGCGGCTTTTCACGGGCGAGGAGGTCAACCACCACGGCACGTACTACACGGTGGAGAACGCCCGGCTCTACACCGTGCCCAAGACGCCCGTTCCCGTCGACGTCTCCGGCTTCGGCCCGACGGCGACCGAACTGGCCGGGCGCATCGGCGACGGCTACGTCACCATGGCTCCCGACGCCGAGTCCGTCGAGCGCTTCCGGCGCGCGGGCGGCGGCGCCAAACCGGTGCAGGGCGGGCTCAAGGTGTGCTGGGGACCGGACCGGGAGGAGGCCGTGGACACGGCGCACCGCCTGTGGTCGACCGAGCAGTTGCCGGGCGAGCTGCCGCAGGTGCTGCCCACGCCGAGCCACTTCGAGCAGGCGACGACGCTGGTGCCGCGCGAGCGGGTCGCGGCGAACGTGCCGTGCGGGGACGACCCCGAGGCGCACGTGTCGGCGATCCGCGCGTACGTGGAGGCCGGGTTCGACGCAGTGTACGTCAGCCAGATCGGCCCGGACCAGCGCGGTTTCTTCGACTTCTACCGCACCAAGGTCCTGCCCCGGCTCCCGGTCTGAGCCGCGACCGCCCGGCGCCACCGGGGCCGCGCCCCGGCCCAGCGGAATCCGGGGGCGCCGACCCGGGCAGGCGAGGGCCGGTGGCCACCGCCCCGACGGCGGGCCGATCCATCCGCGTGACCGTGTTCCGTTGAATCACGACGGGGCACTCGGGTCGGGAGCCGCCTGACACCGCGAACGCAAGAAGGAGGCATCATGCGCCTTTCGGATCTACGTCCGATCCTCCCCCATCCCGGCCCCTGGGCCTCGGTCTACGCCGACACCTCGCACACAACGGAGGACGCGGCCAAGCGCCAGGAGCTGACGGCCCGCGCGGCGACCCAGGAACTCGCCGAGCTGGGCGCGAGCGCCGCGACCCGCGACGCGGTCTACAAGGCCCTGTTCAACGGCCCGGACGCCGGGCCGATCGGTCGGCCCCCGGCGTCCGGCAAGCGGGCCGGGCGCGCCGTGTTCGCCACCGACGGCGAGGTCGTGCTCGACGTTCCACTCCCGGGCCCGCCGGCCACCCCGATGACCACCTGGTCCGCGCTGCCGAGGATCACGCCCCTGCTGCGTTCCGTCGGCGACCCGACGCCGTGCCTGGTGGCGTACGTGGACCGCACCGGGGCCGACTTCGAGGTCCGAGACGACGCCGGGCAGCGCGAGACGGGGCAGGTCAGCGGGGCCGGCTGACCGGTACACAAGACCGCTTCGGCCGACTGGTCGGAGCGGCACTTCCAGACGGCCGTCGAGAACACCTGGGAGCAGAACGCGGCCGAGATAGCCCACGCCGCCCACGAGATGTGGCAGCGCTGCGGCGCCGAGGTGATGCTGCTGGTCGGCGATGCCCGCGAGCGCAAGGCGGTGCGCGACCGGCTGCCCGAGCCGCTGCGGGCGGTGACCGCGGAGAGCGAGCACCGCGCCCGGTCGACCGGCTCCGGCAGCGCGCGGCTCGAACGCGACATCGCCCAGGTGCGGGCCGCGCACGAGACCGAGCACGTGAGCGAGGTGCTGGACCGCTTCCACGCCGCGACGCACGACGACGGCGGCGGGAACGCCATCGCGGGAGTGCCCGCCCTGGTGGAGGCGGCCCGCGAGCACCAGATCGACACGCTGCTGGTCACCCCGGACGGCCAGGACACCGGCCGCGAGGTGTGGATCGGGCCGGAGAGTGACCAACTTGCCTTTCACAGAACCGAGTTGCAGTACCTGGGCGCGGCGCGCCCCGCGCCGGCCCGGGCGGACGACGCACTGGTGCGCGCGGCCATCGCCGGCGGGGCCGAGGCCGTCGTCAGCGACCCGGCCGCCGCCCCGGTGGGTGGGCTCGGCGCGCTCCTGCGCTGGCCCGCCAACCCCCACTAGCGGCGGGTCACCTGTTAACGCGTCAGCGAGGCGGGGTCCCCGCGCTCGGCGTGTGACCGCCCGGCGCCGTCACGGCGGCGCCGGGCGGCGCGGGGTCAAGGGCCACGTCGAGCACGTCGACGAGCATGCGCAGCTTCTGCTGCGCGCGCGGTACGTGGGCCCGGGGCACGCGGACGACGGCGGTGGTCACCCTCGCCGGCGCGGTGGCGGCCAGGCTCGCCGACGCCTCGGCGGACGTGGCCGCCTCCGCCGGCGCCGTGTACGCGAAGTCCAGCACCTGGTGGTGGTTGAGGGTGGCGGCGAGCCGGGCGAGCGTGCCGCGGCCGGGCCGGAGCGTGACGGTGAGCCGGATGTGTTCCATGGGTGGTGGTCCGTCTCTGGGTCCGGAAACAGAGAAGACCCCTCGCGAGGCGCGAGAGGTCTGCATGCGGGCGGTGAGTCCGGGGAGGTCACTCCCCTGGGCTCGGTGCCGGCACGCCGCGGCTGATAATCCGCTGCTGCATGGCGGGCATGCTGGCAGAGTCCGACCACATCCCGGAGGGACATCTCACACTGCGGACGAACCGGGGACGTCGGCGGGCGGGCGCGGATGACGTCGGCCGGGTACGGGGCGCGTACTCGACCACCGTCCCTGGTGCCGCGCGCGGAGGTCACGGGCGCCGCGCGCACTCGGCGCTCAGCCCGGCCGTCAGGACGCGGACCCCGAAGTCGAAGCGCGCGTCGAAGTCGACGAACCGCTCCCACGGGGTGGCGGCCAGCCGCGGGTAGCGCCCGTCCCGTACCGAGGCCGCGAGGAGTTCGGTCTCGCCGCCGGTCGCCCCCTGCTGTTCGAGCACCTCGCCGAGCACGTAGCTGAAGAGGGTGGTGGCGGCCCACAGCGCCTTCTCCGCAGGCAGTTCCGCCTTCCCCAGGACCACCAGCATGGTGTCGGCGAGGGTGAGCGTGGCCTGCTGTGCCGTGTACGTGCCGCCGACGACGCGCGCCCCGTCCCGCTGCGCGAGGAGCGTCTCGCGCAGCGCGCGGGCGAGGGCCGCGGCGCGCTCCTCCCAGGTGTCGCCGGTGAGGTCGGCCCGCGCCAGGACGCCCGCCAGCAGTGTCTCGGCCATCTCGTCGAGCACCGCCTGCTTGTTGTCGAACAGCCGGTAGAGCGTGGGCAGTTGGACATCCAGGCTCACGGCGAGCCGACGCATCGTCAGCGATTCCAGTCCACCGGCGTCGACCAGCGCCAGCGCCGTCCGCCCCACCGTCTCGGCCCGCAGCGGCGTCCTGGCCCGGCCGCCGACCCTCTGAGTTCTCATTGACACGTTAACAACGTTAACACTACCTTGAATTCGCTGTTAATAACAACGTTAACCTTTTCTCTGGGGGTGGCCCATGCGTCAGCTGGCCCCGGCTCGTCCGCGCACCCGGACGGACGAGCTGGCGATGGTGGTACGGCAACTGCGGTGGGAGGCCGAGGGCGTGGTCTCCGTCGAGCTGGCCGCGGCGGAGGGAGGCGACCTGCCACCGTGGCGCCCCGGCGCCCACATCGAGCTGGTCCTGCCCACCGGGATCGCCCGCCAGTACTCGCTGTGCGGCTCGGTGACGGACCGCTCCCGCTACCGCGTCGGCGTACGGCGCGAGCGCGGCAGACCGGGGCGGTTCGGAGTACGTACACGCCTTCCTGCGCCCGGGACAGCCGGTGCGGGTGCGCGGCCCGCTGGACAACTTCGGCTTCCGCCCGGAGCCGGCGTACCTGTTCGTCGCGGGCGGCATCGGCATCACGCCGATCCTGCCGATGGTGCGGGAGGCCGTGCGCCGGGGCGTGCCGTGGCGACTGGCGTACGGCGGTCGCACGGCGGCCTCGATGGCCTTCCTCGACGAACTCGCGCCCCACCGCGAGCACGTGTGGCGCTACCCAAAGGACGAGACCGGCCGCATGCCGCTCGACGACTGGCTCGCCCGCCCCCGCCCCGGCACCGCCCTGTACGCCTGCGGTCCCGAGTCCCTGCTGACCGCGATCGAGGAGGGCAGCGCGCACTGGGACCCGGGAACCGTGCGCATGGAGCGGTTCGCGGCGCGGCCGAGGCCGGCCGTGCCGCGGGCCGAGGTCGAGGTGGTGTGCGCGCGCTCGGAGACGACGGTGACCGTGCCCGCCGACCGCTCCGTCCTGAGCGCGCTCGAAGCGACCGGCGTTCCGGTGGTCTGCTCCTGCCGGGAGGGCGTCTGCGGTACGTGCGAGACCCGGGTGCTCGACGGCGTACCCGAGCACCTGGACGACATCCTCTCGGCGGAC
Source organism: Candidatus Streptomyces philanthi (assembly GCA_018114805.1). Classification (GTDB taxonomy): domain Bacteria; phylum Actinomycetota; class Actinomycetes; order Streptomycetales; family Streptomycetaceae; genus Streptomyces; species Streptomyces philanthi. Next base: position 5,897,475 of record CP073042.1, on the reverse strand, counting down.
GAGCGCGCGGCCGGCGACCGCGCATGTACCCCTGCGTGTCCCGGGCGCGCGGAAGGCGGCTGGTGCTCGATGTGTGACCGCGCGACGGCTGACGGAACGGCGCGGTGCGCGTCGCGGGGAGGACGATCATGACCGGGACCATCGACCCGCCCCGCGGGCCCGCGCCGGCGCGGACGGCGGCCGACAACTACCGGCCGATCGACCTGGCCCGGGTGCGGGAGGTGCTGGGGCACCCGCTGCCGTTCATCGCGGAGAAGAAGGAGCCCTACCTCGGGGAGTTCGCCACCCGCTTCATCGCGCACAGCACGTTCTGCGTGGTGGCCTCCGCCGACGCATCGGGCCAGTTGGACACCAGCCCCAAGGGCGAGCCGCCGGGTTCGATGCGGGTGCTCGCCCCGTGAACGCTGGCCCTGCCAGAGCGCCCCGGCAACCGGCTCGCCGACACCTTCGAGAACGTGTCCCGCAACCCGGCCGTGGGGCTCGCGTTCTTCGTACCCGGCGTACGCGAGGTGCTACGGGTGAACGGGGACGCGTTCATCACCGACGACCCCGAACTGCTCGACCGGCTCGGCGTCGAGGGCAAGCCCGCGGTGCTGGCGACCGTCGTGCGGGTCCGCGAGGTGTTCGGGCAGTGCGGAAAGGCCGTGATCCGGGCCAAGCTGTGGGACGGCGACGCCCGCCACCTCGCCGACGCCCTGACCTTCGGCAGCAGCTTCTCCGCAATGACCGTCGCGGAGAACGCCGGCAAATGGCCCGCACCCTCGGCGACCAGGTCGGCTCCCTGGTCGCCACGCTGGAACACCACTACGAGAACGACCTCTACTGACCCACGCCCCGATACGTCCGACGCCCCGGGCCGGCGCGGCCCGGGGCGTCGGACGTATCGCGCGGTCGTGCGGGGCTAGCTGGCGCCGTCCGGGTCGGCCCGGTCCAGGGCCGGGCGCGGGCCGGGGCCGGTCTCAAGCAGGAGGTAGTCCGCGACGGCCGTGTCCGTGACGAGGCTGGTCACCAGGCCGGAGCGGAGCACCGCGCCGATCGCCTCGGCCTTGCGCAGCCCGCCAGCGATGGCCACCACCTCCGGGATGCGGCGCAACCGGTCGGCCTCCACCGTGATGCAGCGCTCCCCGAGGTCGCGGCCGACGCGGCGGCCCTCGGAGTCGAAGAGGTGGGCCGACATCTCCGCAGCGGCGCCGAGCGAGGCGTACTGCGCCCGCTCCTCGTCGCTGAGCATGTCGTAGACGGTGGAGATGCCCGGCGCCCACGAGCCGATGGACACGGCCGCCACGGTGACCTTGTGGAAGTACTCAAAGGCGCGGGCGATGCCGGGCTGGCGGCGCAGCGCGGCGGCGGTCGCCGAGTCGGGCAGCAGCATCGGCGCGTAGATCGGGTGGGCCTCGCCGCCGGAGACGGCCGCCGCCCGGCGCACCGCCTCGACCGAGCCGCGCTCGGCCGTGCCCGCGTCGTACACGCCGGTGAGCTGGACGACAGTGCACGGCGGGAGGCGGTGCAGGGCGGCGGCCATGTTGATGGTGGACCGGCCCCAGGCCAGGCCGAGCACGTCGCCCTCGGCGACCAGCTCGCCGAGCAGGTCGGCGGCCACCTCGCCCAGGTTCTCCGGGTCAGTCGTCGCAGGGCCCGCCGCGTCGTCCAGGCCGTCCGTCAGGGCCGGCGCGGACTCGACCACCACCGCGTGGCGCAGCCCGTAGCGGGCGCGCAGGGCGTCCGAGCGCTCGGCGTCGAGCTCGGCGGGCACCCGGATCTCGATGCGCACCAGATCGCGGTCGAGCGCGGTCTCCAGCACGCGGGCCACCTTGAAGCGGCTGACGCCGAACTCCTCGGCGATTTGGATCTTAGACTTGCCCTCCAGGTAGAAGCGGCGCGCCATGGCCGCCGCCTGCACCAGCTCGGCGGGGCCCATCCGCGTGGCTGAACGGCCCGTCGACACCGCGTTCTCCTCACCGTTCACGTTCTGGACTCAACCGTCATGCTGTCAGAAACGGCGGTCCTTGGTTCGTCCTTTACCTCGGCGTTCACCAAGCCGTGGCTCAGTGTCCGCATGCCCATGCGGCACCCGCGGTCGCTTCCTGTGCCTGGGCCCGCAGTCGGCGTACGGCGTCGGCCGGGTCGTCGGCGCCGTAGACGGCAGAACCGGCGACGAACACGTCGGCTCCGGCCTCAGCACAGCGTTCAATGGTCGAAGACGAAACCCCTCCGTCCACTTGCAGCCACATCTGGAGACCGTGCCGTCCGATCAACTCCCGGGTACGGCGGATCTTCGGCAGCATGATGTCGAGGAACGCCTGCCCGCCGAAGCCGGGTTCGACTGTCATGACCAGCACCATGTCGAGTTCGGGCAGCAGGTCCTCGTACTGCTCGATGGGCGTCGCCGGCCTGAGCGCCATGGCGGCGCGCGCCCCCTTGGCCCGGATCTCGCGCGCCAGCCGCACCGGCGCGCGCGCCGCCTCGACGTGAAAGGTCACCGAGGACGCGCCGGCCTCCACGTACTGCGGGGCCCAGCGGTCCGGGTCCTCGATCATCAGGTGGCAGTCGAGCGGCACGCCCGACGCCTTGCCGAGCGACTCGACGACCGGCACGCCGAGCGTCAGGTTCGCCACGAAGTGGTTATCCATGACATCAACGTGCAACCAGTCGGCGCCATCGGGCCCCGAGACGGCTGCGGCCTCCTCCGCCAGCCGGGAGAAGTCGGAGGAAAGGATGCTGGGACTGATCTGAACGGCCATGCCGCCAAGCCTGCCACGCCGGGCGCCCACGGGCAGCGCCGGGGATCACCGCAGGCACCGCCCGACCGCTCCGGGCCACGGGTCGCGCGCGTACGCCCGCCGGCCGGCGCGGGTCGAGGTCGGGTGGCCCGCAGGCGCCGGGTGAGTGGCGCGCGGAGGCAGCGGGCCGGCGCGCGGGCCAGCAACCGGGGGCCGTACGCGTCCCGTTGCGGACCGCGCGGGGTCAACTCGCGGGTCGGTCGGGTCGGGCCTCCGGTGGGCGCCCTACCGGGTGGTGACCTTGTGGACGGTGGTGTCGTCGGGGCGCAGCGGGCGCCCGTCCGACGACCGGACCTCCAGCGCGCGCAGGGAGTGCCCGTCGCGGCGGTCGACAAGCCGCGAGTGCTCCTCGCCGGGGGCGAAGAAGTGCGCCTCGCCCCACTGCCGCAGCGCCACGATGACCGGGAAGAGGGCCTCGCCCTTCGAGGTCAGCATGTACTCGCGGTAGGCGCTGCCGTCCGACGCCGGGACGGAGGCGAGGACGCCGCCGGCGACCAGCGCGCGCAGCCGCGCGGTGAGGATGTTCTTCGCCACGCCCAGGCCGCGCTGGAACTCCCCGAAGCGGCGGCTGCCGTCGAAGGCGTCGCGCACGATCAGCAGGGACCACCAGTCGCCGATGGCGTCCACCGACCGTGCGACGGGGCAGTCGCTGTCGTCGAACCGGGTCCTCGTCACCATGCCGTCCTCCACTCCCCGCGCGTCCATCTGGTTGCAACATGCTACCGGCAAGGCTAGCGTGCCGCCTGGTAGCAAGATGAAACCAGATCTGGAAGGGTACCGAATGGCCACCGACCGCGCGCCCGCACCGCCCCCGGCCACGGCCCGAACGCCCCCGACCGGACAGGGGCCCGGGTACGTCCTGTCCCGCGGGGTCCTGCTGCTGTTCGCCGTCGCCTGCGGGACGGCGGTGGCCAACGTGTACTTCGCCCAACCACTCCTGGTCACCGTCGGCCAGGACCTCGCCATGAGCCCGGCGCTGGTCGGCGGCGTCGTCACGCTCACGCACGTCGGGTACGGCCTGGGCCTCTTCTTCCTCGTACCGCTGGGGGACGTGGCCGACCGCAGACGGCTCTTCGTGGCCCAACTGCTGCTCCTGGTCGCGGCGTTGGCGGCGATCGCCGTGGCACCCACGGCGGCGGTCCTGCTCGCGGGCATGGTCGCCATGGGGCTGCTCGCCGTCGTCACCCAGACGCTGGTGGCCTTCGCGCCGTCGCTGGCCCCGCCCGCCCGGCGCGGACGCGTCGTCGGCCTGGTAACCAGCGGCGTGGTCAGCGGCATCCTGCTCGCCCGCACCGCCTCCGGCGCCATGGCCGACCTCGCGGGCTGGCGCTCCGTCTACCTCGCGTCGGCGGTGCTCACCGCGCTGCTCGCGCTGGTCCTGCAACCGCGTGCTGCGGCGCCACGCCGGCGCCCCACCGGCGGCCCTGCCCTACGGGCGGCTCCTGGGCTCCACGGTCACCCTGTTCGCGCGCGAGCCCCTGCTGCGCCTGCGGGCCGCGCTCGGCCTGCTGATATTCACCGCGTTCAGCACGCTGTGGAGCAGCGTCGCGCTACCGCTCAGCGAGGCGCCGCACAACCTGTCGCACACCGCGATCGGGGCCTGGGGGCTGGTCGGCGTGGTGGGCGCGCTGGCCGCGACGGTGGCGGGCCGGCTGAACGACCGCGGGCACGCGCGGTGGACCACCGGCGCCGCCCTCGCGCTGCTCGCCGCCTCCTGGATACCCCTGGCCCACACCCGCGGCTCGCTGTGGGCGCTGGCCGTCGGCGTCGTCCTGCTCGACCTCGCCGTGCAGGCCGTCCACGTCACCAACCAGACGTTGATCCACGCCCGGCACCCGACCGCGGGCAGCCGGCTGATCGGCGGCTAGATGGTCTTCTACTCGATCGTCAGCGCCACCGGCGCCATCACCGCGACCTCCCTCTACGCGGCTGCCGGCTGGGGCGCCGTGTGCGCCTTCGGCGCCACGGTCAGTTGCCTCGCGCTCGCGCTGTGGGCGCTCACCCGAGAGGGCGCCCGCCGCCGAGAAGGGCGGCGGCTGACGGCGCGGGCCCCGCGCCTCACGCCGTACGGCGCAGCAACGCCAGGTACATCGCGTCCGTGCCGTGCAGATGCGGCCAGAGCTGCACGTCGGGGCAGTCGCCGAGGCCGGGGACGTCGGGCAGCAGGGGGCGGGCGTCGATCCACTCGGCGCCGCCGGCCGACTTCAGCACGTCGTCCACGACGGCCCGGGTCTCAGCCAGGTGCGGCGAACACGTCACGTACGCCACCACGCCGCCGACCCGCGCCGCCGCCAGCGCCTCGCGCAGCAGCCCACGCTGGAGCGGGGCGAACCCCTCCAGGTCCGCCGGCCGGCGCCGCCAGCGGGCCTCTGGCCGCCGGCGCAGCGCGCCGAGGCCGGTGCACGGCACGTCCACCAGGACCCGGTCGAAGGAGCCGGGCCGCCACACCGGGCGGGTGCCGTCGGCGGCCACCACCTGGTAGGGGCCCGGGTTGCCGGCCAGCGCGCGGGCCACGAGCCGGGCCCGGTGCGGCTGCTTCTCCGCCGCCAACAGCGTCGCGCCGCGCTGTGCGGCGAGCGCCGCCAGCAGCGCCGCCTTGCCGCCGGGGCCCGCGCAGCCGTCGAGCCACCGCACGTCGGCGCCCTCGACCGGCGCGTTGGCCAGCGCCATGGCCACCAGTTGGCTGCCCTCGTCCTGCACGCCGGCGCGCCCCTCGCGGACAGCGTCCAGCGCCCCGGGCTCGCCGCCGTCCACCAGGCGCGCCGCGTACGGCGAGCAGCGGCCCGGCAGCGCCCGGTCCTCGCCCGCCGCCGCCAGCAGCTCGTCCGCGCCCGAGCGCCCCGGGCGGGCGACCAGCGTCACCTCGGGGCGCTCGTTGTCGGCCGCGAGCAGGTCCTCGATCCCGGCCCGACCGCCGCCCAGCGCGTCCCACAGCGCGGAGACCACCCAGCGCGGGTGGGCGTGCATGACACCCAGGTGCGCCTCGGGGTCCTCGTCGTACGGCGGGGCCACGCGGCGCAGCCAGCCGTCGAGGTCGTCCGCCGCGATCTTCCGCAGCACGGCGTTGACGAACCTGGCCCGCCCATCCGCCAGCACCACCCGCGCCAGCTCCACGGTCGCGCTGACCGCGGCGTGCGTGGGAATCCGGGTGCCGAGGAGCTGGTGCACCCCCAGGCTGAGCACGTCGAGGACCGGTGGGTCCACCTCGCGCAGCGGCCGGTCCACGCACTCGGCGACGATCTCGTCGTAGGTGCCCTGCCAGCGCAGCGTGCCGTACACCAACTCGGTCGCGAGCGCGGCGTCCCGCGCGTCGAACCCGCCGCCCTCCCTGGCCTTGCGCAGCAGCGGGGGCAGGACGAGGTTGGCGTAGGCGTCACGCTCGTCGACGGCCCGCAGCGCCTCGAAGGCGAGCACCCGCACGGGGTCCTTCTTCGGTCGGCGGTAGGGCTTGGCTGGACGGCGGCGATCGTTCACGAAAGGTGCTCCGGAGCTGGGAAGACGAACGCTCCCAGCGTACGTGCCACGGCGGGCCCCGCGCGCTGCGCGCCCCCGGCACGGGCCCGGCCAGGCCCCGGGACGGGCGGGCGTCACGCGACCGCCGGGCGCACCACGTCGTGGATCAGGTGCAACTGCTCGTCCACGCTGGCCACCCCGGCCAACTCCCGCCCGGTGAACGCCCTGACCAGCGCCCTGTCGGTGATCGCGCAGATCACGTGGTTGATGCCGGCCGGTACGAGCTGGGTACGGATCGCCTCCGCGCACTCCTCGGGCGTCCCGGCGCTCGACAGCCGCTCGACCACCTCCGGGCTGGTCAGCTCGATGCCGCGGCCCAGGTCGCCGGCGCGCACCGCGTCGAGGACGGGTCGCAGCTCGCCCGGGTCCACTCCGTTGCGTCGCAGTTGCTCGTCAGGCATGGCCGACGCGTACAGGCCGACCATGCTGCGCGCGGCCTCCCTGGCCGGCGCGGACTCCGGGCCGGTGGCGAAGACGACCCACGCGCCCAGGTCCAGGCTCCGCCAGTCCCGCCCCGCGCGCTCCGCGCCCGCGCGCACGTGCTCCACCGCGTACGTCAGCGCCTCGCGCGTACAGCTCATGGCGTGGTGATAGCCGCCCGCCAACTCCCCGGCGGCCTCGAAGGACTTCGGCCCGCGCATCGCCCGCAGCTTGAGCGGCAGGTGTTCCTGTACGGGGCGGGCGAAGGTGAACAGCCCCTCGTAGCTGAAGAACTCGCCCCGCCGCGTGATGGTGCCCTCGTCCAGCAGGGTGCGCACCACGCCGAGCGCCTCCTTCACCCGCGACAGCGGGCGGCCCCTCGTGCCCGCGATGCCATACTGCGCCAGCAGCCCGAAGTTTCCGCTGGCAAGCAACGCCTCGGCGCGCCCGGCGGAGAGTTCGTCCAGCGTGGCCAGCGCCTGGGTGATCAGCGTCGGCTCACGCAGCGTGACCGGGGAGGCGCTCGGGCCGAGTCGGATGTTCCGGGTCTGCCCCGCGGCCACCGCGAACAGCGACCACAGGTCCTTGTGCCAGGTCTCGTCCGCCGCGTAACACGCGTGGAAGCCGAGTTCGTCGGCGAGCCGGATGGAGGCCAGTGAGTCCTGGAGCGGGTAGTCGGGGAGCAGGGCGTAACTGAACCGCATGAGCGCCACCTCATCTCGTCGAGGACGACCAGCGCGGTCGTGAACAGCTCGCTTCCCCAAGAGAGTTGGGACCCGCCGCACCGCCAACAGTCTGGGCAGCCGGCGGCGGGCTGTCCAGGGCGCCCCGGGCCCCCGTCCCGTCGGGCGCCCGCCCCGCCGCCCCGCCGAGCCGGGGCCCGGCGCGGTGGGCGCCGCCGCGCTACGCCTCGAACCGCTCCGCCGCCGCGATGCGCACCCCGCGCGCCCAGTCGGCCCCGGCCATCGGCTTCTTGCCCTGCGGCTGCACCCACAGCAGCTCGGCGGCGTGGCTGCCGGTGCCGGCGAACACGGCGTTCTTCGTCGCGGCGATCTCGCCAGGCGCGAGGTCGGCGCGGTCGGTGACCAGCCGTACGGACTTGACCTTCAGCCGCGCGCCGCGGAAGACCGTCCAGGCGCCGGGGGCCGGGGCGCAGCCGCGCACCACCCGGTCCACGCGCAACGCGGGGGCCGTCCAGTCGATCCGGGCGTCCTCCACCTCGATCTTCGGCGCGAGCGAGACGCCCTCGGCCAGCTGCGGCACCGGTCGCAGGGTGCCGTCCTCGATGCCGTCCATCGTCGCCGCGAGCAGCCCCGCGCCGGCGAAGGCGAGCCGGGTCAGCAGGTCGCCACTGGTGTCGGTGGGGCGCACCTGCTCGGTCAGGACGCCGTACACCGGCCCCGAGTCCAGGCCCTGTTCGATGAGGAAGGTGGAGGCGCCAGTCATCTCGTCACCGGCGAGTACGGCGTGCTGCACGGGGGCCGCCCCACGCCAGGCGGGCAGCAGCGAGAAGTGCAGGTTGACCCAGCCACGGGCCGGGATGTCCAGCGCGACCTTGGGCAGCAGCGCACCGTAGGCCACCACCGGGCAGCAGTCGGGCGCGATCTCCCGCAGCCGGGCGAGGAAGTCCTCGTCACGCGGCTTGGCCGGCTTCAGCACCTCGATGCCGGCGTCCTCGGCGCGCTGCGCGACCGGGCTCGCGACCAGGCGCCGGCCGCGCCCGGCCGGCGCGTCGGGCCGGGTGAACACGGCCACGACCTCGTGCCGGTCTGACGCGAGCAAAGCGTCCAGGGCGGGTACGGCGACCTCGGGGGTACCGGCGAAGACGAGCCTCATGTCTGGCGGACTACCTCTCACACGCTGCGGAACGGCGCCCCAGTCTAGGCCGCCGCCTCGTACGGAGTCCCGCCCCGCCGGGGCCCGCTCGAACCCACCCGATCAGGGGGCGTACGCGATCGGCGTCGCGCGCCCCGGACCGTGACCACGAGGGCGGCTGTCGCGTTGGTCAAGTCAGATTGACCGAATCGGGCCGCTCCAGCGGCCCGATCCTTTTCCCAAGCGACTTCAACGCCGGTTCGAGAGGCTTGTTCATGGCCGACCACGCAACCCACGACGCCCAGGCTCGGGCCAGCATCTGCTGGTCCGGGACATCGAGCGGGTCCGGCGGCAGGTGGACGCACTGCGTGCCCTCACCGCCCAGCTCGGCAACGTCTGCCGCCCGCGACGCACCAGTCCGTCCGCGGGCTTCGTCGTCTACGGGCGGGCGCCAGCCCCCACGGTACGGCTGGCGCAGGAGCTGCGGGACAGCATGGAGACGCTGGTGACGGCCGCGGTGGACTTCGACCGTTCGCTGGGCTTCTCGTGGGACGCGGTCGGCTCGGCGCTCGGCGTCACCAAGCAGGCGGTGCAACGGCACTACGGCAGCCGCAGGTCCACGGCGGCCGGCGGCGCCTAGGCGGCAGCGAGGCGCTGCGCACGGCCAAGCGGCCGGCGGACGCGACACCGATCGTCCCCGCCGCCCGCTCGATGCCCTCGCTCCCCGCCGCGGCCGGAAGCTCGGCCCCCGCACTCCGCGAGGACGCCCGCTCGGGCGCGCTCCCCGGACCGCGCAACGGCTGACACCCAGTGCCACCTTCCTGACCCCACGCTGGCCCGGCGGCTCACCCCCCGCCGGGCCAGCGTGGGGTGAGGGCCACCGCCCCGCCGCGCCCGGCCGTACACCCCGGCTGGCCTGTCGACGGGCCGCGCGACCGCGCGACCGGGCCGTGTACCCCCGCGCCGCAGCCCGCTGTGGCCGCCGGATCGGCGGCGGGCCCGACCCTGCCACCCCGGCTCGACGCCGTGGCCCCGGCCGGTGGACCCGGCCTCAACCGATGTCGGGCGGGTCCACCCGCACCCACACCGGATCGCGCTGCCTGCGCGTCAACCGCTGGGCCTGGGCCGCCTTGAGAGCGCTCGCCAGAACCGCCCCCTGGCCCGGCCGCACCCTGATCAGGGCCCGCTCCCAGCCCCCCGGCTCCTCCGGCGCGCCGAGCCGCGGCACGGACGGTTCGGCGCCCCCCCCGCGCGCCGGCCCCGGACGCGGGTCCACGGCCGGCACCGGGCCGAGGACCTCCGCCGTCTCCGGCAGGTCGACCAGGCGCAACAGACCGGCTACCGCTGCGGGCGGACCGGAGACCGCCGCCATCCGGGAGACCGGCGGAAAGCCCAACTCCGCCCGCTCGCCCAGCTCCCGCGCTGCGTGCCAGGAGGGGTCCCAGCGCGCCAGGGCCTGCACGGGGCACAGCGTCGGCTCGGCCACGATGGTGACCACGCCGCCCGCGTCCTGCCCGCGCACCAGGGCCGCCGCCGTCAACCAGCGCCGCAGCGCCTCCTCGCTGGCGCGCAGGTCCGGGCGCGAGAGCAGGGCCCAGCCGTCGAGCAGCAGGGCCGCCGCGTACCCGGGACCGGGGGCGATGGGCTCGGCGCCCGGGGTCGCGACCACGAGCGCGGGGCGGTCGGGCACCGACTCGCGTATGTGATCGCGCCCGGAGGCCAGCACGGGCACCTCGGGAAAGGCCCGCCCCAGCTCCTCGGCCGTGCGCTGGGCCCCGACGACCCGCGCCCGCGTACGCCGCCCACCGCACTCCGCGCAGTGCCAGTCGGGCACCTCGGTGCCACACCAGCCGCAGCACAGCGCGGCGCCGGCGGCCGGTGCCTGCACCGGGCCCTGGCAGCGCCCGCACCGCGCCGGCGTACGACAGTCCGCGCAGGCGAGCCGGGGCACGTAGCCCCACCTCGGGACCTGCACGAGCACCGGGCCGTGCCGCAGCCCCTCGCGCGCGGTGCGCCAGGCGAGGCTGGGCAGCCGGGCGGCGCGGGCTCCAGCGTCCCGCCCCAACTGCTCGTCGCCGACCGTACGGATCAACGGGGCCACGCCGCGGGCCACTTCGCGCTCCGCAGCGAGCGGCAACGCCCAGCGGGTCTCCACGAGCTGGGCCGCCTCGACCGTACGGCTGACGCTGCCCAACAGGAACGCCGTGCGCTCGTGCGCGCTGCGCAGCAGCAGCACCTCGCGGGCGTGCGGCTGCGGGGCGTGCCGCTCGCTGTGGTTGCTGTCGCCGTCCTCCCAGATCGCGACCAGGCCCAGCCGGTGCACGGGGGCGAACATAGCGGCCCGGGTGCCGACCACGGCGCGCAGCGCGCCACGGTTGATCGCCAACCAGCGGCGGTAGCGCTCCTCGGGACCGCTGTCGGCGGTGAGCAGCACGTGCTGCCCGGGGCCGAGCAGCTCGCTCAGGGCGGCGTCCACGCGGGCCGCGCCGCGGCCGTCGGGCAGCGCGGCGAGCGCGCCACGGCCGGCGGCGAGCGTGGCGGCCATGGCACGGGCCAGCTCCATCGGCCAGTCGGGGCCGGGCAGCGCGGTCCACACCGCGCGCGGGGCGTCCCCCCTGGCCAGCGCGCGCAGGAAGCTCGGCCCGTGCGGATAGCGCGCCCAGCTCCCGGGTTCGGGCGGCGCGGGTGGCGGCAGCGGCGCGGGGGACGGCTGGGCCTCCACCCGCGCGTGCCGCTGCGGCACGGCGAGCTGGAGCACGTCGGCCAGCGATCCCGCGTAGCGGTCGGCGACCATGCGGCACACGGTGAGCAGCTCGGGCCGCAGGGCCAGCTCCGGGGAGAGGACCTGGGCGATGGTGGCGAGCGGGCCCTGGTAGTCCGACTCGGCGACGCGGTCCAGGATGTACCCGTCGAGCAATCCGCCGCCCTCGCGACGCCCGCCGCGGACCTGCCCGGTGCCGGCGCCGAACCGCACCCGCACCCGCACCCCGGGCTGCGCGGCGGCGTCCAGCTCGGCCGGGACCGCGTAGTCCCAGAGCTTGTCCAGGTGCACCGGGCCCTTGTCGACGAGCACCCGCGCCACGGGCCGCTCCTTGGCCAGCGGCGCACCGCGCCAGGTGCGCGGCTTGGCCTTGGGCGCCTTCGTCTTACGCACCGTCTCGCGGATCAGGGCGAGCTGCTCCCCGGCCCCCTCCCCCGCGCCACGCCCGCCGCCGGGCGTCTCCTCCCCCGTACGAACGCCTCGCCCGTCCGCTGCGTCACCAGCCCTCCTGCCGCCGCGCCCCGCACGCGCCGGCTCGTCACCCGACTGCCCGTTCTCGCTGCTCACAGCATCAGTCTTAGCAGACGGCACTGACAGGGAGCGGGGCCGCGCGCACCATGCGAGCTTGGCCGGCCGCTCGCACCGGGCCGCGCCGCGACACCCGCCACCCATCCCCGGCACAACGCCCGCGGCCCCGGACCCTCATCAGGTCCGCGGCCCCGGACCCTCATCAGGTCCGGGGCCGCGGGCGTGCTGGACGGGCCGGCGCGCGAGCGCGCCGTCAGGTGCCGCTACGGGCCGCTCAGAGCCCCGCGGCCTGCCGCAGCGCGTCCACCCGGTCCGTGCGCTCCCAGGTGAAGTCCGGCAGCGCGCGGCCGAAGTGGCCGTACGCGGCGGTCTGGGCGTAGATCGGGCGGAGCAGGTCGAGGTCGCGGATGATCGCGGCCGGGCGCAGGTCAAAGACCTGGGCGATGGCCTGCTCGATGCGCTCGGCGTCGACGGTGGCGGTGCCGAAGGTCTCCACGAAGAGTCCGACCGGCTCGGCCTTGCCGATCGCGTACGCGACCTGGACCTCGCAGCGCGAGGCCAGGGCCGCGGCTACCACGTTCTTGGCGACCCAGCGCATGGCGTACGCGGCCGAGCGGTCCACCTTGGACGGGTCCTTCCCGGAGAAGGCGCCGCCGCCGTGGCGGGCCATGCCGCCGTAAGTGTCGATGATAATCTTGCGGCCGGTGAGGCCGGCGTCGCCCATCGGGCCGCCGATCTCGAAGCGGCCGGTCGGGTTGACCAGCAGTCGGTAGCCCTCGGTCTCCAGCTTGATGCCGTCGTCCACCAGGGCCTTGAGCTCCGGCTCCACGACGAACTCGCGGATGTCGGGGGCGAGCAGCGAGTCCAGGTCGATGTCGGACGCGTGCTGCGAGGAGACGACCACGGTGTCCAGGCGGACGGCCTTCTCGCCGTCGTACTCGATGGTGACCTGGGTCTTGCCGTCGGGGCGTAGGTACGGGATCGTCCCGTTCTTGCGCACGTCGGACAGGCGGCGCGAGAGCCGGTGCGCCAGGTGGATCGGCAGCGGCATCAGGTCGGGGGTCTCGTCGCAGGCGTAGCCGAACATCAGCCCCTGGTCGCCCGCGCCCTGCTTGTCGAGGTCGTCGTCCTTGTTCCCGTCGGACGAGCCTTCGACCCGGGCCTCGTACGCGGTGTCGACACCCTGGGCGATGTCGGGCGACTGCGCGCCGATGGAGACGGAGACAGCACAGGAGGCTCCGTCGAAACCCTTCTTGGAGGAGTCGTAACCGATCTCGAGGATCTTGTTGCGCACGAGGGAGGCGATCGGCGCGTACGCCTTGGTCGTCACCTCGCCTGCGACGTGCACCAGTCCGGTGGTGATCAGGGTCTCAACGGCGACCCGCGAGTGCGGGTCCTCCTTGAGGAGGGCGTCGAGGATGGTGTCGCTGATCTGGTCAGCGATCTTGTCAGGGTGGCCCTCGGTCACAGACTCCGAGGTGAACAGGCGGCGGGACACATCGCTCCCTGGGGTTGCAGCGGCTGCTGGCTGAGCATGGGCGGAGACGCGCGGGAGCTGCGCCCACGCGAATCCGAGGTGAGTTTATCCGCCGTTCTCGCCGATTGGGCCGCGTGTCTCGCAACACGGGCGCAGGGTGACTTGTCACACACACTTGCGTGGGGTGAATGAGGTGTTCGGCGACACCCTGGGGGCTTTTTCGCGCCGACTTCGGTGCCACCCGGTTGACCAGGGGTCTCGCGCGCTCCGGTCGGCTCGGGTGGTACGTGAAGGGGGCCGGGGCGTGCCCGCCACCCCGCGCGCGCCGGGCCTGGGGCGCGCGGGGCGGCGGGGCCGTGGTCAGGCGTCGGCCGCCGGGGGCAGCGCGGGGGCCACCAGGTCCCAGACGGTCTCGGCGAGCGCCTCCTTGGGCCCGTACGGGACGGCGGTCTCGCTGCCGTCGGCACCCAGTACGACGGCCTCGTTCTCCTCAGCGCCGAACGTCTTGTGCTCGCCCACCTCGTTGACGACCAGCAGGTCACAGCCCTTGCGGGCGAGCTTGGCCCGGCCGTTTCGCACCACGTCCTCGGTCTCGGCCGCGAAGCCGACGACGAACTGGCCGGGTCGGGCGCGCTCGGCCGAGAGTTCGGCGAGGATGTCCGGATTCCGCACCAGCGCGATGGGCTCGGGCTCCTGCCCGTCCCGCTTCTTGATCTTGCTGGTCGCGTACGTCGCGGGCCAGAAGTCGGCCACGGCCGCCGCCATGACCACCACGTCCGCGTCGGGCGCGGCCTTGCGCATCGCCTCGCGCAACTGCACCGCCGTGCCCACCCGCACCACGTCCGCGCCGGCCGGGTCGGGCAGCGCGCTGTTCGCGGAGACCAGCGTCACCCGCGCGCCACGGGCCACAGCCGCGCGGGCCAGCGCGTACCCCTGCTTGCCCGAGGAGCGGTTGCCCAGGAAGCGCACCGGGTCCAGCGGCTCCCGGGTGCCTCCGGCGCTCACCACCACGTGCCGGCCCGCGAGGTCGCGCCGGGCGCCGGCGCCCGGGCCGGCCGCCAGCACGCGGCGACACACCTCGAAGATCTCGCCCGGGTCCGGCAGCCGGCCCTTGCCGGTGTCCACGCCGGTCAGCCGGCCGACGGCGGGCTCGATGACCACCGCGCCGCGCCGCCGCAGGGTCGCCACGTTCTCCCGCGTCGCCGGGTGTTCCCACATCTCGGTGTGCATGGCCGGCGCGAAGACGACCGGACAGCGGGCCGTGAGCAGGGTGTTGGTCAGCAGGTCGCCGGCGAGCCCGTGGGCGGCCTTGGCCAGCGTGTCGGCGGTGGCCGGGGCGACCACGACCAGGTCGGCCGTCTGCCCGATGCGTACGTGCGCCACCTCGTGCACGTCCGTCCAGACCTCCGTGGAGACCGGGTGGCCGGACAGCGCCGACCAGGTCGCCTCGCCGACGAAGTGCAGGGCGGACGCGGTGGGCACCACCCGTACGTCGTGGCCCGACTCGGTCAGGCAGCGCAGCAGCTCACACGCCTTGTAGGCAGCGATGCCGCCGCTCACGCCCAGCACCACCGAGGGCTTGCGGGCCTCGGCCCCGGCCCGGCTTCCGCCGGCCCGCCCGCCCGGCGTGCGGTTCCCGCCCCGCGCCCGCCGTCGCTTCGGCCGCCGGCTGGTTGGTGGACTCGTCCATCGCTCGCTTCTCCCCGCGCTCTCCCATGGGCCCACGACACACCACGGGCCCGGCAGCGGGCCCCCCGGCACAGGCCGGGGGAGCGGCTGCCGGGCCCGTGGTGTGAGAAAACCTACCGCTCGCGTGCTACTGCGCCGGGCCCTCGATGGCCTCGGAGGTCAGCAGGCCCGCGTTGATCTCGCGGAGCGCGATCGACAGCGGCTTCTCGTGGACGTGGGTGTCCACGAGGGGGCCCACGTACTCCAGGAGGCCCTCGCCGAGCTGCGAGTAGTACGCGTTGATCTGACGAGCACGCTTGGCGGCGTAGATCACCAGGCTGTACTTAGAGTCGGTGGCCTCAAGCAGCTCATCAATCGGCGGGTTGATGATGCCCTCGGGCGCGGTGATGGAAGAGGACACTCTCTGCCTTCCGATCGGGTTCAGCGATGTCGCGGACGCCTTCGGCGACCGCGTCGGTGATGGTGTCACCGGGCGTGGGTCTGATGGCATCTGGTGGGCACGGCGTTGGTCACTTACCGCGCCGTACCGGTCGTCAACGACGGCGATGGCGGTGTGACGCTTGCCGTACCGAGCGTTAACAAGGGTCGAAGAAATCAGAAAAAGATCAGACCACTCACATCAAGGCTAGCAGCTCAGTGCTGACGTCCTCGACGGAGGTGTTGACCAGGGTGGTGTCGAACTCGGACTCGGCGGCCAGCTCGACCTTCGCCGCCGCCAGCCTGCGCTCGATCACCTCCGGCGGCTCGGTGCCCCGCCCGGTCAGGCGGCGCACCAGCTCGTCCCAGCTCGGCGGGGCCAGGAAGACCAGCTGGGCCTCCGGCATCGACTCGCGGACCAGCCGGGTGCCCTGGAGGTCGATCTCCAGCAGCACCGGCTCCCCCGCCTCGAGGTGGTCGAGGACCGCCCGGCGCGGGGTGCCGTAGCGGTTGCCCGCGAACTCGGCCCACTCCAGCAGCTCGCCGTTGGCGATGAGCTTGTCGAACTCCTCGTTCTCGACGAAGAAGTATTGGACGCCGTGCCGCTCGCCGGGGCGCGGCTTGCGGGTGGTGGCGGAGACAGAGAGCCATACCTCGGGATGGGCCTTGCGCAGGTGCGCGACGACCGTGCTCTTACCGACCCCGGAGGGGCCGGAGAGCACGGTCAGCCGCGGACGTGCGTCCGGAGGTACGGGGGATACCGCCTGCGAAGCGAGGGGGCTGGTCGCCCCCTGGGGGTGTGCTGCCATGCAGCGATTATCCAGGTTCCCGGGAGCGCCGGAAAACGTCAGGCGGCCTTGCCGCCGAACTCACGCTCCAGGGCGGCGATCTGGTTGGAGCCGAGACCGCGCACCCGGCGGCTCTCGGAGATGCCGAGCCGCTCCATGATCTGCTTGGCACGAACCTTGCCCACGCCGGGGAGGGACTCAAGGAGCGCGGAGACCTTCATCTTGCCGATGACGTCGTCCTGTTGACCCTGCTGGATGACGTCGTGCAGCGAGGCACCGGAGTTCTTGAGTCGATTCTTGACCGCGGCGCGCTCCCGGCGAGCCGCGGCGGCCTTTTCGAGCGCGGCTGCGCGCTGTTCAGGGGTAAGGGGCGGAAGAGCCACGCCTACGTCACCTCGGATATCGAACTGTCGGATACGGACCGGTGAGGAACCTAGTCGCCCCTCACCAGGGTGAGCAACGCGCAACACACCTGCACGTTGTGCTCCCGTCGGAGACTAGCGGCCACGGCCGCTCCAGTCAGCGAGAACAGACGAAAAGTCCTGGTCAGACTCGCTCGACCAGGACTTTTCGGGTCAAAACCACCGGGTTCTGAGGTACTTATTTCACGGCTACCCGCACGTCGTCGGCGATTTCGGCCGCCGCGGCGCGCAGTGCGGCGGTGTCCGGGCCGTGCCACAGCACCCCACGACTCACGCTGGGCACCACGTTCCCCACCGCCGCGCCGAAGACCGCCGGGAGGTCGGCGGGGGTGGCGCCCTGGGCACCGATGCCCGGCGCCAGGAGCGGCCCGTCGATGGCGAGCGAGCCGCCGGCGGCGGCGAGCGCGTCGCCCAGCGTGGCGCCCACCACCGCGCCGAAGGAGCCGAGCGGCCGGCCCTGGCCCTGCCAGACAGCGCGCTCGGCGGCGTTGCGCTCGGCGAGGTGGCCCAGCACGGTGGCGGCCACGCTGCGGCCGTCGGCGCGCACCGCGTGCTGCACCTCGGCACCCTCCGGGTTGGAGGTCAGCGCCAGCGCGAACAGGCCGCAGCTGCTCGCACGGGCCAGCTCCACGGCCGGGTCGAGCGAGCCGAAACCCAGGTAGGGGCTGACGGTGAGCGCGTCCGAGAACAGCGGCGAGGCGGGATCGAGGTAGGCGGCGGCGTACGCGGCCATGGTCGAGCCGATGTCGCCGCGCTTGGCGTCCATCAGCACCAGCGCCCCGGCGGCGCGGGCCTCGGCGACGGTGCGCTCGAGGACGGCCACCCCACGGGAGCCGAACCGCTCGAAGAACGCGGACTGCGGCTTGAGTACGGCCACCCGGTCGGCCAGGGCCTCCACCACGGTGCACGAGAACCGCTCCAGGCCCGCGACGTCGTCGCCCAGGCCCCAGTCGGCCAGCAGCGAGGCGTGCGGGTCGATGCCCACGCACAGCGGCCCGCGGGTGTCCATGGCCTGCCGCAGCCGGGCGCCGAAGGAGGCGACGGGGGGGTGCGGGTCGCCGGCGGCGTGCGTGGCCTGCAGGGTCGGGGTGTCGCTCATGCCGCCTGCTCCTTGGTCCGGGCCCCCACCGCGTCGGCCAGGGTGGCGTACGGGCTGGCAGCCAGGTGGGCGGCCAGCCCCTTGTGCAGGGCGCGGCACCACAGCGGGCCCTGGTAGATGAAGGCGCTGTAGCCCTGGATGAGGGTGGCGCCGGCCAGGATGTGCTCCCAGGCATCCTCGGCGTTCTCGATGCCGCCCACGCCGACCAGGGTGACCCGGTCGCCGACGCGCGCGTACAGCAGGCGCAGCACCGCCAGCGAGCGCGCCTTGACCGGGGCGCCGGAGAGGCCGCCGGTCTCCGCCACCAGCTCGGGGTCGCTGGTCAGGCCGAGGCCGTCGCGGGCGATGGTGGTGTTGGTGGCGATGATGCCGTCCAGGCCGAGTTCGACGGCGAGGTCGGCGACCGCGTCGATGTCCTCGTCCGCCAGGTCGGGGGCGATCTTCACCAGCAGCGGGACGCGGCGGGTGGTGACCGTGCGGTCGGCGGCCTCGCGGACGGCGGTCAGCAGCGGGCGCAGGTGCTCGACGGCCTGGAGGTCGCGCAGCCCGGGGGTGTTAGGCGAGGAGACGTTGACGACCAGGTAGTCGGCGTGGCCGGCCAGCCGCTCGGTGGAGGTGACGTAGTCGGCGACGGCCTCCGACTCGGGGACCACCTTGGTCTTGCCGATGTTGACGCCGACGGTGGCCTTGAAGGCGGGGCGCCGGGCGGCGAGCCGAGCGGCGACGGCGGCAGAGCCCTCGTTGTTGAAGCCCATCCGGTTGATCAGCGCGCGGTCGCCCACCAGGCGGAAGAGGCGCTTGCGCGGGTTGCCCGGCTGGGCGTGTCCGGTGACCGTGCCGATCTCGACGTGGTCGAAGCCGAGCATGGTCATGCCGTCGATGGCCATGGCGTTCTTGTCGAACCCGGCGGCCAGCCCGAACGGGCCGTGCATCCGCAGGCCCAGCGCCTCGGTGCGCAGCTCCTTGTACCGGGGGGCGAGCACGGCGGCGACGAGGGTGCGCAGGACGGGGACGCGGGCGACGAGCCTGATCCAGCCGAAGGCGAGGTGGTGGGCCCGTTCGGGGTCCATCCGCTGGAAGAGGAGTCGGAACAGGAGCGGGTAAGGGTTCATGCGGGCGCGGGCTTTCGCTAGGCCGGTACGGGCGGGGCTGGGAGCGGACCGGCCGGGGCGGCGGGCCCGCTCGATCCGGGCGGGGACGGGGCCGGGGCGGGCGCCCGGGGGCCGGCGGGTGGCCGGCCACCCGGGCACGCCCGTCCGCTACCCCGCGTCGCGGGCCGCGGTGAGCTGCCCGGCGTGCTCCTGCAGGGAGCGCACCCCGACCTCGCCCCTGGCCAGCGCCTCGATGCCCTGGACGGCGGCGGCCAGCGCCTGGACCGTGGTGAGGCAGGGCACGGCGCGGGCGACGGCCGCGGTGCGGATGTCGTAGCCGTCGAGGCGGCCGCCGGTGCCGTACGGGGTGTTGACGATGAGGTCGATCTGCCCCTCGTGGATGAGCTGGACGATCGTCTTCTCGCCGTTCGGGCCCTCGCCCTCGCTCTGCTTGCGCACCACGGTGGCGTCGATGCCGTTGCGGCGCAGCACCTCGGCGGTGCCGGAGGTGGCGAGCAGCTCGAAGCCGTGCGCCACCAGCTCCCGGGCCGGGAAGATCATCGAGCGCTTGTCGCGGTTGGCGACCGAGACGAAGGCCCGACCGCCCCTGGGAAGCGCCCCGTACGCCGCGGCCTGGGACTTCGCGTACGCCGTGCCGAAGACCGAGTCGATGCCCATGACCTCGCCGGTGGAGCGCATCTCCGGGCCGAGGATGGTGTCCACGCCGCGGCCGGAGGCGTCCCGGAAGCGGGTCCAGGGCAGCACGGCCTCCTTGACGGAGATCGGCGAGTCCAGCGGCAGGGCGCCGCCGTCGCCGGTGGCCGGCAGCAGGCCCTCGGCGCGCAGTTCGGCGATGGTGGCGCCGAGCGAGATGCGGGCGGCGGCCTTGGCCAGTGGCACGGCGGTGGCCTTGGAGGTGAAGGGGACGGTGCGCGAGGCGCGCGGGTTGGCCTCGAGGACGTAGAGGATGTCCCCGGCCATGGCGAACTGGATGTTGATCAGGCCGCGCACCCCGACGCCCCTGGCGATGGCCTCGGTGGAGGACCGCAGCCGCTTGATGTCGAAGCCGCCGAGGGTGATCGGGGGCAGCGCGCAGGCGGAGTCGCCGGAGTGGATGCCGGCCTCCTCGATGTGCTCCATGACGCCGCCGAGGTAGAGCTCGTGGCCGTCGTAGAGGGCGTCGACGTCGATCTCGATGGCGTCGTCGAGGAAACGGTCGATGAGGACCGGGTGCTCGGAGATCAGGCCCGCGTGCCGGGTCAGGTACTCGGCCAGCGAGGACTCGTCGTAGACGATCTCCATGCCGCGCCCGCCGAGCACGTACGAGGGGCGGACCATGACCGGGTAGCCGATCTCGGCGGCGATGCCCTTGGCTTGCTCGAAGGAGAAGGCGGTGCCGTGCTTGGGGGCGGGCAGCCCGGCCTCGGTGAGGATGCGCCCGAAGGCGCCGCGCTCCTCGGCGAGGTCAATGGCCTCGGGCGAGGTGCCGACGATGGGCACCCCGTTGTCCTTGAGGGCCTGGGCGAGGCCGAGCGGGGTCTGCCCGCCGAGCTGCACGATGACGCCGGCGAGCGGGCCCGCCTGCCGTTCGGCGTGCACGATCTCCAGGACGTCCTCCAGGGTGAGCGGCTCGAAGTAGAGCCGATCGGAGGTGTCGTAGTCGGTGGAGACGGTCTCCGGGTTGCAGTTGACCATGACGGTCTCGTAGCCGGTGTCGCTGAGCGCGAAGGAGGCGTGCACGCAGGAGTAGTCGAACTCGATGCCCTGGCCGATGCCGTTGGGCCCGGAGCCCAGGATGATCACCGCGGGCTTCTCGCGCGGCGCGACCTCGGACTCCTCGTCGTAGGAGGAGTAGAAGTACGGGGTGCGCGCGGCGAACTCGGCGGCGCAGGTGTCCACCGTCTTGTAGACGGGGCGGATGCCGAGCGCGTGCCGCACCTCGCGGACCACCTCGGGGCCGAGGTCGCGGATGGCGGCGATCTGTACGTCGGAGAAGCCGTGCCGCTTGGCCTCGCGCAGGATCTCGGGTGAGAGCTGGTCGGCGGCGGCGATCTCGTCGGCGATCTCCTTGATCAGGAAGAGCTGGTCGACGAACCAGGGATCGATCCGGGTGGCGTCGAAGACCTCTTCCTGGGTGGCGCCGGCGCGGATGGCCGCCATCACCGTGTTGATCCGGCCGTCGGTGGGGACGGCCGCCCGCTCCAGGAGTGCGGCCTTGTCACCGGGCTCGGTGACGAAGTCGAACTGCGAGCCCTTCTTCTCCAGCGAGCGCAGCGCCTTGTTGAGCGCCTCGGTGAAGTTGCGGCCGATGGCCATGGCCTCGCCGACCGACTTCATGGTGGTGGTCAGCGTTGCGTCGGCGGCCGGGAACTTCTCGAACGCGAACCTCGGGACCTTGACCACGACGTAGTCGAGCGTGGGCTCGAACGAGGCGGGGGTCTGCTCGGTGATGTCGTTGGGGATCTCGTCCATCGTGTAGCCGACGGCGAGCCGGGCGGCGATCTTGGCGATCGGGAAGCCGGTGGCCTTGGAGGCGAGCGCGGAGGAGCGGGAGACCCGGGGGTTCATCTCGATGACGATGACCCGGCCGTCCTCGGGGTTGACGGCGAACTGGATGTTGCAGCCGCCGGTGTCCACGCCGACCTCGCGGATGACGGCGATGCCGATGTCGCGCAGGGTCTGGTACTCGCGGTCGGTCAGCGTCATGGCCGGCGCGACGGTGATCGAGTCGCCGGTGTGCACGCCCATCGGGTCGAAGTTCTCGATGGAGCACACGACCACGACGTTGTCGTTCTTGTCGCGCATCAGCTCCAGCTCGTACTCCTTCCAGCCGAGGATGGACTCCTCCAGGAGCACCTCGGTGGTCGGGGAGAGGGTGAGGCCCTGGCCGGCGATGCGGCGCAGTTCGTCCTCGTCGTGCACGAAGCCGGAGCCGGCGCCGCCCATGGTAAAGGAGGGGCGGACCACGACCGGGTAGCCGCCGAGCTTCTCGACGCCTTCCAGGACGTCGTCCATGGAGTGGCAGATGACCGAGCGGGCGGACTCGCCGTGGCCGATCTTGGCGTTGACGGCGGAGACGACGTCCTTGAACTGGTCGCGGTCCTCGCCCTTGTTGATGGCCTCGACGTTGGCGCCGATCAGCTCGACGCCGTACTGGGTTAGCACGCCCGAGTCGTGCAGCGCGATGGCGGTGTTCAGCGCCGTCTGGCCGCCGAGCGTGGGCAGCAGGGCGTCGGGCCGCTCCTTTGCGATGATCTTCTCGACGAACTCGGGGGTGATCGGCTCGACGTACGTGACGTCAGCGATCTCCGGGTCGGTCATGATCGTGGCCGGGTTGGAGTTGACCAGGATGACGCGCAGGCCCTCGGCCTTGAGCACGCGGCACGCCTGGGTACCCGAGTAGTCGAACTCGGCCGCCTGCCCGATGACGATCGGGCCCGAGCCGATGACCAGGACGGACTGGATATCGGTGCGCTTAGGCACGGGGGCCCTCCATCAGGGAAACAAAGCGGTCGAACAGGTAGGCCGCGTCGTGCGGGCCGGCGGCGGCCTCGGGGTGGTACTGGACGCTGAACGCGGGCACGTCGAGGCACTCCAGGCCCCCCACGACGTCGTCGTTCAGGCCCACGTGGGCGACCCGGGCCAGGCCGTAGGGGGTGTCCACGACCTCGTCCAGGGGCGCGTCCACGGCGAAGCCGTGGTTCTGCGCGGTGATCTCGACCTTGCCGGTGGTGCGGTCCTGCACCGGCTGGTTGATCCCGCGGTGGCCGTACTTGAGCTTGTACGTGCCGAAGCCGAGCGCCCGGCCGAGGACCTGGTTGCCGAAGCAGATGCCGAACAGCGGGGTGCGCCGGTCCAGGACTCCGCGCGCCAGCTCCATCGGGTGGTCGGCGGTGGCCGGGTCGCCGGGGCCGTTGGAGAAGAAGACGCCGTCGGGCTCGATGGCGTAGATCTCCTCCAGGCTGGCGGTGGCCGGGAAGACGTGGACCTCTATGCCGCGCTCGGCCATCCGGCGCGGGGTCATCGTCTTGATGCCCAGGTCGATGGCGGCGACGGTGAACCGCTTGGTGCCGACCGCGGGGACGACGTACGTCTGCTTGGTGGTCACCTCGCTCCACAGGTCGGCGCCCTTCATGCCGGGGGCGGTGCGCACCCGCTCGACGAGCGCAGACTCCTCCGCCAGCGCGGTGCCGGAGAAGATGCCGACGCGCATGGCGCCGCGCTCGCGCAGGTGGCGGGTGAGGGCGCGGGTGTCGACCCCGCTGATGCCGACGACGCCCTGCGCCGCCAGCTCCTCGTCCAGGGTGCGCTGGGCGCGCCAGTTGGAGGGCTTGCGGGCGGGGTCGCGGACGACGTAGCCGGAGACCCAGATGCGGCCGGACTCCGGGTCCTCGTCGTTGACACCGGTGTTGCCGACGTGCGGTGCGGTCATGACGACCACCTGCCGATGGTACGAGGGATCGGTCAGGGTCTCCTGGTATCCGGTCATGCCGGTGGAGAACACCGCCTCGCCGAAGGTATCCCCCACTGCGCCGTAGGCGCGGCCGCGGAAGATGCGGCCGTCCTCCAGAACGAGCACGGCGGGGACCCTGGCCCTCTGGGTGGAGAGCGTCATCATGTGCCTTTCTCGGGGGTTGCGGGGGTCGCCCCCCGCGGTGTCGCGGCGCCGGCGGCCACGCGGCCGTCCTCGTCACGCCGCGTGGCGGTCGCGTCGCTGGGGCCGCCGGTGAGATCGTTGATCGCGGTGACCCAGGCCGCGTGTTCGGCGGCGTGGTCGGAGCGGAAGCCGGAGTCGATCGCGCTGTCGCCGAGCTGCCAGGTGATCACCAGCAACCCGCCCTCGGTGAGGACCTTGCCGGCGATGCCCTTGTCGAGCCGGGCGCCGCGCAGCGCGCTGGTGGGCACGTGGAAGTCCCGGGCGCCGGGGCGCCGCACGATGAGCCCGTCGTCGGTCAGCGTGACGTCGGCGCGGCTGCGGACGCCGAGGCCGTGCGCGACGATGCGCTCCAGCCACTGCCCCGCCTTGGTCGAGCCGTGGTAGCGCCCGGCCATGGTCAGCCGGGGCTCGCCCGGGTCGGCGGGCACCGGCGCCAGCTCCGGCAGGTCCGACTGGAGCAGCCCGCGCCACTTCCAGCCCTCCCGCATCAGCCAGTACAGCAGCGCGATGACCAGCAGCAGGCCCACGACCCAGCCGGTGCGCGCGGCCCAGTCACCCGCGTTCTGGGTGTCGTCCGCCGCCAGAAATGTCACAGGTGTCACGTCAGCTTCCCGTCCACGACCGTTGCCCGGCCCCGCAGGAAGGTGTGTGTCACTCGGCCCGGCAGCTCGCGCCCCTCGTAGGGCGTGTTACGGCTGCGGGAGGCGAAGCCCGCGGGGTTCACCACACCACGGTATGCCGCGTCGAGCAGGGTCAGATTGGCGGGCTCGCCGGCGGCGACGGGCCGCCCGTGGCCGGCGAGGCGGCCGATGGCGGCGGGCCGGAAGGACATCCGGTCGGCGACGCCGGCCCAGTCCAGGAGGCCGGTGTCCACCATGGTGTGCTGGACGACCGAGAGCGCCGTCTCCAGGCCCACCATGCCCATGGCGGCGGCCGCCCACTCGCAGTCCTTATCCTCGTGCGGGTGGGGCGCGTGGTCGGTGGCGACGCAGTCGATGGTGCCGTCGGCCAGCGCCTCGCGCAGCGCCAGCACGTCGGCCTCGGTGCGCAGCGGCGGGTTCACCTTGTAGACCGGGTTGTAGGAGCGTACGAGCTCGTCGGTGAGGAGCAGGTGGTGCGGGGTGACCTCGGCGGTGACGTTCCAGCCCTTGGACTTGGCCCAGCGCACGATCTCCACCGAGCCGGCCGTCGACAGGTGGCAGATGTGCACCCGGGAGTCCACGTGCGCGGCGAGCAGGACGTCGCGGGCGATGATCGACTCCTCGGCGACGGCGGGCCAGCCGCCGAGGCCGAGCTGGGCGGAGACGACGCCCTCGTTCATCTGGGCGCCCTCGGTGAGCCGGGGCTCCTGCGCGTGCTGGGCGATGACGCCGTCGAAGGCCTTCACGTACTCCAGGGCCCGGCGCATGATCACCGCGTCGTCCACGCACTTGCCGTCGTCGGAGAAGACCACGACGCCGGCGGTCGACTCGTGCATGGCGCCGAGTTCGGCGAGCTGCGCGCCTTCGAGGCCGACGGTGACGGCGCCGACCGGCTGCACGTCGCAATAGCCGGACTCGCGGCCGAGCCGCCACACCTGCTCGACGACACCGGCGGTGTCGGCGACGGGGAAGGTGTTGGCCATCGCGTGCACGGCGGTGTAGCCGCCGACGGCCGCGGCCTGGGTGCCGGTCAGTACGGTCTCGGAGTCCTCGCGGCCCGGCTCGCGCAGGTGTGTGTGCAGGTCGACCAGGCCGGGCAGCAGGATCTGGCCCTCGGCCTCGACGACCGTGGCGCCCTCGGCCGACAGGCCCTGGCCCACGGCGGCGATGGTCTCGCCCTCGATGAGGACGGCGGCGCTGTCGCCGCCGATCAGTCGCGCGCCGCGCAGCAGGGTCTTGGTGGTCTCGCTCATGGCGTACTGGTCTCCTCGGTGCGGGCGGGCTTGTCGGCGGCGGCGCTCGGGGCTAGGGCGGGCTCGTTGCCGCCGAGCAGCAGGTAGAGGGCGGCCATCCGGATGCTCACGCCGTTGGTCACCTGCTCCACGGCGGTGCAGCGGGGCGAATCGGCGACCTCGGCCGTGATCTCCATACCCCGGTTCATCGGCCCGGGGTGCATGACGATGGCGTGTTCCGGCATTCGGGCCATGCGGTCGCCGGTCAGGCCGTAGCGGCGGGCGTACTCACGCTCGGTGGGGAAGAACGCGGCGTTCATCCGCTCGCGCTGGACGCGCAGCATCATCACGGCGTCCGAGGTGGGCAGCACCGCGTCCAGGTCGTAGCTGACCTCGCAGGGCCAGCTCTCGACGCCGATGGGCACCAGGGTCGGCGGGGCGACCAGGGTGACCTCGGCGCCGAGCGTGGTGAGCAGGTGCACGTTGGAGCGGGCGACGCGGCCGTGCAGGACATCGCCGACGATGGTGACCTTGCGGCCCGCCAGGTCACGGCCAGTGCCGTCGCCCGGGCCGCGGTGGTGGGTGGGCCCGCCGTCCGCGGCGCCGGCCAGGTGGCGGCGCATGGTGAAGGCGTCGAGCAGCGCCTGCGTGGGGTGCTCGTGGGTGCCGTCGCCGGCGTTGACGACCGAGCCCTTGATCCAGCCGGAGGTGGCCAGCCGGTGCGGGGCGCCGGAGGAGTGGTGCCGGATGACGACGGCGTCGGCGCCCATCGCCTCCAAGGTCAGCGCGGTGTCCTTGAGGGACTCGCCCTTGGAGACCGAGGAGCCCTTGGCGGAGAAGTTGATGACGTCGGCGGACAGCCGCTTGGCGGCGGCCTCGAAGGAGATGCGGGTGCGCGTCGAGTCCTCGAAGAACAGGTTGACGACGGTGCGCCCACGCAGTGGGGGCAGCTTCTTGATCGGCCGGTCCGCGACGCGGGCCATCTCCTCGGCGGTGTCGAGGATCAGGACGGCGTCGTCGCGCGTGAGGTCGGCGGCCGAGATGAGGTGACGCTTCATCTGTGGGCTCCGTGAGGTGAGGAGTGGTGGGGCGTGCGGGCACGCGGCGGCACGGCCCGGGGGCCGGTGCCGTACGGGGGACTACTGCCCGGCGTCCGCGCGCTCGCCTTCGGCGCCGCCGCGGGGGCTTGTGGGGCGCACGCCGAGGAGCACGCTGTCCCGGCCGTCCAACTCGGTGAACTGCACCTTCACCGTCTCGCGCAGCGAGGTCGGGAGGTTCTTGCCGACGTAGTCGGCGCGGATGGGCAGCTCGCGGTGGCCGCGGTCGACCAGGACCGCGAGCTGCACGGCGCGCGGGCGCCCGATGTCGTTGAGGGCGTCCAGGGCGGCGCGGATGGTGCGGCCCGAGAAGAGCACGTCGTCGACGAGGACGACCAGCCGGCCCTCGATGCCCGCCGTGGGGATCTCGGTGCGGGCGAGCGTACGGGCGGGGCCGAGCCGCAGGTCGTCGCGGTACATGGTGATGTCGAGCGAGCCGACCGGGATGGCACGGGAGGTAATCTCCTCAAGCTTGGCGGCGAGCCGCCGGGCGAGGAAGACGCCACGCGTCGGGATGCCCAGGAGTACAACGTGGTGAGCGCCCTTGGCGCGTTCCACCACCTCGTGGGCGATGCGGGTCACGACCCGGGCGATGTCCGGCGCCTCGAGCACGGGCCGGGCGTCGATCTCCGGACCAGAGCTATGGCCAGAGCTTGTGCTCGATGCGGGGCCAGGGGGCTGGCTGGGTGCGTCCATAACGGAACGGACCTCCTTCTCCGCCTCACGGGACGGACGTTAAAGGACGTCGGAATTTACGTTATTGACGGTACCAGGACCGAAAAGGTGCGCAGTCGGGGCCCCCAGCCGAGCACGCATACGCAACTTTCGGCTTGACGAAGCCAGATTACGCTGCGTAACCTCACAGTGAGTTACCAGTCTTCGTCCGGGGAGCTTTATGTCCAGCGAATACACTAAACAGCTCGGAGCCAAGCTCCGCGCCATCCGCACGCAGCAGGGGCTCTCCCTCCACGGTGTCGAGGAGAAGTCTCAGGGCCGCTGGAAGGCCGTGGTGGTCGGTTCGTACGAGCGCGGCGACCGTGCCGTGACGGTGCAGCGCCTGGCCGAGCTGGCCGACTTCTACGGCGTTCCCGTGCAGGAACTGCTGCCGGGCACGACGCCGGGCGGGGCCGCCGAGCCGCCGCCGAAGCTGGTGCTCGACCTGGAGCGGCTGGCGCACGTCCCGGCCGAGAAGGCGGGCCCCCTGCAGCGGTACGCGGCCACGATCCAGAGCCAGCGCGGCGATTACAACGGCAAGGTCCTCTCGATCCGCCAGGACGACCTGCGCACCCTCGCGGTGATCTACGACCAGTCGCCCTCCGTGCTGACCGAGCAGCTCATCGGCTGGGGCGTGCTGGACGCGGACGCCCGGCGCGCAGTGCAGCACGAGGACCTGTGACCGACCGCCGATGACCGGCGGCCGGTAGCGCCCGCGACACCTCGGGCGCGCCACCGGGCCCCGTCTCGCACCTGCACCGCCGTCACGCACCCCCGCCCGCCGGGGAGGACACCCGCTCTCGCGGAGTGACCGCCCTGGCGGCGCGGGGGTGTGCGGCGTGGCCCGACCGACACCCACCGTTGGCTCACGACCGTGAGCCGGCCGCAGGCTGTCACTCGTTCGAGCGTACGCGGTGCGACCGCATCGGCCGCGCACATGCCGCTGCCCCTGGCGACCCTCTCGGGTCGTGCCAGGGGCAGCGGCATGAGGCGTACTGGGTCAGCCTTCGCGGCGCAGGCTGGGCTTGAGCTCCTTGAGCCGCCCCAGCAGGCCGTTGACGAACGCCGGGGAGTCCTCCGTGGAGAACTCCTTGGCGAGCTGCACCGCCTCGTCGATCACCACCGCGTCCGGCGTCTCGTCCTCCCAGATCAGCTCGTAGGCGCCGAGCCGCAGGATGTTCCGGTCGACGACCGGCATCCGGTCCAGGGACCAGCCGACCGCGTAGGTGGCGATCAGCTCGTCGATGCGGTCCGCGTGGTCGGCGTACCCCCCGGTGAGCTGCATCGTGTACTCGTTGACCGGCGGCTGCCGGTCGTCGGACCGCGAGTGCCTGATCCAGTCCGCGAGCACGGTCGGCACGGCGGTACCGCGCTGATCGGCCTCGAAGAGGATCTGGAAGGCACGCTTGCGGGCCTTGTTGCGGGCAGCCACGGTTAGCTATTCACCCGACCGAGGTACTCACCGGAGCGGGTGTCGACCTTGATCTTCTCACCGGTGGTGATGAAGAGCGGGACCTGGATCTCGTAGCCGGTCTCAAGGCGGGCGGGCTTGGAGCCACCGGTGGAGCGGTCGCCCTGGACGCCGGGCTCGGTGTACTCGATGACCAGCTCGACGGAGGCCGGCAGCTCGATGTAGAGGACGGCGCCCTCGTACATGGCGACGACGACCTCGTTGCCCTCGAGCAGGTAGTTGGCCGCGTCGCCGACGGTCTCGGGCGTCACGTTGATCTGGTCGAACGTCTCCGTGTCCATGAACACGAAGTCGTTGCCGTCCTTGTACGAGAACTGCATGCCGCGCTTGTCGACATTCGCCGTCTCGACCTTCACGCCGGCGTTGAAGGTCTTGTCGACGACCTTGCCGGACAGCACGTGCTTCAGCTTGGTGCGGACGAAGGCAGGGCCCTTACCGGGCTTGACGTGCTGGAACTCGACGACGGACCAGAGCTGGCCCCCGTCGAGCTTGAGCACCAGGCCGTTCTTGAGGTCGTTCGTGGATGCCACGGTTGCGGAATCTCCTGGACTGAAACTGGTGGAACCAGGGGTGCGCGCTAGAGCGCGAGCAGCTCCTTGGTCGTGATGGTGAGTAGCTCGGGGCCGCCGTCCACCTCGGGGCGAACGACGAGTGTGTCATCTATCCGGACGCCGCCCCGCCCCGGGAGGTGGACCCCCGGTTCGACGGTGACCGGCACACGAGCGTCCAGTTTACCCATGGCTTCCGGCGCCAGCCGAGGGTCCTCGTCGTTTTCCAGGCCCAGCCCGTGCCCGACGCGGTCCCCGAGCGTCCCATCGCACCCCGCGGCGGCCAGCACCTGCCGACTCGCACGATCTACCTCGCGGTAGGCCGTGCCCGGCGCCAGCGCCTCCCGACCGGCCCGCTGGGCGGCGAAGACCACATCGTACAGTTCGATCTGCCAGTCGGCCGGCGAGGTCCCGATGACGAAGGTCCGCCCCACCTCGCAGCGGTAGCCGCGGTAGCTGGCAGCCAGGCAGACGGTGAGGAAGTCGCCCTCCTCGACGCGGCGGTCGGTGGGCAGGTGGCCGAGACGGCCCGAGTGCGGGCCGGTGCCGACGGAGGTGGCGAACGTCGGGCCGTCGGCGCCGTGGTCCACCAGGCGGCGCTCCAGTTCCAGTGCGAGGTGCCGCTCGGTGCGGCCCACCAGGATCGACTCGAGGAGTTCGCCCAGCGCCTGGTCGGCGATCTCGGCGGCGATGCGCAGGGCGGCGATCTCGTCGTCGTCCTTGACGATCAGCTGCTGTTCGACGGCGCAGCCGAGGTCGGCGAGGTCGAGCCGGGGGGCGGCCGAGCGCAGGGCGCGGTGCCGGTCCACGGTGAGGTGGTGCTCGTCGACGGCCAGCCGCGCGGCACCAGCGGCGGCGGCGAGATCGGCCGCGGCGACGGCCGGGTCGCCGTGCGGCTCGGTCAGCTCCCGCACCGGGAGGTCGTCCTCGGGCCGGCCAGCGGCGGGCTCGGCCGCCCGGGCCGCGGAGCGCAGCAACACGTCCTCCGTCGGCCCGAGCAGCAGTACGGCCCCGGGCCGCGTCTCGCCGCACAGGTAGCGGACGTTGGCCGGTCGGGACACGAGCGCTGCCGCGTTCCCGACGGCCGCGCACCGCTCGCGCAGTCGGGTACGTCGCGTCGCGAAGACCTCGGACATGTCTCCGAGCCTAGGGGTGCCGCGCGCACCCGGCCGGTCGGGCACGTCCGAGTAGGGACGACCGGCATCCGCGGCGGGTGCGACCCAGGCCCACGCGCGAGGGGCGGGGGACGCGGACGGGCGCCGGCGCCGGGCCGCTCACGGGGCAAGCGCACCACGGCCGGCCCCGGGCTCGACCAGCGGAAAGGTTCCGCCGGTCGGGCCCGGCGACTACCAGGACGGCGGGCTCGCGATGCTGCGCGCGACGGCCTCGTCCAGCATCTGGGCGGTCTGGGCCACGTCGTACTGCGAGTTGTCGATGATCGGCAGCCCCGACCCGTACCAGCCGGCCATCCGGCCGTGGATGCGGGCGACCTCCTCGTCGCTGAGCCTGCGGTTGCCCGAGCGGGCCGCGTTGCGCTCCAGGACGACCTCGAGGCCCGGCAGGAGCGCCACGGGCAGCAGCCCGGGGCCGACGGTGCCGCTTCCAGCCGCCGAGGCCCACGACCGGGCGGTCGGGGAAGACGGCGCCGTCCAGGATGCAGGAGATGCCGTCGGCCAGGAAGTTGCGGGCGGCGAAGCCGCAGGTGCGGCGGGCGAGCCGGTACTGCGCCTCGGAGTTCTCGTTCCAACCGGGCTGCGGGTTGGCGAAGCCCGACCTGACCCACTCGCGCACGTCGTCGAGGCTGATGTGCGCGGTGGGCACCCGCCGGCTGTCCGCCCACAGCCGGGCCACGGTGGTCTTGCCCGCACCGGCCGGCCCGATGAGCAGTACGGCCACCGCGGTGCGGGACGCGTCGATCACGGGCTGATCCCGCGGCGCGTCGGGCAGCGGTACAGGGGCGCCCGGGGGCAGCGTCACCGGTCCGGTGGTGCCGTCGGTCGCCGGGTGCGGCGGGGTGCCGGCGCGGGGGGCTCCCGGGCCAGCCGGGCGTCGGCGCGGGCCGGCGTCGGATGGGGCCGCCGGCCACGGGCGGCGACCCGGGTGGCGCGGGTGGCCCGAGTGCTGGGCGGCGCCCGCCGCACCCTGCCCCTGGCCGTGGGACGGGGGCAGCGGAACTCCCACTGCGTGCTGCATCCGGTGGCTCTCCGTCTCGTACGGGCGGCTGACGTGTGTCGACCCGGCCGCGCGCGTGCGCCGGCCGAGTGCGCTACCGAACGGTACTCTCCCACTTCCGGGTGAACAGCGCCTCACCCGGCCTGCCGTTGGCCGGTGCGCGCTCCCCCGCCGGCGCGCGTGGGGCCCAGGGCGCCGGGCGGGTCACGTCAGGCGGCGAGCTGGTCCGCCAGGGCCCGCAGCGCGAGCCGATATGACCCGATTCCGAACCCGGCGATCGTGCCGCTGGCGACGGCGGCGATGACAGAGTTGTGACGGAACTCCTCGCGCGCGTGCGGGTTGGAGATATGCACCTCGATCAGCGGCGCGGTCCGCTGCGCCGCCGCGTCCCGCATCCCGTACGAGTAGTGCGTGAACGCGCCGGGGTTGATGACCACCGGAAGGGCGCCGTCCGCGGCCTCGTGCAGCCAACGGATCAGCTCGCCCTCGTCGTTGGTCTCGCGCACCTCGACGTCGAACCCCAGCTCCTTGCCGAGCGCCGCGCACTGCTCGA
The DNA here is from genome assembly GCA_018114805.1 of Candidatus Streptomyces philanthi. Lineage (GTDB taxonomy): Bacteria > Actinomycetota > Actinomycetes > Streptomycetales > Streptomycetaceae > Streptomyces > Streptomyces philanthi. The sequence goes on along the minus strand of CP073042.1, from coordinate 5,865,590 downwards.
CCAGGCCGGTGTAGGACGTGGCCCCGTACACGTCGGGCTCGCGGCTGCCGAGGCGGCCGAGGTTGGGTCCGTTCAGCACCAACACCCGGCGCCGGTCCGTCACTTGGCCACCTCCCCGTACGCGGCGAGCAGCACCGCCGGGTCAGGGCCCTCCAGGACGGTGGGCTTGCCGAGCCCGTCCAGGACGATGAAGCGCAGCAGGTCGCCCCGGGACTTCTTGTCCACCCGCATCGTCTCCAGGAGCCTGGGCCACTGGTCGGCCCGGTAGCTGAGCGGCAGCCCGACCGAGTCCAGGATGGCGCGGTGCCGGTCGGCCGTGGCGTCGTCCAACCGTCCGGCGAGGCGACCGAGTTCGGCCGCGAAGACCATGCCGACCGAGACGGCCGCGCCGTGCCGCCAGTTGTAGCGCTCGTTCTTCTCGATGGCGTGCGCCAGCGTGTGCCCGTAGTTGAGGATCTCGCGCAGGCCCGACTCCTTGAGGTCCGACGAGACGACGTCGGCCTTGACCTTGATCGAGCGCTCCAGGAGTTCCGCGGTGTGCGGGCCCTGCGGAGTGCGGGCGCCGGCCGGGTCGGCCTCGATCAGCTCCAGGACCACCGGGTCCGCGATGAACCCGGCCTTGATCACCTCGGCGAGGCCGCTGACGTAGTCGTGCGGCGGCAGCGAGTCGAGGGCCGCCAGGTCGCACAGCACCCCGGACGGCGGGTGGAAGGCCCCGACCAGGTTCTTGCCCTCGGCGGTGTTGATGCCGGTCTTGCCACCGACCGCCGCGTCCACCATGCCGAGCACGGTGGTCGGCACCGCGATCCAGCGCACCCCGCGCAGCCAGGTGGCCGCCACGAAGCCCGCCAGGTCCGTGGTGGCGCCGCCGCCGACACCGACGATCACGTCCGAGCGGGTGAACCCGGTCTGGCCCAGCGCCTTCCAGCAGTACGCGGCGACCTCGGCGGTCTTGGACTCCTCCGCGTTCGGCAACTGGATGGCGATGGCCTCGAAGCCCTGCTCCGCGAGGTCGGCGCGCAGCGCCTCACCGGTGGCGGACAGCGCCTCGGGGTGCAGCACCGCCACGCGCTTGACACCGGAACCGATGAGCGCGGGCAGCTCGCCGAGGAGTTGGCGGCCGATGAGCACCTCGTAGGACGCGGTCCCCGCGCTGCCCGCGACCTGGATGCGGGTCGGCTGCGCGGGGTCAGCGGGCGCGGAAGACGCTGCGGTCTTGGACGGGTCAGTCATGCGTTCCTCACTGCGGGATGCGGCATCTGCGGGATGCGGGTCACACGATCACTCCTGAAGCTCCAGCGCCCTGGCGACCTCGCCGGCCACGTCCTCGGGAGTGCGGTCGTCGGTGCTCACGACGGCGCGGGCCACCTGCGTGTACAACGGGCGGCGCGCCTCCATCAGCTCCCGCCAGCGCTGTCGCGGGTTGACGGCCAACAGCGGGCGCGGCGCGTCCAGGCCCACCCGGCGCACGGCCGCGGCGAGCCGCACGTCGAGGAAGACCACCGGCAGGCCGGTCAGCAGCGCCCGGGTGTCCTCGTCCATCACCGCGCCGCCGCCGAGCGAGAGCACGCCCGGGTGCTCGGCCACCGCGGCGCGCACCGCGGCCCGCTCAAGGGCGCGGAAGTGCGGCTCGCCGTGCTCGAAGAAGATCTCCGGAATGGGCCGGCCGGCGGTCTGCTCGATGTCGGCGTCGGTGTCGCGGTAGGTCGTGCCGAGGCGCTCGGCGAGCAGCGCGCCCACGGTCGTCTTGCCCGTGCCGGGCGGGCCCACCAGGATCACGACGGGCCCGGGGCGCTCGCCGGCGCCGGGCGCGGTGTGCTGTTCCGCGCCGGTCACCGGATCTGCAGGTGGTCGAGGAAGCCACGGACGTTGCGGCGGGTCTCGGGGACGCTGTCGCCGCCGAACTTCTCCGCCACCGCGTCGGCGAGCACCAGCGCCACCATCGCCTCGGCGACGATCCCGGCGGCCGGCACGGCGCACACGTCCGAGCGCTGGTGGTGGGCCTTGGTCGGCTCGCCGGTGGTCACGTCGACGGTGGCCAGCGCCCGGGGCACGGTCGCGATCGGCTTCATCGCGGCCCGCACGCGCAGCAGTTCGCCGGTGGTCAGCCCGCCCTCGGTGCCGCCGGAGCGGCCGGTCGCCCGCTTGATCCCGTCCTCGGTCGGCAGGATCTCGTCGTGCGCCTGCGAGCCGGGGACCCGGGCCAGGTCGAACCCGTCGCCCAGCTCGACGCCCTTGATTGCCTGGATGCCCATGAGCGCTGCCGCGAGCCGCGCGTCGAGCCGCCGGTCCGAGTGCACGTGCGAGCCGAGCCCGACCGGCACACCGTACGCCAGCACCTCGACCACGCCGCCGAGGGTGTCGCCGTCCTTGTGCGCCTGGTCGATCTCGGCCACCATCGCCTCGCTGGCCTTGGGGTCCAGGCAGCGCACCGGGTCGGCGTCGAGTCGCTCGACGTCGCCGGGGGTGGGGTAGACGCCGTACGGGGCCTTGGCCGCGGCCAGCTCCACCACGTGCGAGACGATCTCAATGCCGGCCGTCTCCTTGAGGTAGGAACGGGCGACGGCGCCGAGGGCGACGCGAGCCGCGGTCTCCCGCGCGGAGGCGCGCTCCAGGATCGGCCGGGCCTCGTCGAAGCCGTACTTCTGCATGCCGGCCAGGTCGGCGTGGCCGGGCCGGGGGCGGGTTAGCGGCTCGTTCCTGGCCAGCACAGCCAGCACCTCGGGGTCGACCGGGTCGGCTGCCATCACCTTTTCCCACTTGGGCCACTCGGTGTTGCCCACCATGATCGCCACGGGGCCGCCCAGGGTCAGGCCGTGTCGTACGCCGCCGATGAACGTGACCTCGTCGCGCTCGAACTTCATCCGGGCACCGCGGCCGTAGCCGAGCCGCCGCCGCGCGAGCGCGTCCGCCACCATGTCGGTGGTGATCGGTATCCCGGCGGGCAGCCCCTCCAGGGTCGCCACCAGTGCGGGGCCGTGCGACTCCCCCGCCGTCAGCCAACGCAACCTGCTCAACGGTGCTCCTTAAAACCTCGCGCCCGTGCGACTTCTCAGCCCCGATCCTCCCATGAGCTGCGACGGAGCCCGTTCGCCCGTCCACGCTACGGACGACGGCGCGCGCCCCTTCCCGGGCGGCGCGCCGTTCGCACGCCGTGTGCGCGGCGCGCCGCGTCCGGCCGTGCTCGCCCCCGGTGGCCCCCGGTCGGGCGAGCGCGGAACGCCGACCCGCGGGCCGGAGCCGCTACGGCGCCGGAGGCCGCTGCCGCGCCGCGAGCGCGGCCTCGCCCGCCTCCCGCATGGCGGCCAGCGGTGCCGCGCCGCCGGTCATCCGCTCCACCTGCAACACCGCCTGGTGCACGAGCAGGTCGAGCCCGCCGACGACGGCGCCGCGCGCCGACCAGGCGGCGGCCAGCGCGGTGGGCCACGGGTCGTAGAGCACGTCGAAGAGCGCGCCGGGTCGCTCGGGCACGGCGGCGGCCAGCGCGTCGGTGCTGCCGGCCGGGGTGGTCGCGAACACCAGCGGGGCGCTCATCGCCTCGGCGGCGTCCGCCCAGTCCGCGGTGCGCACGCGCACCCCGAGCCGCTCGCCCCACTGCCGCATCTCGGTGGCCCGGGCCGCCCCGCGGACGTACGCGGTGACCTCGCCGACCTGGATGCGGGCGAGGGCGGCCAGCGCCGATGACGCCGTGGCCCCGGCGCCCAACACCGCGGCGCGCTCCACCCGTTCCACGCCGCGCTCGCGCATCGCCGCGATCATGCCGGGGATGTCGGTGTTCTCGCCGACCCGCCGGCCCTCCTCGGTGAACAGCACGGTGTTCACCGCCTCCACCGAGGCCGCGGTCTGGGTGATCTCGTCGAGCAGCGGGATGATCGCCCGCTTGAGCGGCATCGTCAGCGAGAGCCCGGCCCAGTCGCGGTCCAGCCCCTGCAGGAAGGCCGGCAGCCCGGCCTCGTCCACCTCGTACCGGTCGTAGCGCCAGCCGGTCAGCCCCAGCTTGGCGTACGCGGACCGATGCAACACCGGCGAGAGCGAGTGCGCGATCGGCGATCCTAGGACCGCCGCCCTGCGGTCGTCCGGCATCTGTCTGTCCCCGCCCCCTGTGTCAGTTACCGCCGCCGCGCGTCTTGTTGAACTCGTCGACCAGCTTCTTGTGCTCGGCGTAGGTCTTGGTGAACTTCGTCGTCTTGAGGTCGACGGAGATGAAGTAGTACCACCCGCCCCGCTCGGGCTTCAGGGTGGCCTTCAGCGCGTCCTCCCCCGGGTTCCCGATGGGTCCGGGCGGCAGCCCCTCGTCGTGGTACGTGTTGTAGGGGTTGTCGTACTTGCGTAGTTCCTCGATCGTCAAGTCGATCTTGCTCTGGTTCTTGATGTAGTTGTACGTGGAGTCGAACTCCAGCAGCCCGTTGGTCTGCACGTTGTCGGGCTTGAGGCGGTTGTAGACGACGTCGGCCATCTTACGGAAGTCGTCGTGCGTCATGCCCTCGGCGTTGACGAGGCTGGCCACGGTGACGATGTCGAGCGGCGACGCCAGGCCCAGGCTCTCGGCCTTGGCCTCGTCGATGCCGAGCTTCTCGTACTCCTTGTTGGCCTGCTCGACCATCTTGCACAGTACGGCGGCGGGCTTGGCGTCCTTGCCGACGCTGTAGCGGGAGGGGTAGAGGAACCCCTCCAGGGGGTCCTTGATGGCAGAGTTCTTGTTAGCCCACGCGGGGAGCCGGAGGTTGCGGTACTCCTTCTGGGCCACCTCCAGGGTGGTGCCCTCGGCGGCGCCGATCTTCTTGTCGATCGCCGCGTAGACGGCGCGGTTGCGCATGCCCTCGGTGACGATCAGGGAGTTCAGCGCCGCGGGGTCGGTCATCATCGTGACGGCCGCGTCACCCGACATCCGCTTGTTGAGCGTGTACGTCCCCGCCTGGATGCGGTCGCCCTTGGGGTTTCCGTTGGCGGCGTCCACGAACGCCTGGCTGCTCTTGACGACGCCTTCGCGTTTGAGGATCTCGCCCATGGCGGCGACCCCGGTGCCCTCGGGGATCTCGATCTGCACCTGCTCGTCGGTGCTCTCGCCCGCGAAGTCCGGCGCGGCGCCTAAGTGGCTCTGCCAGAACTGGTAGCCGAAGTAGCCCACGCCGCCCACGACGCCGCCGAGCACCACCGTGACTACCAGACACGCCATGTCGCTACGGCGCTTGGTCTTCTTGTTCCGCCGCTCCCGGGACTGCCGACGCTCCTCGCGCGGGTCGCTGACATCGTCGCCATAGGCGGCGTCGAACGCGTCGTCGTGCTCGGCGCATCGGCCCTCGTCGCGCCCCGGCCCTCGTCCGGCACGCCCGTCGCGGCCGGCGCCGTCCGCGTCGTCGAAGAAGGAGTTCTTCTCTTCCGCGAAGAAGAGGTGGTCGGGCGCGCCCGGATCGGGCTCGTTCGCCGCCCGCCAGTCGTCTACCGGCTCCCCCTCCGGGGCGCCCGCCGGAGATCGCCCCCGCGTCTGCTGCGCGGGCTCCTGCCCCGCCTGCCGCTGGTACGCCGGCTGCTGCTGGGCGTGCTGGCCGTGCGGGGCGGCCTGTTGCTCGGGGGCCGGGTAGCCGTCCGGCGTCCCGTGGTAGTCGGCCCGCTCACCGCCGTACGGGTGACCGTGCTGACCGGAGGGGTATCCGTCGACCGGCTGGACGTGCTGGCCCGGCGCGTAGGGCTGGGCGTGCTGACCCGTGCCGTAGGGGTCGACGGACTGGCCCTGCTGCTGGGTCGGCTGCTGGCCGTGCACGTACGGATCGCCCGGGCCGCCGCCGTACGGCGCGGCCGAGCCCTGCGCACCGTCCCAGTCGTACTGCTGCTGCGCGAAAGGTTCCTGCTGCTGCGCATACTGCTGGGCCTGGTCACCGTAGGGGCTCTGACCGCCCGCGGCCTGCTGCCCGTGCCACCCCGGGTCCCCGTACAAGGGGTCCTCGGGGTCCCACGGTTGGGAGCCGGATCTCCGGCCATACTCAGTCATCAATCCCCTAGTGCCGCGCTGCGGCAGCCGGTACGCGCGTGGGGCGCGGGGTTCGCTCCGCCGGGCTATCACGACGCCCGGGATTCGAACGGCTGCCATGCCGCGCGGAACGTTACCGTATCGCGATCAGATGACCACTTCGACGGCCTCTCCCGGCGGGCGGCCCGAGGCGCGCTCCATCTCCAGCGCGTTCTGCAGGATGATGACGGCGGCGGCCTGGTCGACGACCGACCGCCCCTTCTTGCTCCTGACCCCCGCGGCGCGCAGCCCCTGGGTCGCGGTGACCGTGCTCATGCGCTCGTCCACCAGCCGCACCGGCACCGGCGCCACGGCCTGGGCCAGCTCGTCGGCGAAGCCGCGCACCTTGGTCGCGGCCGGGCCCTCCGTACCGCGCAGTGACCGTGGCAGGCCGACGACGACCTCGATCGGCTCGTACTCCTCGACGATCGCCACCAGCCTGCGCCGGGCGGCCGGGACCTCCCGGCCCGGTACCGTCTCCACCGGTGTCGCCAGGACCCCGTCGGGGTCGCACGAGGCCACCCCGATCCGGGCGTCTCCGACATCGACGGCGATCCGTCGCCCGCGTCGCATGGGCCGTTCCTCGCTCACGCCGCCTCGTACCCGCTCCCGCTCGACCTATCCGCTCACGCCGGAGCCCTCGTTCCACCACCGGGGTGACGTACTCCCGTCACCCCGTCCGTTCCCTCGCCCGGTCGAGTGCGCGACGCCCCGGCCCGGGCGGTCATAGGCCGGCCGGGTGACGTCCACCCGGCCGGCCGACCGCTACCACTACCGCGCGGCGGCTCGCTCGCGCGTCGCGCGCGAGGCGGCCAGCCGCCGCGCCCACTCAGCCGCTCGAACCGCCGGCCCGGCCAATCCGCGCGTCCGGACCGCTGGCCCTCACGCCCGCTCGGCCGCTCCTCACGCCTGTTCGGCGACGAGGCGCTGCACGGCGGCGATCGCGTCGTCGATGGCGGCCGGGTTCTGGCCGCCGCCCTGCGCGACGTCCGGCTTGCCGCCGCCGCCGCCACCGAGCGTCTTGGCGGCGGCACGCACCAACTCACCGGCCTTGAGGCCGCGCTCGCGGGCCGCCTCGTTGGTGGCGATCACCGTGAGCGGGCGCTCGCCGGCGACGGCGAACAGCGCGACGACGGCCGGGCGACCGCCCTGGATGCGCCCGCGCACGTCGAGCACCAGCTTGCGCAGGTCGTCGGCGCCGGTGCCGTCGGGCACCCGGCCGGTCACCAGGGGGACGCCCCGCACGTCCTGGGCGCCCTCGGCGAGGCCGGCAGCGGCCTGCAGCACCTTCTCCGCGCGGAACCGCCCGATCTCCTTCTCGGCCTCCTTGAGCTTGGCCAACATCCCGGAGATCTTCTCGGGCAGCTCCTCGGGACGCCCCTTGACCAGGTCCGTGAGCTGCGAGACCACCGTGTGCTCGCGAGCGAGGAAGTTGTACGCGTCCACGCCCACCAGGGCCTCCACGCGGCGCACCCCCGAGCCGATCGAGGACTCGCCGAGCAGCTTCACCAGGCCGAGCTGGGCCGTGTTGTGCACGTGCGTGCCACCACACAGCTCCTTGGAGAAGTCCCCGATGGTCACCACGCGCACCCGGTCGCCGTACTTCTCGCCGAACTCGGCGATGGCGCCCTGCTTCTTCGCCTCGTCCATGCTCATCACCTCGGCGGTGACGTCGAGCTCGCGGGAGAGCACGTCGTTGATCTTCTGCTCGACGTCCGTGAGCACCGTGCCGGGGACCGCGGCCGGCGAGCCGAAGTCGAACCGGAAGCGGCCGGGTGAGTTCTCCGAACCGGCCTGCGCGGCCGTCGGGCCGAGCGCGTCGCGCAGCGCCTGGTGGGTGAGGTGGGTGGCGCTGTGCGCGCGGGCGATGGCCCGCCGGCGGGCGACGTCGATCTGGGCGTACGCCCCGGCTCCGACGACGACCTCGCCGACCTGCACCACGCCCTTGTGCACGCTCACGCCGGGCACCGGCTGCTGCACGTCGCGCACCTCGACCACGGCGCCGGTGTCCAGCTTGATCCGGCCCGTGTCGGCGAGCTGACCGCCGCCCTCGGCGTAGAACGGGGTGCGGTCGAGGACGACCTCGACCTCGTCGCCCTCGTGCGCGGCGGGCGACGAGACGCCGTCGACCAGCAGCCCGACGACGGAGGACTCCCCCGCCGTCTCCGCGTACCCGGTGAAGACGGTGGTGCCGGAGGTGTCGGCGACCGCGCGGTAGGCGGAGAGGTCGGCGTAGCCCTGCTTCTTGGCCTTGGCGTCCGCCTTGGCCCGCTCCCGCTGCTCCTTCATCAGGCGGCGGAAGCCCTCCTGGTCGACGGTCAGCCCCTGCTCGGCGGCCATCTCCAGGGTCAGGTCGATGGGGAAGCCCCAGGTGTCGTGCAGCAGGAACGCCTTGTCGCCGGCGAGCGTGGTGGAGCCGGCGGCCTTGGTCTCGCTGACGGCCGTGTCCAGAATGTTGGTGCCGGACTTCAGCGTCTTGAGGAACGCGTTCTCCTCGGCCAGGGCGACCGTCTCGATGCGCTTGCGGTCCTCGAGCAGCTCCGGATATTGCTGGCCCATCGTCGTGAGCACGACGTCCACGAGCTGCCCGACCACCGGGCCGGTGGCGCCCAGCAGGCGCATGTTGCGGATGGCGCGGCGCATGATGCGGCGCAGCACGTACCCGCGGCCCTCGTTGCCCGGGGTGACGCCGTCACCGATGAGCATCACCGAGGTGCGGATGTGGTCGCCGACCACGCGCAGGGCGACGTCGGTGTCCGTGCCGGTGCCGTAGGCGACTCCGGTCAGCTCGGTGGCCTGGTCCATGACGACCAGGAGGGTGTCCGTCTCGTACATGTTGTGCACGCCCTGCAGGATCATCGCCAGGCGTTCGAGGCCGAGGCCGGTGTCGATATTCTTGCTGGGCAGCTCGCCGAGGATCGGGAAGTCCTCCTTGCCGGAGCCCGGTCCGCGCTCGTACTGCATGAAGACCAGGTTCCAGATCTCCACGTACCGCTCGTCGTTGACGGCCGGGCCGCCCTCGGGGCCGAACTCGGGGCCACGGTCGTAGTTGATCTCGGAGCAGGGGCCGCACGGTCCGGGCACGCCCATGGACCAGTAGTTGGGGCCCATGCCCAGGCGCTGGATGCGCTCGGCTGGCACGCCAACGACCTCACGCCAGATGCGCTCGGCCTCGTCGTCCTGCTCGTAGACCGTGATCCACAGCTTCTCCGGGGCCAGGCCGTAGCCCCCGTCCGCCTGCGAGCTGGTCAGCAGCTCCCAGGCGAGCTTGATGGCGCCTTCCTTGAAGTAGTCGCCGAAGGAGAAGTTGCCGCACATCTGGAAGAACGTGCCGTGCCGCGTGGTCTTGCCGACCTCTTCGATGTCGGGCGTGCGCACGCACTTCTGCACGCTGGTGGCCCGGTCGAAAGGGGGCTTGACCTCGCCGAGGAAGTACGGCTTGAAGGGCACCATGCCCGCGGGGACCAGCAGCAGCGTCGGGTCGTCCGCGATCAGCGACGCCGACGGCACGACGGTGTGCCCCCGCTCCTCGAAGAAGCGTAGCCAGCGGCGGCGGATTTCGGCCGACTCCATCAGTAGTCCTCTTTCCGATCGTTCCGGTCGGTCTTCCGGTCGTTTCCCCGGTCGTTCCAGTCGTCGCCCCGGCGGGTGTCCGGATCGCCTGGGGCGGTCAGGCCCGCGGGGCGGTAGGTCTTCGACTCCAGCACCTGCGCGTGCCGTACGGGCAGTTCCCGGACGTCGGGCCCCCCGTTGAGTCCCAGCGCGTCGTTCAACGCCGCTTCCCGGTCCGACATTCCGACCCGTACGTCCAGGGCGAACTGCTTCAGTCGGTGTCCGGTCTCCACCGCCTTGTCCGCGGCCTGCGCGGCCAGACTCTCAGGGGTCAGCTGGCGCAACTTGCGATTGACCTTGGTGGTGGCCCACACGCCGGCTGCGGCGCCGGTGGTGAACCAGAATGCGCGGCGGAACATCGCGATCAGTCCTTCTTGCTCCGGTCATTGCTCCGGCTGCGGCGGCCACCGAGCCGTGCGGACGGCACGGTCTTGCCGACGACGACGGTCGAACGCTCGGGGGCCTCGCCCTTGCGGCCGATGGCCCGGCGTACCCCATACCCGAACGCGGCCACCTTCACCAGCGGGCCGCCGAAGGCCGACGAGACGGTGGAGGAGAGCGCGGACGCGTTGGAGGTGACCTCCTGGACGTCGGCCGCGATCGAGTCGACGCGCGCGAGCTGGGTGTTGGCCGAGCGCATCGTGGCCGACGCCTCGCTCAGCAGCGGCACCGCCTGGTCGGTCACGTCCGCCACCAGCTTGGTGGTCGCCTTGAGCGTCTGCGCGAGCCTCACCAACGCGAGGGCGAGGAACGACACCAGGATCGCCCAGAAGACGGCCACGAGGATCCCGGCCACTTCTCCACCGGACACGTCGCACCGCTCCCTGCTGATCGTTGACTCGTCGTGGGCTGCACTCGTTCAGCGCGGCCCGCCGCCGCTTGCGGGCGGTCAGACATCGCGGGCGCGGACGGCAGACACCGAGCCTATCGCGCCGCGGCTCGTCGGCCGTACCGGATTGTCGCTCGCCACGGGCCGCTTCCGGCGGGGGCGCGCACCCGAACCGAGTGGCACGGACGGGGATTGTATGGCCTGCATACCGTTGAGTACGCTCCGTGTTTCTGCGACATGTTCCGCGCCCCGGATCAGCGAAGCCCAGCCCCTCCGCCCAACCCAGCAGAGCAGGCGCCCTCCCCGCCGAAGTCAGCCGGTTCGTCGGGCGGTCCGCGGAACTGGCGGAGACCAGGCGACTCCTCTCCCGAACCCGCCTGGTGACCGTCACGGGCGTCGCCGGGATCGGCAAGTCCCGGCTGGCGCTCCGGGCGGCCCGGCGGATGCGGAATCGCTTCTGCGACGGCATGTGGCTGGTCAGCCTGGCCGAACTCCCCACCGACACCGACCCCGACGAGGCCGTGCTCCACGCGCTCGGGCTGACCGCGCCCGGCGGGCGGCCCCCGCGCGAGGTGTTGGTGCGGCGCCTCGCGCAGGGCGAGACGCTGTTGGTGCTCGACGGCTGCGAGCCCCTGAGCAAGCCGTGTGCCGCGCTGGTGGCCGAGCTGTTGCGGCGGGTGCCGGGCCTGCGGGTGCTCGTCGCCAGCCGACGTCCGCTCGGGATCACCGGCGAGCGGCTGCTGCCGCTGGGCCCGCTGCCGGTGCGGCCCGACGCCGTCGCCCTGTTCGCCGACCGCGCCTCGGCGCTGCTGCCCGCCTTCACCGCGGCGGCCGACCGCGAAGCGGTGAGCGAGGTGTGTCGGCCCCTGGACGTTGTGCCGTTGGCCATCGAGCTGGCGGCGGCGCAGTTACGCACCCTGTCCCTGGAACAGGTCCTGCTCCGGCTGGAGGACCCGCTCAGGCTGCTGACCAGCGGCGGCCACAGCGTCCCCGACCGGCACCGCTCGCTGTCCACGGCGATCGGCTGGAGCCACGAGCTGTGCACGGCCGGCGAGCGGCTGCTGTGGTCGCGGCTGTCGGTCTTCGACGGCGGCTTCGACCTGGACGCCGTCGAGTACGTGTGCTCCGGCCCGGACCTGCCCGCCGACGAGGTGCTGCCGGTCCTGTCGGGCCTGGTCGCGCAGTCCGTCGTGGTCCGGGACGACCCGTCCGAGGGCGCCGGTCAGGCCCGCTACCGGCTGCTGCGCCCGGTGCGCGCGTACGGCGCCCGGTGGCTGGCGGAGCTGGGCGAGACCGAGCGGCTGCGCAGGCGGCACCGCGACTGGTACCTGGGGCTCGCCACCTGGTGCGAGCTGGACTGGTTCAGCCTGCGCCAGGTCGAGGTGGCCCGGCGCGTGGAGGCGGAGCCGCCGAACCTGCGGCTCGCGCTGGAGTACAGCCTGGAGAGCCCCGAGGACGCGCATATCGGCCAGTACCTGACCGGCACCCTGTGGTTCTACTGGGTCGGCTGCGGGCGGCTCGCCGAGGGCCAGCGCTGGCTGGAGCGCGCACTGGAACTCGGGGGCGACCAGCCGGAGCCGCGTGCGAAGGCGCTGTGGGCGGTGGGCCTGACGGCGGCGGCGCGCGGGGACGCGGTGGCCGCGCTGACCGCGCTGACGGCGCTGCACGAGTGCCGCGAGCTGGCCGACCGGTGCGGCGACGAGGGCGCGGCGGCGCTGGCCACCCAGATGCTGGGCGCGACCGCGCTCGCCAACGACGACCTGCCGGGCGCGGTGGCCCTGTTGCGCGAGTGCCTTGAGCGCTATCGCGCCCGGGGCGAGCTGAACGCCCTGGTGCTCCTCGCGCAGGTGCAGCTCGCGCTGGCGTTGGAGCTGCTCGGCGACGCGGAGGCGGCCCTGGCGCTGGCCGAGGACGCCCGGCAGGTGGCCAGTGACAGCGGGGAGCGGTGGGTGCGCTCGTACGCCCTGTACGCGCGGGGCGAGGACGAGCAGGCGCGCGAACTCCTGGTGGCCTGCCTGGTGATCAAGCGGGAGTTCGGCGACCTGCTGGGCATGACGCTAGCGCTGGAGCGGCTGGCGCCGCTGGTGGTGCTCGACGGGCCGCAGTGGGCGGCCGAGTTGCAGGGCGCCGCCCTCAGCGGCTGGCGCGACCTGGCCGGCGAGCCGCTGCGCTCCCCGCTGCTGCGCCAGCGGCACGAGCGCTGCGCCGCGCGGGCCAGGGGCCTGCTCGGGGAGGCGGGGTACGAGGCGGCGCGGCGCGACGGGCGGCGCGCGGGCCTCGACTCGGCGGTGGCCCAGGTCCTGGAGCGGGGCCGCGGTCGCCCGGCCAGCCTGGTCGGGCAGGCGGGCGGGGTGGCCGGGCGGCCCTGGCCCGAGGAAGACCGGGCCAGCGAGGGCCGGGCGGCCGAGGAGTGGGCCGCGGGCGCGGCCGCCGCGCTGCGCCGCAAGGAGCCGGCCGGCCCGCCGCCGGCCGGGGCGGACGAGGAGCCCGCGGGCTAGGCCCGGCCGGTACGCGAAAAGCCCCGCCCTCGCGGGCGGGGCCTACCCGCTGAGCTGTGCTTAGCGGGCGTAGTACTCGACGACGAGCTGCTCGTCGCAGATCACCGGGATCTCCTTGCGGTTCGGGTCCCGGTCGAGGCGGAACGCAAGCGCCTTGAGGTTGACCTCGAGGTAGCGCGGCGTCTCACCGTCGGTGTCGTAGCCACCCTCGCGAGCGACCTGGAAGGGGTGCTTCTCGCGGCTGCGCTCGCGGACCATCACGACGTCGCCCGGGCGGACGCGGAAGGACGGCTTGTCGACCTTCCGGCCGTTGACCTCGATGTGACCGTGCACGACCATCTGGCGCGACTGGTAGATGGTCCGGGCGATGCCCGACCGAAGGACGAGCGCGTCCAGGCGGCGCTCAAGCTCGATGATCAGGGCCTCGCCCGTCTTGCCGTCGACCTTCCGAGCGCGGTCGTAGGCACGGGCCATCTGGCGCTCGCTGATGTCGTACTGAGCGCGCAGACGCTGCTTCTCAAGGAGTCGGACCTTGTAGTCGCTGTTCTGCTTGCGGCCACGGCCGTGCTCACCCGGCGGGTAGGGGCGAGCCTCGAAGTACTTGACGGCCTTGGGAGTCAGTGCGATTCCGAGCGCACGGGACTTCTTGACCTTGGGGCGCGACTGGTTCACGTGGAACGAACCTCCTTATAAGTTAGGTTAGGCTTACCTTAGCTGAGGAGAACGTATGTTTCGACCTGGGAGCCCCACATCCAGCGCCGCCCAGGGCCCGGAGTCAGACGACTCCGGGCCTGAAGGCACTGAGGTGGGTCAGCCGCGCCCCGCGGAAGACGCCCGGCAACCTACTGCTGCCGAGCGCGTACGAACCCTCGTACAATCCAAGGCTACGGCTTCTCTCGCGATTCCTGGAATCGAGGAGCCCGAGGACTTCACCGCGGGCATCCCCACGGCCCGCACCGTCATGCCCGACGGAGACGTGCTACTGCTGGTCCCCGGTGGCTCTCCGGCGTCCAGAGCCGCAGCGTACGCCCAGGATGACGACCTCGCGTGCGTGATGGAGATCACGGACGTCGCACCCGTCGCGGTGCCGTATCGCATGCGCGGGCGCGCCTGGGTCGCCGGCTGGCTCACCCCGGTACGCGACGCGGAGCAGGCCGCCTGCGCCATGCTGCTCGCCGAGCGCCACCCGGTGGGCGAGATCCTCGGCATAGACGACGCGCCACACCCGCCCACCGCGCAGCACCCCGGCGGGCGACCCGCCTGGGTGCTACTACGGCTTGAGGTCGGCGAGGCGTGCGTGGACGACATGTGGGGCGTCGAGGGCGTCGAGCCGGACGCCTTCGCCGCCGCGGCCCCCGACCCACTGGTGGCCCACGAGGCCGACCTCCTCCAGCACCTGCACTCCGCGCACAGCGAGCAGGTCCAGATGCTCTGCGCGCTCATCGGGGAGCACGCCAACTGCGGAGCCGCGCGTGAACCTGGCGCACCGCAGCAGGGAGAAGGCGCACGCGTCGGCCGGACACGCCGTGCGGGCGGTGCCCGTCTCCCTCACCCGCTTCGGCCTGCGGGTCCGTTTCACCGACTCCACCCGCCGTTCCTTCGACGCCCGCTTCGACTTCCCGGAGCCGGTGCGCGACGTGACGGAGCTGCGGCGCGCCATGCACACCCTCTTCGAGGCCGCGGCCGAGTAGCCGACCGCCTCCCCAAGCTCCCGCACTGCCGCGCCCTTCCACACCCGCCCCCTCCCGCGCCCGCTCGCCCCTCCCCCTCACCGACCCCCTCGGCGTGCCCGGACACGCCCAGCCGGAGCACCGTCCACCCCAACCCCCGCTCACCTGGCGGGAGTTGGGCATGCCGCAGCGGCGCGGCGAACCGGCCGCGCCGGCTGGCAGGTCAGTCGCGTCGCGCGGCTCCGGGGCGCCGATCGCGCCCGTCGGGGCGCCGTGGCGCCCGCGCGGGGACCGCTACTCGGCGGCCTTGGGCTCGGGCTGCTCGGCGCGCGCGGCCGGGGGCGGCGGGTCACCGCGCAGCCGGGCCCTGACCCGCTCCACGACGTCGGCGTACCGCGCTTCCGCCCCGTACCGCGTCGGCTCGTAGTACCGCTTGCCGTGCACCGCGTCCGGCGCGTACCGCTGCGCGGCGATGCCGCCCGGCAGGTCGTGCGGGTAGAGGTAGCCCTGCGCGTGGCCGAGCTTCTGGGCGCCCTTGTAGTGCCCGTCGCGCAGGTGCGGCGGGACGGGGCCGGCCAGGCCGGCGCGCACGTCGGCCAGGGCCGCGTCGATGGCCAGGTACGCCGCGTTCGACTTGGGCGCGAGCGCGAGCGCCACCGTGGCCTGCCCGAGCGCTATCCGGGCCTCGGGGTAGCCGATCAGGGCCACCGCCTGCGCCGCGGCCACCGCCGTCTGGAGCGCCGTCGGGTCGGCCATGCCGATGTCCTCGCTCGCCGAGATCATCAGCCGCCTGGCGATGAACCGCGGGTCCTCACCCGCCTCGATCATGCGGGCCAGGTAGTGCAGCGCAGCGTCCACGTCCGAGCCGCGGATGGACTTGATGAGCGCGCTGGCCACGTCGTAGTGCTGTTCGCCGGCCCGGTCGTACTTGACCGCCGCCCGGTCGACCGCCTCCTCCAGCGTGGCCAGCGTGATCTGCGGCTCTCCCTTGGCTATCGCCGAGCCCGCGCCCGCCTCAAGCGCCGTCAGCGCCCGCCGGGCGTCGCCGCCGGCGATCCGCAGCAGGTGTGCCTCCGCGTCCTCGGGCAGCTCCACCACGCCGCCGAGACCGCGCTCGGCGGTCAGCGCGCGGCGCAGCAGGGACCGCAGGTCGTCGTCGGTCAGCGGCTCCAGCGTGAGCAGCAGCAAGCGGGAGAGCAGCGGGGAGATGACCGAGAAGTACGGGTTCTCCGTCGTGGCCGCGATGAGGGTGACCCAGCGGTTCTCCACGGCGGGCAGCAGGGAGTCCTGCTGGGCCTTGCTGAAGCGGTGGATCTCGTCCAGGAAGAGCACGGTCTCCCGGCCGTACCCGCCCGAGCTGCGGCAGGCGCCGTCGATGACGGCCCGCACCTCCTTGACGCAGGCGGTGATCGCCGACAGCTCCACAAAGCGCTTCTGGGTGGCCTGGCTGACGACGTACGCCAGCGTCGTCTTCCCGGTGCCCGGCGGGCCCCACAGGATGACCGACGAGGACCCGGCCGGGCCGCCGCTCCCCTCCCCCACCAGCCGGCGCAGCGGCGAACCAGGGCGCAGCACGTGCTGCTGCCCCACGACTTCATCGAGCGTGCGCGGACGCATCCGGACGGCCAGCGGACTGGCGGCCGGGTCCTTCTCCTGGCGCTCCTCGGCGGCGGCGGTGAACAGGTCTGGCTCCACGTGGGAAGCCTATGTCACCGCACTGACAACGGGCCGGGGCGACCAACGCGAAGCCGGGCCCACCCGGGGTTCGCACCCCGGTGGGCCCGGCTCTCGGCCCGGCGTCCTCGGTCAGGCCCAGAGCTGGCTCTTCCACTTGGTGAGGATCAGCATCGCGATGACGCCCATCCACAGCACCGGCAGCAGCCAGTGGAACTCCAGGAACCCGCGGCGCAGCCCCTCGGGCGCCGGCAGGAAGCGGTGCTTGACGTTGAACCACGTCACGTAGGAGAACATCAGGATGGTGGCGGCCCAGGCCAGGCAGCACCACAGGCACAGCGCGCCGATCTCGTACAGCGACTGGTACTGGAGCCAGGTGCAGAAGCCGACGCCGAACAGGCAGCCGGCGTTCAGGGTCAGCCAGTACCAGCGCGGGAAGCCCGCGCCGACGAGCACGCCCACGCCCACGGCGATGACGATGCCGTAGGCGACCAGGCCGAGCAGGGGGTTCGGGAAGCCGAACGCCTCGGCCTGGTCGCTCTCCATGATGCTGCCGCAGGAGACGATCGGGTTGATGCTGCAGCCGGGGGTGTAGGTCTTCCTCTCGGCCTTCGCCTCCAGGATGTGGTTCTTGTCGAGGGTGATGATCCAGGCGGCCAGCAGGCCCGCGGCGCCGGAGAGGATAAGCAACCAGGCGAAGACCCGGCCGCCGCCGACGGCGCCGCCGGGGGTGGTCTTCTCCGCGTCCCCGTCCGTGTCAGAACGGTAAAGTGCCGAAGTCGTCATAGCGCCATTCGTCTCGTCAGTCGGTCATAGCCTGGTCATTGTGCACCAGGCTCCTGTGAATCAACCGCGCCGTGCGCGCAGTTCCTCCACGACGGCATCCAGGGAGACAGGTGTCTGGTGCCCGCTGGCCAGGTCCTTCAACTGGACGACGCCCTCGGCGAGGTCGCGTTCCCCCGCGACCAGGGCGAACCTGGCGCCGGAGCGGTTCGCGGACTTCATGGCGTTCTTCAGGCCCTTGCCGCCGAAGGCGAAGTCAGCGGCGACACCGGCTCGGCGCAGGGCTGTGACCAGGTCGAAGAGCACGTCCCTGGCCGCCTCGCCGAGGGGCACCGCGTACACATCGGTGGCCGCCGGCAGCTCCAGCTCCACGCCCTCGGCGCGCAGCGCGAGCACCGTGCGGTCCACGCCGAGCGCCCAGCCGACCGACGGCAGGGCCGGGCCGCCGATCATCTCAGACAGGCCGTCGTAGCGCCCGCCACCGCCCACCGCGGACTGCGAACCAAGCCCGTCGTGAATGAACTCGAACGTGGTACGCGTGTAGTAGTCGAGCCCGCGCACCAGCTTCTCGTCGTCCTCGAAGACGACGCCCGCGGCCGTCAGCAACTGACGTACGCGCTCGTGGTAGGCTTTGCAAGCCTCGCACAGGTGGTCGCGCAGCGCGGGCGCGCTGACGAGTTCCTTACGCACGGCCTCGCGCTTGTCGTCGAGCACACGCAGCGGGTTGATCTCGATCCGCCGCCGGGTGTCCTCGTCGAGGTCGAGCCCGCGCAGGAAGCCCTGCAGCGCCTCGCGGTAGGCCGGCCGGCACTCCTTGTCGCCCAGCGAGTTCAGCAGGAGGCGGAAGTCGCGCAGCCCCAGCGAGCGGTAGGCGTCCACGGCTAGGATGATCAACTCGGCGTCCAGGGCCGGGTCCTCGGCGCCGATCGCCTCGGCGCCGACCTGCGAGAAGTGCCGGTAGCGGCCCGCCTGCGGGCGCTCGTAGCGGTAGTACGAGCCCGAGTACCAGAGCTTGACCGGCAGGTTGCCGGCCTTGTGCAGGTTGCGCTCCAGGGCGGCGCGCAGCACGGACGCGGTGCCCTCGGGGCGCAGCGCGAGTTCGGTACCGCCCTTGGTGGTGAGGGTGTACATCTCCTTGGTCACGATGTCGGTGGACTCACCGACGCCGCGCGAGAAGAGTTCGACGTGCTCGAAGCCGGGGGTCTCGATGTAGCCGTACCCGGAGCGGCGCAGCGGGGCGGCGAGCGCCTCGCGGACCGCGAGGAAGGTCGCGGAGTCCGGCGGGGTCAGGTCGTACGTGCCCTTGGGGGCGGTGAAGGCGTCCACGGGGTAGGTCGTCACATTCCTCGTCGCGGGGCGGCCGGGCCGCCTCCGAGGCCGGCGGCCACCTGCCGCAGGTACGGATTGGTGGCGCGCTCCTGGCCGATGCTGGTCTGGGGACCGTGACCGGACAGCACCACGGTCGAGTCGTCGAGCGGCAGGCACACCCGGGCCAGCGACTCAAGGATCTCGGCGTGGTCACCGCCGGGCAGGTCGGTGCGTCCGATGGAGCCGGCGAAGAGCAGGTCGCCCGAGAAGAACACCGACGGGATGTGGGCGCTCTCGGGCAGCCGGAAGGTCACCGACCCCTTGGTATGGCCGGGCGCGTGCACGACGGACAGCTCCAGACCGGCCAGGTTCAGGGCCGCGCCGTCGGAGAGCTCCTTGACGTTGTCGGGCTCGCCGACGGTCAGCTCCCCCATCAGCGGCATCCCGATGGAGCGGCCGAGCGCCTTCTCCGGGTCGCTCATCATGTAGCGGTCGGCCGGGTGGATCCAGGCCGGTACGTCGTGCGCCCCGCACACCGGGACCACCGAGGCGACGTGGTCGATGTGGCCGTGGGTGAGGATGACGGCCACGGGCTTGAGCCGATGCTTGGCGATGGTCTCCGCGACGCCGTCGGCGGCCTGGTGGCCCGGGTCGATGATCACGCACTCCTCGCCGGCGGCGGGGGCGACCAGGTAGCAGTTGGTCCCCCAGGCCCCGACAGGGAACCCAGCAATGAGCACGATCGTCCTTCAGGTGGTCCGGCGGTCGGCGCGGTGGCCGTGACGCCGGGGCGGAAAGTCGGCGTGCGAAGAGCCTACCTGCGGCGCACGGGCCACAGCGAACCGCTATACGGTACGGCCATGCGCCGGCGGGCGGGGCGGACGGAGGACCGTCACGGACCCGCGAGCACGGCACCGGCCAGCGCCGGGCAGCCGCGCCGGGGGACGCAAACACGGCAGACGCCGCGCGGCAATGGCGCGGCGTGACAGTTGAGGAGTAGACCCGGTGGTCAGTCAGGAGCAGCGGCGACGGCAGCTCGCCCGCGAGAAGCTGGAGCGTCAGCAGCAGCGCAGGGCGGCAGCCCGGTCCAAGACCCAGAAGCGCAACGCCGCGATCGCGGGCGGCATCGTGCTGGCGCTGGTCGCCGGTCTGGTGGTGGCGGCGGTGGGCCTCTTCGACTCGGACGACAAGGACAAGAAGGGCACCGTCGCCGACCCGTGCGCCAAGCCGGCCCCGGGCGCCCCATCGGGGCAGACCTGGAAGAAGGAGCCGAAGCTCACGATCGACAAGTCGGCCGACTACACGATGGAGCTGGCGACCACCTGCGGCGACATCACCATCGGGCTGGACGCGAAGAACGCCCCGCACACGGTGAACTCCTTCAACTTCCTGGCAGGCAAGGGGTACTTCGACCACACCAAGTGCCACCGGCTGACCGACCAGGGCATCTACGTGTTGCAGTGCGGCGACCCCAAGGGAGACGGCACCGGCACGCCCGGGTACACCATCCCGGACGAGAACCTGAAGGACCCGAAGCTCAGGGGGAACGTCTACCCGGCGGGCACGATCGCCATGGCCAACCGCTACAACCCGCAACCGCCCAAGGGCCAGAGCAAGAACGAGGACAGCGGCGGCAGCCAGTTCTTCATCGTGTACCAGGACAGCGAGCTGCCTCCGTACTACACGCCGTTTGGCACGCTCAAGGGCGGCGAGGACGTGTTGAAGAAGATCACCAAGGCGGGCGCGACGGCCCCGGACCCGCAGACGGGGAACACCGCGCCGATCGCCACCGTGGTGATCAACAAGGCGACCGTCAAGCGGTCTTGACGTCGTCGACGGGCGCCGGCGCCGCCCGCGCGGCGCCGCGTCCGCGTGCCCGTGCGCTCCCGCACGGGAGCGCACTGACGCGCGTACTGCGAAATTTCGGACGCGCTGGATACGGACAGCCGGGCCACCGGTCGCCTATGTTTGCGTTGTGTAGGATGCCTGCCCCGACGGCTGCCGCCCTACCGAATCGGTATCCCAGCAGCTCGTCGGACTGGCCCGGCGCTGCCAGGCCGGGAGTAAACCGTGGACGATGCCCGCGGGCCGGGGCGCCCGCGCCGGCATCATGTGGAGGAGGCGCTGTGAGCAGCGACCCATGGGGCCGCGTCGACGAGACGGGGACCGTGTACGTGCGTACAGCCGATGGCGAGCGGGTCGTCGGCTCCTGGCAGGCGGGCTTCCCCGAGGAAGCTCTGTCCTACTTCGAGCGCAAGTACGAGGGCCTGGTTGTCGAAATCGGCCTCCTCGAACGTCGGGTGAAGACCACCGACCTATCGGCGAAGGACGCGAGCGCCGCCATCGAGCACCTGCGCCAGCAGGTGGACGAACACCACGCCGTAGGCGACCTGGACGCGCTGCGGCAGCGGCTCGACAAGCTGGTCCAGACGGTCGAGGCGCGCCGCGAGGAGCGCAAGGCCGCCAAGGCCAAGCAGTCGGACGAGGCGCGCAGGTCCAAGGAGGCGCTGGTCACCGAGGCCGAGGAGCTGGCCGCCAGCGAGCAGTGGCGGGCGGCGGGCGAGCGGCTACGGGCCCTGGTGGACACCTGGAAGGGGCTGCCGCGCCTGGACCGTAAGACGGACGACGAGCTGTGGCACCGCTTCTCGCACGCCCGCTCGGCGTTCTCCAAGCGCCGCAAGGCCCACTTCGCCTCGCTGGACGCCCAGCGCGAGGAGGCCCGCAAGGCCAAGGAGAAGCTGGTCGCGGAGGCGGAGGCGCTGTCGAAGTCCACGGACTGGGGCCCCACCGCGGCCCGGTACCGCGAGCTGATGGCGGACTGGAAGGCGGCCGGGCGCGCGCAGCGCGAGGCCGAGAACGACCTGTGGAACCGTTTCCGGGGCGCCCAGGACGTCTTCTTCCAGGCCCGTGGCGAGGTGTTCGCGGAGCGCGACGCCGAGCAGCGGGAGAACCTGACGCGCAAGGAAGAGCTGGTCATCGAGGCGGAGAAGCTGCTGCCGGTCACGGACCTGAAGGCGGCGCGGGCGACGTTCCGGTCGATCAACGAACGCTGGGAGGCCATCGGCCACGTGCCGCGCAACGCCCGGCCGAAGATCGAGGGCCGGATGCACGCGGTCGAGCGGGCCATCCAGGAGAGCGAGGAGTCGGAGTGGCGGCGCACCAACCCGGAGGCCCGGGCCCGCGCCGCGGGTCTGACCGGCCAGCTCCAGGCCGCCGTGGACAAGCTCCAGGAGCAGGTGGACAAGGCCAGGGCGGCGGGCAACAACGCCAAGGCGGACAAGCTCGCCAAGGAGCTTGAGGGGCGCCAGGCACTCCTCGACCAGGCCCTAAAGGGGCTCCAAGAGTTCGGCGGCTGACGCTGCCGTCCGCCCGCGCGGGCACCTGAAGGCGGTCGTGACGAGGGCCCCGGTAAGCGAAGGCGTGCCGGGGCCCTCGTCGCGTGGGACCGCTGAGTGCGCCGGCGCGCGGGCCACGGCCCGGAGGGGCCGCCGCGGTGGGCCCGCACCCGGGCGGACGCGCCCGCGCGGGCGGCTCGGCACGCGGCCGCCGCCAGGTCGCATCGCTCCGGCAGCCGGTCGACCAGCCCCGCACCGGAGCGCGCGTCGCGGGCCCGCACCGGCCGCGGGTCCTCCCCGCCCGAGAGCGGTTCGCCAACGGCACTCGGAATCAGCCCCGTTGGACGCGTGCGGTCGGTACGCCGCCGGTACGAGACCTCAGGGCCTGCGGGCCGACGTTACCCGGTAGACGTCGTAGACGCCCTCGACGCCCCGGACGGCCTTGAGCACGTGCCCCAGGTGCTTGGGGTCGCCCATCTCGAAGGTGAAGCGCGAGGTGGCCACCCGGTCACGGGAGGTCTGCACGGCGGCGGAGAGGATGTTGACGTGCTGGTCGGACAGGACCCGGGTCACGTCCGACAACAGCCGCGACCGGTCCAGGGCCTCGACCTGGATAGCCACCAGAAAGACCGAGGACTGGGTAGGCGCCCACTCCACGTCAAGCATGCGCTCCGGCTGCTGGGACAACGAGTCCACGTTGACGCAGTCGGCCCGGTGCACGGACACGCCGCTGCCACGGGTCACGAAGCCGATGATGGGGTCGCCCGGCACCGGCGTACAGCAGCGGGCGAGCTTGACCCACACGTCCTCGACGCCCTTGACGACCACGCCCGGGTCGGCGCTGGAGCGGCGCTTGGTGCGGGTGCGCAGCGGCGTGGACTCCGCTATGTCCTCGGACGCCGCGTCCTCGCCGCCGAGCGCCTGCACCAGCTTCTGCACGATGTTCTGGGCGGTGACGTGGCCCTCGCCGATCGCGGCGTACAGCGAGGAGATGTCCGAGTAGCGCATCTCGTGCGCGAGGGTGACCAGCGAATCACCGGTCAGGATGCGCTGGATCGGCAGGTTCTGCTTGCGCATCGCGCGGGCGATGGCGTCCTTGCCCTGCTCGATGGCCTCGTCCCGGCGCTCCTTGGAGAACCAGCCACGGATCTTGTTACGGGCCCGGGGCGACTTGACGAAGCCGAGCCAGTCGCGCGAGGGGCCGGCGCCCGGGGCCTTGGAGGTGAAGACCTCCACCAGGTCGCCGTTGTCCAGCGTCGACTCCAGCGGCACCAGACGGCCGTTGACGCGGGCGCCTATGGTGCGGTGGCCGACCTCGGTGTGCACGGCGTACGCGAAGTCCACCGGCGTCGCGCCCGCCGGCAGCGCTATGACGTCGCCCTTCGGCGTGAAGACGAAGACCTCGTTGCGGGAGAGGTCGAAGCGCAGCGACTCCAGGAACTCGCCCGGGTCCTCGGTCTCCTTCTGCCAGTCCAGGAGCTGCCGCAGCCACGCCATGTCGTTGACGGTGTCCTGCCGGTTGCCCTTGCTCCGGGGCACGTCGGTGCGCACCTTCGAGGCGCCGGCGACGGCCTCCTGCTTGTACTTCCAGTGCGCGGCGATGCCGTACTCGGCGCGGCGGTGCATGTCGAACGTGCGGATCTGGAGCTCGACCGGCTTGCCGCTGGGTCCGATGACCGTCGTGTGCAACGACTGGTACATGTTGAACTTGGGCATCGCGATGTAGTCCTTGAACCGCCCGGGCACAGGGTTCCACCGCGCGTGGATGGTGCCGAGCGCCGCGTAGCAGTCGCGGACGGTGTCCACCAGGACCCGGATGCCCACCAGGTCGTAGATCTCCGCGAAGTCCCGGCCGCGGACGATCATCTTCTGGTACACCGAGTAGTAGTGCTTGGGCCGCCCGGTGACGGTGGCCTTGATGCGGGCCGCCCGCAGGTCGCCCTGGACCTGGTCGGTGACGACGGCCAGGTACTCGTCCCGCTTGGGGGCGCGCTCGGACACCAGGCGCACGATCTCGTCGTACATCTTGGGGTAGAGGATCGCGAAGGCGAGGTCCTCCAGCTCCCACTTGATGGTGTTCATGCCCAGCCGGTGCGCCAGCGGGGCGTAGATCTCCAGCGTCTCGCGGGCCTTCTTCTCCTGCTTCTCCCGCTTGAGGTAGCGCATGGTACGCATGTTGTGCAGCCGGTCGGCCAGCTTGATGACCAGCACCCGCGGGTCCTTGGCCATGGCCACGACCATCTTGCGCACGGTCTCGGCCTGCGCCGCCTCGCCGAACTTGACCTTGTCGAGCTTGGTGACGCCGTCCACCAGGAGCGCGACCTGGTCACCGAAGTCGCGGCGCAGGGTGTCCAGGCCGTACTCGGTGTCCTCGACCGTGTCGTGCAGCAGGCCGGCCATCAGCGTCGCCGGGTCCATGCCCAGCTCGGCGAGGATGGTGGTGACGGCCAGCGGATGCGTGATGTACCGGTCGCCGCTCTTGCGCTTCTGGCCCCGGTGCCACCGCTCGGCGACCTGGTACGCGCGCTCGATCTGGCGCAGCGTGGAGGTGTCGGCCTTGGGGTCGTTGCTCCGCACGATCCGCAGCAGGGGCTCCAGGACCGGGTTGTACGGGCTGGAGCGCTGCACGCCGAGCCGGGCCAGGCGGGCGCGCACCCGGTTCGAGGAGCCCTGCCGGGGCGTGGGCCCCGGCGGCTGCGGGCGGGCCGGCAAGCTCGTGTTGGGCGCCCCGGTGGGCACCGCCGCCGGAGGCTTGGGCCCTGGCTTCGGCCCCGGGCTGGACGCGCCGCCGCCCTTCCTGGGCGCGTTTTCAGCCGCCCCGCCACCCGCGGCGTTCGGCTCGGCGGGGTGTGCGGCGGTCAGCGGCTTGGCCTCGTCTGGCAAGAGCACTCCTCAAGCGGGACCGGTCCGAAACGGGAGTCGGACGGCCATGGTATCGATCCCGCCACACCCATTGTCGCGCCACGGCCCCGACTCCGGCACGCCGAAGGCGGGCACCCGGGACTTGCCAGGTACCCGCCTTGCGGAGATTCACGGAGGTCAAACGGTGGTCAGCGCCTCCAGCGGGGCGCCGTCCAAGCTGGCCTGAAGCCGCTGCCTGCCGTCGAGGAATCCGAGTTCCAGCAGGACCGCGACGCCCGCGACCTCGGCCCCGGCCCGCCGGATGAGGTGCAGGGACGCCTCGGCAGTGCCGCCGGTGGCCAGAACGTCGTCGATGACCAGAACTCGATCACCGGTGCGCAGGGCGTCGGCGTGCAGCTCGATCTCGGCCGTCCCGTACTCCAACGCGTACGCCTGCCGCAGGGTCGCCCCCGGCAGCTTGCCCGCCTTGCGCACCGGCACGAAGCCCCCGCCGGCACGGACCGCGACCGGCGCGGCCAGGATGAAGCCACGGGCCTCGAGGCCGACGACCTTGTCCGCCCGGTAGGCGCGGTACAGGGCCGCGAGGGCGTCGGTCAGCGCGCCGAAGGCGACCGGGTCGGCCAGCAACGGGGTGATGTCCTTGAACACCACTCCGGGTCGCGGGTAGTCCGGGACGTCGTGGATGCGGCTGAGCAGCAGTTCCCGCAGTTCGTCGGCGCCGAGCCCGACGGCCGCCGGTCGCGGTCCGTCGGTGCTCAGGTCGGTGACCTCGGCCCCGCTCATCGGCGCTTGCCCGACGGACGGCCCCGACCACGGTTGCAGCCCGGCTGATTGCGGGTGGACGACTGGGGACGGGTGGGCTGGGTGCTATGCTGGCGCACCACCCCGGCCGCGGCCGCCTCCTCGCGCTCGGCCTCCTCGTCCGCGGCCTCCTCGGGGTCGGCGTCATCGGCCGGCGCCGCCTTGCTCGACGACTCGGCCCGGGCGGCCGCCGCGGCGTGCTTGGCCCTCACCCGGGCAGCCAGCGCCTTCATCTGCGGGTCCCGCTCCTTCAGGTCGGCGACCAGCGGAGTGGCGATGAAGATCGAGGAGTACGCGCCGGCCGCGAGGCCGACGAGGAGTGCCAGCGAGATGTCGTTGAGCATGCCGGCGCCCAGGAAGCCACCACCGATGAACAACAGCGCCGCGACCGGCAGCAGCGCTACCACGGTGGTGTTGATGGAGCGCACCAGGGTGCCGTTGAGGCTGCGGTTGGCGATTTCGCTGTAGGTGTAGCGGGTCTGCTTGGTGAGGCCCTTCGTACTCTCGCGTAGACCGTCAAAGACGACGACGGTGTCATACAGCGAGTAACCGAGGATGGTCAACAGGCCGATCACCGTGCCCGGGGTGACCTCGAAGCCGACCAGCGCGTACACGCCGACCGTGATCGTGAGGTCGTGCACCAGCGCGATGAGGGCGGCCAGCGCCATCCGCCACTCGAAGGCGATGGCGAGGTAGATCACCACCAGGAGCATGAAGATCGCCAGGCCCTGCCAGGCCTTCTTGGCGATCTCCTCACCCCAACTGGGACCGACGAGCTGCGTGTTGATCTTCGAGCTCTCGACGCCGAGTTCCTTGGCGAGCGCCTTCTGGACCGGCTGCGCGGCCTCGGTGTCCAGGTCGCTGATCTGGATGCGCAGGCCGCTGTTGCCGAGCTTCTGAGCGATGGCCGTGTGGCCGTCGGCGGCCCCCTCCGCCTTCTCCCGGGCGTCGTCGGCCGAGATGCTCGTCTTGGGCGTGGTGAAGACCGCGCCGCCGGAGAACTCGATGCCCATGTGCAGGCCGCGCACCGACAGGCCCACGATGGCCGTGATGGTGATCAGGATGGAGAGGCCGTACCAGATCATCCGCTTGGCGACGAAGTCGTAACCGACCTCACCGCGGTAGAGCCTGGCGCCGACACTGCCGAGTCGAGACATCTCACGCCTCCTTCGTGTCGGCGGGGGCGGCGGGGCGGCGGGAGCGCAGCGGCGGTTTGACGCCGAGCCGCTTCGGGTCGAGGCCCGACCAGGGGTGCCCGGTCGCGAAGAACGTGCGGGTGGCGAGGAGCGTCATCAGCGGCTTGGTGAAGAAGAAGACCACCACGACGTCCAGCAGCGTCGTCAGGCCCAGCGTGAACGCGAAGCCCTGCACCTTACCCACCGTGACGATGAAGAGCACCGCGGCGGCCAGGAACGAGACGAAGTCGGAGACGAGGATGGTGCGCCGGGCGCGGGGCCAGCCGCGCTGCACGGCGGGCCGCAGCGTGCGGCCCTCGCGGATCTCGTCCCGGACGCGCTCGAAGTACACGATGAACGAGTCCGCGGTGATGCCGATGGCCACGATAGCGCCACAGACGGCCGGCAGGTTCAGGGCGAACTGGATCGCCTCGCCGAGCAGCACCATGAGCGAGTAGGTGAGCGTAGCGGAGACCGCGAGGCTGGCGATGGCCACCAGGGCCAGGCCCCGGTAGTAGACGACCATGTACAGGATGACCAGCGCGAGGCCGATGGCGCCCGCGATCAGGCCCGCCCGCAGCTGCTCCTCGCCGAGCGCGGAGGAGACGGTGGTCTCGTCGACGATGTCGAAGGTCAGCGGCAGCGAACCGTAGGAGAGGATGTTGGCCAGGTCCTCGGCCTCACCCTGCTTGAAGCCACCGGAGATCTCCGCCTTGCCGCCCTTGATCGCGAAGGTGACCTCGGCGTTCGAGGCGACCTCACCGTCCAGGACGATGCCGAACTGGTCCTGCGGGGACTGCTGCTTGGCCAGCTCGCCGGTGATCTTGCCGAACTGCTTGCCGCCCTTGCCGTCGAAGTCGAGCTGGACGATCCAGCCGGAGCCGCCCTGGGCGCTGAAGACCGCCGAGGCGTCCTCGACGCGGTCGCCCTCAAGCTCGACGGGGCCCAGGATGAACTTGACCTGGCCCTTGCGGTCACAGGCGACGATCGGCTGGTCCGTCGGCCGGCTCGCGGCCTTCTGGCTGGCGGCGGAGCGGGCCTTGGGGTTGGAGCAGTCCAGCGCCGCGAACTGCTTCTGCAGCTCTTCGGCCTGCTTGGCCTGGTCGGCCTGCTCCTTCGTCGGCTTCTGCGGGGCGTCGCCGGTGGGCGTGGGGGTGGGGGTGGGCGCCTTCTTCAGGGCGCTGGGGACGGCACGGCCCTGGGTGGTGGGGGTGGACGTCGGCGCCGTGGCGTCGCTCTTGTCCGCGTCCTTGTCGCCCTTGTCGGATTCTCCGTCGCTCTTGTCGGAGTCTCCGTCGCCCTTGTCGCCGTCGCCCTTGTCCCCCTGGGCCGGCTTCTTACCGTCGTCGCCCTTGTCAGGGGTCTCGTTCGGCTTGGGTACGCCTCCGGGGTCCTTGGTGGGCTTGGGGTCACCGATGGACAGCACCGGGCGGAAGCCGAGCTTGGCCGTGGTGCCGACCTGCTCCCGGGCCTGGTCGGCGTCCGTGCCCTTGGGGATGTTGACGATGATGTGCTTGCTGCCCTGGGTCTGGACCTCAGCCTCGGATACACCAAGCCCGTTGACGCGCCGTTCCATGATGTTGACGGCGGTGTCCATGTTGGCGCTGTTGATCGCGTTGGGCTTGCCGGGCTCGTTCTTGGCCTCCAGCGTGAAGCTGGTGCCGCCGGCGAGGTCGATGCCCAGCCGCGGGGTGGTGTTGCCGGAGAGGAACATCCCTCCGACCAGCGCCACCATGGCGACCAAGATCCCGACGAGGGCACGACCGGGCCTGCCTTGGGCCCCGGCGGACCTACGGCCCTTCTTCGGTGCTGCCACCTTTTCGTTTCTCCCTGTCCAACCGCCCGGCGACGGGTGTGCGCCAGGCGGCCACGAAGTGTTGTGGGGACGTGCCCCCGCCGGAGCCTAGACCGTCTCGTAGCCGCTGCGCACCGAGCGGTGGTGTTACGCGGCGTCCGGAGCGCGACTACTTCGCGTCGTCGTTGCCGGACCCCTTGCGGTCCTCCGGCTTGGCGTCCTCGGGCTGGGACGCGTCGGCGTCGACGGCACCCGCGGCGTCGGTCTCGTCCGCGGCGTCACCCTTGGTCATGTCAACTCGCCGGTCGTCGTCGCCCTCGGTCAGGGAGGAAGCGTCGTCGGGAACCACGGGGGCGTCATCGTCGTGCTCGGACTCGATGCCGTGGACGATGCGGTTGTACTCGGCGTCGTCCAGAACGGCACCCACCGAGTTCTTCGCGTAAATGGCGTGCACGCCCGGCGCGACTTCAAGCAGGAGCGTGTCGTCGTGAACCTCCTTGACCGTGGCGTACATGCCGCCGATGGTCCGGATGCCGGTGCCCGGCTGGAGCTGGTCACGCATCTGCGCCGCCTGGCGCTGCTTGTTCTTGGCCGATCGGGTCATCAGGAACATGGCCCCGATGAGCACGATGAACGGCAGGAGAGTCACGATATTCACGGGACGGAATTTCCTTCGCACGACCGCGAATGCACGGCCTAGTATACGGGGTAGGTGCGCCGCACTGAACGGACGGCATCGGCGGAGTCTAAGCGAGCCCGCGCCTCAGGAACAACGCCCAGCATGGCACCGGGGTTCCTGACCGGACCACTGACCGCGCCGTCACCCGTCGAAGAGCCCCAACTGCGTCCCGCCCCCCGTCCCGGGCGGCGGGGTGAGGCCCAGGTGGGCCCAGGCCGCCGGGGTGCCGACCCGGCCGCGCGGCGTACGGGCGAGCAGTCCCTCCCGTACCAGGAAGGGCTCGGCCACCTCCTCGACCGTCTCGCGCTCCTCCCCCACCGCGACCGCCAGCGTGGACAGGCCCACCGGGCCGCCGCCGAAGAGTTTGAGCAGCGCCGTCAGCACGGCGCGGTCGAGCCGGTCCAGGCCGCGCCCGTCCACGTCGTAGACCGCGAGGGCCCGCGACGTGATCTCCTTGGTGATCACGCCGTCGGCCTTGACCTGCGCGTAGTCGCGTACCCGGCGCAGCAGGCGGTTGGCGATGCGCGGCGTGCCCCGGGACCGGCCGGCGATCTCGATGGCGCCCTCGGCGTCGATCTCGACGTCGAGCAGCCGGGCGGAGCGGTGGATGACGCGCTCCAGTTCGGGGGCGCCGTAGAACTCCATGTGTCCGGTGAAGCCGAAGCGGTCGCGCAGCGGCGGCGGCAGCAGGCCGGCCCTGGTGGTGGCCCCGACCAGGGTGAACGGCGGGAGCTCCAGCGGGATGGCGGTGGCGCCGGGCCCCTTGCCGACGATCACGTCGACGCGGAAGTCCTCCATCGCCATGTAGAGCATCTCCTCCGCGGGGCGTGACATGCGGTGGATCTCGTCGAGGAAGAGCACCTCGCCCTCGGTGAGGGAGGAGAGGATCGCGGCGAGGTCTCCGGCGTGCTGGATGGCGGGGCCGGAGGTGATCCGGATGGGGGCGCCCATCTCGGCCGCGATAATCATCGAAAGAGTGGTCTTGCCCAGGCCCGGTGCACCGGAAAGCAGGACGTGGTCGGCGGTGGCGCCGCGCTGGCGGGCGGCGCGCAGCACCAGGTCGAGCTGTTCGCGGACGCGCTCCTGGCCGACGAACTCACCCAGGTCCTTCGGTCGCAGCGCGGCCTCGATGGCCTGCTCCTCGCCGTCCGCCTCGGCGCCCAACAGCCGGTCGGCGCCCAGGCCGACGGGGCCAGCCGGCCCGGTCAGCTCCGTCGCGTGCTCACCGTGGGTGTCGTCCCCGTTCATGACGTCCTCTCTCCGTGTGCGCGGTGCCGGGCCGGCGGCCCTCAGCGACCTCGGCCCAGGGTCTGCAGGGCGGCCCGCAACAGCGTGGCCACCTGGGGCTCGGCGCCGCTGGCCACGGCCTGGTCGGCCTGCGGCGCGACGGCGGCCACGGCCTCGTCGGCCTCGCGGGTGGCGTAGCCGAGGCCGATGAGCGCGCCGTGCAACTGGTCGCGCCAACTGGCGGTGACCGCGCTGCCCACGCCCACGCCGCCGGCGCCGCCGGTGTGGTCGCCGAGCCGGTCCTTGAGTTCGAGCAGCAGCCGCTGGGCGCCCTTCTTGCCGATGCCCGGGACGGCGGTCAGCGCCTTCTCGTCGCCGCCGGCGACCGCCCGGCGCAGCGCGTCGGGGGCGTGCACGGCGAGCATGGCCTGCGCGAGCCGCGGCCCGACTCCGCTGGCGGTCTGGAGGAGTTCGAAGACCTGGCGCTCGTCGTCGTCGGCGAAGCCGTACAGGGTCAGCGAGTCCTCGCGGACCACGAGCGAGGTGGCCAGCCGGGCGGGCTTGCCCACGCGCAGCGCGGCCAGCGTGGCCGGCGTGCACTGCACGGCCATACCGACGCCGCCGACCTCGACGACGGCGAGGTCGGGGGCGAGGGCGGCCACCTGTCCTTGGACGAACGCGATCATGCGGGACCCTTCCGGGTGCGAGCGGAGGAGGGGGTCGCGCGGCCGACAGCGCCGCGCCGGGCGGCCGCCGGGGCGGGCCGCGGGGGTGTGGCCGGCGACGCGGCCGGCGCCTGGGCCTGCCGGTGCGCGGCCACGACCTGCTGGAGGCGGTTGGTGGCGGGGGCCCGCCAGATGTGGCAGATGGCCAGTGCCAGGGCGTCGGCCGCGTCGGCCGGCTTCGGGGGCGCGTCCAGCCGCAGCAGGCGGGTGACCATGGCACCGACCTGCGCCTTGTCGGCGCGGCCGGAGCCGGTCACGGCGGCCTTGACCTCGCTGGGGGTGTGCAGCGCGACCGGCAGTCCGCGCCGGGCGGCGCACAGCATGGCGACGGCGCTCGCCTGGGCGGTGCCCATCACGGTCTGGACGTTGTGCTGGCTGAACACCCGCTCCACGGCGACCAGTTCCGGTCGGTGCGTCTCCAACCACCACTCGATGCCACGCTCGATGAGCACCAGCCGGTCCCCGATGTCGGCGTCGGCCGCGGTGCGGATGACGCCGACATCCACCATGCGCAGCGGGC
This sequence comes from Candidatus Streptomyces philanthi, assembly GCA_018114805.1. GTDB lineage: Bacteria > Actinomycetota > Actinomycetes > Streptomycetales > Streptomycetaceae > Streptomyces > Streptomyces philanthi. The sequence goes on along the minus strand of CP073042.1, from coordinate 5,834,090 downwards.
GGCCCGCGACACCGTCGACGACGCCGATGCCGCAGCGGGTCAGCCCTGGGTCCACGCCGAGCACCCGCATCGCGCGCCCTCCACCTCACTGACGTATGCGTCCGACGTGCGTGTCGCACATCTGTGGGGGTCTTCCCCCGAACAGGCACAGTAGCCGCTGGCTGTGACAACGCGACGGGCCGACGGGGGCGTCCCGTCGGCCCAGTGGCGGCTGTACCTCGTGCCCCGGACGGTACGGCTGGGCCGCGGCGCGGGTTCGGCCGCCCTGGCTCAGTCGTACGGCCCGATGCGCAGGCTAGGCGTCGACCTTCTCCATGACCTCGTCCGACACGTCGAAGTTGGCGAAGACGTTCTGCACGTCGTCGCTGTCCTCCAGCGCGTCGATGAGCTTGAAGATCTTGCGCGCGCCCTCCTCGTCCAACTGGACCTGCATGGTGGGCACGAAGTTGGCATCGGCCGAGTCGTAGTCGATGCCCTCCTGCTGGAGCGCGGTGCGCACGGCCACCAGGTCGGTGGCCTCGCTGATCACCTCGAACGTCTCACCGAGGTCGTTGACCTCCTCGGCGCCCGCGTCGAGCACGGCGCGGAGCACGTCGTCCTCGGCCAACTCGCCCTTGGGCACGATCACTACGCCCTTGCGGTTGAACAGGTACGAGACCGAGCCCGGGTCGGCCATCGAGCCGCCGTTGCGGGTCGTGGCCACGCGCACGTCCGAGGCCGCGCGGTTGCGGTTGTCCGTCAGACACTCGATGAGCACCGCGACGCCGTTCGGGCCGTAGCCCTCGTACATGATCGTCTCGTAGTCGGCGCCGCCCGCCTCAAGACCCGCGCCGCGCTTGACCGCGCTGTCGATGTTCTTGTTCGGCACCGAGCTCTTCTTGGCCTTCTGGATGGCGTCGAAGAGGGGCGGGTTGGCGTCCGGGTCGGCTCCGCCGGTCCGCGCGGCGACCTCGATGTTCTTGATCAGCTTCGCGAAGAGCTTGCCGCGCTTGGCATCGATCACGGCCTTCTTGTGCTTGGTCGTAGCCCATTTAGAGTGGCCGGACATCCGCCTGTCTCCTTCACGTAACCAAAATCCTTACCAACGCCTGCGATCCTACCGGGATCACCGGGCCCGGCCGTGCCCGGACTGCGGGCGGGTCTTCACGGAGGGGCGAGCGGGCTCGGGCCGCTCCACTGGCGCGGGGGCGCGGTGCCGGGTCGGGTGGCTGGGCTCAGCGCTCGCGCGCCATGTCCACGAACAGGGCGTGTATCCGGTGATCGCCGGTCAGCTCCGGGTGGAAGGAGGTGGCGAGCACGTTGCCCTGGCGGACGGCGACGGTGTGACCGTCGTGGACGGCCAGCACGTCGGCCGAGGCGCCGACGGACTCGACCCAGGGCGCGCGGATGAACACGCCGTCCACGGGGCCGCCCTCGACGCCCTTGACCTCGACGGCCGCCTCGAAGGAGTCGTTCTGCCGGCCGAAGGCGTTGCGGCGCACGATCATGTCGATGCCGCCGAGGGTCTCCTGGTCGTCCCGGCCGTCGAGGACCTTGTCGGCCAGCATGATCATGCCCGCGCACGTGCCGTACATCGGCAGCCCCGCCCGCACCCGCTCGCGCAGCGGTTCCAGCAGGCCGAAGACGCCGACGAGCTTGGACATCGTGGTGGACTCGCCGCCGGGGATCACCAGGGCGTCCACCTCGTCCAGCTCTTCGGGGCGGCGTACGGGGCTAGCCACGGCGTCGGCCGCGGCCAGCGCGATGAAGTGTTCGCGGACGTCGCCCTGGAGGGCGAGGACGCCGACGGTGGGAGTGCGGGACACGGGGTGGGACCTCGCAGGAGAGAGCGGTTGGGACAGCGGTCGGGCCGCGGGGCCGCGACCCGGGTGGGCGCGGGCGGCGGGGTGGCGGCCCGTCTGCTGGCGGGCCGCCGGGTGCCCCGCGCTGGCGCGGGGCCGCCGCCGCTCACATCGGCCGGGGCCGGTTCACCAACCGCGGTTGGCGTAGCGCTCCGACTCGGGGAGGGTGTCGCAGTTGATGCCGACCATGGCCTCGCCGAGGTCGCGGGAGGCGTCCGCGATGACCTTGGGGTCGTCGTAGAAGGTGGTGGCCTTCACGATGGCGGCGGCGCGCTTGGCCGGGTCGCCGGACTTGAAGATGCCCGAGCCGACGAAGACGCCCTCGGCGCCGAGCTGGCGCATGAGCGCGGCGTCGGCGGGGGTGGCCACGCCACCGGCGGAGAACAGCACGACCGGCAGCTTGCCCAGCTCGGCGACCTCCTTAACCAGCTCGTAGGGGGCGCGCAGCTCCTTGGCGGCGGCGAACAGCTCGTTGTGGTCGAGCGAGCGCAGCCGGCCGATCTCGCCCTTGATCTGGCGCAGGTGGCGCACGGCCTCGACGACGTTGCCGGTGCCGGCCTCGCCCTTGGAGCGGATCATGGCCGCACCCTCGGCGATGCGGCGCAGGGCCTCGCCGAGGTTGGTGGCGCCGCAGACGAAGGGAGTGGTGAAGGCCCACTTGTCGCTGTGGTTGACCTCGTCGGCGGGGGTGAGGACCTCGGACTCGTCGATGTAGTCCACGCCGAGCGACTGGAGCACCTGGGCCTCGACGAAGTGGCCGATGCGGGACTTGGCCATCACCGGGATGGAGACGGCGTTGATGATCCCGTCGATCATGTCCGGGTCGGACATCCGGGCCACGCCGCCGTCCTTGCGAATGTCGGCCGGGACGCGCTCCAGGGCCATCACCGCGACGGCGCCCGCGTCCTCGGCGATCTTCGCCTCCTCCGGCGTGACGACGTCCATGATCACGCCGCCCTTGAGCTGCTCGGCCATGCCGCGCTTGACACGGGCGGTGCCGGTCTCGGGGTGCTGGGAAGCGGTTTCAGGCGTGCTGGGGGACGTGCTGGACACGGTGTGACCTCACTCGATACGAATAGCGCGAATGATCCTATCGTAGGCCCATTCGAAACGAGGGTCGGAATGGGCTTCCGGTCCAGGTTCGGGCCGATAGTGCTACACCTCTGACAAAACCAGTTGGTGATCCTCGGCGGCAAGGGCCAATCCGGGGCAGGTGGCTCGTTGGCTGGTCGGGGCGCGCCCTGCGGGCCGCGCGGGTCGCAGCCCGCCCACTCGCCGAAGGCGGCCCGGTGCATGGCCCGAACACCCCGCCCCGGCCCGGCGGGACACCAGGTACGCGGCGACGGCCCGCCGACGCGGGCCCGGCGGCGGCCGTCGGGCGGGCACCGGGCTACCGGGGGTAGGCGGCGTGCCTCACGCCACCCGGTCCGCCAGGGCGGCCGGCAGTTCGTCGTCCATCTCGAAGGCCAGCGGAAACGGCGCGTGGCCCGCGAGCCGGAACCAGCGCACCTTCCGGTGCCGGCGCAGGGCCCGCGCCGCGCGCACCGCGTCGTTGTGGAACCGCCTGGCCATCGGCACCCGGCGGACCGCCTCGACCAACTCCCCCATCGCCGCGTCACCGCCCGGCGCCTGCTGCACCGCCTCCACCTGGGCCGACTCGGCGAAGACCGCCCGCAGCGCCTGGCTCAGCTCGCTCTCGGCCACCTCCCGGTGCTCCTCCTCGGCCTGCCGCGCGGCCTGTGCCGCCTGGTAGAGCACGATCGAGGCGGCCGGGTCGAGCAGGCTTGAGGTGGCCAACTCCTGGGCCACCGAGGCGCGCCGTAGCAACTGCGCGTCCAGCGCCGCGCGGGTCGCGTCCAGCCGGGTGTGCAGCCGGTCCAGCCGACCGGCCGTCCACAGCAGATATCCGGCGATGGCGAGGAGAACGACCGCGATCCAGATCAAAGTGGTCACGCGGGGTCACGGTACCGGCTTCCGAGCACCGCCCGAGCCCACCCACGGTCCGCACCCGGCCCCGCGTCTGCCGGGTTCGCGGCTACTCGCGGCTGAGCCCGAACCGGAAGCGCAGCGTCGACCGCTCGTCGGTGGCCACCGAGGCCGCGCCCGCGGTGACCGTCTCGTACACGGCCAGGATGTCCGCGCCGACCGTGACCCAGTCGAAGCGCCGCACGTGCCGGGAGCCGCGGGCGCGCAGCGCGGCCCGCCGCCCCGGGTCGGCCAGCAGCCGCACCGCGGCCTCGGCCAGCGCGCCCGCGTCCTCGTTGCGGAACAGTTCGCCCGCCTCACCCTGGTCGAGCACCTGGGCGAACGCGTCCAGGTTGCTGGCCAGCACCGGCGCGCCCGCCGACATCGCCTCCACCAGGATGATCCCGAAGCTCTCGCCACCGGTGTTGGGCGCCACGTACAGGTCCACGCTGCGCAGCAGCCGGGCCTTGTCCTCGTCGCTGACCATGCCGAGGAACTCCACCCGGTCCCGTACCGCCTCGGGCAGGTCGGCGACGGCCTCCTCCTCGTCGCCGCGGCCGGCGACCAGCAGTCGGGTGCGCGGGCGCTCGGCGAGGATCGCGGGGAGCGCCCGCATCAGCACCGGCAGCCCCTTGCGCGGCTCGTCGATACGGCCGATGAACCCGATGGTCTCCCCCTCGGCACCGCCGGTCGACCCGCCCGACCACTCCGGCTTGGGCTCGGCCCGGGCGAAGAAGTCCACGTCCACGCCGTTGGGGATGACCACCGCGTCGCCGCCCAGGTGCTCGACGAGGGTGCGCCGGGCGTACTCGCTGACCGCGATCCGCGCGCTGATCTTCTCCAGCGCGGCCTGCAGGATCGGGTACGCGGCGATCATCGCCCGCGAGCGCGGGTTGGAGGTGTGGAAGGTGGCCACGATCGGCCCCTGCGCCGCCCAGCACGCCAGCAGGCCGAGCGAGGGCGAGGTGGGCTCGTGGATGTGGATCACGTCGAAGTCGCCCTCGTGCAGCCAGCGGCGCACCCGGGCGGCGGACAGGAAGCCGAAGTTCAGCCGGGCGACCGAGCCGTTGTACGGAACGGGTACGGCCCGGCCCGCGGAGACAGCGTACGACGGCAGGGGCGTGTCCTCGTCGGCGGGGGCGAGCACCGACACCTGGTGCCCGCTGCGGATGAGGTGTTCCGCCAGGTCACGGATGTGAAATTGCACGCCACCGGGGACGTCCCACGAATACGGGCAGACGATCCCGATTCTCAACTCGGCTCCGTTCCGGGGCTGCCGGGGCTGCCGGGGGTCGCTGGGCGGGGGTCGGGATCGCTGAGCCACAGCCGTTGCAGCATGTGCCAGTCGTAGGGGTGGTCCGCGATGCCCTCGGCGAAGACGTCGGCGAGGCGCTGGGTCATCACGGCGGTCCGCTCGGCGCGGGTGCCGGCGCCCGGGTCCTCGATCGCCGGGTGCACCCGGCCGTGCATGACCGGCGACCGGTCGTACCAGAGGGTCACCGGCAGCAGCAGCGCCCCGGTGCGCACGGCCAGCGAGGCGGGCCCCCCGGGCATCTTCGTGGTCTCGCCGAAGAAGGTCACCTCGACGCCGGACGCCGACAGGTCGCGGTCGGCGACCAGGCACACCAGGCCGCCGGCGCGCAGCCGCCGCGCGAGCGCGCCGAACGCGCTGCCGCCGGTGTGCGGCAACACCTCCATGCCCAGGCCCTCGCGGTAGGCCACGAACCGGTCGTAGAGCGTCTCGGGCCTGAGCCGCTCCGTGACGGTGGTGAACGGCACCCCGAGCTTGGTGGTGACCCATGCCCCGGCCAGGTCGTAGTTGGCCAGGTGCGGCAGGGCGAGGACCACCCCACGCCCGCTGGCCAGGCCCTCCTCCAGGTGGTGCACGCCGGTCGGCGCGAAGCTGTCGCGGATGCGGTCCTCGCTCCAGGTCGGCAGCCGGAAGGACTCCAGCCAGTAGCGCGTGTACGAGCGCATGCCGAGCCGGGAGAGCGCGGCCAGGCAGCGGGCGGTCGGGGCCGGCACCACCCGCGCCAGGTTCGCCTCCAACTGGCGCACCCCGGCGCCTCGGCGGCGCCACACGGCGTCGGCGGCGTGCTGGCCGAGGCGGGTGACGACCGGGTCGGGCAGCGCCTTCAGGGTGCTCCAGCCCAGCCCGTAGAGCCCGTCGGTCAGGCGTTCCCTCACGCCCGCTCGCTTCCCCCGTGGGCCGGGGCGCCGGCCGCGGCGGTGGACCCCGAGGCGTCGTCGCCGTCCCGGGCGTCCGCCTCGAGCGCCTCGCGCCGCACGGTGACCACGCGCTGGACCAGGGTGACCAGGCTGCCCACGCCGACCGCCCACAGCGCGATCGGCAGCAGGATGTCGATGTGCGGGACGCCGAACTTGTGCAGCCCCGAGAAGCCGCACGCGACCAGCGAGATGACCAGCCGCTCGGCGCGCTCGACGAGGCCGTTGACGTTCACCGGCAGCCCGATGGACTCGCCGCGGGCCTTGGTGTACGACACGACCTGGCCGCTGGCCAGGCAGAAGATGGTCACCGCGCACAGCGTGACGCTGTCGCCGCCACCAGCGTACCACAGGGCGAGCCCGCCGAAGATTGCGCCGTCGGCGACCCGGTCGAGCATTGAGTCGAGGAAGGCGCCCCAGCGGCTCGAGCGGCCGAGCTGGCGCGCCATGTTGCCGTCGACCAGGTCGGAGAAGACGAACAGGGTGATGACCACCGTGCCCCAGAAGAACTCGCCCTGGGGGTAGAAGACCAGCGCGCCGGCCATGACCCCACCGGTTCCGATGAGGGTCACGGCGTCGGGGCTGACCCCGAGCCGGATGAGCAGGGCGGCGAACGGCGTGAGAACACGCGTGAAGAACGCACGCGCGTACTTGTTCAGCATGGCCTTCCCGAAGGGTCGAAACGGGCCGCGTGGTCAGCAGGCCACCGGCTGGCCCATCGTAGCCAGCAGGCCACCGGCTGGCCCATCGTAGCCACGCGCCGTGGTGCGCCGCGCACGCGCGCCATCGCCCGGCGACCTGGGGCGCCGCGACGAGCGGCGGACGGGCACCGCGGCGGGGCGCCGAGCCGCGCCGGCCGCCCCGACCGGCCGCCCTCGCCCACTCTCCGTCCGCCCGGCGTCCGCCCTCACCCGCCGGGCCGCCCGCTCGGCCCCGGCCGGGCGGTGGCGCGGTGGTGGGCGGCAGGACAGCGGGGGGGGCGGTCAGGGGGTGCGGAGCAGGCCCGGCGTGCGGGGTTGCGGGGCCATGTGCGACGTATGGACACGCCATGACCACGGTGGAAAGCTCGAAGGACGCGGGTGTCAACCGGGAGGTCGAGACACATGGGCGACAAGACGAGCACGCATCCAGGGGCCGCCGGCAGGGCGCCGACGGCCGAGCGCCCCAGCGCGATCCGGAACGTGGTGCTGGTCGGCCACAGCGGGGCGGGCAAGACGACGCTGGTCGAGGCGCTGGCGCTGGCCACCGGGGCGGTGAACCGGGCCGGCCGGGTCGAGGACGGGGGCTGCCTGTCCGACTACGACGCGATCGAGCACCGCCAGCACCGGTCCGTGCAGCTCTCACTGATCCCCGTCGAATGGGGCGGAATCAAGATCAACCTACTGGACACACCAGGGTACGCCGACTTCGTCGGGGAGCTGAGGGCCGGTCTGCGAGCCGGGGACGCGGCCCTTTTCGTGGTCTCCGCCGCGGACGGCGTGGACGGTGCGACGCGCATGGTGTGGCAGGAGTGCGCCGCCGTCGGCATGTCCCGGGCCATCGTCATCACCCATTTGGAGGCAGCGCGCGCCGACTTCGACGAGATGACCGAGACCTGCCGCGCCGCCTTCGGCGGCGACGACCCCGACGCGGTGCTGCCCCTGTACCTGCCACTGCACGGCGCCGCGGGCCCCGACGGGCACCGCCCGGTCACCGGGCTGATCGGGCTGCTCTCGGAACAGGTTCACGACTACGGCTCGGGCGAGCGCACCCAGCGCCCCCCGGACGCGGAAGAGGCGCCCCTGGTGGCCGCGGCCCGCGACCGGCTCATCGAGGGCATCATCGCCGAGAGCGAGGACGAGACCCTCATGGACCGCTACCTCAGCGGCGAGGAGATCGACGTCAAGACGCTCATCGAGAACCTGGAGCGGGCGGTGGCGCGCGGCTCCTTCCACCCGGTACTGGCCGCCGCCCCGGCCGCGGACGGCTCCCGCCACGGGCTCGGCACCACCGAACTCCTGGAGCTGGTCACCGGCGGCTTCCCCACGCCGCTGGAGCGCGTGGCCCCGGCCGTGACCACGCCCCAGGGCGCGCCGCGGCCGGCCCTCACCTGCGACCCGGCGGGGCCGCTAGCCGCCGAGGTCGTGAAGACCTCGTCCGACCCGTACGTCGGCCGCGTCTCGCTGGTGCGGATCTTCTCCGGCACGCTGCGCCCCGACGAGACGGTGCACGTCTCCGGGCACGGCCTTGAGGACCGGGGCCACGAGGACCACGACGTGGACGAGCGCGTCGGCGCGCTGTCCGCGCCCTTCGGCAAGCAGCAGCACACCGTGTCGCGGGCCGTCGCGGGCGACCTGGTATGCGTGGGCAGGCTGAGCCGGGCCGAGACCGGTGACACCCTCTCCGCCAAGGACGACCCGCTCCTGATGGAACCGTGGGTGATGCCGGAGCCACTGTTGCCGATCGCCATCGAGGCACACAGCAAGGCCGACGAAGATAAGCTCTCGCAGGGCCTCGCGCGGCTGGTAGCCGAGGACCCGACGATGCGCCTCGAACACAACCCGGACACCCGCCAGGTGGTGCTGTGGTGCCTGGGTGAGGCGCACGTGGACGTCGTGTTGGAGCGGCTGCGCGCCCGGTACGGGGTGCGCGTGGACGCCGTGCCGCACAGGGTGTCGCTGCGCGAGACGTTCGGCGCCGCGGCCGGTGGCCGGGGCCGGCGCGTCAAACAGTCCGGCGGCCACGGCCAGTACGCCATCTGCGAGATCGAGGTGGAGCCGCTGCCCGCCGGCTCCGGCGTCGAGTTCGTCGACAAGGTCGTCGGCGGGGCCGTGCCCCGGCAGTTCGTACCCTCCGTGGAGAAGGGCGTGCGCGCGCAGGCGGCGCGCGGCGTCGCGGCCGGCTACCCGCTGGTGGACGTCCGCGTCACGCTGTTGGACGGGAAGGCACACTCGGTGGACTCCTCGGACGCCGCGTTCCAGACCGCCGGCGCGCTCGCGCTGCGCGAGGCCGCCGCCGACTGCCGCATCGACCTGCTGGAACCGGTGTGCGAGCTGCGCGTGAGCATCGCGGACGAGTACGTCGGAGCTGTGATGAGCGATCTGTCCGGGCGCCGGGGCCGCGTGGTGGGCACCGAGCAGACCGGCTCCGGGCTCACGCTGGTACGGGCCGAGGTGCCGGAGTGGGAGATCAGCCGCTACGCCGTGGACCTCCGCTCGCTCTCGCACGGCACGGGCCGCTTCGATCGCTCGTACGTGCGCCACGAGCCGATGCCCCCTCAGCTCGCCGAGCGCATGCGCGAACCGGCGAAAAGCCAGGCATAGCACGCACACCGCCGCCCCCAACGGCCCTGCCGTGGACGGCTTTCGAGGCGGTAAGGACAGGCGGCACCCGCCACGGATACGCTGAAGGGCGGCTCAGCGGCGAGCCGCTGCAGCGCAGGACACGTGTCGAGAGTGCCAGTCGGGAACAAGCCGCAGCAACGCAGGCCTGTGGCATTGGGGGCGGTAGTGACGGCGGATGGATTCGACTTCAGTCCCGGGGCGCAGGTGCCGCTCTCCGGGGCGGCGGGGGAGACGGCCGCGACACAGGCGCTCGCTTCGGCCGCCTACCGCGACAGCGAGGTCAGCAAGCTGCTCGACGCCAACTCCGAGTGGACGGTCTCCGAGGTCAAGCCGCCGCGGTTCTCCCTCTTCGAGCCCAGCCTCGGGGAGGCGTTCTCGCGCGCCGTCCAGGTCCGCATGCTCGGCGGCGCCCGCAACCAGATCATCCAGTCCTTCGGCATAGAGCCGCAGACCGTGGTCGAGCACTGCCTGGCGGCCAACCGCATCCGCAAGACCCGGGACGCGCGGCTGACCGTCGTCATGGTCGTCTTCGGGCTGCTGTTCCTGCCCGGCGTGCTGCTCTGGCTCGCCGCCTTCCAGATCCGACGCACCCTGGCAGGCTCGAAGAACAAGCGCGCCGGCGCCCTCGGCGTCCTGCTGGCCCTGGTCGCTGCCGGGCTCGTCGTGTTCGGGATGATCAAGGCGCTGGTGGACAACTTCTGGTGGATCTACGCTCGGGTGATGCTGGTCGCGCCGGTGGCGGGCTGGTTCATCGCGAAGCAGATCAGCGAGCGCACCGCCAAGGACCTGCGCGAGCGCTGGACCGCGCTGCTGACCGGCGGCGGCCTGGGTGCCAAGGTGCCCGAGGCCGTGCCCCGCAACCCCGGCGAGACGGCGGCCGAGCAGCTGCGCAAGAACCTGGAGAAGCTCACCGCCGAGCAGCACAGCAACATCGTCTTCTACGGCGGGCCCAAGGGGATACTGGGCATGGGCACCCGCTGGGGCACCTGGCAGCTCGCCGAGGACCTGGTGCCCAGCGAGGCGGACAAGGATATCAACCCGTTCCGTAGCTGGGACGTCATAAAGGCCATCCACGACCAGCTCAAGCTGTTGGAGCGCGGCCCGCTGCACACCGGTGGCTTCCCCACCCCCTCGGTGCGGCACTGGGTGGTCTCCGCCATCGGCGAGGGCGCCAAGTCGGTGGCCCGCGGCGGGAGCACGGAGGAGGAGGGCTTCCAGGTCAAGGGCGTGGAGTTGCAGCGCATCTGCAACGACCAGCAGTTCGACAGCGGCGACCGGCACTACCTGGACGTGCAGTTCGTGTTCTGGGACGGCCAGCTCGTGATCACCATGCTCATCACCGTGACCGTGCTGCACAAGACGCTGCGCATCGAGGTGACGGGGCACGCCCTGGGCCCGGTGCACCCGCTCTTCACGACCAAGCCGTCACCGAAGACCAAGACGGTCAACAAGACCATCAAGTTCTGGGAGACCCGGAGCATTCCGCAGCCCCTGGTCGAGGCCAGCGAGGTGGTGCGGCTCGCGGCCCGGGCACCCTTCACCTGGTACCCGCCACTCCTCGACTACCTCGGCGGCAAGCTCACCCTGCCCGAGCCCTTCGGCCTGCGGCACGCCTGGGCCGACAAGCCCTGGCGGCACCGCTTCATGGCGGACGACGCGCTGCTCATGGCGGACGACGCGCTGCGCGCCGTGACCCCGGTGCTGCGCGTGGTGCACGACGCGGCCCTGCGGGTGCTGCGCGACAACGGCGTGGACACCGAGCGCTTCGGCAACCGCTCGCTCGCCCTCAGCGGCGCGGTGCAGGACGCGACGCCTCGCAAGGCCGACCTGTACGACGCGTAGCGGTCGCGGCCGGACCGACACCACGCACCAGCGGCCGGCTCCCGCTCATCCGGGGGCGGGCCGCTGTGTGTGGCCGCCCGGCTTCCGGGCGGCGGTGCGGACGGGGCCGCGGGCCGACGGCCCGCGCCGTGGGGCGAGCCGGCCAGGTCAGCGGCCCAGATCAGGACAGCGGCCAGATGTCGGCGAGCAACTGCCGGGTGTCGGCCAGCAGTTGGGGCAGGACGCGGGTGGTGGCCACGATGGGCATGAAGTTCGTGTCCCCGCCCCAGCGCGGCACCACGTGCTGGTGCAGGTGCGCAGCGATACCGGCCCCCGCGACGCTGCCCTGGTTCATGCCGATGTTGAAGCCGTGCGCGCCGGAGGCGGTGCGCAGCGCGGTCATGGCGGCCTTGGTGAACTCGGCCAGCTCGGCCGTCTCGTCGGCCCGCAGCTCGGTGTAGTCGGCGACGTGCCGGAAGGGGACAGACATGAGGTGCCCGGAGGTGTACGGGTACAGGTTCAGCACCGCGTACACTTGCTGGCCCCGGGCGATGATCAACCCGTCCTCGTCGCTCTTGTCGGGGATCGTGCAGAACGGACAGCCGTCATCAGCGCCCGGACCGGTCGGCTTGTTCTCGCCCTGGATGTACGCCATCCGATGCGGCGTCCACAGGCGCTGGAAGGCGTCCTGGGTGCCGACTCCGATCTGCTGCTCGGGCTCACTCGTCATGCGCGCCAGCATATTCCCCGGTGGGGCAGTGGTGCGGGGCGCCCCGGGCGGCCCGACCAGCACCGGGCCCGGCGACGCCGGGGCCCCGCCGCCCGCCCGGGGGCGAGACGGCGGGGCCCCGGTCACTCACACCTGGACGCGGCGCTCCACGGCGTCCACGATCTCCGCGATGGCCTCCGCCCGCGGGATGCCGTTCTTCTGTGAGCCGTCGCGGTAGCGGAAGCTGACCGCGCCGGCGGCCACGTCCTCGTCGCCCGCGATGACCATGAAGGGGATCTTCGCCTTCTGCGCGTTGCGGATCTTCTTCTGCATCCGGTCCGAGGAGGAGTCGACCTCGATCCGCAAGCCCTTGGCCTTGGCCTCGGCCGCGAACTCCGCCAGGTAGAGCACGTGCCCGTCGCCGATGGGGATGCCGACCGCCTGCACCGGGGCCAGCCAGGCCGGGAAGGCGCCCGCGTAGTGCTCGAGGAGCACCGCGAAGAACCGCTCGATGGACCCGAAGAGCGCCCGGTGGATCATGACGGGCTGCTGTCGCGAGCCGTCGGCGGCCGTGTACTCTAGGTTGAACCGCTTGGGCTGCTGGAAGTCGACCTGGATGGTGCTCATCTGCCAGGAGCGCCCGATGGCGTCCTTGGCCTGTACGGAGATCTTCGGCCCGTAGTACGCCGCCCCGCCCGGGTCGGGCACCAGCGGCAGGCCCTGCTTCTCCGCCGCCAGCCGCAGCGCCTCGGTGGCCTCCTCCCACTCCGCGTCCTCGCCGATGAACTTGTCGGACTCGGGGTCGCGGGTGGACAGCTCCAGCTCGAACTCGTTCAGGCCGTAGTCGCGGAGCAGGTTCAGCACGAAGGTGAGCAGGTCGTCCAGCTCCTGCGGCATCTGCTCCTTGGTGCAGTAGATGTGCGAGTCGTCCTGCGTGAAGCCGCGGGCCCGGGTGAGGCCGTGCACGACGCCCGACTTCTCGTACCGGTAGACCGTGCCGAACTCGAACAGGCGCAGCGGCAGCTCGCGGTAGGAGCGGCCACGGGCCTTGAAGATCAGGTTGTGCATGGGGCAGTTCATGGCCTTGAGCCGGTAGTTCTGCCCGTCGAACTCCAGGGGCGGGAACATGGCGTCGGCGTAGTTCGGCAGGTGCCCCGAGGTCTCGAAGAGCTTCTCCTTCGAGATGTGCGGGGTGTTGACGAACTCGTACTCCGCCTCCTCGTGCCGCCAGCGCGAGTAGTCCTCCATGACCTTGCGCACCACGCCACCCTTGGGGTGGAAGATCGCGAGGCCGGAGCCCAGCTCCTCGGGGATGGAGAACAGGTCCAGCTCGGAGCCGAGCTTGCGGTGGTCGCGCTTCTCGGCCTCGGCGAGGAACTCCAGGTGCGCCTTGAGCTCGTCCTTGGTCGGCCACGCGGTGCCGTAGATGCGCTGGAGCTGCGGGTTCTTCTCGCTGCCCCGCCAGTACGCGGCGGCCGAGCGCATCAGCTTGAAGGCGGGGATGGCCCGCGTCGACGGCAGGTGCGGGCCGCGGCACAGGTCCTTCCAGCACAGCTCGCCGGTCTTGGCGTCGAGGTTGTCGTAGATCGTCAGCTCGCCGGCGCCGACCTCGGCGGACGCGCCCTCGGCGGCGTCGGCCGCGGAGCCCTTGAGCCCGATCAGCTCCAGCTTGTACGGCTCGTCCGCCAGCTCCTCGCGGGCCGCCTCGTCGGTGAGCGCACGGCGGGAGAACCGCTGGCCGCGCTTCTGGATCTCCTGCATCTTCTTCTCGACGCGCTTGAGATCGTCGGGGTGGAAGGGGGTCTCGACGTCGAAGTCGTAGTAGAAGCCGTCCCGGATGGGCGGGCCGATGCCGAGCTTGGCCTCCGGGAACAGCTCCTGGACGGCCTGCGCCATCACGTGCGCGGTGGAGTGCCGCAGGATGTTCAGGCCGTCCTCGGAGGTGATGTCGACGGGCTCGACGGCATCGCCGTCGGCCACCTCGTACGCCAGGTCCTTCAGCTCGCCGGCCACCCGGGCGGCGATCACGGAGCGCTCGCCATCGAAGAGGGCGGCGGCCGTCGTGCCCGTCGTGACCACGCGTTCTTCCCGCTCGGAATCGCGTTGGATGATCACACGGACGTCTGACACCGGTCTCTCCTGACGTATGGGTCGCGCGACAGCGAACACTGCGCGACACGAATCGTACCGAGCGGGGCACCCCTCTCGCGAAACGGTTCGCCGCGCCCCGCCCCTCGACCGGGCCCCGCCCCAGGACGGTCACGCCGTGCGCCGAGCCCTATCCCTCCCGCACCTGGGCTCTCCGCGCGCCCCACGGCCCCCAACCGTCCGTCGCACGAGGCGGGTTCGCGGCCGCGCCACCGGGACCGCCCGATGCGGCGCACCCGGCCGGCACGCGGGGGGTCGGCTCAGCGCTCGGCCCGACGCGCGGCGGCCAGCCCGACACCGGCCGCGAGGGCGCAGACGCCGGTCAGCACGCTCAGCACCGTCTCCGTCCCGCCGCCGTCGAGCGCCACCGTCAGGATCACGTTGGCCCCCAGGCACAACCCGAGCATCAGCCACAGCACGGCCTTGGTCGCACCGTTCATCCTCGTCACCTTCCTCGCCGCCGCGCGGCCCGTCCCGCCGGCTCCGTCGCGGTTCACGGTAGGTACGCGGCGGCGGGGCCCACCATGGAGCACTCCCCCATGTCGGGGTGTACCCAGCTACACCATCGGGGAATGCGCGAGGGGCAACGCAAAGCGCCGCACTCCTCATGGAGTACAGCGCCTTATCGATTCCGGGTGGGCGATACTGGGTTCGAACCAGTGACCTCTTCGGTGTGAACGAAGCGCTCTCCCACTGAGCTAATCGCCCGGCTATCACTGAGCTAATCGCCCGGCTATTCGGCGGTTTTCCCTGTGGGCTTTCCGGCGAAGAACGAGTTGAACAATACAGGTCGCGACGACCGTTGTTCAAACCGCGTTCGCTACCCGGGCCCGACGGCCAGCAAGGATCGCAGACCGCACTGGCCGCCGCGCATCATCAGCGCGTGGTTGAGGACAAGGAACGGCCGGCACGGCAACCCCAGGCGCCGCAGGAACGGCTTACACAACTCGACCTCCTGCTCGAAGAGCGCCCGGCTCTCCTCACCCCGAGCGGCGGCCCGCACCGTCACCGCGCCCAGCCCTCCAGGTCCCCGGTCATCGCGATCTCCAACACCCGCGCCACGGGGTCGCGCCGCGTGGCCCGCGCGGCGAGGCGGAGGTCGTACGGCAGGAACGAGCGAACCCGCAGCGACCCGCTGAACTCGCCCTCCGCTTCGGCCGCACGCACCTGCGGGCACCAGGCCGGATACTCCTCGGCCCGCTCCAGCACCGCGTACACGAGGTCGGGCGACGCGGCGAGCGCCCACGAGCTGCGGAATCGGTAGTGATGCCAACCAGCCATGAGCACCAGTCTGCCCCGCACGACGCCCCCCAAGGGTCCGCGAGACACACACCGAACCTACCCCCACCACGGCACAGCCGAGCACCCCCACAACCACCCGACCGCACTCACCACCCAAGCCCAGACACCACCCCGCAATGGCGAAGCCAAGCCAGCCCCACCCCACGCCGCGGCCCCACCCCGCCGTGCCCCGGGGGTGCGGGTGGCGGAGCCCCCGCCCAGCGAGGCGAAGCCGAGCAGAAACGACGAAGGGGACCCGGTCCGCGCTTTCCGCGGACACGAGTCGCCTATCCCCTTGGTGGGCGATACTGGTTTCGAACCAGTGACCTCTTCGGTGTGAACGAAGCGCTCTCCCACTGAGCTAATCGCCCTCAGCCCGGCCAACATTACCGCATGTCAGGCCGTGCTTATGACCACGGGTGGGTCACTCGTCGATCTTCCACGGCATGACGATGCCGAACTTCCAGACGTACACCGCGAGGGCGGCGGCCACGATCACCAGGCCGATGACGGTCAGAATGATGTTGCGACGGCGCACCTTGGAGTCGAGGGCGCGCTGGGTGGCCTCGCTGACCTTGCGTTTGGTCCAGCGCAGGACGAGCTGGGCCCAGACGAACTCGGTGGCCCAGATTCCTATGCCGCCGAAGATGACCAGCCAGCCGGGTCCGGGCAGCGGCAGCATGATGATGCCCACGATGACGACCGCGAGGCCCACCACGAAGACGCCGACCTGCCAGCTCAGGTGCAGGGCGCGCGACCTCTTGATGAAGTGCGGCGCCCGTGAGCCGAGCACTGGTTCGGCCTTTCCGCGCTCTTCGGTATCCCCCGTATCGGTATCCCCCGTATCGGGCGGTGTGGGCGTTACGGTGCCCATCTGCCACCCGTCACTCTCCGCGTTCATACTTGCCAACCTACCGGATCGCGCAGCTTCACTGGAATGGCGGATTTGAGCGAACGAGGGGTCGGCCAGCCGAGCGACCCGAAGACCCGCAAAACGGGCAGAGGGGTTTACAACAGCACCGTAGGTGGCATGTCGATTTCGCCGACGTGCGAATCCCCGAGCGCACACTGAGCGAAAGGCCCTGGCGCTTATGAACACCACGGTCAGCTGCGAGCTGCACCTGCGCCTCGTTGTGTCGAGCGAGTCCTCACTGCCTGTACCCGCGGGCCTGCGGTATGACACGGCCGATCCCTATGCCGTGCACGCCACCTTCCACACCGGAGCCGAAGAGACGGTCGAGTGGGTGTTCGCCCGCGACCTGCTCGCCGAGGGCCTGCACCGGCCCACGGGCACCGGCGACGTCCGTGTCTGGCCGTCCCGCAGCCACGGTCAGGGCGTCGTCTGCATCGCCCTGAGCTCTCCGGAGGGTGAGGCACTGCTCGAAGCCCCGGCGCGGGCCCTGGAGTCCTTCCTGAAGCGAACAGACGCCGCCGTGGCGCCAGGCACAGAGCACCGGCACTTCGACCTGGATACGGAGCTGTCGCACATCCTGGCCGAGAGCTGACTTCGCGCGTGGGCTGACGCCTCGCGGTCACGCATCGCGACGCGCTGGCTCCCGCCCGCGTGGGGCCGTCCGACTCGGGGAGACGGTTCGCGACACGGCGGGCACTCGACAATCGCACACGAGAGACACAATCGCACACGAGAGACGACGGTGCCGTGGCCCGGTTCTGACCGCGGTAACGGCACCGTCGTCGCTCCCAGCCGCTAGAGTCACGGGAGTCGAAGGGCAGCCGCCGACCCAGCCAGCCAGGGAGCAGATGGTGCTGATCAACCACGACACCCGGTGCGCGCTCGACGCGGTCGTCGATCTGGTGAACACGATGCCCGAGGGTGGCGAGCCCGACGGTCTGCCCGACGTGGCCTCGCTGGGCGACTTGGTCACCCGGCACGCGATCAGCGACGTGGGCGCGCTCGGCAAGCGCGACCTGGTGGCCGTGCACGCGACGCGGGCCCGGTTCGTCGAGGCCTTCGCGGCCACCGACACGCCGACCGCGGCGGCCCTGCTCAACGCCATGGTGGCCGCCGCGGGCACCACACCACAGCTCACCGACCACGACGGCTACGACTGGCACGTGCACTACTTCGCGCCGGGCGCCTCGATCGCCGACCACCTCGCCGCCGACGGTGGCATGGCGTTGGCGTTCCTGCTGGTGGCGGGTGAGCGCGAGCGGCTGCGGCGGTGTGAGGCCCCGGACTGCCAGCGGGCCTTCGTCGACCTGTCGCGGAACCGTTCGCGCCGCTACTGCGACAGCCGGACCTGCGGCAACCGGCTGCACGTGGCCGCCTACCGTGCCCGGCGCCGGGAAGCCGGGGTCTGAGGCGACCTGGGCCGTACGCGGCACGTCGCCGGGCTGGAGCCGGTCGGCGGGGCGGGCCGCGGCGGCTCACCAGAGGTAGAGATCGTGGACCGCGGCTAGCAGGAGCAGGGTGGCGATCACGCTGAGGAAGAGCATCAGCGGCGGCTGGGACAGCGCGTACAGGCAACCGCGCGCCTCCTCGTGCTCCGGAGCGGGTGCCTGGGTGGTGCCCGGCGCGGTTCCTGATAAGGGTCCTGGGATGGGGATGCGTTCCCCGGGTGAGTGCGACATCGCTGCTCGATGATCCCGGAGCTGGGTCACGCGCAACGACGAACGCCCCCCCGCACGGGGGATAGTTCGCTAGATTCCGTGCTTCTTCAGGATCGCCTCGATATCGGCGAACTCGTCGCCGCCACCACTCGTGTCGGCCTTGGCCTTGCGTCGGGCCCGCTGCGCGGGAGCCTGGGCGCCACGGAGCGAGGGCTCGGACGCCTCCGGGGCCAGCGCCGCCCGCTGGGCCGCGGCGGCGGCCCTGCGCTCCTTGCGGGTACCACCCTCATCGGAGCGGCGCTCGACGGCGCGGCAGATCACGAACAGCAGCGCGGAGACGGCGAGCACGCCGAAGCCGAGCCACACGGAGGGCTTGAACACCAGGTCGCTTATCCAGTCGGCGATCCCGGTCACGGCCAGTCCCAGCGGAACGAGCGCGTACGCGGCGATCCGGGTCGCCGCCAGCAACCGCTTGCGGTACGCCGTCATGACGGCGATGCCCAGGCCCGCCGCCGACAGTGCGGCGCACAGCGTCGAGGTCAGCATGCGGTCCTCCTGCTCGTCAGGTGCTGTCTCTTCCATCGTGCACCGTCGGGCGCGCGTTCAGCCACGATCGGGTCCGCTCACGATGCGATATCCGGGACATCTCGGGGGAGCGCCTCCTCCGCAGGTCCCAGTGCGGCTACTCCCCGGAGGCTGGAAGACTGCACCCATGAGCCCGAACGGACTCCGCCGCTTCCCCCCGCGCCGACTCCCCCAGCTCCCCGTCGTCCTCGACGTGTGGTGCGAGCTCCAGTGCCCCGACTGCCACTCGGCCCTCGCTGACCTGCGGGAGCTGCGGGCCCGCTACGGCGAGGCCCTGGACGTCCGGCTGCGGCACTTCCCGCTGGCCAAGCACCCGCACGCATACGCGGCGGCCCAGGCGGCGAAGGAGGCCGCGGCGCAGGGGCAGAGCTGGCCGTACGTGGAGGCGGTGCTGGAGCGGGTGGCCGACCTGGACGCGCGCGGGGTGCGGGTGCTCGTGGAGGTGGCGCGGGAACTCGGCCTGGACGCCGACGAGTTCGACACCGCGCTGATCGACGGCCGGCACCTGCTGGTCGTGGACGCCGACCAGGCCGAGGGGCAGGCGATCGGGGTCACCGGCGCCCCGACGTACGAGATCGGCGGCGAGCGGCTGGACGGCGGGAAGAGCCAGGAGGGGCTGCGGGAGCGGATCATCGAGATCGCGGACCGGCTGCTCGGCGAGGGCGGGGCACGGTAGCGGACGGCCGGAGCGGGCCCGCCGCGGGCCCGCTCGTATCTCCCGGCGGGTGCGGCGGGGGCGAGCCTAGCGCAGCGACTTGACCATGTGCGTCACGACGTACCGGTACCCCAGGGACTCGTACAGGCGGACCGCCGGCGTGTTGTCCGCGAAGACGTGCAGGCCGAGCCGGATGATGCCGGCGGCCAGGCTCTCGCGCTCGGCGACCAGCAGCAGGCTGCGGCCGTGCCCCTGGCCGCGGTGCTCGGGCGCGACCTCGACGGCGTAGACGTACGCGCCCTCGCCGTTCTCGGAGCGGTCGCCGAGCGCGATCCAGATGTTCCCGCGGTCCACGTCCTCGTGAGTGAGCACCCGGAGCAGGACGGAGCGGGTCGTGGGCCCGTCGGGGAGCAGGGTGGCGTAGTCAGCGTCGGCCTTCCTCGGGCACGCCGCGGTCCACCCAGCTACGGATGTAGCCGGCCCGCTCCTGGGCGAACCACTCGGGGTACTCCGCGTCGGTCAACGGTCGGACGCCGCTCGCCGATGGCAGCTCGGGCGACTCGGTCAGGTCCTTGACCATGTTGTGGGCGCGCGCGGTATAGCCGAGGGCGGTGGTCAGGGCGAGGGCGCCGTGGGCGTCGGCCGGCACGGAGGCCGAGACCTGGGTGCAGCCCCAGCCGCGCAGCACCTCCTCCGCCGCAAGCGCGGCCACGGTGCCGCGCCCGCGCCGCCGGTCGCCTTCGGCGATGCTCAGGTGCCGTATCTTCCCGAAGCTCTCGCCGAACCGGGCGTCGGTGCTCAGTTCGGCGGTGCCGACGGGACGGCCGTTGACGCACACCTCGTACGCGCGGGAACGGACCCCGTCGGCGGACTCGTGCGGCGGGGCGGTCGGTCGCAAGGTGGTGGTCACGTGGTTGTTCTACCCACCAGGCGGGGCACCCGTCACCAGGTTTTCCCGGCCCCGGCCGCGCCCGCCGCGGGCCGTACGGCCAGACACGCGTACGACCGAGTTCGTACGCGCCGTGCGTGGCGGCGGCAGCGGGCGGCCCCGGCGCGGTCGGCGGCGGCGGGCGCGCGCTAGCGGGGGTCGGAGTCGGCCGCCGCGCGTTCGGTGAAGGTCCGCATGGCAACGCGGGTTACCTCGCCGGGCGCCGGCGTCAGGGTGCGGCCTGCGCCCTCGGGGCCGATCCGGTGTACGGCTTGCACGTCGCGCAGGGTCGAGGTCAGGAAGATCTCCTCGGCGTCGTCGAGCGCCGACAGCGGCAGGTCCGTCTCCTTGGCGCCCACCCACTCCACGACCAGCGCGCGGGTGATGCCCGGCAGGCAGCCGGAGGTCAGCGGCGGGGTGTGCAGTTCGCCGTCGATGACGAGGAAGACGTTGGAGCCGGTGCCCTCGCAGAGCTGTCCCACGGTGTTGGCGAACAGCGCCTCGGACGCCCCTTGCTGGCGCGCCGCGCTCAGGGCCACGACGTTCTCCGCGTACGAGGTGGACTTCAGGCCGGCGAGGGTGCTGCGCTCGTTGCGGGTCCAGGGGACGGTGATCGCGGCGGTGGTGTCGGGGCTCGGGGCGGTCGGGCTGAGCGCCACGACGAGGGTGGGGGCGGACTGGCCCCGGTCGGAGCCGAGCGGCGCGAGCCCGCCGGTGTAGGTGATCCGCAGCCGCCCCAGCGGCATGGGGTTGTCGGCCAGCACGGCGGCGACGGCCCGGCGCACCTCGTCGGCGTCGGGCTCAGCCAGTCCCAGGCCGCGGGCCGAGGTGGCGAGCCGGTCCAGGTGGCGGGTGAGCGCGAAGGGGACGCCGTCGACGGCCTTGAGCGTTTCGAATATGCCGTCGCCGACCGTTATGCCGTGGTCGAAGACCGAGACGCGGGCCTCGCTCTCGTCCCGCAGTGCCCCATCGAGCCAGATCGTCACCGTATCGTCCCCTCTGCCGCCTGTCGTGCCCCCGACGCTACCGCGAGCAGGCGCGACGCCTTCAGTTCGGTCTCGCGCCACTCCCGCTGCGGGTCGGAGCCCCAGGTGATGCCGGCTCCGGTGCCGAAGCACAGCACCGGGCCGCCGGCGGCGGTCGCGGGCGACGGGTCGCTGGGGGCACGGTCGATCCAGAAGGTGCGGATGCCGACGGCCACCTCGCCGGTGCGCCGGTCGGCGTCCACCCAGCCGATGCCGCCGCAGTACGGGCCGCGCGGGGCCGTCTCCAGAGCGTCGATGATCGCCAGTGCGCTGGACTTGGGGGCGCCGGTCACCGAGCCGGGCGGGAAGGTCGCGGTCAGCAGCTCGGGCCACCCCGCGCCGTCGGCCAGTTCGCCGCGCACCGTGGAGACCAGGTGGACCAGGCCGGGGTGCGGCTCCACGGCGCACAGCGCGGGCACCATCACCGAACCGGTGGCGCAGACCCGACCCAGGTCGTTGCGGACCAGGTCCACGATCATCACGTTCTCGGCGTAGTCCTTCTCCAACAGCTCGGCCGCGACCCGCCCGGTCCCCTTGATCGGGCCGGACTCGACCACGCGGCCGGTCCGTCGGACGAACAGCTCCGGCGACGCCGTGGCCACCTCGACGCCGTGCGCGGGGAGCCGGACCGTGCCGGCGTACGGGGCGGGGTTGCCCCGGGCCAGCACCGCGGTGAGCGCGTCGACGTCGGCGGGGGCGCTCCCGGGCGCGAGCGGCAGCGGCGCGGACAGCACCCGGCAGAGGTTGGCCTGGTACACCTCGCCCGCCACGATGTGCTGCCGGATACGGCGCACGCCGGCCGTGTACGCGGCCCGGTCCAGGGAGGAGGTCCAGGCGTCTACGGTGAGGCCGCGCCAGGCGCCCGGGACCGGCCTCGGCACCGGCGCGGGGCGCACGTCGCCGAAGCGGGCGCAGGTCAGCCGGCCCTCGAAGTCGGCGACCACGGCCCAGAAGCCCGAGGAATCCAGAGCGGCGGGATCGCTGGTGACGTCGCGCAGGTCGGTGGCGAGGCGTCCGCCGAAGCGGACCAGGGGCGGCAGGTCGTACACGGTGGCGAGTCTATGGCGGGGGCGCGAAGACCGCTGTGGGGTGGTGACCACCGCAGCACGCTGCGGAAACGGAATTTGAGCTGGCCCAGGAATCCGCTAGAGTTCAACACGTGGCCGGGACACCCAAGCGTTCTGGACAACGACAACTGCGGACGTGGCTCAGTTGGTAGAGCATCACCTTGCCAAGGTGAGGGTCGCGAGTTCGAATCTCGTCGTCCGCTCGAAGTGAAGGATTCGTCCTTCGCTGCTGGTGGAGTGGCCGAGAGGCGAGGCAACGGCCTGCAAAGCCGTGTACACGGGTTCAAATCCCGTCTCCACCTCGGACGATTAGCTCAGCGGGAGAGCGCTTCCCTGACACGGAAGAGGTCACTGGTTCAATCCCAGTATCGTCCACTGGACCTTCGGGTCGCGCACGACCCAGATCCCTGAGGATCACCCGTCAGCCTTTCGGGGCTGGCGATCCCGCGCGATTAGCTCAGCGGGAGAGCGCTTCCCTGACACGGAAGAGGTCACTGGTTCAATCCCAGTATCGCGCACGCGGCAACGCACCATCCCGCGCGATTAGCTCAGCGGGAGAGCGCTTCCCTGACACGGAAGAGGTCACTGGTTCAATCCAAGTATCGTCCACGCTTCACGGCCGGTGGCCGGAGCCTCGTCGCTCTGGCCACCGGCCGTTTGCCGTGTGCGGACGGCCCGGCACACAGGGCCCGCGGCCCGGTGTCGGGCCGGGCCACGGACCCCGCGGGGGCGGTCAGGACGAGAACAGCATGTGCCCGAAGCCGCGCCGCCGGCCGTGGTGACCGTGGTGCCCCTGGTGGGCGGCGCCCCAGGCGGGAGCCGCGGGGTACGCCTGCAGGGCCGGGCCCGGGGCGGGCGGGGGCGGCGGGGCCTGCTGCACCCACTGCGACTCAAGCTGCGTCAGCGACTCAAGCTCCCCGTAGTCCAGAAAGATCCCCCGGCAGCCACTGCACTGCTCGATCTGCACGCCGTTGCGGTTGTACGTGTGCATCGGCGCATGACACTTGGGACACTGCATGGTCCGCTCAACTCCTAGCCATCGGCATCAGCGCCACCGGAACAGACGACCGGCGGCGATGAGTTCACCCTACGGCGTGCGCCCCCGCCGCCCGCCCGTGGTGCGGGGCATCACATACGGAACCCTCGCGCGGGCCCGTGCGGACGCGGCCCCTCAGGCGGATGGGGAGGCCAGTAGGCCCGCGTCGGGCGCGGTGGGGCCGCCCGTCATGCGCGCGCAGGCGTCGACCATGGCCTGCTCGGCCGCCTCCAGCGCGCGGCCCACGGCGGCGGCCTTGGCCAGGCCCAACGCCGCGCTCTGCACGGTCAACGCCCGGGCGGGCGCGTCGAGCCGGGGCCAGGGGTCGTCGCCCTCCCCCGCCGCCGTGCCGCCCGCCGCCCGGTAGGCGGCCAACAGGCGGGTCCACTCGTCGGGGTCGAGCAGCCCGGTGGCGAACCAGGCGGCGGGGCGGGCCAGGTCCCAGGCCGGATCGCCGCGCCCGAGGTCGTCGACGTCGATGAGCAGCCACCCATCGGCCGCCCCGGCCGCTGGGAACGGGCTGGTCGGTGGGGAGCCCACCAGTTGGCCCAGGTGGAGGTCCCCGTGACACAGGTGGTCGGCCCGAGGCGCGGGGGCCGCGCCGCGCGCCCAGGCGGGCAGCGCCACGGCGGCCTCGTGGACGGCGCGGGCGGCGGGCGAGGTGGCGACGGGGGCGGGTGCGGCGCGCAGCCGATCCAGCGCGGCGGCCACCTTCGCCGGTCCCCGCATCGGCGGTACGGGCCCCGGCAGCGCGTCCACCGGCACCCGGTGCAGCCGTGCGAGCAAGATGCCCAACGCCTCCCAGGGCGCGGCCTCCCGGTCCTCGGGCGAGATGGGCACCCCGTAGGGCCACAGGCTCGCCATGCGTCCGTCGCTCACCGGCGCGAGCAGGGGCCCGGCCGGGTCGGGCCCGGCCCGCCCGGGTGGGGTGGGGCCGCCCCGGGCGCCGGGCGGGGGACGGGAGGGGCGGCGACGCGATGGGGAGGGGCGCGAGGAGGCAGCCGCGTAGGGGCGGGTGGGCCGCGACGCGCAGCCGGGCCGCCAGCTCGGCCGGGTCGCTGTCGGCGGCGTGCACCTTGCAGACGACCGGCCCGAACCGTACGACCGTCCCGTCCGGTCGGTCGGCCAGCACCTGTGGCTCGGCTTCCGTGCCGTGCCCGGGCGGGGACAAGTGGCGTACGAGGGCGGCTATCCGGCCCCGGCTCGCCACGTCCGGCGAGCGAACGGCGGCGCCCGGGGCGGCGGTTTCGGTGTTCACGAGACCCCTGTGGTGGTGCGGGGCACGGCGCGGCCCCGAAACGGTAAGGGTATCGTACGCGTCGCCGTCGACGAGGCGGGGAGTGCGGGCGCGCGGTGGCGGTGGCGGTGCCGGTGCATGGCCGTCGGCCGTCCGAGCTGCGTGCCGTCCAGCACCCCCGTCCCCACGGGGTTAATGACCGGAAGTCCCCGGCCCGGGCCGCTCTCCCGGCCCGGAGCGACTAGCGCTCCAGTATTCCGACCACGGATATTCCGACCACGGACGACGTCTGTGTGACGACGGCTTCCCAGCCGCCGAACACGACCGCGAGGAGTGCGGCGATCGGCAGCACCATGGCCGCCGCCACCAACGGGTGGCGCCTCCCGGGTCGCCCCGGCGCCAAGCGCGGTGGGCAAGCGCCCCTGCTGTGCTTGGAAGTCCGTGCGTCCTGCGGTGATCGCCATCGTCCCCTCCTCTTGTCTGCTTGGGGCGGCGAGCGTCTGACCTCGGGGGACGAGTGCTGCGCCCGCCGCTTGACCTCAACATTAGGTCCGCGGCCGGGGGGTGGGCGTCATGCCCTCGTACCGATTACCGGGCCTCCCGGAGGATGACCCGGGGGTGTGGGCGGTACTCCCCTGGTTGGAGACCTGGACCTGAGCCCCCGGGTCTTCCCTGAGAGGGACCCTCATCTCGCAGGACGAGGGTCCTGGTGGGACACGGGTCCGAAGCCGCGCACGCCGGCTCACGCACGAGGTGGTGGGCCGGGTCGCGCGGGCCGTGGCACCGACAGGACGCCAAACGGAACCGCGAGGTCCGCCCGGTTGGGCCATGCCACCCCCGTGGCGCGCTGCGGCGTCGGGCCCCGGGTGACATCCCTCACGTCGCGAGGCGCCCCGGACGCCGCGCGGTCGCCCCCGGGGTGCCGGCGGCGGGCCCGCGCCGCGCTGCCGCGCGTGGCCTCCCCCGTACCGACCACGCTCCGTGCGCGACCTCCGGCCGTGACCCCAATCCCCTTGGGGCAGCGGCCCCTTGGCCGGGGGCGGGCGGCGGGGCCCGGGCGCCGCACGGCGTTGGCCCGGCGCGCCGGTGGAGTGACGCGCGTCGACAATCCGTCCCCCGACGCATGCGCGGCCTCTGCGCACACCGCCCCGTCAATCCGTAAGCTGTGGCTCGTCAGACGGGCAGCAGTGTGGGGCCTCCCCACCGGAGGTAGGGGGCGGACATGGCGATGATGCGGCTCCGGCGCGAGGACCCGCGTGTCGTCGGCTCGTTCCGGCTCCACCGGCGGCTCGGTGCGGGCGGGATGGGCGTGGTCTACCTGGGCTCCGACCGGCGCGGCCAGCGGGTCGCGCTGAAGGTGATCCGGCCGGACCTGGCCGAGGACCAGGAGTTCCGGTCGCGCTTCGCCCGGGAGGTCTCGGCCGCCCGGCGGATTCCGGGTGGTTGTACGGCGCGGCTGGTGGCCGCCGACCTGGAGGCGGACCGCCCCTGGTTCGCGACCCAGTATGTCCCCGGGCCCTCCCTGCACGACAAGGTCGGCGACGACGGGCCGTTGCCCGCGTCGCAGGTCGCCTCGATCGGGGCCGCGCTCGCCGAGGGGCTGCTCGCGGTGCACGACGCGGGCGTGGTGCACCGGGACCTGAAGCCGTCGAACATCCTACTTTCGCCCAAGGGCCCGCGCATCATCGACTTCGGCATCGCCTGGGCCACCGGGGCCAGCACGCTCACGCACGTGGGCACGGCCGTCGGCTCGCCCGGTTTCCTCGCCCCGGAGCAGGTGCGGGGCGCGGCCGTGACGCCGGCGACGGACGTGTTCGCCCTCGGCGCCACCCTCGCCTACTCGTCGACCGCCGACTCCCCCTTCGGGCAAGGGAGTTCGGAGGTCATGCTCTACCGCGTCGTACACGAGGAGCCGCAGCTCGCGGGCGTGCCCGACGCGCTCGCGCCGCTGCTGCACGCCTGCCTGGCGAAGGACCCCGAGGACCGGCCGAGCACGCTGCAACTGTCGCTGCGGCTCAAGGAGATCGCCGCCCGCGAGGCGCACAGCCTGCCGTCGGCGCGCCGCGTGGACCCGCAGGAGGCGGCGCGGCAGCGCGGCGAGCGGCCAAGCGGCCGGCTGGCCCAGGAGTACGCGCGGCAGCGCACGGAGCGGCGCACCGGCGGCTCTCCCCCGCCCCGCCGCGCGGCGGGCCCGCGCGGTGAGGCACCGCGCGGGCCCGCCGCGCGCGGCCCCGGCGCCCGCACCGGCCCCGGGTCCGTGTCTGGGCGTACGGGCGGCGGGGCGCCGCGCTCCGGCTCGGCCGCGCGGCCGGGGGCGCGTACGGGTGGCGGCGGCGCGCCGCGCACCAGGGGCGGTTCGGTGCCCCGCCCGGCCGACGCGTCCCGGCACCCGGCGGCGCGGCCCAAGGGCGGGACGGGCGCGCGGACCGGGGGCGGCGGGCCGCGTTCGGGCAGCCGGACCACGGGGGCGCGCGCGCCGGGGTGCCGCGGGGACGCGCGGACTCCGGGGCGCGGTACGGCCACCGGGCGCCGGCCGGCGCGGACCAGCCGTCGGCTGCTGCGGCAGCGACTTATCGTTTTTGTCGTCGTGACGCTGCTGGTGGCACTCGGCATCGCCGCGGCGCAGGGCTGCCAGGGCCCCACCCGCGGCCTGGGCCCCAGCGGCCCGGCGCCGACCGCCACGACCGAACAGGCCACGGGGCGGCACGCGGCGGAGCACCGGCCGTACAAGGCAGGCCAGGCCGACGGAGCGCGGGGTTCCGGTGGCGCGCCGCACGCGCCGTCCGGGCGCGGATAGGACCGGCTCTGCCCTTCCCCGCCCCGCAGGCGCGCCGCCGTGCTCTTCGGGCGCGGCCGGCCGCCGATCCGCCTTTTCCGGCCAGCCGACTTCGCGCGGGCCGCGGGCGGCTGACGCCGGGTCGGCCGCGGGGTGGGCCTATGCGGTGGGGCGGCCCGCGGTGACGGCGTAGAACGCGACGGCCGCGGCCGCCGCGACGTTCAGGGAGTCCACGCCGTGCGCCATCGGGATGCGCACCCAGGCGTCGGCCGCGGCCAAGGCGTGTCGGGACAGGCCGTTGCCCTCGGCGCCGAGCAGCAGCGCGGCGCGCTCCAGGCGGTGCGGGGCGGCCTCGTCGATCGAGGTGGCCTTCGCGTCCGGGGTCAGCGCGAGCAGGGTGAAGCCCGCCTCGCGCACCTGGGTCAGGTGGCGCGGCCAGGTCGTCAGGCGGGCGTATGGCACGGAGAAGACGGCGCCCATGGAAACCTTGACGGAGCGCCGGTACAGCGGGTCGGCGCAGTCCGGGGAGAGCAGCACCGCGTCCATGCCGAGCGCGGCGGCGCTGCGGAACGCCGCCCCGATGTTGGTGTGGTCGTTCACGGCTTCGAGGATGGCCACCCAGCGCGCGGTGGCCAACACCTCGGTGGCCTCGGGCAGCGGCTTGCGAGCCATCGAGGCGAGGGCGCCACGGTGCACGTGATAACCCGTCACGCGCTCGGCCAGGGCGGGTTCGACAGCGTACACCGGGGCCGGGGCCTCGTCGATGACGTCACGCATGGCGTCGACCCACTTGGCCGAGAGCAGCATCGAGCGCATGGCGTACCCCGCTCCCAAGGCCCGCCTGATCACCTTCTCGCCCTCGGCTATGAACAGCCCCTCGGCGGGCTCGCGCCTGCGGCGCAGTTCGACGTCGGTCAGGTCGGTGTAGTCGGCGAGGCGCGGGTCGGCGGGGTCGTCGAGGGTGATGAGTTCGGCCACGTGCTGATACTGCCTTGTCTGGTCCTGGGCGTGGGCCCGCGGGGCGGGCGGCGCGGCGGTGGGCGCGCCGCGCCGGCTACGCAGGCCGCTTGGGCCCGACGGTCACCACGTCGCCCACGACGATGACGGCGGGCGGGCGCACGCCCTCGGCCCTGGCCCGTTCGCCGACGGTCGCCAGCGTGGCGTCCACGCGGCGCTGGGCGGCCGTGGTGCCCTCCTGGACGATGGCGACCGGGGTGTCGGCGGGGCGGCCGTGGCTGACCAGCGCGGCGGCGATGGCGCCGATCTTCTCGACGGCCATCAGCAGTACGAGGGTGCCGCGCAGTTTCGCGAGCGCCGCCCAGTCCACAAGCGAGCGCGGGTCATCGGGGGCGACGTGGCCGCTGACGACGGTGCACTCGTGGGCCACGCCGCGATGCGTGACGGGTATGCCGGCGGCACCCGGAACGCTGATGGAGCTGGAGATGCCGGGCACCACCATGCACGGGATCCCGGCCTCGGCGAGCGCCTCGGCCTCCTCCATGCCACGGCCGAACACGAACGGGTCGCCGCCCTTGAGGCGCACCACCGCCTTGCCCGCCCTGGCGTGCTCGATGAGCGCCGCGTTGATGGCCTCCTGGGCCATGAACCTGCCGTACGGGATCTTCGCCGCGTCGATCACCTCGACGTGCGGGGGCAACTCGTCCAGCAGGTCGCGCGGGCCGAGCCGGTCGGCGATGACGACGTCCGCGGCGGCCAGCAGGCGGCGGCCGCGCACGGTGATCAGGTCGGGGTCGCCGGGACCGCCGCCCACCAGCGCGACTCCGGGCAGCGACGCCCCGCCAGCCCCGGTCTCCGTCGCCTCCGTCGCGCCGGCCCGGTCGTCGGCCGCGAGGCGGTGGTGCGGGGCGGTCAGGGTGCCGTCGCGCAGGCCCTCGACGATCGCGTCCCGCAGGGCGGCGGAACGGCGCGGGTCGCGGCCGGTGAGGACGGCCACGGTGACGCTGTCGCTGCGCCCGGTGGCCGGGGTACAGGCCGTGGCCACCTCGGCGTCGTCGCTGCGTACGCACCACACCCGGCGCGCCTCGGCCTCGGCGGAGGCGGCGGCGTTGGCCTGGGGGTCGTCGGTGGCGATCAGCACGTACCAGGCGTCGGCGAGGTCGCCGTCCCGGTAGCGGCGGCGCTCCCAGCGGATCTCGCCGCCGTCGGCCATGGCCTCGACGGACGGGGTGGCCGACGACGAGACGAGCACGACGTCCGCGCCCGCCGCGACGAGCGCCGGCAGCCGGCGCTGTGCCACGTGGCCGCCGCCGATGACGACGACGCGCCGTCCGCTCAGGCGCAGCCCTACGGGGTAGGCGGGGTTATCGGACATGACGGTACGGCTCCTCGTACGGCGTAAGGCGCCGCTACTGCACCGAAGCGGCTGGTCAGGATGGGCGCGGGCCCTGCGCACACCTTACGGGGCGGGCAGGGAGCCGCGTGGGCGGAGGCGGTGGTACGGGGCCCGGGGGGGGTGGCCGGGGCCAGGCCCGGCGAGCGGGCCGCGGGCGGGCAGCCCGGGTCCCGGCGGTACTCGGCCGCTGGCGGTCGGGGCCGGGCCGGTGCGCGGGCGCCTGCCCTCACACCGGCCCGGACGGGCGGTCAGTTCTTCTCGGTCACGCCCGCCGCGTCGAACGTGGCCACCTCGTGCATGGCCCGCGCGGCGCTCTGCACCACCGGCAGGGCCAGCAGCGCGCCGGTGCCCTCGCCGAGCCGCAGGTCGAGGTCGACCAGCGGGCGCAGGCCCAGCTTGGTGAGGGCCGGCACGTGCCCGGGCTCGGCGCTGCGGTGCCCGGCGATGCACGCCGCCAGCGCCTCGGGGGCGATGGCCCGGGCGACCAGCGCCGCGGCGCCCGCGCTCACCCCGTCGAGGATGACCGGCGTGCGCAGCGAGGCGCCGCCGAGCAGGAAGCCCACCAGGGCGGCGTGTTCCAGGCCGCCGACCGCCGCGAGCACCCCGATCGGGTCGGCGGGGTCCGGCTGGTGGAGCTCGATGGCCCGGCGGACCACGTCCACCTTGCGGGCCAGCGTCTCGTCGGTGATGCCGGTGCCACGGCCGGTGATCTCGGCCGGGTCGGCCCCGGTGTAGACGGCGATCAGCGCGGCCGACGCGGTGGTGTTGGCGATCCCCATCTCACCCGTGAGCAGCGCCTTGTTGCCCGCGGCGACCAGGTCGCGGGCCGTCTCGATGCCCACCTCGATGGCGCGCAGCGCGTCCTCGCGGGACATGGCGGGCCCGGCCGTGAAGTCGGCCGTGCCCGGCAGCACGTTGCACGGCAACAGGCCCGGGGTGCTGGGCAGTTCGGAGGCGACGCCCACGTCCACGACGCAGACCTCGGCGCCGACCTGGTTGGCGAACGCGTTGCACACCGCGCCGCCGGCCAGGAAGTTGGCCACCATCTGGCCCGTGACCTCCTGCGGCCACGCCGTGACGCCCTGGGCGTGCACGCCGTGGTCCCCCGCGAAGATCGCCACGGCGGCGGGCTCCGGGATCGGCGGCGGGCACTTGCGCGAGAGCCCGCACAGCTGCGCCGAGATGATCTCCAGCATGCCGAGCGCGCCCGACGGCTTGGTCATCCGCTTCTGCCGCTCCCACGCCTCGCCGAGCGCCTTGGCGTCCAGCGGGCGGATGCCGCGCAGTGTCTCCTGGAGCAGGTCGTGCGGCTGCTCGCCGGGGAGCGCGCGCCGACCGTACGTCTCCTCGTGCACCACCCACGACAGCGGGCGCCGCTTCGACCAGCCCGCCTGCAGCAGTTCGGGCTCGGCCGGGAACTCGTCCACGTACCCGACGCACAGGTAGGCCACGACCTCGAGGTGCTCGGGCAGGTCGAGGGCGCGCACCATCTCGCGCTCGTCGAAGAAGCTCACCCAGCCCACGCCCAGGCCCTCGGCCCGGGCGGCGAGCCACAGGTTCTCCACCGCCAGCGCGGAGGAGTACGGCGCCATCTGCGGCTGGGTGTGCCGCCCGAGGGTGTGCCGCCCGCCACGGGTGGGGTCGGCGGTGACGACGATGTTGACCGGGGTGTCGAGGATCGCCTCGATCTTGAGTTCCTTGAACTGCTTGGCCCGCGCCTTTGGCAGCGACTTCGCGTACGCCTCGCGCTGCCGCTGGGCCAACTCGTGCATCGTGCGCCGGGTCTCGGCAGACCGGATCACGACGAAGTCCCACGGCTGGGAGTGGCCGACGCTGGGCGCGGTGTGCGCGGCCTCCAGGACACGCAGCAGCACCTCGTGCGGGATCGGGTCCGGGCGGAACCCGTTGCGGATGTCCCGGCGCTCGCGCATCACGCGGTGTACGGCGGCGCGCTCGGCCTCGTCGTACCCTTCGGCCGCGGGACGCAGCGGCGCGACCGTCGCCTGCGTCTGCGTCTGCCCAGGCTCGGTCGCCGGCTCGGCCGGCCCGTCCTGGACGGGGTCCGTGCCGTCGGCGGCCGGTCGCGCCTGCCCGGGGACGGCGGGCGCCACGGGCACGGGCGCGTGGGCGGTGGCGTTCGGTTCGGCGGACCGCGCGGCGGGGATGCCGCCGGTCGCCGGGGGCGCGGCCTGCGGCGCCGGCGCGGGCTCGGGGGCCGTACGCGGCTGCTCGGGCGCCGCCGTCGCTGGGGCGGCCGCGGGGGCGGGGGCGTCCGCGTCGGCGGGACGGCTGTCGGCCGGCGTCTGGGCTTGGGCCTTGTCCTCGGACCCGTCCACGGCGGGCGCGGGACCCTCAGGCTGGGCTTCTTGCATGGTCTGGGCTCCGTCCGTGGCAACCGGTGCGTCGGAACCGGCGCGCGCGGCACCACTGGGCGCCGCGCCCGGCGCGGGCGCCCCTTCAGCCGGCTCGGCTCGGTCAGCCGGCTCGGCCGGTGCGGAGACCGGCTCGCCGGTGGTGGCCGACGTGGGGGTGCTCGGCCCGGAGGTACCCGGTTCGGCACAGTCCGGCTCGGCGGCACCGGCCGCCGTGGC
Source organism: Candidatus Streptomyces philanthi (assembly GCA_018114805.1). Taxonomy (GTDB): domain Bacteria; phylum Actinomycetota; class Actinomycetes; order Streptomycetales; family Streptomycetaceae; genus Streptomyces; species Streptomyces philanthi. The sequence goes on along the minus strand of CP073042.1, from coordinate 5,801,952 downwards.
GGGGGTCGGCTGCGCCGGCGCGGTCGCCTGGGTCGCTGCCGGCGGCGCGCCCGCCGGCTGGCCCTGCCCGACGGCCTGCGGCTGCGCCGCCGCGGGCTGCTGGGCGGCCGGCTGGCCGGTCGCATCGGCGGTGGGTTCGACATCCTGGGGCGCCTCGGCCGTGGACACGGTCGCGGCGGGCTGCTGCTCGCCGGGCGACGCGGCCTCGACCGCGGCCGCTTCCCCGGCTTCCTCGGCACTGCCCTTGCCCTCTGCCTTGTCCGCGGCGGCAGCCTGCTGAGCTGCCGCATCTGGGACGGGTACGTCCTGGGCGGGTGCTTCCTGGGCTGACTCGGCCTGGTTCGCGGCGGCCGGTGCGGCGTCGGTCTCGGCGGCGGGTGTGGCGCCCTGGTCGGTGTCGCCTGACGCGGCGTCGGCCGGTGTGGTGTCGCCCGGGCCGGCGTCGGCGGGGGTCGTGTCGGGCTGCGGCTCGGCGGGCTGCGGCGCCTGACCCTCGGGCGCGCCCTGCGTGGTCGCCGCGGCGGGCTGCTGCGGCTGGCCGTCCGACTCGGCGGACGGCGCCGGGTCCACGGGCTGCGCTGCTCCCGTGGCCCGCGCCGCTTCAGCAGGCTGCTCGGCGTCCCCGGCGGCGGTCTGCTCCGCGTCCACGGCCGATGCGGCGGCGGGCTCGGCCGGCTGGCCCGCGTCGGTCGCGGGCGTGCCGCCCCGCGCGGGGGTGGACACGGGCTCAACCGGCTGGGTGTCCTTGGCGACCGCCAGCGCGTCCTGCGGCCCCTCGGCCGGCTGGCCGGCGGGGGCGATGCAGGCCGGCTTCGCTGCCGGGTCCTGCGGAACGACCGGGCTGCCCTGGTCCGCGCTCTGCGCGGGGGCGGCCTCGACCGGGGCGTCCTGTGCGCCCGCGTCCACCGCCTCGGCGGCGGTCGGCTGGTCCGGCGCCGTGGCGGGCGGCTGCGTCGGCTGGTCGACGGCGGGCGCGGTGGCTTCGGCCGTGGCCGCCTCGTCCGTCGCGGAGGCGCCGGCCGTACCGGCGCCGGGCTTCGGCGCGTTGGCGGCGCCGGCGACGGGCGCGACGGGCGCCGCCGTACGCCGGGGCTTCGCCGTGGCTCGCCCCTTGGTCGCCGGCTTGGCCTGCGGCGTGGGCTTGGTCGGCGCGGCATCCCCCTGCGCCGGCTCGGGAGCCGGGGCGGCGGGGGCGGTCGGCGCGTCAAGGGCGGGCGCCTCGGCGGCGGCTGGAGCCACGGCCTCTGGCGCCGGGCCGGGCGGTCGCCGGGGCGCCGGGGGTGCCCTGGGGCGTACCGGCGGGCTGCGCGGCTCCGGTCGGCTGCGGGGCCACGGGGGTGGCCGGCGCGCCGGCGGCGGAGGGCTGCGCGCCGGCGGGGGCGCCGGGCGTGGTCTGGGGTGCGGTCTCGGCAGGCAGTGGTGCGTCCTGCTCGGGCTGTGCGGACCGTACGGGCTGTACGGGATGTTCTGGTTGCCCCGCCGCCTGCGGCGGTGCGGGGTCGGGCCGGGTTCCGGCCGGCTCGGCCGCGTGGGTGGCGCCGCGTCGGTCGCGCCCCGTACTGGCGGCGGGAGCCGCCTCCGGCGCCGGCTGCGGGTCCGGCGCCGGCTGCGCGGCAGCGGGCTCGGTGGGGGTGTCCGTGGCGGGCGCGCTCGCGGCGTCGGGCGCGGTCTTCGCCGGGTCAGTGGTGGCGGTAGCGGTGCCGGCGGACGGTGGCGCGGGTTCCTCGCCGGGGACGGCCGGGGTTTCGCCCAGGGCGGGCGCTGCCGCCTCCGGAGCGGCAGTCGCCGCGTCCGTCGGGGTGGCCGGCTGTGCAGGCGTGCCCTCGGCCGGCTGCGCGGCCTGGGCCAGCGCGGGCCGCGCGGGGTCGGGCTCGCTCGAAGCCTCCGGCGAGGGTCGCGCTCCGGCGCGCGTCATCCCGCCCGTACCCGCGTCGGCGTGGCCGTCGGCGTCGACGGGCAGCGGTACGCCCGCCGCGCTCGGGCCGGAGCCGGCGGGTGGGGCCGTGGAGCCAGGCTGGGCGGCGTGGGCCACGGGCTCCGCGCCCTGGGGCGCTACGGGTCGCGCGCCGGCCTTCGCAACGGACTGCTGGGCCGCGGGGGCCTGTTCCGTCGGGGTGTTGGTGACCTTGCGTCGGCGCCCCGTACCCGAGGGGACGGCGCTCGGGTCGGCCGGGGTAGGCACGTTCTCGACCGCGACCGCGCGCCGCGGTCGCCGCCGCGCGCCCCGCGATCCGCCCGACGGGGGCGAAGCCTGCGGCTGTTCGGTGGGCGTCGCGGTCGCACCGTCGGCCGCGGCCTGTGCGGGCACGCCCGTAGGCGGCATCGTCGCTGGGGAGGCGTCGGCTCGCGCCGGCGCGGGGCCGGCCACGGGCGGCCCGGCGGCCTCGTCCCGCTGTGGCGCGGGCTCGTCGACGGGCGGCTGCGCGGCCAGCGGGCCTACCGGCCGCGCCGTGCCGCCCTGCTGACCGGCCGTCGGCGCGCTCGGGGCGGTGGGCTGCAGTGCTGGTGTCGCCGCGGGTGGCGTCGTGGCGTCGGCGACTATCGCCGCGCCGGGCGCCGGCTCGGGCGTCCCGGGCCGCGGCGTCGCCGGTGCGGGCGCGCCGGGCTGCGGCTGCGGCTGGCCCCCCGGCTGCTGCCAGGCTTCGCCCTGGCCCGGGTGTCCGGGCTGCGGGGCGGGAGCTGGCTGAGCCGCCGTCGGGTCCGTGGTCCCGGGCCGCTGTTCGGCGTTGGCCGGTGCCGGTCCGGCGGCTCGCCGCTCACCGTCGGCGGACGGCGTCGCGTCCGCGCCCTTCGCAGTCGCGGGCGGTTCGGCGGCGGCCGGCGTCGGCCGCGCGGGGCCCTCGACGGGCGGGGTCGGTGCGGCGCTGGGTGCCGGGGCGGCGGGGCCGTCCGCGCGGGGTTCGGGGCAGGCCCCACCAGCGGGGAGGCGGCCGGGGGCGGCCGACGACGCGCGGCGCCTCGTAGCGCGGCTGCCGGGGGCGCGGCGGGGCCTGGCCGGCCGCCTGGCGCGGCGCAGGAGCGGGGGTCGCCGCGGCGGGCGCACCTTGTTGCTCGGCGCCGGTGGTGCTCGGCTGGCGCTCCGGCTGCGGGCCGGGGGCCGTGGCGAGGGCCGCCGTCGGGCGGCCGACCGTTTCTGCCGGGGCGTCCGCGCCGGGCTGGGCCGCGGGGGCGGCTGCCGGGGGCTGAGGCTGGGACTGGGCCGGCCAGGGCCCGGCCGGCCGTGGACCGGCCTGTGCGGTGGCCGCGCCGGGGAGTTCGGGACCGTCGGTGCCGCCGGCCCCGTCGGGGTACTCGGGCCCGCCCGTGAGGGCGCCCTGGGGGCGCGCCGGGGTCCGCAGGCCGGCCGGGCCACGGTCGGCGAGGGACCGTACGACGCCGCCGGTCTGCTCCGCGAGCGGCGAGCCCGGGTGCGGCGGACGGTGCGCGGGCCGCTCGTGCGGGGCGGGCTGGGCCTGCGGCAGCGGCTGGACGGGCACGCCGGGCTGGGCGCCGCGGACCTCGTCGTACGCGAGCGAGCCGGTGTCCCGGCCGCCCGCCTCGTGCGCGCCGGCCGGCGCCGGCTGGGCCGCGGTGGCGGCCTGCGGCGCGGGGGCGGCCGGGGCCGCGCCTGGTGGTAGCGCGGCTGCTGTTCCGCCCAGGCCCCTTGCGCGCCGGGCATCAGCAGCAGATCATCGTCCTCACCGTGCTCGCCCTGGTCCATGTGGTCGGGGTGGTCCTCGTGTTCGTCGGTGTCGAAGGAGTAGGCCACGGCCGTCTGGCGGCCCGTCTGGCCGGGTGGGTTGCCTGGTGCGACGTGGGCGTTAGCACGAGCATCCGCCGGGCGCGGCGGTCCGGGCTGTCCGCCTGCGTTCGCTGGCAGTCCCTCCCCTGGGATCTCGCCGGTGTCGGTCATGCGTACCCCTCGCCCATCGCTCAGTGCTCCTTCCGACTGCTTTCAAGCAAGAACGAGCGTCCGCGCTGCGCGGCACGTGGCGCGTCCCCCCCGCCCGTCGTACCGCGAGCCCCGCCGGATGCGGTGCGCCCAGGTAATGGGCGCGAACGGGGCCCAAGCCGAACAGCAGTACAACGGTCCGCCAGCCTACCCCGGGCCCACCGGGCGGGGGTCACGGGTGGGGCCGGTGTCCGCAGATCAGGAAGGCGACCGCGCGGTCGCGCTCCGACCAGGCCCGCGCGTCCATCTCCATCGACTGGACCATGACGCACTCGACGCCGTAACCCCCGTCCGAGAGCGCCTCGCTGATGGCTTCTGCCTGGTCACGGGTGGCGGCGTGGGTGACGATGCGTTCGGGGCGACGGGCGGCGCACGCGGCGGCGACGGCCGTGCCGCCGCCGCCGATGCGGACCACGTCCGGCTCCGGCAGGTCCTCGAGCACCTGCGGCGCCGTGCCGTGCACCACGTGGAGTTGCACCTGAAAACGTCGACCGACCGCCGCGATCCGGCCACAGGTGTCCGCATCCTGGTCGACGGCGATGACCGCCGCGCCGAACCGGGCCGCCTCGACCGCGGCGGCGCCGCTGCCGGCACCGATGTCCCAGACCAGGTCGCCCACGCGCGGACCAAGGCGGGCGAGTTGGCCGGCGCGCAGCCAGCGGGACTCACCCTCGGCCCGGTCGGCGGCGGCGCCGTAGGCGGAACTGGGCAGCGCCCAGCCGCGGAGGGCCGGCGGGTAGCCGGGGTCGCGGCCGGCGATCCAACTGCCGCCCTGCGGGCCGCTCGGGGCGGTGGCCTGGCCAGCGCCGCCGATGACGATGACGACGTTCGGGTCGCGCCACGTGTGGTCGGCGACCTTGTCCGAGGTGAGCACGGTCATCTGCTCGTGTTCGGTGCCCAGCGCCTCGCAGATGACAAACGTGCGGTGCACGGGGCCGAGCAACAGGGCCAGTTCGGCCGGGCCCGCGCCGGGCGAGGTGAGGACGGCGACCTTGGGGTGGGCCCGGCAGACGTTGACCGCCCGGCGCAGGTCGCGGCTGTGGGCGCTGACGACCTGGGCGTCGTCCCAGGGCATGCCGGCACGGGCGAAGGCCGCGGCGACGGCGGAGACGGCCGGGACCACCTCGACCTCGAGGCCGTGCTCGGGAGCGCGCAGCGCCCGGACGACGCCGAAGAAGCCGGGGTCGCCGTCGGCGAGGACCACGGCCGAGCCCCGGTGCCCGGCGATACGGCGGGCGGCCAGGTCGACGCTGCCGAGCCGGATGCGTTCGGCGCCGGGCGGGACCTCGGGCAGGGCCAGGTGGTGGGCCGCGCCCGCGACCAGCGTGGCGGCGCCGACGGCGGAGCGGGCCGCGTCCGTCAGGGGGGAGCCGTCCCATCCGATCACCGTGATGCGGTCGGCCATCTGTGTCAGTCTCCTGGGCTGTGATCGCGGACCCCGCGGGGACTTGGGTAGGCGATCGCGCGGGGCGGGCGTGGGCTGGGGTCGTGCGGGCCGGGCAGCGGAGCACGTACGGGCCGGCGCTACCAAGCCGTGAACAGCGTGGGCAGGCGGGGTCACGGTGAGCGTACCTCCGACTGGTCCAGACCGGTGGTGCGGGTTGCTCAGCGCCAACTGGGCAGCGTGGCGTAGCCGGAGTCGTCGACGTGTTGTCCGGGGCCGCCGTCGAGGTCCTCGGGGAGCAGGCTCCAGACGATCAGGTCGGTGCGGATGTCCACCCATCCGCCGTCCTCGGTCCGCGAGCGGGCTATCCACGCGTTGCGCAGCACGCCCTCGCTGATGCAGCCGATCTTCTGGGCGACCTGCTGGGCGGCGGTGTTGTCGGCGGCGGTGCGCATCTCCAGGCGTTCGAAGCGCTGGGAGCGGAAGAGCCAGTCGGCGACGGCGAGTACGGACTCGCTGGCGTACCCCTCGCCCCTGGCCCAGGGGGCGGTGATGTAGGCGATCTCGGTGGAGAGGGTGCGCCAGTCGGTGTGGAAGAGGGTGACGACGCCCACCAGGCGCTGGGTGAGGAACTCGGAGACGGCGAAGACGATGCCGCACCCCTGCGTGCGCTCGATCGGGGCGCGCCGGGTGATCCAGTCGCGGGCCCGGTCGGCGGTGTAGGGGTGGGAGACCGAGGTCCAGGCCACGATCTGCTCGTCGTTCATCATCTCGGTCAGCGGGAGGACGTCGGCCAGCTCCAAGGGGCGCAGCTCCAGCCGGTCCGTACTGATGGATACGTCCGGAAAGGTGCGTGTCATGCGCTGCTCCAACGCGGAGAGGTGTATGTGCCCGGGGCCGTCTGAGTGCACCAGCATGCAGCATGCGGGCGCCCATGTGCCAAGCGCGACGGCCCCGCACACTCCCGAGGGGTGCGCGGGGCCGTGGTAGTCGAGGGCGTGGATCAGCCCTTCGGGGCGCCGAACGCCGGGATGACGGCGCCCTCGTACTTGTCCTCGATGAACTTCTTGACCTCGGGCGAGTTCAGGAGCTTGGCCAGCTTCTTGACCCGCGGGTCGTCCTCCTTGCCCTTCTTGACGGCGAGGAAGTTGGCGTACGGGTTGTTCTCGGCCTTCTCCAGGGCGAGCGCGTCCGTGGCCGGCTTGAGCTTGGCGCCGATGGCGAAGTTGCCGTTGATAATGGCGGCGTCCACGTCGCCGAGGCGGGCCGGGATCTGCGGGGCCTCGAGTTCGGTGAGCTTCAGGCCCTTCTTGTCCTTGATGTCCTTCAGGGTGGCGCCGCTGCCGACGCCCGGCTTCAGCTCGATCAGCCCGTTGTCGGCGAGCAGCTTGAGCGCGCGGCCCTCGTTGCTGACGTCGTTGGGCAGCGCGATCGAGTCGCCCGAGCCGAGGTCGGAGAGCTTCTTGACCTTGTTGGAGTAGAGGCCGAGCGGCTCGATCTGGACGTTGACGATGGGCACGATGTGGGTGCCGTTCTTCTTGTTGAACTCGTCCAGGAAGGGCTGGTGCTGGAAGAAGTTGGCGCCGACCTCACCGTTCTCGGTGGCGGTGTTCGGGAGGTTGTAGTCGTTGAACTCCTTCACCTCCAGCTTCAGGTCTTCCTTCTTCGCCAGGTTGTCCTTGACGAACTTCAAGATGTCGCCGTGCGGCGTGGGGCTCGCGGCGACGATGAGCGCCGAGTCCTCGTCGCCGCTGTCCTTGGAGTCGGAGGGCGCGCTGCACGCGCTGAGGGCGAGGGCGGCCGCGGCGGCGGAGAGCTTGATAGTGTTGCGCACGAAGAGTGCCTCTTTCTGGACGGATTCCAACCACTGGCTGTCGCGAGTGGTACGCCCGGCAAAGGGTCCGGGCTGGCGTGGGGACGGGGAGGGCGGGTGTGGTGCGGGGCCGGCGGGTCAGCCGGTCCGGGGCTGGGCGGGTGCCGTGGGCTCGTCGTCGGGCCGGCCGGCGGCCGCTGCCGGCGCGGCCTCGGCCTCGGTCTCGGCCTTGGTCGGGGTCGCCCGCTGGGCGGGCAGCTCGCCGGCGGCGCCGGCCGAGGCGGTGGCCGCGGTCGCGGGGGCGGTGGTGGCGGTGGCGAGCGCGGCGCGGTCGGCGACGTCGGGCGTGGCGGCCTTGCGCGCCGTGGCGTCGGCGGCCCTGCGCGACCGGGGCAGCCGCAGCCAGCTCGCGCCGGCGGGGATGGTGCCGGTGCGGCGGCCGATGACGCGGACCACCACGTCGCCGATGAACTGCACGATGGTGACCACGACGACCAGCAGGATGACGGTGACCAGCATCAGCCGGTCGTCCGAGCGCTGGTAGCCGTTGACGATCGCCAGGTTGCCCAGGCCGCCGCCGCCCACCGCGCCGGCCATCGCCGAGTAGCTGATGAGCGTGATGACGGTGGTGGTCAGGCCCGCGATCAGGGACGGCAGCGCCTGCGGCAGCAGCACCTTGAAGACGATGGTCCAGGTGCCGCTGCCCATCGACTGCACGGCCTCCACGAGCCCGCCGTCCACGTCGCGGATCGCGTTCTCCACCAGCCTGGCGAAGAACGGGATGGCGCCGATGGCCAGCGCGACCACCGCCGCGGTGGGCCCGATGGAGGTGCCGACGACGAAGCGGCTGAAGGGGATCAGGGCGACGATGAGGATGATGAACGGCAGCGAGCGGCCGATGTTCACGATGGCGCCGACGGTCTTGTTGACCACGACGTTCTGGAGCTGGCCGCCCCGGTCGGTGAGGACCAGGAGCACGCCGAGCGGCAGGCCGCCAAGGACGGCGTAGACGGTGGACCACCAGACCATGAACAGGGTGTCGAGGCTGGCGTCGTTGAGCGCGGGCCACATCTCGGACCAGGTCACTTGGCACCCTCCTCGGCCGGGGCGACGACGGCCCGCGCGGAGGCGGCCGACGCGGCGGGGGACGCCGCGCCATCGGGCGCGACCTCGACGTGCAGGCCCTGCTCGCGCAGGAAGCCGATCGGCACCACATTCTCCTCGAACGAGCCGGGCAGTTCGATACACATCCGGCCGACCTGGCGCCCGCCGATGGTGTCCATCGCCGCCCCGAGGATCCAGATGTCGATGTTGTACGTGCGGGCGAGCTGCGAGATCACCGGCTGGCTGGTGGCCTCGCCGAGGAACGTCACGTCCACGACGGTGCGGCCCGCGCCGGTGGCGTCGCCGCCGACCGGGAACAGCTCGCGCGCGAGTTCGGAGCCGGGGGTGGCGAGCAGCTCGGAGACGGTGCCAGTCTCCACGACCCGACCGCCCTTCATCAGCGCGGCCGAGTCGCAGACGGTCTTGACGACGTCCATCTCGTGCGTGATGAGCAGCACGGTCAGACCGAGCTGCTGGTTCAGATCGCGCAGGAGCTGGAGGATCGAGCGGGTGGTCTCGGGGTCGAGCGCGGAGGTCGCCTCGTCGGAGAGCAGCACCTTGGGGTCTCCGGCCAGCGCGCGGGCGATGCCCACGCGCTGCCTCTGCCCGCCGGAGAGCTGCGCGGGGTAGGCCCTGGCCTTGTCGGCGAGGCCGACGAGGCCGAGCAGCTCGATCGCCTTGCGGGAGCGCTCCTTGCCGGATATGCCGAGGATCTCCAGCGGGAGTTCGACGTTGCCCTGCACGGTGCGCGAGGAGAGCAGGTTGAAGTGCTGGAAGACCATGCCGATGCGGCTGCGGGCCTGGCGCAGCGCGGCGCTGGCGTGGTGGCTGTTGCCGGCGAGCGCGGTCAGGTCGGAGCCGGCCACGGTGACCGTGCCGGAGCTGGGACGCTCCAGGAGGTTCACGCAGCGGATGAGGGTGGACTTGCCGGCGCCGCTCTGGCCGACGACGCCGAACACCTCGCCCTCGCGGACGTGCAGATCGACGCCGTCGAGCGCGGTGACCTCGCGGCCTCGTGAGCGGTAGACCTTTGTCAGGCCAGTCGTGGTGATCACAGGGGGTTTCCGTCACTGTCGAGTGCGCGACGGATGGAGTGCCGGCACGGGGCATTCATTGCGGAACACGGGATACGGAGTTCTCCGGCGAGCGCGGTCATCACTGTCCGGCTCCGGCTTCCGGCGGCGCGGGGAGCGTCTCGCGTTCGTACGCGGTGCGCACGGACACGCTGCGGCGCACGGTCTCGGTTCGGGGCGCGAGGCTCCGGCAGGGGCCCTCAGCGGTCACACATTCGACACATACAACGAGCACCGGGCGTCATGTTCGCCTCGGTCGCTGTGGCGCGGCTGCTCGTGGTGGTCATGGCGGCAAGTAAACCAGACACGATAGTAGCTCGATCAAGCCTGTCCGAATGGCGGACTCGCCCGGTCAAGGCGTGGACAGCGCGTGATCATGACCGCTCGCTAGTGATCAATTCCAGGCCATCAGTCCCGACCCGCACGGATACGCACGAAAGGTCCTTTATAACGACGTCCGCGTGAAGATCGTCCACGGGTGTGGTTGTGGTCAAGGCCACGGTCCGCATGCCCGCGGCCCGGCCCGCCGCGAGTCAGGCCGGGGCGTCCTCGAAGACCACGCAGCGGGCCGGGTCCACGCCCAGCCGCCGCGCGGCCAGCAGGAAGGGCCGCGGGTCAGGCTTGCCGCGCGGCACGTCGTCGGCGCAGACGAGCTGACCCGGCCGGACGCCCACCTCGGCCAGCCGCGTCGTGGCCACCCGGCGGTTGGCCGAGATCACCACCGCCCAGCGGTCGGCGGGCAGGGCGGCGAGCAGGTCGGCGGTGCCGGGCAGCAGCGTCACGCCGCCGGCCACGTCCGCCGCCTCCAGCTCGTCGATGCGCGCCAGCGCGCCGAGTATCCGCTCGGCCGGCAGCAGGTCGCCGATGATCTCGACGGCGGGCCGGCCCTGCAGCTCGACGCGCGCGAACGCCTCGGCGCTCACCCCGTACTCCCCGCCCAGCGGGTCCAGCAGCGCCGCACCGAGGCCAGCGAGGAGACCAGGGTGCCGTCGTTGTCGAAGAGCAGGGCCGCCACGAAGATGCTCATGGCGGGCCAGCGTATGCGCTGCCGTGGGAGGGCCGGACGGCGCCCAGGGGGCGCGCGGGCCGGGGGCGGGGCGGCGGCCATTAGAGTCGTCGCATGGCTGTCAATCCCTGTGTGCGCCCGCGTCTCGCGCACCCCCCCGAGCGGAGGTGCCGGTGTTCGACGCGCTGACGTGGGCGGTCAGTCTGACCGCACTGGCCCTCGCCGCGTGGTGCGGCAACGCCGCCTATCTCGACCAGCCGACCAAGGACTGGCACTTCATCGGCATGGCCGTGGTGACGGTGCTGGCACTGGCGCAGCTCGTGATCGGGATCGTACGGCTGGCACAGGGGGACAAGCCCGACGAGAGCACGACCGTCTTCGTGGCCTATCTGGTCGGCTCCGCCTGCGCGATCCCCGCCGTCGGGTTCATGTCGCTCTCGGAGCGGACCCGCTGGGGCTCGGTGACGGTCGCCGCGGGCGCGGTGGTGCTCGCGGTGCTTGAGGTGCGGCTGTGGGACGTGTGGGAGGGCGGCGGTCATGCCTGAGTCCGAGACGCCCCGGGCCGAGGCCCCCGAGCCCGGGCCGGCCGGCGCCGGCGAGCCGGAGCGGCGCGGTCGGCGCCTGGCGATCGGCAAGGGCCCGGGCCGACTGCTCGTGCTGGTCTACGGCGTCTTCACCGTCGCCGCCGCCTCCCGCTCGCTCTACCAGCTCATCGCCCAGTACGAGGAGGCGCCGCTGGCCTACGTGCTCTCGGCCGTCTCGGCGCTGGTGTACGCGTTCATCACGGTCTCGCTGGTCCGTGGCGGCGAGGGCGCCCGGCGGGCGGCACTGCTGTGCTGCGCGGCCGAACTGGTCGGCGTACTCACCGTCGGCACCTGGACGCTGGTGGAACCGTCCGCCTTCCCGGATGCCACGGTCTGGTCGGACTACGGCATGGGCTACCTCTTCATCCCGATCTTCCTCCCGGTCACCGGCCTGCTATTGCTGCGCCGGGCCCAGCGCGCCTGACCGGCGGCCCCCACCCCGGCCGGGGCTCGGCGAGCGGAGCGCGGCTCACCGTGGGCGCGCCAGGAGCCGCCGGCGCAGTGGAGACGGCCTTGCGCGGTGCGTGAGTGTTCCGGAGGGTTCATGGCCCCTCGCCGAGGATTCTCCGCACGTGCGTGGCTTCCTGGGGGAGGCTGTGCGCCAGGGCGTTCCAGAGGATGCCGTAGTCGACGGCTCCGCAGTCGTGGGCGACGAGGTCGCGCATGCCCTTCATCGCACACCATCGGACCTCGGGGTGCGCCGCCGTGAAGTCACCGTCGAGGCGGTTCACCGCCTCCCCGACGCGGTGCAGGATCGCCTCGGCCGAGAGCCGGAGCATCTCATCGCCGTCGTAGGTCACACGTCCGCGCGCGACGAGTCGGGCGCCGGTGGCGGCGAAGTCGAGGAAGTCGAGGAGGGTTTGACGGGTGCGTGCGTCCGGGGACTCCCGGTGGGGCGGTTCGGGCCGCACGGTGCTCACAGGGGCTTGGCCTCGGCCACGATGGTGTCGTGGCTCCCGCGCAGGCCGCCCTCGCTGATGACGTCGACCTTGACTCCGAGCGTGTCCTCCAGATCCCGGGCGAGCTCGATCTGGTCGAACAGGGAAGCGTCGGGGGCGAACTTGACCAGCAGGTCCAGGTCGCTTCCCGGGCGGTCCTCACCTCGGGCGACCGAGCCGAAGACCTTGACGCTCAGCGGCTTGTGGCGGGCGGCGAGCGCCTTCACCTCGGCTTTGCTCCGGGCCAGTGCGATGGACGCCCGCGGCTTGGTGGCGGCGGTGAGGCGTGCCAGCATCTTCGGCGAGGGCCGACGGGTGCCGTTCTCGTAGGCGGCGATGTTGGGCTGGGCGACACCGGACAGTCGAGCCAGTTCCCGCTGGGTCAGTCCGGCGGCCCGGCGCATGTCGGCGAGCTGTGCCGGGGGCTCTGTGGTGCGGTGCTCTGAGATGCCATGGCGACCCCTCCCTCTCTATATCAACGATGTCGCGCATCGTCCGGCCCGCGCTGTAGCGGCCCGTGGCAGGTGAGAGGTCGCACTGGATGCGGCACCCCGTTGTGGCGCTCATCCGGACGTCGCCCGGCGAACGCCACGACGCAGCCGGCGGCCGCGTCACGCGCGGTGCCGTGGCAGCCTGGGGTCCGTCGTCGTCAGGTGCGCTACCGCTGCCGAACGCGCTGCGCCGTCACCCGGTCGGGCCGGCTGGTGCCGGCCCGACCGGGTGACGCGGTGACGGGCGTGGAGGCATCGCCCGGTTGGGCGCTGGTCCTACGCGCTCGCGGCGAACGCCTCGGCCGCGGCCCGCTTCTCCAGCGTGACGATGCTCAGCGAACGGCTGACCCGCTCGGTGCCGACCTGCGCGTGACCGTTAGCCGTACTTGCGGTACAGCCGCAGGTTGCCCTCGCTGCGGTGCCCGGTGCTGAGCCGGTACCGCTTGACCTGCTCCGCCGCCAGCCGCATCTCGATGGCCGCCAACAACCGGCCGCCGAGGCCGTGCCGCTGCATGCGCGGGTGGACGATCAACCCGGCGATCGCGGCGGTTCCGTCCTCGTGCACGGCGCCCCGCACCGAACCGACAACCTCCTCGCCGAGCCGGGCCACCAGCACCCAGCCGTTGCCCAGCTCGGCACGGAGGTCGTCGAGGGTCTGGGTCAGCGGCTCGATGGAGTAGTCGCCGTACAGCTCGGCCTCGCTCTGGTAGCAGAGGTACTGGAGCTTGAGGATCTGCTCGGCGTCCTGCTCGCTCGCCGGAGAGATGGTCACGCTCATGCCCATGTGCGCATGCCTCCTCTGTGTGTGCCCCGGCCGCGGTGAGGGAGATGGCGCGGCGGGACATGGGGTGCCCTGACAGGAGTCGCCGCGGGGTAGGCGTCGCCTCCGTGGCGCCGATTGCCTATCGCTCCATTCCCCAGGGTTCAGGAGCGACAACCTCCGCCAACAGCATTCTGGGCAGGCATCCAAGGCAACGGGAACGTACCGGCCCCAGACTCCCCTGTGAGATTCCCAACTCACCGGCGATTTCAAGGTAGGTCGCGTCTCTGGTCGACATCATCGCCAGCAGCACCCGCGGTCACCGGCCGGGCAGTTCGCACACCGCGGCGCGCACCCGGCGCACCTCGTCCGCGGCCAGGGTCATCCCCTCGGTGTCCGGCGCGCCGAGCGGGACGGGCCCGCCGTCGATCCCGTCGTCGTACGGCACCTCCCACCGGGCCCGTCGCCGCGCGCCCCTGGCCTCGGCCCGGACGGCGGCGCGCAGCCAGGGCACCCAGCCGGCGGGCCGGGCCGGGGAGGTGCCCGTCCCGGCCCGCTCCAGGAGCCGTACCCACACCGCCTGTTCGAGGTCGGCGGGGTCGAGGCCGGCGCCGGCCGCCTCGGCCGCCGCCTCCGCCACGAGCAACGGGCCGAGCGTGGCCAGTAACTCCTCGCCGCCCGGGGCGGAGGCGGGGGCATCGGAGGTGGGCGCCCCGAGGGGCGCGTGCCGGGGGTGCAGGGCACGGGGAGGGAGGGGGTCATGCCGCGCTAGACAGTGCCCCGTACGCCACCGGTTGCCGTCACCGGGCGGCGTCACCCGACCGGGTACCGCAGGCTCGCGCCCTTGACGGGGCCTCACGTACGGCGCGCCCCGGGCCGGTGACAGGACGGGCCCGGGGCGCGCCCGGCCGCCGCCGCTTCCCCAGTCGCGGCGACCCGCGCCCCGCGCGGGGTCAGCCTCCCCCCGAGAGGGGCTGTCCCCGCGCGCGGCGGCTACTTCCCGACTAAGTCGGCGCGGGCGAGCAGCGCCGTGTCGGGGTTGTCCGAGAAGATGCCGTCGATGCCCTGCTCGAAGTAGACCTTGAAGGCGCCGAAGGCGTCCCCGTACGCGGCCGGGTCGGTGCCCTTGCGGAAGTCCAGCGGCAGGAAGCTGTTCTCGTTGCGCATCGTGTACGGGTGCACGAGCAGCTTCTTCGCGTGGGCGTCGCGCACCAGCCTGGTGGGCGTGCCGAGCTTGCCGCTCTTGTCGCGCGGGATGACCAGCGACAGGTCGGGGCCGATGCCGCGCGCGAAGCGGGCGATCCAGTCCAGGCCCTTCGGCGTGACCAGGTCGGCCACGGTGCGCGGGTCACCGGCCTTGACGAAGTCCCAGGGACGCGAGGAGGCGGAGGACAGCAGCACCACGCCGGGGCACGAGACCAGCTTGCTCAGCCGCTCGATGCTGGTGGGCTCGAAGGACTGGACGAAGTTGGGCGAGTCGTGCCGGTGCCGCCCGTAGGCGCGCAGCAGCTTGGCCAGCCGCGGCTTCAGCGCGAGGCCGATGCCGCGGAAGTAGGTTAGGTGGGGTGCTTGGTCTCGACGTGCAGCCAGACGCGGCGCCCGCACCGCCTGCCCTCGCGCTCGGCCCACTCCAGGACATCGGCGAAGATGGGCACCTCCCAGCGGCCGTCGTAGAGGGTGTTCTGCCGACGGGTGCCGGGGATGCGCTCGGTGGCCCGCAGGGTCTTCAGCTCGGTGAGCGTGAAGTCCTCGGTGAACCAGCCGGTGAGCTTGGTGCCGTCCACCGTCTTGGTCGTCTTGCGGTCGGCGAACTCAGGGTGCGCGGCGACGTCCGTGGTGCCGGTGATGTCGTTCTCGTGACGGCACACCAGGTGCCCGTCCTTGGTCGGCACCAGGTCCTGTTCGATGACGTGGGCGCCCATGTCGAGGGCGAACTGGTACGCGCCGAGGGTGTGCTCGGGGCGGTAGCCGCTGGCCCCGCGGTGGGCGACGACCGTGGGCACCGCAGGTCACGCCCGTGCTGGCCGTGTCCGTGGCCCCGACTGGCGGCAGTGGCCGTGCCGGTGCCGGACCACACCATCGCTCCGGCGCCGATGGCGGCGGCGCCCAGTAGGGTGCGCCGTCCGAGCCGCTGCTCCTGCTCCATGCGTACTCCTCGTCTTGCCTGTTCGAGGGGGCGATCGTAGGCTTGCCTGTTCGAGGGGGCGATTGTAGGCGCCCCCAGTTTGCGGGCCGTGGACATCCGTGGCAACGGCGCACGAACAGCCGTGGGCCCCGCCCCTCAACGTCGTGGGCCCGGTGTGCGCACAGGGGGTACTCGCGAGTATCGTCCTCACCTGCACGGGGAGGCCGGTGGCCCGGTGGGGCGAGCCCACCCCCGCCGGGCGCGCACCTCGCGCCGCGTTCCGACCACCAGCGACCGGAGGGTCCGTTGTCCCGCATCGTGCTGAAGGCGATCCTCGGAATGCTCATGCGCGTCCTGTTCCGCCCGAGGGTGGAGGGGGCGGAGCGCGTTCCCGGCGACGGTCCGGTGATCCTGGCCGGCAACCACGTCACCTTCGTCGACTCGCTGTTCGTCGCCCTGATCGTCAAGCGGCCGGTGTACTTCATCGGCAAGGACGAGTACGTGACGGGCAAGGGGCTCAAGGGCCGGCTGATGGCGTGGTTCTTCCGCACCAGCGGCATAATCCCGGTGGACCGGGACGGCGGGCGCGGCGGCGTCGCGGCGCTGATGACCGGCCGCCGCGTGCTGGAGGAGGGCAAGGTGTTCGCCATCTACCCGGAGGGCACCCGCTCCCCCGACGGCCGCCTGTACCGCGGGCGTACCGGCGTGGCCCGGCTGGCCCTGATGACCGGCGCGGCCGTGGTCCCGTTCGCGATGATCGGCACCGACAAAGTGCAGCCCGGCGGCAAGGGCAGGCTGCACATCGCGCCGGTGACCGTCCGCTTCGGCGAGCCGCTGGACTTCTCCCGCTACGACGGCATGGAGCGCGACCGCTACGTGTTGCGGGCCCTGACCGACGAGGTGATGAGCGAGGTCATGCGCCTCTCCGGCCAGGAGTACGTGGACGTGTACGCGACGAAGGCCAGGGCCGCGTAAACCGGCTCCCCCCGCGCCTGCGGCCGCGCCCGAAAACCCCGACGCCGCCCGCCAGTTGAGTGACACTGGCAAGCGGCGCGCGTGTGGCGTACCCGGGCGGCCGACGAGGGACGAGACAGGACGAGAGCGCGCGCCGCCGACGGCGCCCCTGACACGAGCCGGGACCAGTCAGGGGCGGCGGGCGGCGCGGGCCGGCCGCGACGCTACGGGCGCGGCGGTCCGGCCTTGCCCTCGCGGGGCGTTGCCTGGCCGGCCTCCGCCAGCGCCACCGCCTCGGCCGCGGTGTCGGCCAGCCGCTGGCCGCGCAGCGGAACCAGGCGGCGACGGCCGTGGCGAGCAGCACCGCGGCGCCCACCGACGCCGCGATCCGCAGCCCGTCCACGAACGCCTCCAGCGCCGACGTGAGCAGCGCCTCGCCCTGGCCGGGGGCCAGTCCGTGCGAGGCCTCGACCGCGCCGCCGAGCGACTCGTGGGCCTCGGCCGCCGCCTTGTCCAGTACGTCACTCGGGGTCGCGAAGCCGGGGTAGACGCCGGTGACGATGGAGCCGAGCAGCGCGATGCCGAGCGCCGCGCCCAGTTCGTACGGGGCCTCGGAGACCGCCGACGCGGCGCCGGCCTGGTCGCCGGGCACGCTGGAGAGGATCACGTCGGCGGTGACGGTGAAGGAGAACCCGGCCCCGACGCAGACGACCAGCAGCACGGCGCCGAGCAGCGGGTACCCGGTGTCGCTCTCCAGCCAGGCCAGCGCGGCCAGCGCCAGGCCGACGGCCGCCAACCCGCCGGAGACCACGACGCGCACCGAGAACCGGCGCGCGACCAGGCCGGCGACCAGACCGGCGGAGACCGCGCCGACCGCGGCCGGCAGCTCGGCAAGCCCGGCCTCCAGCGGCTCCCGGTCCTGGACGAGCTGGAGGAACTGGGACAGGAAGAAGACCAGGCCGGACAGGCCCAGAATGGTCAGCAGGTCGGCGAGGACAGCCCCGGAGAAGCCCCGGTGGTGGAAGAGCCGCATGTTCAGCAGCGGCGACGGCAGGGTGAGCTGGCGGCGTACGAACCAGGTCAAGGCGAGTGCGCCGACCACGCCGGCGGCGGCGACGTCCCAGCCCGGGCCGTGCGCGGCCGCCTCCTTGATGGTGTAGACGACGCCGATGACGCCGACCAGGGAGAGGCCCACGCTGGGCAGGTCCCAGGGGCCGGGCGAGGGATCGCGTGACTCGGGCAGCAGCCGCATGCCGACCAGGACGAGCACGATCATCACCGGCAGGTTGATCAGGAAGACCGAGCCCCACCAGAAGTGCTCCAGCAGGAAGCCGCCCACGACGGGGCCGACCACCGCGCCGGCCGAGGCAGTCGCACCCCAGATCCCGACGGCGAGGCTGCGCTCCCTGGGGTCGTGGAAGAGGTTGCGGATCAGCGCGAGGGTGGCGGGCATCAGCGTGGCGCCGGCGACGCCGAGCAGCGCCCGCGCCACGATCATCATCTCCGGGCTGGTCGCGTACGCGTCGAGTACGGAGATCGCGCCGAACGCCACCGATCCGATCAGCAGCAGCTTCTTACGGCCAATAACGGTCACCGAGGCTGCCCATGGAGACGAGCAGGCCGGCGATCACGAACGAGTAGACGTCGCCGATCCACAGCAACTGGGTGCCCGACGGGCGCAGGTCCTCACTGAGGAAGGGGGTGGCCAGGCCGAGCACGGTGGCGTCCACCGCGACCAGCAGCACCGCCAGCACCAGCACGGCCAGCGCCAGCCAGCGCCCGGGGCGCGAGGTCTCGGGACTGGGGTGGGCGCCGGGGCCCGTCGTCGCTATCCGACCGCTCATTGCTCCATGCTCCGTCGCACGCCGCCCAACAGCAGCTCGGCGATCATCTTCTCGGTGTCCCTGGGGGCGATCCGACCGGCGTGCACGGCCCAGGCCGCGGCCCCGACGAGGCCGTACAGCGCCTCCGTGCACCAGGCGGCGGTCAGGTCGACGCGGAACTCGCCGCTTTCCTGTCCGCGGCGGAACAAGCTGTTCATCCGCTCGTCCAGACGGTCCCAGCCCGCGTGCAGCTCACCCACGAAGAGCTGGTTCTCGGTGGTGAGAAAGGCCAGCAGCGCGGCCTCCGGCTCGATGTGGGTGATCAGCCGGCGCAGCGCGCCGGTGGCGTCGCCCTCATCGATGGCCGCGGCGTCCAACGCCGCCTCGAAGCGCGTGATGCCCAGCTCCTCCAGGGCCTTGATGAGCGCGTCGCGGCCCGCGAAGTGGCGGTGCAGCGTGGCGCGGCTGATGCCGGCCACCTTGGCGATCTCGTCCAGGGAGGTCGTCGCCTTGCGGGTGAGCAGGGTCGCCGCCGTGCGCAGCACGTGGCTTTTGTCCACCGTCATGACACAACCATAGACCATATGAGACATTGATGTCTCATCACGGTCGCACGCACACCGCGCCTCACCCCGCCGCCGGCCGGGCGGCGAACACGCACGAGGCCGGGCAGGCTCCCGATGAGCCTGCCCGGCCTCGTCTGGCGCTGGGCCGCGGAGCGCGCGGCGCGCTACCGCTTGGCCTCGGCCCACTCCCGCTGGACGGCCAGGTCGGCCTTCAGCTCGGCCAACTGGATCGCGACGGCCGACGGCGCAGTGCCGCCGCGCCCGTCGCGCGCGGCCAGCGCGCCGGGCACGTTCAGCACGGTGCGCACCTCGGGCGTCAGGTGCGGCGAGATCGCGGCGAACTGCTCGTCGGTGAGCTGGTCGAGCTCGATGCCCACCATCTCGCACACCTTCACGCACTCCCCGGCGACCTCGTGCGCGACCCGGAACGGCACGCCCCGCCGGACCAGCCACTCGGCGATGTCGGTGGCGAGCGAGAAGCCGGCGGGGGCCAGCTCGGCCATCCGCTCCTCGTGCACGGTCAGGGTCGCCATCATGCCGGTGAACGCGGGCAGCAGGACCTCCAACTGGTCACAGGAGTCGAAGACCGGCTCCTTGTCCTCCTGCAGGTCGCGGTTGTACGCCAGGGGCAGCGCCTTGAACGTGGCCAGCAGGCCGGTCAGGTTGCCGATGAGGCGCCCCGACTTGCCACGGGCCAGCTCGGCGATGTCCGGGTTCTTCTTCTGGGGCATGATCGAGGAGCCGGTGGAGAAGGCGTCGTGCAGGGTCACGAAGGAGAACTCCTTCGTGTTCCACAGGATGACCTCCTCGGCGATCCGCGACAGGTCGACGCCGATCATCGCCGTGATGAAGGCGAACTCGGCGGCGAAGTCGCGGGCGGCGGTTCCGTCGATGGAGTTGCCGGACGCCCCGCGCTCGAACCCGAGGTCGGCCGCGACCGCCTCCGGGTCGAGCCCGAGCGAGGAGCCGGCGAGCGCGCCGGAGCCGTACGGCGAGACGGCGGTGCGCTGGTCCCACTGGCGCAGCCGCTCCGCGTCCCGGCCGAGCGCCTGCACGTGGGCGAACACGTGGTGGGCGAAGAGCACCGGCTGGGCGTGCTGGAGGTGGGTGCGGCCGGGCATGGCGGCGTCCGGGTGCGCCTCGGCCAGCGAGACCAACGCGTCCTGGAGGTCGACGAGCAGCCCGCCGATGATCCGGGCGTGGTCGCGCAGGTACATCCGGAAGAGGGTGGCGATCTGGTCGTTGCGGGAGCGGCCGGCGCGCAGCTTGCCGCCGAGGTCGGGGCCGAGCCGCTCCAGCAGGCCGCGCTCCAGGGCGGTGTGCACGTCCTCGTCAGCGACAGTGCCCACGAAGGAACCGGCCGCCACGTCGGCTTCGAGCTGGTCCAGCCCCGCCAGCATGCGGGTCAGCTCGTCGGCGGTGAGCAGCCCGGCGGTGTGGAGCACGCGGGCGTGCGCGCGCGAGCCCGCGATGTCGTACGGGGCCAGCCGCCAGTCGAAGTGGACGGAGGCCGAGAGGGCGGCCAGGGCCTCGGCAGGACCATCGGCGAACCGCCCGCCCCACAGCCGGACGTCACCGCTGTTGCTGCTCAACTGTTGTCTCCTCGGAAAGGACGCTCGGGAAGTCGGTGTGCGACCGCCTCCCCGCCACGGGGGCGGGGAGGCGGTGGGTGCTGGCGAGGGTGGCGCTCAGGCCAGGTCGCGCTTGGCGGCGATCTTCGAGGACATGCCGAAGATCTCGATGAAGCCCTTGGACAGCGACTGGTCGAAGGTGTCGCCGGTGTCGTAGGTGGCGAGGTTGAAGTCGTACAACGACTGCTCGGAGCGCCGTCCGGTGACGACCGCGCGGCCACCGTGCAGGGTCATCCGGATGTCGCCGGACACCTGCTGGTTGGCCTCGGCGATGAAGCCGTCCAGGGCCCGCTTGAGCGGCGAGAACCACAGGCCGTCGTAGACCAGCTCGCTCCAGCGCTGCTCGACCTGCCGCTTGTAGCGGGCCAGTTCGCGCTCGACGGTGACGTTCTCCAGCTCCTGGTGGGCGGTGATCAGCGCGATGGCGCCGGGCGCCTCGTAGATCTCCCGGGACTTGATGCAGACCAGGCGGTCCTCGACCATGTCGATGCGGCCGATGCCCTGCGCGCCCGCGCGCTCGTTGAGCTGCTGGATGGCCTGCAGGACGGTGACGGGCTTGCCGTCGATGGCGACCGGCGCGCCCTCCTTGAAGGTGATGACCACCTCGTCGGCGTCGCGCGGCGTGGCCGGGTTCGAGGTGTAGTCGTAGACATCCTCGATCGGGGCGTTCCAGATGTACTCCAGGAAGCCGGTCTCCACCGCCCGCCCGAAGACGTTCTGGTCGATGGAGTACGGGGACTTCTTGGTGGTCGCGATCGGGAGGTTGTTCTCCTCGCAGAAGGCGATGGCCTTGTCCCGGGTCATGGCGTAGTCGCGGACCGGGGCGATGCACTTCAGGTCGGGCGCGAGCGAGGAGATGCCGGCCTCGAAGCGGACCTGGTCGTTGCCCTTGCCGGTGCAGCCGTGGGCCACGGTGCTCGCGCCGTGCTTCTTGGCGGCGGCCATCAGGTGCTTGACGATGGTGGGCCGGGAGAGCGCGGAGACCAGCGGGTAGCGGTCCATGTAGAGCGCGTTGGCCTTGATCGCCGGGAGGCAGTACTCGTCGGCGAACTCGTCCTTGGCGTCGGCGACCTCAGCCTCCACCGCACCGCAGGCGAGCGCGCGCTTGCGGATGACGTCCAGGTCCTCGCCGCCCTGTCCGACGTCCACGGCCACGGCGATGACCTCCGCGCCCGTCTCCTCGGCGATCCAACCGATGCAGACGGAGGTGTCAAGGCCGCCCGAGTAGGCGAGTACGACGCGCTCGGTCACGGGTTTCTCCTTACGATGCATACGCTGACTAGCATAAGTATGCATCCCTGCGTATGGTTCGTCAACGCGCCGGGCGCGGGCGCGGCGCACGCGCCGGCCACCCGCCGGAACCTCGCGGTTCCGCTCCGTACAACACCCGGAGAACATTTCACTTGTCGCGCGGAGTCCGCTCGGGCAGGGTGTCACCGCCCCGGCCCCCGGGCCGGCTCACCCCTGGCACAGGAGCGGACGAACGGACCATGAGACCCGCATCCCCCTGGCACGTCGCCGACTTCCGCACGCTGTTCACGGCATCGGCCCTCAGCCAGCTCGGCACGCACATCGGCTACGTCGCGGTGCCCCTCATCGCCGTCTCCGCGCTCGACGCCTCCCCCGGCCAGGTCGGCGCCCTCGCCACGCTGAGCACGCTCGCCTTCCTGCTCATCGGGCTGCCCGCCGGGGCCTGGGTGGACCGGATGCGCCATCGCCGGGTACTGATCGCCGCCGACCTGGCGCGGGCGGCGCTGTACGCCTCGGTCCCGGTGGCCTGGTGGCTGGACGCGCTCACAATGGGCCAGTTGTTCGCCGTCGTGCTGCTGAGCGGCGGCGCCACGGTCTTCTTCGACATCGGTTCGCAGAGCGTGCTGCCGCAACTCGTGGGCCGCTCGGCGCTGGTGCCGGCGAACGTCGCGGTCGTCAGCCTCAGCGCGGTCAGCAGCGTGGCCGGACGCGATGCCGGCGGCGGGCTCGTCGAACTGCTGCCCGCCCCCATCGCCGTGGCCCCCATCGCCGTGGCCTGCACCGCCGTGAGCTACCTCGCCAGCGCGCTGCGGCTGATCGCGATCCGTCACACCCCGGCCCGCGCCCCGGGCCCGCCGTCCGGCTGCGGGCCCAGATCGCGGAGGGCCTGCGGCACGTGTTCGGCAACCCGGAGCTGCGCGCCCTGGCCCTGACGGCCGGCCTCATCAACCTCGGCGGCCGGCTCGTCAACACCATGCCGCCCGTCCTCTTCGTCCGGGACCTCGGCTACCCGGCGGGCGCGCTCGGCCTGTTCTGGGCCGCGGGCGGGATCGGCCTCCTGCTCGGCGCGCGCTGCGGCCGCCGCGCCGCGTCCCTCCTCGGCTACGGCCGCACGCTGGGCCTGGCCGGCCTGTGCGTGGCCCCCGCCGGCCTGTTGGTACCGCTCCTCGACCGCGGCCCCTGGCTGTGGGTGGCCGGCGCCGGCTGGCTCCTGGTGATGTTCAAGACGGGCATGGACAACGTGCTCGGGGTCAGCCTGCGCCAGCACATGACCGCCGACGCGCTGCTCGGCCGGATGAACGCCACCTTCCGCTTCGTCCTCACGGGCGCGCTGGCCGTCGGCGCGGCGGCGGGCCTGCTCGGCGAGGTGGCCGGCGTGCGTGCCGCGCTCTGGGCGGGCGGCGCGATCCTCGCCACGGCGTTCCTCCCGGTCTTCCTCTCCCCGCTCCGCACACGCCGCGAGCTGCCCGCTCCCCAGGCACCGGTCACGGGCGCCCAGGCCCCGTCCTCCTCGCCGGCACCGGCCTCCGCCGGCCAGGAGCCCGGGTGTGCCGACCGGGCCGGCGAGAAGGCGCCGTAGGCACTGGCTCCCGGCTCAGCGTCCCTCGCGTACGGCCTCGGCCAGGATCGTCGCGTGGCTGAGGTCGAGGTCCTTCGTCGCCGTCAGCAGGGTCAGGGTGCCGTGTCTGGCCCAGTCGTGGAGCTGGTCAAGGGCCGAGCGGGCCGCGGGTTCCGCCAGTTCCGCCTGGTAGGGGCGGGCGAACTCGTCACGGCGGGCCGGGTCGTGGCCGTACCAGCGGCGCAGGTCCGTGGAGGGCGCCGCGTCCTTGCACCAGTCGTCCAGGCGCGCCGCGTCCTTCGTCAGGCCGCGTGGCCAGATCCGGTCCACCAGGACGGGGGCCCCGTCGTCGGCCGCCGGCTCCTCGTACATCCTGCGCACCCGTACCTTCGCCGCTCGGGCCATGATCGCCTCCAGCCATCGTCCAGTGCCCCTCCTCATCATGCGAGGCATGGGAAAGACATACGACACGCATCGAGGGACGGCTGCGGGCCTTCATCGAGGAGCAGAAGATCTTCTTCACCGCCGCCG
Organism: Candidatus Streptomyces philanthi; assembly: GCA_018114805.1. GTDB lineage: Bacteria > Actinomycetota > Actinomycetes > Streptomycetales > Streptomycetaceae > Streptomyces > Streptomyces philanthi. The sequence goes on along the minus strand of CP073042.1, from coordinate 5,778,429 downwards.
CGCCGCTGTCCGGCGAGGGCAACGTCAACCTCTCGACCAAGGGCGTGTCGGGGTCGTTCGCGGTGCTGGACGAGCGGACCGTGGCGTATCTCGACTTCGCCGGCAGCAACGCGGAGACCATCGCCCACCTGCGGGAGAACGGGCACATCACGTTGATGTGGTGCGCCTTCGAAGGACCACCGAACATCGTACGGGTGCACGGGCGGGGCGAGCCTGTCTTCCGTGACGACCCGCGCTGGGCCGACCTGCTGCGGCACTTCCCCGCCGTGGACCCGAGGCCACACGGGTTGCGGGCCGTCATCCTGGTGACCGCCGAACTCGTCCGGGACACCTGCGGCTACGCGGTCCCCCTGATGGACTACCGCGAGGACCGCACGCTGCACGCGCGGCGCTTCGCGCGCGAGGACGACGCGTCGCTCGACGCGTACTTCCAGCGCAAGGAGCGCATCGCCACGAGCATCGACGGCCTGCCCGACCTCCCGTTGCCGCTGCCGCCGTAGGCGCCCCCCGCCGAGGGCGGGGAGTCACCCCGCATCCCCGCGCCGCGCTCGCCCGGCTGAGCCGGCGGGCGGGTCACCGCAGGCGGCCGGCCTCGCGGGTGCGCGGCGGCCAGCAGCACGAGCAGGAGGCCGCCACCGGACGCCGCCACGGGTGAGCCGACGACCAGGGCGCAGGCCACGACAATGACCTGCGCCGCCCCCGCGACCAGCAGCGGCCGGCGGGCGGGCCCGGCCCCGCCCGCCCGCCCGGGCGATGCGCCGGCAGGCCACGGCGTCCAACGCCACGACGACCACACCGAAGGCCAGGACGGCGGCCACCAGGCCGTCGCCGGAACCGCCGGTGGTCTCGTCCTCCGGCCCGATGCCGCCCGCGAAGGTGGGCACGAACCAGAAGCAGTACGCGGACACCACGATCATCTGGGCGACGAGCAGAGCCTGGATCGTGAGCCGCGTCAGTCGGTGCGGGGTGCTCATCGTCTCGTTGCCTCTCGTCGATGAGGGGCGGGGGCGGTACGCGGCACTCGCCCCGCCGCACGGGCCTCCGGACGGGCGGAGGCGCCCCCGGACGGGCGAAGGCGTGCCGCGCGCGGTCGTGCTCGTCGGCGTGCGGCAGGCCGTCAGCGCTCCCACGCCCGCCGCAGCGCCTCGATCTCCTCCGGCGTGCTCTCGCGGGCGATGAAGGGGATGTCGAGCAGGTGGCGGTTGTGCTCCTCGCCCATCCGCTCGCGCACCACGCGGGAGTCGGCGAGCACCTGGGCGTACAGGGATGCGCCGTCCATACAGAAGATATCGATCAGCGTCAGACGGCCGTCCAGGGCGCGGCGCACGTTCCCCGCGTTCAGGTCGATGCCGTCCCACCAGGGCATGGAGGCCCGGTAGGCGGCGTTGACGTCGCACGCGGCCGCGGTGCACGGCGGCGAAGTCGGGGTCGTCCGCCACCACGGGACCCGCCGCCACAGGGTCGCCCGTCGCCGGGCCGGCCGTCGCGGGGCCGGCCGTCGCGGGGCCGGCCGTCGCGGGAGCCGTCTGCGCGGTCGCGGGCACGTCGACGCCGGGGGCCGGCGTCTATGGGGCGTCGGCGGCGGGTTCGGTCCGCACGTGCCGGGTGGAGGCGGGTACGGGTGTGGGGCGCTCGTGCCACTGGCGCTGGACCGCGTCGGCCACCGGTTCCTCCACCGGGTGCAGGAACTCCATGACGGTCAACGTGCCGCCGCCGTCCAGCGCTTCGGCCCGCTCGACGCGCGGCAGGTAGGGGTTGCCGTCACAGCGCCGGCACAGGTCGAGGAAGGCCGGCCGGGTCGAAGGGGCACACCCGGGCGGCCAGGTGACCGCTCGGCGAGCGCAGGCCCACCGCCCAGTCGCCGACGCCGCAGGGCGTCCAGCCCAGGCGGACGAGGTGGGCCGTCGCGTCCCGGTGCGTGCCGCGCGCCCAGGGGTGTTCGGCGAGCGGGGCGAGGTCGGCGTGAGCGGGCGTGGCGGGGTCGAAGGTGCGCATCGGGGCAGCCTAGGAGGACAAGTGCCGCCGGGCACAACGTTTTTCGCCCCTCCGCCGCGTCGGCGCGACCCACCGGGCGCGGGGCGCCGCCCGCCTCCCCCACCGGGCGCGGCCCGACCCCGGTCAGGGTGGGTGCCGAACGCCAGTTGGCCCGCGCGTGGGAGCCCCGCGGGGTGCCAAGTTGTGGCAAGGTGTCGCGGTATCGGGGGAAGAGTGCGAGCCTGGAGCACGCCGACGAGCGCGTGCGTAAGGAGCTGACACATGTCCACAGAGAGCACCCGCGCCACCATCGACGCCTATCTGGCCAAGACCCGAGCCCGTGACCTGGACGGCGCGGTGGCGCTGTTCTCCGAGGACGTGGACTGGGACGCCCCGGCCCCGGCCTCGGGCGCGGCCCCCTGGTCGGGCCGGCGGTCCTCGCGCGCCGAGGTCGCCGAGTTCTTCCGGCTGCTGCACGCGTACCTGGAGCGGCGGGACTTCACCGTCACGCACGCCGTGGTCGAGGGCGACCACGGCGTGATCATCGGCCGCCTCACGGACACGGTGAAGGCCACCGGCGCGACGCTGGCCACGCCGTTCGCGGCCCACGTCACCGTGCGCGACGGGCAGATCGTCGGCTACAGCCTCTTCGAGGACACGCACGCCCTGGCCAAGGCGCTCGACGGGGTCACGGGCCCGCCCGGCGCCGACGGGGCGACCGCCCCCGCCGGCTGACGGCCCTCTCCCGCGCCCGGCGCGGCCGTCGTCGCCCCGCGCGCGCCGTGTCGACGTGTCATGTGTCGACGGGCCCCCGTCGCGTCCGGCGCACGGGGCGACCGGACGCGGCCACGGCCCGACGCCCCGGCGCCGGCCCAGCGTCACGGATCCGACCCACCTGCCCGACCCGCCCCACACACCCGACCCACTTCGCCCCACCGCCCCCGACGGCCACCAACCCGGTTCGCCGGTCGGGCGGGTCCCCCTACGTCGACCTGCCGCGTGCCCCGTACCGGGCACGCCGACCGGTAGCAGGAGCACCAGGAAAGGCCCCGATTCCATGAGCCTCAACGACACGCTGTCCCAGCCGGCGGTGCGCGCCTTCGTGGCGGCCGTCAACGCCTGCGACCGCGACGCCCTGTGGGCCACGCTCACGCCCGACGCGTCCATGACCGACGACGAGAAGGAGCACAACCTCGTCGAGCAGGCCGAGCGGGAGATCTTCACCTCGCACCCGAGCATGGACGTCGAGTGGGAGTCGCCGGACGGGCTGTCGCTGCGGGCCCGCTACCACAACGACATCTGGGGCGACCTCTCCTCCACGTGGACGTTCACCCTCACCGACGGGAAGATCAACCACTTCGCGGCCGGGCCCGCCTGAGGCACGGCCGCCCCCGGGCGCGCGACCGGTCGGGCCGGTGCGCGCCGAGTGGGCGGCCGTACGCGGCAACCGGGGCGCCCGCAGACCGCGTCCCACCCACACACGGCGATGGGCACGGGAGAGGAGCCGGGTGAGCCACCCTCCGGGGGGAGCAGCGAACACGGCGGGGAGCGCGACGGTACGCCTGCGGCTGCTCGGACCGGTGGGCGTCGACGTCGACGGGCGCGAGGTCAGCCTCGGGCCGCAGCAGTGCGCGCTGCTCGCCCTCCTCGCGCTCGCGGGCGGGCGGGCGGTGAACACCTCGCGGATCGTAGGGGGCCGCGCCGGGCAGCGCCGTGACCACGCTGCGCACCCACATCCTGCACCTGCGGCGCATCCTGGAGCCCGGGCGGCGGGCAAGGGACGGCTTTCGCGTCCTGGTGAGTTCGGGCGGTCGGAGCAACACCAACTACGCGCTGCGCCTGGCCGAGCGGGACGTGGACGCGCTGTGGTTCCTGCGCCTGGCGCAGCGGGCGCGGGCCGCGTTCGCCGACGGCGACGCCGCGCGGGCCGTCGCGCACTGGGACGCGGCGCTGGCGCTGTGGTCGGGCCCGCCCCTAGACGAGGTGCGCGACCGGGGCTTCGCGCTCGCCGAGGCGGAGCGGCTCACCGAGATGCGGGTGGTGGCCCGGGAGGAGCGGGTGGACGGGCTGCTCGCGCTCGGCCGCAACGAGGAGGCCGTCGACGCGCTCGGCACGCTGGTCGAGGAACAGCCGCTGCGGGAGCGGCCGCGCGCCCAACTCGTCCTCGCGCTATACCGGGCGGGCCGGCAGGCCGACGCGCTCGCCGCCTACCGGGACGTGCGGTGCGTCCTGGACGTGGAACTGGGCATCCAGCCGGGCCGGGCACTGCGCGAACTCCACCAGCAGGTGCTGAACGCGGACCCGGCGCTCGACCTCGACGCGGCGGCGGAACCCGCCCCCGGGCCCGTGGCGGAACCGGCCGTGGAGCCCGCGGCCCCGGTCGCGCCGGCGCCCGTACCACGCCAACTCCCCCTCGACGTGGCGGGTTTCACCGGGCGCGCGGAGCGGCTGCGCGAGTTGGACGCCCAACTCGCGGTACGGGCCCAGGCGGCCGACCAGACGCTGGTGATCTCCTCGGTCTCCGGGATGGCCGGTGTAGGCAAGACGGCGCTGGCCGTGCACTGGATGCACCGGGTAGCCGACCAGTTCCCCGACGGACAGCTCTACCTGAGCCTGCGCGGCTACGCCCCGGGCGCGCCACTGGCGCCCGACGAGGCGCTGGGCCAGTTGTTGCGCGCCCTGGGGGTGCCGCCGGGGCACCTGCCGGAGCAGCCGGACGAGAAGGGCGCGCTGTACCGGTCGCTGCTGGCCGGGAAGCGGGTCCTGGTACTGCTGGACGACGCCGCCGCCCTGGAGCAGGTCCGGCCGCTGCTGCCCGCTTCTCCCACCTGCTGCGTCGTGGTCACCAGCCGCAACGACCTGCGCGGCCTGACCGCCTTCCACGACGCGCACCACATCGACCTCGGCGCCTTCCAGGAGGAGGAGTAGCTCGCGCTGCTGGCCCGCGTCATCGGCTGGGAGCGGGTGCGCGAGGAGCCCGAGGCCGCAGCCGAGGTGACCCGGCTCTGCGGCCACCTGCCGCTGGCCGTGCGCATCGCCGCGGCCAACCTGCTGGGCAGCCGGGGGCGCGGCGTCGCCGAACTGGCCGCTGACCTGCGCGAGGGCGACCGGCTGGCGGAGCTGTCCACGGGCGAGGAGTGGGAGACGGCGGTACGGGCCCCGTTCGACCTGTCGTACTAGGCGCTGCCCGAGGCGGACCAGCGGCTGTTCCGACTCCTGGGCCTGATGCCGGGCGCCGAGTTCTCCACCCGCGCCGCGGCCGTGCTGGCCGGGCTGCCGGAACGGGAGGTCGGCCGGCGGCTGGACCGGCTGTGCGCCAGGAGCCTGCTGGAGTCCTTCCGCCCCGGCCGTTTCCACCTGCACGAGTTGCTGCGGCTGCACGGCCGGGAGAAGGCGCTCGGCACCGCCGACCTCAAGGAGCGCGAGGCCGCCACCGGACGGCTGTTCACCTGGTACCTGGCCACCGCCGACCAACGGCTGTACGGGACGTTCTACTCGTGGTTCGCCGAGCCACCGCCCCCGCCCGACGACCCGCTGGCGGCGCCACTGGCGTTCGCGGACAAGCACGGGGCCCTGGCCTGGTTGGAGACCGAGCGGGGCAACCTGCTGGCCTGCGTCGAGCACACCGCCGAGCACGGCCCGTACGTGATCGCCTGGCGGATCTCCCTGGTCCTGCACGGCTACCTGATGGCGCACGGACTGGCTGCGGGCCGCCGACGCCGGGCTGCGCGCCGCCGACGCCGACCGGGACGGCTACGGGCGGGCGGTCATGCACTGGAGCCTGGGCTACGTGCACTGGGAACTGGCCCAGCACGAGGCGGCGCTGTGGCACAGTGCGCAGGCCGAGCGGTTGTACGAGGAGGCCGGGCTGCTGGCCGAGAAGGGCGGGGCGCTGCTCGGGCTCGCCGCCTCCAGCCGGGAGCGGGGCGAGTTGGACGCCGCGCACCAGCACGGGCTGCGGGCGCTCGAGGTCTACCGCGCGGTGGCAGAGCCGGCCGGGGAGATCTGGGCGCTGGCCCTGCTCGGCTTCGCCTGCCTGGACCGGGGCCACTACGCGCGGGCGCACGCGTACTTCTCCGAGGGGCACGGCCTGGGCCAGCGCTCCAGCGATCCGCACGCCGCGCTGCTGCCGCTGTGGGGGCTCGGCGCCACGCTGCACGGCCTGGGTGCCGGATACTGCAGGGCCGACGGGCTGCCGTCCACGTACGCCGGCGAGGGCGTGCTGTGCTGCCTGGCGCTGCTGTGCCGGGACGCGGGCGACCCGCGGATGGCGGTCAAGCACGCGTCGGACGCCCTGCACACCACGCAGCGCACGCACCGCAGGCTGGTCGAGGCCGACGCGCTCAACACCCTGGGCGCGGCGCTGCTGACCATGGACGACGTTGCCGGCGCGATCGACCGGCACGAGCAGGCGCTGCGCCTGGCGACCGCGGCCGACTGCCGCCGCGCCGAGGTGGCCGCCCGCACCGGTCTCGCCGCCGCCTACCGGAGCCGGGGCACCTACCGCGAGGCCATGTCCCACGCGCACATCGCGCTGACCGTGGCACGGCAGGTGGGGCTGCGCGTGGGGGAGGGCGAGGCGCTGACGGAGTTGGCCGCCGTGCGCGGGGCGTTGCGCCACCACGAGAAGGCGCGGGAGGCGGTGGAGCACGCCGTGCTCATCCACCGGGAGACGGGCTGCCGCCCCGGCCTGGCCCGCGCCCTCGACCTGGCCGGCGAACTGCTCCAGGGGCGCAACTCGCGCGCGGCGCAGCGCTACCAACGCGAGGCCGCCGAGGTGTACGCGACGATGGTGCCGCCCGGCCAGCCCGGCGCCGGCGCGGCCCACGCGGAGTCGAGCTGAGCTGGGCCCTGGCCCAGCGCCAGGACCTGCGCGCCGGACGGGCCGGGCCGGTCCCCGCGGCGCTAGGCCAGGGCCCGGGCGACGGCCGTGGCCGCCGCAGCGACGAGGATGACCAGCGGCACCGGGGCCCTGAGCCGCCAGGCGACCAGGGCGGCGGCGAAGCCGGTGACCCGGGCGTCGAGGGGGAGGCCGTCGCCGCCTGGGGCGCCGAGGAGTTGGGTGACGACCAGTACGGCGAGCAGGGTCGGCGTCAGGTACTCCACGAAGCGGGGGAACCAGGTGGGCAGCGCCCTGTCCCCCATGACCAGCGCGCTCGCGCCCTTGAGCAGGAACGTCGTCGCCACCAGGGCGCCCAGGACGAGCCAGGTCGGGTCGGTCATCGGGCCCTCCAGGTGGCGACCAGCGCGATGAGGCAGGCCGCGGCGATGGCGGTGTCGGGCAGCCCGACGGCGGTCAGGGCCAGGGCGCTGCCGGTGGCCGCGAGGGCCGCGGCACGCCGCCGTGACCTGTGCGCCTGGCCCGCCTCGCCCAGGTGCGGGGCGAGGAGCAGGAAGAACAGGACCGGGGACACGGCGTCCAGGCCGTAGCGCGTGATGTCCACGGCCGTGATCGGGCCGAGCGCGCCGGCCAGGGTGCCGGCCGCCCAGCCGAGCCAGAGCACGGCGCCGGAGGAGAGCAGGCGCACCCGGTCGAAGCGGCCGTCGGCGTCGCTGGCGATGGCCCAGGAATCCTCGATCACCAACTGCGCCTCCACCGCGCGCCGGGCGCGACCACCGCGCAGCGCGGGCAGGATGGCGAAGCCCATGACGAGGTAGCGCAGGTTGAGCAGGGTGCCGGCGACGGCGGCGGCCACCCAGCCACCGCCGCCCGCCATCACGGACACGGCGGCGAACTGGGACGAGCCCACGAAAACCAGCCCGGACATGGTGGTCGCGGCCAGCGCGGTGAAGCCCGAGCCGTTGGCGAGCACGCCGAAGGCGAAGATGGCCACGGTGAAGGGGAGCGCCGCCCGGGCGCCGGCCCGGTAGGCGGCGCGCCGGTCCACCGTCGGCGCCGGTGGGCGCGGCGACGGCCGGCCCTCGCCCCGCGCGGGCTCGGTCGCGCTCACCGGTCCGCGCTCGCGGTAGCGGCGGCCACCGTGTCCCGGTAGTCCCCCGACAGCGTCGCGCCGAGGCCGCCGACCGGGAACGTGCGGTCGTCGATCGCGCGGACGGGCTGCACCTCGTACGCGGTGCCGGTGAGGAACACCTCACTGGCGCGGTCGAGTTCGGCCGGCGCGATGAGGCGCTCCGTGCACGGGGATGCCGAGGCGTCCGGCGGCGGCGATGACGGTGCGGCGGGTGATGCCGTCCAGGAAGCAGTCGGGCACGGGGGTGTGCAGGGCGCCGTCGATGACGAGGAAGAGGTTGACTCCGGTGGCCTCGGCGAGCAGTCCGCGGTGGTCGAGCAGCAGCGCGTCGTCGTAGCCGGCGCGTTCGGCGGCCCGCCGGGCGAGGGCGCCGGTGGCGTACGTGGCGGCGACCTTGGCCCGTACCGGGGCGGTGTCCGGGGGTGGGCGGCGCCAGCGGGCGGTGGCCAGGCGGACGCCGCGGAGCTGGGCCTCGGGGGCGAAGACGTGCGGCCAGGGCCAGGCCGCGATCGCGACGTGCACCCGGGCGCCGCGCGGTGAGACGCTCATCGTCTCGGTGCCGCACCAGGCCAGTGCCGCACGTAGGCGTCGCGCAGGTGCTGGGCGCGCACCAGGGCGCGGGTGGCGCGGTCCAGTTCCGTGGCGCTCCAGGGCAGTTCGAAGCCCAGCTCCCGGGCCGACGCGCACAGCCGCTCGCTGTGCTCGTGGAGCTTGAACACCACGCCGCCGTAGACGCGCTCGCCCTCGAAGACGCTGGTGGCGTAGTGCAGGCCGTGGCTGAGTACGTGCAACCGCGCGGCCCGCCAGGGGACGAATGCGCCGTCCAGCCAGATGACGCCGTCGCGCTCGTCGAAGGGCTCGGCGGGCGTGAGGGGCGCGGTGGGTTCGGCCGGGGCGGCCCCGCTCACGTGGCGAACCCCCGCTCGGCGTACGGGTAGCCCTCCAACTCGTTGGCGGGGAAAGCCTCGTCGCGGCGGGACGCGTAGTAGATGCGGACCTCGTCGATGAGGCCGGCGTCATTGAAGCGGTAGACCTCCACGCCGCGCAGTACGGTGCCAAGTCCCGGCTTGAAGCTGGTCCACTCGCAGACGACCGTGCGGGTGTGCTCGTCGGCGAAGACGCCGTCCACGGCCCAGGAGGAGGAGTTGGCCGCCACGCCGGCTCCCCAGCGCTCGACCACCGGGTCGATGCCGACGACGGGTCCGCCCATGCCGACCGCGAGGTAGTGCACGACGTCCTCGGCCAGGACCCGCGCGAACAGGTCGCGGTCCACGGCGTTGCAGGCGTCGAAGTACCGCCGCACGGCCGTCTCCATGTGCTCCCGGCTCAGCGTGGCCCGGTGCGGCTGGGGCGAAGCAGTCATCTCTCTCCCAGTGCGAAGCTGAGCGGCGGAAGGGCGGCGAGTCAGTGGTGGGCCCGGCGCAGAATCTGCTGATCCGCGGTAAAACGGTAGCGGTCGCCCGCTTCACCGGCCGGCAGGAACCGCCGTACGAACGTGCGGGCCTCGGCCCGGTACGCGGCGGGCGTCGCCACGCCCGCCTCCAACCCGGTGATGGCCGAGGCCAGTTCCGCCAGCGCCGGCAGCAGCCGACGCCGGTCCAGGTGCAGCCGCTCGCCCCGTTCGGTGAGGGCGCCGCTCGCGCGCAGCCAGGAGAAGAGCAGGACCCCGGTGCCGGCGTCGAAGTTGCGTACGGCGTCGTCGGCCAGCGGGTAGCGGAACATCCGCTCAAGGACGATCATGGCGATCTGCTCGTCGGCGTGCGGTACGCCGCCAGCGTCGCAGGCCAGCGCGGTCTGGCAGTCCACCTTGAGTTCTTCGAGGAGGCCCACGAACCAGTTCATCTTGACCGCCAGGTGCTGGTCCAGCGGCCAGGCGCCCTGGTGGTGGAAGTAGTCGTGCAGATAACCTCACAGCGAGCGCGCCTGGTAGCAGGTCTCGGGGCGCAGGCCGCTGGAGGCGCGCGGCACCGACTCGGGGGTGAGGACGGCCTCGGCGGCGGGCAGCGCGTAGGTCTCGTGGATCTTGCGGAACTTGCTGAAGGTGAAGATGGTGTACGCCTGCGCGCTGACCCAGTCGTGGGTGGCGACGTTCTCCGGGAAGAAGACGATGCAGTTACCGTGGGCGAAGCCCGCGCTGCCGGCGAGCAGCGCGGTGGCCTGCGAGGTGTTCTTCGGGTGCGGGTAGCGCGCAGCCACCGTATCCAGGGCGCGCGGCTCCTCGCGCCGGACCAGGAAGAACTCCATCCGCTGGCCCACCGGCGGCACGCTGTTCGTGGTCCGGGGCGGGGCCAGGAACGCCGCCCAGTCGCCGTCGGCCGGCACCACCAGCGCGTCCCGGGAGCGGGCGAAGTGCGGCGGGGTGTCCAACCCCGCGGCCAGCCAGTCGGCGACGTCCGCCCGCAGCGCGTCGGCCTGGTGCTCCCGCCCGTGCCCGGCGAACCAGCTCGCCGCCTGCGCGGCCAGCCCCTGCAGCGCCCGCGCGTCGGGGGCCGCGACGGTGCCGTCATCCCGCTGCCGCCGCGCGGAAGGCGTCGACGCGCGGGATCAGGGTGCGGGTCAACCCCCCGCGCAGTGGAAAGGAGTTGGGCGGCGACCGGATGCGGCGCGGCGCTCACGGCGTGGCCTCGATCACCTGGTGGACGGTGAAGGCCATCGGCACGGCGCCGAAGCTGTGAACGACCCGCAGGCCGTGGGCGCGGGCCGCGACCACCGTGGTGACGCACGCGTCGGCCCGGCCGTCGGCGCAGTCGATGGCCGCCTGCGCGTTGCTCAGCACGGTGCGCGGTGCGCAGTAGGGCGGCACGAGGCCGGCCGGAGCCGGGTGGGTGGCCACCGTGCGCGGCTTCTCGGGCGCTGCGGTCGAGACGGCGAGCACCATCTCGTGGGTCGGCATGAGGAAGCTGTCGACCATGCGGCAGGTGCGCAGGTTGCCGAAGACGAGGGTGCGCAACCGCGGGTAGACGGCACAGGCGACCAGCGCGTGCGCCCCGGTGGGCGGCAGACCGTCGAGCGCGGACTCCAGCGAGGGGTGCAGGGTGACGGCGCCGCTGTCCGCGAGGCCGCGACGGTCCAGCCACTGCCGGGCGGCGGCCTCCAGGTTGGTGGCGGCCGGGCGGGCCGAGCGTGTGCAGCGTGCGGATCGTGTCGAGCGGGGACGGGGCTGCGGACGCTGCGCCTTCCGGCATGTCTCCCCCAGTGCTCCGCGCGTGTGCGTGGCACGGGTGCGGGCTCGGTGGTGTGGACAGGCATGTGCGAAGACAGCGCGCCGCGTAGGGCCACGGGGGTGGCCGATGCGCTGACCCGGTACAGAAGCGGAATCACGCTACCGCGGCGCCCCCGGGGTGTCGAGAACCACCAACGGGTCCACGCCACCTGCCCACCGCGCCGGTCGTCGGCGCGCGATGGGCAGGTGGCGTGGGGTGCGAGCGGGTCAGCGGGCGCGCTGGGCCAGCCGCATCAGGTGGTCGGCCAGGGCCTGGCCGCCCTGCGGGTCACGGCTGATCAGCAGCAGCGTGTCGTCCCCCGCGATGGTGCCGATGATGTCGTGCACCTCGGCGGTGTCGATGGCCGAAGCCAGGAACTGGGCCGCGCCCGGCGGGGTGCGCAGCACCACGAGGTTGGCCGACGCCTCCGCCGAGATCAGCAGCTCGCCGGCGAGCCGGGCCATCCGCCCCTCGCTCGCCGACTCGCCGAGCGGAGCCCGTGGCGTACGGTCGCCGCCCTCGCTGGGCACCGCGTAGATCAGCTCACCGCCGGTGTTGCGGATCTTCACCGCACCCAGCTCGTCCAGGTCCCGGGAGAGCGTCGCCTGCGTGACGGTCAGCCCGTCGTCGGCGAGCAGCTTGGCGAGCTGGCTCTGCGAGCGGACCGGGTGCCGGCCCAGGATGTCCACGATCCGGCAGTGGCGGGCGGTGCGGGTCTGCGGCACGGCCGGCCCGGTGGGCGCCTGCTCTCCGCCGTTCACCTCGTTGTCCTGCGCCTCGGTCATCGTCTGTCAGTCTCCGGATCGTTGTTCCCCATCGGGCGCGCTGGCCCCATGCGGCGCGGGTACCCCATCGAGGACGGCAGGCAGCGCCCCAAGGAACGTGTCGATCTCCTCGGCCGTGACGATGAGCGGCGGCGCGAGCCGGATCACCTCCGGCGCGACCGCGTTCACCAGGAACCCGGCGTCCTGAGCCGCCTGCTGCACCCGCTGGGCGAGCGGCTCGTGCAGCACGATACCCAGCAGCAGGCCCGCGCCACGGACCTGGGCGATGCCCGGGTGGTCCAGCGCCTCGATTCCCTCGCGCAGCCGCCGCCCCACGCGCCGCATGTGGTCCAGCACCCCGTCGGCCTCGATGGTCTCCAGTACGGCCAGGGCCGCGGCGCAGGCCACGGGGTTACCGCCAAAGGTGGTGCCGTGCTGGCCCGGCGTGACCAGTTCGGCCGCCGGGCCGAAGGCGAGGGTGGCGCCGATCGGCAGGCCGCCGCCGAGCCCCTTGGCCAGCGTGACGACGTCCGGCTCGACGCCCTGGGCCCGACTAGCGAACCAGTGCCCGGTGCGGCCGATGCCGGTCTGCACCTCGTCCACCACCAGCAGGGTGCCGGTGGCCCGGGTGATCTCGCGGGCCGCGGCCAGGTAACCGGCCGGTGGCACGATCACGCCCATCTCGCCCTGCACCGGCTCGACGATGACCAGCGCGGTGTCGGTGGTGACGGCCGCGCGCAGCGCGTCGACGTCCCCGTACGGCACGTGGGTGACCGTGCCGGGCAGCGGCAGAAACGGTTCTTGCTTGGCGGGCTGCCCGGTCAGGGCCAGGGCGCCCATGGTGCGGCCGTGGAAGCCGCCGGTGGTGGCGACCATGTGGGTGCGCCCGGTGCGCCGGCCGATCTTGAAGGCGGCCTCGACGGCCTCGGCTCCCGAGTTGGCGAAGAAGACGCGGCCCACCCGCTCGGAGCCGAAGAGGCGCAGCAGGTGCTCGGCCAGGGCGACGGGGGGCTCGGCGACGAAGAGGTTGGAGACGTGGCCGAGGGTGGCGATCTGGTCGGAGACGGCGCGCACGACGGCCGGGTGGGCGTGGCCGAGGGCGTTGACCGCGATGCCGCCGACGAGGTCCAGGTACCGCTTGCCGTCGGCGTCCCACACCGCGGCGCCCTCGCCGCGCACCAGCGGCACGCGCGGGGCCCCGTAGTTGTCCATCAGCGCGCCCTGCCAGCGCTTCGCCAGTACGGAGTTATTCACGTCTGCTCCTCGTCCGGCACGACCATGGTGCCGATTCCCTCGTCGGTGAAGATCTCCAGCAGGATGGAGTGCGGCACCCGGCCGTCGATGACGCGCGCGGTGGTCACTCCCCCGCGCACCGCGGTCAGGCAGCCCTCCATCTTGGGCACCATGCCGCTGGCCAGGTCGGGCAGCAGCTTCTCCAGCTCAGACGCGGTGAGCTGACTGATCACCTCGTCGCTGTGCGGCCAGTCCGCGTACAGCCCCTCGACGTCGGTGAGCACCATCAGCGTCTCGGCGCCCAGGGCCGCGGCCAGCGCGGCGGCGGCCGTGTCAGCGTTGACGTTGAAGACGCCGCCGGCCGGGCCGTCGGCCGCGTCGCCGCTGCGCGCGATCGAGGAGATCCCCGGGATGCGGCCGTCGTCGAGCAGCGCCTGGATGGCGCCCGCCTCGATGTGGGCGATGTCGCCGACCCGGGCGTAGCGCTTGGTGGCGGCCATGGTGTGCGCATCCTCGCCGGTCATGCCGACGGCCAGCGGCCCATGCTGGTTGAGCAGCCCGACCAGGTCCCGCTGCACCTGGCCGGCCAGCACCATCCGTACGACGTCCATCGCCTCAGGTGTGGTGAGGCGCAGGCCGGCCACGAAGGTGGACTCCAGTCCCAGCCAGTCGAGTTGGGCGCTGATCTGCGGTCCGCCGGCGTGCACCACGACCGGGCGCAGCCCTGCGTGGCGCAGGAAGGACGACGTCCTGGGCGAAGGCGGCCTTGAGGTCGTCGTCGACCATGGCGTTGCCGCCGAACTTGATGACGACGCACTTCCCGTGGTGCCGGGTCAGCCACGGCAGCGCCTCGATGAGCGTGCGGGCCTTGGGCAGCGCGGTGTGCTTACGGGTCGCCGTCCGGGCGGGAGGGGCGGGCGCGGCCGGCGCGGGCTGGGTCGGCGCGGGCGGGGCCGACACGTCCGGCTGGATCGGCACGTCCGGCCGCGCGGGCGCGGCGGCGGACGGGGGCGCGGGCGCCGGTGGGCCGGGGCGCGGCGGGTTCGGGGGCGGTGTGGCTCATGACGAGTACGCGCTGTTCTCGTGGACGTAGTCGGCGGTCAGGTCGTTGGACCAGATCACCGCGGACTCGCTGCCGGCCGCGAGGTCGGCGGTGACGCGCACCTCGCGGTAGCGCATGTCCACCAGCTCCCGGTCCTCGCTGACGCTGCCGTTCTTGCACACCCACACGTCGTTGATCGCCACGTTCAGTTGGTCGGGCTCGAAGGCGGCCGACGTGGTGCCGATGGCGGAGAGCACCCGGCCCCAGTTGGGGTCCTCGCCGTGCAGGGCGCACTTGAGCAGGTTGTTGCGGGCGATGGACCGGCCGACCTCGACGGCGTCCTCCTCGGTGGCCGCGCCGATGACCTCGATCCGGATGTCCTTGGAGGCGCCCTCGGCGTCGCGGACGAGCTGCTGCGCCAGGTCGGCGCAGACGGCGCGGACCGTCTCGGCGAACGCCGCGTACTCGGGCGCGCCGCCCGAGGCCCCGGAGGCCAGCAGCAGCACCGTGTCGTTGGTGGACATGCAGCCGTCGGAGTCGACCCGGTCGAAGGTCGTACGGGTCGCCGCGCGCAGCGCCTTGTCCAGGGAGCCGGCGTCCAGGTCGGCGTCGGTGGTGAGCACGACGAGCATGGTGGCCAGGCCCGGGGCGAGCATGCCCGCGCCCTTGGCCATGCCGCCGACGGTCCAGCCGTCCTCGCTGCGGAAGACGGCCGTCTTGTGCACGGTGTCGGTGGTCTTGATCGCGATGGCGGCGCCCTCCCCGCCGTCCGGGGTGAGCGCGGCGGCGGCCCGCTCGATGCCGGGCAGCAGCTTGTCCATCGGCAGCCGCAGTCCGATCAGGCCGGTGGAGGCGACGGCGACCTCGGCGGCGCTGTGCCCGAGCACGTCCGCGACCTTCTCGGCCGTGGCGTGGGTGTCCTGGAAGCCGAGCGGTCCGGTGCACGCGTTGGCGCCGCCGGAGTTGAGGACGACAGCGGAGACCGTGCCGCCGGCCAGGACCTGCTCAGACCACAGGACGGGGGCGGCCTTGACGCGGTTGGAGGTGAAGACGCCGGCCGCGGCCAGTCGCGGGCCCTGGTTGACGACCAGGGCCAGGTACGGGTTGCCGTTCTCCTTCAGGCACGCGGCCACGCCCGCCGCGGTGAATCCCTGTGCTGCCGTAACGCTCACCGTGCTGCTCCGTTGGCTTCCAGGAGGTCCAAGGGGTGCAAGGGGGCACCCGCGGCGGCTGCCGCGCGCGGGGACGGATTCGGTACCGGGCGTACGGGCCGCTGGAGCCGGTGCCGCCGCGGGGCGGGTCCAGGCGCGTGGTTCACGGCGCCACTCCGGTGGTGGGCAGGCCCAGCTCCTCGGGGAGGCCGAGGGCGACGTTCATGCTCTGCACGGCGCCGCCCGCGGTGCCCTTGGTCAGGTTGGTCGATGGCGGCGACGACGATAAGCCGGCCGGCCGCCGGGTCGTGGGCGAGTTGCAGGAGCGCGATGTTGGCCCCGTACACGGCGGCGGTCGCGGGCCACTGCCCCTCGGGCAGCAGCCGCGCGAACGGCTCGTCGCGCAGCGCCTTCTCGTACGCGGCGCGCGCCGCCTCCGCGTCCACGCCGGGCTTGGTACGGGCGCTGTGCAGGTGGCCAGGATGCCGCGCGGCATGGGCGCGAGCGTGGGCGTGAACGAGACGCTGACCGACTCCCCCGCGACGGCCGAGAGGTTCTGCGTCATCTCGGGGGTGTGCCGGTGGCCGCCACCGACGCCGTACGGGCTCATGGAGCCCATGACCTCGCTGCCCAGCAGGTGCGGCTTGGCGGCCTTGCCCGCGCCCGAGGTGCCGGACGCCGCGACGATCACCGCCTCCGGCGCGACCAGGCCGGCGGCGTAGGCGGGGAAGAGGGCGAGCGAGACGGCCGTCGGGTAGCAGCCGGGCACCGCGACGCGCTTGCTGCCGCGCAGCGCCTCGCGCGCGCCGGGCAGTTCGGGCAGCTCGTACGGCCAGGTGCCGGCGTGCGGCGAACCGTAGAACGCCTCCCAGTCCGCGGCCTGTCGCAACCGGAAGTCCGCGCCGCAGTCGACCACCAGCACCTCGGGCCCCAGCTCACGGGCGACCTCGGCGGACTCCCCGTGCGGCAGCGCGAGAAAGACCACGTCGTGCCCGGCCAGACGGCTGGCCTCGGTCGGCTCCAGAACCCGCTCGGCCAGCGGCCCCAAGTGCGGCTGGAGCGCGCCGAGCGGCTGCCCGGCGTTGGAGTTGCCGGTCAGCGCGCCGATCTCCACCTCCGGGTGCCCGAGCAGCAGCCGCAACAGCTCCCCGCCCGCGTACCCGCTCGCCCCGGCCACCGCTGCCCGCACCGTCATCGAACCCCTCCTCCGTGATGACATGACTATACGGATATAGGTAGCTTTATGCAATGAGTGGCCGCGCTTTATGGGGCGCCCTCTGTGACCGAGAATTTATGTTGGCACATGGATAGTGCTAGTTGGGACACCTTGGTCACGTAGCGCTGTGTAGCCAGAGCAGCCGTGCAGCAGGAGAGCCTTGCGCGAGGAAGTCGTAGGCGGTGGCGCGCGACGGAGTCGTACGTAACTGGGGACGATCGGCGGTACATCCCAGGCCACCGATGCGTGGAGCCGGGCTCATGGTCCCCTCTCGGGCCACCACGGCTCCGCTCCCGGCCGCCCACGGAGGCCGGGAGTGTCTTCAAGTTGCGCGTTGATCGGCGTCCGCGGCGTCGGCACGGCGCCGACCGACAGGGCCTGCAGATGGGCTGCGGCCGAGTGGGACCAGAGCCCACACGTCACTGAGCTGGCGACCGGAGGGCCAGATGCTAGTGGTCAGCGGCCTGAACGGGATCACTGCGACGTTCTGGGCGGCGAACGGGGCCGAGCCGAGATAGCTCATGCCGCCGATCCCGCACAGATACGCGCGAGCGGATCTTCCCGGCTCGTGATGCAGACCGTACCGGCCCCCGGCCACGCGCACCCCGAGCGCCACAACCGGCTCAAGGACGATCTAGCTTGCAGCGTCCACCGGGGCAAGCGGCTCGTCCGCCAGCGGATCGAGATGACCACCGGCGACCACATCTGGCACATGTTCAACACCGAGCGCCGTACGGTCTGGATCGACAGCAACCCATGACCAACGCCGTGGCCGATCGGAGCGCCCGGCCCGCCCGGCCCTCCTCGCTCGGAATCTAACCAAGATCACCGGCTCGGCGCCGAGACCGTAACCGGAACCACGCCGAGACTTGCCCGGAGCGCGAGCCAGCTATTACCCACGCCTCGGCGCCGCCGGACAGCTCTCACTATTAGCCGCGTCGCATGAGTGCCGCATTCAGGGAGCCGCTTTTCAGTAGGCATGATTCTGCTACTGTCGAGACACCCCTCCAAGAATTGCGGTGGATTTCAGCTGGTCTACCGGGAGGAGGTGATTCGGTGTCCGGCAGGAAGCCCGACGAGGGAACCAAGCCGGACCGGACCAAGCGACAGTCAGCCGTCCAGATATGCATCCTGATCGTGCGTGCTAGCCAGGCCGCGCACTGGGTGTACAAGCTCTGGCAGCTGAACTAGCAGCAACGATGGGCCCGGCCGATGCCACGGCCGAGCCCACCCCAGGTCCGGAACCGGGGGCCCTACGATCTCGTGCAACAGAGGCGTGGGGCCCGACTCATTTGTGGACCGAGTGATCTGTCCGGCTTCCCGGAACTGGCGATCAGCTGCCAGCATACATCCATTTCTCTATTCGCGGAACCCAATGAATTCCGGATCTCGATTCCCGAATCGGGAAACTGTCGAATCTCGGGGTCCTCCAATTCTCGCGGCTGCTGGCATTTCATTCTTTCGATTCGCCCCTGCCGTACGACTTCTTTTCCTCATCCTGTGTGGTTGCACGGGCCGGAACGGCGAGACACGAACGCACAGAGTTGGGCGTCGGAATTTCCAACGAGATTGAGCCCAGGTGCAGCTGGCCCGTTCCGCGGTGGAGTGTCCCACTGGGCGAGGTGCAGCCCAAGGCCCCGAGACGCGGGCATTCGGAGGGACTCTCCTTGGCGCTCTCCTGGCACCTGGGGCCGTGAGCAGATGCCGGAGTGTCGGCTGCCCACCGGCAGGAGCTCAGTGCGGGAGGAGCCTTCCCTGACGATTCCTGCCAGCTGCTCGTCGCCCAACGGTGGGGCACCCCGGCAGGGCTCCGCCACAGTCACGGACAGGGCAAAGCAGCCGAAGCCCTGGTGAGGGAGGGTGCACGGTTCCACATCGGGCCGCCCCGCCCACACCCAGCAGCCGCTTCGGATGCGCCGGAGGCGATATGGTGTTCGTCACATGGGCGAGAGCGGCGTTGTGTCAGCCGCCGGGCTGGCAGCCACCGCGCGGGAGGCCGACAGGGCTCTGCGACTCCGCGTACGGCCCTAAGCGGAATCTCTGGCTACTTGTTCTCCTGGGCGCCACACCCGCGTGCGGGCCTGCCTTGGCTCCCGGACCGGAGCTAAGAGGCCATGTGACGTAGGTGCATCCCGTACGCGATGGTGCAGGACGGAGTCGTACGCGACTGGGGACGTTCAGTGGTGCGTCCCCTCCCATCCTTGAGGAGGGGACGGCTGCGTTAGGCGGCGGCTGTAGGACGGTGTGGACGGCGGCGAGGGCCTGGAGCCGGTCGGCCACGGCATCCGGGCCGAGAGCCGCAAGGGCCTACAGGGCACTGAGCTGGCTGCCGGAGGAGCAGATATTGATTAACGGCGCCCGGAACGGCGCCGCGACGATGTTCCGGGCGGCGAAGGGTGCGGGGCCGAGATAGGTCATGCCGCCGGTCCCGCACAGATACGCGCGGGCGCCGGCCGCGGCGGAGGAGTCCGCGAGCCGGACGAATCGGCCTGGCTGGGACGGGAGTTGGCTGCTGGTGAGGATCTGGCCCTTCCAGCCGAGCAGGTCCAGCAGGACACGGGTGGAGATCTCGGCGACCGTCGCGGTCCGGCCGGTGGTGAAGGCGTCAAGCACCGGGCCCATGGGCCTTCGCGAGGGCGGGCCAGTGGGGGGTGGAGCCGTAGTGCTGCCGCAGCATCCCGGCGGTTCGGCGGCAGGCCAAGGCAGGATCGTCGATCCAGGCATCCCGGATGAGGGTGGGCCGCCCATTGGGGAAGTGGGTGGGGATGGTGAGCCACTGCTGGCGGGCCGGGTCGTCAAGGTCGGCGAGACAGGCTCGGTGTCTCTACTACGAGAACCTCGTGCTGAAGAAGAAGGCGTCTCAGCAGGGACAGCGCAGAATCGCCGCCCTGCCCGCTTCGGGTCCCTGGCTGGAGTAACTCCACAGGCACCGAAGCCGAGCACGGACGGGAGTCTGTTAGGACTTGTCCGGGCGATCTTGGGAGCCGTGGGCGGGCTTCCGCTGGCGGCTCCCTAGGATCCGTTCTACGAAGCCCTGCGGTAGCAACTCGATAAGGGCATCTCAACCACCGTCACGCCCATCAGCCTCCACGGCCCCCATCAACGTCGCTAAGTGCATTGTAGGGGTCTGCTTGTACAGCAGCGGTGGGGGACTCACGTGTCAGTCTACGGACGGTCCCAGAACCGGAGACGCCGGCGGATCCCTCTCCGTCGTTTTGGCTGGGGATCTCTGGTGTCGTGGACGGCCAGCAGGCGACCGTCCCGGTTCCGGTTCTGGTCGATTTCTGCCGGCGAGTAGCGGCGGGCCCAGCGGACGCGGCCGTCACGGATCCAGTAGTGCGACTGGCACGGGAGGGACCAGTTGCCGATCGAGGGGGTGAGGGAGACGTTCTCGCCGTCGTAGGCGAGGGACCACTGGGCCGGGGAGAGCGGTGTGACGACTTCGTACCCGCATCCGCAGCAGCACAGGTAGCCGCAGGTGCGGTACGGGATCGAGATGTAGAGCACTCCTGGGTCCATGGCCTGGGGGAAGGTCTCGGTGAAGACCGGGCGCAGGGTGTCTTACGGGCTCACGGGAGGTCCTCGTTGGTGATCAGTGAGTACGTGGTGTGGGCCTCGTCGGTGGCGTCGGCGTAGATGCCGAGGGAGCGTTTCCATCGGATGACGGCCAGGACGGCGTTGAGCGCGTTGTGGTCCGCGGTCTGGATGTTGCTTGCGTAGGCGTCGCGCTCGGGTGCTGGCCGGGGGATGCGCTCGCGGGGCATGTTTCGGCGGCCCGGGAGGCTGGCGGTGATGCGGAGCAGTCCGCTGAGGCGGCCGTCGATCTCTTCGATGCCCATGCCAACGTCGATGAACGGCACATCGTGGGCTTCGAGCCAGTCGATGATGGCCGGCTTGCTGACGGCGTCGTCAGAGGCGAGGAACACGAACGTCGTCCCGGTGAGGAGGTCGAGGTTGTCCTCGTCGAGGTACTGCGCGCAGGTGGTCACGCCCTGGTGCATGTTGGCGTAGATCGAGGCGAAGTGGGTCGCCTTGGGTGGGCGGGTGCGGAGGGTGTCTAGGGCGGGGGCGCCGGGTGCGCGGAAGGCGTTGTGGTTGTCGAAAGTGTCGCCGTCGATGAGGAGGATCGAGTCGACCTCGGTCTTGGCGACCTGGTCGAGGATGTAGCTGCCGCTGCCGCCGAGGCCGACGATCACGATCCGGTGGCCCCGGAAGCGGCGGTTGATAGCGGTGATGCGGGCGCGGGAGGTGGCGGTGTCCCGATAGGCGAAGGGGCTGGCGTCGTCGATCTCCTGCCACGCAGCGCCGGGGGTGGGCGTGGCTGAGGGGTCGAGGGCGTGGGCGTGGTCGGCGACGATCCGCGTGTACGCGGTGATCTTCGTGTGCTGGTCGGGGTAGCCGTCCGGGGGCTTGCTGGAGAGCATGAAGTTCGCCTGCATGCCCTGGGCGATCACCCGGCTCTCGGGGGTGACCAGGGGCAGGGGCTGGCCGTGCTCGGTGCAGGACGTGGAGCCGCCGAACCAGATGCGGTGGTCGGTGCCGGAGACGAGGCGGTCTCCGCTGACGGTGATCGGGTGGGCGAGGAAGCTGTGCTCGACAGTGCGGTTCTCGGTGACGTACGGGATCCGGACGATGATGTGGCCGGCGTGGACGGTGATGGCGTAGCCGTCGTCGATGAGGCGGGACAGGTCGGGATCACGAGCGAGAAGTGCGGTAGACATCGAAGACCATTCCCTCCTTCACTCGGACGCTGTGCCCGGCGGTGAGGCTGCCTGTTCCGTGGCCGTCGTGTCCGCGGCTGTAGCGGACGGTGTAGGTGTCCTGGTCGTTCGGCGGCTGGCCGGGGTAGGCGAGGTCGACGACCTGCTCATAGGTGATCTCCTTCGCCTCCCAGATGTGAGGGCGGGCGTTGACGATGATCGTGACGGGCCTAGGCCCGTGAGTGTCGTGGGACATGGGGTCCTCCTGAAGTGGAAAGCGCGTGTTCGGGCTGTTGATGCCGGGGTATCCGGCGCGCCGCTGCGGGGCGGCGCGCTGAGTGCCCGGGGGGTTGTGGCGGGTCAGCGCCTTGGAAGGGCGAGAAGGTTGTTGGTCCATACGCCGTCGGCGTGGGTCCGCAGGTACTTCTCGCCCCGGGTGGGCGTCACTACGAGCACCTCCGTGCTGCGGCCAGCTGCGTCACTGGTGTAGGCCTTGCCGGCCTTGTTCTCGATCCAGTGGACGATCTCGGCCCGGGTGTTCTCGCCGGTCTTGCCAGTCGCCTGCTCGGTCCACCACAGGTGGGTGATGTGCTCGTGCGCGGTTCCGCCAACCGTCAGGCGCACTGCGGTGATCTGGATAGCCATGTTGCTGTTCCTGCGGGCGACGTTCCTGCAGGTCCCCGCGGCCGGCGCCCGGGTTCCGTGAGCACCCCGGGTGGGGTGCTTCGCCTGGGACAGACGACGTAACTCGCGGGTAGAAAGACGCGTGTGGCTGGCGGGGCCGGCGGGGTGTCAGGAGGAGTCGAGGCAACGCTCGCTGTCCGGGGTAAACATCACGGGCGGGTGCTCGAGGAAGCAGCCGGGGCAGGAACGGCCAGGGGCGCGGGGCGGGCAGGCGCAGCGGCCGCATTCGGGGCAGTGAGGGACGCGGCAGCGCGGGCAGGCGGATTCGAAAGAGCGGATTCGAAAGAGCGGTAGTTCTCGTCGCAGTTCGCGCAGATGTAGCCGCGCGACCGGGGGCCGGTGTCAGTGGTGGGCGGGGTGAAGGCGCGCCAGGGGGCGGAGTCGGTGACGAGGATGGCGACGATGTAGCCGTCCATGGGGGCGGTATCGGTATGCAGTTCGCGTCCGAGGATGCCGTCACGGTAGCGGACCTGGGTCCGTCCTTGTACGCGGCCGGGGCCGGCCAGGGCGCGGTCGATGACGGGGATGTCGCCTTGGAAGCTGCCGGGCCGCCGGGGCGGCAGGCAGTGGGAGGCGGCGAAAGCGAGGTGTCCGACGGGGTCGAGGAGGAGAACGTGACCGGGGGCGGGGAGGCGCTGGACTGCTCGTACGCAGACGGCCATGCGGGAGACGTTGCTCGTCTCCCACAGGAGGGTGATCGCTGAGGCGCTGGGCCCTTTGGCGTCCAGGTGCTGGTCGACGAGGTGTGCGGGAAGCAGGATCTGGGCGGCGAACGGGTCGCAGGCGGCGTCTTCGAGGAGGACGCCGCGGTTGGCTTCCTTGCTGAAGGGCTCCATGAGGTCGAATGCTGTTCTTCTGCAGGTGGTGACCGAATTCGTGCAGGGCCGTGAAGTCCCACCGTGCGTGGCTGTTGGAGGTGGCGACAGACAGGCGGGGTGGGGGGCCGTAGTCGTATGCGCCGGCGACGCTGGAGCCTTGGGCTGCCTCGTTCTTGGGGACGTCTTTGACGGTGAGCTCGGGGCAGGTCCGCAGTTCCGCGAGGGCGCCTTGTGGCAGGAGTTCGACGGCCCCGGGGAGGACCGTTTCCAGTTCTGTGATCATGGCGGCGGACTGGGTGCGGGCGGCGCCGGCGAGCACGTAGTTGACCACTCGAGGGTAACCCCCTCTTCTCTATTAGTCCAGGAGAAGTTCGAAGTAGCGGTCGGTGCGTGCGGTCCAGTTCGGCTGGGTGCGGTCGTCGTCGCGTGCCGCGAGCGTGTAGACGCCATAGGCGGCGCGCAGACGGGCGGCGTGTTCGGTCTCGTCGTACTGGGCGGAGAGTTTCTTGACCTGGCTGCGCCGCAGAGGCCGGTTGAGTTCGTGGACGACGGCGGGTGGCAGGGCGGGGTTGGCGTCGAGGAAGCGGGCTGCGGGCTGGCCGAGGAGTGCGGCGAGCGTGGCGGCCTGTTCGGCGGTGAGGGGCTGCTGGCCCCGCCACACACCCAGCGCCAGAGGGGGTGGCAGTTTCAGTTCGGCCGCGAGCTGCTTGACGGTGATTCCGTGCTCGCCAAGGAGCTCGGAGAGACCTCTCGTTCCTTGCGGGGCCCACCATGCGGAGCCGAGGACCTCAAAGTGGCCGGTGAGAACGGCGCGGTACTCGTCTGCCGCTGAGGACAAGACGGTACGGCTTCCCCACTGGGCGCCGGTCACTGTGTCGGCGAGCGCACGAGAGGTGAGGTTGTCGGGGCGGCTTGTCAGCTCGCTGACCTGCCGGTCCAGCACGCACCACGGCACGGTGGTCTCCAGGCCCCACCACAGGGCCAGCGGCTGCTTTAGGGTGGTCGCCTGGGCGGGCAGAAGCAGGGTGTCGGCGTCGGCGTACCGCTCGAATGAGGCCGGCACGACGCGCGCGGTGTCGTCGTCGCCGGCCGTGGTGATCAGCAGCAGCTGGATGGTGTCCTCCCACATCGCGCGCCAGATCTGGCCGGGGCGGGGGTCCTGGGGTGCTGCGGTGGCCACTCGGTGGACGGCGTCGGGTACTTTCAGGCTCGCTGCGGCGGCTAGAAGCCTCTGGTAGGCAGTGGTGTGGACAGAGCTCATGGCGTCTTCCCCGTCTCCTCGGCTGTGGTCGATCAGCGCATTCTCTTCTCACTGGGTCCAGACGACGTAACTGGGGCTGTTCACAACGCAGCCTTGCTGCAGCGCCGCAACAGGGCAGCCATGACGACCTGGGGGTCACTGTCAGCGGAAAGGGCATCACGGAGCATTGTTTTGAGGTTGGACAGGACAAGCGCAGCATGACCTTGCCGGATCTCCAGTAGTTGCGCCGCATGGTCGGCGTCCTTGTCGAGGTAGGGAAGCAGCAGACAGTCGTTGGGTGAGAGACGCTGCCAGATGTCCTCGGCAACCCCTTCGACCCCGGTCGGGTCCGGTGCGGTGGTGGCTGCACGCTGCTCGACGATGGCGGCGACGGCACCTTCGTCGGCGAACAGAGGGGTCATGCGGGCCGGTGCCAGAAGCTCGAATCGGGCCTCGAGGACCTTGGCGAGCTCTTCCTCCCGTACCGCTCCCTGTGCGTACTGCAGTACGCACAGCAGAATGGCCATCAGGGCGTGTACGGTCTGCTGGGGTGTGGGGCCGGAGTGGTTCCAGAGGGTGATGCCGACGCCTTTCACCTGTGCGGCCCGGGCGATGAGATCGTCGAGATCTCCCTGCCATACGGCTCCTTCGGCGTGGTCGGCCAATGCCCAGCGCGGCGGGGAACCCTTGAGCTTGCGGTAGGCCGCGTCCTCGCCCATCAGCCGGGCGATACGGCGCCGAAGCTTGCCTCGCGGTGTCTTCTTCGCCTCGTCGATGAGGAAGTTCTTCATCGACGTGAGAAACAGTCGTTCCAGAGAGGCTTCGTCGGCGGCCTGGGTGAAGCAGACGGTCACGAACCGTTGTCCCGCTCCTTCCTGGGACAGCATCGCGCTAATCACGTCGTAAGCCGCGTCATCGCTCCACACCGTGTGCCCCTCTGGGGGCGGAAAACCGGTGCCACGGCGCACCCAGTCAACCAAGCTCCGCAGCAGTTTGAACGTGGCTGGCCCCAACCCGCCGGTCTGCAGCTCCTCGTACGCGCTTTCTGTCACGAGCCCCACCCCGATCCCTGCCCCGCCGGACGTCTACCGCCGTGGGGCGTCACGCCTGCTTACACCAGAATCCACCTCCCTCGCATGCGACAAACGCATATTTCGCTCGCCATGCGGAAGGGCTCGCCGACTGCTGTCCGGGCCCGGGGCATCAGCTCTCTGCGCGGCGGCAGGGGCAGCGACGGCAACACCTCGGGCGGGCAGCGTCCCATCCGGTGCTCGAGCCGCAGCTGACGCTACGGCAGCGCACGACGTTCAGCGGCACTTCGCGCGGGCGGTGTCGGCTCGCGCGAAATCGTCGGGCTTCTCATACATGAGCAGGCCGTTGGGGTCCACGAGTGGCGCCACCACTAGGTGAAGCTCCTGCCCGGCAGGGTCGTCCTGGCCGTCGTGCCATCGTGCAACCGCCCGGCCGGCGCCTGCCACTAGGTCGGCAAGCTGGAGGGAGGGATGATCCACCGAACGGCCGCGGACCAGGCTCTGAAGGTGGCTCTGCTTGATCAGGCCTTGCACCAGACCCACGGCTGTCGCCCCGCGTTACAGGACGTCGAGTTTGTCGTCGGTCAGCAGCCGTTGGTCGTCCGCGAGGACCTGGAGCTTGCCGCCGTGTCGGATCGAGGCGTGGAGGATGACCGTCGGCACGGCGGTGACGAGCGGATCGGTGGAGTCGTCGAGCAGACCGTGCTCTCCGGTCAGTGTAGCTTCGGACGGCCGCTCTCGGGCGAAGGCTTCGGCTTCCGAGCGGATTGTGTGCAAGATCTCCAGGACCTGTGCCGCCTTCTTCGCCTGCGGGGCTCGGCGGCGGGCGTGGGCGTGGCACTGCTGCATGACGGTGAAGAGCTCGTCGACGGTGACACGGCCGCCCGTACGGTTCTTCTTGGAGAAGAAACCCGGCGGTGGCGATGAGTCGGTCGAAGCCGTCGCGGCCCATCGCCCAGGCTACCACCTGTGGTGGGGCCACGGCGGAGGGGACCTGCCCACGGAAGCCGCCTGGGTCATCTCCCAGCTCATGGACGACATCAGTACGCGAGTGAGCCTGGCCGACCACTGGGACCACGCCCCCGCCGGCCTGACGAAGCTCCTCAACAAAACCCGCGGGTACGGCACCGAACTCCCGAGGGCCGTGCTCGAGCATGCCCGGACGCAGCAGGTCGACGGCCTTTCTTAGTCGACCGTCCATGCCGCCTCATCTTGATTCTCGCCACTCCTGCTGGGCCGCGAGCAGGCGAGGGAAAAGTGCGGCGCCGACGGGTCTTACCCGCCGTCCGGGTGTGCGCCCGGGCCGTCGAGCTCGACCAGGCCGTCATCCAGGCGCAGTACCCCCCGGTCGCCTCGGGCAGCCGGAGGGGTGTAGGTGGAGCCGGTGATGGCGATGGGTGAGTCCGTGAGAAGCTCGCCGATCTCGTCGGTGGTGCGGCCATTCGCCCAGCGCACGCAGTACCGGCCATCAGGCCGGTGAGCCGAGGTGGTGGTGCCTTCGTGCCCCCAGCAGCTCCACCACAGATACGCCCGCGTCAGCAGGGCACTGCGCAGCGGGGTGCAGGCGACGGGAGTCCAGTAGTGGGCGAGGTTCGTCTCGGTGGGCGTGAGCAGTGGGGCGTTCTTGAGGAGTTGTCGCTCGAAGGGCTCGTCCAGCAGCGCAAGGTCCCATCGGCGCAAATGGCCACTGGTATCCAGGAGCTCAAGGCACGAGCCGGTCGGCAGGTGACGTAGGACGAGGCATCGCTTGCCGACCGACTCCAGCCGCAGCCCGGGCAGGCCGGTGAGCTCGATCGTGCCGTCGTCGTTGGTGCGCTGGGTGGGCAGCAGGAAGCGGGCGATGCGGGCGGCGCAGCTCAGCCGAAGGACGAGGCGATCCGGCCGGGAGCTGAGGCCGCCGAAGTAGAGCAGAAGGTCGGGAAAGCTCCGCCCCTCCATACGGTCAAGGGGGTGCTCGCGATCGCGGCTGAACAGGCAGGTGTGCAGCATCGCCTGGAAGGCCTGCTGCCCTTGATCCGCAGTGTCCAAGACGATCCGGCCGCCGCGATCGAGTACCGGATGCAGATCGTTGTGGGACAGACCGAGCAGATGGCGAGAGGCGGCGCGGTGGGCCTTGTCGCGGACGTAGGGCATGGCACTTCTCCCTGGTGTTGTTCGCTGCCCGGTCAGCACAAGGGGAAAGCCGTCATAGGTGTGCCGCTGCCGCGAGGAGACTGAGTATCGCACCCTTTGGCCCGTGGCAGGCCCGTCCGGGGTGGGCCCTTCGACCGGCAGCCGGTCTCCGCGGCTGCGTCGAGCGGGACGCTACGCCGTCTTACGGCGCGGATCGATGTCCGACATTCGGAACCGCGCCGCCCGTACCCGATTGGACGCGCCGTCATGTCGCCGGCAGGGCTCTTGCTGCACAGGCGTGACACCAGGAACTCTGGCTCGTTGCTCAGCGTGGGCCGCCGTCTGCGTCGGCCCCGGCTCCAGTGCGTCCTGCCCCGTGAGCGGGACACACGATCAAACGCCGAAAGTGGCAGGGCAGCGACGCAGATCACCGGTGCTGGCTCGTACCTTGACGCGCACCAGGTCACGGGACGATGTGCGCGCCACGAAGGGACACGAGCGTTATGAACCCCAACCACCGTGACAAGCAGGCGGCGAAGGCCCGCCGCGAGGCGGACGGCCGCCCGTATGCTGCGCATCTCGCCGACGTCCGGCGTGAACGTCTGGAGCACCTCGGCCGCGTCAAGCACGAGGAGTTCGTGCCCGACAAGCTCAAGGCGGACGATCCGATGCCCGCGGAACTCCCGCTGCTCGTGCGCCACCACATCAGCGAGATCAACCGCTATTTCTGCGACGTGCTGATGCACGCCTATCACGCCGACACTTACGCGGAATGGGCACGGATCGCGCTGTACCGGCTGACGGACGCTCTGGAGCACTTCCATCTGATGATCGGTACGACCGTGGCACACCTGCAGGACAACCACTCCCCCGACCGGATCCACACCTACGTCCAGGCCCGCACCTATAGAGACGTCGAGGCGTTCGTCACCCCGAAGGCCAAGGAACACCTAGACGGCCTGATCGGCAGGAACGAGACGGCCGACGGCAGGCAGCACTCCGGCATCAGCCATCACGTCGGGCGCCGCATCGCAGAGCGCACCGGATGGGCAGAGCCAGACCGCGAAGACACCCTGGAAGCCTTCCTCGCCGTGCTCTACAACAACTATCCCGACGACCCGCAGGCCTTCAGCGCCCTGCCCGAACACATCCGAGACTGCGCACTCAAGACCGCACCACACTCCCTGGTGACGATCTCGGACGACGACGCAAGCTGACCCTTCAGGCGTAGCCCGGTGGGCTATGGCCTCCAGCACCACCGGGCTACACCGCTTACACGGCAGGACCGGACCGGGAACCACCTGGTCACAGGCCTGCCGCCTGAGACCGGCGAAGGGGCTGAGGGGCCGAGTTTTCGAGAAGGGCACTGGCGAGGAGAACGTCACGGACCGGGGCGACGACGGCGAGTTCGACGACACCTGGGCCGACACCGCCGGCCGCCTCGCCGAAACCGCGGAACTCGAAGCGGAGAAGACCCGCGAAGCCTGTGGTGAGCCCGGACGCGCCCGCTTCCACGGCGACCAACACGGCACCTGGATCAAGGCCCTTTGCGATGGCTGCAGGGCAGTCCCTGGCTCCGCTCTATGTCATTTCACAATCGGACAAGCGAAGAAAGTGAGCACATTGGGTCGCAAACATTCGACGCTCCACGTCAAATTGTGGTCAATTTCGAAGAAGAGTCGCCACCTCTGGGCAGAGGGTGCTGCCATGGATAAATGGGCGGCGCAACAAGGGCAGTGATCCCATCGGAGTCAAGTCACCTTGGCCAGTTGGCCATTGAGTATGACGGGGATGTCACCGAGCGGGATCGGCTACGGCTCGATGACGACTGGCCTCGTTGGTGGAGTTCATCATGGCGGGTGGGTGCTGGCGAAGTCTGTTGGCCATGCAAGACAGTCCGATCAGGAGATACAACCAACAAGTCCACGACACGCCAGCGCGTGACCCCATTGCTGCGAGCCCTGCTCATGGCCGCAGACCACCTGCTCTCAAGAGACGACCTGCCCGACCTCATCTCGGATCTCACACGCGCTGCCTTCGGTAGCCCTTCAAGCCGAACACCATGGGTTGTTCTCTACGACAGACACAAGAGCACTGCTCCGAGGGACTCCGCCAGGTCGCTGAGCCCGTCACTCGGACGTCCCCCAGGTCAGCGGCGGCCGTAGAGGCACACGAGGACCGCTCCGAAGCGGCTACAGCCCGAGCACACATGCCGGCGTTCCTGGAACCACTGGTATCAGCGCTACCTGGCCCGCTGCGCGGGCTCGGAAGCCAAGTCCGTGCGCGCATGGCCGCAGTCGTCCGACTCGTCCAGTGAGTAGATGTGACTGGACGGGAGACCCGGCGCTCAGCATGGACGCGATGCGGCCCCCTTGAGGTCGACAACGCCCTTCGCGCTCTTGCCTCAGAACTGCAAGCACGACGTCAACCACCAATTGACTACCAGCGCAGGCGACAAGCACTTCACGATTGGGTGCTCAGCATCGATTCCCGGGAAGCGCTGTTCAACGAACTCCCGTCCGTCCGCACCCAGACCCGCACCCGGAACCGACGACCGCAAGCGCCAGGACGCCTCGGTGTTCATCTGGACGCTCATCACGCGGGGCGAGCACCTCTTCGCTCCCCGCCCGCTAGAAGCCGCACAGCCCACCGAGATCCAGCAAGAGTGGGCCGCGCGGCGGAACACCGCATGGTTCCAGTTCTCCCGCCCCGATCCACTGCGTCACTACGCGACCTTCGCCGACTCCTCACCAACTACGCGCAGCGACTTGCCCGGGACATCGACTCCGGCGCTGGACAGATCATCAACCTCAGCACCTTCGACAATCACCCACAGTGAGCATGCATGCCCTTAAGGTGCCAACTACCCCGCTCGGAATGTGCCAACAAGAATTCTCCATCTCGGTCTGACCTGGACAGCTCAGACCGAGATGTGCCAACTAAAGATCTCGGTCACACCCTCGGGATCGACGCGACCGAGACCGCCCCCCATCGGGGTGCGCTGGGACCCGGACGAGCCGCCGGCCTCCAGGTCGGCGGCCGACCCGTCGCCCGGGCCCGCGTGGCGCTAGCGTGGGGCGCATGATCGTATGGCTCAACGGCACCCATGGCGCAGGCAAGACGACGACCAGCGCGCTGGTGCGGCAACTGCTCCCGGACTCAAGGGTGTTCGACGCCGAGAAGGTCGGCGAGACACTCATGGACATCACGCCCGGACTGCCCGAGACGGACAACTTCCAACACTGGCCGCCATGGCGCCCGCTCGTGGTCAAGACCGCCCGCCGGGTACTGGAGTACACCGATGGCACCCTGGTGGTGCCGATGACCGTCCTGGTCGAACCGTACTAGCGCGAGATCAGCGCAGGCCTGGCCCAGTACGCCATTCCCGTACGGCACTTCGTGCTCCACGCCGACCAGGAGACGCTGCGCGCCCGCATAGAACGACACCGTCCTCGGCCCCTCCCCCTTCCGTTTCAAGTACGTCGAGCCCTACGCTGAGGCGGCCCGCACCTGGCTGCACGCCGAGGCCGAGGTCGTCGACACCACCCACCTCACGCCCGCCCAGGCCGCCCTGCGGATCGCGGAGGCCGTCAAGGGGTGAGGGCCGCCATGCGGAGCGCGCCGCGCCGGCGCCTCCCGCCGCGCCGGGGCACGCCGGCCGGAACGCGCGGTTCCCCCGCCGACTCCGGCGATCACGGTTGGACCGGCTGGCCCGCAAGTACCCGGGCAGCGAGCGCTTCGAGTGGATCATGCCGGGAGAGCGGCGGGTCGCGGTGATCGTGCGACCGACCAAGGTGCGGCACATCGTCGGTGTCGAGCCGTTCCGGCCGGGCGGCCCGGCCCCCGCCGCCTGACCGCCGCCTGACGCGGGCCAGGCGCCGGTCGGGGCGGCGGCGAAACGGCGGCCCGTGCCCGCTCCCGCAGGGCCCAGCACGCACGGCGGCCCCGGCAGCCTCCCCCGTACGCGAGCCCGTACCGTGAGCGCCGTGCCGCGCTCCCCGGGCGTGCGCCGCCGGTGCGGTGGCTAGGCTGCCGTTCCATGGCCATAAGTACCGCAGTCTGGTCCTTCGCCTTGGTCGTGGGGCTGTTGACGCTGACTCCCGGTCTCGACACCGCGCTGATCCTGCGCACCTCGATGCTCGGCCACGCCCACCGGGCCTGGGGCGTCGTCCTCGGCATACAGGGCGGGATCCTGGTGTGGGGCGCCTTCACCTCCCTCGGCGTGACCGCGCTGCTGACCGCCTCGCACCTCGCCTACGAGTGCCTGCGCTGGGCCGGCGCCGCCTACCTGGTCTGGCTCGGCCTGCGGATGATCCGTGACACCTTCCGCACCGGCCACGGGTCGCGGGTGCTCGACGCGGCGGCGCCGGAGAGCGTGGACTCGCCGCTCGGCGGGGTGCGGCAGGGGGCGCTCACCAATCTGCTCAACCCGAAGGTGGGCGCGTTCTACGTGGCGGTGCTGCCCCAGTTCATCCCGGCGGGTACCCAGCAGTTGCCGATGGGGCTGCTGCTCACCCTGGTGCACATCGTGCTGGGTCTGCTGTGGTCCCTCGTCCTGATCGGCTGCGCCCGGCTGCTGCACCAGTGGTTGCGTACCCAGCGGGCGCAGCGACTCCTGGACCGCGTCACGGGCACCGTCATCACCTCCCTCGGGCTGCGCCTGGCCGTCAGCCACTGAGCCCGACGGTGGCCCGCGACGGCCGGCGGCGGGCGGGGCGGCGGCGCGGGTCGGGGCGGAACCGGTCAATCCGCGATCGCCGGTGCGCGGCGGGGCGGGGTCCTGTCGAGGGAGGGTCGATCACGAGATATCTTGATGTCGAGCAATGTTGCAGACGTGGAGCGGAGCACCCGGTGACTGACTCGACCATCATCTACACGCACACCGACGAGGCCCCGGCCTTGGCGACGTACTCCTTCCTGCCGGTGATCGAGGCGTACGCCTCCACGGCCGGAGTGAACGTCGAGAGCCGTGACATCTCCCTGGCGGGGCGGATCATCGCAAGCTTCCCGGAGCGTCTCCAAGAGAGCCAGCGCAACGACGACGCCCTGGCCGAGCTGGGCGAGCTGGCCAAGACGCCGGGTGCAAACATCATCAAGCTGCCGAACATCTCGGCCTCCATCACGCAGCTCAAGGCCGCGATCGCGGAGCTG
This sequence comes from Candidatus Streptomyces philanthi, assembly GCA_018114805.1. Lineage (GTDB taxonomy): Bacteria > Actinomycetota > Actinomycetes > Streptomycetales > Streptomycetaceae > Streptomyces > Streptomyces philanthi. The sequence continues at coordinate 5,746,138 of CP073042.1, read as the reverse complement.
CAGGAGCAAGGCTACGCGCTGCCGGACTACCCGGACGACCCGAAGACCGACGAGGAGCGCGACGTGCGCGCCCGGTACGACAAGGTCAAGGGCAGCGCGGTCAACCCCGTCCTGCGCGAGGGCAACTCCGACCGCCGCGCCCCCGCCTCGGTCAAGAACTACGCCAAGGCGCACCCGCACCGCATGGGCGCCTGGAGCGCCGACTCCAAGACGAACGTCGCGCACATGGACGGTGACGACTTCCGCTCCACGGAGAAGTCGGCGGTCATCGCCGAGGACGGCGCGCTGCGCATCGAGCTGTCCGGGGACGACGGCAGCACCACCGTGCTGCGCGAGTCGGTACCCGTGCTCGCCGGCGAGGTCGTGGACGCCGCCGTGCTGCGCGTCGCGGCGCTGCGCGAGTTCCTGGGTGCCCAGGTGGCCCGCGCGAAGGCCGAGGGCGTGCTGTTCTCCGTGCACCTGAAGGCCACCATGATGAAGGTCTCCGACCCGATCATCTTCGGTCACGTGGTGCGCACCTTCTTCCCGAAGACGTTCGCCGAGCACGGCCAGACGCTCGCCGCGGCCGGCCTGACCCCCAACGACGGGCTCGGCGGCATCCTCAAGGGCCTGGAGGCGCTGCCCGAGGGCCCGGTGATCAAGGCGTCCTTCGAGGCTGAGCTGGCCGAGGACCCCGAGCTGGCGATGGTCGACTCGGACCGCGGCATCACCAACCTGCACGTGCCCAGCGACGTCATCGTGGACGCCTCGATGCCCGCGATGATCCGCACCTCCGGCCACATGTGGGGCCCGGACGGCCAGGAGGCCGACACCCTCGCGGTCATCCCGGACAGCAGCTACGCCGGGGTCTACCAGGTCGTCATCGACGACTGCCGCGCCCACGGCGCCTTCGACCCGGCGACGATGGGCTCGGTGCCCAACGTCGGCCTGATGGCGCAGAAGGCCGAGGAGTACGGCAGCCATGACAAGACCTTCGAGATCCCCACCACCGGCACGGTGCGGGCCATCGACGGCGACGGCAACGTCGTGCTTGAGCAGGTCGCCAGCGCCGGTGACATCTTCCGCATGTGCCAGACCAAGGACGCCCCGATCCGCGACTGGGTCAAGCTCGCCGTCACCCGCGCCCGCGCGACCGGCGACCCGGCGGTGTTCTGGCTGGACGAGGGCCGCGCGCACGACGCCAACCTGATCGCCAAGGTCAGGACGTACCTGGCCGACCACGACACCGACGGCCTGCGGATCGAGATCATGCCGCCGGTCGAGGCGACCGCGTTCTCGCTGGAGCGCATCCGTCGGGGCGAGAACACGATCTCGGTCACCGGCAACGTGCTGCGCGACTACCTGACCGACCTGTTCCCGATCCTCGAACTGGGCACCAGCGCCAAGATGCTGTCCGTCGTCCCGCTGATGAACGGTGGCGGCCTGTTCGAGACCGGCGCCGGCGGCTCCGCGCCCAAGCACGTGCAGCAGCTCGTCAAGGAGAACTACCTGCGCTGGGACAGCCTCGGCGAGTTCCTCGCGCTCGCGATCAGCTTCGAGCACCTCGCGCAGACCACCGGCAACGCCCGCGCCCAGGTGCTCGCCGACACCCTGGACCGCGCGACGGCGACCTTCCTCAACGAGGACAAGTCGCCCAGCCGTCGCCTCAGTGGCATCGACAACCGTGGCAGCCACTTCTACCTGGCGCTCTACTGGGCCCAGGAGCTGGCGCGGCAGACCGACGACGCGGAGCTGGCCACGTCCTTCACCGCGCTCGCCAAGACGCTGGCCGAGCAGGAGCAGACGATCGTGGACGAGCTGATCGCGGTGCAGGGCTCCCCGGCCGACATCGGCGGCTACTACCAGCCCGTCCCGGCCAAGGCCGCGGCCGTCATGCGCCCGTCGAAGACGCTCAACCAGGCGCTGGCGACGCTCGGCTGACACCTGTGGCGGGCCCGGGCGCGGCCGACGTCGGTCATGCGCCCCGGGCCCGCGCGGCGGCAGGGCCCCCGCTCTTACGCCCCGCTCCCGCCCGCGGTACGCTGGCGCGCGCCGCACTCGCCCATCCCGCCCCGGCCGGCCTCGCGCCCGGCCGGGGCGGCCGCGTTCGAAGGTGGCGGCGTTCCGGCCCGGCCGTGCCCGGGTTCACCGACGGCGAAGCGCGCCCCGTGGCCGGCTCCGCGCCGCGAGACTCTGGCACATGCCGAACTTCGCCTCGTACGACGGGGTCACCCTGCACTACTCCGTCCTCGGCGCCGGGCCGCCCCTGGTGTGCCTGCCCGGCGGCGCGGGCGGGGACGGGCGCGGCCTCGGCGACCTGGGCGGCCTGGCGCGGGGGCGGACCCTGCTGCGGCTCGACGGCCGCGCCGGCGGGCGCTCCGCGATCCCGCCCGACGGGGCCCACTGCGGCTTCGCGGCGCAGGCCCGCGACGTGCTGGCGCTCGCGGACGCGCTCGGCCTGGACCGGGTGGACGTGGTCGCGCACTCGGCGGGGACGCTGATCGCCCAGGAGTTCGCGCTCCGACATCCGGCGCGGACGGGCCGGCTCGTGCTCGTGACCCCCGCCGGCCGGTTGGCTAGAGAGCCGGACGAGACCGAACTGAGCTCCCTGCGCGCGGAGTTGGGCCAGCGGCCCGACACCGGGGCGGCCGGCGCCGCGCCCGGGGCGTACGGCACCTGGTCGGCCGCCGCCCGGGCCCACCACGCCGCCGGCGCGGGCTACCGGACGCCGCCGCCGTGGCTGAGGTCCCGGTTCGACAAGCCGACGCGGGTGGCGCGACTGGCCGCGCTGCGGGCTCCCCTGCTGGCCGTAGCCGGCAGCCGGGACGAGATCGCCGGCACCGCCCCGGCGCGACTGCTCGCCGCCTGCTGCCCCACGGCACGCCTCGCCCTGCTTCCCGGTTGCGGCCACTGGCAGTGGGTGGACGACCCGGCGGCGTTCCACGCCGTGGTCAGCTCCTTCCTCGCCGCCCCGGCCGTCGTGTGAGCACAGCACCGGTCCCGCCCGGCGCGAGTCGGCCGCGGCGAGACCCCTCCCGAGCGAACCGTCCTACCGTCGCGCCGTGCTGCTACGCGTCATGGTCGCCTGTCTGACCATCCTGCTGATCGTCGCGACGTCCGCCTGCGAGGAACCCACCTCGGACGAGGGCAACGCCTGCCACGAACCGGGCGCCACCACCACCGACCCCGAGGGCAACGAGCTGGTCTGCCGCTAGCCTCCCGTCGCGCGCGGGAGCCCGCGGGCCCCCGCGCGCGACGACTACCCGCCCTCCAGCGCGATCCGCAACCGCCTTACGCCCTAGGCCAGTTCGGCCAGGCTCGCCACGCCCGCGAAGGACAGCCGCAGCCTGGGCCCGGGCGGCTCGGCCGCGTAGGAGGGCCGGCCGGGGGCCACGGCCACCCCGGCGTGCAGGGCGGCCCGCACCACGGCCGCCTCGTCGGTGCCCGGCGGCAGGGACAACCACAGGTGGAAGCCGCCGGGCGGGACGCGGGCGGGCGGCAGTCCGGGCAGCTCCGCGGCGAGCGCGGCGACCAAGGCCTCCCGGCGGCGGCGCAGCTCGGCGGCGACCGCGCGCAGGTAGCGCGGCCAGGCGGGCGAGCCGACGAGTTCGAGCGTCGCCTCCTGGAGCGGCCAGGGCACGAAGAAGCTGTCGACGACCTGGATGGCGCGCAGCCGGTCGCGCACCGGACCCCGGGCCGCCAGCGCGCCGACCCGCAGGCTGGGCGAGGTGGCCTTGGTGAGCGAGCAGGCGTGCACGACGGTGCCGTCCGGGTCGTCCGCGGCCAGCGTGGGCGGCAGCGCCGGGGCGTCCTCGTGGGCCAGCCGACGGGCGAAGTCGTCCTCGACCACGAACGCCCCGGCCGCCCGCGCGACCCGGATCACCTCGGCCCGCCGCTCCTCGCTGAGCACGGTGCCGGTCGGGTTCTGCATCAGGGGCTGACAGGCGAAGACCCGCGCGCCGCTGGCCCGGAACGCGTCGGCGAGCAGGTCGGTGCGTACCCCGTGGGCGTCGACCGGGACCGGCACCGGGCGGACCCCGGAGGCGCGGGCGACGGCCAGCAGGCCCGGGTAGGTGGGCGGCTCGACCAGCACCGGCGCCCCGGGCGGCGCGAGCGCGCGCAGCGCGGTGGTCAGGGAACTCTGGCCGCCGGAGGTGATCAACACGTCGGCCGCCGTGACGCCGCCGGTGGGCCCGCTGATCTCGCGGGCGAACCAGGCGCGCAGCTTGGGCAGCCCGTCGATCGGCGGCCGGTCCCAGACGCCCGGGCGAGCGCCGCCGCCAGGGCGCGTTCCGGTTGCAGCGAGGAGTGCAGGTAGCCGCCGCTGAGTTCGATTACGTCGGTGGGCGGGGCGGCCAGCATCGCGAGGATGCCCGAGGCGTCTAGCGAGCGCGGCACGGCGTCGGCCGCGGCCTCCGCGCTGAGCGCGACCTCCTGCCAGGAGGTGTCCCCGGCGCGCGGCTGGCCGCGGCCCCGGTCGGCCGGTCCGGCCCGGAACGCGCCGGCCCCGGGTCGCGTCACCACCAGCCCCTCAGCGGCCAGCAGGGCCAGCGCGCGAGACGGTCACCGGACTGACCCGGTGCTGTTCGATGAGGGCCCGACTGGACGGCAGCTTCTCACCGGGAGAGTAGCGATTCAGAAAGATAGCGCTACCCGTACCGATGCGATAGCAGTCAGTACCCATAGCCACGCCCGGCGTCACCGGCACCGGTGGCGGCCCGGACACCGGGCTCACCGCCCCGGCCGCCACCGCTGACGCGCCCCGCGCCCGGCCGTCACGCCGTACCCCGATCCGAGCCTGGAGGCGGCCACCGAGCCCACCGGCGCGGCGTCGGTGGAGGCGACACCGACGGACACCGCGCAGAGGGGCGCCGCGCCAGCCGGTACCGGGCCGACCGGGGCCCGGCTCGGGACGCTGCTCGCCGTCCTCGGCGTGGCCACCTTCTCGCTGACCTTCCCCGCCACCGCCTGGGCGCTCAAGGGGCTCGGCCCCTGGTCCACGATGGCGATCAGGTCCGTGCTGGCCGCCCTGGTCGCCGCCGGCTGCCTGCTCGCGTTACGGGCCCCGTTCCCGGCCAGCCGCCACTGGCCCGGGCTCGCGGTCGTCGTGGGCGGCATCGTGACCGGCTTCCCGTTGTTCACCACCCTGGCCCTGGAGACCTCCTCCACCGCGCACGCCGCCGTGGTCGTGGGCCTGCTCCCGCTCACGACCGCCGCGTTCGGCGCCGTACGCACCAGGGGCCAGGGCCTCGCGGGTGTTCTGGATCGCGGCGGTGGTCGGGGCCGCGGTGGTGATCACCTTGGCGCTCCAGCAGAGCGGCGGCGAGCCCACCAGCACCGACCTTCACCTCTTCGCCGCACTCCTGGTGTGCGCCGCCGGCTACACCGAGGGCGCCACGCTCACCCGCGAACTGCCCAGCTGGCAGGTGACGGATCATCCGTCTCTCCGGTATTCCCGGACAGGAGGCCAGCGCAGATGCAAGCCAGCGTAGGTGACCGGTTGTTGGTCCACGGCAGGATCGTGGGACAGCACGACCGCGTCGCGGAAGTCGTCGAAGTACTCGGCCCGGGCGGCACGCCCCATTCCGCGTGCGGTTCGAGGACGGCCACGAAACCCTGATGTCACCCGGCCCCGACACCATCGTGCGGCACGAGAGCGACCCCCACGCCTAGGCCGGGCCGCCGGCGCGCGCCGGGCCCGCGCGCCCGGACCCGGCGCGGTCGGCGGCGGGCGCCCAGCTCAGTGCGGAGGCCGCACCCGGCTCCGGTAGTGGTCGGCGACCACCCGGGCCATGGCGCCGGACGGGTCGCCCGCCACCTCCTTCGCTGAGAAGAAGGCGTGCCCCGCCACCTGCGGGTGCTGGCGCGCGAGGGTCAGGTGCCGGGAGAGTTCGGCCACGTCCTGCCGGGGCGCGGGCTGGGCCGGGTCGCCCGCCTTGTACAGGGCCTCGCCCACGTACAGCCGCACTCCCGTGCCGCGCACCGCGCGCGCCCACCAGGGCACCAGCGTCGCGTAGTCGGCGGCGGCGAAGCCGATGTGCCAGTAGACCTGCGGGACGATGTAGTCGAGCCAGCCCTCCACGACCCAGCGCCGGGTGTCGGCGTACAGGTCGTCGTAGGTCTGCACGCCGGCCCGGGTGTCCGAGCCCAGCGGGTCGGTGGCCTTGTTGCGCCAGACGGCGAACGGGCTCACCCCGAAGCGCACCCGGCGACGCAGGCCGCGCACCCGCTCGGACGTCTCGCGCACCAGCAGGTCGATGTTGTTCCGGCGCCACGCGGCCCGGTCCGGGAAGCCGCCCCCGTGCCCCGCGTAGGCCGCGTCGTCGTCGAAGACCTGACCGGCCACCGGGTACGGGTAGAAGTAGTCGTCCCAGTGCACCCCGTCCACGTCGTAGCGGGCCACCGCGTCGAACATCGCGTCCTGCACGAAGCGCCGCACCTCGGGCAGGCCCGGGTCGTAGTAGAGCTTCCCGCCGTACGGAACCACCCACTCCGGGTGCACCCGCGCCGGGTGCGTGGCGACCAGTCGGCCCGGGTCCGTGTGGTTGGCGACGCGGTACGGGTTGAACCACGCGTGCAGTTCGAGGCCGCGGCGGTGCGCCTCGCGCACCGCGAACCCCAGCGGGTCCCAGCCCGGGTCCCGGCCCTGGGTGCCGGTCAGGTACGCGCTCCACGGCTCGTACGGCGAGGGCCACAGCGCGTCGGCGGAGGGCCTGACCTGGAAGATCACCGCGTTCAGCCGCCGCCCCACGGCGGCGTCGAGCAGGTCGGTCAGCTCGGCCCGCTGCTGCCGCACGGGCAGCCCGGGCTTGGACGGCCAGTCCCGGTTGACCACCGTGGCCAGCCACGTCGCGCGCAGCTCCCGGCGCCGACCTCCGCCGCGCGCCGCGGGCTCGGCGGCGGCCGCCCCCGGCCCCCGGGCACCGCACGTACCGCCGTCGCCCGCGCCGTGGCGGACGGCCAGCGCGGGGCCGCCGGTCAGCAGCCCGGACACCGCACCCGTGGCCCCGACGGCGAAGCCGCGGCGGCCCATCTTCCCCAAGCGCCCCATCTGCCATCCCCTCACTGTCGCGTGCGTCACATCACTCTGTGGTCAGCATGCCCGCCCCGGCCCCCCGTGCACAGGTGGGCGCGGAGTAACGTCAGGGCCTAGGCGGTCAGCGAAGCCCTCCGTGCCACAAGCCAGGGGCGGATGTCCGCCGCCGGCCGAAGAAGATCAGCGAAAGGCACGATGTGACCGACATCGAACGCGTCGGAGTGGTGGGCTGCGGCCAGATGGGCGCGGGCATCGCGGAGGTGTGTGCTCGTTCCGGCCTGGACGTCATGGTCGCCGAGACCACGGGCGAGGCCCTGGAGTTGGGCCGTACGCGGCTGACCAACTCGCTGAGCAAGGCCGCCGAACGCGGCAAGCTCACGCCGGACGAGCGGGACACGGCAGTCGCCCGGCTCAGCTTCACCACCGACCTCGGGGAGTTCGCCGACCGCGACCTCGTCATCGAGGCCGTGGTGGAGAACGAGCAGGTCAAGACGGAAATCTTCCGGGTACTCGACCAGGTAGTCACCGGCCCGGACGCCATCCTCGCCTCCAACACCTCCTCCATCCCCCTGGTCAAGCTGGCCGTCGCCACCTCGCGCCCCGACCAGGTCATCGGCATCCACTTCTTCAACCCGGCCCCGGTGCAGCGACTGGTGGAGGTCATCCCCGCGCTGACCACCGGCGAGGAGACCATCAAGCGCGCCGAGGCCGTCGTGCAGGGCGTGCTCGGCAAGCACGCCATCCGGGCCCAGGACCGCTCGGGCTTCGTGGTCAACGCGCTGCTCATCCCGTACCTGCTGTCCGCGATCCGGATGTTCGAGTCGGGCATCGCCAGCCGCGAGGACATCAACGACGGCATGGAGATGGGCTGCGCCCACCCGATGGGCCCGCTCAAGCTCAGCGACCTGATCGGCCTGGACACGGTCGCCTCGGTGGCCGACTCGATGTACGAGGAGTACAAGGAGGCGCTGTACGCTGCTCCCCCGCTGCTCCAGCGCATGGTCGACGCGGGCCGGCTCGGCCGCAAGACCGGCTCGGGCTTCTACACCTACTCCTGACCCGCGCCGACCGCTCGCCGACCGCGGCGGGCGGTCGGCCGGGCACGCCGCGCGCCGAGGGGCCGCCCCACACGGGGCGGCCCCTCGCCACTTCTCGTGGCCGCGCCGGGGAGTCCTCGGACAGTCTCCGTCGCGCGCCGGCCGTCGGCGCTCGGCGTCAGGCGATCTCGGCCATGCTGAGCTGGAGATTCATGGGCAGCTCCTGGCGGCGGGTGATGTTGAGCTTGCGGTAGACGCGGGTCAGGTGCTGCTCGACCGTGCTCACGGTGACGTAGAGCTTCAGCTCGACCTCCCGGTTAGTTTAGCCGTACACGGCGAGCACCACCACCCGCTTCTCGGAGTCGCTGAGCTTGGCGTCCACGTCCGGGTCCGCCGACCACAGCGGATCCTCCTGGGCAGGGACCGACCGGGTGCGGTGGCCCGGGACCGGGCGCTCGCGCACGGACTCGATGCCGCACTCCTTGGCCAGGTGCCAGGCGCAGCGGGTGACCATGCTGGCCCGCGCGGGCTCGCCCACGGCCTGGAACGCCTGCCCCAGGTCGGACAGTGCCCGGGACAGCTCGAACCGGTCGCCGTACTTGCAGAGTTCGTCCACGGACTCGGCCAACAGCCGGGGCCGCTGGCCCACCTCGGCGAGTGACGCCCGCACCCGCAGAGCGACGCCCCGCACCCGGGCGTTGCGCGCGTCACCCATCGCGAGCTGCTCGGTGACCAGCTTCTCCGCCTGCTGCCGGTAGCCGAGTTGGATCAGCGCCTCGGCCGCGTCGGTCCGCCAGGGCACCACGACCGCCCGGTCCAGGCCCCACCGCCGGGCGAGCCGGCCGACTTCGAGGAAGTCGCTCAGCGCGGCGTGGAAGCAGTTGGTGGCCAGGTGGTAGAAGCCTCGGGAGCACAGGTAGCCCAGCGCGTACACGGTACGGAACAGGCCGTCGGGCACCGGGTTGGTTGAGCTGCCGGGCGGCGGCGCCGTGCCGGCCCTGCGCGGTGGCCGTGTAGATGAGAACGCTGCGGGGGACGCAGGCGAAGACGCTGCCGTTCTTCTCAGGCAGGCAGTCCAGCGCCGTCGTGGCGTACTCCTCGGCGACCCGCAGGTTGCCCTGCCTGACCATGACCACGGCCTGCGCCTGAGCGAAGGCGGCCTTCCAGCCGGGGGCGCCCCGGCGGTCGGCCTCCTCGACGAAGGACTGGCACCAGGGCAGCGCCCGGTCGGGCCGGTCGCCGTGGATCAGGGTGCGCAGGGCCTGTCCGATGGGTTCGATAGTGGTGTCGGTCAGCACGGCGGTCTGGAGGAACCGCTCGGCGGCGGCCGCCGCCGGCTCGCCCTCGGCCGCGGTGGGCACGGCCCACATGCCCGGCCGCGGGGCGGCTCGCCGCGCTGTCGGTGAGGGTGACCGTCCCGCCCCGTCGGCGTCCCTGGACACCGCGACCATGGCCCGCGAGCCGGCCGGGGTCGGGTGGCCGAACTGCGCGCCCAGCAGGTTTCCACGGATCGCCTCCGAGGCCTGCGGACTCCCGTCACCGCGCGCCTGCGCCAGCCGTTCCAGGACCTCGGCGGCCGCGTCCACCCGGCCCTGGGTGACCAGGAGTCGGGCCAGCGCGGGCATGTGGGACTCGACCAGCCGCCCGGCGCGCAACGCGGCCAGCGGCTCGGCGGTGTGCTCGTCGGCGGCGCACGGGTCGAGCCGCCAGGTGACCGCGGCGAGCCTGATCTTGATGGCGCTGGTGCGCTGGTCGTCGTCGCACGCCCGGTGGGCGAGGGTCAGACAGGCCACGGCCTGTGCCACGTCGTCGTCGGCCAGGGCCTGTTCGGCGGCGTCCCGCAGGGCCGCGACCCCCCAGCGCTCGTCCGCTTCCCCGGCCGCCAGCAGGTGGCCGGCCACGGCGGGGCTGGGGGCGCCGATGCTGTGCAGCAGCCGCGCCGCGTCCCGGTGCAGCGTGGCCCGCGCGTCCGGCTCCATGGCGTGCGCGATGGCGGCCGGTACGCAGGGGTGCCGGAAGCCGCAGCCGTCGGCGATGCCCGCGGCGTTGAGCGCGTGCACGGTCTGCGACGCGGCCGCCGCGCTGATGCCGAGCAGTCGCCGGACGCACTCCACCGAACCCACGTCGCGCAGCACGGCCAGCGCCTCGGCCAGCCGCACGGTCTCCCGACCGCCCCGGTGCAGGCAGGTCAGGACGGCCTGGGTAAACGGGCCGCCAGCCTCGGGGCTGGGCAGCGCGGCGCGGCGCTCGGCGGGGAAGGCCCGGTACTCCTCGACCAGCGCGCGCAGCAGCAGCGGGTTGCCGCCGCTGATCGCGTAGAGGGCGTCGCCGAAGTCCTCGTCCTGCGGCAATCCCTGCTAGATGGCGGCGAGTTCGGCGACGCCGGAGCGGTCGAGCCGCTCCAGGCGGACACGCTCGAAGTGCGGCAGGCGCAGCAACTCGGTACTGAAGACGGAGTCGCTGGCGTGCTCATGGAGGGATTCGGCGAGGACGAGGAGAATCCGCGCGGAGCGGGTGCGCCGCGCGGCGCACAGGAGGTACTGGAGGGTCGGGTCGTCGACGTGTTGGAGGTCGTCCACGCAGACGAGGACGGGAGTGGTGGCGCTGAGTCGGTGCAGCGCGGCGCAGAACTCCTGCATGGCCTCGACCCGGACCAGGCTGGCCGGTTCGGCGGGGGCCATCTGCGGCAGGGTCTCGGCGGGTGCGCTGGCGATGAGTTGGCGCAGAGCGCCGAGGGGAACCGAGCGCTCCCGGGGGGAGCCGACCGCGCGCAGCAGCGTCGCACCCAGCCCCTCGGCCCGCTCGGCGATGCTCTCGATGAACTCGCTCTTGCCGCAGCCGGCCGGCCCCTCGACGAACACGATTCTGGAGTTTCCGGACAGGCATCCCGCGATCGCGCTATCCAGCGTGTCGAGTTCCGTACTCCGATCGATCAAAGCCATGGTTACCCCAAGTCCCCTTGAATTCATAGCTTTTGACGCGCCTGCTACCAGGTCTGCCGGGAGGTGCGCCCGCACGCCGCGTGGGTATCGTCCCCGCGAACGGGTTCAGTCTACGGAGCGCGAAGGCGCCCCCCGGTGTCCATAAGTTGCAAGGCAATAACTACGTGCGAGACCACTGCTGACGCACGTGGTACTCAAGAGCGCGGTGCGGCGCTCAGCGGTCGCGGATGGTGGTCATCCGTCCCTGTGCGGCGGGCGGGCGGCGGCCCGTCGTACGGCGAACGGCCGCGGGCCTGCCGCGGCGCGGGGCTGGACGGCGCGGGCCACGGATGGTGGCCGCGCCGTGCGTATGAGAAGGCCACCCCGGGTCGCTCGGGCGGCGGGCCCGGGCGCGGTGGCGACGTGTCCGCCAGCCGGGCACGCGGTGGCCGGGGCGCCGGTGAGCGCGCGGGGCGCCTCGGCGGGCGCGCCGTCGCGGCCGGCGTGGGGGTGGGTGCCGCGGCGACCCCGGGGGTCGGCGCCGCCACGGGTTCGGGGGCGGGCGTTGGGGCACCGCGCGGTGTGGTCCCGCCGCCGTGGTTCGCGCATCGCGCCCCTCCCTTCACACCCTCGACCGATGCGGCGGCGCCCGGGCCTGGGCTGCCGCGTTCGCGAGCGGCCGCAGGCCGCTCGTCCGCCGTCCTCGCGCCACGCCACCGGAGGATGGGGCACGATCGTTTCTCACGATCGCACGGGCGTAAGGGCCGGCCAAGACCGCCCGACCACTCATCTCCACGGCGTGCACCCCCTAGTACGCGTCGGCCGGCCGACGCGTACGGCGGCGCCGAAACGGTGGCGGGGCGGCGGCGGGGCGGGGGTCACGGCGCGAGCGGCGCTCAACGGCGTCCAGCATTCGGGCAGGGGTCGGGCAGATCGTTGCATGGGGGTGCAGGGAGGGTGCGTACGGGATTCGCCCGCCCCCACCGCGCGCCGCATCCTGCGGTAGGGAGCGGGGCGCCAGGTGCCTGAGACGGCGTCACCGCTGGTCAGAACGGGTTTGCCGAGCAGGTGGACGGGCGCCCGTCGGCTGGGCCGGGCGGGCCAGGCGGGCCGGCCCGGGCGCCGGTGGCGCCGCGCCGGGGCCAGGTGCCCGGCCGGGCGTCGGGGGCCGCTCGGACCCGCGAAGACGGTCGGGCCGTGCCCGTGAGTGACCGCGACGGCGCCGCGGACCGCGACGCTCCGCAGCGGAGGGGCATATTCCACGGACAGTTGATGGGCGCGCACCGGCCGTATGCGCTTCAACTCGCACGACCCCACCCCCAGCCCCACTCCAACGATTCCCCCAGAGCGTCGACCTGCCTCGGGAGCGGGCCGGGCGGTAGGGGATATTCGGGCGCACACCCCGGGCCACCAGCGGCGTCACCCGCCGGCGACGACGCGCGGGCGAGGCGGCACAGGCCCCCGCGGGCGTTCGCTCTGGCGCGCGTCGCGCGCGGCCACCCGCGCTTTTCCCGTCCAGCGCCCGGGTGTTCCGTGGCGGCACGCACCACCGGCGCCCGACCCCGCCCCGCGCACTCCTTTGGGCATGGCCCGCCGCTCCCGCCCACCACCGCGCCAGCGCCCCCGGCGCCGGCACGTGACCCGCCGCGCGGCGCCCCGCCCCGCGCGCCGACCGCGGCAGCGGGCAGCAAATCCCTTCCCGAAGCGTCGGCCAAGTCCGCCCCAAGAAACGACCAAGTCCCGCCCTCGCAATCAGTCGCACGGCCCCGAATTCGGCCGACCGCGCTCACTGAGGGGAGAATTCCGCTTTAGCCGGACCCAGGAGATCATCCACGCCTTTTCCCACCCGATTTCCACCGGCCGACCGCTCCGGGTGCGCCCGGAGCGATATAAGCGGGGCCCGTTGCTCACTATACAGTGGACAAATAATCGCCATGAATCAAGGCATTCACCTCTCGCATTCATGAGGAGATCACCGGGAGGTAATCTTCGATTTTCGCGGCTCTATCAGTCCTCCGCAGCATCTCCACCAAACCGCCCGGCGTTACACCCCGTAACGATCGCGCCCGCCACCCCCAGGTCACCTTGCGTGAAGCCTTAGGGAGCAACTCTCGAGCTAACACCGACACACGCCGGCGGGCCCTCGCCAACCGAGGCGAGGACCCGCCATCCGACCGCTTCGCGGTCGCCTTCTCTGGTCCGGTCGCCTTCTCTGGTCAGGGACACCGCCCTGACGTGCTTAAACTCCGGCTCAGCCGGCCCAGATGGGGTCGCGGCGGATCGCCTGCAAGATCATCGGAGTCGTTGGGTAGGTCGAAGTGCTGCCACTCACGTTCATTCCTCCGCTCGGAACCGGGGCAAGAGCCAAGGCCAGCCATACACCGTGCGGCGCAAGGCGCCAACCACCGACAGAACTTGACGGTCACAAGATTAGCGCGGGACAGTTTCCTTTTCCCTCCGGGAGGAAGCTTGACGTTGCTCTGGCATGTATGGCACGTACCGTGATGGGCAGTACACGCTTGCCGAGCGGCGGCAACCCTGCTCGGCAAGGCTTCGAAGCATTTCCAAGAAAAACCCTATGTCTTAAAGTTGCAAGGCAGCAAGAGCAGGGAAGAGGGGGGAAGCTCGGGGATGTCGGCAACCATCGGTTCCGACCCGCCATTCGCGGAGCTGGACGACGTGAGCGCGACGGCTTACCGGTTGGCCGTGCAGTTGGGCCGCTTCAACCGGCACGAGATCGCCCGACAGCTACGCATATCGACTGATGAGGCCACCCGCATCGAGCGGGTGCTGAGCCTGCTGTGCCTGCTGCACCCCACCCCGGGCGACGCCGAACTGCTGGTCCCGGTGAGCCCCGACGCGGCGGCCGTGGAGCTGGTGGGGTCGGCCGAGAACCAGACCCGCGACCTCCAGGTGCGCGCCCAGATGCTGTCGCTCACCCCCGCCTACTACGACGGCCGTCGCGAACGCTATCGCATGGAGGCGTTCGACGTCGTCTCGGACGTCGCCACCGTCCAGTCGCTCCTCGACGAACTCAGCGAGCGCTGTCGCAGCGAGGTGCTCACCGTGCAGCCGGGCGGCGCCCGCCCCGCCCACATCCTCACCGCGGCCCGCAAGGCCTCGCTCGGGATACTCGATCGCGGGGTGCGCATGCGCAGCGTCTACCAGCACACCGCGCGCTCCGACCTGGCGACCCGGCCGTTCGTGCGGGAGTTGGTCGAGCACGGCGGCGAGCTGCGCACCAGCGAGGAAGTCATCGACCGGATGATCACCTACGACCGCGAGGTCGTCTTCCTGCCCGAGCACAAGCCCGTGGGGCGCGAACCGGGCGCGGCCATCGTGCGCGAACCGACGCTCGTGGCCTTCCTCTGCTAGGTCTTCGAGTACCTGTGGCGCGGGGCGACCGCCTTCCAACTCGGCAGCGTCGAGTCCGACCCGGTGACCGACGACCTCAAGCGGTCCATCGTGCGGCTGATGGCCGAGGGTTACAAGGACGAGATAGTGGCCAGGCGGCTCGGCATGTCGGTTCGGACCTGCCGGCGCCACATCGCCGAGATCATGGAGGAGTTGGAGGCCACAAGCCGCTTCCAGGCCGGTGCCAACGCCGCGCTGTCCAAGCTGCTCTCGTACCCGCAGGACACGGTGTGACCGCGTGGGACGCGAGCCGTGCCGGCCGGGGACGGCGGTCCCGGGTCGGGGTGGCGCCCGTGGGGCCGGCGCGGTGGCCGGTGGTCGCAGGCACGCCCGTACGCGAACGGCCCGACGGCCCGCCCGAGGGGGCGTCATGGGTAGCGACGCCCCCGCGGGCGCGACCAGCCACCTCATCCACCGGCCCCGGTCGTCGGAGCACTACCTCCTGGACGCCCCGTGGGCCGGCGAGGAACACTTCGTCCTCGTCTCCCGGACGCCGCTCGGGCACCCGCTCTTCAACGACGGCCCCGGCCACTTCCACGATATCCAGGGCACGGCGGAGATGGCCCGCGAGGTGGGCGAGTTCATCGGGCACCAGTTCTTCGGGCTGCCAGCCGAGCAGCACGCGGTCTTCGCCCGGCTGCACCTGCGCATCACCCACCTCGCGGCCTGGCGGGCGCGCCCCGAGCCGGCCCCACCTGACGGTTCGCGTCCGAGCCCGCCCGACCGAGGTGCTGCGCGGCGTGCCGCGCGGGATCGAGGCGCGCAGCGAACTGAGCGTGGACGACATCGAGTGCGCCACCGGCACCGCCAGCCTCGCCTTCTCGCCGCCCGAACCGCCGCTCCAGTACGCTCCCCCGCCCCGGCCGGCGGTCCCCTCCCCCGAGGAGCGCGAGGACGGCGGCGCGCACGGTGCCCCCCCAACGCCCCGCCGAGCCGTTCGAGGTGGGCCGCGGCAGCCCGGCGAACGTGGTGGTGAGCGAGCCGGCCGAGGCCGCGCCGTACGGTCGTTTCGTCACCCAGCTCCTGGCCGGCACCTCCCACCGGGTGTTCGCCACCGAGGGCGGGGGCCACCTGTCGGGCATGCTGCTGCTTGAGGCGATGCGACAGACCGCGCTGCTGGCGACCGGCCGGACGTACGGGCTGACGCCGTCGCGCGCGACCATGGCCACCTCGCGGGTCCTCTTCCGGGCGCGCGCCGAGCCCGGTCTCCCCCTCACCTGCACGGCCGTTCCCAGGCCGCTGCGCCGGGACGCGCAGCAGCGGCCCTCGGTGCCGGTCAGTGACCCTGACCCCAGTACGGACGGCGCGTCGCGGAGGCCTCCTCGACGGTCCTGCAGGACTTCTGACCGCAGCCGACCAGCGTGCGCGTCGACCGCCGGCCGCACGGGCTACGCGAAGCAGTCGCCGTCGGCCGTGCTGCGCGGGGTGCCGGACTCGGCGCGGTTCGGCTCCTTCGCCGCCGCGGCGTCGAAGACCGCGGCGCTCACCCGGTGTCCGCTGTCCAGCACGACGGAGCTGAAGGCACACTCGTGGTTGCCGCCGAGGCTGCCGTCCGGTCGCCGTACCCGCACCGGCCCGCCGTCCGGGGCGAAGCCGACCTCCGTGAAGCGGAACTTCATCGCCTGCCCCATGGCCTTGCTGTACGCCTCCTTCAACGTCCACAGCCGGATCAGGCTGCTGTTGCGCTCGTACTCCGGCAGGTTGGCCAGCGACACCAGCTCGTAGGGGGTGCAGATGTGCCGGCCGAAGCCCTTGCCGTACGCCTGCCGGTCGGTGCGCTCGACGTCCACGCCGATCAGCCCGCGGGTGGTCAGCCCCACGACCATCACACCGTCCGCGTGGCTGAGGCTGATGTCGACCTTGTCGCAACCGCGCAGGTAGGGGCGGCCGGTGGGCCCGTAGCCGAGTTCGCTGCTGCTCGCGCCGCCGTGCACGACCGTCCGCGCCGCGTACCGCAGCAGCATGCGCGAGGCCGCGTACTCCATCCGCAGGTCCGGGTGGGCCAGCGCGCGGTAAACAGGACCAGTCGTCCTCGAGCAGGGTGCGCAGTTCGGCCGCGGAGGCCGCGCCCGGTTACCAGTGGGCCTGCCGGACGTGGAACAACACCGCCCCGGAGGAGAGGAGTTCGGCGCGCGCCCGGTCCCAGCCGACGTCCTGGCCGACGACCTCTATGGGCGGGCCCGAGCGACGGTACCGGTCTCGGGCTCTCGGCGGCCGTCATGGCAGTCCTCCAAGGGTGAGATGGCAGACGGGCGGGTCGCCACAGCGTACGGATACGCCGACAAGGATGACCGCCGGGCCGAAATCGTTCCCGGGGGAACGCCGCCGTTCGCGGTGGCCGGGAATAACGCGAGGTCAGGGGCGGGCTCTTCGCCGATCCACGTGGCGGCGCCCGGGGGCGCGCGACGGCTTGGGCAACGCGGTCCCTCCCGCTGACGGGGCACGACGGACGGCGGCCGGGTCCGGCCGCGCCGATGGGCTCCGATGGTCGGCGCGCCGGCTTAAGAAGCACTTAGGTCCGGCGACTTAAGGGCCGCTTAGGGGGCGGCCCACCTCACGCGGGGCCGGGCCCGGGACCTATGTGGTGAACCGGTCCGGGTACGGGGACGCTGCCCGGACTGACCATGACACTGGCTGGCCCGCTGAACCGGTCGGCCGGGCGGGCGGAGACACGGGGCGGGATGAGGTTCCGGATACTGGGCCCGATGGAATCGACGGGCGAGCCGCCCGAGGAGCGCGTGCTGACGCCGCGGGCCGCGAAGCCGCGCATCGTGCTGGCCAGTCTGCTGGTGCGGACCGACAGGGTGGTGTCCGTCGACACCCTGGCCGATGAACTGTGGGGCGGCAGTCCGCCACGCACCCCCACCATCCAGGTCTACGTCTCCCACCTCCGCAAGACCCTGCGGGCGGCCGACCGGAAGGGCGGGCGCGACACGCTCGTGACCCGCAGCCCGGGCTACGTGCTGCACCCGGGGCCCGGGCGACTCGACCTCGCCGACTTCGAGGAGTTGCACAACCGGGGGCGCAGGGCCCTGGAGCGCGGGGACAACGCGGCAGCCGCCGACCTGCACCGGCGGGCGCTGGCGCTGTGGCGCGGACCGCTGCTCGCGGACACCCGCACGGCCCGCTCCTGGGCGGGGCCGCGGCCTGGGCGGCCGAGGTGCGCGTCTCCACCGTCGAGCAACGCGTCCGCACCGAACTCCAGTTGGGCCGCCACCGCGAACTGGTCGGCGAGCTGCGGGCCCTGGTGGCCGAGCACCCGCTGCGCGAGGAGCTGCACGCCCACCTGATGCTCGCGCTGTTCGGGACCGAGCGGCAGAGCGAGGCGCTGCGGATGTACGCGCGGCTGCGCGAGACGCTGGTCGACGAACTCGGTACGGAGCCCGGGCCGCCGTTGCAGCGTATGCACCGCCGCGTCCTCGCCGCTGACCAGGGGTTGATGTCCCCCGAGGGCGCCGTGGCAGCGCCGTCGGGCGCGCCGCCGCCCGGGCGGCTCGCGGCGTGCCTGCCGGCGGCCGACCCGACGTTCACCGGCCGCGCCACGGCGCTCGCCGAGGTGGAGCGGCTCGTGCGGGGCGCGCCGGCCGGCGGCTGCGTCGCCATCGCCGGTCCGGCCGAGGTCGGCAAGACCGCGCTGGCCGTGGAGGCGGCACACCGCACCGCGGACGCCTTCGCGGACGGGCCGGTCTTCCTCGAGCTGTGCCCGCCGGGCCGGGGCCCGCTCACAGCTGTCGAGGCGATGGGGCGGCTGGCGCGGCGGGCTGGGGTGCCGGGGCCACTGCCCACCGACCCGCAGGAGCTGACCGACCTGGTGCAGCGACTGTTCACCGGCCGGCGCACGCTGCTGGTCGTGGACAACGCCGCCTGCGAGGCGCAGGTAAGCCCGCTGCTGCCGACCGGTCCGGGCAGCGCGAGGTTGCTGACCAGCCGGCGCCTGCTCGCCGGGTTGAGCGGCATGCGCCCGGTGGTACTGTCCGCGCCCGACAACGCCGAGGCCGCCGCCATGTTCGAGGCCGCCGCGACCCTGGCCCGCCCGGTGGACGAGCAGGAGGCGGTGGCGCGCGTCGTGGAGTGGTGCGGCGGGCTGCCGCTGGCCGTGCGGGTCGCCGCCGCGCAGTTGGTCGCCTGCCCGCACTGGACGGTCGCCACGCTCGCCGACCGGCTGGCCGACGAGGGCACCCGGCTGTCCGGGCTGACGGCGGGCAACGTCGATGTCCGCGCGTCGCTCCGCGCCGCCTACCGCGAGGCGCCGGCCCCCGAGCGGCGGGCCTTTCGGCTGCTGGGCCTCGTACCGCCGGGCGCGTTCGGGCTGTGGCTCGCGGCGGCCGTGCTCGGCGTCGCCGCGCGCGAGGCCGAGCGGCTGCTGGAGGCTCTGGTCGACGCGCGGCTGGTGGAGGTCGCCAGGACCGGGGGCACCGGGCCCGACCGGTCTGCACGCGCTGTGGCGGCTGCTCGCCGTCGAGTCGCTGGCCGACGAGTCCCGCGTGACAGTGCGGGAGGCGACGCGGCGAATGTGCGCGGCGTACGCGGACGCGGCCTCGTACGCCGACGCCCTCTTCGCCCCGGGGCGGCGGGACGATGACGGCGTGTACCACCGTGGCGGCGTGCCGCCCGATGGTGGCGCCGGCGCCGCGTGGCCCGCGACCGCGCCCGTGGAACGGGCGGCGGGGCCGGAGCGCGCGGCCCGCTCCGCGAGCGGGGCCTGGCGCGGGGGCGGCGGCGGTTCCGGGGCGGGCGGCCCGGCGGAGCACGCGGAGACCACGGGGCGTGGGCTCGCGATGAGCGGGTGCGGTCTCGCGACCGATCCGCGCCGGGGCGCCGCCGGCCCCATCGGCCCGGCGGCCGACGCCCCGTGGCCGGCCGGCCCGCGCCGCGCCCCCACCTACCCGGCCCACCTGCCCGCCGCCCGCGTGCCGGCCGCCCCGCCGAGCGCGACGGACGCGCCCCGTGCCGGGCTCGGCGACCCGCGTGCGTGGCCTCCGGCCGAGCCGGTCGCAGACGACCGCTCCTGGTACGCCGAGGCCGTGGGCCCCCATCCGCTGGACTGGTTCGCGGCCGAGCGGGGCCGGCTGGTGGCGGACGTCACCGCGGCGCACGCGGCCCGGCTGTGGCGACCCACGATCCGGTTAGCCGACAGTCTGAGCGCCGGCCTGGAGGCGCTGGCCGCCTGGGAGGACTGGCAGGCCACGCACGCCCTCGGGCTGGACGCGGCCCGCCGCTGCGGCGACCGCCGGGCCGCCGCCCGGCTGTTGCGCTCGCTGGGCGACCTGCACTGGCAGCGGCTCGCCACCGCCCGGAAGCCGTCTGGAAACAACGCGTTGCTGTGCGGGCTCCATGATCGTTGATCTTGCGTGGTCATATCTCAGTCGATGTCCCAACAACTTGCCTCGCGGTTGGGCACGTTGCTCCCCCATCTCAACGAACGGCAGAGGCGGTTGCTGCTGGCCGCAGAGGCCCGTGAGCTTGGGCATGGCGGAATACGTGCGGTGTCCCACGCGACTGGTGTCAGCGAAACGACGGTGCGTAAAGGCATCGCCGAACTCGCAGATGAACCGTCGCCCTTTCCAGGTGGTCGCGTTCGACGCCCTGGAGGCGGCCGCAAGAACGCAGCCTCGAAGGACCCAGGACTGCTGCCTGCCCTCTTGGCGTTGGTCGAGCCGGATGAGCGAGGCGATCCCATGTCGCCCTTGAGGTGGACGACCAAGTCGCTGCGGCATCTCGCCGACGAGCTGACCCAAAAGGGGCATCCAGTCTCCGCGACCACGGTCGGGAAACTGCTGCATGAGAACGGGTTCAGTCTTCAGGGCAACGCCAAGACCCTGGAGGGAAAGCAACACCCTGACCGAGACGCCCAGTTCCATTACATCAACAGCCAAGTCAAGGAACATCAGGCGGCGGGCGAGCCGGTCATCAGCGTTGATACGAAGAAAAAGGAGATGGTCGGTCGGTTCCACAACCCGGGGCGAGAGTGGCGCCCAAAGGGAGAGCCGATCCACGTAGAAGATCACTCTCTGTTCTGGCGCGGCGAGATCCAACAGGTCATCCCCTACGGGATCTACGACATCGGGGCCAACACGGGCTGGGTCAATGTCGGTGTGGAGCACGACACATCGGCCTTCGCGGTCGCTTCTATTCGCCGATGGTGGGATAACCGCGGCAAGACCGACTATCCGAGCGCCAAGCGCCTTCTCATCACGGCGGACTCCGGCAGCTCGAACTCTCCGCGATACCGACTTTGGAAGTCTGAACTCGCAGCTCTGGCCGAGGAAACCGGCTTGGCTATTACCGTCTGCCACTTTCCGCCTGGAACATCGAAGTGGAATAAGGTCGAGCACCGCCTCTTCTCTCACATCACCATGAACTGGCGCGGACGCCCGCTGACCAGCCACGAAGTCGTCATCAAAACCATCGAATCCACCCGCACTCGCTCCGGCCTGCGCGTCGAAGCCGAACTCGACACACGCTCCTATCCGATCGGGGTCACGGTGAGCAAGGAGTACTTGGACTCCTTGCCGATCCAGCCACACGACACTCACGGCGCCTGGAACTACACCATCGACCCGCACGATCACTGCACTGCGCCTGCGGCAAGCAGAAACCCAGGTCCATCCAGTCGGAAGTCCTGGAGATGCTCTCCCACCCCGTGATGACCGGGATGACTCGGGATGAACTGGCCCAGCTTATCGCGCTTCTGGAGCCAGCCCAGGCGGCCAAGGCCGAGCAACGGAACTACGACCGACGAGGCGGGAAACGACGACGTATGAAAGGGGCAGGCGGGATGACGGTGATCACGCCTGCAGCCCGGACTGTGGCCACGCTCGTCTATCTCCGCGGGATCTGCACGATGCCCGTTCTTCAGGACCTCCTCGGAGTAACCCGAAGCGGCCTCCAGAAACCCATGCGGGAGACCCGAGCCCTCCTGACAGAACACAACCACACAGTGCGCGCCATCGACCTCAGGCTTACCACCACGCAAGCCGTCCGGGACTTTGTCGCTTCTGCCGGCTCCCTCCAGGAAATCCACCCTCAAGAAGCACTGCGGCATCCGGCCATCACGGGTATGAGCCATGCCGAACTCGATGCCATCACCACGCGCTTGGCTACTCGGTACCAAGCCCGGCTCCAAGAAATGCGACACAACCGACGCGGAGCCGAGCTGAAGAAGGACCCGGGCACAGTCATCTACAACAAGATCACCAACGAGGGCCGCGTTCTTGCCGCGATTCTCGCCATGCGACAGGTCGCCACCCGTCCGGTAATCGCCGAACTGTTCAAGGTAAGCCCTCGAACCATCGGCAACGCGCTTGTGGAACTGCGCCCGCTCCTCAAAGGAGACGGATGCAACCCCACCCCCGTTCACCGGGCACAACGGTTTCATAGCGCGGAGGAACTTCTCCGCTATGTCGAGTATGTCGAGGCCAGGGAGGAATCGAATACCCGTGCGGAACCATAAGGTTGTTTGCGCACGGCTTCCGCGCAGCCGCTACCGGGGGCGCCGTTCCTGCTGGTCGACGAGCCGACCTCGGCGCTCGATCCGCACGCCGAGATCGAGGCCTTCGAGCGGCTACGTCAGCTCGCCGACGACGGCACCGCCGTGGTGCTGATCACCCATCGGCTCGCCGCGACCGCCACCGCCGACCACATCTACGTCCTCGACGCCGGGCACGGCACCCACGACCAGCTCATGGCCCGCCCAGGGGGCCTGTACCAGCGGATGTTCCAACGCCAGGCGGCCCAGTACGGGCACCCGCCCACGCCGCCGCACGACCTGCCCGCCGGGCCGGCGCGCCCCGCCCCGACGCGGCCGGCTGACCCCGCGCGATCAGCCGCCCGCCCCCACGCCGGGCGCGCCCGATGGGTGTGTCCAGCAGGCGCGCCCGGCAGCGTACCGACCGGGGCGCGGGTCGTGGGCTGGCCTCGGCGGCCCGCGAGACGTGGTCGCCGGGGCGCGCGGCGCGGGCGAGAATCGAGGCGCGGGACACGCGCGAAGGGGGATCGACCGTGGTGAACACCCTGAACCTGTGACGGCACGGGCTCGGAACGGTGCCCGAGGACGTCTGGCGCCAGGCCGAACTGTACGTGCTGATCCTCGCGGACAACGGGCTCACGGACCTCCCGGAGGCGGTCGGCGCGCTGCGCGGGTTGACCACCCTGGACCTCGGGCAACAACGCGCTCGCCTCGCTGCCCGACGCGCTGGGGCAGCTCACCGGGCTCAGTGGCTGCCTGTACCTGCACGACAACCGGCTCACCCGGCTCCCGGACACGCTCGGCGAGCTGACGCGGCTGCGTTACCTGAACGTCGGCGAAAACGACCTCACCACCCTGCCGGCGGCCCTCGGCCGCATGACCGGCCTGGTCGAACTCCGCGCCCAGCACAACCGGCTCAGCACGCTGCCCGAGACCATCGGTGGCCTGCGCGCCCTGCGCGAACTCTGGCTGCGCGGCAACGCGATCACGCACCTGCCCCCGTCCGTCGCCGACCTGCGCGAGCTGCGCCACCTGGAACTGCGCGAGAACGCCCTTCCCGCGCTGCCCCCGGCACTGGCCGACCTGCCCCGGCTGCGCCAGCTCGACCTGCGGAGCAACCGCCTGCGCCACCTGCCGGACTGGCTGTCCCGGATGCCCGCGCTGGAGAAACTGGACCTGCGGTGGAACGAGGTGGACCCGGCCCACCCCCTGCTGGCCGCGTTGGAGCACCGCGGATGCGTCGTCCTGACCTGAGCGTCCCCCACGCACGAGTCACCCCGCGAGGACACCGCCGTCGGCGACGTACCCCACCGGCCGCTCCCCGCCGCGCACGACGATCAGTCGCCACCGCTCCCGTCGGCGCCAGCCCGCGCGTGCGGCCGCCCCGGCCGCCTCCTCGGGAGCCTCGCGCTCCGACACGGGACCGCTTCGGTCACCTGCGGGTTGTCTCGCACGCGGGCTCTGTCACTTACGAGATCCGCCGCTTTCGAACGTGAGGATGAGCAGTTCCGTGACCGTCCGATTCCAGTCCGAGTCGCCCGCCGGTTCCCTCGTCGACGACGTGGCGGGCCTGACCCGACTCCTCGGGCATGCGGGCAGGTTGGCCGGCCGCGGCCGGGTCGTGGCCGCACGGACGACGCCGGTGGGTGGTTCCGGCCTGGTGGGGACGGGTAGTACAGCTGCGGCTCGCGTACGCGCCGGACGGGCCGTCGGGGCCGGCGTCGCTGGTGCTGAAGACCGCCTCCGCCGCCCACGCCGAAGGCCCGCACTCGCCGAGGCGGAAGTGGAGTTCTACCGCCACTTCGCTCCCCGGCTGCCCGAGCCGGCCGCTCCCCTCGTGCTGGCCAGCGGACGCGAGGCGGGCGGCGGCCCGCGCTGGCTGCTCCTCGAGGACCTGGGCGACCAGGGTTTCGTCCGGCAGATCGACGGCTGCTCGGCCGAGCAGGCCCTGGCCGCGGTGCGCGGGCTGGCAGCGCTGCACGCCCCGTGGTGGGGCCGCGACCTGCCGGCCGGTACCCGGGAGATCACCGTGCCCCGAAACGCCCCGGTCACCGCGTTCTGCGCGCGCTGGCTTGGCTCCCACACCGGCACCTGGCCCCCGGTGGTGGGCGACGCGCCGCACCGACTGCTGGCCGGCTTCGACCGGTTGGCCACCCGGCTGGCCGCGGCGCCCCGCACCCTCGTGCACGGCGACTTCCACAGCCAGAACATCGCGTTCGGCGCGGCTGACCGGCCCGGGGACGTCCGGTTGGTCGACTTCCAGTTCGCCCAGCACGGCCGCGGCCCGCTCGACGTCGCCCGCTTCCTGGCCACCAGCCTGACCCCACGGCTGCGGCGAGCGGTCGAGGCCGACCTCGTCAGGGAGTACCACCGGGCCCTCGTCGCGCGCGGCGCCACCGGTTACGACCTCGACCAGTGCCGGCACGACGTGCGCGCCGCGCTGCCGTGAACCTCGCCACCCCGCTGGCCCTGCACGTCATGGCCATCCAGCAGCAGGGGCGCGAGTGGCCCGCCCGGTTCCCGATCGTCGAACGCTGTCTGGCGGCCATCGACGACTGGGAAGCGTGGGACGTTCCGTGACGCCGGCGGACTGCCGTAGGGGCGCCGACCAGGCGGTATCCGGGGTATGCCTCGTCTGCGACGGCAGCGACGACCTGACGGCACGGCAAGCCCCGTGGGCGTGCTGTCAGAGTGGTCAGGGTGACCGACGTGACGACCTTTCCCGCGCAGTACGCCAGGACCCGCCGCTTCGCGCTCGGCGTCCCCCGACACTTCGCCGTCGCCGGCGACGGCAGCCGCGTCTTCTTCGTCCGTTCCGCCAGTGGCAGCGACCCGACGAGTTCGCTGTGGGTGTGGGAGGACGGCGAGGAACGCGTGCTCGCCGACCCACGACACCTCACCGGCCCGCGCCGGGCGCTGCCCTCGGCGGAACGGCTGCGCCGTGAACGCGCCCGGGAGCCGTCGGAGGGCGTGGTCTCCTTCAGCATCGACCGCGACGGACGGATAGCCGCCTTCCCGCTCGGTGGCGCGCTGTGGGCGGTACGCACCGACGGCGCGCCGTTCCCGGTGTCGGCCGCCGGCCCGGTGGTGGACCCGCGCCTGTCCCCGGACGGACGGCGGATCGGCTACGTCACCGAGGGGGCGTTGCACGTCGTGGAGCTGACGGCGCCGGACGGCGTGACACCGGACTGCGCGGCCGGCGCCGCGGGCCCGGCCGCGGCTGCCCGGCGCGGGCACGGCGCGGGCACCGACCGGCTGCTGCTCGCGCCGGAGGGCCCGGAGGTCAGCTATGGGCTGCCGGAGTACGTGGCCGCCGAGTCGATGGGCCGCGACCGCGGCTTCTGGTGGGCTCCCGACGGGAGGTCACTGCTGGTGGCACGGGTGGACGTCAGCCCCGTACGGCACGTGTTCATCGGCGACGCGGCGCGCCCGGAGCGGCGGCCGCGCGCGGTGCGCTACCCGTCGGCTGGCACCGCCAACGCGGACGTGTCCCTGCACGTCGTCCACCTCGACGGCCGGCGCACCGAAGTGCGCTGAGACCGGGCCGCGTTCGAGTACCTGGTCACCGCCGGCTGGGAGGACGCGGACGCCCTGGCGGGCGCGGACGTCCCGGCGCCCGCCCCGGCCCCGGGCCCCGCCGCACGGCCGCGCCCCGTCCTGTCAGGCAGAGCCGCGACCAGCAGCATCCTGCGGGTCCTCACCGCCGATCCGGACACCGGCGAGACGCACGTCCTGCACGAGCGGCGGGACCCTGCCTGGGTGCAGATCGTGCCCGGCATCCCGGCCCGCACCGCCTCCGGCGCCCGGGTCTGGCCGTGGGAGAGCGCCGACACGCGGGGGCTGCGCGTGGTCCCGGCCGGCCACGGGCCGGCTGACGGAGCGGCGGGCCACGGGGGCGACGGGGCGGGCGCGGGCGGACCGGTGTTCGAGACGCCCGGGGGCCTCCAACTGGATGCCGTGCTCGGCGTCGACGGCGAGCGGGGGTTGTTCGCCGCCAGCGCGGAGCCCACCGAGCGCCACGTGTGGTCGTACGCGCTGGAGACGGGCCCGCGCCGACTGAGCCGGGGCCCGGGAGTGCACGACGCGGTCTGCGGCGGGGGCACCGTCGTCATCGACAGCCGCACGCCCGAGGGGGACACGGTCACGGTCGTAAGGGACGGGGTACCGGTGGGGCGGATCGGCTCGCGTGCCGAGCAGCCGGTCCTCACCCCGCGCCCCACGCTGCTGCGGCTAGGTGAAGCGCGCTGCGCAGCGCGCTTCACCTGCCGTCGTGGCACACCCCGGGGGACGGCAAGCTGCCCGTGCTGCTCGGACCCGTACGCCGGGCCGGCCCTACGGGTAGCACGGCGCTGCCACGGGTGGTGGACGTGCGTCTCGCAGTGGCTGGCCGAGCAGGGGTTCGCCGTGCTGGTCACCGACGGCCGTGGCACCCCGGGGCGCGGTCCGGCCTGGGAGAAGGCCGTCCACGGCGACGTGCTCACGCCGGTCCTGGACGACCAGGTCGAGGCGCTGCACGCGGCGGCGGCCGAGCATCCCAGTCTGGACCTGGAGCGGGTGGCGATCCGTGGCTGGTCGTTCGGCGGCTACCTGGCCGCCGCGGCCGTGCTGCACCGGCCACGGGTCTTCCACGCCGCTATCGCCGGTGCGGCCCCCGCCGACCAGCGGCTGTACGACACGCACTGGAAGGAACAGTTCCTGGGCCACCCGGACGAGCAGCCGGCCGCCTACGACGCCATGTCCCTGGTCGGCCACGGCCACCTGCTGCGTCGGCCGCTGCTGCTGGTGCACGGGCTCGCGGACGACAACGTGCTGGCGGCACACACGCTGCGCTTCTCGGCGGAACTGCTGTCCTCCGGACAGCCACATACGGTGCTGCCGCTCCCGGGCGCCACCCACCTCCCCGTGGACAATGCGGTCACCGAAAACCTTCTGCGGTTCCAGGTCGACTTCGTCCACCGGTCCCTCGACTCCTCGGCGCCGGACCCAGCTCGTCCGCGTGGAACCTCCGCAGCGATCTCCAGCCGGGAGGCAGCACCATGACCCAACAGCCCACGAGGACCCGTCCGAAGGCGACCCGCCGCACCGTGGTCACGGCCCGTCGGGGTGGCCGGCCTGTCCCCCGTGCTCGCCGCGTGCGGCGAGCACGGGGGCGGCGACGGGCAGTCGTCGGGCGCCCGGGAGCTGGGCAAGACGTCCGACATACCCGAAGGTGGTGGCGTGATCTACAAGAAGCACAAGGTGGTCGTGGTCCAGCCCACGCCCGGCGACTACAAGGCGTTCACGTCCATCTGCACGGACCAGGGCTGCCCGGTCGCGAGCGTGTCCGGCGACACCATCAACTGCGACTGCCACAGCAGCAAGTTCGACATCGCCGACGGCAGCGTCAAGGCGGGCCGGGCCCGGCGCCCCCTCAAGGCGGCGAAGGTCACCGTCTCGGGCGACACCCTCACCCTGCGCTGACCGGGTCGCGCGGCCGGCTGTCACGGCCGGTCGTCACGGCCAGCCAGGCGGCGGGCGGGCGCGGCGGGCGGGCCCGCTCAGGTCGGGCCCGGCTCGCCTTCCCCCGCCGCGCCGAGTTCGACCGCGGTCGCCCGCAGCACCTCCACCGCCGCCCGGATCGACGGGCGGCGGTCGGCGTCCGCGCGCCAGGCGGCGTAGAGGTGCCGCCGCATGGTGTGCCGAACGGGCACCACGCGCACCCCGCTCGGAACAGGCCCCCGGCCAAGCCGCGGGGCGACGGCGACGCCGAGCCCGGCGGCGATCAGGGCGAGCTGGGTGTGGTGCTCCTCCGCCATGTGGCAGATCCGGGGCTCGATGCCCGCGCCGCGCAGCGTGAGCATCAGCCAGTCGTGGCAGAACTCGCCCTTGGGCCAGGAGACCCACTCGTCGCCCGCGAACTCCTCCAGGTCCACCACGCTCCGGTCGGCGAGCGGAGGTGAGGCCGGCATCGCCACGTCGGCGACATCGTCCAACAGGGGCCCTTGACCAGTCCCTCGGGCGCCGGGAGGGGCTTGTTGTACCAGTCGAGCACCACCGCGAGGTCCAGGTCCCCGCGCACCACCGCGGGTATCGACTCGTCGGGTTCCATCTCCCGCAGGTGGGCGCGGAGTTGCGGATGCTCCTCGCGGAGCCGGGCCAGCGCCGTGGGGAACAGCCCGCGCGCCGCGGTCGGGAAGGCGCCCAGCACCAACTCGCCGACGGCCTGCCCGCACCGCGCCTCCAGATCCGCCTGGGCCAGCTCGACCTGGGACAGGATGCGCGACGCGTGATCGGCCAGGAGCCGCCCGGCATCGGTCAGCCGCACTCCCCTGCCGTTCTTGGCGAGCAGTTGCTGCCCTGTCTCACGCTCCAGCTTGGCCAGTTGCTGGGAGACGGCGGAGGTGGTCACGTGCAGCCCGTCGGCCGCGGCGCTGACGGAACCGTGGCGAGCGACGGCGTGGAGCGTACGCAGACGGTCCAGGTTCAACATGTAAGCGATGCTACGCGAAGGAGGCCACAAAATTTCGATTGTTCTAATCCGTTTCGACCACCATCGTGATATCCATGCGCACGCCCCCGCCCCTCGCACCGCAGCGACCACCACCCCTCCCGCGGGAGCCCCCGCTCCCGCAGCACCGACGCAGGTCGCCGCCGCGCGGACCGAGTCACCCCCGACGCCCCAGCGCCCCGCAGTGCGCGAGCGCACACGCGGCCGGCCGGGGTGGCGGCTGCGGTTCGCCGTGCTGTGCCTCATCTGGGGCTTCAGCTTCCTCCTCATCAAGGTCGGCACCCACGGCTTCGCCCCGCTGTACGTGACGCTCGGGCGGCTACTGTTCGGCACGCTCGTGCTGCTCGCGGTCCTGCTCGTCAAGCGGGAGCGGCTACCGCGCGGCATCCGCACCTGGGGCTACCTCGCCGTGGCGGCCTTCCTCCTCAACGCCTTCCCGTTCTCCTTGTTCGCCAACGCCGAGCTGCACATCTCCTCCACCCTGGCCGGGATCTGCAACGCCACCACCCCGCTGTGGGGCATGCTGCTCTCGCTCGTCACCCTGTCCGAGGACCGCCCCACCCGTCGCCGCATCGCCGGCCTGGGCCTCGGGTTCGTCGGCGTACTGACCGTGCTCGGCGCCTGGCAGGGCTTCTCCGGCCAGGACCCGGCGGGCACCGCGATGGCCCTGACGGCCTCGCTCAGCTACGCGGTCGGCTGGATCTACGTGCGCCGCACCCTGGCCCACACATCGCACTGCTATCTCTCCATGGCCGGCGGTCAGCTCCTGCTGGGCACGGTCCAACTCGGCCTGGTCACGCCCTTCTTCGCCGCCGCCCCCGACTCCCTGCCGGTGCTCCCCCTGCTGTCCGTGCTGGCCCTGGGCGCGCTGGGCACGGGCCTGGCGTTCCTGCTCCAGTACGGCCTGGTCGCCGAGGTCGGGCCGACGACGGCCACACTGGTGACCTACTTCATCCCGGTGATCGCCACGGCGGCGGGCGTGCTGCTCCTCGGTGAGGCACTAACGTGGAACACCCCGGTCGGGGCGGTCATGGTCCTCGCCGGCGCGGCTCTGCCCCAGCGCGGGCCGCGCCGCGTGGTCGCCACACCCCGGCCCGGCGAGCCGTCACGTCAGCCGTAGCGCCCCACGAGCGTCGGGCGGACCGCGGCCGCGACGGTGTCCGCGAGCTCCTCGACGTCATCGACGTCGAGCGCGGATATGGTCAGCCGGATTCCCTGCGGGGAGGCCATCCGGAAGCGGGCTCCGGGGGCGACGGCCCAACCGGCGTGCAGCATGCGGGAGACCGCACCGGTCTCGTCGGGCACCGGCACCCACACGTTCATCCCGCTGCGCCCGTAGGCCTCGATCCCCCGCTCCCCCAGCGCCGCGATGAGGGCGTCGCGGCGCTCGCCGTAGGACCGCGCGACCCGGTCCGGCTGGACGGCCTCCGTCTCCCACAGCCGTGTCACCACGTCCTGGAGCAGGTGGCTGACCCAGCCGGGGCCGAGTCGCGAGCGTCCCCCGACCCGGTCCACCGTGACCGGGTCGCCGGCGAGCGTGGCCAGTCGCAGGTCGGGGCCGAGCGCCTTGGCCGTCGAGCGGACCAGCACCCAGTGGTCGGCGATCCCGGCCAGTGAGTGCAGGGGCAGGTCGACGATGCCGTGCCCGTGGTCGTCCTCGATCAGCAGCAGGCTCGGATGGTCGGCCAGTATCCCGCGCAGCTCGCGCGAGCGCTCGGCGCTGACGGCCGCGCCCGTCGGGTTCTGCGCGCGGCTGGTGACCACCAGTGCCCCGGCGCCGCGCTGCACCGCCCGCTCGACGTGGTCGGGGAGCGGGCCGTCGTCGTCGAGCGCCACCGGGTCGGGCCGTAGACCCAGCGCCGGGATGAGGTCGAGCAGGCCGCCCCACCCCGGGTCTTCGACGGCCACCACGTCGCCCGGTCGCAGATGGGCCGCGAGCACCCGCTCTATGCCGTCGAGGGCACCCGAGACGACGGTGATCGGCCCGTCCGGCACCCCGTCGGCGCGCAGCGCTTCCCGCGCCATCCGGGCCAACTCGGCCGAGACCAGCGGCGCCCCGTAGAGCACCGGCCGCTCCGCGTACCGCGCGGCGGCCAACCCCAGGGCGTCACCGAGCGACGGCAGCAGGGCCGGGTCCGGGTTTCCCATCGCGAGGTCCCGAACGCCTTCGGGTACATCGACGCCCAGCAGCTCCCGGGCCGTGGTCGAGGGACGCGAGCGCACCCGACTGCCCCGACGGCCGGCCGTCTCGATCACTCCGCGATCGCGCAGCGAACGATAGGCGGCGGCCACCGTATTGGGATTGACACCCAGCGAGACCGCCAACTCCCGCATGGGCGGCAGCAGTTCGCCGGGGGCGAGACCGCCCGCTCCGACGGCCCGCTCCACGCTGGCGGCAATATCAGCAGCGCGCCGCCCTTCGATCCGATATCCTCCTAGCACAATGACGAGTATGCACTAATACAAAAGAGAAGGCAATGGCCGCCGTCGAATCCGCCTGCACCTTCACCCCTGCGCCGGAGGCTGACAAGACTGCCGATGGCGCACCCCCCGCCGCGTACGGTCCGACCAGCCGCACCGTCACCTCGCGCGACCGCGACCGCGCCTCCTACGACCGCGAACTGGTCCATTCCCTGCTCGACCAGTCCTACGTCTGCCACCTCGGCTTCGTCAGGGACGGCGCCCCGGTCGTCCTGCCGACACTCTACGCGCGCGTGGGCGAGCGGCTGTACGTGCACGGTTCCACCGGCTCGCGCCCACTGCGCATGGCGGCGGCCAACCCCTCGGCGGCTGGCGACGGCGCGACCGCCACCGAGGGGGCCGGTGCCACACCCGACGCGGCCGACCCGGGCACCGCGCCGTCGGACGACGCCGCGGACCCCGCGCAGCCGCAGCCCGGCCTCGCGGTGTGCCTGACCGTGACCCACCTGGACGGCGTGGTCCTCGCACGCTCCGCCTTCCACCACTCCATCAACTACCGCTCGGTCGTGGTGCACGGCATGGCGCACCAGGTCACCGACCCGGACGAGCGCACCGTGGCGCTCGACGCCCTGGTCGACCACGTCGTGCCGGGGCGCGCCGCCGACTGCCGGCCCGGGAACGCCAAGGAGTTGGCCGCCACCGCCGTGCTCCGCCTCGACCTCAAGGAGGTGTCGGCGAAGTGGCGCGACGGCGGCCCCAACGACGAGCGGGAGGACCTCGGGCTGCCGCACTGGGCGGGGGTGCTGCCCGTCGCACCGCGTTACGGCACGCCCATCCCCTCCGACGACCTCGACCCGACCATCCCACTCCCCGACTACCTCGCCGGCGGCTGACCCGGAGCGGGCCGGTACGGCAGCACGGCACCCCAGCAGGGCCTGCGGTGGTGGGCGTACGGGCCACGTCCAAGCACGGCCAACCGGCGGTCGGAGTGGGTCCGGCGGCGGACGGCGGACGCGCCGCCTCCCGTGGCGCGGCGCCTGGACCGCGGCGACGGGCTGAGCACCCACGCCGCACCCACCGCCCCGCAGCACCGGTGGCCCTCGGCCGGGCCCACGCCACGCGTGCGCGTGGGCCCGGCCGACGCGGGCGGACCGGCCACGCGAGGGCTCACCCCGCGCGACCGGCCCACCCCCCTCCGGCGCGGCAATCAGCCCGTCGGCGCCGCGTCGGCCCGCGCCGCCGGAGCGCTGCGCGCCTCGGCGAGCGCCAGGGCGACCACGGCGCACAGCAACACGGCGGTGCCCAGCACCGTCGCGGCCGTCAGCCGCTCGTCGAGCAGCGCGACGGCGATGACCGCGGCCGTGACCGGTTCGATCAGCGCCACCACGGAGACCGTGGTGGCGCGCACCACGGCCAGGCCGGTGAAGTACAGGGCGTAGGCCAGTGCCGTCGGCACGGCGGCGATGTAGACCAGCAGGGCCACCGTCTGTCCCAGGTGCTGGGCCTGCGGCAGCGGCCCCTCCGCCAAGGCAAAGGGCAGCAGGCACCCGGTGCACACGGCGAACAACGTCACCGTGGTGACGTACGGGTCCGTGCCGCCACCGTCGCGGCCCAGGTAGCGGGTGTAGACGGTGATCGTGGCGTACCCGGCCGCCGACAGCAGCGCGAGCCCGACCCCCGCCGGGCGGACCGCGCCGGTGCCCTCGCTGCCGAACACGAGGACCGACAGGCCGACCACCGCTCCGGCGACGGCGCACGCGCCGCCGGTTCCGAGGCGCTCGCAGACGGTGACCCGACCGGCCAGCGCCACCATGACCGGCGCGGCGCCGAGCGTAACGACGGTGGCGACGGCCAAGCCGGTGGAGTCGACCGCCTCGAAGTACGCGGCCTGGAAGACGGTCAGCCCCAGGCCCGTGACGGCGACGCGTGTCGTACGGTCGCGGCGCGAGGGGCGGGGGTTGGCGCGCGGTGCGAGCGCTCGCGTACGGCGGGCGCGGAGCAGCACCACGGGGAGCAGGAGGGCCAGACCACCCAGCGTGCGCCAGAAGGTGAGGGCGAGGGGGGCGAGGCCACTGGTGTCGTACAGCAGCGAGGCCGCCGCGCCGGCGGTGCCCCAGGTGGTGGCGGCGAAGGTGATGTAGGCGAGCCCGCGCCCCACGGGCAGGGCGGAGCGCACAGGAGTGAGCACGAGGTTTCTCCCACGGAAGACAGCCCGAGCGGGCTGGTGTCGGTCGCGTCGTCCCGTCTGCGGGCAGCGTGAACTCGTCCGAGGCCCCGCCTCGGACTCGGTCTTCCGGTGAGAGCCGCCCGCCCTAGCGGGCAGGAGACGGCAGAACAGTCATGGGCACGATCGGGACCCTAGGCGGTCGGCGAGCCCTCGGACAACTCCGTATCGCCCTCCGAAACCGTCCCCGCGCACGCCCGCCCCCCGTCGCCGTTCGCGAGCCTGCCCGTGGGCGCTGTCGTGCCCTCCGCGCCCTCCGCACCGTCCGCGACGGCGGGCGCCGAGGTCTGCGCGATGAAGGCGCCGCTGAGCACCACCAGGCCGTCGAGCACCTGCGGCGCCGAAAGCCGCTCGCCCAGCAGTACCCAGGCCAGCACGGTCGCGACCACGGCTTCGAGGCACGCGACGACGCCCGCGACCGGGGGCGAGAGGTGCTGGACGGCCAGGACGCCGGTCAGATAGGCGACGACCGTGCTCACCAGCACGACCCAGACCAGGAGGAGCGCGGCCGGAAGGCGCGTGCCGTCCAGGTCCGCCCGCCCACCGAGCACCGACCAGTCCATCCCCCAGGGCCGGGCGATCACGGTGAGCACGAGCGTTCCGATCAGCAACCCGTACGCGACCACGCCCAGCGGGTCGACCGGCTCCGCTTCATCGCCGCCGTGGTCGGAGGGCAGGAAGTAGCCGACCTGGCAACAGGCGGCGCCCAGGCCCAGGAGCAGCCCGATGGCGTCGAAGCTGAGCCCGGCCCAGAGTTCGACCACGCAGGCCAGTCCGCCGACGGCCAGCGCGACGCCGACGGCGGCGGCGCGGCTGACCGGACGGCGCTACACGAAGCGCACCCAGCCGAGCAGCAGGGCGGGCCCGAGGTACTCGATGAGCAGGGCGACCCCCACCGGGATGCGGGAGATCGCCGCGAAGTAACACGCCTGCACGCCGGCGACTGCGAGCAGGCCGAAGCCGACGAGCAGCGCCGGGCGCCGTAGCAGCAGGGAGCGGTGGTGCCAGGCCACCGGCAGGAGCAGCAGGGCCGCGCCCGCCGCGCGCAGCGAGGTCACCTGGCGCGGGTCGAGCCCCGCCTCGATGAGCGGCTTCGCGGCGACGCCGGAACTGCCGAAGGTGAGCGCCGACGCCAGTGCGAGGCCGAGCCCCGCGCCGCGCCCCTGAGACACGTGCATCGGCACATCATGTCAGCCCGCGTCAGGACCGTCACGCGGTTCGCTGCTGACAGCTTCCCTGGTCGGCCGGGCCGCTTCCGCCGCCACCCGCAGCGCCAGGGCGTCCAGGTCCACGCCCGCCCCGAGCAGCACCTCCACCGCGCGGCACCCGCGGTCGTCGGTGAGCGCGACGAAGAGGTCGAACCCCTGGGCCTGCGCGGCACCGCGTGCCGCGGCCCGCTCGTCCGCCCGTGCCACGGCCGCCGCGACGGCCGGCGACCACGCGGCGCGCCCCGCGTAGACCACTGGCACGGCACCGGAGTCCTCCACGGTGCCGTGCCAGTTCAGACCGTAGCCGATGGTGCGCTGCGCCAGGTAGCTCAGCACCCGCGCCACCTGCGGCGGGCCGCCCTCGAAAGCCGCCGTCGCGCGCGGGACGGTTTCCAGCACGGTGTGCAGCAGGTGGGCGGTGTCGATGTGTCGATCACCGTCGCGATAGGCACGCCGACGGGCCCCGGCGACCACCGCCGTGAGCTCGTCGCTGAGGGCGAGCGCGAAGCCGTCGGCGACGGCAGCATCGACACCGCCCGCGCCGGCCGGGCCGACGGCCCCGGGGGCCGCACGGAGGCCGCTGGAGGCAACCGATCCCGCCTGGTCAGGGAGGGGAGTACGATTTTGCACCCTCTCACCACATCAGCCCTGGTAGCCCGAAGCATCCACGCAGGGGATC
Source organism: Candidatus Streptomyces philanthi (assembly GCA_018114805.1). GTDB lineage: Bacteria > Actinomycetota > Actinomycetes > Streptomycetales > Streptomycetaceae > Streptomyces > Streptomyces philanthi. The sequence continues at coordinate 5,711,264 of CP073042.1, read as the reverse complement.
ATTTAGCCATCCAACGCTGGGTGGGCACGCGGCCCTTCGGCCTCCTCCTTGCGGATGAGATCCGTACGCTCACGCGGCCATGCCGCGAGCCGGCGCACGGCAGCCCCGTCGCACGCGCTCCATCACGCGGGCTCGCACGGTCGAACCCCACCGCACGAGCCCTCATCGACCGGTGAGGCCACGACTCCGGCCGCTCAACCACCTCGCTCGGCGGCGGCTCAATCCTGGTCGGCGAGGATCAGGTACAGCTTCTTCCGGGCGTCGCCGACGACGGCGAGCGCCTTGGTCCGCTGCTCCTTGGTGCCGGTCTTCCAGACCTGGGCCAGCGCCTCCATCACGCCGACGCCGGCCTGCCGGATCTCCTGCGCCACCTCCCAGTCCAGGCCGCGCCCCGCCTCCTCCCACGGAGCCCGCGGTCCGGCCTCGGCCTCAGCGCGTCCCTCCTCGGTCAGCGTGAACAGCTTCTTGCCGCCTTCGCTGACGCTGCTGATCAGCCCCTCGTCCTCCAGGAGTTGGAGCGTGGGGTAGACGGAACCGGGGCTCGGGCGCCAGGTGCCGCCGCTGCGCTCGCCGATCTCCTGGATCATCTCGTAGCCGTGCATCGGCCGGTCGCGCAACAGCCCAGGATCGACGCCCGCACGTCGCCGCGCCGCGCCCTCCCCCGCGGCCCGCCACGCCACCGACCACCGAACGGCGGCCCACCGAAGGGCAGCCCGAACGCCCCGAAAGCGGCCCGCCGCCCCTCGCCCTCTCCCCAACCGCGCCCGGACCCACGCTGTCCGCGCCCGTGCCCATGACCGTGTCCGAATCCGTGTCCCATGACCTTGATCCTTCTGTTCGCGTCTGACGTTCACTTCCCTGCAACGACCGAAGCCAGACCTACATCGCCAATCGATCGCGATGCCTCAACGATATATCGGTACCGACCGACAAGCCCATCCCCCGACGACCGTGTCCTGTCCCATCGGCCCCTGACCGGTCTCACCGACGTTCGACGACCGTCCTGTGCGTCTCATCGAGGCTTGATGCTTGGTCACCGCCAGGGGTGTCGCGCGGATCAGCCGCGTACCCTCGGCTGCGTGCCCCGCCATCCGAAGAAGCCCCGTCGGCTGGTGGCCAACAGACCCGTGTACATGTGGACGATGCGCCACAGCCACCGAAGGGACGACGACGGCCGGCCCGTGGACTTGCCGCCACACCCTCACCCTGTCCCGCAGCCGGCCGGCAGCGGCGGCCCGCTGCGCGTCGTCTTTGCCGACGGCCCCGGCCGGTACCTCCCGGGCGGCGCTCCCTTCGGCTCCGGGGACGTGGGCTTCACCCGGGGGGCAGACCTGAACCTGCACGAGCCGGGCGCCGTCCGGGCCCTGCTCGACGTGGCGCTGGCCCGTGGGTGGCAGCCGGGGGAGCGACGGGTGGTGGAGGTCGACGGCTGGACCCTGCTGGAGGCGGCGGCCACCGCGCGAGCCGGGGGCGCCGGGCCCGAGGGCCCATAGGGGTGGCTCCCCTTCGCCTGACTTCGTTGGCCCTCAGACGAGCCGACCGCGCGGCGATCAAACGTCGATGAGGGTCAGACTCCATTGCGACGGGACGTGCTGACCCGGGACGACGTTCGTTGATCGATCGCCAAAGGGAGTTGAGCGAAGCTGATCCGTGTCAACGAAGGTGACCACATGACTGTCCGCGCCAACGCGCACCGACCCTTGTGGTTGTCGCCTTGTTGCGCGTCTGGGTAGCGTCCTCTGGCGTGGTGCGACAGCGCTCACTTCTCGCGACGTACTGCCACCACGTCGCGATGCTCACCGCTCCGCGTCACACGATCCGCACGCCGGACCGCCGGCGGCCGACGGCGGTCATGGCGCGGCGCCATCGAGGAGCCCGCCCCGACCCCGTTCCGACGATGCCTACCGGCCGGGGCCGTCACGGTGTACGTCCGCCCCCGGTCGCTTTCGTCCGTGGTGTGCCGCCTACGGCCTTCACGCCTTGGCGGCGAGTGACCACCACGTGTACCAGGTGTCGAGGCGCTTCCGGTAGGCGGCTTCGACGACGGGAGTAGGGGTACGTGCCGAGGAAGAGCCGCAGGGGAGGTTCGTCCGTGTCGACCAGTTCGAGGATGACGTCGGCGGTGGCCTGCGGATCCCGTGGTGCGCGGGCGGTGGCGCCGGCCCGGCGAGCCGCGCGGACCGGCTCATAGGCGGCGATGGGTTCGGTGTGCACCGCGGAGGAGCCTGACCAGTCGGTGCCGTACGGGCCGGGTTCGACGATCGTGACGTGGATGCCGAGCGGGCTGGCCTCCTGCGCCAGTGCCTCGCTCATCCCCTCCAGCGCACACTTCGAGGCGTTGTACAGCCCGAGGGTGGGGAAGGCGGCGAGCCGCCCAGGCTCGACACCTGCACGATGTGTCCACTGCCCCGGGCCCGCAGGAACGGAAGAGCCGCCTGCGTCACCCACAGGGGCCCAACAGGTTGGTGTCCAACTGGGCGCGGGCTTGTTCCTCGGTGGTCTCCTCGACCATGCCGAAGAGGCCGTAGCCCGCGTTGTTGACGACCACGTCCAGGTGGCCGAAAGCTTCGGCGGCCTGCCGTACGGCAACGGTGACGGCGACCCGGTCGGTGACGTCGAGCACGAGCGGGAGCACGCTGTCTCCGTAGGCGTCGGTCAGCGGCTTCAGGGCCTCGGGACGGCGCACCGTGGCGGCGACGCGGTCGCCACGGGAAAGGGCGGCTTCGGATACGGTCACCGCGTACGGCCAAGATCCCCGACAGCGTCACCCCAAGCCCTGGCAGCCTGCCGAACCTGTTTATGCTCACGCCGATGGCACTCGAATGGGAACAGATCATCGTCGACTCCTCCGACCCCATCGCCCTCAGGCGCTGGTGGGCCGAGGCTCTCGGCTGGGTGGTGGTCGACGAGTCCCAGGAGATCATCGAGATCCGGCCTGAGCCCGACCAGATGCCGAGGCTGCTCTCCGTTCCCGTCCCCGAGGGCAAGACGTCGAAGAACCGGCTCCACCCCGACGACCAGGAGGCCTAGATCGCCCGGCTGCTCTCCCTCGGTGCCCGGCGCGCCCGCCCCGCTCGCACCGACCAACCGGCGGCCCCGAGGCTTGTCCCGCCGGATTGTCAGTGGCCTCCCCTAGAGTCGCTCGCATGACCGAACCCACCTACCTGGCCGCGGTCAGGGAGTCGTACGACACGGTCGCCGCCGACTACGCGGCACGCGTCAAGTCCCCGGCGGAGCTGGACCCCTTGTCCCGGGCCATGCTGGTGGCCTTCGCCGAGACCGTACGGGCGACCGACCGCGGACCGGTCGCGGATCTGGGGTGCGGGCCGGGGAAGGTCACGGCGTACCTGGCCGAGTTGGGCGTGCCCGCGTTCGGCGTCGACCTGTCGCCCAGGATGATCGCGCTGGCCCGGTGGGCGTACCCATGGGTGCGTTTCACGGTGGGCTCGATAACCGCGCTACCGATCGCGGGCGCGGGACTCGGCGGCGCCCTGGCGTACTGCTCCACCCACCACACACCGCCGGCCGTGCTGCCGTCCGTGTTCGCCGAGTTCCATCGCACGCTGGCCCCCGGCGGCCACCTCATGCTGGCCGGCTACGTGGGAAACGACGAGCGCATACGTCCCGCGCAGGTGTAAGGCGGCCATCCGGTGTCCTACGAGTCCCACCTCGTGCCGCCGGACCGGATAGCCGATCTGCTGGCGCGGGCCGGCCTCGTCGTCAGCGCCAGACTCGTGCAGGAGCCCGGCCAGGCGGCGAGGCGAACGGTCGCCACGTTCCTGGCCGCGAAGCCCGAGTAGTACCGAACACCGCGGTGAGAGCGCGGCCTGACCAGCCGCGGCCCGCGACCCGAACGGCGAAGGAGAGAGTTCGGGGAGGGCCAGTGACAGAAGGACGACTCAGGAGGCGGACGGCTCGATGTCCCCCGCGAAGACGATGACCTGGTCGATGAGGTTCCGTCGCAGATGGACGACGTCCGTTCCCGCGAGGCAGGGGCCTCCGTCAGGCGTGGTGAAGACCCACTGGTATCGGGCCCATTCGCCCGGCATGTCCACCGCCGAGCAGCGCACCATCGTGCCGGTCCCCGCCGGGTGACGCCGGATGTCCAGCACGAACCGCTCGACCGCCGCGATTCCCTCGCTGCGACCCAGCGGCCCCCAGAAGACCCCGTCCGAGGTCAGGGCCTGGGAGAGCAGGGCGGTCACATAGCTGTCGTCCGAGGTGTTGAACGCGGAGAAGAACATGTCGATCGCAGAACGTGCGGTCTCTTCCTGCATGTCCCAGTAATACCAGCCGTTTTCGCTTGCGCTCGTCCCCCGGGCCGCCCGCCGATCACGGTGGACCATCCCGGTCACAGCGCTAGGGTCGGGCCCATGCGCCTACGGATCGTCGACGCCTTCACCGACCGGCCCTTCGCTAGCAACCCGGCCGCGGTCATCCTCCTCCCCTCGGGTCCGTTCCCCAGCGACCGGTGGCTCGGGCAGGTCGCCGCCGAGGTCAACCTCTCGGAGACGGCGTTCGCCCACCCGCTCCCGGACGCGCCCGACGCGGACTGGGCGCTGCGCTGGTTCACGCCGACGACCGAGGTCGCGATGTGCGGGCACGCGACGCTGGCCACCGCCCACGTCCTGCACACGACAGGTGCCGCCACGGGCACGATCCGCTTCGCCACCCGCAGCGGGGTGCTCACCGCGACCCCGACCACCTCCGCACCCACCTCAACCCCCAGCACCAGCACCGCTCAACGGCTCGGTGCCTCCGCCGTCACACTGGACTTCCCCACCGCGCCGCTCACCCCGCTGGAGACGCCGCACGGCACCGGCGCGGCGCTCGGCGCGGCCCCGTTGGCCTGCTACGACACCGGGCCGCAGGTGAGGGATCTGCTGGTGGAGCTGGCCGACGAGGCCACCGCGCGTGGCCTGAGCCCCGACCTGGCAGCGGTGGCCCGGCTCCCGCACCGGGGAGTGATCGTGACGGCCCCCGCCCGGACGCCCGGCGACTACGACTTCGTCTCGCGCTTCTTCGGCCCCGCGTCCGGCATCGACGAGGACCCGGTGACCGGCAGCGCCCACACCGCCCTGGCGCCGCTGTGGTCACCCCGAATCGGCCGCGCCGAACTCACCGGGCTCCAGGTCTCGGCGCGCGGCGGCCGCGTACTCGTCCACCTGCGCGGCGACCGTACGCTCCTCACGGGTCAGGCCGTCACCGTCGTCGACGGGGAGCTGCTCACTGCTCCGGAAGCCAACTGACCTTGCCCTCAAGGAGTCCGTACCCGCCGAACGCCACGATGTCGATGAGCGCGTGGGCGGCGACGAGCGGCCCCACCCGCACCCACCGCCGGTACAGCAGCACGAAGATCACGCCCATCGCCATGTTGCCGAAGAACCCGCCGATGCCCTGGTAGAGGTGGTACGAGCCGCGCAGCACCGCACTCGCCGCCAGCGCCGCCATCGGGCCCCACCCCAACTGCCCGAGCCGCCGCAGCAGGTAGCCCACCACGATCACCTCTTCGAGCACCGCGTTCTGCACGGCGGAGGCGACGAGCACCGGGTACTTCCACCACACGTCCGGCAGCGACTCGGGCACCACGGTCAGGTTGGCGCCCGCGGCCCGCGCCCCGATGTAGAGCAACAGCCCCGAGCCACCGATGCACGCCGCGACCAGGGCTCCCCAGCCCAGGTCGAAGCGGCGGGCCCGCAGGTCGAAGCCGATCGCGCGGAGCCCCGAACCCTCGCACAGCAACAGGTGGGCCACCAGCGCCACGGGCACCAACGCGGTCATGATGCCGAAGAGTTGCCAGGCGAGGTCGAGCCAGGGCCGCCCGGGAGCCGCCGAGGTGTTGAGGTTGGCGGTCTGGTCGCTGAGCCCACCGGGTTCGGTCGCCGAGCCGATGAAGTCGATCAGCGCGGACACCCCGCTGGCCCCCAACGACACCGCCAGCACCAACAGCGTCTCGGTGCCGAGCGTCCGGCGCGACAGCCCGCCGCCAGGTGCGGGGTCGGTCACCTCACGCGCCTGCGACCGCACCACTGCCCTGCCTCCAAGACCTCGACCTACCGGATGGGCGCGACGGTCCGCGCGCTCCTCGCGGGCCACCTCACCTGGGAGGTCATAGCTTGCCTGACGTTCGCCCGGGGCACGACACAGGGGCCCGGAGGCCGAGGCTCAGGCCCGTCGGCAGGGCCCGCGCCGTCGGCGCGGCCCACACGGTCAGCGCGGCCCGGTCAGCCGTCCACCCCCACGGGCCAGGTGTGCACCGGCTCCCCCGTACGCATCAGCGCGCAGTAGCGGCGGGTCATAGCGGCCAGCGCGTCCTGTCGGGCCAGGCCGGCGTCCAGGGCCCGGTGGTAGGTGGCCGTCTGCCAGGAGGCCCCGTTGACCCGCCGGCGGCAGCGTTCGGCGATCACTCCGAGGTAGCGGTCCCAGTCCGTCGGCTCCACGCCCCACGCGTCGAGGCCGGCCGCCGCCAGCGGCAGCAGCTCCTCCTGGACGAGCCGTACCGCGGGCACCCGGGTCAGCGCCCGGGACCGGACCGGACGCGGCCAGCGCAGCACCGCGTCGATGCCGTCGCGGCAGGCGGTGTCGAAGTTGTCCGCGGCCACCGCGAACGGCAGCCGCCGCCAGACCGGTCGCGGCTGCTCCGCCAACGCTCTGACCAGGCCGTAGTAGAACGCCGTGTTGGCCATGACGTCGGTGACCGTGGGGCCCGCGGGGAGCACCCGGTTCTCCACCCGAAGGTGCGGCACGCCGTCGGTGACCTGGTACACCGGCCGGTTCCAGCGGTAGATGGTGCCGTTGTGCAGCGCCAGCTCGGCGAGTTCGGGGACGCCGCCGTCGTCGAGCACCTTCAGCGGGTCCTCGTCCCCACTGATCGGCAGCAGGGGCGGGAAGTAGCGCAGGTTCTCCTCGAAGAAGTCCTGTGCAGAATCGATCTAGCGCTCTCCGAACCACGTGCGGGGGCGCACGCCCTGCTCGATGAGCTCGGGCGGCCTGGTGTCCGTGGACTGCGCGAACAGCGGTGGCCGCGACTCGCGCCACAACTCCCGCCCGAACTCGCGCCACAACTCCCGCCCGAAGAGGAACGGCGCGTTCGCCCCCACCGCTAACTGCGCCGCCGCGATGGCCTGCGCCGCGTTCCACACGTCCGCGAACTTGCTCGGGGTCACCTGGAGGTGCAGTTGCACCGACGTACAGGCCGCCTCCGGCGCTATCGACGCGGACGTACAGGTCAGCCGCTCGACGCCGGCGATGTCGATGGTGAAGTCCTCGCCCCTGGCGGCCAGCATCTCGTCGTTGAGCAGCCGGTACCGATCGCCTCGCGAGAGGTTCGCGGAGACGAGGTCATGCGCGGCCAGGGTCGGCAGGATGCCGATAATGACGATGCCGGCGGAGACTTCGCCGGCCTTTCTGTCGGCATATGAAAGGCAGGTGCGCAACTCCTCCGACAACTGGTCGAAGACCCGGCCGTGCATGGGGTGAGGGACGATGTTCACCTCAAGGTTGCACTGGCCAAGTTCCGTCTGGAAATCCCCGCTCGCGATGCGCTCAAGGACCTCGGCGTTCAGCATCCGCGGTATGCCGTCGGGACCGGAGAGATTCAGCTCGTTCTCCAGACCCATGAGGTTCTTTGGGCGCTCGAATCGCTTCTCTTTCAACAGCCGGGCGAAAGCGTCCAGGCAATGGCTCAGCTTTTCGCGATGCCGCGCCGATCGGACAGGTGAAACCCGCCTGCCACGATCTTCTCACCCATAGAAGCGTCCCTCCTAGACGGGATCACGGCCACGCCAGCCGCCCGAGCCCGGCTCGGGAAGTAGAGCCGGGGTAAGTCACGGTCGATGATGCCCAGACAGTGTGATCCATAACGCCCCGTCCAGGCTCTGGGACGACTAAGCTCCGGGTAGCGAAACCGTTGATCCGCCCGGACGGCATACGTCGACCTAGCAGCTCGGCCCTCTTTTCGAAGCAGAAAAAACGGGCGACTTTCAGCCTTCCGGCTTCGAGATAAAAGCCACGGTCAGCCTCTGAAAAGATGGCACAGAAACGGATCAATCACCACAACGTAAGGTCCGGATATGCCCTTGCCGAGTTGACTACGGGAGCGTCGGCAAAGGGAAAGGGAACACCTATCGTATAAACTCGCCAATGAGGCGGAGAGTGGCGACCCGGCAATCGGTTCCGGCCCACCTCCGACCCCGCGCACAGACAGTGCCGTCCCGCACCCCCGTAGCACCTGTCTCGAAGTGAGAGGCGACTATGCCGCTGCATGTCTCCCCAGCCCCGGCGCCCGCGTTACGCAGCGTCCTCGCGGCCCTCGGTTCCCCCACCGCCGTCCGTGAGGCCCGCACCCCGGCCCTGCGCTGCGAACCGAGTCCGCTGACCGCCGAGCACCCGGCTCCCGCTCCACGTCCTGGACCGCGTGTCACCGCGCGGCGGACGGGCGGCGACGCCCACCACTCGGCTCGTCGGCTGGCGTTTCCTGATCGTCGGCGCGGACCACGCCGTCGTCGCCGCCGAGGCGATGCTCACGCCCGACGGCTGGGCCTTCTCGCACTTCTGCGAGGGCCCCCGTACGTGGCCTCGACCGGGAACGCCCTGCGGCGCGCGGAGGCGCTGCCCGCCGCGTACCAGCCCAGACTGCTGTCCGTACCCGAGTTGTACATGCTCACGCTGTGGCTGCACCGCGACACGACCGCCGAGGTCGACGCCGGCCACCCGGCGCCGTCGGACCTGCTGGTGCCGCTCACCCCCGCACCGCCCGGCATCGCGCCCAACCTGCCGCACCGGGTCTCCGACCTGTTGCCCATGCTGACGCTCCGCATCTCCCCCGGCCCCCTGCTGGGATCGCCTGCCTGACGCTCTGGAGCGAGCCCGTTGCGCCCCGCGACGCCCAGCGTCGCGGGGCGCGCGGCATCCTGTCCGCCGGCGCGCCTTCCCCCAAAGGACTAGTGCATGCCGACTACCAGGAACCACCCGTCGGGATGATGCGCCGCACGACAACCATCCCGACGAGTGACGCGTCTTCCACTGGAGACAAGCGCTGCCGCTAAATGCCTGCGAAATCACGCCCGCAGGACAAGACTGAGACCAACCAACAGTTACGGGGGGCGGCAATGGACACCGCACCGAGCCGCAGGACAGCTACCACGTCACAGCGAAAGATTCCTTCCATGTGCCAGCACCAACCACCATGCCCGACAGCCGAGTCAGCTGACCGGGAGGCGGCCCACCTCGTGGCCCACCACCCCGAACAGGGCTGGAGCCTGCTGTGCAACGGGGTCCTGCTCTTCGAGGACACCGGGGAGCTGCTGCCGGACGGCCAGGTCATCGACCCGCACCGGCCGCTGAGCACCGAGCACGTCGCCACCGCCGCCTGACCCCTGCCCGCCGGCGCGGGCACCGACAGGCGAGCCCACCGTCGCCGTGCGGCAGGAGCCGTGAACCGCGGTAGACGGTACGGCGGCGCCACTCCAGCACCACACGGATACGAGCGCCGTGCGGCGCAACACGCGGCACGAAACACCAGGGGCCGGCCCGGCGTCACCGCCGAACCGGCCCCCTCGCACGTCCGTTGCGCGTCAGTCAGTCGCACGGACACGCCACGTCGGACAGCCTAGCTCTCGTAGCTCTCCGGCGGCGGGCACGAGCAGACCAGGTTGCGGTCACCGAACGCCCCGTCCACCCGGCGCACCGGCGGCCAGTACTTGTCCGAGGCTGCCACGCCACCCGGGAACACGGCCGCTTCCCTGCTGTACGGGTGGTCCCAGTCGCCGCCGACCGTGGCCGCCGTGTGCGGGGCGTTGCGCAGCGGGTTGTCCTCGGCCGACCACTGGCCGGAGCCCACCTTGGCGATCTCCGCACGAATGGCGATCATCGCCTCGCAGAAGCGGTCGAGCTCGGGCAGGTCCTCGCTCTCCGTCGGCTCGATCATGAGCGTCCCGGCCACGGGGAACGACATCGTCGGCGCGTGGAAGCCGTAGTCGATCAGTCGCTTGGCGACGTCGTCGACGGTGACGCCGGTCTCCTTGGTGAGCCCGCGCAGGTCGACGATGCACTCGTGCGCCACCAGCCCGGCCGGGCCGGTGTACAGCACCGGGTAGTGCGGTTCGAGCCGCTTGGCGATGTAGTTGGCGCTGAGCACCGCGACCTGCGTGGCGCGGCGCAGCCCCTCGCCACCCATCAGGCGAACGTACGCCCAGGAGATGGGCAGGATGCCGGCCGAGCCCCAGGGTGCCGCGGAGACGGGGCCCACGCCGGTCTCGGGGCCGGCCTTGGGCTGGAGCGGATGGTTGGGCAGGAACGGCGCCAGGTGCGCGCGCACGCCGATCGGGCCCACGCCGGGGCCGCCGCCGCCGTGCGGGATGCAGAACGTCTTGTGCAGGTTCAGGTGCGAGACGTCACCGCCGAAGTGGCCGGGCTTGGCCAGGCCGACCAGCGCGTTGAGGTTGGCGCCGTCCACGTACACCTGTCCGCCGGTGTCGTGCACCGCGGCGCAGATGTCGCTGATGTGCTCCTCGAACACGCCGTGCGTGGACGGGTAGGTGACCATGAGCACGGCCAACTCGTCGCCGTGCTTCTCGATCTTGGCGTGCAGGTCCGCCGTGTCGACCTCGCCGTCGTCGCCGGTCTTGACGACGACGACCTTCATGCCGGCCATGACGGCGCTCGCGGGGTTGGTGCCGTGCGCGGAGGAGGAGATGAGGCACACGGTGCGCTGCTCGTCGCCGTTGGCCCGGTGGTAGGCGCGCACGGCCAGCAGGCCGGCCAGCTCGCCCTGCGACCCGGCGTTGGGCTGGAGCGAGACCTTGTCGTAGCCGGTGACCTCGGCGAGCCGGTCCTCCAGCTCCCTGATCAGGGTGAGGTAGCCCTGCGCCTGCTCGATGGGCGCGAACGGGTGCAGTCCGCCGAACTCCGGCCAGGTCACCGGCTCCATCTCGGTGGTCGCGTTCAGCTTCATGGTGCAGGAGCCGAGCGGGATCATGCCACGGTCCAGCGCGTAGTCGCGGTCGGCAAGCTTGCGCAGGTAGCGCAGCATCGCGGTCTCGGAGCGGTGCTGGTGGAAGACGGGGTGGGTGAGGTAGTCGCTGGTACGCAGCAGCAACTGTGGCAGCGCGTCGGCGACGGCCGCGTCCAGCGTCTCTACGTCGGCGTCGACGCCGAACGCGCCCCACACGGCGGCGAGCTGCGCGCGGCCGGTGGTCTCGTCACAGGCGACGCCGACCTGGCCGGCGTCGACGAGCCACAGGTTGACGCCGGCCTCGCGCGCGGCGGCCACGACCTCAGCGGCCCGACCCGGAACCCGCACGGTCAGCGTGTCGAAGTACGCCCCGTGTACGACCTCCACCCCGCCGGCCCGCAGCCCCTCGGCGAGCACGGTGGCGTAGCGGTGCGTACGGCGCGCGATGGCGGCCAGGCCCTGGGGGCCGTGGTAGACGGCGTACATGCCGGCCATCACGGCGAGCAGGACCTGCGCGGTGCAGATGTTGCTGGTGGCCTTCTCGCGGCGGATGTGCTGCTCGCGGGTCTGCAGCGCCAGCCGGTACGCCTTGTTGCCGTCCGCGTCTACGGAGACGCCGACCAGTCGGCCCGGCAGGCTGCGGGCGAACTTGTCGTCGACAGCCATGAACCCGGCGTGCGGACCGCCGAAGCCCAGCGGCACGCCGAAGCGCTGGGTGCTGCCGACGGCGATGTCGGCGCCGAGCTCGCCGGGCGAGGTCAGCAGGGTGAGGGCGAGCAGGTCGGCGGCGACCGTGACGACGGCGCCCAGCTCGTGGGCCCGCTCGATGACGGCGCGCGGGTCGCGGAGTGCGCCGGAGGCGCCGGGGTACTGGAGGAGGATGCCGAAGACGCCGCGCTCGGCGATCTCGTCCGGGATGCCGTCGGACAGGTCGGCGACGACGACCTGGACGCCGGTGGGCTCGGCGCGGGTCTGGATCACCGCGATGGTCTGCGGCAGGCAGTCCGCGTCGACGAGGAAGACGCCCTGCTTGACCTTGCCGACCCGGCGGGCGAGCGCCATGGCCTCCGCGGCGGCGGTGGCCTCGTCCAGGAGGGAGGCGCTCGCGGTGGGCAGCCCGGCCAGGTCGGACACCACGGTCTGGAAGTTCAGCAGCGCCTCAAGGCGACCTTGCGAGATCTCGGGCTGGTACGGCGTGTACGCGGTGTACCAGGACGGGTTCTCCATCACGTTGCGCAGGATCACCGGCGGGGTGAACGTGCCGTGGTACCCGAGGCCGATCATGGGCGTGACGACCTCGTTGCGGTCGGCCAGCTCGCGCAGCTCGGCGAGCACCTCCGCCTCGGTCCTGGCGTCGGGCAACCGCAGCGACTCGGCGCTCTTGATCACGTCCGGCACGGCTGCCGCGGTCAGCTCGTCGAGCGAGCCGAAGCCGACCTGGGCGAGCATCTTGGCCTGCGCCTCGCGGTCAGGCCCGATGTGGCGCTCGTCGAAGGGCGTGCCGCGCTCCAACTCGGTCAGGGAGATGCGGTGTGCGGTCATCTACGGGGCCTCCTGGTCAAGCGACCTTGGGGGGCACCAAGGCGCTGGTGCCCGTACGGCCTCCCCCTCTGTCATCTCAACCTGAGAGCTTCACCGGCCCGCGCAGCGATCCGGCTTTCACCGTCGGTAAGGAAGGGCTCCGGCAAGTTGCCCGTGACCCGCCCTGCTTTCCAGAGTGACCTCGTCCGTACGGTACGTGTGCCTGAGAGATTCCGGGGAGGATTTGCTCCTTCGGCGCCCCCACCAGCTTGCGACGGAGAGCTCTTCCGCACGGGGTGGACAGCCGTCCGCCAGCCTACCAGCGGCGATGTCGGCCGGCCCCTCAAGTGGCCGACGAGCGGGATCTGGCCTTACGTAGGTGTCATAGGGGGCAGTCATGACCTAGTTGGAGGTGATGGACGGTGCACACGGACACCGACCCGCGGCAGTTGATAGGCCGCAAGGCGTTCGACCGCAACGGCACGAAGATCGGCACGGTGGACGAGGTCTATCTCGATGACGCGACGGGCGAACCCGAGTGGGCAGCCGTGCGCACCGGCTTGTTCGGGCGCGATGTCTTCGTCCCCCTGGAGCCGAGCGAGGTGGTCGACGAGACGCTGCGCATCCCGTTCGACCGCGCGTTGATCAAGGGCGCCCCGGACCTCGGTGTCGGCCGGCACCTCTCGCCCGAGCAGGAGGTCCAGCTCTACCGGCACTACGGGCTCGACACCTCGCGACGCGGCGGCCCCACCCCTCCCCCGGACACCGGCTTCGGACGCATCGCCGGCGAGGAGAGGCCGGGCGGCTCACCCTCCGACGGCTGACCCGCCGGCGCCGGCCGCCACCCCGCCGCCGGCCCCGAGGTCCACGGTCGGCAGGCTGGCCGCCGGCGCCCCGGGCGGTATCTCCGGGCGCACCAACGGCAGGGGTTCGGCAGGCGCGAGGGCCGGGTCGTCGACGGCGAACGTCCGCACGCGGCCCGGCGCCGACCAGGGCTGCTCGAACCGCACGGTCACCCGCCCCACGCCGCTGCCCTGCACCCAGCCCGGGCCGTACTCCGCGTGCACCACGTCGTGTCCCGGCAGCCAGTCTCTGGGAAGCCCGGGCGACGGTTCGGATATGGGGCCCTGGGGGGCGCTCTCCGGGCCCGGGGCCCGCCCGTGGTCGGGTGGTCTGCCCGGCGGCGCCTCGTCCTGGGCCCGCTGGGACTCCTCCAGCGCCTCACGCTCTATGGCGGCCTGCGCGAAGAGGTCCTCCTGCGTGTAGTCGGCCAGGCCGGTGACGCCGACGCCGAGGAGGCGCACGCCCTCGCTCGTCTCCATGCCGTCGATGAGGCGCCGCGCGGCCTCCCGCACCACCGAGGGGTCGTCCGTGGGCCCGCGCAGCGTCTCGGAGCGGGTGAGCGTCGAGAAGTCATAGCGCCGAACCTTCACCACGACCGTGCGCCCCGACCTGCCGGCCTCCCGCAGCCGCTCGACGCACCGGTCCGCAAGCCGGGCCACCTCGAACTGCACCCGCGAGCGGTCGGTGAGGTCCTCGTCGGACGTGTCCTCCACGGAGACCGACTTGGCGTCCCGGTCGGCGACGACCGGACGCTCGTCCCGCCCGCTGGCCAGCGCGAACAGCGAGGCACCGTGGGCCTTGCCGAGCAGCCGCACCAACTCGGCCTCCCCGGCCTCGGCCAACTCCGCCACCGTGTGGATGCCGGCGCGCCGCAACGCCTCGGCCGGCGCCGGGCCGACGCCGGGAATGGCCCGCACCGACATCGGCCCGAGCAGCGCCATCTCGGTGCCCGGCTCGATCACCACCAGGCCGTCGGGCTTGGCCTGCTCGGAGGCGATCTTGGCGAGCATCTTGGAGCCGGCGAGCCCGACCGACCCGGAGAGCCCGGTCGCGGGGGCGATGTCGCGGCGCAGCCGCTCCCCCACCGCGCGGGCCGCCTCCGACCGGGGCTCCACGCCGCCGGCCTCCAGATCGACGAACGCCTCGTCCAGGCTGAGCGGCTCCACCAGCGGCGACAGCCTCGCCAACAGGCCCATCAGCACGTCGCTGACCTGCCGGTACAGCGAGAAGCGCGGTGTGAGGTAGGCGGCGTTGGGGCACAGTCGGCGGGCCTGCGCCATGGCCGAGTGCACCCCGAAGACCCGCGCCTCGTACGAGGCCGTGGACACGACGCCGCGCGGCCCGAGTCCCCCGACGATCACCGGTTTCCCACGCAAGCGGGGCTTGGATGCCTGCTCCGCCGCCGCGTAGAAGGCATCCAAGCCCAGATGCAGGATTGTTGGCGCACCCCTCACACCACGATAGTGCCGTACGCCACTGACAATCGGGCTCAGACCGCGCGGTTGCGCCGCCTGGCCAGCTCGTCCTCGGGGTGGTGGCGGGTCAGCGTCTCGCCGGTGTCCACGCGCTCACCGTGCAACTGGGACAGCGCCGCCTCCACGTCCCGCCACACGACGCCGACGGCGATGCCGAAGACCCCCTGGCCGCCCTGGAGCAGGTTCACGACCTCGTCCGGCGACGTGCACTCGTACACCGTCGCCTCGTCGCTCATCAGGGTCATCTGCGCCAAGTCGGCGACCCCGCACAGCTCCAGGTGCTGCACCGCGGTGCGGATGTTCTGGAGCGAGATGCCGGTGTCGAGGAGCCGCTTGACGATCTTGAGGACGACCACGTCGCGGAAGCTGTACAGACGCTGGTTGCCAAAGCCGTGAGCCGGCCGCACGCTCGGCTCCACGAGTCCGGTGCGCGCCCAGTAGTCGAGCTGTCGGTAGGTGATACCCGCCGCCGCGCACGCCGTGGGCCCGCGGTAGCCGACGTCCTCGGACGCGGGCTCGTCGGGAGCCATGGCGTGTGTGGCGACCGGCTGCTCGGGCGCCGATCCGGCCCCGCTTCCAGGAAGCGGATACGGACCGCCTGCCGCCGTGCCCTCGCCGGTGCTTCTCACGCCGACCTCCGTCCTTGACCTGCCTTCTCGACGGTAGGCAGTCACTCGGGGTGCGTCAACGATCGCCACACTCGGCACGCCGAGTGATAATCACCCTGGGAGTGGTTTACCACGACACTTCACCGGGAACGGCTGACCGGATACCCCCCACGGCCCCCGTCAGCGGCTCACTGGCTGTTGGTGTCGAAATCTTCCGGAGAGATCTGGTCGAGGAACTCGCGGAACTTCTCGACCTCGTCCTCCTGCTCGTCCGGGATGGCGATGCCCGCGTCGTCCAACACACCGTCGCTGCCGTAGATCGGCGTTCCGGTGCGCAGAGCCAGCGCTATTGCGTCCGACGGCCGAGCGCTGACCTCCACCCCGCTGGCGAACACCAGCTCCGCGTAGAAGACGCCCTCCCGCAGGTCGGTGATCCGGACCTCGGTGAGTTCCTGCCCCACCGCTTCCAGTACGTCCTTGAAAAGGTCATGGGTCAGCGGTCGCGCGGGTGCCATGCCCTGCTGCGCGAAGGCGATGGCCGTCGCCTCTCCCGGCCCAATCCAGATGGGCAGGTACCGGTCGCCTCCCACTTCACGGAGAAGCACGATCGGCTGGTTGGAAGGCATTTCCACCCGGACACCCACGACGTCGAGCTCATTCACACAGTAACCCTAGGACCTGGTCAGCCGGTTTGGGTAGTCGGGCACCGCGGCACTCAGTGCAACCTGACCCGCAACGCGGCTTCCACGAGCGCCGCGTGCAGCCGTACGGACAGCCCGGCCAGCTCCCGGGCGGTGGTCTCCGCATGGGCCCTGGTCTGCGGGTTTCTATGCCTGCGCAGGGGTGCGACGAGCTGCTCGACAAGGCCGGCCTCCCGATCGGCGGCGGCCTTGATCGCCCGAAGATGGCGCGGTTCGAGACCAGCCCTGCCGAGATCGGCGATGAGCTTGGCCACGGCGACCGCGCCGACGTCGTATCTGCCGTCCGAGGCGGCGCTGAGCAGCCCGTAGGACTCCCACTCGGCCAGTTCCGCCTCACCCACCTCGGCGGCGGCCAGCAGCTCCGCACGGCCCACCCTGGCCGCCGTCGGCTCGTCCGCCGCCGGCGGCTCCCCGTCGAGCAGGTCGCGGGGCTGGGCGGGGGCGGGCAGCGGCACCTGCTCACCGCGCTCCAGGGCGTCCAGGTGCTCCCGGATGACCTTCAGCGGCAGGTAGTGGTCGCGCTGCGTGCGCAGCACGTATCCGAGCCGCTCCACGTCCGCCCGGGAGAACTTCCGGTAGCCCGAGGGAGTGCGCTGGGGCTCGACAAGCCCCTCGGCTTCGAGAAAGCGGATCTTCGAGATCGTGATCTCGGGGAACTCGTCCCGAAGCAGGTTCAGCACGGCCCCGATGCTCAGCAGCCGGCCGTCCGCGGGGGCGGTGCCGTGTCCGGCACCGCCCGACGGTGAGTGACGCATGAACCTTCCTCGGCTCCGCTGGTCGCTCAGATGCCGAATCCCCGCTGGCTGGGGTAGAAGACCAGCCGGTACTTACCGATCTGCACCTCGTCGCCGTTGTTGAGCAGCACGGCGTCGATCCGCTCACGGTTGACGTAGGTGCCGTTGAGGCTGCCGACGTCGGCGACCGAGAAGCCGCCGTCCGGGCCGCGGCGGAACTCCACGTGCCGACGCGAGACGGTGACGTCGTCGAGGAAGATGTCGCTGTTCGGGTGACGACCGGCCGTCGTCAACTCGCTGTCCAGCAGGAAGCGGCTCCCCGAGTTCGGGCCGCGCCGGACGACTAGCAGCGCCGACCCCGCCGGCAGCGCGTCCACCGCGGCCTGGGCCTCCGGCGTCAGCGACGGCAGCGGTGTCTGACCGGTCGTCTCCGAGTCGTACGCCTCAAGACCCGAGATCGAGATGGTGGACGTCGTCTCCGAGGCGCGCTCGGGCGTCGCTCCGGCCCGCAGCGGGGTGCCGCAGTTGGAGCAGAACTTGCTCGTGGCGCTGGCCTGGTGCCCGCACCTGGGGCAAACAGGCACCCCGGACCCTCCACCCGTACTTGAGGCTGATCGTTCCCCGAAACCTATGGGTCCGCATCCGGCATGGTCAACAGACGACGCGCCGTGGCCACCGGGCTGGCCGCCGACCTGGTCCCGGAACAGCGGGCGCTCCTCCTGAGCCCCGCCTCCTTCGGCAGCACGCCCTCGATGGCGAGCAGTGCCGCCCTCCGGGCGCGCACTCTTGCCGAACAACTTCGCAAACAACTTCACGGGCGATTCCCCTTGACTGAAACAGACCCGCCCGTGGGGCAGGACAAACCCTCGATGCACACACCGGCTGACCCGGACACCCTCACAACGTCCGTGACCACCAGACAGTTTCCCTTACGCACCCCGTATCCGGTGCGCCGACCCCCCGCTGGGTTCCACCCGCGGCACGGGCCCCCATGCATCCCCCGCTCCTTACGATGACGACCGAGCGTAGTCAGGCCGCTTCGCCGATCGCAAGGCGTCCACGACGATCTTCTCGTGCCGCTTGATTGACACGTTTGCGCGCTCCTTCTCCAGAGTCTGCACCACCCCACCAGGAATGTTGAGCGCGGGCTCAAGATCCTCGGGCTTGCCGATGACCGTGAACTCGTAGGGCTGGCTCACCTCGTGGCCGTCGATCTCGATGCCCTTGCCCCCGTCGGCGAGGTACGTGTCGGCCACGACCCGCACCTCGTTGATATGGATGGCCTCCGCGCCGGCCGCGCGCAGCTCCTGGATCGCGTCGAGCAGCATGTCGGCCTCCACCGCGCCGCGCGTGTCGTCTATGCGCAGCGTGATGCCGGGGCCCTGCGCGGCCACCGTACCCGCGAGCACGCCCAGTTGCTGCTCCTTCGCCTTGGTCTGCCTACGTGCCTCCTCCGCCTGGTCCGAGCTGTTCTCCAGCTCGGTGCGCTGGCCGACGAGGCGCTGCTTCTCGTCCTCAAGACGTTGAGTGCGGTCGTCAAGTTCATCCAGGATGCGCACCAGATCCTCCTGGCGTGCCCCGCGCAGCACACTGCTCTCGTTGGTCGAGCGCACCTGGATGGCCAGACCGAGCCCGAGCACGCACAGCAGCAGGGCCACGGTGAGCTGGGGACGGGTCACCCGGGGCGGCCACAGACTCGCCAGCAGCCGCTTACGGCCCGTCATCGAACCATCGGGCACGGGAGGCTGGCGGTGCGTCGAGGCCCGGGGTACGGGGCGCTCGGCGGGCAGCTCGCGTCGTAGCCCGCCGAAGCGGTGGCCGTGCCCCTTGCCGTCGCCTGAACGCTCGTCCGCCTTCCCCGGTGGCTGCTCGGCGGCCCCCTCGCCCCCCGGGGCGGCCGGCTGCTCGGGCTCCTGGTCCGCGGGCACGGGGCGTGGCGGCTCGGGCCGGTCGGGCATCTCGTCGTGGGACATCGCGCTCACGCCCTGAAGATGTGCCGCCGGATCGCGGCCGCGTTGGAGAAGATGCGGATACCGAGCACCACCACGACACCGGTGGAGAGCTGCGCGCCCACGCCCAGCTTGTCGCCCAGGAAGACGATCAGGGCGGCCACCACGACGTTGGACAGGAACGAGACGACGAAGACCTTGTCGTCGAAGATTCCGTCGAGCATGGCGCGAAAGCCCCCGAAGACCGCGTCAAGCGCGGCGACGACGGCGATCGGCAGATAGGGCTCAACCGCGTTGGGTACCACGGGGCGGACCACAAGTCCGACCACGACTCCCACGACGAGGCCCAGTACAGCGATCAAGATGTGCCCTTTCCTGTGTCGGTGTCGTTCGTGTTCGCGGCACCGGCATGTGGCTGCGCGCTGCGCACGATCAGGCTCGGGGCGACCGGAAGGCGCGCCTCGTCCTGGACGGAGGTCCGCACGCGAATGCCGTAGTTCTCCTGCAGCACCTTGAGGTACTGGCCGTCCGCACTGTCCTCGAAGGCAGTGCGCAGCCGCTCCCCGTCGCCCACCGCGAGCACCGTGTACGGCGGCACGAGTGGCCTGTTGTCCACCAGTATGGCGTCCCCCGCGGCCCTGATCGCCGAAAGGGCCGTCAGCCGCTGGCCGTTGACTGCTATGGCTTCCGCGCCGGACTGCCACAGCCCGTTGATGACGCGCTGCATGTCCCGGTCCCGCACCCGTCCGGTGTCGGAGAAGCCGCTGGCCTCGCGCGGGCCGCCGCGCCCGCCGCCGGCGCCCTTCGCGTCGTCGATGACCAACTTGAGCGCGGGGCCCCGCACCTCGGTCGCGCCGGCGAGCAGCGCCACCAGTTCGCCCTTGTCGCCACCGTGTTCCCGCAGCGCCTCGCGCTGCCGCTCGCCGACCTCGTCGCGCAGCGCGTCGACGCCGTCCTCCAGGGCGTCGGCCGCCGAGGTCTCCGACTCGATCCGGTCGATGAGTTCCTGGCGCTCCTTGGCCACGGTGGGCGCGGCTATCCGCGTCTCGGCCGCACCGATGGTCACCACGACGGTGGTGAGGACCAGCCCGACCGCCAGCCACGCCTTGGCGCTCGCCGTGCGCGGCAGCCCCTGCTTTCCTTCGGCCTCGCGTCGGGCCGCCGCCTCGGCGTACCCGTCGTCGAGGCTGTGTTCCATCACGTTGGTCAGCAGCGACATGGAGGCGTCGGGACGCGGGCGCTGGGACGCGGTGCTCCGAATGGGGGGCGGCTGCGGCATGCCGCACATCGTCGCACGTCGGGAGCGCCGCCACCCAATGGCCCCACCGGCGCGCCGGACAGGGGCGCGGATGCCAACGGCCCGCCGTGGCCAAGCCGTACGCGACCCGGGCGGGTCCGGTCGGGTGCCTCGTGGGGGCCCGACCGGACCCGGCGGGCCCGCGTGGGTCAGCGACCCGCGGTGTCCACAACGTGCGCCCACTCGTCGAGCAGGGCCCCGGCGGACGCGTCATCCGGGCCCTCCGCCCACAGGTGGGTGACGGCCTCGGCCGGGTCGGGCAGCACCATGACCCAGCGCCCGTCGGCCTCGACGACCCGCACCCCGTCGGTGGTGTCCACCGAACGGTCCCCGGCGGCTTCCACGACCGTCCGCATCACCAGCCCCTTGACGGCCCACGGCGTGGCCAGGTCACGCCGGAGCACGTGGGCCCGCGGGATGCGGGCGTCGATCTGGCTCAGCGTCAACTGGGTGCGCGCTACCAGACCGATGAGCCGCACGAACGCGGCCGTCCCGTCGAAGACGCTGCTGAACTCGGGAATGATGTACCCGCCGCGCCCGTCACCACCGAAAATGGTGGTCTCCGCCCGCCCCACCCGGGTCAGGTCGTCGGGCAAGGTGGTCGTCCAGTCCACCTGCGTGCCGTGGTACGAGGCGACCTGCTCCGCGATCCGGGTCGTGGTCACGGGCATCGCGACCCGGCCGCTCCGCCGCTCGGCCGCCACCAGGTCAAGCATGACCAGAAGCGCCCGGTCGTCCTCGATTATGCGACCGCGCTCGTCCACCAGCGAGAGCCGCTCGCCGACGGGGTCGAAGCGGACACCGAAGGCCGCGCGCGCCGAGGCGACGATCTCACCGAGGCGGACCAGCCCCGCCCGCCGGGCGTCAGCGGTCTCGGTGGGGCGCGCTTCGTCAAGGCCGGGGTTGATGGTGAGCGCGTCCACCCCGAGCTTGCCCAGGAGGCTGGGCAGCACCAGCCCGGCGCTGCCGTTGGAGGCGTCGACCACGACCTTGAGGCCGGCCTCCGCCACGCCGGTGGTATCCACCGCGCGCAACAGCGATCCGGTGTACGAGTCGAAGACGCTGGCGGGGAAGCGCAGGTCACCGATCTCGCCGGGGAAGGCGCGGCGGTACTCCTGGCGGGCGTACACCCGGTCCAGCTTCTGCTGCGCGGCCTGCGACAGGTCCGCGCCCCGCTCGTCGATGAACATGATGTCCACCGAGTCAGGGACACCCGGCGTCGTACGGATCATCATCCCGCCGGCGCTGCAGCGGGCGGTCTGTTGGCGAGCCACGGGAAGCGGCACGTTCTCCAGGTCGCGTACGTCGATGGCGCTGGCCTGGAGCGCGGAGATGACCGCGCGCTTAAGGGCCCGCGCACCACGGGAGTGGTCGCGCGCGGTGGTGACGGTGGAGCCCTTCTTGAGCGTCGTGGCGTACGCCCCAGCCAGCCGTACGGCCAGCTCCGGGGTGATCTCCACGTTGAGAATCCCGGAGACGCCGCGCGC
Source organism: Candidatus Streptomyces philanthi (assembly GCA_018114805.1). GTDB lineage: Bacteria > Actinomycetota > Actinomycetes > Streptomycetales > Streptomycetaceae > Streptomyces > Streptomyces philanthi. The sequence continues at coordinate 5,689,695 of CP073042.1, read as the reverse complement.
ACCGAACAGGTGAGCCTGTCCACGGGATTCCCAGATCACCGAGGTGTTGACGAACGCGCCGGCCTCGATCGTCTTGAACGGGTACACGCGCACGTTCCCCTGGACAATCGATTCCTCACCGATCAGGCACTCGTCACCGATCACCGCCCCGTCCTCTATCCGGGCGGCCCGCATGATGTCGGTGTTCTTGCCGATGACGCAGCCCCGCAGATTGCACTGCTGCCCCACGTACACGTTGTCGTGCACGACAGTCTTGTGCAGAAAGGCGCCACTCTTGACGACGACGTTGGACCCGACGACGGTGTGTTCTCTGATCTCCGCGCCGGCCTCGACCTTGGCGTAGCCGCCGATGTAGAGCGGCCCGCGCAGGACGGCGTCGGGGTGGACGTCAGCGCCTTCGGCGACCCAGACGCCCGGCGAGATCTCGAAGCCGTCGACCTCGACGTCGACCTTGCCCTCCAGGACGTCGGCCTGGGCCTTCACATAGCTCTCGTGGGTGCCCACATCCTCCCAGTAGCCCTCGGCGACATAGCCGTAGATGCGCTTGCCTTCCTTCATGAGCTGCGGGAAGACGTCTCCGGACCAGTCCACGGAGGTGTCGACCTCGACGTAGTCGAAGACCTCGGGCTCCATGACGTAGATGCCGGTATTCACCGTGTCGGAAAAGACCTGGCCCCAGGTGGGCTTCTCAAGGAACCGTTCGACTCGGCCTTCCTCGTCGACGATGGTGATGCCGAACTCCAGCGGGTTGGAAACCCGCGTGAGGCAGACCGTGACGAGCGCGCCCTTTTCCTTGTGGAAGTTGATCAGCTCGGTCAGGTCGAGATCGGTGAGCGCGTCACCCGAGATGACGAGAAACGCATCGTCCTTCAGCGCCTCTTCCGCGTTCTTCACGCTTCCCGCGGTACCGAGCGGCTTCTCCTCGTTGGCATAGGTGAGCTCCATGCCCAGTTCTTCGCCATCACCGAAGCAGTTCCGCACCAGTGAGGCGAGGAACTGGACGGTCACCACGGTCTCATTAAGACCATGCCGCTTGAGCAAACGCAGCACATGCTCCATGATTGGCCGATTGGCCACCGGCAGCAATGGCTTGGGCATGCTAGAAGTCATCGGTCGGAGGCGAGTTCCCTCGCCACCGGCCATCACGACGGCCTTCATGTCGGAAGCGTCCTCCTTGAAGAGACGACGGTCAGGCCGACCTCGCCCGTCCAGATGGGGCCACTGGAGTTCACATCAGGGCAACTCGGCCCTACAGGACTGGCGCATCAGCGGGCTCAGCCGGCCGTGGCGTCCGCTCTGACAAGCCGGCGGACCTGAATCACATAGAGGACTCCTGCCCACCAGTAGAGGGTCGTACCCCATCCTGCGAACGCCCATCCGAAAATAGCAGCGAACGTCGACAGCCAGCCACTCCCGTCGCTCAGAAGGAGGAGCGGGAATGCGTACATGAGGTTGAAGGTGGCTGCCTTGCCGAGGAAGTTCACCTGAGGCGGCGGATAGCCGTGCTGGCGCAGGATGCCGACCATCACCAGGAGCACGAGTTCACGAGCCAGAAGTACGGCAGTGAACCACAACGGCAGGATTTCCCGCCAGGTGAGGCCGACGAGGGTCGAGAGGATATAGAGCCGGTCAGCGGCGGGGTCGAGAAGCCTGCCGAGACTGCTGATCTGGTTCCAACGGCGAGCGAGCTTGCCGTCGAGGTAGTCGCTGACGCCGCTGAACGCGAGAGCCAGCAGCGCCCAGCCATCGGCCTTGGGGCCGCCGAACTCCGGCAACAGGATGAGCCACAGGAACAGCGGAACACAGACGAGGCGTGCCATGCTGAGGATGTTCGGGATGGTGAGCACGCGGTCGGTCTGGACGCGCGTCTCCTGGACCTCCACCCAGGGGCCTCCTGTGGATACGTTGGATACGTGCCAATGATACCACCGAATTTTACCCGCCCCAGCCGGCACCACACGCACAGGGGTCTTGGCGACGCCTTGCCACACCGGCCGCGCTTCCTGCCCGGGGCGTTTCCCATCGACGACAGCGCCGTTCCGGTGACATGGACGAGGCATTACGAGAAAATGCCTCGCAACGCAGAAGAGCCTTGTCACGGATCGAAATCCGTGACAAGGCTCTTCTTACAAGGAGTTCGGCGGCGTCCTACTCTCCCACAGGGTCCCCCCTGCAGTACCATCGGCGCTGAAAGGCTTAGCTTCCGGGTTCGGAATGTAACCGGGCGTTTCCCTAACGCAATAACCACCGAAACACTATGAAATAAACCAACCGGACAACAACACAGTCGTTATTTCAGAACCAACACAGTGAACGCGAGCAACTGAGGAAAAGCCCTCGGCCTATTAGTACCAGTCAACTCCACCCCTTACGGGGCTTCCATATCTGGCCTATCAACCCAGTCGTCTACTGGGAGCCTTACCCCATCAAGTGGGTGGGAGCCGTCATCTCGAAGCAGGCTTCCCGCTTAGATGCTTTCAGCGGTTATCCCTCCCGAACGTAGCCAACCAGCCATGCCCTTGGCAGGACAACTGGCACACCAGAGGTTCGTCCGTCCCGGTCCTCTCGTACTAGGGACAGCCCTTCTCAAGACTCCTACGCGCACAGCGGATAGGGACCGAACTGTCTCACGACGTTCTAAACCCAGCTCGCGTACCGCTTTAATGGGCGAACAGCCCAACCCTTGGGACCGACTCCAGCCCCAGGATGCGACGAGCCGACATCGAGGTGCCAAACCATCCCGTCGATATGGACTCTTGGGGAAGATCAGCCTGTTATCCCCGGGGTACCTTTTATCCGTTGAGCGACGGCGCTTCCACAAGCCACCGCCGGATCACTAGTCCCGACTTTCGTCCCTGCTCGACCCGTCAGTCTCACAGTCAAGCTCCCTTGTGCACTTACACTCAACACCTGATTGCCAACCAGGCTGAGGGAACCTTTGGGCGCCTCCGTTACCCTTTAGGAGGCAACCGCCCCAGTTAAACTACCCACCAGACACTGTCCCTGATCCGGATCACGGACCCAGGTTAGACATCCAGCACGACCAGAGTGGTATTTCAACAACGACTCCACACACACTGGCGTGCATGCTTCACAGTCTCCCACCTATCCTACACAAGCCGAACCGAACACCAATATCAAGCTATAGTAAAGGTCCCGGGGTCTTTCCGTCCTGCTGCGCGAAACGAGCATCTTTACTCGTAATGCAATTTCACCGGGCCTATGGTTGAGACAGTCGAGAAGTCGTTACGCCATTCGTGCAGGTCGGAACTTACCCGACAAGGAATTTCGCTACCTTAGGATGGTTATAGTTACCACCGCCGTTTACTGGCGCTTAAGTTCTCAGCTTCGCCAACCCGAAAGTCAGCTAACCGGTCCCCTTAACGTTCCAGCACCGGGCAGGCGTCAGTCCGTATACATCGCCTTACGGCTTCGCACGGACCTGTGTTTTTAGTAAACAGTCGCTTCTCGCTGGTCTCTGCGGCCACCCCCAGCTCAAGGCGTAAAGCCCATCACCAGAAATGGCCCCCCTTCTCCCGAAGTTACGGGGGCATTTTGCCGAGTTCCTTAACCATAGTTCACCCGAACGCCTCGGTATTCTCTACCTGACCACCTGAGTCGGTTTAGGGTACGGGCCGCCATGAAACTCGCTAGAGGCTTTTCTCGACAGCATAGGATCATCCACTTCACCACAATCGGCTCGGCATCAGGTCTCACCCTCATGTCATCCGGATTTACCTAGATAACGGGCTACACCCTTACCCCGGGACAACCACCGCCCGGGCTGGACTACCTTCCTGCGTCACCCCATCACTTACCTACTAGCCCTAGGGTCAGCGGCTCCACCACTCCCCTCAACTCCGAAGAGATTCAGGGCGGCTTCACAGCCTTAGCATCAGAAGATTCAGTATTGGGCGCTTCAAAGCGGGTACCGGAATATCAACCGGTTGTCCATCGACTACGCCTGTCGGCCTCGCCTTAGGTCCCGACTTACCCTGGGCAGATCAGCTTGACCCAGGAACCCTTAGTCAATCGGCGCACACGTTTCCCACGTGTGAATCGCTACTCATGCCTGCATTCTCACTCGTGAACCATCCACAACTCGCTTACGCGGCTGCTTCACCCGGCACACGACGCTCCCCTACCCAACCCAGCCTCCGTTAGGAGTACATGCTGGATTGACACGACTTCGGCGGTACGCTTGAGCCCCGCTACATTGTCGGCGCGGAATCACTTGACCAGTGAGCTATTACGCACTCTTTCAAGGGTGGCTGCTTCTAAGCCAACCTCCTGGTTGTCTCTGCGACTCCACATCCTTTCCCACTTAGCATACGCTTAGGGGCCTTAGTCGATGCTCTGGGCTGTTTCCCTCTCGACCATGGAGCTTATCCCCCACAGTCTCACTGCCGCGCTCTCACTTACCGGCATTCGGAGTTTGGCTAAGGTCAGTAACCCGGTAGGGCCCATCGCCTATCCAGTGCTCTACCTCCGGCAAGAAACACACGACGCTGCACCTAAATGCATTTCGGGGAGAACCAGCTATCACGGAGTTTGATTGGCCTTTCACCCCTAACCACAGGTCATCCCCCAGGTTTTCAACCCTGGTGGGTTCGGTCCTCCACACGGTCTTACCCGCGCTTCAACCTGCCCATGGCTAGATCACTCCGCTTCGGGTCTTGAGTGTGCTACTCCAACGCCCTATTCGGACTCGCTTTCGCTACGGCTCCCCCACACGGGTTAACCTCGCAACACACCGCAAACTCGCAGGCTCATTCTTCAAAAGGCACGCAGTCACGACCATGCCCCAAAGGACATGGCAACGCTCCCACGGCTTGTAGGCACACGGTTTCAGGTACTATTTCACCCCGCTCCCGCGGTACTTTTCACCATTCCCTCACGGTACTATCCGCTATCGGTCACCAGGGAATATTTAGGCTTAGCGGGTGGTCCCGCCAGATTCACACGGGATTTCTCGGGCCCCGTGCTACTTGGGTGTCGTACAAGCAAGCCATAGATGTTTCAGCTACGGGGGTCTTACCCTCTACGCCGGGCCTTTCGCATGCCCTTCGCCTACATCTACGGTTTCTGACTCACCCGACGACCGGCAGATCATCGAAGTACGATCCCACAACGCCAACCACGCAACCCCTGCCGGGTATCACACATGACTGGTTTAGCCTCATCCAGTTTCGCTCGCCACTACTCCCGGAATCACGGTTGTTTTCTCTTCCTGCGGGTACTGAGATGTTTCACTTCCCCGCGTTCCCTCCACATACCCTATATATTCAGGTACGGGTGACAGCCCATGACGACTGCCGGGTTTCCCCATTCGGACACCCCCGGATCAAAGCTCGGTTGACAGCTCCCCGGGGCCTATCGCGGCCTCCCACGTCCTTCATCGGTTCCTGGTGCCAAGGCATCCACCGTGCGCCCTTAAAAACTTGGCCACAGATGCTCGCGTTCACTGTGCAGTTCTCAAACAACGACCAGCCACCCACCACCCCGCCCAAACAGACGAGTTCACTGGGGCCGGCAACCGAAGACACAACCTGACGGCCGTACCCTCAGACACCCAACAGCGCGCCCAACACGAACCCTCGCTTGGCGTGTTCCACGCTCCGAAGAGCAGTACTCACAACCTCACAAGACCCCGTGCCGAATACTCAACGTTCCACCCATGAGCAACCAGCGTCGAACACTCGCCGACGAACTGGCTCTTGGACCACCAAAACAGGTTTGACGGCCAAAGTGCTCCTTAGAAAGGAGGTGATCCAGCCGCACCTTCCGGTACGGCTACCTTGTTACGACTTCGTCCCAATCGCCAGTCCCACCTTCGACAGCTCCCTCCCCAAAGGGGTTGGGCCACCAGCTTCGGGTGTTACCGACTTTCGTGACGTGACGGGCGGTGTGTACAAGGCCCGGGAACGTATTCACCGCAGCAATGCTGATCTGCGATTACTAGCGACTCCGACTTCATGGGGTCGAGTTGCAGACCCCAATCCGAACTGAGACCGGCTTTTTGAGATTCGCTCCACCTCACGGTATCGCAGCTCATTGTACCGGCCATTGTAGCACGTGTGCAGCCCAAGACATAAGGGGCATGATGACTTGACGTCGTCCCCACCTTCCTCCGAGTTGACCCCGGCAGTCTCCTGTGAGTCCCCATCACCCCGAAAGGCATGCTGGCAACACAGAACAAGGGTTGCGCTCGTTGCGGGACTTAACCCAACATCTCACGACACGAGCTGACGACAGCCATGCACCACCTGTACACCGACCACAAGGGGGCGACCATCTCTGGCCGTTTCCGGTGTATGTCAAGCCTTGGTAAGGTTCTTCGCGTTGCGTCGAATTAAGCCACATGCTCCGCCGCTTGTGCGGGCCCCCGTCAATTCCTTTGAGTTTTAGCCTTGCGGCCGTACTCCCCAGGCGGGGAACTTAATGCGTTAGCTGCGGCACGGACGACGTGGAATGTCGCCCACACCTAGTTCCCAACGTTTACGGCGTGGACTACCAGGGTATCTAATCCTGTTCGCTCCCCACACTTTCGCTCCTCAGCGTCAGTATCGGCCCAGAGATCCGCCTTCGCCACCGGTGTTCCTCCTGATATCTGCGCATTTCACCGCTACACCAGGAATTCCGATCTCCCCTACCGAACTCTAGCCTGCCCGTATCGAATGCAGACCCGGGGTTAAGCCCCGGGCTTTCACATCCGACGCGACAAGCCGCCTACGAGCTCTTTACGCCCAATAATTCCGGACAACGCTCGCGCCCTACGTATTACCGCGGCTGCTGGCACGTAGTTAGCCGGCGCTTCTTCTGCAGGTACCGTCACTCTCGCTTCTTCCCTGCTGAAAGAGGTTTACAACCCGAAGGCCGTCATCCCTCACGCGGCGTCGCTGCATCAGGCTTTCGCCCATTGTGCAATATTCCCCACTGCTGCCTCCCGTAGGAGTCTGGGCCGTGTCTCAGTCCCAGTGTGGCCGGTCGCCCTCTCAGGCCGGCTACCCGTCGTCGCCTTGGTAGGCCATCACCCCACCAACAAGCTGATAGGCCGCGGGCTCATCCTACACCGCCGGAGCTTTCCACCACCAACCATGCGATCGGTAGTCATATCCGGTATTAGACCCCGTTTCCAGGGCTTGTCCCAGAGTGCAGGCCAGATTGCCCACGTGTTACTCACCCGTTCGCCACTAATCCACCACCGAAGCGGCTTCATCGTTCGACTTGCATGTGTTAAGCACGCCGCCAGCGTTCGTCCTGAGCCAGGATCAAACTCTCCATGAATGCCTCCAGGATATCCCGGCAAACACACACGAATAAGAACGGAACACCGACCGGAATAAGATCGATGTTCACATCATCCTCGCCGTGTCACCCCCAACCCCGTAACGGTGCTGGGAGGACTTTTCAAAGGAACCTCGCCCCCACACAGTGTGGGAGACGGGGTATCAACATATTTGGCGTTGACTTTTGGCACGCTGTTGAGTTCTCAAGGAACGCACGCCTCCTTCGGTCCCGTTTCACCGGGCCCTCCGGGCGCTTCCCTTCGGCGTTTCCAACCTTACCAGATCCTTTTCCTGCCGTTTCCGGTCCCCTGTTGGAGCGGGGTTTACTTGGCACCTTCCAGCGTGGTAACTACTTTAGCGGATTTCCCCCGAGCTTCATAATCGAAGCTTTCGAACGGATTTCGGCATGCCGAAATCCATCCCAGTTTGGGGCCGTGCAGTAGTGGTTTTTTGCCGCTCAGGTGGCATCTGCATGATCGTTGCGACCGTGCCTATTCCGCTGCCCTTCTCAAGCTGCTCTGGCTACGTTAGGCGCCCGGCCGCCTCGCGTCAAACTTCGTCGTCGAGGCTGAGCGGTTGCGGCGGCGCGGAACGTGCGCCCGGTAGGGGCTGACCGTCGGGTGGTCGGCGATCCAGAAGCGCCAGGGGTGAGTCGCCCCCTCCCCACCCACTCCCGTACGCGGACCGCTCAGCACGTGGTCGGCGGGGACAGGGTCGCCGTGCAGGACGCTCAGGGGTGCCTGCGGTCCGGCGCAGACGTCGGTGCCGTTCAGCACGCGGCCCACGTCGAGCGCCGTGGCCAGCCGTGCCGGCCCCTGGGCCAGCTCCCGGTCCTTGCGCGCGGCCGCGCGTCGCGGGCGGGCCAGCTCCTGGCCGCGGATGATCTCGCCGGCGCGCAGCAGCACGCCACTCGGAGTGCCCTCGGCGTCGCATACCAGGTTGAGGCAGTGCCACATGCCGTACGTGAAGTACACGTAGGCGTGGCCGGGCGAGCCGAACATGGACGCGTTGCGCTCGGTGCGCCCCCGGTAGCAGTGCGAGCCGGGGTCGGAGGCCCCCGCGTACGCCTCCACTTCGGTAAGGCGTACCTCGATCGGCCCCTGCGGCGTCGTGCGGACGAGTATCCGGCCGAGCAGGTCAGGGGCCACCTGGAGCACGGGGCGGTCGAAGAAGGAATGGTCGAGCGGCGTACGGTCACATCCCACAGTCACGCGCTCCGAGGGTACTGGACCGCGGTGCGAACCTTGGAGTGCGCGCGGCGAGCTGCCAGGGTGTGTGGCGCGGAACCGGCCGACACGGTTTCGCGTGTGTACCGATCGAGCCGATCGATACACGTCACGATGAGGCGACGAGGGTCTGTCGCGTCCTGGGGAGGAGGAACATGGGCTTCAAGAAGCTGCTCGCGAGCCTGGGGGCCGGCGGTGCCTCGGTGGAGACGGTGCTCACCGAGGAGAACGTCGTACCCGGCGGCGTGGTCCAGGGCGAGGTCCGCATCCAGGGTGGTTCCGCGGCTCAGCAGATCGAGGGGCTCTCCGTCGGGCTCCAGGGCAGGGTCGAGGTCGAGGGCAACGACCAGGAGACCAAGCAGGACATCGAGTTCACCAAGCAGACCCTCGGTGGCGCCTTCGAGGTGCAGCCCGGCGCGGTGCACGCCGTACAGTTCGCGCTGGAGGTCCCGTGGGAGACGCCGGTGACGACGTTCCTGGGGCGGCACCTCACCGGCATGAACGTCGCCGTCACCACGGAGCTGGCGATCGCCCGGGCCGTCGACAGCAGCGACCTCGACCCGATCAACGTGCACCCGCTCCCCGCGCAGCAGGCAATTCTCGACGCGTTCGGGAGCCTGGGCTTCAGCTTCAAGAGCGCCGACCTGGAGCGCGGTCACATCCGCGGCACCCGGCAGCGGCTCCCCCTTACTACCAGGAAATCGAGTTCTACGCCCCGCAGCAGTACCGGGGGCTGAACCAGGTCGAGCTGACCTTCATCGCCGACGACCGGTCGATGGACGTCGTCCTGGAGATGGACAAGAAGCCCGGCCTGTTCACCGAGGGCAGCGACTCCTACCGCGCCTTCACCGTGGAGCTGTCCAACTACCAGGGCACCGACTGGGCGGCCTACCTCAACCAGTGGCTGGCCGACGTGGGCGGCAGGCGCAACTGGCTCTGACGTCGCCACGGTGACGCCTCTCAACCTCTGACGTCAGCGGCGCGCCCGTTCCCGCGCGTCGCGTACGCGGCGGTTTCCGGGGCTGTCCTACTCCTGGTCGTCGAAGGTCACCGTCAGCGGCGTCTCCCGGCGTGCCCAGTACTCGATGGCGTCCGCCAGCACGTCGGCCGCGGTGCGGGCCGTATCGGGGGCCGCGGCGCGGAACCGCTGCCAGCCGTGTATCCGGATCTCGTAGCCGCTGGGCCGCCCCCACCAGGACAGGTCGCGCAGGCAGTCGTCGAGGGCGTCCCAGTTGTGGCCGAACCACTCGGGGAGGTCCAGGTCACGGGTGCAACGGTCGAGGAACGTCGGCTCGTCGCGCACGCCGTCGAGGTCGAGTTCCGCACGGTGCGGGCCGGTGCCGGGGGTGTCGGGCTCAGACGCGGTCATGGGGGCCATCGTCGCAGCCCGCGCGCCCGCCCGCGGCGGACGATCTCGCTACGCTGGCCGTGATCGCACAGTCGCGTGAGCCGAGCAGAGAGGATTCGACGTGTCCGAGCAGAACCGGCGCCCGCTCCCCCATGACTTCCACCCCGCGGTGCCCTCGTTCACCGTGCTGAGCGACGACGTGACGCACGGCGGGGTGCTCAAGGACGACCAGGTGTACGGCGGGGGCAACCGCTCCCCGCACCTGCGCTGGTCGGGCTTTCCGGAGGGGACGAAGAGCTTCGCCGTCACCTGCTTCGACCCGGACGCGCCGACCGGCAGCGGGTTCTGGCACTGGTCCCTCTTCGACATCCCGGCCGACGTGACCGAGCTGCCCGCCGGCGCGGGCAGCGAGGGCTTCCCCGGGCTGCCGACGGGTGCGGTGCACGTACGGAACGACTACGGCACCCGGGACTTCGGGGGCGCCGCGCCACCGCCGGGCGACGGCTCGCACCGGTACGTGTTCACGGTGTACGCCGTGGACGCCGAGAAGCTGGGCCCGGACGCGGACGCGTCACCGGCCGTCGTGGGTTTCAACCTGCGCTTCCACACGCTGGGGCGCGCACAGTTGATCGGCGAGTACGAGGCGCCTGCCGAGGGCTGAGCGGCGCCGCCTCGCGGGAGTGGTGTCGGGCGCGGTGCCGCCCGGCCGAGCGGGGTGGGCGGTCAGTCATGTGGAGTGAGTGGTGGGAGGGGCGGGCCCGGGTGGGTCCGTCCCTCTCGCGTGTCCCGGGCCGCGTCACCCGCCGTGGGCCCGGGCGGGAGCGGCCCGGGCGGTGGTGGCACATCTGTGGGCGCCGCGCGGGAGTTGCGGAGGTCGGGGCGGGTGCCGGGCGGCCCTCGTGCGTGGGATCGCGCGTGAAATTGCGTTGTCCTCCCCCGTTCGCACGTCCAGAGTTGTGCCGTGCCCGAAGAGGGCAGGCCGGACGCGGGAGGTGTGGGGGATGCGCGAGACTCTGGTGCTCAACGCCAGCTTCGAGCCGCTGTCGACGGTGACGCTGCGGCGTGCGGTGGTGTTGGTGCTACAGGAGAAGGCCGTGGTCAAGCAGGCCCAGCCGGAGCTGCGGGGGCGGGCCGCCACGGTGGAGTTGCCCATGCCGCGGGTGATCAGGCTGAGCCGGTACGTACGGGTGCCGTTCCGAAGACGGGCGCCGTGGTCGCGGCGCGGGGTGCTGGTCAGGGACGGGCACCGGTGCGCGTACTCCGGTCGCCGGGCGACGACCGTGGACCACGTGGTGCCGCGGTCGCGCGGGGGAGGTGATACCTGGCTGAATACCGTCGCTTCGTGTGCGGAGGACAACCACCGCAAGGCGGACCGTACGCCAGAGCAGGCGGGAATGCGGCTGCTGCTCACGCCGTACGAGCCGTAGCCGTCGGACGCGTTGGTGCTGGCGCTGGGGGCGCGGGGTGCGCTGCCGGACTGCCTGAGTCCGCGGCGAGCGGTACGGAGACGGCGCGGGGCCCCGACGTCGAACCTCGGGGCCCCGCGCCTCGCTGTCGCCCGTGTCCCACTGCCGTGGGGCGCCGGTCAGTCGATCCTGGGCTGCTCGCGACGCGGGGCGGGCGCGGCCTCCGTACCGCCACCGCCACCGAGGCCGCAGCCGCCCGGGCCGAAGTTGCCGAGCGCGCCGCCGAGGCCCTTGAGGGCGTCGCCGATCTCGCTGGGCACGATCCAGAGCTTGTTGGCGTCGCCTTCGGCGATCTTCGGGAGCATCTGGAGGTACTGGTACGAGAGCAGCTTCTGGTCCGGGTCGCCGGCGTGGATGGACTCGAAGACCGTGCGGATCGCCTGCGCCTCACCCTCGGCGCGCAGCGCGGCGGCCTTAGCCTCACCTTCGGCGCGGAGGATGGAGGACTGCTTCTCACCCTCGGCGCGGAGGATCTCCGACTGCCGGATGCCCTCGGCCTGGAGGATCGCGGCGCGCTTGTCACGGTCGGCGCGCATCTGCTTCTCCATCGAGTCCTGGATGGAGGTCGGTGGCTCGATCGCCTTCAGCTCGACGCGGTTAACGCGGATTCCCCACTTGCCGGTCGCCTCGTCGAGCACGCCGCGCAGGGCCGCGTTGATCTCCTCGCGGGAGGTCAGGGTCCGCTCCAGGTCCATGCCGCCGATGATGTTGCGCAGCGTGGTGACGGTGAGCTGCTCGATGGCCTGGATGTAGCTGGCGACCTCGTAGGTGGCCGCGCGGGCGTCGGTGACCTGGTAGTAGATGACCGTGTCGATGTTGACCACCAGGTTGTCCTGGGTGATCACCGGCTGCGGCGGGAAGGGGACCACCTGCTCGCGCAGGTCGACGCGGTTGCGGACGGAGTCGATGAACGGGACGACGATGTTCAGCCCGGCGTTGAGGGTCCGCGTGTAGCGCCCGAAGCGTTCCACGATGGCCGCGCTGGCTTGCGGGATGACCTGGATCGTCTTGATCAGGGCGATGAACACGAGCACCACCAGGATGATCAGGACGATGATGATCGGTTCCACAGTGGCTCCCCGTGCCCTTCGGTTGTCGGTCGATCTTGGATAGGTGAGTCTGTCAGATCAGCGCACTGCCACGCAGCTTCGCCACCACTCCGAGCGGCGGCATCCGCCCCGCGCGTACGGCTCACATCACGACGGCCGTCGCGCCGTCGATCTCCACCACATCGACCTGCTGGCCCGGCTCGTACGCCTGACCTGTGTCGAAGGCACGGGCGGACCAGACCTCGCCCGCGAGTTTGATGCGCCCGCCGTCGCCGTCCACCCGCTCCAGCACGACGGCCTGACGGCCCTTCAGGGCGTCGATCCCGCTGGCGTGGGAGGGGCGTTGGGAGCGGTTGCGCGCGGCTATCGGGCGCACGACGGCCACCAGTGCGACCGAGACGACGACGAAGACGACGACTTGGAGCACGGTGCCACCACCCAGCGCGGCGGTGATCGCGCCGGCCACGGCGCCCACGGCGAACATCCCGAACTCGGGCATCGCCGTCAGTACGAGAGGAATTCCCAGCCCGACGGCGGCGATCAGCCACCACACCCATGCGTGCACGTGGTTCATGGTATTTCTCGGCCCGCACCGGGGACAGGGGACCGCTCACTTCACGCCATCGTGCGCCGGGCCGGTGCCCCGCGCACGGACCCCGGCCTCGTCGCTCCGCCGACCGGAGCGACGGAGCGGCTACCGGCGGCGGGTCACTTCAGCGGCAGGCCCTGCGCGGTCCACAGGTCGCCCCGGCGCTCGACCACCAGTGGCAGCCCGAAGCAGTGGGAGAGGTTGCGGGAGTTCAGCTCGGTCTCCACGGGCCCGGCGGCGAGCACATCACCCTGGCGGATCATCAGGACGTGGGTGAAGCCGGGGGCGATCTCCTCGACGTGGTGCGTGACCATGATCATGGAGGGCGCGTACGGGTCGCGGGCGAGCCGGCCGAGGCGGCGTACGAGGTCCTCGCGCCCGCCGAGGTCGATGCCGGCGGCAGGCTCGTCGAGCAACAGCAGCTCGGGGTCGGTCATCATAGCGCGGGCGATCAGGGTGCGCTTGCGCTCGCCCTCGGAGAGGGTGCCGAACTTGCGGTCGAGGTACTCGCTCATGCCCAGCCGGTCGAGGAAGGCGCGGGCGCGGTCCTCGTCGACGGCCTCGTAGCTCTCCTGCCAGGTGGCGGTCATGCCGTACGCGGCGGTGAGGACCGTCTGCAGCACCGTCTGGCTACGCGGCAGCTTGTCGGCCACGCCGATGCCGGCCATGCCGATGCGCGGCCGGAGCTCGAAGACGTCGACGCCGCCGAGCTTCTCGCCGAGGATCTGCACCGCGCCAGTGGTGGGGAAGAGATAGCTGGAGGCGATGTTCAGCAGCGTCGTCTTGCCCGCGCCGTTGGGACCGAGGATCACCCAGCGTTCTCCCTCGGCGACCGACCACGAGACATGGTCCACCAGAGCCCGGCCGTCGCGGACCACGGATACGTCCACCAGCTCCAGAACATCGCTCATGAGCGCGTTGTCTCCCATTGCAGTCTCGTCATGTCGCGTGTGCCGGCGGGCACAGCTCCCAAGCAAAACCTACGCCACCCGTTGTCGGTGCCAGTCCTTAGGCTGGTGGCATGCTCGACGAACCTCGCTCAGGACGCCTGGCCGCGTGGGCAAATGCCCTGCTTGCCGGACTTGTCTCACCTGATGACGCGGCGCACCGTATCACCGGCACGGATGCGTCATACCGCGTCGTGGACCTGCCGGAGAGATCGGCCGCGTCCGGCGCCGCCCCGGACCCCGCGCCGGTGGGCCTGACCCTGGCGGTGGGGCGGCTGCGCGCGCTGGGCGCCACCGGCCTGTGCGTGGCGCTGCCGGTGGCGGGGCACCCGCTCGGGCTGAGCGGGCCGCCGGAGTTCAACGCGCGGGCGCTGGAGGCCGGCGAGGCGGTCATCGCGGGGGGCGTGGGGCTCGGCCTAGTGCCCGAGGTCCACCGGGCGGGGCCGCGGGGGGTGGGCGTGGACGGCAGCCCGGTCTCCGAGAGCGACGTGCACACCGAGGTGCTCTGGCGCTGCCTGCCGGTGCGCGAGGCGCCGCCGGCCGACGTGCCGTCGCTGGGCGAGGCGGAGCACGAGCTCGCCGAGGCGCTGCGGGAGGCGACGGAGGCGCTGGCCCGGCTGAACGTGGCGGGGTCGGGCCCGGTGGCGGCGGCCCTGGAGGCGTACCGGGCGCGCGCCGAGCGGGGTCGCGAGGTGTTGGCCCCGGGGTATCCGCCGCGCGCGGTGCGCGTGCTGGAGCTCGCGCAGCGGGTGGGGGCGCTGGTGGGCATCGCGTACGGGCCGGAGCACGGCGGCGCGGTGAGCGCCTCCGAGATCGCGGCGCGCGCCGAGGCGCTGCGCGCGGTGGAGCGCACGGCGCGCCGTGCCCAGGTGGCCGCCGTACAACGCGTACGTGGAGCAGCGGCTGCGGCAAGCGTAGCCACGCGGTGGTGTCCTGGCGGGCGGGGTGTCGTCGCTGAGGCGTGGGGCTGGCGAGGCAGGGGCAGGGGAAGGCCCCGCGAACCGGGAGGGTGCGCGGGGCCTTCGCTCGACTGAGGTGGATCTACGCTCAGGCGTTGATGCAGGTGTTGCCGGCGGCGGGGTTCAGCAGCCCCACGACGTTGATGCTGTTGCCGCAGACGTTGACCGGCACGTGCACCGGGACCTGGATCTGGTTGCCGGAGCCCACGCCCGGCGAGGCCGTGGCCGCGCCCCGGAGTCGGCCGACGCGACGCCCGCCCCGGCCATGGCGAGGCCGCCCATCATGATCGTCACGGCGGCGGCCCTCTTGATGTTCTTCACTGCTCAACCCTTCTCGGCTTTCACCGCGGCGTGCACTGGAGAACGGTCAACGGCCGAACGGGGTGCGCTTGCGGGCCGTCGATCACACCACCGTATGAAAATGTCAATCGCCCACTCCGTGTCGGACGGCCCACAGGGCGGCCTGCGTGCGGTCGGCGAGGTCGAGCTTCATCAGGATGTTTCGAGACGTGGGTCTTCACGGTCTTCTCGGACAGCACCAGGGCACGGGCGATCTCCCGGTTGGAGCGGCCGTCCGCCATCAGGGCCAGCACCTCGCGCTCCCGGTCGGTGAGCGAGACACCACGGCCCTGGCTGCCGCCCGCCTCCTCCTGCGAGAGCAGCGCCCCGGCCACCTCCGGCTAGAGCAGCACGTGCCCAGCGTACACCGAGTGGATGGCGCCGGCGAGGGCGTCGGGGTCCACGTCCTTGTACACGTAGCCGGCCGCGCCGGCGCGCAGCGCCGGGATGACGGTGCGCTGCTCGGTGAAGCTGGTCACGACCAGCACGCGGGCCGGGTTCTGCAGCTCGCGCAGTCGGCGCAGCGCCTCGATCCCGTCGGTGTCCGGCATCTTGACGTCCATCAGGACCACGCCGGGGCGCAGCTCCTCGGCGCGGGCCACGCCCTCGGCGCCGTCGGACGCCTCGCCGACCACCTCGATGTTGTCCTGGACTTCGAGGAAGGTGCGCAGCCCGCGTCGTACCACCTGGTGGTCGTCGACGAGCAGCACCGAGATGCGCGGCCGGTCGGGGCGCGGCCGCTGGGCCGCCGCGCTCTGCTGTGTGGTCTCCGGCTCAGCCACCGGGCACCTCCATCTCGATCAGGGTGCCCTTGCCGGGCGCGGATTCCACAGTGAGCGCGCCGCCGATGGCAGCCGCCCGGTCGCGCATGGAGACCAGACCGAGGTGGCGGCCGGCGCGGCGGACGGCCGAGGGGTCGAAGCCCCGCCCGTCGTCGCGTACAGACAGCAGCGCGCCGCCGGCGCCGTGCCAGGCGAGCGTGACCTCGACGCGGGAGGCCCCGGCGTGCCAGAGCGCGTTGTGCAGGGCCTCCTGGGCGACCCGCAGCAGCGCCTCCTCCTGGGCGGAGGCCAGCGCGCGCACCCCGTGCGAGGAGAAAGTGACCTGGGTGCTCTGGGCGCGGTCGAGGACCTGCATCTGGGTGCACAGCGTGGCGACGAGGCCGTCCTCGTCGAGCGCGGCCGGTCGCAGCTCCACCACGGCGGCCCGCAGCTCGTCGGCCGCCTCCGCGGCCAGCGCCGTGACCTGCTGGAGTTCGCTCCGGGCGCGGTCCGGGTCGCGGTGTACGAGGGCGGTGGCGGCCTGTGCGGTCAGGCGCAGCGAGAACAGCTTCTGGGCGACGGCGTCGTGCAGCTCGTGCGCGAGGCGGGCGCGTTCGCCGGCGATGGTCAGCTCGCGGCTGCGCTCGTAGAGCCGGGCGTTGGTGAGGGCGATGGCGGCGTGCTGGGCGAGGATGCTCAGGAGTTCCTCGTCCTCCGCGGTGAAGCCGCAGCCGCCGGTCAGGCGGGGGCACTGCTTGTTGGCGAGGAAGAGGGCGCCGAGGACCTCGTCGCCGTCGGCGATGGGCAGGCCGAGGAAGTCGGACATCTCGGGGTGGGCGTCCGGCCAGCCCTCGAACCGGGGGGCGGTGCGGACGTCGGCGAGGCGTTGTGACGTCGCGTCCCTGAGCATGGCGGCGAGGATGCCGTGCTGGCGCGGGAGCGGGCCGATGGCCTTCCACTGCTTCTCGCTCACGCCGTCCACGACGAACTGGGCGAAGCCGCCGTGGTCGTCAGGGACCCCGAGCGCCGCGTACCTGGCGTTCAGCAGCTCGCGGGCGGAGACGACGATCGTCTTGAGGACGTCGCGGACCTCCAACTGCCGGTTCATGGCGAGCAGCGCGGTGCTCACGGCCGCCAGCCCGGTTCCGGAGCCGATACCCGGTCCTTTGGTCATGGCTTCACCGTACCGGCGTGATCAGCGGGCCGTATCGGGCCGGCGGCGGCCGGTGACTAGGCCCTGAGACCTAGGCCGTCCGACCCTGGTCCGGTGGGGGCCGGGGCGGCGGACGCCGGGTGGGAGGCGGGGCGTGAGGGGCGGGTGGGGCGGCGAATTCTCGTATCCGGCCCGCATTCCGGCCGGGGCGGGGTCAGACTCGGCACATGTCTGTACCTACGCGGAACTGGACCCCCGCCCACGGCGACCCCTACCAGCCGGTCCCCTACCGCCCCGCGCGGATGGGCCCGGCGCAGTCCCTGGAGCGCGCGGCCGAGCTGCGGCGCCGGATGGACGAGCGCAGGACCGTACGACAGTTCTCCACCGACCCGGTGCCCGAGCAGGTGGTGCGCGACGCCATCGCCTGCGCGGCCACCGCGCCCTCCGGGGCGCACCAGCAGCCCTGGACGTTCGTCCTGGTCAAGGACCCGGAGGTATGGCGCAGGATCAAGGAGGCGGAGGAGGAGCGACGCTCCTACGAGGGGCGGCTCGGCGAGGAGTGGCTGGCGGCGCTGCGACCGCTCGGCACGGACGAGGTCAAGCCGCACCTGACGGACGCGCCGCACCTCGTCATCGTCTTCCAGCAGCGCTACTGGCTGGGCGAGGACGGCACCAAGCGCAAGCACTACTACGTGGACGAGTCGGTGGGCATAGCGGTGGGCATGCTGCTGTCCGCGCTGCACCTGTCGGGGCTGGCCGCGCTGATCCACACGCCGAGCCCATGCGGTTCCTGTCCCAGGTGCTGGGGCGGCCAGAGAACGGGAAGGCGTTCGCCGTCATCCTGGTCGGTTACCCGGCGGACGACTGCGCGGTGCCCGACCTGGTGCACAAGTCGCTGTCCCAGGTGCTGGTCGAGATCTAGACCGGCCACTTTCGGTGCGCGCCCGCTCACATCGGGCCATCCCTCGGGGGGTCCGGTGTGAGCCCGCGCATAGGACGGGGATCACCTACGAATGGGATTAGTTGAATTCCCATCGCGTCGCACCGGGAAAATAGCCGCGATCGAGGGGTTTCGATAACCCCCCTTTGCCACGAAGCCAGATAGTACGTCACACCTTTGCCAGGCGATTTTCCAACCGCTAACAATTGCCGAGTCGCACGGCGCCGTCATCAGACGCGGCGCTCTTCTTCTGCGCCGACGTCACGGCGACTGCGACCCCCGCGATTGGAAGAGGTTTTCTCCGCATGCTCGTCCCCAGCATTCGTGGTTATCACCGCCTGCCCAAGGCCCATAAGCTTTCCGCCGCCGGCATCGCCGCCACCGGTGTCGTCGCCATCGCCTTCGCCGCCGTCTCCAGCGACGCGCACGCCGAGTCGAACGCGGCACTATCCGCGCAGAGCGTCGCCGTGAACCAGGCCGCCTTCGGTGGCAAGGCGCTGTCCTCTGGCGTCCCGCAGCAGGCCAAGTCCGACCTGCCGCGCACCGCCGCCGCCGTCGAGGCCCTGCAGAAGGCCGCCCAGGACAAGAAGGAGGCCGCCGCCGAGGCGGTGCGCTCCGAGCAGACCCAGGCCGCCGCCGACATGAAGACGGCCAAGGAGCGCGGCACCGCGCGGAGTGCGGCCAAGGAGCGCGGCACCGCGCGGAGTGCGGCCAAGGAGCGCGGCACCGCGCGGAGTGCGGCCAAGGAGCGCTCCGGCAAGACCGCCAGCCGTTCGGCGCCCCGCAAGGCAGCTCCGGTCACCTACTCCAACAACCTCGACGGTTGGATCAAGGAATCGCTGGCCATCCTCAAGAAGGATGGCATTCCCGGCACCTACGAGGGCATTCACCGCAACATCATGCGTGAGTCCAGCGGTAACCCGCGGGCGATCAATGACTGGGACGTGAACGCCATCGCCGGCATTCCGTCCAAGGGCCTGCTCCAGGTGATCCCGCCGACCTTCAAGGCGTTACACGTCGAGGGCACGTCCTGGGACATCTACGACCCGGTCGCCAACATCACGGCCGCCTGCAACTACGCGGCCCAGAAGTACGGCACCATGGACAACGTCGACTCGGCGTACTGAGCCGACGGTCGGCCACCCGCCGAATCCGGCGGCGCGGGCCCACCGCTTCGGCCCGCGCCAGCAGGCGGCACCTGTTCCCTCACGCGCCGCAGGGCGGCACCCCACCCGGGGGTGCCGCCCTGCGGCGTTCGTGCGGCCTCCGCGAGCGGACGCCGGGGGCGCTACTTGCGCATGACCTCCGGCTCGTGGCGGCGCAGCAGCCGCGCGACGGCGAAGCCGCAGGCGACGCCGAGCGCGATCAGCGCAAGCATGTCGCTGGTAGACTGCCTGACCGAGTGCTCCCACAGCGGGTCGAGGTGGTTCGGCTGCATGCGGTCCCAGTGTGCCATGACGTGCGAGAGGTCGAGCGTGGCGCCCGAGGCGCCGATCGGCCAGCGCAAGGGCATCAGGTACGCGAACTGCTCGATGCCGAGCGAGCCGAAGATCTTGAACAGCACGCCGGTGAAGACGACCTGCACGATCGCGAACATCACGAGCAGCGGCATGGTCTTCTCGGCCCTCTTCACCAGCGAGGAGATGAGCCAGGCCAAACATCATCGAGGTGAAGCCGAGGGCGATGATCACCAGGCACAGTTCGGCAGCGGGCGGGAAGATCAGGCCCTCGTCCGGCAGGTTCCGGGCGGAGAAGTCGATCGCGGAGATGATCACGCCCTGGAGGGCGGTGATCAGGCCCAGCACGATGACCTTGGACATCAGGTAGGCGGACCGGGACAGGCCGACGGCGCGTTCCCGCTCGTAAATCACCCGTTCCTTGATCAGTTCTCGTACGGAGTTGGCGGCGCCGGAGAAGCACATGCCGACCGCGAGGATCAGCATGATCGTGCCGGCGTCCTGGTTGAACTGCCCCTTGGGCCCGGCGACCAGGCCGTAGTCGGAGGGGATGACCACGCTGACCGCGCCGAGCACCGCCGGCAGGATGACCATGAGGCCGATGAACCCGCGGTCGGAGGCGATCACCGACACGTAGCGCCGCATCAGGGTCCACAACTGCGAGGCCCAGCTCTGTGGCTTCTGCATGCGGGCCGGCGGCGGCTGGACGTGGACCGACTGCGGGGCGACGGCGTCGATGTCGGCCGCGTACATCTGGAAGTGCTGCGAGCCGCGCCAGCGGCTGGCCCAGTCGTAGTCGCGGTAGTTCTCGGAGGCCGAGAAGACGTCGGCCCAGGTCTCGTAGCCGAAGAAGTTGAGCGCCTCCTCCGGCGGGCCGAAGTAGGCGACCGACCCGCTGGGGGCCATGACCAGCAGCTTGTCGCACAGCGCCAGCTCGGCCACGGAGTGCGTGACGACGAGCACGGTACGGCCGTCGTCGGCCAGGCCGCGCAGCAACAGCATCACGTCGCGGTCCATGCCGGGGTCGAGGCCCGACGTCTCGTCCAGGAAGATCAACGACGGCTTGGTCAGCAGTTCGAGGGCGACGGACACGCGCTTGCGCTGGCCGCCGGAGAGCGAGGTGACCCGCTTGTCGGAGTGGATGTCGAGCTTGAGTTCGCGCAGCACCTCGCCGATCTGCGCCTCGCGCTCGGCCTCGGCGGTGTGCCGGGGAAGCGGAGCTTGGCCGCGTACCGCAGCGCCTTCTTGACCGTGAGTTCCTTGTGTAGGATGTCGTCCTGCGGGACGAGTCAGATGCGCTGCCGCAACTCGGCGAACTGCTTGTACAGGTTCCGGTTGTCGTAGAGAACGTCACCCTGGTCGGCCGGGCGGTAGCCGGTGAGCGCCCGCAGCAGGCTGGACTTGCCGGAGCCGGACGGGCCCATGACGGCGACGAGCGACTTCTCGGGAACGCCGAAGCTGACGTCCTTGAGGATCTGCTTGCCGCCGTCGACCATCACGGTCAGGTGGCGGGCCGAGAAGGAGACCTCGCCGGTGTCGACGAACTCCTCAAGGCGGTCGCCGACCAGCCGGAAGGCCGAGTGACCGACGCCGACGATGTCGCTGGGGCCGATGATCTGGCGGCGGACCGGCTGACCGTTGACGTAGGTGCCGTCGTGGCTGCCGAGGTCGACGATCTCAAACAGGCCGTCGGCCATGGCCCGGAACTCGGCGTGGTGCCGCGAGACCTGGAGGTTCCGAGACGACGAGTTCGTTCTCCAGCGCACGACCGATGCGCATCACGCGGCCGACGGCGATCTGGTGGAACGTGGTCGAGCTGCGGTCCCCGTGCGGGGCGCCGCCCGCGCCCGGCCCGGGCTGGCCGGCGAAGCCCTGTGGCGCCTGCTGCTGGTGTTGCGGCGGCACCTGCTGGTGCTGTTGCGCCTGCTGCGCGGGGTGCTGGTGCTGCGGCGCCTGCGGGGGCTGTGCGTGCGGGGCCTGCTGCTGCCCGTGGAACTGCTGAGGCGGCACCGCTTGGTGTGGGGCCGCATGCTGGGGCGGGGCTGCCTGCTGGGGGTGTTGGGGCTGCGGGGCCTGCTGCCATCACTGCTGTTGTCCGGCGGGCTGCCAGCCCGCGGGCTGCTGCGAGGCGGGAGCCTGTTGCTGCGCGGCGTAGCCGGCGGCTTGCGGATGGGCGTCGGCCCCGGCGGCAACGGCCGCGCCGGTGAAGTTCAACCGCGGTCCGTCGGAGGCGTTTCCGAGGTGAATGGTCGTGCCCGGGCTGATCTCCAGGTGCTGGACGCGCTGGCCCCGCACCTAGGTGCCATTGGTGCTGCCGTGGTCCTCGATGGCCCAACCGTGCCCATTCCAGTGCACGGTGGCGTGCCGCCACGAGACTCGGGCGTCCTCCAACACCACGTCGCCTTGCGGATCGCGCACGAGGCTATATGACCTGGACGGGTCCAGCGTCCAGGTCCGTCCATTCAATTCCAGTACGACTTCCGGCACTCCATGCCCCAATTACTTGTCCCCCGAGTCACCCCCTGCGACAGGGAGCCTAGGGATGGCGAACATCGTGAGGAACTATTTCAGGCTCGGTCCCCCAACGGAAAGTCGGGCCTTGCCACGGCCGTGTAACGGGTGACGCCCAGTGCGGAGAAAGGCCCCCGGAGAGGAATAAGCGCCCACGGATGAGTACGGACCATACGTATCAGGGCAATTAGCTGGCCCGGTCCGGCCGTCGTCGCACGGACCGAGCCCGGCGCCGGCCAGGGAGCACGTCGTATCCGCGTCGGGCAGACACCGCCTCGCGTCAGCGACCTTCCCCGCCGACGCGATTACGCTCCCGCCCGAGGACGCAACGATACGGTCACGATCGACGCCGTGTGATACGCGGGTAAGGCGTGTGAGGTGCGCGTGGTGATTTTCGCGCGACCGCCGAAGGCGAGGTCGACGGAATCCCCGGCAAAGGGCGCCGAGCGAACTCCGAGCCGCTGCCGATTTCGGCGATATTGACCGCGAACCCGCTTGATCGAATCCCCCGCTCCGCCATGTATCGCCGATCCGTCGACCATCCCCGACCCACCGCGCACCCGGCGGACCGGACTCGCGTGCGGCACGTGCGGCACCCGCACCCCGCCACCCCCGCCACCGAGCGCCTGCCGCCTGCCACCCGCTGTCCGTCGCCCGCCGCCCGTCCGCCGGCGCCCAGGTTTGGCCGGCGCCCAGGACCGGCCGCGCGGGCGGGGCCATCGACCCCGCGCCCGCCTCCTCCGTCACGCGCGACCCAGGAGTCGCAACGCGGAGGGTCGGGCGCGGCAGGCGGTGGGGGGATCTTTGGCGTATGCCGTCTACGTCACCGCGCAGGCGGGGGCAGACCGTACCGAAACGGAACCTCACGCTCTGGTAACGGTCCGACGACCAGTGGCCGTACGGCTGTCCGTGGACCGGACAGGCGGACGACAGATGTCCCTGGCCCGCTACCGTGGAAACACCATGAGCACACCGCAGACCACCCCCGTCACGTCCGTTCCCGGTGACGACGTGCCCACGCTCCTCGTCAAGATCTTCGGCAAGGACCGCCCCGGCATCACCGCCGGGCTCTTCGACACGCTCGCCGCCTTCGACGTTGATGTGATCGATCTGGAACAGGTCGTCACCCGTGGCCGGATAGTGCTGTGCGCGCTTGTCACGGCGCCCGACGAGAAGGGCGCCACGGCCGGCGAACTGCGCTCGACCGTGCACAGCTGGGCCGACGCGCAGCGCCTCCAGGCCGAGATCATCTCCGGTATCGGCGACAACCGGCCACGCGGCACCGGGCACTCGCACGTCACAGTGCTCGGCCACCCGCTGACCGCCGAGTCGACCGCGGCCATCGCCGCCCGCATAACCGGCGTCGGCGGCAACATCGACCGTATCTTCCGGCTCGCCAAGTACCCGGTGACCGCCGTGGAGTTCGCGGTCTCCGGCACCGAGACCGAGCCGCTGCGCACGGCCCTCGCGCTGGAGGGCGCGGCGCTCGGCGTGGACGCCGCCGTGGTGGCCTCCGGACTCCAGCGGCGCGCGCAGCGGCTGGTGGTGATGGACGTCGACTCGACGCTCATCCAGGACGAGGTGATCGAACTCTTCGCCGCGCACGCGGGTTGTGAGGCCGAGGTCGCCGAGGTCACGGCCCGCGCGATGCGCGGCGAGTTGGACTTCGAGGAGTCGCTGCACGAGCGGGTCGCACTGCTCGCGGGGCTCGACGAGTCGGTGGTGGACAAGGTCCGCGCCGAGGTGCGCCTGACGCCCGGAGCGCGGACCCTGATCCGTACGCTCAAGCACCTCGGCTACCAAGTGGGCGTGGTCTCCGGCGGGTTCACGCAGGTCACCGACGACCTGAAGGAACGGCTGGGGCTCGCCTTCGCCGCAGCGAACACCCTTGAGGTGGTGGACGGCAAGCTCACCGGGCGCGTGATCGGAGACGTCGTGGACCGGGCGGGCAAGGCGGCCCTGCTGCGCAGGTTCGCCGCCGAGGCCGGGGTGCCGCTGGCGCAGACCGTGGCCATCGGCGACGGCGCGAACGACCTGGACATGCTCAACGCGGCGGGGCTCGGCGTCGCCTTCAACGCCAAGCCGGTCGTCCGCGAGGCGGCGCACACCGCCGTCAACGTGCCGTTCCTGGACACCGTCCTGTACCTGCTCGGCATCACCCGCGAAGAGGTCGAGGCCGCGCAGACGCACTCGCCCGAGGACGCGTGACCCCGGCTCTCGCCGTCCCGTCCCGTAAGGGAGCGCGGAGGGGCTACGAGACGGCTGCGGCCCGCTGTCGGCCGGTGGTTCGGCGGCGGGCCGCTCGCTCAGGCGGGATGAGTGGCGCCGCCCGACGGCAGGCCCGGTGAGGGCGGGCCCGGAGCGAGGCCCGGTGAGGGCGGGCCCGGAGGCGGAGGGCGGCGCCGGACGGGGCGCGCGCACCGCGCCGGGGCGGCGCGGCGGCCTCACTCCTGCGGCGACCAGTAGGCGACGAGGCGGCCCACGCCATGCTCGACCGACTTCCACGTCCCCTGGAAGGTCAGCACCGCGATGGCCGCGGTCGGGAAACCAGCACGGTTCATCCGCACCAGGGCGTCGCCCTCGGCGTCGCCGGCCAGTGCGTCGGCCAGGGCATGCATGCCCGGGTTGTGGCCCACGAGCAGGACTTCGTTGACGTCCTCGGCGGTCTCGTTGACCAGGGCGATCAGCTCGCCGAGCGATGCCTCGTACATCCGGTCCTCGTAGACCGTCCTGGGGCGCTGCGGCAGTTCGTGCACCGCGAGCTTCCACGTCTCGCGGGTACGCACCGCGCTGGAGCAGAGGGTGAGTTTCGGAGCGATGCCGGCCGAGGCGAGCCAGCGACCGGCGGCCGGGGCGTCCCTGCGGCCACGCTCCGCGAGGGGTCGCTCATGGTCGGATTCTTGGGACCAGTCGGCCTTCGCATGTCGGAAAATGACGATCCTGCGAGAAACATCGACGCTCATGTCGTCCAGCTTTGCATGAAACGCGCCGTGAGGCGCGGGGTGTTGGGACGCGCACTCGGTACGGGGGACGGCGCCCGGGACCCCGTGTCACCGGGCAAGCGCGCTGGTACGAGGCGGGCACGGAGGCGGAACCGGCCGCTTCGCGCGGGCGGATCGGCCCGGCGGCGGGGCAGGACGGGTTCAACGGGACCGCACAGTAGTGCGCTCCGTGGCTCCTCGCGCGGGCCCGCGCGGCCCGGCCCCGACACACGGCCCGGTCTCGACACACGGCTGGGCTCCGGCGCGCGGCCCGAGCCCGGTACACGGCCGGGTCCCGGCGCGCGATCCGGTCGTCGCGGAGGCCGGCCGGCCGAGGCGCGCGGAGGTACGGGGGCCCGGACGCGGCGCGGCACCGAGCCGAGGGCGGCGGCCCATCGCCGGGCAGGCGGCGCCGGCTCAGGACAGGAGCTGGACTATGGAGTCCCGCAGCAGGACCACGAACCGCGCCACGTGCCCCGTGCTCCCCTCGGCCGCCTGGGCGTCGGACGGGCCGACGAGCAGCAACAGCAGCGCGGCGAAGACCACGGCGGGCAGCGCGATGGCCCACCAGGGAAGCTCCACCTCACGTACGGCCGGCTGCTCGGCGCCGGGTGACCCGCGCGCGGTCGGACCGTCCGGCGGGGCTGTACGCAGGGGCTGCGATGGGGATCGCCTCCGGGGAACGATGGGGCGGCGCGACCGCCTGCCACGGCCGCGCCCACCGCTGTGCGCGGTATACATCAAACTTACGAAAGCGCGGCCCCCGCGCCCATCCGGTGATCCACCCAGTTGCCCCTGAGCCTGACCCCCTAGGGGATGGTGGTGCTAGCCCCACCACGACGCCCGGCCGCACTGGCCCGTGACGCGCGCGGGTCGCCCCGCTCCCACGCGCGCACCACGCACCCGCGCACCACGCACCCACGCACCACGGACGCGGGGCGCCCGACGGGCGGGGCACCGCGCGCCTGACGCGCCCCGTGGGTGGGACGTCTGGCGGGCGGCGCGCCGGACGGGGGCGGTGCCCGGAGGCGGGTGGCTCAGGGGGAGGCGATCGTCGCGATGATGCCGATGACGACGGTGATGCCGAGCATGACGCCAAGGATGGTCAGCAGCTTCTTCTGACCGTTCTGGGGGTTCGGGTCGAGAACAGACATGTGGCCAGTGTCCCACTGCCGGTTCGCGGGACGCGTCGGGGTCAGAGCTCGTTCTCGACGATGCGGTCGCGCCCGGCCAGCACCCCGGCGCCGATCTGCAGCACCAGCAGCCCGCCCATCAGCGCGATCGGCAGGTCCCAGCCGTCGGTGTGCTGGTAGAGCGCGCCGACCAGGAGCGGCCCGGGGATGGAGATCAGGTAGCCGGTGCTCTGCGCGAAGGCCGACAGGCGCACCACTCCGGAGCTGCTCCGGGCCCGCATGCCGATCATGGTGAGGGCGAGCGGGAAGGCGCAGTGGAGAGGCCGAGCAGCACGGCCCAGGCCCAGGCGCCACCGGCCGGCGCGCTCTACAGCCCCGCGTACCCGACCAGCCCGCACGCCCCGAGCGCGACGACCAGCCCGCCCTGGTGGGGCAGCCTGGCCGCGAGCCGCGGCAGCACGAAGGACAGTGGCACCCCGAGTGCCATGGTGACCGCGAGCAGGACGCCCGCGGTGGACGCGGAGACGCCGGCGTCCCGGAACATCTGCGGCATCCAGCCCATGGTGATGTACGCGCCGGTGGCCTGGAGTCCGAAGAAGACGGCCAGGGCCCAGGCGGTGGGGCTGCGGGTAATCCGGAGCCCCGGCGTGGCCCGTGGTCCGGCGTCCTCGTCGCCGTCGGCGGACGACTGGTCCCGCGTGGCCGACCGGTGCAGCGCGACGGACTGGTCCCGCGCGGCCGGCACGGTCGCGGCGTCCCGCGCGGGCTCGGTCGGACCGCCCGGGCCAGCCGGGCCAGTCGAACCGTCCGCGTGCGCCGAACCTGCCGGCGTGGCCGGGCGGGCGGCGCGGCTGGACCTGGCGATGACGAACCAGGGCAGCACCGCGACGGCGGCGACCACGGTCCACAGCACGAGGCCGGTATGCCAGTCGCCGCCGAACGCGTCGGTGAGGGGCATGGTGCTGGCCGCGGCGATGGAGGTACCGAGGGCCAGCGCCATGGTGTAGACGCCCGTCATCGGCCCGACCCGGTCCGGGAAGCGGCGCTTGACGATCACCGGCAGCAGGATGTTGCTGACGGCTATGCCGGCGAGCGTGAGGGCGCTGGCGAGCAGGAAGCTGACGGTGCCGCCGGCGAACGGGCGGACCAGGACACCGAGGCCGATGGCCACAAGGCCGGCACAGACGATGGCCTCCTGGCCCCACCTCCTGGCCAGCCGGGGCGCGGTCAGACCGAAGACCGCGAAGCACAGGGCGGGCATGGAGGTGAGCATTCCGGCGATGGTGCCGCTCATCCCGAGGCCGTCGCGCACCTCTTCGAGGAGGGCGCCGAGGCTGGTGATCGCGGGCCGCAGGTTGAGCGCGGCCAGGATCAGTCCCGCGATCAGCAGCCGGCGCTGCCAGGGCGATCCCGGAGGCGCCGCCGCGGGCCGGTCGCCGGCGGCGACCGGTGCGCCTCCGTCCTCGCTGGCGCCTTCGCCGGCGCTCTCGCGCGCGACGGCGGGCCGGGGGGCGCGACGGTTCCCGTACGCCCCGCCGTGCGGTCGCCCGTGGCGGGCGCCTGGCCGTGCCGCGCCGGGGACCCGTGGCGCGCGGGCGTGCGCCCGGTCCCCGCAAGGTGGTCGTCTGTCATGCAGCCATCATAGAATCATGGGATGAATCTCTGTCCACTCCGTACGCGGAGGCCGCTTCCTCGCCGCCCTCCGCGCGCCACGGCCGGCCGCCCCGTGTGCGGTACTGCGGCGGGGCGACAGAATGGGGGGCTTCGCCAGCCCGTCGGACGCCCCCGCCCGGGAGGGTTCGGCCGCCCCCGACCAGGAGAGTCATGCCGCTGACCTCGCCCCGGCGTTCCGCCCTCGCCGACCAGGTGATCGCCCAGCTCCGCGCCCAGATCACCACCGGCGAGTGGCCGGTCGGCTCGCGCATCCCCACCGAGCCAGAACTCGTCGAACAGCTCGGGGTGGCGCGCAACACGGTGCGGGAGGCGGTGCGCGCCCTGGCGTACAACGGCCTGCTCGACATCCGCCAGGGCTCGGGGACGTACGTGGTGGCCACCAGCGAGCTGGCCGGCGTGATGAACCGCAGGTTCGCCGAGGCCGACCCGCAGCACATCGCGGAGCTGCGCAGCGCCCTGGAGGCGGAGGCGGCCCGGCTGGCCGCGCGGCGACGGACGGAGTCGGACATGCGCCAGCTCTGCGTCCTCCTTGAGCGGCGCGAGCGGGCCTAGGAGTCCGGCGACGCGGCGAGCTTCGTCGAGGCGGACGGCACGCTGCACATGGCGGTTGTTGCGGCCTCGCAGAACGACGTGCTGGCCGAGTTGTACGCGGACCTCGGCATGGTGCTGCGCGCGTTCCTGCGGGCCAACGTCGGCGAGCGGTTGCGCCCGGAGGCGTACGTGGACCACGCGCGGCTGGTGACGGCGATCCGGGAACCGGGACGAGGAGCGGGCCGCGGCGGAGGCGTCGGCACACCCCTTCGGGTGCCGGTTCGTGGAGGCGTGAGGCCGGCGCCCCCGGTCGGCCACCCGCCGCGCCGCGCGCCATCACGCCTGGCCGGGAGCGGTGCGACCGGCACCAGGGAGCCAGCACCTGGCGCCGGCCGGATCATGGGGGGCGGGGCGTACGCCCGGCTCGGGGGCGCCGTGCCTCGCGCGGGTACGTACCGGAAGCGTGGGAGCGCGGGTCCGTCAGCCGTGCGTGATCCACACACTCTGGACTTCCTTCCAGCAGCGGTCCGCCAGCGTCACGCCCTGGGTCGGGCCCAGCTCGACGGGGCGGCCGTCGACGTCGGGGTCCCACCAGCGGCGGCATTCGATGTGCAGTTGGACGTGGTCCGCGTCGGCGTCGGGGTTGAAGCAGGTCGCGGTGCCGGTGCTGCCGCGCACCGCGGTGCGGCAGTCCGCCTCGGTGGGCGCGGCGTCGGCGGGCGGCGTCAGCGACAGGGCCAGCCCGGCCGCGGCCATCCGCCAGGGCGGCTATTAGGCGACGAGACATGCGCACGCCGACACCTCTCTTAGCGCGTTGCCGGGGGTGCCCCGGTTCCCTCACAGTGTCGCCGGCACGGCCCCGACGCACGACTTGGGCAGGCCGCCTGAGCAGGCCGCTTGAGACGGGGGCCGGACACGGACAGTGGAGACGACCGGTGGGACGCCCCGGGGAACGGCTGCCGGAGACGGACGACGCCCGCCCCGCCGTTCGGGCGGAGCGGGCGTCCTCCCGCGCACGTGTGCGGCGCCCGGACGGTGGGCGCCGGGTGGCGGTGGGTCAGGCACCCATCATGTGCACGCCGCCGTCGACGTGCACGACCTCGCCGGTGGTCTTCGGGAAGAAGTCCGAGAGCAGCGCGACCACGCCGCGGCCCGCGGGCTCCGGGTCGGACAGGTCCCAGCCAATCGGGGCGCGGTGGTTCCAGACGTCGGCCAGTTCCTCGAAGCCCGGGATGGACTTGGCGGCCATCGACTTGATCGGGCCGGCCGAGACCATGTTGCAGCGGATGTTCTTGGCGCCCAGGTCGCGCGCGAGGTAGCGGCCCGTGGACTCCAGGGCGGCCTTCGCCACGCCCATCCAGTCGTACTTCGGCCAGGCGATGGAACCGTCGAAGGTGATGCCCACGACCGAACCGCCGCGCTTCTCCATCAGCGGGAGGCAGGCCATGGTCAGCGACTTGAGCGAGTACGCCGAGACGTGCAGCGCCGTCGAGACGTCCTCCCAGTCCGCCTCCAGGAAGTTGAACGCGCCCTGCGGCCCGAAGGCAATCGAGTGCACCACGCCGTCGAGGCCGGTGTCGTCGCTGGAGTGCTCGCGGATCTTGTCGGCGAGCGAGGCCAGGTGCTCCGGGTTCTGCACGTCCAGCTCAATGACCGGCGCGGGCTTGGGCAGCCGCTTGGCGATCCGCTGCACCAGCGTGACCCGGCCGAAGCCGGTGAGGATCACCTCGGCGCCCTCCTCCTGCGCCACCTTGGCGGCGTGGAAGGCGATGGAGTGATCGGTCAGGACGCCGGTAATCAGGATGCGCTTGCCTGCGAGGATTCCACTCATGTCGTTCAGTGACCCATGCCCAATCCGCCGTCGACGGGAATGACGGCTCCAGTGATGTACGCGGCCTCTTCGGAGGCCAGGAAGCGGACCGAGGCGGCGATCTCCTCGACCTGGGCGTAGCGGCCCAGGGGCACCTGCTTCACGATGCTCTCCCGCTGCTCGTCGCTGAGCACCCGGGTCATGTCGGTGTCGACGAAGCCGGGGGCGACGATGTTCACGGTGATGTTGCGCGACCCCAGCTCGCGGGCGAGGGAGCGGGCGAAGCCCACCAGACCGGCCTTGGACGCGGCGTAGTTCGACTGCCCCGCCGAACCGAGCAGGCCCACGACCGAGGAGATGAGCACGATACGGCCCTTGCGGGCGCGCAGCATGGCGCGGTTGGCGCGCTTAACGACGCGGAAGGTGCCGGTGAGGTTGGTCTCCAGCACGGAGCTGAAGTCCTCTTCCGACATGCGCATCAGAAGCTGGTCACGGGTCACGCCGGCGTTGGCGACTAGCACCTCGACCAGGCCCTGCTTCTCCTCGATCTCCTTGTACGCCTGCTCGACCTGCTCCGGCTCCGTGATGTCGCACTTGACGGCGAGGAATCCGGCCGGCGGCTCGCCGGAGCGGTAGGTGATGGCGACCTTGTCCCCCGCGTCGGCGAACGCGCGAGCGATAGCGAGGCCGATGCCCCGGTTTCCACCGGTGACGAGAACCGAGCGGCTCAAGGGTCCACCCTTTCGATAAGCGGTCTGGATACCCGAAAACTATCGGTCCCCCGGTCCCGACGGAGAAACCGCCTCCGACAGGGGCGTACGGCGCGCGCTGTCGGGTCCCTACAGAACCGGCCATCCGACCAGCCGCGGGCCGGCCCCGCGTGCCGACGGCTACGGTGCGTGTATCGACCCACACCAGCGTGTGCCCGGTCGCGGCCGGCGCCGCGGGCCGCTGCGACGGCCGACGGCGGCGGTCCGGCCGGCCGCTCCGTCCGGCTCGTCACGCTGGCACAAAACCGTGCCGGACCAGTGCGGCGACACGATTCACTGCCGTGACGAATCGAGTCATCGAGAAGGTGAGGCGCCCGTGGCGCACGAGATTGATGAGACCTTCCTCGCGCTGCCGCTGCGCGCGCTGGCCGATGCCGCGCTCGCACGGGCCCGCGCGCTGGGCGTCGAGCACGCGGACTTCCGTTTCGAACGGGTGCGCAGCGCGTCCCTGCGGCTGCGGGACGCCAGGCCGGCGGGTTCGTCGGACACCACCGAGCTGGGGTACGCGGTGCGGGTGGTGCACGGTGGGGCGTGGGGGTTCGCCTCAGGCGTCGATCTGACCATGGACGCGGCGGCGCGGGTGGCCGGGCAGGCGGTGGCCATGGCCAGGCTTTCCGCGAAGGTGATCGAGGCCGCCGGCAGCTCCGAGTCCGTGCGCCTGGCGGACGAGCCCGTGCACGCGGACCGGACCTGGGTCTCCGCGTACGAGATTCGACCCGTTCACCGTGCCCGACGCGGAGAAGACGGGCCTGCTGGCGCAGTGGAGCGAGCGGCTGCTCGCGGCGGAGGGCGTGGCGCACGCGGACGCGTCGCTGCTAACCGTGCACGAGAACAAGTTCTACGCGGACACCGCCGGCACCGTCACCACTCAGCAGCGGGTGCGGCTGCACTCGCTGCTGACGGCGGTGGCGGTGGACCCGAAGAGCGGCGAGTTCGACTCGATGCGCACGCTCGCGCCGCCGGTCGGCCAGGGCTGGAAGTACATGGTACCTGACAGGCACCGGCTGGGACTG
The DNA here is from genome assembly GCA_018114805.1 of Candidatus Streptomyces philanthi. GTDB lineage: Bacteria > Actinomycetota > Actinomycetes > Streptomycetales > Streptomycetaceae > Streptomyces > Streptomyces philanthi. The sequence continues at coordinate 5,657,749 of CP073042.1, read as the reverse complement.
GGACGCTGAGCTGGCGCGGATGCCCGAGCTGCTCGCGGAGAAGATGCGCGCCCCCTCCGTACAGGCCGGTACCTACGACCTGGTCGTCGACCCGTCCAACCTGTGGCTGACCATCCACGAGTCGATCGGGCACGCCACCGAGCTGGACCGGGCGCTGGGCTACGAGGCGGCGTACGCGGGCACCTCGTTCGCCACCTTCGACCAGCTCGGCTCGCTGGCGTACGGCTCCGGGATCATGAACGTGACCGGTGACCGCACCGCCGAGCACGGCCTGGCCACCATCGGCTACGACGACGAGGGGGTGGCCGCGCAGTCCTGGGACCTGACCAAGGACGGCACGCTGGTGGGCTACCAGCTCGACCGCCGCATCGCGCGGCTCACCGGGTTCGAGCGGTCCAACGGCTGCGCCTACGCGGACTCCCCCGGCCACGTGCCCGTCCAGCGGATGGCGAACGTCTCGCTCCAGCCGGCGCCGGACGGGCCGAGCACCGACGAGCTGATCGGCGAGGTGGAGCGGGGCATCTACGTCGTGGGTGACCGGTCCTGGTCGATCGACATGCAGCGGTACAACTTCCAGTTCACCGGCCAGCGCTTCTTCCGGATCGAGAACGGCCGACTCGCCGGCCAACTGCGCGACGTCGCCTACCAGGCGACCACCACCGACTTCTAGGGCTCCATGTCGGCCGCCGGCGGGCCGCAGACCTACGTGCTGGGCGGCGCGTTCAACTGCGGCAAGGCCCAGCCCGGACAGGTCGCCGCCGTCTCGCACGGCTGCCCCTCCGCGCTGTTCCGCAACGTGAACATCCTGAACACCACGCAGGAGGCCGGGCGATGAGCGCCGCCACGCACCGCACCACCGCGCCGCACGAGATCGTCGAGCGCGCCCTTGACCTGTCCCGCGCCGACGGCTGCGTCGTCATCGCCGACGAGCGCTCCAGCGCCAACCTGCGCTGGGCCCGCAACGCGCTGACCACCAACGGCGTCACCCGCGACCGCACGCTCACGGTGATCGCCACGGTCGACGGCCGCGAGGGCACCGCCACCGGCGTCGTCTCCCGCTCCGCCGTGACCGCCGACGACCTGGAGCCGCTGGTGCCCGCGGCCGAGGACGCGGGACCGCTGGTGAGCGGCGGCACCCCGTCGGCGACCTTCACCGAGGCCCCCGCCGAGACCTCGTCCGAGGTCTTCGCGGCGTTCGCGCCGGCGCTCGGCGAGGCGTTCGGCCGGGCCTGGGCGGTCGGCCGCGACCTGTACGGCTTCGCCTACCACGAGCTGGTCTCCAGCTACCTGGGCGCCTCCACCGGGCTGCGGCTGCGGCACGACCAGCCCACCGGCACGCTGGAGCTGAACGCGAAGGCGCCGGGGGCGGGCGACGCGGCCGTCCCGCGCTCCGCCTGGGTCGGGCGCGCCACCAACGACTTCACGGACGTGGACCCGCTGGCGCTCGACGCGGAGCTGGCCCAGCGCCTGGAGTGGGCGCGGCGCCGCACGGAGCTGCCGGCCGGGCGGTACGAGACGCTGCTGCCGCCGACGGCCGTGGCGGACCTGTTGATCTACCAGCTCTGGTCGGTCGTCGGGGCGGGACGCCGCCGAGGGTCGTACGGTCTTCAGCAAGCCGGGCGGCAGCACCAAGGTCGGCGAACGGCTGGCCAGGCTGCCGCTGACGCTGCGCAGCGACCCGGCCGAGCCCGGCCTGGAGGCGGCGCCGTTCGTGCTGGCGCACAGCTCGGGCGGCGACGCGTCGGTCTTCGACAACGGGCTGCCGCTGGGACCCACCGAGTGGATCAGGGACGGCGCGCTGTCCCGCCTGGTGACCAACCGGCACAGCGCCGCGCTGACCGGGCTGCCGGTGGCCCCCGCGGTGGACAACCTGGTCCTGGACGGGGGCGGCTCGCGCTCCCTGGCCGACCTGGTGGCCGACGCCGGGCACAACGGGCCCGCGCTGCTGCTCACCTGCCTGTGGTACATCCGCGAGGTGGAACCGGCGACGCTGCTGCTGACGGGGCTGACCTGGGACGGCGTCTACCTGGTGGAGCGGGGCGAGGTCGTCGGCGAGGTGAACAACTTCCGGTTCAACGAGTCGCCGGTGGACCTGCTCTCCCGGGCCAGCGAGGCGGGAGCGTACCGAGCGGACGCTGTCGCGCGAGTGGAGGCGACTACTTCCCCAGGACCGCGATGCCGGCGCTGCGCGTGCCCGACTCCAACATGAGCTCGGTCAGCCAGGGCGTATAACCTCGTACCGGAAGCGAGCCGGCTCGCTCCGGCGGATCGGGCCGACCTGCGGACGCTTGGGACGAACAAGCCATACAAGGAGATACGAGAACCGTGACGGACATCGTCGACGACCTGAAGTGGCGTGGGCTCTTCGCCCAGTCCACGGACGAGGACGCTTTGCGCAAGGCCCTCGCAGACGGTCCCGTCACCTTCTATTGCGGCTTCGACCCGACCGCGGCGTCGTTGCACGTCGGACACCTCGTGCAGGTGCTCACGATGCGGCGGCTCCAGCGGGCGGGGCACCGGCCGCTGGCGCTGGTGGGCGGGGCCACCGGGCAGATCGGTGACCCGCGGCCCACCGCCGAGCGCACGCTGAACGACCCGGTGACGGTCGCGAACTGGGTGACCCGGCTGCGCGCCCAGATCGAGCCGTTCCTAACCTTCGACGGCGAGAACGCGGCCGTGCTGGTCAACAACCTGGACTGGACCGAGGGCCTGTCGGCGATCGAGTTCCTGCGGGACATCGGCAAGCACTTCCGGGTGAACAAGATGCTCACCAAGGACTCGGTCGCCCGCCGGCTGGAGTCCGAGCAGGGCATCAGCTACACCGAGTTCAGCTACCAGTTGCTCCAGGGCATGGACTTCCTGGAGCTGTACCGGCGCCACGGCTGCACGCTCCAGCAGGGCGGCAGCGACCAGTGGGGCAACCTCACGGCGGGCATCGACCTGATCCACCGCCTGGAGCCGCAGGCAGCGGTGCACGCGCTGGCGACGCCGCTGATGACGAAGGCGGACGGCACCAAGTTCGGCAAGACCGAGGGCGGCTCGGTCTGGCTCGACCCGGAGATGACCACGCCGTACGCGTTCTACCAGTTCTGGCTGAACGTGGACGACCGGGACGTGAGCCGGTACGCGCGCATCCTCTCCTTCAGGAGCCGGCAGGAACTGGAGGATCTGGAGAGGTCGACCGAGGAGCGCCCGCAGGCGCGGCCCGCCCAGCGCGCGCTGGCCGAGGAGCTGACGAAGCTGGTGCACGGCGCCGACCAGTGCGCCGCAGTCATCGCCGCCTCCCGGGCGCTGTTCGGGCAGGGCGACCTGGCCAAGCTGGACGCCGCGACGCTGAGCGCCGCGCTCTCCGAGCTGCGGCACGCGCGGATGGGCACGCTGGCCCCGGTGGTGGACCTGTTCGCCGCCGCCGGCCTGGTGGCCAGCAAGTCGGCCGCGCGACGCACGGTGAAGGAGGGTGGCGCCTACGTGAACAACGCGAAGGTGACCTCCGAGGACGCCGAGCTCGACGAGGCGGACCTGCTGCACGGCCGCTGGCTGGTGCTGCGGCGCGGCAAGAAGAACCTGGCCGCCATCGAGGTCGTGGCCGACTGACCGGGTGCCGCCGGGGGCCGGCCACGCGGGTGCGTGGCCGGCCCCCGGCGGGGCCGCCCGATCGTCGCCGACCGGGTCAGGCGTGGCGTTTGCCCTTGATCGACGCCCAGAGCGAGTCGCCGCCGACGACGACGAGCACGGCACCGGCCAGTTGCAGCAAATGCCGGATCCAGTCGATCCCCTTGGTCTCGTCCACTCCGATCCAGGCAGCGACCGCGTTGCCGATGATGCCGAAGGTGATCGTCAGCCAGATCGGGATGTTCTGTTTGCCGGGGAGAATGGCCTTGGCAAGCAGGCCCACATGATGGCCCACAACCAGCTCATGTCGCCTCCTCTAGCGGCAGGTGTGCGCATCCCCGGTCCAAGTGTCCGACCGGTTCGCCCACGTCGCACGTCAGGGGACGGGTCGGGGGCGACCCGGCGTCGGCCGAGCGGGCGCGCGGGGGGGTGCCCCGGTCTCGTACCGGGGACGGCCGCAGCGTACGGTTGACGGTGTCGGGAGCCGGGTACGTTCGACCCGTCAGGTAGGTGGTGGAGCGAGATGCGGAAGCAGAAAGGCCCCGAGGTCTTCCGGATCACCGGAGCCAGGGAGGGCCTGGCCGATGACGTGCGGCGCAGGCAGCGGCGCTATGTGATCTCGATGTCCGTCCGTACGCTGTCCGTGATCCTGGCGGCCGTGCTGTGGAACGTCGAGCGCCACGTCGCCTTCGTCGCCCTCGCGCTCGGCATCCTGCTCCCGTACGTGGCCGTGGTGATCGCCAACGCGGGGCGGGAGAACGCGCCGCGGTTGCCGTCCACGTTCATTCCGCCGCCCGCCCGCCCCATGCTGATGGGTCCGAACCGGCCCTCCGCACCGGAATCCGGACACGAGAAGGCGGCGCCTACTCCGGGCGAGTCCCGGGAGCACCCGGGCTGACCTGGGGTGGCGCGGCAAGCTCAAGAAAACCTCAGATCAATCGTGCGGTTCCGCTGCACCGCACTGGGTCCCGCGTGACATACTTCGTAGGCGCTCCGCATCCCCCGTCGGAGCGACGGACTGACGCCGGGCGGCTCCCCCCGTGGCTGCCCGGCGTCGTCATGTACCAGACCAACGTCGGGGCCGCCGGTCGCCCCGGGCGCCGTCGCGTAGGGTCGCAGTCGTGAACGCGTCCGACACCTCCGATGCCATCTGCTCAGCCAAGGGCTGCCGCGAGCCCGCGGTGTGGGTGCTCGCCTGGAACAACCCCAAGCTGCACACCCCCGAACGCCGCAAGACGTGGCTGGCGTGCCCGGCCCACCGCGAGCACCTCGCGCAGTTCCTCGGCATCCGCGGCTTCCTCCGGGACACCGTGCCGCTGGCCGAGTGGTCAGCCCCCGATAGCTGACATCGGCCGCTGTGGCTGGAGGAAGGACGGGTCGTCGAGACCGGAGCAGGCCTTCTTGCCCCACATCGCGCGCCGCCACCGCTCGGCCACCTCGGCGTCCGGCGCGCCGGAGCGCAGCGCGGCGCGCAGGTCGGTCTCCTCGCGGGCGAACAGACAGGTACGCACCTGGCCGTCGGCGGTGAGCCGGGTGCGGTCGCAGGCGCGGCAGAAGGGGCGGGTGACGGAGGCGATGACGCAGACCCGCGCCGGACCGCCGTCCACCAGCCAGCGCTCGGCCGGCGCGGAGCCGCGCTCCTCCTCGTGCTCGGGGGTGAGCGCGAAGCGGGTGCGCAGGCTCGCCAGGATGTCGCCGGCGGTGACCATGCCCTCGCGCTTCCAGCCGTGCTGGGCGTCCAGCGGCATCTGCTGGATGAAGCGCAGCTCGTAGCGGTTCTCGATGGCCCAGGCGAGCAGGTTGGGCGCCTCGTCGTCATTGAGCCCGGGCATCAGGACGGCGTTGACCTTGACGGGGGCCAGGCAGGCGGCGCGGGCGGCGGCGAGGCCGTCGAGCACGTCCTGGTGCCGTTTGCGCCGGGTCATGGTCTGGAAGACGTCGGGCTGCAGCGTGTCGAGGGAGACGTTGACCCGGTCGAGGCCGGCGTCACGCAGGGCGGTGGCGGTGCGGACGAGGCCGATGCCATTGGTGGTCAGCGAGATCTGGGGGCGCGGGGTGAGGGCGGCGCAGCGTTCGACGATGGCGACCAGGCCCGGGCGGAGTAGCGGTTCGCCGCCGGTGAAGCGGACCTCGGTGACGCCCAGTTCGGTGACGGCTATGGAGACCAGCCGCACGATCTCGTCGTCGGTGAGCAACTCGGGCTTGGGGAGCCAGTTCAGGCCCTCGGCGGGCATGCAGTACGTACACCGGAGGTTGCAGCGGTCGGTGAGAGGAGACCCGGAGGTCGGTCGCGACCCGACCGTAGGTATCGAGCAGCACGTGGCGACCCTTCTCGCGTGACGCACGACCTGACGTTGCCGGCGGGTCCCGTGTGCCGGAGGGGACCCCGCGTCAAGTGTCTCGCAGCGTACGCGATCTCCCCGTGGCCCGACAGAACATCGGATCACGGGCCCGCGCGGCGGGGTGGAGCACCGGGGTCAGTGCGCTCCGTAGCCAGTCAGCTACCGCACCTCGAGCTCGGCGTACTTCTCCTTGTCCACCGGCTCCTTGGAGACCAGCGAGCCGATCCAGCCCAGCAGGAAGCCGAGCGGGATGGAGACCAGGCCCGGGTTCTCCAGCGGGAACCAGTGGAAGTCCACGTCCGGGAACATCGACGACTCCTTGCCGGAGACCACCGGCGAGAAGAGCACCAGGACCACCGAGGCGAACAGCCCGCCGTAGATCGACCACAGGGCGCCCCGGGTGGTGAAGCGCTTCCAGAAGAGGCTGTAGAGGATCGTTGGCAGGTTGGCCGACGCGGCCACCGCGAAGGCCAGCGCCACCAGGCCGGCGACGTTCAGGTCGCGCGCGAAGACGCCGAGCACCACGGCCGCGATGCCGATGCCGACCGTCGCCCAGGGGGCCGCGGAGACCTCCTCCTTCTGCGTCGCCTGGCCCTTGCGGATGACGTTGGCGTACAGGTCGTGCGCGAAGGAGGACGAGGAGGCCAGGGTGAGCCCGGCGACGACGGCGAGGATGGTGGCGAAGGCCACGGCCGAGATCACCGCGAGCAGGATCGCCCCGCCCGCCGAGTCGGGCCCGCCGCCGATCTCCTGCGCGAGCAGCGGCGCCGCGGTGTTGCCCGCCTCGTTGGACTCAATGATGTCGGTGCGTTTCAGAAGCGCCGCCGCGCCGAAGCCGAGCGCGATGGTCATCAGGTAGAAGCCGCCGATGATGCCGATGGCCCAGTTCACCGAGCGGCGCGCGGCCTGCGACGTAGGCACGTGTAGAAGCGGATCAGGATGTGCGGCAGGCCGGCCGTGCCGAGCACCAGCGCGATGCCGAGCGAGATGAAGTCGAGCTTGGTCGTCGCGTCGATGCCGTACTTGAGGCCGGGTTCGAGGAAGGCGCTGCCGGCGCCACTGTTGTCCGCGGCCTCGCCGAGCAGCGTCGAGATGTTGAAGTCGTACTTCAGCAGGACCAGGAAGGTGATGAGCAGGGTGCCGGCGATCAGCAGCACCGCCTTGACCATCTGCACCCAGGTGGTGCCCTTCATACCGCCGATCGAGTCATACCGCCGATCGAGACGTAGAGGATCATCACCACGCCGACCAGCACCACGATGAGGATCTTGCCCGCCTCGCTGGTGATGCCGAGCAGCAGCGAGACCAGCACGCCGGCACCGGCCATCTGGACCAGCAGGTAGAAGATCGACACCACGATGGTGGAGATGCCGGCCGCGGTGCGCACCGGGCGCTGCCGCATGCGCTACGCCAGCACGTCCCCCATGGTGAACCTGCCGGAGTTGCGCAGCGGCTCGGCGACCAGGAGTAGGGCGACCAGCCAGGCGACGAGGAAGCCGATGGAGTACAGGAAGCCGTCGTAGCCGTAGAGGGCGATGGCGCCGGCGATGCCGAGGAAGAACGCGGCGGACATGTAGTCGCCGGAGATGGCCAGACCGTTCTGGAAGCCGGAGAACTGCCGGCCGCCCGCGTAGAAGTCGGTGGCGTCCTTGATCTGCTTGCCGGCCCACACCGTGATGCCGAGGGTCACCAGGACGAACGTCGCGAACAGCGAGATAATCAGCGGCCGGTGGTCGCTGACGCCCTCGGCGGCGAGGTGGAGGGTATCCGTCACGACTCACTACTCCAGGCGGGCCTTGATCGCGCTAGCGCGCGGGTCGAGCTTGGCGTTGGCGTGGCGGGCGTACCACCAGGCGATGGCGAAGGTGGACAGGAACTGCAGCAGGCCGAAGACGAGGGCCACGTTGATGTTGCCGACGACCTGCTTGCCCATCAGGTCGCCCGCATAGCTCGGCAGCAACACGTAGAGCAGGTACCAGCTGACGAACGCGATCGTGAGCGGGAAGGCGAACGAGCTTTGGGAGCGGCGCAGTTCGGCGAAGTCCTCGCTGGTCTGCACCTCGATGAAGTCGGGTCGTCCGGCCTTGCGGGCCGGACCTCGGGGCGGTGCGGGGTCCACGGTCTCTCCTGACGTGGCGGCTAGCTGGGGACGGATCACGGGCGGGCGCGGACGCGGTGGGCGGGCGGCGACCGACGTGCTGAGCAAGGGCGTTGCCGCCCGGCGCGGGGCGTCGGCGGGCGGCGGATCGGGGACGCGGGCGGAGGGAACGAGCGCAGGGGGCGGGGCGTCGGGTGGGTGGTGAGTGATCCGGGTCACGCATCGTAGGCCGAGGTAGCGCCGCCGAACAGGGGGACAGGCGACGGAATCCGAGAAGATCCATTGCGAGACGGTGACGCCGCGTGTCACTCCGTTGGCCGTAACGAGTATTTCCACGTCAGCCATTGATGGACGGCCTTGCTCGGCGTTAGCTTCACTCGTCATATAACCGGTCCGGTCGCGCTCCGCGCTCAGACGGCCCTGACGACTGATGGGGAGACCCCATGGCTCATCTGCGATCCAGACGCCGGCGCGGCCCTGCTCGCGGTGCCCGTAGGACTCGCGCTCACCGCGTCACTCGGGTTCCTGCCCGGCGCGGCCTCGGCCTCCTCGCAGGACGCGCCTTCCTCCGCCACCGCCCCGCGCGCGGCCGGCCCGGCGTTGTCGTACGTGGTGAACACGGCCCCCGACAAGGCCACCGTCGGCAAGGTCCGGAAGGAGATCGTGAAGGCGGGCGGCTCCGTCGTCGCTAGCTACCCGAAGATTCGGCGTGATCGTCGCGCATGCTCCGGCCACCGGGTTCGCCGAGAGGATAACGCGCCGTCAAGGGCGTGCAGTCCGCTGGCGCGACCCGCACCTCGCCCCTGACGCCGGCCGCGACCACCGAGGTCGGCAAGCCGGAGAAGGTCAAGGTCGCGCGCGCCAGCGCGCAGCGAAGGCGAGGGCGGCCGGCCAGGAGCCGCTGGAGCCCCTGCAGTGGCACCTGCCCGCGATGAAGGCGGACGAGGCGGCCAAGGTCGACCCGGGCGACAGGAACGTCACCGTCGCGGTCATCGACACTGGCGTGGACGACACCCACCCGGACCTGGCCCCGAACTTCGACCGGCGAGCGTCCGCCAACTGCGCGAACGGCGTCCTGGACACCTCGAAGGGCGCCTGGCGCCCGTACAACCAGGACGAGGACTACCACGGCACGCACGTGGCCGGCTCGGTCGCTGCCGCGCGCAACGGGGCCGGCGTCGCCGGCGTCGCGCCGAACGTGAAGATCTCCGCCATCAAGGTCAGCGACCAGAAGACCGACCTGTTCTACGCCGAGAACGTGGTCTGCGCCTTCGTCTTCGCGGCCGACAAGGGCGTCGAGGTCACCAACAACAGCTACTACGTTGACCCGTGGATGTTCAACTGCAAGAACGACGCCGACCAGCGGGCCATCCTTGACGCGGTGGGCCGGGCGGCCAAGTACGCGCAGGACAAGGGCGCCGTCAACGTCGCCTCCGCCGGCAACTCCAACTTCGACCTGGGCGCGAAGTCGATCAAGGACACGTCGAGCCCGAACGACTCGCAGAAGGTCGACCGCGAGATCGACCCGGCCACCTGCCTGGACGCGCCGACCCAGTTGCCCGGCGTGGTCACGGTCTCCGCGACCGGCGTCAACTCGCTGAAGTCGTGCTACTCCAACTACGGCCTCAACCCGTCGGTGGCCGCCGGCCAGATCGACGTCGCGACCCCCGGTGGCGACCGCAACCAGGTGCCCGAGCTGCCCGCCAAGGACGGCCGCATCCTGTCCACCCTGCCCGGCGGCGACTACGGCTACCTCCAGGGCACCTCGATGGCGAGCCCGCACGTCGCGGGCGTGGCCGCGCTGGTGCGCAGCGCGCACCCGAACGCCAGCCCGCAGGAGGTGCAGTGGCTCCTCAAGCAGCAGGCCGACAACCCGGGCTGCCCGCCCCGTACGACCCGAACGGTGACGGCAAGGCGGACGCCACCTGCACCGGCACCAAGCACGTGAACAGCTTCTACGGCTACGGCATCGTCAACGCGCTCAAGGCCGTCACGCAGTAACGGCGACCTGGAGGCGTCAGCGGACGCGCGCGGGGGCGGGCAGCCGATCGTCGGCGGCCCGGCCCTCGCGCGTCCGGGGCGCGTCAGTAGTCGGTGGTCGGGCTTGGCTACGCGCCGCGCCGGGCCGCGCGGCCCGGGCCCGGCACGCCCGCGTCGGAGACCTCGCGCGCCCCGGGCTCGCCCGCCCCGCGCAACACCGTTATTGTGAGGGCCAGTTGGGCGCCCCCGTACGTCAGCATGATCCAGAACTGCGGCGCCGGGGGTTGGGGCCAGTCGGCGATGCCGGTGGCGATCAGCGTGTCGGAGAGCAGGAACAGGGCCCCGCCCGCCCCCGCCCACGGGCCGACGCGCAGCGCCGTCAGGGCCATCGCCGTGAGCAGCAGGCTGTACGCAGGGACCGGCCCGCGCATGTCGGCCGCGAGCCCCGGCCACAGCAGGGCCACCGTGCCCAGCCAGGCCGTCGCGTAGCCGGCGGCGACGAGCGCCACCGTGCGGCGGGGCGCGGTGATCGGGCCGAGGCGGGCGAAGAGGACCAGGTAGCAAACGTGGCCCGCGGCGAAGGAGGCCATGCCGGCGAGGAAGGCCGGCTCGCCGCCGAGTTGCAGCAGGGTGTCGCCCCCGCAGCCGCACAGCAGGGCGCCCACGAGCAGTCGCGGCCCGCCCCGCGCCAGCACGTACGCCGCGAGCGCCGGCATCAACGCGGGCTTGGTGGCGTACTCGACGGGCTCGGCGGACGCGCCGGAGACGGCGGGCACGAGCAGCGCGGTCAGGTGCGCCAGCGCGAGCAGGGCGAACAGGGCGGCGCGGCCCGGCCGGACCGGTGGCGCCGCGCGGGGCGGACCGGGTGGGCCAGGGCACGCGGGCCGCCTCGCCGCTCACGCGGCGCGCTTGACGCATCGGCCGGACTCCGCCACGGGTCGGTCGCCGGCGGCGGAGGGTGGAGACGCCGGCGGGGCGCCGGCGGAGGGGTCGGCGCCGTCGGCGGCGCGCGTGGCGACCGGGTCCGGGCGCGCCGCGCCGTCGGCCGCCGACGGCGCGTCGTTGGCCGTGGTCGCGGCGCGGCGGCGGTGTGGCTGCCAGCCAGGGCCACGGAAGAGGAGGCCCGCGCGCTGGCGCCAGTCGGTCGCGGCGGCCAGGTCGCGGCCGATGGCGGCGTACTCGTGGGTGGCCACCCGCAGCAGGTTGTAGGTGTGGATGTTCTTGGTGAGGCCGTAGACGGGGCGTTCGGTCTCGGCGACGAAGGTGCCGAACATCCGGTCCCACACGATGAGGACACCGCCGAAGTTGCGGTCCAGGTAGCCGCCCTGGGAGGCGTGGTGGACGCGGTGGTGGGAGGCGGTGTTGAAGACGTACTCGACCGGCCTGGGGAGCTTGCCGACGCGCTCGGTGTGCACCCAGAACTGGTAGACCAGGTTGACCCCGGACAGGAAGGCCACCGCCGCCGGGTGCACGCCGCACAGCACCAGTGGCACGTAGAAGGGCCAGACCGTCAGCGAGGTCCACGGCTGGCGCAGGGCCGTGGTGAGGTTGAACTTCTCGCTGGAGTGGTGCACCACGTGACAGGCCCACAGGACGCGGACGACGTGGTGGCCTCGGTGCGACCAGTAGTAGAGGAAGTCCTGGGCCAGCAGCATCAGTGGCAGCGTCCACCACAGCACGGGCACGCGTAGCGGGGTGAGTTCGTACAGTGCGGTGTAAATAGCTACAATCGGGATTTTCCATAGGAGATCGAAGAAGACGCTGCCGATCCCCATCGTAACGCTGGTCGCGGCGTCCCTCGCCCCGTAGCCCGCGGCGTCCTCGTCGGGGCGCAGTCGGTAGCTCACCATCTCGATGGCGGTGAGCAGGACGAACGCCGGTATGGACCAGAGCACGGCATCGGGTAGGTGCGGCATGTCTGCACGATAAGGGCGGCTCCGTGGCGATGAACAGATGTTGTTACTGACGAGTTTCGAAACTCAGTAAGTACGCGCCCGGGGAAGGCACCAGCGATGCGCCGACGTGCCGTCCGGCCGCCTCGTCGCCGACGGACCGACCCCGACGCACCCCGCCACCGCCCGCCCCGCACCCACGGCTCCCCGCCCCCGGCCTCCCGCGCGCCGTCAGATCCGCCGGGGCGCGCACGACGGGCCGGGCGCTAGACAACGGCACTTTTCGGCCGATCAGTTGACGCCACCACGGCCCCAGCGGACCCACCAGTCAAGGGGGTTGGCCCAGGTAGCACCGGGCCCGGGCGCGGCGGCCGACCCGGAGGCCGCGCCCCCCGGCACGTGCTCGGCCCGCCCGCCGCGACCGAGTGTCAGGGGTGGCCCGTATCCTCATGAACCATGCTTGAAGACCGACCGGCCGCCGCTCCGCGGATTCCCCCGCAGTCAGCCCCGCCACCCCCGTGGCCGACCGCCTACCCCGACGGGTACGCGGTCGTTGACGTGGAGACCACCGGACTCGCCCGCGATGACCGCATAGTGTCGGCCGCCGTCTACCAGCTCGACGCGCGCGGCGAGGTGCAGGACCACTGGTACACGCTGGTCAACCCGCAGCGCGACCCGGGCCCGGTCTGGATTCACGGGCTCACCAGCGCCGCGCTGGCGCACGCCCCGCTCTTCCCGGAGATCGCCGACGAGTTCGCCCGGCGCCTGGACGGCCGGGTCCTCGTCGCGCACAACGCCGTCTTCGACTGGTCGATGATCGCCCGCGAGTACGCGCGGGCGAGGAGCGCCGCCCCCGTCCGCCAGCGGCTGTGCACCATCGCCCTCTCCAAGGAGCTGGGGCTGCCGCTGGCCAACCACAAGCTGGAGTCGCTGGCCGCGCACTACGGCGTCGTCCAGGAGCGGGCCCACCACGCGCTCGACGACGCGCGCGTGCTGGCCGAGACCTTCCGGCCCAGCCTGCACCTGGCGGCGGCGGCCGACGTCCGCCTGCCGCTGCTCGCCTGCCAGCCGCTCACCGAGTGGTCGGACGCGCCGCCCGCCCGCCCGCCGGGGCAGCGCTCCGGGTTCGGGCAGACGAGTTGGCGTCCCAGCCGCAAGCGGCCCGCCTGCCCGTACCCCAACCCCGGCCGGTACGAGCCCGGTGGCCAGCTGGCGCAGGGCATGCGGGTGGCGTTCTCCGGCGACACCTCGGTCGACCGGGAACTGCTTGAGGACCGGGCGGTCGAGGCCGGGATGCACGTGGCGACCAGCGTGTCGCGGCTCACCAGCCTGCTGGTCACCAACGACCCCGACTCGCCCACCTCCAAGGTGGTCAAGGCCCGCTCGTTCGGCACCCCGGTGGTCGACGAGGCGGCGTTCATGCAACTGCTCCAGGACGTGGCACCGGCCCCGACCGGCTCCGGCTGACCGGCGCGCCACCGGGCCCAGCGCGCAGGCGCGCACCTCGGCCGGACGCTGACCGGGGGCGGGCCGGATGCCGGTCGAACGCGGGTCAGGTGTCGGACGGCTGCGGGCCGGCTCGGGGCTAGGCGGTCGAAGATCGCCGCCCGCCGTCGGCCGGCCGCGGGTCGCCCCGCTCACCGCCGCCCCGCGACCGAGTTGTACGGTCATGGTGTGTACCGCTTTCTGTTGACCCGGCAGTGGGTGATCCTCACGCTGGTGGGTCTCGTCCTCATCCCCGTGATGATCGAGCTGGGTTTCTGGCAGCTCGGTCGGCACAAGCAGCGGGTCGAGCACAACAAGCGGGTGTCCAGGAGCCTGGACGCCCGGGCCGTCCCCATCGGCGAGCTGACCGGCGTCGGCCGCGAGATGCCGAAGAAGACCGCCATGCGCAAGGTCACGGTCTCTGGCACCTACGACCCCCGCCACGAGGTGGTGGTGCGCCAGCGCACCGGCTCCGACGACCAGTCCATCGGCTACTTCGTCGTCACCCCGCTGCTGCTGCCCGACGGCAACGCGGTGCTGGTCAACCGGGGCTGGATTCCGGCGCCCGGCAACCTGACCCAGTTCCCGGACGTGCCGGCCCCGCCGACCGGGAAGGTCACCGTCACCGGACGGCTCAAGGCCGACGAGACCACCGGCAGCAGCGGCATCAAGGACAAGAAGGGCCTGCCGCCGCGCCAGGTCATGCTGATCGACAGCGAGCGCCAGGCCGAGGCGGTGGGCCGGCCGCTGCTCGGCGGCTACGTCGAACTGACCGATTCCACGCCCCGGGGGGCCAACCAGCCGGAGCCGGTCCAGGCCCCCGACACCAGCGGCATCGGCTCCCACATGGCGTACGCTGTCCAGTGGTGGTTGTTCACCGTGGCGGTGCCGGTCGGTTGGGTGGTGCTCTTCCGCCGGGAGCTGCGGGACCAGGCGGCGGCAGCCGCCAAGGCGGCCAAGGACGCGGAGGCCGCCAGGGAGAAGGCGGCGGCCGAGCCCGAGGCCCCCGGCGCGAGCGAGGCCGCCCCGGGCGCCGACGCCGAAGCCAACCCCGGGGCCCAAGCCGACGACGCCACGGAACCCGCAGCCGATGCAGCCACCGCGGAGCCCCAAGCCGCCACGGAACCCACGGCTGGCGCCGGAACCGGGCCCGAGACCGACGGTGATCCGGAGGCCGGGCCCGGCAAGCCCGTCGCGCCCACCGAACGCACCGCGTCCGTGGCCCGATCGGCAGCGGCTTCGGACTAGGCCCCAGCTCAGCGGGAACCAGTTCGGGCATGGCCCAACCCATCGAGGACTACGCCGTGATCGGCGACCTCCAGACCGCCGCGCTGGTCGGTCGGGACGGTTCGATCGACTGGCTCTGCCTGCCCCGCTTCGACTCCGGCGCCTGCTTCGCGGCGCTGCTCGGCGACCGCGACAACGGTCACTGGACCCTGGCGCCGGCCCCGGCAGCGGACTCGGAGAGCACGACCAGCGCCGACGGCACCGACGGGACCGATGACGGAGACGACGGGGACGGCGCACCCGCCCGCTGCGCGCGCCGCTCCTACCTGCCCGACACGCTGATCCTGGAGACCGTGTGGGAGACCACCACCGGCTCCGTCCGGGTGTACGACTTCATGCCGCAGCGCGACCGGACCCCCGACGTCATGCGCATCGTGGAGGGCGTCACCGGCCACGTGTCCATGCGCAGCGTGCTGCGGCTGCGTTTCGATTACGGGCACGTCGTGCCGTGGATGCGCCGGTGTGACGGGCACCGCGTCGCCGTCGCCGGCCCCGACTCGGCCTGGCTGCGGAGCGTGCCCGAGGTCCACACGTACGGGCAGGACCTCAGCAACCGCTCCAAGTTCACCGCCGCGGCGGACGAGCGGGTGGCGTTCGTGCTGACCTGGCACCCCTCGCACGAGTCGCCCCCCGACCTGGTCGACCCGTACGAGGCCCTGGAGCAGAGTCGCGAGGACTGGCGGAGTGGGCCGCGAAGTGCACGTACCAGGGGCCCTACTGCGAAGCCGTGATGCGCTCGTTGATCACGCTTAAGGCGCTCACCTACGCCCCGACGGGCGGCATCGTCGCGGCGCCGACCACCTCGCTGCCGGAGGGGCTGGGCGGCGTGCGCAACTGGGACTACCGGTACTGCTGGCTGCGGGACTCCACGCTGGCGCTCAGCGCGCTGGTGCGGACCGGGTTCATCGACGAGGCCGCCGCCTGGCGGGACTGGCTGCTGCGCGCGGTCGCCGGCGACCCGGCCGACCTCCAGATCATGTACGGGCTCGGCGGCGAGCGCCGGCTGCCCGAGGCGGAGCTAGGCTGGCTGCCCGGGTACGCGGACTCGGCACCGGTGCGGATCGGCAACGCCGCGGTCGACCAGGTCCAGCTCGACATCTACGGCGAAGTCATCGACTCGCTCGCCCTCGCCCGGAGCTTCGGCCTGCGGAACAAGCCCACGGCCTGGAGCCTGCAGTGCGCCCTGCTGGAGTTCCTGGAGTCACGCTGGCGCGAGCCCGACGAGGGGCTGTGGGAGGTGCGCGGCCCACGGCGGCACTTCGTGCACTCCAAGGTGATGGCCTGGGTCGCGGCCGACCGCGCGGTGCGCGCCCTGGAGCGGGACCCCACGCTGCCCGGCGACCCGGACCGCTGGCGGGCGATGCGGGAGGCGGTGCACCACGAGGTGTGCACGCGGGGCTTCGACGCCGAGCGGGGCACCTTCACCCAGTCGTACGGCTCCACCGAACTGAACGCGGTGACGCTGCTCATCCCCCGGGTCGGGTTCCTGCCGCCGCACGACCCGCGCGTCATCGGGACGGTGGACGCGGTCCGCGCGGAACTGTGCGAGGACGGACTGCTGCGCCGCTACAGCACGGACGGCACGTCGGTCGACGGGCTGCCCGGCACGGAGGCGCCGTTCCTGGTGTGCTCGTTCTGGCTGGCGGACGCGCTGTACCTGATCGGTCGTACAAAGGAGGCGACGGAGCTGTTCGAGCGGCTGCTCTCGCTGCGCAACGACGTCGGCCTGCTCGCCGAGGAGTAGGACGTCGGCAGCGGTCGCCAACTCGGGAACTTCCCGGAGGCGTTCAGCCACATCGGCCTGGTGGGTACCGCCCTCGCGCTGTCGGGCCAGGCCACGGCAGACTGAGGCCATGGATCTTGGACTCAAAGACCGAGTGTACGTCGTCACGGGTGCCACACGCGGCCTCGGCAACGCCACGGCGCGCGAACTGGTGGCCGACGGCGCGAAGGCCGTGATCACCGGGCGCGACGCGGACCGGGTGACCGCCGCCGCGCGGGAGCTGGGGCCGAACGCGTACGGCCTGCCGGCGGACAACGCCGACCCGGCCGCCGCCGAACGGCTGGTCGCCACCGCCCGGGAACGCTTCGACCGCTTCGACGGCATCCTCATCAGCGTGGGCGGCCCGCCCGCCGGCTCGGTGGCCGGGAACACCGACGAGCAGTGGCAGGCGGCCTTCGAGTCGGTGTTCCTCGGCGCGGTGCGGCTGGCCCGCACCGCGGCCGGCGAACTGACCGCCGGCGGCGTGATCGGCCTCGTGCTCTCCGGTTCGGTGCGCGAGCCGATCCCGGGCCTGACCATCTCCAACGGGCTGCGCCCCGGGCTCGCCGGCTTCGCGAAGTCGCTCGCGGACGAGGTGGGCCCGCGCGACATCCGGGTGGTGGGCCTGCTGCCCGCGCGCATCGACACCGACCGGGTGCGGGAGCTGGACGCGGCGTCGGGCGACGCGGACGCCGCGCGCGAGCGCAACGTCGCGAACATCCCGCTGGGCCGCTACGGCACCCCGCGGGAATTCGGCCGCACCGCCGCGTTCCTGCTCTCGGCGGCCGCCTCCTACCTGACGGGCCTCATGGTGCCGGTGGACGGGGGAGCGCTGCGCGGCCTGTGACCTGCCCGACCGTACCGCCGCTCCCCCGCCCACGCGGCGGGGGCGGCGGCTTCGGGCCCGCCTGACAGCCGGTTCGGCGTACGCGGCGGCGCGAGGGCATCAGCTCACCCGCTCCGCCCGGTGGCGCACCGCGCGCATCCTGACCTCGGCGGACAACCGGTCGAGGCCCGCCGACGCCCGGGCGTGCTCCAACGCCTCGTCCCGCAACCGGGCCAGCGTCTCGGCCGGGTTTGGGCGTGCGCGGCGAGCACGAGCCGGACCCGGGCCTCCGGAGCGGTGCGGCGACCGCGCAGTGTGACGCGCGCGCGGTCCACCCCGTCCATGGCCTCCGCCTCGGCGGCCAGCACCCCCTCAAGGGCCCGGCCGCGCAGCACCGCGCCCTCTCCCTCGCCGCTGGCGACCAGCACCTCACGCAGGCGCCGCCGCCGCGCCTGGGCGAGCAGCCACCACAGCGCGAGCAGGACGATCAGCGCGAGGGCGGCGATGACAGTGGGCCACCACCAGTCCTCGTCCCGCCAGCGCAGCCGGTCATCATGGGTCAGCACCACGTCGTCGGGCCCGTCGAAGGGCCAGCTCCCTGGCAGGCCGAAGTTCCACCGGCGCGGCAGGTCGAGCCCGCCGACCAGGACGGCGGCACCCAGCGCCAACAGGAGCAGCCCGGCCAGGGCGAGCAGCACCCGGTTGACGACCTGCACCCTGGAACGTCCCACCCGTACCGGCTTCGCCGCCATCTTCCGCCTCATCTCCTCGTCGGCCGGCGGACCTGGACCCGCAGCCCGGGGCGGCGCGCCAGGCCGAGCTGTCGGATGCCGTCGTCCAGCGCGTGGTCCAGGTCGGCGCGCACCTCGTCGAGTTCCCGGAAGTGCGCCTGGGCCCGCACCCTGACCCGGCGTCGTCCCGCGTCCACCCGGGCGGTCCGTACGCCGGGCACCTCCATGGCGCGGTCCCGCAGCACCAGCGCCGCCGCGGAGCGGTCGAGCCCGGCGCGCACCCGTGGGTCGGGGCGCATCGGCAGCACGCCGCGCCGGCCGGGGGTGAGCGCCAGGATGATCAGCCACAGGCCGAGGACGACCGCGACGCAGGCCCCGGCCACGATCCAGGGGTCGTCCAGTGGGCAGGTGGCCAACTCGTCACTGAGCCGGCGTCGCCAGCGCATCGCGCTCCGGTCGGCCCCTGCCGCCGCCACGTCGTAGAGCAGCAGGCCGGCGGCGCCGAGCACGACCAGCGCAAGCAGCGCGGCCGGCAGCCGCCGGCTGGCCCAGAAGCGCCGGGCGCGCTCGCGCTCGCCGGGCCCGGGCGTGTACCCGACGGAGGAGGCGCGCCGCTGCCCGGTGCCGCCGCCATCGCCCGCGGCGTCGGCGTCGTCACCGCCTGGGCCCGCGGGCGTGGCGCTGCTGCCCGTGGGGTCCTTCTCCAGCAGCGGCGGTCGCCGGGTGGTCTCCGCGCCGGCGTCGCCCGCCGCGCTGGCACCACTGGCCGCGCGCGTCTCGCCCGCCGGGCCCGCTCCACCGGGCCCACCGGCGTCGCTGGCCGCGTCGGGACCGCGTGGGGGCGTGGGCCCCGGGGCGCCGCCGGGCCGCCGCGCGGCGGTGTCCGCGCCCTCGCCGCCGGCCGAGCCCGCGCCGGCGGCTGGTTCGTCGTTGCTCACCGCGTCCTCCCCCGGCCGACGCCCGCCAGCTCCGGCGCGTGCAGCAGCTCGACCGTGACGGACACGTCCCGTACGTCCATGCCCGCCAACGCCCTTACCCGTCCGCTCACCTGACGACGCACGGCGCCGCACTGGGCGCCGATGTCCGACGGGTAGCCGAGTTCGACGGCGACCCGCACCCGGGCCTCGCCGTGCAGCCCGTCGCGGGCCGGCCGGTCGCGCACGGCGACGGCGGCCTGCGGTGGCTTGCCGCCGGCCCTGCATACCTCCCGCGCGTCGCCCAGCGCCTCCAGGGCCGCCTGCGAAGCGATCTTCGCGATGACCCGGTCGGCGATCCGCGTCGAGCCGCGTTCACCCGATCGCAGCACGCGGCCTCACCGCCGTCGGCCGTCGCGCTCGCGCGGGCGGAAGAATGTCGCCCAACTCCAGCTCTCCGTCGAGGAACTTGCCTGCCACGAACCCGATCAGGCCCAGCGCCGCCACCAGGAGAAAGGCCCCGAAGCCGCCGAAGTATCCGGCGAAGCCCAGTGCCATTCCGGCGGCCAGGCCGACCACGGCCATGCTCATCGTGTACTCCCTTGCCTCCACCGCGCCCGGTCGGTCCGGTCCGGCTACTGGAGCCGCGAGTCGGACTCGTCGTCCTGCTCGTCAGGCAGCTTCACATCACTTACCACGATGTTGACCTCGACCACCTCAAGGCTGGTCATCCGCTCGACCGCGGAGATGACATCTTCCCGCACGCCGCGCGTGACGTCGCCGATGGAGACGCCGTAATCCACCACGATCTCCAGGTCCAGCACCGTCTCCACCTCGCCGACCTCGGCCTTGACGCCGCGCGTGACGGAGCGCCCGCCGCCGGGTACCCGGTCCCGCACCGCCCGAAGGTGCGCGCGAAGCCGCTGCCCATGGTGTGCACGCCGGGCACCTCGCGGGCCGCCATGCCGGCGATCTTCTCCACCACGCCGTCGGCGATCGTCGTCTTACCCCGGGACGCCGGGGGTCCGCCGCCTCGGGGAGTCGAGGCCCCCGGGGCAGTCGTGCTTCCCGGCTGTTGCTTCTGTGTCGTGTCCGTCATCGCCCATGTCCCTTCCCGCGAAGCTCTCAGGAGAGCGGCCTGACCGTTCCTCGTGTCACCGTAAGCGGGCTCGCGACGAACCGCGCCCGGGGCGTGGCAGTCGTGGAACACGACGGCGTCGGGTGGGTCGCGGCCGGCCGACGCGCCGCGGTGCGGCAGGCTGAGCGGCAGCAGGCGAGTAGGTGTCCGTACGGCGGGAAGGGTGGTGGGCCGTGGTGGCAGACGCGTTGGCGCAGGCGGTACGG
The DNA here is from genome assembly GCA_018114805.1 of Candidatus Streptomyces philanthi. Taxonomy (GTDB): domain Bacteria; phylum Actinomycetota; class Actinomycetes; order Streptomycetales; family Streptomycetaceae; genus Streptomyces; species Streptomyces philanthi. The sequence continues at coordinate 5,637,476 of CP073042.1, read as the reverse complement.
CAGCAGTTGGGGCTCGGCAGGCTGCTGCCGCTCGGCACGGAGGACGACGGTGCGTGGGTGACGGAGCACGCGGCCACGGCCGTGCTGCGCGCGGCGGCGGAGGAGGTCCCCGAGGTCCGCGTGACCGCGCTGCACATCGATCTGCTCGCCCCCGACCAGGCGGCGGAGCCCGCCGTTCCGGCGCCGCCGACCGCGCTGCGCCCGGAGCCGCTGCGGGTGGCGGGCGAGTTCCTCGCGGCGGCGGAGCAGCCGCTGCCCGCGTCGGCGGAACGGCTGCGGGCGACCCTGTACGCGGCGGCCACCGACCAGCTCGGCCTGGCCGTCGGCGCGGTCGACCTCCGGGTGACGGGCCTGCTGGACGGGGCACCGGCGACAGACGGACCGCGACCGGTGGACGGATCGCTGCCGCCGGACGGGGCGCGGCCGGCGTCGGACGCCACGGTCGAGGGCCGGGTGGCCGGCGCCGTCGCGGGTGTGCAGGGGGTCGCCCGGCTCGCGCCCGCGCTGGGCGGCCTGACCCGCCCGGTACGCGTCGAGGAGCCACGCGCCGGCGCCACCGGGGCCGGGACAGCCGCGGCGGGCGCCCCCGCGCCGGCCCGCCACGCACGGTGCAGGTCGCCGTGGCGGCCGGACACCGGGCGGTCGAGGTGGCCCGCACCGTACGCGACCGGGCCCGCGCCGCCCTGCTGGCCGAGGCCCCGGGCACAGTGACGGTCGCGGTGCTGGTCACGGACGTGGACACGGCGGATGCGGCGACCCAGGACAGCGCGGGGAACGTACGGAACGCGCAGAGCGCCGAGAGCGCGGCGGACCGGGCCTGAGGACGCCGGGCCCGGGCCCGTACCGCGCGGGCGTCACGGCCCGCGAGCGCTCACCGGCTCGCGCGTCCAAGCGGCCCGCGCGCCGGCCGGGGGCTATTCGGCCAGTTGGGCGAGGTCGCGCAGGCGGCGTCCCTGAGCGGCGCGCTCGGCCGCCCGCTGCTCGTCGAAGGTGCGGTCCGAGGCGCCGCGCAGCAACGCCTTCGTCTCGATGACGGCGTCGCGCGGCGCGGCCAGCAGCGCAGCGGCCAGGTCCCGCGTGGTCGCGTGCAGCTCGGCGGCCGGCACCACGAGGTTGGCCAGCCCGGTCCGCTCCGCCTCGTCGGCGTGCACGAACCGACCGGTGGCGCAGATCTCCAGCGCGCGGGCGTACCCGACGAGGGTGACCAGCGGGTGGGTGCCCGCGAGGTCCGGCACCAGCCCAAGGATCGTCTCGCGCATCGCGAACTGCGCGTCGTCGGCACAGATGCGCAGGTCACAGGCGAGCGCGAGCTGGAATCCGGCACCGATGGCATGCCCTTGGACCGCGGCTATGCTGACGATGTCGTTGCGCCGCCACCAGGTGAACGCCTCCTGGTAGGCGGCGATGGTCGCGTCGAGCTCCGCCTCGGGGCCGCGCCCCATGTCGACGAAGGACGGCTCCCCGTCGAAGCCCTCGGGGGCCTGTCGGTCGAGCCCCGCAGAGAAGGACTTGCCCTCTCCGCGCAGCACCACGACGCGCACGCTGCCCGGCAGCGACCGCCCGGCCTCGACCAGGGCCTGCCACAGGGCGGGCGTCTGGGCGTTGCGCTTGGCCAGGTTGGTCAGAGTCACCGTGGCGATGGCGTCATCGACGGTCAGGCGGACGCCGTCCGTGTCGAGCAGGGTCACTGAAGCCTCCGGTCGGTCGGCAGCGGTCACTGCGGCCTTAAATTAACTGCACAGTAACCACTGTGCCGACCGAACCACCGACCGGGTGCCACCAACGACGTGACCGGTACGCCGCAGCGACGTGACGCGCGCTCGAAGCTGGGACGCGGACGCGCCGTACGAGTCAGGTCGAGGCGGCTTTCTTCCCTCGTGTCGCTCCGCCGCGACGACGCAGCGTCACTCCGGACTCGCTGAGCATTCGATGGACGAAGCCGTAGGAACGGCCGGTCTCTTCGGCCAGCGCGCGAATGCTCGCACCGGAGTCGTACTTCTTCTTGAGGTCTGCCGCGAGCTTTTCGCGCGCGGCGCCGGTCACCCGGCTGCCCTTCTTCAGAGTCTCGGCCACCCGTGCCTCCTCATGGGAAGTGCGCTATGGGACTCTCATGATCACCCCTAGCCGCGCTCCTGGCCACCCATTCGACAAGGTCCGCGTGACCGGCTTGCCGGCGGCGAGCGGCCGAAAGGCCGCTGGAAGCACGCATTCCGGATGTCGGCGCGCGTGCGGCCATTCGGAGTGCGCGGCGAAGCGGCAGGTCAGGGATGGCCCCGGCGAGGCGCTCCGGGATCGCCGAGCATTACTCTGCGTGCGCACGCGCGGGTGGCGCCGGCACGCCGGGAGATGAGCCCTTCTCACCCAGATGAAGGATCACGTCTCGGCCAAATGCTCCAGAACATCTGGATCAAGCGGCGGCGCGCGGCCCCGAACGCCGGCCCGCGAGCGTCAGGCGAGCGCCACGAGGTCGGCGTAGTCCTGGCCCCACAGGTCCTCCACGCCGTCGGGCAGCAGGATGATGCGCTCCGGCTGGAGCGCATCCACCGCGCCCTCGTCGTGGGTGACCAGCACGACCGCGCCGGTGAAGGTGCGCAGCGCGCCCAGGATCTCCTCGCGGCTGGCCGGGTCGAGGTTGTTGGTGGGCTCGTCGAGCAGCAGGACGTTGGCCGAGGAGACCACGAGCGTCGCCAGCGCGAGTCGGGTCTTCTCGCCGCCGGAGAGGACGCGCGCGGGCTTGTCCACATCGTCGCCGGAGAACAGGAAGGAGCCCAGCGTCTTGCGGATGTCCACGAGGTCCAGGTCGGGCGCGGACGAGCGCATGTTCTCCAGGACGGTGCGGTCCGGGTCGAGTGTCTCGTGCTCCTGAGCATAGTAGCCGAGCTTGAGGCCGTGGCCGGGGGTGACGGTGCCGGTGTCGGGCTTCTCGACGCCGGCGAGCAGCCGCAGCAGCGTGGTCTTGCCGGCGCCGTTGAGGCCCAGGATGACCACGCGCGAGCCGCGGTCGATGGCCAGGTCGACGTCGGTGAAGATCTCCAGCGACCCGTACGACTTGGACAGGCCCTCGGCGGTCAGCGGGGTCTTGCCGCACGGCGCGGGGTCGGGGAAGCGGAGCTTGGCGACCTTGTCCGAGACCCGCACCTCGTCGAGGCCGGCGAGCAGCTTCTCGGCGCGGCGGGCCATGTTCTGCGCGGCCACCGTCTTAGTCGCCTTGGCGCGCATCTTGTCGGCCTGCGAGTTGAGCGCGGCGGCCTTCTTCTCGGCGTTGGCCCGCTCGCGCTTGCGGCGGCGCTCGTCGGCCTCGCGCTGGGCCTGGTAGAGCTTCCAGCCCATATTGTAGATGTCGATGTGGGCGCGGTTGGGGTCCAGGTAGAAGACCTTGTTGACGACCGTCTCGACCAGTTGGACGTCGTGCGAGATGACGATGAAGCCGCCGCGGTAGGTCTTCAGGTAGTCGCGCAACCAGACGATCGAGTCGGCGTCGAGGTGGTTGGTCGGCTCGTCGAGGAGCAGCGTGTCGGAGTCGGAGAAGAGGATGCGGGCCAGCTCGACGCGGCGGCGCTGACCGCCGGAGAGCGTGTGCAGGGGCTGGCCAAGCACGCGGTCGGGCAGTCCGAGGCTGGCGGCGATCGTGGCGGCCTCGGCCTCGGCGGCGTAGCCCCCCTTGGTGAGGAACTCCGTCTCCAGGCGCTCGTACCGCTTCATCGCCTTCTCCCGGGTAGCGCCCTTGCCGCAGGCCATGCGCTCCTCGTTCTCGCGCATCTTGCGCAGGACGACGTCGAGGTCGCGGGCGGAGAGGATGCGATCGCGGGCGAGTAGGTCCAGGTCGCCGGTGCGCGGGTCCTGCGGGAGGTAGCCGACGTCTCCGGAGCGGGTGATGGTGCCGGCGGCGGGGGTGCCCTCGCCGGCGAGGCACTTGGTCAGCGTGGTCTTGCCAGCGCCGTTGCGGCCGACGAGGCCGACCCGGTCGCCCTTGGCGATACGGAACGAGGCGGACTCGATGAGAACTCGGGCGCCTGCTCGCAGCTCAAGGCCGGTGGCGGTGATCACGGGGAGGACTCCAGGGCGGAATACGGACGGCGGAAGGGACAGGCGCGCAACCACGACCGCACGCGGCGCACCGGGCGACGGCGGCGGACGGCGCACCCCAGCGACGAAGGCGGGGGCGGGCGGATGCCGTCTAGTGCGCAAGGAGAATGGCCATGCCGTCCACTGTAGCGGTGCGCGGCAAGTGGTTTACCGGGGATAGGACGGGAACGCGCCGCTCCCGGCGTTGTCAGACCCCGGTGCCAGACTGTGAAGCGAGTCACAATCGTGAGGCGCTTCGCGTCGCCGCCCGAGCGCCCCGGAAGCGCCAGTCCCCGGAAGGTGATCATCATGGCAGGCACCGCCACCGGCCGCCCGACCCTTACCCGACCCTCCTCTACCGCGACGCCCAGGCCGCCATCGCACAGCTCACGACGGCCTTCGGCTTCACCAGGCAGGCGGTGCACGAGGGGGACGGCGGCGTGGTCCTGCACGCCGAACTGGCCTACGGCAACGGCACGGTGCTGCTTGGTTCCCGGCGCACCGAGGGCGCGTTCGCCCAGGCGATGGCGGACGCCGGGCCGGCCGGTGTCTACGTGGTCGTGGAGGACACGGACGCCCACCACGCGCGGGCCCGGGAACACGGGGCCGAGATCCTCATGCCGCCGACGGACCAGGCGCACGGATCGCGGGACTACATGGCGCGCGACATCGAGGGCAACGTCTGGAGCTTCGGCACGTATGCCCCGGCCACGGACGGCTGACGCCCGCGTGCCGCGCGGGGCCGGCCCCGGGCGGCACGCGGGCGGAGGCCGGCCCGGCTCACGCGGCGGTTATCCGGCCGCGCCGGGCGCTTGGGTGAGGACGGCCCGGCTTCCAGCATCCGTTCGACCTCGTAGGCCGGGTCCACCAGCGCCTCCGGGGTGTGGATGCCGGGCGGTACGGGGTCGCCGCGCAGCGCGAGCAGTCGCTCGACGCCGAGCGCCATGCCGAGCGCGGTCAGCGGGCGCTGCCCCGCCGCGTGGGTCAGGTAGCGGCCCGTGCGCAGCGGCACGCCTCCCGAGGCGCTGCCCTCGATGTCGACGCGCACCTCCAGGGAGGCGGGGCTGCCGCGGCGGCGGCCCGTGGAGGCGCCGACGGCGAAGGCGAAGTGGACGTTCGGCGCGCCCGTCGCGAGGGCGAGGCTCGGCACGTCGAGGATGGCGATGTACGCGCCCGGCACGGCGGTCCCGTCGGAGGCGACCACCCGCACCCGCGCGTCGGCGGCGGAGAGCCAGGTGAACACGCCGTCGCGGCGCACCAGGCCGGCGGAGGTCAGGCGGAGGTGATGGCAGACCAGCGCTCCAGGTCGGCGATGCCGGCCGGCCCGCCGGGGTCCCGCTCGTCCAGTACGGCGCCGACCCGGATGGCGTCCACCCGCTCGAACCCGCGGGCCAGGTGCGCCACCGCCAGCGTGATGGCGCCGGCGCACCAGTGGCTGGCCAGCAGGACGGGCCCGGCACCGGCGCCCTGGGCCCCATGACGACCTCCGGCGCGATGTCCGGGCCGCTGGAGATGCTGAGGTAGGGCAGCCCGCGCCCCTGCGCGTACCGCAGCCCGTGCAGGCGCTCGTCCCACAGCGCGGCGACGACCGCCGAGTACGTCTCGTCGGCCGGGCGCCCGAGGTCGCCGCGCTCCAGGTCGACGCGGACGGCGGTGGCGGCGCCGAGCCGGTCGGCCACCCCTCGCGCGCGGTCCAGGTCCCGACCCGCGATCGTCAGCGGCGGTGTCGGGTACCACCGGCGCAGCAGGGCGGCCGTCTCCGCTCCCGCCTGCCCCGATCCACCCAGCATCAACACCGATCGCCGTTCCATCATGGCCTCCCAGACTAAGTTACATTTCGTAGCTTACATTTTGTAGATAGACTGGGTCGCAGACGCAAGGAGGGACCATGGCCACATCGCCGACCCGGCTGTCCAAGCAGGCCAGGCGGGAGCAACTGCTCGACGCGGCCCTGCGGCTCGTGCGCGCCCGCGGCGCCGACGGCCTGACGTTGGTCACCCTCGCCGAGGCGGCCGGGGTGAGCAGGCCGATCGTGTACGACCACTTCGGCACCCGCGCCGGACTGCTGCTCGCGCTCTACCGGCGGCTGGACGAGCGGCATCGCGCGGCGTCGACCCGGGCGTTGGCGGCTGCCGCGCCGACCGCCGGGGCGATCGCCGACGTCCTGAGCGCCGCGTACTTCGCCTGCGCCACCGACATGCCGGAGTTCACGGCCGTCTCCGCCGCACTGAAGGGCGACCCGGAGATGGAGGCGGCGCGGCACGAGATGCTCGACAGCTACACGCGCGCGATGGCCACCGCCTTCGCCCCGCACTCCGGGCTGGACGCGGAGACGATCCAGCTCCGCTGCGTCGGCCTGCTGGGCGCGGCCGAGGCGCTGGCCACCGAGCTGAACCAGGGGCGGACGACCGCCGCCGAGGCCACCGCCGCGCTGGCCGACCTGATCGCGGGCGGCCTCGCCGGCGACGCCGCCGACCGCTAGCGGACGCCGCGACACGGGCCCGGCGACGCGAAGCACCCGCCGGCCGGACTGGCCGGCGGGCGCGGGGTTCGGGGCGGCGCACGGCTGGCTGAGCCGCCGGGCCTCCCCCAGGGCGGGCGCAGGCTCGGTCGGCGCGCCGGGGTGGCCGCTCCCGGGCCCGGTCGGCTGGGTCAGCGGGCCGGACCCGGGCCCCTCACGTACCGCCCGTGTGCACCTGGAAGGCGGCGCGCCGGACCGCCTTGGCCAGGGCCGGGTCGGGGTGAGCGGCGGCCAGGGCCACCAGCACCTGGACCGTGCGCGGGTGGCCGACCTCGCGGACCTCGGCCAGCAGCGCGGGGACCGTGCCCTGGACGGCCGATTCGAGGTGGCGCACCAACAATCTTATCTCGCTGTGGTCGGCGATCGCCGCCGCCGTGTCCACCCAGAGCCAGGTGGCCTCCTCGCGGGTGAGTACCTCAAGGGTGTCCTCCGGGTCGGCGCCCTCCTGTTCGGCGAGCCAGAGCAGGGCGTAGGGCCGCAGCCGGGACTCGTCCACGGCGGTGCGCACCGCGGGCTCGGCCGGGGCGCCGACCACCCGCAGCGCCTCGAAGGCGAGCCCGCGCAGCAGCGGGTCGTCGCCGCGCGCCGCGTCGAGTAGTTCGGTAACGGCGCTGCGCACCGGGCGGGCGGCGAGCCAGGCCCGGTACTCGGCGCGGGCCGGGCCCGGCGTGAGCTGGGCGCAGCCGCGCAGCATGTCCTCGGCGGGCTGCTCGATGTTGCCCGCGGGGCTCTGCGCGGCGACGCAGATCTGCTCCAGCTTGACCCACACCGCCCAGTTGCCCAGCGCGGTCAGCTCGGCCTCGCGGCCCTCCACGGCCTCGGCGTCGCGCACGACGAGCGCGTCGACCTCGGCGAGCCCGCCCAGCGCCCAGGTCAGCAGCGACTCGGGGACCTCGCAGGCGGACGCGCCCGCGCCGGCCCCCTCCCCCACCGTCGCCCCCGTGGCGCCCGGCGGCGCGGCCGTGGCCAGGTCGAGGCCGGCGTGCGGGCCGGGCAGCGGCTCGGGCGGGGCGGCGAGCCGGTGGCCCGGCCCGGCGGGGCCGTGGTGCGGGGCGCGCTGGCCGTAGGGGACCTCGCACCGCTGCGTACGCAGCTCCGCGACCCGCTTGCGCAACAGGTCGAGCAGGGGGGGGAAGCCCACGGGGCCCGCCGAGAGCTGCAACAGCGAGAGCAACTGCGGCACGGACTCGATGACTTCGGCGACGGCCGCCGGGGTGGCCTCCGCGTCGGCCCGGCCGCGCGGGCCCAGGTAGTCCGGGAGCCAGGGGTGGGCGATGGACCAGGCGTCGAAGAGCGCGACCCAGCCGCGGAGCACGGCCGAGTCGTCGCGGTCCCAGGCGCGCAGCCGCCAGCCCGCCCGCGCGGCGCCGCCGTGCAGCTCGATCAGGCCGGCGAGGCGGGCCCGGTCCCAGTCGGCACGTACCTGAGCGGGCGTCAGAGCCAGGGCGGCGGCCGCGCGGTCGGCGGCCACATCGGACAGGGCGCCGTACGCCCCTGGCCGCAGCGCCGCGTCACCGTTCGGCTCCGCGGCGGCCCAGCGGGCGACGCGGGCGGCACCGGCGAGCGAGGCCCGTGCCTGGCGGGCAAGTTCCGCTGGTGGCGGGGTGCCCTCCGGTGGTCGTGGAGCGGGGCGGGTGCCGCGCTGCGGCACTGCCCGGCGGGCACCGGCGATCGGCCGGTGGGGGACGAGTCGGAGTCGGGAGTCGCGCGGGGTACGGGACGTCACAAGGGCAGTCTTGCCCCTGACGGCCCGAAAACCCAATCGGTGGTCATCCGGCCGCGTTCCAGCAACGGGTGTGACGGTTGGGGCGGGTGAGCCGCCTCCCTGGGCCGTACGGGCGTCGACCGATCCGAACGCCCGCGCGAGCCGAACACGGCCGTGGCGCGAAAGTCGGGCGAGCGCGACATGGCGGCCAGGTGAAGGGCGTGCGTCGGCGGTGCTCGGGCGCGCCCTGCCGAGGCTCACGGCAGGGCACGCGGCCGGCGGGCTCGTCGGGGTAGGGGTGCTCAGACCAGCGGGGTGAGGAAGCGGCGCAGCGCCTCCTCGTACCCGACGGGATCGGCGTTCCACATCGCCGCGTGCGGGGCACGCGGCACGCTGCGCAGGGTGACCAGGTCCGGGCGGCGCTCGGCGAGGGCGCGGGAGGCGGACCAGGGGGCCAGGTGGTCGTCGGGCCCGTGCACGATCAGTGTGGGGACCTCGAGGCGGCCCGCGTCGGCCAACTCGGCGAAGTCCTCCGCGTGCAGGAACGCGCTGCCCTGCGCGGCGCGCACCACGAGCGGCAGCAGCGGGGCCGGCGTGCCACGGGCGGCGTCGACGGCGCGCAGCGTGGCCCGCCAGTCGAGCACGGGCGAGTCGAGGACCAGGCCGCTGATCAGGTGGCGCAGCGGCGAGTGCGCCGCGGTGCGCAGGGCCGAGGCGCCGGTGGACCAGCCATGGAGCACGACGCGCCGCGCGCCGCGTAGGCGACGGCCGCGTCGAGGTCGCGCCACTCGGTGTGCCCCAGGTGGCTCACCCCGTCGGGTGACCGGGGCGCCCCGGCGTCCCCGCGGTAGGAGACGCCGAGCACCGGGAGTTGCTTGTCGTGCAGGAACCCCATGACCACCAGCGGGTGTTCGCGGGTACCGCCCAGGCCGTGCATGGTGATCACCCAGGTGTCGCGGGCGGCCAGCACGTACCAGGCGGGGAACGCGCCGAGTTCGCCCGGGACCTCCACGTCCTCGTAGGCGAGGCCGAGGGCCTGGCCGGGGTCGCCCGCGTACACCTGTGGCGTGAACCGGACGCGCGCGCCCGGCTCCAACGTGCCGCGGGTGACCGACTCCAGGCGGCGCACGACGCAGTCGGCGGGGTGCGGCGCGCCCTCGATCACCGGGCCGACGGCGGCGTGGCAGCCGTCGCCGGTCAGCCCGTACGTGCCGGGGCGCTGGGAAGCCATGGTGCGGGTCAGGGTGACCTGGCCGGCGGCGGTCGAGTGCACGGTGAGCCTGGGCTCGCCGGGCAGCGGGCGGCCGGGGGTCAGGGCGGCACCGCTGGCGTACCGGCCGACCAGCACGGCCGTTCCGGCACCCAGCACGGTGGTGGCGGCCACGGCCGCCGCAGTACGCGGGCGCATCCTCACCCAGTGTGGGCGGACAGCCGCGTGTGGGCGGACAGCCGCGCGCCGGCCAGTGGGCACCCGGTCCGCCGGGTGAGCCGCCACGGCGGCCCCGGGCGACGGTGCCGGGCGCGGGAGGCCGCGCCCGGCCGGCGTCAGGCGGGCGGCGCGCCGGCTGGCCCGGGGGGTTGGCCGTAGCCGCGCAGCCGGTCGGTGGCCGCGTCGAGTTGCGCGGCGGAGAGCAGCGCAGGGGCGCGGCCGGGGACGGCCGACGCGGCCAGCCAGACCTGGCACATCCACTCCAGTTGCGCGGTGTACTCGTACGCCCGGCGCAGGGTGTCCGCGTAGACGACCGTGCCGTGGTTGCGCAGCAGGCAACCGGTGCGGGCACGGAGGGCGGCGAGCACGTGCCGGGCGAGTTCGTCGCTGCCGTAGAGGGCGTACGGGGCGACGCGGACGGGGCCGCCGAGCGCGCCGGCCATGTAGTGGATGGCGGGCAGTTCCGTGACGAGCGTGGAGACGGCGGTGGCGTGCACGGCGTGCGTGTGCACGACGGCGCGGGCGTCGGTGGCGCGGTAGATCGCGAGGTGCAGCGGAAGTTCGCTGCTAGGGCGCAGGTGTCCGACGCGGACGCGGCCGTCGAGGTCGACGGCGAGCAGGTCCCGGGGGCCGAGCGCGTCGTAGGGCACACCGCTGGGGGTGACGAGGACGGTGTCGCCCACCCGCGCCGAGACGTTGCCCGACGTGCCGACGACCAGGCCGTCCCGCGTGCTGCGCCGGGCCGTGGCCACCACCTCGCGCCAGGCCGGCGCGAGCGTGGCGGGGTCCGGGACGGCGGCCGGGGACCGCCGCTCGGGTCGCTCGTCCCTGGTTTCCCGCTCGTCTGACTGCCGTGCCATGGGCCACCTCCGGGCCCGATCCTGTCAGGGCCCCTCGCCCGGTGCGCGCGGGGTTCGGCGAGGCCGCCCCGCCGAGTCGTCACGGACGGTGCGGGAGGCTCTTCCATACGGGTTATGGGCGAACGGAAATGGGAGATCCGGTGTCCGTCACATGTACAACGGATTGAGGCCCGCCGCGCACCGCTGGCACGCCGCTGACCTACGACGTTGGGCAGTCGACGGAGAGGCGTGAGCGCGTCCCCGCCACACCCCCCGGGACGCGTCACCGCGATGCCCGACCTCGTTCATCTTCTGTTCACTCTTCCTTCGTACCTAAGGCCGCCGGGACGTTGCTCCCTCAACGATATGCCTGGGTAAATGGAACACATCACGCTTCTCATCGGGATCGTGATCATCACGGCCTTGGTGTTCGACTTCACAAACGGCTTCCACGACACGGCCAACGCCATGGCCACCACCATCTCGACGGGGGCGCTGCGTCCCAAGACCGCGGTGGCCATGTCTGCGGTGCTCAACCTCGTCGGCGCGTTCCTGTCGGTGGAGGTCCCGAAGACCATCTCCGGCGGCATCATCGACGAGGGGTCCCCGGCATCCAACCGGAAGTCATCTTCGCCGGTCTGGTTGGCGCGATCGTCTGGAACCTGTTGACCTGGCTCGCCGGGTTGCCCTCCAGCTCCTCCCACGCCCTCTTCGGTGGCCTCATCGGCGCCACCCTGGTCTCCGTCGGCATGGACGGGGTCAACGGCGACGCGGTCGTCATGAAGCTCCTCATCCCCGCAGTCGCCGCCCCGCTGGTGGCCGGCGTCGCCGCCCTCGTCGCCACCCGGCTCACCTACCGCATCGCCCGCGACCGCGACCCGCGGGACACCGCCAAGGGCTACCGCGCCGGGCAGATCGCCTCGGCCGCCCTGGTCTCGCTGGCGCACGGCACCAACAACGCGCAGAAGACGATGGGCGTCATCACCCTGGCCCTGGTCACCGGCGGCGTCGTCGCGCCCGCCTCCGCCCCGCCGATGTGGGTCATCGTCTCGGCCGGTTGGGTCATCGTCTCGGCCGGTGTGGCCATCGCGCTCGGCACCTACCTCGGCGGCTGGCGCATCATCCGCACCATGGGCAAGGGCCTCACCGACATCCAGCCGCCGCAGGGCTTCGCCGCCCAGACCGGTGCCGCGACCGTCATCCTGGCCTCCTCGCACCTCGGCTTCGCGCTCTCCACCACCCAGGTCTGCTCCGGCTCCGTGATGGGCTCGGGCCTCGGCCGCAAGGGCGGCGTGGTGCGCTGGTCCACCGCCGGCCGGATGGTCATCGCCTGGGGCCTGACGCTGCCCGCCGCTGGCCTGGTCGCCGGCGCCGCCGCGCTCCTCGCGGACCAGGGCGACTGGGGCGTGACCACGGTCGCCGTGCTGGCCGTCGTCGCCTGCGGCGCCATCTGGCTGGCCTCGCGCCGCAAGCCGGTCGACCACACCAACGTCAACGACGTCGAGGAGGCCCCGGCCCCGGCCGCCGCGGCCGTCGCAGTGAACGCCGCCACCCCGGCCGCGACGGACGCCGCCGAGCCGGTCGGGATCGTGACCGCCGCCGTGCGCAGCGTCGCCCCGCCGCCCACCGAGGCGGCCCTCGCCAAGTGGACCACCGACGCGGCGCCGGGACCGGCCGCCCCTGGGGACCCGTCGGCGTCCGTCGCCGACACCCTGCCGGCGCAGCCGACCGCAGCCACGGCATCGGCCTCCGCGCCCCCCCCAAGGCCACGGTCTAGCCGCCGCCCGGCCCGCCCGTACGGGGGACGCGTACGCACCTCGCGTCCGAGCCCCGTACGGCGGGGCCCGGCCGCCCCGACGACAAGGAAAGCAGTGCCATGACCATCGACTGGACCGCACTCGGCCAGGTCTTCGGCGTGAGCCTGGTGGTGACCGTCGCCATGGTGGGCGTCTTCACGCTCGGCATCGTCGGCACCTCCGCCAAGCCCTCCCGCGACACGGCCACCGGCGCCGCCGGCGCGACCGGTGGTGCCGGCGCGCTGGCCCGCTCCGGCACGTACGCCTGCTTCGCGCTGTGCGCGGCGGCGGTGGCGTACGGGATCTACCTGATCGTCGCCTGAGCCCCTCGCCCGCGGCGGTGCGCCGTCGCGGGCCGGCCGCCCCGGTCGGGTGGTGCCGTGTCGACGCGGCGCCGCCCGGCCGGGGCGGTGTGCGTGATGCCGGCGCGCCGTGACGAGCACGTCCGGGGCGGGGGCCTCGTGCCTGGTGGGCCGTCCCGTCGCAGTTCAACGGCGAGTTGACGGGTCTTCCCGGGCCGTGGTGGACTGCCGGGGCCAAACGGCGACAGCAGAGGAAGCCGGTGTGAGTCCGGCGCGGTCCCGCCACTGTCACCGGGGAGCGCTCCCCCAGCGCATGGTCACGGCTCGCACACGGCGGGCTGGAAGGCCGGGGTGTGGCGTCGATCCGGGAGCCAGGAGACTCTCGCCGCCGATCACGTCGAACCAGGGCGCGGACCCTGAGTGAGGACACACCGCCATGGCCTGCTGCTGTCCAGGGCCCTTCGCCCTGCCCCGATCGCCCGGAGGCCCCCGCCCCCGCGAGCCACGGCGGCCCGGCGCACCGCTCCCCCTTCGAGGCGCGACGGCGAACTGACCGATGCGTACCGATCATGTTGCGTACGCCTGCGGTGCCGTCCTGGGCTTTCTGGGTGACCGTGCCGTCGGTGACCCAGGGCGGGGTCACCCGGTGGCCGCCTTCGGACGCGCCGCCGGCGCCGTGGAGCGTCGGTTGTGGCGCGACGACCGGGGTCGCGGGGCACTGCACACCGCCGTGTGCGCCGGCGGCACGGTGATCGCCGGGGCGCTGCTGGCGCGCGCCGTGCGCCGCCCGGCCACCGGCACGCCCGCGCGGCGGGCCACGGCGCTGGGCGGCCTCGCCGCCGAGACGGCGCTGACCGCTGCCGCCACCTGGGTTGTGCTCGGCGGCACCACGCTCGGGCGGGAGGCCCGGACGGTCGGCGCCGCGCTCGCGGCGGCGGAGGTCGACGCGGCCAGGGCGGCGCTGCCACGGCTGTGCGGACGCGACCCGCAGGCCCTGGACACCCAGCAGATGGCGCGGGCGGTCGTGGAGTCCGTCGCCGAGAACACCTCGGACGCGGTGGTCGGCGCCCTGGTGTGGGGCGCGGTCGGCGGCACGCCCGGGCTGCTCGGCTTTCGCGCCGTGAACACGCTGGACGCGATGGTCGGGCACCGCTCGCCGCGCTACCGCAGGTTCGGCTGGGCCTCGGCCCGGCTCGACGACGTGGTCGGCTGGCCCGGCGCCCGGCTGACGGCGGCGCTGGCCGTGCTCTCCGGGCCGAACCCGCGCGGCGCCTGGGCCGTCGCCCGGCGCGACGCCGGCAGCCACCCGAGCCCCAACGCCGGCCCGGTGGAGGCAGCGTTCGCCAGCGCGCTCGGCGTGCGGCTCGGCGGCACGCTCGCGTACGCGGGGCGCGTCGAGCACCGGCCGGTGCTGGGCGCGGAGAACCGGCCGGTCGAGGTGGCCGACATCGAGCGTGCCGTACGGCTCTCGCGCCGGGTGAGCGCGCTGGCCCTGGTGGCGACCGTCGCCGGGCGACTGGCGTACGGCGCCGCCACCGTGGGCACACACCAGGGTGACCGATGAGGGGGACGGGACGCATGGGCGGTGGGTTGCTGGTCGCCGGGACGACGTCGGACGCCGGCAAGAGCGTCGTGACGGCGGGCATCTGCCGCTGGCTGGCGCGCCGGGGCGTCAGGGTCGCGCCGTTCAAGGGGCAGAACATGTCCCTGAACTCCTTCGTCACCCGCGAGGGCGCCGAGATCGGGCGGGCCCAGGCTATGCAGGCGCAGGCCGCCCGCGTCGAGCCGACCGCGCTGATGAACCCCGTGCTGCTCAAGCCCGGCAGCGACCGCTCCAGCCAGATCGTGCTGTTGGGCAAGCCGGTGGGCGAGCTGAGCGCGCGCGGCTTCTTCGGCGAGCGGGCCCCCGGCGCCCAGGACCCGAGCCCGGTGCCCGGCGGGCGCCAGGCGCTCTTCGAGCCGGTGGTGGCCTGCCTCGAAGAGCTGCGGCGCACGCACGACGCGGTGATCTGCGAGGGCGCCGGCAGCCCCGCGGAGATAAACATGCGCCGTACCGACATCGTGAACATGGGCATCGCCCGGGCCGCCCGCCTGCCGGTGGTCGTGGTCGGGGACATCGACCGGGGCGGGGTGTTCGCCCAGTTCTTCGGCACCACCGCGCTGCTGGCGCCCGAGGACCAGGAGCTGGTCGCCGGCTACCTGGTCAACAAGTTCCGCGGCGACGTCACCCTCCTCGAACCGGGCCTTGAGATGCTGCGCGGGCTCACCGGCCGCCGCGCCTACGGCGTCCTGCCGTACGCCTCCGGGCTCGGCATCGACGAGGAGGACGGGCTGCGGGTCTCGCTGCGCGGCGCGGTGCGCGAGGCGCCCGTCGCGCCGCCGGTCGGGGACGACGTGCTGCGGGTCGCGGTGTGCGCCGTGCCGCTGATGTCCAACTTCACCGACGTGGACGCGCTCGCGGCCGAACCGGGCGTGCTCGTACGGTTCGTGGACCGGCCCGGCGAGCTGGCCGACGCCGACCTCGTCGTGGTGCCCGGCACCCGTGGCACCGTGCGCGCCCTGGAGTGGCTGCGCGAGCGCGGGCTGGCCGACGCGCTGGCGCGGCGCGCCGCCGAGGGCCGGCACGTGCTCGGCATCTGCGGCGGCTTCCAGGCGCTGGGCGAGCGCATCGAGGACGAGGTCGAGTCGCGGGCGGGCACCGTCGCAGGGCTCGGGCTGCTGCCGGTGCGGGTGCGCTTCGCGCGGGAGAAGACGCTGGCCAGGCCGGTCGGCGAGGCCCTGGGAGAACGCGTGGGGGGGTACGAGATCCACCACGGGGTCGCCGAGGTCGGCGGGGGCACGGCGTTCCTCGACGGCTGCCGGCTCGGCTCCGTGTGGGGCACCCACTGGCACGGCTCACTGGAGAGCGACGGCTTCCGGCGCGCGTTCCTGCGCAAGGTGGCCGAGGCCGCGGGCCGGCGCTTCGTGCCGGCGCCCGACACGTCCTTCGGGGCGCTGCGCGAGGAGCAGCTCGACCGGCTCGGCGACCTGATCGAGGAGCACGCGGACACCGACGCGCTGCTGCGCCTCATCGAGCAGGGACCACCCCCGGGGCTGCCCTTCGTGCCACCGGGCGCCCCCGCGCTCCCCACCCCCGTACCGACCGATCACACCGAGCGCACCGCTCACACCGACCGCGCGGACGAAGGGGTGCCAGCGCCGCGTCAGGCCGCCGCGCCGCCGGCCCCACCGGCACCCCCCGGGCCGCGCGCGCCGCAGGCCGCGCCGTCCGTCGAACACCCCCGCGAGCGCGGGGTCCAGGCCGAACCGGTGGCACGGGCCGCCACCGACGGCGCACCCCGCCAGAGCACCACCCGCGAAAGGGGCACCAGCTGATGACCTCGGCCACCTACCCGTTCACCGCCGTCGTCGGCATGGCCGACATGCGGCTCGGCCTGCTGCTCAACGCCGTGTCGCCGGCGATCGGCGGCGTGTTGGTGCGCGGCGAGAAGGGCACCGCCAAGTCGACCATGGTGCGCGGCATCGCCTCGTTACTGCCCACCATCGAGACCGTCCCGGGCTGCCGGTTCTCCTGCGACCCGGCCGCGCCCGACCCGGGCTGCCCGGACGGCCCGCACGAGCCGGGCGCCGGCGCCACCCGGCCCGCGCGCCTGGTGGAGCTGCCCGTCGGCGCCTCCGAGGACCGCCTGGCCGGCGCGATCGACATCGAGCGGGCGCTGGCGGACGGCGTGAAGTCCTTCGAGCCGGGCCTGCTCGCGGACGCCCACCGCGGCATCCTCTACGTGGACGAGGTCAACCTCCTCCACGACCACCTGATCGACCTGCTGCTGGACGCCGCCGCCATGGGCTCCTCGTACGTGGAGCGCGAGGGCGTCTCCGTACGGCACGCCGCGCGGTTCCTCCTGGTCGGCACCATGAACCCGGAAGAGGGCGAGCTGCGCCCGCAGTTGCTGGACAGGTTCGGGCTGACCGTGGAGGTCGCGGCCTCCCGCGAGCCCGACGAGCGGGTCGAGGTGGTGCGGCGCCGGCTCGCCTACGAGGAGGACCCGGCAGGCTTCGCCGCCCGCTGGGCCGAGGACGAGGCGGCGCTGCGCGCGCGCATCGCGGCGGCCCGCGCGCTGCTGCCGAGCGTCGTGCTCGGTGACGGAGCGCTGCGGCAAATCGCCGCCGTGTGCGCGGCGTTCGAGGTGGACGGGATGCGCGCGGACATCGTGACGGCGCGCACCGCCACCGCGCTGGCCGCCTGGGCCGGCCGCACCGAGGTGACCACCGAGGACATACGGCAGGCCGCGCTCCTCGCGCTGCCGCACCGACGGCGCCGCAACCCCTTCGACGCGCCGGGCCTGGACGAGGACAAGCTCGACGAGATCCTCGACGCCTACCAGCCCGAGCCCGAGGGCCAGGCTCCCGAGGAGGGCGAGGCGGACGGCGACGACACTGATCCCGACAGCCCCGGCGGTGGCCGCTCCCCCGACGACGGGCCGCCCCGGGACGGCGGCGGTCAGGGCTCCGGGCCCGAACAGCCCGCCGAGCAGCCGCCGGTACCGGACCAGCGCGCGGACGACGCGTCGCGGCCAACGGCGCCCGAGGCCGACCCGCACCAGGCTCCGGCCACCGGCGAGGGCAGCGAGGGGCAGGGCGTGGACGCGCGGGGCGCGGCGCCGGAGCGGCCCGCCGTGGTCGCGGGCGAGCCGTTCGCGGCGCGCGTGCTGAACGTGCCGGGGCTGGGCGAGGGCGCGGCCGGCCGGCGCTCGCGGGCCCGCACCGCGCACGGGCGCACCACCGGCTCGCGCCGCCCGCACGGGGCGCTGGGCACGCTGCACCTGTCGGCGACGGTCCGGGCCGCGGCCCCACACCAGCGGGCCCGGGGGCGCACCGGGGCCGGCCTGCTGCTGCGCCGCGACGACCTGCGCGAGGCGGTGCGCGAGGGCCGCGAGGGCAACCTCGTGCTCTTCGTCGTGGACGCCTCCGGGTCGATGGCCGCGCGGCAGCGGATGAGCGCCGTCAAGGGCGCGGTGCTCTCGCTGTTGCTCGACGCCTACCAGCGGCGGGACAAGGTCGGCCTGGTCACCTTCCGGGGGCGGGGCGCGGAGTTGGCGCTGCCGCCGACGTCGTCCGTGGACACGGCGGCGGCCCGCCTGGAGCGACTGCCCACAGGAGGCCGCACGCCGCTGGCCGCCGGGCTGCTCAGCGCCCGCGAGGTGCTGCGGGTCGAGCGGCTGCGGGACCCCTCGCGGCGCCCACTGCTCGTGGTGGTGAGCGACGGCCGGGCCACCGGCGGCGGCCAGCCGGTGGCCCAGGCCACGCGCGCGGCGCGGCTGCTCGCAGCCGACGGCGTGGCCTCGGTGGTCGTGGACTGCGAGTCGGGGATGGTGCGCCTGGGCCTCGCGGCGCGGCTCGCCGACGAGTTGCGCGGCCCCGCGGTGACCTTGGACGAGTTGCGTGCGGACAGCGTCACGGCGCTGGTCCACGGGGCGCGCGCGGCGCGCGACGGCGGCCCCGCGCGGGCCCGGCAGGGCGAACCAACCACGACCGCGCACGGGCCCCGACCCCGGGGCGCGCGGCCGGGGCGACG
This sequence comes from Candidatus Streptomyces philanthi, assembly GCA_018114805.1. Classification (GTDB taxonomy): domain Bacteria; phylum Actinomycetota; class Actinomycetes; order Streptomycetales; family Streptomycetaceae; genus Streptomyces; species Streptomyces philanthi. The sequence continues at coordinate 5,619,244 of CP073042.1, read as the reverse complement.
GACCGACATCACGGAGAGGGTCGCGTAAATGCCACAGGGAAAGCCTTCGATGGTGCCCGACGACGGGCTCACCACGCGCCAGCGCCGCAACCGGCCGCTGGTGTTCGTGCACACCGGCGTCGGCAAGGGCAAGTCGACGGCCGCCTTCGGGCTCGCGCTGCGGGCCTGGAACCAGGGCTGGCCGATCGGGGTGTTCCAGTTCGTGAAGTCCGCCAAGTGGAAGGTCGGCGAGGAGCGGGCGCTGCGCGTGCTCGGCGACTCCGGTGAGGGCGGCACGGTCGCCTGGCACAAGATAGGCGAGGGCTGGTCGTGGGTCCAGCGCGACCTGGCCTCCAGCGAGGAGGCGGCGCGCGAGGGCTGGGAACAGGTCAAGCGCGACCTGGCGGCCGAGACGTACCAGCTCTACGTGCTGGACGAGTTCGCGTACCCGATGCACTGGGGCTGGGTGGACGTCGACGAGGTGGTCGCCACGCTGCGGGACCGGCCCGGCACCCAGCACGTCGTGATCACCGGGCGCAACGCCCCGCAGCCGCTGGTGGACTTCGCCGACCTGGTCACCGAGATGTCCAAGGTCAAGCACCCGATGGACACCGGGCAGAAGGGCCAGCGGGGCATCGAGTGGTAGGCACGACCTCCGTCCCCCGCCTGGTCATCGCCGCGCCCTCCTCGGGCAGCGGCAAGACGACGGTGGCGACCGGGCTGATGGCGGCCTTCGCGGCGAGCGGCCTGGCCGTCTCGCCGCACAAGGTCGGCCCGGACTACATCGACCCCGGCTACCACGCGCTGGCCACCGGCCGCCCCGGCCGCAACCTGGACGCGTACCTGTGCGGGCCGGGGATGCTGCCGGGGCTGTTCGGGCACGGCGCGCGCGGCGCCGACCTGGCCGTGGTCGAGGGCGTGATGGCGCTGTACGACGGGGCCGCGCAGCAGGGCGAGTTGGCCTCCACGGCGCAGGTAGCCAAGGTGCTGCGGGCCCCGGTGGTGCTGGTCGTCGACGCCGCGTCGCAGTCGCGTTCGGTGGCGGCGCTGGTGCACGGCTTCGCCTCCTGGGACCCGGAGGTACGGGTCGACGGGGTGATCCTCAACAAGGTCGGCTCGGACCGGCACGAGGAGCTGCTGCGCGAGGCGCTCGCGGGCTCCGGCGTGCCGGTCTTCGGGGCGCTGCGCCGGGTGGGCGCCGTGCACACCCCGAGCCGGCACCTGGGCCTGGTCCCGGTGGCCGAGCGCCGCGCGGAGGCGGTGGAGTCGGTGGCCGCGCTGGCCGACCGGGTGCGCGCGGGCTGCGACCTGCCGGGCCTCCTGGAGCTGGCCCGCTCGGCTCCCCCGCTGCCCGGGCCCGCCTGGGACCCGGCGCGCAGCCTGCACGAGGCGTGGACCACCGACGCCGGACCCGCGAGCGGGCCGGACGCGTGTTCGAGTGCGGAGTCGGACGCCGGGTCGGGTACGGGGCCGTCGTCGGGCGCCGGGCGCGGCGCGCGGGCCGTGGTGGCCGTGGCCGGCGGCTCGGCGTTCACGTTCTCGTACGCCGAACACGCCGAGCTGCTGACCGCGGCCGGCGCGGACGTCGTCACCTTCGACCCGCTGCGCGAGTCCCGGCTGCCCGAGGGCACCCGCGGGCTGGTCATCGGCGGCGGGTTCCCGGAGGTGTACGCGGCCGAGCTGTCCGCCAACGAGCCGCTACGCGCCGCCGTCGCCGCGCTCGCCGCCTCAGGCGCCCCGATCGCGGCCGAGTGCGCCGGCCTGCTCTACCTGGCCCGCTCGCTCGCCCCGGAGCTGGACGAGGCGGGGGCCGCGCCGCTGCCCATGTGCGGCGTGCTGCCGGCCGACGCCCGCATGTCGGGCCGGCTGACCCTGGGCTACCGGGAGGCGGTGGCCCTGTCGCCGAGCCCGCTGGTGCCGGTTGGCGCCCGGGTGCGCGGGCACGAGTTCCACCGCACGGTCATCTCACCGGGCGCGGGCGCGGGCCCCGACGGGCCCGGGGACAGCGCCGGCGGTGGCCCGGCGGCGCTGCCCGCGTGGGGCGTCGTGCGTCCCACCCGGCAGGTCGAGGGCTTCGTACGCGGCGGGGTGCACGCCTCGTACCTGCACGTGCACTGGGCGGCCACGCCCGGCATCGCGGCGTCCTTCGTGCGGAGCTGCGCGCCGTGAGCCCCGCACCATCCGGCGCCGGGCGGCAGGGCCCCGGCGCCGGGCCCGGCCCGGGCGCGCCGGCGCACCGCTCAGTGCGCGGCGCCGACCACCAGCCACACGAAGCCCACCCCGGCCACGGTACAGCCCAGCGTGGACAGCGCCGGGTGGTCGTGGTGCGCCTCGGGCAGGATGTCGGCGGCGGGGTAGAGCAGGATGCCGCCGAAAAAGTCCAGGTAGACGCCGAGCGCCTGGTCGGGCACGGTGAACAGCAGCGTGGACGCGGCGCCGACGACGGGCGCGACGGCGTCGGCGCCCAGCATCAGCACGGCCTTGCGCCGGGCGTTGCCGTACAGGCTGGCCAGCGTGTACGTGTTGAAGCCGTCCGCGAAGTCGTGGGCGATGACGGCGACCGCGACGGCCAACGTCATCTCGCCGCTGACCTGGGCGGCGAGTCCCAGAGCGACCCCGTCCATGGCGCTGTGCCCAACCATGGCCGCGGCTGCGGTCAGCCCCACCTGTGGCGCGCGCCCCGGCAGCGCGCTAGCCGACTCCGCCGGTCGGGCCACGGCCCCGGCGTCGGTCCGGGCCCCGCCCCCGGCCGCCGCCACCGGCGCCGGCCGCACCACGTAGTGGGCCGCGACCCGCTCGGCCAGCAGTCGCTCCACCGCGTGGGCGAGCAGGAAGCCGCCGACGAAGCACAGCAGCGCGGCGGGCACGCCGTACACCTCGTCCCCGGCGACCTCCAGCGCCTCCGGCAGCAGGTCGAGCCCCACCACGCCGAGCATCAGGCCGCCCGCCAGGCCCAGGATCAGCTGCCTGCGGGCGGTGACGCGGTGCGCGGTCCAGCCACCGAGCAGCGTCATCACCAACGCGCCCAGCGCGATCACCACCGGCATGGACTGGCTCCTCTCGCGCTCACCACGCCCCCGGGCCGCCCGCGACGCCCCGCGCTCAGCGCGGCCCGTCCCGGGCCCGCCGTCAGTGTCACCGCGTGTGGCGACGGAGACGCAGCGTACGCGGGGCTCGCGAGCGATGCCATGACCGCCCCGCGACCCACCGCCGAAAGCCCGTCGGTGCCGGTCTTCGTCGGCGTGGGGGCCAGCCGCGACGCGCCCCCGGACGAGGTGCTCGGGCTCATCGCCGACTGCCTCGCCGAAGCCGGCCGCGCGCCCGCCGCCGTCGCCGCCCTGGCCACGGTGGACGTCAAGGCCGACGAGCCCGCGCTCCGCAAGGCGGCCGAGCGGTTCGGGGTGGAGCTGTGGACGTACCCGGCCGCGGCCCTGGCAGCGGTGGCGGTGCCGCACCCCACCCGCGCCGCGCTCACCGCCGTCGGCACGCCCAGCGTGGCGGAGGCCGCCGCGCTCCTCGCGGCCGGTCCGGGCGCCCGGTTGGTCGTGGACAAGCGCAAGTCCGCCCCGCCCTGCGGCCCACCGGCCGCGACCTGCGCGCTGGCCCTGCCCGCCCCGGGCCCGGCCCCGCCGGCCGGCGGCCAGCAGTTGTCGCACGCCCCTCAGTGGCCCGGCGCCGGACCTGCCCGACGGCACCCGGGCGACCAGCGGTAACGTCACGGGCGTCGCTCGGCCGCCCGCCGTGGCCCCACCGGCCCGCGCGCGGCGCGCCCCGCCTCGCGGGCGCCGCCCGACACGGGCGCCTGTACGACGGGCCCGCCCCGCGCGCGGCATCCCGCGCCCGCACGCCCGACGCGGACACCCCGACCACACCGCACCACCCGGCACACCAGCACCAGCACCAGCACCAGCACCAGCACCAGCACCAGCACGGAGGAGATCGCGTGATGAGCCCGCCAGCGCCGCGGCCCGCAGGCCAGGGCGTCCCAGGCCGTGGCGTCCCAGGCCGGCTGACGGGTGGTCGGCCCGCCGGGGGGGGGGCGTGGGAGGCGTGACGATGCCGATGTCGCACGCCGCCACCGCGCGCGGCCGTGCCGCCGACCGCCCCGACGTCGCGCCGGACCCGGCGCCCGACCTGCGCCACCACGGCGACGCCGAGGTGCGCGGCGCCGCCGCCGAGCTGACCGACCTCGCGGTCAACGTGCGCGCCGACACCCCGCCGAACTGGCTCAAGTCCCGCATCGCCGCCTCCATCGACACCCTGGCCGCCTACCCCGACGGGACGGCCGCACGCGCCGCGGTGGCCGAGCGGCACGGCCTCGCCCCGGAGCGGGTGCTGCTCACGGCGGGCGCGGCCGAAGCGTTCGTGCTGATCGCCCGGGCGCTGCCGGGCCGCCACCCGGTGGTGGTGCACCCGCAGTTCACCGAGCCCGAGGCCGCGCTGCGGGACGCGGGGCGCGCCGTGCGGCGGGTGCTGCTGGAGCCGACGGACGGCTTTCGGCTGCGCCCGGACGCCGTACCCGACGACGCCGACCTCGTGGTGATCGGCAACCCGACCAACCCGACGTCCGTGCTCCACCCCGCCGAGGCGATCGCCGAACTGGCCCGCCCCGGGCGCACGCTCGTGGTGGACGAGGCGTTCATGGACGCGGTGCCGGGCGAGAGCGCGTCGCTGGCCGAGCGCACCGACGTGCCGGGCCTGGTGGTGCTGCGCAGCCTCACCAAGACCTGGGGACTGGCGGGGCTGCGCATCGGTTACGTCATCGCCGCCACGCGGACCATCGACGCCCTTGAGCGGGCCCAGCCGCTGTGGCCGGTCTCCTCGCCGGCGCTGGCGGCGGCCGAGGCGTGCAGCGCCCCGCCGGCCCGGGCCGAGGCCGCCCACGCGGCGCATCGCATCGCCGCCGACCGGGCCCACCTGATCGCCCGGCTGGCCGAGTTCCCGTCGGTCCGGGTGTGCGAGCCGGCCGCCGGGCCCTTCGTCCTGGTCCACCTGCCGGGCGCCGACGCGGTACGCGGGCGGCTGCGGGAGCTGGGCTTCGCGGTGCGCCGCGGCGACACCTTCCCGGGCCTGGGCCTGGACTGGCTGCGGCTCGCCGTACGGGACCGGGCCACCACCGACCGCTTCGTCACAGCACTGTCCCGCGTCCTGCCGGGGGCCCGTACGGACTGAGGCGTACGGAGGCTGCGGCGTACGGGACGCGGCGTACGAGCTGTGGCGTACGGTTGAGGCGGCGAGCCGCGCGCGGGTGTGACGGCCAGGTGAGTGGCGGTGCAGACGGGTGGCGTCCCGGGCGCTGGCCCGGGACACCGGAACCGACTAGTCAGACCAGTCAGGCCGGTGCGGGGCCGGTGCCCGGCGTCCCGGGGCCGTCCGCGTCCGGGCGGGCGGCGGCGCGGCTGCCGGGCGTGGCGCACGTTGCCTCGGCGAGCGTGATCCGGCCGGTGACCGAGGCCACGTTCAGCCACAGCGGGTTGACCGTGACCCGCAGGTCGAGGGCGGCCGACGCGGCCGTGCGCGAGGTGGTGGTGGTCTCGGCCGCCGCGAGCCGCACCTCGCCGACGCCCGGCACGGTGACCTTCCCGGTGCGGCTGGCGCCGAGCGTGACCCGCTTGCCGAGCACGGTGACCGTGCCGAGCGGCGCGGACGTCGCGACGGGCCTGGCTCCGACCTCACACACCGCGCGGGAGGCGACCTGCTCGGCCTCGACCAGGGGCAGCGCCGGCAGGCCGGGAACGGTCACCCGGGCCTGGCTCAGGCTGGCGTACCCGGTCGCGGCGCGCGCTGTACGGGTCGTACGGGCGGTGACGGAGTCGGCCCGCAGGACGGTCACCGGCCTGCCCTCGGCCACCCCGTCGAGCAGCACCGTCAGCGCGGTCTTCTCCCCGCTCAGCGGCGCGCGCACCTCGTTGACGGGGACCTCGACCGGCACTCGCAGGGCGTCGTCGAGCAGCGCGACATCGAGCCCAGCGCGCAGCACCACGGCGCTCGCCGCGCCAGTGCCGGCGCGCCCGCCGCCGTCGCCGGCCCGCGCGGGCGCGCCGGTGGCGGCGCACAGCAGACCGCAGCAGGCGGCCAGGGGGCGGCGCGCCGCGCGGAGACGGCTAAGAATGGAGTCGTTGGAACGGGACACCTGTGGAACCCCCACGGAAGACACGGAGTCGCCGGTCGCGGTCGGCAGGACGCGCGTATGCCGACGACCTTGGCCCCGCCATGCTGGCGCACGAAGAGTGAACGGACGCCTACCCGTCGCGCGTTCACCGCATCGGGTGAATCCGCTCCCTGTTTCTCCCGCCCTCCCCATCCGCCCCACGAGCCCCACCCGCGGCGCCGGCCGCGACCGCCGGCGGCCGGGTGCGGCTGACCCGGACGGCGGACGGGCCCCGCCGTCCGGGTCAGCCGTTCGGCGCAGCGCGCGGCCTCAGCCGACGACGCGCCCGCGCAGCACCACGCGGCGGGGCGCGGACAGCACGCGGACGTCCTCGCGCGGGTCGGCGTCGTAGACCACCAGGTCGGCGGCGGCTCCCTCGGTCATGCCGGGGCGCCCGAGCCAGTCGCGCGCGCCCCAGGTGGCGGCGGACAGCGCGTCGACGGCGGGAATGCCCGCCTTCACCAGCTCGGCCACCTCCTGGCCGATCAGCCCGTGGGCCAGCGAGCCGCCCGCGTCGGTGCCGGCGTATATGGGCACGCCCGCGTCGTAGGCGGCCCGCACGGTGTCGTAGCGGCGCTCGTGGAGCCGGCGCATGTGGGCCGCCCAGCGCGGGAACTTGGCCTCGCCGCCGTCGGCCAGCTCGGGGAAGGTGGCGATGTTGATCAGGGTGGGCACGATGGCCACGCCGCGCTCGGCGAACAGCGGGATGGTGTCCTCGGTGAGCCCGGTGGCGTGCTCGACGCAGTCGATGCCCGCCTCCACCAGCGGGGCCAGCGACTCCTCGGCGAAGCAGTGCGCGGTCACCCGGGCGCCCAGCCGGTGTGCCTCCGCGATCGCCGCCGCCACCTCGCCGGGCGGCCAGCACGCCGACAGGTCACCGCTCTCCCGGTCGATCCAGTCGCCGACGAGCTTCACCCAGCCGTCGCCGCGGCGCGCCTCCTCGGCCACGTAGGCGACCAGGTCGGCGGGTTCGATCTCGTGTGCGTAGTTCCGGATGTACCGGCGAGTACGGGCGATGTGGCGGCCCGCGCGCACGATGCGGGGGAGGTCGTCTCGATGGTCGATCCACCGGGTGTCAGACGGCGAGCCCGCGTCCCGCAGCAGCAGGACCCCCGCGTCCCGCTCGGTCACCGCCTGTTGCTGGCTGGTCGACGCGTCCACCGGTCCGTGGGAGTCGAGGCCCACGTGGCAGTGGGCGTCGACCAGGCCCGGCAGCGCCCAGCCCTCCACGACCCGTACGTCCCGGGCCCCGGTCGGACGGTCGAAGGTGATCTTTCCGTCGACCACCCAGAGTTCGTCGTGGACGTCGTCGTCGGCGACAGGCCCGGCCAGTACCCGCCCCTTGATGTGCAGCACCGCGCTCTCACTCATGGGCGGAACTCTACGAGCCCCACGAAGCAGCCTAGACGGGCTCCGTCCCGGTCGCGACAGGGGCCCCCATAAGACCGATGAAAACTCAACCGAAGCATCCACCCTGCGCTTATGCTAATGAATTCCTAGCGCTACGAAGATACTTATTCAGCTCAGCAACCCATATTCTCCTGCCCACTTTCCCACACCCTAAACGCCAAGATTTTGCTAGCGGTGAGTACGCAATTCCGGGGCGACTGAAGGCCGTTATGAATCTGTTACTTAACGCACAGCCCGCCCGCTTTGCCCAGTAAATACGGGTCAAACTAGGACTTCCTGCCGACCGTTTGCGCGCCCGCGCGTCCCCGCTTGATACCACACACCCCCCTCCTACATAACCCCTCCTCGCGATGCAATTTCCGATTCAGCTCGGTAAATTCAATTTGCATGACCGCCGCACAAGCAGACTTTGGACGTGCCCACAGCGAATTCCTGGAAATTCCGGAGGGACTGGAGCTCGACACCCCAGGCGTCGAAGACGGAGCCGCGATCTGGCGCATCGCCCGCGACTCCAAGGCGCTGGACCTCAACTCCTCGTACAGCTACCTCCTGTGGTGCCGGGACTTTGCCTCCACCTCCGTGGTGGCCCGCTCCGAGGGAGGCGAGCCGGTTGGCTTCGTCACCGGATACATCCGCCCCGAGCGCCCGCACACCCTCGTCGTCTGGCAGGTCGCCGTCGACGACGCCTGCCGTGGCCGAGGGCTCGCGGGAGCACTGCTCGACGGGCTGACCGCGCGGGTCACCGCCGAGAGCGGCGTCCGCCGCGTGGAGACCACGATCACGCCGGACAACGCCGCCTCGAACCGGCTGTTCACGTCGTTCGCCGAGCGGCATGGAGCCACGGTGGAGCGTGAGGTGTTGTTCGACGGGCAGATGTTCCCCGAGGGGTCCCACGAGCCCGAGGTGCTGTACCGCATCGGGCCGCTGGCCCCACCCGCCGAGCACCCCTGACCCAGGCCCGGCGCCACCCCCGAACCACTTTCCCCACTCGTCACCCCTCGCCACTGAACTTCCAGGAGCACGCTGTGACCATCACGCCCCCCGACCTGAGCGTCTTCGAGACCCTGGAGTCGGAGGTGCGCAGCTACTGCCGAAGCTGGCCCACCGTCTTCCACCGCGCCCAGGGCAGTCACATGTACGACGAGGACGGCCACACCTACCTCGACTTCTTCGCCGGGGCCGGGTCACTCAACTACGGCCACAACAACCCGGTCCTCAAACGCGCCCTGATCGACTACATCGAACGCGACGGCGTGACCCACGGCCTGGACATGTCCACCACGGCCAAGCGCGCCTTCCTGGAGTCCTTGCAGCGGACGATCCTGCGCCCGCGCGACCTGCCGTACAAGGTGATGTTCCCGGGCCCGACCGGCACCAACGCCGTCGAGTCCGCGCTCAAGCTGGCCCGCAAGGTCAAGGGCCGCGAGTCGATCGTCTCCTTCACCAACGCCTTCCACGGCATGTCCCTCGGCTCGCTGGCCGTCACCGGCAACGCGTTCAAGCGCGCCGGCGCCGGCATCCCGCTGGTGCACGGCACGCCGATGCCGTTCGACAACTACTTGGACGGTCGGGTGCCCGACTTCCTGTGGTTCGAGCGGTTGCTCGAGGACCAGGGCTCGGGGCTCAACCAGCCCGCCGCCGTGATCGTGGAGACGGTGCAGGGCGAGGGCGGCATCAACGTCGCCCGCGCGCAGTGGCTGCGCGAACTGGCCGACCTGTGCAAGCGCCGCGACACGCTGCTGATCGTCGACGACATCCAGATGGGCTGCGGCCGCACCGGCGCCTTCTTCTCCTTCGAAGAAGCCGGCATCGTCCCCGACATCGTCACCATCTCCAAGTCCATCAGCGGCTACGGCCTGCCCATGGCCCTGACCCTCTTCAAGCCCGAACTCGACGTCTGGGAACCCGGCGAGCACAACGGCACCTTCCGCGGCAACAACCCCGCCTTCGTCACCGCCGCCGCCACCCTCGACACCTACTGGGCCGACGGCCAGATGGAGAAGCAGACCCTCGCCCGCGGCGAGCAGGTCGAGGAGGCGCTGCGCGCCATCTGCGACGAGCACACCCGGCTCGGCGCCGAGTACCGGGGCCGCGGCCTGGTCTGGGGCCTGGAGTTCACCGAGAAGTCGCGTGCGTCGGCCATCGCCCGCCGCGCCTTCGAGCTGGGCCTGCTGATCGAGACCTCGGGCCCGGAGAGCGAGGTCGTCAAGCTGCTGCCGGCGCTGACCATCACCCCGGAGGAGCTCGACGAAGGCCTGCGCACGCTGGCGCGCGCCGTCCGCGAGACCGCCTGACCACCACTCCCCCGCGGCAGGCCGCCGCGCGGAGGCCACCCGTGCCCCCGGGCACGCGAGAGAAAGGCACCAACCCACCGTGATCGTCCGTTCGTTCAAGGACATCGAGGGCACCGACCGGCACGTGAAGGCCGCATCGGGCACCTGGGAAAGCAAGCGCATCGTGCTCGCCAAGGAGCGCGTCGGCTTCTCCCTGCACGAGACCATCCTCTACGCCGGCACCGAGACGTCGATGTGGTACGCCAACCACATCGAGGCCGTGCTGTGCGTGGAGGGCGAGGCCGAGCTCACCAACGACGAGACCGGCGAGAAGCACTGGATCACGCCCGGCACGATGTACCTGCTGGACGGCCATGAGGAGCACACGCTGCGGCCGAAGACCGACTTCCGCTGCGTGTGCGTGTTCAACCCGCCGGTCACCGGCCGCGAGGACCACGACGAGAACGGCGTGTACCCGCTGCTCACGGAGCCCGCGGACGCCTGAGCCGCGGGCGGCGACCGGCCGCCCGCCGGCCCCCTGCCGGTGCTGCAGCCCGCCACGTACGGACCGTACAGAGGAGAGGAAGGCAACACCATGACCACCGCACCCGAGCGCATCGCCGACCTGTACCCGACCCGTGGGACCACCGAGGTGTCCACCCCGCGGCAGGACCCGGTGGTGTGGGCGATGCCGGATGGCGAATGGGCGCAGGGCCCCATCGACCACGCGGACCTGAGGGGCTACGAGCGTGACGGCTTCCTGACGGTGGATCAGTTGATCACGCCGGACGAGGTGCCCACCTACCGCGCCGAACTCGACCGGCTCGTCTCGGACCCCGCGATCAGGGCCGACGAGCGCTCCATCATCGAGCCCAAGTACCAGGACGTGCGGTCGGTGTTCGAGGTGCACAAGATCAGCGAGGTGTTCGCCAAGCTGGTCAGCGACCCGCGCGTGGTCGGCCGGGCCCGACAGATCCTCGGGTCCGAGGTGTACGTCCACCAGAGCCGGATCAACGTCAAGCCCGGCTTCGGCGCGTCCGGCTTCTACTGGCACTCGGACTTCGAGACCTGGCACGCCGAGGACGGGCTGCCCAACATGCGGACGGTGTCCGTCTCGATTGCCCTGACCGAGAACTACGACACCAACGGTGGCCTGATGATCATGCCCGGGTCGCACAAGACGTTCCTCGGCTGCGCCGGTGCGACGCCGAAGGACAACTACAAGAAGTCGCTCCAGATGCAGGACGCCGGCACGCCGTCCGACGAGGCGCTGACCAAGCTCGCCGACGCGCACGGCATCCGCCTGTTCACCGGCAAGGCCGGCGCGGCGACCTGGTTCGACTGCAACTGCATGCACGGCAGCGGGGACAACATCACCCCGTACCCGCGCAGCAACGTGTTCATCGTCTTCAACAGCATGGACAACCCGGCGACCGATCCGTTCGCCGCCCCGGTGCCGCGCCCCGAGTTCATCGGCGCGCGTTCACCGTTCACGCCGGTGCGCTAGGCGCCGGCGACAACGCCGCGGGGCGTGGTAGCCTTGGGCCACCGCCGCCCCGCGGCGCTTGGTGCGACCTCGTCGCGCGGCCCTTGGCCGGGGCGCCTCAGCTGCCGAGCACGTCCAGCGCCCGGTCCACGTCCGCGTCGGTGTTGTACAGGTGGAACGCCGCCCGCAGGAAGCCGTTGCGGCTGGAGACCATCACATCCGCCGCGGCCAGCCGCTCCGCCGCGTCCCCGAGCCTCGGCACCGCGACGATCGCCGAACCGGGTGCCGCCACCGGCTCGTGCCCGAGCCGCGCGAGCCCGGCGCGGAAGCGGTCGGCGAGCGCGGCGTTGTGCGCCCCTATGCGCTGCGGGCCGAGCCGCTCGATGAGCGCGAGCGTGTGCCGGGCCGCGCTGTACGCCAGCAGGCTGGGGCTCTCGTCGAAGCGCCGCGCGGACCGCGCGAGCTGGGTGACAGGCCCGTAGCAGGAGTCGTACGGCACCTCGCCGGCGACCCCAGCCGGCGAAGACCGGCGTGACGTCGGACCGGTCGTCGGGGGGTGACCAGGAAGGCCGCGCCGCGCGGCGCCAGTAGCCACTTGTAGCCCACCGTCGCCAGGAAGTCGAAGTCGTCGGCGCGCAGCGGGAGCCAGCCCACGGCCTGGCTGGCGTCGACGAAGGTCCGCGCGGCGAGGTCGGCGATCCGCCCGTCCGCCGACTGCACGGCGCTAACGGCGACCAACGCGGTGCCGGGCCGCACCGCGTCCGCCAGCTCCGACAGCGGGACGCTGCGCAGCTTGAGGTCGCCGCGCACGGCGAACGGGTTGACCAGCGAACTGAAGTCGTCGTCCGGGACGAGCACTTCCGCGCCCGTGGGCAGCGCGCTGGCCAGCAGCCCAGCGTACACCGCAACCGAGGCGCCGGCCGCCACCCGCGAGGCGTCGACCCCGACCAGCCGGGCGAACAGTTCGCGGGCCTCCTGGACCGCCTCGAAGCCCTCGCGGACGTAGGGCCGCCCGACGCCGTACTCGGCGATGGCGGTGCGGACGGCGTCGGCGGCGTCCCGGGGCAGGACGCCGAGGGAGGCGGTGTTGAGGTAGGTGGTCTCCGCCGCGAACTGCTCGCGGACCGTGCGATCCGTTGCCAGGCTCTCCATGACCTCACTATGCGGGGCGTGCGCCTGGCGCGTCCACGCCGCGTCGCCGCTCCCCCGCACGCCAGACGCGCCGGTGGCCGGCGTGCGGCGCCGTCGCGCGCCGGCCCGGGAGCGCGGGCGGGCCTTCGCGGTCAGGCGCGCGGCTCGAAGCGCCCGTCCACGCGCCGGGGCAGGCCCAGCGGGTTGTCCGGACGCAGTTCGGGCGGGAGCAGCGCGGGCGGGGTGTCCTGGTAGACGACCGGGCGCAGCGAACGGTCGATGGCCCGGGTGCCCACCAACGTGGTGGTGGAGGTGGTGGCCGGGTACGGGCCGCCGTGGTGCTGGGCCGGCGCGACGGCGACGCCGGTGGCCAGCCGTTGACCAGCAGCCGCCCGGCGAGCGGGGTGAGCTGTTCGAGCAGCCGGGCCACCCGCCGCCGCGCCTGTCCCGGCTCTCCCACCTGGGGCCCGTCCGTCTCGTCGGCCCCGTCGACCCCGTCGACCCCGCACTCGGCGGCGCTGAGCTGGGCGTTGGAGGTGAGGTTCCCCGGCAGCCGGCGCAGCACCGCGCCGATCTCGTCCTCCCGCGCGTAGCGGGCGACGACGGTGACCGGGCCGAAGCACTCCTCAAGCAGCAGGTCGTACGGGCCTTCGGCGGCCAGGTGGGCGGCGGGCACGGTGAGCACCCCGGCGCGCACCGAGCAGTCCGGCGCCTCCGGCCCCGGCTCCCCCGCGCCCTCGCCCGGCTGCCCGGCGCGCACGCCGGGCGGGGTGGCGGCGGCCGCGGCGGTGAGGCTGGCCAGGACCCGGTCGCCGGCCTCGGTCGCCGGGGCGAGCACCAGGCCGGGCTTGACGCAGAACTGGCCGACGCCGAGCGTCATCGAACCCGTGAGCCCCTCGCCGATCGCCTCCGCCCGCTCCCGCGCCGCCGCCTCGCTGATCACCACCGGGTTGAAGCTGCCGAGTTCACCGTAGAACGGGATCGGGTGCGGGCGCGCGGCGGCGTCGTACAGCGCCCGGCCGCCGCGCTCGGAGCCGGTGAACCCGGCGGCCCGCACCAGCGGGTGGTTGATGAGGGCGACGCCGGCGTCGAAGCCGTGCACCAGGCCGAGCACCGCCGCGGGCAGGCCGCCGCGCTCGGCGGCGCGGCGCAGCAGGGCGGCGCACAGCTCGGAGGTGGCGGGGTGGTCGGGGTGGGCATTGACGACGACGGGGCAGCCGGCCGCCAGGGCGCTCGCGGTGTCGCTGCCCGGAACGGAGAAGGCCAGCGGGAAGTTGCTGGCGCCGTAGACGGCGACGACGCCCAGCGGCAGCTTGTAGCGGCGCAGGTCGGGGCGGGACGAGGTGAGACCGGCGGCGTGGTCGATGGTCACGTCGAGGTACTCGCCCTCGTCCACCACGTCCGCAAAGGCGCGCAACTGGTAGGCGGTACCGGCGAGTTCGGCGGTCAGCCGGTCGGTGCCGAGCGCGGTCTCCGCGTCGGCGACGACCACCACGGCCTCGGCCTCCTCTTCGAGGAGCGCCGCGGCGGCGCGCAGGAAGGCAGCCCGCACGGGTTGTCCGGTCGGCGAGGGCCGTGCTGGCCGCGTGGGCGGCGTCCACCGCCCGGTCCACGGCAGCGGCGTCGGCCTCGGTGGCCACCTGCTCCCGCCGCTGCCCGGTGCGCGGGGCGACGCTCCACACCGGTACCGGCAGGGCAGACCCCCTCCCTCGTGCGTGCGCGCCCCGCCGGGGCTGCTCCCGCTCCGTAGTCGGCCCACCGTGACGGCGCATCACCGGGGACTGTAGGGCCGTCGTTTCCGGGGGGTCAAGGGCGCCGCTCGGCGGCCGTCGCGGCCGGGCCCCGGGTCAGGTCGGCCGCGCCGACCGCGGAGTTACCGGATCGCGGGTTCACCCGGTCGCGCCCGTCGTGGTCCGCCCCCGGTCGCGCCGCGAGGCACGCCCCGGGTCGCGCCGCGAGGCACGCCCCGGGTCACGCCGCCGGCAGGGCCCCGCTGGGTCAGGGCCCGCTCCGCCAGCCGGCGCGCCAGCGCCACCGGCTCCGCCACGGTGCCAAGGCCGCCGAGCACCATGGCCCCCTCGTGCAGCAGCACGAGTTCGTCGGCGAGGTCGTCCGGGTCGCCCGCGGGCGTGGCGCGGCACAGTTCGCGCAGGTAGTCGCGGAGCCACCGCTTCTGCTCGGCGATCACCAGGCGCCCCGGGTGGGTGGGGTCGGGCAGCTCCGCGGCGGCGTTGACGAAGCCGCAGCCGCGCGGGTTCTCGCGGCACGTCCACACCTCCAGCGCGTCGAAGGTGGCCAGCACCCGGGCGACGGCGGCGGTGCCCGGGTCGGGGTCGGCCGCCCGCGCCGCCTCGTCGAGGCGGGCCGACAGCCAGCGGCGCCAGCGCTCGTCGCGCTCCCGGAGGTACGCGGCGACCAACGCCTCCTTCGAGCCGAACCGGTCGTAGAGCGTCTTCTTGGTGACCTGGGCCCGCTGGGCGATGAGGTCGACGCCGACCGCGTTGATGCCGCGCTCGTAGAACAGTTCGGCCGCCGTGTCTAGCACCCGCCGCGCCCCGGGGGTCAGCGCGGCGCGCCTCGCGGCCGCTCCCGTGGCCCCAGAGCCCATCGCGCTCGCCTCCCGCTCGTCGCGTCCGCGGCCCGTTTGCCGCTTGATGGTAAACCGATCTGTTTAGTGTAGCGGGGGCTCCAGGTACACCGATCGGTTTACCTACGCGCGCCGTGCGCGTCGCCGGCGTGCGCCCGCGACCGACGAGGGGAACTCCCATGCCCGCATCCAACGCGATCGGTTCGGCGGCCCTGGCCAGCGGCCTGGTGGTGATGTGGAGCTCCGGCTTCGTCGGGGCCGAGCTGGGCACCCGGCACGCCCCCGTAAACAGCCTGCTGATGTGGCGGTTCACCGTCGCCGCGGCGCTGCTCGGCGCGGCCTGGCTGGCGCTGCGCCGCAGGCGGCTGCCCGCCCGCGCGGTGGCCGAGCAGGCGCTGATCGGCGTGCTCTCGCAGGGCTGGTACGTCGGCCCGATCGTGTGGGCCGTCGGGCTCGGCATGCCGTCGGGCACCTGCGCGCTCATCGCAGCCCTGCAACCGCTGGCCGCGGGCGCGCTGGCCGGCCGGCTCCTCGGCGAGCGGGTCACCGCGCGGCAGTGGTAGGGGCTCGGCGCCGGGCTGGTCGGCGTCGCGCTGGTGGTGCGCGGCGACCTGTCCGGCGCGACGGCTCCGGCGTGGGCGTACGCGCTGCCGCTCGCCGGCATAGCGGCGCTGCTCGCCGCGAGCTTCCTCGAACGCCGGGCTCACGCGCCGCTCGCGCCCGCCGACGCCCTGCCCCTGCACTGCGCGACCAGCGCGCTGCCGTTCTCCGCCGTGGCCGTCGGCTGGGTCGTCCTCCTGTCCACGCTGGGCGGCTACGGCTGCTACTGGCTGAGCCTGCGCCGCGACGGCATCACCCGCACCAGCGCGCTCATCTACCTCACCCCGCCGACGACGGCGCTGTGGACGTACGCGATGTGGAGAGCGCGGCCGGCCGCGCTCGGCCTGGTGGGCATGGCGGTCTGCGTGGCCAGCGTCGCGGCCGCCACGCTCGGCGACCGGCCCCGCCCGGCGCCCACCGGGGCCGCCGCCGGTCCCCCGGCCGAGGCCGGTCAGCCCAAAGGCGCCGACGCCGCCCCGGTCACGTCCCCGGGTCGGCCGACAGCCACCGCTCGACGCGCAACAGGAAGGTGACCAGGTCCGTCGTGCCGGCCACCATCCGCGCCACGTAGTCGTCGACCCGCTCAGCGGGCAGGTAGCCGGGCGGAGAGCGCGCAGCTCCGCCTCCGTCGCGGACTCCACGGCGACCACCGGCCCCTCCACCGCGACGTACCGGTACGTCGGCTCCGTCCGCTGCACCAGGAGCGAGAACCGGCCCGCCGCCGCTATCAGCCGCGCCTTGCGCGAGCCACGCTCGGTCATGACCCACACGTCGCGACCCGGTTCGTACGCGTACCACACGGGCACGGTCAAGGGAGCGCGGCCGGCGTCGGCGACGGCCAGGGCCGCCACGTGCGGCTCGGCGAGAAAGCCCTGACGCTCCGACAGGGACAGGGGCATCCGCGTCCTCCTCGCGTTCGCGGCACCGGCGGTCGCCGGTGCCAGGGGCGCGCCACGGGTGCGACGCGCCGCCGGCGGCGCGCCCGGGCCCGACGGTTCGCGGGCCGACACGCACACCGAGGCCAGCGCGCCACCCGGCGCGGCTATTTCCCCGCCCGGCCGGCGAAGGCGAAAACGAGATAGCCGCCGCGCCCGGCGGGCCGCGCCGGCCCGGCCCGAGGCGGCCACCGCCCGGCACCCGCGTTCCCGGCCCTGACCGGGTGCGCTGGTCAAGGAACCGTAAAGCGGGCCCAGTCGTTACCCGGGACATGACCGCTATGACACCCGGCTCGAATCTTCCTCTCTACGTCCCGCGCGTGACGGTGGACGTCACCGCCCCGGCGCGGCTCGACGTGTCGGGCCTGCTGCTCACCGCCAACGGCAAGGTGCGCTCCGACGACGACTTCGTCTTCTACAACCAGCCCACCGGGCCCGGCGTGAGCCACCGCGCGGCAGCGGGCGGCACCGGCGACTCGATCACCGTGGACACCACGGCCGTCCCCGCCGACATCGAGAAGATCGTGGTGACGGCCAGCCTGGACGCCCCGGGCGCGACCTTCGCCGGCACGGAGCCGACGGCCACGGTGCGCGGCGCCGACGACGGCTCGGTCATCGCGACCTTCAGACCGCCGCAGCTAGGCGCGGAGACGGCGCTGGTCGTCGTCGAGGTCTACCGGCGGGCGGGCGCATGGAAGGTCCGCGCGGTCGGCCAGGGGTACGCGAACGGCCTCGCGGGCATCGCCACCGACTTCGGCGTCAGCGTGGAGGAGCCGGCGGCCCCCGCCCCGCAGCCCGCCGCCCCCACGGCCCCGGCTCCGCCCGCCGCCCCGGCCGCCACCGGCTTCCCGGCCGCGCCGCCCGCCCCGCCGGCCGGCAGCGGGAAGGTCAACCTCGACAAGGGCCGGGTCAGCCTGCAGAAGAACCAGACGGTCTCGCTGGTCAAGGGCGGTCGCCCGCTGCTGACCTCGGTGAAGATGGGCCTCGGCTGGGAGCCCGCGTTCCGCGGCAAGGACATCGACCTGGACGCGTCCGTCATCGCGTACGGCGCCAACCGCAAGAAGATCGACGCCTGCTTCTTCGGCAAGCTCTCCATCCTGAACGGCGTGATCCAGCACTCGGGCGACAACCTGACCGGCGAGGGCGGTGGCGACGACGAGGTCATCACGGTCCACCTGGGCGGCCTGCCGCCGGAGGTGACCGGGCTGATGTTCACGGTCAACTCCTTCAGCGGCCAGAAGTTCACCGACGTCGCCAAGGCGTACTGCCGGCTGATCGACGCCGGCACCGGTGAGGAACTGGTCCGGTTCGACCTGACCAGCGCCGAGCCGCGCACGGGCGTGCTCATGGCCAAGATGCTCCGCCAGTTCAGCGGCGAGTGGGAGATGACGGCGCTCGGCGAGTACGTGGACGCGCGCACCGTCCGCGGCATGGCCAAGCCCGGCGGCGCCGCGCTCTGACGGCCCGCCCTCACGGCCCGCGCCGCCGACCCCCGGTCCCGGGCGCGGGGGCGGCCGGTCGCCCTACCCCGACGTGGGACCGGCCCCGGTCGGGGGTCCGGCCGGGTCCGGCCCGCTGGCGCCGCTGGCGGGCGAGCCACGGAGATGGTCACGGCACGTGACGCGTCGGCGTGGCCCGTGCCGCGCGTGGTGCGTGCGGGGCGCGCGGCGGTCAGCTCACGTGACCGACGCCTGCGCGACACCCGCCGTGAGCCCGCCGTCAGTACTCGGCCCTAAGGTGATGTGCATGGTTCCCACCAACCCTCCCTCCACCAGCCCCCGTTCGCCCGCCGCCCTCGCCAACGAAGCCATCCAGGCGTACGTGGCGGGCAGGCGATCCTGGTCCCCCGCGGAGCTGCGGGAGCTGGAGCGGCTGCGCGCGGCGTGGTGGCAGGCGATACGCGAAGAGGTCGTCAAGGCGGCCTGACCCCCGCCGCCGGGCCCCGGCCCCACCGCGTGCCACCGCCCGGCCCGCCGGTCCGCCGCGCCCCACCCAACCGGCCAACACACCCGCCGGCCGCGCCGGGTCCCCGATGGGCGGGCCTCTCCGGTCAGGCGAGCCACCTCCGGCCAAGGCGAGCCCAGCAGGGACGGCCCGGGCGGACCGGTCAGGCCGGCGCCGGGCCGATTCGGTAGGAGCAGCTCGGTCGGGCCGGCTCCGGCCGGCGGCGATCGCCTCCGCGTTCCGTCTCCGTCGCGGTCCACGCCCACCGGGGTGCGCTCAGTGCGCACCGGCCAACTCGGCCGAGCCGCGTGGCGGGGCCGTCGCGCTCCCCCGCGTCCCCGGGGCGTCGGACAGGTGGGCAAGGCGGGCCAGCCGCCGGTAGGAGTCGAGCATCCCCGCCCGGTCATACGTGCTCGTGGTCACCAGTACCTCGTCGGCGCCGCTGCGCTCGATGAGGGCGTCGAGGGCCGCGGTCACCTCCTGCTCGGTGCCGTGGATGTGGCCGCGCATCGACTCCTCGTACCGCTCGCGCTCGCGCGGCGACATGGTCCGCGCCTCGATCTCCTCGGCCGGCTCCAGCGGCGGGAACACCCCGTGGGTGCGGGAGTAGGCGCTCGACCACGCCTCGGGCACCAACAGCCGGCCGGCCCGCTCGGTGGTGTCGGCGACCGCGACGGTCCCGGCCACCACCACGTACGGCAGCTCGGCCTGCGCGGAGGGGCGGAAGGCGGCCCGATAGCGCTCGATGGCCTCCAGCATCCGGTCCTCGCCCAACACGGCGGCGATCACCAGCGGCAGCCCGGCCTCGGCGGCCACCGTCGCGCCCGCGCCGGTGGCCAGCACGAACGCGGGCACGTACAGGCCCTCCGCCGGCCGCGCGTGCACCTGCGGGTGCGCCTGCTGCCGCCCGGTGAAGTACCCGAGCAGCTCCGCCAACTGGGCGCCGAAGTCGTCGGCCGCCTCCTTGTCGCGGCCGAGCGCGCGCCGGATGCCGTTGGTGAAGCCGACGGAGCGGCCGAGGCCCATGTCGATCCGGTCTGGGTAGAGCGCCGCCAGCACCCCGAACTGCTCCGCGACCACCAGCGGCTGGTGGTTGGGCAGCATCACGCCGCCGGTGCCGACGCGGTCGGTCGCCGCGGCCACGGCGGCGGCCAGCACGGTCGGCGCCGAGCCCGCCACCCCGGGCACGCCGTGGTGCTCGGAGACCCAGAACCGGTGGTAGCCGAGTTCCTCGGCGAGGCGGGCGAAGGCGACGGTGTCGCGCAGCGCCTCGCCCTCCGCCCGGCCCTGCCGGGTGCGGGAGCGGTCGAGGACGGAGAACGGGGTGCTCGTCACGCGTGAGGTCACATGGGTGTCAACGTCCTACGCCGGCCAGGATTCCCCCGCCCCGGGCCACCTGAAGCCGCCGGTCACACGGGCAGCGCCCTCCACGACAGCGCCCGCCCGGCGGGCGGGGCGGAGGTGCGGCGACGGCGAGGGGCTAGCCGTTCTGCTCCTGCGCACGGCCGTGGCCGTGGCCGTGCAGTCGGTGGGGCTGGCGCCGCCACGGGCCGGTGATCGCGAGCATGATGCCCGGCACCTGGATGTTCGCCTACAGGGTGTACCCGTCGGGCGAGAAGACCACGCCGGTGAACTCGCTGTACGAGGGCTTCTCGGCGGTGCCGATGTTGAGCTCGTTGCGGGCGATCGGGTAGGTCTCGCCCCGGTCCGTCGCCCCGAACAGGTGCTGGACGCCGTCACCGTCCTCGGCAATGATCAGGCCGCGTACGGGGAGACGGTGATGTTGTCCGGGCCGTCGAAGGCGCCGTCGTTGTCCGGGTCCTGGTCCACGCCGAGCAGCACCTTCAGGGTGAGCGTGCGGCGGCGCGGGTCGTAGAACCAGAGCTGGCCGTCGTGAGCGACCGGGCTCTCGTCGCGGGCGAAGAAGGCCACGATATACGCCCCGCCGTCCGCCCACCACATGCCCTCCAGCTTGCGCGCCCGCGTGACCCGGTGGTCCTTGGAACTGCTTGCGCACCGGAACCCGCTGGGCGTCGCGGTCGGGCACGTCGATCCAGTACACGCCGTAGACGGTGCCCACCTTCCGCGCCCGCGAGAGGTCGTCCACGAACCGGCCGCCCGAGTCGTAGCACTGCGGGGCCTGCAGCACGCCCGCGTCGTCGGCGAGGTGGCGCAGAGCGCGGCGCCTGGGCGTCAAGCCGCGCGGCGGGACCCAGCGGTAGAACAGTCCGTTGGGCTCGTCGGCGTCCTCGGTCAGGTAGAAGTGGCCGCGCCGGGGGTCGACCACGACCGCCTCGTGCGCGTACCGGCCGAGGGCCTTGATCGGCTTCGGGCCCCGCTGGGCGTGCGCGCCCTCCGCCTCCGCGCGGTGACGGCGCGGCCGGTCGTGCGGGTCGACCTCGAACACGTAGCCGTGGTCCTTGGTCATGCCGTTCTCGCCGGCCTTGTCGTCGGTCTCCTCGCACGTCAGCCAGGTGCCCCAGGGAGTGCGACCGCCCGCGCAGTTGGTGGCGGTGCCCGCGATGCCCACCCACTCGCTGACGTGGTCGCCGTGCCGGGAGACCTCGACGACGGTGCACCCGCCGGAGGCGGCCCGGTCGTAGACCAGGCCCTCCACCAGCGGCACCGGGTGCGCCCACTTCGACCGGGGGCCGCTCAGCTCGTGGTTGTTGACCAGCAGCGTCGTCCCGCGCGGGCCCTCGAAGGTGGGGGTGCCGTCGTGGTTGGACGGGGTGGACTCGCCCGACTCCAGCGTGGTCTCGCCGCTGCGGGTGATCACCCGGTAGGAGAAGCCCGCGGGCAGGGCGAGCAGGCCCTTGGGGTCGGGGACGAGCGGCCCGTAGCCGAGCGAGGGCCGGTGCCCCCGTTCGCCCGCGCCCTCCGCCGCGAGGGCCCCGGGGGCGGTGGCGAGCATATCGACCGTGCCGACCAGCGCGACACCGGCCCCAGTGTACGCGGACTGCTTCGCGAAATCCCTGCGAGTAAGCGGCATCTTCATCTCCTGGTGGCCGGAACTGTCCGCCTGACGTGCCGCGGTCAGGCTGCCGCGCCCGGCCGAACACCAGTTGAACGCGGTGCGACATCAAGAGGACCGGTTGGCCGTGCCGTACGCCCGGATCGTCCCGTCCGGCGCGCGGTCGGACAGCCCGCCCCCGCGCCGGCTCAGTGTCGCGAGCGGGCCTTGAACGCGGCCTTGCGCGCCTCCTTGGCGGTCTTCTTGTCCAGGTGCAGCCGGCCCATCGCCTCCAGGACCTCCGCCGTCGCCGGGTGGTCGACACGCCACACCGAGTCGAAGAAGCCGGCGCTGCGGTCGACCAGGCCCTGCACCAGCTCCCGCAGCTCCGCCGAGTCACCACCGGCCGCCAGTTGCGCCGCGATGGTGTCCACGGTCAGCCAGAAGACCATCTCCTCCGACGGCTGGGGCACTTGGTCCACGCCGTGCTCGGCGAGCCACACGCGGGCGAGCCCGCCCAGGTGCCGGTCGGCGAGCACCGCGCGCAGCGCCGGCTCCGCCTCCGGGCCGACCAGGGTCAGCGTCTGCTGGCAGGTCAGGCGGCGCAGCGGGGCCTCAGGGTCGTCGCCACGGGCCACCGCGAGCAGTGCGGCCGCGGCGTCGGTCGCCGTGCGCCCGGACAGCCACTGCTCGGCCTCGGCCCGGGCGGCGGCGTCCGGGAAGCCGGGCAGGGCGGCGAGCAGCGTCTGCGCGTCGGCGGGCGCCAACTCGCCGACGACGGGGGCGTGCACGCCGGCCTCCAGCATCCGCGAGCGCACCGCGTACAGGCCGAGCGGGGTGAGCCTGACCATGCCGTAGCGGGCGACGTCCTCCTCGTCGACCTCGGCCTCGGCGATGCCGCGCTCGGGCTCGGAGACCCGGCCCTCGCCGTCCGCCTCCTCGATCAGCTCCTCGTCGACCGGCCGGTAGTCCACAATGCCGGTGGGCGCGAGCATGCGGAACTGCTCGTCCAGCCGCATCATCGCGTCGGAGACCTCTTCGAGGACGGCGTCGGTCGGCTCGTCCATGTCGTCCGGGACGATCATGGAGGCGGCGAGCGCGGGCAGCGGCACCGCACGGTCGGTGGTCTCCTCGTCCAGCGCGGTCAGCAGGTAGAGGTTGCCCAGCACACCGTCGAGGAAGTCGGCCTCCTCCTCCGGGTTCCAGTCGAGCCCGTCGAGGTCGAGTTCGTCGCCCTCGCTCAACTGGTCGATGATGTCGGCCAGGTCGGGGGCCGCCGCGTCCGCCAGGACCGTCTCAAGCCCGTTCAGCCACAGCTCAAGCACCTCCCACGGGGCGCCGCCGGCGAAGCGGGGCAGCTCCTCGCCGGGGCGCGCGGTGCCGGCCGGCTCGGGTGCGTCGACGCCGGGGGCGGGCGGCGTGCCGTCGGCCGGGGCGCCGTCGGCGTCGGCCGCCTTGTCGGGGCCCTCCACCTCGACGAGCCCGATGTCCAAGGCGAGCTGCCACGCCTCGGCGGCGTAGCAGGGGCCGTCCTCGTCGTCGAGGCCTAGTTCCTTGACCGCTTCCCGCAACTCGTCGGCCAGGAGCTCGCCGCCCGCCCCCACCGGCTTGTGCGGATCGGCCCAGCGGGCGAGCCGCACCGCGCGGACGAACAGCGGTGCGCTCAGCGCGTCCCGCGCGAGCTCTGCCTCGGTGTGCAGCACGACCGGCGGCATGGTGGGGCGGTCTTCGGGCATCTGCTGGGTCATCTCCTCGGGGGTCGCGGCCGTACGTGTCGCGTGACGGCACAGTGTCCCAGCGTAGACGGATTCGCGGGGGGGTCATCCGGTTCACGCTTTCGTCAGCCACCGTCCATCCGGCGAGCCTTGACAACACCCTGACGCGCGCACGAGATTGACGCGCGTAGAGGGGTCGGGGCCCATCGCGCGCCCGTCCGCGGGCACCGCGTCCCGGGTGCCCGGCCGCCCCGGCGGGCCGCCGCCGCACCCACCACCCGCGGCACGTTCCGCCCGTCCCCTCGCACGTCCGGCCCACGGCCCCGCGCCGACCCACCCGCACCACCCGGCACGCAGCGTCCGCTGTCGCCGTCCGCTCCCGCTCTCCGAAAGGCCCCGCCATGTCGCCGCTGTCCCCCTCGTCGCCGCCTCCGGTCCCCCTCGTCGCCGCCTCCGGTCCCGCTCAGGGCCTCCCCGCGCCCGGCGCCGCTCCGCGGCCGTCACGGCCGTCGTCGCGGCGGCGCTAGCCGCCGGGCTGCTCGCGGTCCCGCAGTCCGCTCCGCCGCCGAGATACGCGTGCACGACATCCAGGGCGCCACCCGCCTCTCGCCACTGGCCGGCAAGGACGTCACCGGCGTGCCGGGCGTCGTCACGGCGGTCCGCGCCTTCGGCTCGGCGCGCGACTTCTGGGTCCAGGACCCGAGGCCCGACCGCGACCCGGCCACCAGCGAGGCCGTCTTCGTCTTCACCGGCTCCAGCACGCCGAAGGTGGCCGTGGGCGACGCCATCGAGGTCTCGGGCACGGTCACCGAGTACTACCCCGGCGGCGCGGACGCGGGGCTCCAGTCGGTGACCGAGCTGACCCGCGCGACGTGGACCGTGCGCGCCTGGGGCCAGCCACTGCCCGCCGCCTTCACGCTCGACCCGGCCGCCGTTCCCCAGCGCTACGCGCCCACCGCCGGCGAGGGCGGGAGCATCGAGTCACTGCGGCTGCGCCCCGGCCGCTACGCGCTCGACCGGTACGAGTCGCTGGAGGGAATGCGGGTGGCCGTGCGGAACACCCCCGTCGTCGGGGCGACCAGCGAGCACAAGGAGCTGTGGGTCACCGCCGAGCCGTACCAGGACAGCACTGCGCGCGGCGGCGTGCTCTACGACTCGTACCGGAAGCCCGGCTCGGGCCGGGTCAAGGTCGCCTCCCTCATCCCTTACGCCGAGCGCTCGTTCCCGGTCGCGAACGTGCGCGACCGGCTTCGCCGGTGTCACCTCGGGGCCGCTCGACTACGACCAGTTCGGCGGGTACGAGATCCAGGCCACCGCACTCGGCGAGCTGGTGGACGGCGGGCTGCAACGCGAACGCACCCGCCCGCAGGACTCCCGCGAGCTGGCCATCGCCACGTACAACGTGGAGAACCTGTCGCCGAAGACGCCTCAGGCCAAGTTCGACCGGTTGGCGCAGGGGCTGGTACGCGACCTGGCCTCGCCCGACATCGTCGCCCTTCAGGAGGGGCAGGACGACAACGGCCCCACCAACGACTCCGTCGTCTCCGCCGACGCGACGCTGCGCCAGCTCAACGAGACCATCAAGGCGGCGGGCGGGCCCTCCTACTCCTGGAGCCAGATCGACCCCGTCGACGACCAGGACGGCGGCCAGCCCGGCGGCAACATCCGCAACGCCTTCCTCTTCAACCTCGAGCGGGTCTCCTTCACCGACACCGCGGGCGGCGACGCCACCACGCCAGTGGGGGTCGTCGACGGCGAGCCAGCCCTGTCGGCGTCCCCGGGCCGGATCGACCCGGCGAACGAGGCATGGCGGACCAGCCGCAAGCCGCTGGTCGGCGAGTTCACCTTCCGCTGGCAGCCGGTCTTCGTGGTGGCCAACCACTTCAACTCCAAGGGCGGCGACCAGGGCCTGGACGGCCGGTTCCAACCGCCCCGGCGCGGCTCGGAGGTGCAGCGGATCGCGCAGGCCAAGGCGGTCAACGCGTTCGTGAAGGACGTGCTGGAGGTCAAGCCCCGGGCGAGCGTGGTGGTCGCGGGCGACATCAACGACTTCCAGTTCTCGCACGCCCTGGACGCCCTGACCGACGGCGGGGTCCTGACCGACCTGGTGGACAAGCTGCCCAAGCGGGAGCGCTACGGCTACGTCTACAACGGCAACTCGCAGGTCCTGGACCACATCCTGACCAGCAAGGGCGTGCGCCGGGCCGAGTACGACATCGTGCACGTCAACGCGGAGTTCGCCGATCAGGCCAGCGACCACGACCCGCAGGTCGTTCGCATCCGCCACGGAATTCAACGTGGGCGTACGGCTCCGCCCCGCCGCTGCCGACGGGCAGGGGCGGGGCGGAGCGGGGGAGGCCACCGGCCAGGCGGTGGCCGGGCGGCGTCCGGCCGGGGCCGGGGAGCGTCAGTTGTGGCTGTGCAGCGCCTCGTTCAGGCCGCCCCAGGAGCCCGAGCGCTGGAGGGCCTCGACGCGTCCGGTGGTGGAGTTGCGCCGGAAGAGCAGGTTGCTCACGCCCGACAGTTCAAGGGCCTTGACGACCTCGCCGTCCGGCAGCGTGACGCGGGTGCCCGCGGTGATGTAGAGGCCGGCCTCCACCACGCAGTCGTCGCCGAGCGCGATGCCGATACCGGCCTCCGCGCCCAGCAGGCAGCGCTCGCCGATGGAGACGACCTGCTTGCCGCCGCCGGAGAGCGTGCCCATGATCGACGCGCCGCCGCCGATGTCGGAGCCGTCGCCGACGACGACGCCCGCGCTGATGCGTCCCTCGACCATCGAGGTGCCGAGCGTGCCCGCGTTGAAGTTGACGAAGCCCTCGTGCATCACGGTGGTGCCGACCGCCAGATGGGCGCCGAGCCGCACCCGGTCGGCGTCGCCGATCCGGACCCCGGCGGGCGTCACGTAGTCGGTCATCCGCGGGAACTTGTCCACGCTGGTCACCTGCAGGTGCAGCCCCTCGGCGCGCGCCGCGAGCAGGGCCCGCTCCACCTGGTCCACCGGCACCGGGCCGAGCGAGGTCCAAGCGACGTTGGCCAGCAGGCCGAAGAGGCGGTCCAGGCTGACGCCGTGCGGACGGACCAGCCGGTGGCTGAGCAGGTGCAGCCGCAGGTACGCGTCGTGCGCGTCCAGGGGCTTGTCGTCGAGCGAGGCGATGACCGTGCGGACGGCCACGACCTCGACGCCGCGGCGGAGGTCGCTGCCGAGCGCGGCGGGCGCCCCGGGGCCGAGGAGTTCGGCGACCCGCTCGTCGTCGGTGATGCGCTCGGTGCCGGCCGGGCCGGGCTCGGCGGACAGGACGGGGGCCGGGAACCAGGTGTCCAGGACGGTCCCGTCCTCGCTCAGGGTGGCGAGCCCGGCGGCGACGGCGCCGGTGGTGCGGTGAGTTGCTGCTTCGGTCATGTTCGAACGCTAACCGGAGCCGCCCCGTCGAGGCGAACCGGTCCCACTCCCCGGGCCGCCGCACCCGCCCGTCGGCTGCCTGGCGGCCGGCTCCCCCGGCCAACCGGCCACCCCGGACGCTCCCCCGCCCCCGCCGCCCCGGGCTATCCGGCCACCCGGGCCAGCGCCGCCCGCACCTCGGCCCGCTCCAGTCGCCGCCCGGTCAGCAGGGCCTGCAACATCAGCCCGTCCGCCAGCGCGAGCAGGGCCCACGCGCTGGCCTCGTCCCCGGTGCGCCGGACCAGGACCGCCACCACGGCCTCCAGCCACTCGGCAGCGACCGGCCGCAGCGCCTCGCGTCGCAGCGCCGCCAAGTACAGCTCGTAGGCGAGCCGCACCTCGCCGTGGTCGTCCCGCGCCGCGTCCAGCAGGAGGTCGGCGACGGCGTCGGCCAGCGGCGCCGACCCCTCGACGGCCCGCCGCCAGGTCGGCACCGCCATCCCAGGCTCGGCGCACACCTGCCGCAACGCGGCGACCAGGAGGTCGTCCAGGGTCGCGAAGTGGTAGGTGGTGGAGCCGAGCGGCACGTCGGCCGCCGCCGCGACGGTGCGGTGGCTGAGCGCCTCGATGCCCCGTTCGGCCACCACGCGGATCGCCGCGTCGATGATGCGCTGCCGGCGATCGGGGTCGTACCGGCGGGTCATCAGTGCGCGCCCCCCAGGTTGAGCACCACGACCCCGGCGATGACGAGCAGCACCCCGCCGATCCGAGCCGCCGTCGCCGCCTCGCCGAGGAAGACCATGCCGATCAGCGCGACGACGGCGGTCCCCGCCCCGGACCAGATCGCGTACGCCGTCCCCACCGGCATGGTCTTGAGCGTGTACGCGAGCAGCGAGAACGCCAACAGATAGCCGGCCACCGTGCCGAGCGAGGGCCAGAGCCTGCTGAACCCGTCGCTGTGCTTCATGGCGATGGTTGCCACGATCTCCGCCGAGATCGCCCCGGCGAGCGTCAGATACACCATGCGGACGAGCGTACACATCGTTGTGTACGGCCGTACACAAATCCGCCGAGCCGACGCGGCCCGTTCCTCCTCGCGGACGGAAGCTGACCTCAAGGCTGGCTAGCGTCGGTGCCGTCGGGCCGCACAGAACGCGCCTGGCGTCCCACCCTGCGCGCCGGCGCCCGGCACCGCCGCCGTGTCGGCCCGTGTCGGCCACCGAGCCCAGGGCGTACACCAGCGTGTCGCACGACAGGAGGCGGGCGTCGTCGATCCGGACGGTCCGCTCCCCGGCGTCCAGTGCCGTCACCCGGCCGCGTACGAAGCGCGCGCCGGCGCCCTCCGACAGTCCGGGGATGTCCAGCTCGGCGGTCGGCTGGCCGGTCGCCGTCAGGTGGAGCCGCAGCCGCTCGGTGAACCGGTCCCGCTCGTTCACCACGGTCACCGACACGCCCGCGCGCCCCCTGACCCGGGCCGCGAGCTGGACCGCCGCGGAGAGCCCCGCGTATCCCGCCCCCAGCACCACCGCGCGATGGGTGCCCACCGGATCGGCCTGCTGCCATGCGCTCATGGTCTCGCCCTTCGTACGCCTCCTGCTGACGACCACGGGATGGGACGAGCCGGCCCGTTCGTGACACGCGGCCGATGTGACGTGCGGCACAGCGCACGCGGGTCGCCCGCCACACACCGGTCGCACACCATCGGGCCGGCCCCGAACACACGGGCCGGCCCGATGCCAGGGGGAGCGCGCTCAGCCCAGCAGCGTCTGCTTGGGCAGCAGCACGCAGAACTCGTTGCCCTCGGGATCTGCCAGGGCCCGCCACGTCACCTCCGGGCCCTGCACCACGTCGACGGGGCGGGCGCCGAGTGCTATCAGACGGTCCACCTCGGTCTGCTGGTCGTCCGGGGTCAGGTCGAGGTGCAGCCGGTTCTTGATCGTCTTGTCCTCCGGGACGCGCAGGAAGACGATGCCGGGCAGCGCGGAGGCGGTCCGCGCCGATGATGATCTCCTCGGGGTCCTCGTAGACGATCTGCCAGTCGAGGGCCCGGACACAGAAGTCGGCGAGAGCTTTGACGTCGTGTGCGTCGACGGCGACGGTGTAAAGAGAGACAGCCATGCCCGCCAGTCTGCCTGGCGGGCATGGCTGTGTCAGGTGATCAACTCACGTCACGGGTCCATCGGTCCCGCACGTGACCCGCTCGGCCGTCGGCCCCGCGCCCGGCGGGTGAGGCAGGGCCCGGGCCGGGCCGCGCGAGCTGGCTCAGACGTCGGCTCAGACGTTGAACCCGAGCGCCCGAAGCTGCTCGCGACCGTCGTCGGTGATCTTGTCCGGGCCCCACGGGGGCATCCAGACCCAGTTGATGCGCAGCTCGTTGACGATGCCCTCGGTGGCCGACTTCGCCTGGTCCTCGATCACGTCGGTCAGCGGACAGGCCGCCGACGTCAAGGTCATGTCGAGGGTGGCGATGTTGGCGTCGTCGATGTGAATGCCGTAGATCAGGCCCAGGTTGACGACGTCGATGCCCAGCTCGGGGTCGACCACGTCGTACAGCGCTTCGCGGACCTCCTCCTCGCTGGCGGGCTTGGTGATCGTTGCGTTCTCGCTCATGCGGTCTTCCTCCCGGTGCCCTCGCCCAGTGCCTGGGCCGTGGCGTCCTTCCAGGCCATCCAGCTCAGCAGCGCACACTTCACGCGTGCCGGGTACTTCGAGACGCCCGCGAACGCCACGGCGTCCTCCAGGATCTCTTCCATCGCGTCGTCCGGCTCGATCTTGCCCTTGGACTGCATCAGCTCAAGGAACGTCTCCTGGACCTTGCTGGCCTCAGTGAGTTCCTTCCCCACCAGCAGCTCGTTGAGCACCGAGGCGCTCGCCTGACTGATGGAGCAGCCCTGCCCCTCGTACGACACGTCGGCGATGGTGTCAGCGTCCAGCCGCACGCGGAGCGTGATCTCGTCCCCGCAGGTCGGGTTGACGTGGTGCACTTCGGCGTCGCCATCGCGCAGCCCCCGGCCGTGCGGGTGCTTGTAGTGGTCCAGGATGACGTCCTGGTACATCGAATCAAGCTTCACGAGTCAGCAGCCCCTACCCGAAGAAGTTCCGTACGTGCTCCAGCCCCTCGACCAGGGCATCGACCTCAGCCGGCGTGGAGTACAGATAGAACGACGCTCGCGTGGTCGCTGGAATTCCGTACCGCAGGCAGACTGGGCGCGCGCAGTGGTGTCCAGCGCACCGCGATGCCCTGCCCGTCCAGTACCTGCCCCACGTCGTGCGGGTGGATGTCGCCGAGCGTGAAGGAGATCGCCGCGCCCCGGTCCTCGGCCGTGGTCGGGCCGATGATGCGCAGGTCGGGGACCTCCTGGAAGCGGCGCACCGCGTACTCGGTGATCGCGTGCTCGTGCGCCTCTATGCGCTCCATGCCGATCGCCGAGAGGTAGTCCACGGCCGCGCCGAGGCCCACGGCCTGGGCGATCGGCGGGGTGACCGCCTCGAACTTGTGCGGAGCCGGGGCGTACGTCGAGGAGTGCATCGAGACGGTTTCGATCATCTCGCCGCCGCCGAGGAAGGGCGGCAGGTCCTCAAGGAGTTCCTGGCGGCCCCACAGGAGGCCGATGCTGGTCGGGGCACACATCTTGTGACCGGTGAAGGCGACGAAGTCGGCCTGCAGCGCCTGCACGTCGAGCACCATGTGCGGGGCCGCCTGCGAGGCGTCGATCAGCACCAGCGCGCCGGCCTCCTGGGCGCGGCGCACGATGGCCTCGACCGGGTTGACGGTGCCCAGGATGTTGGAGACCAGCACGAACGAGACGATCTTCGTCTTGGGCGTGATGATCTCTTCGAGGTTGGACAGGTCGAGCCGGCCTTCGTCGGTAAGTCCGAACCACTTCAGCTTCGCCCCGGTGCGCTGCGAGAGCAACTGCCACGGCACGATGTTGGAGTGGTGCTCGATCTCCGTGATGACGATCTCGGTCTCGTGGTCCACGCGGTACGGCTCGTCGGCCCAGCCGAGCATGTTCGCCACAAGGTTCAGCGACTCGGAGGCGTTCTTGGTGAAGATCACCTCGTCGCGGCTGGGCGCGTTGATGAAGGCAGCGACCTTGTCACGGGCGCCCTCGTAGAGCGCCGTGGCCTCCTCGGCAAGCACGTGCACGCCGCGGTGGACGTTGGAGTTGTGCCGCTCGCAGTACGCGTTGAGGGCGTCGAGCATCTGGCGCGGCTTCTGCGAGGTCGCCGCGTTGTCCAGGTAGACGAGCCTCTTGCAGTCGTGGACCACACGGTCCAGGACGGGAAAGTCCTTGCGGATCGCCTCGGTGTCGAGGAGGCCCGGCAGCGGTGTCACGCCCCTCCTCTTTCGGTCGTCGCGTGGCCCGCGGGGCCCCTCCTCGCGGATGGGCGAGGAGGCACGGCCCGCGGGTCGTGGATCTTCCGCGGGCCGATGGCCTCGCGTGCGGGGGTCACGAGTGCGCGCCGCCCTTCACGTACGCCTCGTAGCCCTCGTTCTCCAGCTTGTCGGCCAGCTCCGCGCCGCCGGACTCGGCGATCCGGCCCTGCGCGAAGACGTGCACGAAGTCGGGCTTGATGTAGCGCAGGATGCGGGTGTAATGCGTGATCAGCAGGGTGCCGACCTCGCCGCTCTCACGCACCCGGTTCACACCCTCGGACACGACGCGCAGGGCGTCGACGTCCAGGCCCGAGTCGGTCTCGTCGAGGATCGCGATCTTGGGCTTGAGCAGTTCGAGCTGAAGGATCTCGTGGCGCTTCTTCTCGCCGCCGGAGAAGCCCTCGTTGACGTTGCGCTCGGCGAACGCGGGGTCGATGGAGAGCCGCTCCATGGCCTCCTTGACCTCCTTGACCCACAGCCGCAGCTTGGGGGCCTCGCCGCGCACGGCGGTGGCGGAGGTGCGCAGGAAGTTGGAGACGGAGACGCCGGGCACCTCGACCGGGTACTGCATGGCGAGGAAGATGCCGGCCCGCGCGCGCTCGTCGACAGACATCTCCAGGACGTCCTCGCCGTCGAGGGTGACGGTGCCGCCGGTGACGGTGTACTTCGAGTGCCCCGCGAGCGAGTACGCGAGGGTGGACTTGCCGGAGCCGTTCGGGCCCATGATCGCGTGCGTCTCGCCCTGCTTCACGGTCAGGTCGACGCCGCGCAGGATCTCCCGGGGGCCGTTCTCGGCCTCGACGGAGACGTGCAGGTCGTGGATCTCAAGCGTTGCCATGGGTGCCTCAGGACTCCTGGGTGACGGAGACGAGCACAGAAGCGTCTGGGCCGTCCCCTTCGATCTTGACGGGGTATACGGGTACGGGGCGCGTCGCGGGCAGCCCGGACGGCTTGCCGGTGCGCAGGTCGAAGCTCGACCCGTGCAGCCAGCACTCGATGGAGCAGTCCTCCACCTCGCCCTCGGACAGCGAGACGTCCGCGTGCGAGCAGATGTCGTTGATCGCGAACACCTCACCCTCGGTGCGGACGATCGAGACGGGCACGCCGTCCAGCTCGACGCGCTTGGGGGTGTCCTCTTCGAGCTCACTCAGCGCGCAAGCCCGTACGAACGGGGCGCTCATCCGACGGACGCCTCCAGTTCCGCCTCGATCTTGCCGAGCAGGCGGCCCTCGATGTCGGGGATGCCGATCTGCTGGACCAGCTCGGCGAAGAAGCCGCGGACGACCAGGCGGCGGGCCTCCTCGGCGGTGATGCCGCGCGCCATCAGGTAGAAGAGCTGCTCGTCGTCGAACCGGCCGGTGGCCGAGGCGTGCCCGGCGCCGACGATCTCGCCGGTCTCGATCTCCAGGTTCGGCACCGAGTCCACGCGCGCACCGTCGGTGAGCACGAGGTTCCGGTTCAGCTCGTAGGTGTCGGTGCCCTCGGCGGCGGCCCGGATGAGTACGTCGCCGATCCACACCGCGTGCGCGTCCTGACCCTGCAGCGCGCCCTTGTAGACCACGTTGCTCCGGCAGTGCGGGGTGTCGTGGTCCACGAACAGCCGGTGCTCCTGGTGCTGGCCGTCGTCGGTGAAGTACAGGCCGTACAGCTCGGCCTCGCCACCGGGACCGCCGTAGATCACCCGCGGGTGCAGTCGGACCAGGTCGCCGCCGAAGGTGACGATGACGGACTTGAACGTGGCGTCGCGGCCCACCAGCGCGGTGTGCTGCGCGACGTGCACGGCCTCGTCGTCCCAGTCCTGCACGGAGACGACGGTGAGCTTGGCGCCGTCGCCGATCACGTACTCGATGTTGGCCGCGAGCGTCGCGTCGCCGGTGTGGTCGACGACGACCAGCGCCTCGGCGAAGCTGCCGACCTCGACGACCTGGTGGCCGAAGGCCACGCCGCCCTCGCCGTGCACGGCGATCCGCACCGGCTCGGTGAGCACCGTGTCCTTGGGCACGGAGATCACGGAAGCCTTCTCGAACGAGCTGTACGCCTGCGCGGCGACGCGGTCCACCGGCTTGCCGGCCCGGCCGAGCCGCGGGTCCTCGCGGTCCACGGTCTCGACGGTGACGCCCTCGGGGGCGCTCACCTCGATCCGCAGCCCGCCCTTGGCCTCGGCGGTGCCGTCGTGCAGGCCCCGCAGGCGCTGCAGCGGCGTGAACCGCCACTCCTCCTCGCGGCCGTGCGGCACCGGGAAGTCCGCCACGTCATACGAGGCGGGGGCGCTGACCCGGGCGTCGATGGGCTGCTGCGGCCCCCCGACCTGAATGGCGCCGTCGGTGGTGCTGCCGGCGGGAGTGTTCTCAGCCATGGCTGTCGTGGTGCTCTCTCTCTGCGTCAGAAAACAGGTGCTGCTCCAGTGGTGCGCGGGTCGGCGTCAACCGACCGCGCCCTCCATCTGCAGCTCGATCAGCCGGTTGAGCTCCAGCGCATACTCCATAGGCAGCTCGCGGGCGATCGGCTCGACGAAGCCACGGACGATCATGGCCATCGCCTCGTCCTCGGACAGTCCCCGGCTCATCAGGTAGAAGAGCTGGTCGTCGCTGACCTTGGAGACCGTCGCCTCGTGGCCCATCGACACGTCGTCCTCGCGGACGTCCACGTACGGGTAGGTGTCCGAGCGCGAGATGGTGTCCACGAGCAGCGCGTCACAGAGCACGTTCGACTTCGAGCCGTGCGCGCCCTCGCCGATCTCGATCAGGCCGCGGTAGGAGGTGCGACCGCCGCCCCGGGCCACCGACTTGGAGACGATGTTCGAGGAGGTGTTCGGCGCCATGTGCACCATCTTGGCGCCCGCGTCCTGGTGCTGGCCCGAGCCCGAGAAGGCGATGGACAGCGTCTCGCCCTTGGCGTGCTCGCCCATCAGGTAGACGGCCGGGTACTTCATGGTGACCTTGGAGCCGATGTTGCCGTCGACCCACTCCATGGTCGCGCCCTCGTAGGCCACGGCGCGCTTGGTGACCAGGTTGTAGACGTTGTTCGACCAGTTCTGGATCGTCGTGTAGCGGCACCGGCCGCCCTTCTTGACGATGATCTCCACGACGGCGCTGTGCAGCGAGTCCGAGGAGTAGATCGGGGCGGTGCAGCCCTCGACGTAGTGCACGTAGGCGTTCTCGTCGACGATGATCAGCGTCCGCTCGAACTGGCCCATGTTCTCCGTGTTGATACGGAAGTAGGCCTGGAGCGGGATGTCGACGTGGACGCCCGGCGGGACGTAGATGAACGAGCCACCGGACCAGACGGCCGTGTTCAGCGCGGCGAACTTGTTGTCGCCGGCCGGGATCACGGTGCCAAAGTACTCCTGGAAGATCTCCGGGTGCTCCTTGAGCGCCGTGTCGGTGTCCAGGAACAGCACGCCCTGCTCCTCCAGGTCCTCACGGATCTGGTGGTAGACGACCTCCGACTCGTACTGCGCGGCGACACCGGCGACCAGGCGCTGCTTCTCCGCCTCCGGGATGCCCAGCCTGTCGTAGGTGTTCTTGATGTCCTCCGGCAGGTCCTCCCAGCTCGCGGCCTGCTTCTCGGTGGAGCGCACGAAGTACTTGATGTTGTCGAAGTCGATGCCCGACAGGTCCGAGCCCCACGTCGGCATCGGCTTCTTGCCGAACAGCTTCAGGCCCTTGAGCCGGAGCTTCAGCATCCAGTCAGGCTCGGACTTCTTGTCCGAGATGTCACGCACGACCTCTTCCGAGAGGCCGCGCTTGGCACCGGCACCGGCGACGTCGGAGTCGGCCCAGCCGTATTCGTACGTGCCCAGGCCCTCGAGCTCGGGGTGAGCAGTCTCCGTGGGGAGAGTCATGCGGGTTTCCTCCCGGACGTGCTTGCGGATGCTGTGGTGGTCTTCTTGGGGATGAACGTCGTGCACACCCCGTCGCCGTGGGCGATGGTGGCCAGACGTTGCACATGGGTCCCGAGCAGGTGGGAGAAGACCTCGGTCTCCGCCTCACAGAGCTGCGGGAACTGCTCGGCGACATGCGCAACCGGACAGTGGTGCTGGCAGAGCTGTTCACCCTGCTGGGGGTTGGGCGCGCTGCGCGCCGTAGCAGCGTACCCGTCGGCGGTCAATGCCTTGGCCAGGGCCTCGGTACGGGACTCCGGAGCAGCGGCCTCGACCGCCTCCCGGTATCCCGCGGCCTGCGCGGCCAGCCGCGCGCGGGCGAACGCCGCCACCGCGGCCTCGCCCATCACGCCACCGCCGGCCGACTGCGCGATCCAGCGCAGCGCGTCGGCCGCCAGTTTGTCGTACGCCTGGTCGAAGGCGTCCCGGCCGCAGTCGGTCAAGGCGAAGACCTTGGCCGGCCGGCCGCGACCGCGCGCGCCGTACACCCGCTGCTCGCGGGGTTCGACGATGCCCTCGGTCACCAGGGTGTCCAGGTGGCGGCGGACCGCGGCCTGGGTGAGTCCGAGCCGCTCGGCGACCGCCGCCGCCGTCGACGGGCCGTGGTCGAGAATGGAGCGCGCCACCCGGTTACGGGTCCCGCGCAGGTCATCGTGGGTGGATACGGGAGGCACGCCAGTCGCCGCGGCCGGCTTGGCCGCGGCACCCTGGTTGTCGCTCGCGTATTTCACAACGTCATTGTTGCGTAATTCCCGAGGCCGATACAACCCGCTCCCCAGGCGACCTCGGTGGGTGCGTCACTTAGGGAGACCTAAGTTGACCTGCGTAAACGATCACGTCGGGGTGGCTGCACGGGCTCGCTCCGCAGGTCGCGCGGGTACGGCCCCAGGTAGCCGCCCCTCTCCCCGCCCGTAGATCCTGACCTGCGCGGACGAGCGCACGGCGGGCGGTCACCCGCATCGCCCGGAGCCGCCTCGCGCGCCGGGGCGCGTGGGCCGGACCGGCGCGCGGACGCGACGGGCCGGAACGACCCGCGCGCCCGAAGGCGAGCCCGCAAACCAGCCATCCGCCGCCCGCCCGTCGGCCCGGCGCGCCGCCGGCCCCGGCGCGGGCCCGCCGGCCGGCGGGCCCCGGGAGCTTCGTAGACTTCCGCCCATGAGAGACGAGCCCCCCCCACCCCCCTCCCCGGTCCCGCACCGGGGGACGTCACCGGGGAGGCGCCGGCGGTCGAGGTCGTCGGCCTAGTCAAGCGGTACGGGACGAAGACCGTGGTGGACGGCCTCACGCTGTCCGTCGCGCACGGCAGTGTCACCGCCGTGCTCGGCCCGAACGGCGCCGGCAAGACCACCACCATCGAGACCTGCGAGGGCTACCGCCGACCGGACGCGGGCAGCGTGCGCGTGCTCGGCCTCGATCCGTGGGCCGACGCGGCCAGGCTGCGCCCGCGCGTGGGCGTGATGCTCCAGTCGGGTGGCGTCTACCCCGGTGCCCGGGGCGCCGAGATGCTCCGGCACACCGCGTCCCTGCACGCGCACCCCGTCGACGTGGACGCGCTCATCGAGCGGCTGGGCCTGGGGAGCTGCGGGCGCACGGTCTACCGCCGGCTCTCCGGCGGCCAGCAGCAGCGGCTGGCCCTGGCCATGGCCGTCGTCGGCCGTCCCGAACTGGTCTTCCTGGACGAGCCGACCGCCGGCCTCGACCCGCAGGCCAGGCGCGCCACCTGGGACCTGGTGGGGGAGCTGCGCGCGGACGGCGTCAGCGTCATCCTCACCACGCACCACATGGACGAGGCCGAGCAACTCGCCGACCGGGTGCACATCGTGGAGGCGGGCAAGGTGATCGCCTCCGGCAGCCCGGAGGAGCTGTGCCGGGGCGGCGCGGAGAACTCGCTGCGCTTCTCGGGCCGCCCCGGGCTCGACGTGGCCTCGCTGCTCACAGCGCTGCCGGCAGAGTGCACGGCCGTCGAGCTCGCCCCGGGCTCGTACCGCGTCACCGGGAACGTCACGCCGCAGTTGCTGGCCACCGTGACCTCCTGGTGCGCCCAGCACGGGGTGCTGCCCGACCGGCTCTCGGTGGAGCGGCACACCCTGGAGGACGTTTTCCTAGAGCTGACCGGCAAGGAGCTGCGCGCGTGAGGGCCGAGACCGCTGAGACCACGGAGCCCGACGGCGGGCCCGGCACCTTTGCGCCGCGTCCCGGGGCTGCGCCGCTCGGGCGGATGATCCGCGCGCAGGCCGCCCTGGAGACCCGGCTGCTGCTACGCAACGGCGAGCAACTGCTGCTCATCATCGTCATCCCGACCCTGTTGCTGACGCTGTTCAGCAGCGTGGACGTCGTGGACACCGGCGACGGCGACGCCGTGGACTTCCTGGCGCCCGGGGTGCTGGCGCTGGCGGTGCTCTCCACGGCGTTCACCGGACAGGCCATCGCGACCGGCTTCGAGCGGCGCTACGGGGTGCTCAAGCGGCTCGGCGCCTCACCGCTGCCGCGCTGGGGGCTGATGACCGCCAAGACGTGCGCGGTGCTGGTGACCGAGGTGCTCCAGATCGCGCTGCTGACGGCGGTCGCCCTCGCGCTCGGCTGGTCGCCACACGGCAACCCGGCCACCGTGGCCCTGCTGCTCCTGCTCGGCACCGCCGCCTTCTCTGGGCTCGGGCTGCTGATGGCCGGCACGCTCAAGGCCGAGGTCACGCTGGCCGCGGCCAACCTGGTCTTCCTGCTGCTCCTCTTCGGTGGCGGCGTCATCGTGCCGCTGTCGAAGTTCCCCGGCGGCGTCGAGGCGGTGCTGCACCTGCTGCCGGTCGCCGCGCTCTCCGACGGGCTGCGGGACGTGCTGCGGGACGGCGCCAGGGTGCCCTGGTCGGACCTGGGCGTGCTGGCCGCCTGGGCCGTGCTCGGCCTGGGCGCGGCGGGCCGCCTCTTCCGCTGGGAGTAATCCGTCACAGGCGGCCGTACCCGCCGTACGGAGGGGGCACGGACGGGACGCGCGCCGGGTGGGCACCCCCTCGTGAATCGGTGCACAAGGTGCGGCCTACCATGATGCCGTGCCGAATTCGTGGAATCCCCTTGAGCTGATCGCCCGCCGCTGGACGCCGTCCGTGCGCCTGGTGCGACAGGCAGCGCTGATCACCGTGGTGATGGCCGTGGTCATCGTCGTGACCGGGGGCGCCGTACGGCTGACCCAGTCCGGGCTCGGCTGCGAGACGTGGCCCAAGTGCACCGACGACAGCCTCACGCCCACCTCGGACATGGGCATCCACGGCATCATCGAGTTCGGCAACCGGCTGCTGACGTACGCGCTGTGCGTGGTCATCGGATTCTTCATCATCGTGGCCCGCGCGGCCAAGCCGACGCGCCGCTCGCTCACCCGGCTCGGTTGGACGCAGTTCTGGATCGTGATGGGCAACGCCGTGGTGGGCGGCATCACGGTACTGACGGGCCTGCACCCGTACATCGTCAGCTCGCACTTCCTCATCTCCACCGCGCTGCTCACCGTCGCGATGATCACCTGGCAGCGCACCCGCGAGGGCGACGGGCCGGCCAAGCTGCTGGTGGCGCCCGCGGGGCGGCAGCTGTCGTGGCTGCTGGTGGTCGCCGCCGGCGCGCTGATCGTGATCGGCACCGTGGTCACCGGCTCCGGGCCGCACGCCGGTGACGCGACGAAGGTGCACCGGATCCCGCTGGACTGGCAGGAGATCACCCAGCTCCACGTGGACTTCGTCTACATCGTCTTCGGCCTCACCGTCGCGCTGTGGTTCACGCTGCGCGCCGTGCGGGCCCCGCGGGCCGCCTCGCGCAGGGTGGTCGAACTCTTCGTCGTGCTGCTCTCCCAGGGCCTGATCGGGTACGTGCAGTACTTCACGCACCTGCCGGAGTTCGTCGTCGGCACGCACATGTTCGGCTCGTGCCTGGTGTGGATCGCGGTGCTGCGGGTCTTCCTCGCCCTGCGCGAGCGGGCCCAGGCGCCGGCCGTCCCCGCCACCTCCGGCGAGCACGAGGCGCTTCAGCCCCGCGTCGGGGAGGCCGTGGGAGCCGAGGAGCGGGCCTCGGCCGGCAGCCGGTAGACCCGGCGGGCGGTATCGCAGGCCACCAGGTCGGCGATCCGCCGCGCCTGCGGCGCCGTGCACACCCCCTCGGCGCACCACTCGTCGGCCAGGCGGGTCATCTCCACCGCGAACTGGCGCGCCGCCACCACGTACAGCTCGGGCAGTCCCCGGGCTCCGGTCGAGAACAGCAGCTTCCCGAACGGCGCGAGGCGCAGCGTCTCCCGGGGCGTGGGGCCGACGTCCGCGTACACGTGCGGGAACGTCGCCGCGAGCCGGGCCGCGCTCCGGTGCCCGCCGTGGGCGGGCAACAGCACCAGATCGGTGCCGAGGCCGACCGTGGCGGCCAGGAAGTCGGCGACCCGGTCGGGGTCGGGGCAGTGCAGTTGGATCGGCAGGCCGGTGGTGAGCGCGCTCCACAGCAGGTGGTGCAGGAGCACCGGATCGCTCGGCCGCGCCCCCCGCGCGCGGGCGCGCAGCCAGCGCTCGGCCGCCTCCCGCACCGCGCGGGCGTCCGGCGGCGCGGCGGGCAGTGGGCCGGGCGCGATGGCGAGGGCCACGGCCCGCCGGGCGGGCGCCCCCGCCAGCGCGTCGGCCGTCGCGGCGAGGAAGCCGCGAGCGGTGTGCGAGCCGTCGGCGACCTGCCCGGCGAGCGCCTGGACGGAGACGATCTCGTACGCGGGCGCGCCCGTGGCCGACGCCAGCTCGGCGACCGACAGCGGCGCCTCCACCGCGCCCGCCGCCAACAGGTACGCGCCCACCCCGCAGCCGCGCAGCAGCAGTCGGGTCGCCTGGTAGGCGCCGTGGGCGCGGCGCGCGGCGAGGTAGTGCGCGGGCGTGCAGTGCGGCTCGACGCCGAGCAACGGCGGGCACCAGCGGCGTACGGCGAGCCCGAGGCAGCTGTCGAAGAAGGTGGTGCCGGGGGCGGCGGGACCGCGCGAGCCGACCGCGGCGGCCAGATGTGACTCAAATGCGCCGAGCCCGATGTCAGCATGCGAGACGCCGAGGCCGTACTGGTCCACCAAGGGGGGCAGTACGAGGACCGGCTCCTCGTCGGCCACGTGGCCGGACTCGTCCCGGGGAGCAGCCGGGGGCCGGTCCGCGCGCGCCCACTGCGGGCGTCGGGCCCCCGGCGGGAAGGATCGTCGCCGCTCAGGGCCGTCCAGCAGCATACGCATCTCCCTGCCCGTGCCGATCCCGGGCGGTCTGACGCGCGCGGGACCGCGTGAGGTGTCAGTGCGGGGAAGGCTACGGGTTGCGGGGGCCACCAAGCTGGATACCGGCCATCCGCGACCACTCGTATGGGCCGGTGCGCACCTGGGCGGCGAACTCGCCCCCGAAGTCGTCGTGCACAGTCAGCCCGGCCAGTTCGACGGCGCGCTGGGCGCTGGCGTACGAGGGGGCGACCAGGTTGCCCCACTCGCCGTTGGCGCCGACCAGCGCGATGCGTACGGAGCGACGGGCGATGTGCGCGAGCTGGCCCTCGGCGCTGCCGCCGTGGGTGCGCGCGAAGGCGTCGATCTGCTTGGCCAGTCGGGCCGCCTGCCGCTCCACCTTGGCGTCGCGGACGGCCTCGTCGGCCGCCGGCGTGCTCGCGTCGGCCCGCTGGGTGTCTTCGGCCTGCTCGGTGTCTGCCATGCCCGCGATGCTACCGAGCGGTAGATCACCTTGGCGACGAGGCGGTCGCGTGGCCTGCGCCACGCGTTCGGGGCGGCGCCCCGGGTGGGGGCGCCGCCCCGAACGGCAGCGGTGGGTGGCGGGCCCGCGCGAGGCCTCAGCGCAGGAAGGGGTCCACGGCCACGGCCACGAACAGCAACGAGACGTAGGTGATGGACCAGTGGAAGAGGCGCATCTCCTTGAGCTTGGCGCCCGTCACGCCGGACTTGGCCCGCGACTGCAGGGCGTGCGCCTCCTTGAGCCAGAACGCGCCGAGCAGGGCGGCGACCACGGGGTAGAACCAGCCGGTGTAGCCGAGCGGCCACAGCGCCAGCGAGACCGCGACCATCACCCAGCTGTAGACCACGATCTGCCGGGCCACGACCTTGTTGCCCGCCACGACCGGCAGCATCGGCACGCCCACCCGCTCGTAGTCGTCCTTCACCTTCATCGACAGCGGCCAGTAGTGCGGCGGCGTCCAGAAGAAGATGACCAGGAAGAGGACCACGCCGGCCCAGGAGACGGAGTTGGTCACGGCGGACCAGCCGACGAAGACCGGCATGCAGCCGGCGATGCCGCCCCAGACGATGTTCTGCGCGGTACGCCGCTTGAGCAGCATCGTGTACACGAGGACGTAGAAGAGCAGGGCGCCCAGCGCGAGCATCGAGGACAGCGGGTTGGCCAGGACCCACAGCCACACGGTGGAGACCACGGTGAGGGTGTAGGCGAAGACCAGGCACTCGCGCGGCGAGACCATGCCGGTCACCAGGGGCCGCTGGGAGGTGCGGTCCATCAGCGCGTCGATGTCCCGGTCGATGTACATGTTGAACGCACCGGCGCCGCCTGCGGACATGAACCCGCCCACGCACGTGGCGAGCACCAGCCAGAGGTCGGGAACACCCTCGGCGGCCAGGAACATCACCGGAACGGTCGTCATCAGCAGCAGCTCGATGACGCGCGGCTTCGTCAACGCGAGGAACGCCTTGGCACGGGCCCCGAACGGCCGGTGACTGGTGCTCTGGGTAGAGGGCGACCCCACAGGACGGGATTCGACGGCCGTCACGCACACCCCTGGTTTAGTGACATCAGCGGCAGCGAGCCGCGGGCAGACCAGCAAGCACCGGACATGAAGACCCGGTAAAGACTTGCGCGTACCACGCCACTCTAGACGTTGACGCTCTTCCGCCCGTCGCCGGGGTGGGGTCGTGTTGGCGACCGGAGCACGCCGCCGGGAACGCGCGGGAGCCGCCGCGCATCGTGCTCTCGACGGGCGCTCCGCCAGGTGCGCGGGCAGGGTGGAAGGGGACCGCGGTATCGGCCGTCGGTCCCGGCGATGACTCACGGGCGAGACCCGGGGAACCCGCGTGGTCAGCGGCTCGAAGCGGTTGTCCACAGGCTGTAGCGGTCGAATGGATGACCGCTGTCGCGAGGGTAGGCTCGGCCCTGCCCGGCGTGAAGAACCCTCACCGGCATTCGACCTTGTGGAGAGGAGCCCTGACTCAGGGTGAGCACCAAGCCGACCACCACAGATCTTGAGTGGACCGAACTGGACCAGCGGGCCGTGGACACCGCCCGCGTCCTGGCCATGGATGCCGTGCAGAAGGTCGGTAACGGCCACCCTGGCACGGCCATGAGCCTGGCTCCCGCCGCGTACCTGCTCTTCCAGAAGTTGATGCGGCACGACCCGTCGGACGCGAACTGGACCGGCCGCGACCGGTTCGTTCTCTCCCCGGGCCACACCAGCCTCACGCTCTACATCCAACTCTTCCTCTCCGGCTACGGCCTGGAGCTGGAGGACCTCAAGGCGTTCCGCACCTGGGGCAGCAAGACGCCGGGGCACCCCGAGGTCGGGCACACCAGGGGCGTGGAGACCACCACCGGGCCGCTCGGCCAGGGCATCGCGAACGCGGTGGGCATGGCCATGGCCGCCCGCTACGAGCGCGGTCTCTTCGATCCCGAGGCCCCACGCGGCGAGTCCCCCTTCGACCACACCATCTGGGCGATCGTCTCCGACGGCGACCTGGAGGAGGGCATCTCCGCCGAGGCGTCCTCGCTGGCCGGGCACCAGAAGCTGGGCAACCTGGTCGCGCTCTACGACGACAACCACATCTCGATCGAGGGCGACACCGCGACCGCGCTCTCCGAGGACGTGCTGGCCCGGTACGAGGCATACGGCTGGCACGTGCAGCGCATCGAGCAGTCGCCCAGCGGCGACTTCGACGTCAAGGCGCTGTACGCGGCGCTGAAGGCGGCCCAGGAGGAGACGGAGCGGCCCTCGATCATCGCGGCCCGCACGATCATCGCCTGGCCGGCGCCGAACGCGCAGAACACCGAGGCGTCGCACGGCTCCGCGCTGGGCGCGGACGAGGTGGCGGCGACCAAGGAGGTGCTGGGCTTCGACCCGGAGCGGCACTTCGAGGTGGACGAGGCGGTGCTCGCGCACGCCCGCGCGGTCATCGAGCGCGGGCGCGCCGCCCGCGGCGACTGGGACAAGCGGGTCCAGACCTGGCGCGAGGCCAACACGGAGCGCGCCGCCGAGTTCGACCGGATCAGCGCGGGCGAGCTGCCGGCGGGCTGGGAGAAGTCGCTGCCGTCATTCCCCGTCGGCAAGGACGTGGCCACCCGCAAGGCGTCCGGCGAGACGCTCAAGGCGCTGGGCGCGGTCATCCCCGAGCTGTGGGGCGGCTCCGCCGACCTCGCCGGTTCGAACAACACGACCATCGACGCCTCGTCCTCCTTCCTGCCGGCGGACAGCCCGCTGCCGGAGGCGAACCCGTACGGGCGCACGGTGCACTTCGGCATCCGTGAGCACGCCATGGGCTCGACCATGAACGGCATCGCGCTGCACGGCAACACGCGTGTCTACGGTGGCACCTTCCTGGTCTTCTCCGACTACATGCGCCCGGCGGTGCGGCTCGCCGCGCTGATGAAGCTGCCGGTCACCTACGTGTGGACGCACGACTCCATCGGCCTCGGCGAGGACGGCCCGACCCACCAGCCCGTCGAGCACATGGCCGCGCTGCGCGCTATCCCGGGCCTGAACATGGTCCGTCCGGCCGACGCGAACGAGACGGCGATCGCCTGGCGCGAGATCCTGCGCCGGCACCACGACAAGCCGGCGCCGCACGGCCTCGCCCTGACCCGGCAGAACGTGCCCACCTACGAGGCCAACGAGAACACGGCCAAGGGCGGGTACGTGCTGCGCGAGGCCGCGGGCGGCCAGGCCCAGGTGATCCTCATCGCCACCGGTTCCGAGGTGCAGCTCGCCGTCGAGGCGCGCGAGCGGCTCCAGGCGTCCGGCGTGCCGACCCGCGTGGTGTCGATGCCGTCGGTCGAGTGGTTCGAGGAGCAGGACCAGGCGTACCGGGACAGCGTGCTGACGCGGACCGTGAAGGCCCGGGTCGCGGTCGAGGCCGGCATCGGCCTGACCTGGTACCGCTCCGTGGGCGACCACGGGCGCGTCGTCTCCATTGAGCACTACGGCGCCTCGGCAGACTACAAGGTGCTGTTCCACGAGTTCGGCATCACCGCGGACGCGGTGGTCCAGGCCGCGCGGGAATCCCTGGACGCCGCCGGGCGCTGACGCTCGTATACGACTAGTAGGAGTTGCAATTCCCATGACAGACGCACTCAAGCGCCTCTCGGACGCAGGCGTCGCGATCTGGCTGGATGACCTGTCCCGCAAGCGGATCACCTCCGGCAACCTCGCCGAGCTGACCGACCAGCAGCACGTCGTCGGCGTCACGACCAACCCGTCGATCTTCCAGAAGGCCATCTCCCAGGG
The DNA here is from genome assembly GCA_018114805.1 of Candidatus Streptomyces philanthi. Classification (GTDB taxonomy): domain Bacteria; phylum Actinomycetota; class Actinomycetes; order Streptomycetales; family Streptomycetaceae; genus Streptomyces; species Streptomyces philanthi. The sequence goes on along the minus strand of CP073042.1, from coordinate 5,574,954 downwards.
CGATGGGTACGAGCAGCAGCTCGCCGACCTCGCGGTGCGCGGGGTGACCGTCGAAGAGGCCGTCCGCATGATCACCACGGCGGACGTCCGGGACGCCGCCGACATCCTGCGGCCGATCTTCGACGCGACCGAGGAGCAGGACGGCCGGGTCTCCATCGAGGTGGACCCGCGCCTGGCCCACCGCACGGACGCCACCGTCGCCGAGGCCAAACAGCTCGCCTGGCTGGTGGACCGGCCGAACACGCTGATCAAGATCCCGGCCACCAAGGCGGGGCTTCCGGCGATCACCGAGACCATCGGTCGCAGCATCAGCGTCAACGTCACGCTGATCTTCTCCCTGGAGCGCTACCGCGAGGTCATGGACGCCTACCTGGCGGGCCTGGAGAAGGCCAAGGCCGCCGGGCTCGACCTCGCCAAGATCCACTCGGTGGCGTCGTTCTTCGTCTCCCGGGTCGACACCGAGATCGACAAGCGCCTGGACGGTCTGGGCACCGAGGAGGCCAAGCAGCTCAAGGGCAAGGCCGCCCTCGCCAACGCTCGGCTCGCCTACCAGGCGTACGAGGAGGTATTCGGCTCCGTGGACGGCTCGGTCGCGCCGTCGGAGCGGTTCGCCGCGCTGGAGAAGGCGCACGCCAACCGGCAGCGCCCGCTGTGGGCCTCGACCGGCGTGAAGGACCCGGTGTACAAGGACACGCTGTACGTGGACGACCTGGTCGCCCCGGGCACGGTCAACACCATGCCGGAGGCCACGCTGGAGGCCACCGCCGCGCGCGGCGAGATCACCGGCGACACCGTGCGCGCCACCTACGCGCAGTCGCGGGCCGACCTGGACGCCCTCGCCGGTCTCGGGATCAGCTACGACGACGTCGTGCGGGTACTCGAAGAGGAGGGCGTCGAGAAGTTCGAGGCGTCCTGGACCAACCTGCTGAAGTCCACCGAGGCGGAGCTGGCGCGCCTCACTCCGGCAAAGGACTGACCTTGTCTCAACCCGCACGCGGCGACAACCCGCTGCGTGACACTCAGGACCGACGGGTCCCGCGCATCGCGGGGCCGTCGGGCCTGGTCATCTTCGGCGTCACGGGCGATTTGTCGCGTAAAAAGCTGATGCCAGCCGTTTACGATCTGGCCAATCGCGGACTGCTGCCGCCGGGCTTCTCCCTCATCGGGTTCGCCCGGCGCGACTGGGAGGACGAGGACTTCGCCCAGGTCTTGCACGACGCGGTCAAGGAGCACGCCAGGACGCCCTTCCGCGAGGAGGTCTGGCAGCAGTTGGCCGAGGGCTTCCGCTTCGTCCCCGGCGAGTTCTCCGACGACGAGGCGTTCAAGCAGCTCAAGGCCACCATCGAGGAGCTGGACGCGGCGCGCGGCACGGGCGGCAACTTCGCCTTCTACCTGTCGGTGCCGCCCAAGTTCTTCCCCACCGTCGTCGAACAGCTCAAGAAGCACGGCCTGTCCGAGGGCCAGGGCGACTCCTGGCGGCGCGCGGTCATCGAGAAGCCCTTCGGGCACGACCTGGCCAGCGCGCAGGAGCTCAACCAGGTCGTGCACCAGGTCTTCCGGCCGAGCGACGTCTTCCGCATCGACCACTACCTGGGCAAGGAGACGGTCCAGAACATCCTGGCGCTGCGCTTCGCCAACACGATGTTCGAGCCGCTGTGGAACCGCTCGTACGTGGACCACGTGCAGATCACCATGGCCGAGGACATCGGCATCGGCGGCCGGGCCGGGTACTACGACGGCATCGGCTCCGCGCGCGACGTGATCCAGAACCACCTGCTCCAGCTCCTCGCGCTGACCGCGATGGAGGAGCCGGCGTCCTTCGACGCCAAGGCCCTGGTCACCGAGAAGCTCAAGGTGCTCACGGCCGTCAAGCTGCCGCACGACCTGGGCCGGCACACCGTGCGCGGCCAGTACACGCACGGCTGGCAGGGCGGCACCGAGGTCTGCGGCTACCTCGAGGAAGAGGGCATCGACCCGCAGTCAAAGACCGACACGTACGCCGCCATCAAGCTGGGCATCGACAACCGCCGCTGGGCGGGCGTCCCGTTCTACCTGCGCACCGGCAAGCGCCTCGGCCGCCGGGTCACCGAGATCGCGGTGGTCTTCCAGCGCGCCCCGCACTCCCCCTTCGACACCACCGACACCCAGGAGCTGGGCCAGAACGCCTTGGTCATCCGGGTGCAGCCGGACGAGGGCGTGACGATCCGGTTTGGCTCCAAGGTGCCCGGCACCTCGATGGAGATCCGGGACGTGACCATGGACTTCGCCTACGGCGAGTCCTTCACGGAGTCCAGCCCGGAGGCGTACGAGCGACTGCTGCTAGACGTGCTGCTCGGCGACGCCAACCTCTTCCCCCGCCACCAGGAGGTCGAGGAGTCCTGGCGCATCCTCGACCGGATCGAGGCGTACTGGGACCGGCACGGCAAGCCCGAGGAGTACACCGCCGGGACCTGGGGACCCAAGGCGGGGGACGAGATGCTCGCACGAGACGGACGGAGCTGGCGGCGGCCATGAACATCGATCTCACGGACACCACGTCCAGCCAGATCAACTCCGCGCTGGTGCGGGCGCGCCGGGCCAGCGGGACGCCGGCGGTCGGGATGGTGCTCACGTTGGTGATCGTCACCGACGAGGGCAACCACTACGACGCGCTCAAGGCCGCGAGCGAGGCGTCCAAGGAACACCCCTCGCGCATCCTGGTCGTCATCCGCCGGCCCGGCTGCTCACCGCGCGACCGCAAGATCGCCCGGCTCGACGCCGAGGTCCGGGTGGGCGGCGAGAGCAACACCGGAGAAACGGTGCTGCTGCGCCTGCACGGCGAGTTGGCCAGCCACGCCCACTCGGTCGTGCTGCCGCTGCTGCTACCCGACGCGCCGGTCGTGGTCTGGTGGCCGGAGGACGCGCCGGAGCACCCGAGCGACGACCTGCTCGGCCAGCTCGCCGCGCGCCGCATCACCGACGCCCAGGCCACCGAGGACCCAGTCGCCACGCTCGCCCTGCGGGCGGGCACCTACACCCCCGGGGACACGGATCTGGCCTGGACCCGGATCACCCCCTGGCGCAGCGTGCTGGCGGCGGCCCTGGACCAGAAGCACGCGCCGATCACCTCGGCCTCGGTCGAGGGCGAGGCTTACAACCCGAGTAGCGAGCTGCTCGCGCTCTGGCTCGCCGACCGGCTGGGGGTGCCGGTCGAGCGGACCGTCTCGGACGGGCCCGGGCTCACGGCGGTGCACCTGGAGACGGCCGACGGCACGATCTGCCTGGACCGCGCGGACGGCTCGCTGGCCAAGCTGGCGATGCAGGGGCAGCCCGACCGGCACGTGGCGCTGCACCGGCGCGACACCGCCGAGCTGATCGCCGAGGAGCTGCGGTGCCTGGACCCGGACGAGACGTACGCCGCGGCCGTCAAGTACGGCGTGCAGCGGCTGGGCTCGGGTGCCCCGGCGGCCAAGGGCGCCGCCAAGGCCGGCGCCGTGCGCGGTGAGCCCGCCGCGCCCAGGGCGCCGGCGGAGGTCGCGCCGGAGGGCGAGGGCGGGGCTGAGGCCGCGACCAAGTCGGGCAAGAAGAAGGCTGCTTCGTCTTCGGCCAGGAAGGCGGCGTCCACGTGAGCGCGCCGCAGATCGTGGTCCACCGCGACAAGGAGCTGATAGCCCGGGCCGCCGCCGCGCGACTGATCACCCGGGTGGTCGACGCGCAGGCCGCCCGGGGGTCGGCCTCGGTCGTGCTCACCGGTGGCCGCAACAGCAACGGGCTGCTGGCGGCGCTGGCCGATTCCCCGGCGCGGGACGCGATCGACTGGTCGCGGCTCGATCTGTGGTGGGGCGACGAGAGGTTCCTACCGGAGGGCGACCCAGAGCGCAACGTGACCCAGGCCCGCCAGGCGCTGCTGGACGCGGTGCCGCTGGACCCGGCCCGGGTGCACCCGATGCCGGCGTCCGACGGCGCCTACGCCGGGGAAGCCGACGGGGCGGCCGCCGCGTACGCCGCGGAGCTGGCCACCGCCGCCGCGCGGGAGACCGCGTCGCCACCGGCCGGCGCCGGCGGTCGCGGCGTACCGGGCTTCGACGTGCTGCTCCTCGGCGTCGGCCCGGACACGCACATCGCCTCGCTCTTCCCGGAGCTGCCCGCGGTGCGGGAGACCGAGCGGATGGTGGTCGGCGTGCACGGCGCGCCCAAGCCGCCGCCCACCCGCATCTCCCTGACGCTGCCGGCGATCCGCGCGGCCCGTGAGGTGTGGTTGCTCGCCGCGGGCGACGACAAGGCGGGGGCCGTGGCCATGGCCCTGTCGGGCGCCAGCGAGGTGCAGGCCCCGGCTGCGGGCGCGCGCGGGCAGAGCCGCACCCTGTGGCTCCTTGACCAGAGCGCGGCGACCGAGTTGCCCCGCGGCCTGTATCCGCCGTCCTCGCCCTGAGCGACCGCGCCGCTCGTAACCGGCCGGGGCCTACGCCCGGCCGCCGCCCCGCACACGGGGTGGCGGCCGGGCGCTTTCGCTACCGCGCGGCCCGGCTATCGCCGACTACCGACTCGGCCGTGACGGACTCAACGCCCCCGCAGCGCCCGGTACCTGGCCACCAGGGTCGCCGTCGAGCTGTCGAGGCCGGGCACCTGTTCGTCGGTGCGCAGCGCCGGCTCGACCCGCTTGGCCAGGACCTTGCCGAGTTCGACGCCCCACTGGTCGAAGGAGTCGATGTTCCAGATGGCGCCCTGCACAAAGACCTTGTGCTCGTAGAGCGCGATCAACTGTCCGAGCACCGAGGGCGTGAGTTCGCTGGCGAGGATGGTGGTGGTCGGCCGGTCGCCGTGGAACGTCTTGTGCGGCACGAGTTCCTCGGCCACACCCTCAGCCCTGACCTCGTCGGCCGTCTTGCCGAACGCCAGCGCCTGGCCCTGCGCGAACAGGTTGGTCATGAGCAGGTCGTGCTGGTCCACGAGGCCGGGCCGCAGGTCGTCCACCGGCTTGGCGAAGCCGATCAGGTCCGCGGGGATGAGCTTGGTGCCCTGGTGCAGCAACTGGTAGTAGGCGTGCTGGCCGTTGGTGCCGGGCGTGCCCCACACCACCGGCCCGGTCTGCCAGGTCACCGGCCGGCCCGCGCGGTCCACCGACTTGCCGTTGGACTCCATGTCGAGCTGCTGGAGGTAGGCCGTGAACTTGGACAGGTAGTGGCTGTACGGCAGGGCAGCGTGCGACTGTGCGTCGTGGAAGCCACGGTACCAGACGCCGAGCAGGCCGAGCAGGAGCGGCACGTTCTCCTCGGGCGGCGTGCTGAGGAAATGCTCGTCGACCAAGTGGAAGCCCGCGAGCATCTCCCGGAACCGGTCGTGACCGATGGCGATCATCAGGGAGAGCCCGATGGCGGAGTCGTAGGAGTAACGTCCGCCGACCCAGTCCCAGAACTCGAACATGTTGGCCGGATCGATGCCGAATTCGGGGACCTTCCCCGCGTTGGTGGACAGCGCGACGAAGTGCTTGGCCACCGCTTCCTGGCCGGCCCCCAGCTCGGTCAGCAGCCAGTCGCGGGCAGACGTCGCATTGGTGATCGTCTCGATGGTGGTAAAGGTCTTGGAGGCCACGATGAACAGCGTCTCGGCCGCGTCCAGATCACGGATTGCCTCGTGCAGATCGGCGCCGTCCACATTGGACACGAAACGGAAATCCAGGTGGCGTGCGCTGTACGCGCGCAGCGCGTCATAGGCCATGGCGGGGCCCAGGTCAGAGCCGCCGATACCGATATTGACGACCGTCCTGATCCGCTTACCGGTGTGACCGGTCCAGTCACCCGAGCGGACGCGGTCGGAGAAGGTCGCCATCTTGGTGAGCACCGCGTGCACGGCGGGCACCACGTTCTCGCCGTCGGACTCGATGACCTTCGACAGCGGGGCCCGCAGCGCCGTGTGGAGCACGGAACGGCCCTCGGTGACGTTGATCTTGTCGCCGCGGAACATCGCGTCCCGCAGCTCCGCGACGCCGCTCGCCGCGGCCAGCGCCCGCAGCAACCGCAGCGTCTCGTCGGTCACCAGGTGCTTGGAGTAGTCCAGGTAGAGATCGCCGACCTGGAGGGCGTAGCGCTCACCGCGCGTGGGGTCGGCCGCGAACACCTCGCGCAGGCGCACTTCCCCGAGCTGCTCTCGGTGCTCTCCCAGCGCGATCCACTCCGGCATCTGGTCGAGCCGGGTTCGGCCTTCAGCGTTCATCTCGGACATCAGCCCTATTCTTCTCGTCATTGCGCGCCAGCGTCGCCCAACCTAGTTGATCAGGGCGGTGATACGTCGTTATCGCGACCCGACGCACGACATCGAGCCCCGGCGCACGACGAGGGCCCGGCAGCGCGCCCCCCGCGGGGGGCGCGCTGCCGGGCCCCTGTCGATGCCGGAGGGGGCGTGCGCTGCGTGGCGGTCACGACCCGGGTGCCGGACGGGGTCCGTGCGGGGCGGCCCTGCGGCCCGTCAGATCTCGCCGCGGAGCTTGGCCAGCGCCTCCGCGAGGATCGCCTCGCCGTCCGCGTCGCTGCGCCGCTCCCGCACGTAGGCGAGGTGCGTCTTGTACGGCTCGGTGCGCGGCGGGTCCGGCGGGTTCTCCCGGTCCATTCCGGCGGGGAAGCCGCAGCGCGGACAGTCCCACGTTTCGGGAATCTGCGCATCGCTGGCGAAGCTCGGCTGAGTCTCGTGCCCGTTCGAGCACCAGAAGGAAATGCGGAGGCGCGGCGCTGACTCGCCTCGCTCCGCCTCCCCCATCGGCCCCGCTCCGACCCTACTTCCTCGGATCGCGTTGCCACTTGCCACGGTTGTAACTCCCTGCGTGATGGTGCCGCGAAGCATCCGATAGGCGGCTCCGCTGCCGGGCGCCCCAGTCTATGTAAGGCCCAACGCGCGTCCAGCGACAGGAGTTACACCCCGCCCCCGAGGACGCAAGCCCAATAATAGGCTGCGCTTACGACGGTGTGTCAGTTAATCCAGCTTCATCAGCACGCCGAGCACGACGATGCATGCGAACCACAGCAGACCGACCACAACGGTGATGCGGTTAAGGTTACGCTCGGCGACAGAAGAGCCGCCGACAGAGGACTGCATTCCGCCACCGAACATATCGGACAGGCCGCCACCCTTTCCCTTGTGCATGAGCACGAGCATCATCAACAGCCCACTGAAGATGATGAGGGCGATTGAGAACCCAGTTTCCACGGCTGGACCAACTCTCTGGGATGCAAGAATTCTGAAAACGATCTGATGAAACTGATGGAATCGTTGAACGCCGTCGGGGCCGGACAGCGCGTTAACGCCAGTCCCGGCCCCGACAGGGTACGACGGGGTGGCCCCGTCGTCATAGCTGCTACTGGTCGCGGAAGCGGACGATCTTGACGAACTCGTCCGCGTCGAGCGCCGCGCCGCCGATCAGCGCGCCGTCCACGTCGGGCTTGGCCATGATCGCGGCGATGTTGGCCGCCTTGACCGAACCGCCGTACTGGATGCGCACCTTGTCGGCGAGGTCCTTGTTGTAGAGCTCCGCCAGGCGCTTGCGGATGGCCGAGCAGACCTCCTGCACGTCCTCAGGCGTGGCCACCTCGCCGGTGCCGATCGCCCAGACCGGCTCGTAGGCGATGACGATGAACTCGGCCTGCTCGGCCGGCAGGTCCTCCAGCGCCCCGTCCACCTGCGCGAGCGTGTGTGGCACGTGCTGCCCGGCCTTGCGTACCTCCAGGCCCTCGCCCACGCACAGGATGGGCGTGATGCCGTGCTTGTAGGCGGCCTTGACCTTGGCGTTGCAGACCTGGTCCGTCTCGCCGTGGTACTGGCGGCGCTCGGAGTGCCCGACGGCCGCGTACGTGCACTTGAGCTTGGCCAGCATGGGGCCGGAGATCTCACCGGTGTACGCGCCGGAGTCGTGCGCCGAGATGTCCTGTGCGCCGTACTTGATCTTGAGCTTGTCGCCGTTGACCAGCGTCTGCACCGACCGCAGGTCGGTGAAGGGCGGCAGGACGGCGACCTCGACGGTGTCGTAGTCCTTGTCGGCGAGCGCGAAGGCGAGCTTCTGGACGTGCGCGATGGCCTCGAGGTGGTTGAGGTTCATCTTCCAGTTGCCCGCCATCAGCGGGGTGCGGTCACTCACGGTGTTCAGTCCTCCAGTGCGGCGAGGCCGGGGAGCGTCTTGCCTTCGAGGTATTCGAGGCTGGCGCCGCCACCGGTCGAAATGTGGCCGAAAGCGTTCTCGTCGAAGCACAGGATGCGCACGGCCGCGGCCAAGTCTCCGCCGCCGACCACCGAGAAGGCCGAGCTGTCGAGGAGCGCCTGGGTGACGGCCTTGGTGCCGTCGGCGTAGTCGGGGTGCTCGAAGACGCCCATCGGCCCGTTCCAGAAGACGGTGGCCGCGTCGGCGAGCTTCGATGCGTACAGCTTGCGGGTCTCCGGGCCGATGTCCAGGCCCATCTTGCCGGCCGGCATGGCGTCCGCCGCGACCGTCTCCGGGTGGGTGTCGGCCTTGGCCGCAAGGTCCGGGAAGGCGGGCGCGACCAGCACGTCCACCGGCAGCACGAACTCCACGCCGCGCTCCTTGGCCCGCGCCAGGTAGTCGCGGACAGCCGGGAGCTGGTCCTCCTGGAGCAGCGAGGAGCCGACCTCGTGGCCCTGGGCCTTGAGGAAGGTATAGACCATGCCGCCGCCGATGAGGATGCGGTCGGCCTTCTCCAGCAGGTGGTCGATGACGCCGAGCTTGTCGGAGACCTTGGCGCCGCCGAGGACGACCGCGTACGGCCGCTGCACGTCGTCGGTGAGCTTCCGCAACACGCCGACCTCGGTGGCGATCAGGTCGCCTGCGGCGTGCGGCAGCCTGGCCGGCAGGTCGTAGACCGAGGCGTGCTTGCGGTGCACCGCGCCGAAGCCGTCGCCGACGTAGAGGTCGGCGAGCGCGGCGAGCTGGTCGGCGAAGACGGCCCGCTCGGCCTCGTCCTTGCTGGTCTCACCGGCGTTGAAACGGAGGTTCTCCAGCAGCGTGACCTCGCCGTCGCCCAGAGCGGCGACGGTGGCCTTGGCGCTGTCCCCCACGGTGTCGGTGGCGAACGTGACGTCCTTGCCGAGCAGCTCGCCGAGCCGGGTCGCGACCGGGGCGAGCGAGTACCGCTCGTCCGGCGCGCCCCCCGGGCGGCCGAGGTGCGAGGCGACGATCACCTTGGCGCCGGCGTCGGCGAGCCTAGCGATCGTCGGGGCGACGGCCCGGATGCGGCCGTCGCCGGTGATGGTGGCGCCCTCAAGCGGCACGTTGAGGTCGGCACGGACGAACACCCGCTTGCCCGCCAGGCCGTCCTTGCTGAGGTCGTCGATCGTCTTCATTGCTTCCTGGACTCCTTGAGTCTCCACGGTGGGCCTGCATGGGACAGGGCCCGGACGACGCGCCGTCGCGTCTCCCGAGCCCTGTCCGCAACACATCTCAGTGACCCGGTAGCCGGGGACACCGCCCCGCGCCTCCGTGCCCTCGGCCCGCCCCCCCCGCGATCGCGGGGGGCGCGCCGGGCAGTGCGGCCGGGGAATCTTAGAGCTGGCCGCCGACGAACGTGGTCAGGTCGACCAGGCGGTTGGAGTAGCCCCACTCGTTGTCGTACCAGCCGACGACCTTGACCTGCGCGCCCTGCGCCATGGTCAGCGAGGAGTCGAAGGTGCAGGAGGCGGGCCAGTTGACGATGTCCGAGGAGACGATGGGGTCCTCGGTGTACTCCAGGTAGCCCTTCAGCTCGCCCTCGGCGGCCTTCTGGAAGGCGGCGTTGATCTCTTCCTTGGAGACCTCGCGGCTCAGTTCGAGCACGAGGTCGGTGACGGAGCCGGTGGGCACGGGCACGCGCATGGCGATGCCGTCCAGCTTGCCCTTGAGCTGCGGGAGGACCAGGGCGGTGGCCTTGGCGGCGCCCGTCGAGGTGGGGATGATGTTCTCCGCGGCGGCGCGGGCGCGACGCAGCTCCTTGTGCGGGAAGTCCAGAATGCGCTGGTCGTTGGTGTACGCGTGCACCGTGGTCATCATGCCCTTGACGATGCCGAAGCTCTCGTCGAGGACCTTGGCCATCGGCGCCACACAGTTGGTGGTGCAGGACGCGTTGGAGATGACGCCGTGCTGGGCCGGGTCGTACTTGTCCTGGTTGACGCCCATGACGATCGTGATGTCCTCGTCCTTGGCGGGCGCGGAGATCAGGACCTTCTTGGCGCCGGCGGCGAGGTGCTTGGCGGCGGCGTCGCGCTTGGTGAAGATGCCGGTGGACTCGATGACGATGTCGGCGCCGAGCTCGCCCCAGGGCAGGGCGGCCGGGTCGCGCTCGGCCATCGTCTTGAAGGTCTGGTTACCCACCGTGATGGTGTCTTCGGTGTGGCTGACGTCCTGCTTCAGCCGGCCCAGGATCGAGTCGTACTTCAGCAGGTGGACCAGGGTGGCGTTGTCGGTCAGGTCGTTGACACCGACGATCTCGATGTCCGCACCCTGCTCCAGGAGCGCGCGGAAGTAATTGCGACCGATACGGCCAAAGCCGTTGATGCCTACGCGGATCGTCACGAACCGATCTCCTCGTTGGTGTGCCGGTCTGGACGCCGGCGAGCTGTATGGGATGTCCCCGACCGCCCTCGACCCTACCGCGTACGCGACCCGTACGTGACATTTGACCGGGGCCCGGACAGGCGCTGAAACCAAGGGCCCGCGAGGCGTTCCAGCCCTTGTGGGAAGCGGCCGAGCGGGCCCTCGCACGCGCCCGGCGCGGCCGGGCCGCCGGGCCCCTCGGGTACCCGGCCACGACCTGCGGCACACCCCCGGTCAAGCCGAACCGGCGCACGCGCGGGCGTGGGCCGCGCGCTTCGGCGACGTCGGCCAGCGTGGCGGCGGTCAGCCGACGGCGCCTTCCACCATCTCCTCGCCCAGGTCGGCCAGGTTGGATTCGGTGCCCGGGATGCCCAGATCCTGGGCCCGCTTGTCGGCCATGGCCAGCAGTCGCCTGATCCGACCGGCCACCGCGTCCTTGGTCAACGGCGGGTCGGCGAGGGCGCCCAACTCCTCGAGGGACGCCTGCTTGTGCTCCATGCGCAGCCGACCGGCGGCGGCCAGGTGCTCGGGCACCTCCTCGCCCAGGATCTCCAGGGCGCGCTGCGCCCGGGCGCCCGCGGCCACGGCCGCGCGGGCGGAGCGGCGCAGGTTGGCGTCGTCGAAGTTGGCCAGCCGGTTGGCGGTGGCCCGCACCTCGCGCCGCATCCGGCGCTCCTCCCAGGCCAGCACCGACTCGTGCGCGCCCAGCCGCGTCAACAGCGCACCGATCGCGTCCCCGTCCCGGACCACGACCCGGTCAACGCCGCGCACCTCGCGCGCCTTGCTCGCGATCTGGAGTCGGCGCGCCGCGCCGACCAGCGCGAGGGCGGCCTCCGGCCCGGGGCACGTCACCTCGAGGGAGGACGAGCGGCCGGGCTCGGTGAGCGAGCCGTGGGCCAGGAACGCGCCGCGCCAGGCCGCCTCGGCGTCACAGGTCGCGCCGGAGACCACCTGCGGGGGCAGGCCGCGGATCGGACGGCCGCGGCCGTCGACCAGCCCGGTCTGTCGCGCGAGCTGATCGCCGCCCGCCACCACCCGCACCACGTACCTGCTGCCTCTGCGCAGCCCGCCCGGCGCCATCACCACCAGGTCGGAGGCGTGCCCGAAGATCTCGAGGATGTCCTTGCGCAGCCGCCTGGCCGCGATGCCGGTATCGAGTTCGGCTTCGATCACGATCCGCCCGCTGACCAGGTGCAGCCCGCCGGCGAAGCGCAGGATCGAGGAGACCTCCGCTTTCCGGCAGCACGTCCGGGTGACGGGAAGCCGGGAGATCTCATCCTTCACCGCAGCGGTCATCGCCATGGGCCGATCCTTCCATGCATCCGCAAAATACGGTCATACGCGGCGGCCAACAGCTCGGGGTCGTGCCTGGCGGTGCCCTCCCCGGCCTCGGGCTGGGAACAGCTTCCAGGCGCGGCCACCGGCGCCAGCTCGACCGTGCCGCCGAGCCGCGCCGCGGCCTCTCGGAGGGTGTCTCGATCGGGCACGGCGGCCTCGTCGGCCAGCACCACGTCCAGGCCGAGTTTAGGGGCGTGTCGGGCCAAAACCTCCAAATGACGCTGCGGAGAGAAGCCGTCGGTTTCACCGGGTTGTGGCGCGAGGTTCAACGAGAGGACCCGTCGGGCCTTCGTCTCGATCAGCGCCTCCAGCAGTTCCGGCACCAGCAGGTGCGGTATCACCGAGGAGAACCAGGACCCGGGGCCGAGGACGACCCAGTCGGCGTCGAGCACCGCGCTGACCGCCTCCGGCACGGCGGGCGGGTCGTTCGGCACCAGGTGCACCGACTGCACCTCGCCCGGCGTGAGGGCCACGGTCGCCTGCCCGCGGACGGTGCTGATCTCCTCGGGCCGCCGCGGGTCGTGCCCGCGCACCAGCGCCTGCAGCTCCAGCGGCACGGCCGACATCGGCAGCACCCGGCCGTGCGCGCCCAGCAGCCGGCCCACCCACTCCAGGGCCTTGACGTGGTCGCCGAGCTGTTCCCACAGGGCCACGATGAGCAAGTTGCCCACCGCGTGCCCGTGCAGCTCGCCCTCGCTGGCGAACCGGTGCTGGATCACCCGGGCCCAGGTCTGGCCCCAGTCGTCGTCGCCGCACAGCGCGGCCAGCGCCTTGCGCAGGTCACCGGGGGGCAGCACGCCGAGCTCGTCGCGGAGCCGGCCGCTGGAGCCGCCGTCGTCGGCGACCGTGACGACGGCGGTGAGATCGCCGGTGATGCGGCGCAGCGCCGCGAGCGAGGCCGACAGCCCCCGGCCGCCGCCGAGCGCGACGACCTTGGGCTGGGCGCCGCGGTTGGTACGGGCTCCGACCAGGCGCCGGAACCGTCGGGAGCGGACGGTCACTCGCGCCCCATGTCCCGGTGCACGATCACGGTCTCCACTCCCTCGGCGGCCAGTCGGGTCGCCAGCTTCTCCGACATGGCCACGCTACGGTGCTTGCCGCCGGTACAGCCGACGGCAATAGTCACGTACCGCTTGCCCTCGCGGCGGTATCCGGCCGCGATGAGCTGGAGCAGTTCCGCGTACCGGTCCAGGAACTCCTTGGCGCCCGGCTGGTTGAAGACGTAGCCGGAGACCTCCTCGTTGAGGCCGGTGAAAGGGCGCAGCTCGGGGACCCAGTGCGGGTTGAGCAGGAAGCGGCAGTCCACCACCAGGTCGGCGTCGACGGGCAGCCCGTACTTGTAGCCGAACGACATGACCGTGGCCCGCAGCTCCGGTTCCTCGTCGCCGGCGAACTGGGCGTCCATCTTGGCCCGCAGCTCGTGCACATTGAGGCTGGAGGTGTCGATCACCAGGTCGGCGTCGCCGCGCAGCTCGCGCAGCAGGTCGCGCTCGGCGGCGATGCCGTCGACGATGCGGCCGTCGCCCTGGAGCGGGTGCGGCCGGCGGACCGACTCGAAGCGGCGCACCAGCGCGTCGTCGGACGCCTCCAGGAACAGTACGCGGCGCTTGACGTGCTTGGCCTCCAGGTCGGCCAGCGACTCGCGCAGGTTGTCGAAGAAGCGGCGGCCTCGCACGTCGACGACGACGGCGATCCGCGCGACGTTGCCCTGCGAGCGCGCGCCGAGGTCCACCATGGTGGGGATCAGGGCGGGCGGCAGGTTGTCGACCACGAACCAGCCGAGGTCCTCCAGGCACTTGGCGGCCGTGCTGCGGCCGGCGCCCGACATGCCAGAGATGATCACCAGTTCGGGGATGGCCACCGGTTCGGCGGCCTCGCCCGTGATGCCCGTACTCACGTGTACTTCATCTCCATCGATCGCGTTCATGCCGTGTCCCCCCGTTCCGATGCCGCCGCCGTGGGTGCGGCGTCATCTTCAATGATCTCTCCCGTGGCGGTGTTCACCGCCGGGGCGGCCGGAGCCGCCTGTGCCAGGGCCGCGGCGACGGTCTCGGCGGTCTTGCGGCCGATGCCGGGCACCTCGCAGAGCTGGTGGACCGTGGCGGCGCGCAGCCGCTTGACCGATCCGAAGTGCTTGAGCAAGGCGCGCTTGCGGGTCTCCCCCAAGCCTGCCACCGCGTCCAGCGGGCCCGCCCTGAAGCTCGCCGCGCGCTTGGTGCGCTGGTAGCGGATGGCGAACCGGTGCGCCTCGTCGCGCACCCGCTGGAGCAGGTACAGCCCCTCGCTGCTGCGGGGCAGTACGACCGGGTCGTCCTCGCCCGGCAGCCAGAACTCCTCCAGCCGCTTGGCCAGTCCGCACACGGCGATGTCGTCGATGCCCAGGTCGTCCAGGGCCCGCTGGGCGGCGGCGACCTGCGGCTGGCCGCCGTCCACGACCACGAGCTGCGGCGGGTAAGCGAAGCGGCGCGGCCTGCCGTCCTCGTCGCGACCGGAGTCGGCCACCGAGCCCGAGGCGGCAGCGCCGGCGGGGGTCAGCTCCTCGACGCTCACCTGGTCCGCCTCGTCGGGGTCGGCCGGCGCGCCGGAAGCGTCGCCCGCGTCGGCGAGGTCCCACTCGCCGGTCTTCTGCTTCTCCTGGAGGTAGCGACGGAAGCGGCGGCTGATCACCTCGTGCATCGAGCGGACGTCGTCCTGGTCGGCGAAGTACTTGATCTGGAAGCGCCGGTACTCGCTCTTGCGCGGCAGGCCGTCCTCGAAGACCACCATGGAGGCGACCACGTCGTCGCCCTGCAGGTGGGAGATGTCGAAGCACTCGACCCGCAGCGGCGCGGCGTCCAGGCCGAGCGCCTCGGCGATCTCCTCCAGGGCACGGGAGCGGGTGGTCAGGTCGGAGGCGCGCTTGGTCTTGTGCAGCACCAGGGCCTGCTCGGCGTTCCTGACGACGGTCGCCATCAGGTCCTTCTTGTCGCCGCGCTGGGGTATGCGCAGGGAGACGGCGGCGCCGCGACGGTCGGTGAGCCACTGGTTGAGCGCGGTGGTGTCCTCGGGCAGCACCGGGACCAGCACCTCCTTGGGCACCGCGTCGCCGCTCTCCTCGCCGTACAACTGCTGCAGCGCGTGCGCCACCAGGCCCGCGGTGTCCACGGCCTCGACCTTGTCGGTGACCCAGCCGCGCTGGCCGCGCACGCGCCCGCCGCGCACGTGGAAGATCTGCACGGCGGCCTCCAACTCGTCCTCGGCGACCGCCATCAGGTCGGCGTCGGTGGCGTCGGTGAGGACGACAGCGTTCTTCTCCATGGCGCGCTTGAGCGCCTCGATGTCGTCCCGCAGCCGGGCCGCCCGCTCGTACTCCATCTCCTCGGACGCCTCGCGCATGCGCGTCTCGAGGCGTCGGATGTAGGCGCCGGTGCGGCCGGCCATGAAGTCGCAGAACTCCTCGGCCAGCGCCCGGTGTTCCTCGGCGCTCACCCGGCCCACGCAGGGGGCGGAGCACTTGCCGATGTACCCCAGCAGGCAGGGTCGGCCGATCTGGGCCGAGCGCCTGAACACGCCGGCGGAGCAGGTCCGCACGGGGAAGACTCGCAGCATCAGGTCGACGGTCTCGCGGATCGCCCACGCGTGCCCGTACGGACCGAAGTAGCGCACGCCCTTGCGCTTGGGGCCGCGCATCACCTGCACCCGGGGGAACTCCTCGTTCAACGTCACGGCCAGCGACGGATAGCTCTTGTCGTCGCGGTACTTGACGTTGAACCGGGGGTCGAACTCCTTGATCCACGCGTACTCCAACTGGAGCGCCCCCACCTCGGTGGAGACCACGGTCCACTCGACGGAGGCGGCCGTCGTGACCATGGCGCGGGTGCGCGGATGGAGGTTCGCCAGGTCCTGGAAGTACGAGGACAGCCGCGGGCGCAGGCTCTTCGCCTTGCCGACGTAGATCACGCGCGCGTGCTGATCCCGGAACTTGTAGACCCCGGGCGAGTCGGGGATCTGTCCCGGCTTGGGTCGGTAGCTGCTGGGGTCGGCCATGGTCACCACCCTACTGGCGGGCAGCGACACTCCGGCCGCGGTGCGGCACCGGTTCGGGCCGGACACCGGCCGCCCGGGACGGCCGCCGGCCGCCGCCCGCGCCCCGCGCGCCGCCCGTGCTACCGGGGCGCACGCCCCGGCGCCGGTCCCGGCCCGCCGCCGGCACGACCGTGCCGCACCAGTCCCGTGGGACCGGTGCGGCACGACAGGCGGCACCCGGGCACGAGCGCCACGCACGAGGCGTCGTACGGCAAGGGGCGGACCCCGGCGCGTCGGAGCGGCGTGCGCCCCGGCGTGGCGCGCGCCGGGCGGGCGCCGGCGCAGCCGCAGGGCCACCGCGCCGGACAGGCCGAGGGCGACGAGCGCCGCAAGCGCGGTGAGCGTGGGCGTCGCGGTCAGCAGGCCCTCGTCTCCCGTGGACGCGGTGGCGCCGTGCTGGACGGCGTCCCGCGCGCCGTCGGCGGACCGCGCCTCGGGACGGGGGCGCGACCTCGGAGCGCGGGCCGTAGCCGCCGGCCTCGCCCTTCTTGGCGTACTGGGAGCCGGGGAGCTTGTCCGCGTACGCCTTGTGCACGCGCTCGCGGTAGGCGTCCACGGTGGTGCCGCGCGCCGACGGCCCGCTCGGCGTCGGCGTCGAGGGGGAGCACGCGGGACCCGCGCTGGACGTACCAGGCGTCGATCTGCGGCTCGCGGAAGACGGTGCCGCCGGCGAGCTTCTTCGCGCCCTTGGCCACGTAGTACGTCTCGTCCCCGCCGGTGGCGATGTTGACCACCTTCCAGGAGCCGCCGGTGTGCGCGGTCCACACCGAGGCGACCTGGCCGTCCGCCGACAGCGCCTTGCTGGCCAGGAAGTCCAGCTTGGCGATGGGCGCGCGGGCGGCGCCCGAGGCGTCGGCGACGAAGCCCGGCGCCAGGGTGTAGACGGGCACCGTCGCGCCCTCGATCCGTGCCTGCGCCTTCGCCCTGACGACGGCGCCGTCCCGGGCGAAGAACCGGGCGAGACTGTCGAGGGTACTCGGCGCGATGGTCGCGGCGCGGGCGGCGCGGGCGGCGCTGACGGCGGTGGCCGCGGGGGCCCTTGGGCGCCGCCGGGGACTCGCTGGCCGCGGCCTGCGGGGCGCCGGCGACCAGCACGGCGATCGCGGTCGCGAGGGTGGCCGCGCCCACGGTGGCGCGGGCGCGCGACGGCTGGCTGGTCGTGACCGACCTGGGGGTGCGCTCGACGGTCATGACCTCACGCTCCGATCCGGTAGAGCGAGTGGGTCCAGGAGAACTCGTTGTTGCCCACGTACCAGCCGTACGAGGCCCAGTTGTAGCGGTTGTTGGAGGGCCAGGGGTCGCCCAGTAGACGAAGCCGTTGGCGTTGTCGTAACCGTAGATGACGTGCATGTGGCCTCCGCCCGACGACCACTGGATGCGGGTCTCAATGGGGCGCTCCGCGTTGATCTCGTTCTGTATCGCGCCGTACTGCAGCCAGTCGTTGATGTACGAGCCCGGCCTGATGCCCGCCCAACGCAGCGCAGTCTGCACGTTACCGAGGGTAGCTTGATTGTTGGGGCAGTCGAGGCCCTACTGCCGGTTGAAGGCGGCGTTGCAGAACTGGTTCTGGCTGTAGTTCTTGCCCATCCAGGTGGCGATCGTGTTGCCCGCGGCCGACCAACACCAGTTGGTCTTCTGCTGCGCCTGCATGGTGATGTTCAGCCGGTTCGCCGCGCGGAGCTCCCGCGTGTCGTCGGTGGCCGCGGTCGCCGTGGGCACGGCCACGGCCACACGGCGAGCGCGGTGACGGTCAGCCGTCTGGGGTGGGGACGGCGCGCGCGGCGCTGTCGAAGGGTGAGGGGCATGGCGTTCCTCCCAGCGAGCGAGGGGTGTGGGGTGGAGGAGCGCGTCCGGACGCCGCGAGGAGCATCAGGTGTTGTCCGAGCACAGTCAAAAAGCTTCAATGCGTGGTGATAATCGACGTGAACAGTCGGCGCGCCATGTGAACGCCCCCGCGCCCCGCTAGCTGGATCACGGCACGCAGGGTGCAGCATTGGCGGATTCCGATCGTGAATGTTCACGCAGGGCACCGGTGTGTGAACATCCGCCCTGACGTGGCTCAGGGGAGGCATGCGATGCGACAGACCGCCGCACGGTCCGATGTGGCCGAGGCCGAGCTGGCCCAGGCCCTGCGCACCGGCCCGTTCCACCTCGCCCTGCGCACCGCGCTCGCCGCGCGCGGGCTGGCGCTGCACCGCGTGCAGCAGCGGCTGGCACAGCGCGGCGTCAAGGTCGGCGTAACCAGCCTCAGCTACTGGCCCGCGCCGCGCGGAGTCCCTGCGCGCCGTACGCGCCCTCGAAGACGTCCTGGACCTCCCCAGCCACGCCCTGACCGGGCTCCTCGAACCGGCGCTGCGCCCCGAGGCCGAACGCCCCGCCGCCCGCTCCTACCGCACGCTGCACGAACAGGCCGAGTCCGTCGCCCTGCTGATCACCGACCTCGGCTCCCCCCTCGACGGCGGCCTGCACACCGTCTGCCACCTGGAGCGCATCCACATCGGCGCCCGCCGGGAGCTGGCGGCACGCGACTCACAGCACGTGGTCCGGGCGCACCGGGACGGCGTGGACCGGTACCTCGCCATCCACCAGGGCGACCACGGCTGCAAGCCCAGCCAGGTACGGGTGCGGGCCACGGACAACTGTCGCGTCGGCCGGCTCCGTTGGCACTCGGGAACGGGTCTGCTGGTCACCGAGTTGCTCTTCGACACCCGACTGCGCGCCGGCGACACGCACGTGTTCAGCTACGTCGTCGAGGACGGCACGGGCGGCCAGAGCACCGAGTACGTGCGGGGCTTCCCGTTCGCGGGCGGCCAGTACGTGCTCCAGGTCCGCTTCGACCCGGCCGCCCTGCCGGTGCGGTGCCACCGCTTCGCGCAGGGCTCGACGGGCGCGGCCCGCAGCGGCCAACGGGAACTCACCCTGAGCGGCCAACACCGCTCCGTCCACCTGGCCGAACAGGGTGTGCGCCCCGGCATCCTGGGCATCGCCTGGGACTGGTCGTAACCCGCGTCCCCGCACCCGCCGCGTCCACTCCCGGCCGGCGCGCGCCGCCGCTCCCCGCTACCAGAACGCGGCCACGAGACGCCACTGCCACGGCGTCTCCACGGCCCGGGGCGCGTAGTGCCGCCGCACGTACGCCACGGCCTCGTGGACGGGCACCCTGTCCAGTACGGCGAGGCAGGCCAGCGCGGTGCCGGTGCGCCCGACCCCGCCGCCGCACGCGACCTCGACGCGCTCGGCCTCGGCGCGCGCCCACGCTTGCCGCAGCGCCTGGTCGAAGGCCGCGCGGTCTCTCGGCAGCCAGAAGTCGGGCCAGCGCACCCACCGGGCCTCCCACGCGACGGGAGACGGCCGGCGGCCCCGCAGGTAGAGGGCGAAGTCCGGTCGCGGCCCGGCGGGCAGCGGATGCCGCAGCCCCCGTGCGCGCACGAGCCGGCCCGACGGCAGTCGCAGCACCCCCGCCGCCGCGGGCTCCCAGGTAGCGATCACACCGCGAGCCTAACTCCCCCGCCACCGCGGCGCTTTGACCCGGCCCAACGTTGTTCACCGACGGACGTCTCGCGCCGCCGGCGGCGGGCCGCGGGGGCTACGCATTGGGCCCCGCGACCAGCTTCCCGCCCTCCAGGCGCACCGGCACTGCAGGCAGCGGCGCGCCGGCCGGACCGTCGAGCACCTTGCCCGTCACCGGGTCGAACCGGCTGCCGTGACAGGGGCACTTGGCCTCGCCGTCCTCGATCTTGCTGAGCGTGCACCCCGAGTGCGTACAGACCGCGCTGCGCGCCGTGAACTGTCCCTTCACCGGCTGCGCGACCAGCAGCCGGTCCTCGCGGTAGAGCTTCGTCCCGCCCACCGGAACCGCGTCGGGCGCCCCCAGGTCCACCGGGGCGGTCGGCGTCGCCGGCCCGGGACCATCGACGCCCGCCGAGCACGCGGCTGCGCCGAGCCCCGCGACCCCCGCCAGTGCCGCCCATCGCAGCACGGTCCGACGGCTGGCGGGCTGGCAACTCATAGGAACTCCACGGGGATGTTTCAGGGAACTGGATCACGAAATGGCCACCGCCGACGATACCCGGCCGGAGCTGCGGCCCAGCGCCCGCGTAAGCGTTTACGCACCCCGCTCCCGTACGGTAACTTCGGCCCGGCCCCAGGCGCCGGGCAGCCCCCTCGCCCCGGCGAGCGCACGCCGATCACGCTCCCGGCGACGGTTCGGACGGCGTGGCGGACTGGCTGCGGCACGCCCGTCGAAAGGCTCCGACGTAACGACCCCGCACGACGTGGCGCGACACGCGGGCGTCTCGGTGGTCACCGTCTCCCCAGTACTGACCGCGCCCCGCCCCGTACGCCCCGCCACCTGCGCCGGCCGGCCCGCTCCGCGCTCCGCCCGTCCGCGCCCGCTCCCGGCCTCCCGTCGCCCCGAACCAGCGCCCGACCCCTGAGCAGGCGCACCCCGCCGCCCGGCACGCCGCTGGCCGGCGCGCACTCGCCCTGATCACCGCCCCGCCCCCGGAAGGACTCCCACCCGTGATCGTCGTCGCCGGAGAAGCCCTGATCGACCTCGTCCCGAACACAGCGACGCCTCCCGGGGCCGATGCGTGGCTGGCGCCGCTGTGGTCCCCCGTCGGGGCGGCGGGCCGTACAACACCGCTCTGGCCCTGGGCCGGCTGGGCTCCCCGATGGCGTTCTGCTCCCGCGTCTCCACCGACGGCTACGGGGCCGCCCTCCTCGACGCCCTGCACGCCGCCGGCGTCGACACCGCCCCGGTGCAACGCGGACCGGAGCAGACCCCGCTGGCCGTGGCCGAGGTCAACGAGGAAGGCTCGGCCGGTTACGTCTTCTACGTGGAGGGCACGGCCGACCGCCTCTTCCAGCTCCCGGCCGCCCTGCCGCCCGGCACCACCGCGCTCTCGCTGGGCACGTGCTCACTCGTCCTGGAGCCGGGCGCCACCGCGTACGAGGCGCTGCTGCACCGAGAAGCCCAGCGCGGGGTGTTCACCGCGCTCGACCCGAACATCCGGGCCGACCTGATCGCGGACCCCGACGCCTACCGGGCCCGCTTCGCCAGTTGGCTGCCGCACCTCGACCTGCTCAGGCTCTCAGTGAAGGACGCGACGTGGCTCGCCGGATCGGCCGACGTCACCGCCGCCGCGCGGGGCTGGCTCGCGGCGGGCCCCGCGGCCGTCGTCCTCACGCACGGCGCGGACGGGCTCGGCATCCACACGCGGGACGCGGCCGAGTTGCGGGTCCCCGGGGTACGGGTCGACGTGGTGGACACCATCGGGGCGGGCGATACGGTCAACGCCGCGCTCCTGCACCGGCTCGCCTCGCACGACGCGCTCTCCGGAGCGGCCGTGGCCGCCCTCGGGCGCGACACCTGGCGGGACATTCTCTCCTTCGCCGCCCGCGCCTCGGCCCTCACCTGCTCCCGCGCCGGCGCGGGAGCCCCCTTTCGCCGCCGAACTGGCCTGACCCTCGACCCCTTGCCTGCGCGGCGGGAGCGCGGCGGGCTGCCGCGCGCACCGGCCGTCGCCCCCGCCCGTACGTATGTACGGCGTGGCGGGGCAGGCGGGCCCGCCGCGTCCGGCCTCTCCGCGGCGGGGCCGGTCCGTCGCCGCGCGAGGCCGCACCCGGCGGGCGCGCGTGAGGCCGCGCCCGGCGGGCAGGCGAGCGGGCGCGGCCTCGTACGGTTCGCCGCTAGCGCGCGGTCCGCTTCGTCGCGGCCTTCTTGGCCGTGGCCTTCTTCGCCGCGCCGGCCTTCTTCGCCGCCGTGGCCGTCGCCGCCGCGGTCTTCTTGGCGGGTGCAGCCTTCTTCGCGGATGTCGCCTTCCTCGCGGTCCGCTTCCGCGCCGGGGCCGCGTCCGCGTCGCTGACCCGGTCGCCCAGCAGGTCCCGGAGGAACTTGCCGGTGTGGCTGGTCGGCACGAACGCCACCTGCTCCGGCGTGCCCTCGGCGACGACGAGCCCGCCGCCGCTGCCGCCCTCGGGGCCCATGTCCACGACCCAGTCGGCCGTCTTGATCACATCGAGGTTGTGCTCGATCACGATCACGGTGTTGCCCTTGTCGACCAGTCCCAACAACACCCGGATCAACTTGCTGATGTCCTCGAAGTGCAGCCCGGTGGTCGGCTCGTCCAGGACGTAGACCGTGCGGCCCGTGGACCGCTTCTGCAGTTCGCTGGAGAGCTTCACGCGCTGGGCCTCGCCACCGGAGAGGGTCGGCGCGGACTGGCCGAGCCGTACATAGCCCAGCCCGACCTCGTTGAGCGTCCGCAGGTGGCGCGAGATGGCCGGCACGGCCTCGAAGAAGTCCAGGGCTTCCTCGATGGGCATGTCCAGCACCTCGGCGATGGACTTCCCCTTGTAGTGGACCTCCAGCGTCTCGCGGTTGTAACGCGCGCCGTGGCAGACCTCGCACGGCACGTACACGTCCGGCAGGAAGTTCATCTCGATCTTGATGGTGCCGTCACCGGAGCAGTTCTCGCACCGGCCGCCCTTGACGTTGAACGAGAAGCGGCCCGGCAGGTACCCGCGGACCTTGGCTTCCATGGTCTCCGCAAACAGCTTGCGGACGTGGTCGAAGACACCGGTGTAGGTCGCCGGGTTGGAGCGCGGGGTCCGGCCGATCGGCGACTGATCCACGTGCACGACCTTGTCGACCAGGTCGTCGCCGTCGACCCGGGTGTGCCGGCCCGGGACAGAGCGAGCCCCGTTGAGCTCCCGCGCCAGGTGCGTGTACAGGATGTCGTTGACCAGGGTCGACTTCCCCGACCCGGAGACGCCGGTGACCGCGGTCAGCACGCCCAGCGGGAACGACACGTCGATGTCCCGCAGGTTGTTCTCCCGGGCGCCGTGCACCGTCAACTGCCGGTCGCGGTCCACCGCACGGCGCTGCGGCGGGGTCGGGATGGCCTTCTTGCCGGCCAGGTACTGCCCCGTCACCGAGGCGTCGTTGGCCAGCAGCTCGGCCAGCGGTCCGCTGTGCACGACCTTGCCGCCGTGCTCGCCCGCGCCCGGGCCGATGTCCACCACCCAGTCGGAGGTCTTGATGGTGTCCTCGTCGTGCTCCACGACGATCAGCGTGTTGCCGAGGTCGCGCAGCCGCACCAGGGTCTCGATCAGCCGGTGGTTGTCGCGCTGGTGCAGGCCGATGGAGGGCTCGTCGAGCACGTAGAGCACGCCGACGAGACCGGAACCGATCTGGGTGGCCAGCCGGATGCGCTGGGCCTCGCCACCGGAGAGGGTGCCGGCGGCCCGGTTCAGCGAGAGGTAGTCGAGGCCCACGTCGACCAGGAAGCGCAGCCGCTCGTTGACCTCCTTGAGCACCCGCTCCGCGATGGTCTTCTCGCGGGCGCTCAGCTTGAGGGCCCGCAGGAACTCGGCGCACTCGCTGATCGACATCGCCGAGATGTCGGCGATGGAACGGTCCTGAACGGTCACCGCGAGGACGATGGGCTTGAGCCGCGTGCCCTCACAGGTCGGGCACGGCACCTCGCGCATGTAGCCCTCGAAGCGCTCCCGGCTCGCGTCGCTCTCCGCCTCGGAGTGGCGCCGCTTGACGAACGGCACCGCTCCCTCGAAGGCCGTGGTGTACGCGCGCTCCCGCCCGTACCGGTTGCGGTAGCGCACCTCGATCTGCGTCCTGTGGCCGTTCAGCAGGGCCTTCTTGGCCCGGTGCGGCAGCCCGGCCCACGGGATGTCGGTGCGGAACCCCAGCGCGTCCGAGAGCGCGCCCACCAGGCGCGCGAAGTAGTCCTTGGTGTGGCCGTGCGACCACGGGTGGATCGCGCCCTCGTCCAGCGACTTCTCCTCGTCCGGAATGATCAGCTCCGGGTCGACCTCCATACGGGTGCCGATGCCGGTGCAGTCCGGGCAGGCGCCGAAGGGCGAGTTGAACGAGAAGGAGCGCGGTTCGAGCTCCTCGAAGGACAGGTCGTCGTACGGGCAGTAGAGGTGCTCCGAGAACATTCGCTCGCGCTGCGGGTCGTCCTCGTCGAGGTCCACGAAGTCCAGGATGACCATGCCGCCGGAGAGGCCGAGGGCGGTCTCCACTGAGTCCGTCAGCCGCGGCTTGGCGCTCTCCTTGACGGTGAGGCGGTCCACGACCACCTCGATGGTGTGCTTCTCCTGCTTCTTGAGCTTCGGCGGCTCGGAGAGCTGCACCGTGGCCCCGTCCACCCGGGCCCGGCTGTACCCCTTGGTCTGGAGGTCGGAGAAGAGGTCGACGAACTCCCCCTTGCGCTCGCGCACCAGCGGGGAGAGGACCTGGAAGCGGCTGCCCGGGGGCAGCTCCAGGACGCGGTCCACGATCGCCTGGGGTGACTGGCGGGCGATGAGACGGCCGCACTCCGGGCAGTGCGGCTTGCCGATCCGAGCGAACAGCAGACGGAGGTAGTCGTAGACCTCGGTGATGGTGCCGACCGTGGAGCGCGGGTTGCGCGAGGTGGACTTCTGGTCGATGGAGACAGCCGGCGAGAGACCTTCGATGAAGTCCACGTCGGGCTTGTCCATCTGGCCCAGGAACTGGCGTGCGTAGGAGGAGAGCGACTCGACGTACCGGCGCTGCCCCTCGGCGAAGATCGTGTCGAACGCGAGAGACGACTTGCCCGACCCAGAGAGCCCGGTGAAAACGATGAGGGAGTCACGCGGGAGGTCGAGCGAGACATTCTTGAGATTGTGCTCGCGAGCGCCACGGACGATGAGACGG
The DNA here is from genome assembly GCA_018114805.1 of Candidatus Streptomyces philanthi. Lineage (GTDB taxonomy): Bacteria > Actinomycetota > Actinomycetes > Streptomycetales > Streptomycetaceae > Streptomyces > Streptomyces philanthi. Next base: position 5,550,304 of record CP073042.1, on the reverse strand, counting down.
TCGGCCACGCCGGTCGGCACCTTTCTTGAGAGAGGCGGAGCGGAGCGGTGCCCCGGAACCCAGGGTATGGGAGGCGCCCCAGAGAGATTGCGGTTCGATGCCACAGACGAGCGTATAGCACGCACATTCGAATTACGGCGAGAGTCTGCCACCTTCACCCGATCGAGTGGCGCGCATTAACGTTAGATCATGACTGACTTCGCGCACGACGCGGCTGCCGTGCAGGCTGCCACCGATCGCTTGCTGACCGCGGTGACCCCACTGGACGACGCGGCGGCCGCCCGTCCGTCGCGGTTGCCGGGCTGGACCCGGAGCCACATCCTCGCCCACCTCGCCCGCAACGCCGACGCCATCGTGAACCTCCTCACCTGGGCGCGCACCGGCGAGGAGACTCCGATGTACGCCAACGACGAAGCGCGCAACGCCGACATCGCCCGCGACGCGGACCGTCCGATGATCGTGCACCTCGACGACCTCCGCACCAGCGCGTTTCGCTTCAATTCAGCAGCCGCGGCCCTTGCCAAGGACCGGTGGGACTACGTGGTCGCCATGCGCAACGCCGTCACCGAGCGCGCGGCCCGGCTCCCCTTCCGCCGCCTCATCGAGGTCGAGCTGCACCACGTCGACCTGGACATCGGCTACGAGCTCACCAACCTCCCGGCCGACTTCGTGCAGCGGGAGGTGGAATTCCTCACCAGCGGCAAGTTCGCCGGCCACGCGGACGTGCCCGCGCTGACGCTCACCGTTCCTGGCGGGCACACCTGGGACACCGGTCGCACCGGAGAGAAGCCCACCACTGTCGAGGGTACGCCCGTCGCGCTGCTCGGCTGGCTCACCGGCCGCTCCGACGGCTCCGACCTCGCCGCGAACGCTCCGCTGCCCACCCTCCCGCCACTAGGCTGAGGCCATGACGTACAGCGGAGCGGTGGAGGTCGGCGGCCCCGCCGACGTGCACGAACTGCCCGACCTCATAATCTCCAAGATCGCGGTCGGCCCGATGAACAATAACGCGTACCTGCTGCGCTGCCGGGCCACCGACGAGCAACTCCTCATCGACGCGGCCAACGACCCCGCGCGCCTGCTCGACTTAATCGGCGACGACGGCATCACCTCGGTCGTGACGACGCACCGGCACGGCGACCACTGGCAGGCGCTGGACGAGGTGGTGCCGGCGACCGGCGCGCGCACCTACGCCGGCCGGCACGACGCCGAGGGCATCCCCGTCGCGACCGACGTCCTGGTGGACGACGGCGACACGATCCGGGTGGGGCGGGTGGCCCTCACCGCGCGCCACCTGGTCGGACACACCCCGGGCAGCATCGCCCTGGTCTATGACCACCCGCACGGGCACCCGCACGTCTTCACCGGGGACTGCCTCTTCCCCGGCGGCGTCGGCAACACCTGGGGCGAGGAGCGTTCGTTCGCGAGCCTCATCGACGACGTCGAGCGCAAGCTCTTCGACGTCCTGCACGACGAGACCTGGGTCTACCCGGGCCACGGGGCGGACACCACGCTCGGCGCCGAGCGTCCGCACCTCGGCGAGTGGCGGGAACGCGGCTGGTAGCCGACTCACGGCGGGCCTCGCCCGCACCTGCGGTCCCCCTGACGTCCACGGACGTCAGGGGGACCGCCTTGTGCGCCGCCGCGCACGGCGGCTTCTCACTCGATGTTCCGGAGGGGCGCCGAGCGACGTTTCGCCCGTAGCGCGCCCCTCCGGGTCGACCCGTCAGACGTCGACGCTGTCCTTCTCGGCGTCCGCTTGGGCCTGCTTCTTGGAGGCGCGCAGGCTCGTGATCGTGGTGATGACGAGCACCGCGCAGATCACGCCGAGCGAGACCGGGATGCTGATCTCGGGGACGTGCACACCCGACTCGTGCAGCGCGTGCAGCACCAGCTTCACGCCGATGAAGCCGAGGATGATCGACAGGCCGTACGAGAGGTGGACCAGCTTCTTCAGCAGGCCACCGATGAGGAAGTAGAGCTGCCGCAGTCCCATCAGGGCGAAGGCGTTCGCGGTGAACACGATGTACGGGTCCTGGGTGAGGCCGAAGATCGCCGGGATCGAGTCCAGCGCGAACAGGACGTCCGTGGTACCGATAGCCAGCATCACGATCAGCATCGGCGTTATCAGACGCTTGCCGTTCTGGACGATGAACAGCTTGGTGCCGTGGTACTGGTCGGTCGACGGGAAGCGCCGCTCCACGAGCTTCAGGAAGCGGTTCTCCTCGAACTCCTCCTCCTGCTCCTCGGCCCGCGCCTCCTGGATGAGCTTCCAGGCGGTCCAGATGAGGAAGGCGCCGAAGATGTAGAAGACCCAGGCGAAGTTGGCGATGATCGCCGCGCCCGCGCCGATGAAGACGGCGCGCAGCACCAGCGCGATGAGCACGCCGACCATCAGCAGCCGCTGTTGGTATATCGACGGCACCGCGAACTTCGACATGATCAGGACGAAGACGAAGAGGTTGTCGACGCTCAGCGACTTCTCTGTGATGTAGCCCGCGGTGAACTCACCGGCCGGCTGGCCACCCCCGAACACCAGCAGTCCGAGCACGAAGAGACCGGCGAGGACGATCCACACCACGGTCCAGATACCGGCCTCCTTGATGGAGACCTCGTGCGGTTTGCGGCCACCGATGAAGAAATCGACGCCGATCAGGGCGGACAGACCAACGATGGTCAGCACCCACAGGGTCAAGGAAACGTCCACTGCTCCTCCGGCAGATTGGGTACGGCAACTCTCAGCGTTGTCGCTGCCGGAGGTCTCTTCCGCCTGAGCCGGCCATACGTGCTACCGACGGATCAGGCCGACGCCCCGGGACCGGGGTCCATGATGACGGGAACGTCGCTGTAGGGAGTACTCCCCTCCGCACACAAGAGAGTACAGGGAAAACCAAGGAATAGTAAAGAGAGTAAAGGGAGAGCTAAAAGCGCAGAACGCGCGGGCGCCCCGGCATCCTCGACCACCGGCTCGGGGTCGAGGCGCCGGTGCGCCCGTCGGCTGTCAGCTCTCGGCTGCAGCACGCTGCGGCCCTCAGTCCGCGATGTCGTGCTCCCCGTAGGACTCCCGGGCCCGCGTCACCTGGCTCAGCACGCGCGTCGGGACCTCGCTGCCCCCGGGGCCGCCAGCGACTGCTGGAACGTCCACGCGTGGCCGACCCAGGGGTTGGCGAGGTGGTCGTCGGCGACGGGGGTGACCCGCAGCAGGGCGCGCCACAGCGGGTCGAGCACCGGCCCGTAGGCCCGCGCGTCCTCCCGGTCGGCCACCATCATCAGGTGCACCCCGACGCGAGGTAGCGCAACTGGTTCACCGTCCGGTCGTCGAACCCGTGCGGGAAGTCGTTGACGATCAGCAGTTGCCGGGCGGTGTCCAGGTCCCGTGGGAGGGCGTCGACGGCGTCGCTGCGCACCGCCATCTGCACCAGGTCGACCCGTTGGGTCAGCTTGGCCAGCACCGCCGCCACGCCCTGCGCCCCGACCGCCGGCGCCTCGGCCAGCACGCCCGTGCTGGTCAGCGGGGTGAGCGCGGAGGCGCCCGCCCCCGCGGGGTCGATCACGTGCACCGAGAACTCACCCGCCGGGTAGACCGCGATCAAGCGTGCCGCGTGCACCACGGCGCTCTCCATCGCGAGCCGCCGCGTCTCCGTGGGGTCTACCATCGCCGCGTCCAAGGACCCGCCACGCCCGCTGCCCACCCACAGCCCGCGCTCCAACAGCAACCGGACGATCATGGGTATGTGCAGGTCCGCGCGCTCGGGCAGGTGCAGATCGCCCAGCCGCAACGCCATGGGCATCTCCATCGGCACCTCGTACGCCTGCCACACCGGGCTGCTCCAGCGGGCATAGGCCGGTGGCAGCGCCGGCTCGACCACCTCGGCCTCGGCGGCGAGCTGCGCCAGGTCGCGGTCCAGCACGGCCCGGGCCTGCTCGACGAGTCGCGTGTGCTTGTCACGCGCCTCGGTGCGCGCGGCGTCCGCGAGCGGTCCGACGCGCGTCCGCGGGTCGGAGAGGACAGCGTCGAGTTCCTTCTCGATCCGCGAGTCCGCGAAGTCGACCGCGCTGCGGTAGGCGGCCGTGCTCCGCGCCAGGTCCTCGAACATGGCCCAGACCTGGTTGTACAGCCGCTCCTCCATCGTCCACCCCGGCGCGTCACCCGCCACGGGTCGCGACGGCTGGCCCTGCGGACCGGGCTGCGGGGCGGCCGGGGGCGGGGTGGGCGCGGCGGTCTGTCGGCCCGGGTGCCGGTAGTTCACGGGCCCGCCGGCCTGCGCGGCCGAGGCGTCCGCGGCGCCCGGGTCCGGTGCGCCGATCGGGGCGGGAGCCGCGTCGGCCGCGGGGCCGGGCGCGCTCGCCCCCTGTGTTGGGGTGGCATCCCGCGGTGGCCGTGCGCACCCGGCCGTCGCCGCCGTCGGTCCGCGCCGGCGGCGTGAGCGACCTGGCCATGCCGCGCGCCACCGCGTCGTTGATCTCCGTGGCCAGTGTGGCCGCTTCGGGCAGCCCTTGGTCGTGGAGCATAGCCGCGAGACCAGCCGCGTACCCCTGGCCGACGGCTCGGACCTTCCAGGCGCCGTTCCTGCGGTACAGCTCCAGCGCCGTGACCGCGGACTCCGCGTCGAGGTCGGTGATCGTGAACGTGGCGATCTCGTCCCCGTCGAGGTCGGTCACCGCGACGAACGGGGCGGCCAGGCCGCCGAACCGCACCGGCCCGCCCACCCCGGTGGGCAGCGCGAGCAGCACGGTGACCGTGTGGACGGCCTCCGGCATGGCGCCCAGATCGACCGCGAGGCGGTGGTCGGCCGCGCCCTGCCGGGACACCTCGAGCCCCGCCATCTGCGGAGCGGCGGGATGCGCGACCCAGTCGGCGCTCCGCACCCTTCCCTGGTCGTCTCCGAGTGTCGCTCCGGCGACGACGGGCTTGCCCGCCGCTCTCCAAACGGGTCTGAGGCAGCGGGTGGTTCTGCCCCCGGACCAGCTCGGCCGTCATCACTGCGCCCTCTCGTCGGTGGTGTGCGTGGGTGCGCCGAGTCGCCGTGCGTGCGGTCGGCCTGGCTTGTCGTGCGGGCTGGCTCGTCGTGCGGGCTGGGCGGCGGGCCGGGTGTTCCGGTGCGGCGAGTCCCGCACGCTCTGACGCCTTTCCGCGCGCGGGCCGGCTGCCGTACGCGCCGCGCCCCGTGCCCTCCCGGTCGAGCGGCCGGGGTCGGCAGGGGCGCGCGGCGGTCGGACGTACCCGGTGCCGGTCCTTACAGGTGCGGGACGATCGACGGCATCAGGTCCTGGAACGTACGGCCGTTGGCCGGCGTGCCGAGGGCCGTCATCTGCCAGCCGCCCCCCCCCCCGCGGTGCACCTTCGCCATGATCTGGGCCGTGTACTGCCCACCGCCCGTGAGCGTGTAGCGCGCCATCTCCTGGCCGTTGGTCTCGTCCACCAGGCGGCAGAAGGCGTTGGCGACCTCGGCGAAGGTCTGGCCGGTGAAGGAGTTGACGGTGAACACGATCTGGTCGATGTGCACCGGAACCCGCTGCAGGTCGACCAGGATCGACTCGTCGTCGCCGCCCTGCCCCGCGCCGCCGACGAGGTTGTCGCCGGTGTGCCGGACCGAGCCGTCGTCACTCGTCAGGTGCCGGAAGAACACGACGTCCACCGGCTGCTTGTCCGCGAAGAGCACGGCCGACGCGTCGAGGTCGACCTCCTTGGTCCGCGACCCGAACAGGCCACGGCGGGGCGCGGACTGCCAGCCCAGGCCCATCCGAACGGCGGTCAGAGTGCCGCCGTCGGCCTTCTGAAGGCTGATGGCCTAGCCCTTGGACATGTTGACCGTGACGCGCTGTACCTCTCTCGCTGCTTCCCCGGCCGCTCGTCTGTACGGCCTGCCTGAACCCTATGCACTGCGCCCGCGGCCCTGACCACCCGCGTGCGGCTTTGTGTCGCTCTTGCAACACACCGTCGGCGCGTCCCCGCGCCGGCCGCACCCGGGCGCGCTGGGGAGGCGGTCGGCCCGCCGGCCCCGTCAGGCCAGCCCGGCCTCCCGCATCTGTCGGAGCTCCTTCTTCAGCTCGCCCACCTCGTCGCGCAGCCGTGCCGCGACCTCGAACTGGAGGTCCGCCGCGGCGGCCCGCATGCGCTCGGTCATCTCCTCGATGATTTCGGCGAGTTCGGCCGCCGGGCGGTCGGTCGGCGTGGCGTCCTTGCCCTTGTCGGCCTTGCCGCGCGGGGACTGCTTGGCCAGCGCGGGCACCGGGGCCTTGCCCTTGCCCTTGTCGGGCTGGCGGTAGCCGGAGCCGAGCAGCTCCTCGGTGTCGACCTCCTCGCGGGCGATGGTCGCGACGATGTCGTTGATCTTCTTGCGGAGCGGCTGCGGGTCGATGCCGCGCTCGGTGTTGTAGGCGATCTGCTTCTCGCGGCGCCGGTTGGTCTCCTCGATGGCCATGGCCATGGCGCGGGTGACCTTGTCGGCGTACATGTGGACCTGGCCGGAGACGTTGCGCGCCGCGCGGCCGATGGTCTGGATCAGCGACGTTCCCGAGCGGAGGAAGCCCTCCTTATCGGCGTCGAGGATGGCCACCAGGGAGACCTCGGGCAGGTCGAGGCCCTCGCGCAGGAGGTTGATGCCCACCAGCACGTCGTACTCGCCGGCGCGCAGTTCGCGCAGCAGCTCGACGCGGCGCAGCGTGTCGACGTCGCTGTGCAGGTAGCGGACCTGGATGCCCAGCTCGACCATGTAGTCGGTGAGGTCCTCGGCCATCTTCTTGGTGAGCGTGGTGACCAGGACGCGCTCGTCCTTCTCGGTGCGCAGCCGGATCTCGTGGATCAGGTCGTCGATCTGGCCCTCGGTGGGCTTGACCACGACCTCGGGGTCGACCAGGCCGGTGGGGCGGATGATCTGTTCCACGAACCCGTCGCCGCGGGCGAGTTCGTACTTGCCGGGAGTGGCCGACAGGTAGACCGTCTGCCCGATGCGGGTCAGGAACTCCTCCCACTTGAGTGGGCGGTTGTCCATGGCGGACGGGAGCCGGAAGCCGTGCTCGACCAGGGTGCGCTTGCGGGAGGCGTCGCCCTCGTACATGGCGCCGATCTGGGGAACGGTCACGTGCGACTCGTCGATGACCAGGAGGAAGTCCTCCGGGAAGAAGTCGAGCAGCGTGTGCGGCGCGGAGCCGGACTCGCGACCGTCGATGTGCAGCGAGTAGTTCTCGATGCCCGAGCAGGTGCCGATCTGGCGCATCATCTCGATGTCGTACGTGGTACGCATCCGCAGCCGCTGGGCCTCTAGCAGCTTGCCCTGCTTCTCCATCCGGGCGAGCGTGTCGGTCAGCTCGGCCTCGATGCGGGTGATGGCCTTCTCCATGCGCTCGGCACCCGCCACGTAGTGGCTCGCGGGGAAGACATGGAGCTCCTGGTCCTCGGAGATCACCTCGCCGGTCAGCGGGTGCAGTGTGGACAGCGCCTCGATCTCGTCGCCGAACATCTCGATGCGGACGGCCAACTCCTCGTAGACCGGGAAGATCTCGATGGTGTCGCCGCGCACCCGGAACATGCCCCGGGTGAACGCCATGTCGTTGCGCGTGTAGTGGATGTCCACGAAGCGCCGCATGAGACGGTCGCGGTCGACCTCGTCACCGATCTTGAGGTGGACCATGCCCTTGACGTACTCCTGCGGCGTGCCCAGGCCGTAGATGCAGGAGACGGAGGCCACGACGACCACGTCACGGCGGGTGAGAAGCGAGTTGGTCGCGGAGTGGCGCAGCCGCTCGACCTCCTCGTTGATCGAGGAGTCCTTCTCGATGTACGTGTCCGACTGCGGTACGTACGCCTCCGGCTGGTAGTAGTCGTAGTACGAGACGAAGTACTCCACCGCGTTGTTCGGCAGCAGCTCGCGGAACTCGTTGGCGAGCTGGGCCGCGAGGGTCTTGTTCGGCGCCATGACCAGCGTGGGCCGCTGCAGCTTCTCGATCATCCACGCCGTGGTGGCCGACTTGCCCGTACCGGTCGCGCCGAGCAGGACGACATCCTTCTCAGCTGCTCGGATGCGCCGTTCCAGCTCGGCGATCGCTGCCGGCTGATCGCCGCTCGGCTGGTAGGGGCTGACGACCTCGAAGGGCGCCACCTTGCGTTGGATCTGAGATACGGGCCGCATGGAACTACCGTACGGCTCACCACTGACAACGGCCTCGGCACAGCCCCGTAGCCTGGCGTCTCGCCAGCCCGCGACAACGGCGCTACGCATCCGTTCGGTCACTCTTCGAATCGATCCGAACTGCCAGGGCGCCCGAAAGCCAGTTCACGACACGGGCGCAACGAACGAAAGGCCATCGACCATGTACGAGTACAAAGTGATCCAGATTCGCGAAAAGCTGATCGGCGGCAAGATGTCGCCCGACAAGATCGAGGAACTGCTGAACAAGCACGCGGCCGAGGGGTGGCAGCTCAAGGCGATGACGGCCGCCGACGTGAAGGGGCGCATAGGCCCCGGCGGCGTGGAGGGGCTGCTCGTCACGTTCGAGCGCCTGCGCCGCTGACGCCCCGGATCGGGCGACGCCCCGGATCGGGCCGCCGAGCCCCGCAGGAGCCGCGTGAGCCCGTCCGGAGCCCCGGACGGGCCGCGCTCGCCGCCGGTCCCGGGGCCGGCCGTGCGCGCCGCCCGCTCTAGCGGGCCGCGAGGCGCGCGAGAGGTCCGCACGAGGACTCCGCCCCGGCACGGCCGGCACCGCGCGGCACGTACCGTGACGGCGCGGACAGTGGCGACGCGGGCACCCGGCGTGCGCCGCGCGCGAGGACCGGCGCCCGGGTCGCGGGCGGTCCGACCGGTCAGGGCCGCAGCGCCGCGAAGACGGCCATCCGCCGCTCGTGGTAGTCGACGTCCGCCACGTCGTGCGGCACCCCACGGGCGACCGCCGACGCGTAGGACGCCGCCTCCCGCCGCAACCGGTGCCGCATGAGTTGGGCCATGTCCGCGTCGTCCAGCTTCTCGACCGTGCCACCCTCCGCCAGGTAGGCGTCCACGAACCGACGGCAGGCGGCCCAGTCCTCACCGAACTCGCCGGCGAACTCCAGGGCCGCACCCGCCAGTTCCAGCTCGGGCGGGCGACCAGCGCCTCGTCCCAGTCGAGCACGGCCGCCAGCCGACCGTGGGCGTCCACCAGCAGGTTGCCGTGGTAGTAGTCGCCGTGCAGCGGATGCTCCCGCCCGGCCCGGCGGGAGAACGCGGCCAACCAGGCGTCGAGCTGGGGATCGCGCAGGGCGGGATGCGCGTACGCCACCTCGCCGCGCAGCCCGACCGTCAGGTCCGCGACCACCGGACGTGTGGGTACGACCGCCCCGGACAGCGCCCGGTGCAGCCGAGCGAGCAGCCGCGCCGCCCGCTCCGCCTGCCGCTCGTCCGCCGCGCCGGCCCCAGTCGCCCTCGACGTACGGCCACAGCGAAACGGACCTGCCCTCCGCCCACACGACCGTACGGCCATCCGGCGTACCCAGCGGCACCACGGCCTCGGCCAGCGCGTCCCACGCCGCGCACCGGGCCACCGCGTGACACCACTCGGCCTCTTCGGACGAGCGCCAGCGCGGCCCGACGCGGACCACCACGGCGCGCGGCGAGCCGACACCGCTCGTATCGTTCACGTGATAGGCAGCGGACTCCTCGCCGCCGTGGAGGCGACGCGCGCCACCGCTGAGTCCAACCCCCCACGCCTGCCCGACAACTGTCCGGATTCGCTCCGAAAGCGGTATTTCCGCAAAGGACACGGCGCACCTCTCGTTCAGTTCCTGTCCATCCCACACCTATCTCTCGGTACGGAATGACTGGGACTCTCTGCCCGTCCTGCCCATCTCAGAATCACCCGACGCGAGGAGTCCCCATGCACATCCGTTCCGTCGCCGCAGCTTCCGGCATACTCCTGGGAGCATCCGTCCTCCTCCTGCCCGCGGCGTCGGCCCAGGCCGCTGACCACCCGGACAGACCGGTCACCGTCGCCCACCGGGGCGCGTCGGCCTACGCGCCGGAGAACACGCTCGCCGCCGTGGACGCCGCCGCCGACCGGGACATCGACTGGATCGAGAACGACGTCCAGCGCACCAAGGACGGCAAGCTGGTGATCATTCACGACACCACGCTGAACCGCACCACCGACGTCGAGGAGGTCTTCCCCGACCGTACGTCGTGGAAAGTCTCCGAGTTCACGCTCAAGGAGATCAAGCGGCTGGACGCCGGGAGCTGGTTCGGCCCCGAGTTCGCCGGCGAGCGCATGCCGACGCTCGAGCAGTACATGAACCGGGTGAGCAGGAACCACCAGAAGCTGCTGATGGAGCTCAAGGCCCCCGAGCTGTACCCCGGCATCGAGCGCCAGACGCTGAACGAGCTGCGCCGCCAGGGCTGGCTCGACCGCCAGCACGTCAAGCACCGGCTGATCATCCAGAGCTTCAACGCCGATGCGGTCAAGACCACGCACGAGCTGCGCCCCGACGTGAAGACGGGCTTCCTCGGCACGCCGGCCGTGGCCGACCTGCCCAAGTACGCGAAGTTCACGGACCAGATCAACCCGAGCCACACGACCGTCAGTTCCGACTACGTCGCCGCCGCGCACGCGCTGCGCGGGGCGCACGGCAGGCCGCTGGAGGTCTACACCTGGACCGTGAACGACGCCGCGAAGGCGGTCAAGGTCGCCGACATGGGCGTGGACGGGATCATCACCAACTACCCCGACGTCGTCCGTGACGCGGTGGGGCACAAGGCCAAGCCCGCCGCCGGCCGGAACGCGGTGCCGGCGGCGAGCGCGGCGGCGTAACGCCGCCCGCCACGGCTGTCGCAGACCCCGGCACGGAGCCGTCGCTTCGCGCAGCGGGCGGGATCGGTCGTCCTCGTGTGAGGCGATCGGGCCCGCCGCGCCCGCGTACGGCCTGGTCCGCGTCCGACATCTCCGGGTTCGCCCCGCCGCCCCGCCCCCGAATCCGGTCGACGCGCGCCGCGTTGTCGCAAGTCAACGGCGATTGTCAGTACGGCGATCTACGCTGAACGCGTGAACTTCTCAGAGCAGGCGGAGCCGGCGACGCGCGCGGCCCGCCCCGTGGCCACGGCGCCGGAGCGGGCGTCGGACTGGGAGTCGGCCCCAACGGACGGCGGGGCGGGGCGGCAGGGCGGTCGCACCCTGGCCTGGCAGACCACCGACACGCCGATCGGCCCGTTGCTGCTCGCCATGACGGATCAGGGCCTGATCCAGGTGGTCTTCCACGCCAACGCGGCGAGAAGCGCCGACGCCCTCGACCGACTCGGCCTTCGGCTGGGGATCACCGCGCCCTCCTCCCCCACGCCCGATCACCCGCTGGTCGCGGAGGCGGTCCGGCAGTTTGAGGCGTATTTCGACGGTGCGCTGCGGGACTTCACCCTGCCCCTGGACTGGTCGCTGATCTCGGGCTTCAACCGCCGGGTGCTCCGTGAGCTGGCGGCCCACATACCGTACGGCTCCGTGGTCGGCTACCAGGATCTCGCCGTCAGGGCCGGTGAGCCGGACGCCGCCCGCGCGGTCGGCGTGGCCATGGGAGCGAACCCGATTCCGGTCGTCGTGCCCTGTCATCGCGTCGTCGAGAGCGACGGAGGCATAGGTGGCTTCGGGGGCGGCCTGGAGATGAAGCGCACGCTGCTCGCGCTGGAGGGGGTTCTGCCGCAGCCGCTGTTCTAGGTCACTCGGCCCCTGCCGCGTGGCCGTCTCGGCGCGCGCGGGAGGCCTGCGGTGGCCCGGTCATGAGGCCGCTCCACCGTTCCAGGCCGGGTGTCGGGGGCCGTCGGCGCGTACGACGACGTCGGCGCTCTCGGCGGGGCGCACCTCCGCCTCGTAGCGGGCGAACGCGGGCAGGGTCCACCGCTGGTCCTGCTCCGTGCGCCGGGCGAGGGCCGCCGGAGACAGCCGGAGGTGCACCGAGAGGTCGAAGGGGAACCAGTGGCCGAGCAGCAGCGGCCCGTGCACCACCAGTACGCCACCGGGCGGCAGCGATACGTAGGCCGAGCGCGTCGCGCGGTCGGTGACCGGGTCCCACAGGTCGGGTAGCACGCGCCCCGAACCGCCCGCGTCGAGGGGGTTGAACACCTCGCGCCACAGGGCGCCGATGTCGGTCCACCCGTCGTAGTACGCGTCGACATCCTGCCGGCCGAACTCGTAGCGCAGCGACGCGGGACGCAGGAACCCGGCCGTGGCCGCCACCAGTTACGGACCGGCCGCGTACCAGCAGGGCGTCGGCGAGCCGCTGGGCGAGCGCGTCACCGCGCGCGGCCGGCGCGCCGTCCACCGCCACGCGTAGCCAGGGCCCGCCGTCCGCGGCCTCGGTCCGCGTCACCCGGTCGGCGAGCGCGTCGGTCAGCCGTTCCCAGGAGATCGCTTCGAGCCGCACACCACCATCATGCCGACCCTCTCCGGCGCGCCCACCCGCACCCCCGGTCCACCGCGCACGGAGCCCCGCGGCGCGCGGGGCCTCGCCCGACGAACCCCACACCACCGCGGGGCCAGGCCACCCGAGCGCGGGCCCGGTCCACGGCCGTCCGCCTCCGGCGCAGGGCGGCGCGGTATCCGGCGTGGCGCGTCAGCCGGCGGCGCGATGCCGCGCGCCTCCTCCTCAGCGCCAGCCGTAGCGTCGTCGCAGTCGGGCGACGACCCGGTCGAAGAGCGGGCGCGCGAGCGCGCACGCCTCGCGGCGCATGCCCTCGCGGTGCACGCGCAGTACCCGGTCCAGGTCCACCCACGACTGCCTACCCGCGCTGTCCCACGGGCCCGACCGGATCGGCACCCACTCGCGGTCCTCGTCGTGCCGCTTGCTCGACAGTTGTACGGCGAGCAGGGTCCCGGCCTTCTCCCGCGCCACGACCAGCACCGGTCGGTCCTTGCCCCGCCCGTCGTTCTCCTCGTACGGCACCCAGGTCCACACGATCTCCCCGGGGTCCGGTTCGCCGTCCGGGTCGGGGGCGTACTCGGTGCGCACCAGGCCGACCTGTTCCGGACGGGCCTCGACCGTGGCCGACGGGCCCAGCCGGCCGGGGTTCTCGGGGGTGCCGTGCGAAGCATTGAGCGCTGACGTCATCCGGACACGCTAGCCCGCGCGGCGCTCGCCACCGTGAGCACGGGTCCGGGTCGGCCCACGGGGCGGCGGTCGCCCCCACCTGGCCGGTGCGGCGCGATGTCCGGGCGCGTCGGGCGCGGCGCGCGGCAGCGAGCCGTCGACTCGTCGGGGGGCGGCGTCCCGCCAGCGGGTCAGCGCAGCACCAGCCCGTGCTCGGCCAGCACCGGAATGATCGGCTTGTAGTACGTCCTGCCAGCGGTTCGGCAACCGCCGTTGAAGTGGAAGATGAAGCCCAACGCCTTGTCACCGGCGAACGCGGGGCCGCCCACGTCCTCACGCTCCGCGCACGCGTTGGAGGTGAACAGGCCGGTCACCAGACCCTCGGGGAAGTTCACCGAAGACGTTCACCGACTGCACGGTGCCGCACCCGAAGAGGGTTACTCGCCCGAAGTGGCACATCGAGTGCCCGACGGTGGGGCGTGCGGCACCGGTGATGTCCACGAGCTTGCCCGTGCCGAGCCGGATCTCTCCGGGGAACGAGACGGCCGTGTTGGTGTAGCGAATGAGGCCGTAGTCGGAGGTGGGGAAACCCGCGCCCTCCGTGCGCCCGATGGGGATCGTCCGCGCCGAGTCCGCGTACCAGATTGGTGTCCGTCCCCGCGCAGTGCCCGGGAACGATGCCGTACGGGTCGCCACCCTTCTCCGCGTTGAAGCCCACCACACAGGTGCCGCCGCTGCCGGCGTAGATCACGTCCCCGCCCGCGACGACGACCTGCCGGTCCACGGCGGCGACGGGCGGCGCTCCGGCGAGAAGCAGCGCGCACACAGCGAGCAGTACGCCTAACCACATCGGACGCGGCGCGCGGGCGACGGAGGGGCGAGGTCTCATGGTTCCTCCCAGGTCGGGCGAGCGGGGCATCCTTGGCTGCGCTGAACTGGCGGAGGTCCGCCACACACATGGCGCCGACAGCGGCAAGTATGGAGCGGGGCCAGCGCCCGAGGGCACCCCCCGTGCGCCGACTTGGCGGCCCGGGCGCGGCCCTTCGGCTCAGGCCCGTGGGACTCGCCCCAGATCCACGCGGCGCGCGGCGCGCCACCGGAGAAGGCCCCTCCGCGCGTCACGACGCGGGCCCCCACGCGCCCTGGCCCGTGGCGGGCCCACCGGCGCCCGCGGAGCGTGCGGCCCGCGCCAGGCTGAGCAAGCCTCCGCGCTTCGCGGTCGGTGCCCGTGCGGGCCAGCGGCACGCGCGGGATCGACGGAGCGAGCGGCGGTGGGCAGAGGCTCGCTCGCCCCGCCGGCGCGGAGCCGGCACGCATTCCCGACCGCACGCGACGACCGTCCGACCAACCCGCGAGCAGGAGTATTTTGGGCGGTGGGAGACGCGTCGCGATGCTCCGTACCGGCGAGCGCAGCCCGCTCCGGCTGCGCCTCGGCCTGGCCCTGTGGGGTCTGGCCTGGGCCGTCGCTGGTGCCGTCGCCTTCGCCAGCCTCGGCAGGCCCGGCTGGGCCGCGGCCTGTGCGGTGGTCACCGCCGTGGCAGTCCTCGATCTCGGCTGCGTCCTACGGCGCCTCCGGCAGGGGCCACACTACCAACCCGGTCGAGATGTACCACCGTACGAACCCGTCAGTGGCGGTCCGATCTGTGCGCCTCACGCGTACGGCGGCGACGGGCGACGCCGCCGTCGGCACACGCGTTGACCGGAGGCCGAGCGTCAGAGGAGGCAGCCGCGTCGGCGTCTGGCAGGGCGTGCCGTCGCGCGGCTGCGTGGACCGGATTAGCCAGTGTCTCCGAACCGGGCCGCCGCGATGAAGTCCGGGCGGGGGTCGAGGGCCGCGGCCAGCCGGAAGTGACGCGTGGCCTCGTCCGGACGACTGGCGCGCTCCAGCGTGCGCCCCAGCGCGAAGTACGCGAAGGCATTGTCGGGCTCGCGCTCCAGGACGTGCTGGAACTCCAGCTCAGCCGCTCGCAGTTGGGCTCCGAGGAAGAACGCCCGGGCCCGCAGGAGTCGGGCCGCGGTGTCGTCCGGGTGCGCGGATATGACGGAGTCCAGCAGCTTCACGGCACCCCGCGGGTCACGCGCCGCGAGCAACTGCTCTGCCGCGCGGTAGTCGCTCACATGCGTCTCGGGCGTGGGCTGCATGGTCACTGCCGTCTCCTCTCCCGGTTCTTCCGGTCACTGGTCGCCGGCTCATGGGCGATGAGGTGCCGTTGACACCCCGCGCCGCCGTACGAGCCCTCGGGCTGCGTGCCAACGCGCGCCTCGCGATGCGAGATCGCGGACTCTCGCGGCCTCGCGGAATGGTGCCAACGAGGTCCACAACGATCCGCCCCGGAACTGTATTCCCGCGTCGTCGGCCGCTCACGCGCGCGCTCCCCATACCGGTTGCCCCGCTGGCCCGCCACCGCCCCGACACGACTGGTCGCGCAGGGCAACACGCCGGCTCACGGGGCGAACACCAGGACCAGCAGGCCGAGGAACATCCAGGCCAGTCCCGCACCGGCGAAGCCGTAGTCCCGGGCGAGGCGCTCCCGTCGGTGGATGACGACTGTGTGCGGATCGGGCGGGTCGTAGCGGATGAGGACGTGCTTGCCGACGGTCAACGGCTGCTGCCGGGTCGGCGGCACCGGGCTCACGACCTCGATGACCCGCTCGTCCTCCGTGGTGAACTGCAACCTCGGGCGCTCCCAGGCGCGCGACCGCACCGGCCGCTCCCCCTCGGTGTGTCCGTCCCCCGCGCCGGCCGGGCCCGGTCTCTGGAGCACAAGCTTGATCAGCGCCCAGGCCGCGGCCCCGCCGCCGCGCCGCCGCCACACGTGCCGGAGGCCGGCCAGCCCGGCCACCAGGGACACCGCGCCGCCGACGACCGGGAACAGCCCCACCACCGAGGCAGGCCCGTACGCCATGATTGCCCTCGCCCTCGCTTCGCTCCGCAGCGCGCGCCCCACACACGCGCCCCGACCCGCGCCCGCACCTCCCCAACCTCGCCGCGCCGCCGCGGGCACCGCGCGACCCGCGGTGCCCGCGCGTCGCGCGGCAGCTCGGTGGTCCGGCGGGACCGGGATCGCTCACCCACCAGCGGCGCGGCACGCTCGGCGTCCCGCACGCGGCCAGGGTGTCGCTATGCGAACGCCGCCCGCTCCCTGAGCTGCTCCCACACCTTCCTGACCTGTGGCTCTAGCGCCTCCAGCGGACCGTCGTTGTCCACGACCAGGTCGGCTACGGCCTTCCGCTGTACCCGCGTCGCCTGCGCCGCCATCCGGGGGCGCGCCTCTTCCTCGGTCATGCCTCGCAGCCGTACCAACCGGTCGAGCTGCGTCCGCGGCGAGGCGTCCACGACCAGTACGAGGTCGAAGAGGGGCGCCAGACCGTTCTCCGTGAGCAGCGGAACGTCGTGGACGACGATGGAATCAGCTCCCGCCTCACTCTCCAGCTCGGCTGAGCGGTCTCTCACCAGCGGGTGGACGATCGCGTTGAGCGCCGCCAGTCGTTGCGGGTCGGCGAAGACGATGGAGCCGAGCTTCGGCCGGTCGAGCCGCCCCTCGGCATCCAGGATCTCCTCGCCGAACTCCGCCACCACCGCGGCCAGTCCGGGCGTTCCCGGCTCCACCACCTCGCGCGCGATCTTGTCGGAGTCGATCACGACCGCTCCGTAGGAGGCGAGCAACCGCGTCACCTCGCTCTTGCCCGCACCGATTCCGCCCGTGAGCCCCAGCTTCAGCATGCGCTCAGCCTATGCGGCCAGCCGCGCGCGAGCGGGCCCACCCCGGCGCGGGCCACCGGCGCACGCGGGCCACCACCGAACCGACCTCGGGCACGCCCCCACAGCGCGACAGCTGCACGGCCAGCACCGCGACGCCCGTCGGCGCCATGCCACCGCGGCTGGCTGAGACGTCGCCGTCGCGCTCCGCGCGCTCGGCGAGGAACTGCTCCAGCTCCGCCCCGAGTTCCTCCGCCGACGGCAGCTCGGCGGGCTCGTCGACAAGACTGCCGCGCGTCTCGGCGCCGGCTATCGCGTCGTACTGGTGCTTCCAGGCCGCGCACCAGGGACACCAACTCCTCGTCGCCCTCGGAGATCTATCGTTCGATCTCCTCCTGGGTGCGGAGGGCGGCGGTCCGCAGGGAGTGGGCAACTCCGGGCAGCACGAGCCCCGTCGCCGCGGTGACCGCCTCAAGCGCCGTCAACGCCGCGTCCGGGTAGGGCGACCTGGCCACATAGTGCGGTACGTGTGCCGCACGCCGAGCACGTCGTGCCCGGCCTCGCCGAGCCGGAACTCGATCAGCGACTCCGCGCTGCCCGGCACCTGGGCCTCGTCGAACAGGCCCTGGTAGCCCGGCGTCAGGTCGACCCGGTTGCCGTGCGGCGTCAGACCGACCGGCCGGGTGTGCGGCACGCCCATGGGTATGCCGTGGAAGTTGACCGTCAGTCGTACGCCGAGCCGCTCCAGGACCTGGCGCACGGCCGCCGCGAAGCGCTCCCACTCCACGTCCGGCTCCGGGCCCGACAGCAGCAGGAAAGGCGCGCCGGTGGCGTCGCGTACGAGGCGGAGTTCGATCACGGGCGTCTCATAGGCCGTCCAGCGGTCGCGCTCGAAGGTGAGCAGCGGACGCCTGGCCCGGTAGTCCACGAGCCGGTCGTGGTCGAAGCGCGCGACGACCTGGTGTGGCAGGCCCTTCAGCAACTTCTCCACGATCTGTGCGCCCGTCTCACCCGCGTCGATGTAGCCATCGAAGTGTTAGAGCAGCACCAACCCAGCCGAGTCGCGCGACGTTATCGCGTCAACCGCCGCGAGCCCGCTCGGCTCCCATGCGTACAAGTCATGGGGTTCCAACACCGTGAGCGCTCCTCCTCGTTCTCGTTGAGGCCAACGCCGCCGTCACCGGCCGCATTCCCGGTGATCACTCTCGTTGTGAGGGCCGGGGCCCGCACGCCACCTCAGGCTAGACGAGCCGGGCCGGGAGCGGGTCACCGTTCGAGACGGGCCAGGCCGCGCCGGGCCGAGCCGCACCGGGGGGAGTCGGAGTCGGGTCGCGCGGCGACCCGCCGCGCCTCCCGACCCTGTTGACGCGTCCACGTAATGCCCCTACGTTCCCGACCCGTTCCGTTCCTGCGTACGCGTCACACGCGCCCACCCCCACCGACGCGACGTCCCACGCACCAGCAGCCCCACACACCCGCTCCCGATGCAGAGGCAGCCCCCCATGCGCACCCGCCCCGCCCGATCCAGCCGCCCCCGCCGCTCGCGCGGCCCGCTCACGCTGTCCCTCACGGCGCTCGCCTGCGGCGGGCTGCTGGCCGCAGGTCCCGTTCCGCAGGGCCCCGCACGCGCCACGCCGGTCCACCCGGCCGCGACCATCCTTGTCTCCTCCGCCCAGCAGCTCAAGGACGCGCTCGCCGTCGCCAAGCCGGGCGACACCATCGAACTGGCCGACGGCACCTACCGCGGGAACTTCAAGACCACCCGCGCCGGCGGTCGCGACTCCCCCATCACCCTGGTCGGCTCGGCCAAGGCCGTCCTGACCGCCGGCGGCGGCTACGGCCTGCACCTGAACGGGGCCGACGGCTGGAGTCTGCGCGGCTTCACGGTCACCGGCGGCCAGAAGGGCATCGTCCTGGACGAGGCGGACGACGTGCACATCGATGCGTCACCGTGCACGACCTCGACATGGAGAGGGTGCACTGGCGCACGTCCAGTTCCGACGGCTCGATCAAGAACTCCACGATTCGGAACACCGGCACCAACGGTCGCGGCATGGGCGAAGGCATCTACGTGGGCAGCGCCGGCGGCACCTCGGACAGGAGTGACAACATCCTGATCGAGAACAACACCCTGGGCCCGGGCATCGGCGGCGAGAACATCGACATCAAGGAAGGCACCACCGGCGCCCGGATCATCGGCAACACCTTCGACGGCGGCGGCCTGACCGGCGCGAACTACGACGACTCGTGGGTGGACATCAATGGGAACGACGTCCTCGTGGAGAACAACGTCGGCAAGCGCACCACCAACGACGGCTACCAGACGCACGAGGTACAGGACGGCTGGGGCTGTCGCGCCACGTTTCGCGGCAACAGGTCCGACCTCACCGGGTCCACCGGGCCCGACCGGTACGCCATCAACGTGACTAACTACGACGCGCGAAGCTGCCCCGTCACGATCACCCGCGACAACACCGTCTCCGGCGGCAGGGGCCTGACGAACCCCGACGTTCCCGTGCGTGACTGAGCCCGTCCACGGCGGGAGTCCCGGAGACGGGAAACGGCGAAGGCCCACCCCTCGCGCAGAGGGGTGGGCCTTCGCCGTCAGCTAGTGCTCAGCAGGGGGAGAGCTTCAGCTCTGCCCACCCGCCAGCTTCTCGCGGAGGGCAGCCAGCGCCTCGTCGGAGGCCAGGGCACCGGAGGTGTCGTCCGACTCGGAGGAGTACGAACCGCCGGAGACGTTGCCCCCGCCGCTCGCACCGCCGGCCGCCGGAGCGGCAGCGCCCTCGGCAGCGGCCTGCTCGTCGGCCTCGCGGGACTTGATGACCTGCGCCTGGTGCTGCTCGAAGCGGGACTGGGCCGTGGCGTACTGGCCCTCCCACTCCTCACGCTGCTTCTCGTAGCCCGGCAGCCAGTCGTTGGCCTCGGGGTCGAAGCCCTCGGGGTAGATGTAGTTCCCCTGGTCGTCGTACGAGGCGGCCATGCCGTACAGCGTCGGGTCGAACTCGACCAAGGCCGGGTCGGCACCGAAGGACTCGTTGGCCTGCTTCAGGGAGAGGCTGATGCGACGGCGCTCCAGGTCGATATCGATGACCTTGACGAAGATCTCGTCGTTCACCTGGACGACCTGCTCCGGGATCTCCACGTGGCGCTCGGCCAGCTCGGAGATGTGCACCAGGCCCTCGATGCCCTCGTCGACACGGACGAACGCGCCGAACGGAACGAGCTTGGTGACCTTGCCGGGGACGACCTGCCCGATCTGGTGGGTCCGGGCGAACTGCTGCCACGGGTCTTCCTGGGTCGCCTTGAGCGACAGGGAGACGCGCTCGCGGTCCATGTCGACGTCGAGGACCTCGACCGTGACCTCCTGGCCGACCTCGACGACCTCGGAGGGGTGCTCGATGTGCTTCCAGGAGAGCTCGGAGACGTGCACGAGGCCGTCCACGCCACCCAGGTCCACGAAGGCACCGAAGTTGACGATGGAGGAGACGACACCCGAGCGCACCTGACCCTTCTGCAGGGTGGTGAGGAAGGTCTGACGGACCTCGCTCTGGGTCTGCTCCAGCCAGGCACGGCGGGACAGGACCACATTGTTGCGGTTCTTGTCCAGCTCGATGATCTTGGCCTCGAGCTCCTTGCCCACGTAGGGCTGGAGGTCGCGGACGCGGCGCATCTCCACGAGTGAGGCTGGCAGGAAGCCACGGAGGCCGATGTCGAGGATGAGACCACCCTTGACGACCTCGATGACGGTACCGGTGACGATGCCGTCCTCTTCCTTGATCTTCTCGATGGTGCCCCAGGCACGCTCGTACTGGGCGCGCTTCTTCGAGAGGATCAGGCGGCCTTCCTTGTCCTCCTTCTGGAGAACAAGGGCCTCGATCTCGTCACCGACGGCGACGACCTCGTTGGGGTCGACGTCGTGCTTGATCGAGAGCTCGCGGCTCGGGATGACACCTTCGGTCTTGTAACCGATGTCCAGCAGGACCTCGTCCCGGTCGACCTTCACGATGACGCCGTCGACGATGTCGCCGTCGTTGAAGTACTTGATCGTCTCGTCGATCGCGGCGAGGAAGGCTTCCTCGTTACCGATGTCGTTGACCGCTACCTGCAGGGTGGTGGCGGTGGTCTCGGTGCTGCTCGTCATGTGGGAAAGGGCTCCGGTACGGACATTGAAGTGGTAGGTACTGCTACGCCGGGAGCCCGTATCGCACTGCCGAAGTCGGCCAGCCTTGGAGGCGCGAGCTTCGCGGTCCGCCCCGAGGGGAAAGCCGCAACCGCCTCGACAACCGAGGGGACATACAACAGATGCAAGCGCAACCTGCTCCGTCTGAGGTACGCAGGCTCGCAACGCTACTTGTAGTATACGGGGGCAGCCGGGCAGGGTCAATGCGCGAAGAGCGCACGTGGAAGGCGAAACGCCAGTTGCCCGGCGCGCGTGTGGTCCGGGCCGCCATCGGGGGTCACTCACGGTGTTCGCGGCCACAGGTCGATTCAGAGAGTACGACGACACCGACGATTCAGAGAGTACGACGACACCGACGATGAGCCAAGACCGCCGGCCGACCGACGCGCCCGACGCCTCCACAGCGCCCGAAAGCGGCCCACCGGGCCCGTCACGCGCCTCCCCACGCCCCGGCGCGGGGACCGGGCCAGGCGTCGCGCGGGACGCCGTGGACGAGGCGCTGGCCGCCGCGCGAGAGAGCGCGGACGAGGACGACGTCACCGCTACCCGACGCCGCGCCGGGGACCACGAGAGCAACCGGGCCAGTCGGGGCTGGTGGGACCGCAACGCGGACGAGTACCAGGACGAGCACGGCGCTTTCCTCAGCGACGACCGGTTCGTCTGGGGCCCGGAGGGCCTGGACGAGGAGCAGGCCGGGCTGCTCGGTCCGGTCGCCGGGCTCAGGGGACGCAGGGTGCTGGAGATCGGGGCCGGGGCCGCTCAGTGTTCGCGTTGGCTCGCGGCGCGGGGCGCGCGGCCGGTCGCGCTCGACCTCTCGCACCGCCAGCTCCAGAACGCCCTGCGGATCGCGGACGGGGCCTCGCCGGCCGCGTCGGTGCCGCTGGTGCAGGCCGAGGCGGGGTCGCTGCCCTTCGCCGACGGCAGCTTCGACCTGGCGTGTTCGGCGTACGGGGCGGTCCCGTTCGTGGCCGACCCGGTGCGGGTGATGCGCGAGGTGCGGCCCGGCGGGCGCTGGGTGTTCTCGGTGACGCACCCGATCCGCTGGGCCTTTCCCGACGAGCCAGCCCGGAGGGGCTCTCGGTGGCGGCCTCCTACTTCGACCGCACGCCCTACGTCGAGCAGGACGCGGCCGGCCGCGCCGTCTACGTCGAGCACCACCGGACGCTCGGCGACCGGGTCAGGGACGTGGTCAGCGGCGGTTTCCGGCTCGTGGACCTCGTCGAGCCCGAGTGGCCGCGCTGGAACACGCAGGAGTGGGGCGGCTGGTCCCCGCTGCGCGGCCAGCTCATCCCCGGCACGGCGATCTTTGTGTGCGAGCGGGACTGAACCGTCTGGCTCGGGCGCGTCGCGCGGGTCGTCGCCCGGGTCGGCCGACTGGCTGAGCGGGCCACGGCTGGCGCGGCCCCGGGCCCCGGTGGCGAGCGGGCGGCCACGCCGTGGCGGTGTGCAGTGGTCGCTGCGAGGATAGGACGCGTGACGATCCATACTGACGTGCTCGACCACCTGCCCGGCCGAAGCGCCGTGCCCGCGCTGTGGGACGCCCTGGAGGCGCACGGGACCCGCCGTGCTGTGCGCACCGCCCGGCACGGGGAAGACGACGCTGGTCCCGCTCGCCCTGGCCGGACTGCTGCACGCCGGTGGTCCGGTGCGGCGGGTGGTGGTGGCCGAGCCACGGCGGATCGTGGCTCGGGCGGCGGCGCGCGGGATGGCCTGGCTGTTGGGCGAGGAGGTCGGCGAGCGGGTCGGCTTCACGGTGCGTGGTGAGCGGCGGGTCGGGCGGCGGACCGTGGTCGAGGTGGTGACCACCGGGGTGCTTCTGCAAAGACTGCAACGCGATCAGGAGCTGGCCGGTGTGGCCGTCGTGATGCTGGACGAGTGCCACGAGCGGCATCTGGACGCGGACACCGCCGCCGCGTTCCTGCTCGACGTGCGGGCCACGCCGCGGCCCGAGTTGTGGCTGGTGGCGGCCTCGGCGACGACGGACGCGGAGGGCTGGTCCGCCCCCTGCTCGGCGGGGCCGGTGCCGGCTCGACCTCGCCGGCGGGCGACGCGCCGACCGGTGGCGTTCCGGGGGCGGCCGATGACGGATTCGCCGTCCCGTCTGCCGCAAGGGGAGGCGCCGGGGCGGGCGGGGGCCCGGCGAGCGGCCCGGAGGGTGCGGCGCCGGGCGCGGTCGACGGGGTTCGCGGCGTGGGGAGCGCCGGCGCGCCCGTCGTCACCGCGCACGGCACGGCCCATCCCGTGGACGTGGTATGGGCGCCGCCGGAGCGGGCCGTGCGGCCGGCGCACGGCATGCGGGTCGATCCGGTGCTCCCGGAGCACGTCGCGGCCGTGGTGCGGCGCGCCCTGCGGGAGCGGGACGGTGACGTGCTCTGCTTCCTGCCGGGAGTCGGGGAGATCAGCCGGGTGGCCGGGCGGCTCGGGGACGAGGAGCGGCTGGGCGCCGAGGTCCTGCAGGTGCACGGGCGGGCGCCGGCGGCGGTGCAGGACGCGGTGTTGGCGGGCGGCACCGGCCGGCGCCGGGTGGTCCTGGCCATCTCGGTCGCCGAGTCGAGGCTGACGGTTCCGGGGGTGCGGGTGGTGGTGGACGCGGGGCTGGCCCGGGAGCCGCGCACCGACCACGCGCGGCGCGGGGGCTCGGCGCGCTCACGACCGTGCAGGCGTCCAGGGCCGCGGCGCGACAGCGGGCGGGGCGCGAGGCGCCGGGTGTGGTGTACCGCTGCTGGTCAGAGGCGGACGACGCGCGGTTGCCTCGCTGGCCGGCGCCGGAGATCGCGGTGGCCGACCTGGCGTCGTTCGCCCTGCACTGCGCGTGTTGGGGCGACCCCGACGCCTCGGGCCTCGCGCTGCTCGACCCGCCGCCGGGCGGTGCCATGGCCGCCGCCCGGGAGGTGCTGGCGGCGATCGGCGCCACCGACGACGCGGGCCGAGTGACGGAGCGCGGGGCACGCATGGCGCGGCTGGGGCTGCACCCCCGACTGGCGCGGGCGCTCTTCGACGGCGCGCGCGAGGTGAGTCCGCGCCCGGCGGCCGAGGTGGTGGCCCTGTTGAGCGAGGCGGGAGTACGGGGACGATCTGGGCGTCGCTCTGCGCGCCGCGCGGCGCGGTGGCGATGCCTAACGCCGGGCGCTGGCGTGCGGAGGCCCGCCGGCTCGTGGGGGCCTTGCGCGACGTGCGGGGCGACGGTGCGGGAGACGACGGTGCGGAGGGGGGCACGCCGTGGGGTGGCACCGGGCAGGGGGCGGGTTCCGACGACGCGGTGGCCGGGCTGGTCGCCGCGTTGGCCTTCCCCGAGCGGGTGGCCCGGGCGCGTGGCGGCGGCGCGCTGTTGATGGCCTCGGGCACGGGTGCGGAGTTGGCGACCGGGTCCGGGTTGCGGGAGGCGGAGTGGCTGGCCGTCGCGGTGGCCGACCGGCCGGTCGCCGCCGCGTCGGCGCGGGTGCGGCTCGCCGCGGTGATCGACAAGGAGACGGCGCGGACGGCGGCAGCTACGCTCCACACCACCGCCGACGAGGTCGGCTGGTCCGTCGACCGCGGCGACCTGGTGGCCCGACGGGTCGAGCGGCTGGGCCGTATCGAGTTGCGGAGCAGGCCGCTCGCAGTGCCCGATCCGGAGCGGGTGCGGGCGGGGCTGCTCGACGAAGGACTCGGGCTGCTGCGCTGGTCGGCCGATGCCCGCTCGCTCCGGCAGCGGATGGCCTTCGCGCACCGGGTGCTGGGCGAGCCGTGGCCCGACGTGAGCGACGCGGCGTTGCTCGACCGGGCCAACGAGTGGCTGGCCGGCGTGCTCGATCGCGCCCGTGGCCGGGCTGACCTGGGGCGGGTGGACGCGGGGCAGGCGTTGAGCCGGCTGTTGCCGTGGGCCACGGGGGACGCGGCGCGGTTCGCCGGGTTGGTGCCGGAGCGGATCGAGGTACCGAGCGGTTCGCGGATACGGGTGGACTACGCGCAGGAGCAGCCGGTGCTCGCGGTGAAGCTCCAGGAGTTGTTCGGCTGGCAGGAGACGCCCCGGATCGCCGGCGGGCGGGTGCCCGTCGTCGTCCACCTCCTGTCGCCGGCCGGCCGCCCGGCCGCGGTCACGGCCGACCTGGCGTCGTTCTGGCGCGAGGGCTATCGGTCCGTACGGGCCGAGTTGCGCGGTCGGTACCCGAAGCACCCCTGGCCGGAGGATCCGACGGCGGCCGAACCCACCCGGCACACCGCGGCGCGCGCACGACGGGGTTAGCGGGGGCGGGGCGGGGCTCCGCGAGGGCGGGGGTGGCGCCCCGGGCCGGCAGGGCGCCGTGGGTCCTCGGGCTCGCCGCGGCGAGGGGCGGTCGGGCCGAGACGGGTCGGGCGCCGGCGGGAGGGTTTCCCGTCGGCGCCCGGTGTGGAGCTGGCTCAGGCGACCTTCAGTGTGAGCGTGAAGGCGGCGCCGTCGGCGGTGGTGAGGCGGAGCAGGAAGGTGCCCGGGGTGCCGTCGGTGAACACCCGCGGCAGGACGAGCTGTCCCTTGGCGTCCGTCTTCAGGCCGTCGAGCGTGCGTACGGGCTTGCCCTGGGCGTCCTTGAAGTAGGGGCCCTTGTCGTTCGGGGCGGCCTCAGTGGCCGAGGTGATCATGGTCGCGGTGAACTTCACGTCCGCGGCCGGCTTCCCCAGGTGGGTGGCCCGCATCGTGATCGGCTCGACGAACGAGGCGTCCGGCTTCGCGGTGAGCGGCAGCGTGTCGGTCCGCGTCGGCGGTCGGTGTGGGCGCGGGGCGGGGCGTTACGGTCCCGGTGAAGTCGACCGCGCCCTTGGGCCCGTCCACCAGCGTGGCCCGCACGGTAAACGTGCCGACCTTCTTGCCGGCCATGATCTTGGGGGCCTTCGCCGTGCCGTCCAACCGGGAGAAGACCGTGACCTGGTCCGTCAGGCCGTAGAAGCGGGCCTCGGTCTCGCCGTGTATCTCGTACCGCACGCGCACCGCGGGGAGCGGCTTGCCCTTGCCGTCGACCACCCGGACCTCGGGCGACGCGTCGAAGGACGTGCCCTCGGTGGCCGTGAACTCCTGAGCGCCGACCCGCGTCAGGGACTTCTCGAGCTTGGGCGCGGGCGAGGTGGTCGGCGGGGGCGTCGTCGGCGGCGTCGGCTTGGTCGGGGGCGTCGGCGGCGGCGTGGGCTTGTTCGGCTGGCCCGGCTTGTGCGGGGGCTCGGGCCGTTGCGGCTTGTCGGGCCGCTCGGTGCCGCCGGGGCGCTGCGCCTGCTCCTTGCCGCCCTTGTCCGCGCTGTGGCCCTTGTGCCCACCCGGCTTGCGGGCGGGGTCGCCGTTGTCGTCGGGGCGCTGGTCACCGCGGGTGCCGGGACCGTCGTCCGCGGGCAGCGCGCCGGTGCCGTCCGGCACCTCGTGCGTGCCGGACCGGTAGTACTCGAGCCAGGACAGGACCGTCCGCAGGTACTCCTGTGATCGGTTGTAGCCGAGGATCGCCTTGTCCAGATCGGCCTTGACCGACAGGTCGCGGTCGTTGGCGCACAGGTAGTGGGCGGCCGCCAGGGCCGCATCGTAGATGTTGTTGGGGTTGCGCACGCCGTCCCCGTTGCCGTCCTGGCGCCAGGTGGCCCAGGTGGACGGGATGAACTGCATCGGCCCCACGGCCCGGTCGTGCGTGGTGTCGCCGTCGTACGCGCCACCGTCCGTGTCGGTGATCCGCGCGAAGCCGTTGCCGTCGAGGACCGGGCCGAGGATCGGGCTGTAGGTGGTGCCCTCGCGGTCCACGGCGCCGCCGCGGGCCTGGCCCGATTCGACGCGGCCGATGGCGGCGAGCAACTGCCACGGGAGCTGGCACTGGGCGCGGCTCACCGCGACGGAGGACTCCGCCTTCCGGTACGCGTCGAGCACGGTGGCCGGGATGCCGGAGTCGGCGCCGCCCACCCCAGTGGGCTCGTTGGCGCCGCTCGGCCGGTCGCCCGGCCGGGTGGGGTGCTTCGGGCTGCGCAGCGGCGGGAGGTCGGTGTGGTACGAGGAGTCGCCGCTGATCGCGTCGTCCGCGCTCGAGGGCGCCTCGCCCGCGACGTCTCTGTCCCGGTCTCTGGTATTCTCCGAGTGCTCGCCCGCGAACCCCGGGGCCTGAGAGGCGGTCAGCGCGGCCATCGCGACCGCTGCCAGCGCAGTCGTCGCCGCCCCCTTGCGCAGCCGCCGACTGATGTGCGCTGCCATCGTCCATCCCTCCCGATCGACCGTACCGCGCTCCCCCGCGCGACAACGCTCGTGACCCTACGGCAACTTGTGGTCCGCATCTACTGACACACAATGTTCCTTTTTGAACGGGTACACAGGGGGCTGTGGCCGTGGCCATCGAGGTGTTCTCGCGGAGTTCCGTCGCTGACGAGGACGCCGCCCGCCGGCCGAACGTTCCCACGTAGGACGATGTTTACCGGGAGTTCCGCCGACTGAAACGGTCCGAGCGGCGGCTGGGCGGGGGCGGGCGGCCACCGGAGTGGCGAACCACCCGGCGCGCTGCCCTTGCCGGCGCCGGCCGTTGCTCCTTCGTCCCCGGCCGCTGCTCGTTCGGCCCTCCGCGGCTGCGCGGGCGGACGCGCGGGGGCCCCGCTCCCTGGCCGGCCCCCGCAACGGGGCTCAGTGCGCCGCCGACTCCCAGTCGCCGCCCGCGCCGACCGAGACGTCGAGGGGGGCGCTGAGTTCCACTGCCCCGGGCATCTCGCGCAGCACCAGTTCCTCCACGCGCTCCCGCTCCCCCGCCGCGATCTCCAGCACGATTTCGTCGTGCACCTGGAGCAGCATCCGCGAGGTGAGCCGCGCCTCGCGCAGGGCGCGGTCAACGCGGAGCATGGCGATCTTAACGATGTCGGCCGCGGTGCCCTGGATGGGGGCGTTGAGCGCCATGCGCTCCGCCATCTCACGGCGCTGCCGGTTGTCGCTGTTGAGGTCCGGCAGGTAGCGGCGGCGGCCCAGCATGGTCTGGGTGTAGCCGGTGGCCCGCGCCTCCTCCACCACGCGCTGCAGGTAGTCGCGCACCCCGCCGAACCGCTCGAAGAAGGTGTCCATCAACTTGCGCGCCTCGTCGGGCGCGATGGTCAACTGCTGGGACAGTCCGAAGGCGGACAGCCCGTACGCCAGCCCGTACGACATCGCCTTGATCTTGCGGCGCATCTCCGGGTCGACCTCGGTCTTGGCGACTCCGAAGACCTGGGAGGCGACCGTGGTGTGCAGGTCCTCGCCGGAGGTGAACGCCTGGATGAGGCCCTCGTCCTCGGAGAGGTGGGCCATCACGCGCAGTTCGATCTGGCTGTAGTCGGCCGTCATCAGCGACTCGTACCCCTCGCCGACGACGAAGCCGCGGCGGATGGCGCGGCCCTCGTCCGTGCGCACCGGGATGTTCTGCAGGTTCGGGTCGGTGGAGGACAGGCGGCCGGTGGCCGCCACCGTCTGGTTGAAGGTGGTGTGGATGCGGCCGTCGGGGGCGATCGCCTTGATCAGGCCCTCGACGGTGGAGCGCAGTCGGGCCTGCTCCCGGTGGCGCAGCATGATGACGGGCAGCTCGTGCTCGGTCTGGCCGGCGAGCCAGGCCAGGGCGTCGGCGTCCGTCGTGTAGCCCGTCTTGGTCTTCTTCGTCTTCGGCAGGCCCAACTCGCCGAACAGCACCTCCTGGAGCTGCTTGGGCGAGCCGAGGTTGAACTCGTGGCCCACCGCGGCGTGCGCCTCCCGCACGGCCTGCTGCACGGCGGCGGCGAACTGCTGCTCCATCGACTCCAGCCAGCCGCGGTCGGCGGCGATCCCGGCCCGCTCCAGCCGGGCTAGCAGCTCGGAGGTGGGCAGCTCGACGTCGTGCAGCAACCCGGCCGCGCCGACCTCGGTCAGCCGCCCCTCGAACGCCTCGCTCAGGTCCACCACGGCCCGCGCCTGCGTCATCAGCGCGTCCTGCTCGGCCTGGTCGTCGGCGCCGAAGGCGAACTGTCCGCTGTCGGCCGCCGCCGGGGCCAGCTCGCGTCCCAGGTACTCGACCGACAGCGCGTCCAAGGCGAAGGACCGCCGCCCGGGCTTGACCAGGTACGCGGCGAGCGCGGTGTCCATCCGCACGCCGGCGATGGTCCAGCCGTGCTCGGCGAAGACCCGCATCGCGCCCTTAGCGTCGTGCATGACCTTGGGCCGCTCGGGGTCGGCGATCCAGGCGGCGAACGCCTGCTCGTCCGCCGCGTCGAGCTCGGCCGGGTCGAACCAGGCGGCGGGACCGGCGGCGGTCGCCAGCGCGATCTCGCTCACGCTGCCGCTGCCGAGCGCCCAGGCATCCACGGTCGCCACGCCGAGCGGCACCCCGGCGTGCTCGGCGAGCCAGGGCGCCAGCTCGCCGGCGCCCAGCGCCACGCCGTCCACCGCCACGCCCGCCGGGGCCACGGTCTCCTCGACCGCGCCGGGGTCGGCGGCCAGGAGCCGCTCGCGGAAGTTCTGGTGCCGGAACTCCAGCGCGTCCAGCATCACCGTCAGCGCCTGCCGGTCGTACGGCACCCGCAGCAGGTCGGCCGGGCCGCAGGACAGCTCCACGTCGCGGACCATCTCGGTCAGCCGGCGGTTGAGCTTGACGGACTCCAGGTGGTCCCGGAAGTTCTGCCCGGCCTTGCCCTTGACCTCGTCGGCCCGCTCGACCAGCGCGTCGAAGGAGCCGAACTGGTTGATCCACTTGGCGGCAGTCTTCTCGCCGACGCCGGGGATGCCGGGGAGGTTGTCCGACGGGTCGCCGCGCAGCGCCGCGAAGTCCGGGTACTGCCGCGGCGACAGCCCGTACTTCTCCTGCACCTTCTCGGGGGTGAAGCGCGTCAGCTCGGAGACGCCCTTGGTGGGGTAGAGCACCGTGACCTGGTCGCTGACCAACTGGAAGGAGTCCCGGTCGCCGGTGACGATCGAGACCTGGAAGCCGTCGGCCTCGGCCCTGGTGGCCAGGGTGGCGATCACGTCGTCGGCCTCGAAGCCCTCGACCGCGAAGCGGCGCACGCTCATCGCGTCCAGCATCTCGCCGATCAGCTCCACCTGCCCCTTGAACTCGTCGGGGGTCTTGGAGCGGGTCGCCTTGTACTCCGGGAACTCCTCGGAGCGCCAGGTCTTGCGGGAGACGTCGAAGACGACCGCCAGGTGCGTGGGCTGCTCGTCACGCAGGGTGTTCGCCAGCATCGAGGCGAAGCCGTAGATGGCGTTGGTCGTCTGGCCCGTGGTCGTACTGAAGTTCTCTGCGGGCAGGGCGAAGAACGCCCGGTAGGCCAGGGAATGCCCGTCCAGCAGGAGCAGGCGGGGGTGCTCGGCCGGCTCGCCGGAGGGCTGTGTCGCTGTCGTCTTCGATGCTTTCTCTGCCACGTCCCCGATCCTGCCACGCCCCACTGACAATCCCGAGCCACCGGGCTGCGGCCGCCCCGGGCCGGGCCGCGGGTCAAGGCACCGGCGGGCGCGCGGACCCGCTGTCGGTGCCTCGTGACAGGATTCGCTCCGTACCGGTCCAGCACCGGACGCCCGGCCCGGCTCGCCGACGGCCGGGTGGCGACCAGCCACCGTAACGCGGCGGACCGCGCGCCACGGGTCCGCCCGCGGCGACCGACGGCCCACGTCAGTCGCGACCGACCGCGCAAAGGGGAGCGTCATGGCAGCCAAGCCGCCCGCAGGGGACCCGGTACAGGACGCGCCCGAGGTGAACCCGCCGCGGCGGTCCGCGGCCGGGCTGCCCGGCGTCGCGCACTCGCTGCTGGCCGCCCAGCGGCAGATGGGGGTGCGGCGCACGGCGCTCACCCTCCTCAAGGTCAACCAGAAGGACGGCTTCGACTGCCCCGGCTGCGCCTGGCCCGAGCCGGACAAGCGGCACACGGCGGAGTTCTGCGAGAACGGCGCGAAGGCGGTCGCGGAGGAGGCCACCCTGCGCCGGGGTCACGCCCGAGTTCTTCGCCGCCCACCCGGTGGCCGACCTCGCCACGCGCAGCGGGTACTGTCTCGGTCAGCAGGGCCGCCTCACCCGGCCGATGCTGCTGGACGATGGCGCCGAGCGGTACGAGCCGATCACCTGGGAGCGCGCGTTCTCGCTCGTCGCCGACGAGCTGCGGGCCCTCGACTCCCCCGACGAGGCGGTCTTCTACACCTCGGGCCGCACTAGCAACGAGGCCGCCTTCCTCTACCAGCTCTTCGCCCGCGAGTTCGGCACCAACAACCTGCCGGACTGCTCCAACATGTGCCACGAGTCGTCCGGTTCCGCGCTGACCGAGACGCTCGGCGTCGGCAAGGGCAGCGTGCTGCTCGACGACCTATACCAGGCCGACCTGATCATCGTCGCCGGGCAGAACCCCGGCACCAACCACCCGCGGATGCTCAGCGCGCTGGAGAAGGCCAAGGCGGGCGGGGCGCGCGTCATCATCGTCAACCCGCTGCCCGAGGCGGGCCTGGAGCGGTTCAAGAACCCGCAGACCGCGCGCGGCCTGGCGCTCGGCGGCACCCCGCTGACCGATCTTTTCCTCCAGGTCAGGCTGGGCGGCGACCAGGCCCTGTTCCGGGCCCTGAACCGGATGATCCTGGAGGCCGACGGCGCCGTGGACGAGGAGTTCGTCCGCGCACACACGCACGGCTTCGAGGAGTTCGCCGCCACCGCCTGCGCGGCCGACTGGGACCAGACGCTGCGCGCCACCGGGCTGGCCCGCGCCGACATCGAGCGGGCCTTCGAGATGGTCCTCGCCTCCCGGCGCACCATCGTGTGCTGGGCGATGGGGCTCACCCAGCACAAGCACTCGGTGCCCACCATCAGCGAGGTCGTCAACTTCCTGCTGCTGCGCGGCAACGTGGGCCGGCCGGGCGCCGGGGTGTGCCCGGTGCGCGGCCACAGCAACGTGCAGGGCGACCGGACGATGGGCATCTTCGAGCGGCCCGCGCCCGAGTTCCTGGACGCGCTGGAGGCGGAGTTCGGCTTCGCGCCGCCGCGGCGAGCACGGCCTGGACGTCGTACGGGCCATCAGGGCGCTGTGGGACGGGCAGGCCAAGGTCTTCTTCGCGATGGGCGGCAACTTCGTCTCCGCGACCCCGGACACCGAGGTCACCGAGGCCGCGATGCGGCGGGCCCGGCTGACGGTGCACGTCTCCACCAAGCTCAACCGCTCGCACGTGGTGACCGGGGCGCAGGCGCTGATCCTGCCCACGCTCGGACGCACCGAGCGCGACACCCAGGCCAGCGGCGACCAGTTCGTCACGGTGGAGGACTCGATGGGCATAGTGCACGCCTCCCGGGGCCGCCTCGAGCCCGCCAGCGCGCAGTTGCTCTCCGAGCCGGCCATCGTCTGCCGGTTGGCCCGCCGCGTGTTGGGCAAGCGCAGCCGCACGCCCTGGGAGGAGTTCGAGCGGGACTACGGGCTGGTGCGGGACCGCATCGCGCGCGTGATCCCCGGCTTCGAGGACTTCAACGCGCGGGTCAGCGCGCCCGGCGGGTTCGCGTTGCCGCACGGCCCCAGGGACGAGCGCCGCTTCCCCACGGCCACCGGGAAGGCCAACTTCACCGCGGCCCAGGTGGAGTTCCCCGAGGTGCCCGAGGGGCAGCTGCTGCTCCAGACGCTGCGCTCGCACGACCAGTACAACACCACCATCTACGGCTTGGACGACCGTTACCGGGGCATCAGGAACGGCCGCCGGGTGGTCCTCATCCACCCCGAGGACGCGCGCGAGCGGGGGCTGGCCGACGGCGCGTACGCGGACCTGGTCAGCGAGTGGCGGGACGGCAGCGAGCGGCGCGCGCCCGGCTTCCGCGTGGTGCACTACCCGACGGCCCGGGGCTGCGCCGCCGCGTACTACCCGGAGACCAACGTCCTGGTGCCGCTGGACGCGACGGCGGACAGCAGCAACACGCCGGCGAGCAAGTCCATGGTCATCCGCCTGGAACAGACGGCCCCGTATAAGCGTTCGCTCAGGGAGCTGATAGGTAAGACGGAGCACAGACCGAACAACCGCCGCGGATAGGAGCCGGACAGCATGGGTGAGCAGACCACCACCACGTTCCCGCAGGAGATTATCGACCAGTACGAGGGGCTGGGGCTCGATCTGCCCGCCCTCTTCTCCGCCGGTCACCTGGGCGAGCGCATGGGGTTGCGGATTATCGAGACGGCGCCCGAGCGCGTCGTGGGCACCCTCCCGGTGGAGGGCAACACCCAGCCGTACGGGCTGCTGCACGGCGGCGCGTCCGCGGTCCTCGCCGAGACCCTGGGGTCGGTCGGCTCGATGCTGCACGGCGGCCCGCACAAGATCGCCGTGGGCGTCGACCTCAACTGCACCCACCACCGCGCCGCCCACTCCGGGCTGGTCACCGGGGTGGCCACGCCGGTGCACCGGGGCCGCTCGACCGCCACGTACGAGATCGTCATCACCGACGAGGAGGGCCGGCGCGTGTGCACCGCGCGGCTGACCTGCCTGCTGCGCGAGGTCGAGATGCCCGCCGCCGCGAGCGCGTCCGCGACGGGCTGAGCGCCGGGGCCGGCGGCGGGCGGGGGTGCCAGAAGGGCGCCGGGCCCGCCGCCGGTCGGCTCAGGTCTCCTTGGAGATCTTGGCGGCCTTCTCCTCCTCCGCGTCCTCGATGACCGCCTCGGCCACCTGCTGCATGGACATGCGGCGGTCCATCGACGTCTTCTGGATCCAGCGGAACGCGGCGGGCTCGGTCAGCCCGTACTGGGTCTGGAGGACGCTCTTGGCGCGGTCCACCAGCTTGCGCGTCTCCAGGCGCTGCGAGAGGTCGGCGACCTCCTTCTCCAGCGCCTTCAGCTCGGTGAAGCGGGAGACGGCCATCTCGATGGCGGGAACCACGTCGCTCTTGCTGAACGGCTTCACCAGGTAGGCCATCGCCCCCGCGTCGCGGGCCCGCTCGACCAACTCGCGCTGGGAGAAGGCCGTCAACATGAGCACCGGGGCGATGCTCTCCGCGGCGATCTGCTCGGCGGCGGAGATGCCGTCCAGGATCGGCATTTTCACGTCGAGGATGACGAGGTCGGGACGGTGTTCCCGGGCCAGCTCGACGGCCCGCTGGCCGTCCCCGGCTTCGCCGACGACCGAGTACCCCTCTTCTTCGAGCATTTCCTTCAGGTCGAGGCGGATCAGGGCCTCGTCCTCGGCGATGACGACACGTGTGGTCAACGGCGGGACGTGCGACTGTTGCTCATCGACGGGCTCAGGCTCGACGTCGCTCACGGGACTCCTCGAATCAGGCAGGTGGTGCCCCACGAGCCTACCTAGCTCCTGTATGTTTGACGCACAGCGTCTTTCCGCTAACCTCTGTTTCTGAAAGGCCAGCCCTGGTAGTCCAATGGCAGAGACGATACTCTCAAACAGTATTCAGTGTGGGTTCGAATCCCACCCAGGGCACTTATTCTTCAGCTTTAAAGGTCCGTTCGGCGCAGGCTTACTTCATTCGCCGTGGTGGACGTCGCGGCCTCGTCTCGGTCGAATGTGAGCACGCCGACCGGTATTCGCCCCCGGTGAACGGCGGAGCGTACGCACGGTAAATGCGCGATATACGCCGCTTACCACTTCGTTACCTCTCCGTCTTACCCCTTCCCTTTCGCCCCTCCTCCGGTGCCCGCGTGGCCGGGCCGCGCACGCGCGCCCCGAAAGGACACATCTCACACGCGGCGCGTGAATCCGGATTCCGTGCCACGAAAGGGGACGCGCGCACCGCCGCGAAAGGGGCCACAACGCTCAGGCGCCCAGCGAGCCGAATTCCCGGCCCGCTGAGCGGATCACTCGCCCCGTTGTCGATGTCCCCGACGCATGCCGGCCCGGATCGTCTACTGGACCGGATCGTCGCCGATGCGGTGGACGCGGACCAGGTTGGTGGAGCCGGGGACGCCGGGCGGCGAACCGGCCGTGATGACGACGACGTCGCCCCGCTGACAGCGGCCGATGCGCAGCAGTTCCTCGTCCACCTGGGCCACCATGGCGTCCGTCGACTCCACGTGCGGGCCGAGGAAGGTCTCCACGCCCCAGGTCAGGTTGAGCTGGGCGTAGTTGTCCGGGTCGGGCGTGAAGGCCAGGACCGGAATCGGCGAGCGGTAGCGGGACAGGCGGCGCACCGTGTCGCCGGACTGGGTGAAGGCCACCAGGAACTTCGCGCCGAGGAAGTCGCCCATCTCGGCCGCCGCCCGGGCGACGGCGCCGGCCTGGGTACGCGGCTTGTTCCGCTCGGTCAGCGGCGGCAGCCCCTTGGCCAGCACGTCCTCGTCGGCCGCGACGACGATGCGGCCCATGGTCTTGACTGTCTCGATCGGGTACTTGCCGACGCTGGTCTCGCCGGAGAGCATCACCGCGTCCGTGCCGTCCATGACGGCGTTGGCCACGTCGGACGCCTCGGCGCGGGTCGGCCGGGAGGCGTCGATCATCGAGTCGAGCATCTGGGTCGCCACGATCACCGGCTTGGCGTTGTGCTTGGCCAGCTTGATGGCGCGCTTCTGCACCATCGGCACGGCCTCCAGCGGCATCTCGACGCCCAGGTCACCACGGGCCACCATGATCCCGTCGAAGGCGTCCACGATGGCTTCCAGGTTCTCCACCGCCTGCGGCTTCTCGACCTTGGCGATCAGCGGCAGCCGGCGGCCCTCCTCGGCCATGATCCGGTGCACGTCGCGGGCGTCGTCGGCGTTGCGGACGAAGGACAGCGCGATGACGTCCGCGCCGGTGCGCAGCGCCCAGCGCAGGTTCTCCACGTCCTTGCCGGACAGGGCGGGGACCGAGACGGCGACACCGGGCAGGTTG
Organism: Candidatus Streptomyces philanthi; assembly: GCA_018114805.1. Taxonomy (GTDB): domain Bacteria; phylum Actinomycetota; class Actinomycetes; order Streptomycetales; family Streptomycetaceae; genus Streptomyces; species Streptomyces philanthi. The sequence continues at coordinate 5,514,660 of CP073042.1, read as the reverse complement.
AGCCCCTTGTGGTCGGAGACCATGCCGCCCTCGATGACCGTGGTGTGCACGCGCGGGCCGTCGACCGAGGTCACCTCCAGGGTGACGCGACCGTCGTCGACCAGGATGCGCTCACCGCGGGTGACGTCGGCGGCCAGGCCCTCGTACGTCGTCCCGCAGCGGTGCCGGTCGCCCTCGACCTCCTCGACGGTGAACTCGTCGCCGCGTTCAAGGAGTACGGGTCCTTCACGGAATCGACCGAGGCGGATCTTCGGGCCTTGAAGGTCGGCGAGGACACCGACGCTGCGGCCGGTCTCCTTGGAGGCTTGGCGCACCCGCTGGTACCGCTCCTCGTGCTCCACGTACGAACCGTGACTGAGGTTGAAGCGGGCGACGTCCATGCCGGCCTTGACAAGCCTCTTGATCTGCTCATACGAGTCGGTGGCTGGGCCCAGGGTGCAGACGATTTTTGCTCGGCGCATGGATCGAGCCTATGACCTACCAGCGGGTAGAGAACCGTGAACTCCCTACAGCCCAACGACCTTTGCATGAAAGGCTCTTGACAACTAATGAAACGTGCGCGGGTCCGCTCCTATGAGCGATTTTCGGCGGTCGCGCCCGCCCTTCTCACAGTGCGGGACGCGTCATCGTGAACCGGGCGTTGACGTGCGCGTACACGGCCTGCCGCCGCGGTTCGAGGTCGAGGGCGGGCGGCTGCTCGGCCGCGCCGCCGTAGCCGGGGGCCGCCGCGCGCATGCTGGCGGCGGGCTCGGGCAACGGGGCGTTCTCGGCGCCGATGTCGGCGAGTTCGACGATGGCGGCCAGTTCCGCGCCGAGCGCCTGCGCGTACTCGCGGGCCCGCCTGACCGCCTCACGCACGGCCTCCTGGCGCGCCTCGCGGTGTGCCGGCAAGTCGGGGCGCAGCGCCCACCAGGGGCCGTCGACGCTGGTCAGCTCCAGGTCGGCGAGGCGGGTGCTCAGCTCCCCCAGCGCGCCGAAGTCGGCGAGTGTCGCGGTCAGGTAGACCCGGCCGTGGTAGGCGCGGACCCGCTCGTGGCGGCCCTTGTCGGCCAGTTGCGGGGTGATGCTGAACGCGCCGGTCTCCAGGCTTCTCGACGGCGTCGCCGTACGACCGGACGAGGTCGAGGACCTGGTTGTTGCGGCGGGTGAGGTGGTCGAGCGCGCCGCGCCGGTCGGTGCCGCGAGCGCTGACGGTGATGCCGACGCGGGCGATCTCCGGGTCGACCTCGCGCCTGGCCTCGCCGCGTACCGCGACGCGCGGGGTCTCGGGCGTTCCGTAGGACAGCGGTGTGGTGGTTGTCATGGGGCTCACTCTCGCAGTCGGCCGGCGCATCAGGTAGTCATGTGATCGAAACCCCGCCCGGGGCGCCACACCGGCTGACGCGGGTGGAGAATCCTCGCGCGCGACCGCGGTGTGCGGACGCGCCTCGCATCGCTGCCAGAAGACCCAGAAGACGGAGAACGACGACATGCCGCTGGTCCGTAGGAAGTTCCTGGGCCGCTCCGCCGCGACGGGCGCCGCGGTGGCGCTGGCCGGCACGGCGACCGTGGCCGCCTCGCCCGCCGCCGGGCGCCGGCCGGGCAGGCGGTACGAGTTCAGTGTCCTAGGCACCACGGACCTGCACGGCAACGTCTTCAACTGGGACTACTTCACCGACGCAGAGTTCGACGACAAGGACCACAACGACATCGGGCTCGCCAAGATCTCCACGTTGGTGAAGCGGGTCCGCGCGGAGCGCGGAGCGCGCGACACGCTGCTGATCGACGCCGGCGACACCATCCAGGGCACCCAACTGGCGTACTACTACGCCAAGGTCGATCCGATCACCGGCCCCGGCGGCCCGGTGCACCCGATGGCCAAGGCGATGAACGCGATCGGGTACGACGCGGCGGCGCTGGGCAACCACGAGTTCAACTACGGCATACCGGTGCTGCGGAAGTTCGCCGAGCAGTGCGACTTCCCGCTGCTGGGGGCGAACGCGCTGGACGCGCGGACGGCCAGGCCGGCGTTCGCGCCGTACTGGATGACGCGGCTGCGGACGCCGTTCGGGCCTCCGGTGCGGGTGGCCGTCCTGGGGCTGACCAACCCCGGCATCGCGCTGTGGGACAAGGCGCACGTCCAGGGCGAGCTGACCTTGCCGGGGCTGGTCGAGCAGGCGGCGAAGTACGTGCCGCGGCTGCGGTCGATAGGTGCTGACGTGGTGTTCGTCTCGGCGCACTCGGGCACCAGCGGCACGTCCTCCTACGGTGACCTGTTGCCGCACGTGGAGAACGCGGCGGCGCAGGTGGCCCAGCAGGTGCCGGGCATCGACGCGATCCTGGTGGGGCACGCGCACGCCGAGATCCCGGAGTACCGGGTGGTGAACGAGGAGACGGGCCGCGAGGTGGTCCTCTCGGAGCCGCTGAAGTGGGGGCAGCGGCTGACGGTGTTCGGCTTCGGCCTGGTCTGGGAGCGCGGCCGGTGGCGGGTGGAGTCGGTGGCCTCGAAGGTGCTGAACTCCAACGCCGTCGCCGAGGACCCGGAGATCGTGCGGTTGCTCACCGGTGAGCACGAGAAGGTCGTCTCGTACGTCAACCAGGTGATCGGCACCTCGGCGCGACGGATGGCGGCCGACGAGGCGCCGTACAAGGACACGCCGATCATCGACCTCATCAACCACGTGCAGGCGCAGACGGTGCGGGCGGCGCTCGCGGGCACCGAGCACGCGAAGGTGCCGGTGCTCTCCCAGGCCTCCTGCTTCTCACGCACGGCCGTGGTGCCGGTCGGCGAGGTCACCATCCGCGAGGTGGCCGGCCTGTACCCGTTCGAGAACACCCTGGAGGCGCGGCTGCTGACCGGCGCGCAACTGCGGGAGTACCTGGAGCACTCGGCGCGGTACTACGTGCGGACCCCGGCCGGCGGCGGTGTCGACCCGGCGAAGCTGACCAACGCGAACGGCACGCCGGACTACAACTACGACGCGGTCAGCGGCGTGACGTACGAGATCGACATCGCCCGGGAGCCGGGGCGGCGGATCGCGAAGCTGTGCTTCGAGGGGCGGCCGGTGGCCGACGACGCGCGGTTCGTGCTGGCCGTGAACAACTACCGGGCCAGCGGCGGCGGCAACTTCCCGCACGTCGCCACGGCGAAGCAGGTGTGGTCGACGTCCGAGGAGATCCGGAACACGATCATCGCCTGGGTGCGGGCGAAGGGCACGATCGATCCCGAGGAGTTCGCGACCCAGGACTGGAAGCTGACCCGTGACGAGGCGCCCGTCTTCTACTCGCCGCTGGAGCACCGGCGGCCGTACGCGCAGTGCCCCTGCTGCGGCTGAGGTGCCCGCAGGGCGCCCGGCCGGGCCCGGTCCGACGCCTCTGAGCCGTGGCGTCGGGCCGGGCCGGCGGGGCTGGCGGGCGGCCGGGCCGGGCGGGGCACATGCCGGGGTGACGTGCCGTCAGTCAGGAAGCGTTAAAGGGCGTCAACAACCGTTAAAGGGTGTCAATAAATCCGCCGTCAGCCGACCCGGGCCAGCACAATGAAAGGATGAATGAGGAGTTCGCCACCGCGTTCGAAGCCGTGCGCCGGGATCTAGCTGCCTCATGCGCCGTGCGACCTCGTTTCGCCGAGGATGCATGGGCTCAGGAGCTCGCGGGCGTGGGTGGGGTCGCGGGGGTCATGCTGTACGAGCCGGACGGCACCGGGATGGGTGTCTCCACGATGCTCGGCCAGCCGCGGGCGCAGCAGGTCGCGGAGCTGGCCGACCAGGTGCAGGAGTGGGCGGTGGAGGCGCTGTGCGCGGCGACGATGCCGGCGGTGTGGCCCAAGTGTCCCGCGCACCCCAACGCGCACCCGCTGGCGCCGGTGGTCCTGCGCGGTCAGGCGGTGTGGCCATGTCCGCGCGACGGTGTGACGGTCGCGCTGATCGGAGAGCTTGCCCGCACGCTGGCCGCCACCGCAGACCGCCGGGTCGAGGCCGAAGGTGGTGAACGCCGTTCGGCGCGGAAGCGCAAACGCCAGCCGACCCGTGACTGAGTTGAGGATGACGGCGCCGCGCCAGGCGGCGAGCCCGAGGTCCGGCGCGCCGACGCCGTGGGTGTGCCGCTCGGCGTTCTGCACGTAGATCGAGCCCTTGATGGCGAGGTCGAGGACCAGCCGCTGCTGCCCGTCCACCAGCGGCCGGCCGGCGGTGTCCCGGCACAGTTGGGGTTGCAGGTCGGCCAGGAGCGTGTCGATGGAGCGCTCGCGGTAGCCGGTGGCCAGCACGACTGCGTTGGTCGTGAGCCTGCTGCGGGTGTGCTGGTGCTCGTGCTCGACGTGCAGCTCGATGGTGGAGGTGCCGACGCGGCCCGCCGTGCGCACCCGCACGCCGGGGGTCAGGACGGCGTCGGGCCAGCCGCCGTCGAGCGTGCGGTCGTACAGCTCGTCGTGGATGGCGGAGATGGTGGCCTGGTGATGCCCTTGTAGAGCTGCCACTGGCCGGGCAGCAGCGCGTCGCGGGTGGACTCGCTGAGCGCGTGGAAGTAGCGCGTGTAGTCGGGCGTGAACTGTTCCAGGCCGAGCTTGCTGTACTCCATGGGCGCGAAGGCCGCCGTACGGGTGAGCCAGTGCAGGCCCTCGCGCCCGGGCGGGCGGCGGCGCAGCAGGTCGAGGAAGACCTCGGCGCCCGACTGGCCTGAGCCGACGACGGTGACGTGGTCGGCGGCCAGCAACTCGGCCCGGTGGTCGAGGTAGTGCGCCGCGTGCAGCACGGGCACGCCGTGCGCATCGGCGAGCGGGCGCAGCGGCTCGGGCACGTACGGCGCGGTGCCCCCACCGAGCGCCAGGTGGCGGGCGTAGGCGCGGCCGAGCGCGACTACCTAGTCGTCGGCGTCCAACTGGGCGTAGTCCACCTCGAACAGTTCGCGGTCCGGGTTCCAGCGCACCGTGTCGATGTGGTGCCGGAAGTACAGGCCGGGCAGGTGCTCGCTGACCCAGCGGCAGTAGGCGTCGTATTCGGCGCGTCTGATGTGGAAGCGTTCGGCGAAGTAGAAGGGGAAGAGCCGGTCCTGGTCGTGCAGGTAGTTCAGGAACGTCCAGGGGCTGGTGGGGTCGGCGAGGAAGGGCACCTGGAGCGTGGTGCCCTCGATGAGCAGGCCCGGGTGCCAGCGGAAGGCGGGCCGCTCCTCGCAGAAGGCGGTGCGCAGGCCGGGGACACCGTAGGCCAGGGCGGCCGGGGAGAGGTTGAACGGGCCGATGCCGACGCCGGCGAGGTCGTAGGGCTGTTCCGGGGTGGTGGCGGGCGCCTGCGGCTGGGCCTCGTGCTGTCGGGCTTCGTGCTGCGGGGTCAGGACGGTGGTGCTCATCCGGTGCGGTGGCCTTCCACGAGTTTCACCAGCGCTTCGAGGTCGCTGGGTTGGATGTGCGGGTTCAGGAGGGTGGCTTTGAGCCACAGGCCATCGGGGCGGGCCGCGCGGCCGAGCACGGCCCGGCCCTTGGCGAGGAGCCGGCGGCGCGCCCGGGCCACGGCGGGCGGGTCCGCGCCGGTGGGGCGGAAGAGGACGGTGCTGATGGTGGGCCGGGCGTGCAGTTCGAGGCCGGGGGTGGCCTCGATCAGGTCGGCCAGGTGCTGGGCCGCGGCGCAGGTGCGGTCGATCAGTTCGGCCAGCCCTCGGCGCCCCAGGGCTCGCAGCGTGACGGCGACCTTGAGGATGTCGGGACGGCGGGTGGTGCGCGTGGAGCGGCCGAGCAGGTCGGGGAGGCCGGCGGCGGCGTCGGGCACGGCCAGCAGCCCGGCCGCGACCGGCTGCCAGCCCAGCTTGTGCAGGTCCAGGGTGACGATGTGGGCGCGCTCGATGCCGCGCACCCTGGCCGCGTGGACGTCGCTGAACAGCAGCGGTCCGCCGTACGCGGCGTCGACGTGCAGCCGGGCGCCGTACGCGGCGGCGACGTCGGCCAGCTCGGGCAGCGGATCGATGGCACCGCTGTCGGTGGTACCCGCGGTAGCCACGATCAACTGCGGCGCTCCGTGCGGCAGTTGGCCGAGTGCGGCGGCCACGGCGGCCGGGTCGAGCACGCCGCGCGGGGTGGCGACCACGATCGGGTCGGGCAGCCCGAGCAGCCAGGCCGCGCGTACCACGCTGTGGTGGGCGTTCTCGCCGCAGACCACGCGGAGCGCCGGCGGCCCGTGCGCCGGCCCGTGCAGGTGTGGCGGGCCGGGGTGCGGCGCGTCCGGGTGCCGGCGGGGGTGGGGCAGGGCGTACGGGCCCGGCCACGGGCCGGCCGGTGGGCGCTCGGGGGCGGGCCCGGCCGGCGAGGGGTTGGCCGCCGTGCGGTCGCCGGGCGTCCCGGGGCGTACGCCGGGGCGTGGGCCGTCGAGCGGTCGGCCGGCCTGGCGGCGGGGGGCGCCGGGGCGCGGGCGGGGCGGCCGGCCGCCGCCTCGCGGGCCAGCAGGAGGGCGAGTTGGTTGGCCTCGGTGCCGCCCGTGGTGACCAGGGCGTCGGCGGACGGGGCGGCCGGGTAGACCAGGGCGGCGAGGGCCCGGCTGGTGCGGGCCTCAAGCTCGGAGGCGGCCGGGGCCTGGCCCCAGGAGTCGAGCGAGGGGTTGAGCGGGCTCGCGGCGAGGTCGGCGGCGACGGCCACGGCCAGTGGCGGGCAGTGCAGATGGGCGACGCAGTGCGGGTCGGCGGGGTCCGCGGCACCGACGGTGACGGCGTGTACCAGGGCGCGCAGGGCCTCGTCCGCGCCGGTGCCCTCGGCGGGGATCGCGCACCCCACGGCGTCGCGCACGGCCCGCGCCACGGCCTCGGGTCCGCCCCCGGGCAGCGGCCCGGCGCGGTCGCGGGCACCGGTAGCGAGCGTGTCCAGGACGGCGTCGAGCAGCGGGCGCAGCGCGCGCGGACCCGCGGCGCCGCCCGCGAGGGGCGGCAGGGGCGGTTCGGCGTCGGCAACGGGCACAGGCACGGATGTGCCCTCCAATAGGCAGTCGCAGGTTTGAGGTTGGCCTAAATTACTGGCGCCGCCATCGGCCGCGACGGCCCTTGCCCGGACACCACTCCGTTAGGGGTAGCCACGTGCTCGTACGAGGGATGCGCGGGCCGCGGGTGACGGGCGGTTCCAACGAAGATCACGCCCCCTCGGCGGGCTCCGGCGCACGGCCTCGTGGGGCTGCACGCGGGCTGGCCACGGCGGCGGGCGGGGGCGCCGGTCCCGCCCGCTGGCGACGGCGGGGACGGGCACGGGTCGGGCGGGCACGGGTCGGGCACGCCGCAGACGGGCACGGCGCGCGACAGCCCCGCGCCCCCGACCCGAGGTGGGGCCGGGGGCGCGGGGCCGGGGCGAGAGAGGCCGGGGCGCTGGGGCGCAGTCGGCGGGGGCCCGAGGAGGGGCGAGTCAGGCCGTGGGGCGGGTGAAGGCCGCCGTGTGGTCGGCCGCCCATTGGGCGAAGGTCAGCGCCGGGCGGCCGGTGACCTCGGCGACCGCCGTGGACACCTCGGGCTCCCCGGCCGCCGCGGCGGCCAGCGCGTCCAGGACCGTGTCGAGCAACCCCGGCGGCACGTGCGGGAACAGCTCCGGCCTGACCTGCTCGGCGCGGGATCTCCTCATAGCGCAGGTCGCGGCCGAGCGCCGCGCCGATGATGCCGACCTGCTCCGCGTTGCTGAACGCCTCGGGTCCGGTGAGCAGGTAGATAGCTGTGTGGTGCCCGTCGTCCACGAGGGCGCGGACGGCGACCGCGGCAATGTCCGCCTCGTGGATCGGCGCGCTGCGCGCCCCGGCGAACGGAGCGCGCACGACGTCCCCGGCACGGATCTGGGGCGCCCACTGGAAGGAGTTGACAGCGAATCCGTTGGGCCGCAGCAGCGTCCACTGGGAACCGCTGGCCATGACCGCACGCTCCGGCGCGATGTGGTGCGCGACGAGCGGGTTGGCCTCGTCAGGGTCGTCGTCGACGGCGTCGCTGGAGAGCATCACCACCCGTCGGACGCCGGCCGGGATCGCGGCGGCGAGCACGACCGGGGTGTGCTCGCCGACCGCGCTGAGGTTGATGAAGAGGCCGGTGGCGCCGGCAAAGAGCGCGGCCAGGGCGGCGGGGTCGGCGAAGTCGGCCCGTACCGCCTCGGCGCCCGCGGGCAGCGCGGCGCGGTCGGGGTCACGGGTCAGGCCGCGTACGGGCTGGCCCTCGGCGACGAGTTGGGAGACGAGCGAGCGCCCCACGTTGCCGGTGGCTCCGGTCACAACGATCACGGCTGTGCCGCCTTTCTGTCGACCCACGCCCCGCCCGACCCGCGCAGGCGCCCGGGTCACGGCCCGGCGGTGCGGAGCGACCGGCGCCGCGCCGCCCGACGGCGCGCGGGGCGGGGCGATGGGGGCCCGGCGGGGAGCGCCGGGGTCTGGTCTGCTGGTTGGCACGCGCCACACTAGTTAAACGGAAGCCCCCTCCGGATCGCCAACCAGACGGAGTCCGCCTGCGACCGCAGACCTAGGACCGGGCCGGCGACGGGCCCGGTCAGCGCGCCCGTCCGCTCTCCGCACGCCCGGCGTGCGCCACGGCGTGACCTGGCGGACGGTGCCGGCCATACGGCCCCGCCCGGTGTACGCCACCCGACCCCGCCCCAGCGCCCCGGTACCCCGGCGCGCTCGCGCGCGTGACCCGGGCGCCGGGCGCGGGCGGTTGGCCTGCCCCGGGTCAGCCCGTGGTCGCCGGGGCGGCCGTGGCCTGCGCGGCGCGGACCCGCAGGGCCCGTCGCAGGTCGGCGAGTTCGTCGGCGAAGCGACGGCGCAGCGCGGGGATCGGGCTGGCCTCGCGCAGGCAGTCCTCGCCGAGCCGCAGCGTCTGTTCGTCCACCGCGTGGTGCGGGAAGCCGAAGCGACCGACGGCCTGGGCGATGGCGGGGCGGCGCCGGGCGGCGAGGGCGGCGAGGTCGGCGACCGCGGGGAAGTAGCGCGCCAGGTAGGCACGGAGCAACACGTGCTGCACAGGCTGCCAGAAGCCCTCGGCGGTCGCGGTGGCCAGGTATGTCGACAGGTCGTCCTTGTCGAAGAGTTCGGCCCAGGCCGCCTCCTTGGCCGCCACGTCGGGCAGCGCGGCGCGGCAGCGGGCCGCGCCCTCCTGGCCGGTGGCGCTGGAGTCGCGGGCGCGTTCCTCCTCGATGTCGGCGAGCGTGACGACGCCGAGCACGGAGCGCCGCAGCAGCAGCCGCCAGCGCAGCTCCGGGTCGAGTTCGGGGCCGCCGGGCACGGCGCCCGCGGCGAGCCAGTCGCCGAGTTCGGCCGGGTCTGCGGTGCTGTCGGCGAGGGTCTGCACGGCCGCCAGACGCAGCCCGGGCGCCGAGCCGTCGGCGGTGCGGGCGAGCAGCTCGCGGCAGGTGTCCACCAGGGTGGCCAGGGCCGCGGGGCGTTGTTCGGCGGGCAGGTAGCGGTCGGCGATCTGGCCACGGGCGAAGGCCAGCACGCCCTGCACGATGACGACGTCGCTCTCCCTCGGCAGGTGGGCGCGCAGCACGTCGAGGTAGGCGGTGGGCGCCAGCTTCCCGTCGCGCACCAGGTCCCGGGCGGCGTTCCAGACTACGGCGCGGGAGAGCGCGTCGGGCAGCCGGGACAGGGCGGCGGCGATCGTCTGCCAGGACCGCTCATCGAAGTCGATCTTGACGTAGCTGTAGTCGCCGTCGTTGACCAGGACGAGGTCGGGACGGCCGTCGGCGGTGTGCGTCCCGTCCTCGGGGACGTTCCAGCGCAGCGGCGTACGGGGGACGAGGCGGCCGGTGTCGGCGTCGAGGTCGTAGCAGCCGATGGTGAGCTGGTGCGGGCGGCCGCCCTCGTGCAGCAGGCGCAGTTCCCAGCCGTCGGGGCCCTCGGTGACCTGGGGCGTGAGGGTGTCCACGCCGGTGGTGCGCAGCCAGGCGTCGGCCCACTCGGGCACCGGGCGGCCGGAGGCGCGGGCGAGGGCGTCGATGAAGTCGGCGAGGGTCGCGTTGCCGAACCGGTGCAGCGTGAAGTGGTCGTTGATGCCCGCGAAGAAGTCCGGTTCGCCGAGCCAGGCGACCAGTTGACGCAGGGCCGAGGCGCCCTTGGCGTACGAGATGCCGTCGAAGTTCAGCCGGGCGGCGGCTGTGTCGGGCACGCCGTCGGGCTCGGGGGCGACGGGGTGCGTCGAGGGGCGCTGGTCGGCGTCGTAGCCCCAGCTCTTGCAGCGGACGCCGAAGTCGGCCCAGGTGTCGGTGTAGTCGGTGGCCTCGGTGAGGATCTGGAAGCCCATGTACTCCGCGAACGACTCGTTCAGCCAGATGTCGTCCCACCAGCGCATGGTGACCAGGTCGCCGAACCACATGTGGGCCATCTCGTGCGCGATGACCATGGCGCGGCTCTGCCGCTCGCCCTCGGTGACGGCCGAGCGGAAGACGAACTGGTCGCGGAAGGTGACCAGGCCCGGGTTTTCCATCGCGCCGGAGTTGAACTCGGGCACGAACGCCTGGTCGTAGGAGTCGAACGGGTAGGGCTCGTCGAAGATCTCGTGGTAGCGGTGGAAGCAGCGCCGGGTGATGTCGAGGAGCTCGCCGGCGTCGGCGTCGAGGTAGGCGCCGAGCGAGCGGCGTACGTGCAGTCCGAACGGCAGCCCCGCGTGCCGGGTGCGCACCGAGTGCCAGGGGCCGGCGGCGACGGCCATCAGGTAGGTGCTGATGGGCTGGGTGGGGGCGATCTGCCAGCGGCCGTCCGCGGTGTCGCCGACGCGGGTGGCGACACCGTTGCCGAGCACGGTCCACTCGGGCGGCGCGGTGACCGTGACCTCGAAGACCGCCTTCAGGTCGGGCTGGTCGAAGCAGGCGAACACCTTGGGCGCGTCGGACATGCAGCACATGGTGTAGAGGTACGTTTCGCCATCGGCCAGGTCGGTGAAGCGGTGCATGCCCTCGCCGGTGCGCGAGTAGTGCATGTCGGCCTCGACCAGCACCTCGTGCTCGCCCTCGCCGAGCCCGGTCAGCGGGTAGCGGCCGTCGGCGTACAGCGTGGGGTCGAGGTCGTTGCCGTCGAGCGCGATCCGGTGCAGCGCCGCGGCCTCCAGTTCGATGAAGGTGTCGGTCCCCGCCTCCAGCACGCACAGGCGTACGGAGGTGGTCGAGCCGAACACCTCGGCGCCTCGGGTCAGGTCGAGGTCGATGGTGTAGCGGCGGAGGCCGATGTGGGCGGCACGGTTCTGCGCTTCGTCGCGCGTGAGTACGGACATGGGGACATGCTGCCGTACGGTTCTCGTTCCGTGCAGGTTGCGGTGGGTGCCGGGCCCGCGTCGGGCACCCGGGGCCGCCAGCGAAGACCCCGTCGGGGGCCGTGCCGGGGGTCCGACGGGGCCCCGGGTCGTGTACGGCACGGGTGGGGCCAGGGCGGCTCGGGGCGCGGTGGCAGGCTGGGGGCATGACGATCGCCGCACGCACCCAGCGCTCCCCGCTCCTGGCACGGCCCGGGGCCGTTCCCCGCCCCGCGCCGCCGGCCGCCCCGGCCGTGACCCGCCGTCCCGTCGGGGGCGCGCGATGACGGGGGCGGGGGGTGCCGGGGCCGGCGGGGAGCGGCCGGCTGAGGTCGCCGCGCGGCGGCGCGCGCTGGAGCGGATCGACGCGTACGCCGGCCGGCTCACGGAGCTGAGCCGGAGCCTGCACGCCGACCCCGAGGTGGCCTTCGTCGAGCACCGGGCGGCCGGGCGACTGGCGGCGCTGCTTGAGGAGGCGGGGTTCGCCGTCCGCCGTGGTCCGTACGACCTGCCGACCGCGCTGACCGCCTCGTACGGCACGGGGCCGCTGACGATCGGGGTGTGCGCCGAGTACGACGCGCTGCCGAAGCTGGGGCACGCCTGCGGGCACAACGTGATCTGCGCGGCGAGCGCGGGGGCCGCCATCAGTCTGGCGGCGGTCGCCGACGAACTCGGCTTCGCGGTGAAGCTGCTCGGCACCCCAGCCGAGGAGGCGGGCGGCGGCAAGGTGCTGATGCTCGACCGCGGCGCCTTCGACGACGTGACGGTGGCGATGATGGCGCACCCGGGGCCGGCGGACGACGTCGATCCGCGCTCGTCCACCACGTCGGTCGCGCGCTTCGACGTGACGTTCACCGGGCGCGCCTCGCACGCGGCGCTCGCCCCGCAGTTGGGGATCAACGCCGGAGACGCCGCCGTGATGGCGCAGGTGGCGGTGGGGCAGTTGCGGCAGCAACTACCGGACGGCTACCGGGTGGCGGGCATCGTCCGCGAGGGCGGCGCGCAGTCGAACATCATCCCGGAGCGCACCGTGCTCTCCTTCGAGGTGCGCACGCCCACGGCGGAGGAGCTGGCCGCGCTGCGCGAGCGGGTCGCGGACTGCTTCCGCGGCGCCGCGCTCGCCACGGGGTGCGCCGTGACGATCACGGCGACCCAGCCGGACTACCTCGACCTGCGCAACGACGCCTGGCTGATGGCGCGGTATGCGGACGGGCTGCGCGCGGCGGCCGGCCGCTCCCCCGCCGAGCCGGCCGGCCCGCCCAGGCGCATCGGCGCGTCAACGGACATGGGGAACGTGACCCGGGCGCTGCCCGCGATCCACCCGCACCTCGGCCTCGTCGGCTCCAGCGGCACGCCGCACACCAGGGAGTTCGCCGAGTGGACGGGCGGCGCCGCGGGCGACGACGCGGTGCTCGCGGCGGCCCGCGCCATGGCCTGGGCGGGCGTCGCGCTCGCCGCCGACGAGGAGCGCCGCGCGCACTACCTGGACCTGCGCGCGGCCGGCGGGGGCGGCCCGGCATCCGGCACGGGCGGCTGATCCGCCGCCCCCGTTCCCACTCCTACGGGGTGCCGCCGCCGTTGGCCACGACGTCGTCGGCGATCTGCTCGTGGTGCCGGATCACCTCGGCGATGATGAAGTTCAGCAGCTTCTCGGCGAACCCGGGGTCGAGCTTGGCGCTCTCGGCGAGTTCGCGCAGCCGGGCGATCTGCAGGGCCTCGCGCGCCGGGTCGGCCGGCGGCAGCTTGTGGTCGGCCTTCAGGCGGCCGACCCGCTGGGTGCACTTGAAGCGCTCGGCGAGCATGTGGACGACGGCCGCGTCGATGTTGTCGATGCTGTCCCGCAGCCGCGACAGTTCGGCGCGTACGGCCGCGTCGCCCAGGGCCGCGCTGTCCGGGGCTGCGCTGTCCGGCTGTCCGGTCGGCGACGCGGAGGTGGCCCGCTCGGTGGAGCGTGCGGGCAGGTCGGGCTGGTCGTTCATCGCGTGGGTCTCCCGATGCGGTCACGGGCGGCAAACGGCGCCACGCTAACAGGGCGCGCCCGGCGCCGGGTGGCCGGCCGCGACCCCGGCAGCGCGCCGGCCGCGACGTCCGGCGGCGCGCCAGGGCGCGGACGAGGCGTGGACGGGGGCGCGCGGCGCGCACGGGCAGGGCGCGGACGGCGTATGGACTCGGCGCCGGCGAGGTCCGGGCGGGGGCCCGGGCCGGAGGCCGGGGGGGAGATGGGTCGGGAGTCGGACGGAGGCCGGGCGCCCCCGCGCGTAGGGTGCGCGGGGGCGCGGGCCGCGTCGTGGGTCAGGGTGCGAGGGACGGCGTGGAGCGGATGGTCGGCGGGTGGCGCAGGTCGGGGACCGCGTCGCTCCAGCCGCCGGGGGCGGCACGGCCCTGCTGTTCGCGTAAGCGGCCGGGCGCGATGCCGACCCGGCGGGTGAACAGCCGGTTGAAGTAGGCGGGGTCGTCGTAGCCGACCCGGCGGGCCACGGCGGCCACCGACAGTTCGATGCCGACCAGCAGTTCCTTGGCCCGGCCGAGCCGGATGCCGAGCAGGTAGTCCTTGGGGCTCGCGCCGGCCGCGCGGCGTACCACCGCGCGCAGTTCGGCCGCGGTCATGCCGTGCCGGGCGGCGTGTTCGGCGACCGACAGCGGCAGGAACGCGTCGCGCGCCAGCGCGCGCAGCACCGGATCGGTGTCCCCCCGCGGTGTCCGCGCGCGCCCGGCGTAGCGCGACCAGCAACTCGTGCACAGCGGCGGAGGTCTCGACTTCGAGCAGCGGGTTGCCCGGCTGAGCGGCGCGGGTGATGCGGCCGATGGCGGCGCGGGCGGTGACGGTGTCGGTCAGCGGGACCACGGGCCGGTCGGGGTCGATGTAGCCGAGTTCGGTGTACGCGGCGACGGCCGTCCCCGTGAAGTCGACGAAGCTCTCGTCCCAGCCGGTGTCCCGGCTCGCCCCGTAGTGGTGCGGTACGCCCGGGGTGAGCCAGATCAGGGCGGGCGCGGTGACCGGGCGGGGAACCCCGTCGGCGCCCTCGAACCAGCCCCTGCCCGCGCTGACCACCACCGCCACGTGGTAGTCGAGGACGCGCGGGCCGACCGGACGCGCGGGCCGACCGTGGGCAGCGCGCCGTGCTGGAGGCCGACGCCGAGGCAGACCAGGCCGAGCTGGTGGTGGACCGAGGTGGGCATGAAGTACCGCATCCAGGTCCGGTACGCGCGCTGCTCCACCGCCTGCCTCTCGTTCCGTCGCTGGATGACCGGTCCTCGGGGTACCAAGATCTTCTGCGCCACGTGGTCGACGGTATCCGGCCAGGCTGGCCGATGCCCCCGTCGCCCGGCCGGGCCGGCCCCCACGGCGGACCCCGCACCGGCCGCACACTCGAAGATCATTCAAGCGTCGCCCCGTCGATGACCTCCGTTCACCCAACGACCGCGCGCCGCCCCTGGTACCCGCCGCCGCCCGCGCGCCGCTCCGCTCCGTCCACATAGCGCCGACCTTTGTCCATGGACCGGCCGCCGGTAGGCGGGCCAGGGTGTGGGCGTCGGCGGGCCGGGGAGCGAGAGGCGGTGCGGGGCGTGGCGGAGTTCGCGGTCACGGACGAGGGGTACACCCGGGACGGGCGGCCGGTGCGGCTGCTCTCGGGGGCCGTGCACTACTTCCGGGTGCCCGAGGAGCACTGGGCGCACCGGCTGGCGATGGCCCGGGCGATGGGCCTGAACTGCGTGGAGACGTACGTGGCGTGGAACCTGCACGAGCCCCGGCACGGGGAGTTCCGCGACGTGGCGGCGCTGGGCCGGTTCCTGGACGCGGCGCACGCGGCCGGCCTGTGGGCGATCGTGCGCCCGGGCCCCTACGTCTGCGCCGAGTGGGAGAACGGCGGGCTGCCGCACTGGCTGACCGGGCCGCTGGGCCCCCGGGTGCGCACCCGCGATCCGCGGTTCCTGGCCGCCGTGGACGCGTGGTGCGAGCGGGTGCTCGCGCAGGTGGTGCCCCAGCAGGCGGACCGCGGCGGACCGGTGGTCATGGCGCAGGTGGAGAACGAGTACGGCTCGTACGGCAGCGACCAGCACTACCTGCGGCACCTGGCCGACGTGCTGCGGCGGTGCGGGGTGGGCGTGCCGCTGTTCACCTCGGACGGCCCGGAGGACCACATGCTCACCGGCGGCTCGCTGCCCGGGGGTGCTCGCAACAGTCAACTTCGACTCGGGCGCGCGCGAGGCGTTCGCCGCGCTGCGCCGGCACCGGCCGCGCTCCCCGCTGATGTGCATGGAGCTCTGGTGCGGCTGGTTCACGCACTGGGGGCCGAGCCGGCGACCCGGGACGGCGGAGGCGGCCGGGGCGCTGCGGGAGATCCTGGAGTGCGGCGCGTCGGTCAACCTGTACATGGCGCACGGCAGCACCAACTTCGGCGGCTGGGCCGGCGCCAACCGGTCCGGCGAGCTGCACGACGGGGCGCTGCGGCCCACCACCACCTCGTACGACTACGACGCGCCGATCGACGAGCGGGGCGCGCCGACGGAGAAGTTCTGGCGCTTCCGCGAGGTGCTCGCCGCCCACGCGCCGGGCCCGCTGCCCGCGCCGCCGCCGGTCCCACCGTCGCTGGGCCGACCGGTCGCCGTGCGGCTCGACCGGTGGGCGCCGCTGGAGGGCGTGCTCGACGCGCTGGGCGGGCCCGAGACGCACACCGCGACGCCGCCCACCTTCGAGGAGTTGGACGTGGACCGCGGCGTCGTCCGCTACCGGCTTGAGGTGCCGGGGCCGCGCCCGCCCTACCCGCTGCGCGTGCTCGGGCTGCGGGACCGTGCGCTGGCCACCGTGGACGGGGTGCGCGCCACCGTCCTCGACGAGCGGGACGCGCTGCTCGGCGAGGTGGCCGGGCCAGCGACGGTGGACCTGTGGGTGGAGTCGCTGGGCCGGGTCAACTACGGCCCCCGGCTGGCCGAGCCGAAGGGCATCACCGGTGGCGTGCTGCACGAGTGGCAGTACCTGCACGGCGTACGGGCCAGGCCCGCTGCGGCTCGACGCGGTCGAGCGGCCCGGGGCGCTGGCGCGGATCGCGTACCGGCCGGCGCCGGGGGGCGCGGAGCCCGGCCTGTTCGCCGGCTCCTTCGAGGTGGCCGCGCCGGGTGACGCGACGCTCGAACTGCCGGGCCTGGTAAGCGGCTTCGCCTGGGTCAACGGCCGCTGCCTGGGCCGCTACTGGTCGCGCGGCCCGCAGCGCGGCCTGTACGTCCCGGGACCCTGGCTGCGGGCAGGCCACAACGAGTTGCTGCTCCTCGAACTGGAGGGGACGCCCGCCGACGCCGAGGCCGTCGGGCCCGCGCTGCTAAGCTGAAGCGGCGGGAGGCGCCGGGCGCCGCCAGGGCCCGGACCGGGCGCGGGAGGTGGACGCCAAGGCTCCGCTTCGGCACCCTGCCTCCATGATCGCGAAACTCCAGTGCACCGTCATCGACTGCCCCGACCCCACGGCCATGGCGGGGTTCTACGGCGCCATCCTCGGCTGGCGGCGCGACACCGACGACCCCCACTGGGTCACCCTCACCCCCCCGGCGGCCAGCAGTTCGCCTTCCAACGCGTCGCGGACTACCACCCACCGCGCTGGCCCGACCCGGCCCACCCGCCGCGCTTCCACCTGGACCTGGAGGTGGAGACCCGGGAGGACGTAGAGCGGGCCCAGCGCGAGGTGGAGGCGCTGGGCGCCACCCTCGTCCACGACCCGGGCGGCGCCCGCGCCGGCTTCCGCGTCTTCACCGACCCGGTGGGCCACCCCTTCTGCCTGTGCTACGGGCAGGGGCTGGGCCCCGAAGCGGCGGCCTGAGCGGGCGCGGCACCCCCGGCCGGTGCGCCTCCCCGGCCCGTCCGCGTGGCCGCCGTTGGGCCGCGTTCACCGACAGCGGCCAGCACCGCCGCGAGGCCCTCCCACAGGTCCTGGACGAAGTGCTCGGGGACCTCGAGGGACGGGAAGTGCCCCCCGCTCCCGGGTTGCCGCCAGCGGACGAGGTGCCGGTAGCGCTCCTGGGCCCAGGGGCGCGGGCACTTCTCGACGTCACGCGGGTACATGGTGATCGCCGACGGGACGTCGACCCGGAGTTCGGGGCCCAGCGAGGCGTGGCTCTCGTAGTAGATGCGGGCCGCCGACGCGCCGGTCCGCGTCAGCCAGTACAGCGTGACTTCGTCGAGGACGCGGTCCCGGGAGATCGTCTCGCAGGGGCTGTCCCCGGTGTCCGACCACTCGGCGAACTTGTCGAGGATCCAGGCGAGCAGCCCGACCGGTGAGTCGACGAGCGAGTAGCCGATGGTCTGCGGTCGGGTCGCCTGCTGCTTCGCGTAGGCTGCGCGGTGGCCCCAGAACTGGCGGGTCTCCTCGGCCCACGCGCGCTCGTCCGGCGTCAGCCCGTCCGTCGTCACGCCGGGTGGGGCCTGCGCGAACGTGGAGTGGATGCCGAGGACGTGCGCCGGGAACCTGCCGCCGAGGACCGTGGTGATGTTGCAGCCCCAGTCGCCGCCGTGGGCGAGGAACGTGCGGTAGCCGAGCCGCCCCATCAGCTCCACCCAGGCGGCGGCGATCTTCTCGGTTCCCCATCCGGCGGTGGTCGGCTTGTCGCTGTATCCGAAGCCCGGCAGCGACGGGGCCACGACGTGGAACGCCGGCGCGTGCGCGTCGGCCGGCTCCGCCAACTCGTCCACGACATGGGCGAACTCGACCACGCTGCCCGGCCAGCCGTGCGTCAGGATCAGCGGGGTGGCGTCCACGCGCGGGGAGCGGCGGTGCAGGAAGTGGATGCCCAGGCCGTCGATGACCGTGCGGAACTGGCCGATGCGGTTCAGGCGCGCCTCGAACGACCGCCAGTCGTACCCGGTGCGCCAGTAGTCCACGACGTCGACGAGGTCGGCGTCGGACGCGCGAGCCGTGAAGGCTCGTACGTCGCTGGTGAGCGGGGGCATGGGACCTCCTGGCCGTCGAGGGACCGGGCACGACGCCGTGAACCGGCTAAGACGGTTCTAGCAGCCCTCCGAGCCGGGCCGCAACCAGCTAAGGTGGTTCCATGTGTGCCGCGTTCCCTGACTTCCGCCTCGGCAGCGTGCTCTCCACCAGCTTCACGGGGACTCTGTCGGAGCGTCACGGTGACGCCGTGGAGCGCATCCCCACGCCGCACCGGCTGGTCGACTGGCTGGCGGTGTACGGACTCGCCGTGGACTCCTGCACCCCCGCCCAGCTCGACCTCGCCCGGGAGCTGCGGGAGGCGATCCACGCCGCCGCGACGGCGGCCGCGACCCACGGCTCCCTCCCCGCGACCGCCGTCCGGGTCATCAACGACCGCAGCGCGCGGGGCCGGGCCACGGCGGTCCTGACACCCGACGGCGAGCGCCGCTGGCGGCTCGGCTCGGCGTCCGGCGTGGAGGACGCCCTCAGCGTGATCGCCGCCGACGGGATCAGCGTCATCGCGGGCGAACGCGACGGAAGGCTGGCCCTGTGCGCCTCTCCCACCTGCCGGGCCGCCTTCTTCGACACCAGCCGGAGCCGCACCCGCCGGTGGTGCGACATGAACACGTGCGGGAACCGCCAGAAGAAGGCGCGCTTCCAGGCCAACCGACGCAAGGACGCCGACTCGGCGGAGTGAGCAGACTCGGTCCAGCGCGGCGGGCCCGCCGTGCCCGCGCCGCGTCCGGCGCGTCGCACGCACCCGCCCACCCGGCCGACCGCCCACCCGGCCAGCCAGAGCCGCTGGGCCGCTCTCAGTCCAGCTCGCGCACCGTGAACGCGTCCAGGACGAACTCCGCCTTGCCGTCGTCGCCCACGTTCCGCAGCCCGACCCAGGCGTCGCCCTCGGACGGTGCCGTAAAGGTGTGCCGCCAGCGCGTCGGAGCCGTCGCCACCGGCAGCGGCGCGCGGCTCAGCTCGCGCGGCGCCGGCTCGTCCACGCCGGTGATCCACGCGTACTGGTCGGCCCGCTCGTTGGCGTAGCGGAAGGAGACCTCGTAGCGGCGCCCGGGGCGAAAGCGCACGGTGTGCGGGACAGTGCGGTAGACCAGTCCGCCTTTCTCGCCAAGGGACTTGAGGGACTGGCCGCCGTCGAGCACGTCGTCGACGGCCTTCCCGTTCCAGCCGCGCTGGGTGTACGGGGCGTGCCGCTGCGCGATGTGCGTGCGCGGGTCGTTGGTGCCGCCCGCGTCGCCCTTGACGAACGGGCCCCAGCCGTGCGGAACGTGCTCGAAGTCCTCGTGGACGAGGACGTCGCGGTCGTGGCCGCGCGGGTGGCGGGTGGGCACGACGCGCACGTTGTCGAAGCGGACCCGGGCCGCGCCCGCCGCCGCGCGGAGCGTCAGCTCCACCGGTCCAGCCGCCCTCGGGCACGGTGAAGCGGGTGAGCAGGCGTTGGAAGCGGGTGTCCTTCTTGCGGTCGGCGGCCACGTGGTTGACGGCGGTCGAGCCGCTGCCAGACGGATGCCGGCCCGCCGGCGCCGATGACCAGTTCGTAGTCGCCGCGCTCGCCGCGGACCACCCGCGCGGGGCCGCTGACCCGCCAGCCGGCGAGCATGGAAGCCGGGGTCGCGCACGGGCGTGTGCGCGCCCCAGTGGGGTGCGCTCTGGGGCGGGGCGGTGTCGCGGTAGACGACGTAGGGCGTCGCGGCCTCGGCGGCCACGGTGACCTTACCACCGCGCACGGGCAGCCGGCCCACGCGCGGGCGGCCCTGGTCGGTGAGCCGGTAGAGGGTGACCTGTCGGGCGTCGGACCAGCCGCGCGGCAGGTGCCAGGTGGTGCTGCCGCCCCGCGGGTTGTAGTGATAGAGCTTGGCCGGGTCGGCGGCGTCGCGCGGTTTCCAGGGCAGCAGGTAGGCGCCGCCCGCGTAGACCACGCGGCCCACGGTGGTGATGGTCCGCTGGCCGTCGGCGTCGGAGACGGTAGTCGCGCCTGGGCCGAAGAAGGTGATCTGGTGCGCGTGCCAGGACCTGATCGGGTACGCCTGGAGGTACTTGGCGGGCAGGCTGTCGGTCCAGATCTGCTGGTAGAAGGCGTTCCAGTCGACCTTGCCGACCCAGCCCTCGAAGTTGCCGGTGCGCGGGATGCCCAGCAGGAGTTCCTTGTCGGCGAAGACGTCCTTCTGGTGGTTGCGCATGAAGCGGATCAGCCGGGAGTTGATGCCCCGCGAGGTGTCGGGGCCGTAGTCGGTCTCGGTGGCCCAGTGCGACCACAGGGACGAGCGCTCCAGGCCGTGGCCCCACTCGGTGGTCACGTGCCAGCCCTGCGCGCGCAGTTCGCGCTGGAGCCGGTCGGAGTTCCAGCCGGACTCCCGGAAGACGTCGATGTAGAGGGTGTTCAGGCCCGCGTCGGTCTCCTCGCGCAACTGCCGGAAGCGGCGCGCGATGTCGCCGGAGACCAGGTCGCGGCGGGCGTCGATGCGGTACGACTGGTCCAGCCAGTCCCACTGCTCGTCGTCCTTGTCCACCAGCGTCTCGGAGAACGCGTTGGCCACCGGGTAGGACTCGGTGGCGTTCACGTGCACGGCGAAGTCGCTGTTCCACCGCTTGCCCTCGCGCAACAGCGCGTTCAGGTCGCGCAGGCCGCCGGCGCGCTCGTTGTAGTTGCCGCCGTAGTCGGGGTGCGCCGAGTCGTGGCCCTCGGACGCGTACCCCTTGAGCAGCGTGTACTACTGCAGCCCGTCGGTGGCCAGCGCGATCCGCTTGACGTTGTCGAGGGTGGCCAGGAACGGGTTGGTGGCCTGGCTGGCGAAGTTGAACGGGATGTGCGGCACCACACGCAGGTGCTGTTCGTCGGCGCCCAGCCGGTTGACCATGATCTCGCGCATGGCGATCGCCGCGTCCTGCCAGTCAACCCGCCCGTCACCGTCCCGGTCGCGGGTGACGATGACGGTGGCGTACGGCAGCGGCTCGGTCATTTCCGCCGGCGCGCCCGCCGCGCGGTAGGTCCACTGGCCGCAGGCGAGTTGGGCCTTGCTTGGTGTAGCCGTCCCGGCGCACCGTCTGCCGCCACAGCCGGCCGTTGTCCCAGGTGGCGCCGGGCGTCCCCGCCGGCAGGTCGAAGACGGTGTTGGTCTCGATGGCCGCGCCGATGCGGTCGGTGGCCACGACAGCGTACACGCAGCCGACCGGCTCGGGGTCGGCCGGGGTCGCGTCGCCCACCTCGACCAGGGTGTCGCCGCTCTTCGCCTGGTCCAGCTCGATCCGGGCGGCGAGCAGCGTCGCCCCCGGCTGGTCGCTGCGCACGCTGAGCAGCGCGAGGTCGGGGACGCGCAGCGTGCCCACGGGCAGTGCCGGGCGCCTCGGCGACACGGGTGACCCGCCAGTCCACGCGCCAGTCGGTGACCCGGATCTCCACGGTGATCTCGGTGCCCGCCGCGAAGGCCAGCGTGTAGACGGCACGGTCCGCGCCCGCCGCGCAGGTCACCGTGGGGGTGTGCGCGACCCCGTCGATGAGGACGGAGGCCACCGGGTCCTCATGGCCGTGCAGGACAGCCCCGCTGGCGCGGTCCACGTACGCCGCCACGACGCGCGGGAAACCGGCGTCCACCCGCGTACCTCCAAGTCAGCGGAGCGCAGCCGCAGCGGGCCACGCGGCCGGCGCCGTGGCGCGGCGTGCGCGGCGGCGCCCAGCGGCCCGAGCGCGGTCCCCACGCCGACCAGTGCCGTCTCCGCCACCAGCGTCCTCCTGGCCGGTCGCCCCGTCCCCTGCTCTCGTGCGCTCTCCGATGCCACGGTGTGCTCCTCACGTCGCCGGTTCCTGGTGTGGGGACACTGTGGGCCGCGCCCGTGGAGGCCGCCGATAGACAAAGCCGGGGCGGCTGTTGGACTAAGGCGGCGGGGCGTACGGGGGCACGCCCCCGGCGCTGGTGGCGGACGCCGTCGTCGGGGAGGCCGGGGCCCGCCCCGACGACGGCTTGGCGACCGGCGCCGGCTACCGCACGTCACCGGGCCGCCGGCCCCGGCCTCACCTCAGGTGCCGGTCCAGGAACCAGCAGGCGTCCGCCAACTCGAAGGACGGGGTGCCGGTGTGGCCGCCGAGGTTGGCGTGCAGCGTCTTCTCCTCGCTGCCGAAGGCGTCGAAGAGGTCCAGGGCCGCTGCCGGGGGTTGCCCCCGTCGTCCCACTGGAGCAGGAACAGCAGCGGGATGGTGACCCGGCGGGCCTCCTCGCGCTGGGCCCGGGGCACGTACCCGCCGGCGAAGAGGCCGGCAGCCACGACGCGTGGCTCGGTCACGGCGAGGTGGATGCCGAGGGCGGCCCAGCCACCGGAGTATCCGACCGGGCCCGTGATCTCGGGCAGTTCCAGCAGGGCGTCCAGGGTGGACCGCCACTCCGGGACGGCGTTCGCGACCAGCGGGCCGACGAGGGCTTCGAGGAGTTCGTCGGCCGGTTCGCCGGCGCGCAGCGCCCGCCGCAGGTCGGCGCGGGCCCGCTCGTCGGCGGCGGACCAGGGGCGGTCACCGCATCCGGCGGCGCCGATGGTGGCCACGGCGTACCCGCGCGCCGCGGTGTAGCGGGCCCGGGCCACCAGGCGGGGGTCCGCCTTGGGCAGGCCGTTGTTGTGCGACATCAGGACCAGTGGGGCGGGTGTGACATCCGGGGTCCACAGGGTGCCGGGGATCTCGCCGAGGGTGAACTCGCGTTCGCGGACGCCGTCGGCGAGGCGCTGTTCGGAAGTGACGTGCATGGTCGTGTCATTCGGGAGTGCGCGTGGGCGGCGCTCCCGGACGACCTATCGCCCGACCGTGACCCCGGAGGGGAGCACCCATGTCGATACTGCGTTCACGGGTACCACCTCCTCGATCCTTCGCACGGCCGCCAGGAGACTAGCAATCGCCGCCGCGGCCGGCCAACGGGTTTTCGCCGCGACCGGCCAACGGGTTTTCGCCGCGACCGCGCGTCCGGGCCCCGGGTTCGGGCCCGGGTCGGGCTCCGGGCCGCGCCCCGGTCCGGCCCCCGTGGTTGGGGCTTTCGAAGGAGTTGCTTGGGCCAACCGGGGGGAGCGGCGACGTACCGGGTGTTCCGGGGCCTTCGGTGGGAACCCGTGGGCTGTTGTTGCCCCGTACCCGGGGCGCCGCGAGGCGGCCCCGGCGGTCAGGAGGACCCGTGAGCGATCCCGTCCACAAGCACACCCGCCCCGAGTTCCCCGAGCAGGACCAGGCCCACCCGGGCTGGACCGGCCCGATGGACCCACCCCCCGACCACGGCGAGGACTCCTACCAGGGCAGCGGCCTGCTGACGGACCGCGGGACGGTGATCACCGGGGGCGACTCGGGGATCGGCCGCGCGGTGGCCCTCGCCTTCGCCCGCGAGGGCGCCGACGTGCTCTTCACCCACCTGCCGGAGGAACGGTCGGAGGCCGAGCGGACGGTCGAGCTGGTGACGGGGGCCGGCCGGCGGGCCGTCCCCGTGGAGTGCGACCTGCGCTACGAGGAGCAGTGCCAGGCGGTGATCGACCGCGCGCTGTCGGAGTTCGGCCGCATCGACGTCCTGGTGAACAACGCCGCCTACCAGATGAGCCAGCCGGAGGGCATCGAGGCGATCACCACCGAGCAGTTCGACCGGTGCTGCGCACCAACCTGTACGCGCTGTTCTGGCTGTCGAAGATGGCGCTCCCGCACCTGCCCGCGGGCGGCTCCATCATCAACACCACCTCCGTGCAGGCGTACAAGCCCAGTCCGCACCTGCTCGACTACGCCACCACCAAGGGCGCCATCGCCACCTTCACGCAGGGGCTCGCGCAGATGGTCGCCGAGCGCGGCGTCCGGGTCAACGCGGTGGCGCCGGGGCCGGTGTGGACGCCGCTGATCCCGGCGACGCTGCCGGAGACGGCCGAGTTCGGCAAGCAGTCGCCCCTCGGCCGGCCGGCCCAGCCCGCCGAGATGGCGCCCGCCTACGTCTTCCTCGCCTCCGACCGGGCCAGCTACATCACCGCGGAGGTCGTGAACGCCACCGGCGGCACTCCCCTGCCGTAACCGCCACCGCCCCAGAACGCACCACTCGGAGAGGAGTTCCGTGTCCATCAAGGTGTCCGACTACGTCCTGCGACGGCTGCGCGAGTGGGAGGTGGAACACGTCTTCGCGTACGCCGGCGACGGCATCAACGGCCTGCTGGCCGCCTGGGAGCGGGCCGACAACCAACCCCGGTTCGTCCAGGCCAGGCACGAGGAGATGGCCGCCTTCCAGGCCGTGGGGTACGCCAAGTTCTCCGGCAAGGTCGGGGTGTGCGCCGCGACCTCGGGGCCCGGGGCGATCCACCTGCTCAACGGGCTCTACGACGCCAAGCTGGACCACGTGCCGGTGGTGGCGATCGTCGGGCAGACCAACCGCAGCGCGATGGGCGGCTCGTACCAGCAGGAGGTCGGCCTGCTGAGCCTGTACAAGGACGTGGCCGCCGAGTTCTGCGAGATGGTGACCGTTCCCGAGCAGTTGCCGAACGTCCTCGACCGGGCGATGCGCACCGCCTACGCCAAGCGCACCGTGACCGCCGTGATCATCCCCGCCGACGTGCAGGAGCTGGACCACACGCCGCCGCAGCACGCCTTCAAGATGGTCCCCTCCAGCCTCGGCCTCGGCTCGTACGCGCCCGTCCCGGGCGACGCCGAGCTGGACCGGGCGTCCGAGGTGCTCAACGCCGGCGAGAAGGTGGCCATCCTCGTCGGGCAGGGCGCCCGGGGGGGGCGGGCCGAGGTGGAGCAGGTCGCGGAGGCGCTCGAGGCCGGCGTGGCCAAGGCACTGCTCGGCAAGGACGCGCTGCCCGACGACCTGCCGTACGCGACCGGCGCGATCGGCCTGCTGGGCACCCGCCCGAGCTACGAGCTGATGCAGGGGTGCGACACGCTCCTGGTGATCGGTTCGAGCTTCCCGTACAGCCAGTTCCTGCCCGAGTACGACCAGGCCCGGGCGGTGCAGATCGACATCGACCCGTTCATGGTCGGGCTGCGGTACCCGTTCGAGGTCAACCTGGTCGGCGACGCGCGGGAGACGCTGGCCCGGCTGCTGCCGCGCCTGACGCCGAAGAAGCACGGGTCGTGGCGGAAGAAGATCGAGAAGAACACCGCCCGCTGGTGGGAGGTGATGGAGCGGCGGGCGGCCGTGGAGGCCGACCCCGTCAACCCGGAGTACGTCGTGCACGCCCTGGACGCGGTGCTGCCGGACGACGTGATCCTGACCGCCGACTCGGGCTCCGCCGCCAACTGGTACGCCCGTCACCTGCGGCTGCGCGGGGCCATGCGCGGCTCGCTCTCCGGCACGCTGGCGACCATGGGGCCCGGCCGTGCCGTACGCGATCGGCGGGAAGTTCGCCCACCCGGACCGCCCCGCGCTGGCCCTGGTCGGCGACGGGGCGATGCAGATGAACGGCATGGCGGAGCTGATCACCGCCGCCAAGTACTGGCAGGACTGGTCCGACCCGCGGCTGATCGTCGCCGTCCTCAACAACCAGGACCTCAACCAGGTCACCTGGGAGATGCGCGCCATGTCGGGCGCCCCGCAGTTCCTGCCGTCACAGGCGATCCCCGACGTGCCGTACGCCGACTTCGCCCGCTCCATCGGGCTGGGCGGGGCGCGGGTGGAGAAGCCGGCCGAGGTCGCCACGGCCTGGCAGCGGGCGCTCGCCGCGGACCGGCCGTTCGTCCTGGACTTCCGGGTGGACCCGGCCGTGCCGCCCATCCCGCCGCACGCGACGCTGGACCAGATCGAGGCCGCCGCGGCCTCCCTCGTCAAGGGCGACAGCGACCGCGACGCGGTGCTGCGGCAGGGGCTGAAGGCCAAGGTGCAGGAGATGCTGCCCGGCGGTCACGACTGACGCCGTCCCCACGCGGCCCGGTCCCGCGGGCGTTGCCGGCCCGCGGGACCGGGGGTCACGGTCGGCCCGGCTGGTCGCCGCGGGCGTCGGCGTCGCCCGCGGCCTCGCCCCGGTCGGTGTCCGGAGCCAGTTCGTACAGCAGTTGCTTGCTCCCCACCAGCAGGGCACCGCTGACCGTGGTCGCCCCGAAGCGGTGGTGCCGGAAGTCGTCGGCGAACTGATCGTACAGGGCCCAGGCCCGGTCGCGGCTTCGGCGCGCCTCCGCCTGCTCGGGCCGCTGCCCGAGCAGGGAGCGCTCGGCGGTGGCGCACAGGTTCGCTAACTCCTCGACCAGATCGGCGTACCGGCTCAGGAACGCGCTCTCCGGCACCACCAGGCGGGCCTCCTCGCCCGCCGTGCCCTCCAGGGAGCGCGCGATGGCGGTCAGGTGGCCGGCGACGCGCGTCCAGCGGGCGTCCTCCTCGGCCGGCGGCGGGGCGGGGCCGACGCGCCGCAGCCGCCAGCCGGGGTTGGCCCGCGCGCTCTCCGCGGTCCACTGACGGGCCTCCGCGAGTTCCCGGGAGAGCTGTTCGAGCCGCCGGGCGCGGTCGTGCCACTGCGCGGCGTCCGCGACGGACCACTCCTCGCGCAGCGCGTCGGCCATGGTGCCCAGAAGCTCGGCGCTCTCGCGCATCAGGCGCAGCAGCCGCTCGTGCACGCTGCGCAGGTGCACCGGCGGCAGCACCAGGGCGTTGACGCCGATGCCGATGACGGCGCCGATCAGACACTCCAGGAGGCGGTGGCCCACCGCGTCCAGCGAGTAGGCGCCGTAGGTGATCACGAACAGGGCGGTGGTGGCGCCGTAGAGCCCCTGCGCCCCCAGGCGCCGGTAGGTGCCGAACAGGACCAGCACGGGCAGCGCGATCAGCATGGAGCCCAGCGTGTTGCCGCCGGTCATGGCCATCGCCGCGGACGCCCACAGGTTCCCCGCCATGATCACGCCGAGCCGTTGGACGCCCGATCGCAGGGAGCGGTAGACGGTGGCCTCGACCAGGGCCAACGCCGTCCACGGGGCCAGCAGCGCGAGCGGGGCCTTCAGCCACCAGGCCGTCAGCGCCCAGGCGGCGATGGCCGCGCCCGCCGCCTTGAGCGCCTGGGTCATGGTGTCCCGCTCGGGGCCCGACCGCCGCACGGCCAGGCACGCGCTGCGCCAGGCCGCCTCCGCCTCCGTCCGCAGCCGGTCGCCCACGGTCATCAGCCTGTCGCCGGTCGACAAAAGCGCCTCCTCCGCTGAGCCATCGCACTTGAGTGTCCACGACCGCGCGCTCCCGTCCGCCGGGCCACGCCCGGCCGCGCCGGTCCGAGATCGTGGGTACCCCGACCGCCCCGTTCCAACCCTCCCCCGCACGGCCCGCGCCCGGGGCCCGGCACGTCGGGGTAGCCCCCGTAATCCCCGGGCGGCGCGCGCGCCGGCGTGCGACGATGCGCCAATGGAGTCGGCACTGTCGTTCGGAGACGGTCTACAGGCCACGCTGGGCCAGCCCCGTGACCCCCGCCTGTTGGACAGCAGCCCGCGGTCGCGGGTGTAGCGCGTGGAGCTGGCCGCCGGGCCCGCGGTGGTCAAGCAGGTCGTCGGCGGGGCCGACGCCGACGAGCGGTACGCGCGCGAGGTGGCCGCGCTGGAGTTGGCCGCCACGGCCGATGAACCCGTGGTGCCCGCGGTGTGGGGCACCGATCCCGGCGAGCGGGTGCTGGTCACAGCGTACGTCCCGCACCGGCGGCCGGCCGCCGGCTGGATCGTGGCCTACGCCAGGGCGTTGGCCGCGCTGCACGCCAGCGGCGGGCCCGGGGTCGTCGACGTGCTGCCGCGCTGGCGCGGCCCGGACGACGCCGACGTCGACTCCTTCCTCGCGCTGGCCGACACGCTCGGGGCCCGCGCCGCCCCCGGCGTGGGCGGCGAGTTGCGCGCGCTGACCCGCCGGCTGGCCACGGCCCCCGGGCGGGCGCTGCTGCACGGCAACCCGTGCCCCGGCAACGACCTGCACACGGCGGACGGGGTCACCTTCATCGACCTCGAAGGGGCGTCCTGGGGCAGCGGCCTGGTGGAGCTGGCGTACCTGCGCGTCGGCTTCCCCACCTGTTGGTGCGTCACCTCCGCCTCGCCGGCGCTGCTGAACCGGGCGGAGCGGGCCTACGCGGCGGCCTGGCGCGCCCGCACCGGCACCGACCTGCGCGTCGACCTCGCCGACGCCTGCGCCGGCTGGCTCATCAGGGGAGACGCGCTGGTCGAGCGGGCCCACCGGGGCGCCGTCGACCAGTTGGCCCGGCTCCCGCACGAGGACTGGACGTGGGGCACCGTCTCGGCTCGGGAGCGGTTGGCACACAGGTTGGCGGTGGTGGCCGAACTGACGGGCGGGCGCGCGGAGTCGAGCGGGTTGGCCGCGCTCTGCGTCGAGCTGCGCGACCGGATGTTCGCGCACTGGCCCACGCTGCGCCCGGCCCCGACCCGCCGCCCGTGACGCGGCCGACGGCGTGGCCGGTGCGTGAGGCCCCGCCGGCCCGGGCACGCGCGCTGGACCGCCACGCGCATCGGCCGACACGCGCGCACGGGCCGCGCCCGTCGGCGCGGCCCGTGCGGTGGTGCGGTTACTCGTTCCACTGGCCCGAAGGGGCGGCCGGTGCGTGCGGTGCTGCGTCGCGCGCCGGTGGGTGACGCCCGTCGCGCGGGCCGGTGGGCGCTCTGCGCGCGGCGCCGCTCGGCGCCGGGAGGGCGCTAGCCGAGCTGGCCGGCGGCGTTCTTGATGGCAGAGGCGAAGTAGCTCAGCTGCGTGTAAACGCCGGGCTTGCCGGCGCGCGCGCAGCCCTCGCCCCAGCTCACGATGCCGACCTGGACCCAGGCCCCGGCGCTGTCCTTGCGGAACGTCGGGC
This sequence comes from Candidatus Streptomyces philanthi, assembly GCA_018114805.1. GTDB lineage: Bacteria > Actinomycetota > Actinomycetes > Streptomycetales > Streptomycetaceae > Streptomyces > Streptomyces philanthi. The sequence continues at coordinate 5,485,774 of CP073042.1, read as the reverse complement.
CACCGGAGTCACCCTGGCAGGTGTCCACGCCGCCCTGCTGGAGGCCGGCGCAGATCTCCTCGGCGGCGATCAGGCCGCTGTAGGAGCCACCGGCGGCCTTGCAGGTGGCGTCGCTGATGAAGGGCACCTTGGCCTTGAGCAGGTAGCGCTGCTGCGCGCCGCCCTCGCGGTTGGCGCCCCAACCCGCGATGTCGAAGGTGCCGTTGTCGTACGCCGTGGTGGTGGCGATGTTCAGCGTCGGCAGGTTGATGGGCTTAGCCAGCTTGATGAGGGCCCAGTCCTTGCCGTTGCCGTTGTAGCCGGGGGCCTGCAGCACGTGGGTGGACCTGACCTTGATGGCGCTGGTGCTCTGCAGGTCGACGGAGCCCGCGGTGGCGGTGATGCTGGTGTTGGGGCCGCTGCCGTCCACACAGTGCGCGGCGGTCAGGACGATGTCCTTGGCGTAGAGGGAGCCGCCACAGCCGATCGACAGGCGGACCATGAACGGGAACTCGCCCTGGGCCGCGCGGGTGCCGCCCACGACCCGGGTGCTAGGGCCGCTCGAGTCGCTCTGGGCCGTCGCGGTGCTGGGGCTCATGCTGATGGCGGCGAGGGCGACGGCGCCCGCGGCGATGCATCTCTTGACGTGCTTGAAGATCTTCAACGGATGTCCTCTCGTGGGTGGTTAGCGCACAATTGGCAGAATCATGACAACCAGAATCCGGATACCGCTGCCATAGAACATCCGTGGAGACAGAGCAGCGGACCGCACAACATCCGGACTCAATGGAGCGAGACCGTGAAAGTGCCGCTCGAATTATGTGGAGCTTTGAGACACGGTGGCAAGGGCTGCGTTCCGGACACCGCGGACGATCTTCCGGACAGTTCCGAGAACACGTGGGTGATTCCCGTGGATTGCGGTGCATGATCCTCGATCAAAGCCCACCGAGAATTCCGATAAACGGACGCGCTCGCGCACCACTTGCGATTCGCCGCGCCAGCACAGAACCCGCCCAGCCGACCGGAAAGCGGCGTTCCGCGCGGACGGCGCAGCTCAGGGCCTTGACAGTGGAGAACGGAAGCGACCGCGCCGCTGCCCTCGCGCCCCACCCAGGTCAGAGCACACATCCCCCACGGGCGCGACAACGCGACGCGTAAAGGCGCTTTCCCGCAATGCCGCGGCGTCTCACAACAGGGCCGTGACGGAAATGCGGCGGGCCCGAAACACGCTCTCCGGCGGGGCGCCCGAAAACCGCTCAACCCGTTTCCGGGCATGCGAAATTCCGCGTCCGCTCGGTGCGCGTACGCGGAATGAAACGGGCAGCGGTCGGGCATGTCGCACCGCACGGCGGGCACCCGAAGGCGCCAGGGCGGGCACGCCGTACGGGGCGACGCCGACGCCGCCCCGTACGAGCGCTCTCGCCTGGCGACGCCGCCACTGGGCCCGCGCGTCGGCGGGTCCGGTGGCGGCCGGGATGAGCTACCGAGCTGGTCGGCAGTGCTCTTGATGTCCTGGGCGAAGTGGCTCACCTGCGTGTAGACACCGGGCTTGCCGGCGCGCGCAGCCCTCGCCCCAGCTCACGATGCCGACCTGGACGAACTCGCCCGCGTCGTCCTTGCGGAACATCGGGCCACCGGAGTCGCCCTGGCAGGTGTCCACGCTGCCCCGCTGCAGGCCGGCGCAGATCTCCTCGGCGTCGACCAGATCCGTGTACGAGCCTCCAGCGGCCTTGCAAGTCGCGTCTTCGATGAACGGCACCGTGGCCTTGAGGAGCTTGCGCTGCTGTGGGCCGCCCTCCCTGTCGCGGCCACCTGAAACTCACCGTTGTCGTACGCGTCCGTTTCGGCGATTTTGAGCGCGGGCTGGTCGATCGGCTTGTCCAGCTTGATCAGGGCCCAGTCCTTGCCCGTGCCGTCGTACCCCGGGGCCTGCAGGACCTGGGTGGACGTGGCCTTCTGCGCGGCCGGGTCGTCCAGGTCCACGACCCCACCGGTGACACCGATGTCGGTGTTCGGGCTGCTGCCGTCCACGCAGTGGGCGGCGGTCAGCACGATGTCCTGGGCGTACAGCGCGCCGCCGCACCCCATCGACAGCCGGACCATGAAGGGGAATTCACCCTGCTCAACTGGGGTGCCGCCGACGATCCGGGGACGCGGGCCGTCGGAGGCGATCCGAGGTGGCCTGCGCGAAGGCGGTGCCGAGGGTGAGGCTGAAGGCGGCGAGGGCGACGGCGCCGAACGCGGCGCCTCTCTTCACGTTCTTGAGGAGAGACAACGGAGTTCCTTTCGTGGGGGGGGTTGACCACGTTTGGCGGACCCGTCCACACAAGAAATCCGGCTCCCCTCGCCCGTGATCCACCAAAGAACTTGGTGCAGACCAGGCGGTGAGCCGTAAAGCGTCCGGACCCCGTGGGGTGAGCCCGCAAAGCGCCCTATGATTAGGTGTAGAGAGTGATCCGCGTGACAAGGGCTTCCTACCGGCCAGTTGAGAGCGCGATCCGCGCGGCCCGGCCCGATGCGCTGACGCCACCGGGCGCCATCCGTAAGGTTGAGCCAGGTCAGCGGGGTTGACGGCGCGGGGGTGGGGCGTGGCGACGACGGGCAGCGAGATCCAGCACGGATATCCGCACGTGGAGACGGTGCGGGCGGCCATCACCGCGCTCTACCGGCGGCTGTCCCAGGACACCGTGCGCGGCTTCGCGCTAAGCGTGCCACCCGACGACGTCGCCTTCCCGGACGACGACCTCTACCTCGGCGTGCAGCGCATCGCCAGCGTCATGGTGCACCACCTGCGCCTGCCCGACGCGCGCATGATCATCAGCTTCCGGGAGATGGAGCACGCGGGGAACGTCGAACTGACCGCGGGGCCCGAGTACTTCATCGAGCTGAACGCCCGGTTCAAGACCCACCGGCGCGACATCGGAGCCGCCCTCGCGCACGAGGTGATGCACGTCTACCTGCACCGGCTCGACCTCTTGTTCCCCGGCACCCGGGGCAACGAGATCCTCACCGACACCGCCGCCGCCTACCTCGGCGCCGGCTGGCTGCTGCTCGACGCCTGCCGGGAGAGCGCTCTCTCCCGGCAGAAGCTCGGCTACCTCACGCCGGAGGAGTTCGGCTACGTGCTCGCCAAGCGGGGCCAGGCGTTCGGCGAGGACATCGCGCCGTGGTTCACCAGCCAGCGGGGGTACGACGCGTACGCGGACGGCCTGGCGCGGGCCGCGCCACGATGAGCGGCAACCCCCGTTGGTCGGCAGCGGCTGGGCGAGCCGGCGCCGGTACGCCAAGGACCGGCGGCTCGCGCGGGAGAGCCCGCGGGCGCGGGGCGCGCGCCCGGGCGTCGAGCCAGGCGCCGGCTACGCCTTCGAGGGGCACGCCCCGCTCCAGGTGCGATTCCCCTGCCCGGTGTGCAACCAGCGCATCCGGGTGCCGGTCCGGGGCAGGTTGCGGGCCCGGTGCGGGCTGTGCGGGACGGTCGTGGAGTGCGACACGTAGCGCCCGGCGGGGCGGGCCCGGCTGGGGCTCGCACCCGGGGGCGCCGCCCGCGACCGGCCGGCCGCGGCGGTGCCGGCTCACACGAGCCCGACCGGCTCCTCGCCGCGCACCCAGCCGAGGACGGAGCGCATGAAGCTGTCCAGGTCGTCGCGGTGGATCGAGTGGCCCGTGTTCTTGACCGTGTGCACGGTGAAGCCCGCCGCGCGGAGTCGCTCCTTGTGCGCCTCGGAGACCACGTAGCTGGGGTCGGCGGCCTGCACCAGGGAGGGCACGACGGGCCGCTCGGGTATGTAGTCGATGGCGTACTCGCCGCCCACCGCGTCCGCCGTCGCCGGGTCCCAGGCAGCGATGCCGGCGAGTTCGGCGTCCACGTCGCCCTCGTCCCAGTGCGGGTTGAAGTTGGCGATCATGCTGCGGGTGGCCTTGCGCAGGGCCCGCAGCGTGTCCGGGTCGGTGGGGCGCTCACCGGTCTCCAGGGCCCAGGCCGGGTCGCTGTAGACGGCCCGCTTGGGGCGCAGGTGCTCCACCGCGAAGGAGAGCGAGAGGCCGCCGAGCGAGTGCCCGATGGCCAGGTCGGCGCCGACCGGCAGGTTCTCCTCCAGGTCGGCGGCGAACAGCGGAATGCTGTACTCGGCGGCGCGCTCACTCGCCCCGTGCCCGCGCAGGTCGACCGCGATGACCCGGTACCCGTTCTCGGCCAGCGCCGGGCCGACCCGCCGCCAGGTGCGGTGGTCCGACATGATCCCGTGGATGAGCAGCGCGATCCGATCCCCCGCGCCCCACTCCCGCGTGTGCAGCCGCATGATGGTGCCTCTCCCGTCCGTACGCACGGTGATGTCGCATCCCACACCCCGTCGGTCTCGTCCGCTCCGGACGCGTCGTCCCCCAGGCCGCGCCGCCCCACCGCGCTGGGCCGATGGCCTGGCGCGACGGGGACCAGCACGGCCGGCAGCCGTCCGCGGAACCGTAGCCGCTTCAACTTACCGTCACGCGGCAGACCCCCCGCCTCGACTGTCTACGATCCGGGACGCGGCGCGGCCTGCGCCGTCGCCGCGTCGGTCCGCCGGGTTTCAGCAGTTGCCCGGTCGGGCGTAGCGCACCACGCGCATGCCCCGCACCGGACGCCGCTCGCAGACCATGAAGTGGTCCCGCAGCAGCGCGCGTTCGACCTCCTCCTGCGGGCCGGGGTGGGCGGAGGGGAGCGGGTCGGTGATGATGGTGACGCGGTGCGCACGCAGCATGCGTGCCCGGATGACCGAAGGCGGCGACTCCGTGCCCCACAGCGTGCCCGAGGAGGACGCGTCCTGGGCCAGCGCCAGGTCACGCAGCCCGTGGAACTCGTCCGGGGCGGACATCAACGGCTCGCGGCGGTGGAACGGCAGGAACAACAGCCCGTCCCCGGGTTCGGACAGCTCGCCGACGGCACGGGCGGCGGCCACGGTGTCGTCGAGCCGGCTGTCCGGCGTGCGCAGCGTCAGCGTGTACGGCACCTGCACGGCGAGCAGCGCCGCGATGGCGCCGCACAGCAGGCCGACGGTGGCCGGGCCGCGGGCTCAGGCGGCGCGGAGCGCCCGGTCGAGCGCGGCGCCGAGCAGCAGGGCGAACCCGAGCCAGCCGTGGAGCACGTACGGTCGACGTAGATCGGGTGCAGGGCCGAGGCCGCCATCAGCAGCGCCATGGGCACGACGAACAACGGCAGCGCCAGCGCCGGCAGCCCGACCCGTCCGCGTCGCTCCCCGGCCACCCGGGCCAGCGCGAGGGCGGCCAGCGCGAGCCCGAGGAAGGTAGCGACCTGCCCGAGGCCCGGCGCGGAGATCCACGCGACCTGCCGCACCTGCTGCTGGCTGACCACGACCAGCGGCGCGAGCGGTACGGCGGCGCTCGCGGCGGCCCGCGCCCAGGACCAGAACGCGTCGCCGCGCACCCGCGCGCGGCGGAGCGTGAGGCCGTGCGCGAGGAGCGCGAGCACCGCGAACTCGTGCAGCAGGCAGGCCAGTGCCATCACCGCCGCGTACGCCCACCACGCCCGCCGGGCGGACCCGGCGACCGCCCGCAGCAGCAGGTACGTGCCCCACACCACGCAGGCGCAGACCAGCGCGTAGGACCGTCCTTCCTGGGCGTACCGCTGCACCGGCGGCAGCAGCGGGAAGACCAGCCCAGCCGCCAACCCGGCGCGGGGGCAGCCCAGTCGGCGGCCGACGAGGGCCACGCCGGCGGCGGCCCCGGCCATCGCGAGGACCGACGGCAGCCGCAGCGCCCAGAGACCGCCCTCCCAGCGACCGTACACGGCGTACATGAGCAGGTAGTAGAGGCCGTGCACCACGTCGACGGTGCCGAGCATCCGCACGAGCGCGCCGAGGCCGCGGTGCGCCACCTGGTACGTGGTGGACTCGTCGCGCCACATGCTGTGCTCGCGTTCGAGCCCCCACAACCCGGTGGCGAGCGTGAGCACGACCAGGAGGAGGACGAGCGCGTACGGGCGGGCCCGGTGCGACCGTCGCGGCCGTCCGGCGAAGGCGCTGCCGGGGCGGGCGGTGCGGGCGTCGGAGGTGCGCGGCGCGGCGGGCCCGGCCGCCGTGTTCGTCGCAGTGGTGGTGTCGGCGGCGCGGGCGCGCGGCGGGGTCAGGGCCATGGGGCGACGGAGCTCCGTTGTCGAAGGGGGCCACGGGGCGGCGACGGTCAGACAGATGCCGGCCACGATCCACTGGATGGACCAGTAGGCGCCCGGGGGGTGGTATTCCGTGAGCACGGCCACCACGTCATGCCCCTTCACGCAGCGCGTGAACTCCGAGTCCACGCCCGGGCAGACGCTGAGGTCCAACTTCTCGCCCGAGGAGGTCTCGTACCACCAGCCGTCATGGCGTGCGTAGCGGGACACGTCGGTTTTGGAGTCGGAGCCGATGGCCGTCCGAGCCGAGTCCGGCGGCAGCAGACGGCGGAGGAAGTCCAGCTCGCGCGCGGTAGATTCAGCGCGCCGCACACGGCGAGGGAGACGGCCATGGCGGGCACCGTCCGACGCACGAGCAGGCCGATGGCCGCGCCGAGCACGGCTGCCAGGACCGCGACCGCCACCGCGGCCGGTCCGGCGGTCAACAGGGGAACGGGCGTGTCCCACACCAGGGTGCCGAAGTCGCGCCAGGTCGAGTGCCACCACCACCCATACAGCGTGGTCAGGACGGTGGTGACGAGCACGGTGAGCGTGACGGCGTGAGCGAGCTTCGCGGCGAGCCAGCGGCGCGGGCTGATCGACTGGGCGAGGGCTACCCGGTACGCCCCGGTCTCGAAGTCCCGCGCGAACACCGGGACGCCGATGAACGCGGCGACCAGCAGCGGGACGTATCGGAGTGCCTGGCCCCCGTTGACCAACGTGTCGCGGTAGGCGTTCTCGAACGTGGCGACGACGTGTTGCGGCACGGCGTCCCACTGCGAGGCCGGCACGCCGAGGCAGGTGGGGAGCGTGATGTCGCAGCCCGCTATGCCATGGTCGTGCTGGAAGGCCCACTAGTCGTGGAACCAGTAGCCGAAGCAGGCGGCGGCCACCGCGGTCAGCGTCAGCACCATCCAGGTCGTGGCCCGGTGCTGACGCCAGACCACCCAGGTCAGACCCTTCACGCGGCGACCTCCGAGACATCGGTGGGACCACCGTCGAGCAGCAGCGGCGCGGCGGTGGGGTTACGGAGGTAGCCGAGCAGGATCTCCTCGACGGAGGGCTCGCGAGTGATCCACTCGCCCTGCGGATCGGTGCCGCCGGGCCGTACCAGCGCGGTGAGTTGCCGGCCGGTGGCGCGGGCCTCGACCACGGTGTGGGCGGCGAGTTCGGGCGGCAGCCCGGGGTCGCTCGCACGGTCTCCGGTGGCTGGCTCGCCGTCCCGGCGGGCCCCGGTGACCAGGGTGTGCGCGGCCTGGACGGCCTCCGTGCCGCCCGCGAGCCGGAGCCGGCCCGTGCCGAACAACCAGAGGTGGTCGCTGACGCCGTCCAACTCGGCGAGTACGTGCGTGGCGATGACCACGGTCGTTCCGTGTTCGGCGGCCTCGGCCATCAGGGCGCCCATCATGCGGCTGCGCCGCAGCGGGTCCTGGTCGGCCATCGGCTCGTCCAGCAGCAACAGGTCGGCGCGCTTGCCGAGCGCCAGCGCCAGCGCGACGCAGGTGCGCTGGCCACCGGAGAGGGCCGAAACCCGCACCGTCAGCGGTACGTTGACGTCCCACAGGACCCGCTCCGCCACGGCCTGGTCCCAGCAGGGGTTCAGCTCGCGGCCCAGCCGCAGCGTCTCGGCCACGGTCAACCGTGGGAACAGCGGCTTGTGCTGGGCCACGTAGGCCACGCGACGCCGGGTGGCGGGCGCCGAGGGCGCCTCGCCAAACAGCCGCAGACTGCCCCGGTCGTCGGCGCCAGCAGCCCGGCGGCCAGCGCCAGCAGCGTGCTCTTGCCCGAGCCGTTCGGGCCGATCACGGCGCAGACCCGCCCGGCGGGAAGCCGCAGCGTGACCTCGCGCAACGCCCAGTTCTGCCGGTACCTCTTGCCCAGTCCGCGCGCCACGACGGCCGCCCCCGGGTCCCCCGCGTACTAGCTGGTCACCCGTTCCCCCCACTTGTCATCTCGGTTCCCCTGGTCAGTTCGGCGTCGGCGGCGCATCGCCGAGGCGTTCGTCGAGGACCGAGGCGAACAGCGCCGCCACGTCCTCCCGGTCGAGTCCGGCCTCGCGCGCCCGGTCCATCCACGCCGCCAGCTCCGCGCGCAGCGGCGACCCGGCGGCGGCCTCCGGCCGCGCGAGGGAGCGCCGCACGAAGGTGCCGAGGCCAGGCCGGGGTTCGACCAGGCCCTCGCGCTCCAGTTCGCGGTACGCCTTCAGGACGGTGTTCGGATTGATCGCGGTGGCCGCGACGACCTCCTTGGCGGTGGGCAGTCGGTCCCCGGCTGCAACAGACCAAGGCGCAGCGCCTGCTTCGTCTGCTGGACGATCTGCAGGTACGTGGCGACGCCGGCGCGCCGGTCGATGCGGTACTCGATCACCCGCATCACCCTTTCACTAATCAGTTAGTGGAGTGATGGTGGGGTGCGAACGGCCCCCTGTCAAGAAACGCCGACGGCGCGCGACGCCGGCCCGGGTAGGGCGAGCGTCACGCGCCGTCGGCGGCCGACCGGCGTCCCACCGGTCCGGCGCCCCCGTGCGGGGCGGCCTCAACGTGTCATCCGCGCCCCGCCGTTGACGTTCAGCACCTGGCCCGTGACGTACCGCGCGGCCGGCGAGCACAGGTAGGCCACCGCGCCCGCCACGTCGTCCGGCACCCCCGCGCGCCCCACGGCGGTGGCGGCCACGAGCTGGGCCCGGCGCTCGGCGGTCAGCACGTCGCCGAAGAACTCGGTCTCGGCGACGTAGCCGGGCGAGACGACGTTGGCCGTGATGTCCCGGGCGCCCAACTCCGCCGCGAGGTCGAGGTTCCAGGCGGCCAGGCCGGCCTTGGCGGCGCCGTACGAGCCGGCGCCCTGGTCGGCCGCGATGGACCCGACGTGCACCACGGCCCCGCCACTGGCCAGCCGGTCGGAGACGGCGCGGGTGGTCAGCGCGGCGCTGACCAGGTTGGCGTCGAGGTTGGCCCGGAAGCGGGCGGCGAAGGCGTGCAGCGCGGCGGCCGGGCCGGCACCGTCGGGCTCGCCCTGGGCACCGAAGTCGGTGTTCCCGCCCGCGTTGTTGACCAGCACGTCGACACGGTCCGGCAACGCGTCGAGCAACGCCGCCACCTGCGACGGGTCGGTGTGGTCGCACACCAGCGGCGTGCCACCGACCGCGTCGGCGGTCGCCGCCAGCGGGTCGCGCCGTCGACCGGTGAGGAAGACGGCGTCGCCCGCGGCGGCGAAGTGCCGGGCGACGGCCCGGCCGATGCCCGTGCCGGCGCCGGCGCCGGCGCCGGTGACCAGGATGGTGCGGGGCATAGGGTAACCTCCACAAGCTTTCATTAAGCTCTAAACACAGACCTACGTTTAGATCTAAACGCAATCGCAGCCGGAGGACAACCATGACCGCGGCCGACCAGCCACCGGACCGCTCCGCCCACCGCGCGCGACCCTCGCCGACGGCGGCCCCCGCCGACCCGGTCGCCGCCATCGCCGCCGCCTGGGAGCGCGAGCGGCCCGGCACCCCCGTCTCCTCGATCGGGATCGTCACCCCGATCTGGCGGCTGGCGAAGCTGCTCGGCGACGACCGCCGGCGGGTCCTGGCCCGGGCCGGGATCGACGCCGCGACGCTCGACCTGCTCAGCATGCTGCGCCGGCAGGGCCCGCCGTACACCCTGAGCACCCGCGAACTCGGCGAACACTCCCTGGTCACGGCCGGCGCCGTCTCCCAGCGGGTGGCCCGGGCCGTGCGCGAGGGCCTGGTCACCCGCGCCCCCGGTACCGGCCGCCCCCGGACGGTCGAGGTCACCCTGACGGATGCCGGCCACGCGCTGGTCGAGTCCACGGTGGACCAGGTCCTGACCCGGGAGGCCGACCTGCTGACGGGCCTGACGGAGGGGCAACAGCGGGAGTTGACGGAGTTGCTGCGCCTGCTGCTCAGCGATGTGCAGCGACGGCTCGGGGACGACCGGATCACGCACGTAGGGCAGGAGTGACGCGGACGCGCCCGCGGCATACGGCTGGGCGCTGGGGGTGGGTCAGCGCACCGTCGACCCCTTGAGCGCCGCGACCTCGCGGGCCCGGCCCGCCAACTGGCGCACCGCGCGCACTCGGGAGTGGGCGCGCAGTTGGCCGCGCAGGGTGGCGAAGTGCTCGTCACCACGTGCCGTGGACAGCGTCAGGTAGTCGTCGAGGAACGCCGACCAGGTGGCACAGCCCGCGTCGAGGTGCCCCAGCGCGAACTGCCGCTTGGCGAGCACGGCGTTCGCGTGCAGCCTGCCCTGCCGCTGCCGCTCCGGATGGGCGCGCAGGGACGCCTGGAGCGCGGCGACGGAGCCTGGCAGGTCGCCGCCCTCGGCGAGGACGTGGGCCACGTGGAACTCGTCCGCCGCCCGGTCGTAGCCGCCCCACCGCGTCGCGCCGCGAGTCCGCCCGCGACAGCGCCGACTCCGCCTCGCGCAGCCGGGCCCGCGCCCGCCGGTGGTCGCCGACCATGGCGGCGGCGTGTGCCTGCTGGCCGCGCAGGAACGCGACGAGGCGCGGCCTCGGCCGCCGCGTCCGCGAGGTCCCGGGCCCGCCGCCCGTGGCCGAGGTGGGATGCCTGGAGGCTCATGCCGCGCAGCGTGCGGCAGTAGGTGAAGTGGTCGCCGGCCTCCGGGCCAGGTCCAGAGCCGTGATGTAGTACCGCTGACCGAGGCCCTGCCGGCGTTCGTACATCGCCATCCAGCCGGTCAGGTAGGTCAGGTCGGCGGCGGCGGAGAGCATGCCCGTGCGGACCGGCTCGGTGGCCGGGGCCCGCAGGTACGGCGCCACCGTGTTGACCAGGAAGGCCGCCGCCATCGGGCGGGCGTGGCCGCCGCCCAGCTCGTCCAGGATGTCGGCGATCCGGTCCGTCATCGTGCGCACCGTGGCCACCTCGCCCGGCCCGATCCGCCCGGTGGAGCGCGCCCCTCCCCCGCTCCCCTCGGCCCGGGCGGGGCCGGCGAACGCCGGCACGGCGAGCGTCGCGGAGTACAGGCTGGCGGCGAGGAGGCGACGCCGGGCGGGGTTCGTGTACTCGGCGCAGAAGTCAGTGAGCCGGCCCGGCACGTCTCGACCGACCTGGGAGTCCACCCCGTGGGACCGGGGAAGGCGCGTGTGCGGAACCCGTTCGGTCACCCGTCCTCAACTCCTCGCTCTGGCAAGCGATATGCGGGCACAGCGGAATGACGCGACCACCGTACCGCCACCCGTAGCCGCCCGGTCACCCCGCGCGAGGGCGCTGCGGAGCCGGGACGTACGCGCGGCGCTGGGGAGACGAAAAAGCGGCGCCTGCCATCCGGTCGGGGACGGGCCGGCGCCGCGTGTTCCGCACGGCGCTGTACGGGACACCTCCGGCACAGGCCGGTAGTGCGGGGGCCGGGCGGGCCGTGGGTCAGACGGTCAGGGCCCGGTCCGTGGGGCGGATCGGTGAGGGCAGGGCGCTGGCGCCGGTCAGGTAGGCGTCCACCGCGCAGGCCGCCGAGCGGCCCTCGGCGATGGCCCAGACGATGAGCGACTGGCCGCGGCCCGCGTCACCGGCGACGTAGACCCCGTCCACGTTGGTGGCGAAGTTCGCGTCCCGGGCGACGTTACCCCGTCCATCCAGGTCCAGGCCAAACTGCTCGACCAGACCGTTGCTCTGGTCGATGCCGGTGAAGCCCATCGCGAGGGTGACCAGCTCGGCCGGGATCCTGCGCTCGGTGCCCGGCTTCTGCTCGAACTTGCCGTCCTTGAACTCGACCTCGACCAGGTGCAGGAACTTCACGTTCCCGTCCGCGTCGCCCTCGAAGTGGGTGGTGGAGACGGAGTACACCCGCTCGCCGCCCTCCTCGTGGGCCGAGGTGACCTTGTAGAGCATCGGGAAGGTGGGCCAGGGCTGGTGGCCCGGGCGCTCCTCGCTCGGCCGGGGCATGATCTCGAGCTGGGTGACGGAGGCCGCGCCCTGGCGGTGGGCGGTGCCCACGCAGTCGGCGCCGGTGTCGCCGCCGCCGATGACCACCACGTGCTTGCCCTCGGCGGTGATGGGCGGCGCGACGAAGTCGCCCTGCTGCACATTATTGGCCAGCGGCAGGTACTCCATCGCGGCGTGGACGCCGTTCAGCTCGCGTCCTGGCACCGGCAGGTCGCGGGAGACGGTGGCGCCCGCGGCGATGACCACCGCGTCGTAGCGGCGGCGCAGGTCGGCGGCGTCGATGTCGCGGCCGATCTCCACCTCGGTGCGGAACTTGGTGCCCTCCGCGTGCATCTGCTCGATGCGGCGGTTGATGTGCCGCTTCTCCATCTTGAACTCGGGGATGCCGTAGCGCAGCAGCCCGCCGATGCGGTCGGCCCGCTCGAAGACGGCGACGGTGTGGCCGGCGCGGGTGAGCTGCTGTGCGGCGGCCAGGCCAGCCGGGCCCGAGCCGATGACGGCGACGGTCTTGTCGGACAGCCGCTCGGGCGGCTGCGGGGTCACGTCACCGGACTCCCACGCCTTGTCGATGATGGTGACCTCGACGTTCTTGATGGTCACCGGCTGCTGGTTGATGCCGAGCACACAGGCGGCCTCGCACGGCGCCGGGCACAGCCGCCCGGTGAACTCCGGGAAGTTGTTCGTCGCGTGCAGCCGCTCGCTGGCCTCGCTCCAATCCTCGCGGTAGGCGTAGTCGTTCCACTCGGGGATGAGGTTCCCGAGCGGGCAGCCGTTGTGGCAGAACGGGATGCCGCAGTCCATGCAGCGGCTCGCCTGCTTGCTGATGATCGGCAGCAGCGAGCCGGGAACGTAGACCTCGTTCCAGTCCCTGACGCGCTCGCCGACGGGGCGGGTCGCGGCGACCTCGCGGTCGGTGGTCAGAAAGCCCTTGGGGTCAGCCATGCGTCGCCGCCTCCATCATCTTCTCGGTGGTCTCGGACTCGGAGAGTCCGGCTCGCTCGGCGGCGTCCTTGGCGGCGAGCACGGCCTTGTAGGTGGGCGGGAAGACCTTGCTGAAGCGGCGTGCCGCGGCTTCCCAGTCGGCGAGGAGGGCTGCGGCCACGGTGGAGCCGGTCTCCTCCTGGTGGCGGCGCACCACGTCGTGCAGCCACCGCGTGTCGGCCTCGTCCAGCGGCTCGACGGCCGTCGCCAGCTTGCGGTTGACCTGGGCCGGGTCGAGGTCGATGACGTACGCGACGCCACCGGACATGCCGGCGGCGAAGTTGCGCCCGGTCTCGCCGAGCACCACGGCCCGGCCGCCGGTCATGTACTCGCAGCCGTGGTCGCCCACGCCCTCGGAGACGACGGTCGCGCCCGAGTTGCGCACGCAGAACCGCTCGCCGACCCGGCCGCGCAGGAACATCTCGCCGCCGGTGGCCCCGTAGGCGAGGGTGTTGCCCGCGATGGTGGAGTACTCGGCCAGGTGGTCGGCCCCGCGGTCGGGGCGGACGACGATGCGGCCGCCGGACAGGCCCTTGCCGACGTAGTCGTTGGCGTCGCCCTCCAGGCGCAGCGTGATGCCGTGCGGTACGAAGGCGCCGAAGGACTGGCCGGCCGAACCGGTGAAGGTGATGTCGATGGTGTCGTCGGGCAGGCCGGCGCCGCCGAACTTCTTCGTCACCTCGTGGCCGAGCATGGTGCCCACGGTCCGGTTGATGTTGCGGATGGCGACCTGCGCGCGCACCGGCTGCGCGGCGGCGTCCGGCGCGGCCAGCGCGTCGGCGGCCAGCTTGATCAGCTCGTTGTCCAGCGCCTTCTCCAGGCCGTGGTCCTGCTCGGCGATCTGGTGCCGGACGGCGCCGGCCGGCAGGTCCGGTACGTGCAGCAGCGGCGCCAGGTCCAGGCAGCTGGCCTTCCAGTGCTCCACGGCCCGCGAGGTGTCCAGGAGTTCGGCGTGCCCGACTGCCTCCTCGAGGGTGCGGAAGCCCAGCTCGGCCAGGAGTTCGCGAACCTCTTCGGCGATGAAGCGGAAGAAGTTGACGACGTGCTCGGCCTTGCCGGTGAACCGCTCGCGCAGCACCGGGTTCTGGGTGGCGATGCCCACCGGGCAGGTGTCCAGGTGGCACACACGCATCATCACGCAGCCCGAGACCACCAGCGGCGCGGTCGCGAACCCGAACTCCTCGGCGCCCAGCAGCGCCGCGACGACCACGTCGCGGCCGGTCTTGAGCTGGCCGTCGGTCTGCACGACGATGCGGTCGCGCAACCCGTTGAGCAGCAGCGTCTGCTGCGTCTCGGCCAGGCCCAGCTCCCAGGGCCCGCCGGCGTGCTTGAGCGAGGTCAGCGGGGAGGCGCCGGTACCACCGTCGTGGCCGGAGATCAGCACGACGTCCGCGTGCGCCTTGGAGACGCCCGCCGCGACCGTGCCGACGCCGACCTCGCTGACCAGCTTGACGTGGATGCGGGCGCGCGGGTTGGCGTTCTTCAGGTCGTGGATGAGCTGGGAGAGGTCCTCGATGGAGTAGATGTCGTGGTGCGGCGGCGGCGAGATGAGGCCGACGCCCGGCGTGGAGTGCCGGGTCTTGGCGACCCACGGGTAGACCTTGTAGCCGGGCAGTTGACCGCCCTCGCCGGGCTTGGCACCCTGGGCCATCTTGATCTGGATGTCGTCGGAGTTGACCAGGTACTCGCTGGTGACGCCGAACCGGCCGGAGGCCACCTGCTTGATGGCCGAGCGCCGCGCCGGGTCGTACAGCCGCTCTGGGTCCTCGCCGCCCTCGCCGGTGTTGGACTTGCCCCCGAGCTGGTTCATCGCGATGGCCAGCGTCTCGTGCGCCTCGCGCGAGATGGAGCCGTACGACATGGCGCCGGTCGAGAACCGCTTGACGATCTCGGAGACGGGCTCGACCTCCTCCAGCGGGACCGACGGCCGCTCGGACCTCAGGCCGAACAGGCCGCGCAGCGTCATCAGCCGCTCGGACTGCTCGTTCACCCGCTCCGTGTACTGCTTGAAGATGTCGTACCGGCGAGCGCGGGTGGAGTGCTGGAGCCGGAAGACGGTGTCCGGGTCGAACAGGTGCGGCTCGCCCTCGCAGCGCCACTGGTACTCGCCGCCGATGTCCAGGGCGCGGTGCGCGGACGGGACGCCGCTGGCCGGATAGGCCTTGGCGTGCCGGGCCGCGACCTCGGTGGCCACCACGTCCAGGCCCGCGCCGCCGATCTTGGTGGCGGTGCCGTGGAAGTACGCGTCCACGAACGCCTGGTCCAGGCCGACGGCCTCGAAGACCTGCGCGCCGCGGTAGGAGGCGACTGTGGAGATGCCCATCTTCGACATCACCTTGAGCACGCCCTTGCCGAGCGCCCTGATGAGGTTGCGGATCGCCGCCTCGGCCTCAATGCCGGACAGGAAGGCCCCCGCGCACACCAGGTCCTCGACGGACTCCATGGCCAGGTACGGGTTGACGGCCGCGGCGCCGTAGCCGATGAGCAGTGCGACGTGGTGCACCTCGCGCACGTCGCCGGCCTCCACGAGCAGCCCCACCTGGGTGCGCTGCTTGGTGCGGATGAGGTGGTGGTGGACGGCCGAGGTGAGCAGCAGCGAGGGGATGGGGGCGTGCTCGGCGTCGGAGTACCGGTCCGAGAGGACGATGAGGCGGGCGCCGTCGGCGATGGCCGAGTCGGCCTCGGCGCAGATCTCGGCGATCCGCGCGGCCAGCGCCGCTCCCCCGCCGCCGACCCGGTACAGGCCGGAGAGCGTGGCGGCGCCGAGCCCGTCCCGGTCGCCGTCGGCGTTGATGTGGATGAGCTTGGCCAGCTCGTCGTTGTCGATCACCGGGAAGGGCAGGGTTAGGCTGCGGCAGGAGGCCGCGGTCGGTTCGAGGAGGTTGCCCTGCGGGCCGAGCGAGGAGATCAGCGAGGTGACCAGTTCCTCGCGGATGGCGTCCAGCGGCGGGTTGGTGACCTGCGCGAAGAGCTGGGTGAAGTAGTCGAAGAGGAGTCGGGGCCGGTCGGAGAGCGCGGCGATGGGCGAGTCGGTGCCCATCGAGCCGATCGGCTCGGCACCGCTGGCCGCCATCGGCGCGAGGATGACCCGCAGCTCCTCCTCGGTGTAGCCGAAGGTCTGCTGGCGGCGGGTGACCGAGACGTGCGTGTGCACGATGTGCTCGCGCTCGGGCAGGTCCTCCAGCTCGATCTCGCCGGCCTCCAGCCACTCCTGGTAGGGCTGCTCGGCGGCGAGCGCGCTCTTGATCTCGTCGTCCTCGACGATGCGGTGCTCGGCGGTGTCGACCAGGAACATCCTGCCGGGCTGGAGCCGGCCCTTGCGTACGACGCGGGCCGGGTCGATCTCCAGGACGCCGACCTCGGAGGAGAGCACGACCAGGCCGTCGTCGGTGACCCAGTAGCGGCCCGGGCGCAGCCCGTTGCGGTCGAGTACGGCGCCGACCTGGGTGCCGTCGGTGAAGGTGACGCAGGCCGGGCCGTCCCAGGGCTCCATCATCGTGGAGTGGTACTGGTAGAACGCGCGCCGCTGGGCGTCCATCGAGGCGCTGTTCTCCCACGCCTCGGGGATCATCATCAGGACGCTGTGCGGCAGCGACCGCCCGCCCAGGTGCAGCAGTTCGAGGACCTCGTCGAAGGAGGCGGAGTCGGAGGCGCCGGGGGTGCAGACGGGGAAGAGCGGGTCAATCGGACGGCCCTCGCCGGCCAGCAGTTCGCTGGCCAACTGCGACTCGCGCGCCCGCATCCAGTTCCGGTTGCCCTGCACGGTGTTGATCTCGCCGTTGTGCGCGACGAACCGGTACGGGTGTGCCAGCGGCCAGGACGGGAAGGTGTTGGTGGAGAAGCGCGAGTGCACCAGCGCGATGGCGGTGGCGAACCTGCGGTCGGACAGGTCGGGGAAGAACGGCTCCAACTGCCCGGTGGTGAGCATGCCCTTGTAGACCAGGGTGCGCGCGGACAGGGAGGGGAAGTAGACCCCGGCCTCCCGCTCGGCACGCTTGCGCAGCACGAACGCCCTGCGGTCCAGCTCGATGCCGCTCAGGGAGCCCGCGGCGTCGGCGACGAAGAGCTGGGAGAACGCGGGCATGGTGGCCCGGGCCGTGCTGCCGAGCAGTTCGGGGGCGACGGGCACCACCCGCCAGCCGAGGACGGCCAGTCCCTCTTCGGCGGCGATGGCCTCGGTCCGGGCGACGGCGTCCGCGGCCCCGGGGCCGTCACCGGGCAGGAAGGCGATGCCGACGGCGTACGCACCGGCCTCGGGCAGCGGGAAGGCGACGCTCTCGCGCAGGAAGGCGTCCGGCACCTGGAGCAGGATGCCCGCGCCGTCGCCCGTGTCCGGGTCGGAGCCGGTGGCGCCGCGGTGATCCAGGTTGCGCTGGACGGTGAGGGCTTGTTCGACCAGTTCGTGGCTGGGCTCGCCGGTGAGGGTTGCGACGAAGCCGACGCCACAGGCGTCGTGCTCGTTACGGGGGTCGTACAGGCCCTGGCGGGCGGGGCGCCCCTGCAGCGGTGACCAGGCGGCAGTGGCGTCGCTGCCGGTCACGGAAGGCACGGGCCGGGGGTGCGCGGAACGCATCGGCTCTCCCGTCGTCGTCGGTGGCAAGTGCTGATACCGAGGGACGACGTTGGCCCTCTGTGAATTTGGTGCAGGATACATGATGGCCCGTTGCCCAAAAAGCGGATACTTCATTCCAACATGCGGACACCGCACGAGCGCGGTGGCGGGTGAGCGAGGGGCCGAACGGGGCGTGCCCGCTGGGTGCGCGGAGCGAGCGACGTTGCCCGCGACGCTCGGGTCTTATGCCCGTTCGTGAGCGAGCCGAAACCGCGCGGTAATTCGCATATTATGCGCAACCCCGCATGATTCACCGCCAGCGACAGCCCCCGGGATCACCCGACGGCCGTTCCGAACAAGGTACCGAGGGCGTACGTCACGCCGGCTGCGGCCCCGCCGAGCGCCAGTTGCCGCAGGCCGCTGAACCACCACGTCCGGGCCGTCACCCGCGCCACGACGGCGCCGCAACCGAACAGCCCGACCAGCGCCAGCAGGACGGCGGGCCACAGGGACGAGGCGCCGAGCAAGTACGGCAGCACGGGCAGCAGGGCGCCCAGCGCGAAGGCGCCGAACGAGGAGAGCGCCGCCGTCAGCGGCGAGGGCAGGTCGTCCGGGTCCACGCCCAGCTCCTCGCGGGCGTGCACCTCGAGCGCCCGCTCCGGGTCCGCCGAGAGCTGCCTGGCCACCTCGCGGGCGAGCGCCGGTCGACCCCGCGCGACTCGTACAGGGCCGCCAGCTCCAGCATCTCGTCGCCCGGGTGCTTGCGCAGCTCGCGGCGCTCGACCTCCAACTCGGCCAGCACAAGTTCGCGCTGCGAGGCCACCGACGTGTACTCCCCAGCGGCCATCGAGAACGCGCCGGCCGCGAGCCCGGCGAGGCCGGTGATCACGATCGTCTGCTGGCTTACGGCACCGCCCGCGACACCGGTCATCAGGGCCAGGTTGGAGACGAGGCCGTCCATGGCGCCGAAGACCACCGGCCGCAGCCAGCCGCAGTTGACGTCACGGTGGGTGTAGTTGTCACGGTGGGCGACATGGGGCGGTTCCGCGGCGACGATGACGGACATGGGGTAGAGCTCTCCCTTCACACAGCGACGGAGGACTCATCCGCCGCCAACGCCGCGAAAGTACGCTCGAATTCCCCGTCGCCGCCAGCAAGGAAGGCCGAACTTACCTCGCTGACCTGCGCGAACGCGCTCCCCGTCCCCCGGGGTGAGCAACCCGGGGGAGCCCGGCGCACGCGCGAGGCCCCCGGACCCTTCGGTCCGACGGCCTCCGTGTCGCTCGCCGCGGGCGCTCCCGCCCGGGCCTCAGCCCTTCTTCGACGGGGCGGCGTCCCCGGCCCCGCCGGTCGCCCCGCCCTCGTCAGCCGACGACGCGGGCGCGCCCCTCGACTCCTTCACCGTGGTGACCGGGGACGCGCCGGCCGGTGCCGGCTTCGCGACCGCGGGCCCGCCGTCCGACGAGTCGCCGCCGTCGCCCACCGCGGCCGGCTCGACCACCGCCTCGCGGCCCGGGCTGTGTCGCGCGGAGATCACCATGTAGGCCACCGCCGCCAGGAAGACGACGATCGAGGTCCAGTTGTTCAGCCGCAGGCCGAGCACCTCGTGCGCGTCGTCGACGCGCAGGTACTCGATCCAGAACCGGCCCACCGTGTACGCCGCGACGTACAGCGCGAAGGCCCGGCCGTGGCCGAGGGTGAAGCGCCGGTCCGCCCAGATCACCAGCAGCGCCACGCCCACGCACCACAGCGACTCGTACAGGAACGTCGGGTGGTAGGTGCCGGCGAGGGTGCCGGTGTCACTGTCCGCGTCGATCTTCAGCGCCCACGGGAGGTCGGTCGCCTTGCCGAAGAGTTCCTGGTTGAACCAGTTGCCCCAGCGGCCGATCGCCTGGGCGAGGGCGATGCCCGGGGCGAGCGCGTCCGCGTACGCCGGCATCGGGATGCCCCGGCGGCGACAGCCGATCCACGCGCCGAGCGCGCCGAGCGCGATGGCGCCCCAGATACCGAGGCCGCCCTGCCAGATCTTGAAGGCGTCGACCCAGTCCTCGCCCTCACCGAAGTAGAGCTGGTAGTCGGTGATGACGTGGTACAGCCGACCGCCGACCAGGCCGAAGGGCACGGCCCAGACGGCGATGTCGGCCACCGTGCCGACCTGACCACCACGGGCGACCCAGCGCCGCCCGTGGTACCAGACCGCGACGAAGACGCCGATGATGATGCAGAACGCGTAGCCGCGCAGCGGGATCGGCCCGAGGTCGATCACGCCGGATGAGGGGCTGGGGATGTAAGCGAGGTCCATGACAGGGGTGACGCTACCCTGCCGGGCGGGAAGCGCGGCAACCCACCCGGCACAACGGCTGCATAACGGGCCACGGGCGGGGCCCGGTCCGACGTCGGTCAGCGGCCCTTCTTCCTGGCCGCCTCCGCCACCTCCTTCCGCAGCTTCTCCGGGGTCAGCGGGTCGTCCTGGTCCCCGTAGACGTTCTCGCCGTCGAGCAGGACGGTCGGCGTGGCCCCGTGGCCCGACTTCTCGAACGCCTTGTCCACCTTCTGCACCCAGCTGTCGTGGGTGCCCTTGTTCACGCAGGCCCGGAAAGCAGGGGTGTCGAGGCCCGACACCTTGCCCGCCAGCTCGATCAGGCGACCCCGGTCGGCGAACGCGTCGTCCTGCTCGCGTGGCTGGTTCTGGTAGAGCAGGTCGTGGTAGGCGGGGAACTTCCCGGCATCCTGGGCGCAGGCGGCGGCGTTGGCCGCGCGCAGCG
This sequence comes from Candidatus Streptomyces philanthi, assembly GCA_018114805.1. GTDB lineage: Bacteria > Actinomycetota > Actinomycetes > Streptomycetales > Streptomycetaceae > Streptomyces > Streptomyces philanthi. Next base: position 5,465,453 of record CP073042.1, on the reverse strand, counting down.
ATCCGCTGCCGCCCATGTTCCCGTCGATCAGCCGGACCAGGTGGTACTCGATCCTGAGCTGGCCCGCCTCGCGCAGGTCGGTGATCGTCTCGCGGAAGCCATTCTCGAAGCCGGCGCAGCCCGGGCAGCGGAAGTCCTCGAACACGGTGAGGGTCGCGGGCGCGTCGGCCGCGCCGGCCGGGATGGCCACCCGCTTCTCGCCCGTGGCGCCCTTGGGGTCGACCACCGGGCCCCGCGCGTCCGCTTCGTCGTCGCTCTGGCTGGCGATCAGGGCGCCGATGCCGCCCACCGCGCCGAGCACCGCGACGATGACCCCGGCCGCGATGTAGGTGCGCTTCCGCTTCTGTCGCGCCTCGTCCTTCGCGCGCTGTTCCTGCAGCCGCTCGCGGGCGCTGCGCTTGTCCTTACGGTTGTGACTCACGCCCGTGCACAACGAGACGACCGAGCGGGGCTGCGCTCCGGCGCCCGGTATTCGCCCGATCGAGCGATGGGCGGGCGTTCCCGCGCGGGGCGGGCCGTGGCGGGCCCGGCTCCACCGCGGGGGCCGCCCACCCGGTGGCGTGGCCGGGTCAGCTCGCCGCGCGCCCCGGATGCGGCACGGCGAGCGCGCGCTCGATCTCGGCGCGGGAGGCCCCGTGCTCGGCCATGACGTCGCCCACCACGCCGGGCCCTGCGGGGAGCCCGAGCAACAGGTGCTCGTCGCCGATCTGCCGGTCGCCACGGCCCTGGGCGGCCCGTAGCGCGCGTTCGAGTGACGACTTGGCCTCGCGCGAGAACGGCCGGTGCCCACGCGGCCACCACCATCGCGGCCCGCGCTCGGCGGCCAGCGCGTCGGGCCCGTGCGCCTCCTCGACCCGGGCGACGACCTCGCCGACGTCGATGCAGAGCCGGGCCAGGGCCGCGATGTCGGCGCGCGAGAGCCCGCCCACCCGCCTGGCCTCGCGCAGCGCGGTCGTGAGTTCCGTACGCCGCTGGTCGACGCCGAGCGCGAGCAGGGCGCGGGCGCCCGGCGACTGGCCCGGCTCGACGAGGTCGAGGAGGGCGAGCAGTAAGCGCTCCTCGGTGATGGTGGGCGCGTCGGCGCGCTCCGCGTGGCCGACCGCGCCCTCCACGGCGGCGCGGGCGCTCTGGCTGAACTTCTCGAACATCGTCAATGCCTCCCGTGTTTCTTGTGCACGGCCTGCCGGCTGACCCCGAGTTCGCTGGCGATCTCCTGCCACGACCAGCCCCGGGCCCGGGCGCCGCACACCTGGACGGCCTCCAACTGCTCCACCAGCCGTCGCAGCGCGGCCACCGCGCGCAGTCCGACCCGCGGGTCGCGATCGCCCGCCTGCTGGGCGAGATCGGTTGCCTCAGTCATGACGTCAACCTACGTTGACACTCGGCTCATGTCAACCGTGGTTGACACCGCGAGGCGCGCACCACACCCCCGGACGGCGACCGGACCCCGCCCCGCCCGCGCCGGGAACGACCGCACCCCGGACAGCGGGGCTGCCCGGGGTGCGGGGTGGGACCGGCCGTGCGCCGGTGGCGTCAGGCGCGCTGGCGTACGCCCTTGGCCAGGTCGGCCGCGAGCGCGCGCACGCCGGCCAGGCCCGCCTCCACGTCGGGCGCCTGGAGCAGCTCCTTGACGAACGCCGACCCGACGATCACGCCGTCCGCGAACTGGGCCACCTCGGCGGCCTGTTCCGCGTTGGAGACGCCGAGGCCCACGCACACCGGCAGCTCGGCGCTGGCCCGGGTGCGCTCCACCAGCTCCTGGGCCTCGCGGCCGACCGACTCGCGGGTTCCGGTGACGCCCATGAGCGAGGCCGTGTACACGAAGCCGCTGCCGGCCGCCGTGATCTTGGCCAGGCGTTCGTCGCGGCTGCTCGGCGCGACGACGAAGACGGTGGCCAGGCCGTGCCGCTTCGCCGCCTCCCGCCAGGGCCCGGACTCTTGCACCGGCAGGTCGGGCAGGATGCAGCCGGCGCCGCCCGCCTCGGCGAGTTCGGCGGCGAACCGCTCGACGCCGTAGCGGTCCACCGGGTTGCAGTACGTCATGCACAGCACCGGCGCGCCGGTGGCCGCGTGCACCTCGCGGACCGTGCGGATCACGTCGACGATCCTGACGCCGGCGCGCAGCGCGATGTCGTCGGCGGTCTGGATGACGGGGCCGTCCAGGACCGGGTCGCTGTGCGGCAGGCCCACCTCCACGAGGTCGCAGCCGCCCTCGACCATCGCGGAGATGGCGCGCACGCCGTCGTGCACGGTGGGGAAGCCGGCCGGCAGGTAGCCGACCAGCGAGGCCCGGTCCTCGGCCTTGGCCCGCGCGAGCACGTCGCTCAGCAGGGTGATGTTGCCGCTCACTTGCCCCCCTCGTGCGTGGCCGCGTCGGACCGCTGGCCGGCCTGCTCGTCGTACACCCCGAAGTAGCGGGCCGCGGTGTCCATGTCCTTGTCGCCGCGCCCGGAGAGGTTGACCAACAGCAGCCCCTCGGGGCCGAGTCCACGGCCGAGATCCAGCGCGCCGGCCAGCGCGTGGGCGCTCTCGATGGCGGGGATGATGCCTTCGGTCTGCGACAGCAGCCGCAGCGCCTGCATGGCCGCCTCGTCGGTGGCGGAGCGGTACTCGGCCCGCCCCGCGTCCTTGAGGTAGGCGTGCTCGGGGCCCACGCCCGGGTAGTCGAGCCCGGCGGAGATCGAGTACGGCTCGGTGATCTGCCCGTCGTCGTCCTGCAGGACGTAGGAGCGGGAGCCGTGCAGGATGCCGGGGTCGCCGACGCTCAGCGTAGCGGCGTGCTCGCCGCTGTCGATGCCGTGCCCCGCGGGCTCCACGCCCACCAGGCGCACACCCTCGTCGGGGAGGAACGCGTGGAAGAGGCCGATCGCGTTCGAGCCGCCGCCGACGCAGGCCACGGCGGCGTCCGGCAGCCGCCCGGCGCGCTCCAGGAGCTGGCGCCTGGCCTCGACGCCGATGACCCGGTGGAAGTCGCGGACCAGCGCCGGGAAGGGGTGCGGCCCGGCGACGGTGCCGAACAGGTAGTGGGTGCGGTCCACGTTGGCCACCCAGTCGCGGAACGCCTCGTTGATGGCGTCCTTGAGGGTGCGGCTGCCGGACTTCACGGCGACGACGTCGGCGCCGAGCATCCGCATCCGGGCCACGTTCAGCGCCTGGCGCTCGGTGTCGACCTCGCCCATATAGACGGTGCACTCGAGGCCGAAGAGGGCGCACGCGGTGGCGGTGGCCACGCCGTGCTGGCCGGCGCCGGTCTCGGCGATGACCCGGGTCTTGCCCATGCGCCTGGTGAGCAGCGCCTGCCCCAGCACGTTGTTGATCTTGTGCGAGCCGGTGTGGTTGAGGTCCTCCCGCTTGAGGAAGACCCGCGCCCCACCCGCGTGCTCGGCGAACCGGGGCACCTCGGTCAGGGCGCTGGGCCGCCCCGTGTAGTTGACCATCAGCTCCCCCAGTTCGGCGGCGAAGGCGGGGTCGGCCTTGGCCTTCTCGTACTCGGCGGCGACCTCGTCCACCGCGGCGACCAGCGCCTCGGGGATGAACGTGCCGCCGTACGCGCCGAAGTAGCCGTCGGCGCTCGGGATCTGACGCTCGGGGTCGGGGATGAAGAACTCGGAAGTCATTCGGTGTGCTCCTCGAACGGGGCTGGCACCCCGTGGATGTCACGCCACGGCCGGCACGGCACGCGGGGCGGCCGGCCCACCGCGGGATCGCGGGAGGGCGGCGGGGCGGGAGGGGTGGGGACACGAAACGTCACGGGGGGCCGCACGCCGGCGCTGTGGCGGGCGGCAGGGCGCGCCGGGGCGTACGGCCTGCCGGCGCCGCGCCGACCGGTCGCGCCGACCGCGCGACACGGCCCACGGCCGCGCCGCCCGGGGCCGGTGGCCGCCGGAGGGCTGGGCATGGGTGACGGGTGCGTGCGGTGGCGGGGCGCGGTGCGGCTCAGCGGCCGGTGCGCGCCCCCGGCCATCGACGGCCGTTGACCTGGCCCGGCTCGCTGCCGATGTGGTAGCGCACCCGGCGGCCCCGCACCCGGCGGGCGGGCGCCCGGCAGCCGCGGTGCCAGGGAGGCAACGCGCGGCGGTCGGGCTCGGCGGGGGCGGCGGACACGGCGGGGATCAGCTCCGGCCGTGCCGCAGCGCGGGGTGGGCGCCCGCGGCGACCAGGTCGGCCACGGCGGTCTTCGGGTCGCGGCCGGTGACCAGCGACTCGCCGACGAGCACGGCGTCCGCGCCCTCGTTCGCGTAGGCGATCAGGTCGTGCGGCCCGCGCACGCCCGACTCAGCGATCTTCACGATGTGCGAGGGGATCTCGGGGGCGATCCGGGCGAAGTTGCCCCGGTCCACCTCAAGCGTCTTCAGGTCGCGCGCGTTGACGCCGATGATCTTCGCGCCGGCGGCCACGGCCCGCTCGACCTCGTCCTCGTCGTGCACCTCCACGAGCGGGGTGAGCCCGATCGACTGGGCGCGCTCGATCAGCGAGACCAGCGCCTCCTGGTCGAGGGCGGCGACGATCAGCAGGACGACGTCGGCGCCGTACGCCCGCGCCTCCCACAACTGGTACGAAGTGACGATGAAGTCCTTGCGCAGCACGGGGATGTCCACCCGGGCCCGCACGGCCTCCAGGTCGGCCAGCGAGCCGCCGAAGCGCCGCTGCTCGGTCAGCACGCTGATCAGCGCCGCGCCGCCCGCCTCGTAGTCGGCGGCGAGGCCGGCGGGGTCGGCGATGGCAGCGAGCGCGCCCTTGGAGGGGCTGGAGCGCTTCACCTCGCAGATGACCTTGACGCTGTCGCCCTTCAGCGCGGCCACGCTGTCCTTGGCCTGCGGTGCCTTCGCGGCGCGCTCCTTGAGCTCGTCGAGGCTGACTCGCGCCTGCCGTTCGGCGAGGTCGGCACGGACTCCGTCGATGATCTCATCGAGCACACTCACGCGAGCGGCCCCCTTCCGATGCAGCTTGGTGGTCGGCGCCGGTGCGGCGGACGATCGCATCACCAGACATGGGCGATGGTATCTGCCGAGCGAGGGAGGTCGCGCATCCGGTTGACAACAGCGCCACCATCCGGACGCTCCGGCCGGCGTCAGGGGGCCAACGACGTCCCGAATGGCAGGTTGCGGACGAGGGTGAAGGCGAGCACCACGAGCCCCACCGCCCACCACAGGTAGCGCTGGCCACGGGGGCGCGCGGCCCCGCTCCCGACCCCGCCCGGCGCGCGCCGGGCACCGCGCCCCGGCCCGGCCGCCGGGCGCCGGACCGCGCGGCGGACGAACTAGCAGGTCCACAGGGTGGCGAAGGCGACGTACCCGGCCACCGCGAGCGCGTTGGCGCCGAGCGCCGCCGCGAGGTCGCCGTGAGCGACGGAGTGGGCGCTGCGCAACCCGCCGCAGCCCGGGCACAGCACGTCGGTGTACTGGAGCATCGGGCATGCGGGGTAGCGCCCCGGCTCGTACGGATCGACCGCGGCCACCCCCGCGAAGGCGGTCACCACGCTCGCCAGCACGGCGAGCGGGGCCAGCAGGCGGCGCGGCGGCGCACCACGGAGGCCGTGCTCGCTGACGGGGCGGAGTTGCTCGGACACGGTTCGAGTCTGTGCCCGGACGGGCCCGCGGGCAGCCCCACAGGCGTCGGCTGGGGCCGTACGGGGGCGGCCCTACGTGCGGTAGGAGGGTTCGGCGAGCCAGTCGTCGAGCGGCTCGGGGGTGACCTCCAGGTGGAACCGGAGGCCCCAGACGGCCGGGCCGGCCCGGAACGCCGAGAACGCCGGGGGCACGCCGGGCACGCTGAAGCAAGGGGGCGTTCGGAACGGGTCGGGCCCGGGGCGATGCCACGGGCCCGTGGGTCGCACGCCGGCGCGCGGGGCGCGCCCGAGTGCGGTCCCGGTTAGGACTGCGAGCCGTGCTGCACCACGTGCGGCTGCTTCCCCTTCGGCTGCCCCATGCCGGCGGCCGACATGCCCATGCCCACGATGCCACCGAGCACGACCACACCGAGCCCCGCCCAGAAGCCCACCGGCTTGGCCATCACGGTGAACGCACCGGCGATGCAGAAGCCGATGAAGGCGATGGTGACGCCGGTCCAGGCGGCCGGGGTGTGTCCGTGACTGGTACCCGCCATGAGTTCTCCTCGTTCGTTGTGTCGCTCCCCCCGACCGCGCCGGGCGACCAGAGGCAGCCTGAGCGGGGTTGACGGGGAGATGCCCCCGGGATTGGGGCATGGGGCTCGTGCGTCCATTGTCGCTGACGCGTTGCCGCGAGATCAGTCTGGGGTGGGCCGAGTGGCAGGCCGGCGTGCGGGCCCGGGCCCACGACCCCGCTCACCCACGCGGCGGCCGGTGCCCCGCGGGTCGCCGACGCCCGGCGCCAACCGAGCGCCGGGCCGGGCTGGGTAGGGCCCGCCGGACGCGGGGGCGTCCGCGGTGCGGGCTCAGCTCTCGCGGCCGGTGGGGTCCTCGCCCCGGTCCAGGGCCTTCCACAGTTCCTCGGGCCGGTCGGGGTCGGGCGCGGGCCGGCCACGACGCGGGCGCGGGCGGTCGCCGCCGGCGCGCTCGTACCAGCCCGACATGGCGGGCCAGGCGCGGCCGTAGCCCAGTGCGAGCAGGCCGGCCAGGAAGATCAGCACGCCGCCGGCAAACGCCGCCCAGGGCCAGGGCGTGTAGGTGACGCCGTGGATGGCGGTGTCGGTGATGCCGGTGGTCTCGGCGGCCTTGGCCTCCAGGGCGGCGGTGTCGTCCAGGGCCAGCAGCGAGCCGACGGCGGTGCCGACGCCGCACAGGGCGAGGATGCCAGCGACCGCGTACCGGCCGAGCCCGCGCGCCGCGAACACCGCGACCAGGGCCGCGAGGCCGACGATCGCCAGCGCCCCGGGCAGGCCGGTGATGTCCTGTCCGTCGACCGTGCGACGCAGGTCGCCCTGGGCGAAGGCGGCACTCCCCTCGGCCCAGGTACGGCCGGAGGCGAGGAGCACCAGGGCGGCGCCGAGCGCGGCGAACAGCAGCCCGGCGGCGAGGCTGAGCTTGGTGCGCCTGCCCGCGGCGGCACGGCGTCCGGCGCGCGCGGCGACCTCGGCTTGGCTACGGGGCTGGGGTACGGCCGCTGTACTCACGCCTACCACTATCCCTCACCGGGTGGTGCAGGAGGTACCGGGTGGTGCAGGAGGTCGCGCGGGGGTGGCCGAGCTCGCTCACCCGGGCGCGCGCCGCCGTGTCGGGCTCGTGGGCGGCGGGGGTGGCCGGCCCGCTCACGCCCGCCGCAGCCGGCCCGCCGTGCTGACGGCGCGCAGCACGGCCGCCGCCTTGTTGCGGCACTCGGCGTTCTCGGCCGCCGGATCGGAGTCGGCGACGACGCCCGCGCCCGCCTGCACGTAGGCCCGGCCGTCGCGGAGCAGGGCCGTGCGGATGGCGATGGCGGTGTCCGAGTCGCCGGCGAAGTCGAGGTAGCCGACGCAGCCGCCGTACAGGCCGCGCCGGGTGGGTTCGAGTTCCTCGATGATCTGCATGGCCTGTGGCTTGGGCGCGCCGGAGAGGGTGCCGGCGGGGAAGCAGGCGGTGAGCACGTCGAAGGCGGTGCGGCCGGGCGCCAGGGTTCCGGTGACGGTGGACACGATGTGCATGACGTGGCTGTAGCGCTCGATCGACATGAAGTCCACGACCTCCACGCTGCCCGGTTCGCACACCCGGCCCAGGTCGTTGCGCCCGAGGTCGACGAGCATCAGGTGCTCGGCCCGCTCCTTGGGGTCGGCCAGCAGTTCCTCGGCGAGCGCGGCGTCCTCCTGCGGCGTCGCCCCGCGCGGCCGGGTCCCCGCGATCGGGTGCAGCATCGCGTACCCGTCCTCGACCTTGACCAGCGCCTCCGGGCTGGAGCCCACGACGTCGAAGGCTCCGGTGCCGTTCGCGTCGGGGAAGCGGAAAAGGTACGTGTACGGGCTCGGGTTGGTGGCCCGCAGCACCCGGTACACGTCGAGCGCGCTGGCCCGGCAGGGCGTCTCGAACCGCTGCGAGGGCACCACTTGAAACGCCTCGCCGGCGTGGACGCGCTCCTTGATGTCGCGCACCACGTCCATGTACGCCTCGCCGCCCCACAGCGCGGTGAACTCCGGCAGTTCGGCGGCCGGCAGCACGGTGGGGCTGGTGGGCACCGAGCGGGCCAGGTCGGCGGTCATCGCGTCGAGCCGGGCGACGGCGTCATCGTACGCCTCGTCGACGCCGGTGGCCAGGTCGTTGTGGTTGATCGCGTTGGCGATCAGGAGCACCGTGCCGTCCCAGTGGTCGAGCACGGCGAGGTCCGAGGTGAGCAGCATCGTCAGCTCGGGCAGGCGCAGGTCGTCCCGGCCGGAGTCGCCGATCTTCTCCAGCCGGCGCACGATGTCGTAGCCGAGGTAGCCGACCATGCCGCCGGTGAACGGCGGCAGGTGGGTGAGTCCGCCCAGGTCACGGGGCGTGTGCAGGGCCTCGACGGTGGCGCGCAGGGCGGCCAGCGGGTCGCCGTCGGTGGGCACGCCGACCGGCGGGGCGCCGAGCCAGTGCGCCTGGCCGTCGCGCTCGGTCAGCGTGGCGGCGCTGCGCACGCCGATGAAGGAGTAGCGGGACCAGGAGCGGCCGTTCTCCGCGGACTCCAGGAGGAAGGTGCCGGGGCGGCCGACCCAGCCCGCCTCGTCGGCGCGGTCCGCCCCGTCGGAGGAGGCGCCGGCGGCCTCGTCGGGGAAGCCCGCCAGCTTGCGGTAGAGGCCGACCGGAGTGTCGCCGTCCGCCAGCAGCCTGCGGCTGACGGGGATGACGCGGCGGTCCGCCGCCAACTTCCGGAAGGTCTCGTGGTCCATGGTGCCCGTCGCGTCCGTCATACCCGCATCGCCCGTCGTGTCATACGCATCAACTGTCGTGGTGGTCCGCGGCCGGCCCCGGGTCTCGCCCGGACCGGCCCCGCTCTCGCGTGGGGGGTGAGGCCGCCACCGGGCCTCGCCCCGATGCCACGGCCGGGGCTCTGGCCGGTGACCGTGCCTGTTCGACGTCCGGCGTTCCGCGCAGGAAGCCGGTGGTCGCCTCGGCAGCGGAGCCTACTGCCCGAGCGGCAGGCCGCCCGCGTCGAAGCAGGTGCGGTCGCCGGTGTGGCAGGCCGCGCCGACCTGGTCCACCTTGACCAGCAGGGTGTCGGCATCGCAGTCCAGGGCCACGGACTTGACGTGCTGGACGTGTCCGGAGGTGTCGCCCTTGACCCAGTACTCCCGCCGGCTTCGGCTCCAGTAGGTGCAGCGGCCCGTGGTCAAGGTGCGGTGGAGAGCCTCGTCGTCCATCCAGCCGAGCATCAACACCTCGCCGGTGTCGTACTGCTGGGCGATGGCGGGCACGAGGCCGTCGGTGCTGCGCTTGAGCCGGCCCGCGACGGCGGGATCGAGGCCGCCGGAACGGTCGGCCGAGGCGCCGGAGGAGGAATCGGGGCTGGGCATGGGCCCATTATGCCCAGCGGACGGGGTCCGGGCGGGCGCGTTTGACCGGCTCGGGGCGCGCACCGGGCCGTGGGGCCCGGTGGGGTCGCACGGCCGCTCGCATCGTGGACAGCCGTGCGGCCCCGCCCGCCGGCTCGGCGTGCGAGCTCCCGTGCCACCGCTTCCTCGCACCGGCTCCCCGGCGCACACACCTCCCCCTGCGGACGACCACGTTCCAGCCACATCAGCCCCGGACACATCCCCACAGGATGGGTCGACTTCCGGCCACCGGTCCCTCACTTGCCCCACGGCGCCTGCCCCTTGCCCGCCGGCCCCGGGGTGAGTTGCCCCGCTGCGTGCCACTCTGGGCTCACCCTGGGCCTTCCCTGCCGCCCGGACCGGCCCGATGGCGATGCGCGGTGGCGCATGCGGCATGCTTTCGCTATGACATTTCCGCCGCCGAACGACCCTCATCAGCCAGGAAACCACAGCGGCTTCGGACCGCCGCAGCAGGGTTTCGGGCCGCCCGCCCAGCCCGGAGGCCCACCGCACATGGGCGGGCCCCATGCCGCCCGGCGGGTACGGCGCGTACCCACCGCCCCGTCGCAACAACACGAAGACCGCGGTCATAGCTGTGGTCTCGGTGCTCGCGGTCGCCGCGACCGGCGGTGACGACAGCAAGGACGACAAGGCCGGGAACAAGCCGACCGACGGGCAGCCCAGCGCCACCGCCGCGCGGGTCCCCAGCGGCATGCCGTCGATCGAGATCCCCAAGCCGTCCGGCTCCCCGGGCCAGGGCGCCCCGGTCGGTGGCGGCACCGACACGCCCAGCGCCGAGCCCTCCACCGACCCGGCGGAGACCGCCAGCGACCTGGTCCCCTACGTCGTGCTCAGCCCGGGCACCTGCTTCGACCACCCGGGGCTCGACACCAGCGTGAAGAAGGTCGAGAAGCGCTCGTGCAGCGGCCCGCACGACGGCGAGGTGATCTCCAACGCGACGCTGACGGGCACTTTCAGCACCGAGAAGGAGATCCAGACCAAGGCGCTGTCGCTGTGCGAGGGCGCCGCCAAGAGCCGGATGAAAACCATCCCGGCCACCACCAAGACCTACTACTACGCGCTGTACCCGTCGCAGCCGACGTACAGCATCCGAGGCCAAGACCAGGTCTCCTGCTCCCTGACGCTCAGCTCCACTCCGGACGGCCCCAAGCTGACGGAGAAGCTGCCCCGAAGTAGCACACCGCGGGCCAGCGGAGGGGCCCGCGCCGCAGTGACAGCCGGTGGTACGGCCGCGCCGCGCGCGTGCGACGGCGCGGCCGTACCACTCGGCCCGACAGTCGTGGCAGGTTGTGGACGCCGGCCGTAGGCTGGCGGTATGTCTACGTACGCGAAGCGTGAACGACTGCTGCTCGCCGACCTGTTGGAGGCGGCGGGACCCCAGGCCCCCACCCTCTGCGAGGGCTGGACCACCCGCGACCTGGCCGCCCACCTGGTGGTGCGCGAGCGTCGCGGTGACGCCGCGGCGGGCATCGTGCTCAAGCCCCTGGCGGCGCGGCTCGCACGGGTGCAGGACGAGTTCGCGGCGAAGCCATACGAGGAGTTGCTCCAGCTCATCCGCACCGGCCCGCCCCGGCTCTCACCGTTCGCCCTCAAGCAGGTGGACGAGGCCGCCAACGTCGTCGAGTTCTACGTGCACGCCGAGGACGTCCGCCGGGCCCAGCCCAACTGGACCCCGCGCTCGCTCGACCCGGTCTTCTCCGACGCCCTGTGGAGCCGCGTCGAACGCTCGGCACGGGCACTGGCCCGCAAGAGCCCGGTCGGCCTCGTCGTGCGCGCCCCCGACGGCCGCACGGTCGTCGCCCACAAGGGCACCCCGGTCGTCACCGTCACCGCCGACCCCGGCGAGGCGCTGCTCTTCCTCTACGGCCGCCAGCGGGTGGCCCGCGTGACCACGGAGGGCGACGCGGACGCGGTGGCCCGCGCACGGGAGGCGTCGCTGGGGCTGTGACCGGGCGGGCGACCGCCCGGTACGCCGCGCGGGGCGGGGGCGTCGCTGGTCAGGTGACGGGTCGGGCCGAGGGGCCGTGCGCCGTTCCCAGGCGTACACCCCGAGGGCGTGCGGTCCACCGGTCGCGTCGCGGCGTCCGCGTCCCGCCCCCGCGCGCCCCCGGCGCGCTACCGCACCGGGTGGCCCGCCTCGCGCAGCGTGTCCTTCACCTCGCCGATGGACAGGTCGCCGAAGTGGAAGACGGAGGCGGCCAGGACCGCGTCCGCGCCGGCCGCGATGGCCGGGGGGAAGTCGGTGAGCTTGCCGGCGCCGCCGCTGGCGACGACGGGGACGCTGACCGCCGCGCGGACGGCCTTGATCATCGCCGTGTCGTAGCCGTCCTTCGTGCCGTCGGCGTCCATCGAGTTCAACAGGATCTCGCCGGCGCCGAGTTCGGCCGCCCGGTGGGCCCAGGCGACGGCGTCCAGGCCGGTGCCGCGGCGTCCGCCGTGGGTGGTGACCTCGTAGCCGGAGTCGGTCTCGGTGCCCTGCGGGCAGCGGCGGGCGTCCACGGACAGGACCAGGACCTGGCGGCCGAACCGCTCGGCGATCTCGCGGATCAGCTCCGGGCGGGCGATCGCCGTGGTGTTGACGCCGACCTTGTCGGCGCCCGCGCGCAGCAGCTTGTCCACGTCGTCGGGGGTGCGGACGCCGCCGCCGACGGTGAGCGGGATGAAGACCTGTTCGGCGGTGCGGCGGACCACGTCGTAGGTGGTCTCGCGGTCGCTGGAGGAGGCCGTGATGTCCAGGAAGGTGAGTTCGTCGGCACCCTGCTCGCCGTAGAGCCTGGCCAGTTCGACCGGGTCGCCCGCGTCCCGCAGGTTCTGGAAGTTGACGCCTTTGACGACGCGGCCGTTGTCCACGTCGAGGCAGGGGATGACTCGGACCGCGAGGGTCATGGGGTTCGTCCTTCGGTGGTGCTGGCTTGCGTGGTACGGGCTCGCGCGGTGCTGGTCCGCGTCGTGCCGACCGGGCCGTCGAGGCCGGCCGGGGGCGTCGCGGTGGGGCGGAACGCCTCCAGTTCCACCTCGACCAGCACCCGCGAGTCCACGAAGCCGGAGACCACGACCAGCGTGGTGGCCGGGCGCGCGGCGTCGAAGAACTCCTTGTGGGCGCGGCCGACGGCGTCCACGTCGCGGGCGTGGGTGAGGTAGAGGCGGGTGCGCAGGACGGACGTGGCGTCCAGGCCGAAGTCGGCCAGCGCGCTCAGCGCGTTGTCCAGGGCAGCCCGGGTCTGCTCGTACGGGTCGCCCTCGCCCTGGAGCACGCCGTCCACCAGCGGCATCGTCCCGGCGACGAGGACCCGGTCCCCGGCCGCCACGGCACGGGCGAAGCCGATCGTCTCTTCCCAGGGGCTGTCGCTCTGATGTCGTTCGATCGCGCCCTGGTGGCGGGCGGGCTCGGGAATGGTCATGCGGACACGGCCTCCAACGCCTGTTCCAAGGTGAACGCCTTGGCGTAGAGCGCCTTGCCGACGATGGCCCCCTCGACGCCCTCCGGTACCAGACTGGCCAGCGCGCGCAGGTCGTCAAGGGAGGAGACGCCGCCGGAGGCGACGACGGGCCGGTCGGTGGCGGCGCACACGTCCCGCAGGAGCCGCAAGTTCGGGCCCTGGAGCGTGCCGTCCTTGGAGATGTCGGTGACGACGTAGCGGGCGCAGCCCTCGGCGTCCAGCCGGGCCAGGGTGGTGAACAAGTCGCCGCCGTCGCGGGTCCAGCCCCGGCCGCGCAGCGTGGTGCCGCGTACGTCGAGGCCGACGGCGATGCGGTCGCCGTGCTCGGCGATGACCTTGGCGACCCACTCCGGGGTCTCCAGCGCGGCGGTGCCAAGGTTGACCCGGGTGCAGCCGGTGGCCAGCGCGGCGGCCAGCGAGGCGTCGTCGCGGATGGAGCCGGACAGTTCGACCTTGAGTTCCATGGCCCGGGCGACCTCGGCGATCTGGGCCCGGTTGTCGCCGGTGCCGAACGCCGCGTCGAGGTCGACCAGATGCAGCCACTCGGCCCCCGCCCGCTGCCAGGTCAGCGCCGCGGCCAGCGGGTCGCCGTAGGAGGTCTCGGAGCCGGACTCCCCGTGCACGAGGCGGACGGCCTGGCCGTCGCGGACGTCGACAGCGGGGAGGAGTTCGAGCTTGCTCATCTGGTGTCAGTCTTTCTAGTCAGGGACGTGCACAGACAAGGTCGAAGACGTCCGACGGCGGCCCCGACGGGGCCGCTGCGCGGCGCCTAGAGGGTGTCGAGCCAGTTGGTCAGCAGGTGTGCTCCGGCGTCGCCGGACTTCTCGGGGTGGAACTGGGTGGCGCGCAGCGGGCCGTTCTCGACGGCCGCGACGAACGGCTCGCCGTGCGTGGCCCAGGTGACCTGGGGCGGGCGCATCGCCGGGTTGGCGACCTCCAGCGACCACCCCCGTACCGCGTAGGAGTGCACGAAGTAGAACCGGGCGTCCGCGTCGAGGCCGGCGAAGAGCGCGGAGTCCTCGGCGGGGGTGACCGTGTTCCAGCCCATGTGCGGTACGACCGGTGCCTCAAGCGGACCCACCGTACCCGGCCACTCGTCCAGGCCCTCCGTCTCCACGCCGTGCTCGATGCCGCGCTCGAAGAGGATCTGCATGCCGACGCAGATGCCGAGCACGGGCCGGGAGCCGGCGAGCCGGCGGCCGACGATCCAGTCGCCACGGGCGGCCCGCAGCCCCCGCATACAGGCGGCGAACGCGCCCACGCCGGGGACCAGCAGGCCGTCGGCCGTCATGGCCCGGTCGTAGTCGCTGGTGATCTCCACGTCGGCCCCGACGTGGGCCAGGTCCCGCTCGGCGGAGCGCACGTTGCCGAAGCCGTAGTCGAAGACAACCACTGAGGGCTTGCGTCCACTCATCAGTACAACCCGTCAATCCGCAGGACGCCAGCGACCAGGCACAACGCGGCGCTGATGCCGAGCAGCACGATCACGCCCTTGGGCATCCCCTGCTTGGCGAAGGAGATGACGCCGCCGAGCAGGAAGAGCGCGACGACGATGAGGACGGTGGAGAGGCCGTTCACAGGTTCCTTCCGGGGGTGGTCGGCACGGCCGGCCGCGGGGCCGCGCGGCGCCGGGTACGGGGCGGCCGTGCGGCGGTTCACAGCGCGCCCTTGGTGGAGGGCAGGATGCCGGCCGCGCGCGGGTCGCGCTCGCTCGCGTACCGCAGCGCCCGGGCCAGCGCCTTGAACTGGCACTCGACGATGTGGTGCGCGTTGCGCCCGTAGGGCACGTGGACGTGCAGCGCCACCTGGGCCTGCGCGACGAAGGACTCCAGGATGTGCCGGGTCATCGTCGTGTCGTAGCTGCCGATCATCGGGGCGATGTTCTCGGGCTCGGTGTGCACCAGGTACGGGCGGCCCGACAGGTCCACGGTCACCTGGGCCAGCGACTCGTCGAGGGGGACCGTGCAGTTGCCGAACCGGTAGACGCCGACCTTGTCGCCGAGCGCCTGCCGGAACGCGGCACCCAGCGCGAGGGCGGTGTCCTCGATCGTGTGGTGGGTGTCGATGTGCAGGTCGCCCTCGGTGCTGACGGTGAGGTCGAAGAGGCCGTGCCGGCCGAGCTGGTCAAGCATGTGGTCGTAGAAGCCGACTCCGGTGGAGAGCTCGGTCCGCCCGGTGCCGTCGAGGTCGATCTCGACCAGGACGGAGGTCTCCTTGGTGGTGCGCTCCACGCGTCCTACGCGGGTCATCACTCGTTCTCCTTCAGTACCACCCGGACCGCGTTCAGGAACGCGTCGTTCTCCGCCGGTGTCCCGGCGCTCACCCGCAGCCAGCCCGGCACGCCGTTGTCGCGCACCAGCACGCCGTGGTCGAGGATCGCCCGCCACATGCCGTGCGAGTCGGCGGCCGGATCGCCCCAGCGGCCGGTGAGGGCCGTGGGGACGCCGAACTGCACGAAGTTGGCGTCCGAGTCCGTGACCGGGCAGCCGGTGGCGCGCAGCTCGGTCACCAGTCGGTCCCGCTCGGCCTTGAGCTGCTCGACGTACCCGAGCAGCGTATCGGTGTGGTCGAGGGCGGCCAGCGCGGTGGCCTGGGTGACGGCGGACAGGTGGTAGGGCAGCCGCACCAACTGCACGGCGTCCACCACGGCCGGGTCGGCGGCCAGGTAGCCCAGGCGCAGCCCGGCCGCGCCAAACGCCTTCGACATGGTGCGGCTGAGCACCAGCCGCGGCCGGCCGGCGATCAGCGGCAGCAGCGAGGGCTGGTGGCTGAATTCGCCGTACGCCTCGTCGACGACCACCAGGGCGCCCCGCTCGCGCGCGGCCTGCGCCGCCTCGTACAGGGCGAGCACGGTGTCCGCGGCGACGGCGGTGCCGGTCGGGTTGTTCGGCGAGCAGACGAAGACCACGTGCGGGCGCAGCCGGGCGATCTCGGCGGTGGCCGCGGCCACGTCGATCGTGAAGTCCGCGCGCCTGGGCCCGGAGACCCAGCCGGTGCCGGTGCCGCGCGCGATCAGGGCGTGCATCGAGTACGAGGGCTCGAAGCCGATGGCGGTGCGGCCCGGCCCGCCGAAGGTCTGCAGGAGCTGCTGGAGGATCTCGTTGGAACCGTTGGCCGCCCACACGCCCGCCGTCTCCACCCGGTGGCCGACGGCGCGGGTCAGGTAGGCGGCAAGGGCGGTGCGCAGCTCGACCGCGTCCCGGTCGGGGTAGCGGTTGAGGTTCCGGGCGGCCTCGGCGACGCGCCGGGCTATGTCGGCCACCAGCTCGTCGGGCAGCGGGTAGGGGTTCTCGTTGGTGTTCAGCCGTACCGGGACGTCGAGCTGCGGCGCCCCGTAGGGGCTCTTGCCGCGCAGTTCGTCCCGGACGGGCAGGTCGTCGATGCCGCTCACGTGGTGGTCTCCGGAACCTTCCAGCCGAACCTGGCCTTGATCGCCGCGCCGTGTGCCGGCAGGTCCTCGGCCTCGGCGAGGGTCACCACGTGGCGGGCGACGTCGGCGAGCGCGTCCCGCGTGTAGTCCACGATGTGGATGCCGCGCAGGAAGGACTGGACGGACAGGCCCGACGAGTGGCAGGCGCAGCCGCCGGTGGGCAGCACGTGGTTGGAGCCGGCACAGTAGTCGCCGAGCGAGACGGACGCGTACGGGCCGACGAAGATCGCCCCGGCGTTGCGCACCCGCTCGGCGAGGGCGGCCGCGTCCCGGGTCTGGATCTCCAGGTGCTCGGCGCCGTACGCGTCGACGACCCGCAGCCCCTCCTCGACGCCGTCCACCAGGACGAGCGCGGACTGCCGGCCGGCCAGCGCCGGCGCGATCCGGTCCTCGACATGCTTGCTGGCCGCGACCTGGGTGGCCAGCTCCTTGTCGACCGCGTCGGCCAGCTCGGCGGAGTCGGTGACCAGCACGGCGGCGGCCAGCGGGTCGTGCTCGGCCTGGCTGATCAGGTCGGCGGCGACGTGCTCGGCGTCGGCGCTGTCGTCCGCGAGGATCGCGATCTCGGTGGGGCCGGCCTCGGTGTCGATGCCGATCCGGCCGGTGAAGTAGCGCTTGGCGGCGGCGACCCAGATGTTGCCGGGGCCGGTGACCATGTTCGCGGGGGCGCAGGACCGCGTGCCGTGGGCGAACATGGCGACGGCCTGGGCGCCGCCGGCCGCGTACACCTCGCGCACGCCGAGCAGCGCGCAGGCGGCGAGGATCGTCGGGTGCGGCAGGCCGCCGAACTCCGCCTGGGGCGGCGAGGCCAGCGCGATGGAGGCGACGCCGGCCTCCTGCGCCGGGACCGCGTTCATGATCACGGAGGACGGGTAGACGGAGCGGCCCCCCGGGGCGTACAGGGCGACCCGCTCGACCGGTACCCACTTCTCGGTGACGCTGCCGCCGGGCACGACCTGGACGCGGTGCGGGGCGCGGCGCTGTTCGCGGTGGACGAGGCGGGCCCGTCGGATGGACTCCTCCAGGGCCGCGCGCACCTCCGGGTCGAGGTCGGCCAGGGCCTGGTCGAGCGCCTCCTCGGGCACCCGGACCCGCTCCAAGCGCACGCCGTCGAAGCGCTCCGCCAGCTCGATCAGCGCCGCGTCGCCGCGATGATGCACGTCTTCGCACAGGGGCCGCACCTTCTCCAGGGCGGCCGACACATCGAAGTCGGCTCGGGGCAGCAGAGCGCGCAGGGCGGCGCCCTCGGGAAGGGCGGCACCGCGCAGATCGATTCGGGAGATCACGCGGTCAATTGTCTCAGACGTGTCCCGAGCGCCGTCGCGGCGTACCAAACGCTGATACGCGCCCCCTAGGTTGGCCCTGACCTGTGGTGTTCAACCGGTCACGGAACGGGCATGGGACCCGTACACACGTACGGGCGCGGAAGGAGCGGCAGCGGTGACGGAACCACACGAGGGAGACCCGCCCGACGGGCTGCGCCTGACTCCCGCCGAGTGGGGCATGTGGCAGGCGTTCCGCACCGGCAGCACCTTCGACCTGCGCTCCCCCAACCAGCACCGCAACGACCCGACCAGCCCGCACGCCTGGGGCCCCGAGCGCAGCGTGCGGGCCCGGGTGCTGGCGCTGCTGCTGCTCGAACCCCGCCGGCGCAGCCGGGCCGGGTCGCCGCGCTCAAGCTCAACGGCGCGTACGTCACCGGCACCCTGGAGCTGTCCGGCGGTGCCATCGCCCCCTACGTCGAGCTGCGCAACTGCCGCTTCGAGCAGGAGATCCTGCTGCCGGAGAGCCGGTTCACCACGCTGCGTCTCGTCGGCTGTGCCATCCCGCGCATCGAGGCCGCCCGGCTGCACACCGAGGGCGACCTGCACCTGCCGCGCTGCACGGTGGACCGCGGCATCCGGCTGACCGACGCGCAGATAGGCACCGACCTGCTGCTCAACCAGCTCGTGGTGCGCAAGGACCGGTTCAGCCGGTCGATCACCGCGTACGGACTCAGCGTGGCCCAGGACTTCCAGGCCGAACTGATCGAGTCCTAAGGCGAGTCGACCATGCGCGGCGCGCAGATCGGCGTCTCGCTCAGCCTGCGCGGCAGCAAGCTGCGCAACCCGTACGGCCGCCGCGCCTTCAACGCCCCGCAGCTCAGCGTGGAGCGCACGCTGTACCTGACGCCCGCGGGGGTCACCGGCTCCCCGTTCTCGACCGGCACCACCCCGCCGTACAGCACGACGCTGCCGCCGGCCGGGGGCCCGCGCACGCAGCGCTTCGAGTGCGAGGGCGGGGTGCGCCTGGACGACGGTCGGTTCGGCGACGCCGTCGACCTCGACCAGGCGCGCTTCACAATGGCCAGCGACCAGGAGCTGTCGATGCGCGGGGGGCAGACGCCCGAGCTGCGGTTCCTGTGCGAGCGGCAGCAGAGCGGGCGGGTCGTACTGTCCGGCGCGAAGGTGGTCAACCTGGTCGACAAGTCCACGAGCTGGCCGGGGCCCGGTGGCCTGGCGATGGCGGGGTTCAGCTACGAGTCGCTGATCCCGCGCGGCCACTTCCCGCTCCCCCGGCGCCTTGAGTGGGTGGCGACGGCCACCCCGGAGTACGCGCCGGAGCCGTAAGAGATGCTGGCCACCGCGTTGCGGGACAGCGGCGAGGAGGAGTTCGCCCGCGAGGTGCTGCTCGCCAAGCAGCACCGCCGCCGCGAGACGCTGCCACTGGCCGGCAAGGCGTGGGGGTACCTCCAGGACTGGATGGTGGCCTACGGCTACCGGCCGGGCCGGGCGGCGGTGTGGATCGCGCTGCTGTGGGCGGTGGGCGCGGTCTTCTTCGCCCGCCACCAGCCCGAGCCGATCAAGGAGGGTGAGGGCCCGGAGTGGAACGCGGCGCTGTACACCCTGGACGTGTTGTTACCGGTGATCGACCTCGGCCAAGCCAACTACTGGACGCCGAACAGGACGGCCCAGTGTGTGACGGCCGTGCTCGTCCTCCTCGGCTGGGTGCTGGCTACGACGGTCGCGGCCGGCGCCTCGCGCCTGCTGCGCCGCAACTGACCCACGGCAACGGCCTCGGATCGGTCCCGGTGGCCGGGCCGCGCGTGGCGGTGAACGACCCCGCTCGCGGGCCGCGCCCGGGGCGCGTTCGGGCACGCCGTGTCACGCCGCGATCCGCACAGCCGGGGCGGGCCATTAGGCTTACCCGTTGTGACTGCCGCCCGCCTGCCGCTCTTCCCGCTGAACACCGTGCTGTTTCCCGGGCTCGTGCTGCCGCTCAATGTCTTCGAGCAGCGCTACCGCGCCCTGATGCGCGACCTCGCGGCCCCTGCCGTCGGACGAGCCGCGCAACTTCGCCGTCGTCGCCATCCGCGACGGCCGGGAGGTCGCGCCGACGGCCCCCGGACTACCCGACCCGACCGCCGAGCCGGAACTCGGGGCCGCGGCCAGGTTCGGTGACGACCCGATGCGCGCCCTGCACACGGTGGGCTGTATCGCAGACACGGCCACCATCCGCGAGCAGGAGGACGGCACCTACGAGGCCGTCGCCACCGGCACCACCCGCTTCAAGCTGCTGTCCGTGGACGCCTCGGGCCCGTATCTGACGGCCGAGGTCGAGCCGTTGAAGGAGAGCGCGGGTGACGGCGCCGGCGCGCTGGCCTCGGGGGTCATCCGGGCGTTCCGCAGGTACCAGAAGCGGCTGGCCGGGGCGCGTGAACGCTCGGTCGCCACCTCCCAGGACCTGCCGGACGAGCCGTTGGTGCTCTCCTAACATGGTGGCCGCCGCCGCGGTGCTCGACGTGCCGGCCAAGCAACGGCTGCTGCAGGCCCCGGACACGGCCAGCAGGCTGGCGGAGGAGCTTGAAACTGCTGCGCGCCGAGGCCGCGGTGATCGGTAAGCTCCCCTCCCTGCCCATGGTCGACCTGACCCGGCGCCCCACCAGCCCCAACTGACCTCCGCGCCGGCACGGGCCGGCCGAGCGGGCCCGTACGGCGACCGCACGCCCCGACCCAGCGGGAGAGCGCCCTCGTGGGAAAGAAGTCGCGACCCGGCACGAAGGCGGCGAAACAGCCGTCCGGTGGCACCCCGGCCACCGTCGCCCTCACCGACGCCGGTGTCGAGTTCACCCTGCACTCGTACGTACACGACCCGGACGACCCCGCCTACACCTCGTACGGCGAAGAGGCGGCCCGAGCCCTCGGACTCGCGCCGGAGCAGGTCTTCAAGACGCTAGTCGCGGACGTGGACGGCGCGCTGACAGTGGCCGTTGTGCCGGTCTCCGGCTCGCTCGACCTCAAGGCGCTGGCCGCCGCGGTGGGCGGCAAGCGGGCCGCGATGGCCGACCCGGCCGCCGCCGAGCGGGCCACCGGGTACGTGCGCGGCGGCATCTCGCCGCTGAGCCAGCGCCGGCGGCTGCGGACGGCCCTCGACGCCTCCGCCGCCGAGCACGCCACGGTGTGCGTGTCGGCGGGCCGACGCGGCCTTGAGGTCGAACTCTCTCCCACCGACCTCGCGGCCCTCACCGACGCGGTGCTGGCCCCGATCGCCCGCGCCTGAGCCCCGGCCGCGCGCGACCCCTGGACGGCGGCCGGCGCCCGCGCTACGACAGGCGGTGCGGGCAGCCGTCCGCGCGCCCCGCGCCCGGGAGGTCGCTCATGTCCAAGCGCACCCGCAAGCGCCGCTGGCGGCTACGGAAGACCAAGGCGAACCACGGCCGGCGCCCGGCCTGAGCGCACCACGCGCCAGGGGCGGTCCCGATCTGCCGGGACCGCCCCTGGTGTGGTGCGCGCTCCCCCGCCCTAGGGGCCCTCCGCCATCGGGCCCGCCTCGCGGGGCGGCTGGTGCTGGGCGGCGGCGGGCTGGCCCGTCGCGTACGGCAGGTCGTCGGGCTCGGGGTCGCGGGGGCGGAACAGGCCGGTGAGGACGAGTTGGGTGACCATCGCGGCCACCGGCCAGGCTAGCAGCGCGCCCTTAGCGCCCAACTCCAGCGGGCCGTCGAAGGTCACCCGCTCGCCGGCCTCGCGCGCGCTGGCGGCGATGTCCGTGTCGGGGCCGAGGAAGACCCCGAACCGCCAGCCGAGCCAGGAGCCGATCAGACCGCCGACGGCCAGGGCGAGCACCACCGGCACGCCGGCCGCGCGGCGGAAGCAGAAGACGACCACCGCCGTCACCATGCCCGCGCCCAGGCCGATCAGCACGAAGGTGCCGTCGGCGCCGATCGCCTCCTCGCTCTCGGAGTTCTTGGGGTAGACCGCGTTGCCGATGAGGACCATCTGCACGCGCGGCGCCAGCCACACCCACAACGCCCCGAGCAGCGCCCCGGCGGCGGTGAGGGCACCGGTGATCACGGCCGCGTCCCGCAGCTCCGCGCGCAGGCCGGGCCCCGTGCCGTGCCGCCCGGCACCGTGCGCGCCGTGGGCGGGGGCCGGGGACGCCGGGTGGGACGGCGCGCCGGAGCCCGAAGCGGAGGGTTCAGAGGGTTGGTCTGAGGGTGTCAACGGTGTGGTCACTCCGTCATCGTGCCAGGTGGGCGGGGGGTGTGTGGCGGCAGGCGGCGTGCTGGGCCCATGTCACCGCACCGCGGCCCTGCGGTAGGCCCAGGTGGCGGCTGCCAGCGAGACGACCCCCACCGCCGCGCACACCCCGAGGTTCACCCCGACGGCCAGCCAGTCGGGGTGCGCGTCGAAGGAACGGGTCAACGCCTCCACGCCGTAGGTGGAGGGCAGGAGGTCACGCGCGTACGCCACCAGCGCGGGCATCCGCTCGGCCGGCAGCACGCCGAGCAGCAGGGCCGCCGACATGCCGAGCTGTCCGCAGAGCGTGGCCAGCTCGGGGCGCGGCGCGAGCAGCCCAAGGACCGCGCCGAGCCCGGCGAGCGCGGCGCCGGCCAGCGGGATCACCGCGAGCAGCACCCACAGGTGGGTGATCGGCAGCCCGAACAGCACGCTGCCGGCGACGGCCGTGACAATGGTGCCGGGCACGGTGAAGGAGGCGTACGCGCCGGCCGCGCCGAGCACCACGGCCGCCGGTGGCACCGGCAGCGTCGCGTAGTGGTCGAGGCCGCCGCTGGCGCGCAGCGCTCCGAAGTACTGGGCGAGCAGGTTGAGCGCGACGAAGGCGACGACCAGGACGCTGGCCCCGGAGACCACGGCGCGCGCCTCGCTCCCGCCGTCCACCACTCCGCGCATGAGGATCATGATGCCGATGGACTGGAAAGTGGCCACGAACAGCAGCGGAATGCGCGCCACACGGGCCCGCGAGAGCTGGGCGCGGTAGACGGCGGCGAGCGAGGGCAGCAGCCGCGCCCGCGCCGCGAGCGGGGCCGGCTCCCGGGCGCCGGTCGTCTCCTGGGGGTTCTGGCCGTCCTGCGCGCCCTCGCTCGGCGCGGCGGCGGCACGGGCGGGCACGGCCGCCGCGGACACGGCACTCACGTTGTGCTGCTCCTCTTCCGTACGTTCCCTGCGTTCCATACGAGCTGACCTGCCGCGGCGCCACGGGTATCCTCGCGTCTGCGATCGCTGCCGCGTCCCCCGCACCATGTCATGCGACCTGCCTCCCGGCCCCGTTCGTTCCCTGTCCCGCCGTGCCACGCCTCGGCGGGCCGCACACCGGCGAGCCGTTCACCGCGGCGTGTGGGCCGCGCTCCCGGTCGCGCGCCCGCGCGCCGCCGACGTGAGCCCGCGCGCCCGTCACCAGCGCCCGGCGAGCGGTCGCGGCCCTCGGCCGCATGGCCCACCAGCGTACGAGGCGCCCGCGCGGGCCGGGTAACCGCCCGCGCGTCGCCGCCGCGCCGGGGCCGGCCGACGCCGGCGCGGCCCGCTTGGGCGCCCCTGCCCGCCGGGCGCCGCGCGCCCGGTGCGCGGCTCACGCCTTCACCAGCCCGTCGGGGCCCTCGGCACGCCCGCCCAGGGCAAGGTACACGTCTTCCAGGCTGGGCGTGGCCAGGGTGAAGTCGTCAAGGGCGGCGAAGGCGGGGCCGCCGGTCACCGCGGCGATCACCGCGCGCGCCTCGTCGGGCGCCAGCCGCAGCGTCCAGCGCCGCCCGGTAGGACGGGCGGCGTCCTTGAGGGCCGCCACCTCGGGCACGTCCAACGGCGGCTGCTCGCGCCACACCAGGTCGACCCGCACGTCGCCGGCGACGAGCGCCTTGAGGCCCGACGGCGTGTCGCAGGCGATGACCCGGCCGTTGTCCATCACCGCCACCCGGTCCAGGACCGTCTCGGCCTCGATGACGTTGTGCGTGACCAGCAGCACGGTGGTGCCGCTCGCGGCCCGCCGGCGGTCGATGGCCGCCCAGACGGCGCGCCGCGCGATGGGGTCCATGCCGGTGGTCGGCTCGTCGAGCACCAGCATGGGGCGCTCGCCGACCAGCGCGGCGGCCACGCACGCCAGGCGGCGCTGGCCGCCGGAGAGCTTCTTGATGGCCCTGCCCGCGATGGGGGCCAGGCCGAGTTCGTCCAGTACCGCGTCCCGCTCGGCGCGCGCCCGGCGCGCGTCCAGGCCGCGCAGCCGTCCGGTCGTCTCGGCGGCGAGCGCGACGTTCAGGTCGTCCAGGGCGGTCGACTCCTGCCCCAGGTAGCCGACGAGGCGCGAGGCCCGGTCGGGGTGGCGCACCAGGTCGTGGCCGAGGAGGTTGACGCTGCCCTCGTCGGGCCGCAGCAGCCCGGTGAGCTGGCGGACCAGGGTGGACTTGCCGGCGCCGTTGGGCCCGAGCAGTCCGAAGATCTCGCCGCGCCGCACGTCCAGGTGGATGCCGTCGCTGGCGCGGATGGCGGGCCCCTGCGGGGTACCGCGTCGGGCCCGGGCGCCGGGGTAGGTCTTGACGAGGCCGCGCACCACGCACACCGCGCCGCCGCCCGCCCCCTTGGTCCCGGAGTCGCGCTCCGGCTGCTTCGCGCCCGTCCTCACGAGCTACGAGGGTACGCGCCCCGCGCCCGCCGCCCTGCTCCGGGGCGGCTCCCCCGGCCTCGCGCGACGTCCGTGTGGTGGCCCGAACCGGCCGTGGTCGGCTGCCGCGCGGCGGGCTCCGGGGCGGACGAACGGCCGCTAATCCCGCGCGGGGGCGTGATCGGCCGCCATCCGGGTGTCGATTTCGCGCCAGAAGCCGGCGCGGATGGCGTACCGGTCGTGCTCGTCGATCTGGTCGTCCTTGTGCGCGAGGAGGTCGAAGCGGGCCGCGTACCGCAGCAACTCGCCGTCGATGCGGTGCGGGATGCGGGGGTACTCCGTGGAGAGCTGCTGCACGTGCGCGGGGTCGGAGAGGCGCGCGATCCAGCGCCGGGCGAAGACCTGGCCCACCTCGAAGGGGTCGCCGCTGACGGCGGTGATGTCCTCCTCGCGGTCGGCCCAGCGCTGCTCGGCCGTCGTGAGCTGAGCCAGCATGGGCAGCGACGCGGTTTCGGGGGGGTCGCCGGTGGCGGGGGCCGGGCCCCGCTCCACCCAGCCCTTGTCGGACGACCAGCGCAGCGTCGCGGTGGCCATGGCCGCCGGGGCCACGGACGCCTGCGAGGCCGCGACGCCGGACCGTCCGAGGCCGGCCAGGTCCTTGGGCGTCGGGACGGTCCTGGTGCCGTTGCCCGTGCCGCCCTCGCCGGAGGCAGCCGCGGGGCGCTCCTCGGTCTCCCGCTGGGCGGCCAGCTCCTCGTCGGCGGGCGCGGTGCGGGCCCGTGCCGTTGTGCGTGGCGGGGCGGCTCTGCCGCGAGCCGGCGGCGGCCGCCTCGGGCAGCGGCGCGGAGAGGATGGCGGCGATCTCGGGGCGGGGCACGGAGCTGGGCACGCAGGGCCCGGACAGTTCCTTGGCCCGTACCGCCTGGGTGATCCAGGCACGGTCCAGGACCCGCCGCTCGTCGGCCTCGGCCACCAGGTCCTCGGACTGGTTGTAGTCGCCGTCGGCGGCCTGGACGGCCCACAGGTGGACCGCGACCCCGTGCTCCTTGGCAGACATCAGCCCGGGCAGCAGGTCGCCGTCCCCGGTGACGAGGACGATGTCGGAACAGGCCCGGTTGCGCGCGAGTTCGGTGAGCTCCGCGTGCATCGCGGCGTCCACGCCCTTCTGCGCCCAGCGCCCGTCGCTGCGGGTCAGGGCGCCGAGCCGGACGGTGACCCGGGGCATCACGCGCAGCCTGCGGTGCTCGGGTTGGGGCACCCGGTCGGGGGCGCCGTCGAACCAGTAGATGCGCAACAGCGGCTGTTGCGTGTCGGCCTCGGCGCGGTCGCGCAACCCCTTGATGAGGGCGGCGTGGTCGACGGTGATGCGGGAGCGGGCGGGCTCGCCGGCGAGCAGGCTCGCGGCGGCGCCGAACAGATACCCGGCGTCCACCAGGACGACGCAGCGGTCCACGTTCCACCCTCTTTCCTATGGTCCATGCGCGGCGGCCCGACGCGGCACCGCCCCGGCATTTTGCTTCGGCTTTCCATTGAGTCTGCCCGACCGTACGAGGGTTATCAGCCCGAACTCGATCATCGGCGTGGCGGATACGGAACGGCCCAGCCCATCCCGCCCTTTACGCGGGGTAATTGCCCGACATGCAGCCTCCCCATAGTCGTGCCAGGGTGTTTTCTGGGGGAAACCCTCGTACTGGAGGCACGACGATGGGCAAGCACAAGCGCGACCGGAATCAGCGGCAGAAGGGCAGCGACGCGGAGCGTGGCCAGCAGGAGGCACAGAAGACCGCCATCCAGGCACAGAACCAGCACCAGGGTCAGGCCCAGGGCAGCCCGACCGACGTGGCCCGCAAGCACCAGCGTCGCTTCGGCCACAACTGACGCACCACTCGCCGACACCGACGCCCCGGCCCACGGACCCGTCGATGGACGCCCGTCCGGGCGCCGCCGCGCGCCGGCCCTGGACCCGAAAGCGGAACCGCACCCGCGGCGGACGCGACCCCCGCCGTGGGAACACCGCCGGGCGGTCCGAACGTTCAGCCGAAACAGTAGCCACAGCAAACCAATGCAGGCACAGAACACACAAGAAGCACAGCAAGCACAGCAGACCCAAAAGAACTTCGACGGTGCGGAATTCACGGCAGAGAAGCGGTGAACGCGCAAAAGGGGCGCGTCCCACGCGGGACGCGCCCCTTTATCGTCGCGCTCGTCGCGATTTCCACCCGCTCTCAGCGATGGGCCGCGCGGCCCCGCACCGCGCGTGCGTCGCCTACGCGCCCAGGCAGGACGGGCCGAGCAGCACCTTCAGGTCGCCGAAGAGCGCCGGATCGGCCGTGACGCGGTGCCGGTCGAGGCGCAGCACGGTGGTCTTGCGCGCGCCCTGGAGCTTGATCCGCACCTCGGTGGAGCCCCGGTGGTGCGTGAGCACCTCGCCGAGCTTCTCCACCAGCGGCGGGGTGACCTTGACGGTAGGGATGGTGATGGTGACCGGCGCGTCCACGGACGCCTCGGACAGGTCGGGGACCATCATCTCCATGGCGACCAGCCGGGGCACGTCCTCGCGCTTGTCGAGCCGGCCCTTGACGAAGACGACCGTGTCCTCGACCAGTTGGGTGGAGACGAGCTGGTAGGTGGCGGGGAAGAACATGCAGTCGATGGAGCCCGCCAGGTCCTCGACCGTGGCGATGGCCCAGGCGTTGCCCTGCTTGGTCATCTTGCGCTGGAGACCGGAGATGATGCCGCCGATGGTGACGATCGCGCCGTCCGCGTGCTCGCCGCCGGTGAGCTGGGCGATCGCCGCGTCCGCCTTGTCGTTCAGCACGTGCTCGATGCCGAACAGCGGGTGGTCGGAGACGTAGAGGCCGAGCATCTCCCGCTCCTGGGCGAGGAGGTAGGCCTTGTCCCACTCGATGTCGGAGAACTCGACGTCGAGCCCGAAGCCCGGGGTGTCGTCGGCGCTGTCGTCGCCCATGCCGCCGAAGAGGTCGAACTGCCCCTCGGCCTCCTTGCGCTTCACCGCGACCACGTTGTCGATCATGGTCTCGTAGTGCGCCATCAGGCCCTTGCGGGTGTGGCCCATCTCGTCGAAAGCGCCGGCCTTGATCAGCGACTCGGTGGTGCGCTTGTTGCAGCAGACCGCCTCGACCTTGTCGAGGTAGTCGGGGAAGGAGGCGAACTTCCCCTTCGCCTTGCGGCTGCGGGTGATCGAGTCGACCACGTTCTGGCCGACGTTGCGCACGGCGGTCAGGCCGAAGAGGATCACGTCGTCGCCCTGTGCGGCGAAGTTCGCCTCCGACTCGTTGACGTTCGGCGGCAGCACCCGGATGCCCATGCGGCGGCACTCGTTGAGGTAGATAGCCGACTTGTCCTTGTCGTCGCGCACCGAGGTGAGCAGCGCGGACATGTACTCGGCCGGGTAGTTGGCCTTGAGGTAGGCGGTCCAGTAGGTGACGAGGCCGTACGCGGACGAGTGCGCCTTGTTGAAGGCGTAGCCGGCGAACGGGACCAGCACGTCCCACACGGCCTGGATGGCCTCGTCGGAGTAGTTGCGCTCCCGCATGCCCTTCTGGAAGGGGATGAACTCCTTGTCGAGGACCTCCTGCTTCTTCTTGCCCATGGCACGGCGCAGCAGGTCGGCCTGGCCGAGCGAGTAGCCGGCGAGCACCTGGGCGGCCTTCTGCACCTGCTCCTGGTACACGATGAGGCCGTAGGTGATGCCGAGGACCTCCTTGAGGGGCCCCTGCAGCTCCGGGTGGATCGGGGTGATCTCCTGCTGGCCGTTCTTGCGCAGGGCGTAGTTGGTGTGCGAGTTCATGCCCATCGGGCCCGGCCGGTACAGGGCCGAGACGGCGGAGATGTCCTCGAAGTTGTCGGGCTTCATCAGGCGCAGCAGGGAGCGCATGGGGCCGCCGTCGAACTGGAAGACGCCGAGCGTGTCGCCCCGGCACAGCAGCTCGTAGGTCTTCGGGTCGTCCAGCGCCAGCGAGAGCAGCTCGATGTCGATGCCCTTGTTGCGCTTGATGAGCTTGACCGCGTCATCCATGATCGTCAAGTTGCGGAGACCCAGGAAGTCCATCTTGAGCAGACCGAGGTCTTCGCAGGTGGGGTAGTCCCACTGGGTGATCGTCACGCCGTCGGTGTGCCGCACCCACACCGGTACGTGGTCGGTGATGGTCTCGCTGGACATGATCACGCCGGCGGCGTGCACGCCCATCTGCCGCACCAGGCCCTCGACGCCCTTCGCGGTGTCGATCACCTTCTTGACGTCCGGCTCGTTCTCGTACATCGCCCGCACCTCGCCCGCCTCGCTGTAGCGGGGGTGCTGGGGGTTGGTGATGCCGTCCAGGTTGATGCCCTTGCCGAGCACGTCGGCCGGCATGGCCTTGGTGATGCGGTCGCCCATCGCGTACGGGTAGCCGAGCACGCGGGAGGAGTCCTTGATGGCGTTCTTCGCCTTGATCGTGCCGTACGTGCCGATCATCGCGACCTTGTCGGCGCCGTACTTCTCCGTCACGTACCGGATCACCTCGGAGCGCCGACGCTCGTCGAAGTCGATGTCGACATCGGGCATGGACACGCGCTCGGGGTTGAGGAACCGCTCGAAGATCAGCCCGTGTTCCACCGGGTCGAGGTCGGTGATGCCCAGCGCGTACGACACAATCGAACCGGCCGCCGAACCACGGCCGGGGCCCACCGCGATGCCGTTGTTCTTGGCCCACATGATGAAGTCGGCCACCACGAGGAAGTATCCCGGGAACCCCATCTGAATGATGATGTCCATCTCGTACTCGACGAGCTTCTGCCGGTCCTCGGGAACGCCACCGGGATAGCGGCGGGCCATACCGCGCTTGACTTCCTCCTGGAACCAGGTGACCTCGGTGTAACCCTCGGGCACGTCGAACCGGGGCATCAGGTCGCGCTTTTGGAACCAGCCCGTCGTGTCGATCTGCTCGGCGACCAGAAGGGTGTTGGCACAGCCCTGCTGCCAGGCATCGGAGGAGTCCACCGCGTACATCTCGTCGGTGGACTTGACGTAATAGCCCGTGCCGTCGAACCGGAATCGGTCCGGGTCCGAGATGTTCTTTCCGGTCTGAATACACAGCAGCGCGTCGTGCGCGGAGGCCTCGTGCGCGTACGTGTAGTGCGAGTCGTTAGTCACCAGCGGCGGGATGCCCAGCTTCTTGCCGATGTCCAGAAGACCGTCGCGGACCCGCTTCTCGATGTCGAGGCCGTGGTCCATCAGCTCCAGGAAATAGCGGTCCTTTCCGAGGATCTCCTGGTATTCGGCCGCCGCCTTCAGCGCCTCGTCGAAGTGGCCGAGCCGCAACCGGGTCTGCACCTCACCGGACGGGCACCCGGTCGAGGCGATGAGCCCCTCCGCGTGCTCGGCGATCACTTCCTTGTCCATGCGGGGCCACTTCGTCAGCCACCCCTCCTTGTAGGCGTCCGACGAAAGGCGGAAGAGGTTGTGCAGACCCGTCTTACTGGCCGCCCAGATCGTCTTGTGCGTGTAACCACCGGAACCCGAGACGTCGTCGCGCTTCTGGTGCGGCTGGCCCCACTGGATACGCCGCTTGTTCCGCCGCGACTCGGGGGCCACGTACGCCTCGATCCCGATGATCGGCGTGATACCCGCCTTCGTCGCCTGCTGGTAGAAGTCATAGGCGCCGTGCAGGTTTCCGTGGTCGGTCATGGCGATATGCGACATGCCCATCTTGGTGCACGCCTCGAACATGTCCTTGAGCCGCGCCGCACCATCGAGCAGCGAATACTGAGTGTGCACATGCAGATGCGTGAAGGGCGGCTTGGCCACGGTGGAAGACCTCCGGCGAACAGTGGGTGACGGATGCGGTCCCCTCCTCCCCGCGGGGTGAGCCAGGAGGGAAAGATGGCTCCGAAGTCTACATTCGGGCTACTGACAGCGGGCGGGCGCCGCGCGTTGGACCGGCCGGAACGACTGTTCCACGTGACGCATCCCAGGAGGACCCAGCGATGGCGACCGAGCACGGCCGGGCCGCACAGAGCGGCGAGCAGATCCTCGCCGTCTTCGACACCGCCTTCGGCGAGCTGCTCGCCGCCGACCCGGCGGCCTTCCGGGTCAAGTTCCGGAAGATGGCCGCCTCGGCGTTCGCCTTCTACCGGTGCACGGCCTCCCTGTTCTACGGCGATCTGGAGGCCGACCGCGAGGGAGGGCCCTACCTGGACGAGCGCAGCAGCCGGGGTGTGGATCCACGGCGACCTGCACGCCGAGAACTTCGGCACCTACATGGACGCCAACGGCCGCCTGGTCTGCAACGTCAACGACTTCGACGAGGCGTACGTGGGCCCCTTCACCTGGGACCTGAAGCGCTTCGCGGCCTCCGTCGCGCTGATCGGCTACACCAAGGCCCTCAGCGACGAGGCGATCTCCTCCCTGGTGCGCACGTACGCGGGCGCCTACCGCGAGCGCGTCGCGGCCCTGGCCGCCGGAGCCAAGGACGAGGAGGTGCCGCCCTTCACGCTGGACACCGCCGACGGGCCGCTGCTCGACGCGCTGCGGGCGGCCCGCTCGCTGACCCGGTTCGGGCTGCTCGACTCGATGACCGAGATCCGCGACTTCGAGCGCCGCTTCGCCCCCGGCGGCGGCGCCATCGAGCTGGACGCGGCGACCCGGTACAAGGTGCTCGCGGCCTTCGACGGCTACCTGGAGACGCTGCCCGAGTCCAGTCTGGACCGGCCCGACTCCTACCGGGTCAAGGACGTGGTGGACCGCCGCGGGATCGGCATCGGCAGCGCGGGCCTGCCCTCGTACAACATCCTGCTCGAAGGCAACAGCGACGCCCTGGAGAACGACGTCGTGATCTACCTCAAGCAGGCCCAGACCCCGGCCGTCGCCTCGCACGTCACCGACGCGCGGGTGCGCGACTACTTCCAGCACGAGGGGCACCGCACGGTCATCTCGCAGCGCGCGCTCCAGGCGCACGCCGACCCGTGGCTGGGCTGGACCGAGCTGAACGGCGCGGGGCAACTGGTCGCCGAGGTCTCGCCGTACGCCGTGGACCTGGACTGGTCCGACATCGACGACTTGGACGAGATCACCTCGGTCGTCGCGGACCTGGGCCGGGCCACCGCGACCATGCACGCGGCGGCCGACGACGAGAGCGGCCACTCGCTGGTGCCGTTCTCCACCGAGCGGGCCATCGACGCGGCCATCGCCGCCGACGAGGACGGCTTCGCCGAGCTGCTGGTGGACTTCGCGCACTCCTACGGCGCCCGCGCGCGGGCCGACCACCAGATCTTCGTGGACCTCTTCCGCAACGGGGCGATCCCCGGACTGTGACCTCCCCAACTCCGGCGCCGGCGGGGGCCGATGGGGTCGCGAACCCTGCCGATCTCCCGTCCGGCCCCGCTAGTGTGACTGGCCATGCAGCCAGGTCAGCAGCGGCCCGAGGGCGAGCAGCCCACCCAGGGCCCGCCCTCCAGCCCGCCGCCCCACGCCCCGTACCCGCCCCGCAGCCCGGTACGCCGCCCGGCGCCCAGCCACCGCAGGGAGGCCCGTACGCCCAGCAGGGCCAGCCGGACGCGGCGGCGGGGTTCCCGCCCGCGGGACCGCCGGCCGGACCCGTCGGCGGCGCGTGGGGCGCGCCCGAGCCGCCACGGCCGGCGGCCGGTGACGCGCGACCCTGACGGTCGTGGCCTCGGTGGCCGCGATCGCGCTGGCGGTCACCGGCGTCCTGGTGCTGGGCGGCAAGGGTGGCGACGGCGGCAAGGGCGACGCCGGCCCCGTCGCCAAGGACGGGTTCGTCGGGGGCGGCGACGGACAGGGCGCGGACGGCCCCGAGGGCGCGGACGGAGCCACCGGCTCCACGGGCGGCACCGGCGGCTCCGGTTCCACGGGGACAGCGGGAGCACCGGTGGTTCCCAGCCGGGCGGCGAGCTGGTCAAGCCCGCGCACAGCGCCGGCCCGGACGGCACCACGGTCGTCATCGGCGAGCCGAAGGCCACCGGGACCCTGGAGCTGTACGAGGACCTGCGCTGCCCGCCGTGCGTGCAGTTCGAGCAGAACGTCGGCGCCACCATCATCAAGGACATCGAGGACGGCAAGTACAAGGCCCGGTTCACGATGGCCACGTTCCTCGACCGCACCATGGGCGGCTCCGGCTCGCACAACGCCCTCAGCGCGCTGGGCGCGGCGCTGGACGTGAGCCCGGAGGCGTTCCTGGACTACAAGAAGGCCCTCTACGACGAGCGCAACCGCCCGCCGGAGGGCACGGACTCCTTCGCCTCGGACGCCTACCTGCTCAAGGTCGCCGGCCAGGTGCCCGCGCTCGGCTCGAACTCCGAGTCCCAGGGCCACGTGCGCGCCGGCACCTTCGACGTCTGGGCGAAGAAGATGTCCGAGGCGTTCGACACGAGCGGGGTGGGGTCCACGCCGACGCTCAGGCTCAACGGCCAGAGCCTGAGCGTGGACGGCGCGGGACCGCCGATGACCGCCGCGGACTTCACCAGGGCGGTGGACGCGCGGCTGTAGCCACCCGCCCGACGCACCCTCCCGGGCCCGCGCCCGTACCGCGCGTACCACCTCTTCGGCACGGGCGGCCCACATACGTGACATGGGTCACATACGGTGGGCTGAGCGGCGCCGGCGCGGGACCGGACGGGGAGATGCCGAATCTTGACACGCCACTTATCCGGGGCCGTGGCACACTCTGCGGCGATGGACATATCGGCGGCACGCTTGCGAGTGGTACGCGCGGCGCTGTTCACAGCGCTGTGCGTGACGCTGTCCGCTGCTTCCCACGTGCTGCTCTCCCGTGCCCCACTGCCCCTGACGACCGTCGTGCTGCTGAGCGTCGCCGTCTTCGGCATCGCCTACGCGCTGGCGGGCCGCGAGCGCGGTTACGGCTCGATCGCCGCCCTGCTCGTACCGCTCGAACTGGCCGCCGACACCGTCTTCACCGCCGGCCAGCAC
Source organism: Candidatus Streptomyces philanthi (assembly GCA_018114805.1). Lineage (GTDB taxonomy): Bacteria > Actinomycetota > Actinomycetes > Streptomycetales > Streptomycetaceae > Streptomyces > Streptomyces philanthi. The sequence goes on along the minus strand of CP073042.1, from coordinate 5,432,299 downwards.
GCCTGTTACGGACAGGCGGGCGGGCCGGTGGCCGGGCCGCTGCGCACGATGGGCGTGGACCTGCTGTGCCAGGGCGGCGACGTCGGCTCGGCGCTGGCCCAGATGACCGCCGACGGCAACAGCGCCGCCGTCACGGCCGGGGCGGGCACCGACTCGGCCGCGCCGTGGCTGCTGCTGGCCGCGCACGTGGCGATCGGCCTGGTCGCCGCCGCGTGGCTGCGCCGGGGCGAGGCCGCCCTGGGCCAGTTGCTGCGGGCGCTCGCCGCCTTCGCTTTCCGCCCGCTCCTGGTGGCGTTCGCCGCCGCGGCGAACCCGCCGCCGCGCGCACCGGGCCGTCCCACGCGCCGCGCCCTGCCCGCGCGGGGCCGGCCACTCCTCCTGCACTCCGTCGTCAGACGCGGTCCGCCGCTCGCCCTCGCGGCCTGAGCCCAGCGCCCGCCGCGAGCGGCCAGCGCCCGCGCGCGCCAGACGCCCCGCGCCCCGAAGCCGGCAGCCGGGACCCGCGGCACGCCGCGCACCCGCGTACGCCGGCTCGCGCGGCGCTCACGAGGCCGCCCACAGCCGAACCCCCAGCCCCACGACGACGGAGAAGACACAGCCATGAGCAAGCGAAAGACCGAGCAGAACAAGCAGGCGGCCCGTGAGCGGCTGCGCGCCGAGCGGGAGAAGCAGGCGAAGAAGGAGAAGACGCGGCGGCAACTGGTCGTCGGCGGCTCCATCATCGCGGTCCTCGCCGTGGCCGGCGGTATCGGCGTGGCCATCGCCAACATGAACGAGGGGGCCGAGACCAAGGTCAGCAACAAGGAGTGGAAGAGCGAGGCCAAGAAGAAGGCGTTCGCGAAGCCGGCCAACACCGGTGGCGACAAGGGCACCGAGGTCGTCATAGGCAAGAAGGACGCCAAGAACACCCTCACCGTCTACGGGGACATGCGGTGCCCGGTCTGCTCCTCCTTCGAGCAGAGCACCGGCGAGACGCTCCTGAAGGACATCGAGGGCGGCAAGTACAAGGCGCAGTTCAAGATGGGCACCTTCCTCGACGACGTGCCGCAGATCAGCGGCTCGGGTTCGAAGAACGCGCTGAGCGCGCTCGGCGCCGCCCTGAACGTCAGCCCGGACGCCTTCCTCGAGTACAAGAAGGTCCTCTTCGACGCGAAGAACCACCCCGACGAGCGCGAGGACGAGTACTCCGACGACAAGCGCCTGGTCGAGCTGGCCCAGGAAGTGAAGCCGCTCAAGGACAACAAGGACTTCGAGAAGGCCGTGAAGGACGGCACCTACGACAAGTGGGCGCTGGAGATGTCCAAGGTCTTCGACAAGGCGAAGGACGAGGGGATCACCGGCACCCCCGCCTTCCAGCTCAACGGCAAGAAGCTCACGGTGGGCAAGGACAACCGGCCGATGTCGCCCGAGGAGTTCACCGCCGTGGTCGACCAGAACCTGAAGAAGTAGTCAGCGCACCGGCGGGGTTCGCCCGCCCGCCACTCTTACCTGACCGGCTACTGACCAGTATGGTCAACGGCCGTGACCTCCCGAGACGCCATATCCCAGACAACCGAGACCTCCCCCGCGGGCCGCGCGACCTGCATCTCCGGCCGTACCGCCGTCACGGCCACCGCGGCCCTGCTCCCCCTCGTGCTCCCCACGGCGCACGCCACCGACACCGGGGCCCGCCTTCCTGCAGGGCGTCGCCTCCGGCGACCCGCTGCCGGACGGCGTGCTGCTGTGGACCCGCGTGACGCCGAGCCCGGACGCCATGCCCGGTTCCGGCCGAGGCGCGGCGGTCGAGGTCTCCTGGGAGGTCTCCGAGTCCCAGGACTTCGCCGCGCCCACCGCGCGCGGCACCGTTCAGGGCGACGGCCGGCAGCGACCACACCGTCAAGGCCGACGTGCGCGGGCTGCGGCCGGCCACCGCATACTACTACCGGTTCGCGGTCGGTGACGCGCTCTCGCCCGTCGGGCCCACCCGCACCGCCCAGGCGGCGGACACCTCGGACGGCAACGTGCGGTTCGGCGTGGTCTCGTGCGCCAACTGGGAAGCCGGGTACTTCTCGGCGTACCGGCACCTGGCCGCGCGCCGCGACCTGGACACCGTGCTGCACATCGGCGACTACCTGTACGAGTACGGGACCGGGACCTATCCGGAGGCCAAGGACGTGGTGCGCCAGCACTCGCCCCGGCACGAGATCGTCACCCTCGCCGACTACCGGACGCGGCACGGCTACTACCGCACCGACGCCGACCTGCGGGCGGTGCACGCCGCGCACTCGGTCATCGCGATCTGGTACGACCACAAGTTCGCCAACGACGCCTGGTCGGGCGGCGCGGAGAACCACACCCCGGGCACCGAGGGCGAGTGGGCGCGCCGGGTCGCCGCAGCCAAGCAGGCGTACTTCGAGTGGATGCAGGTGCGGCCGAGCACCGAGGGCACCACCTACCGCTGGCTGCGCTTCGGCTCGCTGGCCGATCTGCACCTGCTCGACCTGCGCTCGTTCCGCTCGGAGCAGGCGAAGGCGGGCAGCGGCGCGGTGAACGACCCGGAGCGCACCATCACCGGGCGGGCCCAGCTCGGCTGGCTCAAGTCCGGGCTGGCGGCCTCGAACGCGCGCTGGAAGCTGGTCGGCACCTCGGTGATGATCTCCCCGTTCGCGTTCGGGTCGCTCCCCGCGCACCTGCTCAAGCCGCTGGTCGAACTCCTCGGCCTGCCCAGGGAGGGCATCGCGCCCAGCGTCGACCAGTGGGACGGCTACACCGACGACCGCCGCGAACTCCTGGCCCACCTGCGCGGACGCGGCATCGACAACACGGTCTTCCTCACCGGCGACGTCCACATGGCCTGGGCCAACGACGTGCCGACCAAGGCCGCCACGTACCCGCTCTCGCCCTCGGCCGCGACCGAGTTCGTGGTCACGTCGGTGACCTCGGACAACATCGACGACCTGCTGAACGTCGCGCCGCACACGCTCTCGCTGGCCGCGGTCGCCGCGATCAAGGCCGCCAACCGGCACGTGAAGTGGCTGGACATGGACTCCCCGGCTACGGCGTGCTCGACGCCACGGAGCAGCGCACGCAGATGGACTACTTCACCATCTCCGACCGGACCGACCCGAACGCGGCCGCCTCCTGGGCCCGCTCGTACCGCACCCGGTCCGGCACCCAGCGCGTGGAGCGCGCCGACCGGCCGGTGCGCTAGCGCACACGGCTTGGCGCCCGCCCCTGCCCGCGCGGCGGGGGCGGGCGCCGAGCGGAGTGGGCGCCGAGCGGGCGCGGGTGGCTCAGGCGACCTCGTCCAGGAAGGCCAGCGCCACCTTCCTGGTGTTCTCCGCGGCCTCCGCGTCGTAGTCCGGCAGCTCGGGGTCGGTGTACAGGTGGCCCGCGCCCGGGTAGCGGTAGACCTCCACGTCCGCGCCGGCCCGGCTCATGCGCAGGTACCAGGCGCTCAGCCAGTCGTGCGGCTCGAACGGGTCCGGGTCGGCGACGTGGAGCTGCACCGGCAGCCCGTCGGTCGCCGCGTCCTCCGCGATGTCGGACGTGCCGTGCAGCAGGAACAGGCCGCGCGCCTTGGCGTCGCCCAACGCCAGGGTCTGCGCGATCGAGCCGCCCAGCGAGAAGCCCGCGTAGACCAGGCCACGGTGGGAGAGCGGGGCCGCCGCGCGCACGGCGCGCAGCAGCAGCTCGTCGTTGCCGATCTCGTCCTTGATCGCCCTGCCGTCCTCGACGGACTCGCAGGTTCGGCCCTCGTACAGGTCGGGCACATGCACCTCGTGCCCGGCGGCGCGCAGCCGCTCGGCAGCCGCGTGTACGGCGGGCCGCAGCCCGTACGCGGAGTGGAAGAGTACAATCGTCGATGTCGGGGCCACCGCTGTCACATCCTGTCGCTTTTTCGTTCCCACCCCATCGTGCCAGTTACGGTGGCGGGCGGTGACCCGCGAAGAGGACCCGAAGAAGAGCTGAGTAGTCCATGGAGAACGTACTGCGACCGCTGATCGTCATCGGCGGTTCGGTCGCGCTCACCGTCGTCGTCGGCTGGCTGGTCGACCGGCTGTTGAGCAGGACCGACCAGCGCCACCCGGAGACGCCGCTGTGGGGGCTGCTTCGGCGCTGCCGCTTCCCGTTCCAGGTAGCGCTGTGTACGAGCGTCATCCAAGGCTCGTACCGGGAGACGCACCTGCTCAGCGACGAGGACCACTGGGAGGCGGTGGGCCTGGTGCTCACCCTGGTGACCATAGCCATGGTGGGCTGGTTGATAGTGCGCGTCTCGGCCGCGGTCATCGAGTCCAGCTACGCGCGCTACGCCACGGGACGGCGCGATCCCGCGCGCGCCCGGCGGGTGCGCACCCAGCTCACGCTGATCCAGCGGGTGGTCACGGCGGTGGTGGGCGTGGTGGCCGCCGCGGTGATGCTGCTCCAGTTCCCGGCGATGCGGGCGTTCGGCACCTCGATGCTGGCCTCGGCCGGTGTGCTCGGCATCGTCGCCGGTATCGCCGCGCAGTCCACCCTGGGCAACCTCTTCGCCGGGCTGCAGATCGCCTTCGGCGACACAGTCCGCATCGGGGACACGGTGGTCGTGGAGGGCGAGTGGGGCACGGTGCACGAGATCACCCTCACCTACCTGGTCGTCCGCACCTGGGACGAGCGCATGATCACGATGCCGGTCTCCTACTTCACCAGCAAGCCCTTCGAGAACTGGTCCCGTGGCGGCGCCCAGATGACCGGCACCGTCTTCTTCGAGCTCGACCACGCGACGCCGGTGGCCCAGATGCGCAAGCGGCTGCGCGAGATCCTCGACGAGTGCCCCGCCTGGGACGGCCGGGCCTGGAACCTCGTCGTCACCGACTCCACGCCGACCACCATGGAGGTACGAGCCCTGGCTACCGCGCGCAACGCCGACGACCTGTGGACGCTGCGCTGCGAGGTCCGCGAGAAGCTGCTGGTCTGGCTGCGCGACGAGCACCCGTACGCGCTGCCGCGCGTCCTCACCGCGCCCGCGCCCGGTCACGAGCCCGCCCACCTTCCGGCGCAGGACCCCTCCCTCGAGCCGGCCGAGGCCGCGCCGAGGTCCTGACCGGTCCGGCGCGGGCGGGCGCGGCGCCCGGCCGGGGGCGCGGCGCGGGCCGGCTCAGCCCTGGTCGGGCGGCGGGGCGCCGCGCAGGCTGCGCATGTCCAGCTGGTGCAGCACCCGGTCGACGATCTCCGGATCGGCGCCCGGTTCGCTGCGGGCGTTCAGCACCTCGTACCGGGCGGCCGACAGCAGCTCGCCGTTGATGCGCTGGAGCCGCTTGAGGCGCGCCACCCGCTTCTCGTGGCCCTCCCGCCGGTCCTCCTCCAGGATGTCCGGGTAGATCCGCACGCCGAGGTCGTACGCCCGGCGCGCGACCTGCTCCAGGAGTTCGTCGGGCAGGTCCTCCTCCTGGATCTCCTTGAGCCGGCGGCGGGTCGCCCGCAGCACGCGCTCCGCCAGCTCGCGCTCGAACGCCTGCTCCGCCTTGGCGTCCGGGCTTACCCGCAGCCGTCGTACCAGCCAGGGCAGGGTCAGGCCCTGGAAGACCAGGGTCGCGAGCACGACCGAGAAGGCGATGAAGAGGATCTCGTCCCGGGCCGGGAACGCGTCGCCGCCGTCCACGGTGAACGGGATGGCCAGCGCCAGCGCGACCGAGGCCACCCCCGCGCATCCCGGACCACCACATGATCACCGTCTCCCGCCAGCTCATCGGGATGTCCTCGTCGTAGTCCCGGCGCCGGTGCAGCCGCCGGGCCAGCCAGGCCGCGGGCAAGAGCCACAGCAGCCGCACGCCTACCACGACGCCGACCACGGCCGCCCCCGTGCCGAGCATCTCGCCCCAGCGCCCGGACACGGTGCCGAACACGTTGTGCAGCTCAAGGCCGATGAGCCCGAAGGCGACGCCGGTCACCAGGGTGTCCACGACCTCCCAGAAGGTGCGCCCGGCCAGCCGCCCCAGCACGTCGTCGGCGTCCATCGCGTGCTCGGTCAGGAAGAGCGCGGTGGTCAGCACCGCGAGCACGCCAGAGCCGTGGAACTCCTCGGCGAGCACGTACGCCGCGAACGGCACCAGCAGCGTCAGCCCGATCTGGAGCGTCGGGTCCTCAAGCCGCCCCATGAGCCGGGCCGTCGCCCAGCCGAGGCCGAGACCGACGGCCACCGCCACCACCGCCGACAGCGCCAGCGTGCCGAGCGCGGCCGGCAGCGAGAAGCCGCCGCTCACCGCGGCGGCCAGGGCCACGTGGTAGAGCACGATGGCCGTGACGTTGTTGAACAGCCCCTCGCCCTCCAGGATGGAGACCATCCGCCGGGGCAGCCTGAGCCGCCCGGCCACCGCGGTGGCCGCGACCGGGTCCAGCGGGGCGACCAGCGCGCCGAGCACGACGGCGCCGGCGAGCGGCAGACTGAGCCGCTCCCCGATGGGGACCATCACCACCACCACGGCCCCGAGCAGCAGCAGGAGCAGCAGGGCTAGCTGGTCCACGGGCCGCGCCTCCCGACGACGTAAGATGATCACGGCCTCCAGCGTGCCATTTCCGCACGCCACCCGCCGCGCTCGCCTCGTGCCCGGTCGCGCGGCTCACCCCGCGCCGCGTCCCCGCACGGCACCGGCGGCACGTACGGCACACCGCCCGGAACGTACGCACGGCGTACGCGGGGCGGGCGCGCGGGGTGGACCCAGTCCGCGCGCGGCCACCGTCCGTGCCGTGCCCGGCGGACGACCCGGACTCGGCGGCTCGCCCGGCCGGGTGAGCCCGCCCCCGGCTGGTCACGGTGCGGGCGGCCCGAGGGGCGGCGGGGCGCGGCCTGCGCCGGGGCCGCGGTGCCTCGGTGGGGGGGGTCGGTCAGGCGCTGTCGGCCCGCACCCGGTCCAGGGCCTGCTGGAGGTCGTCGGGGTAGCCGCTCTCGAACTCCACCCAGCGCCCGTCCGCCGGGTGCTCGAACCCCAGCCGCATGGCGTGCAGCCACTGCCGCGTCAGCCCGAGCCGCTTGGCCAGCGTCGGGTCGGCGCCGTAGGTGAGGTCGCCGGCGCACGAGTGGCGGTGGGCGGCCATGTGCACCCGGATCTGGTGCGTACGCCCCGTCTCCAGCTTGATGTCCAGCAGGCTGGCGGAGCGGAACGCCTCGATGAGGTCGTAGTGGGTGACGCTGGGCTTGCCCTCGGCGGTGACCGCCCACTTGTAGTCGGCGCTCGGGTGCCGGCCGATCGGCGCGTCGATGGTGCCGCTCATCGGGTCCGGGTGGCCCTGCACCAGCGCGTGGTAGCGCTTGTCGACCGTGCGCTCGCGGAACTGCTGCTTGAGCAGCGTGTAGGAGCGCTCCGACTTGGCAACCACCATCAGCCCCGAGGTGCCCACGTCCAGCCGGTGCACGATGCCCTGGCGCTCGGCGGCGCCGGAGGTGGAGATGCGGTAGCCGGCGGCGGCGAGGCCGCCGATGACGGTGGTGCCGGTCCAGCCGGGGCTCGGGTGGGCGGCGACGCCGACCGGCTTGACCACGACGACGATGTCCTCGTCGTCGTGCACGATCTCCATGCCCTCGACGGGTTCGGCGACGACCCGCACGGGCGGCGCCGCCCGTGGCATCTCCACCTCGAGCCAGGCGCCGCCGGAGACCCGGTCGGACTTGCCGGCCTCCGAACCGTCCACCCGCACCTTCCCCGCGGCGGCCAGCTCGGCCGCCTTGGTGCGGGAGAAGCCGAACATACGGGCCAGCGCGGCATCGACGCGTTCGCCCTCCAGGCCATCGGGTACGGGCAGCGTGCGGATCTCGGGAAGCGTGCTCACCCGACGAGTATGCCGGACGAGCGACACGCCCCCGCACGCCCTCGCCCGGACCGGGACGTGGCCCACCGTCTCCGGGGCCGTGGCGCCGGGAGCGGCCGATGCCCGGCCGGGCGCTGTGGCCCGGCCGGGCATCGGTGGAGGTCGGTGAGGGGGCCCGTGGCGGCCGACGGGAGACCAGTCCCGGGAGGGGGTCAGTACCGGGAGGGGGTCAGTACCGGGAGGGGGTCAGTCCCGGGAGGGGGTCAGTACCGGGAGGGGGTCAGTCCCGGGAGGGGGTCAGTACCGGGAGGGGGTCAGTCCCGGGAGGGGGTCAGTCCCGGGAGGGGGTCAGTACCGGGAGGGGGTCAGTCCCGGGAGGGGGTCAGTACCGGTGCACCGTGCCGTCCGGGTCCAGGCCGCGGAAGGAGAGGATCACGATGAGGACGCCACCGCAGACGATGGCGGAGTCGGCGAGGTTGAAGACCGCGAAGTGCGCGGGCGCGATGAAGTCGACCACCGCGCCCTTGAACCCGCCGGGCGTGCGCAGCAGCCGGTCGGTGAGGTTGCCGAGCGCCCCGCCGAGCAGCAGCCCGAGCGCGATCGCCCACGGCACGCTGTACAACTTGCGGGCGATCCGGGCGATCACCACGATCACGATGGTGGCGATGCAGGTGAAGACGATGGTCATGGCCTCGCCGAAGCCAAAGGCGGCGCCGCGGTTGCGTATCACCTCAAGCTGCAAGCAGGTGCCGAGGATCTCGATCGCGCCCTCGTGCTCCAGCTCGGAGACCACGATGATCTTGGTCACCAGGTCGAGCAGGTAGGCGAACGCGGCGACCACCAGCAGCACCGGAATCCGCCGCTGGCCCCGCCCGCCGTCCGCGCCCGGCTCCGCCGCGGCCTCGGCTCGCGCTGCCTCCTCGGCCTCGTCCGACCGCTCCGGCTCTGGCGTTCCGATGGACTGCTCCGCCTCTGTCACGTAAATCCCTCTACGTCGCTCCCCGCGCGCCACGCCACGCCCGGTAGAGCACGAGGGTACGACACCCCGGGACGAGCGCCGTCAGCGACGTTCCTGCCGCTGCTTGCACTCCACACACAGGGTGGCCCTCGGGAAGGCCTGCATCCTGGCCTTGCCGATCGGCTTGCCGCAGTTCTCGCACAGCCCGTACGTGCCGGCCTCAAGCCGCGCGAGCGCGCGCTCGCTCTGCAGCAGCATCTCGCGGGCGTTGCTGTTCAACGCCATCTCGTGCTCGCGCGTGACGTTCTTGGTACCGGTGTCGGCCTGGTCGTCGCCCGCCCCGTCGCCGGAGTTGCGCATCAGACCACTGAGCGCCTCCTCGGACGCCTGGATCTCAGCGCGCAGTCGCTCGGCCTCCTCCTGGAGCGCGGTGCGCGCCTGTCGCGCCTCCTCCGGCGACCAGGGGTCCTCGCCCGGCCGAACGGCCAGCTCGCCGGGTTCGGCGGCGGTGGCCGCGCGCGCTCCCGGCAGCGCGGCCACCTCCGTCACGGCCCGCTTGGCGGTCGACGCCCCACCCGGAGTCTCCTTAGCAGCCACGTTCTTGGCTCCCGTCTTCTTCGCGGGCACCGCCTTCTCGGCAGGTGCAGCCTTCTTGGCCGTGCTCTTCAGCGCCGGGGCGGCCACGGTGTTCGCGGCGGGCGCGGCGGTCGTGCCGTGTGGTGCGGTCGTGTCCCCGGGTCCCGACGCGTCGGGACCCGGGTGCTTCCTGGTCGTAGGGTGCTGGCGACGGGGCCGCCGCCTCACGTGCGGGCTTCCCGGCCGGGGCCGGCGCCGGCTCGGTGGTCGCCTTCGGTGCGACCTTCCTCGCCGCGACCTTCTTGGCCGCGGTCTTCTTCGCCGCGGTCTTCTTGACTGCGGCCTTCTTCGCCGTCGTCTCCTTCGCCGCGCTCTTCTTCGGTACGGCCTTCTTCGGTACGGCGTCCGTTGCCGCGGTCGGGTCGTGCGCCGCTCGCTCCGTCGCTCCCAGCTCGGTCGCCGGCTGTCCGGCGGGGTGCTCGGCCTGCTCGGTCCACGACTTCCTCGCGTGCTTCCTCGCCGCCGGCGCGGCTCCCCCAGCGGGCGGCTCCTCCCCTCCCGTGGGCGCCCCGTGCCCCGTGGGAGGAGGGGCTGCGGAGGTGGTGTGCCACGCAGATCGGGCGGCTGGGGCCAGGGCCGTGGAGTGCCGCACGGCGGTCTTCTTCGCCACCATGGCCGCAACCCCTTCACATATGGTGACCTTGCGCGCGAATCGTGCCGGAACGATAAAACGACTCCCACCACGCGGCAACAGGGCACGCCGACCTCCGGGGCCCGGGCACCTCCGCCCGAGAAGACGCGATAATCGGCCCGCTACCTGGCAGGCCGGTCTCATCCGTTGTGCCCCGCCGCACGCGCGGTAATCCGGCCGCCGGCCACGTCACCGCCCAGGACGTCCAGGGCGCCCGGGACCGTCCGGGGGCGTACGCGGGGGTAACCCCCGCCCGGCCCGCGGCGGGCCCCTGGCGCGGAAACGCGGTCGGCCGGCGAGAGGGCGAGTCGTACACTGGGGCGCAGCGAGAGGCGTGGAAGGGGACGAGTAGCGCCGAAGGAGGCCACGAGCGACTCGGGGACGGTGTGAGCCCGGGGGTCAGCGCGGCGTGAAGATCACCCCGGAGCCGTCGGAAGAAAGCTTCCGCGAGGCGGATGCGAGTAGACCCGACAGCGCGACCCCAATGAGGGGGCCGTGAGCACCGCTCACGGCCAAGGAGGGTGGTACCGCGGGAGCAGCCCTGCTCTCGTCCCTCCGACGGACCACGTAGCAGCCGTTCCGCCGGAGGAAGAGACACCCGCATGACGCCGCAGTACCGCCAGGTGCCCGCCCAGGTCGACCTGCCTGCCCTGGAGCACGCCGTGCTCGACTTCTGGCGCGAGAACAAGATCTTCGCCCGGTCGCTCGAACAGTCCGAGGGCAAGCCGGAGTGGGTGTTCTACGAGGGCCCGCCCACCGCCAACGGCATGCCAGGCGCCCACCACATCGAGGCCCGCGTCTTCAAGGACGTCTTCCCCCGCTTCCGCACCATGCGCGGCTACCACGTAGCCCGCAAGGCCGGCTGGGACTGCCACGGGCTGCCCGTCGAGCTGGCGGTCGAGAAGGAGCTGGGCTTCAAGGGCAAGAAGGACATCGAGGCGTACGGCATCGCGGAGTTCAACGCGAAGTGCCGCGAGTCGGTGACCCGCCACACCGACGCCTTCGCCGAGCTGACCACGCGCATGGGGTACTGGACCGACCTCGACAACGCGTACCGCACCATGGAGCCGAGCTACGTGGACTCCGTGTGGTGGTCGCTCAAGGAGATCTTCGGCAAGGGCCTCCTCGTCCAGGACCACCGCGTCGCCCCGTGGTGCCCGCGCTGCGGCACCGGCCTCTCGGACCACGAGCTGGCCCAGGGGTACGAGACCGTGGTCGACCCGTCGGTCTACGTGCGGCTGCCGCTCACCTCGGGGCCGCTCGCCGGCCAGGCAGCGCTGCTGGTCTGGACAACCACGCCGTGGACGCTGGCGTCCAACACCGCCGTCGCCGCCCACCCGGACGTGCGCTACGTCGTCGCGACCGACGGTCAGCGCAAGCTGGTGGTCGCCGAGCCGCTGCTGGCCAAGGCGCTGGGCGAGGGCTGGGAGGCGACCGGCGAGTCCTTCATCGGGTGCGAGATGGAGCGCTGGACGTACCAGCGCCCGTTCGAGCTGGTCGAGTTGGAGGGCGCCAACTTCGTCGTCTGCGCCGAGTACGTCACCACCGAGGACGGCACAGGCCTGGTCCACCAGGCCCCCGCCTTCGGTGAGGACGACCTCAGGACCTGCCGGGGCTACGGCCTGCCGGTGATCAACCCGGTCCGCCCGGACGGCACCTTCGAGGAAGGGATCGAGCTGGTCGGCGGCCAGTTCTTCAAGAAGGCCGACGAGGCCCTGGTCGCCGACCTCCAGGCGCGCGACCTGCTGTTCAAGCACATGGCGTACGAGCACAGCTACCCGCACTGCTGGCGCTGCCACACGGCCCTGCTCTACTACGCGCAGCCGTCCTGGTACATCAGGACCACGGCGGTCAAGGACCGTCTCCTTCAGGAGAACGAGCGGACCAACTGGTTCCCCGAGTCGGCCAAGACCGGTCGCTTCGGCGACTGGCTCAACAACAACATCGACTGGGCGCTGTCCCGCAACCGCTACTGGGGCACCCCGCTGCCCATCTGGCGCTGCGAGGAGGGCCACCTCACCTGCGTCGGCTCCCGCGCCGAGCTCACCGAGCTGACCGGGACCGACCAGTCGGGCCTCGACCCGCACCGCCCGTACATCGACGCAGTCACCTTCGGCTGCCCGCACGAGGGGTGCGCGCTGACGGCGGAGCGCGTGCCGGAGGTCATCGACGCCTGGTACGACTCGGGCTCGATGCCCTTCGCGCAGTGGGGCTACCCGTACCAGAACAAGGAGCTGTTCGAGAAGCGCTACCCGGCGCAGTTCATCTCCGAGGCGATCGACCAGACCCGCGGCTGGTTCTACACGCTGATGGCCGTCGGCACCCTGGTCTTCGACAGGTCCTCGTACGAGAACGTGGTCTGTCTCGGCCACATCCTCGCCGAGGACGGCCGCAAGATGTCCAAGCACCTGGGCAACATCCTGCAGCCCATCCCGCTGATGGATCAGCACGGCGCGGACGCCGTCCGCTGGTTCATGGCCACCGGCGGCTCCCCGTCGGCCGCGCGCCGGGTCGGGCACGGCACGATCCAGGAGGTCGTGCGCAAGACGCTGCTCACCTACTGGAACACCGTCGCCTTCCAGGCCCTGTACGCCCGCACCTCCGGCTGGGCCCCGAGCGCCGCCGACCCGGCGCCGGTGGACCGACCGCTGCTCGACCGCTGGGTGCTGAGCGAGCTGCACACGCTGACCGACCAGGTCACCGCGGCCCTGGAGGCGTACGACACGCAGCGCGCGGGCAAGTTGCTGTCCGCGTTCGTGGACGGTCTGTCCAACTGGTACGTGCGCCGCTCCCGGCGCCGCTTCTGGCAGGGCGACGCCGCCGCGCTGCGCACCCTGCACGAGGCGGTGGAGACCGTGACCCGGCTCATGGCCCCGCTCGTCCCGTTCATCACCGAGCGCGTCTGGCAGGACCTGGTAGTCCCGGTCGACCCGGCCGCCCCGGACTCGGTGCACCTGGCGACCTGGCCCGAGACGGACCCGGCGCTGATTGACCCGCTGCTCTCGGAGCGGATGCTGCTGGTGCGCCGGCTGGTCGAGCTGGGCCGCGCCTCGCGCGCCGAGTCCGGCGTGAAGACCCGGCAGCCGCTGTCGCGGGCCCTGATCGGCGTGGCGGGCTTCGACTCGCTGCCCGACGAACTGCGGGCACAGATCGCCGAGGAGCTGAACGTTACCTCGCTGGCCTCGCTGGCCGGGATGGGCGGCTCGCTGGTGGACACCACGGCGAAGGCCAACTTCCGCGCGCTCGGCAAGCGGTTCGGCAAGGGCGTGCAGGCGGTGGCCAAGGCCGTCGCCGAGGCCGACGCCGCCGCGCTCTCGCTGGCGCTGCGCGAGGGCACCGCCGCGGTGACCGTGGACGGCGAGCGCGTGGAGCTGGCGCCCGACGAGGTCATCATCACCGAAACCCCGCGCGAGGGCTGGTCGGTGGCCTCCGACGCGGGCGCGACGGTCGCCCTCGACCTGGAGATCACCCCGGAGCTGCGCCGCGCGGGCCTGGCCCGGGACGCGATCCGGCTGATCCAGGAGGCGCGGAAGAACTCCGGGCTCGACGTCGCGGACCGGATCGCGGTGCGCTGGTCGGCCTCGGACCAGGAGACCGCCGCGGCCGTCACCGAGCACACCGTGCTCATCGCCGACGAGGTGCTGGGCACCGACTTCGCCGAGGGCGAGGCCGGTGACGGCTACGGCGAGCCGTTCACGGACGAGCTGCTGGGCCTGACCTTCCGGTTGCGCAAGATGTGACCCGCCCCCGGCCGCTGACGGCGCCCCCGGTCCGCGCACTTCGCGGGCCGGGGGCGCCGTCGCGTTCGAGCACCGCCGAGCCGTACGACACCCGCGCCGCCCCACCGCCCCCGCGACCACTCCCCCGCGCCGCGGCGCACCTCACCCGCGCAGGGGAATCCCCACGGCGTGCGGCGGGTTCAGCAGCACGGGGGAAGCACGCCCGGTGCGGCGCGCGCCGGCAGCACATACGGGCCGGGCCCCTGGGACTTCCCAGGGGCCCGGCCCGTATGTGCGCCGACGACTGGCGCCTAGCGGCGCCCGGTCGGGGTGATCAGTTGTCGTCCTCGTCGATCAGGAAGCCCCGCATCGGCGAAGGGGCCTGCTGCATCGGCTGCGGACCCTGCGGCCGCACCGGCGCCATCGGCTGCGTCATCGCCGGGGACATCTGCTGCTGCCCACCGTACGAGGGGCCGCCGCCGTTGCCGCCCATGGTGTGGCCACCGCCACCGCCCATGGAGCTGGCACCAGCGGCTGCCATCGAGCCGCTCATCGAGGGGGACGGCGGCAGCGAGGCGGTCGCCGGGGTACGCGGCGGGGCCAGCGAGTCGTCGGCCTGGTTCTCCAACTGACGGAGCTGGCTCTCCAGGTACGACTTCAGACGGGTGCGGTACTCGCGCTCGAAGCCGCGCAGGTCCTCGACCTTGCGCTCCAGCGTCGCGCGGGCCGACTCCAACGAGCCCATCGCCACGCGGTGCTTCTCCTGCGCGTCCCGCTCCAGCGCGTCGGCCTTGGCACGCGCGTCGCGCTCCAGGCCCTCGGCGCGGCTGCGCGCCTCGCCGACGATCTTGTTGGCCTCGGAACGGGCCTCCGCGATCGCCTGGTCAGCGGTCTGCTGCGCCAGCGAGAGCACGCGGGCCGCGCTGTCGCCGCCGGGGCCCTGGCCGGGCTGCGGAAGCTGCGGGCCGCCGGGGCCCATGGGGCCACCCATCGGACCGTGCTGGCCCATCGGGCCCGGGCCACCCTGACCCATCGGGCCGGGGCCGTGCGGGCCCTGCGGGCCGTGGCCGCCGGGGCCGGCCGGAAGCTGCGGTGCGCCACCGGGCAACTGGGGCGGTCCGCCCATCTGTTGCTGTTGCTGCTGGGGCGGCACCGGCTGCGGACCTGATATAGCGGCGGGCACGGGGGCGCCGGGTCGGTCCTGCTGCTCCTGCTTGCGCATGCCCTGCTGCTGGTTCTGCGCGGCGGCACGCGTCGCGGCGGCGAGCTTGGCCCGGAGGTCCTCGTTCTCGCGCAGCAGTCGGGTCAGTTCCGCTTCGACTTCGTCGAGGAAGGCATCGACCTCGTCCTCGTCATAACCTTCTCGGAGGCGGACGGTCGTGAACTGCTTGTTCCGCACGTCCTCGGGGCTCAACGGCATCTCTTCTTCACCTCAACGTTGTCGTCGGCAATCGGCAAGACCGTATCGTTCACAGCTGGCTCACGACGGAGATCAGGATGTAAACAATGATCATCAGTACGAAGAAGGACAGATCGAGCGCCACGCCCCCGAGACGCAGCGGCGGGATAAACCGCCGCAGAAACTTGAGTGGCGGATCGGTGACAGTGTAAGTGGGCTCAAGGACCACCACCATCGCCTTGCCGGGTTGCCATGAGCGGGCGAACTGGAACACGTAGTCCATCACCAGCCGGAAGATCAACACGACCAGGAAAACCAACAGCGCGACGTGGATCACGTCCAGTGCGATGCCCATCCCCGCGGGTCCCTCTCCCCTTGCTCGTACGTAGCCTTGCGGCCGTGATTGCCAGGTATCGCGTCTCAGCTCTGGTTGAAGAACCCGCCCTCTGCAATACGGGCCTTGTCCTCCGCCGTGACATCGACGTTAGCAGGCGACAACAGGAACACCTTCTGCGTCACCCGCTCAATACTTCCGTGCAGACCGAAGACTAGACCGGCCGCGAAGTCGACGAGTCGCTTCGCGTCAGTGTCATCCATCTCAGTCAAATTCATGATCACGGGTGTGCCCTCGCGGAAGTGTTCCCCGATGGTACGGGCCTCGTTGTAGGTGCGAGGGTGCAACGTGGTGATGCGGTAGGGCTCCCGCTCGGACACGACCTTGGGCATGATCACCGGTGCGTTCTTCTCCAGGCTTTGACGTTCGGGTGTGATAGACGCCACGGGAGCGATGCGGGCGGGGCGCCCGGTTTCCGCTACGAGCGGAGCAGGTTCACGCTGCGCCGGCGCGTGGGCGACTCGCACCGGTTCGTCCATTTCCGGTCGCGGTTCGGTCTCCGGCTGGTGCTGCCGCCGCGCACGCTCCGGTTCGGGTTCGGGCTCGAAGTCGTCGTCGGGGTCGAACCCCCGGCCGTCGTACCCATCGTCCTCCACGAGGCCGAGGTAGACCGCCATCTTGCGCATAGCGCCGGCCATTCTCTGCGTCCTCCGCTCTGTGGTGGATCGCTTCCGCCACCAGATGCCTTGAATCCACGCGGCCTGCCCACCTCTTGGCGGGAATGACCATATTTTCTACTGTGGTCCGACTTGCTTGGCGACGTTACCCGAGCCGGGGTCGGACTCCGAGCACCGCAGTGCCGACGCGTAGATGTGTCGCACCGGAGGCCACGGCGTCCTCGAGGTCCGAGCTCATCCCTGCCGAGACCATGGTCGCAGCCGGATGAGCCACGCGCAGGCTCGATGAGATTTCCCTCAACCGCTCGAAGGCCGCCCGCGCCCTGCCCGCATACGGTCCGGCGAGCGGAGCGACCGTCATCAGCCCGCGCAGCCGCAGCCCTTCGGACTCGGCCACCGCGTCGGCGAGGCCGGCCACGCCGTCGGGCGCGATGCCGCCCCGGCCCCCGGCGTCCCCCGACTCCGCTTCAAGGGCCACCTGGAGCAGGCAGTCGATCTCGCGACCGGCGCGCACGGCGGCCGTTGACAGCGCGTTGACCAACCGCTGCCGGTCAACGGACTGTACGAGATCAGCGTAACTGGCCACGGAACGGACCTTGTTCGACTGCAATTGCCCCACAAAGTGCCATCGCAGCGGCAGATCCGTGCATGCGGCGGCCTTGGGCGCGGCGTCCTGGTCCCGGTTCTCGGCGACCTCGCGCACCCCGAGTTCCGACAGCAGCCGTACGTCGCTGGCCGGGTAGGTCTTGGTCACCACGATGAGGGTGACCTCGGAGCGCTCGCGCCCGGAGACGGCGCACGCGGCGGCGACGCGCTCCTCGACCCGGGCCAGGTTGTCCGCCAACTCACTTCTACGGTCGGTCACCGCTCCGCCTCCCCGTCCTGGTCAGCCGCCTCGGAAAGCCACACGTAGCTCGCCAGCCGCCCGGTGTCGCGCTCGCGCCGGTAGGAGAAGTGGTCGGTCGACTCCAGCGTGCAGTCCTCGGACGAGACCGTCAGCTCGACACCGAGCGTGGCGAGTTGGGCCCGTACGCCACCGGCCACGTTGACCGCCGGCGTGCCCCAGTTCGTGGTGGCCCAGGCCGCGGGCACCACGTCCGCCACCGCGTCACGCATCGCCGCCGGCACCTCGTAACAGCGGCCGCAGACCGAGGGGCCGGTGCGGGCGATGATCCGGGCGGGCTCCGCGCCGAGCGCGACCATGGCCTCGACGGTCGCCGGCACGACCCCGGCGACGAGCCCCGGCCGCCCCGCGTGCGCGGCGCCGGCGACACCGGCCACCGGGTCCGCGAGGAGGACCGGGGTGCAGTCGGCGGTGAGCACGGCGAGGGCCAGCCCCTGACGGGCGGTCACCACCGCGTCGACCTCCGGGATCTCGCGGTCGCCCCACGGCCCATCGACGACGGCCACCTCGCGGCCGTGCACCTGGCGCATCCACACGACGCGCTCCGCGTCGATGCCGAGCACCCGCGCCGCGCTGACGCGGTTGGCCCGTACCGCGGCCGGGTCGTCGCCGACCGCGCCGCCGAGGTTGAGCCGGTCATACGGAGCGGCGCTCACCCCGCCCCACCGGTCGGTGAAGGCGAAGTGCGCGCCGCTCGTTATCTCGTGCTGGCCTATCACGGTGTGTGGATCACTTCAGTCGTCTCACGCCGACGGCTACTTCAGGAAGTCCGGCACGTCGAGCTCCTCGGCCGCGCTGTCCTGGTAGGGGCGGGCCGGGGGAACCTGCGGCGAGCTGATGGGCGGGGCCGGGGTCTGGCTCGGGTACCCGCTCGGCGCCTCGGAGACCGGGGCCGGCTCGGGCTCGACCGGCTCGGCCGTCGGCACGCCGCTGTCCCGCGAGGAGAAGCTGGTCAGGCCACCGTACGCGGGGCGCGACTCGGCCGAGGTGGCAGGCCGGCCGGACTGCGCGGCGGTGGCGCCCTCGTCGCGGCCGCCGTACGAACCGAGCGCCTTCTCCCGGTTGCCCTTGGCCGGCGGCTGGCCGCCGTCGAAGCCGGCGGCGATCACGGTGACGCGGACCTCGTCGCCGAGCGCGTCGTCGATCACGGCGCCGAAGATGATGTTTGCCTCCGGGTGTGCCGCCTCGCTGACGAGCTGTGCGGCCTCGTTGATCTCGAAGAGACCGAGGTCCGAGCCGCCCGAGATGGACAGCAGCACGCCTCGGGCGCCGTCGATGGACGCCTCGAGCAGGGGCGAGGAGATCGCCATCTCGGCGGCGGCGACCGCGCGGTCGTCGCCGCGCGCGGAGCCAATGCCCATGAGGGCCGAGCCCGCCTCCGACATCACGGACTTGACGTCCGCGAAGTCCAGGTTGATCAGGCCGGGGGTCGTGATCAGGTCGGTGATGCCCTGCACGCCGGACAGCAGTACCTGGTCGGCGGACTTGAACGCGTCAAGAACGCTGACCTGACGGTCCGAAATGGACAGCAGTCGGTCGTTGGGGATGACGATCAGGGTGTCGACCTCGTCCCGCAGGCCGGCGATCCCGTCCTCCGCCTGGTTCGCACGGCGGCGACCCTCAAAGGTGAACGGGCGGGTGACCACACCGATCGTCAGGGCACCCAGGGAGCGCGCGATGTTGGCGACGACGGGGGAGCCGCCGGTGCCGGTGCCGCCGCCCTCACCCGCGGTGACGAAGACCATGTCGGCCCCCTTGAGGACCTCCTCGATCTCGTCGCGGTGGTCCTCGGCCGCCTTGCGGCCGACATCGGGGTTGGCGCCCGCGCCGAGGCCACGGGTGAGTTCCCGGCCGACGTCGAGCTTGACGTCGGCGTCGCTCATCAGCAGGGCCTGTGCATCGGTGTTGATCGCGATGAACTCGACGCCCTTGAGCCCGACCTCGATCATCCGGTTGATGGCATTCACTCCACCGCCGCCGATGCCGACGACCTTGATGACTGCGAGGTAGTTCTGCGGTGCTGCCACGTCGAAGGCCTCTCGCCTCGATTTACGTGTCGCCGCCCCGCTGTTGTCGCGGTGCGTCGACTGATGCCGATGGGGCGGTCCTCATTGCGGACCCAAACCCTAACCCTGAAGTTTAGGGTTAGGGTTATCCGTGTGCCTATTCCTTGAAGTCTTCGGGACAGGACACTAAGTCGACAAGTGGCACGCGTTCAACGAACACGCCGAACCTCCCGTTTTTCTTTTCACCCTATGTGATCACCCAGGGGGCTAGCCAGCCAGGGGGCTGGCCTGCCGCGACGGGCGTCAACTCGGCGATAAATCCCGGTCAACTCCCGGCCGCCGCGGGGGCACCCGGCACGCTGACGTCGAAGTGCTCCGCTTCGCGCTCCGCTTTCATCAGCGCGAGCAGCGCGGCGGCCTTCGCCTCACCCCGTTCGGGGCTGCCCCAGCGCACCGAACGGCCGCCCGACAGCTCAAGGCTGATGGCGTCGTAAGAGCGTACGCGGAGAACCCGGGTCTGGGCGCGGACCCCGGGCGGCAGGTTGGTGGCCACCTCGACCGCGGCGCAGCGCAGCCGTTCTTCACCGAACCTCCGCAGACTGGGCGAGCGTTCCGCTTCCATTTCCAGTCGGGGAATGCCCTTCGGCGCCTTGGCCACCGTGGCGAATCGCACTCCCCCGGCGTCCATTTCGACGAACTTTCCGGCCTTTTCCAGTACGAGTTCCGGCTGACGCTCGGTCACATTGAGGCTGATTGTGTTCGGCCAGGAGCGCTCGACGTGTACGGAGTCGATCCGGGGCAACCTGGCCCGCAGTCGCCTCTCCATCGCGTCGGTGTCCACCGAGACGAGCGGCGAGCCCATCGGCACCGCCGCCACCTCGCGGACCTGGCCGGGGCGCAAAACTTCGGTGCCGCGCACCCGCACCTTCTCCGCCCGCAGCCAGGAGGAGCCGTACAGCAGCCAGGTCCCGCCGCCGCCGACGAGCACGGCGGCGACCAGGACCAGCACCAGCGTGCGGCGGCCGGGGAGCCGGAACCCGCCGCGCGCGGTGGGCGGCGGAGGGCCGGACGACGAACGGCTGTCACGGTGCGCGCTGCCGCGCTGGGCGGTCGTCGGTCCGGCCATGCTCCCAAGCCTCCTGCTGTCAGAGGGCCGCTACCCGGCCCGGCGGGCGGCGATCGCCTCGTACACCATTCCGACGAGGAGTTCGTCGGCGTCCCGGCGGCCGAACTCCGAGGCCGCGCGCGACATCTCGAACAGCCGGTGCGGATCGCCGAGTACGGGCAGCACGTTGTTCTGCACCCACTCCGGCGTCAGCCCGGCGTCGTCGACGAGCAGCCCGCCACCCGCCTTGACCAGCGGCTGGGCGTTCAGCCGCTGTTCGCCGTTGCCGATCGGCAACGGGACGAAGGCGGCCGGCAGCCCGACGGCGGACAGTTCGGCCACGGTCATGGCGCCCGCGCGGCAGAGCATCATGTCGGCCGCGGCGTACGCCAGGTCCATCCGGTCCACGTACGGTACCGGGATGTAGGGCGGCATTCCGGGCATGTTGTCGACACGCGGCATTTCGTTCTTCGGGCCGACCGCGTGCAGGATCTGGATTCCGGCGCGCTGGAGGAACGGCGCGACGGACTGCACGACCTCGTTCAGCCGCCTGGCGCCCTGCGAGCCGCCGGAGACCAGCAGGGTCGGCAGGCCCGGGTCGAGGCAGAACGCGGCACGGGCCTCGGGCCTGGCCCGGGCCCGGTCCAGCGTGGCGATGGTGCGGCGCAGCGGGATGCCCACGTAGTGCGCGTTGCGCAGCTTGCTGTCCGGGGTGCTAACCGCGACGAACTTCGCGTACCGCGAACCGATCTTGTTGGCCAGGCCGGGTCGGGCGTTGGCCTCGTGGACGATGATCGGCACGCCGAGGCGCTTGGCGGCGAGGTAGCCGGGCAGCGCGACGTAGCCGCCGAAGCCCACCACGCAGTCGGCCTTGGTGCGCTCCAGGATCTGCTCGGCGGCCTTGATGGTGCCGCGCAGCCGTCCGGGCACGGTGATCAGCTCGGGCGTGGGCTTACGGGGCAGCGGCACGGCGGGGATGAGCCCGAGATCATAGCCCCGCTCGGGCACGAGTCGGGTCTCCAGGCCCTTCTCCGTGCCCAGCGCTGTGATCCCCACGGTCGGGTCCTGCCTACGCAGGGCGTCCGCGAGGGCGAGCGCTGGCTCGATGTGGCCGGCGGTCCCCCCACCGGCGAGTACGACATGCACCGAAATTCACCGCTCTCCGGACGGACGTTTCTTGACGCGCCGTCTCATCGTCTTCCATCTCACCCCAGGCTGCCGCATGGCCAACGCAGCTCGGGCACCGGGTTCCGCACGCGCGAAGGCGATCAGCAGACCGATGGCGAACATGGTCGGGAGCAGGGCCGAACCTCCGTAGGAGAACAGCGGCAGGGGGACACCGGCGATCGGCAGCAGGCCGAGCACCGCACCGATGTTGACCACGGCCTGCGCCGTGATCCAGGTGGTCACACCTCCCGCCGCATACCTCACGAAGGGGTCCTCCGTGCGTCCGGCCACGCGGATACCCGCATAGCCTAGAGCCGCGAAGAGGGCGAGCACTGACAGTGTCCCCGCCAGGCCGAGTTCCTCGCCGGTGATGGCGAAGATGAAGTCCGTGTGAGGCTCGGGGAGTTCACCCCATTTTTCCATACTGGCGCCGAGCCCGGAACCGAACCAGCCGCCGTTGGCCAGCGCGTAGATGCCGTGCACGGCCTGCCAGCACTGGTCGTTCGCGCCCGGGTCGGTGGCGCCGATGCAGGCCAGGCGCGACATGCGGTTGGCGCTGGTCTTGATGAGGACCAGCCCGACGACGGCCGCGGCCCCGAGCACGCCGACGAAGAGTCGGGTCGGCGCGGCGGCCAGCCACAGCAGCCCGAACAGGACCGCGGTCAGGATGATCGCGGTACCCATGTCACCGCCCAGCATGATCAGCCCGAGCAGTACGAAGGCGGCCGGGACCAGCGGCACCAGCAGGTGCTTCCACTGGCCGAGGAGGTTCTTGTCGTGCTTGCGGGCGAGCAGATCGGCACCCCAGAGCACGAGCGCGAGCTTGCCGAACTCGCTGGGCTGGAGCTGGAAGGGGCCGCCGACGGAGATCCAGTTCTGGTTGCCGTTGACCGCGACTCCTATCCGGGGCACCTGGACCAGGCACATCAGGAAGACGGAGACGGCCAGCAGCGGGTAGGCCAGCGCCCGGTGCAGCCGGATGGGCAGCCGTACGGCCACCATCATCAACAGCCCGCCGATGACGGCCGCGAGCAACTGCTTGCGGAAGAAGAAGGAGGGGGCGAGCCCGGACTGGAGGGCCTTGATCTGCGAGGCGGAGTAGACCATCACCAGGCCGAGCACGGTGATCAGCACGCTGCCGCCGAGGATCAGGTAGTAGGCGGTCAGCGGCCGGTCCCAGGCGCGGCAGACCCGCTCGCGCAGCCGTGCCAGCGCCGCCAGCGGGCTGCGCCGCGGGGGGCACGGCCGAGGCGCGCGGCCGGGCGGTCTGCCGCCGGGCCCGGGCCGGGCGGTGGCGCGCGCAGGGCGCGCGGCGGCCTTCCCACGGAGCGCGAGGCCCATGCCGAGGCCGCCGCCCGGCACCGGGCCCGCGCCGCCGGCCAGCACCGGGCGCGCGGCGGCCGGGCCGGGGCGGGGCCATCGGGCCCGCCGGGTGCCGCGGGTGGCGGGGCGCGCGGAGTCGTCGGCCATCATCTCGGTGTCCCCTCCACTGGAGTGCGGCGCCGTGGTCCACGGCACGGGGACCAACGGCTACTCGTGCGCGGCTCGTCCGGAGGCGAGCGCACGCACGGCATCGGCGAATGCTTCGCCGCGCTTGTTGTAGTTGGTGAACATATCCATCGAGGCGCACGCGGGGGCCAGAAGCACCGTGTCGCCCGGTTCCGCGAGTCCGACGGCCGCCTGGACCGCCGCGGACATCGCCCCAGTGTCCGTCCGGTCGAGGTCGACGACCGGGACCTGCGGCGCGTGTCGCGCGAGGGCGCCCCTGATCAGCGCGCGGTCGGCGCCGATGAGGACGACCCCACGCAGCCGGCTGGCCGACGCGCTGACCAGTTCGTCGAAGGTGGCGCCCTTGGCGAGGCCGCCCGCGATCCACACGATCGGCTCGTACGCGGCCAACGACGCCTGCGCGGCGTGCGTGTTGGTCGCCTTGGAGTCGTCCACGAAGCCGACCCGGTCCACGGTGGCCACGTGCTCGATGCGGTGCGCCTCGGGCCGGAAGGCGCGCAGTCCGTCGCGGACGGCGGCCGGGGGCACGCCGTAGGCGCGGGCGAGCGCAGCGGCGGCGAGCGCGTTGGCGATGTTGTGCGGCGCCGGCGAGGCCAGGTCGCTGATCTCGGCCAGTTCCTGGGCCTGGCGCTGCCGGTCCGGCACGAAGGCGCGGTCGACGAGGATGTCGTCCACCAGGCCGAGTTGGGAGGGGCCCGGTGTGCCGAGGGTGAAACCGATGGCGCGGCAGCCCTCGGCGACGTCGGCGGCCCGGACCAGTTCCTCGGTGGCGGGGTCGGCCACGTTGCACACGCAGGCGACCTGGTTGCCCTCGTAGACGCGGCCCTTGTCGGCGGCGTACGCCTCCATGGAGCCGTGCCAGTCGAGGTGGTCGGGGGCCAGGTTGAGGACGGCGGCGGAGTGGGCGCGCAGCGAGGGTGCCCAGTGCAACTGGTAGCTGGACAGCTCGACGGCGAGTACGTCGTGCTCCCGCTCGCCGAGGACGACGTCGAAGAGCGAGACGCCGATGTTGCCGACGGCCGCGGTGTGCAGTCCGGCGGCCCCCAGGATGGCGGCGAGCATCCGTACGGTGGTGGTCTTGCCGTTGGTGCCGGTGACGGCAAGCCAGGGGGCGGCGGGGCGGTCCTGCTCGGCGCGCAGCCGCCAGGCGACCTCCACGTCGCCGACGACCGGGACGCCGGCCTGGGCCGCGGCCTCGAACAGCGGGCTGGTCGGCTTCCAGCCGGGGGTGGTGACGACCAGTTCGGTGCCCTCCGGCAGGGTCGCGCCGTCGCCGAGGCGGACGGTGATGCCCAGCGCTTCGAGTTCGGCCGCCTCGGCGCGCTGGCGCTCGCCGTCGCTGCCGTTGACGACGGTCACCAGGGCGCCGAGGCCCCGCAGCGCGCGCGCCGCGGGGACACCGGAGACGCCGAGGCCGGCGACGGTGACGCGACGTCCGGCGTACTGGCTCGTCACTTGGCCGCCGCCCAGCCCGCGTAGAAGATGCCGAGGCCGACGATCACGCACATGCCCTGGATGATCCAGAATCTGACCACCACCAGCACTTCGCTCCAACCCTTCAGTTCGAAGTGGTGTTGGAGTGGCGCCATGCGGAACACGCGCTTGCCGGTCATCCGGAAGGAGCCGACCTGGATAACCACGGACATCGTGATCAGCACGAACAGGCCGCCGAGCAGCGCGAGCAGGAGTTCGGTGCGCGAGCAGATCGCCAGGCCGGCAAGGGCGCCGCCGAGGGCGAGCGAACCGGTGTCACCCATGAAGATCTTGGCCGGCGAGGTGTTCCACCACAGGAAGCCGAAGCAGGCGCCCATCAGCGCGGAGGCAACGATGGCCAGGTCCAGCGGGTCGCGGACCTCGTAGCACGCCTGGCCCGCGGTGAGCATGTTGGCGCAGGACTCCTGGTACTGCCAGACGCCGATGAAGGTGTAGGCGCCGAAGACCATCACCGAGGCGCCGGTGGCCAGGCCGTCGAGGCCGTCGGTGAGGTTCACGCTGTTGGACATCGCCAGGATCATGAACAGCGCCCAGATCACGAAGATCACGGGGCCGATCTGCCAGCCGAAGTCCTGGGTGAAGGAGAGCTTGTCGGAGGCCGGGGTCTGACCGCGGGCGTCCGCGAAGTTGAGCGAGAGGATCGCGAAGGCCACGCCGACGATGAGCTGGCCGGCCATCTTCGCCTTGGCGCGCAGGCCCAGGCTCCGCTGCTTGACGATCTTGATGTAGTCGTCGAGGAAGCCGACCAGGCCCATGCCGGCGAAGAGGAAGAGCACGAGCACGCCGGAGAAAGTCGGCTCGCTCGAGGTGATCACCTTCGTCATCGCGTACGCGATGATGGTGGCCAGGATGAAGGCGATGCCACCCATGGTGGGCGTACCGCGCTTGCCGTGGTGGCCGCGGGGGCCGTCGTCACGGATGTACTGCCCGTATCCCTTACGGGCGAGGAGCTTGATCAGCAGCGGCGTGCCGACCAAGGTCAGGAAGAGTCCGATCACTCCGGAGAAGAGGATCTGCTTCATCGCCCGGCGCCCTCGCCCTCGGCCGTGCCCGGTTCCCCCAACAGCTCCGCCGCGACCTGCTCCAGGCCGACCGACCTAGACGCCTTCACCAGCGCGATGTCTCCCGGGCGCAACTCTCTGCGCAACAGTTCGACCGCCGCCCGCGCGTCGGACACGTGCACCGACTCCTCACCCCACGAACCCTCGTTCTTGGCGCCCATGTCGATCCAGGCGGCCTCCTGGCCGCCGACCGCCACGAGCTTGCTGACGTTGAGCCGGACGGCCAGCCGCCCGACCGTGTCGTGCTCGGCGAGTGACTCCTCGCCGAGTTCGGCCATCTGACCGAGCACCGCCCACGTGCGTCCCCCCTGCGCCCGGTGGGCCGTGCCCATCGCCACGAGCGCGCGCAGCGCGGCTCGCATGGACTCGGGGTTCGCGTTGTAGGCGTCGTTGACGATCGTCACGCCGTCCGCGCGCTCGGTGACCTCCATCCGCCAGCGGGAGAGCTGTCCCGCCTCGGAGAGCGCCTCGGCGATCTCTGGGGCGGACATGCCCAACGCATGGGCGACGGCGGCAGCGGCGAGCGCGTTCGACACGTGGTGCTCACCGTACAGGCGCATGGTCACGTCACCGCACCCGGTGGGGGTGTGAAGCGTGAAGCTGGGCTGTCCGAGGTCGGTAAGCCGGACATTCTCGGCGCGTACGTGGGCCTCGGCGGCCTCGCCGAACAACAGGACCTCCGCCGTGGTGCGCACGCTCATGGCGCGCACCAGCGGGTCGTCGGCGTTGAGCACGGCGACGCCGCCCGCCTCGGCCGACGGCAGCCCCTCGACGAGTTCGCCCTTGGCCTGGGCGATCTGCTCGCGGCCGCCGAACTCCCCGATGTGCGCGGTGCCGACGTTGAGCACCAGGCCGATGTGCGGGGGCGTCAGTTCGGCCAGGTAACGGATGTGGCCAATGCCGCGGGCGCCCATTTCCAGGACGAGGTGGCGGGTCCCGTCGTCGGCGCGCAGCGCCGTCAGCGGCATGCCGATCTCGTTGTTGAACGAGCCCGGCGTCCACACGGTCGGCCCGAGCCGCTCCAGGAGTTGGGCGATCAGGTCCTTGGTGCTGGTCTTGCCGACCGAGCCGGTGAGGCCGACGACGCGGGCGCCGAGCCGCTCGACGACGGCGCGGGCGAGCGCGCCGAGCGCGGCCACCACGTCGTCCACGACGATGGCGGGCACGCCCACGGGGCGCGTGGCCACGACCGCCACCGCGCCGGCGGCGCGTTCGGCGTAGTCGTGCCCGTCGACCCGCTCGCCGGCGAACGCGGCGAACAGACCGCCGGGGCGCACCTCACGCGAGTCGATCACGACGGGCCCGGTGACCCGCTGGTCGAGGTGAGGTATGTCGTACGGCTGCCCGCCGACGATGGCGGTGACCTCAGCGAGGGACAGCGAGATCACAGGTCACCTCCGGCGGTTCCCGTGAGCTGCCTTGGAGAGGGTGATGCGCGCATGGCGGTGGGTCATCCCTGGTCGTCGTGGTGCTGCGTACGAGAGGCGCTGGGCGCCGCGGAGGCGTAGTACGGGTGGCCCGGGTGCTGGCGGGCCGCCTCGATGGCCTCGCGCAGCACCTGGCGGTCGTCGAAGGCGCGCACCACGCCGGCGATGTCCTGGCCCTGTTCGTGGCCCTTGCCCGCCACGACGACGGTGTCGCCGGGCTCGGCGCGGGCGACGGCCGCGGCGATGGCGACGGCGCGCTCCTCTTCGACCAGCACCGTGCCGCGCTCGTGGGTGGGCACCTCGGCGGCGCCGGCGAGCATCGCGGCCAGGATCGCCAACGGGTCCTCGGAGCGCGGGTTGTCGGAGGTGAGGACGGCGGTGTCGGACAGCCGGGCCAGGGCTGCGCCCATGGCGTGGCGCTTGTGCGGGTCGCGGTCGCCGCCGCAGCCGAGGACGGCGTGCAGCTTGCCGTCGGTGACCTTGCGCAGGGCGCGCAGCACGGACTCGACGGCGTCGGGCTTGTGCGCGTAGTCGACGACCGCCAGGTAGGCTTGGCCGGCGTCCACACGCTCCAGGCGACCCGGCACGCCGGGCACGCTGGCGACGCCGTCGGCCGCGGTCTGCGGGTCGATCCCGGCGACGACCAGGGCGGTGATCGCGGCGAGCGCGTTGGCGACGTTGAAGGTGCCGGGCAGCGGGGCGGCGGCGCGCACCGACTGGCCCTCGGGACCGAGCGCGGTGAAGGTCGAGCCGAGCGAGCTGATCTCAACGCCGGCGGCGCGCCAGTCGGCGTCCGGGTGGCCCTCGGCGGAGAACGTGGTGACCGGGATCTGGGTCTCGCGGGCGAGCCGCTGCCCGTACTCGTCGTCGTGGTTGATGACCGCGGCCCGGCTGCGGGCCTTGGTGAACAACTGCGCCTTGGTCCGGTAGTAGTCCTCCATGTCCGGGTGGAAGTCAAGGTGCTCGGGGCTGAGGTTGTTGAAGACGGCGATGTCGAAGACGCAGCCGTCGACGCGGCCGAGCACGAGCGCGTGGCTGGAGACCTCCATGGCGACCGAGCGCACGCCGCGCTCGCGCATCACCGCGAACAGCGCCTGCAGGTCGGTGGCCTCGGGCGTGGTGCGCTCGGACTTGATCCGCTCGTCGCCGATGCGGGTCTCCACGGTGCCGATGAGGCCGGTCAGCTCGGCGCCACCGGCCTGGTTGGGCGCGCCCGGCGCCCGCTCAGCCGCCAGGGCGGCGCGCAGGCCGCCCTCCATGAGGTATGCGGTGGTGGTCTTGCCCGAGGTGCCGGTGATGCCGATCTGCAGCAGGTCCTCGCCCGGCTCGCCGTAGATGGTGGCCGCCAGCGCGCCCATTCTGGCCCGCGGGTCCGGCACGACCAGCGCCGGGAGGCCGGCCGCCGCGACCCGTTCGGCTCCCGCCGGGTCGGTCAGCGCGGCGACGGCTCCGAGATCGGCGGCCTGGGCGGCGAAATCGGCGCCGTGTACGCGGGCGCCGGGCAGCGCGGCGTAGACGTCACCGGGGCGTACCGCCCGGGAGTCGTGGGTGATGCCGGTGGCCTCGGCGCCCTCCTCGGTCGCAGCTGGGGCCTCGATACCGAGCTGACCGGCCAGCTCCGCGAGGGGGGTGGGGCGGACCCGTACGGGGCGGGGCGGCCCCGGGTAGACCGGGGCGGCGTCCTTCTGGGTGGTTTGAGACTGATCAGCGTGTGGCACGGCGGTGAGCGTACCGGGCCCATGGGGTCCGGCGCGAAATGAGGGGGGCCGGGGCTCGGCGCTCGCTGGGCCCGGGCCAGCGACGGCGGACCCCGCCGGCGCGCGGGTCGCGGGGCGCCGGGGCACGCCTCCGGGGCCCGCGGCGGACGAGGTGTCGCGGGGGTTGTCCCGCGGGCCGAACGGGGGATGCGCGGAGGGCCGCGAGCCGTGGTTCCCGGGGCCGGGGGTGATCGTACTCACGGCGGCCCGCGCTCACTGTCCGGGCTGGTAGGTGACGGGCAGCCGGGCGGACTGCTTGCCGGTGGGGGCCACCCGCATGGTCTTGAGCGCGAACTCCATGACCTGCTTGTAGATCGGGCCGCAGACCTGGCCGCCGAAGTAGCTGCCCTTGGTGGGGTTCTGGACGGCGCAGTAGACGGTCACCCGTGGCTTGTCGGCGGGGGCGAAGCCGGCGAAGGAGGCGGTGTAGCCGTGGTAGCGACCGGTCTTCGGGTCGACCCGGTTGGACGTACCGGTCTTGCCCGCGACGCGGTAGCCGGGGATCTTGGCCTTCGCGCCGGTGCCCTCCTGGTCGTCGACGACGGACTCCAGCATCTGGGCGAGCGTCCTGGCCGTCTTCTCGCTGACCACCCGGGTGCGCTGCGGCTCGGGCGCGGGCGTGAACCGCCCGTCGGGCCCCTTGGTGCCGCGAACCAGCGTCGGCACGACCCGCTCGCCGCCGCCCGCGATGGTGGAGTACACCGACGCGGCCTGGACGGCGTTGAGCGACAGGCCCTGCCCGAAGGGGATCGTGTACTGCTGCGAGGCGCTCCAGTCCCGGGGCTTGGCCAGGATACCGGCGGTCTCGCCGGGGAAGTCGAGCCCCGTGGGCTGGCCCAGGCCGAACCGCCGCAAGTAGGAGTAGAGGACCTCGTTGGACTCGGGCTGGTTCTCGCCCAGTTGCTCGGTGGCCAGGATAGTGCCGATGTTGCTGGACTTGGCGAGTACGCCGTTGAGCGTCAGGTGCCAGGTGGGGTGGTCGATGTCGTCGGCGAACGCGCGGTCGGCCCGGGGCAGCCGGTTGGGCACCACGACCCGGGTGCGCAGGGTCGCGGCGCCCTCCTCCAGGACGGCGGCCAGCGACATGAGCTTGCTGGTGCTGCCGGGCTCGTAGGCGTCGGTGAGCGCTGCGTTGCCGAGGGCCGCTGGGTCGGCGGCGGAGACGTTGGCGGGGTCGAAGCCGGGCGCGTTGGCCAGCGCGAGGATCTCGCCGGTCCTGGTGTCCTGGACGACGACGTAACCGCCGTCGGCCTTGGACTCGCGCACCTGGTCGCTGATGGCCTTCTGCGCGGCCCACTGGAGGTCGCGGTCGATGGTCAACTCGACGTCCGAGCCCGGCACGGCGGGCTGCTCCTTCACATCCGCGGTGGGCACCTGCCGGCCGCCGGACTGGGCGTAGACGCGCCGGCCGTCCTTGCCGGCCAGCTCGGCGTTGAGCATCTGCTCGATGCCGGCGCTGCCCTTGCCCTGCGCGTTGACGAAGCCCAGCACACCGGCGGCGAGGTCGCCGTTGGGGTAGACCCGCTTGCTGTGCCGCTCCCGGTTGATTCCGGCCAGCACGTTGACCCCTCGGCCCTTGGCCTCCTTGTCGGCCAGCGCGCTCTTGAGGTCCTTGATCTGGTTCCACACCTGTGGCGTGCGCTGCCGGGCGAGCACGGCGTACTTCGACTCGGGGTTGGCCGTGAGCTTGCCGACCAGCTCGCGCTCGCCCACGCCCAGGATCGGCGAAAGCAGCACCGCGGCCTGCCGCGGCGCGTCGTCGACCTTGGCGCGCTCGGGGGTGAGCAGGTCGGGCGCCGCGGTGATGTCGTACGCGTCCGCGGTGGTGGCCAGCTCCACGCCGGTGCGGTCGGTGATCGATCCGCGCTCGGCGGCGAGGGTGACCGGAATGTAGCGGTTGACGTTGGCCTTGGCCGTGTAGGCGTTGGCGTCCACGGCCTGCACCTGGAACAGCCGCACGACGAAGGCGAGCATCACGAGCGTGAGCGCGAGGCTCACCAGGCGCAGCCTCGGGCGCGGGTTGCGCAGTCGCGACGGCGGACAGCCCGAACCTCCGGCTCCGGCTCCGCCCGAGCCACCGCGTGGCCTGGGCGGCCGTGGCCGCCCGGAGCCGGGCCGCTCCGGGGTGCGGCGCGGCGCGGCGGGTGCCTTGGGCCGGGCGGGGCGCTCGCGCTCCGCCTCCCGCCGGTTGCCAGGCGCGCGCTCGGCCTCGTCACGGCCCGGTTCGCGCTGGCCGCCGGCGCTCGGGCCGGCGGCAGCCGCGTTCGCGCTGGCGCCCTCGCGCCGCTGGCGCGCGCCCACGCGCTCGCCCCGCTCACCGTCCCGGGGGCGGACAACCCCGCGTGGCCGCCCCTCCTCGCCCGACCGCGGGGTGGCGGGCCGGCCGACCGCGCCGTACGGGCCCCGCGCCCGCAGCCGCTCCGCGTCCCAATGCGGGGAGCCGGCGGACGGCGGACGGGCGCCGCGCGCCTGCGGGCGCGCCCCAGGCGCCTGGCCCGGCGCGCGCTCCGCACGGCGCGGGGGCTCGCTGGCGTAGGGGCGTGCGCCGTCGCGTCGGGGCGCCGCCTCACGTGGGCCGCGCGGGCCACGTGGATCGCGCGGCGCGCTGTCCGCGCGGCGGGCCCGCTCGTCCGGCCCACTCTGCTCGCGTGGCCCACCCTGCCCGCGTGGCCTGCCGCTCTCGGGCGGAACCGGCCGTTCCGGCCGCTCGTCGCGCGGGAGCGGTCGTCCGCGCCCCGCGCCGTCGGCCGGGCGCACGTCGTCGCGCCGAGCGGTGCCGCGCGGGCGCGCGGGTCCCTTGCCGCCGTCCTGCCGACCCGGCTCACGCGGGCCGCCGGGGGCGCCCCGCGACCGCCGTGCCTCGCGCGCGGCGCGGCGCTCCTCCCACTCGCGCGCGCCCCGTAGGGGTCCGCCGTCGCGCGGCTCCCCCGGCGTACGGTCACCGCCGGCGCCGTCGGCGCCACGACGGTCGCGGGGGACGCACCGGTCGCCCGGCTCGCGGGGGTCTCGCGGCTCCCGGCCGGTCATCCGCGGCCTCCGTCGTCGATGTGCGGCACAACGTCACCTGCCGAAGGTCGGGGTGGAGTTCGCTGGGGGATCGGTGCCGGGCACCGGCGGTTGGCCGGCGGGCGCGGCGCCCGGGGCGGCGTGGCCGGTGACGGGCGCGGTGGCCCCCGGGCCCGTGGTGTGGCCGGAAGGGATGGGCGTCCGCGTGCCCGGGAGGGAGGAGGGAGCCGGGGCGACCGGGGTGGGCGCGACGCACGTCGGGGCGAGCGTGGCGGTGGTGCCCGGGCCGAGGGTCGGACCGGACAGGGCGGGGGTCGGGGCGGCCGACGGCGGGCTGAACGGCTGGAGCGCGGGCGGCAGTGCGGCCGCCGGGCCGCTTTGCGTCGTGGGCTCCTTCGTCGCCGGCGCCGGCACGCCGCGCACCGTGCCGTCGGGGTTGAGGAACGCGGGGCCGCCGCCCGGCACCAGGCCCAGCTCGCGGGCCCGCCGCTCCAGGGTGTTCGGCTGGGCCAGCTCGTCCACCTCCTGCTGCAGCGCCTGCTGTTCGTCCGTCAGGTCGTTGGTCTGCCGCTCCAACCGGCTCAGCTCGAAGGAGCCTTGGTTGAGCGAGGAGTTCAGCACCAGCAGCGTGATCAGCCCGGAGCCCAGCAGGACGACGACCAACAGCACGAACGGGGCCCGCCGGGCCGAGCCCCGGCCCGTCAGCCGCAGCCGGACCAGCCGGGTCATCCGGCCGTCGCAGGAGCGCTGCCGCGGGCCGCTCACGGGGCCTCCTCGCGAATGCGCTGCGCACCTCGCAGTCGGGCCGGGGCGGCGCGCCGGTTCTCGGCCACCTCCTCCTCGGTGGGCAGCTCGGCCCCGCGCGTGAGGAGTTTGAGGCGCGGCTGGTACTGCTCGGGTACGACGGGGAGCCCGGGCGGCGCCGTGCTGGCGGCTCCGGCCGCGAAGACCTGCTTGACCAGCCGGTCTTCGAGGGAGTGGTAGGCGAGTACGGCGATCCGGCCGCCCACGGCGAGGCGGGACACGGCCGCCGGGATGGCGCGCTCGACGCTCCGCAGCTCGTCGTTGACCTCGATGCGCAGCGCCTGGAAGGTGCGCTTGGCGGGATTGCCGCCGGTGCGCTTGGCGGCCTGGGGCAGCGCGTCGCGGATCAGCTCGACGAGCCGCGCGCTGTTGGTGAAGGGCTCCTTCGCGCGCTCGCGCACCACGGCCTCCACGATCTTGCGCGCGAACTTCTCCTCCCCGTACATGCGCAGCACCCGTACCAGGTCGCCCGGCGGGTAGGTGTTGAGCACCTCGGCGGCGCTGATGCCGATGCTCTGGTCCATCCGCATGTCGAGCGGGGCGTCCTGGGCGTAGGCGAAGCCGCGGTCGGCCTCGTCCAACTGCATGGAGGACACGCCGAGGTCGAAGAGGACGCCCTGCACGCGCAGTACGCCCACCCGGTCGAGGACCTCGGGCAGCTCGTCGTAGATCGCGTGCACCAACGTGGCGCGGTCGCCGAACGGGGCCAGCCGCTCGCCAACGAGCCTGAGCGCGGCCGGGTCGCGGTCGAGCGCGATGAGCCGGGCGGCGGGGAAGGTGGCGAGCAGCGCCTCGCTGTGCCCGCCGAGCCCCAGCGTGCAGTCCACCACCACCGCCCCTGGCTCGGCGAGCGCCGGAGCGAGCAGATCCAGACAGCGCTGGAGCATCACGGGAACGTGGAGAGCGTTGCTGCTCATGCGCCCTTCCAGGGAGGGTTAGGGGGTCGCGTGCCGCCGGGTCCCCGCCCGCTCGCTGAAGGGGAAGCGGCCTACTGGCGCCGGGGAAGTGACGTCAGGCGGCCGGGAGCGGGAGGAGGCCGAGTGGCACGTACACGCCGCACACGCGGGAGATTTGTCGATGCGAAGGGGAGCGCCACGTCTCCCACTTCGCGTCACTTTAGTCCACTCGTCCCTTCGGTCAACCAACTGGCCAGCGCGTCTCTCGCCCGTTCTTCACCGCCCCGTTCACTCGTCCGGCGCAGCCAACCACCGCCTGTGGGTTACCTCACACAGGCGGTGGTTGATCGGCTTTACCCCACCCTCTCGCGGCGTTTCGGTCCTGCGCCGGTTACGGTCGTGCCTGCGCCGGTTACGGTCGTGCCATGTCGACATCTGCGCCTTCACCGCTGAACACCTCCCCAGACAGTGACAGTGCCACCGTGGGAACGGTGACCGACGCCCTCGTCGCCGCCAACCAGCGCTACGCCGCCACGTTCACCGATCCCGGCATGGACGCCCGCCCGGTGCGTCGCGTCGCGGTCGTCGCCTGCATGGACGCCCGTATCGACCTGCACGCGGCACTGGGTCTCGAGCTGGGTGACTGCCACACGATCCGCAACGCGGGCGGAGTGGTCACCGACGACGTCATCCGTTCGCTGACGATCAGCCAGCGGGCGCTGGGGACCCGCAGCGTGGTGCTGATCCACCACACCGACTGGGGCCTGCTCAGCCTGACCGAGGACTTCCGGCACGAGGAGGACTTCCGGCACGAGATCGAGGAAGAGGTCGACCAGCGCCCCGCGTGGGAGGTCGAGACGTTCCGCGACCTGGACGCGGACGTGCGGCAGTCGATGCAGCGGGTCCGCACGTCGCCGTTCCTGCCGCACACCGAATGACGTGCGCGGCTTCGTCTTCGACGTGACCACCGGGCTGCTTCGGGAGATCAGCCCGCGCCCCTGAGCCACACGCCCGAGCCCGACCGCCCGCACACCCGACCACCTCGTCGCGCGGGGAACCTGCGATCATGACGAGCCCGCCAGGCGGCCGGGCCGCGCGGGCCGCGCGGCCACGGGCGGCGATCTCGGTGAAGGTATCAAAACAGCACAGTCAAATCCGCCACAACGCCCTCACGTCCGGCATTTCGCCCCGGGTTATCCACAGGTGAGTGACGGGCAGTGGCAAGGGCGGCAAGAATGCCTACGTGGCATCACGCCCCGCCACCGTCGAGTGATGTCGGTGTTTGGGGTGGGCCGGTCCGCAGCGTGGACACCGCTCGGGGAACGGGCCGAGGAGGGCCGGGTAACCACCTATGACGATCGAGCGAGCCTCAGCGATCTGACAGCCACAGCGGATCGAGCCCGCAGGTCGGTGGAGGAAGTGATCGAGGGCAAGCCCGAGGTCGTGCGCCTTTCGCTGACCGTGCTGCTCGCCGAGGGGCACCTGCTGATCGAAGACGTGCCGGGCGTGGGCAAGACGATGCTCGCCAAGGCGCTCGCGCGCTCCATCGACTGCTCGGGGCGTCGCATCCAGTTCACCCCCGACCTGCTCCCGTCGCACATCACCGGGGTGAGCATCTACGACCAGCAGCGCAAGGAGTTCGAGTTCAAGCCGGGCGCGATCTTCGCACAGATCGTCATCGGCGACGAGATCAACCGCGCCTCCCCCAAGACCCAGTCGGCCCTCCTCGAATCGATGGAGGAGCGACAGGTCACCATGGACGGCGAGACGTACGAACTGCCGAGCCCCTTCATGGTCATCGCCGCCCAGAACCCGGTCGAGATGGAGGGCACGTACCCCCTGCCGGAGGCGCAGCGGGACCGCTTCATGGCCCGGGTGTCGATCGGCTACCCGCACCCCGAGGCCGAGCTCCAGATGCTCGACGTGCACGGCGGCGTCTCCCCGCTGGACGACATGCGACCGGTGGCGGACGCGCACGACATCGTCAAGCTGGTCGACGCGGTGCGCACGGTGCACGTGGCGGAGCCCGTGCGGCGCTACGCCGTGGAGCTCGTCGGCGCCACGCGACACCATCCGGAGCTGCGGCTCGGCGCGTCACCTCGGGCCACGCTGCACCTGGTGCGCGCCGCGAAGGCGGCCGCGACCCGCGCCGGCCGGGAGTACGTGCTCCAGGACGACGTGCAGGCCCTGGCCACCCCCGTGCTGGCGCACCGCCTGTTGCCCACGGCCCAGGCCCATCTGGGCCGCCGTACCTCGGAGCAGGTCATAGGCGAGATCCTGCACCGTACGCCGGTGCCCTCGCCGTACGGCCAGCAGCCTCCGGGCGCCCGGAGGGCGTGACGTCCGCCGGGGGGACGTCGGTGGATCGGGACCTCGGGCTGGGGGTGTGCACGCGGCGCTCGCCGGGTTGACGACGCGCGGCAGGTCCTTCCTCGCCGCCGGCGTGGCCGCGGCGCTGTGCAGCTTCGTGCTCGGCCAGGCGGACCTGTTGCGCGTCGGGCTGCTGCTGGTCGCGCTGCCGCTGGTCTGCGTGGCCGTGGTCTACCGCACCAGGTACCGGGTGGCCGGCAGCCGGCGGCTCGACCCGGGGCGGGTGCCGGCGGGCTCCGAGGCCAGGGTGCAGTTGCGGATCGACAACGTGTCGCGGCTGCCCACGGGCGTGCTGATGCTCCAGGACCGGGTGCCGTACGTGCTGGGGCCCAGGCCCCGCTTCGTCCTCGACCGCGTCGAGACGGGCGGGCGTCGCGAGGTCTCCTACCGGGTCCGCTCCGACCTGCGCGGGCGCTACCCGCTGGGCCCCCTGCAACTGCGGCTGACCGACCCGTTCGGGATGTGCGAGCTGACCCGCGCCTTCAGTGGCTACGACACGCTCACGGCGGTGCCGCGGGCCGAGCCCCTTCCCCCCCCGTGCGGCTATCGGGCGAGGCCGCGGGGTACGGGGACGGAGGCACCGCTCGCTGGCGCTGGCCGGCGAGGACGACGTGATTCCGCGCGGCTACCGGCACGGCGACGACCTGCGGCCAGCTGCACTGGCGCTCCACCGCGCGCCACGGCGAGTTGATGGTGGGCCGCGAGGAGCAACCCCAGCGCGCCCGCTGCACGGTGCTGCTCGACACCCGTCGGGTGGCGCACCAGGGCGCGGGCCACGACTCCCCCTTCGAATGGGCGGTCTCCGGCGCGGCGTCGGCCGCGGTGCACCTGCTGGAGCGCGGCTACTCGGTGCGGCTGCTCACCGACACCGGCAGCTCGGTGCCCGGCCACGACGGTGCCGGCGGGTACGCCAGCTCGCACGATTCGGCGGACGCTGCCGGGCTGGTGCTGGACACGCTCTCGGTCGTGCGGCACTCGGACGGCGCCGGGTTCTCCCGCGCCCACGACGTGCTGCGCGGCGGCAACAAGGGCCTGCTCGTCGCGTTCCTCGGCAAGCTGGACGAGGAGCAGGCGATGTGCTCGTCGCCAGGATGCGGCAGTGCAGCGGCGTGGCCGTGGCCTTCGTCCTCGACGGCGGCGCCTGGGCGCGCGGCGGGGCGTGGACGCGGCCGCGGCAGCTCGACGAGCGGCTGCGCCTGTTGCGGGACGCCGGCTGGGCGGCGCTGCCGGTCACTCCCGGAACGCCGCTGCCCGAGCTGTGGCGGCAGGCCGATCAGTATCGAGCGCGGCACGACGGCGTCACGGCGCCCGGCGCGGCGGACGGAGGCTGGGCATGAGTGGAAGCGCCCTGCTGCCGCTCGTGGACGGCTCCGGCTGGCTCCTCCAGGCGGTGGTGCTGCTCGGTGTCCAGGCCGTGATCGGAGTGCTGGCCCGCCGGGTGCAGCTGGCCCGCCCGCTGACCGTCGCGACCCAGGCCCTGGCCAGGTTGCTCCTGCTGATCCTGGCCTTCGCGCGCGACCAGGCGATCGCGGGCGTGCTGCCGACCCCCGCCGCCTTCCGCGAGCTGGGCCGGCTGCTCAGCACGGGCGTCGACGACGTCGAGCGGTACGCCATACCGGCGCCCGACTCCACAGGCATCGAGCTGCTCCTCGTCGGCGGCGTGCTCGTGATCGGCTTGGTGGTGGACGCGCTCGCGGTGACGTTCCGCAGCGCCGCCCCCGCCGGGCTGCCCCTGCTCGCCCTGTTCTCCATCGCGGCCGGCCTGTCCGACGGCGGCTCTGACTGGCTGTGGTTCCTGGC
Organism: Candidatus Streptomyces philanthi; assembly: GCA_018114805.1. Lineage (GTDB taxonomy): Bacteria > Actinomycetota > Actinomycetes > Streptomycetales > Streptomycetaceae > Streptomyces > Streptomyces philanthi. The sequence goes on along the minus strand of CP073042.1, from coordinate 5,394,875 downwards.
GGCCGGCGCCGGCTACCTCGTACTCCTGCTGGCCGAGGGCCGCGACCGGCTGTCGCAGTGGAGCCGCGTCTTCGCCGGCGGCACGGGCCCGCGCGGTCAGGGTCGGGCGCCCTCGGGCCTGGACGTGGGCAGCACCTCCCTCTCGCCGGTGCGCACGGGGCGCAGGATCGGCGTCCTCGCGCTCGGCATCGCGCTGGCCGTGCCGGCCGTCCTCCCGTCGCTGGACGGCGGGCTGCTCGACCAGCGGGCCGGCGACCGCGGGCGGGGCAAACGGCACCGGCGGCACGGTCTCGGCCGTCGATCCCGCCGTGTCGCTGCGCGAGAGCCTCAACCAGCCAGAGGACAAGGAGGTGTTGCGCTACCGCACCTCGAATCCCGAGACCCGGGACATGTACCTGCGCATCGTAGCGCTCGACAAGTTCGACGGCTCCTCGTGGAAGCCGTCCGAGCGTCCGGTGGAGGACGTCCCCGACGTCCTCCCCTCCCCCGCCGGACTGGGGCCCGACATCCGCACGAACCCGGTCGAGACCCAGATCCAGGCGACCGACTGGTACGCGCAGAACTGGCTCCCGATCCCCTACCCCGCCTCCGAGGTGCGTCTGGACAGGCGCTGGCGCTTCGAACCGGAGGGTCGCACCATCGTCGGCGACCGGGGACAGACCACGCGCGGCATCCGGTACGCGGTGTCCAGCCTGGCCGTGGACCCACCGCCGCCCAGCTCTCCCAGGCCCCACCGCCACCCCCGGAGCTGCTCCGCGAGTACACCCAGGTGCCCGACTCGCTGGCGTCGGTCGTGGCCCGGACGGCGGACAGGGTGACCCGGGGCGCGAGCAACGCCTACGAACAAGCCGTCAGGCTCCAGGACTGGTTCTCCCTCGAGGGTGGCTTCCGCTACGACACCCAGGTGGAGACCGGCAGCAGCAGCGAGGCCATCGCCCGCTTCCTCCGGGACAAGGAGGGCTTCTGCGTCCACTTCTCCTTTCTCCATGGCGGCCATGGCCAGGACGCTGAACATCCCCGCGCGCGTCGCAGTCGGCTTCACCCCGGGCACCACGCAGACCGACGGCTCCATGTCGGTGGGCCTGCGGGACGCGCACGCCTGGCCCGAGCTGTACTTCGAGGGCATCGGCTGGACGCGCTTCGAGCCCACGCCGAGCCGGGGTACGCAGCCCGACTACACCATCGAGGAGACCCCCTCGGACGACGGCTCGGCCCAGCCGCTGCCGCGGCCGACCGGTTCGACCGCGCCGTCCACCCGTCCCTCGCCGTCGGAGAGCTGCACGGTCGACATGAAGCGGCTCGGCGAGTGCGGCGGGCCGCCCCTAGGGAGCCGGACCAGGACGACAAGGACAGCGGCTTCCCCTGGATCAGGACCACGCTGATCAGCGCGGGCGCCCTGGCCGCCGTGACCATCCCGCTGCTGCCGCTGCTCTGGCGGGTGCGGACACGGTCGCGGCGGCTGGGTGAGTCGGCCGGGCGCACCCCCGAGGCCGCCACCGCGCGCACGGTGGCCGCCTGGCAGGAGTTGCTGGACACCGGCTGGGACTACGGCATACCCCCCCGACGACTCGCTGACCCCGCGCAAGGCCGCGGCCCGCGTCGTCGGCGTGGGCAAGGCGACCGGACCGCCGGCGGAGGCCGCGCACCGCGTGGCGGCGGCGGTGGAGGAGACCTGGTACGCGCCTCGGCCATGACCGGCGGCGGGTCTGGCGAAGGACGTACGGCTGGTGGCGGCGGGGCTGCGCGAGGCGGCCACCAAGCCCGCGCGGCTGCGCGCCCTGCTGCTGCCCCATTCGGCATCGCGGATCATCGAGCAGGCCGCCCGGCGCTGGGCCGAGCTGCTCGACCGCTGGCGCGCCTCCCCTGGCAGCGCGGGCTCGCCAACCTGCGTTTCCCGAGCCGGCAGCGCGGCTGACGCGGGCCGCACGGCGGCTGGAACGCCGGCCGGGCGGCCTGGGCCAACCCCGGTGGCCGACTGGGTCCGGTGGCTGACGGTGGACCGGGGGCCGACTGGGCGGGTGGCTGACCGACCAGGTGCCGGCTGGGGGCGCCGGCTGGTCGGTTGGCCGACGGGCCGGGTGGCGCGCGGGCCCGCGAGGGCTGTCGGGCCCGGCACCCGAGCCCGTACGCCGCTCGCGTCCGAGCGGTCCGCGTCCAAGCGGTTCGCGTCCGGGCCTGCCCACCGTCCATCCCCTCACCGCGGCGGCGGTGGGAGCCGCGTCGCGCGGAAGTCGCGCCGACATACGAAAGAGTTGTGTGGGGACCGCCAACGTGCGGTGCTCCGCCCACAGCTCTTAGCTGGTGAACGTGGTGCAGGGATGGTGAAGGGGTGGCGATCCGAGAGTCGAGGCGAGGGGCTCGACCCGCGTCGGCGGGGGATCGTCGTCCGGGACACCCGCGCCTTCGCGCTGGCGGAGTGGGGTGAAGCCCTAGTGACCCTGTTCGTCGCGGCGGCGCTGCCACCGCTCCTCGATGCGATTCATCACCGAACGACGCTGGTGACGACTTGGCTTACGCGGCGCTGCCGCCCCTCCACCACCCGTCCCCTGCGCCTGCTCGCCTGGCTTGGGCGCCTTGCGCCAGCCGGTCACGGCCAACACGGCACAGCCCAGCATGACGAGGAAGCCTACGACGCTGATCCAGATCTGCTGGGCGACCATCCCAGCCATAAGGAGCGCGATGCCCACCAGAAAACCCGCGACCGCCTGGTAGACCCGTCGCCGGGTGTACGTGCGCAGGCCGCTACCCTCAAGCGCTGTCGCGAACTTGGGATCTTCGGCGTACAGCGCTCGCTCCATCTGCTCGAGCATGCGCTGCTCGTGCTCCGAGAGCGGCACGGAGTCCTCCTACTCGTCGGTCGCGGGGGGGCGACCGGTGTGCGACCCTTCCAGGATAGGCAGGGAATAGCCCCCCGTGAAACCCGCCCCTCTGCGCCAATTCACCCACCAGAAGCGCAGTGGTCCCTGATAGCTCTGAGACGTCCATTCCCCACCCACCGACCCGCCATGCCGGACCGTGTGCCTTCGATCATACGGGGGGAACGGGCTGATCGGGTGGCCTGTGGTCGACTGCACGCCGGTCTCACGGCCATTGCCGCGCGCTAGCCCACGCGAGTGACGGATGGGGCTGGGTTCACCGCGGATTCACGGCCACTCGGCCAGTACGTGCAACTGGGTGGCTATGGAGTGGAAGGCGGGCTGTTCCGCCGCCGCGGCCTCCAGCCGCAGCAGCGCGTCCATGGCGCCGGGCTCGGTGTCCACCAGGACACCGGGGACCAGGTCCGCGAAGACGCGTACCCCGTGCACCGCACCCACCCGCAGTCCGACCGCCGTCACCAGGTCGGAGAGCTGGTCGGCGGTGAAGCGCCGGGGCACCGGGTCGCCCTCGCCCCAACGGCCGGCCGGGTCGGTGAGTGCCTGCCGGGCCTCGGTGAAGTGCCCGGCCAGCGCGCGGGCGAGCACGGCGCCGCCGAGCCCGGCCGCGAGCAGGCTGAGCACGCCCGCCGGGCGGAGCGCGGCCACGGCGTTGCGCACGCCTTCGGCCGGGTCGTCCACGTACTCCAGGACGCCGTGGCAGAGCACCGCGTCGTAGCCGCCGCGCTCCACCACGTCGAACAGGCCGTGCGCGTCGCCCTGCACGCCGCGCACCCGGTCGGCCACGCCCGCCTCGGCGGCCCGCCGCTCCAGCGCGAACAGCGCGTTGGGGCTGGGGTCCACCACGGTGACCCGGTGCCCGAGCCGCGCGACGGGCACGGCGAAGTTGCCGGTCCCGCCGCCGGTGTCGAGTACGTCCAGGGCGTCGCGCGCACCATCGCCGCCCTGTTGCTCGGCCTTGACCCGGCGGTCCAGGGCGTCCTTGAGGACATCCCAGACCACGGCGGTACGGAGGGATGCGCGGGGGCGCAACGGGTCTGACACAGCGGGTGGCTCCTCGGCGCGGCGCCGACCCGGCCTGTGGCGGTGTCGGCGGGAAATGACGTCGTGAAGCCCCAGCCTATTGCCTCCGGGGCCGCGGCCGGCCGGGCGGTGCAGTCAGCCCCGCGCGGCGTCGTCGCGTGGCGCCTGCCGGGGCAGCACGGGTTGCAGCACCAGCATGCGCTCGACGATGCGCAGGAACATGCTGGCGTCCCGGAGCAGGTCGTCCGCGTCGCGGTCGCTGGCCGCGCCGCGTATGCCCGCCTCGGCCCGGGCCCGGCGGGCGGCGCCGGAGGCGAACAGCGCGCTCCACTCGGTCAGTTCCGGCGCGACTTCCGGCAGCACCTCCCACGCGCTGCGGATGCGCTGCCGCCGTCGCGGGTTGGTCTCCGGGCGGCCGTGGACGGCGAGCACGGCGGCGGCGGTGCGCAGGGCGGCGAGGTGGGCGGTGGCGAACCGCTCTTTGGGCGCCGCCAGCGCGGCGGCCTCCTCCAGTCCATGGTGCGCCTGGGTGAGCAGGTCGAGGGCCGCGGGTGGGGCCGTGGCACGGCGGATGACGGGGTGGACATCGCTCGCGGGGCCGGGCAACGAGGGGGCAGCGGCGGCACGGTGCCGTCGTGCGGCGGCGGTACTGGCCATGACGAACCTCCTGTCGTCGGGCGGCCCGCCCGTGTGGTAAGAGGGCAGCCGTATGTACCCATCGTGGGGCACACCACTGACGATTCGCTCTGACCTGCACGAACGCCCGACACTCGGGGCGCGGCGGCCCCTCGCGTACCCGGCCGACGCCGTCTCCGCCACGTGCGCGGTCCTCCCCGCCCGCCGGCCGGCCCGGGCGCCCGCGCCGCCGCGCACCGCCCCCGCCCCGGCACCCACCGCATCGAGCCATTCCCACAGCCGGCAGCCGCCTCTTCCACCTACCTCGCCGCGCCCCTGCTCACCCCGAGCGCCCCGCCCTGACGCCGGTGTGGCCCGAGGCCGCCCCGTGCCGCCCCGACGCTGCACGCATCCCGGGCCGCCGTCCCCCGGCCCCACCGTCCGCCACCCGGGTGGTGGCGCGACGCCCTGCGTGTGCATACTTTTTACACTGACCAGTCAGAACAAAGGAGTCTCGTGTTGGGAACCCCTCGTCCTGCCGAGGAGGCGCACTCTCGGTCCGGGGCGGCCGTCACGGCCGAGGGGCTGGGTGTGCGCGGGCCGCGTGGTTGGGCCTTCCGCGACATCAGCGTGGCGGCGGAGCCCGGCGCGCTGATCGCGATCGCGGGCCCCTCCGGGTCCGGCCGCACCTGCCTGCTGCTCGCGCTCACCGGCCGCATGCGCGTCGCCGCCGGCCACGCGGAGGTGGGCGGCCACCGGTTGCCGCGCCAGATGACGGCCGTACGCCGCAGCACGGCGCTCGGCCCCGTACCGGGCGTGACCGATCTCGAACCGTCGCTCACCGTCGCCGAGCACCTGCGCGAGCGCGGCCCTCCTCACCCAGCGGTTCGGTGGCTCGCTGCGCGGCCTGTTCCGGCCGCGCTCCGCGCGTGCGACGGAGTCGCGTACGCGGATCGAGGACACACTCCGGCGCGCCGGCCTGGACGTGGACGCGCTACCCAAGGGTGCCCGGACCGCCGTGCACGACCTGGAGCGCCTTGAGGTCCTGCGCCTCTCGGTGGCCCTCGCGCTCATCGGCGGCCCGCGCCTGCTGGCCGTCGACGACACGGACCTCAAGCTGTCGCCGGCCGACCGGGAGCGCGCCTGGTCGATGCTGCGCGGCATCGCGGAGGGCGGTACGACGGTTCTGGCGATGTGCAGCGAGCCGCCGGCGGACGCCGTGGTGGTGTCGACCAGCCCGCACGACAGGGCGCGGGCGCACGATCCGGCGCACGCGCGGGAGGAGGCCGACGACGCCCCGGCGGGCGGGCCGGCCACCCGGCGGCCCACGGCCGGCACGGACGAGGCCGGCACGGACGAGACCAGCGGGCGGCACGACGGACGCCGCGACGAGCAGAACGGTGGGCAGGGCGACGGGTGGCACGGGGCCCACGAGCACGAGGGAGGGGCGTTCGATGCGATCGCCGAAGCTGGCCGCGCTTCAGCTGAAGCGGTTCGGCCGGGGGAAGCTGCCGCGCGCCGCGCTCGCCGCGATGATGCTGCTCCCCCTGCTGTACGGAGCGCTCTACCTGTGGTCCTTCTGGGACCCGTACCACCGCCTCGACAAGATCCCGGTCGCGCTCGTCAACGCGGACGAGGGCGCGTCGGTGGACGGTGAGAAGCGGGTGGTCGGCGACGACCTCGTACGCGGGTTGCGGGACAGCGACACCTTCGACTGGCACGAGACCAGCGCCGAGCAGGCGCGCGAGGGGGTGGAGAACGGCACGTACTACCTGTCGCTGACCGTCCGACTTCAGCGGCCAGCTCGCCTCCAGCTCCGGCGACGCCCCGGAGACCGGCACGCTGAAGGTGCGTACCAACGACGCCAACAACTATATCGTGGGCCAGATCTCCCGGAGCGTCTTCTCAGAGGTGCGCGCCGCCGCGTCCGCCAAGGCGTCGCGCGGTTTCTACGACAAGATCTTCGTGAGCTTCTCCGACATCCACGGCAAGACGGAGGAGGCCGCCAAGGGCGCCGACAAGCTCGGCAAGGGCATCGGGGACGCGAAGAGCGGCGCCGACAAGATCCACAAGGGCCTCGACAAGGCCGAGAAGAGCAGCAGTTCCCTCAAGGGCGGCGTGACGAAACTGCACGCCGGGGCCGGCCGGCTCAAGACGGGCGCGGGCGACGTGGCCGACGGCACCCAGCAACTCGCCGACAAGGTCAACGGCGCCTACCGCGACAACGCGAACGCGCGCGCCTTCCTCAAGGAACACGGCAAGGACATCGGCGAGGCCGCCCGGCTCGTTGCCGACACCTCGCAGCGCGTCGGCGACGACCTCGACACGCTCCCCACCGCCACCGCGGCCCGCGAGGCCCGCACGGCGGCCGACGACCTCGCCACCGAGTACCGCGGGCAGTGCGCGGACGAAGGCTCGCCCGCGCGAGCCCAGAGCCGCGCGCCCGGCCCCACCGCGAGCCCCGCGCCCCCGACAGCCGCCACACCCGACACGCCCGCCAGCCCCACCACGCCCGCACAGCGCCCCGGTGTGCCCGGCGCGTCGCCCGGCACACCGTCCGGCTCAGTGTGCGCCTCGCTGGGCAGCGACGTGAAGGCCGCGGAGCGCGCCGCCGACGTCGCGCGGGACCTTGACGCGCTGGTACGGAGCAACACGAAGGGCCTGGACGAGCTGGCGCGGAACCTGGACGACGTGCACGACAAGGCCGTCTGGCTGGCCGAGCGCGCCCCGCACCTGAGCCGGGACGTCGACTCCGCCGTCTCCAAGATCAACGCGCTCAACGACGGCGCGCACCAGGTCGCCACCGGCGCTGTCGACCTGCACACCGGGCTCACCAGCGCCAAGAGCGGGGCCACCTGCCTGCACACCGGCGTCGACGACCTGTACACCGGCGCGGGCGACCTCAACGGCGGGCTGTTCAAGCTGGTGGACGGCTCGCAGAAGCTGTCCGGCGGCCTGCACGACGGCGTCAGGAAGATCCCCGACTACGACAAGGAGCAGCGGGACGCCCGTACCGAGGTGATGGCCGACCCGGTGCGGCTCGCCTCCCAGTCGATGCACGCGGCACCGAACTACGGCACCGGCTTCGCGCCGTACTTAATCCCGCTCTCCCTGTGGGTCGGCGCGATGGTGGCGTACATGCTCATCCAGCCGCTCAACCGGCGCGCGCTGGCCACCGGCGCCTCGCCCGTGCGGATCGCGCTGGCCGGATGGCTGCCGGTCGCGGCCATCGGCGCCCTCCAGACGGCGGCCCTGATGACCGTGTTGCACCGGGGGCTCGGCCTGGAGATGCCCCGTGCCGCCGGCACCGTGGGCTTCCTGGCGCTGGTCACCTGTTGCTTCGCGGCGATCGTGCAGTGGCTGAACGCGCGTTTCGGGCCCGCCGGGCGCATCCTCGTCCTCGCGGTGCTCATGTTGCAGTTGACGTCGGCCGGCGGCACCTACCCGGTGCAGACGAGCCCGGCGTTCTTCAACGCGCTGCATCCGCTGCTGCCGATGAGCTACGTCGTGGAGGCGCTGCGCAGGTTGATCACCGGCGGCGGCTTGGAACCGGTGTGGCAGGGCAGCCTGGTGTTGCTGGCCTTCACGGTCGGCGCGCTCGCGCTGACCGCCCTCACGGCCCGGCGCAAGCAGGTGTGGACCATCGACCGGCTGCACCCGGAGCTCACTCTGTGAACCGCGCGCGCCGGTCGACCCCGCCGACGGGCAGAATCGGGGGCATGAACACCAGCGCCGCGCCCGCCCCGAAGACGCCCCCGGGGCCACCCGCCGACAAGCGCCGCGAGGGCACGCGGCGCAGGCTCTTCGAGGCGGCGGTCACGCTCATCGCGGAGCAGGGCTTCTCCTCCACCACGGTGGAGGAGATCGCCGAGCGCGCCGGGGTCGCCAAGGGCACCGTCTACTACAACTTCGCCAGCAAGTCGGTACTCTTCGAGAGAGTTGCTGCGGCACGGCATCGAGCTGCTGCGGGACGCGCTCCAGGAGGCCGCCGACACGGTGGCCGCGCGCGGCGGCGGCAGCGTGGACGCGCTGGACGCCATGATCCGGTCCGGGCTCGCCTTCATCGACCGCTACCCGGCGCTGACCCAGCTCTACGCGGCCGAGCTGTGGCGCACGAACCGGGCCTGGCAGTCGACCCTGATGGTGGTGCGCGCACAGGTGCTCGCCGTCATCGAGGCCGTCCTGCGGGAGGGCGTGGCCAGGGACGAGCTGAGCGCCGAGATCGACACCGGGCTGACGGCGTCGGCCCTGTGCGGCATGGTGCTGGTGGCCGGGGTCGACTGGAAGTCGTACCAGCCGCAGCGCAGCATCGACGACGTGCACGCCGCGCTGTCGTTGCTGGTCCAGGGCCGGGTGGGCGGCACCAGGGCGCCGGGCCAGGCCGCGTAGCGGGGCGGCGGGGCCGGTTGGTGTGCCGGCGCCGGGTGCCCCGGCACGCGCGAAGGCGCTGTCCTGGCGTGGGCCGATCCCCCTCGACCGACCCCAGAACAGCGCCTGTCCCGTGCTCCCCCGTTGCTCCCCCGTCCCCAGTGTCCGGAGGCCCCAAGGGGCCGGGTGGTCCCCCGAGCCAACCCGCCCCCGGTCTCGGCAGCGTCGCCGCGCCGCCGCCCCGTGTCGGCGGTGTGACGCCAGCGTCCCTGCCGCGCCCCTCACTCTTCCGTCTTCGCAGGTGGAGCACCATCCGCGCACCTACTCATCTGGGTGAATGAGTACGCGTACCTACCGCGTGCGTTCGCGCGCCCGGACCGGGGCCGGTCGGCGGCGATGTCAGAGGGGGCGGATAGGGTCGCGGGCATGGCACGGATTGCGGTGATCGGCGCCGGGATGGGCGCGATGGCAGCCGCCGCCAGGCTGGCCGTCGCGGGCCACCGGGTGGCGGTGTACGAGCGCGGCGCGACGCACGGCGGCGGCGTGGGGCGGTTCGAACGGGACGGCTTCGCCTTCGACACCGGCCCCGGCTTGCTGCACCTGCCCGCCGTCTACCGCGACCTGTTCGTCAAGACCGGCAAGGAGCCGCTGGAGCAGTGCGTCGAGCTGCGCCAGGTCGATCCGGCCGGCGCCCACGTCTTCGCCGACGGCACCGCGGTCACACTGCCCAACGCGTCCCGGGCAGGCGTCGTCAGTGCGCTGGACGCCGCGTTCGGCGCCGGGTCGGGCGAGCGGTGGAGCGATCTGGTCAACCGCGCGCGCGAGGTCTGGGACGCCACCCGGCGCCCCCTGCTGGAGGAGCCGCTGCGCGCCGACCGGGCCGCGCTGGCCGACGACCCGTATCCGGCGCTGCGGCGCGGCTGGTTCCAGCGCGGCCCGGCCCCGCTAGCCAAGGTCGCCCGGCGCGAGCTGACCGACCTCCGGCTGGCCGCGCTCCTGGAGAGCCAGGCCCTGGCGTACGGCCTCGACCCGCGCGCGGCGCCGGCCAGCGCGAGCGTACTCACCTATCTGGAGCAGACCTTCGGGAGCTGGTACGCGCGGGGCGGGATGCGCACGCTGGCCGACGCGCTCCACGCGCGCTGCCTGGCCCGCAGGGTGGAGTTCACCTTCGGCGCGGAGGCCAGGGCCGTGCTGGCCAAGGACGGTCGTGCCGCGGGCATCGAGCTGGCGGACGGCACCACGGTCACCGCCGACGCGGTGGTCGCCGGGGTGGGCCCGGAGCAACTGGCGCGCCTGCTCCCGCCGGAGGCCGCCGCCGGCTCGGCGCCGGCTCCGGACGGCGGCGGGGGCGGCGGGGCGGAAGCGCCGCTCGGCCGGTTCTCCGTGCTGCTGGCGCTGCGTGGCGCCCGCCCGGCGGAGGCGCCGCACCGGACGGTGGTGCACCCGGCGGACCCCGACGCGGAGTACGCGGAGTTGTTCCCGACCCGCCCCGGCCGGCGGCGCGCCGCGGCCCCGGCTCCCGGCCCGGGGGTAGCCAGGGCGCCGACGGTGACGGTATCGCGGCCCGCCGACCCCGAGTTGGTGCCGGACGGCGACCACGAGGCCGTGACGCTCACGGCCGCCGCGCGCCCGCACACGGCGGTGGACTGGACCGACGCGGAGCTGGCCGAGCGGACGGCGGACCGGCTGGTCTCGGCGGCCGAAGCGGCCGTACCGGACCTGCGGGGCCGCCTGCTGTGGCGCGAGATACGCACGCCATACGACGCGGCGCGGGAGACGGGCGTGGCCACCGGCAGCGTGCCAGTGGCCTCGCTCGCGGGGGCCGGCGGCCGGTACCTGGCCCCCGCCAACCCGGCCCAACTGCCCGGCCTGTACCGGGTGGGCGGCTGGTCACACCCGGGCGGCGGCCTCGCGCACGCGGGCATGTCGGGCGCCATGGTGGCCGGGCTCATCGTCGACGGCGCGGACTGGCGCGGCTCGCAGTAACCGCCCCACCCGTGGTCGGGCCGGCCCGGCCACGGGTCACCGCTGCCGCCGCCCGTCCGGTGCACGGCCGTCGCCCAGTGCCCGGCGGGTGCGTAGGCGACGGGTTGCCACGCGCTGAGTTGGTGCGCGATGGATCCCTGCGAAGCGGCTGCCGCGCGGTGCCGGCGCGGGCCCAGCAGGCCGCGCCTCACCCGCGCCCCGTTGGTCGCGGGCGGTGTCAGTAGCGGTACTGGCCGTCCGGGTCGTGGTGGCCGGGGTGGTACGGGTCGGACTCGCCGGGCAGCGGGGCGATCGGCGGGGTCTCGCCGTCGGGCTGTTGCGGGACCCACGCGCCCTCGGACGGCGCCTGCGGGGAGAACTGCTGCGGCACGCCGTAGCCGGTCGCGGGGTAGCCGGCCTGGTCGTACTCGTCGCCGCCGAGGCCACCCGGGTCGTAGCCCGTGCCGTAGCCGCCGGCGGCCTGGCCCGGGAAGCCGGCTGGGTCGGAGTAGCCCGTGGCCGGATCGTAGCCGCCCGGGGCGAAGTCGTGCGGGTCGTAGCCGCCCGGGGCGTAGTCGTGCGGGTCGTAGCCGCCCGGGGCGTAGTCGTGCGGGGCGAAGTCACCCGCGGCGAAGCCGGTCAGGGCGACCTCGCTCGGGGCGGCGGGGTGCCGTAGGGCTGCCCGGGGTAGCCGGCGTACGGGGTCCGCGCCGTAGCCGTCATAGCCACCGGCCGGGTAGCCGTGCTGGCCGTCACCGGCGCCGTGGCCGTCGTAGGCCGCGTACGCCTCGTATCCGCCCGGCTCACCCGGGCCGGCGGCGGCGACGGTGTCGCCGGATGGAGGCGGGCCGCTCGGCGCGGCGGCGAACCGGGTGTCGGCGGAGTCCGTGCGGTATATGCCGTAGCCGTCGGTGTCGTCGGGCAGCGGTTCCGGTTGATAGGTCGGCGGGACGGGCGGCTCGGCGGGGGCGGGCGGGGTCTGTGGCTCGGCCTGCTCGGCCTGGAGGTCGGGGACGCGCAGCGTCGGCTCGGAGGCGGGGGCGCCGCCACGGCGGCGGCCCTTGCCGCCGCCGCTGGCGCGCCCCGCGCCGCCCGGGCCGCGCAGCGACCAGCCGGTGGCGAAACCGCGCCGGAAGGAGAGCGTGACGTAGGTCTGGCCGACCGCGAAGGCCGCCGTGCCCGCGCCGATCAGCGGCGCCGACCTGAGGACGACGCCGACCACGACGCCGAGGAAACCGGCGAAGGCCAGCAGCCGCCAGCGCAGTCGCGCCTTGTGCTGCAACAGCACCTCGCCGAGCAGCCACAGGGCGACGACGCCGAACGCGCAGCAGAGGACCGTCATGCCCATGTACGCCTCTCTCGTCCGGCCGCCGGTGCGCGGCCGTCACCGCTCTCAGGGCCGTTGGTGCAGCCCGAGGTTCTCGTAGATTTCCAGCGTCGCCGTGGAGTGGTTCAGGGTGATGAAGTGCAGCCCGGGGATCTCCTCGGCCATCAACCGCGCGCACAGTTCGGTGGCGTAGTCGATTCCGATTGAGCGTACAGCCGCCGGATCGTCCTTGACCGCCAGGATGCGCGAGGCGAGTTCGGGCGGGAACGCGGCGTTGCTCAACTGCGCGAACCGCTCGATCTGGCGGACGTTGGTGACCGGCATGATCTCCGGAATGATCGGCGTGGGGCAACCGGCCGCCGCGACCCGGTCCCGCAGTCGCAGGTAGTCCTCCGGGTAGAAGAACATCTGGGTGATCGCGAAGTCGGCGCCCGCGCGGCACTTGTTGATGAAGTGCCGGATGTCGGTCTCCCAGTCCTGGGAGCGCGGGTGCATCTCCGGGAAGGCCGCGACGCCGACGCAGAAGTCGCCGGACTCCTTGATCAGCTCGACGAGTTCGGCGGCGTACGAGACGCCGTCGGGGTGGCGCACCCACTCGCCCATCGGGTCGCCGGGCGGGTCGCCCCGGACCGCCAGCATGTTGCGGATGCCCGCGTCGGCGTACTGGCCGATGACGTTGCGCAACTCGGTCAACGAGTGGTTCACGGCCGTGAGGTGGGCGACCGGGGTGAGGGTGGTGTCGGTGGCGATCCGCTCGGTGGCGCGGACGGTGCCCTCGCGCGAGGAGCCGCCCGCGCCGTATGTCACGGACACGAAGGTGGGGGCGACGGCCTCAATGCGACGAATGGCATTCCACAGGGTCCGCTCGCCCTTCTCCGTCTTCGGGGCCGCGAACTCAAACGAATACGACTGTTCACCGGATGCGAGGAGTTCGCGCACCGTGCGGGCGTGATCGGTCCGGGTGGATGCTGTGCCAAGAGCCATACCAGCAGGTTATCGAGCCGCGCCCGAGGCCCCCAACCGTCCGCGACGTTATGCCCGAATAGCGCGGATCGCTCCCAGGTTTTCGGACACCGGCCCGGACCCGGGCGGGCCGCGCCGGGCGGTTACGCCGAGCGCTCCCGCACCCGCTTGGCAAGGTGGGCGGTGGCCTCGGCCGGGTCAGCGGCCTCGGTGATGGCGCGCACCACGACGACCCGGCGGGCCCCGGCGTCCAGGACCTCGTCCAGGTTGCCGGCGTCGATGCCCCCGATGGCGAACCACGGCCGGTCGGAGCCGAGCGACGCCGCGTACCGCACGAGGTCGAGCCCGGGGGCGTGCCGGCCCGGCTTGGTCGGGGTCGGCCAGCAGGGGCCGGTGCAGTAGTAGTCCACGCCGGGCTCGACGGAGGCCGCACGGGCCTCGGCCTCAGCGTGGGTCGACCGCCCGATCAGCACCTCGTCGCCGAGGATGGCGCGGGCGGCCGGCACCGGCAGGTCGCCCTGGCCCAGGTGCAGCACGTGGGCTCCCGGCTGGTGGGCGCCACGGGTGGCGAAGGCGACGTCCGCGCGGTCGTTGACGGCCAGCAGCGTGCCGTGCCTGCGGCACGCCTCGGCGAAGACGGCGAGGTGGTCGAGTTCCTCGGCCGCCTCCATGCCCTTGTCGCGCAACTGCACGACGTCCACGCCGGCGGCGAGCACCGCGTCGAGGAACTCCGGCAGGTCCCCCTGGCGCTTGCGGGCGTCGGTGCACAAGTACAGCCGGGCGTCGGCGAGTTGCCGGTGCGCGGCGGCTGCGGTGACTGCGGCGGCGATGGGATGGCCTCCCCCCAGATCAGCGGCGTACGAGCCGGGCGCGGGGGCGCCGGCCTGGCCCGTACGCCGGACGGTTACGTGCTGTGAGCACTACGGAACGGGTCGCGAAGCGGGTCGCGCGGGCGGCGGCGCGCCACGGGCCGGTGGCCCGCGACGGCACCCCGGCACCGCGCGCGCCCTACACCGCGAGCGCCTGCGCCCGGCGCTTCACCTCCGTGCCGCGGTTCTCGCGGAGCGCCTGCGCCGGGGTGCCTGGGAGTGTCAGGTCCGCGGTGAACAGCCACTCCAGCATCTCTTCGTCGGTGAAGCCGTCGTCCCGCAGCAGCGTCAGGGTGCCCACCAAGCCCTTGACGATGCGGCACTCGCCGATGAACTCGGCTGGCACCTGGAGCGCCCGGTTCTCGCCACGGCGCACCGCGATCAACTGGCCTTCCTTGACCAACTGCCGCACCCGGGTTACCTCGACGTCGAGCAGTTCGGCGATGTCGGGGAGGGTGAGCCAGGCAGGGACAAGAGCATCGGTCTTTGCGTCAATCTCGGTCACGGGACAAGCCTGCCATCTGGGACTGACACTCGGTAGCCGAAAGCGGCCGACTTTCTCCTCCTCACGCCCTGGCTGCCCACTCTGACCTGCGGTTTTACGCTGAGAAGCGATCCGTTGAGGCTACCGGGCGGCACCGCCGTCGGACCCCGCCCGCCCGGTTCGCGAGCGGTCCGGGCGCCCGGCCGCCGCGCCGGGTACGCGCCGGCCGGCCACCTCGCCCAGCCCGCTCGGCGGCCACCCGCGAGGGGCGGCGGGCCCTGCGCGGCGCACCCGCGGGCCCCGGCGCCGCCGCCGGCTTGGCCCGCGCGTCAGCGGACGGCGGACTTGAGCGGCACCGACGGGTCGGCCGCGCGGGCCTCGTCCAGGTGGGCGCCCTGCTCGATCAGCTTGCGGCCCTGTGTCAGGTCGCGCGGGCGGCCCACCGCCAACAGGGCGATCAGCGCCCCGTCGCGCAGCCAGCACACGCTCCAGGCGGCGCTCGTCGGGTCGCCGCGCCAGACCATCGCGTCCGCGGCCGTGTGGTGCCCCGCGTACTGCACGAACCGGCCGAACTGCTCGGACCAGAAGTACGGCACCGGATCGTAGACCGGCCCCGTGAAGTGCGCGGCGTCGCCGCCGACGATGTGGGCCGCGACCGTGCGTGGCCCCTGGAGCGCGTTGTCCCAGTGGTGCACGAGCAGCCGCTGGCCGTAGCGGGCCGAGGGGAAGGAGACGCAGTCGCCGACCGCGTACACGTCGGGGGCCGAGGCGCGCAGCGCGCCGTCGGCCCGCACGGAGCCGTCGGACCCCAGGGCGATGCCCGAGTCCGCCAGCCAGCCCGTCGCGGGCCTGGCCCCGATGCCGACCACCACGGCGTCGGCCGGCAGCCGGGTGCCGTCGGCGAGCGAGACCGCCCCCGGCTCCACCGCGGCGACCCGCGCCCCGGTGCGCAGCACGGCCCCGCTGTCCGCGTACCAGCCGACCATGTGCGCGGCCACCTCGGCCGGCAGCGCGCCGGCCAGCGGCCGGTCCGCGGCCTCGACCACGGTCACCGCGCAGCCCGCCTCGCGGGCCGCGGTCGCGAACTCGGCGCCGATCCAGCCGGCCCCGACGACGACGATGTCGTGCTGTGCGGCGAGCACCGGTCGCAGCCGCTCCGCGTCGTCCAGCGTGCGCAGCAGGTGCACGCCGGGCACGCCCTCGCTGCCGGGCAGCGCGATCGGCTCGGCGCCGGTGGCGATCACGAGATGGGCGTACGACACCGGGCCCGCGTCGGTGGCCACGAGGCGTTCGGCCGGCCGCACGCCGGCCACCCAGCGACCGAGTTGGAGGTCGATGCCGAGCGCGGCGAAGTCCACGTCGAAGGCCGACCCCTCGGCCTTGCCGAGCAGCACCGCTTTGGACAGCGGCGGCCGGTCGTACGGCTGGTGGGGTTCGCCCCCGAGCAGCGTGATCAGGCCGGTCCAGCCCTGCTCACGCAGGGCGACCGCGGTCTGTACCCCAGCCATGCCGGCCCCGACGATCACGACCCTGTGGTCGTCGCCGCTCGGCCCACCGGTCACGGCGCGGCCCTGGCCGCCGTTGCGCGTCTCCTCGGTGTCCTCGCTCACGCGATCACTGTAGGACGAGGCGTGTCGCGGGCCGCAGCGCCGTGCGGGGAGATCTCCGACACAAGGTCACCCGCCGTGACACGGCGCGCCCGCGCGCCGGGCGCGGGGTCGGTGGCCTGACCACGGATGCCAGGCCCGCTCCGTTTCGGGGCCACGGGGGGGCGTATTAGAGTGGCGGGTGCACACCACTCGCGGGAGCCCGGACGCACTGGGCTGAGAGGGGGGCTGGCGGCCCCCGACCGTACGAACCTGATCCGGGTCATTCCGGCGAAGGGAGGGGCTGGACGCCCATGCACGCGTCTGCCGAAGACCACGCGGCCGCCCACGGCGGGACCACCGCGCCCCCGCACCACGAGGACCCGCTCCGTCCCCCGCCCGGGGCCCGCCCCACCGACGCGCGGCGGCCCGCGCCGGAGCGGGCGGTGGCGGCGGGGCCGGCGGCCTCCGACGTCCGCTGTGACGTGCTGGTCATCGGCGGCGGCATCATCGGCCTGGTCACCGCGTGGCGCGCCGCCCAGCGCGGGCTGCGTACCGTGCTGGCCGACCCGGCGCCCGGTGGCGGGGCCGCCCAGGTCGCGGCGGGCATGCTGGCTGCCGTCACCGAGACGCACTACGGCGAGGAGACGCTGCTCGGCCTGAACCTGGCGTCGGCGCGCCGCTACCCCGACTTCGCCGCCGAGCTGACGGAGGCGAGCGGCCAACCCACCGGCTACCGCGCCTGCGGCACCCTCGCCATCGCGCTCGACAGCGACGACCGGGCCCAACTCCGGGACCTGCACGGCCTCCAGCAGCGCTGCGGGCTCGACGCGCGGTGGCTGACCGGGCGCGAGTGCCGGCGCCTGGAGCCGCTGCTCGCGCCCGGCGTGCGCGGTGGCGTATGGGTCGAGGGTGACCACCAGATCGATCCCCGGCTGCTCGCCGCCGCCCTGCTGACCACCTGCCGGCGCGCCGGGGTCGACTTCCGGCACTCCTGGGCGCGGCGGCTGACGCTGGCCGGCTCCGGGGGACGCCCGGGGGGGGGCGGAGCGCGCCGGCGCCCGGCGCGCGACGGGCGCCGTGCTGGCCGACGGCGCCCGGGTCGCGGCGGGTCAGGTGGTCCTCGCCGGCGGCAGCCTCAGCGGCCGGCTCGCCGGGGTGCCCGGCGACGTGGTGCCGCCGGTGCGGCCGGTCAAGGGCCAGTTGCTGCGGCTGCGGGTGCCGGCCCCGCTGGCCGCCGCGGGACCGTTCCTGTCGCGCACCGTACGGGCCGTGGTGCGCGGCGGGCAGATCTACCTCGTGCCCCGGGTGAACGGCGAACTGATCGTCGGGGCGACCACCGAGGAACTGGGCTGGGACACCACCGTCACCGCGGGCGGCCTGTACGAGCTGCTGCGGGACGCGCACGAGGTGCTGCCGGGCGTCACGGAGCTGGAGCTGGTCGAGACGCTGGCCGGGCTGCGCCCCGGCTCGCCCGACAACGCGCCGCTGCTCGGCCCGACCCGGCTGCCCGGCCTGGTCCTGGCCACCGGCCACCACCGCAACGGCGTGCTGCTCACCCCGGTGACCGGCGACGTGCTGGCCGAGGTGCTGACCACCGGCGAACCACCCCCGCACGCCCGCCCGTTCACGCCCCTGCGCTTCCCCCCAGCACCGGCAGAGCCAGCACCAGCGACCGCACCAGCACGCGAGGCGGCCAGCGGCGGCCACGCGCGGCAGCCGTACGACGCGTCACCGCCGTACGACACGCCGCCGCCGTACGACACGTCACCTGTCACGCCCGCCGGGCCGGCGCCGGCCCCGGCGCCCGACCGGCCCGCCCTGGCCACCCGGCCGACCGACGCACCCCAGGAGCCGTAAGCCATGACCGTCTCCCCTCCGGTCACTCTCACCGTCTCCGTCAACGGCGAGCCCCGGCAGGTGCCGGACGGCACCACGCTCGACCAGCTCGTCGCCACGCTCACCACCGCGCCGGGCGGCGTCGCCGCCGCCGTCAACGAGGCGGTCGTCCCGCGCGGGCAGTGGCCCGCCACCGCGCTGTCCGGCGAGGACCGCGTCGAGGTGCTCACCGCCGTACAGGGAGGCTGATCCGTCCCCCATGTCCCACCCCGCACTCGACCACGACCGCTCCCCCGGCACCCCGTCCAACCCGTCCAGTCCGCTGAACCCGTACGACCTGTCCGACCCGTCCGTGGGTGCCGACGCCGCGCCCGCCTCCGGCTTCCTGCCCAGCGCCGACCCGCTGACCGTCGGCGACCGGGAGTTCGCCTCCCGGCTGATCATGGGCACCGGGGGCGCGCCCAGCCTGGAGGTTCTGGAGCGCGCGCTCATCGCCTCCGGCACGCAGCTCACGACCGTCGCCATACGCCGCCTCAACCCGCGCGTGCAGGGCTCGGTCCTGTCCGTACTCGACCGGCTCGGCATCCAGGTGCTGCCGAACACCGCCGGCTGCTTCACCGCGGGCGAGGCCGTGCTCACCGCCCGACTGGCGCGCGAGGCGCTGGGCACGGACTGGGTCAAGCTGGAGGTGGTGGCCGACGAGCGCACGCTGCTGCCGGACCCCGTCGAGCTGCTGGACGCGGCGGAGACGCTGGTGGACGACGGGTTCACGGTGCTGCCGTACACCAACGACGACCCGGTGCTAGCGCAGAAGCTGGAGGACGTCGGCTGCGCGGCGATCATGCCGCTCGGCTCCCCCATCGGCTCCGGGCTCGGCATCCGCAACCGGCACAACTTCCAGCTCATCACCGCGCGGGCGCGGGTGCCGGTCATCCTCGACGCCGGCGCCGGCACCGCGTCCGACGTCGCGCTCGCGATGGAGCTGGGCTGCGCGGCGGTCATGCTCGCCTCGGCGGTGACGCGCGCGCAGGAGCCCGAGCTGATGGCCGAGGCGATGCGGTACGCGGTCTCGGCGGGCCGCCTCGCCAGCCGCGCCGGCCGCATCCCGCGCCGGCACTTCGCCCTGCCCTCCTCGCCCGAGGAGGGCAGGGCGCGCCTCGACCCAGAGCGACCCGCGTTCGAATAGCCACGTGCGGAGGAGCGCCGGCGGCGGCCGGCCGCGCGGGTCGGCCGGCCGCCGGTCCGGGCGGGCGGTTCGCACGGGAGTGCCACTCTCCGGTCACCGTTCGGCTTCAGTCGCGGCCGGCGCCACCGCTGGTGAGCCCGGGTGTCGGGCACGGCTCGTAGACTCCTCTGTCGTGGATACGACCCTGCAGGACCCGCTCGTCGGGCAGGTACTCGACGGCCGCTACCGGATCGAGGCGCGGATCGCCGTCGGCGGTATGGCGACGGTCTACCGGGCCGTCGACACCCGGCTCGACCGCGTACTCGCGCTCAAGGTGATGCACCCGACGCTGGCCACCGACGCCGCGTTCGTCGAACGGTTCATCCGCGAGGCCAAGTCCGTGGCCCGGCTCAACCACCCCAACGTGGTGGGCGTGTCCGACCAGGGAACCGACGGCACGTACGTCTACCTCGCGATGGAGTACGTGGCCGGCTGCACGCTGCGCGACGTGCTGCGCGAGCGGGGGGCGCTCCAGCCGCGCATCGCCCTGGAGGTCGCGGAGCCGGTGCTCGCCGCGCTGGGCGCGGCCCACCTGGCCGGCCTCGTGCACCGCGGCATAAAGCCGGAGAACGTGCTGATCGGCGACGACGGCCGGGTCAAGGTCGCCGACTTCGGGCTGGTACGGACGGTGGACGCGGCGACCAGCACCTCCACCGGCGCCGTCCTCGGCACCGTCTCCTACCTGGCGCCCGAGCAGATCGAGCACGGCACGGCCGACACCAGGGCGGACGTGTACGCCTGCGGAGTGGTCCTGTACGAGATGCTCACCGGCGCGAAGCCGCACACCCGGCACCACCCCGGCCCAGGTGCTGTACCAGCAGTTGCACGAGGACGTCCCGGCGCCCTCGCGCAGCGTGCCGGGGCGAGCCCCGGCACGCTGCGCGACCTGGTGGCCGAGGCCACCGCCCGCGACCCCGAGCAGCGCCCGGCCGGCGCCGTGGAACTCCTCGGCCGGCTGCGCGCCGCCCGCTCCGGCCTGACCGACGCGCAGCTCGACGTGGCCCCGCCACGGGCGAAGGCCGGCACGCTCGACGCCCCGGTGCCGCGCGCCGGCAGCGGTCCCGACGACCGTACGAGCGTGATCCCGCGGGCCGCCGCGGCGCGCGGGACGGCCACCCGGCGGCAGCCGGCGCCGAGCCCCGTGGCCAGCGGCGCGGCAGTGGACGGCGAGGACGAGCTGAACCGCACCAGCGTGCTGCGCCCGCGACTGCTGGACGAGCGCCCGGTCAACGACGACCCGCCGTCCGGTGCTCACCGCGGTCACGGCGCTGCTGCTGGTCTTCGGCGTCGGGCTCGGCATCTGGTACATCAACTCCGGCCAGTTCACCCACGTGCCGGCCGTGCTGAGCATGAAGCAGGCCGAGGCCGAGAGGAAGGTGCGGGAGGCGGGCCTCGACGTCAAGATCAAGCACGGCTTCAGCAACGTGGTGGACAAGGGGCGGGTCATCTCCACCCACCCCGAGAGCAACGCCCGCATCCGAAACACCGGAACGGTCAGCCTCACCATCTCGCGCGGTACGGAGACGGCCGAGGTGCCGAACGTGGCGGGCATGTCGCTGGAGGACGCCAGGAAGAAGATCGAGGACGCCGGGCTCAGCCTCGGCAAGGTGACCAAGCGGTTCAGCGAGGAGACCCCGCGCGGCGACGTGCTTCAGCTCCAAGCCGGCGGCCGGTACGGAACGGCGCCCGGACTCGGCAGTGGCGGTCACGGTGAGCAAGGGCGCCCCCATCGACCTGCCGGACGTGGTCGGCGACGCACTCGACGACGCCGAGAGCGAGCTGCGGGACGCCGGTCTCGACGTGAAGATCGCCGAGCCGGTCTTCTCGGACGAGGACGAGGACACCGTCGCCCTGCAGAACCCGCCCGAGGGGTCGCGCGTCGCCGAGGGCGACACGATCACCCTGACGCCGTCCAAGGGCCAGGAGATGATCGAAGTGCCGCACGTCGAGGGCGACCACCTGGACGACGCCAAGCGGAAGCTGGAGGACGCGGGCTTCGAGGTCGGCGTCAACCGCTTCTTCTTCGGCGACACCGTCTTCGACCAAGTCGGTCGACGGCGACGAGGCGCAGAAGGGCAGCAAGATCACCCTGCGGGTGCGCTGACCCGACACCGCCACGCCAAGGCTGTGCCCGGCCCCCACGAGCCCGTCGCCCGCGGGGGCGGCCCGCCGGGGCCGGCGGGGGTGACCGACGCCAGCCGGCCACCCGCTCCGGAGCGGGTGGCCGGCTGGCACCCTTGGTGCGTGAGCACGCCTGCCATCCGCACCCGCAACCCCATCGGCGGCCACGTACCCGTGGCCGGAGGGCTCGCCTCCGTCGGCCTGTCCTACGCCCGCGACCTCGGCGCCGAGAGCCTCCAGGTCTTCGTCGCCAACCCGCGCGGCTGGGCCACCCCGGCCGGCAACCCGCGCCAGGACGAGGAGTTCCGCGCGGCCTGCGCGGCCGAGTCGCTGCCGGCGTACGTACACGCGCCGTACCTGATCAACTTCGGCTCGCACACCGAGGCGACGGCCGAGAAGTCGGTGGAATCACTGCGGCACTCGCTGCGCCAGGGCCGGCCCATCGGCGCGCTCGGGGTGGTCGTGCACACCGGTTCGGACACCGGCGGCCGGCCCCGCGCCACCGCGCTCGCGCAGGTCAGGGAGCGGCTGCTGCCCCTGCTCGACGAGCTGACGCACGACGACGACCCCTGGCTGCTGCTGGAGCCGACCGCGGGACAGGGCGCGTCGCTGTGCGCGCTCGCCGAGGACCTGGGCCCCTACTTCGACGCGCTCGACCGGCATCCGCGGCTCGGCGTGTGCCTAGACACCTGCCACGCATTCGCCGCCGGGCACGACATGGCCGCCGCCGGGGGCACCAAGGCGCTCCTCGACGAGCTGGTCGCGGTGGTGGGCCAGGGGCGGCTGAAACTGATCCACGCCAACGACTCCAAGGACGTCGTCGGCGCCCACAAGGACCGGCACGCCAACATCGGCGCCGGTCACATCGGGGCGGACGCCTTCGGCGAGCTGTTCACCCACCCGGCCACGGCAGGCGTGCCGCTGGTGATCGAGACGCCGGGCGGCAAGGAGGGGCACGCCGCGGACGTGGCCCGGCTCAAGGAGTTGCGCGCAGGCTGACGGCGCCTCCGCCGGGCCGGGCCCGGCGCCGGGACGGCGGTCACAGCTCGGGGCCGTCGCCCGGCTCCTCCTGGTAGGAGTAGCGCTGCTCGCGCCAGGGGTCACCGAGGTTGTGATATCCCCGCTCTTCCCAAAAGCCGCGCCGGTCGGCGGTCATGTACTCCACGCCGCGCACCCATTTCGGGCCTTTCCACGCGTAGAGCTGGGGAACGATGAGGCGGACCGGAAATCCGTGCTCCGCCGTCAGCGGCTCGCCGCCCTTGTGCGTGGCGAAAATCGTCCGCTCGGCCGCGAAATCCGCGAGGCGCAGATTCGAGCTGAACCCGTATTCCGCCCACACCATCACATGGGTGACGTCTTCGGCCGGCGGGGCGAGTTCGAGGAACAGTCGGGCGGGTACGCCGCCCCACTCCGCGCCCAACATGCTGAACTTCGTCACGCAGTGCAGATCGGCCACGACCGTGGAGTACGGAAGGGCCGCGAATTCCTCGTGCGTCCAGCAGTGCTTGTCCCCGTCGGCCGTCGCGCCGAATACCCGGAACTCCCAGCGGTCGGGTCGGAACCTGGGTACGGGCCATAGTGGGTGACCGGCCAGCCCCGTTGTAGCCGTTGCCCCGGAGGTAGCTGTCCCTGCTCCCCTTCGCGGCTTTCCAGCTGACCCATGCCTCCATGGTGTCAGACCTTCGGGGGTGGTCGTGACCAGCGGCTCCGCTATTCGGGCAACTCATACTAAGCATGCACTTACTGGACGGTGTCGCCGGCGCGGTGCGAGGATGCGCGCGAACTCCCGTTCCCGCTTGGATTGGAAGGAGTCTCTGCGATGCAGGGCGACCCCGAGGTCATCGAATTCCTCAACGAGCAGCTCACCGGTGAGCTCACCGCCATCAACCAGTACTTCCTGCACGCGAAAATGCAGGAGAACTTCGGTTGGACCAAGCTCGCGAAGTACACGCGGCACGAGTCGTTCGACGAGATGAAGCACGCCGAGGTGCTGACCGACCGGATTCTGTTCCTGGAGGGCCTACCCAACTACCAGCGGCTGTTCCACGTCCGGGTGGGGCAGACGGTGACCGAGATGTTCCAGGCGGACCGGCAGGTCGAGGTGGAGGCGATCGATCGCCTGCGGCGCGGCATCGAGGTCATGCGGTCCAAGGGGGACATCACCTCGGCGAACATCTTCGAGAGCATCCTCGAAGACGAGGAACACCACATCGACTACCTCGACACCCAGCTCGAACTGATCGAGAAACTGGGCGAGCCGCTCTACATCGCGCAACTCATCGAGCAGCCCGAGAGCTAGACCCGCGTTCGCGGGGGCGGCACCCGTCCGCGCGGAAGACCACGCGGGACCTGGCGTCAGGCGGCCTCGGCGGTGGACAGCGGCGCGGGAGCGGCCGGCTGCTCGGCGGCCAGCACGGCGCCGGCACCGTCCGGACCGAGCTGGTCGAGGACCGCGCGCCGGGGACAACCCGCCCCCCGCCCGAGGAGCGCCTGGATGCGGCGCACGCACGAGCCGCAGTCGGTGCCTGCCTTGCTGGCGGAGGCTATCTGGCGAGGGGTGCACGCGCCGCTTTCCGCATGCTCCCGTACCTGCTGCTCGGTGATGCCGAAGCATGAGCAGACGTACACGCGGTCACCCCCGTACGGGATTGATAGGGAAACCTCATCACCATTAATCGCTAAGGTTACCCTTACCTTACCCGGTACCCTACGGGGATAACAGTCGGGGTCACAGCAGTGGGGCGCGGATCACAGATCCGCGCCCCACACGCCGTTTCAGGCACCGTCCGTCACTGGTCCCGGTACATCTCCGCGACCAGGAAGGCCAGGTCAAGCGACTGGCTGCGGTTGAGCCGCGGGTCGCACGCCGTCTCGTAGCGCTGGTGCAGGTCATCCACGAAGATCTCGTGGCCGCCGCCCACGCACTCGGTGACGTCGTCGCCGGTCAGCTCGACGTGGATGCCGCCGGGGTGGGTGCCGAGGCCCTTGTGGACCTCGAAGAAGCCCTTGACCTCGTCCAGCACGTCGTCGAAGCGCCGCGTCTTGTGGCCGGAGGCCGCCTCGAAGGTGTTGCCGTGCATCGGGTCGCAGATCCAGGCGACCTGCGCGCCGGAGGCGGTGACCTTCTCGACCAGCGTGGGCAGCCGGTCGCGGACCTTGTCCGCGCCCATACGGGTGATGAAGGTGAGCCGCCCCGGCTCGCGGTTCGGGTCGAGCCGCTCGATCAGGGTGAGGGCGTCCTCGGCCGTGGTGGTGGAGCCAAGCTTGACCCCGATCGGGTTGCGGATCTTGGAGGCGAACTCGATGTGGGCGCCGTCGAGCTGCCGGGTGCGCTCGCCGATCCACACCATGTGCCCGGAGACGTCGTACAGGTCGCCGGTGCGCGAGTCGACCCGGGTCAGCGCCGACTCGTAGTCGAGTACCAGGGCCTCGTGCGAGGCGAAGAACTCGACGGTCTTGAACTCCTCCGGGTCGACCCCGCAGGCGTTCATGAAGTTCAGCGCGCGGTCGATCTCGCGCGCCAGCGCCTCGTAACGCTGCCCGGACGGGGACGACTTCACGAAGTCCTGGTTCCAGGCGTGCACCTGGCGCAGGTCGGCGTAGCCGCCGGTGGTGAAGGCGCGCGCCAGGTTCAGCGTGGCGGCCGACGCGTGGTACATCCGCTTGAGCCGCTGGGGGTCCGGGATGCGGGCGGCCTCGGTGAACTCGAAGCCGTTGACGGAGTCGCCCCGGTAGGTCGGCAGCGTGACGCCGTCGCGGGTCTCGGTGGGCTTGGAGCGCGGCTTGCTGTACTGGCCCGCGATCCGCCCGACCTTGACCACCGGCACCGAGCCGGCATACGTGAGGACGGCGCCCATCTGCAACAGCGTCTTGAGCTTGTTGCGGATCTGGTCGGCGCCGACGGCGTCGAACGCCTCCGCGCAGTCGCCGCCCTGGAGCAGGAACGCCTCGCCGCGGGCCACCGCGCCCAGCCGGGCACGCAACTGGTCGCACTCGCCGGCGAAGATGAGGGGCGGATAGGACTCAAGCTCCGCGATCACATCGCGCAGAGCCTCGTGGTCCGGCCAGTCAGGCTGCTGCGCCGCGGGCAGGGAGCGCCAGGTGTGTCCACCGGCGTGAGTTTCAGCGTTCACGGTCACGTTGTCAACATTACGGGGTCTCTCCGGGCGTCCATGCCCCCGCCCACGGGTTGAGACGGTTTCGGACCGGTTCCTGGCTCGATGCCGACACCTTGCTGACCTGCGATGGAAGGCTTCACGACCGGTTGTGGCCGGTCCGCTTCGCGTGCCCCGGGGCGCCGCTGGCCGCGCCGCCAGTCCGTGGACACGGCACCGCCGGCGCCCGTCCCGCGTCGGGTAGGGTGCCGCCCATGTACACGTAGCCCAACCGTTTCTGGTGGTGGACCGCTCACTCGGCGGCCCACTAGCGCGCGTTGTCCACAGCACCACGCGAAGGCCGCCCCGAGGGGCGGCCTTCGCTGCGTGTGCGGGCCGTCCCTCCCCCTAGGTCCACCTGACCCGTGGACCGCCCTGGACGGAAGGACCCCATGTCAGAGCAGTCACAGCCACCCAAGCCGGCGCGCCCGAGGCCCAGCCCGGCGCGCCCGAGCGCGCCCAGCCCGGCGCCGCCGCGCTCGTCCGCCGCCTCCTGTCCGCCGACTGCCCCCCGTACGCGCTGCTGCGCCGCCGGGCGCCCGGGCACGGCGCGGACACCGTCGAGGTCCTGATCGGGCCGGTCACCGAGGTCTCCCAGCTCGCCGACATCCCGCTCCCCGAGCCGGGCGCGGACCCCGCGCGGGCGGGGCGGCCGGCGTGGGACGCGCTGGCGCTGGTGCCCTTCCGGCAGATCCGCGAGCGCGGCTTCCAGGCCCACGACGACCGGACCCCGCTGGCGGTGCTGCGTCCCGACGAGGCGTACGCGCTGCCGCTGTCCGCGCTGCTCGCGGCGCTGCCCGCGCACCAGGTGCGGGTGGTGGACGGCGCCTTCGACGTCGACGACGAGGGGTACGCGCGGATCGTGCGGCGCGTCATCGACGAGGAGATCGGCACCGGCGAGGGCGCCAACTTCGTGATCCGGCGCACCTTCGAGGGCGAGATCCCCGGCTTCGCCGCCCGCGACGCGCTCGCGCTCTTCCGCCACCTGCTGGCCGGCGAGCGCGGCGCGTACTGGACGTACGTGGTGCACACCGGCGAACGGACGCTGGTAGGCGCCAGTCCCGAGGTGCACGTGCGGATGTCGGGCGAGACCGTCGTGATGAACCCGATCAGCGGCACCTACCGCTACCCCGAGCAGGGCCCGAGCGTCGAGGGCCTGCTCGCGTTCCTGGGCGACCGCAAGGAGGTGGAGGAGCTGTCGATGGTCGTGGACGAGGAGCTGAAGATGATGTGCGCCGTCGGCGACCGGGGCGGCGTGGTGGTCGGCCCGCGGCTGCGGGAGATGGCGCACCTGGCGCACACCGAGTAAGAGCTGCGCGGGCGCAGCACGCTGGACGTGCGCGAGGTGCTGCGGCAGACGATGTTCGCGGCGACCGTCACCGGCTCGCCCGTACAGAACGCCTGCCGGGTGATCGCCCGGCACGAGCCGCGCGGCACGGACGGCCGGGGGCGCGGCTACTACGCGGGGGCCCTCGCGCTGGTCGGCCGGGACGCCGGCGGGGCCCGCACGCTGGACTCGCCGATCCTCATCCGCACCGCCGACATCGACGGGCGCGGGCGGCTGCGGGTGCCGGTCGGGGCGACCCTGGTGCGCCACTCCAACCCGGCCGGCGAGGTCGCCGAGACGCACGCCAAGGCCGCCGGGGTGCTGACGGCGCTCGGGGGCGGGGTGCGGGCGGCCCCGGCCCGGGCGGCCGGCGCGGGCGCCGGCCGTCTCGCGGACGACCCACAGGTGCAGGCCGCGCTCGACGCCAGGCGCGCGGACCTGGCGCCGTTCTGGCTGCGGATGAACGCGCCGGGGCCGGGCGCGGGGAAGGCGGGGCACGGGCTGGTCGTCGACGCCGAGGACACGTTCACCTCGATGCTGGCGCACCTGCTGGCCACCTCGGGGCTGCAGGAGGCCGCGCTCGCGCACCCGGGTCCGGCCGTGCTCGGCCCGGGCCCGGGCGACACGTCGGACGCGGCCGACCCGAGGATGCGGCTGCTGCGCGGCCTGGCGGCGGACCTGCTGCGCGAGCACCGGCACGGGCTGCTCGGGGTCTGTCTGGGGCACGAGTTGATCGCCGCGGAGCTGGGTCTTCTGATCGTCCGCAAGCGGGTGCCGGCGCAGGGCGCCCAGGAGCGGATCGACTTCTTCGGCCGACCGGAGACGGTCGGCTTCTACAACACGTTCACGGCCCGCTGTGACGCGCGGACGGAGACAGAACTCGCCTCGCACCGGGTCGAGTTGAGTCGCGACGCGGCGAGCGGCGAGGTGCACGCGCTGCGCGGGCACGGGTTCGGCGGGCTCCAGTTCCACCCGGAGTCGGTGCTGACGCTGGGCGGCGCGGCGCTGGCGGCCCAGGAGTTGGCGCTGGCCCGGCAGACGGTGCCGCAGGCGTGACGGAATGGGCCCGGGGGCGGCCGGCACGGTGACCGGTCGCCCCGGTCGGGGCCGGCGGCGGCGCGTCCCGCCGGGCCCGGCCGGGACGGGCCCGCCGCGTGTCCGTGGCGGGCCCGCCGCGCGCTCAGCCGAAGAAGACCCCGGCCTCCGCGTACAGCCGCGGGTCCACGGTCTTGAGCTTGGCCGTGGCCTCGGTCAGCGGCACGCGCACCACCTCCGTGCCGCGCAGCGCGACCATCGCGCCGTACGCCCGGTCCCGTACGGCCTCGATCGCGCGCAGGCCGAAGCGGGTGGCCAGCCAGCGGTCGAAGGCGCTGGGCGCGCCGCCGCGTTGGACGTGACCGAGCACGGTGGTCCTGGCCTCCTTGCCGGTGCGCCGCTCGATCTCCTTGGCCAGCCACTCGCCGACGCCCGAGAGCCGCACGTGACCGAAGGAGTCCAGCGAGCCGTCCTTGAGGACCATCTCGCCGTCCTTGGGCATGGCGCCCTCGGCGACGACGACGATGGGCGCGTAGCGGACCTTGAACCGGGACTCCACCCAGCCGCAGACCTCGGCCACGTCGAACCGCTGCTCCGGGATGAGGATCGCGTTGGCGCCGCCGGCGAGGCCCGAGTGCAGGCCGATCCAGCCAGCGTGCCGGCCCATCATCTCCACCACCAGGACCCGCATGTGGGACTCGGCCGTGGTGTGCAGCCGGTCGATGGCCTCGGTGGCGATGTTGACCGCCGTGTCGAAGCCGAAGGTGTAGTCGGTGGCGGACAGGTCGTTGTCGATGGTCTTGGGGACGCCGACGCTGCACCCCGTACTCGTCGGACAGCCGCGCCGCGACGCCGAGGGTGTCCTCGCCGCCGATCGCGATCAGCGCGTCCACCTCGTGCTTGGCGAGGTTCTCCTTGATCCGGCGGATGCCGTCCACCGCCGTGAGCGGGTTGGTCCGCGACGATCCGAGGATGGTGCCGCCACGCGGCAGGATGCCGCGCACCGCGGGGATGTAGAGCGGTACGACCTGGCCCTCCAGCGGTCCGCGCCAGCCGTCCCTGAACCCGGTGAAGGTGTATCCGTACTCCTGGACGCCCGTGCGGATGACCGCGTTGAGACCGGGGCAGTCACCACCACCGGTCAGCACTCCGACCCGCATCGCATCTTCCCTTCTCCCGTGAATGACCCGATTTGGCAGCCACGCTAATGGTGACGCAGATCACAAGATTCGGGGTAGGGGGAATTGCCGCGCGCGGCGCGGGAGTTCGGCCGGCGCGTTCACTCGTACGAGGGGCGCGCAGGGCGCGGACGGCCGGCTGTGGACGGACGCCGGCGGCCTCGCGCGTTACGCGTCGCCGTCCAGGCCGCGCTCTATGGCGTAGCGCACCAACTCGACGCGGTTGTGCAGGTGCAGCTTGCCCAGGGTGTTCTGGACGTGGTTCTGCACGGTGCGGTGCGAGATGACGAGCCGCTCGGCGATCTGCTTGTACGAAAGGCCCTTGGCGACCAGCCGCAGCACCTCGGTCTCCCGGTCGGTCAGCCGGGGCGCGCCCGCCTCGTCGGTGGTGGCCGGGGCCGGCTCGGTGGCCAGGCGCCGGTACTCGCCGAGGACCAGGCCCGCGAGGCCGGGCGTGAACACCGCGTCGCCGGCGGCCGTACGGCTCACCGCGTCCAGGAGTTCGGCGGTCGAAGCCGACTTCACCAGGTAGCCGGTGGCGCCCGACTTCACGGCCTCCAGCACGTCCACGTGCTCGCCGCTGGCCGACAGGACCAGCACCCGCAGCGCGGAGTCGGCGTCCCCCAGCTCCTTGCACACCCGCACCCCCGGCAGCCCCGGCAGGTTGAGGTCGAGCACCAGTACGTCGGGGCGCGCAGCGGTGGCCCGGCGCACCGCCTGCGGCCCGTCGCCGGCGGTCGCCACCACGTCGAATCCGGCCTCCGCCAGGTCGCGGGCGACCGCGTCCCGCCACATCGGGTGGTCGTCCACCACCATCACCCGTGCGGCCGCTGCCTCGCTCATGACGCGTCCTTCCTCCCCCGTGGGACTCTCAACTCCACCTCGGTGCCCTGCCCCGGCACCGATCCGAGGTCAGCGCTGCCGCCCAGGTCGCGCAGCCGTCCCCGGATCGACTGGGCGACGCCGAGCCGCCCCTCACGCTCGGCGTCCACGAGCCGGCCCTCCGGGATGCCCGGGCCGTCGTCGCGGACGGTGACGAGCACGGCGTCCGGCTCGTCCTCGATCAAGAGGAACGCCCTGGCCCCCTCGCCGGCGTGCTGGCGCACGTTGTCCAGCGCGGCGCTGACCGCGCTCCCCAACTCCGTCGCCGCGTGCGCGGGCAGCAGCACGGGGGCGCCCGGCTCGGCGAGCGAGACCGAGGCCCCGGCGAACGGCGCGAGCAGGGTGCGCAGGTCCAGCGGCTCGGACGCGCGACCCGTGTCAGCCGCCTCGCGGGCGGCGTCCGCGGCGGCCCGGGCGGTGGCGAGGGGAGGCGGCGCGGCCGGGCCTGTGGACGCCGCCGCGGCACCGGGCCGGGGACCGGGCGGGTGGCCCGGCCGGTCCAGGCCGCTGGTGATCAGGGTGCGCAGCGCGACCTCCTGCTCGCCGGCCATCCGGCCGAGTTCGGCCGCCTCGCCACCGATGGCCACGCCCCGCCGCTGCACCATGGCCAGCACCTGAAGCACGCTGTCGTGGATGTCGTGGGCCAGCCGCTCCCGCTCCCGGGTGGCCGCCTCGATCTGCAGGGCCCGGGCGAGGGTGCGCTCACTGGCGCGGGCCACCTCGACCACGTAGCCGATCGCCACGCTGGCCACCCAGACCAGCATCACGTTGTGCACCGTGTTCTGGGCGAAGGCCCCGCGCTCGAAGATATTGGCCGCGCACGCTACGGCCGAGGCCACCGCGCCCCAGCGCCAGCCGCCCTTGATGGCGAAGCCGAGCACGGCGCCCGCGGTCCATATCGAGGGCAGCGTCGGGCCGCCGTCGATGATCCGCTGGTCCGTGTCGACCAGCGGCGTCAGCAGGATGCCGACGATCGCCACGGAGAGGTCCGCGATCAGGAACCGCCTAGTGCACCGCTCGGCGGAGCTGACCATGCACCAACTGAACGCCATCCAGCCGGCCAGCAGCAGCATGTACGCGCCGGCACCGAGCGGGTGCGCGTACTCGCCGTAGGCGTGCGCGTACAGGGCGATCGCGTAGAGCGCGGTCAAGACGCGGTAGCCGGTCAGGGCCCGCCACAGCGGCTACTCGACCGACATCCGCACCACGCGCTCGCGCGCCGGACGCCCACGCACCACTTGCTGAGCCACCTGACACCCCCCGCTGGGCACCGCTCCCCCGCAGACCGTAGCGACCCGGTCTCCTCGCCAGCGGCCCGGCCTCGTCGCCAGCGACCCGGCCTCGTCGGCCTAGTTACCGGCCCGTCGCATCCGAACCCCCCGTGCCGGCCCGGCCTGCCTTGCCGGTCTTCCCGGCCTCGTCCTTCGCGGCCTTGGCCGCCTTCTCTTCCTTCTCCTGCTTGGCGGCCTCGGCGAGCTGTCGCTTGGCGGCGGTCGCGTAGATGTCCACGTACTCCTGGCCCGAGAGCTTCATGATCTCGTACATGACCTCGTCGGTGACCGAGCGCAGGATGAACCGGTCGCCGTCCATGCCGTGGTAGCGGCTGAAGTCCAGCGGCTTGCCGATCCGGATGCCCGGCCGCATCAGCTTGGGCATCACCTTGCCCGGCGGCTGGATCTTCTCGGTGTCGATCATTGCGACCGGGATCACCGGCGCGCCGGTGGCCAGGGCGACCCGGGCCAGGCCGCCCGGCTTGCCACGGTAGAGCCGGCCGTCCAGGGAGCGGGTGCCCTCCGGGTAGATGCCGAAGAGTTCACCGCGCTCCAGCACCTCGATGCCGCTCTTGATCGCGGCCTCGCCGGCGCCGCGCGCGCCCGAGCGGTCCACCGGGAGCTGGCCGACGCCCTTGAAGAAGGCCGCGGTCATCCTGCCCTTGAGGCCGGGCGAGGTGAAGTACTCCGCCTTGGCGATGAAGGTGACCTTCCGGTCGAGCATCGCCGGCAGGAAGAAGGAGTCCGAGAAGGAGAGGTGGTTGCTGGCCAGGATCGCGGGCCCCTCGGCCGGGATGTTCTCCAGGCCCTCCACCCAGGGTCGGAAGGCAAGCTTCAGCGACCCACCGATGGAAAGCTTCATTGCGCCGTAGAACAACCGAGGACCTCCTGTATCCGACGAGGAGACCTTAACCCGCCGTGGGGCACGGCTCTCGCCCGCGTTCGGCGGCGGCCGGCGGGTCGGGCCGCGGCCCGACCCGGTTCGGCGTCCGTGGCCCGGCTCGCCCCGGCCCCCGCGTGCGCGGCGTTACGGTGCGGGCGCGGGCGTACCGATCGGCCTATCCGACGTGCGACGCTCCGCGTAGGCTGAGGTCCCAACCGTCCGGCCGCGCCCGGCCCCTGACCGAACGGAGACCCCGGTGCCGCTGTCCCCCGGAGCCAAGCCGTTCCACCACCCCGGAACCCCCGGAAACACCGTCGGTGTCCTGGTCTGCCACGGCTTCACCGGCTCCCCCCAGTCCGTTCGGCCCTGGGCCACCTCGCTCGCCGAGCGCGGGTACGCGGTCTCGCTCCCGCTGCTGCCCGGCCACGGCACCCGGTGGCAGGACCTGGCGCTCACCGGCTGGCAGGACTGGTACGCGGAGGTCGACCGGGAACTGAACAGGCTGGCGGCGCGCTGTTCGCGGGTCTTCGTCTGCGGCCTGTCCATGGGCGGCACACTGGCAATGCGCCTCGCGGCCCGGCACGGGGCCGCCATCAGCGGCCTGGTGCTGGTCAACCCGGCGAACAAGATGCACGACGTGGCGGCCAGGGCACTGCCCGTGGTGCGCCACCTGGTCCCCTCGGCCAAGGGCATCGCGAGCGACATCGCCAAGGCGGGCAACCAGGAGCTGGGCTACGACCGGGTGCCGCTGCACGCCGCGCCCTCGCTGGGTCAGTTCTTCCGGATCGTGGACGCGGAGCTGGCCCAGGTCACCCAGCCGCTGCTGGTGGTGCACAACCCGCAGGACCACGTGGTGCCGCCGGTGGACTCGGCGCGCATCCTGGCCCGGGTCTCGTCCACGGACATCACCGAACGGCTGCTGGAGAGCAGCTTCCACGTGGCCACGCTGGACCACGACGCTGAGTTGATCTTCGCCGACACGCACGCGTTCATCAGCCGCCTGGCGTCGCCCACCGACGCACCGCACCCGGACCGGGTGGGCTGAACCATGCCGCGGGCTGAGGGAGAGGCAGGACAGGGACCGGTGCCAGAGGGCGACGCACACACCGACGACACGGCGGACACCGGCGCCCCCGACGGGCGGCCGGCCGCCCCCGGCGCCCAGGAGCCCGCCATCGACACGCCGGCCGACCACGGGCCGGGCGCGCCGAGCCTGGCAGGCAAGGCCGAGGCCGGGGCAGCGCGGGCGGCCGAGGCTGGGCGCGCGGCCGAGGAGGCGCCCGCGGCCGGGACGGCCGAGCCCCAGGACGGGCTGCC
Source organism: Candidatus Streptomyces philanthi (assembly GCA_018114805.1). Classification (GTDB taxonomy): domain Bacteria; phylum Actinomycetota; class Actinomycetes; order Streptomycetales; family Streptomycetaceae; genus Streptomyces; species Streptomyces philanthi. Next base: position 5,361,570 of record CP073042.1, on the reverse strand, counting down.
CGACGACACCCACCGCACCACGGGCGACCTCGCCCCCCGCGACGGCACACCGGGCCGCGAGACCACCACCGGCCCGGCCGCCGAACAGCAGCCGCCGGGCGACGGCACGGCCAGCGACGGCGGGGTGAAAGCCAGCGGCGGGGCGGGCGGCGATCCGGAGTACGACGCGGCCCGGCGCTCGGCCGAGGAGGCGGCGTGGGCCGAGATCGTCGCGGATTACGGAGACGAGCCGCCGGACCCACCGGGCGTGGCCCCCTGGTCATCGGCCGACGCGCGGGCCCGGGCGACGGGCGGGCCCGCCCGCGAGATCGCGCCGGGCAAGCCGGACAAGACGCTCGGCACGGCGGGCGGCTCGGGCCGGGAGACGGACGAGCCCCCGGCGGAGCCGGCCATGGCGCTCGGCGGCTCCGTGATCTTCGCACCGGGCATCGGCCCGCGCGACTGGTCCCCGGCCGAGCCCTCCGACGACGACTTCGACGCGAGCGACGAGGGCCACTTCGTCCCGCCCGAGCCGCCGCCGCTGCCGCACGCGGACACCACGGCCCGCTTCGCCTGGCTGGCCGTGTTCGGTGGGCCGTTGCTGCTGTTGCTCATGGTCGTGCTGCGCCAGGAGATCACCTGGTGGATCGCGACCCTGGGGGTCGGCGGCTTCCTCGGCGGCTTCGCCACGCTGGTGGCGCGGATGCGCGACGACGAGGACGAAGAGGACGAGGACCCCGGCCGGGGCGCGGTCGTCTGAGCGGCGGCGGGCCGGCCTGGTCAACGGGTGCGACCGGCCCCGACGGGCCGGCCCGCCCCGCGACCGGCCCGCGGGCCCGCACTCCCCCGCCGGGCCCTCGCTGCCGGGCCTCGCCCGGCCCGGACGGGTCGGTCGGTCAGCCCTCGGGCGGCGCGGGGTGCGGCAGCCGGAGGGCGGCCAGCACGGGCAGGTGGTCGGCCGCCGCGCGCAGGTCGGCGGGGCGCAGCGCGGGCAGCTCGGCCGGCACGCCAGCACCGAGGACCTCCACGCCACCGGTGGTCAGCACGGCGTCCACCCGCTCGCGCGGCCCGGCGGGCGGCGCGGTGTGCTCCCCGCCCCACGGCCGCACGGCCCACGCGTCCCGCAACCGGCCGTCGGTCAACCGCCGGAAGACCGGGTCGTCCGGCGCCTCGCCGAAGCTGCCGGCGAGCACCGCGTACGGCGCATCGAGGCCGCCGAGCCGCGACAACAGCGCCCCCGCGTGGGCCTGGCGCTCCCCGGCGTCCGGGCCGAGGTGACAGCTCAGCACGCCGAGCCGGACGTCACCGAAGCGCAGCACCGCGGCGGCCACACCGCGCCGCCGCAGGCCGGGCGTCCCGGGCAGCAGGGTCTCCTCGGTCCGCTCCACGTGGGCCCGCAGCGTGCTGAAGATCGCCGGGCCGGCGGTGGTGGCACCACCCGTCACGTGCACCAGGCCGGCCTCGCGGGCGAGCCGCGCGAGCACCTTGCGCCAGCGGAAGAACCGCGGCGCCTCCTGGACGCACACCACGTCCGGGGCGGTGGCGCGGATGACGTGGGCGACCCCGCGGCAGGCGGCGCCGGACGGCTGGCCGGGCGCGTCGCGCAGCGAGCGCACGTTGTAGCTGAGCACACGCACCACGACGGAGCCGTCCGGCTCCCGGCGCGAGGCGGGCAGGTCGTGCTGTGGACTGCGTACGGCCGCGAACGTCACTTCGCCACTCCAGAACTGGGACCGGACTCGATGGTCTGCTGTGCGGTATTCCGTGGTGCTGGGTCGCACTGGTGGTGCTGGGACAGCCTGTTGATGCGTGCCCCATGGGGCCGACGATGCTGGTGTGACGGAAGTTCCCGCCGGTGGCGACCCGTTCGAGCCGCGCGCGGGGCGGCGCCGCTGCCGGGCCGCGGGGTGGGCGCCCGCGCGAGGGCGCTCCGGCGTGCCGCGTACGGCGCGACGGCGCGGTGCCCACCCGCGCGGGTGGGCGGAGGCGGCGCTGCGCCGCCGGCGTGCGGTCAGCCCTGGCGGGCCAGGTCGGCCGCGCCGACCAGCCCCGCCTTGCCGCCGAGCTGGGCGGCCAACACCTGGGCGTGGGGCCGCCATTGGCCGCCCACCAGCCAGCGGCGGAAGTACTTGCGGATCGGGTCGAGCACGAGGTCGCCCTCGTCCGAGACGCCGCCGCCGACGATGAACGCCGACGGGTCGAAGAGCGAGGCGAGGTCGGCCAGGCCGGCGCCCGCCCAGCGGGCGAGTTCACGGAAGGAGTCGATGGCCACCGGATCGCCGCTCCGGGCGGCCTGGCTCACGTGCTTGCCCTCGATTCTGGCGGGGGTGCCGTCGCCGAGGCCGAGCAGGAGCGCCGCGTTCTCCGGCGTCGCGGCGGCGCGCTGGCGCGCGTACCGGACCAGGGCGCGGCCGGACGCGTACTGCTCCCAACAGCCCTGGCTGCCGCAGCCGCACAGCAGGCCGTCCGGGACAACCCGGATGTGCCCGAACTCGCCCGCCACGCCGAACCGGCCGCGGCGCAGCTTGTTGCCGATGATGACACCGCCGCCCAGGCCGGTGCCGAGCGTGATGCAGATGACGTCCTCGTGGCCCTGGCCCGCGCCGAACCGGTACTCGCCCCAGGCCGCCGCGTTGGCGTCGTTCTCCACCACCACCGGCAGCCCGACGCGCTGTTCGACCTTGTCCTTGAGCGCCTCGTGACGCCAGTTGACGTTCGGGGCGAAGAGCACCGTCGCCCGCTTGTCGTCCACGTAGCCGGCCGCGCCGATGCCGACCGCCTCCACCTCGTGGTCCGCGCTGACCGTGCGTACGGCCTCCGCGATCGCGTCCACGAGGGCCTCGGGGGTGGGCGGGGTCGGCACCTTGCAGGTGCCCCGGATCGCGCCCTCCTCGTCGACCACGCCCGCTGCGATCTTGGTGCCGCCGATGTCGACGCCGATGGTGAGTCCCATGTGTCCCTCAGTCTCCGGTCGAACCCCGCTGCGGCCAACCGTACCGGAGCGCGGGCTCAGTCGAGGTCGATGTGTTCACTTCCTGGAGGCGTATCGTCTCGGCGCTCGTCGTCTTCGCGCTCCGGCGCCGCTCCCGGTGCCGTCCCGCGCGCCGCCTCGTCGTCGCCCCGGGTCCAGCGCTGTTCCTGCCCGCTGACCGCGGCCCGAGCGGCAGCGAGCAGCTCCGTACCGGCAGTTGCCAGGTGGTCGAAGACGTCAGGGTTGCGCTCGATGACGGGCTCGACCACCGCCCGCGCCTGTCCGATGAGTTGCCGTACGACGGTCTGGGCAGCGGCGCCAGCAATCGGGCCTTGAAGCGAAGAGAGCTTGTTGGTCACCGTTTCCGCCAACTTACGCAACTCTTCGGCGGCGCTGACCTGCTGCGTTCCGTAGCGGTCCCGTCGCCTGGCGCGTTCGGCATCGAGGTCCTCGGCGCACGCCTGTTCCCAGGCGCCCGGGTCGGGCGCCTGGCGCGGCCCGCTCTCGCGGGTGTCCTGGTCGGCGGGGCGGGCGCGGTCGCCGGCGGGGCCGTCGGCGCCGGGCTGGGAGGCAGGCCCGGGCGCGCTGGCGGCGTCGTCCGGGCGCTCGGTGGCATCGCTCATGGCGGGCTCCTGCGCTGCGGCCAGGCCGTCGGCCCGTCCGGCGCGAGCGGCCCGGCCTGGTCTGGTCGGCTCTTTCGACGGTACCCGAACGGCGGTGTGCCGTTCAGTGGTCGCGGGGCCACAACCGCGGGTCGGGGGCGAAGCGCACGCGCAGGGCGCCCTCGTGCAGTCCCGCGCCGGCGACGGTGCAGCGGCGCAGCGCGCAGGGCAGCGGCAGCACGCGACGGAACTCGCCCACGGTGACGACGAGTTCGTCGCCGCGCCGCACCAGGGACAGGTCGTCCCGCTCGGCGCCGTCCAGCGGCAGCCGCCACACCAGCAGCCACTCGTCCGCCAGCCGGTCCTCGACCGTCCACGGCTCGGCGGCGGGCCGGTCAGGGCGCGCGTCGACGGGCCCGACGGCGTCCGCGAGCGGCCCGAGGTCGGCCAGGCCCCGTGGGTCGCGCCCGGCGTGCGGCACCTCGCGTACGGGGATGCCGGCCGGACCGCCGCCGGTGGCCTCGGCGGCGGCGCCGTGTTCCGGGGCGGCCGTGGCGCGCCCGCACGCCTCGCGCAACTCCTTGAGCACGGCCTGCTGCTGGCCCGAGGCCGCGGCCAGCCACGGGTCGGCGGAGCCGACGGGCAGCAGCCGGTTGGCAATCACCGCGTCCACCCGGCAGCCGTGCAGGGCGAGCCCGGCGCGCGCGGCGCGCAGCGCCCGCGCGGCCAGCGGCCCCGGCTCGGCGACCAGGCGTACGGTCACCGCGTCCGACTCGATGAGCCGCCGCATCGCCGCCAGGTCCTCCTGCCAGCGGCCGAAGGTCTCGTAGAGCCGTTGCGCGGCGGGCACGGGCGCGCCGGCGAGCTGGGCCAGCATGGGGTGCAGCGCGCGGGACGCCTGGCGCTCGGCGGGCAGCAGTCGGCGCAGGTAGCGGCCGAGTTGCTCGGGCAGGCCGAGGAAGCGGATCGCCTCGGGCGCGGGTGGCAGGTCCACGACGAGCACGTCCCAGCCGCGCGGGGGCCCGCCGGCCGCGCGGGCGGCGGCGCCGCGGTCCGCGGCCTGGTGGACCGCGCGCAGGGTGGCCAGGAGGGCGAACACGTCGGCGCCCGGCAGTTCGGTGGCCTCCTCGGCGGCCACGGCGCTGGCCCCGAGGTAGTCGAGGACACCGCGGGCGCGCTCCTGGACCGCCGCCAGCTCGGCCCGGAAGTACTCCGGTGTCGCGATCCGCGCCACCCACAGCCCGGGGGCCAGTTCGGTGGGCGGGCTCCAGGGGGCGGGCGCGGTCTCGGCCGTCGGCTCGGTGGCGGGGGCCGGGCCCGCGGGGTGGAAGAACTCGTCCAGGGCGCCCGCGCGATCGGTGCTGAGCAGCAGCGTGCGCTGCCCGGAGCGGGCCGTGGCGAGCGCGGTGGCGGCGGCGACGGTGGTGCGTCCGCTGCCGCCGACGCCGGTGATCAGAACGGTGCGCATGCGGGTCAGCCCGTGGGGGCGCTCTCCACGCGCTTCTTCAGGCCCGCCAGCGCGCGGTCGATGATGACCTTCTCGGCCTTGCGCTTGATCATGCCGAGCATGGGGATCTTGACGTCCACGGTGAGCTGGTAGGTGACCAGCGTGCGGGCGCCGCCGTCGAGCGGGTCGAGCCGGTAGGAGCCGTCGAGCGAGCGCAGCATCTGGGACTTGACCAGCGACCAGCTCACCTCGCGCTCGCCGATCCAGGTGTACGCCAGGGTGTGTTCGTCCTTGATGGCGCCGGCGTCGAGCAGTAGGCGCACCTGTTCGACGCGGCCCCGCGGGTCCCTCGCGATGACCTCGGCTTCCTTGACCTCTCCGGTCCACTCGGGGTAGCGGTCGAAGTCGGCGATCACCCCCATCACGTCGGCCGGGGCCGCTTCGATCATGATGCTTGAGCTGGTGTGTTCCGCCATCGCCGTGGCTCCTCCGTACCCGTTCGCCGCCTGGTGCGCCTGCGGTGAAGGCTATCGCGCGCCGCCCGCCGCCCCGACCGCCCTGTGTGCCCCGCGCCGGCTCACCACTCCAGCACCCAGGGGGTGCCGGACGAGGCGAAGTGGCCGACGTTCACGCACTCGGTCGCGCCCACCCGCACGCGGCGCGCCAGCGGCTTGTGCACGTGGCCGAAGAGGGCGTAGGCGGGGCACGTCGCGTGGATCGCCTCGAGGAGCGCGGAGCTGCCGCGCTCGAAGCGCCGGGCGACCGTGTCGTAGCACAGCTCGGGGACGTCGGGCGGGATGTGCGTGCACAACACGTCCACCTCGCCGAGCGCGGCGATCTTGGCCGCGTACGTCTCGTCGTCGATCTCGTACGGGGTGCGCATCGGGGTGCGCAGCCCGCCGCCGACGAAGCCTAAGACCCGGCCGCCGATCTCCACCCGCTCGCCGTCCAGGACGGTGGTGCCCGGGCCGGTGTAGTCGGGCCACAGGGCCGGGATGTCCACGTTTCCGTACGTGGCGTACGTGGGCGTGGGGAAGGCGGCGAAGAGTTCGGCGTACTGTCCCCGCACCGCGGTCTCGATCGCCTGCTCGCGACTGCCGCCCGTGCGCTCCTCGAGGTCCGCCCAGAGCGCGCGGCCGAACTCGCGGGCCTCGTCGAAGCGGCGGGCGGTGCGCAGGGCCACGATGTGGTGCGCGTTCTCCGCCCCGAACAGGTCCGGGAAGATGCCGCGCGAGTGATCGGCGTAGTCCAGGAAGAGCACGAGATCCCCGAGACACACCAGGGCGTCGGCACCAGTCCCCGCCTTGCCGAGGTCGGCACTGTTGCCATGCACATCACTGACCACGTGAACTCGCATGCGGCTCACCTTATGCCAGTTAAGCAGCTCGCCGGAAGGGCCCCACCTGCGATTACTTCCGCCTCACCCGGGGTTGGGACTACTGTGCGCGAAGCCAGCTTCCTAGTGTGTGACGCATCAAACATCTAGGGGTGACCCCCATCCCCTAGCCGTACCGATGGGTAGCGTCCGGGCAGTCCTACACCTCTGCCTGATGGACCGCAGCCGACGCAGCACGCCACAGCGACGTGGCGCCGGCGCCCGACGAGGAGCAGCAGTCTTGCGCAAGTTCAGCCTCCCGGCCCTCTATGAAGTACCGGCCGACGGCAATCTGACGGGCCTCATCCGGCGCAACGCCGCCCAGCACCCGGACGTTCCCGTGCTGGGGCGCAAGGTCGACGGGCGCTGGCAGGACGTCAGGGCGGCGGACTTCCTGGCCGAGGTCAGGTCCGCGGCCAAGGGGCTGATCGCCTCCGGGGTGCGCTCCGGCGACCGGGTCGGGCTGATGTCGCGCACCCGGTACGAGTGGACGCTGTTCGACTTCGCGATCTGGAGCGCCGGCGCGGTGACGGTGCCAGTATACGAGACCAGCTCCGCCGAGCAGGTGCAGTGGATGCTGGGCAACTCGGGCGCGGTGGCCTGCCTGGTGGAGACCCCCGAGCACGAGGCCGTCGTGGACTCCGTACGCGACCGGCTGCCCGCCCTGGACCGCGTGTGGCAGATCGAGGGCGATGCGGTGGGCGTGCTGACGACGGCCGTGGACGAGCGCAGCGCAGCGGCCACCGCCGACTCCCCCGCCACCATCGTGTACACCTCCGGCACCACGGGCCGGCCCAAGGGCTGCGTGCTGACCCACCGCAGCTTCTTCGCCGAGTGCGGCAACGCCGTCGAGCGGCTCAAGCCGATCTTCCAGACCAACGAGTCCTCGGCGCTGCTCTTCCTCCCCGTGGCGCACGTCTTCGGGCGCCTGGTGCAGGTCGCCTCCGTGCTCGCGCCGATCAAGCTGGGCCACGTCGCCGACATCAAGACCCTCACCGACGAACTCGCCGCCTTCCGCCCGACGCTGATCCTGGGCGTGCCGCGGGTCTTCGAGAAGGTCTACAACTCGGCGCGCGCCAAGGCCCAGGCCAACGGCAAGGGCAAGATCTTCGACAGGGCCGCGGAGTGCGCCATCGCCTACAGCCGCGCCCTGGACACTCCCGGCGGCGTGCCGCTCGGGCTGCGGCTCAGGCACAAGGTCTTCGACCGGCTGGTCTTCCGCAAGCTGCGCGCCGTGCTCGGCGGCCGGGCAACGCACGCCATCTCCGGCGGCGCGCCGCTGGGCGAGCGGCTCGGGCACTTCTACCGCGGGATCGGCTTCACGGTCCTGGAGGGGTACGGACTGACCGAATCTTGCGCAGCCACCACCTTCAACCCCTGGGACCGGCAGAAGATCGGCACGGTCGGCCAGCCGATGCCGGGCTCGGTGGTGCGCATCGCCGACGACGGCGAGGTGCTGCTGCACGGCGAGCACCTGTTCAACGGCTACTGGAACAACGAGGCGGCCACCGCCGACGCTCTCTCCGACGGCTGGTTCCACACCGGTGACGTGGGGACGTTGGACGAGGACGGCTAGCTGACCATCACCGGCCGCAAGAAGGAGATCATCGTGACGGCGGGCGGCAAGAACGTCGCCCCGGCCGTCATCGAGGACCGCATCCGGGCGCACGCGCTGGTCGCCGAGTGCATGGTGGTGGGCGACGCGCGGCCGTTCGTCGGCGCGTTGATCACGCTGGACGAGGAGTTCCTGCCGCGCTGGGCGGCCGAGCGGGGCCGGCCCGCCGACGCGCCCGCCGCTGAGCTGCGCTCCGACCCGAAGCTGCTGGCCGAGATCCAGCGCGCGGTGGACGACGGGAACGCGGCGGTCTCCAAGGCCGAGTCGGTGCGCAAGTTCCGCATCCTGGCCACCCAGTTCACCGAGGACTCCGGCCACGTAACGCCGTCCCTGAAGCTCAAGCGGAACGTGGTGGCCAAGGACTTCGCGGACGAGATCGAGGCCATCTACCGCACCTGACGGCCGCCCGTCCGGACCCCGGACGCTCGCGTACCACCAGCACGCGGACGGCCCGCGCCCCGCGCCCGTCCGGCCAGCGCAGGCCGGGCAAAGCGGCCTGGCCGGCGCAGGCCGGTCGAAGCAGCCCGGCCAGAGCGGTGCGCGCGGCGCAGCCCGGCCGGGGCGGCTGCGTCAGAGCAGTTCGGTCAGGCGCTGGGCCAGCAGGTCCCAGCGCCAGCGCTCCTCGACCCAGGCCCGGCCCCGCTCGCCCATCCGCTGGCGCAGCTCCGGGTCGCGCAGCAGCGCGATGATCCGGTTCGCGCTCTCCTCGACCGCCCCGCCCCGTACGACCCAACCCGTCTCGCCGTCGAGCACCGCGTCCGGCGCGCCGCCCGAGTCGCCGGCCACCACCGGCAGTCCGGTCGCCGACGCCTCCAGGTAGACGATGCCAAGCCCCTCGACATCGAGCCCGCCGCGCCGGGTGCGGCACGGCATGGCGAAGACGTCGCCCGCCCCGTAGTGCGCCGGCAGTTCGGCGCCGGGCACCGGCCCGGTGAAGCGCACCGAACCGCTCACCCCGGTCTGCCGGGCCAACCGCTCCAGGTCGCCCCGGTACGGGCCGCCCCCGACGATCAGGAGCACCGCGTCCGGCACCCGGCTGAGGACGCGCGGCAGCGCGAGGATCAGGGTGTCCTGTCCCTTGCGCGGCACGAGCCGCGACACGCACACCACGACCGGCCGGTCGGTGAGGCCGAGCCTGGCCCGGATCTCGTCGCTGCCCGAACCGGGGTGGAACGCCTTCTCGTCCACCCCGGGCGGGAGTTGGACCATGCGGGCCGCGGCCCGCTCGGTGAGCGCGCCGGCGATCCGGGAGCGGGTGTACTCGCCCAGGTAGGTGAGCGTGTCGGTGCCGTCGCCGATGCGACGCAGGAGCTGGCGGGCAGCGGGGAGCTGGGCCCAGCCGGCCTCGTGCCCGTGCGTGGTGGCCACCAGCCGGCGCGCGCCGGCCGCGCGCAGCGCGGGCGCCATCAGCCCGAGCGGCGCCGCGGCGCCGAACCACACCGACGAGCAGCCGTGGGCGCGCAGCAGCTCCGTCGCCCGCCGGGTGGTCCGGGGCGTGGGCAGCAGCATGGTCGTGCGGTCCCGCACCACGGTGAAGGGCTGTTCCGCGTCGAAGGCCGCGCAGGCCCGGGCGCCCTCCTCGCCGCGCTTCCAGGTGCTGGCGTAGACGACGAGGCGGGCGGGGTCGAGGCGGAGCGCCATGTTGTGCAGGAAGGTCTGGATGCCGCCGGGACGGGGCGGGAAGTCGTTCGTGACGATCAGGGTCTTGTCCATCGCCGCCGACAGTACCCAAGGCGAGCCCGCCCGGCCGCTGGCAGGCGCCCCCGCGTCGCGTGCCCGGGGGCACCGGAAGCCGGCCAGGGGCACGGCGAGTGCGGCACGGCCGGCGCCGCGACGCCCGGCCCGCGCCCGAACGCTAGGACGCCGCCCGCGGCACGTCGGGCGCCGCGAGCTGCTTCCTGAGGTAGGCCCGCCAGCGCCGGACGAACTCCTTCTCGCTGACCCGCAGTTCCTCGCGGAGCGCGTCCCGCACGCCGGCGTCCCGGTCGGGCGCGCCGCCGACCGCGCGGTAGAAGGCGACCAGCCTCCGCTCGCCCCACTGCTCAGCGATCATCCGACAGGCCAGCCAGCCCTGCTCGTACGCCTGCGGCAGCACGTTCCCGTCCCCCGCGAAGCCGAAGTCGGCGTCGCGCGGCAGGCCGCCGGGGAGGTCGCCGGCTTCCACGGCGCGGGTCAGCTCGGGGGCGACCTGGCGCGGGAAGGTCTTGGTGTCGCGGTAGCCGACCCAGTCGGCGAAGCCCTCGGAGAGCCACAGCGGGGTGCTGGCCGAGGTGTGGGCGCGGGTCGCGACGTCGGTGGCCTCGTGCGTCATGACGACCTGCCGGCCGAGGTCGCCGAGCGCGTCGTACGCTTCCGGGTTGATGATCACGCGGTCCGCGGGGACGGTGCCCGAGCCGCTTATCTCGCCGGTGGTGACCGCCGCTATGCCCCGGTAACCGGAGGCGGACCCGCCGAGCAGCGTCGCCATGTCCGCGAGCGAGCGCGGCACCAGGACCACCACGCGGCGCGCCCACGGCCGGCGCCAGGCGCGGTGCACGCTCGGCACGGCGCTGTCCGCCGTCTCAGCGACGCCCTGGAGGTAGCGCCGCTCCTGTCCGACGCCGAGCACCAGGCTGCGTTCGCCGCGGACCACCGAGACCCGGCCCTGGTACCACAGTTGCGCGGCGCCGCGCTCCGCGGCCCCCGGCGCGGTACGGGTCGGTGCCTGGACCGCGGCCACGTACCAGCGGTGCCCGCGCTGCGCGAGGGCCAGCCGCTGGGGGGCGACGACGGGCGCGGTGTCGTAGCCGGCGAGCCGGTAGCGCATCTCGACCTGGGCGGTGACCCGACGGCCGGTGCCGCCGACGGGCGGAAAACCGCCCTTTCGGATGAAACGGTACTGCACGGAGCTGAGGGGAACCTCGGCCAGATTGGCGAACGTCCGACGCTGCTCGGCGCGGTGGCGCCCGGACGCGCGGTCGACGGTGGCCATGAAGGCGCCCTCGTCCCGCTCCCGGACCGCGTCGGCGCGCCGCCCCAGCAGCCGCTCTATCGCCCGCGCGTCCGGGTCGGGGCCGTCCAGACCACGGCCCCAGCCGGCCATCGCCGCCAGCGTGCCGAGCAACGCCGTGAGCACCACAAGTGCGGCCACCACACCGCTGACCGGCCACCGTCCACCCCGCCGCAACCTGCCCGCCACGCCGTCGATCGTACGGGGTGCGCGCGAGCGGCAGCAGGCGAACACCGGACGACGCGGCCGGCCGTCAGGGGCGGTTGACGGACGTCACGGGCATCATCCGCACCGGGTCGTAGCGCACGTTGGCGCCGGGGTGCGGGGCGTGGATGACCTGGCCGCCGCCCACGTACATGCCGCGTGGCTGGCGTCGCCCCGGTACACCACCAGGTCGCCCGGCTGCGCCTGGTCGAGCGGCACCCGCTGCCCGACGCCGGCGTGGCCCTGCGAGGTGCGCAGGATGGCCACCCCGGCCTGCCGCCAGGCCCACTGGGTCAGCCCCGAGCAGTCGAAGGAACTGGGCCCGCTCTGGCCCCACGCGTACGGGGCGCCGATGGCGCGCTGCGCGGCGCTCACCGCGGCGGCGGCGCCGCGGGGAGGCGGCGGCGCTCGTGCCCGCGGGCTGCCGCTCCTCGTGCCGTGCGAGGGCATGGTGGTCGTCCTTGGCGCGCTCGCTGCGGCGCAGCGCGGCGCGCTCGGCCGCGGTGAGCCCGTTGAGTACGGCACGGGCGGCGGCGAGCTTGACGGTGACCTCGCGCTTGTGCCGGGCCACCGCCTCCCGGCTACGTTCGAGTTCGACGAGCCTGCCGGTGGCCTCGGCGCGCTCCTGCCGCAGGGCGCGCTGCGCCGCGTGCAGCAGGCGGAGTTGGCACGACTGGCGGTTGGAGATCCGGTCGAGCGCCGCCGACTTGGTGAGGAAGCCGTCCGGGTCCTCGGTGAGCAGCAGGGTCAGGCTCGGGTCGACGCAGCCGTACTCGTTGACCCGCTCCTGGCCACGGGCCACGCTGCTCTGCAGCGCGCTGACCCGCTCGCGGAGCTGGTCGGTCCGCTCCTTGGCCAGGTTGTACTTCTCGGTGGCGCGCTCGGCGTCGTGGAAGAGGCGCTCCACGGTGCGCCTGGCGGAACTGGTGCTCTGTCCGGTGCTCTGGCCGCTGGTGCTGCCGCTGCGCGCGTCGCTGCTGTGCGCGTCGGACGGCGGGGCCCCCGGGTCGGCGCCGGCCGGGACCGCGGTGAGCGCGACCGCCGAGGCGGCGAGCGCGGCGGACAGCATGGCCACTCGGGCCGGCCGGTCATGAGCTGAGGGTGAGGTACGGCGATGGGACGCCACTGGAGGCCGCATTCCCTTCCGCTGGCGGCGGCCCCCCGCGCCCACGGACAGGCGCACGACAGGGCGTGACCGCGCGCGGCAGAGAGTAGCCGCATGGAGACGGAGGGTCCAAGGACCGTCCGCCGCGCCGTATTCCGACCGAACCCGGCGCCGTCGCCTCAGGCGCAGGTCACCGGCGGGGCGACCGGTCAACCGGGGATCGGGCGATCCCCCCGGACGGGTGCCCGCCGGGGTGCGGCCGATGGGGCGGACCGGCGGCGCGCGCCGCGACCCGGGTGCGACCGACGAGCGGGCCGGGCGACTGGCGGCCAACCACGGCCGCGCGGGCGGCAGTTGGTGGACGCGCCGCCGCCGAGCCGGGTCACCGAGGGCCCCGGGCACGCCTCGGCGCCCGGGCCGGGGTGGCCACGGGCGCCGACGGAGCGAGCGGGTGGGGCGTCAGATGCGGACGCCGAACTGGAACGGCATGTTGTTGATCGACTCGTAGCGCACGTTGGCACCCGGCTTGGGCGCGTGCAGCACCTGGCCGTTGCCCGCGTACAGGCCGATGTGGTGCAGGTCGCCGTAGAAGAGCACCAGGTCGCCGGGCTGGAGTTCGCTCTGCCCGATGCGGGTGCCGTTGTTGGCCTGCGCCTGCGAGGTGCGGTCCAGCGAGACGTCGGCCTGGCTGTAGGCCCAACCGGTGAGGCCGGAGCAGTCGAAGGAGTTCGGGCCGGTCGCGCCCCAGACGTACGGGGAGCCGATCTTGGTCTTCGCGGCGGCGAGGGCGATGCCGGCGCGTCCCGAAGTCGGGACGTCCTTGGCGGGGTCGGAGTAGCCGCCCTTGTCGGCGTCGAGGTCCTCGCGCTGGTTGGCCGAGCGGTTGGCCCGCTCCTGCTCTTCCCGCTCCTCCTTGGCGAGCTGCTCGCGCTCCTGCTCGGTCAGCGAGTTGAGCAGCGACTGCGCCGTGGAGAGCTTGCCCTGGATTTCCTTCTTCTTGTCGCCGAGCGCCTTGCGGGTGTCGGCCAGGTCCTTGAGCTTGAGGCCGGCCTCCTCGCGCTGCTGCTTGAGGGTGCGCTGCTTGTCGGCGATCTTCTTGAGCGCCCCGGCCTGCTTGCTGGTGACCTGGTTGAGCGTGGACGCCTTGTCCAGGTAGTCGTCCGGGTCGGACGAGAGGATGAGCTGGAGGGAGGGGTCCACGCCACCGGAGCGGTACTGGGCGGTGGCCATCGAGCCGAGGCCGTTGCGCAGCTTGTTGAGCTCCTCCTGGCCGCGCGCGACCTTGTCCTGGAGCCCGTCCACCTGCTCTTCGAGGGTGTCTTGCTTCTCCTTGGCCCCGTTGTACTTCTCGGTGGCCACCTCCGCCTCTTCGTACAGCTTGTCGACCTGAGCCTTGACGTCCTTCTTGGTCGGCTTCGGGTCGGCCTGGGCGGCCTGCGAGGTGAGGGCGACGGCAGCGGCGGCGGTCGCGGTGAGGACGGTTACCCGAGTGCGGCTCGGCTGCTTGGGTCGACGGTGGGACGCCACAGTGGGCGAGCTCCTTCTTCCTCCAGCCGCCTACCGGGTGGTGGGGGGGCGCTAACCCCGGCTCCGCGTCGCGAGCGCCCAGGGCGGACGGCCGTCAACACGGACTCGGCGGTACCTCCGCTGCCACTCCGGATGAGTGATCAACCGCGCGAAGGTTCGGGGCCTGACCTTAGTGACCTCGCCGTGATCCGTTCAAACCCACAGGGAAAAAACTTGGCTCACGGGCCCATCCTTTACCAACATCACACAATCCGTCACCCCGAGTTGACGCACAGCTCATGACGGAGCGCTGGGTATGCCGCTCTTGTTCACCCTATGACACGACGTGACCGTTCCTCCTGGAGGTAGCGGCAGATGAGCGACTATCAGGTCAGATGCGGGGGCACGGCTGACCGAGGCGTTGATCACAATGCGGGCCCGGGGGGACAAACCCGCGCGGGCGGGCGGACGTTCGCGCCCACCGGCCCGCGGCGCCCGCGCGGGGCCCGGCCGCGCGTACGGGACGAGGGCGCGGGAGCAGCGGCGGCTGCGGGGGCGGGCGCCGGCGCGGACGGAGGCGGCGCGCCGGCGGGGACGCGGGCGGGCCTCAGGTGCGGGCGAGCCGCTTGAGGAGCAGGGCGGAGGCCACCGGGCGGGCGCCGGCCTTGGCGACGCCGTCCGCCACCTCACGGTCGGTGGAGACCACCACCACGGGGCGGCCCGGCGGCTCGGCCCGCACCAGTTGCCGGATCAGCTCGTCCGCCGTCACGCCGGGCTTGCTGAACATCACCCGTACCCCGCGCGGCGGCGCGAGCAGCACCGGGGCGGCCAGCTCGGCACCGTCGAAGACGCAGGTCATCTCCGCGCCGGTCTGCGCCGCGAGCACCGCGAGCCCGCCGAGCAGCCGCAGCCGCTGCTTCTCCAAGGGCATCGTCGGATAGCCGGTCTTGGTCACGTTGTAGCCGTCGACCACCAGGTGGGCCTGCGGCAGGGCCAGGAGTTGGTCCAGGAGCGCCGGGTCCATGTCGGACAGCGCGCGGGTGGCGATGTCCTTGGGCGTCATCTTGCCGGGCTCGACGGCGTCCACGGTGTCGGCCGGACGCATCGACGCGGGCGGCAGGGCCAGTTCGCGGCGCAGCCCCTGCGCGGCGTCGAGCATCGTGTCGAGCAGCAGCCGCAGCCGCATGTCCTCCACACTGCGCCCCTCGCGCACCGCGCGGCGGCTGGCCTCGAGCGCCGCCTCGGTCTCGGCCAGCCGCGTCTTCAGCCGCCGCGCCTCCCCGTCGGCCCTGGCCTGCTCGGCCGCCGCCGCGGCGCGCTGCGCCTCCAGTTCGCTCGCGGACTTGCGCAGCGCGGCCTCGCCCCGCCGCACGTCGCTGAGCGCGCTGCGCAGCTTGCGGTGGAGCGCGTCGGCCTCCTTGCGGGCCGTCTCCAGCTCCGCGCGTGAGCGCTCGGCGTCGCTGCGGGCGGCCGTGCGTACCTGGTCCAGCTCCTCGCGCAGCCGGCGCATCTCGTCCAGGGCCCGCGCGCCGGCGCGTTCCGCGTTGGCGCGCTGGGCCTCCTCGCCCGCGGCCTCGACGAGCTTGACCCACCCGGTGGGACGGAGCACGTACGCCAGGGCCGCGACGTCCACCGGGTTGGCCGCGGCGGGCGGCGAGCCGGCCTCGATGGTCTCGGCCAGCTCGGGCTGCGTCTCGCGCAGCCGGGCGGCGATCCGCTGCCGGAAGGCGGGGGCGGTGGCGATGGCGGCGGCCATGGCGTTGCCCGCGAACTTGGCCCGTCGAGTCGGGGTGAAGCGGGCGTACTGCCGCAACTGGGGCGGCAGCTCGCCGACGGTCAGGGCACCGAAGGCGTCGGCGACCAGGGCCACCACCCGGTACCTGACCCCTTCGGGCAGCGGGCGGTCGAGCGCCTCGGCGGCCTCGCCGGTGCCGCCGCCGGGTCCGTCGGGGCCAACGGCGCCCACGACGCCGTCAGCTCCGTCGGCGCCGTCCACGGCGTCCGGGCCGCTCGTCCGCTCCACCACCTGTCACCGCTCCGTTCTCAGGCGCTCGCGCCCGGGCGGTCGACGAGCTCGATCTGGTCGACCGCGTTGCACCAGCGGCAGCGCACCGACTCAATGGTCTCACTGACCACCTCGCGCTCCTCGGTGCTGGGTTCCCCGGCCTGGTCCAGGTGCACGTACTCGACGGCCTTGGTCAAACGCGTCACGTCGAAACGGGTGAGGTTTCCGCACAGGGTGCAGCGCCAACGGGTGTCGGCTGTGGGCTGGGGAGAGGCCATTGTGTCGTCCTTCACGTCTTCGTTCGCATTCGTTCGCGGTCCACGCGGCCTTCCGCCCGGCCTGGTGCACCCGGTGCGCCGCGACCACGCGCGTCGCACCTGGCGCGGTACGCCGCACACGGCTGCCACCTGCCCCCGGGAGCGCCCGGGCCCCTCCGCGGTGCGCCGTCGGACTGCGGGAGTGCTGGGCGTAACCCTACGGCCTGACGGTCGCCGGGTGGGGGCCACGGCGGCACCCGGGACGGGTGCGAGGATCTGCGGGGTTCCCTGTGGTACGGGATGATCTGGACATGTTCAAGAAGGCGGCGGCGTCCGACGGCCCTCTGGTGACATACGCGCCCGTCGCCGCCTGCTGTCTGCTCTTCCTCCTCAGCCCCGCCGCCGGGCTCGCTCCCCCGGACGGGGACCGCGCCGAACTCCTGCGCGCGCGGCAGGAGCACTTCGCCCGGTGGGGCGTGGTCCCCGCCGAGCTGTGGGCCGGTCCCGCCCGCGCCGCCCTGACCCCGCTAACCGCGCTGTTCGTGCACGGCACCTGGCCGCACCTGCTGGGCAACATGCTCTTCCTCCGGGTCTTCGGCCCGCCGGCTGAGGCCCGCATGGGTCGGCCGCGGTTCCTGGCGTGCTACCTGGTCGCCGGCTACCTGGCGCTGGTCGGCTTCGCCGTGGCGCACGCGGACTCCACGCAGCCGCTGGTCGGGGCCTCCGGGGCGGTCTCGGGGGTGCTCGGCGCCTTCCTGCTCCTGCTGCCACGGGCCCGGGTCACCAGCCTCTTCCCCTTCCTGTTCTTCCTGCCGCTGCGCTTCCCCGCCTACCTCGTGCTCCCCCTGTGGTGCGCGCTCCAGTGGCTGGCGGCCCGGCACAGCGGCCCCCGCCCCGGCGTCGCCCACCTCGCCCATCTGGTCGGCTTCGGCATCGGGTTCCTGTACGCCCTGCTCCGCTGGCGTGGGCGGACGGGCCCCGGGGCGGGTTCCGGGCCGCCGGCTAGAGTGAAAGAGCCCGTTCAGGCCACCGAGGGAGACAGCCAGCCGTGATCACGTCAATCGTGCTCATCAAGACCAGCGTGGACCAGATCCCCGAGGTCGCCGAGAAGATCGCCGCGCTGGAGGGGGTGAGCGAGGTCTACTCGGTCACCGGCGCGCACAACCTGATCGCCATGGTGCGGGTGGCCCGCCACGACGACCTCGCCGACGTCATCCCCGGCCAGATCAGCAAGGTCCCCGGGGTGGCCTCCACGGAGACGCACATCGCCTTCCGTACGTACTCGCAGCACGACCTGGAGGCGGCCTTCGCGATCGGGCTCGACGCGTAACCGGGGCCGCGCGGCGATCGCCCGCGGAGCCGGCGCGGGCCGCCGCGCGCGGGACTGGCCGGCCCGCGGGCCCGCTCGGGCACGGCGTCCCGTCCGCGCCGTCGGCGCCCCGGGCAACCAGGGAAGATGAAGAAGTCCTCATGGTCCCTTCATCCCGGCCCGCGGGTCGGCGGCGCACCGTGGGGGCATGGCCCTATCCCACCGGCTCGCCACCCTCACGGCCGTCGTCGCGATCCCGCTCGGCATCGCCGTCACGAGCTACCTGCTGACCGACAGCCCCGACTCGCCCAAGGCCCACTCCAAGGTCGAGCTCGAATCCGGCACCCCGGCACCCGACCCGAGCACCCCGCCGGGCGTTACGCCCACCGGGCCGCCCCCGGCGTCCGACCGGCCCACCTACCCGAGCCACGAGGCCGTACCCCCACCGCCAGCGACCGACGGTATGGCCGATGACACCGCAGACGACACGACCGAGCACGACGACGACGCGGGTGACGACAGACCCGGTGACGACGGCTGACGCGCCCCCCCGCGCCGGGCCGCCAGATCTCGGCCCGGGTACGGATCCTGCTGTGGCTACTCCTGGTGATGACCGTTGCGCTGGCCGCCGTCACCACCACCACCCGCTCGATCCTGCTGCGCGACGTCGACCAACGCACGACGGAGCTGCTCGCCCAGGAGGCCGGCGAGTTCGCCAACTTCGTCGAGCGCGGCCAGGACCCGCGCACCGGCGCGCCGTTCACCGAGCCGCGCCGGCTCCTCAAGGTCTTCCTGGAGCGGCAGTACGCCGACCCGTACGAGGAACTGCTCGGCCTGGTGCACGACGCGAAGCCGCCGTCGGTGGTGCGGCAGAAGCGCGACGTCCCCGTGCGGCTGCCGCTGTACCGCGACGACCGGGCACTGGCCGCCATGGCCCGCTCCGAGCGGACCACCGGCACCCTCGACCGCGACGAGGGCGAGGTGCGCTGGGCCAAGGTCGCCATCCGACCGGGCGGCGCGGGCCCCGACGGCACCTTCGTGGTCGCCTTCCACCCGGACCGCGAGACGGCGCGCGCGGGCGAGGTCTTCCGCATCCTGCTGGCCATCTCGGGCGTCGCGCTGCTGATGAACTGCGGCATCGGCTGGGTCGTCGCCAGCCGCATCCTCGCCCCCGTACGCCTGGTGCGCACCACCGCGGCGCAGCTCACCGAGCAGGACCTGACCCGGCGCATCCCGGTGCGGGGCCGCGACGACATCTCGGCGCTCGCCGAGACGTTCAACGCAATGCTGGACCGCCTGGAGCGGGCGTTCGGCGCCCAGCGCCAGTTCATGGACGACGCCGGCCACGAGCTGCGCACGCCCATCACCATCGTGCGCGGCCACCTGGAACTCATGAACACCGGCCCGGACGGGGCGGCCGAGCGCGAGGAGACCGTACGCCTGGTCACCGACGAGCTGGACCGGATGAGCCGCATCGTCGAGGACCTGCTCCTGCTGGCCAAGGCCGAGCGCCCAGACTTCGTCGCGCCCGCCCCGGTGCAGCTCGCCGAGCTGACCGCCGACGTCTTCGTCAAGGCCCGCACGCTCGGCGAACGCCGCTGGGAGCTGGCCTAGGTCGCCGAGGGCGAGGCGCCGCTCGACGCCCAGCGCGTCACGCAGGCCATGGTGCAGCTCGCGCAGAACGCGGTGCAGCACACCGCAGTCGGCCAGCGCATCCGCATCGGCTCCCGGCGCGCCCCCCGGCCTGGTGGAGCTGTACGTGAGCGACACCGGGCCCGGCGTGCGGCCCGAGGATGCGGAGTTGATCTTCGAAAAGTTCCGGCGCGGCACCGCCCGACGCGGCGCGTGCGGCCCGGGGGCGGCCACCGACACCCACGGCGGCGGCGCCGGCCTCGGCCTGTCGATCGTCAAGGCCATCGCCGAGGGCCACCGGGGCCGCGTGGAGCTGCGCCCCGGCCACTGGCACGACCCGGCCGCCCCCGCTCCGACGCCCGGCCCCGCCACCGCGCCGCGCCCGAGCCCGGGGACGGGGTCGGCGCCACCTTCGCCCTGCTGCTGGAAGACACCACCTGATGAAGCGCATTCTGATCGCCGAGGACGAGGAGCGCATCGCCGCCTTCGTCGAGAAGGGCCTGCGCGCGAGCGGCTTCACCACCACCATCGCGTCCGACGGCGACACCGCGGCCGACTACGCCCGCACCGGCGGCTTCGACCTGATCATCCTCGACATCGGGCTGCCGGGCCAGGACGGCTTCACGGTGCTGCGCGGGCTGCGCGAGGACCGGGTGACGACGCCGGTGATCGTCCTGACCGCGCGCGACTCCGTACGGGACACGGTGGCCGGCCTCGAGGGCGGCGCGGACGACTGGATGACCAAGCCGTTCCGCTTCGATGAGCTGCTGGCCCGGGTGCGACTGCGGCTGCGCACGGCCGCCCGCGCCCCCGAGGTGACCGTGCTTGCGCAGGGGCGACCTCAGTCTCGACCTGCGCACCCGCAGGGCCCGCGCGGGACAGACCTCGGTCGACCTGACAGCACGTGAGTTCGTCCTGCTCGAACTGTTCCTGCGCCACCCGGGCCAGGTCCTGACGCGCGAGCAGATCCTCTCCCACGTGTGGGGCTACGACTTCGACCCCGGCTCCAACATCGTGGACGTCTACGTACGGGCGCTGCGCAAGAAGCTGGGCGCGGGCCGCGTGGAGACCGTGCGCGGCATGGGCTACCGGCTGCCCTGAGCCGGCCGCCCGCGCGGGCGCGGCCCCGCGCCGGGGCGGGCGTCGGGGGGCGGGCCGCGTGAGGGCGTCGCGGGCGCCGCCGGCGGGGATGAAGTTCTCCTCATCGAGCGCTCATCGGCGGCTCACCGCCGGCGCTGAGACTGAGGCGTGACCCTCACCCACCGGCAGGCCGCCGCCTGGTGCGCCGCCCTCAGCGCGTGCGCCGTACTGGCCGTGCCCGGCACCCTGCCGGGGCTGGCCACCGACGCCAGGCTCACGCTGGCCGTCTTCGCCCTGGCCACCTGCGCCTGGGTCGCCACCCCGATCGACGACACCTACGTCGCGCTCGGCGCGGGCCTGGCGCTCACCGCGACCGGCGTGATCAGCAGGGAGACGCTGTTCGGCACCCTGGGCGACCACCGTGTGGCTGCTGATCTGCGCCTTCGTCCTAGCCGCCGCGGTGGGCCGCAGCAGGCTCGCCGGGCGGGCAGCGGCGTTCCTGGTGAGCGGGGCGAGCAGCGTGCGCCAGCTCGTCCACTTCACCACGGCCGCCCTGGTGGCCACCGCCTTCGCCGTCCCGGCCACCTCCGGACGGGCGGCGCTCGCGCTGCCGGTGTTCCTGGCACTGGCGCGGGTGCTGGCCGACCGGGCGCGGCTGGTGGTGATGCTGGCGCTGCTGTTCCCCACCGTCATCCTGCTCTCCGCCGTGGCCACGCTGATCGGCGCCGGGGCGCACCTGATCACCGTCTCGGTGCTGTGGGAGTCGACCGGCGAGGAGATCGGCTTCGCCCGCTGGCTGCTGCTCGGGCTGCCGCTGGCGATCGCCTCCTCGCACCTGGCCGGCGGAGGTGGTGCTGCTGACCATGACCCGGCAGGCCGACCGCCGCGGAGACCCGTTGCGCGCTGCTCCTGGGCACCGTCGTGCTGCTGTGGTGCAGCGAACCCCTGCACCAGGTGCCGCCGGCCGTGGTCGCGCTGATCGGCGCGTTGGTGGCCGCCTCGCCGGCGCTCGGCACGGTGCGGCTCAAGGACGCGCTGAGCACCGTCCCGTGGTCGCTGCTGCTGTTCATGGCGGCCACGATGGCCATGGGCATCGCGCTGTCCGTCTCCGGCGCCGCCCGCTGGCTGGTGTCGAGGCTGCCCGGCGGCGGCGTGCCGCCCTGGCTGTTCCTGGGCGTGGTCATCGCCCTCAGCACGGCGGCCCGCCTGGCGCTCCAGTCCCGTTCCGCCCGCTCCAGCGTGCTGGTCCCGCTGGTGGTGGCCGCCGCCGGCGAGGCCGGGGTCAGCCCGGTGGCCGCCGCGCTGGCCGCCACGGCCGCCGCCGGCTTCTGCCACACCCTGCCGGCCTCGGCCAAGCCCGTCGCCCTCTTCGCCGACCTGCCGGACGCCACCCCACGTATGCGCCGCGCGACCTGTTGCGCCTCTCCCTGTGTCCTGGCCCCGCTGACGGCCGCCCTGGTGTGGCTGTTCGCACTGGGCGTCTGGCCGCTGCTCGGCGTACCGCTGTGACACGCCGACGCCCGCCCCCACCGCCGGACCGTTACCCACCCCTCACCCCTACGGATCTACGGAGCACCATGAACGGCCCCGCACCCCGCCCCCTGGGCCTCGCCGTGGCCCCCAGTGGGTTCAAGCTGTCCGCCCGAGAGGCCGCTGAGGCCATCGCCGAGGGGCTGCGACGTGTGGTGCCCGACGCCGACACCGACCTGATACCGCTGGTGGACGGCGGCAAAGGCACCGCCGAGGCGCTGGCCGCCGCGACCGGTGGCGCCCTGCACCACCTCACCGCCACCGGCCCGACCGGCGCCACGGTGCCCACCCACTTCGCGCTGCTCGGCCCCGGCGCGCGCGGCCCGGCCGGGGCGCGCACCGCGGCGGTCGAGATGGCCGCCGTCGCCGAGCTGTCCCTGGTGCCACCGGACCAGCGCGACCGGGGCGCCACCACCACCCGCGGCGTCGGCGAACTCATCCGCGCCGCGCTGGACTTTGGCGCTCGCTGCGTCCTCGTCGGCTGCGGCGACTCGGGTACGTCCGACGGCGGCGCGGGCGCGCTCCAGGCCCTCGGCGCCCGGCTGCTCGACGCGGACGGCCGCGAACTCCCGCCCGGCGGCCGGGCCCTGACCCGCCTCGCCCGCGTCGACCGGTCCCGGCTCGACCCCGGTTGGCCGAGACCGAACTGCTGGTCGCCTGCAACCCGTTCAACGTGCTGTGCGGCCCGCACCCGCAGGGCGTGGCCCGGGTCTTCAGGCCGCAGAAGGACGCGAGTCCGGCCCAGGTCGAGGAGTTGTCGGCCGCGCTCGAACGCTGGGCCCACATCCTCGCGCGCGACGTGAGCGGCCCCGCCGTCGCGCTCGCCTCCCCCGCGCCGGGCCCGCCGCCGGGCGCCGGTGCTGGCCCTGCTGCCCTCGGCCGCCGGTGGCGTCGATCTGCGCCACGGGCCCGGCGCCGGCGCGTCCGGGGGGCTCGGCGCCGGACTGGCGGCGATCGGCGCGCGGTTGCTGCCCCGCTTCGACGTGCTCCTGGACGGCCTGGACCTCGACGCCCGGCTGGCCCGCGCCGACCTCGTCGTCACCACCGAGGGCGCGCTAGACCGGCAGACGACCCGAGGCAAGATCCCGGCCGAGGTGGAGCGCCGCGCCAAGGCGCACGGCAGACCGGTCCTCGCCCTCGCGGGCACCATCGGCGAGGGCGCCCAGGAGGTGCGCGGCGCGGGGGTCGACGCGTACCACGGCATCCTGCTCGCGCCGGTGGTGCTCGCCGAGGCCCTGGGGCGGGGCCGGGAGTTCCTCGCGGACGCGGCGGAGGCGGCCCTGCGGATGGTCCTCATCGGCACCCGCCTCACCGGCGCCCCGGGCCGCTTCGTGCCCGCGGCGGCGCCCGGCGCACCCGCCGCGCCCCGGCCGCCTCGTGCCGCTGCCCGGTCGGCCCGTCGCGCCGCGCTGAGCCCCGCCCGCCACCGGCCCGTGGCCCGAGCGCGGCGGCGCCAGGCGTCAGTGCGCCGTCGCGCCGCGGTCCGGCACGCAACGGCCGTCCTCGGTACGGTAGCTCCAGCGGGCGCCGTCGCGCACCAGCTCCCGTACAGCGCGCACGAACCGCTCGACGTGCTCGTCGGGCGTCCCGGCGCCGAAGCTGATCCGGATCGCGTTCAGCGAGCCCGAGCCGCCGGGCGCCTGGTCCGGCGCCCCGCACTCACCCGGCTCCGACGCCTCGCTGTCGAGCAGGGTGCGCACCAGCGGGTGGGCGCAGAACAGCCCGTCCCACACGCCGATGCCGTACTCGGCGGAGAGCGCGGCGGCGAAGTGTGAGCTGTTCCAGCCGTCCACGACGAAGGAGAGCACCCCGACCCGGGGCGCGTCGTCGCCGAACAGCGACAGGAGACGCACCTGCGGGACGTCGGCGAGTCCGGCCCGTACGGCGGCGATCAGCTCCCGCTCGCGCTCGACCAGCGCGTCGAAGCCGGCCTCGTGCCGGGCGGCGGTGGTGTGCCAGGCCACGTCCACGCCGCCGTCGGCGGTCCGCACCACGGCGCGACTGGCACCGCCACGGCGAGGTACGGCTCGGCCGCGCGCAGCCAGTCAGCGCGGCCGGCGAGCACGCCGGAGCCGAACGGCGCGTACAGCTTGTGGCCGGAGAACGCGACCCAGTCCACGTCCAACTCGGCGATGTCGACCGGGTGGTGGGGGCCCCAACTGGGCGGCGTCGAGCACGATCCGGGCGCCGGGCGCGTGCGCCGCCGCCAACTCGTGCACCGGCCACAGCTCGCCGGTCACGTTCGACGCGCCGGTCACGCAGACCAGCGCAGGACCCTCGGCCGCCCGGTCCGCCAGCGCCACCTCCAACGTCGGCACGGCGGCGGCGGGCGAACGGGGCGCGCTCAGGTAGGTCACCGACACGCCCGGCTGCCGCTCCCAGGGCAGCAGCGCGGCGTGGTGCTCGGTCTCGAAGACGTACACCCGCGTGCCCTCGGGCAGCACGGCGGCGAGCAGGTTGAGCGAGTCGATAGTGGAGCGGGTGAAGACGACCTGGTCGTCCGGGCGGCAGCCGAGGAACGCGGCCACGTCCGCACGGCTGGTCTCGAACAGGTCGGTGGACAACTGCGAGAGGGTAGCCCGCCACCCGGTGCACGCTGCCGTAGTACGGGGCGTACGCGGCCACGTCCTCCCACACCCGGCGCAGCGCGGGGGCGCTGGCGGCGTAGTCCAGCGCGGCGTAGCCGACCTCGCCCCCGGTGACCAGCGGCACCCGCACATCCGCCCCGAGCACGGGCAGCGGGAGCGCGGCCGACCGGGTGCCACAGGCGGGCTCGGCCGCCACCCCGGTGTCGGCGGTGGTGGTCGGAGCGGCGGCGGAGGGGGCGGCGTCGGCGGTCGGGGCGGTGGCGAAGGGGCCCGTGGACATGGCGAGTTCTCCCGGCAGGGCAGGGCTTCACACAAGGGAAGCGACAGGGCTTGGGGAAACGCACGGCCGATGGCTGACCCGTCGGTGGGTGCGGAAGACGACCCGGGGGCGCCCGCGCGCTGGCGCGGATCGGATGGGCCGGAATGTCCGGAAAACCGGAGCGTGCGGAACGGGGCCGGTGGGCCCTAGCGCATTCGCTGACTCACGGAGCTTCTCCCTCGACCACCAGGACCCCTGGATGTCTCACTCGAGGAAACGAGTGCGAGGGGTCCGCGCTTGCCGTAGACCTCGCTGCCTACGGCCTGGTCATCACCCGGTGCACCCCGCCACGGACGGAGGGTTGCCGGACAGCGGGCCGGGGCCTGTGTCGCTGTCACTCGTGACCTGCGAAGCATCATCCCACACCGCGCCCACACCGCAACCGCCCACCTCCCCCGTCGGCGGCACACGGGGTGGCGAATCGGCCACGCGCTCCGCCTCCGGGGGCAGTTGGCGGACCCCGCACGCGGGGCGAGGGCGCGCCCCCGGACGGGGACGCGCCCTCGCCCTGTGCCGCTCTGCCGCGTGCTGTGCCACCTGGCCCGCTCCGTCGCGGCGCGCGGCTACTCCTGGCTGGCCGCCACCCACCGCTCCAGCGTACGCCTGGCCGCGCCCGAGTCGATGGCCTCGGCCGCACGCCCCATCGCCGCCCCGATCCGCTCGGCGAGCGGCGGCAGCTCCGGCGCGGGAGCCCCCGCCTCGAACCGCGCGGCCGACTCCGCCGCCGACGTCGTGCTCAACGCGTCCAGGGCAACGAGGGCCGCCGCCGAGTTGAGCAGCACGGCGTCCCGTACGGGCCCGCGCTCGCCGGCGAGCAGCCGGCGGGCCACATCGGCGTTGTACGAGGCGTCAGCGCCCCGCAGGGCCTCCACGGGGACCAGTTCCAGGCCGACGTCACGCGGGTCGAAGCTCTGCTCGCGCACGGCCCCGTCGCGCACCTCCCACACTCGGAAGGTCGCCGTGGTGGTCAGCTCGTCCAGGCCGTCGTCACCGCGGAAGACCAGCGCGCTGGTGCCGCGCCCGGCGAGCACGCCCGCCAGGATCGGCGCCATCCGCGGGTCAGCGACCCCGGTGGCCTGGGCCGCGACCTTGGCCGGATTGGTGAGGGGCCCGAGGAAGTTGAACGTGGTGGGGATGCCGAGTTCGCGGCGGGCCGCCGCCACGTGCCGCAGCGAGGGGTGGAACTTGACGGCGAAACAGAAGGTGATGCCCGCCCGCTCGGCGACCTCGGCCACCCGCGCCGGCGTGAGGTCCAGGTTGACTCCCAGCTTCTCCAGCACGTCGGAGGCGCCGCTGGCCGAGGAGGCGGCCCGGTTGCCGTGCTTGACGACCCGGGCGCCGGTGCCGGCCACCACGATCGAGGACATCGTGGAGATGTTGACCGTCTTGGCCCCGTCACCGCCCGTCCCCACGATGTCCACGGTGGGCCCGGGGACGTCGATCAGGTTGGCGTGCTCGTACATCGTGCGGACCATGCCGGCGACCTCGTCGACCGTCTCGCCCTTGGCCCGCAGGGCGACCGCGAACCCCGCGATCTGGGTGTCGCTGGCCTGGCCCGTCATGATGCGGTCCATCGCCCAGGCGGAGGCGTCGGCGCCGAGGTCCTGGCCAGCGAGGAGGCTGCGCAGGATGCCCGGCCAGGTGTGGGCCGTCGCGCTGTCGCCGCCTCCGCCTGTCGGGGTCACAACGTTCATGGTCCACGCTCCTGGTGGTGGGTGAGGTGTGGAGCCAGCCTATCCAGGGCCGGGAACAGACGAAGAACCCCGTCCAACCATCGGACGGGGTTCTTCGTGCGGCGATCAGCAGGTGATCAGGAGGGGTCAGTGGTGACCGTGGCTGCTCGTGATCTCCTTGTACTCCTCGACGGTGGGCTTGGCGATCTGGTTGTCCTCGCCGTACAGGCCCTTCGACAGCTTGACGCGGAGCTTCTCGGAGCGGGTGG
Source organism: Candidatus Streptomyces philanthi (assembly GCA_018114805.1). Lineage (GTDB taxonomy): Bacteria > Actinomycetota > Actinomycetes > Streptomycetales > Streptomycetaceae > Streptomyces > Streptomyces philanthi. Next base: position 5,335,115 of record CP073042.1, on the reverse strand, counting down.
GCTTGCGCGCCACGCCGTTCTCGTCCACCTCGGGCTCCAGCTCAAGCGGCTGGTACTGGTCGTGCGCCGTGAGGGTGTGCAACTGGTCCTGCGACAGCGGCTCGTGCACCTCGATGAACTCGCCGTGCGGCAGCCGCTTGATGATGCCGGACTCGCGACCGTGCAGCACCTTCTCCTTGTCCCGACGCTGCAGGCCGAGGCAGATCCGCTTGGTGACGATGAACGACACCACCGGCAGCACGAAGAACGCGATGCGCGAGAACCAGGTGATCCCGTTGATCGACAGGTGGAAGTGGGTGGCCCACAGGTCGTTTCCACCGGCGATCAGCATCGTCAGGTACGTGGTGATCCAGGCGACACCGAAGCCGGTACGGGTCGGCGTGTTGCGCGGCCGGTCGAGCAGGTGGTGGTTGCGCGTGTCGCCGGTCGCCCAGGACTCGATGAACGGGTACACGGCGATGGCGAGCAGCACCAGCGGGAAGATCACCAGCGGGATGAACACACCCAGGACGAGGGTGTGGCCCCAGGCGTCGATCTCCCAGCCAGGCATCACTCGGATCAGACCCTCGGCGAAGCCGAGATACCAGTCCGGCTGGGCACCGGTGGACACCTGGTCCGGTCGGTAGGGGCCGATCGCCCACACCGGGTTGATGGTGGCGACGGCCGCGATGGCCGCGATGACACCGAAGACCAGGAAGAAGAAGCCACCGGCCTTGCCCATGTACACCGGCAGGAACGGCGTGCCCACCACGTTGGTGTTGGTCTTGCCGGGGCCGGCCCAGTGGGTGTGCTTGTGCAGGAACACCATGATCAGGTGCGCCACGACCAGGCCGAGCATGATGCCGGGTAGCAACAGGATGTGGATCGAGTAGAACCGGCCGACGAAGTCGTGTCCGGGGAACTCGCCTCCGAAGAGGAACATCGACAGGTAGGTGCCGACCAGCGGGACCGACAGGATGGCACCCTGGGTGAAGCGGACACCGGTGCCGGAGAGCAGGTCGTCCGGCAGCGAGTAGCCGGTGAGGCCGGTGAAGAGGCCGAGCACCAGCAGCAGGAAGCCGAACACCCAGTTCATCTCACGCGGCTTGCGGTACGCACCGGTGAAGAAGACGCGCATCATGTGCACGAACATGCTGCCGACGAAGATCAGCGCGGCCCAGTGGTGAATCTGCCGGATCAGCAGACCACCGCGGACCTCGAAGCTGATGTCGAGCGTCGAGGCGTACGCCTCCGACATCCGGATCCCCTGCATCGGCACGTACGGACCGTCGTAGACGATCTCGCCCATGCTGGGGTTGAAGAACATTGTCAGGTACACACCGGTGAGGATGATGATGATGAAGCTGTAGAGGCAGACCTCACCCAACATGAACGACCAGTGGTCGGGGAAGATCTTGCGCATGTTGGCCTTGGCCAGGCTGTAGATGCCCAGCCGGCTGTCGGCCCAGTCGGCGACGCGCTCGCCTGCCGGAGCCTTCTTGCGCCGAGTGTCGGTTGCAGTACTCATCCGCGCTCCCAGTAGGCAGGACCGACGGGCTCCGCGAAGTCGCCCATCGCCTCAAGGTAGCCCTTGTCGTTGACCGTGATCCGAAGCTGCGGCAGGGCGTGGCCCGCCGGGCCGAAGATGACTCGGCCGCCGTCGGTCAGGTCGAAGGTCGACTGGTGGCACGGGCACAACACGTGGTGCGTCTGCTGCTCGTAGAGGCTGATCGGGCAGCCCACGTGCGTGCAGATCTTCGAGAACGCGACGATGCCCTCGTGTGACCAGTCCAGTTCGCGCTTGTCCTTGATGTTCTCCGGCTGCAGCCGGACGATCATGAGCGCCGCCTTGGCGATCTGGTTGTTGAAGTCATGGTCTTCTTCGCTCAGACCCTCGGGCATGGCGAACGTCAACGAACCGACGGCGATGTCCTCGGGACGCAGCGGCTCGTGCGTGTTCTCGTTGATGAGCATCTTGCCCTTGGCCCACTTGGTGTGCCGGAGCATCGTGCCCGGCATCGGGCCCAGGTCACGCAGCAGCACCAGGCCGGTCAGCGGCACCATGGCCATCGCGCCGATCAGCGTGTTGCGGACCAGCTTCCGGCGGCCGAGGTCCGACTCGCGGACACCGTCCTGGAACCCGGCGAGCAGCTCCTCGCGTACCTCGGGGGTGGCCTCTATGTCGTGCCGCTCCTCGGGCACCTCGACATCGGTCATCAGCGTGCGGGCCCAGTGGATGGCGCCGGCGCCGATGCAGAACAGCGCGAGCCCCAGGGTCAGACCCAGCGAGAGGTTGAGCGCGCTGACGTGGCCGATCGGGAAGACGTAAACGATCTTGTCGACCGGGAACGCGACGTACGAGGCGATGAAGCCGATCGTGGACAGCATCGACAGCGTGAACAGCCCGGCGACCACGCGCTCGGAGCGCTTGGCGGCCCGCTCGTCGATGTCCTGCACACGGTGTTCGTGGGGTGGCAGCCCCGGGTTGGCGAACGGGTTGTCCCGAGTCGCCAGCACGCCGCCGTCGGCGTCGTCCTGCTGCTGTGGCGGGTTCTCTTCTGAGTTGTCTTGGCTGCTCATGACTTCTTGGCCTTCGTGGTCCGGGCTGCGACCCAAATGGTGATGGCGACCAGGGCGCCCAGGCCGAACACCCAGGCGAACAAGCCCTCAGCCACCGGGCCGAGTCCACCCAGTTGGAAACCACCGGGGCTCTCGGTGTCGTCGCTGTTGACCTTGTTGAGGTAGGCGATGATGTCCCTCTTTTCCTTCTCCGGCATGACCGTGTCGGGGAAAGACGGCATGTTCTGCGGGCCGGTCTGCATGGCCTCGTAGATGTGCTTCGGGCTCACGCCATCAAGAGGGGGCGCGTACTTGCCGTTGCTCAGCGCCCCGCCCTTGCCTGAGAAATTGTGGCACTGGGCACAGTTCGAACGGAACAGCTGCCCACCGTTGGCAGCGTCCTCCTTGCCGTTGAGGCTGTACTGGCTCTTGTTCGGCGTTTCCGGGCCGCCGGCGCCAAGCGAGGCGACGTACGCCGCGAGCTGCTCGGTCTCGGCGGCCGTGTAGACCTTGGGCTTCTTCGGGGCCTGGGCACCGTTCTGCTGGGCCGGCATGCGGCCGGTGCTCACTTGGAAGTCCACGGCGGCGGCGCCGACGCCGACCAGGCTCGGACCGTCAGATGTGCCTTGGCCGCCAGTGCCGTGGCAGCTTGCGCAGCCAACGGCGTAGAGCTTCTTGCCCTCGTCGATGGCGAGGGAGGCCTGGGCCTCGTCGGCCTTGGCCTTGTCCGCCGGCGCGAACGCGGCGTAAAGCCCCCCCGTGGCCGCCAGCGCGAAGAGTAGGACGACGAGCGCCGCCAGCGGATGGCGCCGTCGTGCGGAAAGCTTTTTCACGGATTACCCCGGTGTCAGGATCTTCAGCGTCGATGCTTTTGGCTGCGTCTCGGGTGAAACGCGGGTCCGGTGCGGGAACGGTTACTTGATCATGTAGATCGTGGCGAAGAGGCCGATCCAGACGACGTCGACGAAGTGCCAGTAGTACGACACGACGATGGCCGCCGTCGCCTGCTCGTGTGTGAACCTCTTGGCCGCGTACGTCCTGCCCAGGACCAGCAAGAACGCGATGAGTCCGCCCGTCACGTGCAGCCCGTGGAAACCGGTGGTCAGGTAGAACACCGAACCGTACGGGTCGGACGAGAGGGTGAGCCCCTCGTGCTTGACCAGCTCGGTGTACTCGAAGACCTGACCGCCGATGAAGATCGCACCCATCACGAAGGTGACCACGAACCACATGCGCAGCTTCTTCACGTCACCGCGCTCGGCGGCGAAGACGCCGAGCTGGCACGTGAGGGAGGAGAGCACCAGGATCGTGGTGTTCGTGGCGGAGAACGGGAAGTTCAGCGCATCGGCCATTTCCTTCCAGCGCTCTGCCCCGGTCACCGATCGGAGGGTGAAGTACATCGCGAAGAGGGCCGCGAAGAACATCAGCTCGGAACTCAGCCAGATGATGGTTCCGACGCTGGTGAGGTTCGGCCGGTTGACCGATGGGTGCGCGTGCCCGGTGTCTACTGCTGTTGCTGTCGCCACGACCGACATTATGTCGGTCGCTTATCCCGCCCTCACCTCGGGGGGTCCCGTTCGGAGTGTCAAGGCTGTTCAAGCGGCTCGTACGGCCTATTGCGGCGGTCCCCCGAAGGAGGGAAACGGTATCCGGGACTCCACAACGTGTTCCGCGCGCCAGCCCTCCTGACGCCCCGTCGAGCCCGGGGAAGATCCGTACGACCTCTCCTCGCCGCGGGCCCGGGCGCAGTAGCATCCGCCCCACGGACCCAGTCCGTTCCGTGCCGTCCACCTGCCTGGAGGAAAGATGCGGCCCACTGCCACGGTGCTGGTCTACAGCGATGACGCGGGCACCCGCGAGCAGGTGCGGCTGGCCGCCGGGCGGCGGCCAGCAGCGGACGTCCCCGAGGTCGAGTACCTGCAGTGCGCCACCCTACCCGCCGTGCTGTAGGCCCTGGAGGCCGGCGGGATCGACGTCTGCGTCCTGGACGGCGAGACCGGCGCCCGGCCGGCGGCATGGGCATGTGCCGGCAGATCAAGGACGAGATCTACGCCTGCCCCCCGGTGCTGCTGCTCATGGGCCGCCCGCAGGACGCCTGGCAGGCCACCTGGAGCCGCGCCGAGGCCGCTGTGACGCTCCCGGTGGACCCGGTGGCGCTCGCCGACGCGCTGGCCGGGCTTGCGCCAGAAGCGGGCCATAAGCGCCTGAGACTGGCGCACGGCGGATTCACGGCGAAGGGGGTCCGGTCCGCGGCGGCGGGCCGGCTCGGCGTGTCGCGGGCCGCCCGGGCGGCGGGCCGCCGTGGCCGGGACCGGCCGTGGCTCAGATCGCCGGTCGCAGCCGGGCCGTGTCGGCCGGGCCGCCGCCGTCGCGCGGGCCGGAGGTCAGGGCGCTGCCCTGGCGCCACTTGTTCCAGGACAGGTTCCAGTCGCCGAAGCCGTTGTCGAACGGCGTCGTCGTGGTGCCGCCGCTGCCCGTGACCGTCACCAGGTCGCCGGGGCGCACCGTGTCGAAGAACCAGAGGGCGTCGGCGGTGCTCATGCCGGTGCAGCCATGGCTGACGTTGGCGGCGCCGTGCGAGCCCGCCGACCAGGGCGCGGCGTGCACGTACTCGCCGCTCCAGGTGACCTGGGTGGCCCAGTGCACCGGCAGGTCGTACGACTCGGAACTGCCCTCCGCGATGCCGATGCTGGTCCCGCGCATGCGGACGAAGGACTCCTTGGCGAGGACGACCTTGACGCCGTTGCGCGTGTCGAAGCCTGGCTTGCCGGTGGTGACGGGGATGGTGCGCAGCGTCCTGCCGTCGCGCCGTACGGTCATCCGGTGCGCCGCCGCGTCTGTGACGGCCTCGATCCTGGCGCCGGTGCGCAGCGTGAGGGGCTTGGTGGGGCCGCCGTAGCGGCCGCCGCCGACCTTGATGCCGTCCAGGTGGCTGCGCACGGTGATGGTGGCTCTGGCGGGCCAGTACGCGCGCGGGCGGTAGCGCAGGGTCCGCTCGTCCACCCAGTGCCAGGCGCCCTCGACGGCCGGCTGGGAGCTGACGCGCAGGGCGCGCTCGACGGTGGCCCGGTCCCCTCGGTTCTTCACCGGGGCGCTGAGTTCGGCGGTGACCGGCTGGCCGACCCCGTAGGTGCCGCTGCCAGGGCCGAAGGGTACCCGGAGCAACGTGTCGGCGGGGGCGGTGTCGTAGCTGATGGTCTTGCGGCCCGGCCTGCCGTCGGCGTTCTCGGTGCTCACCCGGAGCGTGTAGTGGGCACCTGCCGCGAGCGGGGCGGTGGAGCGCCACCGCTTGCCGTCGGCGGTGAGTTCGCCGCGCAGGTAGCGGCCGGTGGCGTCGGTGGCGGTCACGTCGGTGATCCGGCTGCCGCCGCCCTTGGCGGTGACCTCCAGGGGCCGGTCGGGGTTGGCCTGGCGGCCGCGCGGGTCGCCGTTGAAGGCCACCTGTTCGGCGGCGTCGTACGGCTTGTCAGCCAGCGGGTCGGAGGGGGAGCCCGCGCAGGCCACGGCGCCTATCGCCAGCGGCGTCACCAGGAGGGCGCAGCGGATGGGTATTCGGGAGCGAGAGGTGTGGCTCATGACCACACGCTAAGAACGGCGGCCGCGTTCGGCGCGCGCAGCGGGCCAAACGAGCGTCGGCCACGGCGGTGACGGGTGCCCCGGAACACGTACGGCCTGGACTCCCCCGAGGGGGCGTCCGGGCCGTACGGCGAACGGGTGTGCCTACTGGGTGCGGTTCTCGCCCCGGTAGTACTCGAAAACCCAGCCGAAGATGCTGATCATGATGATCGGGGCCGAGAAGTACATCAGCCACCAACCGAAGACCACGCCGAGGAAGGCGAACGAGCCACCCACCGCGAGGAACAGCGGCTGCCAGCTGTGCGGGCTGAAGAAGCCAAGCTCACCGGCGTCGTCAGCGACGTCAGCGTCCTTGTCGTCCTGCGCACCGGCGTCCACCCGGCGCGCGGTGAACGCCAGGTAGTAGCCGATCATCATGCTCAGGCCGAAGGCCAGGGAGAGCGCGGTCGTGCCGACCGGCTCCTTGGACCAGACGCCATAGACGATCGCCATGGCAAGGATGAAGACGGCGAGCCAGATGAACATCCGGCCTTGGATCTTCACTTGCCTGCCTCCTTGCCACCCGCGAGGGCCTTCTCTTCGGTGTGCCCGACGTTCTCAAGCTGGTCGAGCGCGGCGATCTCCGGGTGGTGCAGGTCGAATGCCGGGGATTCGGAGCGAATGCGCGGCAGCGTGAGGAAGTTGTGCCGCGGCGGCGGGCAGGAGGTCGCCCACTCCAACGAACGGCCGTAGCCCCACGGGTCGTCGACCTCGACCTTCTTGCCGTACTTCGCGGTCTTCCACACGTTGTAGAAGAACGGCAGCACGGAGAGGCCCAGCAGGAACGAGCTGATGGTGGAGATGGTGTTGAGCGTGGTGAAGCCGTCCGCGTGCAGGTAGTCCGCGTACCGGCGGGGCATGCCCTCGGCGCCCAGCCAGTGCTGCACCAGGAACGTGCCGTGGAAGCCGATGAACAGCGTCCAGAAGGTGATCTTCCCGAGCCGCTCGTCCAGCATCTTGCCGGTGAACTTCGGCCACCAGAAGTGGAAGCCGGAGAACATCGCGAAGACCACGGTGCCGAAGATGACGTAGTGGAAGTGCGCGACGACGAAGTACGAGTCGGAGACGTGGAAGTCCATCGGCGGCGAGGCCAGAATGACGCCGGTCAGACCACCGAAGGTGAAGGTGATCAGGAAGCCGACCGCCCACAGCATGGGCGTCTCGAAGCTCAGAGAGCCCTTCCACATGGTGCCGATCCAGTTGAAGAACTTCACACCGGTGGGCACCGCGATAAGGAAGGTCATGAAGGAGAAGAACGGTAGGAGCACGCCGCCTGTGACGTACATGTGGTGCGCCCAGACCGTCACCGAGAGACCGGCGATGGCGATCGTCGCGGCCACCAGACCGATGTAGCCGAACATCGGCTTGCGGCTGAAGACCGGGATGACCTCGGAGATGATGCCGAAGAACGGCAAGGCGATGATGTACACCTCTGGATGGCCGAAGAACCAGAAGAGGTGTTGCCACAACAGCGCGCCGCCGTTGGCCGCGTCGAAGATGTGCGCCCCGCACTTGCGGTCCGCCTCCAGGGCGAACAGCGCGGCGGCGAGCACGGGGAAGGCGAGCAGCACCAGAACACCGGTGAGCAGCACGTTCCAGGTAAAGATCGGCATCCGGAACATCGTCATGCCGGGAGCGCGCATGCAGATGATCGTGGTGATGAAGTTGACCGAGCCGAGGATGGTGCCGAAGCCCGAGAGGGCCAGACCCATGATCCACATGTCGGCGCCGACGCCCGGCGAGCGGACCGCGTCCGACAGCGGGGAGTAGGCGAACCAGCCGAAGTCGGCCGCGCCGTTGGGGGTGAGGAAACCGCCGACCGCGATGAGCGAGCCGAAGAGGTACAGCCAGTAGGCGAACATGTTCAGCCGCGGGAACGCCACGTCGGGCGCGCCGATCTGCAGCGGCATGATCCAGTTGGCGAATCCGGCGAACAGCGGCGTCGCGAACATCAGCAGCATGATCGTGCCGTGCATCGTGAACGCCTGGTTGAACTGCTCGTTCGACATGATCTGCGTGCCGGGGCGAGCGAGTTCGGCGCGCATGAACAGCGCCATGACGCCGCCGATGCAGAAGAACGCGAACGAGGTGACCAGGTACATCGTGCCGATCGTCTTGTGATCGGTCGTGGTCAGCCACTTCACCACGGCACTGCCGGGGGCTTTCCGGTACTCGGGTGGTGCTGCCTTTGCCGTGTCGGCGGCGGCACCCTGAGGTTCGTTGAGGATGCTCACTGGTTCTTGGTCTCCGCGTTCTTGGCGGCGTCCGTCTGCTTGATGGTTGCCGGGAGGTATCCGGTCTGACCCTTCTTCGCCAGGCCCTTCAGGTGCTTCCGGTACTCCTCGGGGGAGACCACCTTGACGTTGAAGAGCATCCGGGAGTGGTCCTTGCCGCAGAGCTCGGCGCACTTACCCATGAAAGTGCCCTCCTTGTTCGGAGTCACCTCGAATCGGTTCGTGTGGCCCGGGATGACGTCCTGCTTCATCAGGAACGGAATCACCCAGAACGAGTGGATGACGTCCCGCGAGGTGAGCACGAACTGGACCGTCTCGCCCTTCGGCAGCCACAGCGTCGGGCCCGGCCAGCCCTTGTCCGGGTCACGGTCGCCCGGGATGCCCTGGTCGTACACGCCCTCGGCGCCCTTGGGCACGGCCTTCAGCATCCGGTCCGGGATGCCGGCGACCTCCTTGGGGGTTTTCGCGGCTGTGGACGGGTCGCCGTCCACGTTCTCCATGTAGTTGAAGCCCCAGCTCCACTGGTAGCCCACGACGTTGATGACGTGGTCGGGCTTCTTGGAGGTCTTGAGGAGCTCGCTCTCATCGCGCGCGGTGAAGTAGAACAACACCGAGACGATGACGAGCGGCACGACGGTGTACAGCGCCTCGATGGGCATGTTGTACCGCGTCTGCGGGGGAACCTCGACCTTGGTCCTGCTGCGCCGATGGAAGATGACGCTCCACAGGATCAGGCCCCAGACCAGCACGCCTGTGGCAAGTGCTGCCGCCCAGGAGCCCTGCCACAGGGAGAGAATCCGCGGCGCCTCCTCCGTGACGGGGGTGGGCATTCCGAGGCGGGGGAAGTCCTTGGATGTGCAACCGGTAGCGGTCACGAGGACCAGGCCCGCGGCCAGCGCCTGCGGCAGCTTCCGCCGCATCGGGCGCCGCGACGAGCGGTCGGAGCCGTTGGGACTCACGTAGCGCCTTCCCGAGAGTCTCGCCCGTGCGGCCGGCTGCGGCCGTCTCGCTGGTCGGTCGCCGGCCCGCTGCGGGCAGGGGTTTGGATGTTTATGCGGACCAAACCCTACTGGACGCTATCTGAGGTCGCGCGGGGAGGGTGCCCAACGCGCCGGTCCGGGCCCCGAAGGAGTGGAACAGCCGGCTCCGGACGACATCTGACGGTGTGCTGAGCGCACCCTCGCACGACCGGCCGAAGGGGCGGTCGCCTGGGTCGTACGCCGGGCCGGGGCGACCCGCGCCACCGGCCGTACGCGGGCCGGGGGCCCGGCTCTGGCGGGCGGCCCCGGGCGGGCCCCCCGAACGACACTGGCGTGAGCCGCGCTACGGCGCCCGGCCCACCGGTCGTCTAGCGTCGTCGCGTGCCCTACTTCGACGCGGCCTCCTCCGCTCCCCAGCACCCCGTGGCCAGGCAGGCGCTGCTCGCCGCCCTGGACGAGGGGTGGGGCGACCCGGCCCGGCTCTACCGGGAGGGGCGGCGGGCCCGGCTGCTGCTCGACGCCGCGCGGCAGACCACGGCCGACGCCGTCGGCTGCCGCCCCGACGAGCTGGTCTTCACCGCGTCGGGGACGCGCGCGGTGCACCAGGGCATCGCGGGGGCCCTCGCCGGCGGGCGGCGGGTCGGCCGGGGGCTGGTCGTCTCGGCGGTCGAGCACTCCTCCGTGCTCCACGCGGCCACCGCCCACACGGTCGCGGGCGGCACGGTCACCGAGGTCGGCGTGGACCGTACGGGTCGGGTGGCGCCCACCGCGTACGCCGACGCGCTGCGCGGGGCCGCCGAGCCCGTCGCGCTGGCCTGCCTCCAGTCGGCCAACCACGAGGTGGGCACCGAGCAGCCGGTGGTGGACGTTGCGGAGGTCTGCCGCGCGGCGGGCGTGCCGCTCCTGGTGGACGCCGCGCAGTCGCTGGCCTGGGGTCGGGTCGAGGGCCGCTGGTCGCTGCTGACGGCGAGCGCGCACAAGTGGGGCGGGCCGGCGGGCGTGGGCCTGCTGGTGGTGCGCAAGGGCGTGCGGTTCGCGCCGCAGGGCCCGGTGGACGAGCGGGAGTCGGGCCGGTCGGCGGGGTTCGAGAACATCCCGGCCATCGTCGCCGCGGCGGCCTCGCTGCGCGCCGTGCGCGAGGAGGCCGAGTCCGAGGCGCTGCGGCTGCGCGGCCTGGTGGATCGCGTCCGGACCCGGGTGCCGGAGCTGGTGCCGGACGTGGAGGTGGTCGGGGACCCGACGCGGCGGCTGCCGCACCTGGTCACCTTCTCCTGTCTGTACGTCGACGGGGAGAGTCTGCTGCACGGGCTGGACCGGGCGGAGTTCGCCGTCTCGTCCGGTTCTTCGTGCACGTCGAGCACGCTGACCCCGAGCCATGTGCTGCGGGCGATGGGGGTGCTGTCGGAGGGCAACGTGCGCGTGTCGCTCCCGCGGGGGACGACCGAGGCGGACGTGGAGCTGTTCCTGGAGCTGCTGCCCGGGATCGTGTCGGCGGTACGCGCGAAGCTGGGGGCGCCGACGGGGCGGGAGTCGGCCTCCGTACGGGGCCCGCGCGCCGACGGGGCGGCGCCGACGGGCGCGGCGGAGGCGCCCGGCGCCCAGAGTTCGGCCGCCGCGGACGCGGTCGGGGCCGGGGCTGACAACCAGGGCGGGGGCGAGGGCGACGGCGGGGCCGGAGCCGGAGGTGGGGCCGGAGCCGAGGGCGGGGTCGGGGGCGGCGGGCGCGAGCAGGAGCCGGCGCTGACCGTGGACGCGCTGGGCAAGCGCTGCCCGCTGCCGGTCATCGAGCTGGCCAAGGTGATCGAGGACGTGCCGGTCGGCGCGGTGGTCGCGGTGCTGGCCGACGACGACGCGGCGCGCCTGGACATCCCGGCCTGGTGCGACATGCGGGGGCAGGAGTACGTGGGCGAGCGCGCGGCCCGGCGCGGGGCGGCGTACTGGGTGCGCCGCAGGTAACCCCGCCGCGCAGGCGGCCGGCCGGCTCGCCCCCACCCCCACCGGTCACACGGCGGGAGCGGGGGCGAGGGAGCGCGCGGGGCCCACGGCGCGGAGCGCTGGGGCGGGGGCTCAGGCCAGGTCGGCCGGCAGGTGCGGGGTGATCTCGGCGGCGGCGTCCGCGCCGTACGCCTTCTGGAAGCGCTTGACGAAGTTGCCGGAGCACAGCTCGTACTCCTGCGTGCCGAGCGTCTCGATGACCAGCGTGGCCAGCATGCAGCCGACCTGCGCCGACCGCTCCAGGGGCAGCTCCCAGGACAGGGCGGCGAGGAAGCCCGCGCGGAAGGCGTCGCCGACGCCGGTCGGGTCGACCTTGGCCTTCTCCTCGGGCACGCCGACCTCGATGGTGGGCTCGCCGAGGCGCTCGACGCGCACGCCCCGCGCGCCCAGGGTGGTCACCCGGGTGCCGACCTTGCCGAGAATCTGCTCGGCGCTCCAGCCGGTCTTGGTCTCGATGAGCGCCTTCTCGTACTCGTTGGTGAACAGGTACGTGGCGCCGTCGACCAGACGGCGGATGTCCTCGCCCTCCATTCGGGCGAGTTGCTGCGAGGGGTCGGCGGCGAACGCGTAGCCGCGCGTACGGCACTCGTCGGTGTGCCGGACCATCGCCTCGGGGTCGTCGGCGCCGATCAGTACGAGGTCGAGTCCGCCGACGCGCTGCGCGACGGGCTGCAGCTCGATCTGGCGGGCCTCGCTCATGGCGCCGTTGTAGAAGGAGGCGATCTGGTTGTGGTCGATGTCGGTCGTGCACACGAAGCGCGCGGTGTGCAGCAGCTCCGAGATGCGCACCGACTCGGTGTCGACGCCGCGCCGCTCCAGCCAGGCGCGGTACTCGGCGAAGTCCTCGCCCGCCGCGCCGACCAGGACCGGACGCAGGCCGAGCGCGCCCATGCCGAAGCAGATGTTGGGCCCGACGCCGCCGCGGCGGATGTCGAGGGCGTCGACCAGGAAGGACAGCGAGACCGTATGCAACTGGTCGGCGACCAGTTGGTCGGCGAAACGGCCGGGGAAGGTCATCAGGTGGTCAGTGGCGATAGAGCCGGTGACAGCAATGCGCACGGCGAATCTGCTCCTGCGGGCGACGACAAGGACGATGGTGAGGACGGTCGCTTCACGCTACCGGCTCCGCCGCCCCGCGCCGAACGGGCAAAACTACCCAATAGTAGGGCTTTCTTCGCAGCGTACGACGTGCCTACGGTGCCCCTAGCCGGGGCGTGCGCCAGCCGCCCCACGGACCGGGAGAGCCCATGCGACAGGACGCCACCCCCGACCTTCCCGTACATGCCGCCGAACCGGAGTCGTTCGCCGAACTGCGGGCCGACTGCGCGCGGATGGCGCCGCGCTGGGCCGCCAGCGGCACCGCGACCGCCGTACCGCCGGTGGCCCCGGCGCAGATCCGCGGCGTACAGGTGCCGTCGGCCTCAGCTCACCTGGTGGACGGCATGGCCGACTACGGCGGCTGACACCGCCGCGCGCGGGGCGGCCGGCTCCGGCCGCGCCCCGCCGCTCGGCCCTCGGGCCGTCGCGTGCCACTCGGGCGCGCGACGGCCCGATCTCCTTTCCGCTTTCCGCGCCGACCCGGTGGAACCGACCGCTCCCCCGCTCCGTCCCATCGGCGTCCCCGTCTCGGGGACGGAGCCGAACCACAGAGCGGAGCCGAAGGAGTAACACAGTGAGCACCGAGGACACCCCCGAGGAACTCTCCGAGGAGACTCCCGGCCACACCAGCACGAAGACCGCCACCAAGCGCCGTTCCCCGTGGGCCATCGCCACGGTGGCCGCGGCGGTGATGGTGGTCGGCAGTGGCGGCGCCTACTGGGCGTCGTCGGCCTCCGACGACGGCGGGTCGCAGGACGGCGGCCGGTCCAGCGACCCGGCGCCCCTGGCCATCGGCGAGCGGGCCGGCGACGAGCGCGAGACGCGCGAGGGCACCGCCCCCGGCGAGCCCAGCCCCGGCCGCGCGCACTACCGGGCGCCCGGCGAACTGCCCGCCGCGCCACGGGAGACGGCTCCGGTCTACCGCACCGCCCCCAAGGTCTCCCGCGCCGATGTGGAACGGCTGACCAAGGCGCTGCGCGTAGCCGGCGAGCCCCGGTTGGAGCGCGGTGTGTGGAAGGTCGGCGGGACCCCGGACCGGATGAGCCCGACGCTGCACGTGAAGCAGACGGGCGCCGGCGGCTGATCATACACCAAGTTCGGCGCGCTGGGCGGGGACAGCTGCCTGGAGCCGCCGCACACCATGGGTGACGCCGACGACGCCACCCGGTCCAGCCCGGCCGGCCCGCGCTGCGGCTCGCTGCGGGACGGCACCTCCGGCGGCGGCACCAAGGACGCCGGGCGCGGCCGCGAGGCGCACGGCCCGAAGAACGCGCCGGCGGTGCCCGACGGCGGTTCGGAGCCGGTCTCCGTCGCCGAGGCCGAGAAGGCCGCGCGGCCCGTACTCGACGCGGTCGGCCAGTCCGACGCGAAGCTGGACGCGAGCCGGACCTACGGGGCGGTGCGCGCGGTGACCGCCGACCCGACCTTCGACGGGCTGCCCAGCTACGGCTGGCAGACCACGCTGGAGGGCGGCGTGGACGGCGGCGTCGACGGGGCGAACGGCTTCCTCAACAAGCTGGCCAAGGGTGACGAGTACCCGCTGATCGACGCGGACAAGGCCGTCAGGGCGCTCAACGCAGGGCCGGGCGACGCGGGCCGGGCCCCCGGCGGCGACTGCGCCCACACCGAGCCCGCCGCGCCCGACGTGGCGGACGACGCGGAGAAGGGCGACCAGGGCGACAGGGGCGACAAGGCCGAGCAGGGCACCGGCGGCGCGAGCGGCGCCGGGGACGGCGAGCAGAAGACCGCGCCGTGCACGCTGGCCCCCGGCAAGCAGTCCGCCACGCACGAGGTGCGCGAGGCGACGTTCGAGCTCGGCATGCGGTTCGAGGAGGGGCGGCAGGTGCTGGTGCCCTCGTGGATCTTCACGGTGCGCCCGGCGGACGCCAAGGACGGCGAGTCCAACTTCACCGTCACGCACCCGGCCGTGGACCCGAAGTACGTGATCGGCGCCAGGACCGGCCCCGGCGCGCCTACCGACGGCGGCTCAGACCGGGAGCCCGGTAACGCCACCCGCCCGGGCAAGCACCTCGAGTCCTACAGCGCGGACGGCAAGAGCCTGACCGTCCGGTTCTACGGCGGGGTGTGCTCGACGTACGAGGCCACCGCCGACGCCTCCGACTCGAAGGTCACCGTGCGGGTGACGGGCAAGGAGAAGAAGCCGGGCGCGAAGTGCGTCCTGGTCGCAGAGGAGTTCGAGAAGAAGATCACGCTCGACGAGCCGCTGGGCGACCGCGAGGTGGTGGACGCCGCCACGGGCAAGTCCGTGCCCGAGGGTGAGGGCGCGAAGAAGGACAAGTAGCGCGAGCGCGGCACGGGCCCGTACGGCACGGGACGCCAGGGCGTCGGGAGAGCAGCGGACGCACCGGGGCGGCGGCCCTCGTCAGCCATGGCCTGGAGCCATGGGGCGGGGGCCGCCGCCTCCATCGTGGTCGGCCGCGCCGTCAGCCGGGCGCCGGAGCGCGCGGCGGGCCGGCAGGCACGGCCGGGACGCGGTGCGCCGTCGGCCGCCGAGTACGCCCCTCGGCCCCGCGGGCGGGTGCGCCCGCGGAGGGGTGGGGGCTTTAGCTGAAGGAGTCGCCGCAGGCGCAGGAGCCCGTGGCGTTCGGGTTGTCGATGCTGAAGCCCTGCTTCTCGATGGTATCCACGAAGTCGATGGAGGCACCACCGAGGTACGGGGCGCTCATGCGGTCGGTGACGACCTTGACCCCGTCGAAGTCCTTCACGACATCGCCGTCGAGCGAACGCTCGTCGAAGAAGAGCTGGTAGCGCAGGCCGGAGCAGCCACCAGGCTGAACTGCGACGCGCAGCGCGAGGTCCTCGCGGCCTTCCTGCGCAAGGAGCGTCTTGACCTTGCCCGCGGCGGCATCGGACAGGAGGATGCCGTCACTCGTGGTGGTGTCGTCCTGAACCGTCATCTGCTTCTCTCCCGGGTTGTACGGACTGCTTACCCTCGGCTGCAACCCACGCCGGGCCGAATTCATTCCGACTCTGGCGCGCGTCTTCCGTCTTCATGCTCGCACACCGGCCTCCGCCCGAACGCAGGCCGCCGAACCGGGCATGCGTCACATCGACGCGATGGGCATCGTCAACGTGACACGAAGCGGTTATGATAAATAGCTTCAATCAGACGAAAAGGCTTGTCTGCGGAAACAGAAAGGGTGCGTGCTGTGACCACCGCCCAACCTCTCGACGTCCAGCCCACGCCTCTGGCCCTGCTGCTCCTGGGTCGCGAGTCCGACCCGAGGAGCGAGCGCGGCGTGGAGTGCCCGGGCGATCTCCCCGCCCCCTCCGACCCAGACCTGGTGGTCCGCGCCCGGGCGGCCAAGGAGCGGCTCGGAGACCGGGTCTTCGTGCTCGGCCACCACTACCAGCGCGACGAAGTCATCGAGTTCGCGGACGTCACCGGGGACTCGTTCAAGCTCGCCCGGGACGCGGCCGCCCGGCCGGAGGCCGAGTTCATCGTCTTCTGCGGCGTGCACTTCATGGCCGAGTCTGCCGACATCCTCACCGGCGACGACCAGCAGGTCATCCTCCCCGACCTGGCCGCCGGCTGCTCCATGGCCGACATGGCCACGGCCGAGCAGGTCGCCGAGTGCTGGGACGTGCTGACCGAGGCCGGTGTGGCGGAGGTGACCGTGCCCGTCTCGTACATGAACTCCTCCGCCGACATCAAGGCGTTCACCGGCAAGCACGGCGGCACGATCTGCACCTCGTCCAACGCGCGGCGGGCCCTGGAGTGGGCCTTCGCGCAGGGCGGCTGGGCCGGCGACGCCAAGGTGGTCTTCCTGCCCGACCAGCACCTGGGGCGCAACACGGCCGTGCGGGACCTCGGGATGTCCCTGGAGGACTGCGTCGTCTACAACCCGCACAAGCCGAACGGCGGGCTGACCGTCGAGGAGTTGCGCGCGGCGAAGATGATCCTGTGGCGCGGCCACTGCTCGGTGCACGGCCGGTTCTCGCTGGAGTCGGTGCGGGACGTGCGCGAGCGCATACCCGGCGTGAACGTGCTGGTCCACCCCGAGTGCAAGCACGAGGTGGTGGCGGCCGCCGATCACGTGGGCTCGACCGAGCACATCATCCAGACCCTGGAGGCCGCGCCGGCCGGGTCCAAGTGGGCCATCGGCACCGAGCTGAACCTGGTGCGGCGGCTGGCCAACCGGTTCGCCGACCAGGACAAGGAGATCGTCTTCCTCGACAAGACGGTGTGCTTCTGCTCCACGATGAACCGCATCGACCTCCCGCACCTGGTCTGGGCCCTGGAGTCGCTGGCCGACGGCAAGGTGGTCAACCGCATCGAGGTCGACCCGGAGACGGAGAGCTTCGCCAAGCTGGCCCTGGAGCGGATGCTGTCCCTGCCGTAGCCCCCGCGCGCCCTCCAGCAGAGGCCGCCGGACCCGCCGCCGCGAACGCCCAGCCCGACGTCCCACCGACGCGGGCGGGGCGTTCGCGCACACGCCGGCCGCCCTCCGCCGGCCGCGCCCCCGACCTCGCGGGGCACCACCGCTACTCCGAGCGCGGGCGCACCAGGCCGCTCTCGTACGCGATGACCACGAGCCCGGCCCGGTCGCGGGCGCCGAGCTTGACCATCGTCCGGTTGACGTGGGTCTTCACGGTGAGCGGGCTGACCTGGAGCCGCTCGGCGATCTCGTCGTGCGACAGCCCGCCGGCGACCTGCACCAGCACCTCGCGCTCGCGCACCGTCAGCGCTTCGAGCCGGGCCGCCTCGTAGCCGCCGTCGGCCGCGTTGTCGTCCGAACCGGCGCCCTGCGCGAGGAACTTGGCGATCAGCCCCTTGGTGGCGACCGGCGACAGCTGGGCCTCGCCCGCCGCCGAGGTGGCGGGCGGCGGGCGGTGCGCCCCGGTTGGCGCCGCGCGCCACGGGCTGGCCCCTGCCGGCCGTCGGGCCAGCCGCCCTGGAGCGCGCCGACGCGGGCGGCCGGCGGCGCCGCCGGCTCGCCGGCGCCGCCGCCGTCGTCCACGACGGTGATCTCCAGCTCGTCCCGCTGCCGCACGACGCGGACCGCGGCCGTGGCGCTGGGCCCGGCGTGCTTGTGCACGTTGGTTAGCGCTTCCTGGATGACGCGGTAGGCGGTGAGGTCGACGGCGGTCGGCAGGGCGCCGGACACCTCGGCCACGCCCGCCGCGTCGGTCACCCGCAGCCCGGTGCGCACGAAGCCGTCGATGAGCTGGTCGAGGACGCTGAGCCCGGGCGCCGGCTCAGTGGGGGCCTTCGGGTCGCCGTACTGGCGCAACAGGCCGACGGTGGCGCGCAGTTCGCCCAGGGCCAAGCGGCTGGCCTCGCGCACGTGTGCCAGGGCCTGCTTGGCCTGGTCCGGGCGGTTGTCCATGACGTGTGAGGCCACCCCGGCCTGCACGTTGACCAGCGCGATGTGGTGGGCGACCACGTCGTGCAGCTCGCGGGCGATGCGCAGCCGCTCCTCGGCCACCCGGCGCCTGGCCTCCTCCTCGCGGGTGCGCTCGGCGCGCACCGCGCACTCCTCGATCGCCGCGATGAAGGCCCGCCGGCTGCGCACCGCGTCGCCGACGGCCGCGGCCATGCCGGTCCAGGCGAAGATGCCGAGGTTCTCCTGTGCGTACCAGGGCTGGACCCCGAAGATCATCACGGTGCCGGTGAGCAACGCGACGGTGGCCGCGCCGATCCGCCAGGTGGTGTGCCGGTCGGTGGAGGCCGCGACGGTGTAGAGCGCGATGACCACGCTGATGGCCAGTTGGGAGGGGGGCACGGAGCCGTCCCGCGAGCCGGCGATGCCCAGCACGCTCAGCACCGTGGTGACGGCGAGCACCGTCCGTGGCCGCCGGCGGCGCAGCACGAGCGCGGCGCTGCACAGCACGGCCAGGCCTACGAGCAGCGGGCCGACGTCAGGCCGGTTCTCGGACGGCCCGGTCACCGAGCTGACCAGGATGCAGACGAAGACGCCGGCGACGATCACCGCGTCCACGGCGAGCGGGCGCGCACGGAGCCAGCAGTCGCGGATCGGCTCCGGTCTCGGGGTGCTCGGTCCGGTGGCGGGAGGAGTCACGGCATCCAACGGTACGGGCTGGCGCGCGGGCCGGTGGCCACCGCGCGGCACGCACCGCCCCCGGCGCCCGGAGGTCGTCCTCCGGGCGCCGGGGGCGGCGGGTGCGCTCGGCCCGGGCCAGGCGCGTGGGGTGGCTGGAGCGGTCGGGCGGTGCTCAGTTCGGGATGAGTCCGTCGTCGCTGAGCATCTGCTCGACCTCTTCGAGGGAGGCGTCGGGCACGGGGAGGATCAGCTCCGACGGCTGGAGCGCGTCGTCGGGCAGCGGTTCGCCCAGGCGGCGCACGGCGTCGAGGAGCGCAGCCAGCGTGCGTCGGAAGCCGTCGTGGTCACCGCCCTGTATCTCGGCGAGCAGTTCGTCGTCCAGGCGGTTGAGTTCGGCGAAGTGGACGTCGTCCAGCTCCACCTGGCCCTCCCCCATGATCCGTACGATCACGGTGGCCTCCTCGGCTCACGGTCTCCCCGGCGCGGCCGAACGACCGGCGCCGGTGTCCTCGCCAGGCCGCGCGCGACGTCGCGTCCGGCGAGGCTACTTCTCGAAGCGCGGCTTCTGCCGGTCGACGGGCTGCACCTGGCTGCCGGGCGCGGCCTGCCCGCCCTCGATGGCGGGTGCCCCGCTGCCGCCGGCCAGCTCGGCCTTCATGCGCTGGAGCTCGATCTCCACGTCCGTGCCGCCGGAGATGCGGTCCAGCTCGGCCGCGATGTCGTCCTTGGCGGGGATCCCCGACTGGTCGTCGAGCGCGCCCGAGGTCAGCAGCTCGTCGATGGCCCCGGCCCGCGCCTGGAGCTGGGCGGTCTTGTCCTCGGCACGCTGGATCGCCATGCCGACGTCGCCCATCTCCTCGGAGATGCCGGAGAACGCCTCGCCGATGCGGGTCTGCGCCTGGGCGGCGGTGTAGGTGGCCTTGATGGTCTCCTTCTTGGTCCGGAAGGCGTCCACCTTGGCCTGGAGGCGCTGGGCCGCGAGGGTGAGCTTCTCCTCCTCTCCCTGGAGCGTCTGGTGCTGCGTCTCCAGGTCGGTGACCTGCTGCTGGAGGGCCGCCCTGCGGGAGAGCGCCTCGCAAGCCAGGTCCTCGCGCCCGAGCGCCAGCGCCTTGCGGCCTTGCTCCTCCAGCTTGGAGGACTGGCCCTGCAACTGGTTCAACTGCAGTTCGAGCCGCTTGCGGGAGGTCGCCACGTCCGCGACCCCGCGCCGCACCTTCTGGAGCAGCTCGAGCTGCTTCTGGTACGAGTAGTCGAGCGTCTCTCGTGGGTCCTCGGCCCGGTCCAGGGCCTTGTTGGCCTTCGCGCGGAAGATCATTCCCATACGCTTCATGACACCGCTCATGGGCCTCGCGCGCCCCCTTCTGACGGACTTCGGCTCCAGCACCCTCTACAGACCCAAGCGTACGGGCCCCGCATCTATTACCGCACTGTTCGGGCGCTCTCGGACTCCTCCTGTCGGGCGCTCTCGGACTCCTCCTGGAGGACGATCAAGTCTGAGTGGTCTCCGGCCCGAGGAGTAGGTGGCGCCCGGGGAAACACCGCTACACGGGAGCACACCACTCTGAAGACGTACCGGCCGTTGCCAGATCGTTCCCCCCGAGGCTGTGATCCCCCCCGCCACCCCGTACCCTTGGGTTTTGTGTTCCGAAGCCGTTCGAAGGATGAGCAGTCCGCGCCCTCACGGGTGACCGCGGACGAGCCGCAGCAGCCCCGTGACCCGCAGGCGCCCAAGGGCCGCCCCACGCCCAAGCGCAGCGAGGCACAGTCGCAGCGCCGCAGCCTGGCCAACACGCCGACGTCCCGCAAGGACGCGGCCAGGCGGCAGCGGGAGGCCAGGAGGGCCGACCTGGCCAAGCAGCGGGAGGCTCTCGCCAACGGCGACGAGCGGTACCTGCCGGTCCGCGACCGGGGCCCAATCCGGCGGTTCGCCCGGGACTACGTGGACTCCCGGTTCGTCATCGCGGAGTTCTTCCTGCCGCTCGCGGTGATCATCCTGATCCTGAGCCTGGTGCAGGCCAGCGCCATGCAGCAGTACGTGCTGTTGCTGTGGATGATCGTGATCTTCCTGATCGTGATCAACTCGGTGGTCATCGGCATCTCGCTCAAGCGCCAGTTGCGCGAGCGCTTCCCCGGCGAGAACCTGCGCGGCGCCGTGGCCTACGCCCTGATGCGCAGCCTCCAGATGCGCCGGCTGCGGCTGCCCAAGCCGCAGGTCAAGCGCGGAGAGCGGCCCTGACCGGGAGCGCTGCCTTCGCGCGCGGCGCGCAGAACTGGCTCAGCGGCCTCGGCGGGCTACGCAACACCGTCCGCGAGGAGCTGGTCGCCCGACAGCTCGACGAGCAGATCGCCGGGCGCTACCCCGCCGGGCAGCAGCTCCGCGTGCTCGACGTCGGCCTCGGTCAGGGCACCCAGGCGCTGCGGCTGGCGCGCGCCGGGCACGAGGTGACCGGCCTGGAGTCGGACCCGGCGATGCTCACGGCCCTGCGCGCCACCCTGGAGGGTGAGCCACGGTTCGTGCGCGAGCGGGTGCGGCTGGTCCAGGGCGACGGCAGGGACACCGGCGCCCACTTCCTGCCGGGCGCCTTCGACGTCGTGCTCTGTCACGGCGTGCTCATGTACGTCCCCGAGCCCGGACCCCCGATGCTCGCCGGGCTCGCCCGTGTGCTGGCCGCCGGCGGGCTGCTCTCGCTCGTCGTACGGAACGCGGACGTGCCTGCCCTGCGACCCGGGCTCGCCGGCGACTGGGCGGGGGCGCTGGCCGCCTTCGACTCCCCCGCGTACACCAACCGGCTCGGTCTGCCGGTGCGCGCCGACCGGCGCGCGGACCTGACGGCCACGCTGGCGTGCATCGGCGTGCGGCTGTCCACCGACGGCGCCGCCGACGAGCTGGCCCGGCTGCTCGACGCGAAGGACCGTGCCGGGCGCACCGATCCGTACCGGTCCCTGGCGGCGCTGCTGCACCTGTGCGGGGTGCGCGGCTAGCGAGCGGGCTGGCCCGTCGGGGGGAAGCCGGCCTGTGGGGCCACGCGGCGAGATCGGCCGGGTGTTCGGGTCAGGTAAGGGTGTCTGTACCGCGTCCTGTCCTTCGCCAGAAGGTTCCAGAGCCCAGGAGAGTACGTGTCCGCCGAGCAGGACGCCGCGCCGTCGGCGACGCCCGTGACCCAGCCGTCCCGGGGCGGGACGCGACCGGCGGCGGAGTCGGCGCCGCCGACCAAGCTGCCCGCCCGCCAGACGTGGGCCATACTGCGCGAGCACATCCGGCCGCACCGCTGGACGACCGCGCTGGCCGCGGTGTTCGCGCTGATCGGCGCAGCGACCGGGCTCGCCCAGCCGCTGGCCGCCAAGGAGTTGGTCAACCGGCTCGGGGACGACGAGTCGATCGCCGGGATGCTGGTGGTGCTGACCCTGCTGGTGGTGCTCGGCACGGCCATCGAGGCGTTCGGCGCCTACCTGCTGGAGCGCACGGCCGAGTCCGTGGTGCTGGCGGCTCGGCGGCGGCTGGTGGGGCGGTTGTTGCGGCTGCGGGTGCCCGAGGTCGAGCGCACCCAGCCCGGTGACCTGATGTCGCGGGTCACCTCGGACACCACGCTGTTGCGTTCGGTGGCCACGGAATCGCTGGTCGGGGCGGTCACCGAGGCCCTCACGCTGATCGCGACCGTGGTGTTGATGGGGCTCATGGAACCGGTGCTGCTGCTGGTCACGCTCGGCGTGATGGTGCTGATCGGCGGCGCGGTGGGGCTCGTGATGCCGCGAATCGCCCTCGCCAGCAAGGCGGCCCAGGAGGCGGTCGGGGCGATCTCCACGGTGTTGGAGCGCTCCTTCGGGGCCCTGCGCACCATCAAGGCGTCCGGCGCCGAGGACCGGGAGAACGCGGCGGCGCACGACGCCTGGCGACACGGCGTACGGGCCGCCAAGTGGCGGGCGCTCGCCTGGTCGTCGGTGGGGTTCGCGGTGCAGGTCTCCTTCCTCGTGGTGCTCGGCGTGGGCGACGCGCGGGTGGCCTCCGGCGCGACGGACGTGGGCACGCTTATCGCCTTCCTGCTCTTCCTCTTCTATCTGATCGACCCGGTCAGCCGCCTGGTCGAGGCCGTCTCCCAGTACCAGGTCGGGGCGGCCGCCGTGGCCCGGATCAGCGAGGCGGAGCGACTGGAGACCGAGCCGATGGGTTCGGCCCAGCCTCGGGTGGGCGCGCCGGCCACGGGAGACGCTGACGGAACCGGTGAGGGGCCGGTCCGCCCCGCGACCGTCGTCTTCGACGACGTCACCTTCCGCTGCCGCGACGACCTGCCCTACGTCCACCACGGCGTCAGCTTCGCCATCCCCAGCGGCGGGCTCACGGCGTTCGTCGGCCCGTCCGGCGCCGGCAAGACCACGGTGTTCGGGCTGATCGAACGGTTCTACGAGGCCACCGGCGGCCGGGTCCTGGTGGACGGGCGGTCCGTCCTGGACTGGCCCCTGGATGAACTGCGGGCCGCCATCGGGTACGTCGAACAGGACGCGCCCGTGCTCGCCGGCACGCTCCGCGACAACCTGCTCTTCGCCCATCCGAACGCCAGCGAGGACGAGCTGCGCGAGACCCTCGTGCGCACCAAGTTGGACGCCCTCGTGGAACGGCTGCCGGACGGGCTGGAGACGCTGGTGGGCCACCGTGGCAGCAAGCTCTCGGGCGGCGAGCGGCAGCGGGTGGCGAGCGCCCGGGCGCTGCTGCGCCGCCCCCGGCTGCCGCTCCTGGACGAGGCGACGTCCCAGCTCGACGCGGTGAACGAGATGGCACTGCGGGACACGGTGGCGCTCGCGGCCCGCGAGACGACGATCCTGGTCGTCGCGCACCGGCTGTCGACGGTCACGCTGGCCAACCGCATCGTGGTGATGGACGGCGGCCGGGTGCGCGCGGTGGGCACGCACGCGGAGCTGGTGGCCGCCGACCCGCTGTACGGGGAACTGGCGGCGGCCCAGCTCCTGGCCACGGCCCCGTAGGCGGACGGGGTACGAGCCGGCCGAGGTCGCGGTCGTCGCGGTCACCCGGGAAGGCGCGCCGGCGAGGGCCGGGCCCCGGCCGCTGCCGGGCCGCGGGCCGGGGCCCGACGTGCCGTGGCGCCCGCCCCGGTGCTCGGCGGGCACCACGGCGCGGCGGGGTGCTCAGCCGGTCGACTCAGCCTGGTCCGCGTGCAGGCTCATCGGCCCGTAGATCTTGGCGTCGTCCTCATACAGTTGCACCTGATCCACACCGCCGTCGGCCAGATCCTTCCACACCTCGCCGAGCCACGACTCCGCGTCGCCCTGGGTCGGGAAGTCCTCCGGCTCCACCGGGGGAGCCGTCTGCGTCCCATCGGCCTTCTCGAACCGCAACGTCCACGCCATGTCCGCTCCGTCTCTGCCGCCGTGTTGCCGCACCGCGCGGGCCGCGCCGCCCGCCCGTCGGCGACGCTTCGCGGCCCGCGCGCCCGGCACGCACGCCGCCGCGCGGGGCGGCTGCACCGTGCCGGTACGGCCCTGGTGACCGCAGCGTAGCCCGGCCGGACACCCCATCGGAGGTGGCCCCGCGTGCTGGCCGACCGTGGACGCGAGACGATCAGGGCGTGGAACTGACTCTCCTCGGCACCGGAGCCCCGGGTGGGCTGCCCCGGCCCGACTGCCCCTGCGCCGCCTGCGCCACCGCCGTGGGCGCCGCCGCGCGGGCCGCGACGGCGCTGCTCATCGACGACGCGCTGCTGCTCGACCTCACCCCGGGCCCGGCCCTGGCCGCGGCGCGGGCCGGGCGCTCGCTGGCCGGCGTGCGGCAGGTGCTGCTCTCGCACCCGCACAACGGGCCGGCGGTCGAGGTGCCGCCCGGACTGCCGGCGCCGGGCCGGGCCGCCGACGGGCGGGAGCTGGCGCTGCTCAGCGGGCATCGGGTGCGGGCCATCGCCCTGGACGCCCCCGGCACCGGGTACGAGGTGACCGGGCCCGACGGCGAGCGGCTGCTGTACCTGCCGCCCGACGCCGCGCCCGCGGGCCTGGCCGAGCCGGGGCCCGCCCGCCCCGGACGGCCGTACGACATGGTGCTGCTCGACGTGTTGGGCCGGCCCGACGCGCTGGCCAGGCTGCGGGCCGCGGGTCTGGTGGCGCCCACCACGGACGTGCTGGCCGTGCACATCGACCACACCGTGCCGCCGGGCCCCGAACTGCACCGCCGGCTCGCCGCGGCGGGCGCGCGGACCGTCCCGGACGGGCGGACGCTGGTCGTCGGCGAGTACCACGCGGTGCCCGACCTGCCGCGGCGCACGCTGGTGCTCGGCGGCGCGCGGTCCGGGAAGTCGCTGGAGGCCGAGCGGCGGCTCGCGGCCTTCCCCGAGGTGCTGTACGTGGCGACCGGTGGGCGCCGCGCGGGCGACCCGGAGTGGGCGGCGCGGGTGGCCGCGCACCGCGAGCGCCGGCCGGGGAGCTGGCGGACGGCCGAGACGTGCGACCTGGAGCCGCTGCTCGCGGACGAGGGCCCGCCGCTGCTGGTGGACTGCCTGTCGCTGTGGCTGACGGACGCGATGGACGCGGTCGGGGCGTGGGAGGACGAACGCTGGGCCGGCGGCGGCGAGCAGGCCCTGCGCGAGCGGGTGGCGGCGCTGGTCGCCGCGGTGCGGGCCACCCGGCGTCCGCTGGTGGCGGTGAGCAACGAGGTCGGCTCCGGCGTGGTTCCCGCGACAGCCTCCGGCCGCCGCTTCCGGGACGAGCTGGGGCGGGTGAACGCGGCCGTCGCCGCCGAGTGCGAGCACGTCCTGCTGGTGGTCGCGGGCCAGTCGCTGACGCTGCGCTGAGCGGACCGCGACGGCGGTCGCCGGGCCTGCCGAGCGCACGACCGGGCCCCCGGGCCACCGGACGGGGCTGAGGCCCTGCGGGAGGGGCGGGAACGATAGGGTGCGGCGGATGAGCGGTCTACACCTCGATGACTTCGTCGACCTGATCGAGCGCCCCGACGGCGGCGTACGCCGTGACGCCGAGGAGCGCCGCGCCCGGTTCACCACGCCACCCGGTGCGCTGGGGCGGCTGGACGAGCTGGGCGAGTGGCTGGCCGCCGCGCAGGCGAGCATGCCGGTCAAGCCCATCGAGCGGGCGCGGGTGCTGTTGTTCGCCGGCGACCACGGCGTCGCCGAACTGGACGTCTCAGGGCGCTCGGCGGGCACCACCAGGGACCTCGTACGGGAGGCGCTGGACGGCACCAGCGCGGTGGCGATCCTGGCCCGCCGCTCGGGCGTCGGGCTGCGCGTGGTGGACCTCGCGGTGGACTGCGACCCGGCCGAGTTCCCCGAGGAGGTCACCCGGCACCGGGTGCGGCGGGGCTCGGGCCGGATCGACATCGAGGACGCGCTCAGCACCGACGAGGTCGAGCAGGCGTTCCGGGCCGGGATGGCGATCGCCGACGAGGAGGCCGACTCCGGCACCGACCTGGTGGTGCTCGGCGACCTGAGCGTGGGCGGCACCACCGCCGCCAGCACCCTGGTCGCGGCGCTGTGCAGCACCGACGCCTCCGTGGTGACCGGGCGCGGCGGGTTCGGGATCGACGACCTGGCGTGGATGCGCAAGTGCGCGGCGATCCGGGACGCGCTGCGCCGGGCCCGGCCGGTCCTCGGCGACCAGTTGGAACTGCTGCGCACCTCGGGCGGCGCGGACCTGGCGGCCATCACCGGGTTCCTGTTGCAGAGCGCCGTGCGCCACACCCCGGTGATCCTGGACGGGGTGGTCTCGGCCGCGTGCGCGTTGGTGGCGCAGCGGGTGGCGTTCCGGGCGCCGGACTGGTGGCTGGCCGGCCACGCGAGCGGCGAGCCCGCGCAGGCCAAGGCGTTGGACCGGACCGCGCTCAACCCTCTCCTGGACCACGGCGTCAGTGTGGGTGAGGGAACCGGGGCGCTGCTCGCCCTGCCGATGGTGCAGGCGGCCGCGGCCCTGGCGGCGGAGCTTCCGCTGCGGGACTGACGTACGGGCCCGCTGGCCCAGCACCCCGCGGCGCGCTCGCGCCGCCGGGTCGTGCTGCGGCCTGGTGCGATCCAATCGGGCAAAGCGGCCCAAAATTCGGATAAAAGACCTCTCCCTCATATGCTCTACTTTCATGGGAGAAGTCTGTTTGAGTCCGGAAGAAGGCAAGCAGCGCGGCCCCCGGCCTCAGCGGAGTGCGGCGTTCGCGGTCTGGTACCTGCGTGCCGTCACGTTCGTCAACCTGCTAAGCGCGGTGTGGGTGTCCTTCGGCAACGACCTGCGCCGCCACAACGTCGACGAGTACTTCACGCCCTACCTGCTGACGGCGGGCTTCTTCTCGGCCGCGCTCTCGCTGTTCCTCGCCGTCACCATGCGCCGCCGCAAGCGCGCCGCCTGGATCCTCAATCTGGTGATCAGCGGCCTGCTGCTGGTGGCCTTCGCGCTGGCGATGCCCTTCCAGGAGTTCCGCCAGCACGCGCAGAACTGGGTCTCGCTGTTGCTGACCGCGCTGTTCGTGGCGGCGCTCCTGGTGGGCCGGCGCGAGTTCTACGCCAAGGGCGACCGCTCCAACCCCAAGCTCGCCGCGGTCGTCGCGGTCGGCGGGCTGCTGGTCGGCTCGCTGCTCGCCGCCGGCCTGGTCGCCCTCGCCAACACCGCCACAGACGACGAGCGCTCCACCTTCCTCACCCGCTGGCGGTACGGCGTCATGCGGCTGATCTCGCTCGCCGCCGACGAGGACCGGTTCCCCGGCATCGCCACCCCCGGCTGGGTGGACGTGATCATCAACATCATGAGCGCGCTGTTGCTGCTGCTCGTGCTGTACGTCGCCTTCCGCTCCCGGCGCGCCGTCGACCCGATCACGCCGGGCGACGAGGAGAAGCTGCGCGCCCTGCTGGACCGGCACGGCGAGCGGGACTCGCTCGGCTACTTCGCGCTGCGCCACGACAAGAGCGTCATCTGGTCCCCGTCCGGCAAGTCCGCCGTCACCTACCGCGTCGTCGGCGGCGTCTCACTGGCCTCCGGCGATCCGATCGACGACCTGGAGGCCTGGCCCGGCGCGATCGACCGCTGGCTGGCCGAGGCCCGCGAGCACGGCTGGGCCCCCGCCGTCATGGGCGCCAGCGAAGAGGGCGGCACGGTCTACGCGCGGCACGGCCTGGACGCGCTGGAACTGGGCGACGAGGCGCTGGTGGACACCGCCGAGTTCACCCTCGAAGGGCGCGCGATGCGCACCGTGCGGCAGGCGTACAACCGCGTGAAGCGCGCCGGGTACACCGTGCGCATCCGGCGGCACGAGGAGATCCCGGACGCGGAGATGGCCGAACTGGTCCGCCTCGCCGACGAGTGGCGCGACGGCGCGACCGAGCGCGGGTTCTCCATGGCGCTCGGCCGCCTCGGCGACCCGAACGACGGCCGCTGCGTGATGCTGGAGTGCTTCGACGCCGACGGCACGCCGAAGGCCCTGCTCAGCTTCGCGCCCTGGGGGCCGCACGGCCTCTCGCTCGACCTGATGCGCCGGGACCGCGACGCGGACAACGGGCTGATGGAGTTCATGGTCCTGGAGCTGATCCAGCGCGCGAAGGAGGTGGGCGTGAACCAGATCTCGCTGAACTTCGCGATGTTCCGCTCGGTCTTCGAGCGCGGCGCCAGGCTGGGCGCCGGCCCCGTGCTGCGGCTGTGGCGCTCGCTGCTCAGCTTCTGCTCACGCTGGTGGCAGATCGAGTCGCTGTACCGGGCCAACGCGAAGTACCGGCCCATCTGGGAGCCGCGCTACCTGCTCTTCGAGAAGAGCACCGACCTGCTGCGGATCGGCCTCGCCAGCGCCCGCGCCGAGGGCTTCCTGGAGGCCCCGGGGCTGCCCAAGTGGCTCAACCGCAAGCACCTGGAGACCCACAGATAACGCCCCACACACTGCTCGACCTCGTGCCCGGGCCGGTGCGCCGGCTGGTGCGCGCCGAGTGGGGCTCGCTGGCCGGGGCGGTACGCGAGGGCCTGGTCCGCCGCCGGTTCGCCGCCCTGACGGTGACGCTCACGGCCCTGTTCCTGATCGTGGCCTGCCAGTACGTGCAGAACCAGCCCTGGGGGCGCGAGCCCATCGCGCTCCTCGGCTACGTCCAGGCCGACCAGCCCTGGTGGGGCGCGCTGCTGCGCACCCCGCTGTCGCTGTTCGTCCCCGCCCCCGACCTGCCGGTGTGGGGCGGTTTGCTCCAGATCTTCGTCGTCTTCGCGGTCTGCGAGTGCGCACTGGGCTGGCGCCGCACGCTGGTCATCGCGTACGTGGCCACGCTGGCGGGCACGACGTACGCGCGCGTCGGCGTCGCGCTTCGGCCCCGGCGGTCCGCTCGGGCTGCCGCCGGAGACCGCTCAGGTGCACGACACCGGCCCGTCGGCGGCCGTGGTCGGACTCTCGGTGTACGTGTGCTGGCGCCACCGCGCCTGGCTCACCGGCGCGTTGACGATCGCCTCGATGGTGACCGAGGTGCACGCCAAGCCGAACCTGGCCGGCCGCGAGCACCTGGTGGCGATCGGCGCCATCCTCATGGTGTGCGCGGTGGGCACCTGGGCCGAGCGGCGGCGCGCCACCCGCGCGGCCGGGGCCCGGCCGCGCGGGTGGCTCGGCCCGGCGGCCGACGGGCTACGGGGCCCGCACGGCTACCCGGGCCAGGCGCACGGCGCCGAACGGGGCCACCAGCGGCACCAGCACGCCGAGCACCGCCATCCGCGGCTTGCCCTTGGCGAGGGCGACCAGCGAGAACAGGAAGTTGACCGCCACGTTGAGCGCGACCAGCCGCCGGTCGTGCCGCTCGGCCGCCGTCAGGTCGTTGACCCCGAACGGCAGGAACCCGCCGAGCAGCAACGCCACCAGGGCGGCCGTCAATACCACGAGCTCCACGCTCTTGCGGCCCTGTTCCGACCAGTACACGTCGTCCAGGTGCAGCACGAGCGGGAACTCGTCCAGGACCAGCCCGCCCCGAGACCGAAGATCACCGCGCACACCGGGGCCCCCGCCCCCTGCCGAGCGCTGGCCACCGCGCCGAAGCCGCCGACGACGGTGAGCACCACGCCGTGCACCACGTGGTGCACGTGGAGCCCGCCGGCCGTCACGTCGCGGAAGGGCCCCCTGCCCGCCCGGATCAGCCGGGTCACCAGCCGCGCCGCGGCGAAGGCCAGCACGAAGGAGGCGAGCGCCAGCAGCAGGGGCAGCTTGCCCGGCTCCACGACGTCGCGTTGCCACCAGTGCCCCATGGCTCCCCACCCTGCGCGATAACCTGCGGCGCGATGGACACCACGCCGCCCCGTCCCCCGCACGCCCGCCCGGCCCCGACCGCGCCGACGCTCCCGACGCCCGCGCCGACGACCCGTCGAGGCCCCGGGCCCAGACCGCCCGGGCCGCGCCGCCGCGTTCGCGCACGGCCTGCGGTTCGCCTTCGGCACGCTCACGGCGGTGCCGGTGCGGGTCACGCGCTGGGACCGGGACGCCGCGCGCGCGGGCATGCTGTGCGCGCCGCTGGTCGGCCTCGCGGTGGGGCTGTGCGCGGCCGTCCCCGGCTGCCTGTTGCTGCTGGCCGGCGCGGGTCCGCTGCTGGCGGCCGTCGCCACCGTGGCGGTGCCGGCCGTCCTGACCCGCGCCCTGCACCTGGACGGCCTCGCCGACACGGCCGACGGCCTGGGCAGCGCCAAGCCGCCGGCGCGGGCCCTTGACATCATGAAGCGCTCCGACATCGGCCCGTTCGGCATGCTCGCGCTGGTCTTCGTCACCCTCGCGCAGGTCGCGGCCGTGCGTGAGCTGTACGCGGACCACTGGACCGCCGGCGCGCTCGCGGTGGCAGTCGCCGGGCTCGCCGCGCGCTGCGCCCTCACCCTGGCCAGCCGCGCCGGGGTGCCCGCCGCACGCCCCACCGGGCTCGGCGCGGTGGTGGCCGGCGCCGTACCGGCGCGCGCCGCGCTGGGCGTCGTGGGGGTGGCGGCCGGCTGCTGCGCGGGCGCGGGCGCGTTGGCGGGCCCGTACGGGGCGCTGCGGTGCGGCCTGGCCGTGCTCGCCGCGCTGGCCGTGGCCGAGGTGCTGCTGCGGCACTGCCGGCGCCGGTTCGGCGGGGTGACCGGCGACGTGTTCGGGGCCCTGGCGGAGACGGCGGCGACGACGACACTCGTGGTGTTCACGCTGGGCTGAGCACCGCACACGCTACGGATTCGGCCGCCCCGCGGCGCGGACGCGTCGCCGAAAGTGCTGGTCGGCGGGGCGGTCGGGGTCAACGGCCGGGCGGTGGGCGGCAGATGGGGCCCGGCGCGCGCCGGGGCGGCGGCAGCGCGCCGCCGCCCTGGTCCATCGGCCAGGTCGGCCGATGCTCGCACAACACGCCCCGTACAGCGCGAGTTAGGCTCGCAATGGCCGCCACGACCACCGCACCGGGCCGCGCCCGTCCCAGGGCCGGCGCATACGATGCCCACGGCGCGGCCGGCCCACCAAGCGGCCTTACCTCAACGGAAGAGAGACCCCACCACCGTGACTGCTCTGACTCTCAGCACGTCGAGTGCCACCACACTGCGTGCGGACGCCGTCGTCGTCGGTGTGGCGAAGGGCGTCAAGGGCCCCGTCGTCGCGCTGGGCGCCGAGGCCATGGACAAGGCGTTCGGCGGCAAGCTGGCCGCCGTCCTGGAAACCCTCGGCGCCAGCGGCGGCGAGGGCGAGGTGACCAAGCTGCCGTCCGCGTCCGGGATCAAGGCCCCGGTCGTGCTCGCGGTCGGCCTCGGCGACGCCCCGGCCAAGGACGAGGACTTCGACGCCGAGACGCTGCGGCGGGCCGCCGGTTCCGCCGCCCGCGCGCTGGCCGGCACGAAGAAGGCCGCGTTCGCGCTGCCGCTGGCGGACGTGGAGTCCGCCGCCGCGGTCGCCGAGGGCGCACTGCTCGGCGCGTACGCGTTCACCGCCTACCGGGGCGGCGAGGGCAAGGCCGCCAAGGGCGGCGACGCCGGCAAGAGTGCGCCGCTGGCCGAGGTCGCCCTCCTCGGCGGCAAGCCGCGGGACAAGGCGTACAAGGCCGCGGTCGAGCGGGCCGAGGCGCTGGCCGCCGAGGTCAACCGCGCCCGCGACCTGATCAACATCCCCTCCAACGATCTGACCCCGAAGTCCTTCGCCGCGCAGGCGCAAGCCGCGGCCAAGGAGTTCGGGCTCAGCATCGAGGTGCTGGACGAGAAGGCGCTGGCCAAGGGCGGCTACGGCGGCCTGATCGGCGTCGGCCAGGGCTCGGAGAACCCGCCGCGGCTGGTCAAGATCGCGTACAGGCACTCCAAGGCGAGCAAGACGCTGGCGCTGGTGGGCAAAGGCATCACGTACGACTCGGGCGGCATCTCGCTCAAGCCGGCCGGCCACAACGAGACGATGAAGTGCGACATGAGCGGCGCCGCCGCCGTCTTCGCCGCCGTCGTGGCCGCCGCCAAGCTGGGCCTGAAGGTCAACGTCACCGGCTGGCTGGCGCTGGCCGAGAACATGCCGTCGGGCTCGGCGACCCGCCCCGGCGACGTGCTGCGGATGTACAGCGGCAAGACGGTCGAGGTGCTCAACACGGACGCCGAGGGCCGCCTAGTGCTCGCAGACGCACTCACCCGGGCCTCGGAGGAGAAGCCGGACGCGATCGTGGACGTGGCGACGCTGACCGGCGCCATGGTGCTCGCGCTCGGCAACCGTACCTTCGGCATCATGGCCAACGACGACGCCTTCCGTGCCGCGCTGCACGAGATCGCGCAGGAGGTGGGCGAGCAGTCCTGGCCCATGCCGATGCCCGTCGAACTGCGCAAGGGCATGGACTCCCCCATCGCCGACATCGCCAACATGGGCGAGCGCGCCGGCGGCGGCCTGGTGGCCGGCCTGTTCCTGCAGGAGTTCGTGGGCGAGGGCATCACGTGGGCGCACCTGGACATCGCGGGTCCGGCCTTCCACGAGGGCGCGCCGTACGGCTACACGCACAAGGGCGGCACGGGTTCGGCCGTGCGCACCCTGGTGCGGCTGGCCGAGCGCACCGCGGCGGGCGACCTGGGCTGAGTGCCCGGCGCCGCGTGATCCGGGGGCCCGGTCGCCCGCCCGGGGCGTCCACCACCTGAGCAGTCGAGCAGCCGACCTCCGGATGAACGCGCCCCACTCCGGAGCGTGACCAACGGCCCCGTGCGTGCGCGCACGGGGCCGTGGCGCGTTCGCTCACAGCGATCTACTCACCGGTACGAACGGTGCCGAGCGCCGCGCCCGCCCGGGATTCGGGCCGTACGTGGTGCTTTCCACCACCTCACGGACCGGCCCGGCGTCCCGCCGTCCGCGAACAAGTGCGAAGATGTTGTCTCGGCAGGACAGGGACCCGGCTCGGACACGAGCCAGACCGCAGGGCCGATTACACAGCGGCCGAACAACAGCCGCCGCCCGGTCACGGGCTCTGCTTCCGTAGGCTCTGTTGGAGACAACCGAGAAACGAAGCGCAGCGGAGTGACCGGCTCCGGCGTACCCATGCATGGAGGACGTGACGTGGCGAACGACGCCAGCACTGTTTTCGACCTAGTGATCCTCGGGGGCGGCAGCGGTGGTTACGCCGCTGCCCTGCGCGGAGCTCAGCTTGGCCTGGACGTCGCCCTGATCGAGAAGAACAAGGTCGGCGGCACCTGCCTGCACAACGGCTGCATCCCCACCAAGGCGCTGCTGCACGCCGGTGAGATCGCCGACCAGGTGCGAGAGAGCGCCGAGTTCGGCGTGAAGGCCAGCTTCGAGGGCATCGACATCGCGGCCGTGCACAAGTACAAGGACGGCGTGGTCTCCGGCCTGTACAAGGGCCTGCAGGGCCTGATCGCCAGCCGCAAGGTCACCTACGTGGAGGGCGAGGGCCGACTGTCCTCGCCGACCTCTGTCGACGTGAACGGCCAGCACTACGAGGGCCGGCACGTCCTGCTGGCGACCGGCTCCGTGCCGAAGTCGCTGCCGGGCCTGGAGATCGACGGCAACCGCGTCATCTCCTCGGACCACGCGCTGACCCTGGACCGCGTACCGGAGTCCGCGATCGTGCTCGGCGGCGGCGTCATCGGCGTCGAGTTCGCCTCCGCCTGGAAGTCCTTCGGCACCGACGTGACCATCGTCGAGGCGCTGCCGAACCTGGTTCCGGTCGAGGACGTGAACAGCTCCAAGCTCCTGGAGCGCGCCTTCCGCAAGCGCGGCATCAAGTTCTCCGTCGGCTCGCGCTTCTCCGGCGTCGAGTACACCGCCAACGGTGTCAAGGTCTCGCTGGAGAACGGCAAGACCTTCGAGGCCGAGCTGCTGCTCGTCGCCGTCGGTCGCGGTCCGGTCTCGCAGGGCCTGGGCTACGAGGAGGCCGGGGTCGCCATGGACCGTGGCTACGTCCTGGTCGACGAGTACATGCGCACCAACGTGCCGACCATCTCGGCCGTCGGTGACCTGGTCCCCACCCTCCAGCTCGCGCACGTCGGCTTCGCCGAGGGCATCCTGGTCGCGGAGCGGCTCGCCGGTCTGCAGACCGTGCCGATCGACTACGACGGCGTGCCCCGCGTCACGTACTGCCACCCCGAGGTCGCCTCCGTCGGCATCACCGAGGAGAAGGCCAAGGAGCTGTACGGCGCCGACAAGGTCGTGGCCCTGAAGTACAACCTGGGCGGCAACGGCAAGAGCCGCATCCTGAAGACCACGGGTGAGATCAAGCTCGTCCAGGTGCGCGACGGCGCCGTGGTCGGCGTCCACATGGTCGGTGACCGCATGGGTGAGCAGGTCGGCGAAGCCCAGCTCATCTACAACTGGGAGGCGCTGCCCGCCGAGGTGGCCCAGCTCATCCACGCGCACCCCACGCAGAACGAGGCCCTCGGCGAGGCCCACCTGGCCCTGGCCGGCAAGCCGCTGCACTCGCACGACTAGTAGTCCCGGGCGCGACCACATCCGCAAGATCGTTAGGAGCAACCGAAACCATGGCGGTTTCCGTAACCCTGCCGGCGCTCGGCGAGAGCATCACCGAGGGCACCGTCACCCGCTGGCTCAAGGCCGAGGGTGAGCGCGTCGAGGCCGACGAGCCCCTGCTCGAGGTCTCGACCGACAAGGTCGACACCGAGATCCCGGCCCCCGCGGCCGGTGTCCTCAGCTCCATCAAGGTGGCCGAGGACGAGACCGTCGAGGTCGGCACCGAACTGGCCGTCATCGACGACGGCTCCGGCGCCCCCGCCACCGAGGCGGCCCCGGCCCAGGAGCAGGCCCCGGAGGCCGAGGCGGCCCCCGCCGGCTCGGCCGAGGGCACCGCGGTCACGCTGCCGGCCCTCGGTGAGTCCGTGACCGAGGGCACCGTCACCCGCTGGCTCAAGTCGGTGGGCGACTCCGTCGGGGAGGACGAGCCGCTGCTCGAGGTCTCCACCGACAAGGTCGACACCGAGATCCCGGCGCCGGCCTCCGGCACCCTGCTGGAGATCGTCATCGGCGAGGACGAGACCGCCGAGGTCGGTGCCAAGCTGGCCGTCATCGGTGCCGCGGGCGCTGCCCCGGCCCAGGAGCAGGCCCCCGCCGAGGCTCCGGCCCCGGCCCAGCCCGCCCCGCAGGCGGTCCCGGCCCCGGCTCCGCAGGCGCCGTCGGCCCCCGCCCCGCAGGCCGCGACGCCGGCCCCGGTCGCCCCGGACCCGGCCCCGGCCGCTCCGGTGCCCGCCCCGGCCCCGGCCGCCGCCCCCGCCGCTTCGGCGCCCGCCGCCTCGACCGGTGGCGACGCCGAGGGCGCGTACGTCACGCCGCTGGTGCGCAAGCTCGCCGCGGAGAGCGGCGTCGACCTGTCCACGGTCAAGGGCACCGGCGTCGGTGGCCGCATCCGCAAGCAGGACGTCGTGGACGCCGCTGCCGCCGCCAAGGCCGCGCAGCAGGCCGCCCCGGCCGCGGCTCCGGCCGCCGCCGCGCCGAAGACCCCGGCCCTGGAGGCCTCCCCGCTGCGCGGGCAGACCGTCAAGATGCCGCGCATCCGCAAGGTCATCGGCGACAACATGATGAAGGCCCTGCACGAGCAGGCCCAGCTCTCCAGCGTGGTCGAGGTGGACGTCACCAAGATCATGAAGCTGCGGGCCCGCGCGAAGGACGCGTTCGCGCAGCGCGAGGGCGTCAAGCTCTCGCCGATGCCGTTCTTCGTCAAGGCCGCGGTCCAGGCGCTGAAGGCGTACCCGACCGTCAACGCCCGGATCAACGAGGCCGACGGCACGATCACCTACTTCGACACCGAGAACGTCGGTATCGCGGTGGACGCCGAGAAGGGCCTGATGACCCCGGTCATCAAGGGCGCCGGTGACCTCAACCTGGCCGGCATCGCCCGTAAGACGGCGGAGCTGGCGGGCAACGTGCGGGCCAACAAGATCAGCCCGGACGACCTGGCGGGCGCGACATTCACGATCAGCAACACCGGCTCGCGCGGTGCGCTGTTCGACACGATCATCGTGCCGCCGAACCAGGTGGCGATCCTGGGCATAGGTGCGACCGTCAAGCGCCCCGTGGTCATCGACCACCCGGAGCTGGGCGAGACCATCGCCGTCCGCAACATGGCCTACCTGACGCTCTCCTACGACCACCGCCTGGTGGACGGCGCCGACGCCACCCGCTACCTGGGGGCCGTGAAGGCGATCCTGGAGGCCGGCAAGTTCGAGGTCGAGCTCGGCCTGTGAACGACGCCGCACTGACGCGGTAGCCCGGCGGCCCCGGTTCACCTCGGTGAACCGGGGCCGCCGTCGTTCGCGCGCGGGCGTGCGCCCGCGCCGGGGTGAGCGGCGCGCTCAGCCGGTGAGCACGAGCCGGCCGCGCAGGCCACCGGCCGCCAGCCGGCGATGGGCTCGCGCCGCCTCGCGCAGCGGCATCGTCTCCGCGACCCGCGTGGTGAGCCGCCCGGTCTCGGCCAGCGCGGCGAGCTGGGCGAGGGCGGCGGGGTCGGCCGCGACCCACTGTTCGGCCACGGTGATGCCGCGCAGCGGGAGCGGCGCAGCGCCCGCGACGACGGAGACGAAGGCGCCCCGGTTGCGCACGGCCCCCAGCGCCGCCACGCCGAGCACCGCGGCGTCCAGGGCCGCGTCGACACCACCGGGGACCACGGCGCGCACGGCCTGCGCGACGTCGGCCGAGCGGGGCACGAACCACCGGGCGCCCACGGCCTCGGCGAACCCCGCGTCACCGGCCCCGGCGCAGGCCACAACCCGTATGCCGCGCAGCGCGGCCAGCTCCACGGCGAAGCCGCCGACCGCCCCCGCAGCCCCGGTCACCAGCAGGGTCTGGCCCGGTTCCAGGGCCAGCAGGTCCAGGGCCTGCAGGGCGGTGAGCCCGTTCAGCGACAGCGTGGCGGCTGCGGCGGCGGACAGGCCGGCCGGGGCCGGCGCGTCGGCGGTGGCGTCGAGCACGACGAACTCCGCGTAGGTGCCGAGCGAGAGGTCCAGCCTGTCCCGCACCCCGATCACGCGGTCGCCCGGCGCGAAGGCCGTCACGCCCGGGCCGACCTCGTCGATGTGGCCGGCGACGTCCCAGCCGATGCCGATCACCTCCCGGGGCGCCATCAGCCCCGCCGCGACGAGGGCCCCGGAACGGGTCGCAGCGTCCACAGGGGTTCACGGCGGCCTCGACGCGGATACGCACCTGCCCGGCGCCGGTGGGCGGCACCGGCACCTCCACGACCTCCAACGCCTCGGGGCCACCCACTGCTCGCACCACGATCGCGCGCACGCGCGACTCCTTCCGTCCGGTTCCGATCTCTACCTCCGACCCTAGGAAGAGCTACTCTCTATGAGGAAGTAGGCACTTCAAGGTGGCTACGGAACGAAAAGAGAGCCATGGCAGCCCCGGCCACGCGAGCGCAGGCCCATGCCGCGTACGACGCCTATCTCGCCGAGTGCCCCACCCGGCACCTGCTGGACCGCATCAGCCACAAGTGGGTCAGCCTGGTCGTCAACGCGCTCGCCGACGGCCCCCGCCGCTACAGCGAGCTGGCCCGCACGCTGGCGAGCGTCAGCCAGAAGATGCTCACCCAGACCCTGCGCCACCTCGAACGGGACGGCCTGCTCACCCGGACCGTCACGCCGTCGATACCGGTCCGGGTCGACTACGCCCTGACTCCCCTCGGGGAGAGCCTGCTGCCGCTGATGCGGGCCATCAAGGCATGGGTGGAGCAGCACATGGACGAGGTCCTGGCTGCCCGGGCCCAGCACGACGCGTCCGCCTGATCGCCGCGCGGGGCGGGCCGGCACTCGGCACGTGACGTGGCTCGGCCGGTGGCCGCGATACCGGGATAATGGCCGACGTTTCCGCGCGCCCCGTACGGTGCGCGGGGCGCGACCCCGAGGAGCACCTTCATGACCCCGCCAGTCGTCCACTCGCTGCGCGAGCAGATCCGCGAGCACATCCTGGAAGGGATCATCAGCGGGCGATGGCAGCCGGGCGAGCGGATCGTGGAACGGCACATCGCCGTGGAGCTGGAGGTCAGCCAGACCCCGGTGCGCGAGGCCCTGCGCGAGTTGGAGTCGCTACGTCTGATCGAGTCGGCCCCCAACAAGGGCGTCCGCGTCCGCGTCTCTGACCGCCGCCGAACTCAAGGAGAGCTATCCGGTATGGGCCGGGCTCGAACAGGTGGCGGCGGAGCTGGCCGCGAGTAAGCTGGCCGCCGACACCACGGCCCTGGAGCACGAGGTGGCCGCGCTGTGCGAGGCGGACCGGGCCCCGGACGGTGAGGCGCAGGTCAGGCACACCGTGGCCTTCCACCGTGAGATCGTCCTGGCGTCCGGCAACAGCGTCCTGCTGCACACCTGGGAGTCGCTGGGCGTCGAGGTGTGGACGACGCTGTCCATCCGCTGGCTGAGCCCCGAGCCGCGCTCCCACGCCCAGGAGCACCAGGAACTCGTCGACGCCTTCCGCCGCCGCGACCCGGCCATCGGCGAACTGCTGCGCACACACGTGCTGAGCTGCGCGCCCCGGCTGTGACCGGGTCGGTCCGGGCGGCCGGTTCGGCTGGGATCGGTTCCGTTCGGCGGTGGTCGGTTCGGCCGTGGTCGGGCGCGCGGGCGGTCACGGGCGGCGTCCGGACGCGAAGGCCATGGCGATCATCACCGGGAGCAGCAGCCAGACCATGGGCACGTCTCCTCCTACGGGGTGCGCGGGGCGGTGACCGGCGCGCGGCAGCGGGTCGATCACGCGCCGGGGCACCGCCCGCGCTCAGACGGTGGGCCCCGGTGTGTGGTCACGGGTCCACGGTGCCGCGCCCGCCGCCCGCGCGGCATCGGGCCAGCGACGACAACGCGGGGCGCCGGAGGTAGCCCGGGGGCGTACGCCCCCGGGCCGATGCCCCGGCGCGGGGGCGGGCCGTACGATCCCGCCATGCCTGACACCGCGCGCCACGAGCGCGCCCGCCCGCCCCGGTCGGCTCCCGCCCCGACGCCGCGCCGGCGGAGCCGGGACGACGCGTCCGGTCCGCCCTGGCGACGGTGCTGGCCTGGGGCGGGGCCCTGGTGTACCCGGTTGGCCCTGTTCGCGGCGGTGCAGGCGGTGCCGCGCCAGGCGGCGGTCCGGATCATGCTCCTGGTGATCGCCACGATGCTGCCGTTGTCGCTACCGCGACGCAGCCCGGTGGCGGCGCTGCCGCTGATGCTGGCGGGCACGCTCGCCGCGTCGACGTCGCCGGAGATCATCTGGGCGGTCGTCTACCTGCTGGCCCTGGTGGACGACGTGGCGCTCGGCTACCTCGCGGCGCAGGTCGCGCCGCGTGAGCCTGTCGATGGCGGCGCTGACCCTGCTGACGCACGTCACCGTCGTGTCGACCGGGGCCCGGGCGAACGACAACGCCCTCAACGCCTCCGTGCTGCTCACGCTGACCGCCCTGGTGGCCTGGACGAGCGGGCGGATGCTGCGCGAGCGCCGCGAGCACGCCGCCGCGCTGCGCGACCAGGCCGCCGCCCGGGCCGTCACCGCCGAGCGGCTGCGCATCGCCCGCGAGTTGCACGACATGATCGCGCACAGCATCGGCGTGATCGCCATCCAGGCGGGCGTGGGCAGCCGGGTCATCGACTCCCAGCCGGCCGAGGCCCGCAAGGCGCTGTCCGTCATCGAGGACACCAGCCGGGAGACGCTCGCCGGGCCGCGCCAGACGCTGGTCGCGCTGCGCCGCGACGAGTCGGACGCCAGTGGCGCGACCGGCCCCCGCGAGCCCGCCCCCGGCCTGGACGACCTGGGCAGGCTCGCCGCCACGACGGCGGACGCGGGCGTGCGGGTCGAACTGCGGTGGGAGGGGACGCGCAGGCCGCTGCCGGCCGACATCGACCTGGCGGGCTACCGGATCGTGCAGGAGGCCCTGACCAACGTCATCCGGCACGCGCGGACGGACGTCTGCCAGGTGACCGTCTCCTACCGGGAGGCGGCGGTGGCGGTCGAGGTGTCCGACGCCGGACGCGGCGCCGCCGTCGGGCCCGGCGCCGGGCTCGGGATCGTCGGCACGCGGGAGCGGGCCGCGCTGCTGGGCGGCCACTTCACGGCGGGCCCCCGACCGGGGGGCGGGTTCACCGTGGCGGCCGTGCTGCCGGTGCCGGATGGTGCGGAGGCCGGGGCCACGGCGGGTTCAGGCGCGGCGGTGGCGACAGGGGTGGCGGGATGAGCGTGCGCGTCGTCCTGGCCGACGACCAGCCGCTGGTGCGGACCGGCCTGCGGGTGCTGATGGCGGACACGCCGGACATCGTCGTGGTGGGCGAGGCGGCGACCGGCGCGGAGGCGGTGCGACTGGCCGCCGAGGTCGCGCCCGATGTGGTGGTGATGGACATCCGGATGCCGGAGCTGGACGGCATCGAGGCGACCCGGCGGCTCACGGCCGACCAGCCAGGCGTCCGCAGCCTCATCCTCACCACCTTCGATGACGACGACTCCGTGTACGCCGCGCTGCGGGCCGGGGCGAGCGGGTTCCTCGTCAAGGACATGGCGTTGGAGGCGATCCTGGACGCCATCCGGGTGGTCGCCGCCGGGGACGGACTGATCGCCCCGAGCGTGACCCGCCGGCTGATCGAGGAGTTCGCGGGCCGACCCGAGCCCGCCCCGCCGCCCCCGCCGCCGAGCGGGATCACCGACCGGGAGCGCGAGGTGCTGACCCTCGCCGGCCGGGGGCTGTCCAACGCGGAGATCGCCGACGCGCTGAGCCGCGCCATCGCCCTACGGCGGTCTGCCCGTGCCGGTGCCGTCCGCCGGCGGTTCGGGGCTCGGTAACGGGCTCGGTGGGGCCCGGGCGGGGGCGCCCGGCAGGGTCCCGCGCGGTGCCCACAGATCCCTCTCCGAGCCCTCCGGTGCGAGCGCGAACGGCGTTTCTCCATCGCCCAGTTGCGGCACGCAGTGCCGGCGTTGGCGACACCGCGTGCCGACTTTTGCGCTTTCGTCCGAGAATCATTGATCGATCATCGATCACAATCGTATCCTCGAACGCGGGGTGCGCCCCCTGCCTGCCGCTCTTGCCCTTCACTCGTCCGGAAAGGGGCCACCCATACCCGACGCCGTACGCCCGCCGTACAGCCAGCTCGACCAGCTCCCGGACCGGGACCCGCAGGAGACGGCCGAGTGGCGCGAGTCGCTCGACGCCGTGACCGAGGCGGCGGGCCCGCACCGGGCCGCGTACCTGCTACGCCGCACCCTGGAGCACGCCGCGCGCCCGGACGCCCCACGGGGTCTGGACCTGCCCCAGCTCCAGGAGACGAACTACGTCAACACGATCCCCACCGCCGCCGAACCCGCCTATCCGGGCGACGAGGCGCTGGAGGCCCGGATCACGGCGTGGAACCGGTGGAACGCCGCCGCGATGGTCACCCGCGGGGCGCGGTTCGGCCTCGGTGGGCACATCGCCACCTTCGCCTCCGCCGCCTGGCTCTACGAGACCGGCTTCCAGCACTTCTTCCGCGGCAAGGAGGGCGACCAGTCCGGCGACCAGCTCTACCTGCAGGGCCACGCGTCGCCCGGCATCTACGCCCGGGCGTTCCTCGACGGCCGGCTCGGCGAGGCGCAGCTCGACCGGTTCCGGCAGGAGGCGGCGGGCAACGCGGGCGGGCTGCCGTCCTACCCACACCCGCGCCGACTCCCCTGGCTGTGGGAGTTCCCCACGGTCTCGATGGGCCTCGGCCCGCTCTCGGCGATCTGCCAGGCGCGGTTCAACCGGTACCTGGAGCACCGGGGCGTCAAGGACACCTACGGCTCCCGGGTGTGGGCCTTCCTCGGGGACGGCGAGATGGACGAGCCCGAGTCGACCGCCGCCCTCGCGCTGGCCGGCCGGGAGGGGCTGGACAACCTCACCTTCGTCATCAACTGCAACCTCCAGCGCCTCGACGGCCCGGTGCGGCCCAACTTCAATATCGTGCAGGAGCTTGAGGCGCAGTTCCGCGCCGCCGGGTGGAACGTGGTCAAGGCGCTGTGGGGCGCCGCGTGGGACGAGGTGCTGGCGCGGGACACCGAGGGCGCGCTGCTGCGCCGGCTTCGCGAGGTCCCGGACGCCCAGTTGCAGACGTACGCGACGCGTGACACGAGCTACGTGCGCGAGCACTTCTTCGGCGGCGAGCCCGCGCTCGCCGCGCTCGGCCGCCAGCTGACCGACGCCAAGCTCCTGGAGCTGTTCCAGACCTCGCGCGCCGGCCACGAGCCGCGCAAGGTGTACGCGGCCTACCGGGCGGCCGTCGAGCACCGCGGGGCGCCGACGGTGATCCTGGCGCAGACCGTCCGTCAAGGGGTACACCCTGGGCCCCGGCTTCGAGTCCCGCAACGCCAACCACCAGATGAAGAAGCTCGCCGGCAAGGAGTTCCGCGCCATGCGGGACCTGCTGGAGCTGCCCATCCCGGACAGCGCGCTGAGCGGCGACCTCGTGCCGTACTGGCACCCCGGCCAGAACTCGCCCGAGGTGCGTTACCTGCACGAGCGCCGCGCCGCGCTCGGCGGCCCCGCCCCGGCCCGGAAGGTGGTCGCGAGGCCGCTGCCGGCCCCCGCGCAGAAGCCGTTCGAGGCGCTGTACAAGGGCTCGGGCACCCAGGAGATCGCCACCACGATGGCGTTCGTCCAGCTGGTCAAGGACCTCATGCGGGACAAGGAGACCGGCCACCGCTGGGTGCCGATCGTGCCGGACGAGGCGCGCACCTTCGGCATGGAGTCGCTGTTCCCATCGGCCGGGATCTACTCGCCGGTCGGCCAGACGTACGACCCGGTCGACCGCGATCAGCTCCTGTACTACAAGGAGGCCAAAAACGGTCAGATCCTCAACGAAGGCATCACCGAGGCGGGTTCGCTGGCCGACTTCACCGCAGCGGCGACGTCGTACGCCACGCACGCCGAGCCGATGATCCCGTTCTACATCTTCTACTCGATGTTCGGCTGGCAGCGCACGGCGGACCAGTTCTGGGCGCTGGCCGACCAGTTGGGCCGCGGCTTCGTCATCAGCGCGACCGCCGGCCGCACCACGATGACCGGCGAGGGACTCCAGCACGCGGACGGCCACTCGCACCTGATCGCCTCCACCAACCCGGCGGCGATCTCGTACGACCCGGCGTTCGCCTACGAGGTGGCGGTGATCGTCAAGGAGGGGCTGCGTCGGATGTACCGCCCCGAGCCGGGCGAGGACCCCGACGTCTTCTACTACCTGACGGTCTACAACCGAGACCAAGGTGCAGCCGCCGATGCCGGAGGGCGTCGAGGAGGGCATCCTCAAGGGCCTCTACCGCTACCGGCCGGCCGACGAGCAGCGGGCGGCCGCGACCTCCGCTGCCGCGACGGCCACCGGAGCGCCCACCACCGACGCCGGCGCCAGCCCGCCGCATCTGCAACTCCTGGCCTCCGGCACGGCCATCCACTGGGCCCTGGACGCCCAGCGGCTGCTGGCTGATGACTGAGGAGTCGCCGACGTGTGGTCGGCACCCTCATGGACCGAGCTGCGCCGCGACGCCCTGTCCTGCGATGCGGCGCAGCTCAAGGGCGAGGATCGGGTCCCGTACGTCACCCGTGCCCTGGCCGGCGCACCGGGCCCGGTCCTCGCCGTCAGCGACTGGATGCGGTCGGTTCCCGACCAGATAGCGCCCTGGGTGGAGCAGGACTGGACCTCGATCGGCACGGACGGCTTCGGCCTCTCCGACACCCGCGAGGCCGTCCGCCGCCACTTCGGCGTCGACCCCCAGTCCGTGACCGTCGCGGCGCTCGCCGCGCTGGCCAAGCGCGGGGAGGTCAAGCCGGAGACGGTCCGCGAGGCCGCGGAGCGGTACGGACTCTGACGGTTCGCGGCGAGCGGGCCGGCCCGCGCCATCGGCCCGCCCGCCGCCCCGGTGGCCGCGCCTCGGCAAGCCCACTCCCCGGGCGGCTCTCTCGTACGGACCGCCTCTCACCGGCCCGCTCCCCTCTCGACCACACCCACCGGCCCGCTCCCCCGGGCCGGTGGGGCGGAGCAGCCGCGACTGTCAGTGGTCGCGTGCATCATGAGCCCATGCGCGCGGCCCGACTGATCAAGATGGTGTTGCTGCTCCAATCCCGGGCCCTGATGACGGGGGCGGAGCTGGCGGAGGAGTTGGAGGTTTCGGAGCGGACGGTGGCCAGGGACGTACTGGCCCTGTCCGAGGCCGGCGTCCCAATCTACGCGGACCGGGGCCGGGCCGGCGGGCTAATCGGCGGCTACCGCACCCGGCTGACCGGCCTCGGTCGCACGGAG
The DNA here is from genome assembly GCA_018114805.1 of Candidatus Streptomyces philanthi. Classification (GTDB taxonomy): domain Bacteria; phylum Actinomycetota; class Actinomycetes; order Streptomycetales; family Streptomycetaceae; genus Streptomyces; species Streptomyces philanthi. Next base: position 5,291,003 of record CP073042.1, on the reverse strand, counting down.
GCGGAGGCGCTCTTCCTCTCCGGGGTGCCGTCGGCGCTGCGCGAGATGGGCCTCGCGGACACCGCCTCAGCCGCCCGGCTGAAGGTGTCGGCCGCCCTGCTGCCCGAGCTGAGCGACGCGGCGGACGGCGCGGCCCAGCGCTTCTACCTGGACGCCCCGGCCTGGTACCATGCACCGAGCACCCCCGAGCTGCTCCCGGTGATCGCCGACGCCGTGTGGGACGACCGACGGCTCACCGGCCGCTACCGCCGGGGCGGCAGCGAGGTGGAGCGCGCCTTGGAACCGTACGGGCTCGTACTCAAGGCGGGGTTCTGGCTACCTGGCGGGGCGCGTGGACGCCTCGCGGCGGGTCTACCGCGTCGACCGGTTCACGGCCGTCGAGCCGTCCGGTGAGCGCTTCCAGCGGGACGCCTCCTTCGAGCTGCCCGCCTTCTGGGCGGACCGCGCGGCGGACTTCCAGCGCTCGATCCTGCGCGCGGAGGTCGTGCTCCGCCTGTCGGAGCGCGGAGCCCGGCTGCTCCCGCTCCGGACGGGACCCGGCACGGCCCGGGAGTCGATCGCCGCGGCGGCCGACCCCGACCCACGGGGTTGGATCACGGTCACCTTGCCCGTCGAGACGCTGGACGTCGCCTACGACCAGCTCCTCGGGCTCGGCCCGGAGTGCGAGGTGATCGAGCCTCCCGCGCTGCGCGCACGCATGGCCGCGGCCCTGGCCCAGGCCGCCGCCCACTACGCCTGACGCCGGCCCGGCGCCCCGCCCACCCCGCTTCCCCACCCCTCCACCTACCCCCGCCGTGGCGCGCGCCCTACCGGTAGTCCTCGACCGACCCCTCCTTCTTGCCGAAGAGCAGGTCACGGAAGTAGCCGAAGCAGTCGGGCTGGGAGCCGTCGGTGTCGCGGAAGTCGTAGACCCTGGCCAGTTCGCCGCTGGAGAGCGAGGCACCGTTCCAGCGGGCCCGGTCCTCGTCGCAGGCGAGCGCGGCGACCGCCTGGCCAATGAGTGCCGGGGACTCGGCGATGGCGAAGTGCGGTTCCCGCGCGATCGCGTCGCGCCAGTTCTCCTCGGTCACCCCGAAGTGGTCGAGCATCTCCTCCGACCGCAGGAAGCCGGGCGACATGCTGACGGCCGTGCCGCCGAACTCCTTCAACTCCTCCGCGACCCCGAACGCGGCCCGGATCGGCACGTTCTTGACGATGTCGAAGAAGAGGTTGCCCCGGTAGGTGGCGTTGAAGTGGGCGGTGCCGTCGGTCATCTCGACCACCAGGCCACCGGGCCACCGGATCAGCAGCGGGAGCAGGTGGTAGAGGGGGATCAGGTGCGAGTCGATGCCGAGCCGCAGCATCCGCAGCCCCTTGTCGAGGTCCACCTCCCACGCCCTGGTGTCGAACTCGATCAGCCGGTCGCCGCCCCAGACGCCGTTGACCAGGATGTCGAGCCGCCCGTGCCCGTCGTCGACGCGCCGCGCGAGAGCCCGTACCTGCTCCGGCTCCAGGTGGTCGGTGTGGACGGCGATGCCCGTGCCGCCGGCCGCCGTGACCAGTTCGGCGGTCTCCTCGATGGTCTCGGTCGCCCGGCCCACCTCGCTCAGCCGGGCGCCGGCGCCGTCGTCACCGCGCGTGGTGCGCCCCGTGACGTACACGGTCGCGCCCGCCCAGCGCGATGGCGATCGCCCGGCTCGCGCCACGGGTCGCGCCCGCCACCAGTGCGATCTTGTCCGACAGTGCGCGCCCGCCCTGGGTGTTCACGTGTCCTCGTCCCTTCATCGGTTCCTCACGGTGTTGCCGTGGACGACTGTGTCGGGGAAAGGAGTCATCTCCTGTCGTGATTGCCGTGGATTTCGCGGCCGAACGACGTCGCGCGCCCGCCGGTCGGGCCCGGCACGGCCGTGGCCGCGCGACAGTCGTACGCACCACGGCGGTCGGTGACGGTCGTGCGCACCACGGCGGTCGTACGAGCGGGGAAGTAACGGGCCGACCCCGTACGCGGTAACGACACAGCCGCATCCGGGGCGCTCGGCGTGCACGGCCATGGCGCAGGGCCGATGCTGGTCCCTGTGATGGACGAGACGGAGTTCTGGGCACTGATCGACGCCTCGCGCGAGGCATCGGACGGCGATCCCGAGTACCAGGCGGACCTGCTCATCGACCGGTTGCTGCTACTCGACCCGGACTCCGTGGCCGACTTCGCCCGCCACTTCGAGGCGCGCTACCACCGCGCCTACCGCTGGGACCTGTGGGGCGCCGCCACCGTGTTGCTGGACGACACGAGCGAGGACGTGTTCGACGACTTCCGCTGCTGGTTGATCGGGCAGGGCCGGGAGGTCTTCGAGGGGGCGCTGCACGAGCCCGACGACCTCGCGCGGCTGCTGGCCGACTTCGACCCGCGCGCGGACGGCGACGCAGAGGACCTGGGCTACGCGGCGGACGAGGCGTACGAGCAGCTCACCGGCCTCGAAACGCCCGACCTCGGCCTTCCCGAGCCACCGGACGAGCCGGCCGGCCCCGCCCTCCCACTGCGCGACGACAAGGCGCTGGCGGACCGCTTCCCGCTGCTGTGGGACCGGTTCCGGGGCGCGGGCGGCTGACCCCCGACGCTACGATCCGGCCCCCGACGGGCGGGCCCGACGCCTCACAGGGCGCACCCCACCAGCACGTCGTCCACGGACGCGCCCGCGAGCAGGAACTCCCCGGGCAGCACGCCATCCACAGCGAACCCCTCGGACGCGTACAGCTTCCGGGCCGCTTCGTTGTGCCCCAGCACGCGCAGCGTGAGCCGCGTGGCGCCCTCCGCACGCGCCCGGGCGCACGCCGCGCGCAGCAGAGCGCGCGCGGCACCGCGTCCCCGGGCCCCGTCGTCGACGGCGAGCCCGAGGATCTGCCGTACGTGGGCGTTGGACGCCAGCGGCGTCGGCGGGCACAGCCGGATGTAGCCGCCGACCCGGCCGTCCACCTCGACCACCAGGTACTGCGCCGGCGGGCCCTGGTCGTCGAAGAACGGCTGGCCCGGGTCCGTCGACGGCGCGGGCGCGGGCGCGAGCGCGGGCGAGTGCAGCGTGGACCACACGCGTCGGTCGATGGCGGCCAGCGCCGCCCCGTCGGCCCGCCGCGCGGCGGGCGCGGGTTCGCACATGTGGATCACTGTGCCACCGGGCCCCGGCCCCCGACACCCCCGGGCCGCTCGCGGGTGTGCCCGTCCCGACCGCCGCGCGGCGCCCACCCGCCTGTCCCGGCACATCGCCGGGCCGATCGGGGGCAGTATGGCGGGCATGCGTATTAGCAGTCACCGGTGCGTCCGGCCTCATCGGCTCCGCGCTCGCCGACGCGCTGCGGGACGACGGCCATCACGTCGTACGCCTCGTACGACGCGCCCCTCGCACCGACCACGAGGTGGAGTGGGACCCACACCGGCAGTGGGTGGACGCCAGCGGTCTGATCGGCTGCGAGGCCGTCGTCCACCTGGCCGGCGCGGGCATCGGCGACCGGCGCTGGAGTGCGGCGCGCAAGCGGGAGTTGCGGGACAGCCGGGTGCTGGGCACCTCCGCGATCGCCGAGGCCGTCGCGTCGCTCGACACCCCGCCCGGGCACGGCTTCCTGGCCGACCTGTGCCAGGAGTGGGAGGAGGCGGCGGAGCCCGCCGTCGAGGACGGCATCCGCACCGTGTACGCCCGCACCGGGCTGGTGGTGGCGCGCGGCGGCGGGGCCTGGGGGCGGATGTTCCCGCTGTTCCGAATGGGGCTCGGCGGCCGGCTCGGCGCCGGCGACCAGTACTGGAGCTTCATCGCCCTGCGGGACGAGGTGGCGGCGCTGCGCCACGTCATCGTGACCGAGTCGCTGTCGGGCCCGGTGAACCTCACCACGCCCGAGCCGGTCACCAACCGCGAGGCCACCGCCGCCATGGGGCGGGTGCTGCGCCGGCCCGCGAAGCTGGCCGTCCCCGGCCCGCGCTGCGGCTTGCCCTCGGCGAACTGTCCACAGACGTCCTGAGCAGCCAACGCGTCCCCCCGAAGCCTGTTGGACACCGGGTTCCGCTTCGCCTTCCCGCACATCGACGACGCGATCCGGGCCGCCTGAGGGCCGGGCGGCGGAGGGAGGCCGCCGGCGCGGCCCCGCCCACCACCGGCGAACGCCGCCCCCGGACGACCACCGCCCCGCCCACCCCGGTACCACACCCGCGCGCCGCCGGCTCCCCCGCGCCCGCCGTACCGCGTGCCGGCGGCGCGGGGCTGCTCACGCCCGCCGGGCCTCGCGCCCCCGGCCCCACCACCGGTGCCCCGCGTCGTCCGCCAGTACCACCCGACGCGCGTGCGACCGTCGTGCGACCGTGCTCGGTCGATGCGCGACTGCCGTCGCCCGGCTTTCTTCCTACCGTCGAGTCCGGTTCACGCATCGCCCTAGCAAGTTGAGGGCACCAGGCCCCAGAACATCGCAGCGACCTCGGGGAGGGGCACGTGCTCGGCAGCGCACGCCACACGGACGTCGTGATCGTCAGGGCCGGTCTGGCCGGTCTCGCCGCGGCTCACCAACTGACCAGCGCCGGACTCACGGTGCGGGTCCTGGAGGCCGAACCCAGGGTCGGCGGGCGCATGACGACCGATGACATCGACGGTTTCCGACTCGACCGCACCGGCGAGTTCCTCAACACCTCCTTCCCCGAGCTGCGGCGCACGCCGGGGCTCGGGGAGCTGCCCTTGCGCCCGCTGTCGCCCGGCGTGCTGGTGCACGGCGAGGGCCGGACGCACCGGATGGGCGAGCCGCGCGGCACCGGCGGCGCGTTCAGCACGGCGCGCGGCTGGCGACGGCGGCCCGCGCGCCGGCGGGCTCGACCAGGCCCGGCTCGGCGCCGCCCTCAGCCGGCTCGCGGCGGTGCCGACGCACCGGCTCCTCGCGCGCCCCGAGCGCCCGACCGCCGCGTCCCTGACGGTCCGTGGGCTGCCATCTCGCACCATCGACGGCTTCCTGCGCCCACTGCTGACCGCGCTGCTCTCCTACCCGGAGCTGATCACCTCAAGCCACTGCGCCGACCTGGCGCTGCGCGGATACGCCCGCGGCCGGCTGTCGCTGGCCGCGGGCGGCGCCGCCGCGGTCCCGGAGCTGCTGGCGGCCCTGTTGCCGCCCGGGACGGGTGCGCACCGGCGTACGCGCCGTCTCCACCTCCACCACCCGGGTGGCCACCGCCGAGCACGGCGAACTGAGCTGCCGTTCGGTGGTCGTGGCCACCGGCGCCAAGGCCGCGGCCGACCTGCTGCCCGGGCTGCGCCTGCCGGCCTTCCACCCGGTGACGGTGTTGCACTACGCGGCGCCGAGCGCGCCGTTGCGCGAGCCCGCGCTCGTGCTGGCCGGCGACCGGCGCGGCCCCGTCGCGTACACCATGGTGGCCAGCGAGGTGGACCCGGCGCGCAGCCGGCCGGGGCAGGCGCTTATCACGGCGGTCGCGCTCGGCGCGGCGGCGACAGCGCCGGCGGAACGCTGGACGACGCCGCGCGCGGCCAGCTCGCGCGCGTCTACGCCACCTCCACCCGCGACTGGCGCTGTTCGCCGCCTTCCCCGACCCCTACGCGGTGCCGGCCATGCCCGCGCCGCACGACCTGCGCCGCCCGGTGCGTCTGCTGCACGGCCGTACGTGTGCGGCGACCACCGCGACACCAGCTCGGCCCAGGGCGCGCTGTACTCCGGGCGCCGCGCGGCCCGGGAGGTCCTGCGCGACTTCGGGCTGAACCCGGGCTGCGACGCCACGCCGCTCAGCGCGGCCGCCTGACCGCCCGGGGGCCGGCCGGGGAGGCTGTGGCCGGCCCCGGGAGCCGCGTACGGCACGGGCGCGGGTGGGTCGTGCAACCGCTCCCACTCACGCTCGTGCCCCACCCGAACGCGGAACCAGCCGTACGACGCCCGTTCGACACACCCTCGTCGAGCGGGACGCCCCGGCTCACCCCAGGGCCGCCACCCGCTCCCGGTACCCGCGCACCGGGGCCGCGTCCCGATACGGTTCGAGCCGGCGCTCGAAACTCGCGCACGTACTCCACCGCGCGCGCCGAGCGCATCTCCGCCGCCTGCTGGGCCGCCTCCGCGCCCAGCGCGCACCCCTGCTCCAGCTCGCCGAGCCCGAGTCGGGCCGTCGCCAGCACCACACGGCAGAACACCCGGCTGCGCGCGAACCCCGCCCCGCGGAGCTGGAGCGAGCGCTCCGCGTGCTGGGCGGCGGCGCGGTACTGCTGGAGGTCGCGGTAGCAGTGCCCGAAGTCGTCGGCGAGCTACGACTCGTCGAAGAAGCGCGCCCAGTACGGCACGTCGTCGCCCGGCCGCGCCGTCTCCAGCGCCCGCTCCGCCCGCGCCAGCGACGCCGTGCAGGCCCGGGCCTCGGACAGGACGGCGTGCCCGCGCGCCTCGGCGGCGTGCAACAGCGCCTGCACCACCGGCGGCGCGCCGGAGCCCACGCCCTGCTGCGCCACCCGCGCGAGCTGCACCGCCTCCCGGCCGTGGCCCAGGTAGACGGCCTGCCGGCTCATCGTGACCAGCACGTAGCTGCCGTACGCCCGGTCCCCCGCGGCCTGGGTCAGCCGCAGGGCCTGCACGAAGTAGCGCTGCGCCAGCCCGTGCGCGGCGATGTCGTACGAGGTCCAGCCGGCCAGCCGGGTAAGATCCGCGATGGCGGCGAACAGGCGGCGCCCGATGGTCTCGCCGTAGCTGCCGCGCAGCATGGGCTCGCCCTCGTGCTCCAGGTAGCGCACCAGCGCCTGCCGGGCATGGCCGCCACCGTAGGCGTGGTCCAGCGCCCGGAAGAGTTCGCCGACCGAGCGCAGCGCGGCGATTTCACCGGCGGTGACCCGGTGGCCCGGGCCCCGGTCGGTGCGGTCGGTGAGCCGCTGGCGCGGCACCGCGACCCGGTTCTGCAGCGGTACGCGCGCCTTGCCGACGCCTGCCACGGCGCCCGCGCCGCCGGCTGTCCCGCGCCCGCGCCCGGCCCGCCGGGTGCGCCCGGCGCGCCGCCGCGGCCGACCCCACCGGGGGTGGGGACGCCGCGGGCCACCCGGTCGTCGGCCCGCCCGATCAGCCAGTCCCGGCTCGGGACCACCAGGCCGGCCGGCGTGAAGGCGACCTTCCGTAGTTCGCTGTGGCTGCCGGAGTCCTTCCGCCACAGTCCGCTGACGATGTCCACCGCCTCCTCTCGGCGAGGACGCGAACTCCAGCCCCGCGGAGACCGGGGCGCACGCGTCGAGGCCGAGGTCTTGGGCGGACAGGCGCCTGCCGAGGCGGCGGGTGAAGACCTCGGCGATCAGTGCCGGGGTCGTGCCACGCGGCTGCTGCCCGCGTAGCCAGCGCGTTACCGACGTCTTGTCGTATCGCAGGTCAAGGCCGTGCTCAAGCCCGAGCTGGTCCACTCGCCGGGCGAGGCCCGCGTGCGAGAAACCGGCCTCGGCGATAAGCGCGGCGAGCTGACGGTTGGGGGTGTGCTGCGGGGATCGTTCCGTCATCAGCCTGCTGGTCTCCCTGATCGCATCGCTCTGTGGAACGGCGTGAATTTAGCGGTTGACAGTGCGCTACTCGCCAGCTTCGCCCCGCATTCATCCGATCGTGTGAGAAGCGATGAGATACGTAACGCCCAGCTCACGCCCGTTCGCTCCGGCGCAGGCCCGCCCGCCTCCCGCGGCCGGCAACGAGCCCACCTCGGGCTTTGGCACGGCCTCGCCCCCACCCCCATCCGGGCACGGTCGAGACCCGGCCGGCTACCGCCCCGGCCACGGCTCGAACTCGCCCCTCCCACTCCGCCCGCCCCACGCCGGCGTGGGGCGGTCCCGTCCGCCCTCCGGCCCGCCTCCTGGCGCTCCCCTGGCCGCCCCCATCGCGCGCGCCGGTCGGCTCCCGGGCGCCGCGCGGCCGGGAGCCGGGGCGGGTCGCGCGCCCCACGGCCCGCGCCGGGTGGGGCATCCGACGGGCGCGTGCGGGCAGGTGCCGGCACCGCCGTACAGTGGCGGAGGCGGAACGGTTGCGAGTTTGTTCGAAGGAGCTGCCATGGGGCTTCCCCAGCCACACGGAGATCAGAGCGAGCTGCGCTTCGTCCACCTGGGATTCGGCGCGGACGCGGTCGAGTACCAGGAGGCCTGGCAAGAGCAGCGCCGCGTGCACTCGGCACGCTTCGCCGACGAGATCCCGGATACCTGCCTGCTCCTCGAGCACCCCGAGGTCTACACCGCGGGACGGCGCACGGCCGACAACGAACGCCCCCTGGACGGCACCCCCGTGGTGGACGTGGACCGCGGCGGCAAGATCACCTGGCACGGCCCCGGGCAGCTCGTCGGCTACCCCATCCTGAAGCTGCCGCGTCCCGTGGACGTGATCGCCCACGTACGGCGGCTGGAGGAGGCGCTGCTGCGCACCTGCGCGGAGCTGGGCGTGGAGACCACCCGCGTCGAGGGCCGCAGCGGCGTGTGGGTGCTCGGTGACCCGGTCGAGCAGCGCCCGGCCATCGGCGGCCTCGACCTGGACTTCGACCCGCGGCTGACCGACGAGGAGTTCGACGCCCGGCTGAACGGCCCGGAGTACGCCCCGTCCAACGCGGGCCAGCGCCGCGAGGACCGCAAGCTGGCCGCCATCGGCGTACGCATCGCCAAGGGCGTGACCATGCACGGCTTCTCGCTGAACTGCAACCCGGACAACACGTCGTTCGACCGCATCGTGCCTTGCGGCATCCGCGACGCCGGCGTGACCTCCCTCTCCCACGAGCTGGGGCGCGACGTGACCGTCCTGGAGGTGCTCCCGCTGGTCGAGCGGCACCTGGCGGACGTGCTGGCCGAGAGCGTGCCACTGCCCCGCGCTGTCTGAGGAATGCACCCCGCAGCTCGCGGGTTGCTCTCGACAGAAGAGCACGCGATGTACGGGCGTACCCTGGTGTTCGCCGAAGATTCGAAAGCCGCGCCAAGCGAAGTGGAGTGCCGGACGTGTCCGCAGTCGCACCCGATGGACGCAAGATGTTGCGCCTGGAGGTCCGGAACAGCCAGACCCCCATCGAGCGCAAGCCCGAGTGGATCAAGACACGGGCGAAGATGGGTCCCGAGTACAACCAGTTGCAGAAGCTGGTCAAAACCGAGGGCCTGCACACGGTGTGCCAGGAGGCTGGCTGTCCCAACATCTTCGAGTGCTGGGAGGACCGCGAGGCGACGTTCCTGATCGGCGGCGACCAGTGCACCCGGCGCTGTGACTTCTGCCAGATCGACACCGGCAAGCCGCAGGCGCTCGACCGCGACGAGCCGCGCCGGGTCGCGGAGTCCGTACAGCAGATGGAGCTGTGCTACGCCACCATCACCGGCGTCGCCCGCGACGACCTGGAGGACGGCGGCACCTGGCTGTACGCGGAGACCGTGCGCCAGATCCACGCGGCGATGCCGGACACCGGCGTCGAACTCCTCATCCCGGACTTCAACGCCGAGCCCGCCGCGCTCGCCGAGGTCTTCTCCTCCCGCCCCGAGGTGCTGGCCCACAACGTCGAGACGGTGCCCCGCATCTTCCGGCGCATCCGCCCCGGCTTCCGCTACGAGCGCTCCCTCGAGGTCATCACCAAGGCCCGCGAGGCCGGCCTGGTAACCAAGTCCAACCTGATCCTGGGCATGGGCGAGGAGCGTGCGGAGATCAGCGAGGCGCTGCACGACCTGCACGAGGCGGGCTGCGAGCTGATCACCATCACCCAGTACCTGCGCCCCACCCCCCGCCACCACCCCGTGGAGCGCTGGGTGAAACCGCAGGAGTTCGTGGAGCTACAGGAGGAGGCGGAGGAGATCGGCTACGCCGGCGTCATGTCGGGCCCGCTGGTCCGCTCCTCCTACCGCGCGGGCCGGCTCTACCAGCAGGCCATCGAGCGGCGGAACGCGGCGGTTACCGCCAAGACCGCCTGACCCCACCGGTCAGGCGGGGCGGCACCGCCTCGCTCCCGGCCGTGAGCACCTTCGGCACGCCCCGCGCGGCCCGCACCACCCGCGACACCGCGCGGTGCGTGCGGGCCGCGCCGGCGTTCGCCGGGGCTCGGCGCGTAACGGAGGTTTGACCGCGCCGGCACCCCCGGCTCACGCCGGAGGGCGACCATGGAGACGTAGCGACACCCGGCACAGCCCACCCACGCGTACCCGCGATTCGCCCGAGGAGACCGCCAACATGCTGGCCGCGCCCGCCCGCCCCACCGCCCGTTCCTCCGTGCGCCCGTCCGTCGCCGTGGTCCTGCGCGCGATCGAGGGCCTGTTGCTCGGTGCCGGGCACGCACCCGCGCGCCGCAACGCGTGGACGGCGGTCCTGGAGGACCGGCGCCGCGCCAAGGCCCGTCACGAGGCCGAACACGTGCTGGAGGCCATGGCGACCCGCACGCCGCAGGCGACGTAAACTGCGGTACATGGCGAGGAAGGAAACATCCGAGAACCCTGGGCGGCTGAAACAGATCGCCCTGACCTACAAGATGACCAAGAAGGTCGACTCGAAGGTCGGTCTTGTCGTCGCGGCTGTCGGCATCATCACGTTCGGTGTCTTCCTCGCAATCGGCCTGTGGATCGACCATCCGATCCTGCTGGGCATCCTGGGCTTCCTGCTGGCCTTCCTCGCGATGGCCAGCATCTTCGGCCGTCGGGCGGAGCGGGCGGCCTTCGGGCAGATGGAGGGCCAGCCGGGCGCGGCGGCCGCCGTACTGGAGAACGTGGGCCGTGGCTGGTCGGTGACGCCGGCCGTGGGCATGAACCGCAACCAGGACGTCATCCACCGCGCCGTCGGCAAGGCCGGCATCGTGCTGGTGGCCGAGGGCAACCCGAACCGGCTGCGGTCGATGCTGGCGGCCGAGAAGAAGCGCATGGCCCGCATCGTGGCCGACGTGCCTGTGCACGACGTGATGGTCGGTAACGGCGAGGGCGAGGTCCCGATCAGCGAGCTCCGGACCAAGCTGCTGAAGCTGCCGCGCGTGCTCCCCGGCGCGCAGGTCACCGCGGTCAACGACCGCCTCAGGGCGCTCGGCGACCTGATGAGCAACATGCCGATCCCCAAGGGCCCCATGCCGAAGAACCTGCGCATGCCGAAGGGCCGCTAGTCTCCCACCACCGGCGCCGCGCGCCCCAGACCTCCCGCGAAGGGCGGCCCGGACACCTCCGTCCGGGCCGCCCTTCGCGGCATGGGCCGCGTGCGCGCGGCGGCCGGGACGCGGGCCCTCGTGCGCCCACCGTGACATCCCCGCTGTACGACACGAAGCGCGCCCCCGGCGGGCCGGTGGGGCCGTCAGGGGCCGCGCGAGCAGAGCGAGCCGGACCGGACGCGGGGCTAGACCTGTCGGCGCCGTACGCGGAGGCGGGCCCGCACGCGCGGGCGCGGCAGGCAGCCCGGAGCCGCCGGCACGGCAAGCCCGGCGGTGGCAGCGCGAACCCGTGGTGGGCCACGGCTGCCGCGCCGGGCCTCGAACACCGAGCGCCGGGCCCGGCGCCGCGCGAACTACAGGCGGACCTGGACGGCGCCCGCCGTCCGGTCGTGCAGGCCGCGGGAGTCGCGGTCCCAGATGACGGCCGGGACGACCAGGCCGAGCAGGACGCAGCGCAGCAGGGTGCGCGGCAGCGAGAGTCGGTTGCCACTCAGGTCGACGACGCGGATGCGCAGCAGCATCTTGCCCGGCGTGCAGCCGAGCGTGCCCACGGTGAGTAGCGACATCACCAGGAAGACGGGCAGCGCCCAGTTCCCGGCCGACACCGCGTCGCGGTCGGCGATCAGCCCGTACGCGATGAGGAGGCACAGCCCCCAGTCGACGAGGAGGGCGAGCATGCGCCGGCCGGGCGGCGCGACGGCGCCCCGTCCGTCGCGGGGCAGGCCGAGCCGTTCACCCCGGTAGCCGAAGTCGACGCCCATCTCCTCGGCCACCGCGCGGGGCCCGGAGAGCCACAAGCCGATTACTTGCCTATTATCCACCCCACCACGGTACTGCGGCGACGCCCCGCCCCGGCACATGGGGGCGGGGAAGGGCCAGCCGAAGGGCGGTGGCCGGCCACGGACGGCGCCCGGGGCACGCCTTCCGACCCCGCGTACCGGTTAACCTGAGCGAAACAAATGGGTCATGCTCGGGCAATCCCGGCTACCTATGGTCGGGCCCGGCGCCACCGCCACCGCACAGGTGAGCGCTATCGAAGCAATCCCGACCGCTCCCGGCCGGGCTAGGAGGAGTGGGATGTTCCAGAACGGCGACGACGCCAAGAAGTTCATCGCGGATGAGGACGTCAAGTTCGTGGACGTCCGCTTCTGCGACCTGCCTGGCGTGATGCAGCACTTCACCATCCCGGCGGCGGTGTTCGACCCCTCCGAAGAGCTCGCCTTCGACGGTTCCTCGATCCGTGGCTTCCAGGCGATCCACGAGTCCGACATGGCGTTGCGCGCGGACCTGAGCACGGCGCGCGTCGACCCGTTCCGCCGGGACAAGACGCTCAACATCAACTTCTTCATCCACGACCCGATCACGGGCGAGCAGTACAGCCGCGACCCGCGCAACATCGCCAAGAAGGCCGAGGCGTACCTGGCCTCCACCGGCATCGCGGACACCGCGTTCTTCGGCCCCGAGGCCGAGTTCTACGTCTTCGACAACGTGCGCTTCAACACCACCGCGAACGAGTCCTTCTACCACATCGACTCCGAGGCCGGCGCCTGGAACACAGGCGCGGTGGAGAACAACCGCGGCTACAAGGTGCGCTACAAGGGCGGCTACTTCCCGGCCCCGCCGGTGGACCACTTCGCCGACCTGCGCGCGGAGATCTCCCTCGAGCTGGAGCGGGCCGGCCTGCAGGTCGAGCGCCAGCACCACGAGGTCGGCACCGCCGGCCAGGCCGAGATAAACTACAAGTTCAACACGCTGCTGGCCGCGGCCGACGACCTGATGCTCTTCAAGTACATCGTGAAGAACGTCGCCTGGCGCAACGGCAAGACCGCGACCTTCATGCCCAAGCCGATCTTCGGCGACAACGGCTCCGGCATGCACGTCCACCAATCGCTGTGGACGGGCGGCGAGCCCCTCTTCTACGACGAGCAGGGTTACGCGGGCCTCTCGGACACCGCCCGCTACTACATCGGCGGCATCCTCAAGCACGCCCCGTCGCTGCTGGCCTTCACCAACCCGACGGTGAACTCCTACCACCGCCTGGTCCCCGGCTTCGAGGCCCCGGTCAACCTGGTCTACTCGCAGCGCAACCGCTCCGCCGCCATGCGCATACCGATCACGGGCTCCACCCCGAAGGCCAAGCGCGTCGAGTTCCGCGCCCCGGACCCGTCGTCCAACCCGTACCTGGCGTTCTCGGCGCTCCTCCTCGCGGGCCTGGACGGCGTGAAGAACAAGATCGAGCCGGCCGAGCCGATCGACAAAGACCTCTACGAGCTGGCCCCCGAGGAGCACGCGGGCGTCCCCCAGGTCCCCACCTCCCTGCCGGCCGTCCTGGACGCCCTCGAGGCCGACAACGAGTACCTGCAACAGGGTGGCGTCTTCACGGCCGACCTGATCGAGACCTGGATCGACTACAAGCGTACCCAGGAGATCGCCCCGATCCAGCTCCGGCCGCACCCGCACGAGTTCGAGCTGTACTTCGACCTGTAAGCCGCCCCGCGGCGACCGGCCGGGCCGGGTCGCCGCGCGGTCGGAGCGCGTCAGCGCAGGTCGGCAGGTTCCCGTGGAGGTCGTCACCCCAAGCCCGGGGTGGCGGCCTTCGCCGTGTACGCCGCGCCCCGCCACGTGGGCCGCTCAGGCCGAGCGGGGCTCGTCCGTGCTCGTGGGGCTCACTCGTCGTCGTGCTCCTGGTGGATGGTGCCGTCCTCGTCCATGGTCGGGTGGAGCTTCATGGGGCCGTATCCGTCGACGTCGGTGCGGCTCGGGGGCTCCGGGCCGTCCGGGCCGCAGCGGACGAGGCGCTCGATGCGGCAGACGCGGTAGTGGCGGTCGCCCACGCACACGTCGTTGGCGTTGCCGGCGGCCTTGAACTTTTCGGCCGCCTCGACGTACGCGGCCTTCTCCCGCTCGTCGAACTCGTACAGCACGGGCCAGAACTCGATCATCGCGCCGTGCGGCAGGTCGCGGGCCTCGTGCGGGGTGGCCATCATGGCGCCGTGCGGCTCCCAGCCGCTCTCGTTGCGTTCGGCCACGCGGAAGCCGACGGGCAGCAGCGCGATGTCCGGGTAGGCGGCGGCCGCCCGCTGGGAGTCCGCGCGTACGGCGACCGGGTAGCGGGAGCCGGTGTAGGCGAAGTCGCGCATGCCCAGCTTCGTGGCGCCCGCGATCAGGCCGTCGTCCTGGCCGGGGTCGATGGCGAAGTCCACGTCGGGCGAGGGCTCCTTGCTGGGCATACCCCAGGTCCGGTCGGCCGGCTCCCGGTCGGTGGGGCGGGGTGGCTCAAGCCCGTCCTCCCCGCTACGCGCGAACTCGTCTGCCCGTACGACGCGGTAGCGCACCCCGAGGACCTCGATCTCGTTGACCGGTTCACGTTCGAGAACGGCCACGGCGGCCAGCAGTTCGCGCCGCACCGCGGGGTCGTCGGTGTCGTCCTTGGCCTTGAACCACAGGTGCGAGTTCAGCGCGTCCCGGGCCTGCTGGGGCATACCGTCCACGACCGGCGACAGCACCCGCCAGCGCGCCCCGCGGGCGGGGTCCTGCGCGGCGATCCCGAAGACGGGCCCCCGCAGGGCCGGGTTCGGGTAGCGCCGCGAGGCGGTCACCGCGTCGGCCTCCGTCACCCAGGCGACCGGGTCGTCGCGGCGGACCAGCGCTGCGTGCAGGGCGTCGAGCTATCGCTTAAAATCATCAACCATGCGCACATTGTGATCGACGTGGGTCGGGGGCCGGGGAGAATCGCTCCAAGTGACCTAGGCGCGGCCGGGGTTGGGGCATGGTGGGTCGGATGGGGGTGTGCGCCTGGGGTGGTGCATGGCGCCAGGTTGCGATAGGGGCGGGGGCAAACGGCCTCAGTCGCGGGGGGCGGGCGCGACGGAGGTCATGTAGCGCGGTGGGGCGCCCGAGCGGGCGCTACAGGGCATCAGGCCCGTCTCAACTTAGCTCGGCTTGACGGCGGGCTGCTTACGTTTCCCGGCTTGCGGCCCGCGTGGCGCGGGATCGCGACGCGGCCCCCCGTGGCGGTGCGATGGATTGCCTCTGGGGCGTGGCCGTGTAAAGCGCGTTGGCCAGGCATAGGGGGCGAACGCCCACAGAGCGCGCCGTACACAGCTCGCCGAACAACCAAGGCTAGGGAGTGTGCGAAAGGAAAGAAGAGGAAACCGGGAACATCCGCACATCGGGACAGCGGTCGCATCCCGCGTGCCAAACTCGTCTCCGAGCGAGGACAATCATCAAGTCGCTTTCCCTTGATTCGCCTTTGAAGAAAGGAAGAGGAGAATGGAAGTGCCGTCAAACTTTGGCGCGGAGCTGCGCCGCCTGCGCCTGGCGGCCGGCATGACACTCCAAGAGCTCGCGCGATCCGTTAACTAAAGCAAAGTTCATCTCAGTAAGACCGAGCGGGGCAACAAGCGCCCCACGGCGTCGTTGGCGCGTCAGTGCGCTGTGCTCTTCGGTGCGGAGGACCGGTTGCTCCGCGCGACTGCCCCTCCGGCGGCGAGCCCCGAGGGTGGGGGCCGGCTGCCCACGGCTCGGCGAGACGCGATCGCCACCGGGGTCGGCTCGCTACTGGGGATGGGGATCGCCGGTGGTGGGCCGACCAGTCACGGTGAGGAGGTGGCGCTCCCCACCATCGCCGTGTTTCGTGATCAGTTCCAGCACATGCGGCGCCTGGGTCAGAGCATCTCCCCGGCGGTGTTGCTCCCCGCGCTACACGCACAGACGGCCACGGTCACGGGGCTCGCCGCCGCGTCCACGGGCACAGCACGGGCTGGCCTGCTGGTCACCGCGGCACACTTCGCCGAGTACACCGGCTGGATGTAGCAGGAGGCCGGCGACGAGGTCGCGGCCCTGCGATGGACGGCCGAGGCGGTGGAGCTGGCCCAGGCAGGCGGCGATGACCGCCTCGCGGAGTATGCTCTGGTTCGCCAGGCACTCGTCACGATGTACAGCGGAGCAGCGCAGGAGACCATCACACTGGCCCAGTAGGCCCAGCGGAGTGCCTCGCCACCGCCCGTTCGCGGGCTGGCCGCACAGCGAGAGGCACAGGGCCACGCGCTCGCCGGTGACGAGGGCGCCTGCCTGCGCGGACTCGAACGGGCGCGAGCTCTGCTCGCCAAGGCCGAGAAGGACGACAGCGAGGCCCCCGTATTGGGGCCCACGCACCTCGCGGACCCGGCGGCCATGGTGACGTGACGGGTTGGTGTCTCTACGAGTTGGGTCGGCCGCGAGAGGCCGCTGAGGCTCTTGACACAGAGTGCCGCCGCATCCCCGTCCCATGCGCTGCGTACGCGCACGCGCTATGGCCTGCGCAGGGCATTGGCGCATGCGGCCGCAGGTGAGATCGAGCAATCCTGTGCCGTGGCCCGGGATCTGCTCACCTTCATGGAGATCGTTCCCTCAGCCACGGTACGTACGGACGTCCGTCGGCTCGACAAGGAGCTCTCTCGTTTCCGCGCCTAGCCCGCCGTGCGTAGCCTTCAGCCCGCCCTCGTGCGAGCTTTGCGCACCGGCTAGCCGTCCCTCCGCGCCGTCTGACATGCGGCACGGAGCACACGCGCGCCGCGGCGCGGCGGGCACCCTATCCCTGATTTGCCGTTACACGCGGCGCGTCGGTCACCGCACTCCCCGACGCGCACCGCGACTCGTTCGGGCAGCACGGTGAGTAGCGAGTCAAGTGCGCCGCGCTTCCGCCTTCCGTCAGCGCACGGAAGTGTCCAGCACCGTACAGAAGGAGCTTTGCCATGTCCCTGATCTTTGTGAACTACCGAACCGGTGACGGGGAAGCCACGGCCACGCTTGTCGAGCGCGAGCTGTCCCGTAGTTTCGGCAGCGAGAACGTGTTCAAGGCCAGCAAGTCGATCGGAGCGGGGCACAGGTACCCCCGGGAGATCATCAGGGCCGTGCGCCGTAGCAGCGTCCTGCTCACCGTGATCGGCCGCGACTGGATGGACGCCCGGGACGCTGACGGGCAGGTCGCGCTGGAGAAGCCGGACGACTGGACTCGGCGGGAGATCCTGGAGGCGTTCGAGACCGGAGTGGTCGTCATTCCCCTGCTGGTCGACGGGGCCGAACGATTGAGTCCGGGGAAGCTGCCCGAAGCGCTCGGCGAACTCGCGGACTGCCAGTACCGAAGGCTCAACCACCGCAACGCGGAGGCCGACCTCGCGCGGTTGACGGACGACCTCATCTCCCTGGTGCCCGACCTGGCCGCAGCGGCGCAAGCTACCGGATACACGCATCCGCGGTTCGAGTTGGACGAGCATGAGAAGTCAGGCGCCGAACAAGCCGGGCACGCGCGCGTGCGGGCTCACGTCATCAAACACCGCCAGCGCGGCGGCATCGGCAACCTCAACGGGGACTTCTCGGGGACGTTCGTCAGCGAGGCCCAAGGACCGGTGCACACCGGCAGCGGCAATCTCTACCAGGCGCACGAGCAGCAACTGGCTCCGCGCTTCTCCGGCGACGGCATGGGCGTCAACTACGTCGCCGGCGAAAACAGCGGGACCATGCGGCAGCAGTCGAGCGAGGCCGAGCGTCGGGCGGAAAAGAACCGATGAGCGGCTGGGAGGACGCGTGGATCAGCGACACCCAGGGGTCCGTACACAGTGGCAGCGGAAACCAGTACAACTTCATCTGGCAAGGGACATCCGAACGACTCGTGCGGACGGGGGCCGCGCGGCTACGCATCGTGCGTGCGTACCGGCGGCAGTTGGTCAGATGTTTCGTACCGGCACGCCACTACGGCCGGGCCAGGGACAGGCTGCGGGCGCCGGGTGCGGTGGTCCTCCTCGACGGCCCGCCGGGAAGCGGGAGGCGTGCGGCGGCGACCGTGCTGCTGGAGACCGTATCGGTGCCTGGCGGCAGGGTTGAAGAGTTGCCAGCCGAGGGGGAAGAGGAAGCGCTCGACGCTGCGCCTGACGATCGTTACCTGCTCGACCTCTCGGGCGTGACCGACGCGGACTACGCCAGGGCTCAGCGGACGCTCACACGCTACCGGGGGATCATCGAACAGCGCGGTGCCCGCATGGTCGTCGTGCTGCCGGCCGGCCTGCAGTGGATACTCGACCAGGAGCTTTCCTCGCAGGTCGAGCACTTGGAACGGCCGCGCGGGCGCGCCGTCTTCGCCCGCTACCTACGGGTGCGCGGCGCGAACTTCGAGCCGGAGCAGTTGGACACCGACGCCCTCACGCACTTGTTCACCACCGCCCCCATGCGGGAACTGGCTCGCCTGGCCGAGCTGCTCGTACGGGCGAGGGACGGTGGGAGGTGTGGTCCGGGCTTCGACGCGTGGCGCGATGAGGCCATCGCCGCGGCCACCAACTGGTCCGAGCAGGTGGCAACGGAGCTACGCAACCACCGCACCGGCTCGGAGCGCGCCTTGCTCCTGACCGCCACCATGATCAGCGGCGCCGGGGCGGACGTCGTACTGAGCGGCGCGCACAGCCTGCTCCAGATCATGCCGCACACCCAGGACGAAACCCCGCGTCTTGAGCAGGTTGGCCTCGGTGAGCAATTGGCGGACCTGTCCATCGTCAGGGGGACGACGGTCGGGTGGGTTTCTCTCGGCTCGCCTATGACCACGCCATCCGGCAGCACTTCTGGAAGAACTTCCCGGATCTGCGCTCGGGTTTCCGAGACTGGGTGGGACAGTGCATGGAACTGCCGGAACTCCGGTCTGAGAACCGCATGCACCTTTTTGCCCGTTATGCACCTTGTTGCCCGTTTCGCGGAACAGGCCCTGGCCTCCGGACGCCCTGACGACCTGTGTGTGCTCGTGGAGAGATAGACACGCCCGGCGGCGGCGGGGCGGCTGCGCGCCGAGGCAGCGGCGACGCTGGAACTCGGCCTGAGCCACGACGCATACGGGTCGCGCTTCCGCTCTCGGATGTACGGCTGGGCGACCAACAGGCACATCACCGCTGGGCTCGCACGGGTGCTGATCGACGTCTGCCACAAGGTGATGGCGGCCACCCACCCCGACTAGGCGGCAGTTCGGCTGCGCCACCTCGCACTGCGGCAGCGGGGCGAGGAGGCGGTTGCGGCCCGCGCGGCGTTGCCGGAGGTGGCGCGGGGGAATCCACGGGTGTTCAGGCGACTGGTCGACCAGCTCGTAGGCGACACTCCCACGTCAGCTCGCAGCTTCGAGATCCTGCTGGCACTCCTCGACCCCGAGCAACTGCGCATCGGTCCGCCTTGGCGCGAGCTGACGTTGGCCTGGGGCGCCGTCATGACCGCGCGTCCGGCGACGGTCTGGGCCCCGCTCGTACGGCGTTGGCTTTCCACACTGCTGCGGCGTCCCGCGGACGATCAGATCCTGCAGGTCCTCCTGCTGGCGACCGCGGGTGACTACGGCCTACTGAACAGCCTCTACGCCGCGGCCTGTGACTGGACCAAGCAATCGCTCATCGGCGGACAGCCGCTGACGGAAGCGCAGCGGCTCGACCGCGAGCGGGTCGCTGCTCGGTTCTGCCAAAAGATCGACGTCATGCAGGGCATCGGCCGCATGAAGGAGAGCGCATGAACTCCCGCCTCGGGACACTCTCGTTTCTCAGTGGGTTGATCGCCGCGGTCCTCATCGTGCTGAGCGTCGCCCTCGGTTGGCCATCCTGGGTCTGGCTACTCCTGCCGACACTCCTGGCGGGAGCCCTCCTGTGGGCGATCTCCCGACCAAGGAAGGCGGAGAAACCTCCTGCCGCGTACGGGCAGCGGCCTGACGCACCCGACCCTCCGGCTGAACCTCCTTATTACGAAAGGGTGGTGGAGGGCGTCCCCGTATCCAGTGCCGTCCCGGACTTCCCCTTTCTGTTCTCCGGGACGGTGGGCTGGCAGCCCGTGGCGGGGGCCAACGCGGCCTCGCACGCCAACCCGTCGAGCCTGGCCGTCACCTCCGTTTTGCAGCGGGTGCAGAGCGCGACGGCTGCCGAGCACCCGAGCCGCTCCGGCTCGCTTCAGTACTGGTTGGAGGGCGCTTTGGGAACGCCGGTCATCGACGGTTCGGGCCTGGTGACGGCCTTCGCCACACGCGTACGGCTCACCTTGCGACCGGCGGACCAGCAGGGCCTGGACGAGCTCGACGCCCTGTACAAGTCCCTCGCCGCCAGCGAGCGCTACCGGCAGCACGAGCGCGAGCTCCGCGCCTACCTCGGCGAGGACGTCCTGCACACTACCGGAAGCGCGGTGGTGTGGTGGTTGGCACGCCATGAGGACGAGGTGGAGCGCGCCGTGGACATGATGGGGCCGCTGGCATGCCTTTCCGCCGTCGCCAACGGTGAGGAGGTTCCCGAGTCCCTTCGCTATCTGTGCGCGCCGTCCGAGGCTCCGGCCGAGGGCGAGCCGGCCGGCGGGTTCGGCCACCCCGAGCCGGAATCCAATGCCGAGTGGGCGGCGGGACCAACCGAGCGGAACGGGCACCAGTCAGCGCCGCATGAGCACGTCTCGGCCTTGCTGGACGAACTGGGGCTCACCCCCGGGTCCGACGAGCGCGCCGCCTTCGTTGACCGCCTCGCGCGGATGTCGGAGGCAGCGGGCAACAAGGCCACCGCCGAAAGCATGCGCCGCGACTTCCCGTCCGAAGCCGCCGAGAGCGCACCGCCTCCCGGCACCGCGCCCGATGACATATTCGCCCACGAGCCCCCGCCATACGGCACCGAACGATCCGAGCGCCCGGCGGAGCCGACCGACGGGTCCGGCCTCGGTTCCGACACTCCGGCGGCCGAGACGCGGGACCGCGTACGAACTGCCTGGTGGGAGGGGGCGGCCGAGGGGGTGGCGACCGAGGCGGACGCTTCCCTACCGCCCGACACCAGCGACACGACGTGGCCCGGTCCCAGCGCGTGATGCGGCTCGGCCTTCGCGGCGCTCGCCGTGTGTCCCATCAGCGCACCTACTCCCCCTCCTCCGCCTCGTCCCGAACGCTCAGAGCCAGGTTGTTGGTCGCTGTGAAGAAGGGCTTGACGCGGGTGGTGCCGCGGGTGGGGTGTTCGTGGTGGGCGGGGGGCGCGTAGTCGGTCTTCTTGCGGTCGACGATGTCGCCGGTGATGCGGCCCAACGGAACGGGGGGTCGGCCCGGGGCGCGGACGGTGAGGTCCCACAGGTCGTGTTCCACGGAGCGGCGGCGCAGGGCCTCCGCGTAGGGGAGGGTGAAGCTGAAGCGGCCCTCGCCCAGGTCGGTGACGGGGACGTCGAAGTCGTACGCGGAGTCCTCGCGGGCCGCGGCGTGCACGGTGGCCGAGGTCAGCGGGAGGTCGGTGGGGGCCAGGACGCGGGCGGCGAGGGTGGCCGCGTCCTGGTCGACGGCGACCCTGGTGACCTCGGCGTGGGCGGGGCGCCGCCAGCTCCGTAGGGCGAGGAAGCCGTCGGTGGTGGCGTACGGCACCCAGGGGGCGAGGCCGTCGGCGTCGCGGGCGGGCGGTTCGCAGATCAGGCGGGCGGTCTCGGCGATGGCCGCCGTCAGGCGGGTGCGGTGGTGGGTGTCGCGCGGGGCGACGTAACAGTCCCAGCGGCCCTCGGCGAGCGCGTGTTCGCGGTGGCTCAGCAGCACGCCGGCCTCGCCCTCGGGGACCGGGACGCGGATCTCCCGGCGTTGCGGGTCGCGGCGCAGCCGGGCGACGAAGTCGAGGGGGCACGGCGGGAGGTCGGCCAGCCGGATGGTGATGTCGCCGTTCGCGCTCGACCGGGCGAAGGCCACGGTGCGCGGCGCCTCGGAGCCCGCGCCCTCGGCCGGCGCGTCACCGGCCGGCGCCGGCGTCGTCTCGTCGCCGCGCAGCGCGGCTCGCATCCGCCGCAGCAGGCCGGGGCGCGCGGTCTTGCGCTCGGGCGCGCGGTCGGTGTTCTGGCCGCGCGCGGCCTCCTGGCCGCGGGCCGGGGTGCGCCACTCGCCGAGGGTGGTGAACAGTTCCTCGTAACGGCGCCCGATGACGTCGGGGGCGAACGTGGCCGCCTTGGCGAGCGCGCCCTCGCCCAGCTTGCGGCGCAGCGCGTCGTCCGACATCAGTGAGCGCAGGGCGGCGGCGTAGGCGGAGACGTCCGTGCCGGTGGTCGGGGCGAGGGGGACGAGCAGGCCGTCCTGACCGTCGCTGATGATCTCGGCAGGGCCGTGCGGGCAGTCGGTGGCGACGACCGGGACGCCGCAGTGCATGGCCTCCACGATGGTCATGCCGAAGGACTCCATGTCCGAGGAGACCGCGGCCAGCGCGCCCTTGGCCCACTCGGTCTCGATCAGCGACACGGCGCCCATCAGAAACACCCTTTCGTACAGGCCCAGTTGGTCGATCAGCCGACGCAGCTTGGCCTTCTCGGGGCCGCGGCCGTAGACCCGTAGCGTCCAGTCGGGGAACTCGTCGGCGACCGCGGCGAACGCGTTGATGAGCCGGTCGTAGCGCTTGACGGCGACCAGCCGGCCGGCGGAGACGATGACCCGGGTGGCCAGGTTGGAGGGCTCGATCTGCGCCTTCGGCACGCCGTTGGGGATGGCCAGGATGGTGGTGGTGACGTCCGGGAGGGCCGCGCGGTACTGGGCGGCGTCGGCCTCGGAGACGGTCACGAAGGCGTCGAGGTCGCTCAGGGCGGTGTTCTGGTCGGTACGCAGTTGGTCGCTGTGCGCGTCGAGCGAGAGGTGCTCCTGGCCGATGCGCACCTGGTGGGGCTTGCCATAACGGGCGAGGTAGCCGTTGAGGATGGGACGGGTGGCGATCACCACGTCGGCGTCGGTACGGGCCAGGAAGCCGGCGATGCGCTCGTCGTGCAGCGCGGTGTAGTGCAGCCGGCCGAAGTCGACGCCCTTGTCGGGGAACATCGTGTTGGGCCGCTTCGTCAGGTCGTGCTCGCCCTCGTAGCCGGGGCTGTCCTCGCGCATGTCGATCAGGGAGCGCAGCCGCACCCCGGCGCCGTAGGTGAGCTGCGGCTCGTCGGCGACCCGGTGCACGCTGACGACCTCGACGTCGTGTCGAGCGGCCAGCGCGGTGGACAGGTTCACCGTCGAGCGGATGGTCCCCCCGATGCCGTACGCGTTGTGGATCAGGAAAACGATCTTCACTGTGGGGCTCCCACCGCTTCTGTCGTCACGGCCCGTCCGTGAGGTCGTGGCCTGTTGGACCCCTGGCGTCGTCCGGCCGGGGAAAGCCCCTCGTCCAGGGGTTTCGAACCGCTGGAGTTCGTCACCGTCGAAGGGCACGAGCATGATCGAATACGTGGCATTCCGTGAGCAAAATTAACCCAAAGCTGGTACGCCCGTCATCTCACGGCTGAATTGCCTGCTCCCAACCGTCGCACGCGCCCACGCGGGCCCGGCGCACGGGGTCCGCGCGCCGGGCACGCGGCCGGGGCGCGCGAGCCGGGCCGTACGCGAGGCGGCCCGCCCCCGGGCGAGGAGCGGGCCGGTTCGCGCGGCGGCGGGGCGGTTTGGGAACCGGCCGTCTCACGGGGTGGCGGGCCGGTTCGGGGCGCTGTGGCGCGGAGGTTGGGGCGGGTCAGGGCCGGGCGGTCGGTCGGCTCACTCCGGCGCGGCCAGCAGGTCGCGCATCTCCTCGACCGCCCCGCGCAACTCAGCGGCGAAGGCGTGCATCTGGTCGGCCACCGGGCGCGGGGTGCTCAGGTAGGGGTGGAAGCGGTCCGGGAGCAGGACGTAGGCGACGCCGATGCAACGGGGGCTGGTGGAGCCGAAGCCGAAGTACCGGATGTGGGCCGAGGGCGCGGAACTCGTACTCAGGTAGTCGTCCCGCATGACCAACCATCCCGGGCTGCGGTACAACGCGGGCTGCTCGGCGACGCCGAGTTCCGTGCCGCGGCGGCGCTGGATCAGCTCCAGCTCCCACAGGTGCTGCTCGGGCGCCTGGCCGAGCTGGCACTCCCTGGCCCGGGCCACGTGCTGCTCGGCGGCCGAGCGCAGCGCGGCACGACCGGCGGCGGCGTCGGCCGTCGGGTCCTCCATCGCCGCCACGAACCGCTGGATCCCCGGGGTCACCACGCGCATCGCCTCGGTGCGCCCGCGCCGGTACTGGCGGGTGGCGATCGACTCGTACGTGGCGCCGAGCCGGCCCTTGGCGCGTTGGTGCGCGAGTTGGTAGGCGAGCTGTACGAACGCGTCCGGCGAGACGCGCAGCGACCTTGGCCTGCCGGGCGCCGAAGTCGTCGAAGGAGACGGTGTGGGTGGCGGTCTCCGCGCCGTACTCCGCGAAGGCGTCGGCGGCCAGGTGCGCGGGCAGCACCCGGCCGAAGAGTTGACGGGTGCGGGCCGCGCTGCCGACGACGCCGGGGCGCTGGCTGTAGGCGAAGATCGCGGAGTGGCAGGCGACGGAGCCGCGCACCGGGCTCACCCGGTGCAGGGCGTAGCGGCCGGCGAAGAGCTGGAGGTCGCCGGGGCCGGGCGACAGGCGTCTGGTGAGCCGTTCGCCCCGGCCGGCGAGCACGTCCCGCACGTCGTCGAAGTTCTCGGACCGCGCCGACCTGATGTGCGGGCAGAACTCGAAGAGGCCGCCGTCCCGTGGCGCCTGGGTCAGCATGCTCACGGTGAACTCGTTGGTGTCGAAGTGCCACGGGTGGCCCTTGCCCGGCTCCACGACGTTGGGCACCAACCCGGAGAGCGGGTCCGCGAGTTCGTACAGCTCGGGCAGCGCGAAGCAGCAGGCGACGAAGCGCTGGAACGCCCGGTGCGCGTAGAGCCGGCTGATGAGGGCCTGGGCCGGGATGTGGTCCCGGGCGACGAACGCGTTGCCGCGCTCGAAGAGCGTGCGGCCGGGGTGGTCGGACGGCAGGTCGGCCGTCTCGGCGACGTTGTAGACGTTAACCGTCTCGACGTCGGCGTACGCCCGGGCGCGAGCGCCGCGCACTCCTGGCGCAGGACCTCGCGCAGCTCGGGGCGGACGAAGTCGGGCAGCACGGTGCAGCCGAGCGAGGCCAGCTCGCGCCGTGCCCGGTCCACCACGGACCGTCCGACGGGCCCAGCGAGATCCAGCAGGGGGTATCGGTCCGTGTTGACCACCCGATCGAGCGACGTCGCTTCCGCAGTGCCCATGAGAGTCCTCTCCAGGTACGGGTCGGCCGTTGTGAGCCGGCGGCGAACGCGGCGAACCGGCGTGCGCCCGGCCCTCCCCGGGCGCCCCGCGACGTCCGGGCGCGACCCGACGGATTCCGGGGCCCACCGTCCCACCGGCAGCAACTCTACTGGTGAATAACGCAGTTGGTGACGGTCACGGCGATGCCTTTGTCTGTGACACGTCACACGCCGCGGCGCACGGTGGGGTGCCGTGCCCCTCCCGCACCGGCGCTGTCGGCGCCGCCGCCGACGGCACACCGCGCGTCGGCCACACACACCACCGCCCCGCGGCCGAAGCCGCGGGGCGGTGGGTTGGTCACGGCACGTCGGTCAGTCGTCGTGGATGAGCGAGCGCACCATGCGGCAGGTGGTGTCGGACGGCGGGTGCACGCCGATCCGGGCCGCGGTGGCGCGTATCTTGCGGTTGGACGCCTGCTCTGGGCGGTACACCCCGGCGTGCAGCAGGGCGATCGCCAGGCGCATGGCCTTCAGGCGGCGGTGGTGCGACTCGTACCACTCGCGCGGGTGGCCGGCTGGCACCCGCTTCTTCGGCAGCGTCGGGAAACTCGGCAGGTCCGGCAGGTACGGAAGAGGTGTTGCAGCAACGGCCATCGGCGTCCTCCAGATCGGTCGCTCACACTCTCTCTTACTCCTCTATTTTACGTCAGGGCACTGACAATCGCCCCAGGCCAGACGGGGTTTGACCGGGGGAGAGCGGGCGCGAGGGGGTACCGTGACGGGCATGGAGATCTGGATCAACCCGGCCTGTTCCAAGTGCCGCAGCGCGCTCACCCTGCTGGACGCGGAGGGCGCCGACTACACCGTCCGCCGCTACCTCGACGACGTCCCGAGCCAGGACGAGATCCGGGCCGTGCTGGAGCGGCTGGGCCTTGAGCCGTGGGACATCGCGCGGACCCAGGAGCCCGTGGCCAAGGAGTTGGGGCTGCGGGAGTGGCCGCGCGCCGCCAGCGCGCGAACGCTGGATCGCGGCGCTCGCCGAGCACCCCAAGCTGATCCAGCGGCCGATCATCACCGCGGACGACGGTTCGGCCGTGGTGGGGCGTACGGACGAGGCGGTGCGGGAGGCCGTCGCCCGCTCCCGGGGCTGAGCCCGCCGGCCGGGTCGCGGTGCCGGTGGCCCCACCCGCGGACGCGCCCCACGGGTGGGGCCACCGGCGCCACGGGTGGGGCCACCGCCCCCGGCTGGTGGCGCGCTCGGCCGGGGGCGGTGGTGCCGTGCGGTGTCGGGTGGTGCGTGGGGCCGGGGCGTACGGCGCCGGGTGACCGTGCCGTACAGCGGCCGGCCCCGGCTGGCGCGGGGCGCCGGGGTCAGGCGGCGTGCTGGTACTGGATGCCCTGTCGCACGGTCTCCGCGGCCTCGGGGCTGTCCATCCGGCCGACCAGGTGCAGCGCCATGTCTATGCCGGCCGAGACGCCGGCGCTGGTGACGACGGTGCCGTTGTCGACGAAGCGTTCCTCGACGCGGACGTCGACCGAGGTGTCGATGTCGGCGAAGAACTCACCGTAGCGCCAGTGCGTGGTGGCGGGCTGGCCGGCCAGCAGGCCGGCGGCGGCGAAGACCAGGGAGCCAGTGTACACGCTCGCCAACAGGGTTCCCTCGCCGTGGAGTCGGCGCAGCCACTTGAGGTGGTGCTCGTCCTCCTGGAGGACGTTGGTGCCGTCACCGCCGGGGTGGACCAGTAAGTCCAGCCGCGGGGCGTGCTCGACGTCGTAGTCCATCGTGAGGCCAAGCCCCTTGGAGCAGCAGACGACTCCGGCCTCGCGGCCGATCGCGAAGATCCGGACGGGGAACGGGGCGACGTGGTGGGCCCAGTAGCCGAGGACCTCCCAGGGTCCCACGGCGTCGAGTTCCTCGACTTCCTCGAAGAACAGCACTCCGACGTTCACGGGCGTGACGGTGTTCATGGAGAGTGACCAGCTTTCGTGATGTGGGGGACGGTAGGGGGTGCAGATGGTGCATTTGTGGTGTGACGCGAGCGCACGAGGTCGCACGCGGGCCGGGGACCGGCCGGGGGTGAGGGCTCGCGGCAGACGAACACCACGGGCAGGGCATCACCCGGGTGGTGCGATGGTGCAGGCCTAGCGGTGGAGCCGTGGGACGGGTGCCGTGCGCTGTGGGACGTTCCGCGCACGGCGGGGCACGAGCCCGGGCAGCACCGCGCGGTGGGGCAGTGGAGCATGAACCGAGCGGCGGGTGCCGGTGTGCCGATGTGCGGGTGGTACGCCGCGGCCGGCCGGGCTCGCGCGTGGGGACGCGCGGTCGGACCGGGCCACGGGTGCGCTCGTACGCGGGTCACGGGCGCACGCATTGGGGTGGAGCGGGGACGTACGGGCGGTGCGGTGGTGCGGGTGGTTCCGGTGGTGCGTCACGGTGGTCGTACGGCCCGGGGATCGGGCGGCCGGGCCTTCGGGCAGGTCGGGCGCTGGTACGTGCCGTGCGGGTCGGGCCGTCGTACGGTGCGGACGGGCGGTCCGGGCGGGTGGTCGCTCCGCGGGGCGGGGCGTCAGCCCGGTACCGCGGTCTGGGCCTCGTGTTCGGTGGGGGTCAGGGGGGCAGGGCGGGCCGGGGCGACCGGCGCCGGGGGCGTGCGGTCGGAGGGCTCGGCCGTCACAGCCGGGTCCGTCGTCGTGTCGTGGAGGGCCAGCGGGTCGGCGCCGTAGGTGATGCGGATGACGCCGTCGGCGTGCCGTTCCGCGACGGCCCGCACGCCGAAGACCTCGCGCAGGACATCGGGGGTCAGCACGTCGAGCACCTTGCCGGCCGCCGCCACCACGCCCTCGCTCAGGACCACGAGATGGTCGCAGAGCCGGGCGGCGAGGTCGAGGTCGTGCAGCACGGCCAGGGTCGTGGTGCCGGTGCCACGGATCAGGTCGAGCAGTTCGAAGCGGGCGCGGATGTCGAGGTGGTTGGTCAGCTCGTCGAGCACGAGCAACTTCGGCTTCTGCGCCAACGCCCTTGCCAGCAGAACCCGTTGACGTTCGCCGCCGGAGAGGGACGCGAAGTTCCGCTCCGCCAGCGGGCGGGCGCCGCAGGCGTCCATGGCTTCCGCCACGACGCGGTGGTCCTCGGCGCCGTCCCGGCCGAGCAGCCCGTGGTGGGGGGTACGGCCGAGCGCGACGATCTCCTGGACGCACAGGCCCACCGCGTTGCTGTTGCTGTCCTGGAGGACGGCGGCGGTGCGCCGGGCGGCGGTGCGGGCGGGCAGTTTCCACACGTCGTCGCCGGCCACCCGCACCAAGCCCTGGGACGGGCGCAGCGAGCGGTAGACGGCGCGCAGCAGCGTGGACTTGCCGCTGCCGTTGGGGCCGATGAGACCCACGATGTCGCCCTGGGCGGCGTCGAGGCTGACGTTGCGCAGGATGGGTTGGTGGTCGAGGGTGACGTGGAGCCCGTCCACGGTGAGCTTCATGTCGTCACGCTCCTCACGCTGTTCGTGCGGTTCACGCTGTCCATGCGGTGTCCAAGCTGGTGGCTCCCGGTCTCCGGGGCCCGTGCCTCGCACCGTTGCGCGGCGGTCGGCCGAGCCGGGGTCTGGGGCGCGTACGCCAGGGGCAGGCGGGCAGCCCGGGATCGCATCACGCTACTCACGAGGCATCAAGCGTCTTGTTGCGACGCAGCAGCCACAGGAAGAAGGGTGCCCCGAAAAGCGCCGTAAGGATGCCGAGCGGCAACTCATTTGGCCGGTTAACGGTGCGCGACAACAGATCGACAACGACGAGATAGATGGCCCCGATGACCGCGGCCAGCGGCAGCAGCCTGCGGTGATCCGCGCCGACGGCGAGTCGGACCAGATGGGGAATCATCAGGCCAACGAAACCGATGCAGCCGGCGACGGCGATCACGGTGCCGGTGAGCAACGAGGACAGCACGAGCAGCGCGCCCCGCAGCCGGTGCACGTCCACGCCGAGCGCGGTGGCCGACTCGTCGCCGGCCAGCAGCGCGTTGAGCTGGCGGCCGAACAGGGCCAGGAAGACCGTGCTGGTCACGACGACGGTGCTGACCAGGCCGAGCTGGTCCCACTTGGCGCCCGCGACGCTGCCCAGCATCCAGAACATCACCGAGCGCAACTCGGTGGGCGTGGCCTGGAGTTGGAGGTAGCTGGTGCCGGCGAGGAAGAGGTAGCCGACGGCCACGCCGGAGAGCACGAGGCGGGTGGGGCCGAGCCGGCCCCTGGTCAGGCCGAGCACGAAGACCAGTGCCACGGCGACCATCGCGCCGGCGAAGGCCGCGGCCGAGACGCCGAGCCCGCCCAGCGCGCCGCCGGCCATGGTGATGACCATGACGGCGCCCAGCGAGGCGCCGGAAGAGACGCCGAGGACGTACGGGTCGGCGAGCGGGTTGGCCACCACCGCCTGGAGGACCACGCCGGAGACCGCGAGGCCGGCGCCGACCAGGGCGGCGAGCACCACGCGCGGGGTGCGGAAGTTCCAGACGATCTGGTCCAGGGCGGGGTCCGCGGTGGCGCCCGCGCCGGTGAGGTGGTGCCAGACGATCCGCCACACGTCGACGACCGGGATGGTGACCGAGCCGATGCTGATGGCCACAATCATCGTGCCGGCGAGCACCGCGAGCAGGCCGACGAGCAGCGGCCCAGTGGGCACGTTCAGGATGCGCGGGCCCTTGGCCTGGCGCGGCGTGCGGGGCTCGGCCGACGGGGTGGGCCTGGTGCTGGTCGCGGTGCCGGACGCGCGGGCGGCAAGCGCGCGCGGCAGGGCGCCGGCCAGCGAGCGGGCGGCCCGGCCCGGCGGGGCGCCCGCGGCTTTCGCGTGTGGCGTCCGGGGCGGGTGGGGCTCCTCCGCTGCCTGCGCGCTCACCGCTCCCCCAGCGCCTCGGGGTGCAGCATCTCGCCGATCTTCGTCACGGCCAGGTCGTTGCTGGGCCCGAGGTAGGCCGAGTCGGAGAGGGTGACGTACCGGTTGTTCTTGGCGGCGGGCCACTGCGGGAAGTCGCGCAGCAGCTTGCGGGCGAAGGCCGCCGGGTTCTTGTCCTGGTAGCCGATGACCACCAGCGCGTCCACGGGCTCGGCCGCGACCTTCTCCTTGCTGAGGTCGGCGAAGGTGTTCTTGGTGACCGTGGCGAAGGCGTTGGTGCCGCCAGCCTTGTTCAGGATGTCGTTCCAGATCCCGTTGGCCGCCACGGAGCTGAAGTCGTTGGCGCCCATCGACATGTTGGAGAAGACCACCATGACGCGGGGCTGCTTGCCGCCCTTGGCCTGGATCGTGCGGGAGACGTCGACGATCTTCCGCTTCGAGTCGGCGATCAGCTTCTCCGCGCGCTCCTCGACCTGGAAGATCTTGCCCAGGTCGCGCAGCAGTTGGTAGCTGTCCTCGATGGTCATCTTCGAGGTGTCCTCGTCGCAGCCCTGGGGCGAGACGTAGCTGTTGGCCGCGACGGAGGCGAGGTCGTCCCGGGTGGCGAAGCCGTTGCGCGAGGAGAAGCCGTACGCGGTGGTGGAGAGCACCAGGTCGGGCCGCAGGCCCAGCATCGCCTCGCGCGGGATGTCGAAGGCGTCGTTGGGCTTGACGCCGCGGTCGGGCAGCTTCGCGATGGCCTCGGCGCGACCCTTGACCTCGGAGGCACCGTACGACTGCTGGTTGGCCACGATCCGGTCGCCGAGGCCGAGCGCGAGCAGCGCGGAGACCTCGGCGACGGAGGCGCCGTTCATGACGACGACGCGGCTGGGCGCCTTGGTGTACGTGGTGTTGCGCCCGCAGTTCTTCAGCGTGACGGGGTAGCCGGCGCCGGAGCGTTCACCCTTGGCGGCGTTCTCGGTCGTGGCGGACGTCGAACTTCCGCCGCAGGCCGCTGTGACCAGGCAGAGCGCTCCGGCCAGCACCGCCATGGTGGGCCGTTTCCTATGCATGCGGGCTCCTCGGGGGTGGGTCGGACTCCGCCTCAGTAGTCGTGTCGGAGTCCGACCCAGTTCCCGGGACGCCCTAACCCGCCGTGACGGGTTCCGGCCGATCACCTCCCGTGGGGCGGGGCAGGCTGCCGGTTTTCACGCAATGGTCCAGGTATCGGAAGACCAGCGACCGGTCGATGGTCGGGCAGGTGATGCCGGTGTCGGCCAAGCCGCGCAGCACGTTGTCGGCGCGGATGTGGCCGAGCCTCAGCTCCGGTTCGGCCGCCGCCGCTTCGGGTGTGGTCCCGGCGCCGTCGTCGCCCGGCCCCCCGTTCGTGGCGGAGCCGCCGTCCGCGTCGCCCGGGCCGTCGAAGGTGTCGAAGAAGGCGAGCGTCGTGGTGGCCACGTCCGCGGCGCGCGGGAACTCCGCGCGCCACTGGGCCAGCGGCATCCAGCGCACCCGGTAGCCGTACGCGGCGATCCAGTCGTACAGGTCGTCCAGCCTCAGTTGCGGCGCCGGCGCGTGGTTGAACACGACATCGGTGCCGCCCTCGTGGCGCAGGGCGAGCCGGACGACGGCGCGGGCGACGTAGTCCACCGGCGTCCACACCTCGGCCTCGAAGAGGTCGGGCACGATGCCGGCCGGGATGCCGGCGCGCAGCACGCTCCAGACGAAGTCGCGGTCGTTGACGAAGCCGGTGTCGGGGGCGCCGACCACCCGGCCGAGCCGGTGCAGGGTGACCGGAAGGCCACGCTCCGCCGCCTGCTCCAGGAGTCGTTCGGAGGCCCACTTGCTCTGCTGGTAGCCGTAGATGAGACCGGGGTGCGGCGGCAGGAACGCCTCGGGCACCTCGGGGCTGCGGCTGTACGGCGGGGCCGTGGAGAGCGTGGAGACCAGGTGGAACGGGATGCTCCGGCCGGCGGCCAGGCGCAGCAGCTCCCGGGTGGACTCCGTGTTGGCCCCGCGCAGGCTGGAGTACTCGCGCATAATGCTGACGGTCGCGGCGTTGTGGAAGATCGCGTCGCAGCTCGCGGCGAGTTCGGCCAGCCGCTCCGGGGACAGGCCCAGGTGCGGGCGGCCCAGGTCGGCCGGCTCGGCAACGATGCGCCGGGCGGCCTCGCCAACGGCGAGCTGCTGCTCGTCCAGCGCCTGCCGCAGCCGGGCGGTGGCCTGCTCCCGGTCGGCCGCCCGTACCAGGCAGACCACCTCGGCGTCCGTGCTGGTCAGCAGCTCGGCCAGCAGGTGGGCGCCGACGAAGCCGGTGGCGCCGGTGAGCAGCACCTGACGCGGCGGCGCCGTCGGGTCGACCCGGGTTCCGGAGCCCGGCGCGATGTCGGCCTCCAGCTCCGCGTCGCGCGCCACGGCGGCGACGGGGGCCGGCAGTCCGTTCTCGGCCACCCCCGTCGCGTCAGCGGTCGGTGAGTCGGTCGCCGGGGCGCCGGCCGACCCCGCGTCGGCCCGCGTGGCCGCGTCGTCCGGGCCCGCCTGCTGGGCGAGGTGGGCCGCGAGGTCGGCGGCCGTCGGGTACTGGAACAGCCAGGCCACCTTGACCTCGCGGGCCAGCTCCACGCCGAGCCGGTTGGCGACCTGGATGGCCTGGAGCGACTGGGCGCCGAGGTCGAAGAAGTCGTCACCCGGGGCGATGTGGTCGGCGCCCAGGACCTGGGCCCAGACCCCGGTGATGGCCGCTTCCAGCGCGTTGGCCGGGGCGGCGCCCGTGGCGGCGTCGGTCTCCTGGGCGGCGGGGGCCGGGGTGTCGAGGGCGGCCAGCGCCTTGCGGTCGATCTTGCCGGAACCGGTCAGCGGGAGCCGCTCGTGGAAGGTGAGCGCGGAGGGGATCATCGCAGCGGGCAGCACGGCCCGCAGCGCCTCGCGCACCTCGGTGGCCTGCGGCGCGGTGCCGTCGGCGACCAGGTGGGCAACGAGCCGACGGGTGCCGTCGGGCAGGATCTGCCCGATCACCGCCGCCTCGCGCAGACCCGGATAGCGCAGCAGCACCGCCTCCACCTCGGTGGGGTGCACCCGGTGTCCGCTGATCTTGAACTCGCCGTCGACCCTGCCGACGAACCGCAGCAGCCCGTCGTCGGCGAGCCTTACCAGGTCGCCGGTGCGGTAGGCGCGGGGCGCGCCCGGCAGGTCGGTCAGCGGGGCGAACCGTTCGGCGTCCGCGGTGCACGCGCCACGGTAGCCGCGCGCCAACGCGTCGCCGACCAGGTGCAGTTCGCCGACCGTACCGCCCTCGCCCGAGCCGGCTCCGGTCCCCTCGCCCGTCCCCCCGTCCACCGGGACGAGGACCGCCCGGGTGCCGGGCAGCGGGCGGCCGATGGGCACGTCGCCCGCGGCCAGTTCGGGGTCGTGCAGGTCGGCGACGGTGGCGACGACGATCGCCTCGGTCGGCCCGTAGGTGTTGAACAGGCGCACCGAGGACCCAACCGCGCGCCGCCAGCCGTCCACCCGCTCGGGCACGGCGGCCTCGCCGCCGATGATGACGGTACGCACCGACGCGGGCAGCGTGGCGGAGCCGGTGGCAAGCGCGTACGCGACCTCGTGCCAGTACACCGTGGGCAGGTCGAGGACGCTGACACGCAGTCGTTCGCAGGCGCCGGTGAGGGTGGCGACGGACTCCGTCATCTCGTCGGTGCGCACGACCAGCGTGGCCCCGGCGCACAGGGTCAGGAAGATTTCCTCGACGCTGGCGTCGAAGTGCAGCGGCGCGAACTGCATGACCCGGTCGTCCGCGCCCAGCTCGTAGCGCTGGGTGGCGCCGGCGACGAAGTGGGCCAGCGCGCCGTGCCCGATCTCCACGCCCTTGGGCTCGCCGGTGGAGCCCGAGGTGTAGATGACGTACGCCAACGCGTCGGAGGCGGCCCGCTCGGCGGCACGGTCGGCGCGCTGGGCGGCGGTCGCCGGCTCCGGGTCGGCCGCGGCGTCCAGGAGGAGCACGGGAACGGTGCCCGCGTCACCTGGCAGCGCCACGGCGAGCCCGGCCGAACCGCCGGCGCCCGCGCCGCCGCCGGGCAGCTTGGCCACGTGGTTGGCGGTGGTGAGCACGGCCGCGGCGTCGGCGGCGGCCAGCAGGGCGGTGGTGCGGGTCGCGGGCGCGCCGAGGTCGATCGGGCAGTAGGCGACGCCCGCGTAGAGCGTGCCGAGGATGGCGGTGACGGCGTCGATGCCGCGCGGCAGGGCGACGGCCACGAGCGCGCCGTGGCCGAGCCCCTGCGCGGTGAGCCGCTCGGCGAGCCGGCGCGCCGCGGCGTCCAGTTCGGCGTAGCTCACGCGCTGGTCGCCGTGTTCGACGGCGGTGGCGTCGCCCCGGGTGGCGACCCGCTCGGCGATCTGGTCGAGCACGGGGCGGGCCGGCGCGCGCAGCGGGCCGCCGTCCACGACGGGCCAGTCGGCCGCCGCGGCGGCGCTGGTCGGGCCGGCCCCGGTAGTGGCCGGCGCGGGGCTGTCGGCGGGTGTCCCGGCGAGCTGCGACAGCGGGCGGTGGGGCTCGGCGAGCGCGGCGCGCAGCAGCGCGAGCAGCCCGCGCTGGTGGGTGGCCAGGTCGTTCGCGTCGTACAGGTCGGGGTTGGCATCGAAGGCAAAGCGCAGGCCGGCGCCCTCGGCCCGGTCGTAGACGTTGACGAAGAGGTCGTCGACGGGGCCGGCGGACACGTTGTGCACGGTGCTGGCGTAACCGGCGAAGCGCAGGTCGTACTCGAAGGGCATGATGTTGACGCCGGGGCCCGAGAGGCGTCGCTTGCCGCCGACCAGCTTGAGGTCGCGCCTCAGGTGCTCGTAGCGGTAGCGCTGGTGGGGCAGGCCGGCGCGGAGTTCGGCGGCCACCCGTGGGGCGAGGTCGGCGAGGCTGTCGCCCGGGCCGGAGGCCACCCGCAGCGGCAGCACGTTGCGCACCATGCACGGCACGCGCAGCGACACCGAGCCGAGCCGGCCCATCACGGGCACGCTCAGCACGGCCTCGGGGGCGCCGCTGACCTGCTGGATGTACCGGGCGGTGACCGCGAACAGCACGTCCGACCAGGTGACGGAAAGTTCGTCGGCCCGCTGGCGCAGCGTGCGCACCTCGGCCGGAGCCAGGTCGGTGATCTGCCGCCGGAAAGTGCGGGCGGGCAGCGCGGAGTCGTCGGTGAGGCTGGGCACCGGGGGCCGGTCGGCGTACCGCTTGGCCCAGTACGCGCCGTCCTTGTCGCGCCGCGGACTGCTCTGGTACGCGT
This sequence comes from Candidatus Streptomyces philanthi, assembly GCA_018114805.1. Classification (GTDB taxonomy): domain Bacteria; phylum Actinomycetota; class Actinomycetes; order Streptomycetales; family Streptomycetaceae; genus Streptomyces; species Streptomyces philanthi. The sequence continues at coordinate 5,255,800 of CP073042.1, read as the reverse complement.
GCTCTTCGTCGCGCACGGACTGCAGGGTGCCGAAGCCGCTGTCGCCGGTGGGCCGGCCCGCGACCAGCACGGTGTACACGTCGGCGACGCGGCGGGCGACGAGCGAGAGCCCGAAGCCGTCGAGCGCGATGTGGTGGACGCGGTGGTACCACCAGTACTCGTTCTCCGCGACGCGGAACAGGGCGTGCCCGAAGACGGGTTCGCGCTCCAGGTCGACCGGGCGCGCCATGTCGCGGGCCATCCAGGCCAGCGCGGCGGCGCGCGGGGCGGCCTCCGGGGTCAGGTCGGCCACGTGCGGCTGCCAGTCGGTGACGTCCGCGGTGACCTGCCAGAGCTTGCCGTCCTGGGCGGTGAAGCGGACGCCGAGCGCCTCGGTCTCGGCGACCACCTGGCGCAGCGCGGCGACGAAGACCCCGGTGTCCATGGGGCCGGCGATGCACACGTACTCGGCCGTGTTGAACGCGGGGCTGTCCAGGTCGAGTTGCTGCCCGGTCCAGATGCCCTCCTGTGCGGCGAGCAGGGGGTGCCGCTCCTCCGCGCCGGGGCCGGCGGGGATCGCGATGCCGCTCTGGGTGCCGTCAGGCTTCGGCATGTTCGACTCCCGCCTGGCGTTCGGCGATCAGGTCCCACCACTGGTCGAACGACGTGCGCTCGGCCAGCTCCACGAAGCTGACCTCGGCGCCGGCCGAGCGCCAGCGTTCGGCCAGGGTGACGATGCGCAGCGAGTCCAGGCCCGCGTACAGGGGGTTCTCGTCGAAGTCTACTTCATCCGGCTGCTGGTGCAGCACCTCCGCGAGGTCGGCGCGGAAGGTCGCCAGCGTCAAGGGCTCAGACATGTCGTTCTCTCTTGGGTAGCGGGGCAGGGGCTGCGGCGACGGCGGTCAGTTGACCTTGCGGTCCGCGTCCTTCCAGAAGCGGTCGCGCAGTTCGCGGCGGAGGATCTTGCCGCTAGTGTTGCGCGGCACCTGGTCGATGAACTCGTACTTGGCGGGGAGCTTGAAGCTGGCGAGCCGGTCCACCAGGAAGCGGTGCAGGTCCCGGGGGGTCGGCTGCTCGCCGGGGACGGCGACGACGAAGGCGTGGATGGTCTCGCCCCAGCGCTCGTCGGGCGCGCCCACCACGCACGCCTCGCGCACGCCGGGGTGCGCCTCCAGGGCGCCCTCGATCTCGGCGGGGTAGACGTTCTCGCCCGCGACGATGACGGCGTCCTTGATGCGGTCGCTGATGAACACGTAGCCGTCGGCGTCGAGGTAGCCGGCGTCGCCGGTGTGGATCCACTCGCCGACGAGCGTCTCGCGGGTCTTGTCGGGCAGCCCCCAGTACTCGACCATGCGGGCCGGGGTGGCCAGGCACACCTCGCCGACGGTCCCGACGGGCAACTCCTTGCCGTCCCCGTCGATGACCTTGGCGCGCACGCCCGGGTACGGGTGGCCAGCGGCCTTCATCCGGGGGTGTCCCGGCACGTGGTCGGCCGGGGGCAGGCACACCGCGGTGTTGCCGGTCTCGGTGAGCCCGTAGATCTGGGCGAACTCGCAGCCGGAGAGGGACAGGCTCTGTTCGAGGAGCGCCTCGGAGATGGGCGAGCCGCCGTAGACGATCTTGCGCAGGGTGCTGAAGTGCTCGGGGCTCACGCCGGGTTCGGCCAGCATCATGCGCAACATCGCGGGCACCACGCAGGCGGTGGTGATGCCCAGGTCCTTGATCAGGGCGTTGGCCTGGTGCGGCGCGAAGGCGCGCATGGCGACGACGGTCACGCCCGCGCTGAAGTTCTGCGTGGCCCACCACAGGCCGCCGACGTGGAAGCCGGGGATGCCGATCAGGGCGATGTCGCCGGCGCGCCAGTCGATCCAGTCCAGGCCCTGCAAGGCGAGCGCGTCGCGGATGGCGAAGAAGCTGCGGTGGGCGAGGACCACGCCCTTGGGCAGGCCCGTGGTGCCGCTGGTGTAGATCTGGGCGACGGGGGTGTCGGGGGTCGCCGGGCGGTTCACCTCGGTGTCAGGGTGCGCGCTCTTCCAGGCGGCGAAGTCGACGGCCGTGGCGCTGGGCGCCTCCTGGCCGGCGGTGGCGGGGCCCGCGCCGGTGCTCAGCCGGACCACCGTGGTCGGCACGGCGTCCGGCACGCGGTCGATGATGGGGGCGAACTCCTCCTCCAGGAAGAGAAGTTCGCTGCCGGAGTCGCGCAGGATGTGGCTGACCTCGGGCGCGGTCAGGCGCCAGTTGATGGGCACGAGCACGGTCTGGCTCTTGGCGCAGCCGAAGAGGATCTCGTAGTAGTGCTCGGATTCCTTGCCGAGGTAGGCGACGCGCGCGCCGGGCGGCAGTCCCGCGGCCTCGATGGCGCGCGCGATGCGGTTGCTCTCCCGGTGCAGGTCCCCGTACGTCAGGACGCGGCCCTCGCACAGCACCGCCGCTACGTCCGGCTGCCGCTCGGCGTGGAAGCGCGCCGTCTCGTCGAGGGTGTGCAGGTTCGGGTGGTAGAGCCTGCCGTCGGCTGTACGCGTCATCGTGGAATCGGCCATGTCCTGCGCCTCCGCATTCGGTCCGTGGTGCGGGCCGCCACCTCTTTCTCGGCGGCCCGCACCACGGCAGGTGATATCGCTGTGTGAAGGTGACGGCTAAGCGACACCCACGAAAGCGAGGGTGGCCTCGCCGTCGCAGCGTCCGCCGTCGGCGTCCCAGTACCGGTACGAGGTTTCGGCGAGCAGCATGGGATCGCCGCCGCCCGGGGTACGCCGGGTGAGCGAGAGGAACGTCATCTCACCGGAGAAGGACCGGGGATTGATCGGTCGCCGGAAATTGCTGCCGAAGCGGGCGATGAGGATATCCGGAAGCTGGTGCCGCCAGTAGTCGTCCATCGTCCACGAGGCGAATCCCGGCATCAGTCCCTCTTGCACGGACTTGGCGACCAGGTAATATATCATCTGGTTGTAGCAGATGTTCACCTCGACCGCGTTGAGATGCCCGGTGTCGTCGATGTAGCACGACTCCGGAATGGCGAACTCATAACGCGCCGTGCCGAGTCCCGCATTGGCGCTGACCTCCGCGGAGAGCAGGTACTTGCAGTTCTCCTTGTAGGGGCGCAGCACCGGCGGGAGCAGCTCGCGGTCGGTGGCGTACCACTCGGGTGCCGACGGCTTGTGCCTGACGACACGTTCGGCGGTGTGGGTCGCCATCAGACCGTGAGTCCGTCGTAGAGCTTGTGCTCGTCGTGCACGGTGACCCGGAACGAGGAGGTGGGCTCGGGGGCGGTGGTGTGCAGGGCGCGGTGGATCAGGCTGCGGTTGTCCCAGACCAGCAGGTCGCCCTTCTCGAAGCTCTGCAGGTGGATGTTGTCGTTAGAGAAGGTGTCGTCCAACTGCCCGGTGGCCTTGAACAGGTCGTGCAGCAGGTCGGTCTCCAGCGGCTTGCCCTCCGCGTCCTCGATGTCCACGGTGAAGCCCTCGCTAATGTAGAGGATCGTTTCACCGGTGATCGGGTGGTTGAAGGTCGTGGGGTACACCACCGGCGGGGTCTTGGTCTCGACCTCTTCGATGATCTCGGAGATCGGGCGGTAGACGTCGTGCGGGCGGATCTTGAAGTACTTGCGGACGGAGTGCCGGCACCGCGTGCCCTCGGCCGCCTTCTTCAGGTCCTCGGGAAGCGCCTCGTACGCCTTGCCCATGTCGATGAAGTACGTTCCGCGGTTCTTCTGCGGAATGACCTGGGGGTAGATCAGCGTGATGCCGAACGGGTCCGGCATGAACATGCAGTCCGCGTGCCAGAACTTGCCGGTCTTCGGCACGCCGATCTGCTTGCCGTCCTTGGGAACGTTGGACGAGACGAAGACCTCGGGCACGTCGGGGTGCTGGTACATCGGCTCGTAGTACGTCTCGGGACGGCCGAGCCGCTTGCCCAGCTCCAGGAATTGCGCGGGGTCCAGGTCCTGCGCCTTGAGCACCGCGATTTTCTTCGTGTAGACGGTTTCCTTGAGCTTCTGGATGTCCGCCTCAGAAGCGCTGGCGTAGTCGAACCCGTGCACGGCCGCGCCGAGCTTCTTGCCTTCCTGCGGGACGATCTCCATCGTGACTGCCTTTCCGGGAGTTAAAGGTGAACCGTGTTGGTGGAAATTGGCTCGGGGAGGACGTGCACGGCTATCCGGCAAGCCGCTCGTCAATGAGCTTGGCAGTGGCGCCGAGGCTGAGGTCGGGGTGCAGCTCGCTGTCCTCGATGGTCACGCCCAGCTCGCGTTCGACGTGCATGACGATCTCCACGAGCGTCAGCGAGTCGACGTCGAGCTCCGCGTAGGTCGCGTCCGGGGTGGTGTCCCCCGGCGGGGCCTCGTGCAGCTTGGTCAGCAGGGCGATGAGTCGGTCATAGGTGGCGCTCATGGTGCGAGAGGTCCTCCCTCTTGGGCGGTTACGGGTGCGGCTGCCGCGGGTGCGGTCGGCGTACGGGGGGTCCGGTCGGGCCAGCGCAGCGCGCAGGAGCCCCAGGTCAGGCCACCGCCGAAGGCGGTGAGGAGCACGCGGTCCCCGGGCTCGATAACGTTGCCGGCCGCCGCGCCCGCGAGCGCCAGCGGGATGGAGGCGGCACCGGTGTTTCCGACCGACTCGGCGTTAGAGACGCAGCGCTCGCGCGGGAGGCCGAGATCGTCGGCGACCGCTCGCAGGATGCGCTGGTTGGCCTGGTGCGGCACGAGGTGGTCGACGTCGTCGACCTTCCACTCGGCGGCGGCGAGCGAGGCGCGGACGGAGCCGGTCATGCGCGTGATCGCGTGCCGGAACACCGCCCTGCCCTCCATCGAGAAGTGCCGGTCGGCGTGGCTGGGCTGCTCGTCGCGGCGCGAGCGCTGCCGGGAGCCGCCGGCCGCCACCATGATCATCTCTTCCTCGGCGCCGTCGCTGCCGAGGTCGAAGTGGCCGATGGCACCGGGTTCGTCGGCGTCGCCGGCGCGCAGCACGACCGCCCCGGCGCCGTCGCCGAAGATGATCGCGTTCGCGCGGTCCAGCGGGTCGATGATGGTGGTGTACGTGTCCGCGCCGATCAACAGCACGCGCTCGGCGACGCCCGCGGTGATCAGGCCGGCGGCGGTGGCGAGCCCGTAGACGAAGCCGGTGCACACGGCGCTGACGTCGAAGGCCGCGACGCCGGTCAGGCCGAGTCGGTGGGCCACCAGCGGGGCGGTGGCCGGGCAGCTCCGGTCGGGCGTGGTGGTGGCCACGACCACGGCGTCCACGCTCTCGGTGCCGGCCGACTCCAGCGCGCGCCGGCCCGCCTCGACGGCGAGGTCCGAGGTGGCCTGGCCGGGGTCGGCGAAGTGGCGCTGGCAGATCCCGGTGCGGGTGGCGATCCACTCGTCGCTGGTGTCGAGGTAGGTGGACAACTCGTCGTTGGTGACGACGCGCGGCGGCAGCCAACCCGCGAGCCCGCACAACACGGCGGCACGCGGGGCGTACGCGAGGGCTCGATCGTCGGGTTCGGGCGGTGGGGCGGCATCGCTGGGCACGGCGGTCTCCTCAATCGGCGAGCAAGTCGGCAAGCAGGGTCACAAGCAGGGTCAGCGGGTTCGGTCGGGTACTGGTGTGGGGTGGGGGTCCGACCGGTGGCGGGCGGCGGCGTGGGGCCGATCGGTTGACGGGGCCGTTACCGGCTCGGGGCCCTCCTGAGCGCGAGGAGCGCGAGGAGCACGAGCGCCCCGCAGCAGATGCCAGCCGCGATTAGGTAGCTGACCAGGCGCACGCCGTCGACGAGCCCGTCGCGCAGCGCCTCGCCGGCGAGTCCGTCGCTGCGCGTGTTGGCCACGGCGACCAGCAGCGCGAGCCCGACGGCGCCGCCCACCTGGAGCGTCGTGGAGGCCAGACCCGACGCGATGCCCTGGTCAGTCGGGGCGACGCCGGAGGCGGCCACGATCCACAGCACGGTCCAGGCCGCGCCCTGACCGAGGCTGAGCAGCACCAGTCCGGGGACCAGGCGCCCGTAGGAGCCGCTGTCGGTGAAAGCCACGGCGAGCGCGACCGCGCCGGCCGCGCCGAGCAGCAACCCGCCGAGCAGCGTGGCCCGTACGCCGAAGGCGGCGATCGCCCGCTCGCCGACCTGGGTTCCGGCCGCGACCATGACGGCCGGCAGCAGGAACGCCAACCCGGTCTCGAGCGCGCTGTAGTGGTGCACGAGCTGGAAATAGCGGGTGAGGAAGTAGGGGACGGAGGCGAAGGTCGCGTTGAAGACGGCGGCCAGCGCCATTCCGGCCACCAGGGAGCGGTGCGTGAGCAGCCGCGCCGGGGTGAGCGGATCACGGGTGCGCGCCTCGATGACGGCGAACGCCGCGAGCAGCAGCGCCGAACACAGCGCGCACAGCACGGTGGCCTTGCTGGTCCAGCCGACCTCGGGCCCACGGACCAGCAGGAACACCAGGAGCGTGATGCCGGCGGTCGCGGTGACGGCGCCCAGGGCGTCGAAGTCCCGCTGCCGCGACCGCGGCGGGTCGGCGGGGAAGAGCAGCCACCCGGCCAGCGGGACGTTGACCATGAACACCGACGGCCAGCCGAACGCCTCGACCAGGACGCCGCCGAGCAGCGAGCCGAAGCACAGCCCGCCGGCGCCGGCCGCGCCCCACACGGCCAACGCCTTGTTACGGCGCGGGCCCTCCTCGTAGATCGTGGTGATCAGCGAGAGGGTGGCGGGAAACAGCAGCGAGCCGCCGATGCCCTGCACGGCGCGCACGGCGACCAACAGCCAGGCCGTGTCGGTCAGTCCGCCGATCAGCGACGAGCCGGCGTACAACCCGGCCGCCAGGACGAACATCCGGCGCCGGCCCAGCAGATCGGTGGCCCGGCCGCCGAGGAGCAGGAACCCGCCGGTGGCCACGATGTAGGCGCTGACCACCCACTGCAGGTCCTGCTCGGAGAAGCCGAGGCCCTCCTGGATGCTCGGCAGGGCGACGTAGACGATGTTGAAGTCGAGTGCGATGACGAGCTGCGCGGCGGCCAGTACGCATAGGGACAGCCCAAGCCGCTGACGAGGTGGTGCGGGTGACGACGTTATTGCGGACATTCTCGGACATTCCCCCTTAGGAACCTGCTGAAATCGCGACAGCGGTTCCCCATGCCTCGTGCGGTGGATCATCACTGCGATGCGTACGGCGAATCATTGCTGGGTGCCGAAATGCTGCACCACACACTGAAATGACCGGCCCCGGCGACGGGCCTCCCCAGCCCGTGAACACCTGGCCACACATCATTGGGCGACTCGCCCTGGATGCTTGCTCACCCCCATCGGCACGGCAAGCATTTGGCCTTCTTTTCAGCCTGGCTCAGATTCCGGTTGCAGTTCTGGTTAAGGCGTCACTGAGCGTCTTCATGACAAGTAGGAATTAGCCACCCGGAGTGGCGCGTTCCCCTCTCTCCCTCCACAAGAACATCCGGCGAACCAGGGCGCTACCCCGCGAAAGAGTGAGCGAAACGCCATTGAAGTTCGCGCTTTTTGCCCGGTTCGGTGGCCCCATGAGCCACTCTGAACAGACTCTTTTCGGCCAACGCCAGGTGAGCGTACAGGGGCAGGGATGACCGATTCAAGCGGCTAGGCAGCCGAAATGCGAGCACCCGGGAAGCATTCCCACCGCCATTCGAAGGGCGCCGCTCCGGGGTGCCAGGAAGGGCCTTTTTCGGTAGTCGGACGAGAAAGACATCGAGTTCCCGACAGGCCCGAAGTTCTTCATCACATGCCGCCTTGGCATAGACCAAGCTGTCTAGGCGTTGGACAGTTGACGAGCGATTTGCGCCCCCATAGGGGGACGCCGACCGCCGTTCACCCGAAAGCCCACTGGGCCAACGGAAGATGACCGGGAACCCGCGGTACGAGCCGCCCGAAAGACGCTCGTCCACCGCTCGGCCTGACGAATTCCTCCCGACACCGGGGATCGCGCCCGCCAGGTCGGAGGAGCATATACGGCTACGGTGAGTCGCGATCCTCTCGCCCAATGTCCACTTGGCGTTCACCGGAATCCGCTCCCGGACACACGACTGCCGCCGTCCGTCGCTCGCGACGGACGGCGGCAGTCGTGCCTGGTGGGCGCGGGTTCGGTCAGTCCTCGCCCATCAGCTTCCGGATCTCCGTGATGAGCGCCACCAGCGCCGCGCGCTCGGGCACGGTGGTGTCGGGGTGCCACAGGTCGACCAGCAGGCAGGTCCGCGGGCGGATCCCGGAGTTCCACGCCTCGTGCTCAAAGGAGTAGTCGAAGAGCAGGCACTTCCCCTCCTCCCAGGCGCGGGTCTCCCCCGCGACCTTGATCCCGCAGCCCTCGAGGATGTCCACCGCCAGGTGCAGGTTGATGCTGAAGTTCCACAGGTCGGAGTGCGGCTTGATGGCGGCGCCCGGCAGCAGCGTGGAGAAATGGCATTCGAGGAGCGGGCAGATCTTCTCGGTGTCGACGGCGAACTCCTTGAGCACCTTGTACGCCGTCGGCGCCGTCGCCTGCGACTCCGCGACGAGGCCCCCCTTGCGGTAGAGGTAGAGCGCCTGCGAGTCGTCCTGCGGCGTGAGGTAGTGCTCGTAGTTGGAAAAGGCCTCGCGCCGCGCGGCCCAGGCCGTCTCCAGTTCCGACTTGATCGCCCCGTGCTGCTCCTCAAGGGCGGCTATGAAGGGCGTGTGCTCGGCATGTCCGTACGGATCGTGCCAGGGCTGCTGGGAAATTCCGGGCATGATCCACTTGGCGCCCTGCTGCAACGGGTGGCGCTGCTGCTTCTTGCTGTCGAGCATCTGCTCCACGCGCTCGATGGAGTCGGAGCCGTACTCACTCCGGATCGCAGCGAAGGCGTTCTCAATCTCCGGTGTCACTGAATTCTCCTGATGGTGAGAGAAAAGGTGAGGCAAAGTTAGGTGAGAAAGCGTAAGAGGGGGAATGGCACTCGGGGAACGGGGTGGGGAACAGCGGCGGCGCCGGGGACCGCGCGGCCTCGCCCCACCGCGGTTCGGACAACCGGGGCATACCCCGGTTGTCCAGATACAGAAGCTCGCTCGATCCGGCCACGTGGGGTCACCGGATCTTGTCGCGCACAGGCGTGCCTCCCCCGCGCGCCACCCAACGACCGGCGCGCGGGCCCGACATCGAGGGCGGTGCGCCGGTCAGGCGGCGAACGCGACCCCGGACACCTCCGCCGTGCGCAGCAGCGTGATGAGGTCCTCGCGCGCCCTGGCCACCCGGGAGCGCACCGTGCCGACCGGGCAGCCGACGACGGCGGCCTCCGCCTAGGGCAGTCCCAGGAGCTGGGTGAGGATGAACGCCTCGCGCCGGTGCGGCTCGAGGGTGTTCAGCAGGTCGAGCAGGGCGACTCCCTCCTCGAAGCCGGGCAGCCCCGAGGGCTGCGCCCCCTCGGCGGCCGACTGCCAGTTGGGGGCATCGACGACGCGGGGCCGGGTGGCGGCGGACCGGTAGCGGTCGATGACCACGCGGCGGGCGATCGAGAGCAACCAGGTACGCGCGTAGGAGCGTCCAGCGAAGCGCGGCAGGGAGTGGAGTGCGCGCAGGAACGTCTCCTGGGTGAGGTCGTCCGCGCTGTACACATCGGCGCTCAGATGGGTGACGAACCGCCAGACATCCCGGTAGGTGGCGCGCACGAAGCGCTCGACGGCGGCGGGGTTGCCATCCCGTGCCGCCAGCGCCCAGTCGGTCACCTCCTCGTGGTCCGCGGGGCGGGACGGTCCGGGGCAGGCCCGGACTAGGGCAGGAATCATCGCAACGGAGTCCTTTTGGGGGCTGTGTGCCGCGTCATGGGTGACCACGGCCCGGCGATGACAGCTCCGCACGCCTCGCTCGGCCACGCCGGTGGCCGCGGTGCCGGCAAGGGCACCGACGTCTTCGGCGCGGGGCACAGCGAGGAACCGCGGAGCCTGGAGCCGACGCCTTACGGGGCCGTCTTCGCGGGAACGGCCACCGGCATCGGAACTGGGCCCGTCACCACGGCATGGGCGCCCGACGGGGCGCGGGTGACGGTGCGTTCAGCGCAAGGTGAGGCGGTGCGGCGGCGCGCGGCCGGCCAGGACGTGGCGCAGGAAGAGTCGGCGCGGACGCCGGACGCGCGAGGTGCGGGTCAGGCGGGGCCGTGGACATCGCCGCGGGCCGGCGACCAGGCCGTGGTAGGCGATGCGCAGCGGGACGAAGACGGCGGCGGCCAGCGCGCGGCCGAGCCGGTAGGCGGCGCGCTCGCCGCGCCACAGCCACAGCCCGCAGGCCAGGGCCGCCAGCACGTGCGCGAGCAGCATGCCCCAGCCGTGGCAGAAGGGCGTCAGCCCCTCCAGGCCGTCCACGCTGTCCTGGCCGGCGCCGAGCGGGCCGGCGGTGGGTGGTGCGAGGGGTTCGGCGGCGTCCGCGGCGCTCGGCTGCCCCGTGGGCGGGGAGAGTCCGGCGCGCACCTCGTACGCCGCCTTGGGTATGTGGCCCGCGTGGCCGTGCGCCGCCATCGACGCCGACCGGTCCATCAGGCCGCCATCGACGCCGACCGGTCCATCAGGGAGAACAGCACGTGGAACGCGATTTGGGACAAGACGGTCGCTCCCGTCACCGCGAACGCGCCCCGCTCGCGCCCGGCGAGCCACCAGGCGGCCGAAGCCGTCCCGGCGAACGCGCTGCCCAGGGCGAGCGGTGACACGCCCGTGCCGGAAGCGAGTGCGTGACCGAGGGCGGCGGCGACGACGCACACGGCCGCGAAGGTCGCGGCTCGTATGGCGCGGGACGCCAGCCCAGTGGTCATAGTCGACATGTTGCCAGCCAGCACTGACAAGTGGTGCAGGCCAAGGGGAAACTTTGCCCACGATCAACACGTTCATGACACGGACGCATATCGGGGCCAACCTTCTGTCTGGCCTGGTGAGGGGGTGTTTTGACGATGTGTCGACGGAAATGTGGACTGCGGCCTTCCATGACCCGACGACGCGTCGGCATGTCCGAAACGCTGCGGTGGTCACGGCGTGACCGTCACCACCGGGCCGCCCACCCGCCCCTCGGAGCCGCTCCCCCGCGCCCCTGCCGACGCCGCGTCAACGCCCTCGGCGCCCGCGCTCGGTCGGGGCGGGGCGCCGGCCGCGGCGGCGGACCGGGCGGGACGGAAGGGGCCGGCCGGCGTCCGGGGCGCGGTCGGCGCGCGCCACAGAACGCGGCACACGGGACGCCGGGCGGGCCGGGGCCGGGGATGTGACCTGCGACCGAGCCGGGTCCCCCGTCGGATTGTCTGCTTCAATAGGGGCATGGCCAGCCTCCACAGCACCGCGACAGGTCGCAGCGACCTTGAGCCGTTTTGGCCTTCTCGCCAGGGGCACCACTTCGACCGCGAGTGTTGTCGCGCGCTCTGACGCGCGGGCCCGCTCACTGCGCTGACGCCTGACGTCCCCCTCGGACGTCGGCTCTCCGGTCGCTAGCCCTGCCCGCGCGCACGACGTCCATTACGCCCTCTGCTACGCCCTCTGCGCGAAAGAGCTGACCTCTCATGACCCACGCACGCTCGCTGTCCCCCGGGACCTCCGTCCCCCCGGTCTCCTCCGTTATCTTCTGTTTCTCCCGTCTCCTCCGTCTCCTCGGCGCCCTCGGCCGCGCACCTGATCCCCCAGCGCCGCCGGCTCCCCCGTCTCCGCCGCCACGTCGCTGCGCGCGGTGGCCCCCGACGAACTGCCGCCCGTCGCGAACCTGCTGCACTCGGACGCCACCTGGCTGCCCGCGCCCGCGCACAGCCTGCCGACGCTGCCCGGGCAGCCGCCGATGGTCGGCTACCTGGTCCTGGTCCCCGCCGACCGGCGGCCCGGGGCCGGCCCGGTGGCGCAGGCGCCGGCCGCCACCACGCACGGCGACGCGCTGATCCAGATCGACCCCGAGCAGCGCGCCGCCCAGGTCGCGAGCCGTCCGCTGGATCTGACCTACCTGGAGTTCGAGCTCCTGACCCACCTGGTCGCCCACCCGCACCGGGTGCACACCCGGGATCAGTTGGTGACCACGGTGTGGAGCTACGGGCACGTCGGGGACGGCCGGACCGTCGACGTCCACATCGCCCGGCTGCGCCGCAAGCTGGGCGCGGAACACCGGGCGGCCATCGTCACCGTGCGCCGGGTCGGCTACAAGTACGCGCCCATCGGCTGACCCCCGTACCACGGACGGACCGCCACGGGCGCGGGTAGCGGTATAGCGTGCCCGTATGGAACTCGATCGCTTCATGCCCGAGCACGACTTCCGGTCCGTCTGCAGCCGTCGGATCGCGGCCGATCCCGCGACGCCCTGGCGCGCCTTCCAGGAGTTGACCGCCGAGGAACTCCACATCACCCAGATGCTGACCGGCATCCGCTCGCTGGCACGCTGCGGCTCAGCGGGCGGGTCTCGGAGACGGCTCCGGTACCGCTGCTGGCGCGCGACGAGCTGGCCGAGGTGCGCGGGAAGATCGCCAAGTTCTGGTACGTACGGCCCGAGGTGGCCCCGATCCCGGACGGCGACCCCAAGGGCGTTCTGCGCCGAGCCCGGCTGGGCCAAGACCGTCACCGGGGCCCGGGTAGTCGCCGACGGCGACGGCAGCCTCATGACCATCGAGACCCGGGTGCGCTGCACGGACGAGCGGTCCCGGCTGATCTTCGGGGCGTACTGGCTGGCGATCCGCGCGGGCGGCGCGGGGCTGATCCGGCTGGAGATGTTGCAGGCCGTCGCGCGGCGGGTCGAGCCGGTCGTCGCGGCGGCCTGACAGCGCGCGACGCCACGGCGCCGCCGGACACGGGATTCCGTGTCCGGCGGCGGCGCGTCGTGCGGGGGGCCCTGGCTCGGGCCCGGGTTCCGAGGACCCGTAGCCCGGCGGGGGCATCCGCCGGGCCGACGGCGCCAGGGGCGGGGCCCCTCGTCCTACGGCCGGCCGTAGCCGTCGTGTCCCTGGCCGTTCCCGGGCCGCTGGCCCGGGTCGGCGGCGTAGCCGGGGTGCTGGCCCTGGCCGTAACCCTGGCGGTACCCCTGGTCACGGCCGGGCCGCTGGGCGTACGGGCCAGGGGTGGCGGCCATCGCGGGCTGGTGGGTCAGCAGGCGGGCGGTGGGCTCCACCCCGGCTCGTCGCCGTGCGAGAAGTGCGGGAGCCAGCCAAGCCAGCGGGGCAGGTACCAGTTCTTCTCGCCGAGCAGCGCCATCACCGAGGGCAGCAGCACCATGCGGACCAGGGTCGCGTCGAGCAGGACCGCGACTGCCAGGCCGACGCCCATCTGCTGCATGTCCTGCATGGACAGCATCGCGAAGACCGCGAACACGGCCACCATGATCGCCGCGGCGCCCGAGATGGAGCCGGCGGTGGCCTGGATGCCCTCGACGATCGCCGCCCGGGTGGAGCGGCCACGGTCGTGGTCTCCCGGATACGGGAGACCACGAAGACGTGGTAGTCCATCGACAGGCCGAACAGGATGACCAGCACGAACAGCGGCATCCAGGACTCGATCGCGCCGACCTTCTCCATGCCGAGCGCTCCGGCGCCCCAACCGTGCTGGAAGACCGCGACCATCACGCCGTACGCGGCGGCCACCGACAGCAGGTTGAGCACGATCGACACCAGCGCGATGGGCACTGAGCGGAAGCAGACCAGCATCAGCACGAAGGTCATCGCGATGATGAACAGAAAGACCGGCACGATGCCCGTCTTGAGCTGGTCGTTGAAGTCGACCGAGCCGGCCAGGTCGCCGGTGACGTACGCCTGCTCGGTGGCGTCGGCCAGGGTGCTGGGGATGACGTCCTCGCGCAGGGTGGTCAGAGCGTGCTTCGACGTCTCGTCGGAGCCGTTGCCGGCCAGCGGTACGTCCATCTCCGCGACACCTTTCTCCGGGTGCGTGACGACCTCGACGGTGCCGAACTCGCCGGTCGCCGCGGCCTTCTTCCTGAAGTCGGCGACCGCGTTGACGAAGCCGGGCGCAGTCACGTCGGCCTCCATGACCACCTGGGCCGGGGACGGGCCGCCGGGGAAGGTCTCGGTGATCTCGCGGAAGGCGACCGCGATGCCCGCGTCCTTGCCGAACTGCTTCTCCAGGCCGAGCTGCTCCGTCTTCATCCCCGCCGCCGGCGCCCCGAGCGCCACCAGCACGACCGTAGCCAGCACGGCGAACACCTTCGGCCGGGCCACGACGGGCTTGATCAGCGCCGTGACAACGCCGTTCTTCCCGGGCCGCGCGGCCCGGCGCTCGGCCCTGCGGCCCAGGAACGGCAGCCGGCCCTTGTTCACCCGGTCGCCCAGCCAGGACAGCATCGCGGGCAGCACCGTCACGGAGCCCAGCATGGCGATGAAGACGACCACGATGGTGGCCACCGCGAAGCCCTTGAACAGCAGCAACCCGGAGAAGAACATGGCGACCATCACCGTGAAGCCGGAGACCAGCACGGTGCGCCCGCTGGTGGCCGCGGCGATGCGCAGCGCCGTCTCCGCGTCCCGGCCGGCGGCCCGCTCGTCCCGCTCGCGGCGCAGGTAGAACAGGCAGTAGTCGACGCCGACGGCCAGGCCGACCAGGAACATCACCGAGTTGATGGTGGGCGTCAGGTGCATCTGGTGGCTGACCAGCGCCAGCACGCCGAAGGTCGCGACGCAGGCGGTCAGCGCGAGGATCACCGGGAGCAGGGCGGCGACCGCGGCGCCGAAGACGACGAAGAGGATGCCGAGCGCCAGCGGTACGGCCGTGAACTCGGCCTTCTTCATGTCGTCGCCGAGCACCGTGTCCAGCCAGGTGGCGGAGCTGGCCTCGCCGAACTGGTAGACCTCCAGCTCCTTGTGCGACCTGGCCGCCTTGTCCACCAGATCCATGACGGGGGCGACGCGGTGGCCCGCGGTGTCCACCTCCACCTTCATGTCGAAGCTGATCAGGCCCTCCCGCCCGCTGTCGGAACGGACCGGGTCCTTGACGTCGTTGACCTCTCCGGTCTTCTCGATGTCGGCGGCGAGCCGCTCGGCGACGGCGCGCCAGCCGTCCGGCTCGGCGCTGCGCACCATCACCATCTCGCCCGCGGGGGTGGACAGGCCGGCGTCCTCCAGGATCTTCTCGGCCTTGACCGAATCGCCCGCGCCGTCCGTGGAATCGGTCATCTCGACCATACCCGACGCGCCTCCGACGACGGCGAGCAGCACGACGAACAGCAGCCAGCCGAAGATCGCGGTCTTGCGGTGGCGGGTACTCCACCCGCCGAGCCGGGCCGCGAGGTTCTGCTTCATGGCGTTTCTCCCCTGAGGTAAGGACCGAGTAAGTCACGTCTTCAACCTAGGCATCGCCAGGTCCACGCCCCAGCCACCAAAGCACCCAACGCCCGAAGCAAAAGGCGAGGTCGGCGGGGTGGTGCTAGGTACACCCCGGCTCGGGGTCCGGCGCCAGTGCCGCACAATGGTCGGGCGGCCAGACTGGACAGTGGCCGAGGTACGGGCGGTACGGCCCACGACGGGGAGAGCACACATGAGAGTCCGCAACGCGCTGCGCGTGTCCGCCCAGGGGTTCGCGCTGATGTTCATCACCCTCGCGGGCTCGATCACACTGTTCGTCCTGACGGTGCTGTCGATCGTCTTCATCCTGCTGGGCATCGGGCTGATCACGACGCCGTACGTGCTGGCCGCCGTGCGCGGTTTCGCCAACTGGCGGCGGATCGCTGGCGACTGGGCAGGGGTGACGATCCCCGTTCCCTACCGGCCCTTCCCGCCCGACCTGCGCCCCGGCTTCACCGGCCTGGTCGAGCGGTGCACCCTGCTGCTCAAGGACCCGGCGACCTGGCGCGACCTGCTGTGGCTGTTCACCGACATGACGGCGGGCTTCGTCACCGCCCTGCTCTCCTTCGTCCTCATCCCCTACGCCGTCTACGGATGGGTGCTCGCGGCGGGCGTGTGGCGGCCGATCATCAACTCGGGCGGCAACGAGTGGTACGCCTTCATCCCGATCTCCTCGCAGTCCACGGCGAACCTCGCGGCGCTGCTCGGCCTCGCCCTCCTGGCGCTCGCCCTGTTCGTGAACCCGGTGTTCCAGCGCGCCCACTTCCTGGTCGCCCGCGGCCTGTTGGCGCCCACCCCGCAGATGGCGCTCACCGCCCGGGTGGAGCGGCTGACCGCGACCCGGCACGACGCGGTCGACACCTCGGCCGCCGAGCTGCGCCGCATCGAGCGCGACCTGCACGACGGCGCGCAGGCCCGGCTGGTGGCGATGGGCATGAGCCTAGGCACCATCGAGGCGCTGATCGAGAAGGACCCGCAGCAGGCGAAGAAGATGCTGTCGATGGCCCGGGCGAACTCGGCCGAGGCGCTGGCCGAGCTGCGTGACCTGGTCCGCGGCATCCACCCGCCGGTGCTGGCCGAGCGCGGCCTCGGCGACGCGGTGCGGGCGCTGGCGCTGCGGATGGCGATGCCGGTGGAGGTGGACGTGGAGCTGCCCGGGCGGTTCGAGGAGCCGGTGGAGTCGGCGGCGTACTTCGCGATCAGCGAGGTGCTGACCAACGCGGCCAAGCACGCGCGGGCCAAGCGGGTGTGGCTGGGCGTGCACCACGCGGACGGCACGCTGCGGATCGCGGTGACCGACAACGGCAGGGGCGGGGCGGACACCACCGCCGGCTCGGGGCTGACCAGCATCGAGCGGCGGCTCGGCGCCTTCGACGGGGTGCTGGCCGTCAGCAGCCCGGTGGGCGGGCCGACCATGGTGACCATGGAGACCCCGTGCGATCCGTACCCGGCCCCTACCGGCAGGTCGTGAGCCTCACCGCGAGGTGAGGACGGGAGACCGACCGGGCCGCGCCGGGCGTGACCGGGCGCGGCCCGTGGCCGTGGGCCCGCCCGGGGGCCGGATGGTCGGCTGGATTTCGCGCCCGCCGGGTGGTTTGGGAGCATGGGTCGAGCGCTGGCGCACCGCCGCGCCCGGGACCTGAGATGGATGCAGATGAACGAGTGGACCCAGATCCGGGACCGTGCGGGTTCCATCGTGCGGGAGGATCCAGCGTTCCTCGTGGTGAACAAGCCCACCGGCATCTCCGTCATGGGTGAACGGCACGAGAGTGACCTGGTCCGGATGGCCGAGGAGGTCGGCGAGACGCTGATCCCGTGCCACCGGATCGACAAGGCGACCTCGGGCGTCGTGCTCTTCGCCAAGCAGCAGCGCATCCAGTCCGAGGTGACCCGGCAGTTCAACAAGCGCACGGTGGACAAGGCGTACCTGGCCCTGGTACCCACCGACGGGCGGCCCGGGGGGTTGCCGGAGCGCGGCACCATCGACATGCCGCTGAGCATGGGGCGCAAGAACCGGGTGCGGGTGGGGGCGCAACGCGAGGGCATCACCACCGACGCGCCAGCGGGCACCGAGGCGGCGCACGGCTGCTGGCGGGTGCCGGACGAGAAGGTGTTCACGCACGTCAAGACGTATCCGTCAATCACCCACTTCAGCCGGTTGTGGGCGGACGAGCGGCACACGTTGCTGGCGATCGAGCCGGTGACCGGGCGCCGGCACCAGATCCGGGTGCACCTGGCGTGGATCGGGTTGCCCATCGTGGGCGACCCGCTGTTCGACAAGCAGGCCGCCGCCCGTGGCGAGCGGACCTGCCTGCACTCGTGGCGGCTGGCGTTCGACGCGACGTGGGCGGAGGGCGAGCGGGTGACGGTCTCCGCCGACCCAGGGGAAGACTTCTGGGCGCCGGTCGCGGAGCGGCTGCCCGCGGGAGGGCCGGCCGCCTGGTTCGAGGGGCCGACGGCGACGGGGTCCTCCTCCGCCTGAGCCGCGCCGGCTCCTCGGCGGTAGGCCGGCCCTCCCGCGGGCAGCCGCTCCACAGGCCCGCCCGGTCACCGTCCACTCCGTGGCAGGCGGTCGAGGCGCGCTCGGTAGAGTGCCAGGGCATCCGCCGCCGGAACGCCGGCGGCACCTGACACCCCTCGCTGGAGTACGCCGTGCGCGCTGTCGTGGCCGAAAACCTCTTCCTGCTCCGGGACGGTCTGGTGCGGATGTTGGAAGCGTACGACTTCGAGATCGCCGTCGCGGTGGAGTCCGGGCCCGAACTCACCCGCGCGCTGGCCGAGTTGGAGCCCGACGTGGCCGTGGTGGACGTGCGGCTGCCGCCGTCCTTCACCGACGAGGGCCTCCAGTGCGCGCTCGCCGCGCGCCGGGCCAGGCCGGGCCTGCCGGTGTTGGTCCTGTCCCAGCACGTGGAGCAGTTGTACGCGCGGGAGTTGCTCGCCGACGGCAGCGGCGGCATCGGCTACCTGCTCAAGGACACGGGTCTTCGACGCCGACCAGTTCATCGACGCGGTACGCCGGGTGGCGACCGGCGGCACCGCGATGGACCCGCAGGTCATCTCGCAACTGCTGACCCGCCGCTCGCAGGACAAGCCGATGGGCAACCTGACGCCCCGTGAGAAGGAGGTGATGGAGCTGATGGCGCAGGGCAGGTCCAACGCGGCCATCGCCGCGCAGCTCTTCGTTACCGAGCGGGCGGTCGCCAAACACACCTCGAACATCTTCGGCAAGCTCGACCTGCCGCCGTCCGACGACGACAACCGGCGCGTTCTGGCCGTCCTCGCCTACCTCGACCGGGGCTGACGACACCGGCCCGCAAGGCGTCTCGACCCGGGGCCTGGCAGCGGTTACGGTGCCCTCGCATGTGTCCACCGATCCTGACGAACTGTGGGGGGCATCCGTGAGTGGCCTGACCAGACGCACCGTCCTCGGCACCGCCGGCGCCATCGGCGTCACCGCCGCGCTGGCCGCGCACGGCAGCGGGGCGAGCGCCGCCCCACACGCCGGTGCCGGCGCGGCCCGCGAGGGCGAGCCGTACTCCCCGGCCCCGGCCCGCGCGGCCCTGGCCCGGCTGCTGCCCGACCACGTGGACCAGTTCCGGCTGCGGTTACTGACCGACGGCCCCGGCCGTGACGCCGGGCAGCGGCCCGCCGGTCGGCACGACCGCGACCGCCGCGAGCGCTTCACCGTCACCGGCTCCACCGGACGCGTCGAGGTCGCCGGGACCAGCCCCGCGGTGCTCCTGACCGGCGTGCACTGGTCCTCAAGTACACCTGCCGGGCGCACCTGTCGTGGTCGGGCAACCAGCTCGACCTGCCCGAACGGCTGCACGCCCCGCGCGAGCCGCTGCGCCGCTCCACCGCCCTCCCGCACCGCTTCGCCTTCAACGACACCCACGACGGCTACACCTCGCCGTACGCCGACTGGGACCGCTGGGAGCGGGTGATCGACCTGCTGGCGCTGCACGGCTGCAACGAGGTGCTGATCACCGCTGGCCAGGAGGCGGTCTACCACCGCTTCCTGCGGGAGTTCGGCTACTCCGACGCCGAGCTGCGCACCTGGTTGCCCGCCCCCTCCCACCAGCCCTGGTGGATGTTGCAGAACATGAGCGAGTACGCGGGACGGTCAGCCCCGAGCTGCTGGCCAAGCGGACGGTGCTGGGCCAGCGGATCGCGAACCGGCTGCGCGAGCTGGGCATGTCGCCGATCTTCCCGGGCTACTTCGGCACCTTCCCGGGCGGCTTCGCCGAGCGCAACCCCGGCGCGCGCACCATCGAGCAGGGCACCTGGAACGGGCTGCCGCGCCCGGAGTGCCTCGACCCGCGCACGCCCGTCTTCGAGCGGGTCGCCGCCTCCTTCTACCGCCACAAGGAGGAGCTGTTCGGGCCGGCCCTCGGCTACAAGATGGACCTGCTGCACGAGGGCGGCAACCCGGGCGATGTGCCGGTCGCCGACGCGGCGCGCGCCGTGCAGAAGGCGCTCGCCGCCGCCCGCCCGGAGGCCGTCTGGGTGATCCTCGGCTGGCAGGAGAACCCGCGCCGGGAGCTGCTGAACGCCGTGGACAAGAGTCGGCTGCTGGTCGTCGACGGGCTCTCGGAGCTGGAGCGGATAGGCGACCGCGAGCAGGACTGGGGCGGCACGGCGTACGCGTTCGGCACCATCCCCAACTTCGGCGGGCGCACCACGATCGGGGCCAAGACCCATATGTGGGCGGATCGTTTCACCGTATGGCGCGACAAACCCGGCAGCGCGCTGGTGGGCACCGCGTACATGCCCGAGGCCGCCGAGCGCGACCCGGCAGCCTTCGAACTCTTCAGCGAGCTGGCCTGGCGGGACACGGCCGTGGACAGCACGGCCTGGTTCCGCGAGTACGCCGACGCCCGCTACGGCGGCCGGGACCGGCACGCCCACGAGGCGTTCGACGCGCTGCGCGAGAGCGCGTACGAGATCAGCAGCGCCGAGGGAGGCCGCACGACTCGATCTTCGCGGCGCGGCCCAGCCTCGGTGCGCGCTCGGGCACCTACTACGCCACCCGCGAACCCGCCTTCGCGGCCCTGCTCGGCGTGCGGCCCGCACTGCGCGGCTCGGACGCCTACCGGTACGACATCACGGACCTGGGACGGCAGGTGCTGGCCAACCGCTCCTGGCAGTTGCAGCCCCAGCTCAAGTCGGCCTACCAGCGCGGCGACCTGGCCGCCTTCCGCGCCCTGTCCCGGCTGTGGCTGCGGCTGATAGCGCTGAGCGAGGAGATGTCGGCGGCGCACCGTGGCTTCCTACTCGGCCCGTGGCTGGAGGACGCGAAGCGGATGGCGTCCAGCGAGGCCGAGGCGGCCCAACTGTAACACTCCGCCCGGGCGTTGATGACCACCTGGGCCGACCGCGCCACCGCCGACACGGGCCGGCTCGCGAACTACGGCAACCGCGACTGGCAGGGGCTGATCGGCGACTTCCACCTGCCGCAGTGGCGACTCTGCCTGGACGAGCTGGAGGACGCGCTCGCCGAGGGCCGCGAGCCGAAGACGTTCGACTGGTACACTCTCGAGGAGCCGTGGACCCGGGAGGGCGAGAGCTACCCGCAGCGGCCGGCTCGCGACGCGTACCGCACCGCGAGCCGGGTCCACGAGGTGCTGGCCCGCCCCCCGTACCAGGGCGCCATCGAGGTCAGCGCCGACCCGACCTCGCTCGAACCCGGCGGCAGCGCGCTGGTGACGGTGGACTTCCACAACATCAACGGCCTGGCCCCCACCGGCCGCGTGGACTTCCGCCTCACCGGCCCGGACGCCACCCCGCAGGGCCCCACCTCGGTGCCGAGCGTCCCGGCCGCCGGCCGCGCCACCGTCCACTGGCGGGTGACCGCCCCGGACACGCCCGGATGCGCCGCTGAAGCCACTGCCGTACGAGCTGAGCACGGTCTACGGGGCGAGGAGCGGATCACCGACGTGCGGCGGCGCTCGCTGTACGTGGCCAGGCCGCTGGAGGCGGGGCTGCGCACGGTCACCACAAACGACGCGGTCTTCGGCCAACTCGGTGAGCGGTACGCCATCGAGGGCGGCGGCCGGGACCTGTGGAAGGGCACGTCCGAGTTCGGCGCGGTCTACCGGCCGCGGTCGCTGGCCGCCGGCGGCGCGGTAACCGTGCGCGTGACCCAGCAGCCGGCGACCGGCCCGTGGGCGCGCGGGCATCATCGTCCGCAACGACCTGTCCACCGCCGGCTCCACGGGCTTCCTCAACCTGGGGCTCACGCCCGGCAACGGCGTGGTGCTCTCCTACGACGCCAACGGCGACGGCACCGTGGACACCAACCGGCGCGTCGCCGGCGTGCGGGGGCCCGTGCTGCTGCGGCTGACCCGCGAGCCGTCCGGCGCGTACACCGGGGCGCTGTCCACCGACGACGGGGGCACCTGGCGCACGGTGGCCACCGTGAACGTGGCCGGTGCCGCCGACCAGCAGGACGCGGGCCTGTTCATGACGGCCACGCACGGCGGCTCGGGGGCGCACGGGCTGGTCGAGTTCGCCGACTGGCGGACGCGGTAGGCCACGGGTCGCGGGGCCCACGGCGCGGGCCCCGCGACCCTGCCACGCAGGTGACCATCGCCTGCCTCGCTCGTTCTACGGGCCGTGGAACAGCAGCAGGCGACAGCGCCCCCCCAGCGAGCCCCCGCCCCCCCTCGACGTGGAGTTGGCCGAAGCCGCGCTCGCAGAGCGCTATCCGCACCTGGTGCGGCTCGGCTACGTCGTCCTGCCGCCCGACCTCGGCCGCACCCGCCGCGTCCTGACCGTGCACGCCCTGGCCCAACGCGCCCTGCCACGCGGCGCGACAGACGCCGCCGAGCCGGCCGCAACCCGCTCGGCCGGGCTGCCGGGACAGCGCGGGGCACGCGAGGCGGCCGACGGCTACCCGCCGCTGCGGCTGCGGGTGCTGCGGGCCGCCCTCGACGCCGCGCGCCCCCGGCAGCGCTGGGAGCTGCCGCCCCGCGCCGCCCTGCCGCCGCTGCTGTCGCAGGTGTGGGGGCTGCGGCTGGCCCCCCGCTCCGGCGGGGCAGCCGCGCTGGCCCTGGAACAGACCCTGGCCTCCCTCTCCGGGCCCGGCCGGGCCGCCTTCGCGCTGCGCGATCTCGACGGGCTCGACGGGGCGGCGCTGCGCCGGGCCCTCGCGGAGGCGGGCGTGGCGGACGCGGACGCGGCCGTCGCCGAGGCCGACGGCGTCCCCGAGGCCGACGGCGCCGACCGGCCGAGGCTGGACTCACCGGAGTTCGACCCGTGCGCGCTGCGCGCCCGCCCGACGGACCTGGCGCGCCGCCGCCAGCACGGCCGCGCCGCCCTGGCGGCGGCCGCGGCCCTCGCGGTGTGCGCGGTGCTGCTCGGCCTGCCCGGCGACGGCTGGGGCCCGGACGGCGCCGCGGCCCCCTCCTACGCCCGTAACCCCGCGGGCGACGCGGCGCTCGACCCGAACCGGCTCACCCGCGCCAAGCCGGACGCCTGGCGCACCGCCAGCCGGCCCGACTTCGCGACCTGGCCCGCGCGCGGCGACCGGCTCGGCGACCGTGAACTGCTGCGGCGGGCGCTGGCCGCCTGGGCGCGGCCCGGCGGCTCGGTGCGGGTCTCGGCCACCCCCGGCACCCTGCCCGGACCGCCCGCCGGGCCTCACCAGTTGCTGTTCGCCGGCACCGTGGACCAGGCCGCGGTGGTGCTGTTCCACGACGGGCTGCGGGTGGCCAGGTACGCGGAGGCCAGGAGCGGCGAGGGGGGCGGCGCGCTGCTCGACCTCGGGCGCGCCGACGCGGCCGACCAGGCGTCGGCGACGGCCCTGGTGGTCGGCGGCGTCGACGGCAACGTGCGCTATCTGACGGCACCGTGGGTGCGCTCGGTGGCGGTGCGGGACGACCTGCTGGCCCCGCAGGACGCGGCGCGGCCGGTCGCGCGCGGCGGCGACGGGGTGACCGCCCCGGTGCGCAGCCCCGCCGAGGCCACGGGGTGTACCTCCTGGCCGGCCCTGCGGTTCGGCCCACACCTGGCCACGGACCTCGGGGAGTTGGTCCCGGCCCGGCTGACGTACGGGCCCCCCAGCGCCGCCGGCGCCGACGCGACGGGCGCGAACGCGCTGCGCGGACTCGCCCGCACCGCCTGCCACCTGCCGGAACTGCGCGGGGCCGGGGTGCGCAGCGTGAACGCCTGGCGGTTCGCCAGCCAGGTGCTCCCGGGGGCCGCGGGCAGCGCCGCCTGGGTGTGTAACCAGGGCGGAGACGTGGCGCGGCGCGGGCGCCAGGACGCTGGCCCAACTCCAACTGCCCGCGCGCCGCACGGACGCGCCGGGCACGGTCACCGCCCGCGCGGAGGACTCGGCGACGTGCGGGCCACGCGCCCCGCACGTGCTGTCCGGGGTGCTGTGGAAGTCCCCGGCCGGCCAGTGGTACGTGCCTGGCGGCGGGCGACTCCGAGGTCACCTCGATCACCCTGGGCGGCGGCATGGCCGGCTCGGCCCCGGGCCACCTGCTGGCCTTGCCCACCGAGCCCGGCACCCGCCCCGACCTCAGCGCGACCCTGGGCAGCGGCGAACGCCTCACCGCGCTGCGCTGACCGCCCGCCCCTGACCCGTTCCCTCCCCACCCAACCCCGCACCCGACCGGCCGGCCCGGTCCCGGAGCCTCGCCCGGGACCGGGCCGGTTCACGTGCGGGCGGCGGGTCGGCGGACTCGCGGTGAGGCCGGGCCGGGTCGGCGGAGCCGGGTGGCGGGTCGGCGGGCTCGGGTCGCGAAGTCGGCGGGCCGCCGGTGGCGGGTGGTGGAAATTCCCGGGTGCGCACCCCTGTTGCCTTTTACTTACCCGCCAGTACATTGACATCATGTCTAATATGGTGAAGACACGGCCCGCCCCCGTGGCCTCGGAGTACACCCCGCTCGCGGCACGGAACGTGGACTTCGCATGGTCTGGCACCCCGCTGCACTGGGTGCCGGGCGATCCCGCCACGACGCACACGATCAACGTGCTGCACCTGCTCCTGCCCGCCGGCGAGCGCTGGTTCGTGCACGTCTACAAGCAGGCCCTGCCGCTCATCCGGGACGAGCAGCTGCGCGCGAACGTGCTCGGCTTCATCGGCCAGGAGGCCATGCACTCCCAGGCGCACGACCAGGTGCTGCCGCACCTGGCGCGGCTCGGGCTCGACCCCACCCCGTACACGGCACAGGTCGACTGGTTCTTCGAGAAGCTGCTCGGCGACCGCACGCTGCCGCCCGGCCGGGCGCGCGAGTGGTGGCTGCTTGAGCGGATCGCGCTGATCGCGGCGATCGAGCACTACACGGCGTTCCTCGGGGACTGGGTCCTCGGCGCCGACGCGCTCGACCGCAAGGGCTGCGACCCGGTCATGCTCGACCTGCTGCGCTGGCACGGCGCCGAGGAGGTGGAGCACCGGTCGGTGGCGTTCGACCTGTTCCAGCACGTGGACGGCGGCTACCGGCGCCGGGCGCGGACCTGGGGCGCGGCGCTGACCGCGCTGGTCTTCCTCTGGCAGCGCGGCATCAGGTTCTTCATGGCCAACGACCCGACGCTGCGCGACGGCAAGGCCAGCCTGCGGGAGTTCGTCCGGGCCGGGCGGCAGGGCCTGCTGCCCCGCCCCGGCGCCATCGCCCGTTCCATACCGGTGTACCTGAGCCCCCACTACCACCCCTCGCGGGAGTTCAGCACCGCCCATGCCCTGGCCTACCTGGCCAACTCCCCCGCCGCGACGGCCGCCGAGGCCAAGCCGGCCCCCGCCCGCCCGACCGGAGGTGCCTGACCATGGCCCGCGTCCCCCTGCCCCGCCCCCGCACCGTCATCGCGCTCGCCGCCGCCGCGCTCGCCGTCCGGCACGCCCTGGGCCGCAGGGTCGCGCGGTCCCCACTGTGGCCCATGCCCGCGCTGGAGGACCCGATATCCGGCCGTGGCCGGGACGTGCTCGGCGGCGCGAGGCAGCGCATGATGATCACCGAACGGCGGGAGGCGGCCGCCGGCGTGGTGCTCCTGCGGCTGGCCGGCGCCGAGGTGCCGCCCTGGCAGCCCGGCGCCCACCTGGACCTCGTGCTGCCCTCGGGGGCGGTCCGGCAGTACTCGCTGTGCGGCGACCCGGACGACACCACCTCGTACACCATCGCCACCCGGCTCGTCGAGGACGGTCGCGGCGGCTCCCGCGAGGTCCACGAGCAGTTGCACGAGGGCGAGGAGGTAGAGGTGCGCGGGCCACGGAACCGGTTCCCACTGGTCGACGCCCCGGCGTACGTCTTCGTCGCGGGTGGCATAGGGATCACGCCGATCCTGCCCATGCTGCGCGCCGTGGAGGCGGCCGGCGCGCCCTGGCGGTTGGTGTACGGGGGGCGTTCGCTGGCCAGCATGCCGTTCGTGGCCGAGGTGGAGAAGCTCGGCGGGCCAGAGAAGGTCACCGTGCTGCCCGAGGACGAGCGGGGCCGGCCCGACCTGTCGGCCGTACTGGCCGGCACGCCCGAGGGGGCCGCGGTCTACTGCTGCGGGCCCGACGGGCTGATGGACGCGGTCGCCGAGCTGTGCGCGGCCGACCCGCCCGGCGGCGGGCTGCACATGGAGCGGTTCACGCCGGGCGGGCCGGGGCACCGCGGCGGCGTGGACACGGCGTTCGAGGTGGAGCTGCGCCGCACCGGCACCACGGTCAACGTCGGGCCCCGGACCAGCGTGCTGACCGCCATCCGCGAACAGGCCCTGCCCGACCTGGCGTACTCCTGCGCCCAGGGGTTCTGCGGCACCTGCCTGCAACGGGTCGTCGCCGGCGACATCGACCACCGCGACGAGTTGCTGACCGACGCGGAGCGCGACGACCAGATGCTGATCTGCGTCTCGCGGACATACGGGGACAGGCTCGTACTCGACCTCTGAGCCGGCCAGAGGGGCGCGGTGGCCAACTAGTGATGAGGACATGGCCAAGAGCGCGCGCCGCAGAATGGGCGTCGAGGAACGACGTGAGCAGCTCATCACGGTGGCGCTCGACCTCTTCGGCAGCCGGTCCCCCGAGGACGTCTCGATCGATGAGATCGCCGAACGCGCCGGCATCTCCCGACCGTTGGTCTACCACTACTTCCCCGGCAAGCAGAGCCTGTACGAGGCGGCGCTGCGGCGGGCCGCCGACGAGCTGAGCGCCCGCTTCGTCGAGCCCCGGGAAGGGCCGTTGGGCGAGCGGCTGCTGCGCGTCATGGGCCGCTTCTTCGACTTCGTCGAGGACCACGGCCCCGGCTTCTCGGCCCTCATGCGCGGCGGCCCGGCCGCCGCGGTCGGCGGCGGCGAGGTGCCGCACGCCACGGGCAGCGCCCGCGCGACCATCGACGACGTGCGGCAGGCGGCGTACGAACAGATCCTGGCGCACCTGGAGGTCGAGCGGCCCTCCGCGCGGCTCGCGCTGATCGTGCGCTCGTGGGTCTCGCTGGCGGAGACGACCGCCCTGCTGTGGCTCGACGGGCACACGGTCGCGCGCGGAGCTTGAGGTGCAGCTCGTGCACGACTTCGTGGCGCTGGCCTCGGTGGGCGCCACGGCGGACCCGGACCTGGCCGACCTGGTGCGGCACCTGCTCGCGCAGGAGCCGCCGGACGGACTCTTCGCCGACCTGCTGACGCGGCTGGTCACGCTGGTGCCCGAGATGACTGAGGTTTCCCCGGCGTCTCGGGAACCCCACGTACCGCACGTCTCACACCCTCCGCACGCCCCGAACGTCCCGCGCGCTCCCCGGGCGTCCGAGGCTCCCCGGGTCTGAGACCCCCCTGCGTCCGGGCCTCCCCGGGCTGGGACAGGCAGGTCCGAGATGCCCGGGTTCCACGGCTGTGTCCCGTCCTCGGGGCGGACGGTGGCGGGCGGTCGCCGGCTGTTGCGCGCCGGGAAGTTGATCGCCCGACGCCTGTTCGACGCTGAGTTGTCAGACACTGGGGGTAGCGTCACCCCTGTGACCACGCACGCGACACCCCCGAACCCCCTCCACATCCTGGCCGCCGACCCCACGGGACGCTCCCTGGGACTCGACGTCGACCTGCCGCCGGGCACCCTGCACCGGCTCACCCTCGACGGCCTGTGGCACGAGCCGCTGCTGTGGCGCGCCACCGAGCCGGCCACGGAGGACTCGTGGGGGCGGCTGCTGCCCGCGCTGAAGGCGGCCGGGTTGCGCCCGGTGCTGCTCGGCGGGGAGCGCGAGAGCGACGGGGACCAGCCGTGGAACGAGGAGTTGGGCCCGGACCTGGCGTCCGACCCGGACGACTTCGAGGCCGGCGCGCTGCTGGCCGAGTGGTGGGCCGACAACACCGCCCCGGTGGAGGATGAGGAGGGCGCCGCCGGCGCTGACCGACGGGGCGCCACCGTGGTCGACGAGGGCGTTGAGCGGGCGGACGGGCTGGAGCCCGACGCCGACGAGGAGTTGGCGGACGGCGCAGCCGAGGGTTCCTGGCGTGCGGGGCGCGCCCCGGGGCAGCCGACGCGCGAGGGCGGTGCCGAGTTGGACGACGCCGTGGCGCTGGCTCCGTACGGCACCGCGTGGCCCGGCCTCGCGCCGGCCTGCCAGGCCGTGGTGGACCCGGACGAGCGCGCCGCCGAGGTGGCCGCCGCCCTGGTGGAGTACGACATCCTCACCGCGCCCCGGATAGCCCTGGTGCCGGCCGAGCGCAGCGCGGACGTCCTCGCGGCGATCGGCTGGCTGGGCCCGCTGAACTACGACGAGGACGCGGCCCCGTTCTCCGCCGTGTTGCGCTCCTGGGAGGACCGGTTCGGGATACGCGTGGTGGCGCTGGAGTTCGACGTGCTGCACGTGTCGGTGCCCCACCCGCCCCGCACCCTGGAGGAGGCGCTGCCGATCGCCGCCGAGCACTTCGCGTTCTGCCCGGACAACATCTGGCAGGACAGCGAGACCCTGGAGCGGTACGCGCGGGAGCACCTGGTGGGCAAGCACAACTGGTCGTTCTGGTGGGACTGACCGGCCCGGGCTAGGTCGGCCCGGCCGGGGGGACCCGCAACTCACTTGGTGGGGCACGGTTTCGCATCGGTTGCCACCAGGAAGGTGACACGTCGGTCCGGCAACCGCGCCGTCCCGCGAGGGCGTCTTGTGGGGCGGTATGGTCCCGGGCGGTGCGGAGCGCGGGAGAGTGAGGTGCGCGGAGATGACGACCACCCGCCGGGGAGGCGGCCCACGTCCACCAAGCCCACCGGGCGGCGGGCCCGTGCCTCCGCAGCCGGGTCCGCTGGCCCCACCTCCGACACCACCAGCACCACCGGCCCCGCCGCCACCGGGCGGCCCGAACGCCCTCGCACGGCACCGGGGTTGGCCGTCGGTGCTGCGGACGTTGCGGCGCGTGCCCGTCGGCCTGTTCCCGGTGTCGCTGCCCTTCCTGTTGCTGCCCTCGCCGCTGTTGGCGCTGTACTCGATCGCCCGCGGCGCCCGCCTCGCGGCCTGGCGCGTCTTCGTGCGCGGCGGCGCCCCGGCCCCGGTCCACGATCCGCGGGTCGCGAGGCTCAAGACCCTCCGGACGTGGGCGGCGGTCGCGGTCACGATCGCGGTCGTCGCGGCCCTGGGCGACATGCGGGACGTGGGCCAGCACCTCACAGAGCAGTGGGCCACGCTCCTCCTCGCGCCCTGGCTGCTCATCGCCAGCGGCCCGGTCGTCCTCGGCGTCCTCATCTGGCTCGCGCCGCCCGCCACGCCACGATGCGGGCCGCGCTGCGCGGCCCGCTGCGCCAACTCGGCCTGTTCTTCGGCACGCTGGCCCTGATTCCGGCCCTGTTCTACGGCCTGGACCTGCTCAACCCCTCGCACGCGGGCGGCAACCTCGGCACCCTGCTGGTCCTGGCGTGCGTGGCGGCGGGCATGTGGTCGGTGTTCCTGCTTCCTGTTCGCGTCGGTCACGGTGGCCCGTACCGGCTTCGGCACCGCGGCCGTGCACCCCGCGGCCCCGGCCCTGTTGACCAGCGTCCTGGTCTGGGAGATCGCGGCCATCGGCGGACTGCCCGACGGGCGACCCGCCCTGGCGTACGTGCTGCTCGTCGGCGGCCCGGCCACGGTGAGCGCCCTCTCCTGCTGGGAGATCAGCCGACTGCGCTCCCGGTACGGGGTGCGGCTGCGCGGCTGAGCCCGCCTCGCGGGCGGTCCGGACGCCCGGCCCGGAGCCCGGGGCGGCGCCAGCCGCCCCGGGCCCGGTCTCACACCGCCCACCACACCGCCGTGTCGGCGGGCAGCTCGCGCTTTCCCCCTTCGGCGGGGCCGAGTTCGGCGCTGGCCACGAGCACCGGGCCGGGCTCGGGCAAGCGTACGGCGGCGGACGTCGTGTTGACCGTGCACTGCACGCCGCCCCGTGGCGCGTCGCGCCGGAAGGAGAGCACGCCGTCGGGCGCCGGCAGCCAGCGCACCACGTCCCCGGCGCCGAGCGCCGGCTGCTCGCGGCGCACCGCGAGCGCCCGCCGGTAGAGCTCCAGCGTCGAGTGCGGGTCACCGGTCTGCGCGGCCACGCTGAGCCGGGCCCAGGTGGCCGGCTGCGGCAGCCAGCTCGGGCCGCCGGGCTCGGGACCGAAGCCGTACGGCGGGACGTCGCCCGACCAGGGCAGCGGCACGCGGCAGCCGTCGCGCAGCCCGTCCTGGCCATCGCCACGGAAGAACGAGGGGTCTTGCCGTACCTCGTCGGGCAGGTCGGTGACCTCTACCAGGCCGAGTTCCTCGCCCTGTAGAGGTAGGCGGAGCCGGGCAGCGCCAGCATCAGCAGCGCCGCCGCCCGCGCGCGGGCGAGTCCCTGCTCCGGGCTGGCGTCAGCGAGCCGGGTGGCGTGCCGCACCACGTCGTGGTTGGACAGCACCCAGGTGGTGGGCGCGCCGACCGGGCGTATGGCGGCCAGCGACGTGTCGATGACCGAATGCAGTGCCGCGGCGTCCCAGCCGGTGGTGAGGTAGTGAAAGTTGAAGGCCTGGTGCAGCTCGTCGGGGCGCAGGTAGCGCGCGGTGCGCTCGGCGCTGGGGGTCCACGCCTCGGCCACGCCGATGCGCTGCCCGGGGTACTCGTCCAGGATCTTGCGCCAGCTCCGGTAGATCGCGTGGACCCCGTCCTGGTCGAAGAAGGGCAACGCCTGGTTGCCGAGCAGCTTGAGTTGCCCGGTGTGGCCCATGTCGGGAAGGCCGGCGGCCTTGACCAGGCCGTGCGCGACGTCGATGCGGAAGCCGTCGACGCCGAGGTCGAGCCAGAACCGCAGGATGGTGCGGAACTCGTCCTGGACGGCGGGGTGCTCCCAGTTGAAGTCGGGCTGCTGGGGCGCGAACAGGTGCAGGTACCACTCGCCGGGGGTGCCGTCGGGGTTGGTGGTGCGGGTCCAGGCGGGCCCGCCGAAGATGGACTCCCATTCGTTGGGGGCAGTTGACCGTCCGACCCCTTGCCGGTCCGGAAGTGGAATCGGTCCCGCGGCGCGGAGCCCGGGCCCCCGCGCAGCGCCCGCCGGAACCAGGCGTGCTGGTCGGAGCAATGGTTGGGCACCAGGTCCACGATCACCCACAGCCCGAGCCGGTGGGCCTCGTCGATGACGGCCTCGGCGTCGGCCAGCGTGCCGAACATGGGGTCGATGGCACGGTAGTCCGCGACGTCATAACCGGCGTCGGCCTGCGGCGAGGCGTAGCAGGGGCTGAGCCAGACGGCGTCGACGCCGAGGTCGCGCAGGTGGGGCAGGCGGTGGCGGACGCCGGCCAGGTCGCCCATCCCGTCGCCGGCGGCGTCGGCGAAGCTGCGCGGATAGACCTGGTAGATGACGGCTTCGCGCCACCACTCGGAGTGCCGCGCGCCGGCGGGAGCGGGGGCGGTGTCGGGGCGGCGGGGGCGGGCGGGTCCGCCGCGGGGTGGTCCGTCGGAGCCGTGCCGATGGGGGCGGCGAGGTGCTCTGTCATGTCATCCCTGGGTGCTCGGATACGGAGCGGCGGCACCGGCCCACGGACCGGTGCGGCACCGCGGTGGGGCGCGGCGGGGGCGTGGTCGCTCGCCGGACAGCGGTTGGGCCACGGCGGGCTGGCTGGGTTGCCGAGGAACGTAACAGGGTTGCAAGGGCACGGAAAGAGCTTGCGAGGGTTTTCCACCGCGCCCCCGAGGCACCGCCCCACGCGCCGGCCCACTAGCCGTCGTACGCCCTTGACAGCCAGCTCAGCAAGGTCCTTCGACCCTCCATCCACACCGGGCCGCCACTGCAAGATCTTGCAAGCGCGTTGCCCCGCCGCCACCGCACGCCCTCGCGGGCTCCCCGCACGCCGTCGCCCCGGCACCCGGCCGCGGTGGCGCGCGGACGGCGTCCGGACCCGCTCCGCCCGCGGTGGGAAGGGCAACGGGTGACCGGTAGGGTCCCACTCCATGACCGCACGGCTCGCTGACATCGCAGCCCAGGCGGGGGTCAGTGAAGCCACCGTGAGCCGGGTGCTGAACGAGAAGCCCAGCGTGGCCTCGGCCACTCGCGCATCCGTACTCGCCGCGCTCGACGCGCTCGGCTACGAACGCCCCTTGCGTCTGCGCCGGCGCGGCACCGGGCTCGTCGGGCTGATCACGCCCGAGCTGGAGAACCCGATCTTCCCCGCCCTCGCCCAGGTCATCGGGCAGGCCCTAACCCAGCAGGGGTACGCGCCGGTGCTGGCCACCCAGACGCCGGGCGGTCCGACCGAGGACGAGCTGACCGAGATGCTGGTCGAGCGGGGCGTGGCGGGCGTCATCGTGGTCTCCGGGCTGCACGCCGACACCACCGCCGACGTGCGCCGCTACGCGCGCCTGCGCGCCGGTGGCATGCCCTTCGTGCTGGTGGACGGCTACGCGCCCCAGGTGCGCGCGCCCTTCATCTCACCCGACGACCGGGCCGCGATGGAGCTGGCCGTCACCCATTTGGCCGCGCTCGGGCACCATCGGATCGGCCTCGCGCTCGGGCCCGCGCGGTTCGTGCCGGTCCAGCGCAAGATCGAGGGGTTCCTGCGCGGCATGCGGCAGCGGCTCGACCTCGCGCCCGAGGCGTGCGTGGAACTCATCGAGCACTCGCTGTAGACTCTGGAGGGCGGCCGGCGGCGCGCTGCTGGAGCGGGGCTGCACGGCGGTGGTGTGCGCGAGCGACATGATGGCCCTGGGCGCGGTGCGGGCCGCCCACAAGCGCGGGCTGCGGGTGCCACGGGACGTGTCCGTGATCGGCTTGACGACTCGCCCCTGATCGCCTTCACCGACCCGCCGCTGACCACCGTGCGCAAGCCCGTACGCGCCATGGGGCAGGCGGCGGTGCGAGCCCTGCTGGAGGAGATCGGCGGGGCGCACTCGGCGGACGCGGCGAGCGCCGCCTCGGCCCCGCTGTACAGCGAGTTCGTGTTCCTGCCCGAGTTGGTCGTAGCGGGAATCGACCGCTCCCGCACCAGGTGTCTCACCGGGCCGCCCGCGATCGCCCCACCCGGGGGGCGTGAGGGGCGGATACCCGACCTGCGGGTGATCTGCCGAGCAGACAAGTCTGGCAGACTGTTCTTCTATGGGTGAAGCGATTTCGAGGACTCCGGAAGGCCGGACGGCAGCTCCCCCGCCACCCACCGAGGAGCGCGCGGAAGAGGCCGGTCCGCCGGTCGCGCGCACCCGCCTGGCCCGGCTCCGCGCGCCCCGCAGGCCCCGGCTGTGGTTCGAGGTCCTGCTCATCGCGGTGAGCTACTGGACGTACTCGCTGATCCGCAACGCGGTGCCGGCGCACAAGGACACCGCGCTGCGCAACGCCCACTGGATCTGGGACGCCGAGCAGTACCTCGGCCTCGCCGTCGAACGCAGCGTGAACCACGGCGTCAACTCGGTCACGTGGCTGATCGTCGGCATGAACTACTACTACGCCACGCTGCACTTCGTGGTGACGATCAGCGTCCTGGTGTGGCTCTACCGCTGGCACCCGGGGCGGTACGCGGCGATCCGCCTGGTGGTGTTCGCCACCACCGGCGTGGCGCTGGTCGGCTTCTTCTTCTTCCCGCTGGCCCCGCCCCGGCTGATGCCGGACATGGACTTCATCGATACCGTTCTGGTCCACCACACCTGGGGCTCGCTGGCCTCGGGGAACCTGGCCGAGGTGTCCAACCAGTACGCGGCCATGCCCTCGATGCACATCGGCTGGTCGACCTGGTGCGGGATCACCATCGCCGCGCTGGCCGGGCCGCGCTGGGTGAAGACGCTCGGCGTGCTGTACCCGGTGGCCACGCTGGTGGTGATCGTCGCCACCGCCAACCACTTCTGGCTCGACGCCGTCGGCGGTCTGATCTGCCTGTCGTTCGGCTTCGCGGTCGCGACGCTGTGGTACGCGGCCTCGCCGTACCGACTGCCGCAGCACATCGCGAGCCCCGTCGCGCGGCGCTCCGTCCCCAGCCGGGCGGAAGCGGCACGGGGCGTCAGCCGCCCCGAAGGCCACCGAGGCGCCTACGCCCCCGCTCACGCCGGGCTCCGCGGACGGTGCCGCGGCGGCTCCCGCCACGGGTGACGGGTCGGCGGCCGACCGTCCCGGCACCGCGGCCCGCCCCTCCTGACCGCCGACCACCCCAGCTCACCCCGCTGACCGGCTGACCAGCGCTTCCCCGCCGGCCCGCCGGTCATCGGCCGGGCCCGCCCGTCGCCGCCCACCGGCGGGCCGGGGCGTCGCGGATCAGCCCGGGTAGTCGTAGAACAGCCGCTCCATCACGCCACGGGCGCGCCGGGTCGTGCGGCGGTAGTCGTCCACCATCTCGCCGACGTGCCCCGGCTCGTAGCCGAGGTAGCGGCCGACGGCGGCCAGCTCGCGGCCGTCGGCGGGGAAGGTGTCGCCCGGCCGGCCGCGCACCAGCATCACCGCGTTCCGCACCCGGGTGGCCAGCACCCACGCCTCGTCCAGGGTCTGCGCGTCGTCGGTGTCGATCAGGCCGATGGCGTGCGCCGCGGCCAGCGCGGGCCGGGTGCGGGTGGTGCGCAGGCCGGGCTCCGCCCAGGCGTGCCGCAGCTGGAGGAGCTGTACGGTCCACTCCACGTCGGACAGGCCGCCACGGCCGAGCTTGGTGTGGGTGGTGGGGTCCGCGCCCCGCGGCAGCCGCTCGGACTCCATCCGCGCCTTGAGCCGGCGGATCTCCCGTACGGCGTCCTCGCCGAGGCCGTCGACGGGGTACCGCAGCGGGTCGATCAGCTCGATGAACCGCTCCCCCAGCTCGGCGTCGCCCGCGACCAGCTCCGCCCGAAGCAGCGCCTGGCTCTCCCACACCTTCGCCCAGCGCCGGTAGTAGGCGGCGTACGAGGCGAGGGTGCGCACCAGCGGTCCCGACTTGCCCTCCGGGCGCAGGTCGGCGTCGATGATCAGGGGCGGGTCCGCGGTGGGGAGCTGGAGCAGCCGGCGCATCTCGTTGGCGACGGCGAACGCGGCCCGGGCCGCCTCCTGCTCGTCGACGCCGGGGCGCGGCTCGTGGACGAAGAGCACGTCCGCGTCGGAGCCGTAGTTCAGCTCGTGCCCGCCGAAGCGGCCCATGCCGATGACCGCGAACCGGGTGGGCAGGGTCTCGCCCCAGGTGTCGCGCACGGCCGCGCGCAGCGCGCCGGCGATGGTGGCCGCGTTGAGGTCGGAAAGGGCGGCGCCGACGGCGTCGGCCGCGGCGCCCGCGTCGAGTCCGGCCGGTGGTTCGCCGCCGGCCGCCGCGCCGGGGCCGTGCGCCGCCGGCTCGACCGAGCCGCCGCGCGTCGGCAGCGGCGCGCTGGACAGCGACCCGGTCGCGGGCCCCGACGCTCCGGTGGCGGCACCGGTGGTGGCCCCCGCCGCTGGCGCGGTGCCGCCGGCGTACCCGGGGTGGCCCGGGTACTCGTGGTAGGGGGCGAAGGCGCCGATGAGGTCGGACGCGGCGGTGCGGAACAGCTCGCGCCGGCGTACGCCGCGCGCCGCCGCCACCGCCTGTTCGGGCCCGTCGGCGCGGCTGACGGCGGCGAGCATCTCCTGTTCCAGGTGGGCCCGGGTGCGCGCGCGCAGCCCCTGCGGGTCGCCGAGCAGGGCGACCGCCTCCGGGGCGCGCAACAGCAGGTCGGGGGCGAGTCGGCCGGCGGACAGCACGCGCGCCAGGTTCTCGGCCGCGGCGCCCTCGTCCCGCAGCAGCCGCAGGTACCAGGGCGTCTTGCCGAGCGCGTCGGAGACCTTGCGGAAGCCCAGCAGGCCCGCGTCCGGGTCGGCGGAGTCGGCGAACCAGCCGAGCAGCACCGGCAACAGGGTGCGCTGGATGGCGGCCTTGCGGGTGACGCCCGAGGCCAGTGCCTCCAGGTGGCGCAGCGCGCCGACCGGGTCGGCGTAGCCCAGCGCTTCCAGGCGCTGCCAGGCGGCCTTGGTGCTGAGCCGGGTCTCGCCCGGTTCGAGCTGGGCGACGGCGTCGAGCAGCGGCCGGTAGAACAGCTTCTCGTGCAGCCGGCGCACCTCGCGCGCGTGACGCTTCCACTCCTGCCGCAGCCGGGTCACCGGTTCGGTGCGCGGCCAGTCGAAGGGGCGCGACAGCGAGCGGCCGAGGCGCCGCAGGTCGGCCTCGTCCTCGGGGACCAGGTGGGTGCGGCGCAGCTTGTAGAGCTGGATGCGGTGCTCCATGCTGCGCAGGAAGCGGTACGCGTCGTCAAGCGCGGCGGCGTCCGCGCGCCCCACGCAGCCGCCGGCGGCCAGCGCGGCGAGGGCCTCCAGCGTGCTGCCGCTGCGCAACGAGGCGTCGCTGCGGCCGTGCACGAGCTGTAGCAACTGCACCGCGAACTCGACGTCCCGCAGGCCGCCCGGGCCCAGCTTGATCTCCCGGTCCACCTGGGCCGCCGGGATGTTCTCCACGACCCGGCGGCGCATCTGCTGGACGTCGGCGACGAAGTTCTCGCGCTCGGCGGCCTGCCACACGAGCGGGGCCAGCGCGTCCACGTACGCCTGCCCGAGCGCGGCGTCGCCGGCCACCGGGCGGGCCTTGAGCAGCGCCTGGAACTCCCAGGTCTTGGCCCACCGCTGGTAGTAGGCGAGGTGGCTGGCGAGGGTGCGCACCAGGGGGCCGTTGCGGCCCTCCGGGCGCAGGTTGGCGTCCACCGGCCAGATGGTGCCCTCGGCGGTGACGTCGCCGCAGAGGCGTACCAGTCGGGCGGCGAGCCGGGTGGCGGCGCGCAGCGCGGCCGACTCGTCGTCGGCCGCCGCGCCGGACCGCCGGGGTTCGTCGGCCGCCGCGCCGCCGGGCGCGGCGGGGCGCGCGGTGGCGGGGCGGTGCGGCGCCTCGGCGACGAAGATGACGTCCACGTCGGACACGTAGTTCAGCTCGCGCCCGCCGCACTTGCCCATCCCGATCACGGCCAGCCGGCACGCGGCGGCGTCCTCCGGCGCCTCCTCGGCGGCGATCCGCAGGGCGGTACGGAGGGTGGCGGTGGCCAGGTCGGCGAGTTCGGCCGCGGTCCGGGCCACGCAGGTGGTGCCGCACACGTCGCGGGCCGCTATGCCGAGCAGGCACCTGCGGTAGGCGGCGCGCAGCGCGTCGGGCTTGCTCAGCTCGCCGGCCGGGTCGCCCCAGACGCCGTGCGCCAGCGCCTGTTCGAACTCGGGGGTGCTCGGATGCAGGTCGGCGGATTCGTAGGTGGCCAGCGAGCGCCAGTCGTCGGGGTGCCGGGCGAGGTGGTCGCCGAGCGCCTCGGACGCGCCGAGCACCCCGAACAGCCGGTAGCGCAGCGGTTTGGCGGTGGTGACCGTGGTGAGCAGCGTCTGCCGCTCATCCTCCGGCAGCGCCTCGGCCAGCCGTACCAGGCCCATCAGGGCGAGGTTGGGGTCGGCGGTGGCGCCCAGCGCGTCGAGCAGCACCGGGTCGGCCCGCACGGCGGCGAGCCCCGGCGCGTCGAGCAGCCGCCCGGCCGCCGCGGGGTCGGTGAATCCATAGCGCAGCAGCCGGCCGAACCGGCTGTCCCGTCGCCCTTGCAGCACGGCGTACCCGCCTTTCCGCGCGGTCGTCACCCGGTGCCGGCGCCTTGGGCCCGGCCGCCCTGGCCACGGCCGCTCGCCCTGGTCCGCGAGGGAGCTTAGTACCTGCCCAGCAGGGACCCGCCGGCACGGGCGACCGTGTCCACTGTGCCCTATACCCGCGCGGCACGGGGTGCCGCGGGCCGGAGACCGACTGGCCTCCGGCCCGCGCGCGGGGGCGGGGACGGCGTGCGGGGCGGCGTGCGGTCGAAACCGGCGGTGCGGTCGCGTCAGCCGGTGAGGAGTTCCACCTCCCGCTGGACCACGTCGAAGAACGGCACGTCGTCGTAGTTGCCGAGGATGACGCCGACCCAGCCGGTGTCGGGATAGATGTTCCAACTGGCGAAGCTGCCGGGGTTGACGCCGGCGCGTCCGTTGACCCACTGCACGTTGGTGAGGCTGATCGGCATCATGTAGCTCGCGAAGGCCGCGTCCGCCGGGACAGCCTTGTGGGCCTCGCGGGCCAGGCCGCCGCCCTGCGGGGCGAGGGGGATCTTGGGGCCGAAGAACACTTCGGCGTAGTGCCGGTCGAGGAGCGTGCCGTCGCTCAGCCCGTGTGCGAAGCGGACCAGGTCCGGCGCGGTGGCGAAGCCGCCGTCACCGGGGAAGTCGATGAAGCCGCGCGCCAGGTTCTTGCCCAACTGGTTCGGGTCCGAGCTGCCCTTGTCCAGGTTGCGGACGGCGTCCACCCGGCTGCCGTCCGCGACCCTCATGTACGAGCCGTCCGCGACCCTCATGTACGAGTGCGCGATGTGCTGGTCGGTCAGCCACTGCGGCCGGGTGTAGAACGCGGTGCCGGTCATGCCGCACCGCCGGAAGACGTTCTCCTCGACGTAGTCCCAGTACGTCGTGCCCGACACGGCCTCGACGATCAACGCGGGGATGGCGACCTCGGCGCCGGCGTGGTCGGTGGGGGTGCCGGGAGCGGACACCAGCTTGGCCTGTCGAGCCCACCGCTCGTAGTACTCGCGGACCTCGTCCCTGCTCTGGAAGACGCGCTCCAGGTCCTCCTCCGGGGTGTTCAACCCGGAGGTGCCGGAGAGCAGGCGGTGGATGGTCACCTGCTCGGCGATCTCACGGGGGAAGCCCGTCAGGTGCGCGCCCACCGGGTCCGAGAGCCGCAACTTGCCCTGTTGCGCGAGTTGCAGGATGGCCACCGCGCCGAACGGCTTGCCCACCGACGAGAGGTTGAACGCGACCCCCTCGTGGTTGCGCACGCCCTTCTCCTTGTCGGCCATGCCGTAGCTGCGCGAGAGCACCGTGCGGCCACGGTGCGACAGCAGCACCACACCGGAGAACTTGTCCTCGGCGGCCAGCTTCGCCACGTACCGGTCGTAGGCCCCGCCGGGCCTGGCGTCCGGCGGAACGGTGTCGCGCTCGGTCGCAGCCGGGGCCGCGTGGCCGGGCCGGGCACCTGCTAACTGTGCGCCTCCCGCCGCCACGCCGGCGGCCGTCAACCCGCCCCATCCGAGCAGCTTCCGCCGATCGATGCCGCGCACGCCGCGTACGGAATCCGAGTCCATGATCACGTTCCATTCCTGGTCGACGGGCCGCCCACAGGTGCGCGGCGGTCCACGCCTCCATCGAAGACGGGGACTTGTATCGCGGGCGTATGCGTTTTTCGGTACGCCCGCGGTGTGCGGCGAGCCGAGGGCGTCGAGGAACGCGTTGAGGGGGCGGGGGCCGGCCCGGCGGAAGTAGCGAACACGCTCGGGAGGTCGACCACTCCGAGGCGAACGGGCGGCCTTCACACCGGGCAAGGGGCGGTGGCCGGTCAGGAGAGGGCGGCCAGGGGCACGGCAAGCACGATGTGCGGTGCGTTTTTGATCATGGCGCGGTGCATTTTTGATCATGTGGCCTGAGCGAGCGGGCCCTGATCGGCCATCGTGCCATCTCCCCGCCGATCACTCGTATGAGTGAAAACGACGCACCGCCCCTACGCGCCCCGACGGGCCAGCTAGCGTTCGCAGTTTGCGCATCCGCCCGAACGCGACCGAAGTCCGTGACGCCTCGGCAGGGCTCGCGCGTCGATGACGCCAGCGGTGAAGCTCCATGGGCTGCTGGGCCACGCGCAGGACCATTACGGCGATGGCCGAAGGCCTTCCCTGCTTGATTTGCCGCAAGAATTGCGAGCTCAATAGTTGAACAAGCCTCCGGTTCTCCACCCGGCGCCGCCGCCAGGCGCGGAAGCGCTTCCGCGCGCCCAAAAAGCCGCGTCCGATAATCGGAATCACAGATACGGAGAGCGGCGAAAAAGCGACAAATGCATCGCGAGGCGCCGGCTCGCGTAAGCGCATACACTTAAAAAGTGGTCATACTAGGCGATGTAACCCCGAGTAACTGGCCGAAGATGACGCTACGTCAGCGCCCCTGATGGGTAGCATGGAAATGCGCAGGAGCCCTTCGGAGGGCTGCCGGGACAAGGCCGGAATCAGGTGACTGAATCCTCCACCACACGGTGGCAGTGGCCCCCGGAGTCCCTCTGAAGGGCTCCTGCAATGCTTAAGAGGCGCTCCATTTCGGCCACCACGGCTGGCGGGTGACGAACGACGTGTCCGCTCCCAGGACGTGCACGCCATGTCCCAGCACCTCGCCGCCCGGCGGCCGGTACAACTGCTCCTTGCAGCGCAGCAGGTTCTGCACGCTGTCGCCCTCATCGGGCGCTCCGGGGAGTGCCGCGTTGAGGAAGCCGGCGTGCAGGTCGGCGAGCTGGACGCCGTCCCATTCGCTCCCCACCCACACCGGAGGCCATTTCATCCGCTCCCAGGGCACCTCGGAGGCGCTCTCCTCACGAACGCGGGTGAGGTAGTCCACCGTGTGAGCGTGGTTCACGCCCCGGACAGCCCCGAGGCGTACGACGGCTAGGCGGGGATGCCCCTCCGCGTGCTCGGCCGCGCGGGCGACCCGCTCCAGCAGCAGGCGTGTCACGTGGTTGTAGAAGGCGGCGCCGTCGGTGAGTTCGGGGTGGGCTCGCAGCTCGCCCTTCGGGGCGATGACGTGTATCACCTTGGCCGACGGCATGAGCGCGAGCGCCTGGGCCGCGTAGCCGCGCCGGTCAGCCCACTTGCTCCTGAAGTGCCGGACCCAGTGAAGGGGCGTGGCCGATTCCGGATGACCCTGGTGGATCAGGGCTCGAAGGCCGCCGGCGGCGACCTTGACGGTCCAGTCGTCCTCCTGCGGGACCATCAGTGGGGTCATCGCGAAGAACGGCGACGACCGCGGGCCGAAGCCACGGTCACCGGTTTCGTCGACATACAACACTCAGCCTCGCCGTAACGGAGGCATGAGCGGGCATCGTGGGGCTCATCGCGCTCGTCGGGCACCTTGGGCCGCGCCGACGATGCTGGCGCTACGGTAGTTGCGTGCCACTGGGAGTTCGACTCCTCTGTTCTGGCCCCGGTGGTCCACCAGCCCGGGGGGGTTCTCACTTCTGTCCCATACATCCGTCCCGACTCCCCGCAGCCGCCTGGTAGCACGACCGTACACCGAATGGTCGACTTGTCGGGTAATCCTTATGGACGCCACGACCAGCCGAACTGGCCGCTCCGGTACCGCACTTGTCCGCAGCGGGCTGGGGGCGCATCACCTGATGAGGCGTCAGTTCTGGTGGGGCGCCGCCCCATACGGCTGTCGGACCTCTTTCCGTACATGAGGGCGCGCCGCCGGTGGCGTACGTCAGCGGCCGAGCGAGCGGACCGGATGCGGAATCCCGGCCGAGGTGACCTACCTATCGACCGCGGACGAGTGGCGCGAGCGCTTCACGGGGCAGCGGGCCCCTGCTCGGCTGCCGCTCGCAGCGGAACCGGGGTGGCCCGGCGGACCGCCCGTGACCCGACGTCCGCCGCTGGCCCGCGTGGGCGGCAGGGGCGCGACGCGCCGGGCCGGCCCAACGGCCCGTGGGCACCGACGCGGCGCCGGACGGCCCGCGAACGGACCGGGGCACTGAGGTCCACACCAGCCCCACACACGCCACCCGCCACGGAACTCGCCCACGCGCCCGACGCCGCCGCCCGGGGTACGCGCCCCCAATCAGCCCCTACAACACCGGCAGCAGGTTGCGCAGTTCGAAGGCGGTGACCTCAGAGCGGTACTCCTCCCACTCCTGCTTCTTGTTGCGCAGGAAGAAGTCGAAGACGTGCTCGCCCAGCGTCTCGGCGACCAGTTCGCTGCGCTCCATGAGGGCGATGGCCTCGCCCAGGTTCTGCGGCAGCGGTTCGATGCCCATGGCGCGCCGCTCG
This sequence comes from Candidatus Streptomyces philanthi, assembly GCA_018114805.1. GTDB lineage: Bacteria > Actinomycetota > Actinomycetes > Streptomycetales > Streptomycetaceae > Streptomyces > Streptomyces philanthi. The sequence continues at coordinate 5,214,402 of CP073042.1, read as the reverse complement.
GATTCGGAGAGCGCCCACACGTCGTCGTCGGCGCCGGCCGGCAGCTCGTACCCCTCCTCGATGCCCTTGAGGCCGGCGGCGAGCAGGACCGCGTAGGTCAGGTAGGGGTTGGCGCCTGAGTCGATGGAGCGGACCTCGACGCGCGTGGAACCGGTCTTGCCCGGCTTGTACATCGGCACCCGGATGAGCGCGGAGCGGTTGTTGTGGCCCCAGCAGATGTACGAGGGGGCCTCGCCTCCGGCGCCGGCGGTGCGCTGGGAGCCGCCCCAGATGCGCTTGTAGGAGTTGACCCACTGGTTGGTGACGGCCGAGGTCTCCGCGGCGTGTCGGAGCAGACCGGCGATGAAGGAGCGTCCCACCTTGGAGAGTTGGTACTCGGCGCCGGACTCGTGGAAGGCGTTGCGGTCGCCCTCGAAGAGGGAGAGGTGGGTGTGCATGCCGGAGCCGGGGTACTCCGAGAACGGCTTGGGCATGAACGTGGCCTGCACGCCCTGTTCCAGCGCGACTTGCTTCATCACCAGCCGGAAGGTCATGACGTTGTCGGCGGTGGACAGCGCGTCGGCGTAGCGCAGGTCGATCTCCTGCTGGCCCGGGGCGCCCTCGTGGTGCGAGAACTCGACCGAGATGCCCATGGATTCGAGCATGGTGATCGCCTGGCGGCGGAAGTCCATGCCGACGTTCTGCGGGGTGTGGTCGAAGTAGCCGGAGGAGTCGGCGGGCACCGGGCGGGTGCCGTCGACGGGCTTGTTCTTCAGCAGGAAGAACTCGATCTCGGGGTGGGTGTAGAAGGTGAAGCCGAGGTCGGAGGTCTTGGCGAGGATGCGCTTGAGGACGTAGCGCGGGTCGGCGTAGGACGGGGAGCCGTCCGGCATCAGGATGTCGCAGAACATGCGCGCGGTGCCGGGGGCCTCGGCACGCCAGGGCAGGATCTGGAAGGTGGCCGGATCCGGCTTCGCGATCATGTCCGACTCGTAGACGCGGGCGAAGCCCTCGATGGCGGAGCCGTCGAAGCCGATGCCCTCGTCAAACGCCTGCTCCAGCTCGGCGGGAGCGACCGCCACGGACTTGAGGAAGCCGAGCACATCGGTGAACCACAGCCGTACGAAGCGGATGTCGCGCTCTTCGAGCGTGCGGAGCACGAACTCCTGCTGCTTATCCATAGTACCTATCCTCGCAGTTCAGACGGCTGCTCTGGGGTGCTTGGCAGATCCGGTGACACCTCAGTATCACGCCACCGGGTTTCCGTTGAGTTTCGCATCCGCGCCGGCGCTTCGCGCCAGCGCGTGCGCCGTGGCCCGGCGCCGGGTCCGCGCCCGGTGGGTCGGCCCCCTCACGTCGCGCGCGGGTGCCCGGCGAGGGCCGGAGCACGTGTGCGGAACTCTTTCGCGCTCTACTCTTCCCTTCGTGAGGTGACGTGTGAAATTTTACATGGCACACGCTCCATACGTGTCCATGACACGATGACGGGTGCGCGACCGCGCCCCGCGCGCGGCCACTCCACCCCCACAGGAGGCATCCGCGATGAGGATGAGAAGGACCCCGGCGCGACGGCGCACCGGCCCACTGGCGGCCCTGGCCATATCCCTGTGCCTCGGCGGCGGGCTGCTCGCCGCCCCGAGCCAGGCGGCCCCGCCGCCCCACCCCCCACGCCAGGCGCCGCGCCCGCCACCGCCGCGCAGGGCCCGGACGGCGCGGGGCCGTCCGGGCCGGCGCAGCCGTCGGCCGCGCGCCCCGTCGAGGCCGAACACGTACGCGACGCGCGTACCCCGCTCGACCAGCGACCGCCCCTGTCGGCCGACCGGGACTACTGGGCTAGGACTACGACGCACCCGCCAGGCCCGCCACGCTCTCCCCCGAGCGGCGCCGCCCCTCGGCGCGCGGGACGGAGCGCACGGCGTGTGACGTCGACGACTTCACCGGCAACACGGGCGCGGCCCTGGTCGAGAAGGTCAAGGGCGCGGCCCCGGACTGCGTCAGCACCCTGTTCGACCTCAGGGGCGCCGACGCGCGCGGCGCCTTCCGCGAGGAGCAGATGGTCACCGTGGCCGACGCGCTGCACGCCGGCTCCGCCGACTACCCGGGCGACGGCTCGACCGGCATGCCGCAGATCGTGCTGTTCCTGCGGGCCGGGTACTTCGTCCACTGGTACAACCCGGACGACGTCGGCGAGTACAGTCCGGCGCTGCGCTCGGCGATCCAGGGGGGCCTCGACGCGTTCTTCGACTCCGCGCACGCCGGTGACGTCACGGACGCCAACGGCGAGACCCTGGCCGAGGCCGTCACCCTGATCGACAGCGCCGAGGAGAACGCCCGCTACCTGCCGGTCGTCAGAAGGCTGTTGGAGGGCTACGACGCCTCGTACGACGACTCCCGGTGGATGCTCAACGCGGTCAACAACGTGTACACGGTGCTCTTCCGTGGTCACCAGGTGCCCGAGTTCGTGCGCGCCGTCGAGCAGGACCCGAGCATCCTGCACACGCTCTCCGACTTCGCCGGTCAGCACCTGGACCTACTCGGCGGCGAGCAGAGCTACCTGACCTCGAACGCCGGGCGCGAACTCGGCCGCTTCCTGCAGCACGCAGCGCTGCGACCCGAGGTCACCCCGCTGGCCAGGGGGCTGCTCCAACGCAGCGAGATCACCGGCCGCACGGCCCCGCTGTGGGTCGGCGTCACCGAGATGACCGCGGCGTACGACGGCGGCAACTGCGCCACGTACGGCACCTGCGACCTGCCCGAGCGGCTGACCGAGGCGGCGCTGCCGGTGCGGCACGCGTGCGGGCCGAGCATCGACATCCGCACGCAGGAGATCGACGCGGAGCAGTTGGCCGCCACCTGCGCCAGCCTGACCGGCCAGGACTCCTTCTTCCACGACATCGCGCGGGACAGCGGCCCGGTCACCGGCGACCACAACGAGACCATCGAGGTCACCGCCTTCGACTCCAGCACCGACTACCAGACGTACGCCGGCGCGATCTTCGGCATCGACACCAACAACGGCGGCATGTACCTGGAGGGCGACCCGTCGGTGGAGGGCAACAAGCCTCGGTTCGTCGCCTACGAGGCGGAGTGGCTGCGGCCCGACTTCGCGATCTGGAACCTCAACCACGAGTACACTCACTACCTCGACGGCCGGTTCAACCTGCACGGCGACTTTGCGGCCGGGGTCAGCACGCCGACCGTGTGGTGGATCGAGGGCTTCGCCGAGTACGTCTCGTACGCCTACCGCGACCTGCCCTACAAGGAGGCCGCCGCCGAGGCCGGCAAGCACACCTACCCGCTGAGCACGCTCTTCAACACCACGTACGAGAACGCCAACACCACCCGCGTCTACCGCTGGGGCTACCTCGCCGTGCGCTACCTGCTCGAACGCCACCGCGACGACGTGGACACGGTGCTCGGGCACTACCGCGCGGGCGACTGGCAGGCCGCGCGGCAGCACCTCACGCGGACCATCGGCACCGGGTACGACACCGACTGGGACGCCTGGTTGACCGAGTGCGCAGCCGGCGGCTGCGCCGGGACGACCTGACGCACGCTCCGCGCGGCCCGGCCACCCACGGCCGACCGCGTGGCCACACCCCGCCGCCCCCGGCCCGGACCCCGCCCGGGCCGGGGGCGGCGGCCCCTTACGCCATGGGTGCTACCGGTTGGGCCGAAGGCTTGATGAAATGTGAAGTTATACTCTCCGGGCCGAACCTAGGACGGAGGCCCACGTGCCTGACCTGCGGCAACGCGACCCGATCCTGGTCCAGGAGCGGCTGCGCGACCAGGCGGCGAACGCCCTGCGCGCCGCCATGACCGGCGGCGAGCTCCAGGCCGGAACCGTGTACTCCGCCCCGGCGCTCGCCGCCGAACTGGGCGTCTCGGCGACGCCGGTCCGCGAGGCCATGCTCGCCCTGGCCCGCGAGGGCATGGTGGAGCCGGTCCGCAACAAGGGCTTTCGGATCACGGAACTGTCCGACCGCGACCTCGACGAGTACAGCGAAATCCGCGAGCTGATCGAGGTGCCCACCATCGGGCGGGTGACCCGTACGGTCTCCGTCGAGGACCTGGAGTCGATGCGCCCGGTGGCCCAGGAGATCGTGGCCGCTGCCGGCCGGCACGACGTGATCGGCTTCCTGGAGGCGGACCGCAGGTTGCACCTCCAACTCGTGGGCCTAGCCGGCAACGCCCGCCTGGTGGAGGTCGTCGGCGACCTGCGCAAGCGGGCCCGGCTGTTCGGCCTCGCCCGGCTCGACCGCAACGGGGGGCTGATCGCCTCGGCCGAGGAGCACCTGGAACTCCTGGACCTGATGATCGCGGGCGACGGGCCGGGCGCCCAGGAGTGCATGCGCCGCCACCTGGGCCACGTCCGCTCGCTGTGGTCCCCGCCGGACAAGCGCGAGGATGGGGACGGGGACGGGAACGAGCAGGGGGGCGTGCACGGGGCGGAGTAGGCGCGTCGGTGCGGGCGCGGCGTGCGCGAGGGCACGGGGTACGCGGGGAGCGCGGGGTGGCCGCGCGGCGGTCGGGCGGGGCGCGCGGCCCGCTACCCACCCTCCGCCGGGCATACCCCGCGGGGGTAGTCTGACCCGCGATGACCGTACGGGGGCGCACGGCGCCGAACCAGCAGCGAGGCGTCACCGCCTGGGGTGCCCGGCTGCTGCTGTTGACGGCCCTGCTGTTCGGCATCGTCACCATGTACACGCTCGGCCATCCCACGGAGCACGGCGGCACGGCCGGGCACGCGCGGCCGAGCGGGGCGGCGCTCGGCCATCCGCCGATGGCTGACGCCTCGCCAGCCGACCCGCCGCCGTCCGCGCACGCTCCGGCCGCCCACACCGCCGACCACCCCACCCTCACCTCGGACGACATCCACGCGTCAGGCGACGCGGTCGGCCTCGGCGATCCGCTTCAGCTCGGCGCGCCCGGACACAGCGGGATGGACCCGTTGTCGGTGTGCCTCGCGGTGCTCGCGGCGTGGTCCGTCCTGCTGCTGGTGAGCGCGGCCGCGCGACGCCGGGCCACAGCCGGCTCGGCCCGGCTCGGCACCGCGTACGCCCCCCGCGCCGTGGCCCGCTCCGCCACCCCGCCCCGCGCCCCCGACCCGCACAACGGTGCTGCGCCTGTAGGACGGCCCGCGCCGCTCCCCACCACCTCGCTGCGATCCCGCTCGACCGACCCGGCAGGCGTGCGTCCGGGCGTCGGCCGGGTGCCGCGCGGTGCCCGCGAGCGGCGGCCGAGCCCACCCTTACGCGTCGACACCGATCGAGGTGCTTTTCGTCATGCGCACAACCTCCCGGCGTGCCCTGTTGGCCGCCACCACCGCGCTGGCCGGCGGCGGCCTGCTCGCCGCCTTTTCCTCCGACTCCGACCCGGGTTCCCCCTCGGGCTCCGGTTCGCACGGCGGCCACGGCAAGGACGCCGCTCCGGGCGACTACGTCGCCCCCGACGACCCCGCGGTCGCCGCCGCCGAGCGCCGGCGCCGCCCGGGTCCGGTACGTCAGGTGAGCCTGACCGCCGCCCGCGCCCGGCTCGACCTGGGCGGCGGGGTGAGCGTCGACTCGTGGGCGTACGACGGCGAGTTGCCGGGGCGCGAGCTGCGGATCACCGCCGGTGACACGCTCGCCCTCACCCTCGCCAACCACCTGCCACAGGCCACCTCGCTGCACTGGCACGGCCTCGCGCTGCGCAACGACATGGACGGCATGCCCGGCCTCACCCAGCGCCCGGTGCGAGCCGGCGCCTCGCACACCTACCGGTTCGGGGTGCCGCACCCCGGCACATACTGGTTCCACCCGCACAGCGGCGTACAGCAGGACCGCGGCCTGTACGCGCCGCTCATCGTCGAGGACCCCAAGGAGCCGCTCGCGTACGACAGGGAGTGGGTCGTGGTGCTCGACGACTGGGTGGACGGCATCCAGAGCAGCACCCCGGACGCCGTGCTCGCCGAGCTCAGCTCGGGCATGGGCCACGGGGACGCGGGCGCCGGCGGCCACGGCGGGATGGACCACGGGGGCGCGAGCCCCAGCGGTACGCCGACGGGGCCGGCGCGCTCCGGACCGCCGCGGATGATGATGGGCGCGACCAGCAAGCTCCTGGGCGGCGACGCGGGCGATGTGGCCTACCCGTACTACCTGGTCAACGGGCGTCTGGCCAAGGACCCGCACACGTTCAGGGCCCGCCCCGGGGACCGGGTGCGCATCCGGCTCGTCAACGCGGGTGGGGACACGGCCTTCCGGGTGGCGCTCGCTGGGCACACCATGACCGTCACGCACGCCGACGGCTTCCCCGTCGAGCACGCGCGCACAGACGCGCTGCTGCTGGGCATGGGTGAGCGCTACGACGTGCTGGTCACGGTGGGCGACGGGGTGTTCCCGCTGACCGCCGTCGCCGAGGGCAAGCGGCAGGCCGCGCTCGCCGTGCTGCGCACCGGCGGTGGCGCCGCGCCGGCCGCCGACGCCGGCCCGCGCAAGTTGTCCGGCAGGCTGCTGACCGCGGAGAAACTGCGCGCGGCCGAGCCCGTACGGCTGACCGCCGGCGCGCCGGACCGCACGGTGCGGCTGCGGCTGACTAGCTCGATGGCGCGCTACGACTGGGCGATCAACGGCAGGCGTTACAGCCCGGAGCAGCGCTATCCGGTGCGGGCGGGCGAACGCGTGCGGCTGTCGTTCGTCAACGACACGACCATGTGGCACCCGATGCACCTGCACGGACACACCTTCGCGCTGGCCTCGCCCCCCGGCGCGCGCGCCGGGGCGGCGGCGGGCGGCGGGGCGCACAAGGACACCGCTATCGTGCTGCCGGGACGCCGCCGCGACGTGGACTTCGACGCGGACAACCCGGGCCTGTGGATGCTCCACTGCTACAACGTCTACCACGCGGAGTCGGGCATGATGACGGTCCTTCGGCTACCGGAAGTAGCGCCCCGGCGCGCGGGGCTGCGGCGCGTCCGTCCGTAGCCCCGTGGCGGGGCCGTGGGTGCGGTGGGCCGTGGCCACGGGCCCGGCCAGGTCGGGCCGGTCGGGTCGGGCCAGGCCGCGTCACGGCGCGTCGGCGAGCCGAGGGCGCAGGTGGTCGTAGGCCCAGGCGGCGAGGGTGGTGGGGGCCGTGGTGTGGACGGTGCGGGGCTATTCGGGGACGAAGTCCTCGCGCAGGCCGGTCGACATGCCGAGCCCGGCCTCGACCGCCGCGTCAGCCATCCCGACCCGCCGGAGCTGGGCGCGCAGGGCGTCGTCGGTGATCCGCTCGACGCCAATCGGCCGACCGGTGGCCGCGCTGAGGACGTCGGCCACCTGACGCCAGGTCAGGTCGGCCGGCCCGTGCACCGCCCGCACGCACCGCCCGGACCAGCCCGGCGACAGCAGCCGTGCGACGGCCACCTCGGCGATGTCGCGCGGCGCCACCCAGGGCATGGGCGCGTCCAGCGGCAGGACCACCTGGAGGGCGCCCGCCCGCAGGGCGTCGAGTTGTAGTTCGAGGTTGCTGAAGAAGTGGCCGCAGCGCAGGTAGGTGACGTCGACACCGGTGTCGTCGAGGGCCAGTTCGGCGTGGGCCAGGCCGTCGATCTCGCCGGCGCCCCGCCGCTTCTCGGCACCGACGCTGCTCTGGAAGACGACCCGGCCGATCCGGTTGTCGGTCACGGCACGGACCACGCTGTGGGTGGCGCGCGCGTACGCGGCGAGCGGGTCCGGGCCGCCGGGAGTGGGGACCACCCAGAACAGCGCGTCCACGCCCGCGGTGGCGGCCGACACAGCGTCGGCGTCGTACTGGTCGACCCGTACGGCGTCCACCGCCTCCCGCACGTCGGGCGCGAGCCGGTCAGGGTCGCGCGACAGCACGCGCGGCCGGACCCCGGCGCGCAGCAGCACGGCGACGACGTGCCGGCCGACGTTGCCGGTGGGGGTGGTCACGGCGATCCGCGGGGTTGTCTGGTCCCGCACGGTTGTCTCGCTCCGCATGGTCTCTCTCCTTCTCGGTGGCTCTCCGCGCAGGCTAGGAGGAGAGCCGGCCGGAAGCCGTCCTCCTCTTCTGAGAGGTTGCGCAGATGGACCACGACCCCACGACCAGCAACCCTGGCCCTGCTCACGCTGTTGCAGTCCGGTGGCGAGTGGACCGCCGCCGACCTGGCCGAACGGCTCGGCACGAGCACGCGCACGGTGCGCCGCGACGCCCAGCGGCTGCGCCGGCTCGGTTACGCGGTCGAGGCCCGCCCGGGCCCCGGCAGCGCCTACCGGCTGCGCCCGGGGGTCAGGGTGCCACCGCTGCTGTTCACCACCGACGAGATCACCGCCCTGGTGGCCGGGCTGCACCTGATCCGCGCCTGGCTCCCGGAGGAGGCGGTCGCCTCCAGCGCGCTGCTCAAGCTCGACCAGGTGCTGCGCCGCCGCGCCGCCGCGACCGACCTGGCCACCGAGGTGCTCCAGCAGCCCGGGGCCCTGGTCGCGGCGGAGACCGTGGGCGTGATCGCGGACGCGGTCGCCGAGGGCGACCGCGTCCGCTTCCGTTACACCGACCAGCACGACCGGCGCACGATCCGACTGGTCGAGCCGTTCCGCCACTTCCTGCGCGCCAGCGCGTGGTATCTCGTCGCATTCGACGTGGACCGGGACGACTGGCGCACCTTCCGGCTCGATCGGATCGCCGACATTGCGCCGGTGGCGGGCGCCTTCCCGCCACGCCCGTTCCCCGACGCGTCCATCGAACACTGGCTGACCACCGACTTCGGCCGCGCCACGAAGCGCCCGCCACACGCCCCACCGGGCGCGTCGCACGGCGCCACGGGCTCCGCGGAGTCCGCTGTGTCCGCCGTTTGCCCCGTGTCCGACGAGCCGGTGGAGCCCGCCGAGTGACGCCCGGCGCGGTGTGGCCGCCCTCACCACCCCATCGCGTCAAACAGACGATTACACTGGCCGGCGTGCCTCAACTTCGCCTCGCTCTGAATCAGATCGACTCCACCGTCGGTGACCTCGCGGCCAACGCGGAGGCCGTCGTCCAATGGACCCGGCACGCCGCCGAACAGGGCGCCCACCTGGTGGCCTTCCCCGAGATGGCGCTGACCGGCTACCCCGTCGAGGACCTGGCGCTGCGCGCCTCCTTCGTCGAGGCGTCCCGCGCCGCGCTGACCGCGCTCGCCGCCCGGCTGGGGGCCGAGGGCTTCGGCGAGCTGCCGGTGATCGTCGGCTACCTGGACCGCAGCGACAAGGAGCAGCCACGCTACGGCCAGCCCGCGGGCGCGCCGCGCAACGCCGCGGCCGTGCTGCACCGCGGGCAGGTGGCACTCACCTTCGCCAAGCACCATCTGCCGAACTACGGCGTCTTCGACGAGTTCCGCTACTTCGTGCCCGGCGAGACGCTGCCGGCCATCCGCGTGCACGGCGTCGACGTCGCCCTCGCCATCTGCGAGGACCTGTGGCAGGAGGGCGGTCGGGTGCCCGCCACCCGCTCCGCCGGCGCCGGCCTGCTGGTGTCCATCAACGCCTCCCCGTACGAGCGCGAGAAGGACGACACCCGCCTAGAGCTGGTACGCAGGCGCGCCCGCGAGGCCGGCTCCACCACCGCCTACCTCGCCATGATCGGCGGCCAGGACGACCTGGTCTTCGACGGCGACTCGATCGTGGTCGACCGGGAGGGCGAGGTGATCGCGCGGGCCCCGCAGTTCGCCGAGGGCTGCGTCCTGGTCGACCTGGACCTGCCGGCCGCCGCGCCCGAGCCCCCCTCGGGCGTGGTCGACGACGGGCTGCGCGTCGACCACGTCACGCTCAGCCCGGACCCGGTGCCGGCGTACGAACGGGAGCTGGCCGGCGGCGAGGCCGAGCGGCTCGGCGACGCGGAGGAGATCTACACCGCCCTGGTGGTGGGCCTGCGCGCGTACGTCGCCAAGAACGGCTTCCGCAGCGTGCTCATCGGCCTCTCCGGCGGCATCGACTCGGCGCTGGTGGCGGCCATCGCGTGCGACGCGCTGGGCGCGCGCAACGTGTACGGCGTGTCCATGCCGTCGAAGTACAGCTCCGGCCACTCCAAGGAGGACGCCGCAGAGCTGGCCCGGCGTACCGGCCTCAACTTCCGTACGGTGCCCATCGTCCCGATGTTCGACGCCTACATGGGCTCGCTCGACCTGACCGGCCTCGCCGAGGAGAACCTACAGGCGCGGTTGCGCGGCACGCTGCTGATGGCGCTCTCCAACCAGGAGGGCCACATCGTGCTGGCCCCCGGCAACAAGTCGGAGCTGGCCTGCGGCTACTCCACGCTCTACGGCGACTCCGTCGGCGCGTACGGCCCGATCAAGGACCTCTACAAGACGGGCGTCTTCCGCCTGGCGCGGTGGCGCAACCAGGCGGCCGAGGAACGCGGCCAGACGCCGCCGATCCCGGAGAACTCGATCACCAAGCCCCCGAGCGCCGAACTGCGCCCGGGCCAGGTCGACGCCGACTCGCTGCCCGACTACGACGTGCTCGACCAGATCCTGGAGCGCTACGTGGACCGCGACCAGGGCAGCGCCGAGATCGTCGCGGCGGGCTTCGACCCGGAGATGGTGACCCGGGTGCTGCGCATGGTAAACGCGGCGGAGTACAAGCGCCGCCAGTACCCGCCGGGCACCAAGATCTCCGCCAAGGGCTTCGGCAAGGACCGCCGCCTGCCCATCACCAACCGGTGGCGCGAGTCGGGTTGAGCGGGGCGCTGACGTTCGTCGGGTGAGGGGTGGCTGGCGCGGGTCGGCTGGGGCCGGCGCGCGAACGGCCCGGCGGTGGTTTCCGGCGGGCCGTCCGTGAGCGCGGGGGCAGTTGAGCCGCGCTAGAGCCCCATCTCCGCAGCTTCCACCGCGCCCAGCATGTGGCACCCGTCACGAGGTTCACGGCCACCGGGCCGATTCCGACCGCCATGTCCCGCCAGTTACCGGCCCGCAGAAACGTGGCGGACTGGACGGCGGAACACGCCACCGTTGTCCCGCCGCACGGGAGGCTCGGCGCGATAGCGATTTCCCTTCGCAGCGATTTCCCCTTGGCGAACTCCTCCGCCAATTCCCTTGCCCGGCTCTCTTCGATCATTACACTGCCCTCGACAAAAGCGCCTCCTTACGGTCAGCCAACCAGCACTGACATTCGGACCACCCACGCCAGTCACCCGTTGATCACCGGTACGCCTGCAGCAATCATGCGCTGGGTCACCTAGTCGTTCACATCGTCGTCGATCAAGACGACTGCGCCCTCGTCAGGGCAGCAGATCAGCAAAAATTCTTCGCCTTCGACGATGGACTTCTCCAGAACGTACTTTCCCGGCGGCGCCGTCCACAGGTGAGCGAACTCTGTTTCCAGCGAATACCCCTTGGCGGACTCCGCCGCCATCTCCCTTGCTTCACTCTCTTCGATCATCACTCAGCGCCCCCTTCCGGGCAGACCGTCAAGCGGCACGCAAAGGAGAGCAAACCGCGATCGGGCGGCGCCCGCTAACGCCACACACGCTTTGATCCATGTGGGAACGTCAGCCACCCTGCTCGCACGGGCGCGGCCGGTGGGACCGGCCGCGCCCGCCGCACGGCGGAAGCGTCTCCGTGGACAGCGTCCCGCCGTCGAGCACCAGCACCACCTGCTCCACTCCGTCTCCGCGCCCCGATGGCCGTTGGTCGACGGCCAGGAGCGGGGGCGGCTGCGCCGGGGCCCGTATCCCCAGGGTCGCCGTCACCCGCGCCGCAGCCTGCCGCAGTGGCTCATCGGGGCGCGGGATAACCCCCGGCGGGCTCGCCTCGCCGTCCCGTACGACCTGGAGTACGCGAGGCCAAGTACGGCTGACGTCCAGCGGGTTGAGCGGATCGGCCGGCTGTCACACGAGCAGGGTGACCCACGTCTGCCGCACCATCAGGGCGCCGCCCCGCCCGCGATCCGCGCCATCCCGGCGCACTCCTCCGGGCTCCGGTCGTCGAAGGTGCACAGCCCCGCCGAGTTGCACCCGTTGGACCAGAACCAGCCCTCGACCGTGGTGCGCTCGACGCGCCGCGCATTCGGGCACAGCAGGTCCTTGCGCAGCGCGTCGGGGTCGAAGAGGGCGAGTTCGTAAGGCGTTGGAAGTCGGTGTCGGTGGCCGGCGCGCACACGCCGTCGGCCCGCAGGAAGAACCGCAGCGCCACCCCCTTGACGATGACACGGTGCGCGCCTTCGAAGACGAGGTGCTTCAGCGTGGCGCCTCCGGCGGGGACCGGGGGTGTGGCGCCTGCGGTCAGAGCGGGGGTGTGGTTCATCGGGCCGCTCCCCGGCAGCGTAGCCGGGCACCAGCGTGGTCGATCATGCGTGAGTCAGCTCCTCAAGAAGTGACTGGATGGAGTCCCGCTTTGAGCCTGCTGACACATAAGGCCAGAACTGCCGTATCCCGATGACAGTTCTGGCCCTAGCCGTAACGCAGCGTGAGTGTTTACCAGCCCAGCGAAGCTCCGTAGTTGTTGAACGAGTTCGACATCCGGCGCTTCGCCGCTTCGAGCCCCGCGTACGTCTCGCGCACCGTCGGGTGGTACCGCGTCTGCTGTGGGGCTAGCTTGCGTGCCTTGACGAGGCTCTGGAACGAGGCGTCCGCCTGCCCGGTCCACATCTGCGCCCGGGCCAGTTCCCGCGTAGTGGTGTGCCAACCGCGAAGTTGGCCAGCCCTCGGGAAACGCCACGGCCTTGGCCGACGTGACGGCCTCGGGATACAGGTCCAACTCGGCGAGCACGCTGACGCGGTGGACTTCGACATTGGTCGGCCCAAAGGAGAGCCAGTGGGCCTTCTCCGCATAACCGGTCCGCGTGGCGATGCGCTCCGCCTCCGTCAGGTGTTCCTCCGCGGCGTCCTGGTCCTTGTCGCGCCCCGCGAGGACCGCCGCCCCGAGGTGGAGTTGTCTCTGGAGCACGTCCTTCACCCGCCCGGGCTCCGCCTGGTCCAGTACACCCATGCCAAGCGCGATGAGCCGTTTGCCAGTTCGGTAGTCACTGGCCCGGAAATAGGCCAGGGCGCGCAGGTACTGCCGCATCCCGCTGAGTACCGGATCGGAGGCCCGCTGCGCCGCCCACTCCAACCGGTCGAGCGCCACGCCGCACAGGTCCGGAAAGCCGAGCTTGGTCGTGATGTCGTACGCGGTGCGGTACAGGCTCGCGAGCACCGTCCACGCCTGCGCACTCGGGCGGGTGTGTACGGTTGTGGTCGTCTCGTGCAGGAGCGCTGGGAGGTCCGCCGCCACCCGCTTGATCTCGGTGGCCCGGACCAGCGCGCACAGTTGGTCGGCGGTCTCGCTCAACTCAGCCAGGGGCCGAGGGACGACGTCCGGATCGGGGCCCAGGTCATAGATGTTGAGGGCCTCACGAATGGGCTGTATCAGTCCGTCGAGCTGATCCTGGCGCAGCTCTTCCAGATACGGTTGGTCCGTCAGCGTCGTCACGGAAATTGACAGGGCGCGCGCCAAGGCTCCCAACACGGAGGGGCTGGCGGGCATGCGGTTCTACTCGACTTTCGTCAACGTCGAGTAGCTGACGGCGGACAGATCGGCGAGGGCTCGCTGCGTCAGACCGCGAATCTTCCGCTCGCGGGCGATGCGGGCGGCGGCGGTGGTGAGGATGGGCATGGCCACGGGGCATCTTCCTCCTTGGGGAAAACGTACCGCGTGGGGTCGTACGCACAGGGGGATCAACTGATGACGACCCCCACCGGTGCCCCCCACCCTTCACCGAACTCTTCCCTCCGTATCAGCGACACCCGGGGAGCCGACTTCGCCGACGCCATTCGGCAGGCGTCCCAGCAACTCGTCGCGCTGGACAACGGGCCGCTCGGTGTGCCCGTGGCCGAGCCGGCCGTGCGGGCGTTCCGGATAGTGCGTGACCGGCTCGACCGCGCCGACTACGACTCGCGACATGGTCGCGACATCCGTTCCGCGGCAGCGGAGTTGGCCGAGGTGGCCGGGTGGGCGCTGTTCGACGTCGAGCAGCACGCCGCCGCGTGGCGAGCCAACCAAGCGGCCCTGGCCCTGGTACAGGAGGCCGGGGACGCGAGCATGGAACTCCTGATCCGGCAGAACATCGCGATGTGCAGCGAGTGGACGGGGCACCACCCCGTGGCACTGGCCGTCACGCGGGGGGTGCTGGCACACGGTGCGCTTTCGCCTCGCGTGGAGGCCATCTTTCGGGTCCGGGAGGCCAAGGGTCTGGCCGGGTTGGCGTACACCACGGGGGCGGTACAGGCCCTGTCCGCCGCCCGCTCACTGCTGGAGGACGGGACGCGCGAGAGCGACCCGTACTGGGCGTGGTGGGTGACGCCCGAGGAGATCGACGGGCATCTGGGGCACGTACTCCAGGACGCTGGCCGGACCGGCGAAGCCATCGAGGTCTTCCAGCGGGTGGTGTACCGCCCGGCGACGGTGCCCGTCGGCCATGCGGGGATGAGCGATGCGCGCCTGCTCGACTGCTTGCTCCGGGAGCGCGCCTGGCGCGACGCCGACGCGCTCACCCGCCAGGTCATCGCGGCCGTACGAACGCGGTCGTCCCAGCGCGTCCACTCCGAATTCGGGCGGGCGGCGGAGCGGGGGCGCAGGCACCGCGACGCGCCCCCAGCCTGCGTGACGCCCTGACGCACCTCGCCGACATGGTGGGCACGCACCCTCTCGACTTCGCGTGAGGGGTCGACCTCCGTCGGTGCCTATGGTGAGCGACCCCACTCCGGGAGGCATACCCGCCCGCCCCCGGGAATACTCGATCCCGCGGCCTGGTTGTGTACGGGAACGCTTGAATTTTCAAGCGCATGCCAAGGCGGCGACAGATCAATGCGGCGACAACAAGGAGTAGCCCGGTGAAGGTCGAGATCTACAGCGACATCGCTTGCCCGTGGTGCTACGTCGGTAAGACGCGCTTCGAGCAGGCGCTGGCCGCGTACCCGCAGGCGGACCAGGTCGAGGTGGTCTACCGGCCGTTCCAGCTCGACGCCGGCGCCCCGGAGGAGCCGTTGCCGCACCGGGAGGTGCTGGCGGCCAAGTACGGGCCGCAGTCCGTGCAGATGGACGCGCGGATCACGGAGCTGGGCGCGGCCGAGAACATCGTCTTCGACTTCGACACGGTCGTGGAGAACAACTCGCTGCTGGCCCACCGGCTGCTGCGGTACGTGCTCGACACGTACGGGAGCGAGGCCCAGGCGCGACTCAAGGGGCGCCTCCTGGCAGCGCACTTCGGCAAGGGGATGGACATCGGCGACCGCGCGCAGCTCGCCGACGCCGCCGTCGCGGTCGGGCTCGACCGCTACCCGGTCACCGAGTTCCTGAACGGCGACGACCTGCACGACGAGGTGCTGGACGAGATCGAGGTGGCCCGCGCACGTGGCGTCACCGCCGTGCCCACCTTCGTCTTCGAGGGACAGTGGGCCTTCCAGGGCGGCCAGGAGGCGGACACCTTCCTGCGCGTCTTCGAGCAGGTGGCCCGGGAGACGGCCGGTGCCGCGCTCACCGCCGCCAGCCAGGACGCCGGCGCGGGCCAGGGCGGCGCCGCGTGCGAGGGCGACGCGTGCGAGGTTCCGCGCGACTGAGCGGCGGTGGGCCGGACGGCGCGGCGGTGCGGGCGGCTCGCACAGTGGCACCGGCCGCGCGGCCCGCGTCCCGGGCCCGGGACGCGGGCTACAGGTTGACCGACGCCGCGACCGGCAGGTGGTCGCTCCCCGTCTCCGGCAGGGTCCACGCGGAGACGGGTTCCACGCCACGCACCAGGATCTGGTCGATGCGGGCCATGGGGAAGGACACGGGCCAACTGAAGCCGAAGCCGTCGCCCGCCGCGCCCTGCGCGGAGCGCAGTTGGGAGGTGACGGGGGCGAGCGCGCGGTCGTTCATGGTGCCGTTCAGGTCGCCGAGGAGGAGCACCTTGTCCAGGCGCTCGTGGGAGATGGCCTTGCCGAGGGCCTCCGCGCTGTCGTCGCGCTGGCCCGCCGTGAACCCCGCGTTGAACTTGACCCGCACCGACGGCAGATGTGGCACGTACACCGCCACCTCGCCCTTGGGCGCGGCGACGGTGGCCCGCAGGGCGCGGGTCCAGCCCATCTTGATGTCCACGGCCCGCGCGTCCTTGATCGGGTACGCGCTCCACAGGCCGACCGTGCCCTTGACGGTATGGTACGGGTACGCCGACTTGAGCGCCCGTTCGTAGGTGGGCAGCGCGTCGGCCGTCAGCTCCTCCAGCGCGACCACGTGCGCGCCGGAGGCCGCCACGTCCCTGGCCGTGCCGGCCGGGTTGGAGTTGTCCGCGTTGACGTTGTGCGTCACGACGGTGAGATCTCCGCCGGAACCGGACTTGCTGGTCAACAGACCACCGAAGAGATTCAGCCACACGATCACCGGCAGCAGCAGCGCCACCAACGCGCTGGCCGACCTGCGGAACAGCGCGCAGGCCAGCAGCACCGGAATGGTCACCATGCCGATCCACGGCAGGAACGTCTCCAGCAGGCTGCCGAGGTTGCCGACGTCGTTGGGGACCTGTGCGTGCAGGATCATCAACAGCGCCAGCAGCACCGCGAAACCCGCCACCACCAGGCCGCGCCGCCAGACGTCGCGCCCCCGCCAGCCGTTGACCAGGCAACGGCCCCGGGAGCCGATCAGGCGACGCACCCGAGAGCGGACCGGTCCGGGTTCGTCCCGGTCGTGCCCCGTCTCTTCCGCGTACGCCTGCGCCATGCGTCGTCCTCACTAGCTCACCGGCCCGCCACCGCCTAGACCATAGGCGATGACCAGGTCGTTTCCCGACGCCCCGGGTGGACGTCTCGAAAGTGAGGACGAGTGACGGGCGGGCCGGGGTTCCGCCGCGCGGGCCTGAGCGGGACGCTGTGCCACGACAGGCACAAATCGGCGTACGCACCGGCCGGTGCCGTGGGAGCGCGGTCGGAGCGGACGCGCACGGGCGGTCGCCGGTCCGCCCGTGGCCACCGCCATGGCTGGCCGAAACCAACCCAACGCGGAGGGTCACCCGCGACCCACTGGCCGCACCCGTCAGTGCCAACCCTCGCGTTCCCGTCCCTCACGCTCAGCCGCGCGGGCAGGCCCCGTCCAGCACCGTGTCGACGATGCGTTCCGCGAGCCCGTCGGGCAGGTCCATCCACTCGTGCAGCAGCATCCGCGAGAGCATCGGGCCGACGAAGAGTTCGGCGAGGAAGTCCACGTCCTGGTCGGCGCGGATCTCGCCGCGCTCGACGCCGCGCCGCAGGACCGCGCGCAGCACCTCGGTCCGCTTGTGCACGACCGTCTCGTGATACGTGTGCCACAGCTCCGGATACGCCTTCGCCTGCGTCACCACCGTGCGCAGCAGCGCCGAGTGCCGCTTGGCCAGGCCGCGCTGGCGGAGGAACTCCAACAACCACACCAGGTCGTCGCGGACCGACTCGCCCGCGGGGGGCGGCGGGTCCGCGTCGAGGGCGCGCATCACGTCGAGCATCAGCGCAGGCTTGCCCGACCAGCGGCGGTAGACGGTGGCCTTGCCGACGCCCGCCTCGCGCGCGATGCGCTCCATGGACAACTCGCCGACCGTGAGGCCCTCTTCGAGGAGGCGCAACACGGTCTCGATGATCGCCATGTCGGCCGCCGCGCTCCGCGGTCGGCCCCGCCGCTCCCCCGACGCCGGCGCCGGCACGCCTACGGGGCACCCCGCCGGGACGGGGTCGGCCGACGGCATCGTACGGCACGGCGCCCCGCCATCCGACGCCTCGGTGGGCCCCTCCCCGGGCGCGGGGTCGGACCGGTGGGACGTCCGCTCGACGTCGGATGGCGTGGGGATCACCGGTGTGCCTCCAGCGTGTTCGGCTCGTCCTGCCCGCGCCCCGTGGCGCCGGCTGCGGCGCCCGCGCCCTCCGTCCGCGCGGCCGGCTCCGCACCGGCTCCCCCGCCGGGCGCCTGGTCGGGCTCCGCGCCGGCCTTCTTGCCGGGCAGGAACACCGCGACGACCAGCGCGCCGAACAGCGCGACGCCGGCCGCGCTGAGGGCGGTGACGTGCATGGCGTGGATGAACGCGTCGTGCACGGGCTCGATCAACGCCCGGCCCTGCTCCCCTATCCGCTGCACCGCGCCGAGCGTGGCCTCGATGGACTCGCCGGCGGTGTGCCGCTGGGCGTCGGAGAGGCCGGGTACGGCGGCGAGTTCGTCGTCGATGTCGTTACGGTACGTGGTCGACAGCAGCGACCCCAGGACGGCGACGCCCAGTGCGCCACCGACCTGCCGGAACGTGTTGTTGAGCGCGGAGCCGGAGCCGGCCTTGTCGCGCGGCAGGGCCTGCATGATCGCCACGGTGACGGGCGGCATGATGTGCGCCATGCCCGCGCCCTGGAGGAAGAAGAGCACCTCAAGGACCCAGATGGGGCTGTCGGTGTCGAGCAGCAGGAAGCCGGCGAGGGTCCCCGCGATGACCAGCATGCCGCCGGTGCACACGGCGCGCGCCCCGAAGCGCTCGACCACCAGGCGCGAGCGCGGGGCGAAGAGCAACTGCCCCACGGCGAGCGGCAGCAGCAGCAGGCCGGACTCCAGCGGGGTGTAGCCGCGCACGCTCTGGGTGTAGAAGACGATGAAGAACGTCACGCCCATGAGCGCGAAGAAGACCAGCGCGATGGCGGCGATGGCGGCCGAGAAGGCCGGCTTGCGGAAGTAGCTGACGTCGACGGCCGGGTGGTCGCTGCGCTTCTCGTGCCAGACGAACAGCGCCAGCACCAGCACGCCGAGGCCGATGGTGCCCAGCACCTCGGGGTCGGTGAAGTCGGCCAGTTGGCCGCCCTTGATGATCCCGTAGACGAGCGCGATGAGCCCCACGATGGACAGCAGCACGCCGATCGGGTCGAGCCGGCCGGGCTTGGGGTCGCGCGAGTCGGGCACCAGGACGACCATCGCGATGAGGGCGACGATCACGACGGGGACGTTGACGAGGAAGACCGAGCCCCACCAGAAGTGGTCGAGCAGGATGCCGCCGGTGATCGGGCCGATCGCGATGGCGAGGCCGACGGCGGCGACCCAGATGCCGATGGCCTTGGGCTGCTCGTCGCGCCCGAAGACGTTCATCAGGATCGCCAGGGTGGCGGGCATCACCAGCGCGCCGCCGAGGCCCATCACGGCCCGGTAGGTGATCAGTTCGCCGGGCGATCCGGAGAACGCGGCGAGCACCGAGCCGACGCCGAACACCAGCATGCCGGCGAGCAGGACCTTCTTGCGGCCGTACCGGTCACCGCACAGGCCGGCGGTGAAGAGCAGCCCGGCGAAGACGAGGGTGTAGGAGTTGATCGCCCATTCCAGCTCGCTCTGGGTGGCGCCCAGGCCGGTCGGCTCCGGCGACGAGATGGTCTTCATGGCGACGTTGAGGAT
Organism: Candidatus Streptomyces philanthi; assembly: GCA_018114805.1. Classification (GTDB taxonomy): domain Bacteria; phylum Actinomycetota; class Actinomycetes; order Streptomycetales; family Streptomycetaceae; genus Streptomyces; species Streptomyces philanthi. Next base: position 5,195,099 of record CP073042.1, on the reverse strand, counting down.
GGAGTTGTCCAGCACCACGATCAGCACGCTGAACATGAGGACGACGAGGATCGCCCACCGCCTGCGGTGGATCGCCTCGGGCACGGTGCGGACCGTGGCTATGTCGGAAGGTGTTGCCATGGCGCCCAGGCTACGACTATTTCGATACGGAACCGTCTCGTATTGGAAATTCTTTACGTAGTGCCACGAGCGGATGATCGACCTCTGGGCGGGCTTTCGGCCACGCTCCGGCGTGGGTGCGGCCCGGCCCCGCCCACCGTTGTCCAGATGGCGGGCGTGACGCGTGGGACGAACGGGGGCGGACGACTCTTCCGCAGCACGTAGGCCGCGTGCCAGCATGGAGGCGGTTCAGGGACGCCGTGAGGGCGCCTTGAGATGACGAAATCGGAGCCATGTCATTACGACGCATGCCTCGCAACAGGCTGCACACACCACAGCAGTCACACCGGCCGCATCGGCCGCATCCGCCGCCGCACCGGGCGCCGGCGCGCCCGCGAGCGACAAGGCGCTGTACGGCGGCAAGGGGACCCGGCGGATCACCGTCCGGGACATCGCGGCCGCCAAGGAGCGCGGCGAGAAGTGGCCCATGCTCACTGCCTACGACGCGATGACCGCGTCGGTCTTCGACGAGGCGGGCATCCCCGTCATGCTCGTCGGCGACTCGATGGGAAACTGCCACCTCGGTTACGAGTCCACCGTTCCGGTCACGATGGACGAGATCACCATCCTCTCCGCGGCCGTGGTGCGCGGCACCAGGCGCGCCCTCATCGTCGGCGACCTGCCCTTCGGCGCGTACCAGGAGGGCGCCGTGCAGGCCCTGCGCAGCGCGACCCGGCTGGTCAAGGAGGCGGGCGTGGGCGCGGTGAAGCTGGAGGGCGGCGAGCGCTCGGCCGACCAGATCGAACTGCTCGTACGGTCCGGCATCCCGGTGATGGCGCACATCGGCCTCACCCCGCAGTCCGTCAACGCCTACGGCGGCTACCCGGTCCAGGGCCGGGGCGAGGAGGCGGCACAGCAGTTGCTGCGGGATGCCAAGGCCGTGCAGGAGGCGGGGGCGTTCGCCGTCGTGCTCGAACTCGTGCCGGCCGAGCTGGCCGCCGAGGTCACGCGCTCGCTGCACGTGCCGACCGTGGGCATCGGCGCGGGCGCGGAGTGCGACGCGCAGGTGTTGGTGTGGACGGACATGGCGGGCCTGACCGGCGGCCGGGTGCCACGGTTCGTGAAGCAGTACGCGCAGTTGCGCCAGACCCTCGGCGACGCCGCCAGGTCCTTCGCCGACGAGGTCGTCGGCGGCACCTACCCGGCGCCGGAGCACGCGTTCCGCTGACGCGCCGCGCGCGCCGGGCTCGGGGGTGGCAGAAGACGATCGGTTGTCCGCGGACCGGGGTTTGATCCTGACGGAAGCACAAAGGGCAGGTCAGGGCCTGGGCGGAGGGACGATCGACAGCCCGCCGACACGCGTATGTCGGCTGGCCGTCGGTGGCCTGTAGGTCGATTGTCAGTGGTGTCTGAGAGCGTTGCGCCATGACGCGTTCGCAAAACTCACCACACGAGACAAGTCCCGGCCGTGGCAACGTGGTCGAGGTACGGGGGTTGGTCAAGCACTACGGCACGACCAAGGCGCTGGACGGCGTCGACCTCGACGTCAAGGAAGGCACCGTGGTCGGTGTCCTCGGTCCCAACGGCGCGGGCAAGACCACGCTCGTGCGCTGCCTTTCCACGCTGGTCGAGCCGGACTCCGGCAGCGCCCGGGTGGCCGGCTTCGACGTGCGGCGGCAGCCGCGACAGCTCCGCCGGGCGATCGGCCTCACCGGGCAGTACGCGTCGGTGGACGAGAAGTTCTCCGGCTGGGAGAACCTCTACATGATCGGGGGGCTGCTCGACCTGTCGCGCCGCGCGGCCCGCAAGCGGGCCGACGACATGCTAGAGCGGTTCTCGCTGACCGAGGCCGCCAAGCGGCAGGCGGCCCAGTACTCGGGCGGCATGCGGCGCCGGCTCGACCTCGCCGCGTCGATGATCGGCAACCCCCAGGTGCTGTACCTGGACGAGCCGACGACCGGCCTCGACCCCCGCACCCGTAACGAGGTGTGGGAGGAGGTGCGCCGGATGGTCGGCGACGGCGCCACGGTGCTGCTCACCACGCAGTACATGGAGGAGGCCGAGCAGCTCGCCAACGAGCTGACGGTCATCGACCGCGGCCAGGTCATCGCCGGCGGCCAGGTGGCCGAGCTGAAGGCGAAGGTCGGCGGCCGGACCCTGCAGATCCGCCCGGCCGACCCGGAGCAGTTGCACCGGATGGTCGGCGCCGTGGCGCAGGCGGGCCTTGAGGGCGTCGCGGGCGCGCGCGCCGACGAGGCCGAGGGCCTGGTCAGCGTGCCGATCGTCAGCGACGAGCAGCTCACGGCGCTGGTCGGGCTGCTCAGCCAGCGCGGCTTCACCATTTCCAGCATCGACACCCATCTGCCCAGCCTGGACGAGGTGTTCCTGGCCATCACCGGCCGCAAGACCTCGGACGCCGAGCAGGGCCAGGACCAGAACAAGCTTGAGGAGGTCGCCGCATGAGCGCGGCAACCATCACGGCTCCGGACAAGGCTCCGGACCAGCAGCGCGGCCCGACCGGCGGGGCGTCCGACGACGTCCGGATCGGCCTGCGCGGGAACCTGCGCCACATCGGCGCGCTGGCGCGCCGCAACGTGATGCAGATCAAGCAGGACCCGGGGTCGATGGTCGACGCCATGCTGATGCCGATCATCTTCACGCTGCTGTTCGTGTACGTCTTCGGCGGCGCGGTGGGTGGCAGCCTCGGCGGCAACGGCGACGTGTACACCAACTACGTCATCCCGGGCCTGCTGGCCATGGGTGGCCTGAACATCGCCATGTCGGTGGGCACCGGCATCAACGACGACTTCAGCATGGGGGTGATGGACCGCTTCCGCACGATGCCGATAGCCCGCTCCTCGGTGCTGGTGGCCAAGCTGATAGTCGAGGGCGGCCGGATGCTGGTCTCCTCGACCATCCTGCTGCTGGTGGCGTTCATCATCGGTTTCGACCTGAAGAAGGGCCCGCTGGAGCTGCTGGCCGCCGCCGGTCTCGCGCTGGCCTTCGGCACGTCGCTCACCTGGATCTTCATGCTGCTCGGCCTGTCCATGAAGACCCCGCAGGCGGTGCAGGGCATCGGCTTCCTGATCCTGATGCCGCTTGCAGTTCGGGTCCTCGGTGTTCGCCCCGACCGGGACGATGCCGGGCTGGTTGCAGGCGTTCACCGACTACAACCCGCTGTCCAACCTCGCGGACGCGGTCCGCGCCCTGTTCAACGGCGAGGGCGCGGTGGCCGACCCGGTGTTGGCCACGCTGGCCTGGTCGGTGGGGATCACCGTGGTGATCGCCCCGCTGGTGGTGCGCAAGTTCCGCACGAAGACCTGAGCCGTGGCAGGGCCGGCCAGTCTCCCGACCGGCGGCCGCGGGGGTAGGACACCCGGCGGCCGCGCGGGGGACGTCGGGCGCCGCCCGCCGCACACCGCGGTGCGGGGGCCGGGCCGGTGGCCCGCCTCGGTCAGCGACGCGTCAGATCAGGGCCGCGGCCTCCGCGAGGGAGAGGCCACGGCCCGCCGCGTACTCCTGCTCGTAGCGCGCGGCGGCCAGTTCGGTCCAGGCCGAGCGCTCCGCCTCGGCGCGCTCGGCCTGGTGCGTCCGGGCGAGGCACACGCCGGGCGGGAAGAGCGCGTGGTGGGCGCCGATCAGCCGGTCGGCGCCGCCGAGCGCGGTCAACGCATGCGCGCCCGTGACCAGTTGGGCGATCGGAACCTGCGGCGCGACCAGCCAGCCCACCGCCGACTGGGGTCTTGTCCAGGGCGCCCCGCAGCCGCCGCAGGGCCTCGGCCGGCCGGCCCTCCAGCGTGTCCAGCCAGGCCAACAGGCCCTCCATGATGCCCTGGAAGAGCTCGTGGCTGCGGCCGCCGAACTCGGTGAGCTGGTGCTCGAAATGAGTGCGGGCCTCGGCGTAACGGCCTGCTTCGGCGCACCACACGGCGTAGTGCAGGCGCGCGTACGACACGGCCTCGGTGTTCGTGCGCTGGCCGTCGGTCATGATCTGGACGAGCATCCGCACGCCCTGCTCGGTCTCCCGCGGGCTCGCGGCGCGTTTGATCATCACGCCGGCGAGCCGTGCCTGCAGCAGCCACACCTGTGTCTGCGCGCCGAGCCGTTCGGCGTACCCGATCGCCTCCTGGTAGTCGTCGGTCGCCGCCGCGTACTCGCCGCGCTCCTCGCGGGCCGCGCCGCGGCCGGACAAGCGCCTCGGCCGCGCCCCACGAATCGCTGAGCCGTGCGAAGATCTCCAGGCTCTCGCCGATGTCCCGGTCCAGGGGGTCGTGGGGTCGAAGTGCTGGGCGGCGAGCACCTTGGCCCGCAGTTGCAGCATGAACGCCAGCTCCCACGGGTCGCCAATCTCCCGGCCGACCCGCACCAAGGCGTCGACGATCTCGCGCAGGCTCGCGGAGTCGCCGACGACCAGCGGCGCGATAAACCACAGCAGGCCCGGCAGCCGGCAGGTGTGCGGCAGTCCCGGCCGGTACGCCGCGACCACGCCGCGCAACTCCTCCCGGGACGCGGGGTCTTCGAGCCCGCGCAGGTCGCCCTCCAGCAGGGCGAGCCCGATGAGCCGCACGCTGCGCCGCGCCTCCCACAGTTGGTCGGGCGGCATGGGCGGCGGCGCGTCGGTGGCCCGTGCCGGCAGCGCCGGCGCCGGCGTGACGGGCGCCCGGAACGGGTTGGGCCCCAGCTCCGCCACGGCCGCCGCCCAGGTGCGCAGGTCGGCGCGGTGGTCCCGGAGGTGCCAGAACCAGTTCAGGGACAGCACCAGGCACAGCCCCTCCTGCTCGTCGCCGGCGGCGACGGCCCGGCGCAAGGCGGTGCGCAGGTTCTCGTGCTCCAGCTCAAGCCGCCACAACCAGCCGCCCTGCGCGGCGCCGCGCAACAACGGGTCGGCGCGGCAGGCGATTTCGCGGTACGCGACCAGGTGCCGCCGCTCCACGGCCGCCCGCTCCCCCGCCTCGGCCAACCGCTCGGCCGCGTACTCGGCGACTGTCTCCAGCAGCCGGTAGCGCATCCCGTCGTCGTACGCCAGAGCGCCCCGCCCGCCGGCGCCCGGCCCGGTGGCTCCCGCGTCTCGGGCCGCCCCGCGCCCGCCCGTCGGGGAAGGCGGGCCCGGGCGCGTCGGCGTCGGCGTCCGGCACGCCCGGCCCGCTCGCCTCGGCGGGGGCCACGACGACCAGCGACTTGTCCACCAGGGAGCCGAGCAGGGCGGCGACGTCGCGCGGGTCGACGCCCGCGTTCGCACCGCTGTCCGCGCCGCCGTTCGCGGCGATGACCGGCTCGCCGGGCCCGGCGGGGTCGTCGGCGCACACGGCCTCGGCGACGGCCAGGTCGCAGCCGCCGGCGAAGACGGACAGCCGCCGCAGTACGGCCCGCTCCCGCGCGTCCAGCAGGTCCCAGGACCAGTGCACGACGGCCCGCAGCGTCTGTTGCCGCGGCAACAGGGTGCGGCTGCCCGTGGTCAGCAGCCGGAACCTGTCGTCGAGCTGTCGGGGCGAGAGCAGCCGCAGGCGCGCCGCGGCCAACTCGATGGCCAGCGACAGCCCGTCGAGGCGGCGGCAGATCTGCGCACACGCGGCCAGGTCGTCCTCGACGCGGAACCCGGGCCGGGCCGACGCGCCCCGGTCGGCCAACAGCCGCAGCGCGACGGGCTGCGGCAGCGGCTCGACGGAGCGCACGACCTCGCCGGGCACGGCGGGCGGCTCGCGGCTGGTGGCGAGCACGGTGACGCCGGGGCAGTGCGCGACGAGCGTCTCCGCCAGTCGGGCGGCGACCTCGATCACGCGCTCGCAGTTGTCGAGGACGAGCAGCATGCGGCGGGCCGCGCAGTGTTCGGTGAGCCGCGTCAGCGGGTCGAGCGCGGTGCGTTCGGCCGCGGCGTGCAGCCCCTCCGCCGCGGTGCTGCGGATGACGGTCTCCCGCGCGCCGAGCGTCGTCATGACCGTCTCCACGACGGTGTCGGAGTCGTGCGCGGGGGTGAGTTCGGCGAGCCCAGGCGCCGTCCGGCCAGTCGTCGGCGACGCTGGCGGCGGCCACCTTGGAAAGCCGGGTCTTGCCGGAGCCGCCCGGCCTCAGGAGCGTGATGAGCCGGTGCGCGCCGAGATCCGCGCGCAGCGCGTGCAGGTCGCGCTCGCGCCCGACGAAGCTGGTGAGCGAAGCCCGCAGGTTGCCCACCGGCCGGCCGCCGCCGGGGGCGGCCGGCGGTCCCGGGGGTGCCGACACGCCGGAGGCCACGGGTGGGTGCGCGGTGCCGTGCGCGGCAGGACGCCTGGCCGGCCCGGGGCCCGTGCCCGCCTCCGGGCCAGCGTTCGCGGCCGGGGTATCGCGGTCCGCCGACTCGTTGCGGCCCGACGGCTCCTCTCGGCCGGGCGGCTTCTCGGGGCCGGGCGGCGGGGCCTGGCCAATCGGCGGGGAGGGGTCAGTGAGCTGGCCGGGGGCGGGCCAGCCGGCGGCGCGGCCGGGCGCACCGTTCTCGGCGGGGGTGCCGGGGCCGGGCCGGCCGGCGCAGTCGGGGCGTCCACCGGGGCCGGTCGGCGGGTCCTGGTCGGTCGGGGCGCGGCCGGCGTCCGGGGTGAGGAGTTCGGCGTAGAGCGCGCGCAGTTCCGGGCCGGGGTCGGTGCCGAGGCGGTCGACGAGTTCGCGGCGTACCTGTCCGTAGGCCGCCAGCGCCCCAGCGGCGCGCCCTGTGTCGCGCAGGGCGCGGATGCGCAGCGCGTGCAGCGGCTCGTCCAGTGGGTGGGCCTCACACAGTTCGGTGAGGGCGGGCAGGGCGTGGGCCGCGCGGCCGAGGGCGAGGTTAGCCCGGGCCCGGTCGCGCCGCGCGTCCAGGTGCCGCGCCGCGGCCCGCGCCGCGGACGCCGTACGGCTGGGCAGGTCGGCCAGGGCCGGGCCGCGCCACAGTGCCAGGGCCTCGTCGAGCAGGGCGCAGGCCCGGCCGGGATCGCCGTCGCCCAGCGCGCCGGAGGCGTCCCGGGCGAGCCGTTCGAAGCGGAACAGGTCGATGGACTCCGTGTCGGCCTGCGGCAGGTAGCCGCCGTCCACGGAGACGATCGCCGTGCGTCCTATGGCCTTCCGCAACCGGCCGATCAGGGCCTGGAGCGCGCCGCTGGCCTGTCGCGGGGCGCTGCCGGGGGCGCCGAGCTCCGCGTCCCAGACCTCGGCGATCAGGGCGTCGGCGGAGCACACCCGGCCCGGGCGCAGGGCGAGCGCCGCGAGGAGCGCACGCAGCCGGGCGCCGCCGAGCGCGACGAGGGTGCCGTCGTCGTGATGGGCCTGGGTGGTGCCGAGTATGCCGTAGCGTACGCCGTCCATTGTGGTCGACGGCCAACTGTCGACGTTCACGGGTCCTCGTTCGTCAGCCTGGAAGCGGCGCTGCGCGCCGGGGCGTTGTCGCATTCCTCCGAAACCTCCTGCGAGCACTCCCGCGGTGCGCTCCCCGTGTCCCCGTCCCCGTCCTCGACCTCGGCCCGCGCACGGCGCGACCCGCCGCCGCGCCGGCCGGGCGCCGCACCCCGCGCCCCCGACATACCCGTTGCGTGTACCCACGGCCCCACTCTGCCTGGAACTCCGGGCCCGTCGCGCGTCGTTTTCGCCGCGCCGGGCCCAGCCCGCGACTACCGTCGCCCGGGGTACCGCCGCGCGCGGGCCCCGCGCCACCCTGTCCGCCTCTGTCACGCCCTGTCCAGTCCTGCCCCGCCCGTACCCTCGCCCGCAACCCTGGAGCCGCGTCCGATGACTGCCCGGCCACCCGTCGTGACCTGCGTGTCAGCCCCGTCTTCCTCGCGATCGTGGCGGTCATGGCGGTCTCGGGTTGGGCGGTGTGGACCGAGGCCGCGGGCGGCACCGGGTTCGCGGTGTTCCTGTTCGTCGTCTCCGGCTGGGTCGTCTCGCTGTGCCTGCACGAGTACGCGCACGCCCGCGCGGCGCTGCACAGCGACGACCTGTCGATCGGGGCGAAGGGCTACCTGACGCTCAACCCGCTGCGGTACACGCACCCGCTGCTGAGCATCGGGCTGCCGCTGCTGTTCGTGGTGCTCGGCGGGATCGGGCTGCCGGGCGGCGCGGTCTTCATCGAGCAGCACCGCATCCGGGGGGGGCGGTGGCGGCACAGCATGATCTCGGCGGCCGGGCCGCTGACGAACGCGCTGTGAGCGCTGCTGCTGACCGCGCCGTTCTGGCTCGGCTGGCTGGACGGCGCACCGCCGGAGTTCCGGGCCGCGCTGGCGTTCCTGGCGCTGCTCCAGGTCACCAGCGGCGATCATCAACGCGCTGCCGGTGCCGGGCCTGGACGGCTACGGGGTGATCAAGCCGTGGCTGCCGCCCGGGGTACGCCGGCAGGCGGCGCCGTTCGGGCTGCTGGCGGCCTTCGGGCTGCTGTGGATCCCGCGGAGGTCAACCACGCGTTCTTCGACGCGGTGGACGCGATCCTGCGGGCGCTGGGGGTGACGGAGTTCGAGACGCGGTACGGCCTTGACAGCTTCCGCTTCTGGCAGGAGCAGAAGGAGGACTTCGACTGGCCCCCCACCTGGCAGCAGCCCACGCCGTGAGCGCCTACCCGCCGTCCGCGCCTACCTGGGCGGCAGCCCGCCGAGCCCGCCCTGGGCGGCGGCCCGCTCGGTGCGCACCTTGCGCAGGTAGATCCACCACAGGTTGCTGGTGAGGCCCGCCAACAGGACCCACACGACGCCCAGCCAGCTCCCCTTCACGAAGGACACGACGGCCGCGGCGGTGGCGAAGGCACACACGACGAGCGCGTACAGGGCGATGCGCCGGGCGGGGTCGGGCTTAGACTGGGCGGACATGCGGTGGCTCCTGCGGGGCGGGGGTGTGTCCCCGCCATTGTCCCCCACCCGCGCGCCGCGCCGGGGCCGGGTGCGCCGCCCCGCGCGCTGGCCGCAGGGCGCGCGGGGGCGCCGAGACGTCCGTGACCCGCAGGCCGGCGTGCGCCTTGTAGCGGCGGTTAACCGAGATGAGGTTGGCCACCAGCGACTCCACCTGGTGCGCGTTGCGCAACCGGCCGGCGAAGACGCCGCGCATGCCGGGGATGCGGGCGGCCAGCGCCTGCACGGTGTCGGTGTCGGCGCGGCGCTCGCCGAGGACCAGCACGTCGGTGTCGATCTCGGCGATGTCGGGGTCCTGGAGCAGCACCGCCGACAGGTGGTGGAAGGCGGCGGTCACGCGCGAGTCGGGCAGCAGCGTTGCGGCCTGCTGGGCGGCGCTGCCCTCCTCAGGCTTGAGGGCGTAGGCGCCCTGCTTGTCGAAGCCGAGCGGGTTCACGCAGTCGACGACGAGCTTGCCCGCGAGTTCGGCGCGCAGCGCCTCCAGCGTCCTAGCGTGCCCGTCCCACGGCACGGCGACGATCACGATGTCGCTGCGCCGCGCGCACTCGGCGTTGTCGGCGCCCTCGACGCCGTGGCCCAGTTCCTTGGCGGCGGCCCGCGCGCGCTCGGCGGCGCGGGAGCCGACGATCACCTTCTGGCCCGCCTTGGCCAGCCGGTAGGCGAGCCCGCGGCCCTGGTCGCCGGTGCCGCCGAGGACGCCGACCACCAGGTCGGACACGTCGGGCAGCTCCCACGGGTCCTTGGCCGGCGCCTTGCCCCCGGCCGGTGCCGGGGCCTTGCTCGTGTCATCAGGAGAAGTCATACGGGGATCCTGCCAGCCGCGCGCCGGCCCGGCCTTACTGGCCGGTAGTGTCGCGGCTCACGTCTTGACGCTGCCCTCGGCCAGGCCGGTGCGCCAGTACCGCTGGAGCACGCCCATCAGCACCATCAGCGGGATGACGGACATGAACGCGCCGCCGACCGTGTACTGGTACAGCTCCGGCGCCCGGTCGGCGTAGCCCTGCCAGCCGACGAGGCCGAGTTGGATCGGGTAGAGGTCGGAGTCGTTGAGCATGACCAGCGGCAGGAAGAAGTTGTTCCAGATGTGGACGAACTGGAAGAGGAAGATGGTCACCAAGGCCGGGCTCATCAGCCGCAGGACCACCGTGCCGAAGATCCGCGTCTCGCCCGAGGCGTAGATCCGGCAGAGGTAGACCCCGAAGGGGCTGACGACGCTGGGTACGAGCACCGCCCAGTACGTGTTGGCGAGGCCGACCTCGCTGAACAGCAGGTAGAGCGGGAGGGCGAGCGCGGTGCCGGGGATGAGCACGCCGGCCAGGATCACGTTGAAGATCGCCTCTCACCCCCGGAAGGCGAACTTAGCCAGCGCGTAGCCGGCGGCGGCCGACAGCAGGGTGGCCGCCAGCGCGCCGACGCCGGCGTACAGCAGGCTGTTGAGCATCCAGGTGACGTAGACGCCGTCGTCGTAGGTGAGGACGTCGTGCAGGTAGTCGACGGGGTGCGGGTTGGCGAACCAGAAGCCGAAGGTGCCGAAGAGGTCGCCGGTGTCCTTGGTGGCCGAGACGGTGAGCCAGTAGACGGGCACCAGGAAGTAGAGGGCGGCGACCGAGAGCAGGGACAGGGTGATGATGCGGTGCCGCAGCGGCGGTTGCTGACTCACTTGCCGTCCCTCCCGTCCCGGGGGCCCCGGCCGACGAGTTTGAGGAATCCGAACGACAGCACGCAGGCGACCAGCGCGAGCAGGACCGCCTCGGCCGCCGCGATGTGCTGGTTGTTGCTGGTGAACGCCTCGTTGTAGGCGTGCAGGTTGGGCGTGTAGCCGGAGTCGATGGAGGTGCCGAGCGGGCGCAGGACCATCGGCTCGGCGAACAGTTGCAGGGTGCCGATGATGCTGAAGACGGTGGTGAGCACCAGCGCCGGCTTGATCAGCGGCAGCTTGACGTGCCGGACGATCTGCCAGGCGCTCGCCCCGTCGATCCGCGCGGCCTCGTACAGGTCACCGGGGATGGCCTTGAGCTGGGCGATCAGCACGAGCATGTTGTAGCCGGTGAACTGCCAGGTGACGATGTTGGCGATGGACCACAGGACGGCGTCCCGGCCGAGGAAGTCCACCTGCCAGCCGGCCGAGTCGGCGATCTCCACCAGCGGACTGATGCCGGGGACGTAGAGGAAGCACAACAGGATGGAGGCGATGACGCCGGGGATGCCGTACGGCAGGAAGAAGGCGGTGCGGAAGAAGCCGACCCAGCGCGCGGACGCGGCGTCGAGCAGCAGCGCGAGCGCGGTCGCGAAGACGAGCATGACCGGCACCTGGACGACGCCGAAGAGAAGTACGCGGCCAAAGCCGTGGATGAACCGTTCGTCCTCCAGCGCGTGGCCGTAGTTGGACAGGCCGGCCCACACCTCGTTGGTCGGCCCGCCGATGCCCAGCGGCGCAGGCCGCTCCACCTTGAGGAGGCTCTGGTAGATGGCGTAGCCGATGGGCGCGATGAAGCAGAGCAGGAACACCGCGAGGAACGGCAGCAGGAAGCCGAAGGCCGCGCGGGCGTTGCGGGCCTCAGTGCGAGTGGGTCGCTTCACGTTGCGGTACTCCTATCGACCGGCAGTCCGGCGGGCTCTGCGGGCGGCGTCACGCGCGGGGGAGCAGGCCTGGCGGGCGGGGCGGGGGCCCGGCGGTGGGCCTCCCGCGCACCGGTGGGTCACCCGCTGGCCGAGCTTCGGCCGGCCTCGACCTTGAGCCCCTTGTCCCTGAGGTCCTCGATGGTCTCCCCCTGCACCTCCTCCAGGACCGAGCGGAAGGCGGTGCCGTCCCCGATCGCCTCCAGGAACGCGTCGCCGAGCCGCTGGTAGAGGGTGTCCACGGTGGGCCCCCACTTCCAGCTCGTGTCCACGGCCTTGCCGGCCTCGATGAAGATCCGGCTGTAGTGCTGGCCGCCGAAGAACTCCCGGCGGCCCTCCAGGTCGCCGGTGGTGTAGCCGGAGACGGCGCTGGGGAAGCCGTAACCGCCCTTGATCAGCAGTTGGACGGCCTCCGGGGCGGAGTTGAGCCACACGGCGAAGGCCAGGGCGTTCCTGGGGTAGGTGCAGTCGGTGAAGATCGCGGTGGTCGAGCCGCCCCAGTTGGCCTGCGCGTTCTCGCCCCGTTTCCACTGCGGCAGCGACGCGGCCCGCCACGTGCCCGCCGTGTCGGGGGCGTTGCCGGTCAGCAGCGCGTCGCCCCAGCTCGCACCCAGCCAGGAAACGATGTCACTGGTCTGGATGTCCTTGTACCAGGCGTTCTGCCGGTCCGGGATGGTCTTGATCAGCTCGTCGTCGACGAGCCTGCTCCAGAAGTCGGCGACCCTGAGCGAGGGCGCGTCGTCGATGGCGACGGTCCAGGAGTCGCCCCGGGTGCCGAACCAGCGCCCGCCGGCCTGCCAGGCCAGGGCGGCGAAACGGTTGCCGTTGGTGGCCGAGAAGGTCTCGACCCAGGCTCCGTGTTCGCGCACCGCCCGGGCCGCGTCCGCGTACTCGGCCCAGGTCCGCGGCGTCCTGATCCCCCACGCGTCGAACAGGTCCTGGCGTAAGAACAGGCCCATCGGCCCCGAGTCCTGTGGGATGGCGTACACGGACCTGCCGTAGACCGACTGCTGCCACTGCCAGCCCACGAAGCGGTACCGGTAGCGGTCGCCGCCGTACGCCGACAGGTCGACCAGGGAGTTGTCGAGGAGGAAGCTGGGAACGACCGAATACTCTATCTGGGCCAGGTCCGGGGCGTCCCCGACCTTCACAGCGGCGTGCATCTTGGCGTACTGGGCGCCGCCCACCGCCGAGACCTTCTCCAGGTTGATCCGCACCTCGGGGTGGTGCTCGTTCCACAGCGCCACCGGGTTCTCGATGCCCGGTACCCAGGACCAGAAGTTGAGCGTGATCTTCTCGCCCTTCCTGCGCTCCCTGACCTGGTGGCCGTCGCCGCCACAGCCGGCGAGCGCGGCCTCGGCCGCCGGGTCCCCGCGCGCTCATGCCAAGTCCCGCACGGGCACGCGGCGGAAGGTGAAGGTCGAGTAGGCGCTGAAGTCACCCGTCTCGTAGAGCAGTCCGATGGTCTCCTCGTCCAGTCGCGCGAGGTCGGAGTAGGCGGCCGGCAGGCCGTCCACGGTGTGAGCCGTGCGCCAGGTGACGCCCCCGTTGTCGCTGGCCCGCACGGTCATCAGGGCCCGGTGGTCCGGCGCCGCGGGCCCGGAGAACAGCAGCGTGCCGCCGCCGCGCGCCGGGGCGGTCCAGGTGCAGGACGCTGCCCTGGACGACGGGTGTGACCAGGCCGGCCTGCGGGCGGAGGAACGGCTTGACCAGCGAGGCGCCGCCGTCGGTCGAGTAGGCGTCGGCCCGGTTGCCGGGCGCGGCGGCGTCGGTGCGGGTGTTGAGGTAGACCCGGCCGTCCGGGAGCTGGGCGGCGGTCGTCTCGTTGACGTTGACGTAGCCGTCCGGGTTGTCGTCCACGTAGCCGAGCCGCCAGGTCGCGCCGCCGTCGTCGCTGAGCAGGTCGTGGCCGCCGTTGTACTTGCCCTCCGTGCCGCTGTCGGCGCCGGAGGGCGGCAGCGAGTGGTTGCCCAGGACCACGATGCGCCCGGCGTGCGCTCCGTGGCGCAACTGGAGGGCGTGCCCGGGCGTGGCAGCGTACCAGCGCCACTCGGGGCACTTGACGTGCTCGGTGATCTCGCGCGGGGTCGACCAGGTCGCGCCCTCGTCGTCGCTGTCCTGCACCCATACCCGCCGGCCGTCGGCCGGCGGGACCTCGCCGCCGCGGATGCGGTCCTCGGTGGCGCCGGCCGCGCTGTGCACCTGCACCAGGACAATCCGGCCGCCGTCGACGACCACGGGCGCGGGGTTGCCCGCGGTGCCGTCGCCGTTGCGGCTGACGACCTGGAGCGGGCCCCAGGTGCGCCCGCCGTCGGTGGAGCGCCGCAGCACCAGGTCGATGTCGCCCCAGTCGGCCGACGAGGCCACCCGCCCCTCGGCGAAGGCGAGCACGGTGCCCCGGTCCATGATGACCAGCGCGGGAATCCGATAGCTCGCGTACCCATCGGTGCCGGCGCGGAAGGGGACGGACACTTCGTAGGTCTTGTACGCCGTCATATCGCTTGCCAATCAGACCCCTCCCGATGCCACGGTGCAATCGAGCGCCAACGACAAGACGTAGGAAGTCCCTTGTGTGCGGTGAACATAAGGATCGCCTTACAGAGCGTCAAGACACGTCACATCAACAGTTAGCGACGCAGCCTGAGCGATTCCGCCAAAGGAGTAGGAGTCATACCGGTCGCGTTCTCATGGCCTGGATCGAGGCGTGGACGCCCACCGAGACCTAGCGTGAACGGCGTGCAGGGAGCACCCGGGCGCCCGGTCCGACACCGGTCGGGGCAGGTCGGCGGGTGCCGCGAACGAGTCGCCGGCGCGGCTCGCCCGAAGGGCCGCCGGGCGGCGTGCGAACGGGTGACGCAAGCCCCTCGGTGAGCGCCGGTCGCTGCCGGCGCACGACGGACGCGCGCCGGCGGCCGACCGGCGGGCAGGCACCTGGTCGAGGGAGCGGCGACGGCCGTGGTGGGTCTCGCCCTGTGGCTGTTCACCTCGGATGTGCACACCCCGGTCATCACGCTGCGCAAGGTGGGCGTGGTGCTGACGTTCGTCGGCGCGGCGCAGCTTCTCTACGGAGCGTACGTACGGGCCTCGGCGCGCGGCAGGCGCTGAGGCGCGGGACGGGGACGCGGCGTCGCGCAGGCAGGAACGGGCCTGGGGTGGGGGCCTGTGACACGGGGCAGCCCGGCCTCGCCCCGGCCGTGTGCGAGGTCGATCGATATTCGGTTGCCCGTGTTCGCTGGTCGGCGGACGATGACCTCTCGTGACCCATCCCGAACAGCCCGACGTGGCAGATGCTGATCGTTCCCCCGCCGAGGCTGTCCAGACCGGTGGGGTCGCCGAGATCCCCCGGCCGGCCGGTGGCGCCGAGGACGCCGGAGCGGGCGAGGACGGCGGGACCCCGGGCGAGCGACCGCCGCGGTCCGGCGGGCGCGTGCGGGCGCTGCTCCCCGACCTGTCGCCGTGGCGCTCCTCGCGGGACTTCCGGCTGATCTGGATGGCCGGCGCCGTGACCTCCTTCGGCAGCTTCCTGACCCTGATCGCGCTGCCGTTGCAGGTCAAGGAGTTGACCGGCTCGGCCTTCGCGGTCGGCGCGATCGGCGCCGTGCAGCTCGTGCCGCTGATCGTCTTCGGCCTGTACGGCGGCGCGCTCGCCGACGCCATGGACCGGCGCACGCTCATCCTACTCACCGAGCTGGGCCTCGGGCGTCCTCACCGTCCTGCTACTGGTCAACAGCCTGCTGCCGCATCCCATGCTGTGGCTGCTGTACGTGGTGGCGGGGCTGACCAGCGCGATGGCCGGCATCCAGCAGCGGGCCCTCGACGCCCTGATGGCCCGGATCGTCCCGCACGACCAGCTCACCGCCGCCGCGGCGCTCAACTCCATCCGCTGGCAGCTCTCGGCCATAGTCGGCCCCTCGGTCGCCGGGCTGATCGTCGCGTTCGCCGGGCTGCCCGTGGCGTACGGGCTCGACCTGCTGACCTTCGTCGTCTCCCTGCTGTTGGCGGTGCGGCTCGCGGCGGCGCCGCCCGCGCACGACGCGGAGCGCCCCTCGCTGGCCGGCATCTGGGCGGGCGCCCACTACGCGTGGCAGCGCAAGGAACTCCTGGGCACCTACGCGGTCGACATGGTCGCCATGTTCTTCGCGTACCCGAACGCGATCTTCCCCTTCCTCGCCGACGACCTGGGCGCTCGGCCTGATGTACGCGGCGGGCTCGGTCGGCTCCGTACTGGTCAGCCTGACCAGCGGCTGGCCCTCACGGGTATACCGGCACAGCCGCATGGTGGCGGCCGGCGCCGCGCCGTGGGGGCTGGCCATGGCCGTGGCCGGGGCGCTGCCGAGCATCTGGCTGGTGCTGCTGTGCCTGGCGGCGCGGACATAATCAGCGGCCTGTTCCGGTCCACGCTGTGGAACCAGACCATCCCGGACGAGCTGCGCGGCCGGCTGGCCGGGATCGAGCTGCTCTCGTACATGGCGGGCCCGCAGCTCGGCCAGGTCAGGGCGGGTTCGATGGCGGCGCTGACGAGCGTGCGGACCTCGGTGTGGTCGGGTGGCGTCGCGTGCGTGGCGGCGGTCGGGCTGCTGGCGGCCTCGCTGCCGAAGCTGATGGCGTACGACTCCCGGACCAACCCGCACGCCCTCAGGATGCGCGCGGCCCGTGAGGCACGTGAGACGAGCGAGGCGAGCCCCGCGGCGCAGTGAGACGTGGGGCTCACGCAGGGGCAGCGCGTCGCCTCTCCCCCGCCCCGCCCGCCGCGCACGACGGCTGGGGGCTGGGAGGCTGCCGACTGGGGGCTGACGGCTGGGAACTGACGGCGCGGTCGATGACGGCGCTGCGGGCCAGCGCCCGGCAGGTGCCCGGCCCGGCTCACTCCGCGTTGTGCTCGGCTACCCGCGAACCGGGCGCGAGCTGGACCCGGTCGAGCTAGCGAGCCAGGACCGACCCGGGCTCCCCTCCGGTGTGCCCATCCGCGCTCAGCGAGGAGCGGCACCGCCCGGGGACTCCGCTCCCAGGAGCGCGAGCAGCCCGGGGAATCGCCTCTCGATGTCCGCGCGTCGTAGCCGGATGCCCTTGCGGTTGCCGTAGTCGATCTCGTGGACGAGACCCGCCTCGCGCAGGACGCGGAAGTGGTGGGTCTGGGTCTGCTTCGAGATCGGGAGGTCGAACGAGTTGCAGCCCCGCTCGCTGTCGCTGTGGTCGGCGGCCAACCGCGCGATCACCGAACGACGGTGCTCGTCGGCGAGGGCGCGAAACACCGCGCCCAGATCGAGTGCGTCGGCCTCCGGGCCGACCAGGTTCTTCCCGGCCATGCGACACCCCCTCCAGGTACGACTTGAATCGTACCCGAAAGGTGTGCTCCACTGAGGTACGAAATTCTCCGTACCTGGTCCGGTCGCGCTACCCCGGGACGCCGCTACCTGAGACCAGGGCCGGCACGCGCCGGAAGACCCGGTCATCGACACTCCGAGAGGTCATCGTCATGCAGAAGCCCGAGGTGCTGATAGTGGGCAGCCCGAGGTGCTGATAGTGGGCGCCGGAATCGCGGGGCCCGCACTCGCGTACTGGCTCGCCCGGAACGGCTACCGGCCGACGGTCGTCGAACACGCCCGGCAACTGGGCTCCGGTGGTAGCGCGATCGTCGTGAAGGGGCCCGCGATCCCGGTCGCCGAGCGCATGGGCGTCCTTCCGCAGCTCCGCGGGCTCGCCACCCGCAACCGGTCACTGACCCTGCTCACCCCCGACGGCAGGCGCGTCCTGCGACTCCTGCTCGCCTCGGACCAGGCGCCGACGGTCGAGGTGACCCGGGCCGACCTGTCCGAAGTGCTTCACCGGTCGGCGCAGACCGAGGCCGAGTTCCTGTTCGACGACACGGTCACCGCTCTCGACCAGGACGCGGGGGGAGTTGACGTCACCTTCCGGCGGTCCGCGCCACGGCGCTTCGACCTGGTCGTCGGTGCCGACGGGATGCACTCCACCGTACGGCGCCTGGTCTTCGGACCCGAGCGGCAGTTCGTGAGCAACCTGGGCCTGTACGGCGCGACCGTCCCGCTGGAACCCGACGCCGTCGAGGACCCGAGCGAGATGACGATGCTGAGCGTGCCGAACCGGATGCTGGTCGTCCACCTCTCGCGGACCACCCCGCTCGCGATCTTCACCTTCCGGGCCGCACGGTCAGTGCCCCACGACCGCAAGAACGTCGCCCTCCACAAGCAGACCGTGGCCGACGCCTACGCCGACGTGGGGTGGCGGGCACCGGAGTTCGTGGCTGCCTTCCTCGACCACCCGGCTCCGTTCTTCGACCCCCTGACCACCGTCCGGATGCCCGCGTGGTCCCGCGAACGGGTCGTCCTGCTCGGGGATGCGGCGGCGGCGACAGCCCTGCTGGGCGACGGGTCCAGCAGGGCGATGGCGGGCGCGTACGCCCTCGCGGAAGAGCTGGCCGCCCATCCCGGCGACCACGCCCGCGCCTTCGCCGCCTACGAGTCGCGGCTCCGCCGCGAGGTGGGCCCGCGGCAGCGACGCGTCGGCCCGCTCTCCAGGCTCATGGTGCCCCGCACCCGGCCGGGCCTCGCGGTGCGCAACGCGGTGGGGCGCGCGGTCGGTCGCACGAACCGGATCACCTCTCGCCAAGCCGCGAACCGGTAGACCGGGACGGCGCCGACCGCTCACCGGGCCCGCCCGCGCGGCGTGGCCTCAGCCCCCCGTCAGCGCGTCGGCGACCTGGATCAGGGGCTTTCCGGGGGTCGCGCGCCGGGCGGTGAAGGCGGTGGCGGCGTCGGCCAGCGGGTAGACCGGGCCCACCAGTGGCCGCAGCCGCCCATCCTGGACCCGCCGTGCGAGGTCGGCGAGGCGGTGCCGGTCGGGCTCGACGATGAAGAAGACCGTCCGACCGCCCTCGGGGCGGACCGTGGTCGGTGCGGCGATCGTGACGAGCGTGCCGCCGGGCCGCACCAGGCGGGCCGAGCGTTCGAGCACCTCACCGCCGATCACGTCGAGGACCAAGTCCACCGGGCCGGCGTCCGCCAGTTGGCCGCCCGCGTCGCCGCCGCGCCCGCCGCTGAGCCCCCGCCCTCCCGCGCGCCGTTTGGCTCGCCGTCGAGGTCGACGAAGACGTCCGCGCCCAGTTCCACGGCCGTGTCGCGGTCTCGGGCCCAGCCGGTGGCGACCACGCGGGCCCCGGCCTCGTGGGCGAGCTGGACCGCGATCGCGCCGACCCCGCCGGCCGCGCCGTGGACGAGCACGCTCTGCCCGGCCACCAACCGCCCGTGGTCGAAGAGTCCCTGCCAGGCGGTGAGCCCGGAGATCGGCAGCGCCGCGGCCTCCAGGTGGCTGACGGACGCCGGCAGCGGCGCCAGGTTACGAGCCTCCACGGCCACGTACTCGGCCAGCGTGCCGTCGCGCGTCCAGTCGGTCAGCCCGAACAGCCGCTAGCCGACGGTGAGGCCCGTGGTGCCGTACCCCAGCTCAGCCACCACGCCGGGCACCTCGTGGCCGGGGACGGAGGGCGTGCGGTCGCGGCCGGCGCGGTCCGTCCAGGTGCCCGGCCACTCCAGTTCGCCGGGCGTGAAGCCGGCCGCGTGCACCCGGACGACGACGTCGTTCTCGGCCGCGTGCGGGTACGGGGCCTCCTCGTACACCAGCCCGCCCGTCCCGGCCGCCCGGTCGCGCACCTTGATCGCCTTCATGGTCACTCTCCTCCCCGTAGCCGAGCTGGTCCCTGCACTACTCACGAGGACGACGCTAGTCGCGGCCTTGGCCCGCCCCGTGGTCCAAGACCGGGACAGGATCACGGGCCAAGTCGCGTGGCGCCGGTGCGGGCGCTAGTCGTTCCAGCGGGGGTCGTTCTGCCAGTCCCGCTCCCGGTCCCGGGTGTGCTCGATCGCGTGGGCCGCCTCCTCGCGGGTGGCGTACGGGCCCAGTCGGTCGGACGCCCGGCACTCGGGGCCTTCCTCCACGCGTCCGTGGCGCACGCAGTAGTACCACTCGCCAGGCTTGCCGGGCGTGCCCTTCGAGAACAGCGCCATCCGTGCCTCGCCTTCCTCACCTGTCTCCACCGCACCGCGTTCGCGTGTGCTGGCTCACTTGCCGCCATGGTGCCCGATGCGTCCTGGATACACTCGCTGGCATGTCTGGCCAGTCGCTTCTAGTCCCGGGGCAGCTCTCCCCCCTCCGCACCGTCCCCGCCGCCATCCCGCGGCCGGAATACGTGGGCAAGGACGCCCCCACCCCGTACACCGGCCCCGAGGTGCAGGACGCCGAGACGATCGAGCGGATGCGGGTCGCCGGGCGCATCGCCGCGCAGGCGCTGGAAGAGACCACGCGGCACATCGTGCCGGGGACCACCACGGACGAACTCGACCGGGTTGCGCACGAGTTCCTCTGCGACCACGGCGCGTACCCCTCCACGCTCGGCTACCGCAAGTACCCCAAGTCGCTGTGCACCTCGGTCAACGAGGTCATCTGCCACGGCATCCCCGACTCGACCGTGCTGCGCGACGGCGACATCGTGAACCTGGACATCACCGCGTACATCGGCGGCGTGCACGGCGACAACAACGCCACCTACCTGTGCGGCGACGTGGACGAGGAGTCGCGGCTGCTCGTGAAGCGCACCCGGGAGTCGCTGGCGCGGGCCATCAAGGCTGTCAAGCCGGGCCGGCAGATCAACATCATCGGGCGCGTCATCGAGTCGTACGCCAAACGCTTCGGCTACGGCGTAGTGCGGGACTTCACCGGGCACGGCATCAACACGTCGTTCCACTCGGGCCTGATCGTGCCGCACTACGACAGCCCGCACCACACCACCGAGATCCGGCCGGGCATGACGTTCACCATCGAGCCGATGCTGACCCTGGGGACGCACGAGTACGACATGTGGGACGACGGCTGGACCGTGGTCACCAAGGACCGCAAGCGCACCGCCCAGTTCGAGCACACCCTCGTGGTCACCGAGACCAGGGCGGACATCCTCACGCTGCCCTGACGCGACACCGGATCGCCGGCCCGCTCGTCGTGGACGAGCGGGCCGGCTCAGGCGCTAAGCGCGCCCGGGCCTTCGGTGCCGAAGAGTTCGCCCAGCTCCCGGAAGACCGCGGTGTTCAGCGCGAACGCCCGCTTGCACTCCTCGATGACGCGCTGCTTCTCCAGGTCGTCCACCGGCAGCGCGTCGAGCAGCGCCCGGTACTCGCGCTTGAACGCGGCCGGGTTGCCGATCTCCTCGAAGACGTAGAACCGCACGCCGTCGCCCTTGCGCTCGAAGCCCCAGGTCTTCTCGGCGGTGCCGCGGATGATCTGGCCGCCGGAGAAGTCGCCGAGGTAGCGCGTGTAGTGGTGCGCGACGAACCCGCCGGGCCACCGCCGCGCGCACTCCTCGACCCGCTCCGCGTACGCCGCGGTGGCGGGCAGCGGCTCCAGGCCCGCGCGCCAGTCGGGGCTGCCGAGGAAGGCCAGGTCGCGTTCGAGCTCCGCCGTACGAGCCAGCTCGGGCCGGATGAACGGGCCCGCCACCGGGTCGTCGGCCAGCGTGGCCGGGGCGCTCTCCAGGGCCCGGTAGACGAACCAGAGCTGCTCCGTGTACCGCCGGAAGGCGGTCACGCCGAGCTGGCCGCCGAGCATGGCGCTCATGAACATCGAGGTCTCGGCCTCGGTGTGCTGCGCGTGCGAGGCGGTGCGGATGACCGTGGAGAACGGCTCGGGTGCGGGTGCGGCGTCCAAGACGGACCTCCGGGTGCCGATGGGACGAGAGCGAGCAGGCTCTGCATGCCGAAATACGACATGAAAAGCTGAAAACACGGGAGACGCCCGCTTCGCGGGTGGCCCCGTCGGCAATTCTTTCTACTTAGGCTTGCCTAAGTCAATGCCTTCCCGACGTCCTGTCGGTAAAAACCCTACCGTCGCGACCGCCCTCGGGCGAGTGGCTTCCCGGCGGTGGTGGGGGCGGGGCGGCCGGGGCGCGGGCGCGGTGTGGGGGGGGTGGGTTCGCCTCGCGTCAGGCGTCGCGGGGCAGCCCTGGGCGGGGGTGGCCGCCGCCCGGCGGCGGACGGCGAAGGCCGCCGAGCAGCACGCCGGTGGGGACGTCGGCGCCGGTGGCGGCCAGCGAGCCGGAGCCGCCCGTGCTGCCGCCACCGCCGTCGCCACCGGTCACGCCGCCGGTGCCGAACGCCTCGGTGTCGGAACCTGTGCCGCCGGTGCCGCCGATGCCGGAGCCCGAGGTACCGCCGGAGCCGGTGGTGCCACCCGGCAGGCTGGCGTCCTTGTCCAGCGAGACGGCGAGGTTGATCGGGTCGAGCGCCTCGCCGGCCTCGTAGAAGCCCGCGAACGCCTTGGGCCCGCCCTCGGTGAGGGTGGCCGGGACGTCGTCGAGGCAGAGCACCTTGCCGGTGCCGGTCAGCCCGCCGGCGGGCAGCGTGAGGTCGGCCAGCGTCAGGTCGTCGCTGTGGGAGACCTTGCCGGTCTTGATGTCCTTGGAGGACAGGTCGGCGACGAGGATGCCCTTGGCGCCGTTCGCCCTGACCTTCAGGTCGCTGATCCTGAGGTCGAGCTTGCCCTCGTGGCCGGTGAAGCGGACCGTGCCGGCGAACTTGGCGTCCGCGTCGTAGTTCCCGCTGCCGTCAGGGAAGCGGTAGACGTCGCCCTGCCGCTCGGCACCGCCGGAGAGTTCGACCTTGCCCCGCGCCCCGCCCGCGATGTACGAGCGGAACGACTCCTTGACGCCCCAGTCGAGGTTGCCGGAGTAGATCTCGCCGCTGACGGCGGGCTGCTCGGTGGTGTCGCTGGTCGGCTTGGACGTGGGCTGGTCGGTGGGCTGGTGCGTGGGGTTGTCGGTCGGCCGGCCCGTGGGCACGTCGGTCGGCTTGTCCGTCGGCCGGTTCGTGGACTCGTCCGTCGGCTTGTCCGTGGGCTTGTCGGTGGGCTTGTCCGTCGGCTTGTCCGTCGGCTCCGGCTTGACCGGGCCAGCGGGGGTGACCGTGAGCGTTGCCGGGTCGAGGTCGTCGCCAGCCGCGTAGAAGCAGCTGAACGCCTTGGCGCCCGCCGTCCTCGGTCAGCTTGGCCGGGATGTCGGCGAAGGTCATCGCGCCGCCCGCGCCCTGGCCCGGCCGGACGTTGGTCAGGTCGAGGTCGGCGAGCCGCACGTCGTCGCTGGTGGTGACCTTGCCGGTCTTCATGTCCTTCGCGCTGACGTCGGCCGTGATCGCACCCTTGGTCCGCTCGGTGCTCAGCTTGAGGTCGCTCAGCCTGAGGTCGAGCTTCTCCTTGTAGCCGGTGAAGCGGACGGCGCCCTTGAAGGCGGTGTTGACGGCGTGCGTCCCGGTGTCATAGGTGCCCGCGCCGTCGACGAAGGTGAACGGCCCGTTGCCCCCGCCTGCTTCGCGCCGTCCGACACAGTGATCTTGCCGACGGCGATGGGCCAGGCGACGTACTTGCGGAAGCTCTCCTTCACGCCCCAGTCCAGGGTGCCGTTCTTCAGCTCCAGCTTCGGCGGGCCGGCCGGCTTGCCGCCGTCGGCGGCGGCGGTGGCGATGGCGGAGGTCCGCGCGACCGTGGTGCGTCGCGGTCCACGAGATGCGGGATGGGTGGCGGACATCGTCAGGCTTCTCCTCGAATGAGTGGTGGGGCCGGCCGCCGGGGGATGCGGCCGGACCCGTTGCATGGTGGGCGGCGCCCGGCGTGCACGGGCCGGGGTGGCCTGGCCGTGCGGCGGGCGAACCCGGTGAGGGCCGGTCGCCCGCCGCGTGGCCGCCCCGCTCCGGGGCTCTCGCGTGGGGGGTAGGGGGCTCGCGCGGCGGTGCCGCGCGGGCCGGGGTCTGGTGGGGCGCCGGGGTCAACCGCCGGCGGGCGCGCCGTCGGTGTCGGTCAGCGTGGTGGCCTCGGCGGTGCGGCGCCTGCGGACGACGAGCACGGTAGCCGCGGCGACGGCGGCGAGCAGCGCGGCGCCGCCGGTCACCAGCGCCGGCGTGGAGGGCCCGGCCGAGTCATCGGCCGCCTGGCCGCCGTCGGAGTCGGCCGGCGCCGCGACCGCCGTCGCCGAGGGTTCCGGCGAAGGCGTGGCCGCCGGCTCGCTGCCGAGGTCCGGCAGGGGCGACAGGTTGGCGTCCGCGTCGGTGGCCACAGCCAGCGAGAGCGGGTCCATCGCGGTGCCGGCCCGGTACATCCCGCCGAACGCCTCGGCGCCCTGCCGGGTCAGCTTGGTCGGCGCCTCCGCCACCGTGACCAGGCCGTCCTTGGCCGCGGGCGCCTTGAGCGCCGTGGCGTCGAAGGTGACCAGCGGTACGCCGCGGCGGGTGGTGCCGTCGGTGGTGACGTCGGCCGCGAGGGTGCCCCGGCCGTCGGCGACCTTGACCCGTACGCCGCTCAGCGCGAGGTCGAGGCGGGCTCCGGAGAAGTGCGTACGACCGGCGAACGTGGCGTCCAGGGCCCCGGTGCGGCGGTCGTAGTCGCCCTTGCCGGCCGGGAAGCGGAACAGCGCGCCGCCGTCCCGCGCCCCGTCGGTGAGCTTCCAACGCCCCTTCGCGATGGGGCCGGTGACGTACTCCCGGAAGGTGCGGCGCACGCCCCAGTCCACGGCGGCGTCCTCGATCCTCGCGGCGCCCCCGGCCGGGTCGGCCTCGTCGCCGTTCCTGGGCTTGTCCCCGTCCTTGTCGCCGGCCTCGTCGCCGCTCTTGGCGCCGTCCTCGGGCTTGTTGCGGTCGGGCTTGCCCCCCTTGTCGCCGTTGTCGCCCGTCGCGCCGGGCGCGATGTCGGCCGAGAGGTTCAGCGGGTCGAGCGGGGTGCCGGCCGGGTAGTAGCCGGCGAACGCCTGCGCGCCGCGCGCGGTGAGGGTGGCCGGGATGGACTGCAGGACGACGGCGGTGCCGCCGCCGCGCATGTTCACGCGGGACAGGTAGAGCGACGCCAACGGGACCTGGCTGGCGCTGGTCACCTTGCCGGTGCCCTTGGCCCGGCTCACCATGTCCGCGTACAGGGTGCCGGTGCCGTCGCCCGGGGTGCGCACCGTCAGCCGGCTGAGGCTCAGGTCGAGTTCGTACGTGCCACTCGGCTTGCGGTGCCCGACGAAGTGCACCCCGCCGGAGAACACGGCGCTGAAGGAGCCGCTGTCCGGGTCGTAGGAGCCCTTGGCGGAGTGGAGGCGGAACTGGCTCTCGCCCACCGTGGCGGCGCCTTGTCGCAGGCTCCAACTGCCCTGGGCGATAGGCCCCGTGACGTAGCGCTGGAAGGAGGACTTGAGGCCCCAGTCCAGGCGCCCGCCGGCGACCGCGCGGTCCGCCGCGTGGGCGGCGGTGACCGGTGACAGCGCGCCGAGGAGCCCGGCGAGAAGCACGAGCACACCAGCGCGGGTGGGTCTGGCTGGCAGCATCAGATGCCCCTCCCGGAACGTAGCAATGCAGGTAAGGCTAACCTAAGCTACAGCTCGGCCTGGTCGGAACCCCGGGGCCGGCGACCCCCGTGGACGGCAGGACGACAGAGAGGCGAAATCGTGCAGCAACGGCAGTCGGCGAGGCCACCCGCCCGCCTTCCGCGCATCGTCACCGCCCTCGCCGCCACCCTCGCGCTCGCGCTCAGGCTCGCCGGGTGCGGCGGGTCCGACGGCGGTTCGGGCGGCGGGAAGGGCGGCGGGAAGAACGCCGCCGCGGCACAAGCGGAAGCGCTGGAACCGCTCGCGAGGAAGCCGAGCCCGCGCCTGCCGGCCACCGTCGACTCAGCCGACGGCCACCGCACCACCGTGACCAGCGCCGACCGGATCGTGCCGCTCACCGGCTCGCTCTCGGAGATCGTGTTCACCCTCGGGCTCGGCGACCGGGTGGTCGGGCGGGACGTCACCGCCGACTTCGCGCAGGCCAGGAAGTTGCCGGTGGTCACGCGCGCGCACGACGTGTCGGCCGAGAACGTGCTCTCGCTGAAGCCCACCGTCGTGCTGGCCGACACCAGCACCGGACCGGCCGAGGCCATCGACCAGATCCGCGACGCGGGCGTACCGCTCATCACCCTCGCCCCGGCGAAGGAACTCGCCGACCTCGCCCCGGCGAAGGAACTCGCCGACGTCGGCACCCGCATCGACGCAGTCGCCGCCGCGCTCGGCGTGCCGGACGCGGGCCGGGAGTTGCGCGAGCGGACCGAGCGCCGGATCGACGCCGTACGCGCCGACATCGAGCGCCCGGCCGACGGCAAGCGCCCACGGGTGGCGTTCCTGTACCTGCGCGGCTCGACCGCGGTCTACCTGCTCGGCGGGCGCGACTCGGGCGCCGGCTCGCTGCTTGAGGCGGCCGGCGCGCGGGACGCCGGCGAGGAGTCCGGCCTGGAGAAGGACTTCACGCCGATCACCAGCGAGGCCCTGGCCAAGGCCGCCCCGGACGCCCTCCTCGTGATGTCCAAGGGACTCGACTCGGTCGGCGGCGTGGACGGCCTGCTCAAGCTGCCCGGCGTCGCCGAGACGCCGGCCGGCATGGATCGCCGCGTCGTCTCCATCGAGGACGGCAAGCTGCTCAACTACGGGCCGCGCACCGACAAGGTGCTGCGCTCGCTCGTGGACCAGTTGTACGAGGACGCGGCGTGACGCTCTCGACCGGGCCACCGGGCCCTCCCAGCCCCCGCACACCCCTTCGGAGCCCGTGAAGGGTCCAGAGTCCGCGCAGGCTTCGAGGCCCGTGGCGGGATCACCGACCGGGTCCGCCACCGCGCGGCCGGCGAGCCCCACGGCGGCCGGGCGACGCCGCGCGCGGGCGGCAGCGCTGACCGGGGGGCTGGTCCTCGCGCTGGTCACGCTGTGCCTGGTGGCCGCGGGCACCGGCGCGTACGACATCCCCATCGGCGACGTCGCGCGCTCGGCGCTGCACCGGGTGGGGCTCGGCGGGGCGCCGCTGGACCGGGTCGGCGAGAGCGTGCTGTGGAACGTGCGGCTGCCGCGCGTCGTGCTCGCCCTGCTGGTCGGGGCGTCGCTGGGGTGCGCGGGGGCGCTGATGCAGGGCGGGTTCGGCAACCCGCTGGCCGAGCCCGGGGTGATCGGGCTCTCGGCGGGCGCCGCCGTGGGCGCGGTGGGCGCCATCGCGCTCGGCCTCACCTTCCTCGGCGACTGGACCGTGGCCGCCTGCGCGTTCGGCTCCGGGCTGCTGACCGTACTGGTCGTGTACGTGCTCTCGCGGTCGGACGGGAAGACCGAGGTGGTGACGCTGATCCTGACCGGCATCGCAGTCAACGCCTTCGCCGGCGCGCTGATCGGCTTGTTCGTCTTCTTCGCCGAAAACGCGCAGATCACCCAGATCACCTTCTGGCAGCTCGGCAGCCTCTCCCAGGCCACCTGGCCCAAGGTGCTCGCGGTGCTGCCGTGCGCCGTGGCCGGCCTGGTCCTCGCGCCGGTGTAGGCGCGCCAACTGGACCTGCTCGCCCTCGGCGAGCGGCCGGCCCGGCACCTGGGCGTGGACGTGGAGCGACTGCGGGTCGCCGTCGTGGTGCTGGTCGCGCTGCTGACGGCCGCCGCGGTCGCGGGCATCATCACCTTCGTCGGCCTGCTCGTACCGCACCTGCTGCGGATGGCCGCCGGCCCGGGCCACCGGTTCATGGTGCCGGGCAGCGCGCTGGGCGGGGCCGTCGTGCTAGTCGCGGCCGACCTCACGGCGCGCACCGTCGCGCAACCCGCCGAACTGCCGCTCGGCGTACTCACCGCGCTGTTCGGCAGCCCGTTCTTCCTCTGGCTGCTGCGCAGGACCCGTCGCAAGCAAGGAGGTTGGGCATGAGCGTGCGCTCCCTGACGGGCCGGCTGACCGACCGCGCCCGGCGGCTGCCGGGCCGCCCCGCGCCGGGTGAGGCGGCGGCCGAGGTGACCGACCTGCGGGTGGTCCTCGGCGGCCGGACGGTGCCGGACGACGTGTCGTTGCGGGTCACCGCGGGCGAGGTGCTGGCGCTGGTCGGGCCGAACGGGGCGGGCAAGTCCATGCTGCTGTCCGCGCTCGCGGCCGACCTGACCCCGGCGGCGGGCCCCGTACGCGTCGACGGGCGCCCCGTGGCCGACTGGAGCCCGGGCGAGTTGGCGCTGCGCCGCTCCGTACTGCCCCAGTCCGCCGCGCTGTCCTTCCCGTTCACGGTGGAGGAGGTGGTACGGATGGGCCGCGCCCCGTGGGTGGGCACGTCGGCGGAGGACGAGGACGATCCGGCGGTGGCGGCGGCCATGGTCACTACGGAGGTGGCCGCGTTCGCCGACCGTCCCTTCGGCGCGCTCTCCGGCGGCGAGCGCGCCCGTACCGCGCTGGCCAGGGTGTTGGCCCAACGCACCGCCCTGCTGCTGCTCGACGAGCCGACGGCCCCGCTCGACCTGCGGCACCAGGAGTTGGTGCTGCGGGTGTGCCGGGAGCGGGCCGCGGCGGGGGACGCCGTCGTCGTGGTCCTGCACGACCTGGGGTTGGCCGCGGCGTACGCGGACCGCACCGCCGTGCTGCACGGCAGGCGGATCGCGGCCGACGGGCCGCCGGACGAGGTGTTCGGCGAGGAACTGCTGTCAGCCGTCTACCGGCAGCCGGTCGAGGTGCTGCCGCACCCACGGACCGGCGTACCGCTGGTGGTACACCGCCGCGACGGCCGGGGCGCCGAGGCCGCCGCCCGGCTCGGCTGACGGGCCGGTCCCCGGGGTCCGGCCCGGACCCGCCCGCCCGTATAGGGTTGCGCCGTTCGTGGCGTCCTCGGTGCAGAGCGAGGCGCACCCGAAGGAGCAGGAGCACCATGATGCGAAGGTTGCCCCGCCTGGAGCTGACGGCGCTGACCACCGCGGCGCTGCTGACGCTGACCGGCTGGATGACGGTGCACGGTGAGCGGGAGGTGATCCCGGCGGTGAGCCAGGAAGAGGCCCCGAAGGTCCTCCGCCACTTCACCGACACGTACAACAAGGCGTGGCGCGCGGCCGATCCGAAGCTGATCGCCCAGGCCGAGACGGGGCCGCTGCTCGCGATCGGCAGGGCGGACCTGACGGTCGAGCGGGCCGAGCACCCGGACGGCAACCCGGGGGCGGGCGCGTTGGAGTTCGAGAACGCCCGCTTCACCATCCCCAAGCAGGCGGGCTGGCCCAAGTTCTTCGTCGCCGACGCGGACAGCAACCGCGGCACCGACCGCTGGATGCTGATGTTCACCCGAGGCGGGCCCGACGAGCCGTGGCGGGCCGCCTACCTGTCGCTGCTCAGCGAGGACGAGGTGCCCGACTTCGCCCTCGACGGGTTCGCCGAGCCGGTGCCCACCGGCGCCGACTCGGGGCTCGCGGTACGTCCGGACCGGCTCAGCTCCTCGTACGTGAAGTACCCGATGACGGGCGAGGGCACGGAGTTCGCGGACGGGCCGGCGACCTCCGGGTTGCGGGCGGAGCGGCAGAAGCACGTGCGCACGCCGAAGTACTGGACCGAGTATATCGACACCCCCGCGTACGGCGGCGACTTCGCCCCGGTCGGGCTGCGCACCAAGGACGGCGGGGGCGTGGTCTTCTTCGCCTCCTACCACCGCCAGAAGCAGACCGCCGCCAAGGGGTTCCGGCCCACCCCGCCCAAGCGCGTGGAGGCGGTCATGACCGGCAAGGTCCGCAAGGCGATCACGTTGACCCGGGTCTTCGAGTCCTCCGTGCGTGTACCGGCCAAGGGCGCGGCGGAGCGCGAGGTGGTCTTCCTCAACCGGCTTGAGGGCGTCACGGCCGCCAAGGGCGAGTAGCGCGCCGGACGCGGCGCAGGCACGTACCGGTGGGACCGCCGGAGGGGCCGGTGGCCCGGGCCGGCGGTCGGCGCGGGCTCAGTGGCCGATCGGCCAGGCCGCCGTCTCGTGCTCCGCGTCGTCGCTCGCGTACAGGGCGCACGCGTCGGTGAGCGTCTCCAGCAGGCTGAGCGGGTCGGGCAGCGGACGCTCGGGGCCGAGGAGCCAGGCCACGTGTCGGTCACCCGGCAGCCGGGCCGGCGGCACCAGCACGTAGCTGCCGCGGCAGTGCCAGCGCAGCCCGGGGTGCTCGTCCATGGTCTCGGGGTGGCAGTCCAACTCGCAGGGCCACCACTCGTCCTCGTCGTCCGGGGTACCGCGGGTCGCGGTGAAGAACAGCATCCGGTCGGGGTCGGACGTGGCGACCGGGCCGACCTCGACGCCCGCGGCGCCGAGCCGCTCCAGGGCGTGCCGACCGGCGTCGACCGGCATGTCGAGCACGTCGTGGGCGATGCCGGTCGCGGTGATGAAGTTCGCCTCCGGCTGGGTCCGCAGCCAGTGCGTGACGCGCTCCGAGTCGGTGGTCGCCTGGGTCTGCCAGGCGAACGAGAGGGGATGTCGGGCCGGGTTGGGACAGCCGACGCGCTCACACGAACACCGGTAGCCGGCGGGGTGCGCGGCGGGAGCGAGCGGGAGGCCGGCGCTCGCCGCGGCCAGCAGCAGATCCTCACGCGTGCCCCCGGCACTCGCGGCCGGGTCCGAGCCGCCCCGGGGTCGGCGCAGCCACTGGGAGAACCTGCCTTTGCGTTCCATGTATCCCCTCGCTTCGCCGCTGTCCTGAGATCAATGCTGCCACCATCCTGCGCCCCAGGTGACCGCGGTGCGGAGCCGGGGTGGCAGAGACTATCCCGGTGCCCGGCGCGAAGAGCCGGCAAATCCCGATTTTTAGCCCTAGCGTTTTGCTTATGATCACTCGGGGCGTTGTGCTGGCCGTCCGCACGCCATCCCTGAGCGTTCCGCCACCGCCGACGGGCCGGCCCCGGACGCGTCCGCGACGCCCGCCGCCCACGGGAGGCGGCGGGCCCACGCGACAGACCGGGCCGTCTCGGATCATCGCTGACCGGGCTGTTTCGAGATGGGCCGGTTCGGACCGGGCCCGTTCGGACCGGGCCCGTTCGGGCCAGGCCGTCTCGGACCGG
Source organism: Candidatus Streptomyces philanthi (assembly GCA_018114805.1). Lineage (GTDB taxonomy): Bacteria > Actinomycetota > Actinomycetes > Streptomycetales > Streptomycetaceae > Streptomyces > Streptomyces philanthi. Next base: position 5,164,696 of record CP073042.1, on the reverse strand, counting down.
GGTTCGCAGGAGGGGCAGGCGGGCCGGCGGGCCGGGCCGGGAGACCGAGCCAGGAGGCCGCCGGGTCCGGGGTGGTGAAGGGCGCGGCCGGCGTGGCGATGCCGCCCAGCACCTGGTCCACGAGGGCGTCCGCGTAGGCGTGGCTCATCGGCAGGGTCCGCAGCGACCAGCGGTGGAAGATCGGGCCGACGAGCATCTCGACGGCGACCCGCAGATCGGCGTCGGCGGAGATCTGGCCAGCCTCCTGCGCGGCGCGCAGCCGGCCGGTCCAGGCGGCGAGCTGCGGTTCGAGGACCCGGGCGTTGAGCTCCGCGCCGAGTTCGGGGTCGTTCTGGCTCTCGGCGACCAGCGCGCGGGTGAGCAACGCGTACTTGGGGTCGTCCATGGTGTCCACGGTGGCGCGCAGCACGGCCTTCGCGTCGGCGGCGAGGTAGCCCGTGTCGGGCAGGGTGATCTCCGCACCGGCCCCGCCGCTCTGTTCGAGGAAGGAGTCGAAGAGCACGGCGGCCTTCGAGGGCCACCAGCGGTAGATCGTCTGCTTGCCGACCCCGGCGCGGGCGGCGATGGCCTCGATGGTGAGCTTGCCGAAGCCGACCTCGCCGACGAGTTCGAGGGAGGCGTCCAGGATCGCGCGGCGCGAGCGCTCGCTGCGGCGACTTGAGTCAGGGGCCGTCTTGCGGGCCATGTTCTTGGTCATGGGGGCAATCTACCAATCGCGAGGCGAGACGTATCGTCTTTACAAGACGATACGTCTCGCCCAAACTCGACTACATGCGAGACGCCTCGTGTCGCTCACTCCGTATCCCATTCCTCGCACCCCGAAAGGGAGACCCCCGTGAGCAAGGGACGTTCCGAAAGCATGCTCGGCGTCGGCGGCACCCGTGCCAACCTCTCCCGCTCCGCCCTGCGTGGCGGGCGCGGGCGGCGCGGCGCGCAGGGCGACCTCGACCCGATGGCGCAGAAGCAGGAGTTGCTGCGCAAGCTCTAGGAGAAGAACCGGGCCGCGGACGCGTGACCCGCGGCACGCGGGCGGGGCCGCGCGCCGCCGCGACCCGCGTGGTGCCGGGCGGCCGGCACCACGCCCCTCCCCCGACACCAGCACCAGCACCAGCACCAGCACCAGCCTCGTACCCACCGTTCGAGCGCGGGCCCGCGGCCACCATCGGTCGCGGGCCCGCGGCGTGTCACGGGCCGTTCGCGCCCGGGTGTCCGCGCCGCCGGCGCACCCGTCGTGCGCGGCTCGGCCGCCTCGGCCGGATACGGTGAGTGCGCTCTGCGTACGCCGGCGCACTCGGTCGCTGGGAGCCGCCTCGCGAACGCCCGCGCGCGAAGGGTTGCGTTCGGTGTGATACCGGTGCATAGCGGCCGCTCAAGGAGTCAGCCCGGGCTAGCAGCAAATGGCCCGTTCGGTCCATGTACCGCGGTCCACAAGGATGGACGATTTTGGTGCGCACGCGATCCGTGCGTAGCCACCCCACCGGGAGGAGCCCTCTTTGCGTACGTCTGAGCGCCGCGCGACTCCGCGCCGCTACCTGATGTGCCCACCCACGCACTTCAAGGTCACGTACTCCATCAACCCCTGGATGGACCCGAACAAGCCCATGGACCTCGCGCTCGCCCGCACGCAGTGGGAGGTGCTGCGCGACCGGTACCGCGCGCTCGGGCACACCGTCGAGGAGCTGACCCCCGACCCGGCACTGCCCGACATGGTGTTCGCGGCCAACGGTGCGCTCGTGGTCGAGGGGCGAGTGCTCGGCGCCCGCTTCGCCCACCCCGAGCGCACGGCGGAGGCCGCGGCGCACGCGTCCTGGTTCCGCGCGCACGGCTACACCGACGTCTACGAGCCGGAGCACATCAACGAGGGCGAGGGCGACTTCGCCGTCACCGCGACCCTGCTGCTGGCCGGGCGCGGCTTCCGCAGCAGCCCGCTCTCCCACCCCGAGGCGCAGGAGTTCTTCGGCCGCCCGGTCATCGGCCTCGACCTCGTGGACCCCCGCTACTACCACCTGGACACGGCGCTGGCGGTGCTCGACGACTCCACCGACGCCGACATCATGTACTACCCGGGGGCCTTCTCCGCCGGCAGTCGGGCCGTGCTCACCCAGCTCTTCCCGGACGCGCTGCTGGCCAGCGAGGCGGACGCGGCGGCGTTCGGCCTCAACGCTGTCAGCGACGGGCGCCACGTGCTGCTCCCGCAGGAGGCGGTGGGCCTGTTCGAGCCGCTACGCGAGCGCGGTTACGAGCCGATCGGGCTCGACCTCGGCGAACTCCTCAAGGGCGGCGGCAGCGTCAAGTGCTGCACCCAGGAGCTGCGGTAGCCGCCCGCCGGTCCACGCCGCCCGGCCGCCGGCCCGGCGCGCCGTACAGCGGGCCCTCTCCCGCTGAACCCCGCACCCCCATCCCTCATCACTCTCACCCACTGACCTCGCCGGCCTGGCGCGCGGGCGCACCCTCGCGCACCTCGCGCACCCGCGTCAGGCCCGCCCGACGACCGCCCCGCCGCGAGACCGCACCGCGCGCGGGTGGGCCGGGCCAGCCCGTGTGGGTCAGGCTCCCCCCGACTCCCGCTCCGGCTCCGCGTGCGGCTCCGACTCCGTGCCCTGCCGCGTTTCCCGCGCCGGCGGCCAGCCGTCGCCCCACGCCACGTCGCGGGCGACCCGGTAGAGCGTCCCGCGGCGCTTGGTGACCACCTCGCGGCGCAGCTCGCCGTCCGCCGCGCACAGGTCCAACAGCACCTGCCCCTTGCGGATCTGCGGGTGCCGCACCACCCGGTGCTCCGCCGCCCGACCGGCCACGCCCGGCCGCGCCACCACCACGTAGCTGAACTTCTCGTCCTCGTACGCCAGCGAGCCGCCCTTGACCTGGCGGTGCAGCGACGAGCGGCTGACCCGGGCCGCGAAGTGGCACCAGTCGCTGCCTGGGGCGATCGGGCACGCATCGCTGTGCGGGCACGGCGCGAGCACACGCAACCCCGCCGCGACGAGTCGCTCCCGGGCCCGCAGCACCCGCAGGTAGCCCTCCGGCGTGCCCGGCTCGACCACCGCGACGACGCGCCCGCTGTCGGCCACCGCGTCGATCACGGTCTCCCGGTCGGCCTCGGTCAGCTCGCCGAGCACGTACGAGACGGTGATCAGGTCGGCCGGCTCCGGCAGCGTGAAGCCGGCGCCGATGGGGCGGCGCTGCCACCGCACCGCGCGCAGCGCGGCGGACCCGGAGTCCGCGGCCAGTTCGCAGCCGAGGGCGAGCGCGGGCTCGGCCCAGTCGTAGACGGTGCCCGCTCGCCGCTCGTCGTCACAGGTCGCGGCCGTGGCCCAGGTCGCGGCGCCGGTGCCGCCGCCGATGTCCAGGTGGCTGGCGGGCACCCAGTGCGGGGCGGCGGCGCGCAGCGCCCCGAGGGCGTGCCGGACCGCCTCGAAGGTGGCGGGCATCCGGTACGCGGCGTACGCGACCACGTCGGAGCGGTCACGCAGGACCGGCGCCCCGGTCGGGGTGCGCCCGCGGTAGGTGGCGATGAGCCGCTCGACGGCCTGCGTGGCCTGCCTGGGCGGCAGCCCGTCGAGGAGGGCGGCGAGCGCGGTGTGCAGGCTCTCGCCGGTGACGGGGCCGTCGGCGGCGTTGCCGGTGCCGTCGACGGGGCGCTCAGCAGGGCCGTCGGCAGGGCTGTCAGCGGGGCCGGTGAGGGGGCTCGCGAGGGGGGCGCGGGCGGCGGGGCGAGGGGCGTGCATGCGGTGAAGTTTAGTCCGTGCGCCCGGTCGCCCGCCGCAAGCCGAGCGCGCGGGCCAGCCGGGTGGCGGCGGCGGCCCGCGGCCCGTTGTCGGCCGGCCGGCGCCGCGGGTGCACGGTGTTGGCCAGCAGCACCAGGTAGCCGCCGGTGGCCAGGTCGAGCACCAGGCTGGTGCCCGTGAACCCGGTGTGCCCCGGCCGCGCCATGCCCCGCCAGCTCCCCCATGAACCAGGGCTGGTCCACCGCGAAGCCGAGCCCCGGCGGCGCGAGCAGCGCGGCCACCGACTCGGGCGCCAGGACGCGGGCACCGCGGTGGGCGCCGCCGGCCAGCAGGGCCCGGCACAGGATCTCCAGGTCCCCGGCCGGCGCGAAGAGCCCCGCGTGCCCGGCCACGCCGCCGAGCGCGTACGCGTTCGCGTCGTGCACGACGCCGCGCACCAGGCCCCGGTCGAGCTTGCCCCACGGCGGGCGCTGGTCCTCGGTCGCGGCGATCTCCGGCCGCCAGGACACGGGCGGGACGAAGCGGGTGCGGCGCATGCCGAGCGGCCCGGTGATCATCTCGCGGACCAGCGCGTCCAGCGGGCGCCCCGTGGCGCGCTCCAGGACCCGCTGGAGCAGCAGCATGTTGAGGTCCGAGTAGCGGTACGGGCCGCCCGGCGCGGTCAGCGGCGCCTCGCGGGCCACCGCGGCCCACCGGACAGCGGCCGGGTCGTCGGCGGGGCCCGCGGGCAGCGCGTACAGCGGCAGTTCGGGGCGCAGCCCCGAGGTGTGCGTGAGAAGCTGGCGCACGGTGATGTCGTGCGCCGCGATGGCGCCCCGCTCGGCCGCACCGACCGCCACCACGGCCGTGCACAGCTTGGTCAGCGAGGCGAGGTCGAAGATGGTGTCGGGGCGCATCGGCACCCGCTGCCGCGCCGGCAGCTCGACGCCGTGACCGGTCGCCTCGTCGTACGCCGCGTACCGCACCGCCCAGCCGAACGCCTCGTGGACCAGGGTGCGGTCGCTCTGCCCGGCGAGCACCACGACGCCCGCGCACCAGGGCCGCTCGCCCGCCGGCAGCGCGGCCACCTCGCGCGTCAGCGCCGTGAGCTGGTCCCGGTGCGAGGCCGGGTCGGTCAGCCCTTCGTCTGGCCGTCCCCCGCCGGGGGCCGGACCTGCACCGTCTCGTTGTCGCTCGTCGCGCGCTGCCATGGGCGGCACAGTCCCATGAAAGCGGCGGCGGCGAACGTGCAGCCGACCTGGACCACCGTCATCGGCACCGCCGTGTCCTCGCCCGCGATGCCCACCAGCGGCGAGGCGATCGCGCCGACCAGGAACGAGGTGGTGCCGAGCAGCGCCGAGGCGGAGCCCGCGGCGTGCGGGGTGCGCATCAGGGCCTGCGCGTTGGTGTTGGGCATCACCAGCCCCATCGCGGACATCAGCACGAACAGTCCGGTGGCCATCGGCACCAGGCCCACCTCACCGAACACGCCACAGGCCATGAGCAGCAGCGCCACCGAGGCCACCATGATCACCGCGATGCCGACGGACAGGGCCTTGTCGAGGCTGACCCGGCCCACGAGCACCTTGCCGTTGAGCTGGCCGACCGCGACCAGGCCGATCGAGTTGAGGCCGAACAGCAGGCTGAAGGTCTGCGGCGAGGCCCCGTAGATCTCCTGGATGACGAAGGCGGAGCCGGAGACGTAAGCGAAGAGCGCGGCGAAGGCGAAGCTGCCGGCCAGCGTGTAGCCGGTGAAGACGCGGTCGGCGAGCAGCCCGCGCATGGTCCGCATCGTCTCCGGGAAGCCGCCGGTGTGCCGCCGCTCGGGCGGCAGCGTCTCGTCGAGGCGGCGCCAGACCACCACGGTGAGCAGGACGCCGATGACGGTGAGGACGACGAAGACCCCGCGCCAGTCGGTGAGCCGCAGCACCTGGCTGCCGATCACCGGCGCGATGATCGGCGCGACGCCCGAGATCAACATCATGGTGGAGAAGAAGCGGGCCATCTCGACCCCGTCGTACAGGTCGCGCACGACCGCCCGGGCGATCACGATGCCCGCGGCGCCGGCCAGCCCCTGGAGCAGCCGGAAGGCGATGAGCAGTTCGGCGCCCGGGGCGAACGCGCAGATGGCGGTGGCGATCACGTAGATCACCATGCCGACGAGCAGCGGCCGGCGGCGGCCCCAGCGGTCGCTCATCGGGCCGACGACGAGTTGGCCGAGGGCCATGCCCGCCAGGCAGGCGGTCAGCGTGAGCTGCACGGTGGCGGCCGGGCTGTGCAGGGCGTCGGTGACCTCGGGCAGCGCCGGGAGGTACATGTCCATCGACAGCGGCGGCAGCGCGGTGAGGCCACCGAGGATGAGGGTGACCAGCAGGCCGGTGCGGCGCTGCGCGACCAGGTGCGGCGCGGCGGGCGCGGCGCCCGTGGCGTCCGCCGCCGTGCCGTGCGGGCCGGACGAGCGCTGGCCGGGCAGGGTGGAGGCGGCGGGGTCCGGGCGCGCCGGCCGCCCGGGTATGACGGGGTCGGCGGTGGCGGCCGGGGCGTCGGCGACGCCGGCGGGGGCGTCGGGAACGGTGACGGGGGTGGAGGTCGGGGTGTGGTGGGTGGGCTCGGCCGCGCCGGGGCCGGGGTCCGTCATGCATGACTCCATAGTCGTTTGATAGCCTAATCATGTTGTCACGAGGACGCCTCCGGCCTCGCCGGATTCGCCGTCTTCCGCACGTGATTCCCGGCTCAGCCGGGCCGGCCGCGCGAGCGGCGGCCGACCGCGCCGCCGACGCGGGCCGGGGCCGCCGCGGTACGGGATTGCCGGGAGCACGAGCAGGTGCCGGTGTCGCCTCGTGGGGCGACACCGGCACCTGCTTCGACCGGCCGGGTACGGCCGGCGCCGGTTATTGCTGACCCACTTCCTTGTTGATGGCGGCGGGCGAGTCGTACTCCTTCTCCGGGAGCGAGTTCAGGGGGCCCATGACGTCCTTGCCCGCCCCGTGTTCCTTGGCCTGGTCGACGATCTCGCGCTTGGAGGCGGGGTAGTGCACCCACCCAGGCACTTCTGCATTTCGATCAGGTTGACGTCCATACCTCCAGCACAGGGGCAGGCCGCCGGCACGGCCAACGGGCATCCGCCGAACGGGTGAGGCGGTCGCGAGGGCACGGGGGCGGGCCCCGCGGCCGGGGTCAGCTCGGCCGGCCGGTCAGACCTGGGTGCAGGCCCGGGTCGCCGGCCTCGGTGGCGTACGAGGCCACGGTCTGGATCGGGGCGCCCGGCCGGGTGATGTAGGGCACGGTCTTGTAGTCCGCGCGGACCTGCTCGCCGTCGAGCGTGAGCGCCACGTAGCTGCGCTTGCCGTTGTAGAATTTCAGGTGCGGGTTGGCCTTCATGTACCGGTCCCAGTTGTCCGGCTTCTCCACGCCGTCCTTGCCGCTGGCGACGGACGTGGTGACGAACTCGACGCCCACGGTGCGCGAGTCGGGCTTGGCGAAGTCGCGCTTGATGTCGAACGCGTAGTGCACGTGCACGTCGCCGGTGAGGACCAGCAGGTTGTCCACGCCAGCGGACTCGGCGCCGGCGAGCACCCGCTCGCGGGAGGCCGGGTAGCCGTCCCAGGAATCCATGCTCAGCTTGTAGACCGGCTTGTCGGTGCTGCGCCGCTCGGCGAAGGTGACCTGCCGCGGGACGACGTCCCACACCGCGTTCGAGCGGCGCCAGCCGTCGATCAACCAGCGCTCCTGCTCCGCGCCGGTGATCGTGCGCGACAGGTCGGTCGACTCGGGGCCCGGCACCTGCCAGCCGTCGCCGTACGCCTGGTCCGAGCAGTACTGGCGGGTGTCCAGGATGTCGAACTGCGCCAGCCGCCCGTACTGGAGTCGCCGGTAGAGCCGCATGTCGGGGCCGTTGGGGCGCTGCGGGGCGCGCAGCGGCTGGTTCTCCCAGTACGCGCGGTACGCGGCGGCCCGGCGGATCAGGAACTCGGCCGGCGGCACGTCGTTCTCGGGGGTGTCGTCCGCGTAGTTGTTCTCCGTCTCGTCGTCGTCCCAGGTGACGATGAACGGGTGCACGGCGTGCGCGGCCTTGAGGTCAGGGTCGGTCTTGTAGAGGGCGTACCACAGCCGGTAGTCCTCCAGCTTCACGGTCTCCCGGTTGAAGACCTCCGGCAGCGTGCGGTCGGTGTAGTTGCGGGCGCCGCTGACCGAGTTCACCGCGTACTCGTAGAGGTAGTCGCCGAGGTGGAAGACGGCGTCGAGGTCCTCGTCGGCCAGGTACCAGTAGGCCGTGAAGTAGCCGTCGTGGTACGCCTGGCAGGAGACGAGGCCGAAGCTCAGGTCGGAGACGCGGGCCTGAGCGGCGGGCGCGGTGCGGGTGCGGCCGACCTCGCTGATCCACTTGCCGGTGCGGAAGCGGAAGTAGTACGTGCGGCCCGGTTCAAGCCCGGCCGGCTCGACGTGCACGGTGTGGTTGAACTCGGCGTACGCGCTGGTCGTGCCGCGCCGCACGACGCGGCGGAACCGCTCGTCGTGCGCCACCTCCCAGCGGACCTGGACCTTCTTGCGCGGCAGGCCGCCGCCGACCTCGAACGGGCGCGGGGCGAGCCGCGTCCACAGCACCACCGAGTCGGAGCGCGGGTCGCCGGAGGCGACGCCGAGGGTGAACGGGTCGTCCGCGATGCGCGCGGCATCGTAGGTGCTCGACGCGGCCTGCGCGGTGCCGGGCAGGTTGGTGGCGAAGGCGAGCGCGGCGGCCGCGCCGGTGACCGTGAGGAACCGCCGGCGGCCGAGGTGCGCCGCCGCGGCCCGTATCTCCCGCTCCACCTGGTCGTCATACGATGAGCGCGTCATCTGCCCCTCCTGGGCTCGTGTGGGTCGCAGGCGATTGGAGCGGCGACGGACGGCGACCCGCTGACCCGTGTACGACCCACACATGTCGGGTGCGTGAGTTCCCTTCTCGTAACGGGTGTTTGCGGCATTCCGTGACGGCCCTTTGTCGCCATGGGGCGCGCGGGGCCCGCCCGGTCGCGCGGGCCGCCGCCCGGGGCGCGGGCCGCCACCCAGGGCGCGGCGTGCGCGGGGTGCGGGGTACGCGCCGCCCCGGCGGGGCTCGCGGGGCATGCGGTGCTTAGGGGGCGGCCGGAATACGTCGCTGACCTGGTCAGTTGGTGGGGGCATGACGACGCGACGCGATCTGGAACCCCACCCCACCGAGTCCACGCCGGCGCCGGCCGGCCGACCCGAGGTGCTGCGCTACACGGCCTTCTCGCGCGATGCGCGGGGCGGCAACCCGGCCGGGGTGGTGCTCGACGCGACCGGTCTGACCGACGCGGAGCAGCTCGCGATCGCGGCCGAACTCGGCTACTCGGAGACGGCGTTCCTCACCGCGCCCCCGCCGGTGCTCGGCGGCTAGCCAGGCCGCGCGTACACCGTGCGCTTCTTCAGCCCGCTGGCCGAGGTCCCATTCTGCGGCTACGCCACGGTGGCCGCGGCGGTGGCGCTCGCAGACCGGATCGGCCCGGGCGAGGTGCTGTTCGCCACCCGGGCCGGCACCGTCCCGGTGGCGGTGACCGAGCGGGACGGCGTCGCGTACTCCACGCTCACCAGCGTCGAGCCGAAGGTCTCCGAGATCGCCGCCGCCGACCTCGACCCGCGACTGCCGGTGCGCATCGCGTACGCGGGCGCGCGCCACCTGGTCATCGGCGCGGCGACCCGGGAGCGGCTGGCCGACCTCGACTACGACTTCGACCGGCTCGCCGCCTTCATGCGCGCCCACGACCTGACCACCCTGCAACTGGCGTGGGCGGCTCCCGGCGGCACGGCACGGTCGGCCACCTTCCACGTGGGCGACCCGTTCCCGGTCGGCGGGGTGGTCGAGGTCCGGATCTCCGCCGGCGACCCACGGATCGCGGTGACCGGGGCGGCCACCCGGATCTCCTGACCCCGCGTCGGGGCGGCGCCGGTGCCGAGCGGCAACGGCCGGCACCGGCGCCCCGCCCCCCACCGCGCTCGGCCCGCCGTCGGCCAGCCCCGACACACCAGTCCCAGTCAATCCTGACCTGGACCGCCAAGCTCGGATTGCCAGGCCCGGCCCGCCCGGTCCCGATCTACCCGTCCGTTTACCGCCAGCACGCCGCGACGCCACGAACGAAGCTTTCCTCACCTCCGAGTTCGCCGAACGAATTCGGCGGCCAGCAGAGTATTGAGGAAAGGAATATCCGTCATGTCGACACGACTGGAATCCAAGGTCATCGTGGTCACCGACGGCACTTCGGGAATCGGCAGGGCGGTGGCCGAACGCATCGCCTCCGAGGGCGCTTCGGTCGTGCTCGCGGCCCGCCGCAAGGACGTCGGCGACGAGGTAGTGGCGGGTATCCGCGCCCACGGTGGCAACGCCCTTTTCGTACCGACCGACGTCACCGTGGAATCCGACATGGCCCACCTGGTGGAAACGGCGGTACGGGAATTCGGGCGACTGGACGGCGCTTTCAACAACGCCGGTGGCGTCAATTCCTTCGGCCCGCTCCAGGAGACGGCGACCGATCGGTGGTCGGCCGATGTGGAACACAACCTGACGAGCGTCTTCTTCAGCCTCAAGCACCAACTCCCGGCGATCGTGGCGGCCGGCGGCGGCTCAGTCGTCGTCAACGCCTCCAACCTCGGCGTCGTCGGCATGCCGGGCGTCGCCCCGTACGTGGCGGCCAAGCACGGCGCGGTCGGCCTGGTCCGGGCGGCGGCGCTGGAGAACGCCGAACAGGCCGTACGGGTCAACGCGTTGATCACCGGCGGCGTCGACACCCCGCTGTTCCGCGGCACGATGGGCACCACCCCGGAGGCCGTGGCCCAGATCGCCGCCCTGCACCCGCTGGGCCGTATCTCGCAACCCGAGGAGATCGCCGCGTTCGCCGCGTTCCTGCTCAGCGACGAGGCCAGCTTCGTGACCGGCGCGGCGCTGGCCGTCGACGGCGGGTTCACGACGCGCTGACCAGCGACGCCCGCGAGCCCGCGCGGGGCGGTGAGCACTACGGAGTTCACCACCCCGCCGGGCTGGGTGCGCGTGCGAGAGATGCTGGGCTTCCCGCCCCGGTCAACAGCTCACAGCGCATCATTGCTCCATGACTCCACTCGGCCCCGCCCAGCGGCTCGCTGACCACATACAACGGCTCCTGGGCGAGGAGCCCTTCTCCGCGCCCGGCGGGTGGGCGCACATGGGCGCCGTCATCTGCGACGTCAGCTTCCAGGCCCGTTGCCGGTACGAGTCGACGCTCCGGCCGCGACTGCTCCAACTCCAGGCGAACTGGCCGGACAGGGCGACGGTCCAGGGCTTCCAGCGGCGGCTCGCCGTCTAGGACCTCGCCGTGGCCATGAGCTTCAACTCCCCCCGAAAGGTCGCGACGGCCCACGCCGTCACCGACCTGCTGGCCACCCACGGCGTCGACACCCGCGACGACCTCTGCGCCTGGCTCGACGACCAGCCCCACCGCGCCCTGCTGCGTACGGTGCGCGGGGTGGGCGCGAAAAGCGTCGACTACGTGGGCAACCTCGTCGGCCGCTCCCAGGTCGCCGTCGACGTACACCTCCGCGCCTTTGCCACCCAGGCGGGCCTGTCCGACCTGCGCTACGAACAGCTACGCGCCGCGTACGAGGAAGCCGCCACTCTCCTCGGGCACGATCAGAGCGGGCTCGAACACGCCGTCTGGCGGCACCAGTCACAAACCGCGTAGCGGGCGGACGGCCAGTACCCGTCACACGACGCCACCGTTGTCGCGACTGACGTCCGGACGCGGCGGCGGGGGCTTCAGCGGCTTCCGCAGACGTCGTCTCCCCATGGCCAGGCGCCCGGGCGCGACACCCACCCGCTCCGCGCCAGCGGACCCGCGTTGCCGGAACAGCAACGGTAATTGCTCACTAGGGGAAGGAAGTCGCAGCCTGCTCCCAGCCGAGACGGCCATACCCGAGAGGCCGCACCATGACGACTCCACACGACGCCGCCCCCGTACCCGCCCCCGGGGCGGGCACACCATCCGACACCCCGCCCAACGACCGCGTGCACCGTGTCGCGAACAGCGAACTGGACGACTACGCTGCGATCAGCGGCGGCACGGTCGGCTCGAAGCGGCTCTGGATGGGCCTGGTCGAGAACCCGCCGCTGAGCGCGACGGACAACCACCACCACGGCGACTCCGAGGCGGGCATCTACGTGGTCAGCGGCCACCCCGTGTTCGTCTACCACGACGGCACCCGGGAGGTGCGCCTGGAGGGCCACCCCGGCGACTTCTTCCTCGTACCGCCGTTCGTCCCGCACCGCGAGGAGAACCCCGACCCGAACGAGCCCGCGGTCGTCGTCATCGCGCGGACCACGCAGGAACCGATCAAGGTCTCGGTGCCGGAGCTGTTCCGCCTGGAGGCGACCGACGCGCCGGCACCTAACCGACACCGCAGGGGCTCCGCTGCCCACCGAAACGGCCCCTGACCAGCGCGTGCGCCGGTCAGGGGCCGTTTCGGCAACGGACGAGTGCGGCCATATACGCCGGGTTCTGTCTCCCGTGGCCTTGCGGCGCGCGGGGGAGGCGGCGGACCACATCACGGCCTGTCGCCCCGCTGCGACCCCGACGCCGCCCACAAACTCGCACCATCGACAGAATAACACCCTGCGGGTATCATTCCATCATGCTGTACGCCACCCCTCGTCTCACTACCGCCGACCACCACGTCCTGGACGAGGTCGCCGCGATGCGTCGCGACCTGCGTCACGCCGTGCAGCAAGCGCCCACCAAGTGGACCCTCGACCTGAGGCGCCATCTGACCGCGTCGGCCATCGCCGCTTCCAACACCATCGAGGGCTACGAGGTAGACGCCCGGGACGTCGCCGACCTCATGGACGACGCTCATGAGAAGGTGGACGTCACCGAGGCGAACCGCGCGGAGACCGTCGCCTACCAGCAAGCGATGACCTACATCCAGTCGCTGCACGGTGCTGCCGATTTCGCGTACAGCAAGGGCCTGCTAAACGCCCTGCACTGGATGCTGCAGGGGCACCATCACCCGCACAAGCTCGCCGGGCAGTGGCGACGGGGACCGATCTACATCACCGCGGTCGGCGACCCGCACGCGACGGAATACGAAGGGCCCCACGAGGACGAGGTGGCCGGCCTGATGGGCGAGTTGGTCGACTGGCTCAACACCGGCGACCTGGATGCCGATCCGCTGGTCCGCGGTGCGATGGCGCACTTCAACCTCGTCAAGATCCACCCGTGGGCTGACGGCAACGGCCGCATGTCGCGCACCCTGCAGACTCTCCTGATTTCCCGAGACGGTGTTCTCGCGGCCGAGTTCTCCTCCATCGAGGCATGGCTCGGCATGCCCGGGCACACATGGGACTACTACAAGGTGCTGCGCGAGGTCGGCGGGCCCGTGTACAGCCCGAAGCGGGACACGGCTCCGTGGATACGGTTCAATCTGCGCGCCTACCACGAGCAGACGCAGAGCGTGCGGCACCGCGTCAACCGGTCCAACGGGTGCTGGGTCCAGCTCGACGAGCAGCGAGACGCCCTTGGTGTTTCCGAGCGCCAGGTCACCGCCCTGCATGAGGTCGCGATGGTGGGACGTGTGCGTCGTTCGCGGTACGAGAAGGCGGAGGGGATCAGCGAGCAGCAGGCGCAGCGCGATATGCAGCATCTGATGCGTCAGGAGTTGCTGATGCCCGTGGGCAACACGAAGGGCCGCTTCTACGTGCCTGGGGCTCGCTATCCGCAGGAGGTCTTGGCCACTGCTGCCGCCCGGCACACCATCCGCGACCCCTACGACGGTGTCACCTCACCGTGACCCCTTTAGCCAGGAAGCCCCTACGCGCGTCAGAGGCTGGCAGAACCACCGGTCAGATGCCCCGGAATGCGGCCCCGCCCCTTGCGGGGTGAGGGCGACGGACGAGTGCGGCCATATACGCCGGGTTCTGTCTCCCCGTGGCCTTGCGGCGCGCGGGGGAGGCGGCCATCCATCTAGGGCTGCCGTTGCCGACAGCCTCGTGCGGTCTACCCGCGAACTCGGGCGGGCAGCCCTCAGGCGCTCGCGCAGAACCGCCAGTCGGCGGTTCCTCTTGACCTTGCTCCGGGTGGGGTTTACCTAGCCGTCCGGGTCACCCCGGACGCTGGTGGTCTCTTACACCACCGTTTCACCCTTACCGAGCGCCTGACGGCCCTCGGCGGTCTGTTTTCTGTGGCACTGTCCCGCGGGTCACCCCGGGTGGGCGTTACCCACCACCCTGCCGTGTGGAGCCCGGACGTTCCTCGGCGGGCAGCCTCCGCACTCCGAGGAATGTTGTGGCGCCCGACGCGACCGCCCAGCCGACTCGTCCGTCGTGCCCACCATGCTACCCGCCGGTCGTCGCGCGGCCAGCGCCGACCGGGCAGGCGGCGGGGCGACCCTGGCGGCGGCGCCCGATCTCCCTCCGTGCGGCCCACCGTCGCCTCTCTCACGCCCCCTCGCGCCCCTCACACCTCCCGGAGCATCCCGAACGCGGCGCGGACCAGTTCGGCGCCAGTGGCGAGGTCCCGGTCCACGTCCGGCAGCGCCGAGTAGGCGATCAGCGCCGCGCGCAGGGCGCCGGCGAAGGCGGGGGCTAGGACCGAGGCGCGGAGCGCGAGGTGGGGGTCGGGGTCGGCGCCGTCCGCGCTGAGGCGTTCGGCCAGGGTGTCGGCGAGCGCGTCCTCGAACTGGCCGAGCACGGGCCGGGACGGGCGGGCCGGCTGTCCGGCGAACCGCTGCAGCGGACCGCTGAACAGGACACCGAGGCGACCGCGGCGGTCGGCGGCGAGTTCCAGCGCGGCGTTCATCACCGCGGTGCACGGGGACTCGTCGGCGGCGCGGGCGCGTACGAGGCCCTGGAACGCCGGGATCAGGTCGAGGATCTCGCCGAGGACCAGGTCCTCCTTGTACGGGAAGTAACGGAAGAAGGTCCGCTCGGTCACGCCCGCGGCGGCGGTGATGTCGCGCACGGTGGTCTCCGCGTAGCCGCGCTCGGCGAACATGCGTGACGCGGCCTCCTGGAGTGCCCTTCTGGTGGCCGCCTTGTGCTGCTCCCGTCGCCCCGGCACCTCGACCACGTTCTCCCCCTCGCGCCGCCGCGACACCTCAGCCATCTTCTTGCCCCCACTCCGCTCCGGCGCCTCGGTCGCCCTCTCCCCCGGTAGCTCGTCCGCCTCGCGCTCCCCGCGCCGCCCCGGTAGCTCGGCGGCCTCGCGCCCCGTGGGCCGCTCCGGCGTTCCGCCCGCCTGCCGTCGCCCGCGCCGCCTCGGTGTCTCGTGTGCCATGGGGGAGTATCCCAACGGAAAACTAATCTGTCAGTCCTGACACTTGGGGTATCGTGTCAGGACTGACAGTTTTACGGGGGCGCCTGCGCGGCAAGCGGATCATCGTGCTCGGAGTGCTGGGCGCCGTGTTGGCGCTCGCCGGGATCGCCGAGGCCGTGCTGCGTTACAGCACGGCGGACCGGATGGCCGACCGCATGAGCCGCAGGCTGGACGCCGATCTCACGGTGAGCCTGGGCGGCACCCCCGGTGCTCGTACAACTGGCCCGCGGCTCGTTCCCGCACGTCGAGGTGGCGGGCAGTGACGCGACGTTCCGCGACTTCACCGGCGTGTCCTTCGACGCCGACCTGGCCGACGTCGTACGGGAGGACGGGGCGCTGCGGGTGGGGAGTTCGCGGGTGCGGGCCGAGTTGTCCGCCGAGGCGATCGCGGCCTCGGTCGCCAACCGCGGCGCGGGCGACGGCGACGCCGCCGACGGCGGTCCGCTGGACGGCGGTGAGGGGCGACCCGGCCTCGTGGTCACCACGGACCCGGCAAGCGGGCAACTCGTGGCGCACGCGGGGCCGGGGCAGTTGGTGACCCTGGCGATGCGCCCCCGGCTCGACGGCGAGGCCCTGGCCCTGGACCGGACAGGGGTGTCCGTGGGCTACCGGCCCGTGCCCGACCGGGTGGCCGACCGCTGGCTGGCGGGCCTGCCGCAGAGCCTGGACCTGTCCGAACTCCCCCTGGAGCTGCGGCCCGACACCCTCACCGTCACCGACGACGGCCTGCGCACGGACCTCAAGGGCGAGCGGGCAACCGTCCGGAGGTGAACCCCCTGTGAGCGAGGAGCTTGCCTGTGGCGACACTGCTCTACCGGCTCGGTCGCGGCGCCTTCCGCCACCGCCGGCTCGTCCTCGCCGCCTGGGCAGGGGTGCTGGCGGCCGTAGTGTGCGCGCTGGTCGCCCTCGGCGGCAGGCTCGACAACGATTTCGCCATCCCGGGTTCGCAGTCCCAGCGAGCCCTGGACTCCATGGCCGAGAACTTCCCCGCCCCCGCGGGCACCAGCGCCCACCTGGTCTTCACGGCGCCGGACGGCGGCGCGGTCACCGAACCGCGGTACGCGAAGGCCATGGGGGACGCGCTCGCGGCGGCCGGGGACGCCCCGGACGTCGTCGCCGTACTCGGCCCCGACTGGACGGGCACCGTCACCCAGGACAAACGGACCGCGCTCGCCCAGGTCAACTGCCGTCAGGAACGGTCGGAACTGGATGAGGGGGCGCTCGACGCGCTGGAGGACGCGGTCCGGCCAGCCGAGGAGGCCGGGCTCACGGTCGCCGTCGGCGGTCCGGCGTACGGCAGCAGCGACGTGGCGGTCGGGGCCCTGGAGCTGATCGGCGTCCTCGTCGCCCTGGGCGTGCTAGTGATCACCTTCGGCTCGCTGCTCGCCGCAGGGATGCCGCTGCTGAGCGCCTTCGTGGGAGTGGGCGTCGGGCTGACGGGACTGCTGGTGGCATCCACCGGGCTGAGCGTGTCGTCCACCGCCGTCACCCTGGCGCTGATGCTGGGGCTCGCGGTCGGCATCGACTACGCGCTGTTCATCCTCTCCCGGCACCGCGCGCAACTCGCCGCCGGGACCGACCCCGAGGAGTCGGCCGCGCTGGCGAACGGCACGGCCGGGAACGCCGTGGTGTTCGCCGGCGCCACCGTCGTCATCGCGCTCGCCGGGTTGTCCGTCGTCCGCATCCCCTTCCTCACGGTCATGGGGCTGAGCGCGGCGGCGGCCGTGCTGATCGCCGTGTTCGTCGCGGTCACCCTGCTGCCCGCGCTGCTCGGCTTCGCGGGCGGGCGGCTGGCACCGCGCGCCGGCTCGCGGGCGGCGCGCCGCACCGCCGCGCCGGAGGGCGGCGCGACGGTGACGACCGGCGGCGTGCGCTGGGCGCGGTTGGTCACCCGGCGCCCGCTGCTGACCATCGCAGCCGTGGTGGCCGCCCTCGCCACCGTCGCGATCCCCGCCGCTGACCTGCGACTGGCTCTGCCGACCAACGGCAGCGCCCCGGAGGGCAGTTCCCAGCGGAAGGCGTACGACACGATCGCGCGGGGCTTCGGGCCAGGCTTCAACGGTCCGCTGCTGGTACTGGCAGAGACCGGCACGCCGGGAGGGGACGGGCAGCGGACCGCGGGCCGCGTCGCGGCGGAGCTGCGCCAGGTCCCCGGTGTCACCGCTGTGGGCCCGCCGCAGTACCACGCCGCCAGCGGTGACGCGGTGCTCCAGGTCATCGCCCGGGGCGCCCCGGACGCCGAGTCGACCCAGGACCTGGTGGGCGCCGTGCGCGACAGCGCCCACGGCATCGAGCGCGCGACGGGCGCGCGGGTCTCGGTGACCGGGAACACCGCCGTCGGCATCGACGTGTCGGACCGCCTCAGCGCGTCGCTGGTGCCGTTCGCCGCGGTCGTCGTGGGGCTGTGCCTGCTGCTGCTACTGGTGGTGTTCCGGTCACTGGTCATCCCCGTGAAGGCCACCGCGGGCTTCCTGCTGTCGGTCGCCGCGT
This sequence comes from Candidatus Streptomyces philanthi, assembly GCA_018114805.1. Taxonomy (GTDB): domain Bacteria; phylum Actinomycetota; class Actinomycetes; order Streptomycetales; family Streptomycetaceae; genus Streptomyces; species Streptomyces philanthi. The sequence continues at coordinate 5,147,169 of CP073042.1, read as the reverse complement.
CCCTTGGGGCCGTCGTCGCGATCTTCCAGTGGGGGTGGCTCGCCGACGTGCTCGGCGTCGCCCGCACCGGGCCCGTGGTGAGCTTCCTGCCGGTGGTGCTCATGGCCGTGCTGTTCGGGCTCGCCATGGACTACGAGGTCTTCCTCGTGTCCGGCATGCGCGAGGAGTGGGCGCGTACCGGCCGGGCCGGGCCCGCGGTCGTGGAGGGGGCTCGGAACGCCTCCCAGGTGGTCACCTCGGCCGTGCTGATCATGTTCTTCGTCTTCGCGAGCTTCGTGACGACGGACGACTCCCTCATCAAACCGATCGCCTTCGCGCTGGCCTTCGGGGTGTTCGTGGACGCCTTCGCGGTACGGATGACGCTGGTTCCGGCCGTCCTCGCCCTCGTGGGGCGCGGCGCCTGGTGGCTGCCGCGGTGGCTGGATCGACTGCTGCCAGACCTCGACATCGAGGGCGCCCGGCTGCGCCCCGCCCCCACGGCCGGCGACTCACCGAAGTCCCGGCCGAATACCGCGCCCCTTTGCGGAAACCAGCAGCCGCCCCCCGCCGACTGAACGGGCGATTCATGGCCGCCCGTCCTGAATTCGACTCCTCCTTGGGGTCGAATTTTTTACACCCACAAAAGACCCTCGTAACATTTGCCTCCGACCCTGCCCATCAGTTTCACTGAATGTGGGAATAACAAGCGATCTGCTGTGCACACGGGCGTGACCGAACTTCCGCCCGTTTAACCGTGGCAACGGGGAGGGAAAACGCGACGGCCCACCACGGTCCGCAGGGCCGTGAAACACGACCACTCTCGGTGTTCCCACCCTGCCACGACACGCATATGCCCTGGCAGCGGCCTTCCACGCCTGGTGCTCAGGTATGTCTCGACGTCACTTCAGCATTCCCGAAAGGAAAACAATTAATGTCGCACGTAAAAGAATTGACTCACCGCTCAACGCGTGGCCTCCGTGTTGCTTCCAGGCCCGTCGTGACCGGCTCCTCACATACCTTCCCTGCTATCCGGACAACGCAGGCCGACCTGTGGGAAGGCTTCTTCCGCGAGCACTACGCGGGAAAGCCGATGGCCCGTCGCATATTCGAGAACTCCGGGATCAGCACCCGTTCCACCGCCGTGGACCCGCACACCGAAAAGGCGGTGTCCACCTGGAGCACCGGGCAGCGGATGAGCCGCTACATCGCCGAGGCGCTGCCGCTCGGCAAGGAGGCCGTCACCGGCGCTCTGGCCACGGCCGGCCTCGCTCCGGAGGACGTGGGACTGCTCGCGGTGGCCTCCTGTACCGGCTACACCACGCCCGGCCTCGACTTACGCCTGGCCGACGAGCTGGGCATGAGCAGCAGGGTGCAGCGGCTGTTCATCGGGCACATGGGCTGCTACGCGGCGATTCCCGCGCTCGGCTCGGTCTCCGACTTCGTGGCCTCCCGGGGCCGTCCGGCCGTCCTGCTCTGCCTGGAACTCACCTCCCTGCACGTACAGCCGCCGACCGATGATCTGGAACAGGTCGTGGCGCACGCCCTGTTCGCGGACGCCGCCGCGGCGGTCGTCGTGGAACCAGACGCGGGCGGCGGGCACGAGGTTGTCGACATCGTGGCCATCACCGACCACAGCACGGCGGACCTCATGAGCTGGGAGATCACCGACCTCGGCTTCCGGATGGGGCTGTCCCCCAAGGTGCCGAACGTGCTCGCCCAGCACGTCGTCGAGATGGTCCGCGACCAGTTGCTGGCGCCGCACGGGCTCACCCCGACCGAGGTCGGCGGCTGGGCCGTGCACCCGGGTGGCAAGCGCATCCTGGAGGTGGTCGGCGACCGCCTGCGGCTCCCCGATGACGCGCTCCGCCCGTCCTACGACGTGCTGGACGAGTGCGGCAACTGCTCGTCGCCCACGGTCCTGATGGTGCTGGAGCGCATGGCGCGCACCGACCGCCCCATCGTCGCGATGGCCTTCGGCACCGGGCTCACCCTCTACGCCGCCCTGCTGCGCCGCCCCTGACACCGCACACGGGCTCCCGACTCCTCGTACGGAACGGAAAGGAAGAAGCCAACCATGACAGCGAAGGAGCAACCCGTAACCCAGCAACCGATCGAGCGTCCGGCGGACGCGGTGTTCGTCACCGGGACCGGCCGCTGCGGCTCGACCCTGGTCTCCCACCTGCTGCGCGACCACCGGCGGGTGCTGAGCCTGTCCGAGTTGTTCAACCACCTGACGGACATGTACCGGCTCACCGCGTCGGTCTTCCCGGAGGGCAGATGCGGGGCCGGACAGTTCTGGGAGATCCTCTCCGCCCGCCACCCCGTGAAGTTGCCATGCTCTGCTCCACGGCCGCGTCGCCCAGCGCGCGATCAGGGGGCCCGGCCCGCGCTCGGGCCGGGTGCGCCGTCAGCCGTCAGCGGGAGACGCGGCGCATGGCGTGTCGTACGCCGCCCAGTGCGACGCCGAGGTGACGCCCCAGCCGGGGTGGCCGCTTGGCGGCTGGCCTCGCGGGCCATGAACGCCAGCAGCGGGCCGGCGCTGGCCTTGGTGATCAGGGCGAAGCAGTCCGTGGGTCCGATGTGCTCGGCGTCGATCTGTTCGGGTCGGTGGCCGAGCCACCGCATGGTGGCGACGCCGAGGCGTCGCACCTGCTCCGGCACCGGGCGGTCGGGCTGCGGGAAGACGCGGTCGGGGCCGAAGGTCTTAGTGAACCCGGCGTGTATGCCCGGGTTCTGGGTCCGCAGGACCACGTAGGTGTGTCCGAACGGGTTCCGCAGCAGGACCTCGGTGATCAGGAACCGCGCCTGCACCCAGGCGGACAGCTTGGAGCGCCGGTGCGCGGGCAGCAGGCCCGCCGCGTCCAGGTAGACCACGCGCTTGCCGAAGAAACGCTTGCGCTGGTAGCCCGCCCAGCCGACGACCTCGTCGTCCGGCGCCAGGGTGAGCGTGAAGTTGGAGACCTGGTCGAAGAAGTTCTGTTCCTTGCGTGCCTTCCAGTAGTTGGAGTGGTCGGTCTCGAAGGTCCGGGTGGCGACGTCGGCCACCACGTCGAAGATCCGCTCGCGGCAGCCGGCGGCCAGCTTGGCCGGGGCTGTCCAACTGGCTGAGCGGTAACCGTTGTGCAGGTTGCGCACCTTGGGCGGCGCCGAGAATCCCCGCAGATCGGCTGCGGTCAGTCGTAACGTGCCCACTGTCAGTCAGTCGTCCTCGCTTCTCGTGGCGGGTGCCAGGATCAGGGGAAAGCTTAAGCACGCTACGTTGCGGTAAGGTAACTCGCCGGCCAACAGAACAAGGGGTACTTCCGCGCAATAGCCGCAGGTGAGCGGGGGTGTGACCGACCTAACGCGGCGAGGCGGCGGGCCGGGTTTACTCGCCGGTCAGCGGGCGCGACGACCCCTCTCGCGGTCCTTCTCGGATGCCCTGGATGTGGCGTACCCCACACGGACAGTGACCACGGGCGCGCGCGACGGACGGGCCTCGCGGGCGGGGAACCGGATGCCGGGCGGCGCCGTCGCCTCCGCGGGGCGGGCTCGCCCGCGAGGCGGTGACCCGTCTCCCTCCACGAGCGTGGCACAAGGGCCAGGAGCGAAGGGGCGAGGGGCCGGCCGTCGCGCCCTGTGGGGGTTGGGCGCGACGGCCGGGCACCTGGGAACGCGCGCGACCGACCGGCAGCGCGCGACTCTCCCGCTCCTCGGGGGCGCGACCAGCACCGCCCCCGAGGAGACTCGAAACGGTGGCCGACACAACCAAGTTGAGGCGTTGTCACATATCCAACGCCCCGCATGTCGCCCGTATGCGGCGCAAGTTACGCACTCCGGTCGGCGCTCTTGGCAAGAACTGACACAATTTACCTATGCAACATGTGCGTGATCGCGCATGTGTATGCGCCCCGCACGCCCCGGTGACCCGCCGCGCGGCGCAACCGGTTGGCTCGTATGCGCCGTTGAAGCCCTCGCCCTCCGCCCCACAAGCCTGCTTTCGGACAGATTCCCCCGTCGAATGTGACGTCTCGGACGTTGTGCGGGCGACAGGCAACCCGTGGATCGTGGTCGGCATCCTCCGCGACAGCGGAGGCCCGCCGCCTCGTGGGTCCTCCGGCTGATCCCACCGATCAGCGCCGATCCATGAGGAGGTCCACCTTGATCCGTGTCCCGCGCGTGATCACCGCCACAGCCGCGGTATTCGCGCTGGCGGCCGGGGTGCCCAGGCTGGCGCACGCGGCGCCCAGACCCGTGCCACAGCAGCAACCCGGCACCCACATACCGACCGCCCCCTCGGGCGCCACCGCCGAGCGCCTGCCGGCGGGGTGGCGGCTCGACGGGGGAGGGCGCCGACCGGGAACTGGTCTGGCGCTCGCGCGAACCGGTGCCCATGGGCGACGCCCGCGTCGAGTTCTACGCCGGCGACCGGCTCGTCGGCCGGCCGACGGCGGAGAAGGACGGCAGGACGTTCCGGCTGTCGCTCGACGACGCCCGGGGCCAGCTCACGGACGAGCTCCAGGTCCGGGCCGGCGGCCGTCGCCTGGACGCGGCCCCCCGGCACCGCGCGCCGCGTACGGCCCGGCCCGCCACCCCCGCCGAGCCGCCGGCGGCCCTGCCCGCGGGGCCCGGTCGACCCCGGCGTACCGGGCCGCTACCGGACCACCAGCGGCGAGTACGACTGCCGGCCGTGCGGCTCCCCGACTTCGCCGCGCCGGTGGAGATGCGCGCCACGGTCGTGGGTCCGACGAACGCCCCCGGGCGCCGGCCGCTGGCGCTGTTCCTGCACGGCCGCCACTACACGTGCTTCGGCCCGTCCGTGGACGACCAGACCGGCGGCTGGCCGTGCGCGGCCGGCAGCAAGCCGGTGCCCAGCTACCGCGGCTACCTCCAGGCCCAGAAGCTGCTCGCCTCGCAGGGCTACGTGACGGTCTCCATCTCGGCCAACGGCATCAACGGCCAGGACGACGTCGTGGAGGACGGCGGCGCCCAGGCGCGCTCCTCGCTGGTGCGCCAGCACCTGGCCCGCTGGGCGGGGTGGGCCGACAAGCCGAAGGGAGCCCCGCGCGCGGTGCGCGCGGTGGCGCCGGTCGACCTGTCCCGCGTGCTGCTGGTGGGCCACTCTCGGGGCAGCGAGGGCGTCAACCGCGCCGCGCTCGACAGCCTCAGCCGCCCGGCGGCGGCGCAGGACGGCTACCGGGGCCCGGTGCGCTGGCGCATCCGTGGCAACGTCCTGATCGGCCCGACCATCTTCGGGCAGAACCCCGTACCCGACGTGCCCTCGGCGACCATCCTGCCGGGCTGTGACGGGGACGTGTCCGACCCCTCCAGGGCCAGGTGATACGCGGACGGCACGCGCGGCGTCAGCCGTGGCACCGCTCTGCACAGCGCGCTGTACGCGGTGGGCGCCAACCACAACTTCTTCAACACGCAGTGGACGCCCGGCCAGGCCGAGGCGCCCGCCGAAGACGACTTCTACGAGGACCCCGAGGCACCGGACCGGGTCTGCGCGCCGAGCGCCAGGACGCGGCTCAGCGCCGCCGACCAGCAGCGGGCCGGGGCCACCTACGTCGCCGCCGCGGCGCGCCTGTTTGTCACCGGCGACGACCGGGTGCGCCCACTGCTCGACGGGTCCCAGCGGCGCGCGCCGTCGGCGGGACCGGAGCGGGTGCTCAGCCACACGGTCGGCGGGCGGCGCACGCCGCTGGTTGTACCGCACGCCTCGCTGAAGGTGACCGGTGCGCGGATGTGCGTACAGGTGGACTCGGACGAGAACACCGCCGGCACCGCCCTGCCTGCCGCCCGAGTCCAGCCAGCGGTCCCCACACTTCTCACTCTGGTACGCGCCGGGCGAGCCGGAGCTGCACGCGGTCGCGCTGCGCTGGTCCAAGGCGGGCACCCCGGCCCGCATCGGCCTGCCCCGGCCGGGTCTCGGTCGCCGGCTCCCAGGCGCTGGCCCTGCGCGTGATGGTGCCGCCCAACACCTCGGGCACCTCGCTCGACGTCACCCTCACCGACGCGGCGGGCCACCGCGCGACGCTGGGCCGGGTGCGCGTGGACGGGCTGCCGGGCACCGACCGGACCGCGTCCCTGTGGGGCGTGAGGTGCAGGTGCCGCTGTCGGCCGCCGCACGGGCCAGGCTCGACCTGAAGCGGATCGCCTCGCTGGAGTTGACGCCACGGAGCGGTCCCGGCCGCGCCTGGCTGATGGACGCGTGGGGCTGGAGCCTCGGCAAGCCCGCCGTCCGACCCGTGGCCCTGCCCCGCATCGACATCGGCCGGGCGGAGGTCAAGGAGGGTGACGCGGGCGTCCGGACGCACCGGGTGCCCATCCGTGTCACCGGCCGCGGCACCGGCCAGGTCCGGCTGTTCACCACCGACCAGAAGACGGGCGAGCCCACGTACCGGACGGTGACGGTACGCCCGGGCACCCAGACCATGGATGTCCCGTTCAGGGTGCGGGGCAACACCCGCTACGGCGCCGACTTCGGGTACTGGGTCTCGGCACGCGCGCTGCGCGGCACGGCGGTCGGCTCCGACAACGGCGGGGTCTTCGTACGCGACGACGACCCCATGCCCAAGGTCACGGTGACACCGGTCAGGGACCGGGTCACCGAGGGGCAGGCGCTGAGTTGGCGGGTGACGCTGTCCGAGGTCGCCGACACGGACATCTGGTCCACGCTGCGCCGAATTCGTTTGTTCGGCCGCCACGGGCCGCACTACCGTGCCCGGGTGAATCTCTTCTCGCACTCCTGGGCGGCGCTGCGCGCGGCGGTCGCCGAACTCCCCGACGAGGCCTTCGCACAGCCGTCGGGCTGCGCCGGCTGGCTCGTCCGCGACCTCGTCTGCCACCTGGTCATCGACGCGCAGGACGTCCTGATCACCCTCGCTACCCCCGCCACGACGGAGCCGACCGCCGACGCGATGTCGTACTGGAGCGTCACGCACCAGCCGCCGACCGGCGACGACCCACTCGACGCGCTGATCGTCCGGCTAGCCGCCGCGTACGAATAGCCGAACCTGCTCACCTTCCACCTCGACGACGTCGGCTCCGCCGCCGGGCACGCGGCCGAACTCGCCGACCCCGACGCCCTGGTCAGCACCCAGGACATGGTGTTGACGGTGGACGACTTCCGCACCGCGTACGTCCTTGAGTGGACGCTGCACCACCTCGACCTGGTCGCCCACCTCCACGGCGTCGCGGGCCCGCCCGCCGAGGCCCTCGCGCACTGTCGGGCCACACTGGAGACGATCGCGGGCACCGCGTTCCCCGCGTCGTTCAGCGACCGGGACGTGCTCCTGGTCGGCACCGGGCGGCAGGCGCAGACGGCGGCGGAGGTGGCCGAACTCGGCGGACTGGCCGAACGGTTGCCTTTCGTCATCGGCTGAGGCGCTGGTTGGCTGGTCGCCTGGTCGGAGGCAGGGTCAGCCGTCCTTGTCCCCCGGGGACAGCGACTTCTGGAACCAGGCCACGTCCCAGAACCTGTCGAACTTGCGCCCCACGCGCTCGTGGACGCCGACCGGCCGAAAGCCGAAGCGTTCGTGGAGCCGCCGGGACGCCTCGTTCGGCACGGTGATCCCGGCGAGCGCCATGTGGACGTCCTCCGCCTCCAGCGCCGCGAAGAGCCCGGCGTACAGCAGCGGTCCGACGCCGCGCCCCACCTGTTCGGGCGCCACGTAGACGGTGGTCTCCACCGAGGTCGCGTACACCGGTTTGGCGCGGAAGGCGCTGCTGGTCGCGTAGCCGAGGAGCGCGCCGCCCGCCTCGGCGACGAGCAGCCGGTACGGCCCCGTGGCGGGGTGGGCCAGCAGTCATGGCCGCCGCCGCTCGGTGGTGAAGGGTTCGGTGTCGAAGGTGATGGGCGTCCGGACGACGTAGTGGTTGTAGATCCGGGTCAACTCTTCGAGGTCGCCCTCGACGCCCGACCTCACCCGTACGCCCGACCCCGTAGCGTCCCAGCTGGCCTGTGCGCGCATCCGTACGACGGTACGCGGCCGTGTGGCCGGGCCGCCCGTCGCGCGGGCCCGCCGGCGCGGCCGGGCTCAGGCGTCGCCCGGCGGGCGAGGTGGCCGCCAGCCCCGGGTGAGGATGTCAAAGATCGCTTCGACAGCGGCGCGGCGGTCCGCCTGGCCGCGCGCGAGGGTCGGGACCTCCAGGACGAACCGCGCCAGGGCCGTGCAGGCGGGGTCCGGGTGGGGCACGCCGCACTCCTCGGCGATGGCCGCGCCGAGCGCCTCGGTGTGTCGGGTCCACATGCGCTCGGCGTAGTCGCGCAGCGCGGGCGTGGCGTCCACAAGGTGGGCGAAGTCGGCCAGTCGGGGGTGGGCCGCGAGCGGTAGCCAGGTGTCGAGGACGTGCGCGCGGAGGGCCTCGGGGACGCTGCGGCCGGCGGGCCGCTCGCGTACGGCGGCGATGAGCGCCGCCTCGCGGTCCGCCTCCTGGTCGAAGACGAGCGCCTCCTTGCCGCTGAAGTGCTTGAACACCGTGGTGGTCGACACGTCGGCCGCCTCGGCGACGTCGCGGACGCTCACGTGGTCGTAGCCGCGCTCCAGGAAGAGGCGCAGGGCGGCGTCGGCGATGGCTCGTCGGGTGGCCGCCTTCTTGCGTTCGCGGCGACCGACGGGGGGCTCGGTCATGGGGCGAGCCTAGTCGATGGTTGCCTCATTCAAAAATTTAATTCGTTACACTTTTTTATTCGGTGTGCTTTTCTGGGAACGGCACACGCCCGGCCGGCGCCGCGGCCCTCCGGCCGCCCCGCGCCCTCCTCGCCTGCCCCACCACGCCTCTTCGCCCCGCCCTCGACGTAAGGAACAGCCATGCACTGCCCAGCACCCGCCCGCGCCAGGATCAGCGTCGTCGGCACCGGGCCCGGCGGACTGATCTGCGCCCGCGTCCTCCAGCGGCACGGTCTCGCGGTCACCGTCCACGAGCGCGACCCCGGTCCGACCGCGCGCGACCAGGGTGGCACCCTCGACCTGCGTGCCGACGGTGGCCAACGCGCCCTGCGCGCGGCCGGCCTGCTCGACTCGCTGGAACCGGGAACCATCCGCTGGGGGCAGGCCCTCGACGCGGTCGACGGGCCCGCAGACGGGCCGCGACACCTGCGCTTCGCCGACGGCACGAGCGTCGAAACCGACCTGGTCATCGGCGCCGACGGGGCCTTCTCACGGGTACGCCCGGCCGTGTCCCCCGCCGTCCCCCGGTACACCGGGTGAGCTTCCTGGAGGCGTGGTTCTCCGACGTCGAGCACCGACACCCCGACATCGCCGCGTTGGTGGGCGCGGTGAGCGCCGCCGCGGCCGACGGTGACCGCGGCCTGTTCGCCGAGCGCAACGGTGGAGACTGGATCCGGGTCTACGCCATCCAGCGGGCCCCGATCGACTGGATCGCCGCGAGCGGCCTGGCCGCCGACGACACCGCCGGCATCCGCGCCCTGTTGCGGGACGCGTACGCCGCCTGGTCACCCCGGCTGCGGCGGTTGATGACCGACAACGACGGGGCCTACGTCGACCGCCCGATCCTCGCCCTCACGAGCGCCACCACCGTGGCGGAGGCCGTCCGCGCGTACGAGGAAACCATGTTGCCCCGCTCCGTCGAGACGGCCCGCGCCCTCGAAGGCGGGACGGAACACCTGCTGTCCGCCGAGGTCCCCGACTTCGGCCACGCCGGCTCCGCCCACGGCTGAGCGTCGCGACCCGTGGGCGGCGGTGCCGACCAGCGGCGCGGGCGCGCCGCACAGCAGGGTTAGGCGTTCTGGCATTACCGCGCGGATGCCGCGTCTGCGCTGGCGGTCGCGGATCGTGTGGGAGGAGTACGCCTTGTCGCCCAGGACCAGGTCCGGTCTGGTGCGGGGCCGTCAAAAAAGGGTGGGGAACGCGCGGGCGGGACATGACGTGGGTGAAGATGGGTGCGTCGCTGGCCTGACCAGCGGTGAGGAAGAACGCCATGGTCGGCACTGGCCATCGGCCGCCAGATGGATCTTCGTGGTCAGTACGTCGCGGGACCGGCCGATGGCATGATCCTCCGGCTCACCGGCTGGGGCCCCTTTTCGCGGGCTCCGGCCGCGTGCTGGTGTGCGTGCACGACGGTCGAGCCGACCAAGACGGCCCAGTTGAGGTCTTCGTAGGCGTCTGCCCGCGCTACCAGCGTGGTAAACACCCGCTCCCAGGCGCCGTCGACGACCCACACGCGCAGCCGGCGGCGGAGGCCCCGGATGCGTTCCCTGTGCAACGCATCCGGGGCTCCGCGCGCCTGGCGGCGGCCCGCCTCTGGTCACCGACGAGAAGGTACCGATGGGTGCCCGTCATGGCCCGAAAAGGCCCGCACGAGCAAAGCCGCGGGTCGAGAGTGAGCAAGGGGTTGGCACGGAAAATGCCGCCGCCCTGATATCTGCTCTTAACTCAGCAGCACACGGGCCAGAGGAGAGATCCCGTGAATCTTTGGCCGGACCGGGCGCGCCGTCGAGACCGCTGGGGGTACGTCCACCGCCCACGACGCCTCACGCGCCCCAGCGGGGAAGGCGACGTCATAGGGACGCTTGATTTCCCGGCTCTACAGAGCCTCTGCTAGTATCCCCCACCTTAGGTGGGCGGGCCGTTACATGTCCACTGGTTCGCGAGCGCACCGTTAGCGGCGCTGTCCCGCGGATCTCCAAACACTTTCCCGAGTTGAGATTCTTGAAGGTGTAGACGTCGCCCCAGTACTGGATCTCCCATTTCTGGGTGGGCGAACCGTTGCACTCCCACTGGCTCGCGGTCGCGCCGTTGGCAGTGGAATCCCCACGGATCTCCAAGCACTTCCTTGAGTTGCTATTCGTCCAGGTCCACTCTGCGGAATGCGTGCTGGTTCGATCATTCTGGTCGGCCGCGACGGGTGTCGCAGCCATCGAGAGTAGAAAGACGGTAGCGGTCAATTAGGTGATCTTCTTCGCAGTGTGCGGCTTCACTCTTCACTCCCATTCTTCAGCGAATCTCATTCTGCCCCTAGCTCGCGTCAGATCATTCACAGCGCAGGCAGGTTGACTGAAAATGGCACGCATGCGTGCCATCCCGCTTTCCACGACGGAGAACCCCGTCACATTCCGCAAAGAGCCGAACAAGCCCGTGGGGCCCACCGCCCCGGCCTCGTCATCTTCCGCCTCAGGGGCACACGCATGCGCGTCCCGCTGCCGCTCCGACCTTCGCTCGTGCCAGCGGCACCCCCGCTACGCTCCTCGCGGGCCTTCACAGCTCCACAGGGCTCCGCCCGTCGCGGCCAGCATCTGGGCGAGGCCAGCCGCCAGGACGGGGCCGACGCCGACCCACCCGATGAGCGCGCCGCCGGCGAGCAGGCCCAGCGACGGCCCGTCCGAGTGCAAGAGGATCTGCATGGTGGACGCTGTTCTTCGTCCGTCTCCGGTCATCTCCTCGCTGATCAGGGCGTTCAGGGCCGCGATCACTCACGGTGTGGCCGTTCCGGCCACCGCTGTCAGCGTGGCGACGCCCGCCACGCTCGGTGCCGCCATGGGCAGCAGGACGAACGTGGCACCGAGCGTGAACCAGGAGAACACCATCAGCGGTGACCGGGGCAGGCGGTCAACGAGCAGCGGGACCAGGAGTGAGGTGAGCACGGACACGGTCCCGTACCCACTCATCTCCGCGGTGATCAGCGCCTCGGGACGGCCGTGCTGGACGCCGAAAACGGCCAGACCCAGGGTGAACCCGAACCAGCGGAGCCCTCCGACCCCGGTCACGGGCACCGGCGGTGCTCTGGGGACCGGACCGTGCGAGGTGCAGCGCGGAAACCTGGACGGCCCTCTTTCCAACTGGGCCGTCTTGGTCGGCTCGACCGTCGTGCACGCACACCAGCACGCGGCCGGAGCCCGCGAAAAGGGGCCCCAGCCGGTGAGCCGGAGGATCATGCCATCGGCCGGTCCCGCGACGTACTGACCACGAAGATCCATCTGGCGGCCGATGGCCAGTGCCGACCATGGCGTTCTTCCTCACCGCTGGTCAGGCCAGCGACGCACCCATCTTCACCCACGTCATGTCCCGCCCGCGCGTTCCCCACCCTTTTTTGACGGCCCCGCACCAGACCGGACCTGGTCCTGGGCGACAAGGCGTACTCCTCCCACACGATCCGCGACCGCCAGCGCAGACGCGGCATCCCAGCGGTGCTTACAGAACGCGTCGATCACCAGGCCAACCGGAGAGAGCACGGAGGGGCGGGCGGCAGACCGCCGGGCATACAAGCAGCGCAACACCGTCGAGCGGTGCATCAACCGCCTCAAGCAGTGGCGCGGCGTCGCCACCCACTACGAGAAGACCACGACCATCTGCCTCGCCGGACTTCGCATAGCAGGCACCTTCCTCTGGCCCGCCCGCTGATCCAAACGAAACCGCCTAGCCCCGCCGCGCGGCGCGCCCGGGCAGCGCGGCCTCGATGAGGTCGGTGGCCTGCCCGGTCCCGCCCTCGGCGGCCGTGCGCTCGCGCATCCGCCGCGCGCAGCGTGTCAGCGGTGGCCTCCGCCTTGGGCAGGTGCCGGGCCACGCCGAGTTCGGCCAGCATGGCCGCGTTGCCGAACTGGTCGGTGGCCAGCGGCACCGCCACCATCGGCACGCAGCTGGCCAGCCCCTCCTGACTGCCGCCGGCCCCGGCGTGGGTGACGAAGGCGTCGGCCTGGCGCAGGACGGACAGTTGCGGCACCCACGAGTGGACCTCGACGTTGTCGGGGATCGGGCCGAGTTCGGCGGGGTCCACGAACTTGCCGATCTGGAGCACCAGGTACCAGCCGGGCAGGTCGCCGAAGGCCGCTAGGCACTAGCGGTAGAAGGCAGGCTCCTTGGTCCAGGCGGAGCCCAGCGAGACGAACACCACCTTGGTCCCCGCGTCCAGGTGCGCCGGGCGACGCCACTCCCCCTGGTCGGCGCGGTCCCCCTGGCAGGCGCCGACGAAGGTGAAGACCGAGGTGTCGACCTTGTCGTAGTGCGGCTGCAGGGCGCTGGGGATGAGCACGATGGCACGCTCGGGCATGCCGACCAGCCGGGCCGGGTCTGTGTGCGTCATGTCGTGTTCGATGAGCCAGGCCGCGAAGCGGTCGTAGCAGGCGGCGCCGCGCGGGGTGCGCTTCATCTCCTCGAACCCCTAGGCCAGTTCGGTCTCCTCGTAGCCGTCCCAGACCACCAGGTTCGGCGTGAGCTGGATGGCGGGCACGCCCCAGCGGTGGGCCAGCATGGGCGCCGGGTACGAGGTGATGTCGTGCAGCACCAGGTCCGGTTCGTCGCCAGCGTACACGTCGAGGAGCTGCGGCAGCATCTGCGTGCCGTCGGCCAGGAAGTGCTCCAGGTAGTCGATGAGTTCGGTGCCCCACGCCTCCGGCTCGTCGTCGGCCGGCAGGGTGGAGGTGTAGATAACCGGCTCCGCGCCGGTGGCGGCGACCTTCTCCGCGAACGAGGCGGGGATGGCGTAGGTGACCCGGTGGCCGCGGGCGACGAGTTCGCGGATCACCTCAAGGCTGGGGTTTGACGTGCCCGTGGGCCGCGATGCTGAGGCGATGTGAGCGCGTTCGGTTGTCGTCATGATCGGGACTGTAAGCGAGACGATACGTCTCGTCCATTTCCATGGGCACGCACCGCGACGGCCCGGGGCTTCGGCAAAGCGGCGGCTGGGGCCAGGCGGCTGGAGGCCGGGCGGGGCTCCGCGGCTGGGAGCCGGGCAGCCCCGCTGAGCCCCGGGCGGTGGCGCTCAGCGCTGGTAGCGCGCGAGGACCAGGTTTCCGTCCGAGACCAGCCGCTCCCGCAGTTCGCCGTCGTCGATCGCGCCGCTGTAGAATTCCTGAAAGGCGGGCGTGGCCACCTTGTCCTTCCACTCCGGGTAGCCGCGCACGGACTGGGCGGGTGCCGAGCGCAGGTGGCCGGCGAGCGCGGTGCCGGTGGCCCAGCCGTGGCGCGGGGTGCGCAGAGCCGGGTCGGCCAGCGCGGTGGTGCCGGTGGGCAGCAGCCAGTCGCCCCGGGCCAGCCGCACCACGTTCGCGGGCCGCAAACAGGAAGTCGACGAAGGCCATCGCCTCCTCACTTGCGGCGGCAGTCCGCCGCGATCGACAGCGTCTGCGGGCTGACGCCCTGCCGCTGGTCGCCGCCGGGGCCGGCGGGCGCGGGCAGCGCCACCCAGTCGAAGCCGCGCGGGGCCTGCTGGACGATCTGCTGCCGGTACGAGAAGCCGAGCGGCACCATCGCGTACCGGTCGCCGAAGAAGCCCGGCAGGGTGTCGGCGCCGCTCATGCCGAGGGTGGCGCGGGACGCCGACTTCTCCCGTACCACCTGGTCACGGATGGCGTTCGGCACCACCCGGTCGCGCGCCGTGTAGCGGATGGTGACCCTGCCGTCGTCGCCTCGGTGGAACAGTCGGCCGCCGGTGGACAGCGAGAGGTACAGCGTCGCGGAGACCGGTTCCTTGAGCGGCCAGGCCACCCCGTGGGTGGCGCCGCGGGTGAGCCGCCCGGCGACGTCCGCGAACTCCTCCCACGTCCAGGGCTCACGCGCCGTGGGCAGCCGCACGTCGGCGGCGGCCAGCAGCCGTCGGTTGGCCATGATCATGCGGGGCTCCTGGAGGAACGGCACCCCGTACACCCGCCCGCCGAACGTCGCGGTCCGCCAACCGTGCGCGGGGATCTCGCGTCGCAGCCGGTCCGGGAGCAGGTCGCCCAGGTCGGCGAGGTAGCCGCCGTAGGCGAAGTCGGCGAGGTCGTCGGAGGCGTCGTGGATGATGTCCGGCGCCTCGCCGCCCTCGAAGGAGGTGAGGAGTTGGTCGTGCACGCTGGTCCAACTGCCCTGTACGTAGGTCACCCGGGAGCGCGGGTGCGCCTCGTTCCACTCCGCGACCAACTCCTTGTTGGCCCGCACCGACTCCCGCTACCAGGCCAGCGAGAGGAAGCGCAGGCCGCCCCGGTCCCCGCTCGCGCACCCGGGCACCAGCGCGCCGACGCCGGCCGCCCCGGCCACGGCCAGCAGGCGCCGGCGCGGCAAGGCGGCGCGGCGGCGGTGCCGTACGGGCCGGACCGTACGGGCTTCCCGCCATC
This sequence comes from Candidatus Streptomyces philanthi, assembly GCA_018114805.1. Classification (GTDB taxonomy): domain Bacteria; phylum Actinomycetota; class Actinomycetes; order Streptomycetales; family Streptomycetaceae; genus Streptomyces; species Streptomyces philanthi. Next base: position 5,132,156 of record CP073042.1, on the reverse strand, counting down.
AGTGCTTCACCGCCCCGGCCAGCAGGCCGCCGGTGATCCGGCGCTGGATGAACGCGAAGAGCACCAGCGACGGCAGGGTCGCGAGCAGCGCGGCGGCGGCCAGCGGCCCGAGGTCGGCGACGCCCTCGGTGCCGATGAAGTGGGTGAGGACGACCGGCATGGTCTGCTTCTCCGGGGTCTTGAGCAGAACGAGCGCGAAGAAGAACTCGTTCCACGCGGTGATGAACGTGAACAGCGCGGTGGCCACGATGCCGGGCGCGAGCAGCGGCGCCGTCACCGACACCAGCGTGCGCAGCCGGCCCGCCCCGTCCACCGCCGCGTCCTCCTCCAACTCGCGCGGCACGGCCGGCACGTACCCGGCGAGCATCCACAGCACGAACGGCAGCGACCAGACCACGTAGACCAGGACGAGACCTGCGGGCTCGTCGATGAGCCGGAACTCCTTGAGCATCAGGAACAGCGGGATGATCACCAGTACGAACGGGAACGCCTGGCTGACCACCACCCAGCCGGTGGCCGCGCGGGAGAGCGCGGAGCGGTGTCGGGCCATCACGTAGGCCATCGGCGTGGCGATCAGCACCGAGATCGCGGCGGCGCAGCCCGCGGTGAGCAGGCTGTTGCCGGCGGCCCGCAGCAGCGGTTGCTCGTCGAAGGCCCGCCGGAAGTTGTCGAGCGTGGGCCGCTCCGGCAGCCAGGTCGGGTGCAGGGTGGCGAGTTCGGTGGGTGGCTTGAACGCGGTGGAGACGAGCCACAGCAGCGGGAAGGCCAGGGTAGCCCAGGAGCGCCAGGTACTGGCCGGCGCGCGCCGCCCGGCGCCGGCCGCGTCGGGGCACGCCGGCGCGGCCGGACCGGCGCGGTCTGGCCGGGGGCGCGGCCCGCCGTGCGGCCCGTCGATCCGGAGCCGGCTCGCGTCACTGGTCCGCTCCCCTCAACCGTCCGACGAGGTACACGGCGAGCAGCACGGAGACGGCCGCGACCAGGACGCAGCCCATGGCCGCCGCGTAGCCGAACTGGCCATAGCGGAACGCCTCCTCGTACGCGAAGAGCATCGGCAGCCGGGTGCGTCCGCCGGGCCCGCCGCTGGTGAGCACGTACACCAGGGCGAAGGAGTTGAGGTTCCAGATGAAGCTGAGCGCGCTGATGGTCAGGGCGACGGGGCGGATGGCGGGCCAGGTGACGGTGCGGAACCTGCGCCAGGCGCCGGCGCCGTCCACGGCCGCCGCCTCGCGCAGTTCGCGCGGCACGTTCTGCAGCCCGGCCAGCAGGGCGACCGTGACCTGTGGCAGGCCCGCCCAGACGCCCACCACGATCACCGCGGGCAGCGCGCTGGACAGGCCGGCGAGCCAGTCGGAGCCGTCGCCCAGGCGCAGGTCGCGCAGGGTCTCATTGAGGATGCCGGCGTCGGAGTGGTAGACGAGGCGCCACATGATGCCGACGACGACCTCCGGCATCGCCCACGGCACGATCGCCAGCGTCCGCGCCAGCCAGCGCATCCGCAGGTCCTGGCTGAGCAGCAGGGCGAGCCCGAGGAGAAACTGCGGCACCGTCACGCCCACAGCCCACACCAGTCCGACCCGGAAGGACTCCCAGAAGAGGGTGTCGTGGCGCAGGTCACGGAAGTTGAGCAGGCCGATCCACTCGGTGGGCTCGGTGCGGCCCGACTGGGAGTCGGTGAACGCGAGGCCGATGCCGTACAGCAGGGGGCCCGCGCTCAGCAGCAGGATGGGCAGGAGCGCGGGCAGGACCAGGAACCAGGGCCCGAGCCCGGCGGGCCGCCCGAGCCGGCCGCGGCCGGCGCCCGCCCCGGGGCGCGGTTCTTCCTAGCTGGGGCGCGGTCCGGTGCGTAGCCGGACCGCGCCGCCTCGGTCGTCGGTCTCACGGCAGGAAGGCTCCTTCACGGCGCGGCGCGGTGGGCGCGACGGCCCGGACGCCGTCCGGGGAGCGCGGCACCCCGGTGCTGGGCTTGGCTGGGGCGGGGCAGCCCCGCCTGGGGCGGGCGATACCGTCCCGTGGTCACGGGGAGCGGGCGCCTGTCAGGAAGCCCCCGTCATCGGGCTGACGGTCCGTATCACAGTCAAGCGGTACGCGCGCACGACCTCGACGTGCGCGATGCGAGACTGACCGAGCAGGAAGGGTCAGACTCAGGCGCGGTCAGACAGGACCGAGCGGGACCAGGCAGGACCAGACACGGCCAAACCGGGCAAGGCAAGACCAAGCACGGTCAGGCCCGGCCAGGCAAAGTCGGGAACGAGAGGACGGGCGCGGCGTGGGGCGTGACGGCGTGGGGAGCCTGGCGTGAGCGCGGGGTTCACCGAGGAGCGGGCGCGGCGGGTGCTGGCGGCGGGGCTGACACGGACGCCGGCCGACGCGCGGCTGCTCGCCCTGGTCGAGAACGCGGTGTTCGCGCTGGCCAGCACCGTGGTCAAGGTGGGGCGCGAGAGCGGGCTGTGGGAACGGGCGAGCCGCGAACCGGGCGTCGCGACCTGGCTCGCCGAGCACGGGGTGCCCGCGGTGCGCCCCGCCGAGCCGACCGCGCTGCTGGTCGACGGGCACCCGGTCACGGTCTGGCACAGGTTGCCGCCGGCCGTCCGCGCCGCGACCCCGGCCGACCTGGCGGGGCTGCTGCGGCGAGTGCACGCCCTGCCGGAGCCGCAGTTCGCGCTGCCGCGCCGCGAGTTGCTAGGCGGCGTGGAGCGGTGGCTGCGGCTGGCCGGGGACGCCATCGACCCCGCCGACGCGGCCTATCTGCGGGCGCGCAGGGACGGCTTCGCGCAGGCCGCGGCGGCGTTGACGCCCCGTCTGCCGCCCGGCCCGCTGCACGGGGACGCGCTGCCGCGCAACGTGCACGTCAGCGCCGACGGTCCGGTCCTGTTGGACCTGGAGACCTTCGCCAGCGACCTGCGCGAACACGACCTGGTGGTGATGGCCCTCACCCGCGACCGGTACGGGCTCGACGCGGCGGCCTACGCGGAGTTCACCACGGCCTACGGCTGGGACGTGCGCGAGTGGGAGGGTTGTGCGGTGCTGCGCGGGGCCCGAGAGACGGCGAGCTGCGCATGGGTCGCGCAGCACGCTCCGGGCGACCCGGGCGCCCGCGCGGAGTTCGAGCGCCGGGTGGCGTCACTGCGCGCGGACGACCCGAGCGTGCGGTGGTTCGCGCTGTGAGCGTCCGTCGATGCGGTCGGTGAGCCTGCGTCCGTGCGGGCGGTGAGCGTGCGTCGGGCCGCGCCGTAGCGGTCGCGCCCGCGCCGTGGCGGGACGCTCCGCCTGTCCAGGACGGCCCGACGTCCCGGGCCCGGCCCGTGGTCAGCCGGCTATCGCCGGTGCCCCGCGCAGCGGCCAGGCGCCGTCCACGACCGCGTCCTGGGTGCCCTTGCGGCGCAGCCAGGACTGGAAGTCGGCGGCCCATTCCGCGTACCACCCGACCTGCTTGCGGTGCAGCTCCCACAGGTCGAGCCCGGCCACCTGGGCGTGCCGCTCGGCGACCGCGCAGGCGACCCGGGCCGCGGCCAGCGCGCCGGCACGGGCTGCCCTCGCTGGCCGAGCGGGACACCGTAGCGCCCGCAGACGGCCTCCAGGGTGCGCTTGCCCTTGCGGTAGCGGTCGACGGACCGGTCGATCGTGTACGGGTCGACGGCCGGGCCGACGTCGGCCCGGCCGAGCCGCTCGGCCAGCGAGGGCAGCCCGTGCCGGCGCAACTCCGCCGCCAGCATGCTGAGGTGGAACGCGGCGTTGTACGCCACGACCGGTGTGCCCGCCCGCCAGTGCGCCACGAGCACGTCCGCTATCTCGGCCACCACCTCGCGGGCCGGCCGTCCGTCGGCCGCCGCGCGGGCATTGGTGATGCCGTGCACGGCAACGGCGTCCTGCGGTATGGGGATGCCCGGGTCGGCCAGCCATTCCCGGCCGCCCACCGCTTCCCCGCCCCGGAACTCGACGACCGCCGCCGTCACGATCCGTGCCTCGTCCGGGTCGGTGCCCGTGGTCTCCAGGTCGAAGCCGATCAGCAGCTCTCGGTGCCAGCCCATGGCGGCCCTCCTTCGTGGTGCGTCCCCCTGTTGTTCATCACCCTCCCACGCGCCACTAAACAACCCGTCCGGCGTCGGGCGCGGTCGACCGCCCCCACTGGCCGAATACCCGAAGAAGCACGGATATGCCCGAGTTGACGGGTTTTGATGGGAGGGAGCGAGGGTCCGGCTCAGCCGATCGGGACCAGGAGGTCGTCGCGCATGCCGTCCACCCGGGCGGCGAAGCCGTCCAGGTCGACGGAGTGCGGGTCCTTGCCGGCGGCGGCGCGGGTGTTCTCCATGACGGCCACGAGCGTGGTGGTGTCGGCCCAGGCGCACACGGGCATCACGAGCTTCTGCCCGCTCTGCCGCTTGATCACCACCTCGCAGGTCAACGCGGCGTCCGCGCCGGGCGGGGTGATCTCCCGGCGCTCGACCCCCACCTCGGCGTTGTCGTTGCCCTCCAATCCGCGGAAGAAGCTGTTCTTGGCGTACGTGGGGCTGAAGAAGGTGCCGTTGAGTCCCGTGACCAGCATCTCCGTGTCCCGGGGCGCGGTGGTGTAGCACCCGGTGGCGGGCTTGACGCCGCTCGCTCCGCTGCCGTCGTCCGCCACCTGCTCGTCGGCCGACTCGCTGAGGTCCTTCTCCAGCGTGTACTTGCCGCCCTCCAGCGTTTTGGGGAGGACCACCTCGTACTTCGTGTTCGCGTCGCGGTCGGCGTCGGGCTCTGGCTCGGGCTCGGCCGCTGGCTGGTGTCGACCGAGGAGTCGTCGCTGACCTTGGACTCGTCCCGCTTGCCACCGCCGTCGTCGCCGCTCATCGCGAACACCACGCCGCCGATCGCCAGCAGGCCCACGAGCACGGCACCAACGACGATCGCCACGGTCTTGCGCGAACCACCGCCCGGCGGCCCCGGCGGCCCGCCCGCCCCCGGACCGCCACCGTAAGGCGCGCCGTACCCGGGCCCGGGCTGGGCGTACGGAGATGGCTGGCCCGGCTGCCCGTACGGGGACTGCGGACCGGGCTGGCCGTACGGGGGCTGCTGGCCCGAGGGGCCACCGTAGGGGGAGCCCTGCTGGGGATAGCCGTAGGGGTTCCGCGGCGGCTGCGGCGGCCCGCCCGGCCCGCCGGCCAGCCGCCTCCCGGGGCTCCGGACCCGGGCTGCTGCGGGGGCATACTCACGTCGCGTTCCCTCTCCCACGTGTCAGGTCCGCGCAGCCTATCGCGCCTGCCGACGCCACGCCGCGGGTGCTCCCGCTCCGGGGCGGGGCCCCTACCGGGTGGCCGGGCGCGGGCCTCAGGAGACCGGGCGGGAGTCGGTCCAGGCGCTCTCGAACTCCTCGCGGTACACCTCGAAGAGGCTGTTGTCGGCGCCCGTGTCCACCCCGCGCACCACCTCGCGCTCGCGGCCGCCGGCGCGCAGCACCAGCACCGGGGCCTCCATGCCGCGGGCCCGGCGCAGGTACGACTGGACGACGCCGACGCCGTCGGCCGAGTCGCCGTTGATGAGGTAGGCGGTCACCCGCGGGGTCTCGTCGAAGACGTGGATCTCGAAGGCGCCGGGGTCCCGCAGCCGGGCCCGCACCCGGCGCATGTGCAGGATGTTCATCTCCACGGAGCGGCTGAGTTCGCCCTTCCGCATGCCGAGTTCCCGTTCGCGGCGGCGGACCGCGCTGCTGGCCGGGTTGAGGAAGAGGAGCCGCGTCCGGCAGCCGGTCTCCGCGAGCCGCATCAGGCGGCGACCCGAGTAGTTCTGTACGAGCAGGTTCAGACCTATGCCCATGGCGTCCAGGCGGCGTGCGCTGCCGAACAGGTCCTCGGCCGGCAACTGGCGCTGGAGTCGCACCCGGTCGGCGTGGACACTGACCACGTCCGCGTACCGGTCGCCCACCAGGTCCTCGACCGCGTCTATCGGCAGCCGGTCGGTCGAGGGGCCGCCGGTGCCACCGCCGAGGATGTCGAGCAGCCGGGCCGAGGCGCGCTCCGCCTGGTCCAGCACGTTCTGGGACAGGGCGCGGTTGCGCGAGACGACGTTGCGGGTGACCTCCAGCTCGTCGAGCGCGAGTTCGAGCTCGCGCCGGTCGTCCAGGTAGGGCACGAAGCACGGCCAGTGCTGCACCAGGAGTTCGCGCAACTGCGGCAGCGTCAGGAAGCTGACGACATTGTCGTCGGCCGGGTCGAGGAGGTATCCCTTGCGGCGGCTGACCTCGCGCACGGCCACCGCGCGCTGCACCCACTCCTGGCCCGCCGGGCCCGCGGCGGCCACCACCCAGTCCTCGCCGTGCACCGGTTCGTAGATCGGCTGCAGCACCGAGGCCACCACCGCGCGCAGCCGTTGTTCGACCAGATTGAGCCAGATGTAGGCACGGCCAGCTCGCCGCGCGCGCGTGTACACCTCGGCCCACGCGTCGGCGCCCCAGTCCAGTTCCGCTCCGATCTCCACCGGCCTGACCAGGGAGACCGCGCCGGGAGGTGCGTCGGTGGCGTCGCCCTGCGGGGTGCTCTCCTCCCCAGATGGCAGCTCCAGCCCGCCCGAGCTCACCTGTGTACCGCCTTCCGCCCCCGTCCAACGATCAAGGCAGACTACTGCGATGTGGGGAGCCGGTGCAGCCTCAGCAGGTCAGCTGTGCGTCAACGCGCCACCGCCCGCCGCGCGTTGCCCTCGCCCCGGCCACGCGGAGTGAGGCGATTCATAGTCGCACGCCGCGCCACGGGGCACGGCGCACGCCGCCCCCCGCCCGCCCCGGACACGACTCCCACGCCCCCGAGCTCGCGCCCGACGCCCTCCCGCGCGATAGCCGGTGCATTATGGTGCGGCACATCCCCGTGCAGCACCCGCATTGCCCCATAGGGACACTTGTCACGCATGCGCCGGTCTGCCCGGCCGGGCGGCCGGCAAGAGAAGTGGAAGAGTCGATTCATGCAGGTCTGGCCAGGACAGTCCTCCCCCCTCGGGGCGACCTACGACGGCGCGGGAACCAACTTCGCGGTGTTCTCGGAGGTCGCCCAACGGATCGAGCTGTGCCTGCTGCACGACGACGGCTCCCACGAGACGGTCGAACTGCGCGAGACCGACGCCTTCGTGCGCCTACCTGCCGGGCGTGATGCCGGGTCAGCGGTACGGTTTTCGGGTGTACGGCCCCTCCGCCCCGGAGTGGGGCCACCGCTGCAACCCGGCCAAGCTGCTGCTCGACCCGTACGCCAAGGCCGTCAGCGGGCAGATCGACTGGCACGAGGCGGTCTACGGCTACCACTTCGGGCGCCCGGAGCGGCGCAACGACCTGGACTCGGCCCCGCACACCATGTCGTCGGTGGTGGTGAACCCGTACTTCGACTGGGGCGATGACCGGCCGCCGCGCACCGACTACCACCGCACCGTCATCTACGAGGCCCACGTCAAGGGCCTGACGATGCGCCACCCGGAGCTCCCGGACGAGCTGCGCGGGACGTAAGCGGCGCTGGCGCACCCGGCCGTCATCGAGCACCTGACGGAGCTGGGGGTGACGACCCTGGAGCTGATGCCGGTGCACCAGTTCGTCCAGGACCACCGGCTCGTGGACGAGGGACTGGCCAACTACTGGGGCTACAACACGATCGGGTTCTTCGCCCCGCACAACGCGTACGCCTGCTGGGGCGACCGGGGCCAGCAGGTGCTGGAGTTCAAGTGGGCGGTGCGGGCGCTGCACGCGGCGGGCATCGAGGTCATCCTCGACGTAGTCTACAACCACACCGCCGAGGGCAACCACCTGGGGCCGACGCTCTCCTTCCGCGGCCTGGACAACGCCTCGTACTACCGGCTGGGCGAGGACCCGCGCACGTACACGGACACCACCGGCACCGGCAACTCGCTGCTGATGCGCCACCCGCACGTGCTCCAGCTCATCATGGACTCGCTGCGCTACTGGGTGACGGAGATGTGGGTGGACGGTTTCCGCTTCGACCTGGCGGCGACGCTGGCCCGCCAGTTCCACGAGGTGGACCGGCTCTCCTCGTACTTCGACCTGGTGCAGCAGGACCCGGTGGTCAGCCGGGTGAAGCTGATCGCGGAGCCGTGGGACGTGAGCGAGGGCGGCTACCAGGTGGGCAACTTCCCGCCGCTGTGGACCGAGTGGAACGGCCAGTACCGGGACACGGTGCGCGACCTGTGGCGCGGCCAGCCGCGCACGCTGGCCGAGTTCGGCTCCCGGCTCACCGGCTCCTCCGACCTCTACCAGGGCGACGGCCGCCGCCCGCTGGCCTCCATCAACTTCGTCACCTGCCACGACGGCTTCACCCTGCGCGACCTGGTCTCCTACGACCACAAGCACAACGAGGCCAACGGCGAGGACAACCGGGACGGCGAGAACGACAACCGGTCCTGGAACTGCGGCGTGGAGGGCGAGAGCCGGGACCCGGCGGTGCGCGAGCTGCGCGCCCGGCAGATGCGCAACCTCCTCGCCACGCTGCTGCTCTCGCAGGGCGTGCCGATGCTCAGCCACGGCGACGAGTTCGCCCGCACCCAACACGGCAACAACAACGCCTACTGCCAGGACAACGAGCTGACCTGGGTGCGCTGGCCCCGCCGCCCCGACGGGGCGGCGGACCGGGTGTCGGGCCGGGTGTCGGAGTGCGGGTCGGAGCGGGACGCGGACCAGAGGCCGGACCGGGAGGCGGATCGGGAGGCGGACCAAGAGGCCCTGCGGATGCTGGAGTTCACCCGCACGCTGGTGTGGCTGCGCCGGGACCACCCGGTCTTCCGCCGCCGGCGCTTCTTCCACGGCCGGCCGGTCGCGGGCACCCACGACGCGCTGTCGGACATCGCCTGGTTCACGGCCGAGGGCGAGCCGATGCGCCAGCGCGACTGGCAGGCGGCGCACGCCAACTCGCTGACGGTCTTCCTCAACGGCGACGCGATCTCGGAGCCCGGCCCGCGCGGGGAGCGCGTCCGCGACGACTCGTTCCTGCTGATGTTCAACGCGCACAGCGCGCCGCTCGCCTTCACCGTGCCGCCGCGCCACGGCCAGCGCTGGCAGGTGGTGGTGGACACCGCCCGCCCGGACGGCGTCCCGCCGGGCGCGGGCCCACCGTCGTGGCGGGCGACCGCGTCACCGCTGGTAGACCGCAGCCTGCTGATGCTCCAGCGCCCCTCGTAGGCACCGCGCGTAGGCACCGTGCGTCAGGCCGCGGGGGCGGTGGCGCCTGGGGCGGTCGCGGTGAGGGCGGTGGCGGTGAGGGCGGTGGCGGTGAGGGCGGTGGCGGTGAGGGCGGTGGCGGTGGGAGCGGTCGCGCCCGTGGTACGGGGGGCGTGGGTGCCGCCGGCCGGGGCGCCCGCGCTGGCTCCGGGCAGCGTCCGGCGCAGCTCGGCGACGAACGCCCGGGCCGCGCCGACCAGCTCGGCGCGCGAGAAGACGACCAGTTCGCGGCGGATCGGCGAGTCGACGCGCAGGCCGACGCAGCCCTGGATGCCGGCGATGACGTGCGCCGGGGCGGCCACCACGCCCGCGCCGGCGCGCGCCATGCGGACCGCCGTGGACGTGTGCTCGGTGTGGACGGCGTTGCGAGGCGTGAAGCCCGCGCGCTCGCAGATCGCGTCCATCGCGGGACGGCCGGCGACGATCGGCTCCAGGGCGCAGCGCACCCAGGGGCGGTCGGCCAGTTCGGCCAGCCGAACCGAGTCGCGGCGGGCCAGCGGGTCGGCGGCGGCCACGGCGATGACGATCTCCTCGGACCCCACCGGCTCCACCGGCCCCTGCCAGTGCGGGGGCCGGTGCCCGACGGCGAGGTCGGCCACGCCACGGTCCATGTGGTCGGCCAGTTCGCCGGCCGACGCGTACTCGCGCAACGTCAGCCGCATCCCGGGGTGCGCGCGCCGCCAGCGGGCGAACGTCTCCGGCAGCACCCCCATGGCAACCGCGTGCACGCTGGCGATGTGCAGTTCGCCGTCGGCCGCCCCGGCGGCGGCCCAGGCCGCACGGCGCGCCTGGCCCGCGCTGCGCACGGCCAGCTCGGCGTGCGGCAGGAAGGCGCGGCCCATCGGGGTCAGCCGCACGCCGCGCGGCAGGCGCTCCAACAGCGCGCCGCCCACCTCCCGTTCCAGCGCCTTGACTTGGTGGGAGAGCGCCGACTAGGTGACGCTGAGCGTCTCGGCGGCGCGCGTGAACGAGCCCTACTCCACCACAGCGACCAGGTACTCCATCTGCCGCAAGCTCATCGCCGTCCCCACATTCCTCGTCCGCCCCGCCGGCCCCGGTCGCGCGGGCGGTCACCTGGCATGCACGGCTTTCATGGGCTCCATCAAAACATTGCCTTGGATCAATCGGCCGCTGTGGGCGGAGCCTTGGGCCATGGCGGATCGAGCACAGGAAACAGAGGACGCGCACGTCGCGGACGTCATCGTGATCGGCGGCGGCACCGGCGGCTACAGCACCGCGCTACGCGCCGCCGCGCTGGGCCTGGACGTGGTGCTGGTCGAGCGCGACCTGGTTGGCGGCACCTGCCTGCACCGTGGCTGCGTGCCCAGCAAGGCGATGCTGCACGCGGCCGAGTTGGTCGACGGCATCACTAAGGCCTGCGAACGGTGGGGCGTCAGGGCGACGTGGGAGGGCGTGGACTGGACCGCGCTGACGGCGACCCGCGACGACATCGTGGCGCGCAACCACCGGGGCGTCGAGGGCCGCCTCGCGCACGCGGGGGTGCGCGTGGTGCGCGCGACGGCGACGTTGACCGGGCCCCGTACGGTGCGCGTGGAGCCGGGCGGGACGTGGCGGGCGCGGCGCGGCCTCGTGCTGGCGACCGGTTCGAGGCCGCGCACGCTGCCGGGGCTCGTACCCGACGGGCACCGGGTGGTCACCAGCGACGACGCGCTGTTCGCGCCGGGGCTCCCACCGTCCGTGCTGGTCATCGGCGGCGGCGCGATCGGCGTGGAGTACGCGTCGCTGCACCCCGCTCGATGGGGGCCGCGGTGACCCTGGTGGAGACGGCGGACCGACTGCTTCCGCTGGAGGACGCGGACGTCGGTCGGCACGTGACGCGCGGGCTGAGGAAACGGGGCGTCACGGTGTGGACCGGGGCCAGGTGCGAGGAAGCGCGGCCGTACGAGGACGGGGTGCGCGTCACGGTCAGCTCGCCGCGCGGCGAGCCGCGCCGCCTGGACGTGGCGCGGGTGCTCGTGGCCGTGGGGCGGGCGCCGGTGACCGAGGGGCTCGGCCTGGCGGCGGCGGGACTGGCGCCGGACGCCCGGGGGTTCGTGGCGCCGGCCGACTGGTCGCGCCTGGAGACCGCCGTCCCGGGCGTGCACGTGGTGGGCGACCTGCTGCCGTCACCGGGCCTGGCGCACGCCTCGTTCGCCGAGGGGCTGCTCGTGGCCGAGACGCTGGCCGGGCGCGCCCCGCGCCCCATCGACTAGACCGCCGTGCCACGGGTGACGTACTCCAGCCCGCAGACCGCGTCCGTCGGGCTCACCGAGGAGGGGGCCCGGGAGCGGGGCCACGACGTAGTCACCAACACGCTGCCGCTGACGGTCACGGCCAAGGGCCTGGTGCACGGGCAGAGCGGCCTGGTGAAGGTCGTCGCCGAACGCGGCGTCGGCGGGCCGGTCGCCGGCGCGGAACCGGGCGGCCCGGGGCGCGGTCCGCCGTGGGGGCGGCCGGCGGGGGGGGCGGGGTGCACCTGGTGGGCCCGCACGTCTCGGAGATGATCGCCAAGGGTCAGCTCATCGTCGGCTGGGAGGCCGACCCGACCGACGTCGCCCAGCACGTCCACCCGCACCCGACGCTCTCCGAGGCCGTCGGCGAGGTGTTCCTCACGCTGGCGGGTCGAGGTCTGCACCAGCACTGACGCCGCCCGGGCCGGCGCCCTCGCACGCGCCGGCCCCGCTCGCCCCGCCGGCGCGGTCGACCGCCCCCTCCTCACCGCCGTCCGCGCCGAGTTCGGCGCCACCGGCGGGGTGCCGGCTGGTACGGGCGGGGTTACGGGCCGAGGCGCGTGCGCCGCTGTCGGGAACCGGGTCGCCGGCGCACACAGCAGGGCGAAGCCCAACACGGCCACGACGCCACTGGCGTACAGCTCGTACCCGTCGAGGAAGGGCAGCCGGTCCAGCACGGCCCACTTGCCGAACCAGTCGGTGAAGTAGTGGACGAGGCTGGAGCCGCCGATCAGCAGCAACCCCGTGCCCAGCAGCTCAAGCAGCTTTCTCATGAATCGAACGCTAGGCGCGCCGGGCTCCGCAACCCGTCCGCCGAAGGTCTACGGACCTGCGACTTTGGTAGCCCGTACCGCGCTGACGGGACGCGCGCACCGCGCCGTTCCGTAGATTCGCCGGCATGAACGGCACGTTGAACGGTACGCACGAACCGTCGCGCGCACCCGGCGCCGCCCCCGTGACTGGATGGTGGACCTCAGCGCCTTCGTGCTGGCCGCGCTGTTCTCCTTCATGACCGCCGGGTCGGTGGTGGAGGACCCTGGCCTGTCGGAGCTGTGGATCCTCGTCGACGAGGTGCTCGGGATGCTGGCCTGCGGGGCGCTGTGGTTCCGCCGGCGGTGGCCGGCGCCGCTCGCGGCGGCCATGCTGCTGGCGTCGACGGCGTCGCACTTCGTGATCGGGCCCAGCCTGGTGGTGATGTTCACCGTCGCGGTGCACCGCCCGTTCCGCCCCGTGGCCGTCATCGGCGCGCTGGCGTTCGGGAGCAGCCTGGTCAACGGGCTGGTGCACACCGACCCCGACCTGGGGTACGTGGGCTCCGTGCTGACCGGGGCGCTGCTCTACAACACGGCCATCGGCTGGGGCATGTTCGTGCGCTCCCGACGCGAACTCCTCATCTCGCTGCGGGAGCGGGCGCACCGGGCGGAGTCGGAGGCCGCGCTGCGCGCCGAGCGTGCCCAACGGCTCACCCGCGAGCGCATCGCGCGCGAGATGCACGACGTGCTCGCGCACCGGCTGTCCCTGCTGAGCGTGCACGCGGGCGCGCTGGAGTACCGGCCCGACGCACCGCCCCGGGACATCGCGCAGGCCGCGGGCGTCATCCGGGCCAGCGCCCACCAGGCCCTGGAGGACCTGCGGGAGGTGATCGGCGTGCTCCGTACCCCCATCGGTCAGGCCGCGCCCGACGCCGGCGCCCCGCCGACCACGGACGACGCGCCGGCGCCGGGCGCGGGCACGGCCTCGGAGAACGGGCCGGGGACGGAGGCCCGCACGAAGCCGGGCAGGGTCCGGCGCCCGCGCCGCGGGCGCGCCACCGACCGAGCCGGCGGCGTGGCCGGCGCCGCCTCCCCAACCGCACGCGCGGCAGGCGCCACCGGCCGCGCGGGAGTCCTGGGACGGAGCCGTGCCGAGCCGGCCGCAGCCCACGCTGGCCGACCTGCCACGGCTGGTCGACGAGGTGCGGCAGGCGGCCATGCGGGTGGCGCTGCACGACGAGCGGGAGACGTGCGACCCGGTGCCGGCCGCGACGGGGCGTACGGCCTACCGGATCGTGCAGGAGAGGCTGACCAACGCCCGCAAGCACGGCCCCGCACGCCCCGGTCACCGTGCGGGTCGCCGGCGCCCCCGAGCGCGGTCTGACGGTCGAGGTGCGGGACCGGCACGGGGAGGGCGGCGGCAGGCCGCGCCGGACGGAGCCGATCCCCGGTTCCGGGCAGGGGTTGATCGGACTGGCCGAACGCGCCTCGCTGGCCGGTGGCGACCTGGAGAGCGGGGTCACCGAAGACGGGGGCTTCCTGCTGCGCGCCTGGCTACCGTGGCCCGCATGAACACTTCCGATCACCAGCCCGTGCGCATGCTCCTCGTCGACGACGCCCCGCTGGTACGCGCCGGGCTGGGGCTGATGCTGGGCGGCTCGGCCGACGTGGAGATCGTCGGCGAGTCCGCCGACGGGACCGAGGTCGGCCCGCTGGTGCGGCGGCACTCCCCCGACGTCGTGCTGATGGACATCCGCATGCCGACGCTGGACGGGCGCGGCTACGGAGGAGTTGCGGCGCGCGGAACGGCCGCCCGAGGTCATCGTGCTGACGACGTTCCACGCCGACGAGCACGTGCTGCGCGCGCTGCGGGCCGGGGCGGCCGGCTTCCTCCTCAAGGACACGCCACCGGCCGAGATCGTGGCCGCCGTGCACCGGGTCGCCGCCGGTGACCCGGTGCTCTCGCCCGCGGTCACCCAGCAGCTCATCGAGCACGTCGCCGGGGCCGGTCAGGACCTGCGCCGCAGCCGGGGGCGCGACCTGCTGGACCGGTTGAACGACCGGGAGCGCGAGGTGGCCCTCGCCGTCGGCGAGGGCAAGTCGAACGCGGAGATCGGCGGCGCGCTGTACATGAGCGTCGCCACGGTCAAGACCCACGTCTCCCGCATCCTGACCAAGGTGGACCTCAACAACCGGGTGCAGATAGCCCTGTTGACGCACGACGCGGGGCTGCTGGACGGCAACGCCCCCTGACGCCCGCGCGGCACGCGCCGACGGAGCGGGCGACGCGGAGCGGGGCGGAGCGGGGCGGAGTGAGGGGACGACAAGGAACGGGGCGACGGTGGGCGCGGGCCGGTCGGGGAGCGCCGACCGGTCGCCCGTACGGCGCGTCCTCGCCCGACGGCGCTCGCATAAACGTGTGGACAGGGGGCCGGCGGCCCGCCTACAGTGCGGTCACGCCCTAGATCACGGAAGGAGGCCGGAGTCATGTACGTCACTTCGTTCCCGCGCTCCCGACCCGTCCGCAGGGCTGCCTTCGTCTGACGCCGTCTGACCGGGAGCGCACCACATTCCTGGAAGGACTCCCGTGACCGATCTGGTCATCCGTCAGCTCTCCGAGAGCGACGCACACCTCTTTCACACTCTGCCCGACCCCGGCCTCGTCGGCCACGGCGCGTTCGAGCGGCGGTACGCCACCTTCGCCCAGGGCAGCGAGTACGGGCCCGACTGGACCTGGGTCGCCCTGCGCGAGGACACCGTGGTGGCCCGCGCCGCCTGGTGGGCCGGCCCGGACGACGCGGAGCCGATCGCCCTGGACTGGTTCGACTTCACCGACGCGGACGCCGCCGTGGAGTTGCTGCGCACGGCGCCGTTCCGCTCCGACTACGCGTTGCTGCTGCCGCCCGACTGGGAGCGCGACCCGGCGGTGCGGGAGGCGCCCCGGGCCCGTATCGACGCCGTGACCGACGCCGGCATGGACCAGCTAGTCGGCCGCCACCGCTACACCTGGACGCCCGAGTGCGGGGTTCCCGAGCAGCCGGGCCGGTTGACGTTCGGGCCGGAGCCCGACGACGAGGAGATCCTCGCCGTGCTGCGTCGGATCCAGCACGGCACGTTGGACGCACACGCCCGCCGCGTCATCGCCACCGACGGCCACGACGCCGCCGCGCGGGAGGAGCTCAACTTCTTCCACTGGTGCCCGTCCCCGCGCGAGTGGTGGCGCACGGCGTGGACGGCCGAGGGCGAACTCGTCGGGCTCCACGTCCCGGCCCGCAACCTGAGCGCGCCGGTCGTCGGCTTCATCGGCGTCGTGCCCGAACAGCGCGACCACGGCTACGCGTACGACCTGCTCGCCGACTGCACCCGGATGCTCGCGGCGGAGGACGCACAGAAGATCTTCGCCGAGACCGACCACGGCAACCGGCCGATGGCGGCGAACTTCACCAAGGCCGGCTACCCGGTCTCCCAGGAGCGCGCCTACTTCCAGTGGCCGCGGACACGGGACTGAGCCAACGCTGACGGCGCCCCCGTACGCCGCCGGGGCTCGCCCCCGCGCCCGCCGGCGTACGCGCGAGGCGTGGGCCCGGCCAGGGCGCGACCCGGGGCGCGGCGGGCTCAGCCCTCGGCGGGCTGGAGCCGCAGCGATATGGAGTTGATGCAGTACCGCTGGTCGGTGGGGGTCGGGTACCCCTCACCCGCGAAGACGTGGCCCAGGTGGGAGCCGCAGCGGGCGCAGCGCACCTCGGTGCGGACCATGCCGTGCGAACGGTCCTCGATCAACCCGACCGCGGACGAGTCCTTCGGGTCAAAGAAGCTCGGCCAGCCGCAGTGGCTCTCGAACTTCTCCGTGGACCGGAACAACTCGGCGTCACACGCCCGGCAGGAGTAGACCCCCTCGGTCGTGGTGTCGGTGTACTCGCCGCGGAAGGCGGGCTCGGTGCCGGCCCGGCGGAGCACCTGGTACTCCGCCGGCGACAGCTCAGCACGCCACTGCTCGTCGGACTTCTCGACCTCGTACGCCATCTCACGCCTTTCGGGGATGCGGTCTTACGCGTCGTCGCCGGCCCGTGGCCGTCGCGGGCCGGCCACAGGTCAGCCTTTCAGCCGGGCCACGATCCGCGGACCGAGGTCCGTGACGTCGCCCGCGCCCATGGTGAGAACCAGATCGCCGGGCCGCGCCATTCCCGCGACCAGCTCGGGGACCGCCTCCCGGTCGGCGACGGCCCGCACGTCGGCGCCCCGGGCGGTGGCCGCGTCGATGACCAGGGCGCTGGTGACGCCTTCGACCGGGTCCTCCCGGGCCGGGTAGATGTCGAGCACGAACGCCGCGTCGGCCAGCGTCAGCGCCTGGCCCATCTCGACGCCCAGCTCCTGCGTGCGGCTGAAGAGGTGCGGCTGGAAGACCACGAGCACCCGCCCGTCGCCGGCGCCGCCCCGGATGGCCTCCAGGTCGGCGGCAATCTCCGTGGGGTGGTGCGCGTAGGAGTCGATGACCTGCACGCCGCCCGCGGTGCCGCGGAGCTGGAGGCGGCGGTTGACGCCGGTGTACGAGGCGAGCACCATGGCCAGCTCGCGGGTGGGCAGGCCCATCGCGGTGCCGGCGGCGAGGGCAGCGACCGCGTTGTGCGCGTAGTGCCGCCCGGGCACCGAGACCGTGAACGTGAGCCGCTCGCCGTCGGCCAGGGCAACCGTGACCTCGCTGGTGAGGCCGTGCGGGGTGACGTCGAGGATGCGCAGGTCGGCCTCCGGCGACTCGCCGTAGGTGACGATAGTCAGGTCCCGCCGGTCACGGACGCGGCTGGTCAGCTCGCGGGCGCCGGACTGGTCGGCGGCGATGACGAGCGTGCCGCCGGGACGCACCCGGGCGACGAAGGTCTCGAAGGACTCGTAGATCTCGTCCATCGAGGCGTAGTTGGCGTGGTGGTCGAGCTCCACGTTGAGGATGACGGCGACCTCGGGCGCGTACTTGTGGAAGCTGCGGTCGCTCTCGTCCGCCTCGGCCACGAAGATCTCACCGCTGCCGTGCCGCGCGTTGGAGCCGGGCGCGTCCAGGTCGCCGCCGATCGCGTACGACGGGTAGACGCCCAGGGTCCCGAGGGAGACGGCCAGCATCGAGGTGGTGGTGGTCTTGCCGTGGGTGCCCGCGACGGCGATGGCGCGCCGGTCGGTCATCAGGGCGGCCAGCGCGTCCGAGCGGTGCACCACCGGGATGCCCCGCTCGGCCGCCGCCCGCAGCTCCGGGTTGTCCGGGCGGATGGCGCTGGAGACCACGACGCTGGTGGTGTCGGCGGCCAGGTGCTCGGCCGCGTGCCCGACGTGCACCTCGGCGCCGAGCGCGCGCAGCGACCGGGTGGTGTCCGACTCACGCGCGTCGCTGCCGGCGACCCGGGCGCCGCGCATGGCGAGGATCCTGGCGATGCCGGACATGCCGGCGCCGCCGATCCCGATGAAGTGCGGGCGCGCCAGCGCGTCGCCCGCCGCGGGCGCCGCCACGGCCGTCCCGGTCGGCGCCGTGGCCGCGGGAGCCGCCGCTTCGCGCCGCGCTGCGTTCTCGGAGCCGAGGCCCGCCGGTGCCATCGCGGTTCTCCCTGGTGGTAGAGGTGTGAGCGGCCGGGTGGCCGCCGATCTGGTACGGGGCCGCCACTGCCACCGACCCCGGCCAAGATTCTCGCACCCCGGACCGACATCACCGCACCCGGCCGCGCGCGCCCCGCGCCGAGGCGCGCGCCGCCCGGGCCGCATCAGCCCCGCTGGCTCTCGGGGGGCTCGTCCGCCGCGTGCGAGGACAGCTTGAGGACGGGGACGCCGACCTTGTGGCGGGCCCGGGAGGCCCAGTCGCGGTGGAAGAACTCCTCGACGAAGTGCGGCGCGGTCAGCACGATGACCTCGTCGGCGCCGGTTTCCTCGACCACGGAGCGCAGCAGGTCCAGCGGGTGGCGCTGGACGAGCTGGCCCACGGCCTCGCTGCCGATGGCCCGCAGCGCGTCCAGGGAGTGGGCCAGGGCGCGCTCGGCGGGCTCCCCGTCCGCGTGGCCTTCGGGCGTCTCGGCCTCCTGGACGGCCCGGTCCAGCTCACCGAGGGCCACGTCGTCGATCGCGCGCAGCAGCCGGTCCTGGTCGCCGCGCGGCTGCATGAGGACGACGAAGGAGACGGCATCGTCGCCGTGCAGCGAGGCAACAAAGTCCACATCCGCTGGTGTCAGGGGCTGTTCGATCATCAATACGCTCGTGAACACGACGGACGCCCTTCTTCTCCCTGGGCCCGGACAGCCCAACAGAAACCCATCCTGCGCGTGCCCGGACGGGGCCGCGTGACACAAGTCTGCCCAGCGGAAGTTAACCGGAACGGCAAATTCCGCTGATTGTCAGAACCGACGGTAGCGGGTGAAGAGGAAACCGTCCTCCTCCGTGAGGGAGGCGATGGAGAATCGTTCCGGCACGGTGAGCGCCGGCCCGTTGACCACGCGCGCCGCCTCGCCCGAGGCCAGCAGTGGCGCCACCGAGAGGCACAGCTCGTCCAGGACGCCGGCGGCAACGAACTGCCCCAGCAGCGTCGGTCCGCCCTCGGTGAGCAGCCGGGTCAGCCCGCGCTCGGCCAGCGCCCCCTTGACCAGCCACGGGTCGACCCGGGCGCCCTGGCCCGCGCGCACCACCACGGCCCCCGCCACCTCGGCCGCCGCCACCCGCTCGGCGGGCGCCCCGGCCCCGGTCAGCACGAGGGTAGGCGTGGGTGGCGCGGTGAACAGCGGCAGCGAGAAGTCCAGGTCGAGGCTGGCGCTGACGACGGCGATGGCCGGCGCCGGCGGCTGCCCCGCGGCGGCCCGGCGCGCCGCGAACGCCTCGCGGGCCTTGGCCGGCCGGTACCCCTCCTGCCGCACCGTCTGGGCGCCGACCACGATCGCGTCGGCCAGCCCGCGCAGCACTCCGAAGATCCGCATGTCGGCGTCGGAGGACAGCGGCTGCGAGCGGCCGTCGTGGTAGGCGGCGCCGTCCAGTGAGGCGACCATGTTGGCCCGCAGCCAGGCCGTGGGCCGTGGGCTCGCGGTGGCCGGCGCGCCGGCCACGCCCGCCCCGGCCGGCGGGCCGGCGGCGCCGGCCTCACCCGGATAGGCGTACGCGTCGGCGAGCTCGTCCAGCGACCAGGAGCGCGCTTCGATGTCCGTCGGATCGGATGGCGGGGGGAACAGGCGTCGCATGGCCGCAGTGTGACATGGGTCCCTCGGCGGGCGGTGGCCCGGTGGGCAGCGACTAGGCTGGACGGCTGTGTCCTTCTCGTCCTCGTCCGCCGACTCCGCGGCCAGCTCTGCGCCCGCCTCCCGAATAGGGAGCGCGGCGACGCACGAGGGCCCGCTCGCGCTGACCTCCCGTGCACCGCGCGTCCCCGCCGATCAGCTCGTCGCCGAGACGGTGCCGCCGCCCCGCTTCAGCCTCGTGAGCTTCGACAACTACCTGCCCGACCCGAACCAGCCGAGCCAGGCCGAGGCCGTGCGCGTGCTGCGCGACTTCGCCGCGGGCCTGGGCGAGGGGGCCGGCGCATCGGCGGACGGGCGCCGGCGCTGGTTCCGCAAGGCCAGGCCCGCGGCGGCGGCCGCCCCGCGCGGAGTATACCTGGACGGCGGGTACGGCGTCGGCAAGACCCACCTGCTGGCCTCGCTGTGGCACGCGACGCCGGCGCCCGCCGAGCACAAGGCATTCGGCACCTTCGTGGAGCTGACGAACCTGGTCGGCGCGCTGGGCTTCCAGGAGACGGTGCGGACGCTGAGCGGACACCGGCTACTGTGCATCGACGAGTTCGAGCTGGACGACCCGGGCGACACGGTGCTGGTCTCCAGCCTGCTCACCCGGCTGGTCGAGGCGGGCGTGGCGCTGGCGGCCACCTCCAACACGCTGCCGGGCAAGCTGGGCGAGGGCCGATTCGCCGCGGCCGACTTCCTGCACGAGATCCAGGGCCTCTCGGCGCACTTCCGCCCGCTGCGCATCGACGGCGAGGACTACCGGCACCGGGGCCTGCCCTCCGCCCCGCCACCGTACTCCGACGCCACCGTCACCGAGGTCGCCCAGCGCACGCGCGGCGCCTCCCTGGACGACTTCGGCGCGCTCCTCGGCCACCTGGCCACGGTCCACCCGAGCCGGTACGGGGCGATGACCGATGGGCTGCACGCGGTGTGCCTGACGGGCGTCACGCCCGTACCCGACCAGGCGACCGCGCTACGCCTGGTCGTCCTGGCCGACCGGCTCTACGACCGGGAGGTCCCGGTACTGGCCTCCGGGGTGCCGTTCGACCAGCTCTTCAGCGAGGAGATGCTCCAAGGCGGCTACCGGAAGAAGTACTTCCGGGCGATATCCCGGCTGACGGCCCTGGCGCGGGACGCGAAGGGCCTCCTGGAGGCGTAGCAAGGCGCGGCCCTCGGGCGGCGCGGCCCGCCGGGCGGGGGTCGCTTCGCGAACGCATCGGGGGTGGGCGGCTCGTACGCGAGGCGCGTTCGCACCCGCAAGCGGGCGGGCGGGCGGGTTCCGGGGCAGGCGGGGGGATGCCGACACCTGCTCGGCGTGGGGCGGCGTTGGTCCGGGCGTGGGCTCCGGGGTGTGCGGGGGTGACGTGGCGGATGCGCGCGGCTGGTTCCCGTCCGGTCGGTCGCGTGGTACACACGGGCAAATCACGTCACCTGTCCGCCAACAGGGAGTCATCTCATGTCCACGACACGACGTCAGGTTCTGGTCCGCAGCGGGGCACTGGGCGCCGGCCTCGCCTTCACCGGGGCGCTTTCCGAACTCTTCGCCGGCACGGCCGCCGCCGCGCCCGGGGCCGACCGGCCGGGCGGCTACGGCCAGCTGGTGCCCGACCCGGACGGACTGCTCGACCTGCCGGAGGGCTTCCGCTACCAGGTGCTCTCCCGCGAGGGCGACCCGCTGCGCTCGCGAGGACGAGGTGCCCAGCAACCACGACGGCATGGCGGCCTTCTCCGGCTCCCCCGGCCACCCGGGCCCAGCGGCCTACGGCCGGGCCCACACCCGGCTGGTCCGCAACCACGAGAACCGCCCCGACGCCGCCATCCGGGTGCCCGCCGTGGAGGGCCTGACGTACGACCCGATGGGCATGGGCGGTTGTACGGCGCTCGCGCTCGACCAGTGGAACCGGGTGCTCGGCGAGCGGGTGGCGATCGCCGGCACGGCCGTCAACTGCGCCGGCGGCCCCATAGCTGACCTGCGAGGAGACCGAGGCCGGGGCCGGCACCAACGGCTACACGAAGGACCACGGCTTCGTCTTAGAGGTGGACCCGTACAACCCGCGACGCACCGGCGCCGTGCCGCTCACCGCGATGGGGCGCTTCCAGCACGAGGCCGTCGCCGTGGATCCGCGGCACGGCGTCGTCTACGAGACCGAGGACGCCTTCGAGCGCCCCTTCGGCCTCTTCTACCGCTTCCTGCCGCACAAGCCCGCGCGGCGGGCGCGGTTCGCTGCGCGCGGGCGGCGTGCTGGAGGCCATGCGGGTGCCGGACGTGCCCGACCTCTCGGCGATCTGGGAGCCCGGCACCTCCTTCGACCACATCGCGTGGGTGCCGGTGCCCGACCCGCTGGCCACCGAGACGCCCATCCGCTTCCAGGACTTCGGCAAGGGCGGCATCACCCACGCGCAGAAGCTCGAAGGCTGCTACTGGGGCGGCTCCAGCGTCTACTTCGTCTCCAGCTACGCCCGGAGCAAGGAGGGCTCAGCCGGGGACCACTTCGGCCAGGTGTGGCGGTACGGCCCGCGGCGCGAACGGCTCAGCCTGGTGGTCGTCTTCGGGCCCGACGCGGACGTGGCCCTGCCCGGCGAGTCGCCCGACAACATCACCCTCGCGCCCGGCGGCGGCCTCATGGTGTGCGAGGACGGCGACGGCGCCCAGCACGTCTTCGGCCTCTCCCGACGCGCCGAGGTCTACCCGGTGGCGCGCGGCCGGCAGAACCTGGGTACGCCCGACGAGCCGTCGTGGGGCGAGTTCGCGGGGGTCACCTTCTCGCCCGACCACCGCACGATGTACGTCAACTGCTACACGCCGGGTACGACGTTCGCCGTGACGGGCCCCTGGCGGTAGCCGCCGGGTGGGCGGACCGCGCACCGGCGGCGCATCCGGGTCGCGCCCCCAGGCCGCGTGCCCGGGTCGCGTACACGCGCTCAGGCCCTTCGCGAGCTGAGGGCGCAGGCCACGGCGGTGGCCACGGCGCACAGCAGCGCGGCGGCGGCGCACGCCGGCACCGGCATCGGCACCGCCCCACTGTGCGAGCCGCTGACCAGGTCGTGCACGGCGGCGTGGGCCGGCGACGGGGCCTGGACCAGGGCCACGAGCGCGGCCAGCGCCGTGGCCAACAGGGCGTATCCGGGGCGGCGCAGCAGCGGCCAGTTGCACAGCGCGCCGACAGCCGTGCCGAGCAGGGCGCAGGCGACGGCGGCCAGCAGCCCGCCGACGGTCGCCTCGCCCACCGGGACCGCCACCCGGCGGTCGGCGCCGTGCGCGCCGCTGATCCGCGCGACGAGCAGGGTGGCCAGCGCGCCGAGCACGGTCGAGCACAGCAGCGCTGTCAGCACGCACGCCAGGTGGACCCGGGCCGGGCTGGTCGCGGCCGCCGCGACCTGCCGGGCGGCCGGCAGGTCGCCGGTGACACACACCCGCACCAGCCAGGCGGCCATCGGCAGCAGGCCGGCGGCGGTGTAGCCGAGCGAGTCGAGGATCGGCTGCCCCGACTGGACGCCGATCACCAGGAAGACCCCGTATACAGCAGTAGCGGCGGCAGCAGCCGGTGGGAGCGGACCAACAGCTCCGTCTGGTAGCGCAACAGCGCGGTCACGGGTGGCCCCCGCCGCTCGGCGGGTGCCCCACGCAGTCCGCCGGCCCCACCGGCCCGTCGGGCGCGGGCGGTTCGGTCACGGTTCGGATGTGCCAGGGCGGACGGGCCGTGAGCAGGGCGCGGAGCAGCGCGTCGGAGTGCGCGGCGGGCACCGTCAGCGCCGTGCCGCCGTCGGCGGCGCCGGCCACCTCGGGCGCGCCGGGCAGCCCGTCCGGGGGCGCGGCGCCCGGTGGGCCCACGGCCTCGATCCGTATCCGCCGGCCCGCCGCGCCCGGTCGGGCCGGAGCATCCGTCGTGAGCGGCCCCCGTGGGTCCCACGGGGCGAGGCCGGTGCCCTGGACGCGGTAGACGGCGTCGGCCGCGCCGGTGAGCCGTCGTGGGTCGTGGTCGACGAAGACCACCGCGCCGCCGTCGGCGACCCGCTCCGCGACCGCCCGGTCGAGCTCGCCGCGCGCCCGCTGGTCGAGCCCCGTCCACGCCTCGTCGAGGACCAGCAGTTCCGGCTCGGCCAGCAGCGCCTGGGCGACGGCGACCTTCTGGCTGGTGCCCTTGGAGAGTTCGGCGAGCGGCGTGTGGGCGTGCCCGGCTGCGCCGAAGCGCTCCAGCCACCGCGCCGCCGCGTGGGCGGCGCGCCGCCCGCGCAGGCCGTGCACCCGGCCCAGGTGGGTGAGGTAGCCGACGGCCGTGAAGGGCAGTTCGGCCGGGAAGCGCTCGGGCACGTACGCGGTGCGCGGCCGGCCCCGCACCCGGCCGGCGGTGGGCTGGTCGATGCCCGCGACGATCCGCAACTGGGTGGACTTGCCGGTGCCGTTGGTCCCCACGATCCGCAGCAGCGTCCCGGCCGGCACGGCGAGTTCGACGTCGCGCAGCACCCACGGTCCGCGCGACCCGTACCGACGGCCGACGCCCTCCAGCGCCAGCGGCGTTCCCGGCACGCCCGGCGGCGGTCGTAGCGCTCTCATGGCGCCGACCCTAGCCGAGGCCCCCGGCCGCGGAGCGGGCCGGGAGCGCCTCCCCCGACGAGCCTCAGGCGGCCCCGGGGACCGCGCCGGCCGGGGCGCTGCGGGCGCACGAGCGTGCGGGGCCCCGGGGCGGGCTGGCAGACTGGAGCGCGTGATCAGCTCCGCATCCGACGCCGGCCGTGACGCCACCCCTGCCGCGCCCGACGGCTCCCCCGCCCAGCCCGCCACGGCGCCGGGCGACGCCGCCGCCCGCGACGCCGCTCCGCAGTACGTGCTGCCGCTGGTGGTACCGGTGGAGAAGGCCGCTGCCCCGGCCCGTACCGACGCCCTTGAGGTCGCCGCGCGCGCCGTACTGACCCTGCTCTCCGACGAGCGGGCGACGGCGGCGGACGGGCCGTGGGCGAAGGCCGTACAGGACTGGGAGGACGCCCGCATCCGCAAGGTGGTGCGGCGGGCGCGGGCGCGGAGTGGCGGCGGGCCGCGGAGCTGCCCGGGATCACGGTCACCGGAGCCAGCGCCGAGGTGCGGGTCTTCCCGCCGGTGCCGCTGGACGGCTGGCCCAGGGAGTTGGCCAAGCTGCAGATGTCGGGCACCGAGCTGGCCGATCCCACCGCGCCGGCCGCGCCGGAGCCGGGCCTGCCCGTGCTGTGGCTCAGCCCGGAGCTGGAGATGTCGGCCGGCAAGGCGATGGCCCAGGCCGGGCACGGGGCGCAGCTCGCCTGGTGGGAGCTGACCGACGGGTAGCGCGCGGCCTGGCGCCGGTCGGGGTTCGCACTGGCGGTGCGCGCGGCCCCGCCGGAGCGCTGGCGGGCCCTGGTCGACAGCGGGCTGCCGGTGGTGCGGGACGCCGGGTTCACGGAGATCGCTCCCGGTTCGTGCACGATCGTCGCAGACCACCCGGCCCTTCGGAAACGCCCCCGGGAACTGTGATACTTAGGCACGAGAAAATCTGTACTGGTGCCCAGGGGGGCGAAGTTGAGCACGTCCCGGAAGAAGTCGCATAGAGCGCGTTCGTCGCGTGAAGCGTCGAAGCCATCGAGGAAGACCCTCTACACGGCGGTCGCGATCGTCTCGGCGTGTGCCGTGACCGCGGTCGCGATAGGGCTTTCCCGTGATGGTTCCGACGACGGGAAGAAGGAACTCGCCGCCGCCACCGGCGCCCGGCCCACGCTCCCGGGCCCGCTCGGCGCGGACGGCAAGGGCGGGGGCGGCAAGCCGAAGCCGACGGAGGAGCCCTGGGACGGCAAGGTCAAGGTGCTCGGGGACGGTTCCACGTCCTACACCGGACCGCAGCCGCACCAGCCCAAGCCCGCGAAGCTGAAGCCGGGGCAACGGCCGCCGCAGTTCATCGTGTTCTCCTGGGACGGCGCGCTCCAGGGGGACGAGCGGCTGTTCTCGCACTTCCGTCAGGTGGCGCGGGACAGCAACGCGAAGGTGACGTTCTTCCTGACCGGGATGTACCTGGTCCCCAAGTCCAAGCGCGAGCTGTACCGACCGCCGCAGCACAAGCCGGGCAGCGCTGCCATATCCTTCGCGACCGATCCGCACATCCGGGACAGGCTAGAGCAGTTGGGCGGCGCGTGGCAGGACGGGCACGAGATAGGCAGCCACTTCAACGGGCACTTCTGCGGCGCCAAGGGGAGCGACGACTGGAGCGTCGACGAGTGGAAGAGCGAGATCAAGCAGCAGTACTCGTTCGTGCAGAACTGGAAGACCAACACCGGCTTCACGGACATCTACCCGCTGCCCTTCGACTACACGAAGGAACTGGTGGGCGGCCGGGCCCCGTGCCTGGAGGGGCAGAAGACGCTGATACCGGCGGTCAAGTCGTTCGGCTGGCGCTATGACGCGAGTTCTCCGGGCGACTTCCAGATATGGCCGACGAAGATCGACGGGGTGTGGAACTTCCCGCTCCAGCTCCTGCCGTACCCCAAGAGCGAGAAGCAGGTCCTGTCCATGGACTTCAACTTCCTCTACAACCAGTCCGGGGACAGCACCGAGGGCGATCCGGCGAAGTACGAGGAGTGGCTGGACCTGACCACGGCCGTCCGACCCCCCGGACTTTCGCGCCTTGGCCGTCGCGAACAGCTTTCCGATCCGCACGTCTCTCCTACGTCCCGAATGCGACGCGGCGGACCCGGCACGCATCCGTACCGATCCGCGCCCCCACAACCGCCCGACTCTATGGCGCCTTGTGAACAGCTTTCGCAAGAGAACCGCACAAGTTCGTAGCAGTGCCGACATTAGCGGACCCGCACGAGCGCAATCTACGCATCCCAGCTCGCATGCCTATCATCACTCAACACGCCCCGGGCCGCACGAAAACCAAGCCCACAGCCCCTTTACACACCTCTCCGCACTCCCCGAGAGCGCGCCCACGCCCGCCGGCGCACCACCCCACCACCGGGCGCCCAACCCCTGTGGAACCGCGTGGAGATCGCCCCCGAAGCAACCTCAAATGAAGCTCTGAACCGAACACGGACTGGGTTCGTCCCCCCCCTACGGGGAGCCAAGACTCTTCCCATCGCGGATGGACGCGCGCGTTGTTCCAGGGGGGCAACCATGAAACGACTGGGGACCGGAATCGGGTGGCGACCGGAGATCGCCGAGGACATCGCTCGCCTTCCCGGCATCGACTGGGTGGAGGTGGTGGCCGAGAACATCTGCCCGGGCCACGTCCCCGACGCCCTCACCACCCTGCGCGAGCGCGGCACGACCGTGGTGCCGCACGGGGTGTCGCTCGGACTCGGCGGCGCCGCGCGACCGGACCCGGGACGGCTGGCTGCCCTCGCCGAGCGCGCCGAGGCGCTGTCCGCGCCGCTGGTCACCGAGCACATCGCGTTCATACGCGGCGGGGGGCCGCTGACCGCGTCGCCGGAGATCGAGGCCGGACACCTGCTGCCGGTGCCGCTGGCCCTGGAGAACATCGCCGCGTTGCTCTCCTGGCCGGACGAGGAGCTGACCGAGGGCCAGTTCCTGACCGAGCTGGTCGAGCGCACCGGCGTCCGGTTGCTCATCGACGTCGCCAACCTGCACACCAACCACGTCAACCGCGGCGAGGACCCGGCCCACACCCTGGACGCGCTGCCGACCTGGGCCATCGCCTACGTGCACGTGGCGGGTGGCGTCGAGCACGACGGCGTGTGGCACGACAGCCACGCCCACCCGGTCACCCAGCCGGTGCTGGACGTGCTCGCGGAGCTGTGCTCCCGGACGACGCCGCCGGGGGTGCTCCTGGAGCGCGACGAGGCGTTCCCGCCCTCGGCGGAGCTGGCGGCCGAACTCGACGCGATCCGCGCGGTCGTGGCCGCCGCCCCGGCCCGCGCCCTGCCGCACCTGGCGACCGTCCCCGCGCCCCGCTCGCCCACGCCGTCCCCGCGACCGGCCCACCGGCCGGTGGCCGCGGCGCACGGGGCACGGCTCTCCTCGCGCGGCGGCGCCGCGCCCGGCGCCGGCGCGGCCGGCCCCACGTCCGCCGCCGCCCCGACAGCCCGACCCACGGGCCACCGCGCCGCGCCCGGCAGCGCGTCCGCCGTGGGCCCCGTCGCCGCGCCGGAGGGGTTCGACCGCGGGCAGCTGCGCGTGCAGAGCCGGGCGCTGGTCGCCAAGCGCGCCGACGTGGTGGCCAGGATCGCCCCCGAGCTGCCGGAGATCCTCGGACCGCGTACCGGCCGGCGTTCGTGGCGTACGCCCGGCACCGGCCGCTGCGCGGCAGCTACCGGCAGGACGCGCTCGCCTTCGTCGAACGGCTGCTGGCGACCGAGGAGTTCGCCGACCCCGTGGTGCACCGACGGCTGGCGGCCTGGTGGCAGGAGCGCTCGGGGCCAGCCCCGCTGTCGGCGCACCCCGCGGCGCGGCTGCTGCGCGCCGCCCGACTCGTCCTGGGGAGGAAGCGATGATCACCGTGCTCGCGGTCGTGCTGGCCGCTGTGGTCGGCGGCGCCCTGCTCGCCCTCATCGTGGGCGTGTGGCGTTTCCGCCGCACCCTCTCGACGGTGCACACGAAGCGGCCGGACGACGTGTGGGAGGCGGCCTTCCTGGCGGGTGGGCCGGGGCGGGTCGCGGACCTGGCGCTGTACGCGCTCCACGCCGACGCGCGGATACGCGTCGGGGACCCGGGCGTGGTCACCGTCGAACAGCCGGTCGCGCGGCACCCGGTGGAGGGCGAGGTCCTCGCGGCGCACGCCCGCTCCCCGCACGGCGGCCTCGGCCGGCTGCGCGGCGAGGTTATGCGCAGCGCCACCGTGCAGGGCATCGGCGACTGCCTCGCGGAGCGCGGCCTGATGGTGCGGCCCGCCGTCATCCGGCACTGGCGGGGGCGGGCGCGCGCTGGCGATGACCTGCCTGGGGCTCGCGTTCCTCATCGTGCTGCTCGGCCTCAGCGGGCTCGGCGACTCCGTCGGCTCGACGCTCGGCGCGCTGCTGCCCTCGCTGGCTGTCGGCTTCGTCGGCGGGCTGGTCTGCGTGGCGGCGGTCGGCGGCCGGCTCACCCCGGCCGGGGAGGCGGCCTTCTTCACGTACGCCTCGACGACCGGCTCCAAGGCCGGCGACGGGGTGTCGGCCGCCATGAACCGCGTCGCGACCAAGGGGCTGCGCGAGATCAGCGGGAAGCTGCGCGCCCAGCTCCAGGAGGCCGCGCGCAGGGGCTACGCCGCGCCGCTGGTCGCCGGGGGCGCGGCGGCGGTGGCGGTGCCGGTGGTCATGGAGGTCACCTGGTGCGGCGCGGCGCCCGGCCAGTCGGCACGGGCGGGCTCGGCCGGCGGCGGGGGCGGCGGCTGCGGCACGGGCTCGTGCGGAGCGGGGGCGGCGCCGGATGCGGGGCCAGCGGGTGCGGAGGCGGGGGATGCGGTAGCGGAGGCGGTGGGTGCGGAGGCGGTTGTGGCGGCTGCGGCGGCTGACCGACGGCCTGGCGCGAACGCCACGGCGTGGGGCGCTGCCCCATCCGCCGCCCCGCGCCCTGGAGGCGCGACCGCCCGCACCTCGCGCCGGTTCCGAAGTGTGGGCCCAGCGCGCACGCGTGGTCACCGGTCGCACATTGTTGGCCCGTATCGTGAACAAGGCATGGCGGAGCCGGAATTGGCCGAGTAAGAATCGGCCATGCTGTGGGTCCTGTTTCTTGTGATCGCCTGGGTCGCGGCCTTTGTCACCTGTGCCCGACTCTGTCAGGCGGCCGTCGCCGCCGCGCAAGGCCCCGACGCCGTGCCGTCGGGCCGTGACCGTGCTCTCACTCTGTACAAAGCGGCGTTCCTGTCCGGAGGCCCGTACCGGGTAAGCGATCTCGCCCTCGTCGCCATGCACCGCGAGCGGCGGCTGCTGCTCGCCCACACGGGCTGGGTCACCGTGGTCGACCCGGTGGGCCGGGACGAGATGGAGCGCTCGCTAATCCAGGCCATCGGCTCGGCCGGGCAGGCGCCCGTGCCGCCGGTGCGCTCGGCGGTGGCCGCCGCCGAACCGGTGCGGGCGCTGGCCGACCGTCTGGTCCTGGCCGGCCTCGCGGTGCCCGACGCGGCCCGGGCCGGGGTCGCCGCCGCCATCGCCCACATGCGCGGCGCCTGCGCGTTGATCCTGGTGACCGCGGTCGCGGCGCTGGTGATGGTGCCGCCGCAGACCGGCACGGGCACGGTCGCGGCCTGGTTCGCGCTGCCCCTGGTGGCCACCACCGGCTGCCTGGCCATAGCGCGCGTCGAGGTCCACCCATACACCCGGTGGGCCTCCCCCGCGGGTCAACAGCGGCTCGGCCAGATCCTGGTGCCGCCGCGCGAGGACCGGCTGCCGGACGGCACCGCCCCACCGGCCGACGGGCCCGCGCCCCAACCCGGCGACCGGGGCGTCCCGGGCGCCCGGGACGACGGGCAGGACCGGGGCGGGCCCGGCGAACGGGGCGACGGCCAGCCGCCCGCAGGCCCCGGCGCGGGCGACGGCGCGGCACGGGCGGCCGCGGGGGCACCAGGGCCGGCGGAGCGCGGCGTGCCGGGCGAACCGTACGACCCGAACGGCCCGGCCAAGCGCGCCGAACGGGCCGCGCTCACCGTCCTCGCCATCCACGGCGCCGCCGGCCTGTCCGACCCCGCGCTCCGCGCCGCGCTGCGCGGCGGCCGACGCCGCGCCCTGCCCTGACCCGGCCCGCCCTCACCCGCCTGCCCGGGGCCCACGACGGCCCCAAGTCGTCCGGCGGGCCCGGCCCGCGCTCGCCGGGGCGGGGCCGCGCCGGACGGCGGCGCCGGGGCGCGGGCGCGGCGGCGAGGCCGCGCCCGACCGCGTCGCCGCCGCGCCACCGGTACGCGCCCGGCGTGCGCGACTACGCCAGGCCGGCGACCAGTTCGGCCACGGGGCGGCGACGGCCGGTGAAGAACGGCACCTCCTCGCGGACGTGCAACCGCGCCTCGGACGCCCGCAGGTGGCGCATCAGGTCCACGATCCGGTAGAGCTCGTCCGCCTCCAAAGCCAACAGCCACTCGTAGTCGCCCAGCGAGAACGCGGGCACCGTGTTGGCCCGCACGTCGGGGAATCCGCGCGCCATCTTGCCGTGGTCGGCGAGCATCCGGCGACGGTCCTCGTCCGGCAGCAGGTACCAGTCGTAGGAGCGCACGAACGGGTAGACGCTGACCCATTCGCGTGGCTCCTCGTCGGCGAGGAACGCGGGGATGTGCGACTTGTTGAACTCCGCGGGGCGGTGCAGCGCCATGTTCGACCAGACGGGCTCAAGGGCGCGGCCCAGCCGGGTGCGGCGGAAGCGGTTGTACGCGTCCTGCAACGCCTCCGCGGTCTCCGCGTGCCACCAGATCATCAGGTCCGCGTCGGCGCGCAGCCCCGACACGTCGTACGTGCCGCGCACCGTCACGTCGGCGGCGGCGAGCCGCGCGTACAGCTCCTCCACCTCCTCGGCGTAGCCGCCACGGTCAGCGGGCAGCACGTCGCGCAGTTTGAACACCGACCACAGGGTGTAGCGGATGACCTCGTTCAGATCCTTGGCCCGCTTGCCGGCGTTCGACGTCTTGTCTGGAGCAGCAGTCATCGTTCCTCTTCTCACTCTTCACTTGCGTCCGGTCACTTGCGTCCGGTCACTCTTCACTTGCGTCCGGCGGTACCCCGCGGCAGGGCCCGGTGCCCGCTGCGGGGCACGGTCGCGGGCTCTGTCGGAAGTCTTCAGGCGGCGGGCGTGGTCGCCAGGAGTTCGTCGGCCGCGGCGTGCGCGCTGGCCACGCACGCCGGGATGCCCACGCCGTCGTAGGCCGCGCCACACACCCGCAGCACCGGCAGCTTGGCCACCTGCTCGCGCACCCGGGCGACCCGACCGAGGTGGCCGACCGGATACTGCGGCAGCCCGCCCGTCCAGCGCTCGACGCGGCTGGCCACGGGGCGGGCGGTCAGCCCCGTCGCGGTGCGCAGGTCGGTCAGCGACCGCTCGACCAACTCGGCGTCCTCGCGCTCCAGGTCCCCCTCGTCGCCGTGCCGGCCGACGGAGGTGCGCAGCACGAACAGGTCGGGGTCCGCGTCGGCGACCCAGCCCCACTTGTTGCTGGAGAACGTGGACGCCTTGATCGTCAGGCCGTCCACGGAGGGCACCAGGAAGCCCCGGCTGTCCGGGAGCACGGCCACCTCCGCGCGCCGGAAGGCCATCGTGGCCAGCGCCACCGAGGCGTACTCGACGCCGGACAACTCGGCGGCGGCGCCCGGCGCGTCGGCGGCCAGCAGCCGGGCGGCGGCGGGGGCCGGCAGCGCGAGCAGCACGGCGTCGGCCGGGTACACCGTGCCGTCGTCGGTGATCACGTTCCAGCCGGTCCCGGTGCGCGCCAGGCGGCGCACCGGGGCGTGCATGCGCACCTGGCCGCCGCCGGCGCGCACCGCGTCGGCGACGGCCAGCGGGAGCCGCCCGACTCCGCCGTCGATGCCCATGAAGACAGGGCCGGGCGGGGCGGCCTCGGCCGACCGGCGCAGCAGCGCCCGCACGCCCTCGGTGAGCGAGCCCTCGGCGCGCGCCGCCTCGTAGAGCTGCGGCACGGCGGCGCGCATCGAGATCCGGTACGCGTCGCCCGCGTACACGCCGCCGAGCAGCGGCTCCACCAGCCGGTCGACGACCTCGCGGCCGAGCCGGGCGGCGATGTAGTCGCCGATGCCGACGTCCTCGCCCAGCTCGACCGGGGGCGGCGTCGCGTCCTCACAGACACGGGCGAGGCCGGCGTCGCTGAGCACGCCGGAGGCGGCGAGCGGGGCCAGGTCGCCCGGGACGCCCATCAGGTGCCCGGTGGGCATGGGACGCAGCGCGCCGCGCGTGTACAGGTCGGCGGCCGAGGCCGCGGGCGGGCGCAGGTCGTCGGCGAGCCCCACGGCGCGGGCCAGCTCCATCGCCTCGGGGCAGCGGACCAGCATGGACTCGGCGCCGAGGTCCACCGGGACGCCCGCGATCTCGCCCGCGTACAGCTTGCCGCCGAGCCGCCCGCCCGCCTCCAGGAGGGTGACCCGCGCGCCGCCGCCGGTGAGCCGGTGGGCGGCGGCCAGGCCGGAGATGCCGCCACCGATGACGATCACCTGACGCACCTGGGGGGCGGGAACGTGCGTTTCGCTCATACCCCCACTCTCTCACCGTGCCCCGGCCCGGCTGTCGCACCCCCACCCCTCGACGGCGGCCTTCAGTGACAGCCGAGCGGGCCCCATTGACACTGCGTGCCAGGGTGCGGAGACTCAGCGCAGGGTGAGCGGCACGGACGAGTATCCCCACCCGCCGAACGGACGATCGGTCGGCGGACTGGGTGCTGCGCACCGGCTGAACCACCCCACCGTTCGACCGGACCGCCGCCCACCAGGGCCGCCCCAAGAATCCCGCACCGTCCTCGGCACGACCGTCATCCACCGGCTCACCTTCACACGAGGGACCACCACCGCATGAATGACCGCCTCCGCGACGTGTACATCGTCGACGCAGTTCGCACGCCGATCGGCAAGTACGGCGGCGCGCTGTCCGGCATACGCCCGGACGACCTCGCCGCGCATGTTCTCGGTGCGCTCGTGGAACGCTCCCCCCGCCCTCGACCCGGCCCGGATCGACGACGTCTACTTCGGCAACGCCAACGAAGCGGGCGAGGAGAACCGCAACGTGGCCCGGATGGCGGTGCTGCTGGCCGGGCTGCCGGTGTCGGTGCCGGGCGCGACCGTCAACCGGCTGTGCGCCTCCGGGCTCGAGGCCGTCGTCCAGGCGGTGCGCGCCGTGGCCGTCAGCGACGCGCGGGTGGTGATCCCGGGCAGCGTCGAGTCGATGAGCCGCGCGCCCTGCATGCTGCCCAAGCCAGACCGGCCGTTCCCGCCCGGCAACCAGGCGCTGCTGAACACGACGCTCGGCTGGCGGATGACCAACCCGAAGATGCGGCCGCAGTGGACGATCGCGCTCGGCGAGGGCGCCGAACTCATCGCCGACCGGCACGGGATCAGCCGGCAGGCCCAGGACGCGTTCGCGCTCGCCAGCCACGACAAGGCGGCCGGGCCTGGAAGAACGGGGCGTACGACGCGGAGGTGGTGGCCTACCCGGCGGCCTCGCTCGACCGGGACGAGACCATCCGCCAGAACACCTCGCTCGACGCGCTGGCCCGGCTGCGGCCCGCGTTCCGCGAGGGCGGCACGGTCACGGCCGGCAACTCCTTGCCGCTAAACGACGGCGCGGCGGCGCTGATGCTCTGCGACGAGGAGGGGCTGCGGACCAGCGGGCGCGAGCCGCTGGCCCGCGTGCGGGCGACGGCGGTTACCGGCATCGAGCCCGAGTACTTCGGCCTCGGCCCGGTGCGGGCGGTGCGCCAGGTGCTGGAGCGCACCGGCCACACCTTGGCCGACCTAGCCACCTTCGAGCTGAACGAGGCGTTCGCGGCCCAGGCGCTCGGCTGCCTGGCCGAGTGGCCCGACCTCGACCCGGAGATTGTCAACCCCGTGGCGGCGCCATCGCCATCGGCCACCCCCTCGGCTGCTCCGGCGCCCGACTGGCAGGCTCGGTGGCCCACCAACTCGCCGCCGCCGGCTCGGGCGTGGGGCTGGCTGCCCTGTGCATCGGGTCGGCCAGGGCCAGGCCCTCGTCCTGGAGCGCTGACGCGGGGCGCGGGGTCGAGCACGAGCGGGTGGGTTCGGGTGTGCGTTCCCGGCCCCACCTCGGGCGCGTGTGCCGGGGCACGCTAGGATCCGCGCGCCGGGCCACAGGGGCGCGACTGCGCACAGGAGTGGGTTACATGAATACTGGCTTACGTACGCGACACCACAGACCCAAGCGGGCGGTGGTCGCGGTGATCGCCGCCGCGCTGCTGTGTGGCGCGGCGACCGGCTGCGGCGAGTCGTCGTCCACCGCCGACGACGACCCCCGACTCACAGGTGTCAGCCCGCGCGCGAGCACGTCGCCGGCCCCGGTACCGCCCGCGCAGGCCGTACGCGAGGCCGCCCGCCAGCTCCAACAGGTCACCTCGCTCCGCATCACCCTGAGCGTCGAGATGCCCGGCGAGACCATGCGGGCCAGCACGGCGGCGCTGACCTTCAAGCCGTTCAGCATGGACCGGGAGGACTTCGCGCCCGAGGAGAGCCCCGACGTGCGGGCGCGCGAGCGGGTCGTCGACGGAGTCACGTACGCGCAGGCGTCGAGCGACGGCCCTGGGTCAGGCGGGGTGGCGCGCCGAGCGTGAACGGCGGCTGGGACCACCTGGCCGACCAGGCGCTGCAGAACCCGATGGGCCCCTCGTCGCCGCCCGCGCGTCTCGACGGCGTACGCCGGGTGGGCGCCGAGACCACCCGCTACCGGGGCACCCTGACCGTCGCCGCGCTCCGCGCCGAACTCGCCCACGTCAAGGACCCGACCCTGCGCGCGCACCCGCAGTACGAGGCGAGGGGCGTACGGCGGTTCACGGCCGAACTGTGGATCGACGCCGAGGGCTTCGCCAGGCAGTACGTGCTCAAGGGCGCGTCGTCCGCCGAGCCGATGGAGATGGCCCTGACCTACGACGGCATCAACTCGGGGTTCAGCATCGACCCGCCACCGACCGGATCGTGAGCCGGTCGACTCCACGCACCGGAACGAGCGACTAGCGGAAGGGCGGCTCGGGGGCTCCGCGCGCCCCGCGTGACCCCCGTGCCGCTCCCGCCGACATGACCCGCCAAGTGCCCGCCTGTGCTCGGCATTTGAGCCAGGGGCCGGCACCGCCACCCTCCACCACCCGTCCGTTATGCGTGCACTAAAGTCCGCAGGTTGCGCACAAAGCACTCCATGCAGGTTGCGCACAAAGCACTCCATAATGAACAGGGGTGGGATATATGACCAATGCCTTACACGCGCGCGAACAAAGACGCACGTGGACGATCGGCGCCGTCCTCGGCAGCCTGCTGCTGTGCGGCGGGGCGGCCGGCTGCGGTTCGTCGTCGTCCCTCGCCGACGTGCAGCGGCGGGTGGTAGCGGAACCGAGTGCGAAGCCGACAGCGCGACCGAGCCCGACGGCGGGCTCCGACCGGGCGGCGAAGACCGAGCCCACGCGTGATGAGGCCACGCGGCGGACGAAGGACATCAACGCGATCCACATGCGGGTGACCACCTGGGACCGCGAGAGTGGGTACCTGTACTCCGAGATAGCGATGACCGACAAGCCCCGCGCGATGAGCCGGCGGATGTACATGCCGGTCCCGGGCGGAAAGCCCGTCATAGAGCTACGGACGGTCGGGAGCACCCTCTACCTCAGGGACCCGGAGGCTGAGGCGTCCGGAGACAAGCCCTGGACCAGGGTGACCGACGCGCTGCCCCAGAAGAGAGAGCGCGGTACGGACCGGGAGCAGCCGGCTGACGATCTCGCGGGGACGGAGGACGGCACGACCCTCTCTCCCGATCGTCTGCACGAGGGGCGCAGGATCGGCTCCGAGACCATCGACGGTGTGCGTACCACTCACTACCGCCTGTACAGGGAAATGAGCACCGCCGAGCTGCGCACCATGGCCAAGGACGAGACGCTGAGCTGGTCCCGGCGCCTGTCGCCCCCGACCGCCGCCAAGAAGTACGAGGCCCAGGGGATCACGCGCTTCACCATGGACGGGTGGGTCAACGACGCCACCCAGACCACCAAGCGGTTCAGGATGCGCGGCCAAGCGGCCGACGGGCCCCTGGAGTCCACCGTGACCTTCCTGGACGTCGCCGAGGACTTCCGCATCGGCCCACCCCTCGCTCACCAGATCGAAGACGGGACCGACTGAGACTGGTCCGATCTCGCCGAGGAGTTCAGGGAGTTCGGCGTCGTACTCCCCTAGCCCCGCTGCCCGCCCGGCCGCGCTCGGGCAGGGCCTCCGCCGCCGCGCCGCGGCCCGCCCCCACGCCACCCCGGCCCCGCACCGCGGGCCACGTACCGTGGGGCCGGCACACCCGGGAACGGCGTAAGGAGCACGCGGCATGGCAGCTCGGCGGCTGGTGGTCATCGGAGGGGACGCGGCGGGGATGTCCGCCGCGTCCCAGGCACGGAGGTTCAAGGAGCCCGACGAGTTGGAGATCGTCGCCTTCGAGCGGGGGCACTTCACCTCGTACTCCGCCTGCGGCATCCCGTACTGGGTGGGCGGCAGCGTGGAGGGGCCCGACGCGTTGATCGCGCGCACGCCCGAGGAGCACCGTGAGCGCTCCATCGACCTGCGGATGCGTACCGAGGTCACCGAGATCGACCTGGACCGGCAGCGGGTGCGCACCCGCGACCTCGCGGCACCCGGTGCCACCGATGCCTGGACCGGCTTCGACGACCTGGTCATCGCGACCGGCGCGCGGCCGATCCGGCCCCCGCTGCCGGGCATCGACGCGCCGGGCGTGTACGGAATGCAGAACCTGGACGACGGCCAGGCGCTGCTGGACGCGCTGCGCGCGGTGGAGGGCGGCGAGCACCCACGGGCGGTGGTGGTCGGCGCGGGGTACATCGGCGTGGAGATGGCCGAGGCGCTCGTGCAGCACGGCTACCGGGTGACGGTCGTGGACCGGGCCGAGCAGCCGATGTCCACGCTCGACCCCTACATGGGACGCCTAGTGTACGAGGCGATGTGCGGCCTGGGCATCGAGACGGTGCGCGAGGCCAGGGTGACCGAGATCCGCACCGACGGTGAGGGCCGGCCGGGCCTGCGCCGTGGTCACCGACGACGCCGAGTACCCCGCCGAAATCGTCGTGCTCGGCCTCGGCGTACGCCCCGAGACGACGCTGGCGCGCCAGGCGGGACTGCCGGTGGGCGAGTTCGGCGGACTGCTGACCGACCTGTCCATGCGGATGCGCGGGCGGGACAACGTCTGGGCGGGCGGTGACTGCGTGGAGGTGCTGGACCTGGTGTCGGGCCGCACCCGGCACATCGCCCTCGGCACCCACGCCAACAAGCACGGCCAGGTCATCGGCGCGGGCGTCGGCGGCGGCTACGCGACCTTCCCGGGCGTGGTCGGCACGGCGGTGAGCAAGGTCTGCGACCTGGAGATCGCCCGCACCGGACTCCTCGAACAGCAGGCGCGGTCGGCGGGGCTCCAGTTCGTCACGGCCACCATCGAGTTCACCAGCCGGGCCGGCTACTACCCGGGCGCCCGCCCGATGACCGTGAAGATGCTCGCCGAGCGTCGTACGGGGCGGCTGCTCGGCGTCCAGATCGTCGGCCGCGAGGGCGCCGGCAAGCGGGTGGACATCGCGGCGGTCGCGCTGACGGCGGCATGACGGTCGAGCAGATGACCGCCCTCGACCTCGGCTACGCGCCGCCGTTCTCGCCCGTCTGGGACCCCGTGCTGGTCACCGCCCGCAAGGCGACGGCCGAGGTGGCCCGGGACGTCGGGCGAGCCGCCGGCGGACGCTGACCGGCGGGCCCGGGCCGCGCGGCCCGGCTCGCCGCGCCCCGGGTGGGGCTGGCGGGTCGGGCCGGGCGGGGGCGCGACGGGCCGGGTCCGGCGCCGTGCGGCTAGCGGCTGGTCCGCTCGTGGACGTGGGCCACCAGGCGGGTCAGCGCGTCCGGGTCAGTTGTGGGCAGCACGCCGTGGCCCAGGTTGAACACGTGGCCCTCCAGGTCGCGGGCCGCCGCCAGCACCTCGTCCGCCGCGGCCTCCACCGCGGACCGCGGCGCGAACAGCACGGCGGGGTCGAGGTTGCCCTGCAACGCCTTGCCCGGGCCGACCCGGCGGCGCGCCTCGTCCAGCGGGACCCGCCAGTCCACGCCCACCACGTCCGCGCCCGCCTCGCCGAGCAGCGGCAGCAGCTCGCCGGTGCCCACGCCGAAGTGGATGCGGGGCACGCCGAAGCCGGCCACCGCGTCGAAGACCTTGGTCGACGCGGGCAGGACCAAGCGCCGGTAGTCCGCGGGGGCCAGGGCGCCCACCCAGGAGTCGAAGAGCTGCACGGCGCTGGCGCCCGCCTCGATCTGCACGGTGAGGAACGCGGCCGTGATGTCGGCGAGCCGGTCGAGCAGGTCGGCCCACAGCTCGGGGTCGCCGTACATGAGCGCCTTGGTATGCTCGTGGTTGCGGGACGGGCCGCCCTCCACGAGGTAGCTGGCGAGCGTGAACGGGGCGCCCGCGAAACCGATCAGCGGGGTGCGGCCCAACTCGCCGACGAGCATCGCCATGGCCTCAGTGACGTACTTCACATCGTCGGGCGTGAGTGGCCGAAGTCGTTCGAGATCCGCCCGGGAGCGGATGGGCTTCTCGACCACGGGGCCGACCCCCGGCTTGATGTCGAGGTCGATGCCGATGGCCTTCAGCGGCACCACGATGTCGCTGAAGTAGATCGCAGCGTCCACCCCGTGCCGGCGCACCGGCTGCATCGTGATCTCCGTGACCAGGTCGGGCCGCATGCAGGACTCCAGCATGGCGGTGCCCTCGCGGACCTTCCGGTACTCGGGCAGCGAGCGGCCCGCCTGGCGCATGAACCACACCGGCGTGTGCGGCACCGGCTCCCTCCGGCAGGCCCGCAGGAACGCGGAGTCGTAGGCCGCGGTGCGGCCGGTCTGCTGCTGGCTCGTCGGCTGGAAGTTGGCGCTCATGTCCCAAATCTTCGCACGGGCCGAACGAGTGACCCGCCCATGCGGGTGTTTCTACCCGAACCAGCTCCCATCTCCGCACTAGTCTTCCCCGCATGGCTGCGGCTCACGGACACCTCGTTGACGGTGCGGACGACGCGGACGGGGAGGGCACCCCGCTCGTGTTCCGGCACGCGGTCGCCGGACTGCGCGACGCGCGGCTGCGACCCGAGCTGGAGATCGACTCGACGCCCCCACCCCGGCGCCTCGCGCCGTTCTCCTACGCGCTGGAGGCGGCAGTCGTCGTGGACGACGAGGAGCTGGCGGAGGGCCGGCTGATCCTGCTGCACGACCCGGCCGGGCAAGACGCCTGGCACGGCTCGTTCCGCATGGTCACCCTCGTCCACGCCGACCTGGAGCCCGAGATGGCGGCCGACCCGCTGCTGCCCGAGGTGTGCTGGACCTGGCTGAGCGGGGCGCTGGCGGCGCGCGGCGTCGCGTACGCCGAGCCCAGCGGCACCGTCACCCGGGCCGGCTCGCACTACTTCGGCGGGCTCGCCGACCGCGCCCCGTCCACGAAGATCGAGATCCGCGCCTCCTGGACCCCCACGGAGGGCGGCGACCCGGACCCGCGGGGCGGCCCGAGCCCGGTGCCCGATATCGCGGCGCACCTCTCCGCCTGGGGTGACCTGCTCTGTCAGGTCGCGGGCCTGCCACCGGTGGGCGCGGGCGACCCGAGCGTGGTCACCCTCCCCCAGCGCCGGGGGCCCCTCTCCCGCTGAGCCGGGCCCCGACGAGGTGCCGATGAGCCGTGGCCCCGGGCGACGTCCGCCCGGCCATCGGACGGCTTCGGCGCGCCCGGCCCCGGCGGTCGGGCTCCTCTGCTGTCGGCACCCAGTGCCGCAGCGCGCCGCGGTCGCGCGACGGGCTGGCCGGCGGGGTGCGTACGGCCGTGGGCGGTGGCCGTGGCGAGGGCGGCCGGTCGTGGGCCACGGGCGGCGCGACGAAGGGTGGCGTTCCGGGCCGTGCCGCGGGCCGCCTTCCGGGCCGTGTGGCGGCGGGGGCGTACGCCAGCGGCGTGGGCGCGCGGTGCTTCCCCGACCTCGCGCACCTCGCCCCGCCCGGCTCAGGACCGTCCCGACACTCGACGAGCCGCGCCTCCTTCGTCCGTAATGACCCGAATTGTTACCCAGGATTTCGTGATCAATCCCTAAAGCCAGGCACCTGAGCTGCCGAAGGATCACATGACCCTTCCCAACCGGAACGCCTCGCTTGCCCCCGAGCACGGCGTCCGCTCTCGCCACTCCCTCAGGAGGCCTGGTGTCTGTTCTTCTAGAGCAACCTTCGAGCCTGGTCGCCTACCGCCCGAAGAAGCCGACCGCCATGGTGGTCGTGGCCGACCCCCGAGTCCGTTCCACCGTCACCCGCCACCTGTGGGCGCTCGGAGTGCGTGACGTCATCGAGGCGTCGTCCATCGCGGAGGCCCGCCCCCGAGTCGGAAACCCGCGCGACATCTGCGTCGCCGACGTGCACCTCCCCGACGGTTCGGGGCTCACCCTGCTCTCCGAGACCCGCGCCGCCGGCTGGCCCAACTGCCTGGCGCTCTCGGCCGCCGACGACATCGGGGCCGTGCGCAACGCCCTCGCCGGAGGCGTCAAGGGGTACGTCGTCACCGGCACCCGCACCCGCACCAACCTCGGCCTCCCCGGCCGCCCCGGCGCCACCCCCGTGGGCGCCGCAGCCGCCCGGCTGCACCGCCGCCCGCCGGGCGCGCCCGGCTACCCCGGCGGCTACCGGGAACTGTCGGGGCGCGAGGTGGAGGTGTTGCGGCTGGTCGCCGAGGGCCAGTCCAACAAGGCCATCGGCGTCTCGATGGGCCTGTCCGCGCTCACCGTCAAGAGCCACCTCGCACGCATCGCCCGCAAGCTGGGCACCGGCGACCGGGCCGGCATGGTCGCCGTCGCGCTGCGTACGGGGATCATCCACTGACCCGGGAGCCCCGGCCCCTCGTCCGTCCGGCCCCGCCTACCGGCCCGCCCGATGACCCCCGCGCCCGCCCCGTGACCCCGCGCTCGTCTGCGGAGACGTTCCGTCGGCGGGCGCGTGTCGTGCCAGCCACAGCGGGGCCGCCGGGTACCGTGCGGCGGGCAGTGTGCGACGCGAAGGACGACCCCGCGCGGGGGTGCGGGCGCCGGCCGTGGGAGGCAGATGTGGGCCCACTGGACCGGGGCGGGAACTACGGAGCGTGGTTGGCGCAGGTCAGCGCCCATAGAGTGGAATCAGGGCAGGTCACCGCCCCGGGTGACCTATACCCTTGATGAGTGACCGACGCCCAAGAAGCCGCAGCTAAGACGACACTGCGAACCACCGGGGGCGGGCCCCCGGACAGCCCATCGGCACCGGTCCCGTTGCTGGAGCCGCGGGAAGGCATCCCTCCGGTCGTCGCCGACGCCGACGCGCTCGCCGAGGTCATCGCGGCCTTCGCGGCCGGTTCGGACCCCGTGGCCGTGGACGCCGAGCGCGCCTCCGGCTACCGCTACGGACAGCGCGCGTACCTGGTCCAGTTGCGCCGCGCCGGGGCCGGGACCGCCCTGATCGACCCGGTCGGCTGCCCCGACCTGTCCGCGCTGGGCGCCGCCATCGCCGACGCCGAGTGGGTGCTG
Organism: Candidatus Streptomyces philanthi; assembly: GCA_018114805.1. Lineage (GTDB taxonomy): Bacteria > Actinomycetota > Actinomycetes > Streptomycetales > Streptomycetaceae > Streptomyces > Streptomyces philanthi. The sequence goes on along the minus strand of CP073042.1, from coordinate 5,090,579 downwards.
CACGCCGCAACCCAGGACCTGCCGTGTCTGCGCGATATAGGTATGGTCCCCGAGCGGCTGTTCGACACCGAGCTGGCGGGCCGGCTGGCCGGTTTCGCCCGGGTGGGGCTCGGCGCGATGGTCGAGAACGTGCTCGGCTACGCCCTGGAAAAGGGGCACTCCGCGGTCGACTGGTCCACCCGTCCGCTGCCCGAGCCGTGGCTGCGCTACGCCGCGCTCGACGTGGAGCTCCTGGTGGACCTGCGGGACGCGCTGGAGGCCGAACTCACCGAGCAGGGCAAGCTGGAGTGGGCCCAGCAGGAGTTCGCGGCCATCGCCGCCGCGCCGCCGGCCGCCCCGCGCAAGGACCCGTGGCGGCGCACGTCGGGCATGCACAAGGTGCGCAAGCGCCGGCAGATGGCCGTGGTGCGGGAGCTGTGGGAGGCCCGGGACCGGATCGCACAGCGGCGCGACGTCTCGCCCGGCAAGGTGCTCGGCGACGGCGCGATCGTGGAGGCCGCCCTCGCCATGCCGACCAGTCCCCGCGCGCTGGCCGCGCTGCCCGGCTTCGGGCAGCGGATGAGCCGCCGTCAACTGGAGCAGTGGCACGGGGCCGTCGAGCGGGCCCGTGCGCTGCCCGAGACGGAGCTGCCGCAGCCGGGAGCGCAGCTGAACGGCCCGCCGCCGCCGCGCGCCTGGGCCGACAAGGCCCCGGCCGCCGCCGCCCGGCTCGCCGCGGCCCGCGCCGCGGTGAGCGCGCTCGCGGAGCGGCTGAACCTGCCGCAGGAGAACCTGATCACCCCCGACACGGTGCGCCGGCTGTGCTGGGAGCCGCCGGCCGACGCCACGGTGGAGAGCGTGGCGCAGGTGCTCACCGGGTACGGGGCCAGGCCATGGCAGGTCGATCTGGTCACGCCCGCCCTCACCGGCGCGCTGCTGCCGACGGCGTGAGGTGACGCGCGTGTCGCCGCGCGCGGGGGCGGTCGATGTGATCTGCGCCGCTTAGCCCGTGGGGGGTGGGCAGCTTGGTTACCCGTAAGTAGCATGACGGTGTGAGCCCCGCCGCTACGCGTGCGGTGAGCTCTGCCGGGTGACCTGCCCGGCGTATCCGGCCAGCCCCGTGAGGCGAGCGAGCCAGCGGCCGCCCGGTGTCGCGGCGGAGTCGGCCCGCGGGGTCGGCCTCGGGCCGCGCGTCGGGCCTGGTGACCGGTGGCCGCGGGTCCCGGGTGGGTCGGCCCTTTGGGCGCCGTACCCGGTGGCGAGCGAACACAACGAGTAGGGAGAGCCAACGTGCCTCGTAGCGCTAGGGAAGTCGTCTTCGTCGACGGCGTCCGCACCCCGTTCGGCAAGGCGGGCCCGAAGGGCATCTACCACGAGACCCGTGCCGACGACCTGATCGTCAAGTGCATCCGGGAGCTGCTGCGCCGCAACCCCGGGCTGCCGCCGGAGCGGATCGACGAGGTGGCCGTGGCCGCGACCACCCAGATCGGCGACCAGGGCCTGACGCTCGGCCGCACCGCCGGCATCCTGGCGGGCTTGCCGCAGAGCGTGCCCGGCTACTCCATCGACCGGATGTGCGCCGGCGCCATGACCGCCGTCACCACCACCGCGGGCTCCATCAGCTTCGGCGCCTACGACGTGGTCGTGGCCGGCGGCGTCGAGCACATGGGCCGGCACCCGATGGGCGAGGGCGTGGACCCCAACCCGCGGTTCGTGTCCGAGAAGCTGGTCGACGAGTCCGCCCTGTTCATGGGCATGACGGCGGAGAACTTGCACGACCGGCTGCCGCACCTGACCAAGCAGCGCGCGGACGAGTACGCCGTACGCAGCCAGGAGAAGGCCGCCAAGGCGTACGCCAACGGCAAGATCCAGCAGGACCTGGTGCCGATCTCGATCCGCCGCACCAGCCCGGAGGGCGGCGAGACGGGCTGGGGCCTGGCCACAGCCGACGAGCCGATGCGCCCGGGCACCACGCTGGAGAACCTGGCCGGCCTGAAGACCCCCTTCCGCCCGCACGGCCGGGTCACCGCGGGCAACGCGGCCGGTCTCAACGACGGCGCCACCGCCTCGCTGATCGCCGCCGAGGACGTGGCGCGCGAGCTGGGTCTGCCGGTGCGGATGCGGCTGGTCTCCTACGCGTTCGCGGGCGTGGAGCCCGAGGTCATGGGCATCGGCCCGGTACCGGCGACCGAGAAGGCGCTGGCCAAGGCCGGCCTGTCGATCGACGACATCGGCCTGTTCGAGATCAACGAGGCGTTCGCCGTGCAGGTGCTCTCGCTCCTGGACCACTACGGCATCGCTGACGACGACCCGCGGGTGAACCAGTACGGCGGCGCCATCGCCTACGGCCACCCGCTGGCCTCCTCCGGCGTGCGGCTGATGACCCAGGTCGCTCGGCAGTTCGAGGAGCAGCCGCATGTGCGGTACGGCATCACCACCATGTGCGTCGGCTTCGGCATGGGCGGCACGGTCATCTGGGAGAACCCCCACTGGGAGGGCAAGTGAGCACCACCGCCACCACCACCGAACTGTTGCGGGGCGCGGCCGAGTTGTTCCCGGACGAGGTCGTCACGCAGGCCCACGTGCGCCACCTCGACCTGCCCGGCGCCGGGCGGTTCGCGCTGATCACGTTGGACAACGGGTTCGACCACACCAAGCCGACCACCTTCGGGCCGCAGTCGCTGGCCAACCTGAACGCGGCCATCGACCAGGTGGAGAAGGAGGCCGCGGACGGCGAGATCGTCGGCGTCGGCCTCACCGGCAAGCCGTTCATCTTCGCCGTCGGCGCCGACCTCAAGGGCGTCGAGCTGCTGGAGCGGCACGAGGACGCGCTGGCCATCGGCAAGGGCGGGCACGACGTCTTCAAGCGGCTGTCCCAGCTCGCGGTGCCGACCTTCGCGTACTACAACGGCGCGGCGATGGGCGGCGGCGTCGAGGTCGGCCTGCACTGCACCTACCGCACCGTCTCCAAGGCGCTGCCCGCCTTCGCGCTGCCCGAGGTCTTCCTCGGCCTGGTGCCCGGCTGGGGCGGCTGCACGCTGCTGCCGAACCTGATCGGCGCCGACCGCGCCGTCAGCGTCATCATCGAGAACGCGCTGAACCAGAACAGGCAGCTCAAGGTCCAGCAGGTGTTCGACCTCGGGATCGCGGACGCGCTCTTCGAGGGCGCGGACTTCCTGGAGCGGTCGCTGCTGTGGACCGCGTCGGTGCTCACCGGCGAGGTCGAGGTCGTACGGGCCGAGGTCGACCGCGGTGAGGCGTGGGACGCAGCCGTCGAGCGCGGGCGGGCCATCGCGGACGCCAAGGTGCACGGCGCGGCCCCGGCAGCCTACCGGGCGCTCGACATCGTCGCCGCCGCCAAGAGCGGCGACCTGCGCCAGGGCTTCGACGCCGAGGACCAGGCGCTCGCGGACCTGATCATGGGTGGCGAGCTGCGGTCCGGGATCTACGCCTTCAACCTGGTGCAGAAGCGCGGCAAGCGGCCCGCCGGCGCCCCGGACAAGTCGCTGGCCCGTCCGGTCACCAAGGTCGGCGTGGTGGGCGCGGGGCTGATGGCCTCGCAGCTCGCGCTGCTGTTCGTGCGCCGCCTCCAGGTGCCGGTCGTGCTGACCGACATCGGCCAGGAGCGCGTGGACAAGGGCGTGGCGTACGTCCACGGCGAGATCGACAAGCTGCTGCTCAAGGGCCGGGTCAACCAGGACCAGGCCAACCGGCTCAAGGGCCAGGTGACCGGCTCGCTCGACAAGGCCGCCGCCTTCGGCGACGCGGACTTCGTCATCGAGGCCGTCTTCGAGGAGATGGGCGTCAAGCAGAAGGTGTTCGCCGAGGTCGAGGCGGTCGTGCCAGCGCACGCCATCCTGGCCACGAACACCTCGTCGCTGTCGGTCAGCGAGATGGCGTCCCAGCTTAACCACCCCGAGCGGGTCGTGGGCTTGCACTTCTTCAACCCGGTGGCGATCCTGCCGCTGCTGGAGATCGTGCGCGGCGAGCAGACTGACGACGCGTCGCTGGCCACCGCGTTCGCCGTCGCCAAGTCCCTGAAGAAGACCGCGGTGTTGGTCAAGGACGCCCCCGCGTTCGTCGTCAACCGCATCCTGACCCGCTTCATGGGCGAGATCCAGAACGTCATCGACGAGGGCACCCCGGTGGCCACCGCGGAGCGTGCCATCGAGCCGCTCGGGCTGCCGATGTCCCCGCTGGTCCTCCTCGAACTGGTGGGCCCAGCCATTGGGCTGCACGTCTCCGAGACGCTGAACCGGGTCTTCCCGGACCGGTTCACGGTCTCGCCGAACCTCAAGGCCGTCGTGGAGGCGGGCAAGCGCGGCTTCTACGTCCACGACTCGGGCAGGCCCGAGTTGGACCCGGAGGTCCTCGCACTGCTCAAGCAGGGCGAGAGCGTGCTGAGCGAGGAGCAGGTACGCGAGCGGGTCCTGGACGCCGTCGCGCAGGAGATCGACCTGATGCTGAAGGAGGGCGTGGTCGCCGAGGCGCAGGACATCGACCTGTGCCTGATCACCGGCGCGGGCTGGCCCTTCCACCTGGGCGGCGTCACGCCGTACCTGGACCGCGCGGGCGTCTCGGAGCGGGTCACCGGCAAGCGGTTCCTGGCGCCGGGGCTGGCGAGCGTGCCGGCCTGACGGCCCACCGCCCCGCACCTGACCGGGGGGTGTCACGCGGCGCGCCGCGTGACACCCCCCGGTCGCGTGTGCTGACGGGTCGCCTTCGGCACGGCACCGCCACCGCCGCGTGGGCATGCGGGACGGTGCCGGGCCGCGGGAAGGCGAGATGAGGCCGGGTGTCGCCGGATGGCGGGTGCGGGGCGCGCACGGGGCCGGCCAGGGCGGACTCGGGGCCCCCCAGGGCCGGGCCGCGGGCGCGGGGCTAGACGGCCGTCCAGGCGTCCAGCGCGAGCCCGGGCTCCGTGGTCTTCTGCCGGGCGACGCGCAGGGTGCGGTCGGGCGCGAGGGCGGCGAGGACGACGCGCCCGTACCCGTCGAGCGCCAGCGCGGGCTCGGTCAGGCCCGGGTCGCCGGTGGGTGTCCACCACACGCCGGCCGCCTCGTTCTCCGTGGGGTAGGCCGCCACGGCCAGTCGCCCGGTGCCCGGCTCACGCTGGGCGAGGACCGTGCAGTCGTACCCGTACACCGGCGCCTGGATGACCACGGCCGGGCCCTCACCCGCCGCGCCGCCGAGCGAGACGGGTTCGGCGCCCTCGGCGGGCCGCAGGGCGAAGATCTCGTTGCTGGTCGCGTCCCGCCAGTAGTGCGTGAGGGTGTCGGGGCCGGTCTGCACGCCCGAGGCGGTGCCGGGCAGCGGGTCCACGTCGAGGTTGTCGCCGCGCTTGAGGCCGCCGCCGGGCTCGTTCATGTACCAGCGCAGGGCGCTGCCCGTGGCCGGCGCGAAGAACTCCACCCGGCCCTCCGCCGTGGCGACGGCCGAGACGCCCTCGGTGACGTTGCTGCCCTTGAAGTCGACCCAGCCGCTCCACTTGCCCTTGGCGTCCTGGCGGCGCGCGCTGATGCCGCCGCCCGCGTTGCGGACCACGACGTGCACGGCGCCGTCCTTGCCGACGACGGTGGTCACCACGTTGACGCGGCTGGCCTTGTGCCAGTCGTTCGGGTGCAGGGTGCCCAGCGAGTGCCAGACCGTGGTCGGCCGGCCCGTCTGGTACTGGGTGGCGTGCACCACGTCCACGTCGACCCGCTCATCGGGGGCGCGTCTCTCCCGCAGACCCACCAGGTGGACGTAGCCGTCCGAGCCCTGGCCGATGGAACAGGCGGTCAGCCCCGGCACGTCCAGCCACACCGGCCCCGTCCATTTCGGACCTCCGGGACGGGTCTCCGTCCAGCGGGCGATGCCGCCTGCCGCCGGGGCGTAGGCCGAGAGCCTGCCGTCCTTGCCGCGCAGCAACCGCAACACCATGGTTCGCAGACAACCTTCCCTCTTGTAAGACTGACCATAGTATTTTGCCTGGCCGCGCACGCCGGGTGCCCGCCCGTGGGCAATACGGCCCCGAGCCATAGATCGTGCCAGGCTGGGCGCATGAAGGCACTCGTGGTGGTGGACGCGGCGAACGTGGTCGGCTCCGTACCCGACGGTTGGTGGCGGGATCGACATAGTGCGGCCGAGCGACTGCGCGACGCACTGACCGCATTCTCCGCCACCGGGCTGCCAGAGCGCACCGACGTGCCCGCGTGGGCGTGCGGGCAGCCGGTGGACATCGTGCTCGTCGTGGAGGGCAGGGCCCGCGAGGTGGCGTCGGCGCCGGGCGTACGGGTCGAGGCGGCGCCCGGCAGCGGCGACGACCACATCGTGGACGTCGTCGCTGCCCGCCAGCCGGAGCGCCCCTGCCTGGTGATCACCGCCGACCGCGAACTGCGCGAACGGGTGGGCGCGTTGGGGGCGAGCGTGGCGGGGCCGCGGTCGGTGCGCGGCTGAGCGACGCGCCGCGCGGCGGCCACCCCATCGGGGCGGGTCCAGCGGTGCGGTGGCTACGGCCCGCCGCAGGCGTCCCTACGGGCAGCGCGCGTCGGGTGGCACGACGAGGAGTTCGATGTCCTCCTCGGCCTGCCAACGCTCGTCCAGGGCGGTTTCGGGGGCGGGCCGTTGGGAGGAGACCGTCCAGGATTCGGACGCGCCGTCGCCCGGGTGTGCGTGCGGGTTGACGCCGGGGCGGGCCCCCACCAGCCGGACGCCCTTCGTCAGGGCAGCCTCGACACCGGTGAGTTCGGCCCGCGCGCTGGAAACCGACAGCCACGACACGTCGGGCATGCGCCACCAGGGAATCGGCTGACCGTCCGCGCCGGGGCACGTTTCGGCTTTTCTGACGACGGCGAACTCGACGCTCCGCTCGCGCTGGGACTGGAAGCATACGGACCAGTCGGCACGTGGCACCCGGTCGCCCTCGCCGGCGTCGTGCGACGAGAAGGTCAGGCAGGCCTGTCGCGCCCGCTCCTGGGCCTTTCCCAGCGCCTGCCCGCGCTGTGACGTGAACTCCGGCGGGGCAGACGCGGAGTCGCTGACGCAGCCCGCCACCGCCAGGGCACCGGCCAGCGCCAGCGCGGAAACACGTACCGGAGATCTCAACGCCGCTCCCGCTGCCGCTTCGTCAGAACGCCTTCCGGCGAACGCGCACTCCCCTTACGGGAAGGCCGCCGAGCCTCACCGAGATTCGCAGGCGGCGGATCAGCACGTCAACGAGATCCGAGAAGTGGCAGGGCCACCTCTCTCTTTCCACGGTCGCGACATCGACGTTCTCCGACCCCTCATTCCCACCGCCGCGCCGCTTTCGGACCGCGCGCCGGGAGCGACGCCGCGCGGCCCGGAACGCCCGCCCACGCGACGGGGCGGGGCGGGGCAGAGGCGAAACGGCCTACTCCACCCGGGCGCGTGGGCGCGCCCACGCGGCTGTGGGAGCGGCCGTACGCGACGTAGACGACGCAGCCGAGAGCCATCCAGGCGGCGAAGCGCAGCCAGGTCTCGGTCGGCAGGTTGAGCATCAGCCAGAGCGAGGCCAGCACGGAGGCCACCGGCAGCGCGGGGACAGGCGGGGCGCGGAAGCCGCGCGGCAGGTCGGGGCGGGTGCGGCGCAGGATGACCACGCCGACGGCCACCACGACGAAGGCGAACAGCGTGCCGATGTTCACCAGCTCTGCCAACTCGGCCAGGGGCTGGTGAAGCCGGCGATGACGGCGACCACGGCACCGAGCAGCACGGTGGACCGGTAGGGCGTGCCGAAGCACGGGTGGACCTGGGAGAGAAGGCCCGGGGCAGCAGCCCGTCCCGGCTCATGGCGAAGAACACCCGGGTCTGGCCGAGCAACAGGATCAGGCACACGGTCGTCAGTCCGACCGCGGCGCCGAAGCTGATGAGGCCGGAGTAGAACGGGTGCCCGCTGGCCTTGAACGCGTCGGCGAGCGGGGCGTCCACGGTCAGTTCGGTGTACTTCCGCATGCCAGTGACCACCAGCGAGACGGCGACGTAGAGCAGCGTGCAGATGGCCAGCGAGCCCAGCAGGCCGCGCGGCACGTCGCGCTGCGGGTCCCGGGTCTCCTCGGCCGCGGTGGCCACGATGTCGAAGCCGATGTACGCGAAGAAGACGATGGCCGCCGCCGTGAAGACGCCCCGCACGCCGAAGGTCGTCGGCTCGTACTCGAACATGACCTGAACGAGCGGGGCGGCCAGCCCGGAGCCCTGGTCGGAGGTGCCCTCGGCCGGCGGGATGAACGGCCGGTAGTTGTCGGCCTCGACGAGGAACGCGCCCGCCACGATCACCAGCAACACCACGCCCAGCTTGATCGCCACGACCAGTGTGGTGACCCGCGCGGACAGCTTCATCCCCGCCACCAGCACCGCCGTCACCAGCCCGACCAGGACGAAGGCGAGCAGGTCGAAGCCGAACCCGTCCGCCTGGCCGGCTCCGGACAGCCAGTCCGGCAGGTGCCAGCCGACGTTGTCCATCAGCGAACGCACGTACCCCGACCAGCCGACGGCGACCACCGCACAGCCGAGCGAGGCGTACGAGAAGGTGTACGCGGAGCCCGCGACCGGCACGGTGGAGGCGAACTCCGCGTAGCACAGGGCGGCCAGCGCGCAGACGAGGCCGGAGACCAGGAAGGCCAGCGCGACGGAGGGGCCCGCGGTGTCCCTGGCGATCTGTCCGGTGAGCACGAAGATGCCGGTGCCGATGACCACCCCGACGCCGAAGACGGTGAGGTCGAGGGCGGACAGGGACTTGTTCAGCGCGTGGTCGGGCTCCTCAGTGTCGCGGATGGACTGCTCGACGGACTTGGTACGGAAGTAGCCGCCCTGGCCCCTCCTGGGTGCCCGCGTGCTCATCGGCGCTCCTCCGCCCTGGCTCGATCGCGCGTCCGCGTCAAGCTCTCGCACCACACGGGCCGGCTGACCGTGCGCAGCGCCGACGGCCGCCCCGGTTCACCCGATGGGACGCCGGGTACGGCGCGCCCGCTGGACCACCCGGCCCATGCCCCGGGGCCGGCGACGCGCCCCCGGCCCGGCCCGCCGCGCTGGGCAGGTGCCCGGACCCGCGCGGGCCCGGGCAGCACGATGCCGGGCCGACCGCGCGCGGCATCGTGTGCCGTGCGGGCCGACCCGGCATAGTCGGTCGAGTGGGCGCGCCGTGCGGCGGCCCGACCGGGAGGCTAGTCGCGCGCGGGCTGCGCCGAGCCGGAGCGGGCGCCGGCCTCGTCCGCCTCGTAGCGGCCGTCGAGCTTGGCCACCAGGCCGGTCACCTGGCGCGCGATGTCCGGCGCGGTGAGGCCGATCTCGGCCAGGATCTCCTTGCGGGACGCGTGGTCCAGGAAGCGCGGCGGGATGCCGAAGTCGCGCAGCAGCACGTCCACGCCCGCGTCGCGCAGCGCCTGCGCGATGACGGAGCCGACGCCGCCCACCCGGCTGTTGTCCTCGGCCGTGATGACCACCCGGTGCCGCTCGGCCAGCACCGGCATCGCCTCGTCCACCGGCTTGACCCACCGCGGGTCCACCACGGTGGTCGAGATGCCCTGCCTGTCCAGCAGGTCGGCAACCTCAAGGCACATCGGGGCGAGCCCGCCGATCGAGACGAGGAGCACGTCGGCCCGGCCCTCGGGGGCCGGCTCGCGCAGGATGTCCATGCCGCCGATCCGGTTGACGGCCTTGACCGCCGGGCCCACCGCGCCCTTGGAGTAGCGCACGACGGTCGGCGCGTCGGTGACCTCGACCGCCTCCCGGAGCTGGGCGCGGACCTGGTCCGCGTCGCGCGGGGCGGCCAGTCGCAGCCCCGGGACGACCTGGAGGATGGACATGTCCCACATGCCGTTGTGCGAGGCGCCGTCGGTGCCGGTGATGCCCGCCCGGTCCAGGACGAAGGTCACCCCGCACTTGTGCAGCGCCACATCCATCAGCACCTGGTCGAAGGCGCGGTTCAGGAAGGTGGCGTAGACGGCGAAGACCGGGTGCAGGCCGCCGGTGGCCAGGCCCGCGGCGGAGACGGCCCCGTGCTGCTCGGCAATGCCCACGTCGAAGACCCGGTCCGGGAACGCCTTGGCGAACTTCTCCAGGCCCACCGGCTGGAGCATGGCCGCCGTGATGACCACGATGTCCTCGCGCTCCTCGCCGAGCTTGACCATCTCCTCGCCGAAGACCGAAGTCCAGTCGGCGCCGGAGGAGGAGATCGGCAGCCCGGTGTCGGGGTGGATCTTGCCGACGGCGTGGAAGCGGTCCGCCTCGTCCTGGAGGGCAGGCGTGTAGCCGCGGCCCTTCTCGGTCAGGCAGTGCACGATGACCGGGCCGCCGAACCGCTTGGCCCGCTCGAGCGCGGACTCCAGCGCCTCGATGTCGTGGCCGTCGATGGGGCCGACGTACTTCAGACCCAGGTCCTCGAACATGCACTGCGGCGCGATGAAGTCCTTCAGCCCCTTCTTGGCGCCGTGCAGCGTGCCGTACAGCGGACGGCCGACGACCGGGGTGCGCTCCAGGAGGTCCTTGCCGCGGGCGAGGAAGCGCTCGTAGCCGTCGGTGGTGCGCAGCGTGGCCAGGTGGTTGGCGAGGCCGCCGATGGTCGGCGCGTACGAGCGCTCGTTGTCGTTGACGACGATGACCAGCGGACGGTCCTTGGCGGCGGCGATGTTGTTCAGCGCCTCCCAGGCCATGCCGCCAGTGAGCGCGCCGTCGCCGATGACGGCGACCACGTGGTCGTTCTTGCGGCGCAGCTCGTTGGCCTTGGCGATGCCCTCGGCCCAGCCGAGGACCGTGGAGGCGTGGCTGTTCTCGATGACGTCGTGCTCGGACTCGGCGCGGGAGGGGTAGCCGGACAGGCCGCCCTTGCCCTTGAGCTTGGAGAAGTCCTGACGGCCCGTAAGCAGCTTGTGCACGTACGACTGGTGCCCAGTGTCCCAGAGCACGCGGTCCTTGGGGGAGTGGAAGACCCGGTGCAGGGCGATGGTCAACTCGACCACACCGAGGTTGGGCCCGAGGTGGCCGCCGGTCTTGGCGACCTCCTCGACGAGGAAGGAGCGGATCTCCGCCGCCAGCTCGTCCAGTTGTGTGAGGCTCAGTCGGTCGAGGTCGCGAGGCCGCTTCACACGGCTCAGCAGTAGCCCCCCGTCCGCTGCCTCCGCACGCGCTGCACGCGGCTCCTTCGGCACTTGTGCCTCCTTGGTGTAGAGCTGTCGAGCCTTGTCGGTCTGACGAGACTAATGTTCCGCACTTAGCGGTGATGCTGGGCCGATGCGATGTAACTCACGCGAGTGGTCCAGTTCTCGGTCACCGACGACCCGCCCGCGCAGGGGTCCCACGCGCCCGGCGGGTCGTGGCTCGGGGCTCGCCCGGCGCGCTGGGACGCGAGCCCCGAGCGGGCCCCCTAGCGCCCCGAGACGGTCCGGGGCGTGGCCCCACGGGGCCCCACCAGCGTGTGGCGGGACCCCGTGGGGCCGCTGGGGGTGCTAGCCGCGCCCGGCCGAGCGCTGGGTGCGACGCGAGACCGAGTCGATTACCACAGCCGCGAGCAGCACGCCACCCGTGATCATGTACTGCACGGACGCCTCGATGCCGAGCAGCGCCATGCCGGAGGCGATGGAGCCGATCACGAGCATGCCGAGCAGCGCCGACCAGACGCTGCCCCGGCCACCGAAGAGGCTGGTGCCGCCGATGACCGCCGCGGCGATGGCCTCCATCAGCAGGTTTCCGGTGCCGGCGCCCTGGTTGGCCGCGGCGATCCGGGAGGCGATGAACAGGCCGCCGACCGAGGCCATGAGGCCGGAGATCGAGAAGACGGCGATGCGGACGAGGGTGACGTTGACCCCCGCCCGCCGCGCGGCCTCGACGCCGCCGCCGACGGCGAAGACCTGGCGGCCGAAGCGGGTACGGCGCAGCAGGACGTCATAGCCGATCAGCACCACCAGGAAGATCAGCAACGCCAGCGGCAAGCCCTTGTACTCGTTGAGCCGCCAGGCCGCCGCGAAGGCCAGCACGGCCAGCACGGCGGTGCGCGCCAGGATCTCGCCGAGCGGCCGGAAGGGTACGCCCGCGGCCTGGCGGCGTCGGGCGTCCAGGAGCTGGGCGCCGAGAAAGAGCGCCACGGCGAGCCCGGCAACGCCGTAGGCCACGGCGATGTAGACGAAGTAGTGGCTGTTCAGATGGACGATGAAGCTGTCGCGGTCGAGGTTGATGGTGCCGGTGGTGCCGAGCACCTGGAGCATCAGCCCGTTCCACGCCAGCAGCCCGGCCAAGGTGACGACGAACGCCGGGACGCCGACGCGGGCGAAGAAGAAGCCGTGCGCGGCCCCGGCCGCCGCGCCGGAGGCGAGGGCGATGAGGATGGCCTGCCACTCGGCCAGGCCCTCGTTGACGTAGAGCACGGCGAGGACGGCGGCGGCCAGGCCGCTGACCGAGCCGACCGACAGGTCGATCTCGCCCAGGAGCAGGACGAGCACGATGCCGACCGAGATCATCCCGGTGCCGACAATGTAGATGGACAGGTCGGAGAGGTTCTTCGGGGACAGGAAGGCCGAGTCCCGCCACTGGAAGACAGCCCAGATGACGGCCAGGCCGACCACGACGGGGACCGAGCCGAGTTCGCCGCCGCGCAGCTTGCGGCCGAACTCCCGCACGTATCCCCGCACGCCCTGCTCGCGCACGAGGAGGCGGGGGTCGACGGCGGTGACCGCGCCGGCGGCGGCCGGGGCGCCCTCGATGAGAGGTGCGGCCGGCCGGTCGGCGTTCGCCCCCGCGGTGTCGGCGCCCTCGCGCGGCTCGTCGGCTGACTTGTCGAGGTGGGTGCTCACGCGTGGTCCTCCGCGTTCGAGGTGCGGGCCTTGCGGCGGGTGACAGCGTTGTCGGTGGCGCCGGTGATCGCGGAGATGATGTCCTCCTGTGAGGTGGTGCGGATGTCGAAGGTGCCGTTGTTGCGGCCCAGCCGGAGCACCGCGACCCGGTCCGCCACGGCGTTGACGTCGGCCATGTTGTGGCTGATGAGGATCACCGCGAGGCCGCGCTCGCGCAGCCGCTCCACCAGGTCGAGCACCTGCGCGGTCTGCTCGACGCCGAGCGCCGCGGTGGGCTCGTCCAGGATCACCAGGCCGGGCTGGCCCAGCATGGAGCGGGCGATGGCCACCGTCTGCCGCTGGCCGCCGGAGAGCGAGGCGATGGGAATGCGCACGCTCGGAATGCGGATCGAGAGCGTCTCCAGGAGTTCGCGCGAGCGGCGCTCCATCTCGACCTCGTCGAGGATGCCGGCGCGGGTGAGCTCCCGGCCCAGGAAGAGATTACCGGCGACGTGGATGTTATCGCACAGCGCCAGGTCCTGGTACACGGTCGCGATGCCCAGCGCCTGGGCGTCGTGCGGGCGGTCGACCCGCACCGGGCGCCCCCGCCACTCGATGACGCCGTCGTCGGCGGGGGCCACCCCGGCGATCGTCTTGACCAGGGTGGATTTGCCGGCGCCGTTGTCGCCCACCAGGGCGACCACCTCGCCGGCCCGGACCTCCAGATCGACGTCGGTGAGCGCCTGGACGGCACCGAATCGCTTGGAGATCCCGCGCAACGCCAGTACGGGCGTAGCGGTCACGTCAACCATCTCCTTCACCGCCCTACCCGGGGCGGGGGATGCGCCGCGCCCAGACGGGGCGGGCGGGTACGGAACTCGGGTGAGCCACGGGGTACCGGTCGCGGCCGGTGCGTCGGCTACCGCAGGCCGGCCCGTTCACAGGCGCCCCTGAACTTCGCCGCGCAGATCTTGTCCAGCGGGTACAGGCCGTCCTTGACGACCGTGTCCTTGACGTTGTCCACGGTCAGCGCGACCGGCGGGATCAGGGTGGCCGGTACGTCCTTCTCGGTCGGGCTGTCCACGGTGGTCTTCGCCGGCACGTCCTCGCCCCAGCCGAGGGCCACCGCCATCTCGGCCGCCGTCCTGGCCTCGATCTTGTACGACTTGTAGACGCTCATGAACTGCTCGCCGGCGATGATCCGCTGCACGGCGGCGAGTTCCGCGTCCTGCCCGGTGACCGGCGGCAGCTTGTCGAAGCCGCCGTGCCGCAGCGCGGTGATGGCGCCGCCCGCCATGCCGTCGTTGGCCGAGTAGACGCCGACGATCTTGTCCTTGCCGAGCGAGGAGATGGCACCGTTCATGCTGTCGTTGGCGAGGTTCGGCAGCCACTTCTCCACGTCGTACGACTTGCCGATCGTGACCTTGCCCCTGAGCACGGAGAGCGCGCCCTGTTTGTACATGGCGGCGTTAGGGTCGGCCTCCCAGCCGTTGATCATGACGATCTGGCCGCTCTTGGCCTTGCCGCCGATCTCCTTCAGCAGCGACCTGGCCTGGACCTTGCCGACCTCCGCGTTGTCGAAGGAGGTGTAGGCGGAGATGGGGCCTTCGGCCAGCCGATCGTAGGCGACGACGGGGATGTCGGCGTCGTGCGCCTTCTCGACCGAGCTGGCGATGGACTTCGAGTCCACGGAGTCGAGGATGATCACGTCCACGTCCTTGGTGATCATCGTGTCGACCTGTTGTTGCTGGACGGACGCGTCCGACTTGGCGTTCACGTACTTGACGTCGCAGGCCGAGCAGAGCTCCTTGACCCGTTTCTTGATCAAGGGCTTGTCGAAGTTCTCGTAGCGCGCGGTCTGGTCTTCCGGCAGCAGGAGCCCGATCGTGAGAGGGTCGCCCTTCTTCCGGTCATTGGAGTCGTGGCTGTCCGCCTCCTTGGCCTTGCCACACGCGGCAAGGCCGACGGTCAGGCTGACCGCGGCGGTGGCGATGACGACACGACGGAGCGTCGCGTTCATGTGAGGTTACCTCCTGACGCGGCCGTCACTGCGGCCGAGCTGGCTGGAAGCCAACTCGGCGGCCACACAAGCGTCAAGAAGGAAATCCTTAACAAGATGGCAACGATGCCATTCATTACGCCTGTGAACTCAGGGTCAAACGGGACGTGAGCGCCGTGGCCTGCGACGCACCCGGCGCCGGCGGGTGGGCGTGAGCGTCGGCCGGCTGGAGGCCGGCGAGGTGCTGGCCGCGGGCGCGCGGGCGGCGGCTGACCGGCTGCCGGCGGTGGGCGGGCGAGCCGGGGCCGCAGGCCGGGCGGTTGCGCGGTGGGGGTGGGCACGGGTGCGGGGCACGGGGCACCCGGGTGGGCCGGGCGCGGGCGCGGGTTGGGGAACGGGTGCCGGGGCGGGCTCGGGCGAGGTGGCGTGTGCGGAGGGGGACGGACGCTACGGAGCGGGGGTACGCGCGGGGCCTGGTGGTGGCGGGGTACGGGCGCGGGCGCGCGTGGGGCCGCCGTGGGTGCGCGTGGTGCGGGGGCCGACAGCGACGGCCAGCGCCGCTGGGTAGGGCCGGGTCAGATCAGGTCAGGGCCGGCGTGCCGGTGGTGACGGCGCCGTCGAGGAGCGTGGAGTCGCCCATCTCGCTGAGCACCAGGGCCAGCGCTCCCAGCACCTCGGCCCGGCTGCCGAGGGCGCCCGGCAGCACGGAGAGTTGCCGGGCGGCGCTCGGGATGGCGTACCGGGCGACCGAGTCGCGGATCGGGTCGAGCACCAGGTCGCCGGCCTCGGCCAGGTCACCGCCGAGCACCACCCGGCTCGGGTTGAGCAGGTTGCACAGGTTGGCGACGCCGCTGCCCACGTGCCGCCCGACGTCGGAGACCACCCGGCGGCAGCCGGGGTCGCCCTCCCGCGCGAGCGCCACCATGCGCTCCATGGTCAGGTCGGGGCCGTGGCTGGAGTGCAGCAGCGGCAGCACGTAGCGGGCGGCGGTGAAGGTCTCCAGGCAGCCGCGGTTGCCGCAGCGGCACACCGGGCCCGACTCGTCCAGCGTGATGTGGCCGATCTCGCCAGCCGTGCCGCCGGGCCCGCGGTAGATATGGCCGCTGATCACCAGGCCCGCGCCGACGCCGCTGGCGACCTTGATGTACGCCAGGTCGGCCACGCCACGGCCGCTCCCCCACACCAGTTCGCCGAGTGCGCCCAGGTTGGCGTCGTTGTCCACGTACACGGGCAGGCCGAGGCGCGCCGCGAGGTCGTTGCGCGGGTTGGCGCCGGCCCAGCCCGGCAGGATCGCGGTGGAGCCCAGCGTTCCGGTGGCCACGTCGATGGGGCCCGGCACGCCGAGCCCGATGCCGACCACCTTGTCCGGCGCGATGCCGGTGGCCTCGATCAGGCGTCCCACCAGGGCCTCGGCGCGTTCCATGCCCTGCGCCGCCGAGGCGTCCACGTCCAGCGGCTCGGTCTCCTCGGCGAGCACCCGGTGGGCCAGGTTGCCGACGGCGACCCGCAGGTGGGCGTGGCCGAAGTCGACGCCGACGACGATGCCGGCGTCGCCACTGAGCGCGACGCTGCGGGCCCGCCGACCGCCGGCGGAGGTCGGGGTGACCTCGACGGTGCCGCCGTCCTTCAGCTCGCGGACGATGTTGGAGACGGTGGCGGCCGAGAGCCGCGTCGTGCGGGCGATCTCCGCCTGTGTAAGGGATCCCGCCATGCGCACCGCGCGTACGACCCGCTCAAGGTTGGCCCGGTGGAGCGACGACTGCGATCCCGGAGTCTCCACGCCCATCCACTCCCGCCTCAGCGTACGGCGCGACGGCCGGTCGCCGGCCGGACCGCTGGTGAGGTCCGGCGATGTCTCCAACATGTGAACTCTAAGCTGATCCGTACAGGTCGCCGCTCGTCAAGTCCTCGACGCTCCACCGCCACCCGTCGGACAGCGACCCGTTGGGTGACGGCGCTCTCGCCGCACGGCGACGTCGATCGCGGTGGCGACGGCGCGCGGCGGCACACCGTGACGGCAGCGGCACACCGTAGCGCGAGAGGGGGTCGCGCCGCCGCCCGACCCCGCGATCGCGACGCGGGCCCCGGCCGGCACGGCAACGGCCCGGGTCCCGCCGGCCGCGTGGTGGGGCCGGGGTCAGCCGGGTGCGACTACTTCAGGGCTCCGGCGGTCAGGCCGGCTTGGACCTGGCGTTGGAAGATGATGTAGACGGCGAGGACGGGGATCATGGCGATGAGCAGGCCGGAGAAGAGGACGGCCCAGTTGCCCTTGTATCCCTGGGAGACGGCGAGTTCCACCAGTCCCTGGGGCAGGAGTTTGTCCTTCTCCTCGCCCTGGTTGAGTAGGTAGGGCAGCATGTACTGGTTCCACTGGCCCAGGAAGTTGAAGATGCCGATGCTGATCAGTCCTGGTTTGGCCATCGGCAGCATGACCTGGAAGAACGTGCGCGTGTGCGAGGCCCCGTCGATCATCGCCGCCTCCGCCACCGAGGTGGGCAGGGTCTTGAAGAACGAGGTCAGGAAGAAGACCGTGAAGGGCAGCGAGTACGCGATGTAGACCAGGATCAGGCCGTGCTTGGTGTTGAGCATCTCCATGTTCTGCAACACGAAGTACAGCGGCACCAACGCCAGCACGATCGGGAAGCTCATGCCGCCGACGAACAGGTAGTAGATGAAGCGGTTCCCACGGAACTCGAACCGGGCCAGGACGTAGGCGGCCATGGCGCCCAGCAGCATGGTGCCGAAGAGGGAGCCGGCGACGACCACGGCCGAGTTCAGGAAGTAACGGCCCATGTTCGCGGTGTTCCATGCGTCGGACCAGTTCTCGAAATGCAGCGACGAGGGCAGCGACCAGGGCGAGGTGAAGATCTCCCGGTCGGTCTTGAGCGAACTCATCGCCGCCCACAACAGCGGCAGCGTGACCAACAGCCCCCACACGGCCAGAATCCCGTGCGAGAACAGGTTGAGCACCCCACCCGCACGGTCCCCACGCTGCCGCCCGGCACCCGAGACCGTCGGCGGCACCGCCTTCACGGGGGACCGCTCGCCGGACAGGTCCAGCGCCGTGAGCATGTCGACCAGGTCCTTGGATGACAGTTCTCCGCTCACGGCGCGTTCCTCTCCACGTCGGGGCGTACGCGTACGGCACGGGCACGGGGTGCTGTCATCTCAAAACTCCAGCCTTTCTCGGCGGCCGAGTCGCATGACGACCGTCGCGAAGACCATCGTGACGATCAGCAACGCCACACCCAACGCGGTCGCGTAACCGGCCTGCCCGTCCCGAATGCCCTTCGTGTACACGAACCACGTCAGGACCTCGGTCGAGTAGTCAGGACCACCAGGCCCCACCGTCATGATCTGCACCACCGCGAACGCGTCCAGCGCCAGGAATGCCCATGTACACCCAACCGGTCTGCACGGTGTCCCACAGCAGAGGCAACGTGATCCGGAAGAACGTGGTGAACCGGTTCGCGCCATCCAACAACGCCGCCTCGTAGAAATCACGAGGAATCGTGCTCATCGCCGCCGAGAACAACACCACGTAGAACCCGACGTTGTTCCACACCATCACCGCCATCACACACCACATCACCGCCATCACACACCACAACGCCAGACTCGGATCACCCAACCAATCAGGCTGCACCGAATCCAACCCGATCCCCGACAGGAACGAGTTCAACGCCCCACTGTTCGGGTTGTACGCGAACTGGAAGATCAACGCCACGATCGCGATCGACAGCACCTGCGGGAAGAAGTACACCACCTTGTACAACGACGACCCCCGCACACCCGAGACCACCGCCCCCCCCTGCGCCGCCCACCCACATTCAATATGAAAGCGAAGAACAGCCCCATGCCCAGCGTCACCAGCGGCAACACGAGCAACAACACCAGATTGTTCCGCAACGCATGCCAGAACACATCGTTATCCAGCAGCTTACGGTAATTATCGAACCCCACCATCTGGAGATCCGAGCTCAGACCACTCCAATTCGTGAACGAATAGTAGATAGCCTGGATGAACGGCGAGATCACAAAAACCGCGTAAATCGCTAACGGCAAGGACAAAAACCCCACGATGAAGCCGTACTTACCGTGGCGCACTGCTACCGACCGCACTCCTCGCCCGCGAAGGACGCCACTGCCAGCGCGTCCTCACTTGTGCCGGTACTTCTTCACCGCGGAATCCTTCGCCGTCTCATCCGCGAACTTCTGACACTTGGCCATGCACTCCTTCGGCGACATACGCCCAGCCATCATCTCGCCCAACGCCGCCACCCCGATCTTCTCCTTCTGCAACGTCACATACCAATCCTGCAACCGCGGATTGACGACGTTATCCCCCGCCTTCTTCCACAACTCCTGCGCCGACGCCAACCCCGGCGGAAGCCGCAAACCCTCCGTCCCGCCATCGAGCGAGGACAACGAGGACACCTGCTGGATAAAGTTCTGCGTGGATTTCGTGCCCAACATGATCCGCAGCAACTCCATACCACCACGGGGGTTCTTCGCGTTCTTCGGCACGATGAACGGCTCACCGCCGGAAGCCCAGATCGTCCCGTACGGCAGCTTGTCACCCGAATCCAACGACGACGGCGCGCCCACACCCATGTCGAAGTTCTTCGGCGTGGTCTTCTTCGTCTCGTTCTCCACCCACGAACCGTTCGGGATGAACAACACCTTCCCCTCGTTCCACGCCACCTGCGACTGAATATGGTCCAGCCCCGGCGTGCCCTTGAGGATGTACCCCTTGGCCTGCAACTCGTGATACGCCTCGAACGCGACCTTCACCGCCTCGTGCTTCCACGCGTTCGGCTCCAGGTTGTCGATCGCGTCCAGCGTCTCGCGGCCACCGATCTTCGCGATGAACGGATACAGGCTGAACGGCAGGTAGCACGGGTACTTCCCCGGATACGTCCACCCCGTGCTCCCCTGCTTCTTCGCGTCCGCGCACAGCTTCAGCATCTCGTCCCAGGTCTGCGGGTACTCCCAGCCGTGCTCGGCCAGCAACGACTTCGAAAGCTTCGCCTGGATCTTCTGCGTCGCCGAATGCTTGATCTTCCCGTCCATCTTCGGGTACGCCTTCACGTAAGCTTCGCCTGCGCGGCCCTCGCGTACTCCTCGCCGAAGCCGCCGTCGAAGATCACCACGTCGAGCCCCGCGCTCTCGTTGACCCCCAGCGGGTTCCTCGCCGACCTCCTGCCCTCGGCGACCTGCTGCGTGCCCCCGCCGCCGCCCGTCGCGCACGCGCTGAGCGCCGTCATGGTGGGAACGGAGATCAGCCCGATCGCAGCCGTTCGCTTGACCAGATCACGACGGTCGAATTCAGAGGTGAATCCCATCTGGGGTCCTCGCCTTCTGCAGGACTCAGGCGGTGTCAGATCTCCCGTTACCGCGTCCGCCTATGGCGAACAACCCGACACCGCGGGTCAGTTTGGAGCTGATGTGTGCTGCATACGCGCAGGAGATCGATGACGACAGCACGCCAGCTAGGCGCACTCCTCCAGCATCGGGTCCACTTGCCGTGAACTACGGCGACTCAGACATGAAAAGTCTAGTCCACTCAACGCGCAGGAGGCAAGATCGAAAGCAGAAATTGACAGCAGTCTTTCCCGAGCTGAGACCTAGCGACATACGGGCGCGCGTCATGGTCCGGGGGGCGTCAGCGCGCCCGAGCGGTTATTCGGGCGCCCGACACTCACGCCCCGCGAGCCTCCGGGCGATCCCTGCTTTTGGCTGGCCACACGGCATAACAGGGCTGCCCGTTCGGGCAGCTCACCGGCCCTGCGAGGGCGTGGACGGCCCCGGCCGGCAGACACGGAAGCGGGCCGCATTCCGGGGGGAATGCGGCCCGCTTCTGCTTACCCGGGCCGGGTGGAACCGGGCTCGCGCCGACGCGCGCGAACCGGGCTGGCCCGGGCCCGAAAGTCGAAACGGAAGGTGGGTTTCCACCAACCTTCCGCTCGACTTAGTCCAGACCAATAGGCGGGGCCGGAGCCGGAATTTCCGCTCCGGCGCACCCGGCCGATTACTTACTTGCGGATTAGCGACCGCAGGACGTACTGCATGATGCCGCCGTTGCGGTAGTAGTCCGCCTCACCGGGGGTGTCGATGCGCACGACCGCGTCGAACTCCACGCCGCTGTCGGTGGTGACCTTGACCGTGCGCGGCGTCGTGCCGTCGTTCAGGGCGGTCACGCCGGTGATGGAGAAGGTCTCCTCGCCGGTCAGGCCGAGGGACTCGGCCGTGGCGCCCTCGGGGAACTGCAGCGGCAGGACGCCCATGCCGATCAGGTTCGAGCGGTGGATGCGCTCGTAGGACTCGGCGATGACGGCCTTGACGCCCAGCAGCGCGGTGCCCTTGGCGGCCCAGTCGCGGGAGGAGCCGGAACCGTACTCCTTGCCCGCGAGGACGACCAGCGGGATGCCGGCGGCCTGGTAGTTCTGCGACGCGTCGTAGATGAAGGAGACCGGGCCGTCCGCGACGGTGAAGTCGCGGGTGAAGCCGCCCTCGGTGCCGGGCGCGATCTGGTTGCGCAGCCGGATGTTGGCGAACGTGCCGCGGATCATGACCTCGTGGCTGCCGCGGCGCGA
Source organism: Candidatus Streptomyces philanthi (assembly GCA_018114805.1). GTDB lineage: Bacteria > Actinomycetota > Actinomycetes > Streptomycetales > Streptomycetaceae > Streptomyces > Streptomyces philanthi. Next base: position 5,069,244 of record CP073042.1, on the reverse strand, counting down.
GCCGTAGGAGTTGAAGTCACGCCGCTCGACGCCGTGCTCGGTCAGGTACTTGCCCGCCGGGGTGTCGGCCTTGATGGCGCCGGCCGGGGAGATGTGGTCGGTGGTGACCGAGTCGCCCAGCTTGGCCAGGACGCGCGCGCCGGCGATGTCCTGAACCGGCGCCGGGTCCATCGCCATGCCCTCGAAGTAGGGGGGCTTGCGGACGTAGGTGGACTCCGGGTCCCACTCGAAGGTGTTGCCGGTGGGGATCGGCAGCGCCTGCCACTGGGCGTCGCCCGCGAAGACGTCGCTGTAGGACTTGGAGAACATGTCCTCGCCGATGGCGTTCGCCACCACGTCGTTGACCTCGGCCTCAGTCGGCCAGATGTCCGCGAGGTAGACCGGCTTACCCTCGGTGTCGATGCCCAGGGCCTCCTTGGTGATGTCCACCTTCATGGAGCCGGCGATGGCGTACGCGACGACCAGCGGCGGGGAGGACAGGTAGTTCATCTTGACGTCGGGGTTGATCCGGCCCTCGAAGTTGCGGTTGCCGGAGAGCACCGAGGTGACGGCGAGGTCGTTCTCGTTGACGGCCTTGGAGACCTCGTCCGGCAGCGGGCCGGAGTTGCCGATGCAGGTGGTGCAGCCGTAACCGACCAGGTTGAAGCCGACCTTGTCGAGGTAGGGGGTCAGGCCCGCCTTGTCGAAGTAGTCGGTGACGACCTTGGAGCCCGGGGCCAGGGTGGTCTTGACCCACGGCTTGCGGTTCAGGCCCTTCTCGACCGCCTTCTTGGCCACCAGCGCGGCGGCGACCATGACGTACGGGTTGGAAGTGTTGGTGCACGAGGTGATGGCGGCGACGGTGACGGCGCCGTGGTCGATCTCGTACGTGGAACCGTCGGCGGCCGTGACGGTGGTCGGGCGGCTGGGCACGCCGTTGGTGGCGGCCGGCGCGTCGGAGGCCGGGAAGGACTCCTTACCCGCCTCCTCGTCGTCGCTGACGTAGTTGCGCACGTCCTGCATGAACTGCTGGGCGGCGTTGGCCAGGACGATGCGGTCCTGCGGGCGCTTGGGACCGGCGATCGAGGGGACGACCGAGGCTAGGTCCAGCTCGAGCTTCTCGGAGTAGTCCGGCTCGGCGGCCGGGTCCAGCCACAGGCCCTGCTCCTTGGCGTACGCCTCGACGAGCGCGAGCTGCTGCTCGGAGCGGCCGGTGAGCTTGAGGTAGTTGATGGTCTCGGAGTCGATCGGGAAGATCGCGGCGGTGGAGCCGAACTCCGGCGACATGTTGCCAATGGTGGCGCGGTTGGCGAGCGAGGTGGCGGCCACGCCCTCGCCGTAGAACTCCACGAACTTGCCGACCACGCCGTGCTTGCGGAGCATCTCGGTGATGGTCAGCACCAGGTCGGTGGCGGTGGTACCGGGCTTGAGCTCACCGCTCAGCTTGAAGCCGACGACGCACGGGATGAGCATGGAGACCGGCTGGCCGAGCATCGCGGCCTCGGCCTCGATGCCGCCGACGCCCCAGCCGAGCACGCCGAGGCCGTTGACCATGGTGGTGTGCGAGTCGGCGCCGACGAGGGTGTCGGGGTACGCCTGTCCGTTGCGCACCATCACGGTGCGGGCCAGGTGCTCGATGTTGACCTGGTGCACGATGCCGGTGCCGGGCGGGACGACCTTGAACTCGTCGAAGGCGGTCTGGCCCCAGCGCAGGAACTGGTAGCGCTCCCGGTTGCGGCCGTACTCCAGCTCGACGTTCTGCGCGAACGCCTCGTGGGTGCCGAACTTGTCGGCGATGACGGAGTGGTCGATGACCAGCTCGGCCGGGGCCAGCGGGTTGATCTTCGCGGGGTCGCCGCCCAGTTCCTTGACGGCCTCACGCATGGTGGCGAGGTCCACGACGCAGGGCACGCCGGTGAAGTCCTGCATGATCACGCGAGCCGGGGTGAACTGGATCTCCTGGCTCGGCTGCGCCTGCGAGTCCCAGCCGCCCACGGCGCGGATGTGGTCGGCGGTGATGTTCGCGCCGTCCTCGGTACGGAGCAGGTTCTCCAGCAGCACCTTCAGGCTGTAGGGCAGGCGGGCGGAGCCCTCGACCTTGTCCAGCTTGAAGATCTCGTACGACTCGTCGCCCACGCGCAGCGTGCTGCGGGCGTCGAAGCTGTTCGCCGACACGACAGTCTCCTTCATGCATGAATTCGCGCGTACCACCGCATCCTGCCGCCCCGGGACCTTGCCGATCCGCTAAGGTGTGCCTAACTTAGGGAAACCTAACTAGCGCGACAGCGGTACGCCTTCTCGGCAGATATCTCGATGTCGAGATAACTGTAGTACATCGCTGGCGAACGGTCATGCGCTGGTTGCCCGTGTCCCCCACGGCCCGCCGGGGATCACGCCGCGTTCCACGACGATCGCCACCCACGTCACCACGTGGAACCGGCGCGCGCCGGTTCCACTCCCCGTGGCCGCGACGCGACTCTCGTACGCCATGTGACGCATTGACCCCACAGCACCGTCACGGTTGCATGCTTGTGGCCCTCCGGTGGGGAATCGGAGGGGGTTCTGCGCCTTACTTGGGGGCAATATGAGGAGAACGCGAACCTAGGAACCACTCGACGTGTCCGAGCCGCCCTGGGCACGGTGATCGCGCTCTGCGCGGTCACGGCGGTGTTACCGGGGGCCGCCTCGGCTAAGTCTCCGGCCCGGGTCGGCGGCGCGGGCGTCCGCGAGACCAGCGTCGGGAAGAGTTTAGTCTCGCGGCGGACGGGACCCCGGCTGACGGCGCCTCCGGCGATGCCTCGATCACTCCCGACGGCCGTCACGTCGTCTTCGCCTCGGCGGCGGATAACCTCACGTCCGACCGCCCGCAGGAGGGCGACGAGGTCTACCTCCGCGCACAGGAAACAGGCGAGATCAGGCGGATCGGGTACTACGACCCGATCGAGCCGCCGGTCATCAGCGGCGACGGGGCCTACCTAGGCTATCCGGTGCCGTGGATGCGGGATGTGAAGATCTACCTCTGGCAGGTACGCACGGGAGCCATCGGCGGCCTCGACTGCTGGCCCAGTTGCGGCCAGCCCGCGCTGAACGGGGACGGCCACCACGCCGTCTACGTCGTCACTCCCAGACCGCCGGCGTCCAACCAGCGCGTCGAGTTCCAGGACGTGTTCACCGGCGCCAAGGAGACCATCGCCGAGTTCGACCACCGGCGCCCGTCCCGGCCGTCCCTCAGCGGCGACAGCCGCCACGTCGCCTACCAGGACGGCGAGGCGGGCGACGTCTTCGTACGGGACCGGGTCGAGGGCGTCACCCACGGCACGGTCGAGGGCCCCGCCAAGGAGGCGACGCTCGTCCAGCTCAGCGAGGACGGCGGCAAGGTCGTCTACCGTTCGGGCCCCGACACCCACGTGTACGACGTGCGCTCGGGCACCACCCAACTGGTGCCGGACGTCCGGGACGTGGCTATCGACCCCACCGGCCGCTACCTGGTGTACGCCCCGAACGACGCGGCGGACCCCGACCAGCCGTCGCTGACGCTGCGCGACCTGAGCACGAGCACCGACGAGGTCGTCTCCCGGCAGCCCGCCTCCGCCGGCGTGGACGCGGTCAGCGCCCACGACGCCGACGTGGTCTTCACGTCGGCGGCCGACGACACCAACGGCGCCCCGGATGTATTCGTCCGCCGCTTCCACTGACCGCCCCGGCTACCGCGCCCCGGCTCCCCACCGCTCCCGCGCCCGCGCCCGAGTGGTGGGGAGCCGTGAGGGGGCTTGGGGGCCCGAGACAGCCGGGGCGGGGGGGTACGCGGGGAGGCTGTCGAGGCGCGCCCCGGCCCTCGCGTCCGCGCGGGTGCCCCCTGCCCCCTCACGAACGCCAGACCTGGCCCCGCATGGTGCCCTCCACCGCCCTCACGTACGCCTCGGCCACCCGGGCGACGGGCGTGCCGTCCGCCGCGTCCCGTCCCAGGTCCAGCACCAGGGTCTCGCTGATCCAGCCCGGGCTGATGAGGTTGATCCGCAACCCGCGGGGCAGTTCGGCGGCCGTGTTGCAGACGAAGCCCTCCAGGCCCGTGTTGATCAGGGCCCCCAGCGATCCGCCGGCCAGCGGCGTGGCGAAGGTGCCGCCGGTCAGCGTGATGGAGCCGCCGTACCGCAGGTGGCGCACCGCTCGCTGGGCCAGCGCCACCTGCCCCAGCAGCTTGCCGCGCACGCCGTCGGCGACGGCCTCGTCGGTCGCGGTCCCCAGGTCCACCAGCGGACCGCTGGTGCCGCAGCACACCACCGCGTCCAGCCCGGAGACCTCGTCGAACAACAGGTCCAGTGACGTCGGGGCCTCCAGGTCCACGCGCACCGGCCCGCCGAGTGCGGCCCGGACCACCTCGTGGGAGGGCCCCAACGCCTCGACGACCGCGCTGCCGATCGTCCCTGTCGCACCGACCACGAGTACCTTCATGCGTCGCAGGCTAGAAGCGATCACCACCGGCGGCGACCGAATTCCGCTGGCCGGCCGACCGGTGCGGTCACTCGGCGCCGGTGTCGGCAAGCACCTGGGTCAGGGCGTTCGTGGCCTGGCGGATCATTCCGGGGTTGGTGTCCCAGTAGTAGGGCAGCGCCACCACCGCCTGGAAGAGCGCCCAGCCGCGACCGCGCAGCCAGGCGGCGTCATCGACGGCGAGTTCGGCCCGGAACCGCTCCCGCCTCGCCCCCGTGAAGACGTTCCACGCGGGCTGCAGGTCGCAGGCGGGGTCGCCGACGTTCAGACAGCCGAAGTCGATGACGGCCGAGAGTCGCCCGTCGGTCACGGGCAGGTTGCCCGGCAACAGGCCGCCGTGGAGCCAGACGTCGGGCCCGGACCACGCGGGGGCGCGCAGCGACTCCTCCCAGGAGGCGAGGGCGGCGGCGCCATCGACACGGTCGCCGAGTTGAGCGATCGAGCGGCACACCTGCTCGTCCAACTCGGCCAGCGGCGCGCCCCGGCTGCCGGTCGAGCGCCGGTGGGCGCCGGTCGGGTCAGCGCGGTGATGAACGCGGCGAGGTCCACGGCAGCCTGTTCCAGGTCCGTCAGCGTGCAGTTGGCGTTCTCGCCGGGCAGCCACTCGTAGACCGACCAACCGTACGGATAGCCCTCGGCGGGTCGGCCCGCCGCCACCTGGACCGGGACCGCGAGCGGTAGCAGCGGCGCGGGCCTGGGCAGCCACCGCGCTTCGCGCACCGCCTGTCGGGTGGCCCCGCTGATGCGCGGCAGGCGCACGGACAGGTGGTCGCCGAGGCGGTAGACGGCGTGGTCGGTGCCGTACAAGTCGACCGGGGTGACGGGCAGTCCGGCCCACTGCGGGGACTGCCCGCGCACCAGGCGGCGCACCAGGGCAGAGTCGGTCAGGACCTCGTCGGCGTGCATCCTGGTCGCTGGCATGGCCGCATCATCGCAAAGCGCGCGGCCGGCGGCAGGTCATTATTGGGCGCGCTCGACGCCACGCGAGGCCGCTCCGGGCCACGGGTGCCCGGCCGTCGCGCGTCCGGGCCGTTGGCGCGTTCGATCCGTTGGCACGTTCGCGCCCCGCCCAGCCCCGCGCCGGCCTGGCTCGACGTCGGCGCGGGCACGGGCATGTGCTGCGCGGGCCGCGAGGCGACAGCCGGCGGGAGCCGTGCCGACGGCGCGTCGGAGGGGGCGTGGCGGGCTGGTGTTCATCGCGCCGAGCCGTGGGGCGGCCGCGGGAGACGTGTAGGCCACGGCTCCGGTACGGGGCACCCCACGTGCGGGATTCCGGTGATGCCGGGATCCGGCGCGGACGGACGCGAGGGGACTCACGAGCGGGAGTCCGTCCGCGCCGGGCTTGGGCCACGTCGGGTGACGCGGGGGAACGTCGGCGGGTGCGCCGCGTGGGTGGGGCGGCGCGCGGGGCTCGATCTTACTGGACGCCGAAGCCGCCCGAGAAGGAGCCGGCGTTCCACATGGACGAGCAGATCTGGTGGTAGGCGTCGAAGAACGCTACCGAGCCGGAGGGGAGGTTCTTGGGCACCTTGGCGGTGAAGACGACCTCCGAGTGGCCCTTGGGCGTCGGACACTTGAAGCCGGTGCCGATGCCGATCTTCTTCGGGTCGGTGAAGAACACGCACTTCTTGTTGGGCTTGGCAGTCAGGCCCGGGTGCGGACCGTTGGCCCACTGCTTGCCCATGTCACCGACGTGGACGCGGTCCAGGTAGACCCAGATGTGGCCGGCGTCCGGCGAGTCCACCGTGACGGTGACCTTCGTCTTGCTGCCGGGCTTGACCGGCACCTCGTTGCGCGTCACCCGCACCTTGGAGATCTCGTCCGAGGCAGGGGCCGCGTGCCCGGCGCGCCGGCTGGCTGGGAACCGCACCGACGACGCGGTCTCGGGCGAACTCTCGTCATCGGCGGCGCCGGCGCTCGGCACCGCGAGCACACCGAACAGCACGGCACCCGCGCCGATCGCCGCGCCGAGCGTCCACCGCGGGCGGCGGGTGACGACGGACCGCGCACGATGGGCAAGGGAATTGCGCATGGTGAGACCTCTTTCAGGAAGTGCGGGCGACTTACGGGAAGTACGGCGACTCAAGGAAGTACGGGCAGCGACTCGCCTGTGCGTGGCGTATGCGTTCCAGCCACCAGCACCGTAAGAGGCACTCGACCGGCGCAACAATGACAGTTTTTTTGGCAATTCATTGCGCGAAGTGCCGGTCTTCATTGCGCGAAGTGCCGGTCGCGCGGCAACTCTGGACAAGGACGCACCAGCCGCGCCCGGGGCCCGCGCGGTGCTCGCCACGGCCGGGACCGGTCGCGGCAGCGCGGGCGAGAGTCGCCGGGCCATGTCACAGTCGCCTCAGTGCTCGCGTCGCGCCGCCCGCTCATCGTGAGACCCGCGCGGCACGCCGTGCACCACCACAACATGAGCACATCTCATATCTGAGATAATATGGATCTCATGACAGACGCCTACCTCGCCCGCATCGGGAAGCTCATCCGCGACGCCCGCCAGCACCGCGGCTGGACTCAGACGGAGCTAGCGGAGGCACTCGGCACCAGCCAGAGCGCCGTCAACCGCATCGAACGGGGAAATCAGAACATCAGCCTTGAGATGATCACCCGCATCGGCGAGGCCCTGGACAGCGAGATCGTGTCCCTCGGCTACGCGGGCCCGATGCACCTGCGGGTCGTCGGAGGCCGGCAACTCTCCGGCGCGATCGACGTCAAGACCAGCAAGAACGCGTGCGTGGCACTGCTGTGCGCCTCGCTGCTCAACGCGGGCCGCACCACGCTGCGTCGCGTCGCCCGGATCGAGGAGGTCTACCGCATCCTGGAGGTGCTGGGCAGCATCGGCGTACGCGCCCGCTGGATCAACGACGGCAACGACCTGGAGATCGTGCCGCCGGCCAAACTCAACCTGGCCGCCATGGACACCGACGCCGCCCGACGGACCCGCAGCGTCATCATGTTCCTCGGCCCGCTGCTGCACCGCCTCGACCGGTTCCGCATCCCGTACGCGGGCGGTTGCGACCTCGGCACCCGCACCGTCCAGCCGCACATGACGGCGCTGCGCCACTTCGGCCTCGAGGTAACCGCGACCGAGGGCACGTACCACGCCGAGGTCAACCGCGAGGTCTCCCCCACCCGGCCCATCGTGCTGACCGAGCGCGGCGACACCGTGACCGAGAACGCCCTGTTGGCCGCCGCCCGGCACGACGGCGTCACCGTCATCCGCAACGCCAGCTCCAACTACATGGTCCAGGACCTGTGCTTCTTCCTGGAGCAGTTGGGCGTACGGGTGGAGGGCGTCGGCACCACGACCCTGACCGTGCACGGCGTCGCGCACATCGACCGCGACGTGGACTACGCGCCGTCCGAGGACCCGGTCGAGGCGATGAGCCTGCTCGCGGCGGCCGTGGTGACCCAGTCGGAGCTGACGATCCGCCGCGTCCCGGTGGAGTTCCTGGAGATCGAGCTGGCGGTCCTGGAGGAGATGAGCCTCGACCACGAGCGCAGCGCGGAGTACCCGGCGGACAACGGGCGCACCCGGCTGATCGACCTGACGGTCCGCCCCTCCAAGCTGAGCGCGCCGCTCGACAAGATCCACCCGATGCCGTTCCTCGGCATCAACATCGACAACGTGCCCTTCTTCGCGGCGATCGCGGCCAGCGCCCAGGGCTCGACGCTGATCCACGACTGGGTCTACGACAACCGCGCGATCTACCTCACCGACCTGACCAGGCTCGGTGCCAGCGTCAAGCTGCTCGACCCGCACCGGGTGCTCGTCGAGGGCCCCACCCGGTGGCGCTCCGCGGAGATGATGTGCCCGCCCGCGCTGCGGCCCGCGGTGGTGGTGCTGCTCGCGATGATGGCGGCCGAGGGCACGTCGGTGCTGCGCAACGTCTACGTGATCAACCGCGGCTACGAGGACCTGGCCGAGCGGCTGAACTCGATCGGCGCCCAGATCGAGATCTTCCGGGACATCTGAGACGAGACGCCCCCGCCCCTCCCGTCGACCCATTGCCGCGAGGGGCGGGGGCGGTGTGCCGCGTCGGCGGCCTCCCCCCTGCTCGCCATCGCCCTTAAATCAGTTCACTGCCCGCTCACAACGCCCTTATCAGCCAAAGGATTTCCTGGTCGAGTCGGGATTTTTGCGCCCTTCGGGTACGCCTCGCGTCCGGGCTGCCGGTAGCGGGCAGGTAGGGGGCGATGTTCGTCGCGGTCTATGTAGGTTAGGCTCACCTAAAATCTTCGTCGGCCGCCTGCCATTGTGCCCTCGTCCCAGGCCGAAACATGACCCTGGGGCGGGCCAGCGGGAGGCGGTTCCGGCGCCTGGTGCCTGAGAACGAGGATCTTCCGCGATGCCCATTCTGCTGGCCTCCCTGCGCCACCGGGCCGCCGTGGCCGCGGCCGGAGCCGTTTCGCTGACCCTGTTGGTGACGGGCTGCGGCTCGGACGACAAGGACGACGACGGCAAGAAGGACGCGGCGAACGCGGGCGCCTCGGCCGAGGCCGGAGCCTTCCCGGTCACCATCAAGAGCGCGCTCGGCAAGGCTGAGATCAAGGAGAAGCCCCAGCGCGTCGTGACCCTGGGCCAGGGCTCCGCGGAGACGGCCATCCCGCTCGGCAACGTACAGGTGGGCATCGAGAAGTACGAGTGGGACAGCGACAAGACCGGCTACCTGCCGTGGATCCACGAGGCGGTCACCAAGTCCGGGAAGAAGCTGCCCAAGCAGTTCACCGGCGGTGAGGAACTCGACATCGAGGCCATCACGGAGCTGGAGCGCGACGTCATCCTCGCCCCGTGGTCGGGGATCACGCAGAAGCAGTACGACATCCTCAAGGACATCGCTCCCACCGTCGCCTACCAGGACAAGGCGTGGAGCACCGACTGGGACCAGCAGATCGACCTCATCGCCAAGGCACTCGGGCAGCCGAAGAAGGCCAAGGAGCTGACGGCGAAGATCGACAAGCAGCTCGCCGACGCCGCCGCGAAGAAGCCGAGCTAAAAGAACGTCACGTTCTCCTACATCTACACCTCGGGCCCCGGCACCCTCGGCGTCTTCAAGCCGCAGGAGCAGCGCGTGGAGATGGTCTCCAAGCTGGGCCTGAAGGTCGACCCGGTCGTCAAAACCTTCAAGGAGACCGAGGGCACCGACTCCGCGCTGATCGGCCTGGAGAACGCCGACAAGCTCAAGAAGAGCGACGTCGCCTTCACCTTCTGCACCGACGACAAGACCCGCAAGGAGATCGAGGCGCAGCCGCTGTACGCAGCGATCCCCGCGGTCAAGAAGGGCGCGCTCGTCTACAGCAAGGACCAGTCCTTCATCACCGCCTCCTCGATGCTCAACCCGCTGACGGTGCCGTACAGCATCGAGCGGTACCTGCCCCTGATCGACGCGGCCGTCGCCAAGTCCGGCAAGTAGCCGCGGAGCTGCGAGCGTGACCACAGCCTCTGCTGCCCGGCGGGGCCCCGGCGCACAGCGTCGGGGCCCCGCCGGGCTCTCCCTCGCCCTGCTCGGGTGCCTGTTCCTGCTGGCGATCGCCCTGTTCGCCAGCGTCATGTACGGTAGCAAGCCGACCGCCGCCTCCGACGTGCTCGACGTGCTCACCGGAGGCGGCGACAGCTATGTGCGCACCGTCGTGGAGAGCCGCTACCCGCGCACCGCGATCGACGTGCTCGCCGGGGTCTGCCTGGCCGTCGCGGGCGCGCTCATGCAGGGCATGACCCGCAACCCGCTGGCCGAGCCCGGGTTGCTCGGCATCAACGCGGGCGCCTCGACGAGCATCGTCGCGGCCACCGCCTACTGCGGCGCCACCGGGCAGCGGGAGACCATGTGGTGGGCGCTGCCCGGCGCGCTCCTAGCGGGCGTCGCCGTCCACGTGATCGGCACGGCGGGCGGCCGTACCAGCCCGGTGCGCCTGGTGCTGGCCGGCGCGGTGCTCAGCGCCGTGCTCGCCGCGTTCATCCAGGCCGTCACCCTCTCCCGGCCCAGGGTCTTCGACACCTACCGCTACTGGGTGGTGGGCACGCTCGGCGGGCGCGGCTGGGACGTGTTCTGGTCGGTCCTGCCCTTCGCCGGTGTCGGCCTCGTGGTCGCGCTGCTCCTCGGTCCGAGCCTGAACGCCATGGCCATGGGCGACGACAAGGCCACCTCGCTGGGTATCAGCCCCGCCCGCGTCAAGGGCACCGGCCTGCTCGCCGCGACGCTGCTGAGCGCGTCCGCGACGGCGGCGGTGGGCCCCATCGCGTTCGTCGGGCTGGCCCGTGCCCCACCTCGTGCGCGTCCTGGTGGGCGCGGACTTACGGCTCCAGTTGCTGTTCTCGGCCCTGGCCGGGGCCCCTCGCTCCTGCTGCTCGCCGACGTGATCGGCAGGGTGGTGCTGCGCCCGCAGGAACTCATGGTGGGCGTCGTCACCGTCTGCGTCGGGGCGCCCGCGCTGCTATTGGCCGTACGTCGGATGAGGGGGGTGATGACGACCACCCAGTCGCCGACCCGGCGATCCGGGCCGCGTCGCGGGATACTGCGGATCGGGCCCCGGGTCGCCGTGCCCTTCCACACGTCTGGGCCGTGGTGGTGGGCCTGGCGACGCTGGTCCTGCTGGTCGTCGCGGCGGCCGCGACGCTGACCATGGGCCGGCTCGGCATCGAACTGGCCGACATCCCGGGCGTGCTGCTCGGCGAGGCCACGGGCAAGGACGCCTTCGTCTTCGACCGGCTGCGCGGCCCGCGGCTGGCCGTCGCGATCGCCACCGGCGCGGCCTTCGGCCTGTCCGGCACGCTCTTCCAGTCCGTCACCCGCAACCCGCTGGGCAGCCCGGACGTCATCGGGCTCGGCTCCGGTGCCGGCGCGGGTGCGGCGACCGTCGCGCTGTCCCTGCCCGACGTCGTGCCGGCCTCCGTGGGCGCGCTGCTGGCGATGGGCTGGTCTACGTCTCGACCGGCACCGGCTTACGCAGCCAGGGCCGGCTGGTCGTCGCCGGCATCGGCGTGGCGGCCATGGCGACCGCCGTCACCCAGTACGTCGTCTACGCCGTGGAGCGGGACAAGGCCAGCTCCCTGGCCGCCGTCAACGGCAGTCTCACCGGCCGCTCTTGGGACGACGCCACGATCATCTGGACCGTCCTGCTCGTCTGCCTCCCGCTGGCCGCGTTGCTGGCCCGGCCGCTGACCATCGGGGAGATGGGCGACGACCTCTACACCGGGCTCGGCGCCAACCCCGGCCGCACGAAGACCGCGGCCGTGCTGCTGTCCATCGCGCTCTCCGCGGGCACGGTCAGCGTCGCGGGTCCCATCGCGTTCATCTCCCTCACCGCTCCGCAGATCGCGAAGCGGCTCACGCGCAGCACCGGCCCGCAACTCGCGGTGTCCACGCTGCTCGGCGCCCTGCTGCTGGTCGCGGCCGACCTGGCCGCGCAGCAACTGCCGCTCTTCGACGACCTGCCGGTGGGGATCTACACCATGGCAGTCGGCGGCGCCTACATCGGCTACCTGTTGGTACGGGAGTGGCGGCGGCAGCCGGCGTGACGGGGGGCACTGCCTCGTTCCTCCTCGCCTGCTTCGGCTCGCTGTCGTTCAGCCCATCCATGGGCGTTCCCTCCGGATCCTCGGGTGCGGGCGCGGGCCACGCGTGGCGTGGCGGCGCTGATCGCGCGCCGCCACGCCACGCACCCCCGTGCGGGCGGCCGGTGCCTGTGCCCCTACCCCGCACCGGCCGTGCTACGTCCCCGACGCTATGCCGCCGGGCCGCGGTGGCACATCCAACGGTGGTGCTACGTCCGCGCACACCCTGGGGTGGAGCCGTGCTGGGGCGGTACGCCCCCAGCCGTACGCCGGACTGCTCCGCTCGGCGCACCGTATGGCGCTGGCCTGCGGCGCGGCGCCGGAGCCCTCGTACCACCGGTGCCTCCGCCCGGCACCGCTCCCTCACGGCAGGAGGGCGATGCCGTCCAGCTCCACGTGTGCCTGCTCGTCCCACAGCCGGACCACGCCCACGACGGCCATCGCCGGGTAGTGGCGGCCCGCCAGGCGGCGCCAGACGCGGCCGAGTGCGGGGGCGTGGGCGCGGTAGTCGGCCACGTCGGTGGTGTACACTGTGACCCGCGCGAGGTGTTCGGGCCGGCCGCCGGCGGCGCGGAGCGCGGTTGAGGAGGTTACCCAGGGCGCGCTCGAACTGGTCGGGCAGCGGTCCGTCCACCAGCCGGCCCGCGCCGTCCAGCGCGGTCTGTCCGGCGAGGAGGACCAGTTGGGCGCAGGTGGCGGTGACGGCGTGCGAGAAGCCGGTCGGCGGGGCGAGTTCGGCGGGGTTTGACGCGGCGCAGCGGTGGGGCGGTCGGCTGGTCGGGTGGGCTCACACGGTGGTGGTCGGGCTCCGGCGGGGGTGGCCGCGGTTGGCCGGTGGGTGGCGGTGGCGTCATCGGTACAGCTCCTTGGCGATGATGGTGCGCTGGACCTCCGTGGCGCCCTCGTAGATCCTGGGCGCGCGCACCTCGCGGTACAGGTGCTCCAGTGGGTAGCCGCGCTCCAGCGCGGGGGCGCCGTGGATCTGGACGGCGGCGTCGACGACGTACTGCGCGGTCTCGGTGGCCAGCAGCTTGGCCATGGCCGAGCGGCGGGCGATGTCGGGTTGGCCGGTGTCGTAGGCCGAGGCCGCCGCGTAGACGAGCAGGCGGGCGGCCTCGGTGCAGGTGGCCATCTCCGCGAGCTGGACGGCCTGGAGGTCGCGCAGCGGCCCGCCGAACGCCGTGCGCTGACGCGCGTGGGCGAGGTCGAAGCGCGCGCTGGGCCATGCCGACGGCGAAGGCACCGACGCTGGGGCGCAGCAGGTTCAGGGTGCGCATGGCGACCTTGAACCCGGCGTCGACCTCGCCGAGCACGTCGGCGCGGGTGACCGGCACGGCGTCGAAGGTCAGCCGGCCGACGGGGTGGGGGCTGAGCATCTCCAGCGGTTCGCCGCCGAGCCCCGGGCGGTCGGCGGGTACCAGGAAGGCCGTGATGCCGCGGCTGCCGGCGCCGGGCGTGGTGCAGGCGAAGACGGTGTAGAAGTCGGCCTCGGGGGCGTTGGAGATCCAGCACTTCTCGCCGGTCAGCTCCCAACTCCCCGCCCCGATCGCGGCCCCGGCCGCCGCCCCGGTCGCGGCCTCGAGAGCGGTCGTGCCCGCCGGGTGGGCCGGGCCCACCGGGCGTGCCGCGAGGGTGAGGGCCGCGGCGTCGGAGCCGGCCCCTGGTTCGCTGAGCGCGTACGCGGCCACCGCGCGCCCGGCGATGACCTCGGGCAGCCAGCGGGCCCGCTGCTCGGGGGTGCCGGACTGGACCACGGGATAGCAGCCGAGGGCCTGGAGGGCGCGCGCGGCGCTCGGCGCGCCGCCGACGCCACCACGGGCACGCGCGCCGGCACCGGCCTCGGTCTCCGCTTCGGCGCCCGCACCGGCCGAGCCTCCCCCCGGGTCGGCACCCGGTTCGTCCGTCGCGGTGGGGAAGAGGCGGCGCAGCAGGCCCAGCTCGCCGAGGGCCGCCACCAGTGGCCGGTTCACCCGTCCGGGCGCGCCGCGCTCGGCCAGTGGGCGCAACCGGTCGGCAGCGACGGTGCGCAGCGTGGCGCACCACCGGCGCTGTTGCGGATCGAGGGCGAAGGCGCTCATCGGCACCCCTCCTTTATCGCGATATGTTGACTTCCGTCACCAAAACGTTACGCTGACGAGGCACCTTCGGGACAGGACTGCCGCACTTCCCCATCGGTCCAAGGGGGCGCATCCGCCATGGAGCTCACGCCGTCGGCGCACACCGACACCTTCACCCGGGACCACCTGCCGCCCCCGGACGCGTGGCCCACCCTGCTGCGCGATCCGCCCGCCCCAAGCTATCCGGACCGGCTCAACTGCGCCGTCGAACTGCTCGCCGAGTCCGACGGCAGGCGTGCGGCCGACCGGGTCGCGCTGCGCGGTGCCGGCGGGCAGCGTTGGACGTACGGCGAGCTGCGGGCGCGGGTCGACCAGCTCGCGCACGCGCTCACCGACGACCTCGGGGTACGGCCCGGGAACCGGGTGCTGTTGCGCGGTCCCACCTCGCCGTGGCTGGCCGCCTGCTGGCTCGCGGTGCTCAAGGCGGGCGCCGTCGCGGTGACCGTGCTGGCCAGCCAGCGCCACCAGGAGCTGGCCACCATCTGCGAGTTGGCCCGGGTGCGGCACGCGGTGTGCGCCGCCGACCGCCTCGACCACCTGGAGCGGGCCGCCGTGCCGGGGCTGCGGATCGCCGCGTACGAATCGTCCGCCCCCGACGACCTGTTGCGCCTGGCCGCCGCCCGGCCCGCCGCGTACGAGGCGGTGCCGACGGCCGCCGACGACGTGGCGCTGATCGCCTTCACCTCGGGCACAACCGGGCGGCCCAAGGGGTGCCTGCCCTTCCACCGGGACGTGCTGGCCGTCGCGGACACCTTCTCGGCACGGGTGCTGCGGCCGCGTCCGGACGACGTCTTCGCGGGCAGCCCGCCGCTGGGCTTCACCTTCGGCCTCGGCGGCCTGGTGATCTTCCCGCTGCGGGCCGGCGCGTCGGCGTTCCTGGACGCCTGGGCGGGACCGGCCAAGCTGTTGCGTGACATCGCCGCGCACCGGGTCTCGGTGTTGTTCACCGCGCCCACCGCCTACCGGGCGATGCTGGGGCGGTTGGCGGAGTACGACGTCTCCTCGCTGCGGCGCTATGTGTCGGCGGGCGAGAACCTGCCCGCCGCGCTGTGGCACGCCTGGCACGCGGCGACCAGGCTGCGGCTGATCAACGGCATCGGCGGCACCGAGCTGCTGCACATCTTCATCGCGGCGGCCGACGACGCGATCCGCCCCGGCACCACCGGCGTCCCGGTGCCCGGCTTCGAGGCGCGCGTGGTGGACGGCGAACCCGGCGCGCTCGCGGTGCGCGGCCCCACCGGTTGCCGCTACCTCGCGGACGAGCGGCAGCGGGAGTACGTGCGCGACGGCTGGAACCTCACCGGCGACACCTACGTCCGCGAGCCCGACGGCTACTTCCGCTTCGTGGCCCGCACGGACGACATGATCGTCTCCGCCCCGTACAACATCGCGGGCCCGGAGGTGGAGGAGGCCTTGTCGCGCCACCCCGACGTGGTCGAGGCCGCGGTCACCGGGCGGCCCGACGAGGCGCGCGGCGCCGTGGTCATCGCGCACGTGGTGCTGCGCCCCGGCGCGCCGCCGGGGCCCGACGCGGCGGCGGCGCTCAGGGAGTTCGCCAGGGCCGAACTGGCCCCGTACAAGTGCCCCCGCGAGTTCAGGTTCCTGCCCGCGCTGCCGGGCACCCCCACCGGCAAGCTCCAGCAGTACCGGCTGCGCGAGGGCGGCTGAGGGCGGCCGGGGCACGGCTCTACAGTGACCGCGTGACCGATCCGCTCGCCCAGCACACCCCGCGCTCCCTGATCGTGACGTACTACGGCGCCTACGGCCGCGGCGCCGGCGGCGAACCCGAGACGGTGCCGGTCGCGGCGCTGATCCGGCTGCTCGGCGCGGTGGGCGTGGACCCGCCGTCGGTACGCTCCGCGGTCTCCCGGCTCAAGCGGCGCGGACTGCTGGTCGCCGCGAAGACGACGCGGGGGGCGGCCGGTTACGCGCCGTCGCCGGACGCCGTCCAGCTCCTCGACGACGGCGACCGGCGCATCTACGGCCGCCTGGGCGCCTACCGGTTGACCGCGCGCCCCGGCGACGCCCCCGACGCCGCTGACGCCGCTGACGCCCGCGAAGCGCCCGGCGGCGGCGCCGGGCGGGGCGGCGAGGTGGCCACGGCCGGCGACTGGCTGCTGGCGGTCTTCTCGGTGCCGGAACACGAGCGCAACAAGCGGCACCTGCTGCGCTCCCGGCTGGCCCGACTCGGCTTCGGCACCGCCGCCCCAGGCGTGTGGATCGCCCCCGCCCACCTGTACGAGGAGACCCGGCACACCCTGCGCCGGCTCGACCTGGACGGGTACGTGGACCTGTTCCGGGGGGCGCACGCCGGGTTCGAGGCGACGGCGGACGCGGTGCGCCGGTGGTGGGACCTGGACGCGCTGGCCGCCCGGCACCACGCGTTCCTCGCCACCCACGAGCCGGTGCTCCGGCACTGGTCGCGGCGGACCACCATACCGCCGGCCGACGCCTACCGGGACTACCTGCTGGCCCTCGACTCCTGGCGCGCGCTCCCCTACGCCGACCCGGGGTTGCCGCCCGCGCTGCTGCCGAGGGACTGGCCGGGCGAGCGCTCGGCCCGCGTCTTCGCCGGCCTGCACGCACGGCTGCGGGACGCGGGCGCCGCGTTCGCGCGGGACGGGGCGGCGGTCTGAGGCCCGCGCGGGGCTAGCCCGACGCCGCGGGGCCCGTCGCCGGGTCGGCCAGGCAGCGGCTGGCGGCGGCGTAGCGGCGGGCCAGGGTGGCGCAGGCGGCGGCCAGTTCGGGCGGCCCGACCACCTCGATGTCGCTGCCGAAGGTGCCGAACAGGGCCGCGAGTCCGGTCCACGACCAGGCACCGAGGGTGAGCCGGCAACGGTTCGGGCCGACCTCCTCGACCAGCGCACCGCCCGGCGCCCAGCGGGCGATCACGGCGGCCGGCGCGTCGAGGAGCACCTCGCCGCGGCAGGGCCAGTGGTCGGGGGTGTCGCCCCGGTCGAGTTCGCCGGTGACGAACGCCGCCGGGTCGGTGCTCGGCAGCGGGCGCGGCGTGAAGCGGGCGGCGGTGGCCGGGCCGAGGGCGATCCGGTCCACGCGGAAGGCGGCCCACGCGCCACGGCCGAGGTCCCACGCGAGGAGGTACCAGCGCCCGGACCACACGGCGAGATGGTGCGGTTCCACGCGCCGCTCCCGCGCCGTCGGGTGGCCCGGGGGCGGATCGGTGGCGGTTGGGGCGGCGGGGGGCGCTTCGGTGGGGGTGTCGCGCTCGCGTAGGCGAAGGTCAGCACGGAGCGGTTGCGGATGGCGGTGCCCAGGGCGAGCAGCAGGCCGGGGGCGACAGGGGGCGCGGCGAAGTCCCAGGCGTTGCCGATCGCGGTGACGCGCACCGCGTCGAGCCGGTGGCACAGCGAGTTCGGCAGTACCTGGCGGATGGTGGCCAGGGCGCGGTCGGCGGCTTCCGCGATGCCGGCGACCGTCACCGGGGCGGTCCGCAGCGCGACGGCGATGGCCAGCGCCTGGTCCTCGTCGAAGAGCAACGGCGGCAGTCGCGCCCCCGCTCCCAGCCGGTAGGCGCCGCCCGGCCCCTTGGTGACGTGCACCGGGTAGCCGAGCGCGCGCAGCCGCTCCACGTCCCGGCGTACCGTGCGCGGGCTCACCGCGAGCCGCTGGGCCAGCGCCGCCCCCGGCCACTCACGACGCGACTGGAACAGGGACAGCAGGAGCAACAGGCGTGCCGCCGTGGTCTCGACCATGGCGGCCACCCTGGCACGAGAAGCAGCCGGTAGCTGGCCTCTTCCGCTGTCACGATGATCGCATGAGCAGTCAACTCCCCCTGCCGGGCGACCCGTCCGCCGGCGCTTCCAGCCCGTACCCCGCACCGCCCCCGCCCGCCGACCGCGACGGGGCGGGCGCTGACGACAGGTCGGCGGTGGTCGCGCTGGTCGTGGTCTTGGTCGCGGCGTTCATGGAGCTGTTGGACGCCACGATCGTCAGCGTCGCGGCGCCGGCCATCGCGCGCGACCTGGGGGCAAGCGAGGCCGCGGTGCAGTGGATGGTGGCCGGGTACACGCTCGCGCTGGGCGCCGGGCTGATCACCGGTGGCCGGCTGGGTGACTAGTTCGGCCGGCGGCGGGCCTTCCTCCTCGGGCTGGCCGCGTTCGTCGCGGCCTCCGCCGCCTGCGCCTTCGCGCCCAGCCCCGCCACGCTCGTCGCCACCCGCGTCGCGCAGGGCCTGGCCGGCGGGCTGATGGTGCCCCAGGTGTTCGGCATCATCCGCTCGGTCTTCGCGCCGGCCGCGCGGGCCCGGGCGTTCGGCGCCTACGAGGCGGTGCTCGGGCTCGCCTCGGTCGCCGGTCCGCTGCTCGGCGGGCTGCTCGTGGAGGCGGACCTGTTCGGCCTGGGCTGGCGCGCGATCTTCTGGGTCAACGTGCCGGTCGGGCTCGGCGGGCTCGTGCTCGGCGCCCGGGTGCTGCCCGAGTCGAGCGCGCCGCGGCGGGCGCGGCTCGACCTGCCCGGCGCGGCCCTGGCCGCGACCCTGGCGGTCCTGGTGCTGCTGCCCCTGGTGCAGGGCCGCGACTGGGGCTGGCCGTGGTGGGGCTTCGCGGTGCTGGCCTCGGCCGTGCCCGTGGCCGCGCGGGGTGGTCAGCCGCTGCTCGATCAGGCGCTGCTGCGGGTGCGGGCGGTGGCCGCGGGCCTGGCCGTCGCCACGTTGTTCTTCGGGGCGATCGGCTCGTTCTTCCTCATGCTGTCCCTGTACCTCCAGTGGGGCACCGGGCGCTCGGCCTGGCAGACGGGGCTGGTCGTCCTCCCGTACGCGGTCGGCTCGATCCTCACCTCCGGTGTCGGCGTGCGGTACGCGGCGCGCGCCGGCCGGGCCATGCTGGTGAGCGGCGCGCTCGTGCTGGCCGTGGCGCAGGCGCACCTGCTGCTGATCGTACGGGAGGGGGCAGCGCCCTCGTATCTGGAACTGGCGGCGCCGCTGTTCGTCGGCGGGCTCGGACTGACGGCGCCCTCGCTGGTGAACGTGGTCCTCGCCGGGGTGCCGGCGAAGGACGCCGGCACCGCGGGTGGCGTGCTCACCACCGTCGACCAACTGGGCAACGCGCTGGGTGTGGCCGCGCTGGGGACGGTGTTCTTCGCCGAGTTGGAGACGGGGGCTCGGCCGGGGCGCGGGGCCGCTGGTCGGGTACGGTGACGCCCTGGTCGCGGTGTTGCCCTGGCAGGCCGCGTGCTACTGCGGGGCGGCGGCGCTGATGCTGCTGCTGCCCAGGGCGGCGCGGCCGGAGTGACGGCCGCGCGGGGCCGCCGCCGGGGCTCCGGTCCGGGCGGTCGGCTCGGGGGCGGCGCGCGCCGGCGGCCGGGCAGCGACTCGGGTCCGCGCGCGACCCCGTACCGAAGTGAACCCCCACCACCTGCGCGAACGGCGTCGGGGACCACCTAAGCTATTGATCATGCCTATGTCACACAGTCCCCAGCAGCACCGTCAGCACCAGCGTCCGGGTTCCGCGCTGCCGCGTCGGAACAAGGCCGTACTCGCCCCGGCCGGCCTCGGCCTGGTCCTCGCGCTGAGCGGGTGTAACGACGACGCAGACGGGGGCACGGACGACGGTGTCAAGGCCAGCCAGTCGGCGCCCGCGAGCGGATCGCCCGCGCCCGCCTCGTCCGGCGCGTCGGGCCCGGGCGCCACGGCGGCCCCCTCCGGCGACCAGCCCCTGGTCGCGGGGTGGCAGACGCAGAGCCGCGCGGAGCACCACTTCCGCTACGACGTCCCCGGCACGGCGGACCGGTGGAAGGTGATCAACCAGGACACCGCGCTGTCCTACCTCGACAAGGACGGTCAGCCGATCGTCGTGATGACCGGCGCCGCCAACTACCGCGAGGGCGGCTGCGCGTCGAGCCCCAACCCCAAGGCGCTGGGCGAGGCGGGCAAGGGACAGCTCGCCACCATCGGCACCACCGGTGGCGGCAAGGACGGCACGTTGCAGGAGAACGCCCGCAACTGGGCGGGCAACTGGGGCTTCGCCGCGTACGGCGGCCCAGACCACAAGCCCCGGATCGAGGTCAGCCAGGCCAAGCCGTGGAAGCGGGGCGGCATCGACGGGTACACCGCGACCGCCAAGGTCACCGTCACCCACCGGCCCAGTGCCTGTGTGCCGGCGACCGCCGTCGTGCACAGCATCGCGCAGAAGCTGCCGGACGGCACCATGCACGGCTGGGTGATCTACGCGGACCAGGACGTCCCGAACGCGCTCACCGACGCCGAGATCAAGAAGGTCATGAACACCGTGCGGTCCACGGACGGCTGACCTCCTCCCTCCCACGCCCTTCCGCTCCCCCGCCCGTCGCCGCGCCGCGACCGGCCCGGGCACCGCCTACCGGGTCCGGCCGCGCGGCGCGCCGGGCGCGGTGGCGCGCAACGTCAGCCGTGGCCTGGGCTCGTCGGCGCGCCCGGCGGGCGGCTTGCGGCTGCCGGCCCGGTAGGGCGCGGGCCGCGGGGCGCAGGGGCCCTCATAGCCCTGTTCCGCCGCCGCGTGCAGCGTCCAGTGCGGGTCGTACAGGTGCGGCCTGGCCAGGGCACACAGGTCGGTGCGGCCGGCCAGCAGCAGCGAGTTGACGTCGTCCCAGGAGGAGATGGCGCCGACGGCGATGACCGGCACGCCCAGTTCGTTGCGGATGCGGTCGGCGAACGGCGTCTGGTACGAGCGGCCCACCTCGGGCTTCTCGTGGGCGACGACCTGACCGGTGGAGACGTCGATGGCGTCGGCGCCGTGGGCGGCGAACGCCGCGGCGATGGCGACCGCGTCGTCGACCGTGGTGCCGCCGGCGGCCCAGTCCGTCGCGGAGACGCGCACGGTCATGGGCGCGTTGGCGGGCCACACGGCGCGCACCGCGTCGAAGACCTCCAGCGGGTAGCGCAGCCGGCCGGCCAGGTCGCCGCCGTAGCCGTCGGTGCGCCGGTTGGTGAGCGGGGAGAGGAAGCCGGAGAGCAGGTAGCCGTGCGCGCAGTGCAGTTCGAGCAGGTCGAAGCCGGCGCGGGCGGCGCTCCGCGCGGCGGAGACGAACTGTTCGCGGATCTCGGCAAGGCCCGCGGCGTCCAACTCCCGGGGGACCTGGCTCACGCCGGGGCGGTAGGGCAGTGGTGAGGCCGCCACCAGCGGCCAGTTGCCGCTCGGCAGCGGGTCGTCGATGCCCTCCCACATCAGCCGGGTCGAACCCTTGCGGCTGCTGTGCCCGAGTTGCACGGCCATGGCCACGCCGGGCGAGGCGGCGTGCGCGAACCCGGTGATCCGCCGCCAGGCCGCCTCGTGCTTGGCCGCGTACAGGCCCGGGCAGCCGGGGGTGATCCGGCCGGTGGGGCTGACGCACACCATCTCGGTCATCACCAGGCCCGCGCCGCCCAGGGCCCGGGCGCCGATGTGGGCGACGTGGAAGTCGCCGGGGGTGCCGGCCTCGGCGGAGTACATGTCCATCGGGGAGACCACGATCCGGTTACGCAGGGTCAGGCCGCGCAGCGTGAGCGGGGCGAACATCGGCGGGGTGTGCGGCGGCAGCCACGCCTCGCGCTCGACGTCGGCCACGAACCGCGCGTCGCGCAGCCGCAGGTTCTCGTGGGTGACCCGGCGGCTGCGGGTGAGCAGGTTGAAGGCGAACTGGCGGGGCGGCTGGCGCAGGTAGTGGGCGAGGTCCTCGAACCAGCCCAGGCTGGCGCGGGCGGCGCGCTGGGTGGAGGCCACCACGGGCCGCCGCTCGCTCTCGTACGCGGCCAGCGCCCGCTCGACCGTGGGGTGCTCCTCCAGACAGGCGGCGAGGACGAGGGCGTCCTCGACGGCGAGCTTGGTGCCGGAGCCGATGGAGAAGTGCGCGGCGTCGCCGAGCAGCACGATGGGCCCGTGTGACCAGCGTTTGTTGGTGACGGTGTGGAAGGCCATCCAGCGTGAGGCGTTGCCGCGCAGCGGCCGGCCGCCGAGCGCGTCGGCGAACAACCCGGCGCACGGCCGCGCGGAGTCGGCCTCCGCGCACCGGTCGAGGCCGGCCGCGCGCCACACCTCCTCGCGGGCCTCGACGATGATCGTGCTGGCCCCCTCCGCCCCGTGGCCGACGCCGGGCGCGCCGCCGTCGCAGGGGCGCGCGTAGGGGTAGCCGTGCAGTTGCAGCACTCCGTGCTCGGTTTCGGCGACCTCGAAGCGGAACGCGTCCAGGGCGAAGTCGGCGGCCAGCCAGATGCAGCGGCAGCGGTGCGCGGTGATACGGGGCGCGAAGACATCGGCGTGCGCGGCCCGGGTGGTGCTGTGCACCCCGTCGGCGGCGCTGACCAGGTCGTGGTCGCGGGCGAGTTCGGCGGCGGGCGGGGCGGGGGTGCGCGGGTGCAGGCGTACGCCCAGGGAGCGGCAGCGCCGGTAGAGGATCTCCAGGAGCCGGTGTCGGCCGAGGGCGGCGAAGCCGTGCCCGCCGCAGGTCAGCACCCGGCCGCCGCGCACCACGTCGATGGTGTCCCAGCGGACGAACTCCGCGCTCAGCTCCCGGTAGACCACGGGGTCGGCGTGCTCGACGCCGCCCAGCGTCTCGTCCGAGAACACCACGCCGAAGCCGAACGTGGTCCGCGGCTCACCCCGCTCCCACACGCTCACCTCGCGCTCCGGGCGCAGCCGCTTGAGCAGCGCGGCGACGTACAGGCCGCCGGGCCCGCCGCCGATGACCGCGACCCGCACGGCGACGGTGCGCCCCGACGGCCCTGACGCCGCCGCGGCCGACACCGCGGCCGACGCCGGCACCGTCACCGTCCCTGCCAGGCGGGCGGGCGCTTGCCGGTGAAGGCCGCGTGGAACTCGGCGTAGTCGGCGCTGTTTATCAGCAGCGCCTGGGTGGCGGCGTCGAGTTCGATGGCGGCGGCGAGCGGCATGTCGAGTTCGGCGGTCAGCAGCGCCTTGGTCTGCGCGTAGCCGAGCGCGGGGCCCGCCGCGAGGCTGTGGGCGAGCCGGGTGGCCTCGGCGTCCGCCTGGCCCTCGGCGGTGAGCTGGCTCAGCAGGCCGATCCGCTCGGCCTCGGGCGCGCGCACCGGCTCGCCGAGCATCAGCAGCCGGGTGGCGTGCCCGAGGCCGACGACGCGGGGCAGCAGGTAGGCGGCGCCCATGTCGCCGCCGGAGAGGCCGACCTTGGTGAACAGGAACGCGAACCGGGCGCTGGCGTCGGCGACGCGGAAGTCGGCGGCCAGCGCAAGCACCGCGCCGGCGCCCGCGGCCACCCCGTGCACCGCCGCGATCACGGGAAACGGGCACTCCCGCACCGCCCGCACCACCTGCCCCGTCATCCGGTTGAAGTCGAGCAGCGCGTCGGTCGCCATGCCGAGCGTGGCCCCGATGATCTCGTCCACGTCGCCACCGGAGCAAAACCCGCGCCCCGCGCCGGCCAGCACCAGGGCGCGCACGGAGCGGGTCCGGGACAGCTCTGCCAGCAGGTCCCGCAGGTCGGCGTAGGCGCCGAAGGTCAGCGCGTTGGGCTTGTCGGGACGGGCGAGGGTGACGGTGGCCACGGCGCCGTCGAGGGTGAGCCGCAGGTGCTCCCACTCCCGCGTGCGCGGCGCCGACCCGGTGAAGGGACTCATACGCATGGCCTCCTCGAGCCGTACGGCAGGTGCCCGCAGCCCTTCGAAGTTATCACCTGTTCGTGACTTCCGTCACGAGTACGCGATACGAGGCCGAGGCCCGGGGCCGGCCCGAGGCCGGCCGTGCGCCAGCCGTGCGCCGGCGCCGCGCAGGAGGCGCGCCGGCGCGCGCTCCCCCACCGGCCCCGGCCGCCGCACCCTCGGCACCGGCCTCCCCCGCGGCGCCGTCGGCACCAGCCGCTCCGTCGGCTTCGGGGTCGGCGGCGCCGGCGCGCGCGGTGCGCAGCCGGGAGTGGCGTCGCCCGTACGTGACGTACAGCACGGCCTCCACCAGCAGGAACACGGCGAACTGGAGCCAGGTCGCGGTGCCGGTGCCGTAGATCAGGTAGCCGCAGCAGGCGATGCCGAGGAGCGGGGGCAGCGGGAAGAGGGGGGTGCGGAAGGGGCGGGCGAGGCCCGGGCGGGAGCGGCGCAGCACGATCACGCTGACGTTGACCATCACCATGGCGGACAGCGTGCCGATCGTGGTCAGGTCGAGCACCACCTTGAGCGGCACCACCGCGGCGGGCACCGCGAACACCGCGGCGACGATCCAGGTACCGGCCACGGGCGTCGCGGTCTTCGGCGAGATCCGCTCGAAGACCCCCGGGATCAGACCGTCCCGGGATATCGACATCAGGATGCGGGTCTGCCCGTAGGTCACCGTGAGCACTACCGAGGCGATGGCGACGATCGCGCCGAAGGCGATGACGCCGCCGCCCACCGTGGAGCCGGTGACGTGGGTGACGATCAGCGACAGGGCGGCCGGCTTGCCCGCCACCTCGTCCGCGGACAGCGCGCCGGTGGCGGCCAACGCGACCAGGCAGTACAGCAGCATGACCACGCCGATGCAGACCATGATGGCCAGCGGCACGGTGCGGCGCGGGTTCTTCACCTCCTCGCCCGCGGTGGTGATCGCGTCGAAGCCGATGTACGAGAAGAAGGCGACCGACGCCCCGGAGGTCACCCCGGCGAGCCCGTGCGCCGCGAACGGCGTGAGGTTGCCTCCCTCGAAGGCCGCGAAGGCGATGGCGCAGAACAGCGCGAGCACCCCGATCTTGAGCACCGCCATCGCCGCGGTCGCGCGGGCGCTCTCCCGCACGCCGCGCACCAGCAGCGAGGCGGCCAGCGCGATGACCACCACGGCCGGGACGTTGACGACGCCGCCCTCGCCGGGCGGGTTCGACAGCGCGGCGGGCAACTGCCAGCCGAAGACGCTGCGCAGCAGCTCGTTCAGGTACTGCCCCCAGCCCACCGCGACGGCGGGCACGGACACCCCGTACTCCAGGAGCAGGCACCAGCCGGTGATGAACGCCGCGCCCTCGCCGAGGGTGGCGTACGCGTACGAGTAGGAGCTGCCGGAGACCGGGATGGCGCCACCCAGCTCGGCGAAGGAGAACACGGTCAGCACGCAGGTCACGGCCGCCAGCACGAAGGTGAGCACGGTGGCCGGGCCGGCCTCGGCGACGGTGTCCGAGAGCCCCACGAAGAGCCGGTGCCCACGATCGCACCGACGCCGAAGCACACGAGCTGGAACAGGCCCATGGTGCGCCGCAGGCCGTGTCCCGCGCGGTCCGCGCGGGACACGGCTATCAGCGCGTCGGGAGACTTGATGCGGAGCTGTCGGGCGTGCATGGGGTGGTTCTCTTCTCTGGGTCTGGCTGGCGGTGCGGTGGGGGAGCGCGCTCGCCCACGGTCGGGCGCGGGACGAGGAGCGTGGTGACCTGGCGCGCGGCCAAAGCCGCGGCGCGGGCGGGGCACGCGCCTGGCGCGCCCGGGCCGCGCCGATCGGGCCGGCGCAGCGAAGTGGGGCCCGAGCCGGTGTGACCGAACCCCACTGCGTACGCGCTCATCGCGCACTGCGATACTTCTATTCTAGTCACCCTCACTGCATGATTGCTTATTGCAGCGTATGACTATTCACTCATCGGCGGGGCGGGGCCTCAGCGCGCCAGCGTGGCGACCAGGACCGCCTTGATCGTGTGCATCCGGTTCTCCGCCTCGTCGAAGACCACCGAGTGCGCCGACTCGAAGACCTCGTCGGTGACCTCCAGCGAGGTCATCCCGTACCGGGCGTGGATGTCCCGGCCGACGCCCGTGCCGAGGTCGTGGAAGGCGGGCAGGCAGTGCAGGAACCGCACCTCGGGCTTGCCGGTGGCGCGGAGCACGTCCATGGTCACGGCGTACGGACGCAGCAGCGCGATCCGCTCGTCCCACACCTCCGGCGGCTCCCCCATCGAGACCCACACGTCGGTGGCGACGAAGTCCGCGCCGCGCACGCCCTCGCCGACGTCCTCGGTGAGCGTGATCCGGGCGCCCGACGCGGCGGCGAACCGGTGGGCGTGGGCCGTGATCTCGTCGGCGGGCCACAGGGCGCGCGGGGCGACGATGCGCACGTCCATGCCGAGCAGCGCGCCGGTGACCAGGTAGGAGTGCCCCATGTTCGACCGGGCGTCGCCGAGGTAAGCGTACGCCACCTCGGTGAGCGGCCGCGCCGCGTGCTCGGTCATGGTCAGCACGTCGCCCAGCATCTGGGTGGGGTGCCACTCGTCGGTCAGACCGTTGTAGACCGGCACCCCGGCGTGGGCGGCCAGCTCCTCGACGACGGCCTGGCCGGCACCCCGGTACTGGATCGCGTCGCACGTCCGGCCCAGCACCCGCGCGGTGTCCTTGACGGACTCCTTGTGGCCGAGCTGCGAGCCGGCCGGGTCGAGGTAGGTGGTCGAGGCGCCCTGGTCGGCCGCGGCGACCTCGAAGGCGCAGCGGGTGCGGGTCGAGGTCTTCTCGAATATCAGCGCCACGTTCTTGCCGGCCAGCCGCCGCACCTCGATGCCGGCTCGCTTGGCGGCCTTCAGCTCGGCGGCCAGCTCCACCAGGTGCGCGAACTCGTCCGCGGTGAAGTCCAGCTCCTTGAGGAAGTGACGGCCGAAGAGGTCGCTCGCCATGGCAGGCTCCTAGGTCACAGCGTTCGGGAACTTCGGAAGTATATACGAGAAGCAACATTTATATGCAACCGCGGTTCGTGCCCCGTCCCCGTCACACCGCGCCCGCCGCCGCGCGCCGGCACCTCCGCACCCGCACCCGCACCCGCACCCGCACCCGCACCCGCACCCGCACCCGCACCCAGGATGCCCGCCCGGTGCCCGGCCCGCGGCGCCGGGCCCACACCGCGTCCCCCGCACACCACGTCGCGCCACACCGCGCCCCACTCAGACCGCGTCGCGCTCCACCGGACAGCTCATGCAGCGCGGCCCACCCCGGCCACGGCCCAGCTCGCTGCCCGGAATGGTGATCACCTCGATGCCGCGCTTGCGCAGGTACGTGTTGGTGGTGGCGTTGCGCTCGTACGCCACCACCACGCCCGGCTCGACGGCCAGCACGTTGCACCCGTCGTCCCACTGCTCCCGCTCCGCCGCGTGCACGTCCTGGGTCGCGGTCAGCACCCGGATCGAGTCAAGGCCCAGCGCGGCGGCTATGGCCCGGTGCATGTGCTCGGGCGGGTGGTCGGTGACCTTGAGGTCGCTCTCCTCCGCGCCCGGCTCGATCGTGTACGAGCGCAGCATCCCCAGGCCCGCGTACTGCGTGAAGGTGTCCCCGTCCACCATGGTCATCACCGTGTCCAGGTGCATGAAAGCGCGCCCCTTCGGCATGTCGAGGGCCACGATGGTGCGCGCCGAGCCCGCCGCGAACAGGCCGCGCGCCAGCATCTCCACGGCCTGCGGCGTGGTCCGCTCGCTCATCCCGATCAGCACCGCGCCGTTGCCGATCACCAGCACGTCGCCGCCCTCGATGGTCGACGGGTACGCCGCCTGCCCCTCCGACCACACGTGGAAGTCCTGGTCGGCGAAGAGCGGGTGGTGCCGGTAGACGGCCTCGTAGTGCACGGTCTCGTGCCAACGCGCCGGCCAGCGCATCGCGTTGATGGACACCCCGTCGTACACCCACGCCGAGGCGTCCCGTGTGAACAGGTGGTTGGGCAGCGGGTGGACGACGAAGTCGTCCGGCTCCATCGCGTGGAAGCGCACCGAGACCGGCTCCGGGCGCCGTTCCAGGAACTCCCGCTTGGTCTCCCCGCCGACCAGGGCCTGGGCCAGCTCGGGCGCGGACAGCTCATCGAAGGCGGCCCGCAGGTGATCGGTGGCCAGCGGGCCGTACTCCTTCTCGTCGAAGACCCGTTCCAGGACCAGGGCACGGGCCTCGGGCACCGCCAGACTCTCGGCCAACAGGTCGCCGAAGAGGTGCACCTCCACGCCCCGGTCGCGCAACACGTCCGCGAACCCGTCGTGCTCCTGCCGGGCACGCCGCACCCACAGCACGTCGTCGAAGAGGAGCGCGTCCTTGTTGGTCGGTGTGAGTCGCTTCAGCTCCAGGTGAGGACGGTGCAAGATGACGCGACGGAGCCGCCCGGCCTCGGAGTCGACATGGAATCCCATGCACCTATCCTCACCCCAAGCCGGCCCCGCGCACATCGGTCGCGACGCCGCCCGCGCGCGCCGCGCCACGCCGGCGCGCGCCCCGGAGCCGGCCGGGAACCGCCGCGCGCCACCCCGACGGGCGGTGTGACACCGCCACGGGAGCCGTCCCGGGCCGACACCGCCGGCCCGGCGCACCACCACCCCGGACAGCGGGCGACGACCGGCGCGGCGCACTTGCCGACAGATGTCGGCAAACTCGTACGCCGCACCGCGCCCCGTGCCGCCGGTGTCACAGCCAGGGGTCGACGGCCTCCGACTCCAGGGCCAGGACCGCGAAGACGGCCTCGTGCACCCGCCACAGCGGCTCCGCGCCCGCCAGCCGCTCCAGGGCCTCCAGGCCGAGCGCGTACTCGCGCAGCGCCAACGAACGCTTGTGCGACAGGTGCCGCTCGCGCAGCCGCTCCAGGTTCTCCGGGCGGGCGTACTCCGGGCCGTACACCAGGCGCAGGTACTCCGGGCCCAGGCACTTGAGACCGGGCTGTACGAGCTTGCCGCTCGCGGTCCGGGCGCCGGCCCGCACCGGCTTGACCACCATGCCCTCACCGCCGGCGGCCGTCAGATCCAGCCACCACTGGACGCCGGCCGCCACCGACGCCTCGTCCTCGGTGTCGACGTAGAGCCAGCGCGTGGGCGCGAGCAGCCCGTGCCCGCGCCCTGGGGCGGCGGCGCCGTGCGCGTCCCCGAGCCCGGCTTCGGCCGCCGCCTCCCCCGCGTCCACGCTCGCGTCCGCGGCCGTCGCCAGGAGATCGACCTCGGCCGCGACGAGGCGGTCGACCATCGCCAGTTGGGCGTCGTGCGGCAGCAGGGCGAGATTGCGGCCCTGGCCGGCCAGCAACTGGAACGGGGCCAGCCGGATGCCGTCGAGGCCGGCACGACCGTCGGCGTCCGGCGCCGGCGCGTCCAGCTCGCCGGCCGTGGGCCCGCCGACCGGTCGACCGGCGGGTCGGTCCGACGACCGGTCGGCGCGATCTGCCGGCGGGGCGCCCACGCGCCAGCAGTAGCGCCGGTACGCCTCGGTGAACGGCTCGGCGTCGGCCGCGCGCTCCCGCTGCCAGGCCAGCAGTTCGGTCACCTCAAGGCCGCGCCCGGCCGCCGCCTCCAGGGCGTCGAGCACGCCGGGGAACACGGCCCGCGAGGCCGCCCCGACAGCCGCGTACTGGCCGCGCAGCAGCCCCTCGGCCTTCAGCGACCACGGCATCAGCTCGGCGTCGACGAGCAGCCAGTCGGTGTCCAACTCCGCCCACAGGCCCGCGCCGTCGACGGCCTCGGCCAGCCGGCCGAGCACCCGTTCGGTCAGCGCGGGATCGGTGAAGAACGGCCGCCCGGTACGCGTGTGCAACACGCCCCTGACCTCGGCGTCCGTCGCCCCGAAGCGCTCGCGGGCCACGCCCGCCTCCTGGCACACCAGGGCCACCGCCCGCGAGCCCATGTGCTTCTCCTGGCACACCACCCGCCGCACGCCGTCGGCCCGGTAGGCGGCGAACGCCTCGGCCGGATGCTCCAGGTAGCCGTCGCGCGACGAGGTCGGGCACGGGGCCATCGTCGGCGGCAGGTAGGCCAGCAGGCCCGGGTCCACGGCGAACCGGCTCATCACCTCGAGCGCCGCCGCCGCGTTCTCCTCCTTCACCGCGACCCGGCCCAGCTCCTGCGTCTCCACCACCCGTCGGCCAACGACGTCGTTCAGGTCCAGCGGCCTCCCGTACGCGCCGCCCGGGGCCTCGCTGACCAGCGGCTTGACCGGTTCGTACCAGACCTTCTCGGCCGGCGTGCTCACCAACTCCCGCTCCGGCCAGCGCAGCGCGGTCAGCGCGCCACCGAAGACGCACCCCGTGTCGAGGCAGATGGTGTTGTTCAGCCAGGTCGCCCGCGGCACGGGGGTGTGCCCGTAGACCACCGCGGCCCGGCCCCGGTAGTCCTCGGCCCACGGATAGCGCACCGGCAGCCCGAACGCGTCGGTCTCCCCCGTCGTCTCCCCGTACAACGCGAACGAGCGGACCCGGCCTGACTGGCGGCCGTGGTACTTCTCCAACAGCCCGGCGTGCGCGACCACCAGCGCGCCGCCGTCCAACACGTAGTGGCTGACCAGCGAGCGGATGAACGCCGCGACCCGGGCCCGGAAGTCGGGATCGCGGGCGCCCTCGCGCTCCAACTGCTCGATCGTCCCCGGCAGTCCGTGCGCGAGGCTGACGGTGGTGCCCGCGAGGTAGCGGCCCAACTTGTTCTCGTGGTTGCCGGGCACACACAGGGCCGTGCCGTCCGCCACCATGCCCATGACCAGGCGCAGCACGCCAGGGCTGTCCGGGCCACGGTCGACGAGGTCGCCGACGAACACGGCCGTACGCCCCTGCGGGTGCGCCGCCCCCACCGCGCGCCCCTCGTCGTCCCGCCGCAGCTCGTACCCGAGGTCACCAAACAGGCGCTCCAGCTCGCCGCGACAACCGTGCACGTCACCGATGATGTCGAACGGCCCGCTCAGGTGCCGCAGGTCGTTGTAGCGCCGCTCCCGCGTGACGGTGGCGGCCTCCACCTCCGCCACGCCGCGCAGCACGTGCACCGTGCGGAACCCCTCGCGCTCCAGGTGGCGCAGCGAGCGCCGCAGCTCACGTCGGTGGCACTGGATCACGTGCCGGGGCAGCACGGCTCGGTCCGGCCGGGCCACGTTGCACTCGGCGCACACCCCCTCCGGCACGTCGAGCACGATCGCGACCGGCAGCACGTCGTACCGCCGCGCCAGCGCGATCAGTTCTTTCCTGCTGCCCGACTGCACGTTGGTGGCGTCCACCACGGTCAGCCGCCCGGCCGCGAGCCGTTTGCCCGCGATGAAGTGCAGCAACTCGAACGCGTCGGCGCTGGCCCCCTGGTCGTTCTCGTCGTCGCTGACCAGCCCACGACACACGTCCGACGAGATCACCTCGGTGGGCTTGAAGTGCCGCGCGGCGAAGGTCGACTTGCCCGAACCGGTGGCCCCGACCAACACCACGAGGGCGAGGTCAGGCACCGGGAGAACCCGCTCGTCGGTCATCTCGTCAGCCATCTCACCGGTCATGAGGTCACCTCGTCACGCTGCACGGTCACAGTGGCGACTATCTGGTCGGGTGCGGGGTCGGGCGTGGCGTCGGGTGCGGGATCGGGTGCGGGGTCGGCTTTGGTGCCGGGCGTGAGGTCGGTCTTGGTGCCGGGCGTGGCGTCGATGGTGGTGTCGGTCGTGGCATCGGTCTTGGGGCCGGGTGCGGTTCCCGCCTCGGTCCGGTCGCCCGCCCTGGTCGGGGCGGCGGCGGGCGGGTTCAGCGTGAACAGCGCGAGCTGGGTCGGCGGGCCCACCTCGGAGTCGTCCGGGCCGACGGGCCGGAACTCCACGCCGTAGCCGTACCGCCGCGCCACCCCCTCGGCCCAGGCGCGGAACTCCTGGCGGGTCCACTCGAAGCGGTGATCAGCGTGGCGCATCCGCCCCGCTGCCAACCCGCTCCACCGCACGTTGTACTCCGCGTTCGGCGTCGTGATCACCACCGTACGAGGGCGCGCTGCCCCGAACACGGCGTGCGCCAGCGCGGGCAGCCGCGGCGGATCGACGTGCTCCACCTCCTCGCTGAGCACCGCCGCGTCATACCCCCGCAAACTGCCGTCGGTGTACGCGAGCGAGCCCTGCATCAGCCTGACGCGGGCCGCCTGGCGCTCCGAAAGCTGATCGAGGCGCAGCCGCCGCGCCGCCGCACCCCAGCGCGCGCTGCGAGACGTCGGCGCCCACCAGGTCCGTGAAGCGGGCGTCACCCATCAGCTCGGCGAGGAGCTGCCCCTGCCCACAGCCGAGGTCGAGCACCCGCGCGGCACCCACCTCGCCCAGCACGGCCACGATCGCCTCCCGGCGCCGCACGGCCAACGGGCTCGGCGCACGGGTGGTGTCGGTCCGCTCGTCCATGGCGTTGTCCACGCTCTCGGGCGGGGTGTCGTCCGCGGCGGCGAGCCGGGCCAGTTCGAGCCGGTCCAACGCGTCCCGGGTCAACGCGCGGCTCCGGGCCAGATACCGGTGGGCGATCAACTCCTGCTCAGGGTGGGCCACAAGCCACCCTTCCCCAGAGCGCAGGAGCTTCTCCACCTCGTCGGGCGCGCCCCAGTAGTGCTTGGCCTCATCGAGCACCGGCAGCAACACGTAGAGCTGCCGCAACGCGTCCACGAGCCGCGCCTCGCCCGTCAACACCAGCCGCACGTAGCGCGCCGCGCCCCACTCGGGGAACTGCTCGTCCAACGCCACCGGCGTCGCCCGCACCCGCCAGCCCAACGGCGCGAACACGCGCTCCACCAGATCGGTCCCGCCCTCCGACGGCAACACCGGCACCTCGACCCGCAACGGCAACGGCCGCTCCACCAACTCGGGACGCGCGGCGCAGCGCCCCTGGAGCGCACTGGAGAACACCGCGCGCAACGCCACGGCGAGCAACGAAGAGGCCGCGTACGGGCGGTCGTTGACGTACTGACCGAGCGGCACAGCGGTCGCGACGTC
The DNA here is from genome assembly GCA_018114805.1 of Candidatus Streptomyces philanthi. Taxonomy (GTDB): domain Bacteria; phylum Actinomycetota; class Actinomycetes; order Streptomycetales; family Streptomycetaceae; genus Streptomyces; species Streptomyces philanthi. The sequence continues at coordinate 5,036,525 of CP073042.1, read as the reverse complement.
GGCGCCCTTACCGGGGCGCCTCCCCCGGCCGCCGCGCACCAGGGCCACCGTGTCCACCTCCAGCAACAACGCGGCCGTGCACCGCTCGGGCGACGCCTCCGGGTAGAAGACGTGCGCCACCCCGTGCGAAGTGATGAAGCGTTGCACCTTCTCGGGATGCTTGTGCAACAGGAACCCGAGGTCGGTAGCGGGCTGCTCGGTATCACCGGTCATGGTGAGGGTTAAGAACACACGCCCGAGTATCGCCCGCTCACCCCACACGCCCCCACCGATTTCCCGGCCAGGACAGGACAGCTAACGCGGCGGCACGGCAGACCAGCGGATCGACAACGCGGCAGACCGGCGGATTGGCGGATCGGCAGTGCGGCGGCGTTCGTGTGCTTGCTTCGGTGCTCTGGCTCTGGGCTCTGTGTTCTGTGTTCTGGGCTCTGTCCGGAGGGTGGGCGGCAACCCTCGCGTGCTTGCGCCTGTGTCCTGGACTGTGGGCTGGGCTCCGGGCTCTGGATCGAGCGCGGGTCGTCGGGCGTGTTCGGTTTCGGGGCCTGGGGCCTTCGCGGCTGCCGGTGCCTGCGGAGGCTTGTGGGGGCGGGGCCCCGACCACTGTCGCGGGTGTGGCTAGTCGCCGGGTCCCCTCACAGAGGGCGGATTCCTTCGCTGCGGGCGAATCCCATCGCTGCGGACGGATCTCTTCGCTGTGGGCGGGCCCCTTCGCTGCGGGCCGGGTGGGGGCTCCCCCGCCCCCTCCCCCCTCCCCTCCCTCCCCCCTCACCCCCGTATTTCCGCCGCCAGGTCGGCGATCTTGTCCGGTCCCACGCGGCAGCAGCCGCCGATGAGTCGGGCCCCCTCGGACCGCCATGCCGCTACCCGCACCGGGTCGTAGGTGCCACGGCCTCGCCAGTCCCTGGCCGTCGCGTCCCAGTCCTCGCCACTGTTCGGGTAGACGACCACCGGTTTGCCGGTGACCAGCCCCGCCAGCCGCACCGCGTCGGCCGGCGTGCAGCAGTTCACCCCGACCGCGATGACCTGCTCGTTGTCCGCCGCGAGCGCGAACGCTCGCTCCAGTGGCTGGCCGGCCCGGGTGAGGTGACCCCGGATGCTGTGCGAGAGCCACACCGGAACCCCACAGTCCTCGGCTGCCCAGAGCATCGCCTCCGCCTCGTCGATGTCCGGCACCGTCTCCAGCGCCAGCACGTCCGGTCGCGCCGCGGCCAACGCCGTGATGCGCGGGCGGTGGTAGCCCATGAGCTCTCGCACGCTCAGCCCGTACCAGCCCCGGTACTCGCTGCCGTCGGCGAGCATCGCCCCCGTACGGGCCGACGGAGCCCGCTACCCACACCGGGCCATTCCCCGCGGCAGCGGCCGCGCCGGGCGCTGCCCGCCGCTCACCCGACCGATAGGGTTCGCGGCCCGCGGGGGCGCGCCCCGCGCCTATGCCGCACCCCCGCCGGGCGCCTCCCCCGTAGCCTGGTCCGCCCGCCCGCCCTGCCGCCTCGTTCCCGGCTGCCGCCCGGCGGGCCAGGTAGACGCTGCGCCGCAGCAGTTCGTCCACCTGGCGCCGGTCCAGGTCTCGGCGGGCGAACCCCTCGTAGCTGGCCTGGTAGCTGGAGGTGATCAGGACCTGGACCCCAGCCCTGACGTACGCCGCGTGCGCGGCCTCGATCTGCGCCAGGTCGTCCGCGAGGAGCCGCGCCGACCACAGGTCGTCCGACAGGTCGCAGCCCTGTGCCTCCAACTGGTTGTAGAGCCCGCCGTCGAGCACGACCGTCCCGTGTGCCAGCGCGTCGGCCAGCGGGAGGCCGGGGCCCTCGGGCGGGGCCGAGGGCTTGGGGGGCGTCCCTTCGGGGGGCAGCGGCTCGGCGGCGGATGTCATGGCGTGTTCCTCAGCCGAGTTGCGACTGCACCTGGGAGGAGATCAGCTCCAGGTGGTCGAGGTCGTCGAGGTCGAGGATCTGGAAGTAAATCCGGGACGCGCCGATCGCCGCGTACTGGCCGATCTTGTCCACCACCTCGGCCGGTGAGCCGGCCAGGCCGTTCGCCTTGAGTTCGTTCACGTCCCGGCCGATGGTCGCGGCGCGCCGGGCCACCTCGCTGTCGTCCTTGCCGACGCAGGCCACCAGGGCGTTGGAGTACACCAGGTCGTCGGCCTTGCGGCCGGCCGCCTCGGCCGCCGCCCGCACGCGGCCGAACTGCAGGTCGCTGTCCTCGACGGAGGCCAAGGGGATGTTGAACTCGTCGGCGTACCGCGCGGCCAGGCGTGGGGTGCGCACCGCTCCGTGGCCGCCGATGAGGACCGGCACCTTCGGCTTGGTGGGCTTGGGGAGGGCGGGCGAATCGGTGAGCTGGTAGTGCGTTCCGTTGTGGGTGTACGTCTGGCCGAGGGGCGTGTTCCACAGGCCGGTGACGATTTCCAGTTGCTCCTCAAGGCGCGCGAACTTCTCCTTGGGGAAGGGGATGCCGTAGGCGCGGTGTTCTTCCTCGAACCATCCGGAGCCGAGGCCGAGCTCGACTCGTCCGCCGGACATCTGGTCGACCTGCGCCACCTGGATGGCCAGGACGCCGGGGAGTCGGAAGGTGCCCGCGGTCATCAGGGTGCCGAGACGGACGCGGCTGGTCTCGCGGGCGAGACCAGCCAGGGTGATCCAGGCGTCGGTGGGGCCGGGCAGTCCGTCGACGCTGCCCATGCGCAGGTAGTGGTCGGAGCAGAAGAAGGCGTCGAAGCCCAGGTCTTCGGTGGCCTTGGCAACGGTGAAGAGGGTGTCGTAGCTGGCCCCCTGCTGGGGCTCGGTGAAGATGCGTGGATCCATGGGCTCCATCCTGCCTGCTTCGGGGCATGGCGCCGACGTGCCCCCGGCCCGTGTCAGGCTCTGCGACTCGCGGGCCCGTCGTCGCGCGGGTCCGCGTCGCTCGGGTCCGTCTCGCGCGGTCGCGGCGGCGGGGCCGCGGGTTCGCGGGTTCGCGGGTGCCGGGCACCGGGAGTGTGGTCGGTGTCTGCCGTGTCGGGGCGGCGCCGGTCGCTCGTCTGGCTCGGTCGCTGCTGTGGGTCGGTCGCCGGTGTGGTTCGGTCGCTCGTCTGGTTCGGTGGTGGCCTGCTGCCGGTGGCCGGAGCCCCGCCGGGTGGCGGACGGGAGGTGGCGTGCGACTCCCCGGCCCGGTGGGCGCGCGGGCGGGAGGCACGGAGGGGAGGGCGTCGGGGGGCGGGCGTGGGTGGGGTGGCGGTCGCCGGTCAGGCGGCGCCGCCTTCCCGGTAGGCCGTGAGTTCCCGGAGCATGCCGAAGACGCGGTCTCTGGACTCGTCCGCGGCGTCCACGCACTGCCAGTACAGGCCCTCTTCCGCCACGCAGGCCACTTCCACCAGGGCTATGCCGACGTCACCGAGCAACACCCCCAGCGCGAGGAGTACGCGCCGGGAGTCGCGCACTTCCGTCAACTGCACGGCGCGTATCGCCCCGGTCCGCAGCGTGGGGTGGTTGAGAGCGGGGCGTTTGAGCGCGCCGCACGCTCGGCCGCCCGCCTCGCTGAGGCCCTGTGCTTCCCAGCGCGCTGTGGGTGAGGCGCTGCCCGCGAAGTAGCTTCCGATGACCTCGGCGAGCGCCTGTGCCTGCCATGCCTCGACGACGACGTCCTGCACGGCGTCAGCCCGCGTCAATGCCAGTCGGGTGGCCTCGATGAGCCGCATCGCCTCCATGTCCAATGCCCCTCTTCGCCCGTGCCGTGTGGGTCATCTGTTCGTTACCCAAAGTGATGAATATCAGGCGGGAAAGCTAGGGGAATTCAGGAATCTGTGGACAAAAGTTACGCTGTGGATAATTTTCTCACTACATAGAGTGATGATCTTTGGTGGGGGGCGGTGCCGCCGGCCGGGCCGGGAAGCGTAGTTCGTTGCGGTCGATCTTGGCGGAGAGGGCTCGCAGCGGGTCGATGTCCAGCGCCAGGCAGAACTGCAGGAGATAGGCGAGCAGGTCGGCCACCTCGTCCTCGAGGCGCGCCGACGCCGTGGGGTCGGCCATCACGGTGGCCGACTGTTCGGGCGTCAGCCACTGGAAGATCTCCACGAGTTCGGCCGCTTCGACGCTCAGCGCCGAGGCCAGGTTCTTCGGTGTGTGGAAGCGCTGCCAGTCGCGCGCCGCCGCGAAGTCGGCGAGCCGCCGCTGGAGGGCGGGCAGGTCAGGGGCGGGTTCGGAAGCCTTGGTCACGCCCCAGGTCTACCACCGTCAGCCCGGGGACCCCTAAGTCGCCCTCCTCGGCACCGGGCCACCCCGGGGCGCCGGCCGCCCCCGCCCGGTCGTCGGTCCCCGCGCCGGCGCGGGCCGCCGCGCGCGGCGCGGCGCGGCCGTCGCGACGGTGGCCCTAGTCCGAGCCGCCGTGGTGGCCGTCGCTCTCGCGCGTCGGCGGCGCGACGGGCACCTCACGCACGGTGCCCACCAGCCGGATGTGGCCGCGTTCGCACATGCGGCCGGCGAGTTCGAGCAGCAGGCGGGCCTGGCGTCGGTCCAGACACCGGTCGAAGCCGTCGGCCAGGACCGTCAGGGTCTGGCGGGCGGGCAGCACGTCGGCCACCGGGTCCACGTCCAGCACTCCGGGGCCGGTCAGCAGCACGAGCGCGAGGCCCAGGTAGCGCAGTTCGCCGTCGCCGAGCCGGTCCACGGGCATCTGCCCGAACTCGCCGAGGCCGAGCACGGCGCGCACCCCGGCGCCGGAGCGCCCCCGTGGTGCGCTGCCCGCGCCCGTCGGGCCGCGTTGGGCCGGGGCGGTGGCGCGGTGCTCCGCCGCCTGGGCCCGCTCGTCGGCGGGGGCGCGGAGCGCGGTGCCACTGCGCCGGTCGCCGCCGACGGTCACCGGTGCGGTGGCCTCCGGGGCGTGGTCGCGTCCGGCCGCGCCCTCGACGGTCAGTTCCGTGACGGCCGGTCCGGCGCAGCCGTCTCTTACGGCGGCGACCAGGGCCGCGTGCCGGGTGCCGCACTCCCTGCGGGTGCGGTAGAGGACGGCGGCGAGGTTGTCGCAGGCGCTGCGGAGGTGGCCGTCGGAGCGCATGGCGGGGCCGCGCATGGCCTCGGGTCGCGGGTCGCAGGGGAAGACGGAGCGCAGTGCGACGACGACCTGTTCGGCCGCGGCGAGGGCGAGCCGCTGCCCCGCGGTCTTGCCGGCGACGCGCAGCGGCAGCAGGGCGGTGGCCAGTCGGTCGTCGGGGAGCGGGGCGCGGGTGACGGGCACGGCTCCGGCGGTGTACTAGGCCGCCTGCACGGTGCGGCGGCCCGGGTCGCGCAGCGCCGTCTCCAGCAGGACCTCGCCGGCGCCAGTCATGCGTTCGCCGACGATCCGCAGTTCGGGCTCGGCCTGGACGGCGATGTCGAGGTGGACGGGGCCGACCGGGCCGTCGACGGTGCAGCCGATGCGGAAGCCGCGTCGCCCCTGCGTGTCGGGGCGGGCCTGGTGCGGTACGCAGCCGGCGGGGTCGGGGAAGACGTCGGCCAGCGGTTCGCCGGCCGCGAGTCGGGCCAGGGCCGCGTACGCCTCCAGGGCGCTGGTCTTGCCGCTGCCGCTGGGTCCGGTGAACAGCGTCACCGAACCCAGCGGGAAGACCGCGCGCCGGTGCGTCTTGTAGGCCGAGAGCCTCAGTTCGGATACGGCGGGCCGCTGGCCTGATGCGTTCATGGCGCGGAAGGTATCGCCGCCGCGTTTCGCCGAACCGTTTGCTCGTCGTCGCTTTCCTACGATCGGGAGACGGAAGCGCCCGTCACGGTTGTGAACGCGGGGCGCAGTTCGGGTTCGTCCACCTCGGTGCCGAGGGGGGCGAGCAGGAACACGTTGGTGTCGACCCGGTGCATGCCGAGGCCGAAGACGACTCCGCTGGAGAAGTCGAGGATGCGCTTGGCCACGTCGACCTCGGCGCTGGTGAGGTCGAGGAGGACGGGGATCTGGGCCATCAGGTACTCGGCGACCTCGCGCGCGTCGGCGAAGGTCTGTACGCGGATGACGACGAACTGGCGTTGGTCCTGTTCGGCCTCGTCCTCGGGCAGGGCCCGGTGGTGCGGCCAGGACGGCCAGGCGTTGTTGCTTCGCAGCGGGACGACTTCGGCGAGCCCCTCCCACTGTTCGTCGGTGACGTCGTGGCTGTTCACCGGTCCACCCCGCAGGCGTGCTCGCTGGATATGTGCATCGGGCGATTCTAGGGACAAGCTCGGGTTCGATTCGCGCACCGACACAGGTATCGGCGCAGGTAGTGACGTAGGCAACGGGGAGGGGACGGGACCGGGGAGCCGGGGCACGAGCCCTGCGCGGCGCCGGAGTGGCCGCCGCGCTCGCGTCCCCCGACGCCGCGCGCGACCGGCTCCGCGGTCCCGTCGTCCGAACCCGACGCCATGTGGCCGGAGCGTGAAGGGCCGACCCCCGTCGGCGCCTCCCCCGTACCGCTCCAGCCACCAGCGCGGCCAACTCGCGCCGACGTTCCGGCGCGTCGTCTCGGCGGTGGCCGTCGAGTGACTCAACGGCCGTGCCGACGCGGGAGGATCCCCCGCCGACCCCCCGTTCGCCAAAGTCACCGACGCGTCGCGTCGACTCCGTCCGGGGCGCCTCCCCGAGACCAAACGGTCTCAGGGGAGAGCGAGTTGGAAGAGGCGGCGGCGAGCCCCCCGTTTGCGTGCTTCCCCCGACACCACCGCCTCTGCCTACGAGCATCACATGCCAGTGGGGCAAAACTCAACGCCGTGTTGAGTTTTGTCGAAACTGCGTTACGCTCCATTCCAACAGCTACGGTGAGTCGCATGGACGACAACGGGGACGAAGCAGCGCACAGAACGCTTCCTCCCCCGGCCGGGGTCCGGGGGCGCAGGCGCCCCCGCCTGAGCAGGGGGGACCGCAGGGAGGCAGCCATCCTCGACAGCGTCGTCCGCCTCTTGCGCGACCGACCGGCGAGGAAGATCACCATCGAGGAGATCGCCAAGGGCGCGGGCCTGTCCCGTCCCTCGGTGTACTTCTACTTCGACAGCAAGCAGGCCATCATCGACGCCGCCGTGCAGCGCGTGATGGGCAGCATGCTGTCGACCGCGGCGGCCGCCGCGGGCAACGAGGAAATCACGTTGGAGGCCTCGCTCGAGGGGCTGATCAACAACGTTCTCGACATCTGGGTGGAGCACGGCTCCCTGTTCTGTGCCGCGATCGACTACGTGGGGCGGGACCTGGAGGCGCGCATAGCGTGGCGGGACGTGTTGGAGGCGGGCGCAGACGAGCTGGCCGCCATGCTCGAACGGGACCGCGCCCGTGGGCTGGTCAAACCGGGCGGGGACGCGCGGGCGCTGGCCGTGGCGGCGCACTGGATGGTCGAGCGCAACTGCTACATGCTCTTCAGCCGCGAGCACACGAAGCTGGAGGAACTCGCGTTGCGCACCACGATGGTGCTCAGCGCCCGGCGCATCCTCGGGCTTCCCGAGCCGCAGGACGCCGAGCCGCGGAACGCCGATCTCCAGCAAACGGAACCGCGGCAGACGGAGACGCGAGAAACGGAGACGCGGGGCGCCGGGTCGTGACCCGCCGGCCCGCACGGGGGCCGGCGTCCCGGCCGGAGGGGCGGCCCCACCGCCGAGGTCGTGGGCCCGTCGTACGACACGGAGCGGCCCCGGGGTGTCCTCCCGGGGCCGCTCTCGTGTGTGGCGGTGCCGCGCCGGGCTAGCCGGCGCTCAGGGCAGTGCCGTCACTGGTCTCCGAAGATGATGGAGCCGTTGAATCTGTTGATGGTGTTGTTGTTGAAGCTGTCGTCGATCTCGGTCTCGACCTCGTGGTGCCAGATCTTGTTCCACACGTCCACGTTCACGTTGTCATTGTCGTTGTGCACCCGCTGACCTGGGCCGACGCGGCGCCCACGAGCGAGAGGCCAGCGATGGCGAGGGTGACGAGGACGGGGCGGATGACAGAGCGCATGTGCGTTCCTTTCGTGGCGACTGGTGACCAACACGGTGCGCGCCCACGCGCGCCCGTACGACTCGACACGCGCGCGAGCCCCGAGCACGCCCCCCGGGCGGACCAATACGCGACCGCCCGGCGCCACTCCCCCGCGCCGTCGCCGGCCGCCCGCGCGCGGGCGGTCACGCCCGGCGCGCGGGTCGCTGGCGTGCCGTCAACTCGCCGCCCAGCCGCCGTCGAGCGAGAGCGAGGTGCCGCTGATCATCGCGGACTGCGGGGCGCACAGGTACGCCACGGCCTCGGCGACCTCGGCGGGCTCCACCATGCGCTTGACGGCGGGGCGCGTGAGCAGCACGTCGGTCACCACCCGGTCGGCCGGGACGCCGTGCGTCGCGGCCTGGTCGGCTACCTGGCGCTCCACCAGCAGGGTGCGCACGTAGCCGGGGTTGACGCAGTTGGAGGTGACGCCGTGCGGCGCGCCGACGACGCGGCCCCAGCCCTGCGCGTACATGTGCGGCAGGGTGCCCCTGATCAGCCGGAACAGGGCGGTCAGCATGACCGTCAGCATGGTCGGGAAGTCCTCGGGCGGGAACTCGTGCAGGGGGCGCACGAGTTGCATGCCGGCGTTGTTGACCAGAACGTCCACGCCGTCGGCCGCGTCGAGGTCGGTGAGGTCGAGCGGGTGGGGCTCAAGCTCCCCGGCCAACGGCCCGGCCCCGGCCTCGCCCCCGGTCGCGACCTCGGCCCCGGTCTGGGTGGCGGCGGCGTGCAGGGTGGCGAGACCGTCGGCGTCCCGGTCCATCGCGCGGACCCGTGCGCCGGCCGCGGCCAGCCGCAGCGCGCAGGCGCGGCCGATGCCGCTGGCCGCGTCGGTGACCAGCGCGGTGCGCCCGCTGAGATCGAGCCGCATAGCCGCGGGAGCGGCGGGGCGCGCTGCCGCAGGAGCGGCCGGGTGTGCCGCCGTCGAGGAGGTGGGGGGTGTCGCGGGCGGGTCGGCTGGCAGGCTCATATCGAACAGCCTAGGCGGCCGGTCGGAGCCCGCCCCGGTTTAGGGCGCTCCCGAGTGCTCCCGCGCGCGCTCGGCGGGGCGCGGACAGGAGGCGGGAGGCACCCGGTCGGCGCGGATGACCACCAACTCCTCCTCCCGCTGGCCGCGCTCGATCAGCGCGCGCTCGGTCAGCCACTCGGCGCGGGCGCGCAGGACCGGGCCGAAGGGCTGGTGACGGCGGGCCACGACGGACGCCTTGAGGCCTGCCTGGCCGAGGGTGCGCTCGGGCCCGCACAGCGCGGAGTGGACGATGAGCAGCATGCCCTCCGCGCTCAGCAGGTGCGGTGCCATGGCACACAGTTGGTCCAGGTAACGCCGTCCGTCCAGGCCCGCGTTCCAGGCCCGGGCCCGCCCCCGCTCGTGATCGGCGTCCGCGGGGCAGGGGACGTAAGGCGGGTTGGCCGTGATCACGTCGTAGCGTTGCCGGTGCGTCAGGCAGGAGCGGAAGTCACCGTGCTCTACGTGGACGGGCAGGCTCCTCAGCCACGCGTTGCAACGGGCCGTCAGCACGGCCCGGTAGCAGGTGTCCACGGCGCGCACGCGCAGCGCGCCCAGCCTGGCCGCCGTCAGCGCGATCAGTCCGGTGCCGGTGCACACGTCCAACGCGTGCGCGCCCCTGGGCACGGACGCGCGGTGCAGCGCCTCTTGCAGGAGCCGCGAGTCCCCCTGCGGCCCGTACACGCCCGATGCCTTCACCAACACCGTGACCACCTGCCGTTCCTTCGTCGTGCACCGCCCGCGCGGCGGGTGCTGTCACTGATCGGGGTGCGCCGGGGGCTCACAGCTGTGGCGCGTAGGGGGCCAGGCCGATGATGAGGATGCGGCGATCGCCGTGACCCGGGTCGGCGCCGAGCCGTACGGGGGCGACGTAGTGCCTGAACCGGTGGTCGTGCACGGCGTAACCGTCCAGCGGTTCGCAGAGCGTGAAGCGCTCGTGCAGGGCCTTGGGCGGCACCTCGTCGGGGCGGCTGCCGGCGCACTCGGGGCGGGCGATGACGTTCTCGCCACCGGCCACGTTCGCGCAACTGACCAGGTGGGCGAACGTGAACGTGGCCCGGGAGCCGCCGTCCTGGTGCAGGCAGTCGGGGAGACGGCGACCTGCGTACGGTCCGTGACCGCTAGCTTGATCAGGTGCACGCCGACGCACAGCGGCAGCCGGCGCAGGTCCGCCACCCAGTCGACCTGCGCGAGGTCGGCGTGGATGAGGTGCAGCAGCGCGTTGGCCTGGAGGTCGGCGGGGAGGTCGGGCAGTCGGCGCCGCAGGTCCGGGTACCCCGGTTGTGGCCGTCCTGCCAGTACTCGGTGACCGTGCCGTACGTGGCGTCCGGGGCGCCGGGGACGAACGAGAGCTGCCGCGTCCAGGGCAGGTAGACGGCGTGCGAGTAGCAGCGGTAGCGGTGCGTCGTCGGGGCGTACGGGTCGGCTGGCAGGTCCGCGTAGGCCGCGGTGAGCCGCGCCAGGTCCCCGGCGTGCGCGGCCAGCGACAGGCCCAGGTCCTCTGGGCGGTAGCGGGCGTAGCCGTCCCGTCGCAGGTCGCCCGGGCCGCTGACCGCCACGGGTGCGGTGGGAGCGCGGCCGTGCACGGTCCGTGTGTTCTCCACACGACTCCTCCAGTGCCGCCAAGTGGGTCGCTGTCGCCCCGCCCGGTCCCCGGTGGGCACCGCCCCTAGCAGGCTCACACGGGTACCCAGGAGACGCCCGGTCAGTACGACCGTCTTGGTGAACCTGGCGCCGCCCGCGGCGCCAGGTTCAACGCCCGTCCTCGGGGGCCGCCGGCACCAGGTCGTCCACCACAGCGGCCAGACCGCCCGGCCGGCGGGCCGCGGCCCGCTGCCGGTAGGCCCCGAGGCCGTGGCGCCCCAGCCGGGCCAGGAAGTCCGCGGCCACCTGCCGGTCGCCGTGCGCGTCCAGAGTCGGGCAGACGTGCGCGAGCAGCCGCCGGCCGCGCTCGGGTGCGGGCAGCACGTCGCCGGTGACGGTGTCCGTGCCGAGCCCGGGCCAGCCGTCGCGGGTCGCGTACCAGTAGGCCGAGCGCAGCAGTTCCCCGCCCGCGCGCGGGCCCGGGTCGCCCGCGCGCATCCGCGCCGCCGCCGTGACCACCAGCACCCGCACGATCGCGGCCAGGGCCGCGGAGTCGGCGGCGTCGGCCGGCACGTCCATGCAGCGCACCTCCAGGGTCGGCAGCGTCGGGTGCGGGCGCACGTCCCAGAACGACAGCTCGCCGAAGGGCATGGCACCGGCCGTGGCAATGGCCCGCGCGGTGTCCTCGTAGTGCGCGAAGGAGTCGACGTACGGCGGCGGCCCGAGGCAGGGGAAGCGGACCCGGATCACCGAGCGGCAGCTCGCGTAGCCGCTGTCCCGGCCACCGTGGAAGGGGGAGTTCGCGCTCATCTCGACCAGCAGCGGCAGCCAGGGCCGCAGGTGGTTGCCGACCAGCGCGGCCAGTTCGCGGTCGGGCAGGTGGACGTGGACGTGCAGCGCGTTGATGGCGTAGTCGTCCATCATCGACCGGAACAGGTCCACACTGGTCTGGTAGCGCGGGTGGTCACCAACGACGACCGGGCCCGCGCCGCCGAGCACCGGCGTACCCGACGGGCACACCCGCAGCCCCTCGGCCGCCGCGGCGCGCCCCACGGCGGCCCGCAGCCGCGTCAGCTCCCGGTACACCTCGGCCGACGTCGTGCACGGCTCGGTCTTCACCTCGATCTGGTATGCGGTGAACTCGCCCGAAAACGCGTCTCCGAGGTCCGCCGCGGCACGGGCCACGACGCGCGGCCCGGCCGGTTCGACGGCCCGGGTGTCCGGGTGAACCACGAAGTACTCCTCCTCCACGCCCACCGTCGGCACGTCCGTCGCCTCCCAGGTCCCTCATCCGGCCTCCTCGCTACCACTCACCGCCCCAGCATTGCCCGCCGCACCCGCACTGTCGCGGCAGGCACGGCGATCGGGGACGGGTAGGGCCCGGGCGTGCCCCGCGCGCCGACGCGCGGTGGCCTGCCGGGCCCGGTCAGGGCGACCCGTACGCGTGGACCGGGCACACCGGGGCACTCGGAACGAACCTGTCCACTCCTGGAGGACGCCCATGATCCCCGTCAAACTCGCCACGCCTCCCCCACCCCGACGCCGTGCGCGGCCCCGTTGCCGGTGGCCCGCGGCGCCCTGTCCGAGCTGGTGACGACGGTGCCCCGCGGCCCCGCGGACCAGGGGTGCCAGCGGCAGGTGGCGGCGGCGCTCGGCGTGGCCTCCCGCGCCGACCCGCTCGGCGACGACCTCCAGCTCGCGCTGCACACCTGCTACGAGCTGCACTACCAGGGCTTCGCCGGCGTGGACCCGGACTGAGAGTGGCAGGTGGACCTGTTGCGGTTGCGCGGGGCGCTGGAGCGCGCCTTCCTGGACCGGGTACGGGATGGGGTGGCTGGCGGCACGGACCTCGACGCGGAGTTGGAGGCGCTGCTCGTCGAGCCGGTGGACGGCTCGGGCCTCTCGCACCAACTGCGCCGCGAGGGAACCTGGGAGCAGGTGCGGGAGCTGTTCGCGCACCGCTCCATCTACCAGCTCAAGGAGTCCGACCCGCAGGCGTGGGTGATCCCCCGGCTGACCGGGCGGGCCAAGGCAGCGCTGGTGACGGTCGAGTACAACGAGTTCGGCGCGGGCCGGGCCGAACGCGTGCACTGCCGGCTCTTCGCCGATCTGCTGGCGGCGGCCGGCCTCGACGCCCGGTACGGCGGGTACGTGGAGACCGTGCCCGGCAGCACACTCGCCGTCGTCAACCTGATGTCCTACCTGGGCATGCACCGCACCCACCGGGCCGCGCTGGTCGGGCACTTCGCCGCGGGCGAGATCGCCTCGTCGCCCGGCGCGCGCCGGATGCTCCAGGTTCTCGAGAGGCTGGACGCCCCGCAGGCGTGCCGCACCTTCTACAGCGAGCACGTGGAGGCCGACGCCGTGCACGAGCAGCTCATGCGCCACGAGGTGATCGGCGGACTGCTCGACGAGGAGCCCGAACTGCGCGGCGAGGTCGTCTTCGGCATCCAGGCGGCGAACTCCGTGGACGGCTGATTGTCGGCGTGGAATACGCGACCGCTGGCAGGCGGGCGCCTCCTCGCTCCGCTTACCCCTCACGCCCTCCGGCGCCCGCTAGCGAGCCGTCGGCCGACGGTCCGCCCCCGCCCCTCGCGGGGGCGGCGGTCCGCGCGTCGCGAGGCCGCGCAAGGCCGAGGGAGGGTGGCGCGGCGGGCTCGGGTGCGGACCCCCGGAGACCGGTGGAGGAGCCCGGCACGCGGGGCCCGGCGGAGGAGTCCGGGGGCACGGCGGTCAGTCCGCGGGCGTGGCCCGCCGGTGTGGGCCCCGCCGGCGGTGGCTGGTGTCGCACCAGGGGTAGGACCGGCTGCGCCGGCAGACACACAGCGCCACCTGCGGACGGTCCGAGCGCGCGACACGGCCGTCACCCAGTTCCACCTCGACCGGCCCGTCGACGAGCAGCGGCCCCTCGGGGACGACCAGGACACGCGTCGGCCGCGCCTCCCGCCCGGGCCAGGAGTCCTCCCGCACGGGTGAGGACGGGGGGACGGGCGCGGCGTCCGTCTCATCGGACGTGCCCGCGCCGAGCAGCCCGCACCGGCCGGCCGTCGGGGCGGCGGGTGCCGCCGCAGGCGGCGCAGACGCCCCGCCGCGCGGGGCACGCCCTTCACCGTCGCCCCCGGGCCAGCCCGTCATCGCGGCCCCCCGCCCGACAGGCAAGGGCCCGCGCACGCGGGCGGGCGCGGCACGCGGCCGAGGTCGGGGGCGGCGTACAGGCGGGCGGCGTACGGGCGAGTGGCACGGAGAGGACGACACGGGCGGCGAGTACCGCGACCGGGCCCCGGCCAAACACCCGGCCGGGCCCGCCGCGCGTCGTACGCCGCGTCGCCGGCCGCCCACCGGTGGGCTGGGGCAAGTGAGACGGGTGGGACAGAGCGGCTGAAGAGGACATGTCGGCATGGGTAAACCAGTCCTATAGGGTGCTAAATGGGTGTGACCTCGCCGTGCCGTCGACCGTTGGTCCGGACATGAAGATGCTCGACCTGTTCACCGTGGCATCTGTGGTCGCAGGTGCCGTCACGGCTGTGGGCGCTCCGCTGGTCCACAGCGACCTGCCAGGCATCGATTGGGGCAAGGCGCTGAGCCAGTCCGAGGCACTCGGCGACCTCAGCGACCGCACCAACGAGGACTCCTCCCCCAGCGAGTCCGACTCCTCGTCCACCGCCTCGCGCCACGCCTGACAGCGCGCAGGGCCCGATCCCCCGCCGGGGCACGTGACCGCACACCGCGGTCCGTGCCCCGGCTTTCGTCGTCCACCAGCTTCCGTCACGTCCCGGCTCCCGCCGTCCACCTGTCGGGGCCACCCGTGTGACGGTGGCGACGCGTACCGCCGAGGGGGCCGTGGCCCGCGGAGTGGGACGGGGGTTCAAGCCCGGCTGCCGCGGGACGCGTCGCGGAGACCGGCCGACGTATAGGCATCCCTGATGGCGATCTGGGATTACCCCCGTGGCCCGCGGTCGCGCACAGTGGCTGACCGGCCCCGCGTCGGCCACGGGCCGGGTCCGGCAGACGGGCCGCGGTCGCACGGGAGGTTCGCGTGGAACTGGAAGTCCGGCACTTGCGCGGCATCGCCGCCATCAGCGACACCGGCAGCCTCACTCTGGCCGCGCGGCAGCTCGGCATGTCGCAACCGGCGCTGTCCAAGCTGCTCCAGCGCATCGAGCGGTGCGTGGGCGACACGCTGTTCGTACGGAGCAAGCACGGGTCGGTGCCCACCACGTTCGGCGCGGACGTGCTCGCCGAGGCGCACAGCGTGCTGCGGGGTATGAGTGGCATCCGCGAGCGGGCCCAGGCGTGGGGCGCGCGGCGCGGGCCGCGGGAACCGCTCACCATCGGCAGCCACTGCGGCTACCCCCACGTCACGCTCGCCCGCCGGCTGCGCGGCCTGCCGTGGTGCCCCGAGATCCAACTCAGCGAGGACCTGAACGCCCAGACCGCCGTGGACGGGCTGGCGGTCGGGGCGTGCGACCTGGCCCTGGTCTACGTACCGCCGACCGGGCGACTCGCCGTGCCCGAACCCGTGGCCGGTGTGACCGTGCACGCCAGCGAGCCCGTCTTCGTCGCGCTCGCCCACGACCACCCGCTCGCCGCGGGTGACGGGCCGGTGCCGCTGGAGCGGCTCGCCGACCACCCCTGGGTCGACGAGCCGCCCGGCCACACGCTGTGGACCAGCTACCTGCGACGGGTGTGCCACGAGGCGGCCGTCTCGCTCGACCAACGGCACAGCACCGTCAGCCTGTTCACCGTCCTAGAGCTGATCACCGACCAGGGGGCCGTCGCGCCGGCGTTCAGCACCAGCACCGACCACCCCGGCACCATCGCCATCCGCGCGCTCGCCGGCGACCCGCTCCACCTGGAACTGCGCCTGCTCTACCGGCGGCACAGCATCGCCCACCAGCACCTCGACGAGATCCTGCACCATCTCGCCGCCGCCTACGACGACCGGCTCGGGTGCAGCCGGGCCTACGACGCGTGGGTGGCTGGCGCACCGGGCCTAGGCGGGCGCGACAGTCCCACGGAGCAGCCGCACGGGGGCCGTCAGCCCGCGAGTTCCCCGAGTGCCGCCCAGGTGCGGCGGCGGCTGGCCGGGCCCGCGAGTTCCGTGCCGGAGAACACTACCTCCGTCGCGCCCGCGTCCCGGTAGCGGCGCACCTGGGCG
Source organism: Candidatus Streptomyces philanthi (assembly GCA_018114805.1). Taxonomy (GTDB): domain Bacteria; phylum Actinomycetota; class Actinomycetes; order Streptomycetales; family Streptomycetaceae; genus Streptomyces; species Streptomyces philanthi. Next base: position 5,020,842 of record CP073042.1, on the reverse strand, counting down.
GCGAACGCCGACTCGTCGCCGATCACCGACACGTCGGCGGCGCGCCGCCCGCCCGACAGTTCGATCACCCGCGCGTAGGACGGGATCTGCTCGTAGAAGGCGAGTTGCCCGGCGACCGTCTCGCGCACGCCGTCGACGTCGTCGGTGACCACGCCGTGCGCGATCGCCACGATGCGTGGCGCCGGGCGGCCGGCCGCCTCCGCCGCCCTGGTGACGGCCGGAACGATGTGCTCGGCCAGCGCGCGCGGGCCGGCCAGGAACGGCAGAATGCCGTCCGCCAGTTCGCCGCTGACCCGCAGCGCCTGCGGGCCCATGGCCGCGACCAGCAGCGGCACGCCGCCCTCGGCGCCGGTGACCCGCGACGGGATCGGGCTGCTGAAGGACAGCAACTCGCCACGGAACTCCGTGCTGCCGGTCTCCAACAGGGGGCGGATGGCGGTCAGGAACTCTCGCAGCCGGGCCACCGGCCGCTCGAAGGGGATGCCGAATCCGCCCTCGGACAACAGCTTGGTGCCGAGCGCGAGCCCGAGGTGGTAGCGGCCGTGGGTGGCGGCCTGGGCCGTGAGGGCCTGGCTGGCGACCGGCAGCGGGTGCCGCCCGAAGACCGGGATCGCCGAGGTGCCGACCTGCAACTCCGGCACCTCGCGCCCGACGATGGCGGCCAGTTGGGGCGAGTCGGTGCCGAAGGTCTGGCCGAACCAGGCCGACCGCAGCCCCGCGGCAGCGGCCTCCCTGGCGAGTTCCACGGTGGCGTCGATCTGGTTGGCGGCATCCGCCGCGTTGAGTGCGAGTTCCACAGTCATGTCAGCCCCAACCCACCACGACGGGCCGCGCATTCCACCCGCCGGCCAGCAGATGGCGCTCGACCACGCAAATTGTGAGTGATTTATTACTCTCACATTCTCGACCGCCCGCCACACCCTCCGCGACGGGCCCCCGAGGCGACGGAGATCGATAACCACCACATCCCCCTCACCCACCCACGGCGCCACGCCACCAGCGCCACACCCGGCCACCGCCCCCAACTCCCACGCCGTACGGGCGGTTCCGTCGCACTTCGCACAGCCAGCGCCCGCGAGCGAAGCAGTCGAGCACCCAGTCGACCCGCGGCGCGGCCGGCCAACCGCGCACCGCACAGAGTCGGCGAGCACCCGACCCCACATCCACGCCACCTACCGTCACCGCCCACAGCCACCCCAGTTAGCGACTCATTAACCACACACCCGCAGCGAAGGAAAGCCGTCATGTTCACCCCAGCCCGCCCCCACACCCCCCAGGCCGTACGTCAGCGGGCACTACACGCCGTTGGTCGACGAGGTCACCGCGCACGGACTCACGGTGCACGGCACGCTGCCGCCCGAGCTCAACGACCAGTACGTGCGCAACGGTCACAATCCCAAGCCCGGCCACACGCCCACGCACTGGTTCCGGGGCAGCGGCATGCTCCACGGGCTGCGGCTGCCCGACGGGCGCGCGGAGTGGTACCGCAACCGCTGGGTGCGCACCCCCGCTCTCGAAGGCGCCCCCGAGAAGGGCCCGGACGGCGTCCCCGACCTCCGGGTCAGCAGCGCCGCCACGCACGTGGTCGAGCACGCCGGCCGCATCCTCGCCCTCCAGGAGGCGAACCTCCCCTACGAGGTCACCCCCCGGCTCGACACGGTGGGGGCCTTCGACTTCGGTGGCGCGCTGACCACGGCCATGACCCCAAGACCGACCCGGCCACCGGCGAACTGCACTTCTTCGGCTACGGCCCGGTGCCGCCGTACCTCGTCTACCACGTCGCCGACGCCCGGGGGCGGATCGTGGGCAGCGAGGTCGTCCCCGGTGCCGGCCCGACCCTGATGCACGACTTCGGGCTCACCGCGCGGCACGTCGTCTGGCTCGACCTCCCCGTGATCTTCGACCCCGCCGAGCCGTCGGGCATCCCGTACCGCTGGAGCGACGACCACACGCCGCGCATCGGCGTGATGCACCGCACGGGGCCGGCGGTCGTGCGGTGGTTCGAGGTGGCGCCCGGGGCGTTGCTGCACGTGGCCAACGCGTACGAGGACGAGCGGGGGCGCGTCGTCCTGACGGGGCCGCGCTACGACCGCGCCGGGTGGGAGCAGTCCTGGAAGTGGTGGACCGGGGCGCCCGGCCACGCGCCCGACCCGGTCGTCGGCGCCACCGCCCACCGCTGGATCCTCGATCCCGCCACCGGACGCGCCACGGAACAGCCGCTGGACGGGCTGGTAAGCGAGTTCCCGACGATCAAAGAGGAGTTCACCGGGAGCGCGAACCGGTTCACGTAGGGGGTCGCGTTCCCCCGGGCCGGAGCTGACCGAGTACGTCGTCGTCAAATACGACCACGGAGCCGGCGGCCGGGAGTTGTGGCGCCTGGGGCCGGGGCAGATGCCGGGCGAGGCGGTGTTCGTGCCGGCCGCCGGGGGCGCCGCTGAGGACGACGGCTATCTGCTGACCCTCGTCAGCGACCTCGCCGACGACGCCTCGCGCCTCCTGGTCCTCGACGCCGCCGACCCGGGCGCGCGCCCGCTGGCCACCGTCGAACTCCCGCATCGCGTGCCGGGCGGCATCCACGGCTCGTGGATCGACGACGGCGACCTGCCCAGCCGGGGCGCGGCCTGAGTGACGGGCCGACCGGGCGGGCGGTGCGCGCGGCGTGGGGCGGTGGTCAGGGACGCGGCGCGGAGGCGTCCCGCGCCGGGTGGCCACCCGGCGTCGGGCCGGTCGGGCCACCGGGGCCGTCCAGTGCCGCGAGCAGGGCCAGGCCGTCGCGTGCGGCCGGGGACAGGGTCGCGGGGGCGAGGTCGGAACGCGGCAGCCAGCGCACCCGCCGGTCGCCCCGTCCCGCTCCGTGATGCGCAACGGGCCCGGCGCCAGCGTCACGACGTGGAAGAGGCCCACCAGGTGCCAGCGCACGCCGAGTCGCTCGGCCGCGTAGCTCCGGGCGTCCACCGGCGCGCGTCGAGCAGTTCCAGGCCGGTCTCCTCGTACACCTCCCGTGCCAGCGCCTGCTGTGGCTGCTCGCCCGGGTCGATGCCGCCGCCCGGCAGGTGCCACAGGCCGGGAGCGAAGACGGGTGAGGCGTCGGAGAGCAGCGTCAACAGCAGTTGGTCGGCCGTGGTGGCGAGGGCGTAGGCCGACACGCGCGTGCGGGTGGGCGTTCCCATGGGTGGGCCTCCGAAGGGCGAGGGGTGGCGGGCGGTCGCGGGGTACGCGGCTCCGCTCAACTATCGATCATGGACGGCGCGGCGCCAAGGGGCGACGCCGGGTGGCGCGGGCCCGCCCGCGAGGTCGGCGCCGGCTCCCGCGAGAGCGAAGCCGCCACGGGATCGAGGGCAGCGCGGGGCGCGGGCCGCACGGGCGCGTGCCCGCACGGGCACAGCAGCCGCTTCCTTCGTCCCCCACGCGCCCGGGCGGACGCGGCTGACCGGCCACGACGCGGTCGCCCATGGCCAGGACACCGGCGGGCCAATCCCCTCGCGCACCTCGTACACCGTGCGCCCCAGGGCACCCAGTCACATGAGGACAAGGCTGGAACACACCCTGTCGCAAGTGGCGCGAGCGCCCCTACGCTGATGCGCGCAGTCGGTTCGCGCCACCTCCAGTGGCGCGGCGCAAGAGGGAACCCGGTGTGAGTCCGGGACTGTCCCGCAACGGTGAATGTGAGCGAACGCCGTCGGCGCGCCCGGGCCCAGGGTCTCGGTGCATGGCGGTCAGTAGGTTCCCGTCGGAAGTCCGGCAGGTGTTCCACGAGTCCGAAGACCTGCCAACTGCGCATGTGCCCTGCCGGGCGTGCTGTGCACGGTGACCTCGAGGACTGGGTCGGCGGTACAGGCGGTTGACCGGGCGTCGCGCCCGCCGAACCGCCCCCTCCCTTCCGGTCGGCGCTCGGGGCGCGGGACGACGAGGGAGGACGCGTGCATGGTCACGGAAGTCCGCGCCCGGGCCAGCCACCGGCCGAGCCACACCCGGCCGCGCGCAGACCCGCGCCGTCGGCACCCCCCGCCGCCCCGGGCGTCCCGTCGGCCGCCGGCGTCTGTCACGGCACGCTGGGCGAGTTGTAGCAGGGGCCGCTGCGCGCCGGCGGCGCCCCGGACATCGCCCTCGTCTCGTTCCCCGTGGACCGGCACTCCTGGGTGTACTTCACGCCGGGCGAGAAGGCGGCGCGCGCGGTCCGCCTCTTCCTGGACCACTTCGGCCTGCGGCTGCCGCCCCGCCACTGGCGCACCCACTCCGAACTGCGCGTCGGGGTGGGGATGGCCAGCTCGACCGCCGACATCGTGGCGACGCTGCGCTGCCTGTTCCGCGTCTTCGGGCTGCCCTACGACCAGGGCGTGGTGACCGGTGTGCTGGCGGCGATCGAACGGGCCGACAGCGTCTTCCTCGACGAGTTCGCGCTCCACCTCAGCGCCCGCCACCAGGTGGTGCGCACGCTGGGCACTGCCATCGGCTTCCACACCGCGTTCGTCACCGAGCCCGGCACCGTGGACACCAGCGCCGTCACCGCGCCGCTGCTGCGGCACTACGCGCGGCGGGCGAGCGAGTACGAGCGGTGCCTGACCGACCTGCTCAAAGGGTTCGAGTCGCCGACCCGGCCGCCGTCGCCCGGGCGGCGACCACCAGCGCCACGCTCTCCCAACAGGTGCTGCCCAAGCAGACGTTCGAGCGCGTGCTGGCCCACCGCGAGCGCTTCGGGGCCGACGGGGTCTTCGTCGCCCACACCGGCTCCCTGATCGGCTACCTCTTCCCCACCGTCCCCCCGCCGACGCGAAGTCCGAACTGTCCGCCTTCTTCCACTCGCTCGGCGCCCAAGGAGGCTACGGGTGATCCACCCCCACATCGCCGACGCCCTGAAGGTCCCCGACCTCGTCCGACTCACCCAAGACACGGTCCTGCTCCGCTTCGAGTCGATGAAGATCTACTCGGCCCTCGCGTCCGTCCGCCACCTCCTGGACCAGGGCACGGTGCGCCCCGGACAGACCCTCATCGACAGCTCGAGCGGCATCTACGCGCACGCCCTCGCGCTGGCCTGCCACCGCTACCACCTGCGCTGCCACATCGTGGCCTCCACTACCGTGGACGCCACCACCCGCGTCCAACTGGAGGTGCTGGGCGCCACCGTGGAGCAGGTGCGGCCCTCGGCCGACCTCAAGCTCGACCAGGAGCTGCGGGTGCGGCGGGTGCGCGAGATCATCGCCGAACGCCCCGACGTGCACTGGATGCGCCAGTACCACGACGCCATCCACTACCTCGGCCACCGCGAGGTCGCCGACACCCTCCCGGGGGGCCTTCCCCGGCCAGCCGCTGACCGTGGTCGGCGGCGTCGGCTCGGGCGCCTCGACCGGCGGACTCGTGGCGCGCCTGCGGCGCACGGACCCGTCGGTGCGCCTGGTGGGGGTGCAGCCGTTCGGCAGCGTCACCTTCGGCAGCCAGGACCACCACGACCCGGAGACCATCATCGCGGGCATCGGCTCCTCGATCGTCTTCGACAACGTCCGGCACGACCTCTACGACGCCATCCACTGGATGGACTTCCGACACGCCCTGTCCGGCGCCGTCGCCCTGCTGCGCGAACACGCCGTCTTCGCCGGCCTGTCCTCCGGCGCCGCCTACCTGGCCGCCACGGACGACGTCCGCCGCCATCGGGACCGGCTGCACCTGATCATCGCCGCCGACACCGGCCACCGCTACGTGGAGCGCGTCTTCGCCCGGCACGCCGAGGCCCTCGACATCGCCTCGCTGGGCCCCGTGGAGGTCGCCGACCCCGCGCGGATGTCCATGCCCTGGTCCGCGATGGCCTGGAACCGTGGCGCGTGCCCGGCCCACTGGAAGGAGCGAGCGGCATGAGCGTGGTCTGCCTGGAATCCCTCACCTTCGGCCTGGGCCACCTGGTGCGCGCCGCCGACGCACTGGGCGAGCGGCTGCGGCTGCTGACCCGCGACCCGTCGTACTACGCGTACGAGTTGGACCGGCTGCTCGCCGGCGCGCTGGACGTCGTGGAGGTGGACACGTTCGACACCGAGCGGGTGGCCGACCGGTTGGCCACCACCCCCGGGCTGCGGGGCCTGATCAGCTCCACCGACACCTGGACGCTGGTCGGCGCGGAACTGACCACCCGCTTCGGCCTGCCGGGGCTCGACGCCGCGGCTGGCCCGCGACAAGGCGGCCGTACGCAAACCGGCTGCACGCGGCGGGCCTCACCCGAGGCCGGGCCGTGGAGGCCGGCGAGGCCGCGCGCGACCGGGCGCTGCGGGCCGCGCTGCTGGCGGAGGTGGGGCTGCCGGCCGTGCTCAAGGACACGGCCGGCACCGGCAGCCAGAACGTCTACCTGGTCCGGGACAAGAGCCAGTGGCAGGCCGCGCTGGACACGGCCGCCGAGGCCGCGTTGATGGGCCGCCTGTTCGCCGAACCGTACTTCAGCGGTCCCGTCTACAGCGCCGAGACCCTCACCTGGGCCGGCCACACCCGGCTGCTCGGCGTCTCCAGCCGGCTGATGTCGGCGGAACCGTCCTCCCGCGAGGAGGTCACCGCGTTCCCCGTCGCCTTCCCCACCGAGCAACGGGACGCCCTCGAACGGTGGCTGGGCCAGGTGCTGGCCACGATCGGGTACACCGACCGCTTCGCCCACCTGGAGTTCGTGCTCACCACCGGCGGCCCGGAGGTGGTGGAGGTCAACCCGCGCATCGGGGGCGCCCTGGTCGGTGAGGGCCTGTGCCGGGCGCTCGGCACCAACGTGTACGAGGCGATGGTCGAGGCGGCCGTCGGCCGCCGCCCGCGCCTGCTCGACGCCGAACTCCCCGGTGGGCCCGCCGTCGCCTTCGTCCTCGGCTACCCGGCCGAGCCCGGCGTGTTCACCGGGGTCACGGGCGTGGAGCGGCTGGCGGACATGCCGGGCGCGCCGGCCTGGTACCCGACCAAACGCCCCGGCGACCGGATCGAGCACCTCACGGACAGCCGGGGCTACGCGGGCATCGTCTACACGGAGGCCGAGACCGCCGAACTCGCCACGCACCGGGCCGTGGCCGCCGCCAACGCGCTGCGCGTACGCACGACGCCCCTGCCCGACCAGGCGGGGGACCCGCCCGGCGATGGCTGAGCCCCCGCGCGCCGCGCTGACCGCGCTCAACGGCCCGCTGCGCTTCCTGCTGCTCAGCTCGTTCCTGATCCCCCTCGGCAGCTTCATGGTGCTGCCGTTCATGTCGGTGTTCCTGCACGAACGGCTCGGCATGGGCCTTGGCGCCGTCGGCCTGGTGCTGGCCGCGGCGTCCCTCGTGCAGTTCTCCGGCGGGATCGTGGGCGGGGCGCTCGCCGAGCGCGTCGGGCTGCGGCGCACCATGCTGTGCGCGCTGGTGGTGCGCACGGCCGGGTTCGTGGGTCTGTTGCTCGCGTTGCGGTGGCCGCCGCTGGCCGTCGCGGCGCTCATACTCACCTGCTGCGGCGCGGCGCTCTACCTGCCGGCGAACAAGGCGTACCTGGTGCACGGCGTGGCCGAGGAGCGGAGCCCGGCGTACCTGTCGGCGGGCAACGCGGCGCTCAACGCGGGCATGGCCGTGGGCCCGCTGATCGCCGGCCCGTTCGTGCTCTCCTCGCCCGGGTGGCTCTTCCTGGCCGTCACGGCGCTGTTCATCGCGGTCACGGCGGGCCATACCCGGCTGCCCACCCCCGACGGCAAGCGGGGGCCGGCCGCCGAGGCCGCCCCCGGGGCCTGCTGTCCGGCCTGCCCGTCCTGCCGTTCGCCGCGTGCGCCCTCTCCTTCTACCTCTACTTCCACTTCCAGCACTACCTGGCCATCTACGCGGTCGAGCGGGCTTCGAGCGAGTTCTACAGCCTGGTGCTGCTGCTCTGTTCCGCGCTGGTCATCGTCGTCCAGCCGCTCGCCTCCGGGCTCATCCGGCGCATGCCGTACGCCCTGGCGCTCGCCGTCGGCTTGGCCGGCCTGGCCGCGGGCCTCGCCGTGCTGGCCGTCGGCACCCGGCCGGCGCTGCTGGCCGGCGGGGCGCTGATCACCCTCGGCGACATCGTGCTCTTCCTCAAGAACGACCTGGAGGCCCTGCGCCGCGGCGACCGCTCCGACGCGGTCGTCTTCGGCCAGCAACGGCTCGCCGCCGGCCTGGGCGCCTGCGCGAGCGGCGTCCTGGGCGGGCCAGTTGTACCGCGTCGGCGAACGCGCCGGCGACACCGGCTGGTTCTGGCTCCTGGCCGCGGCCCAGTGCCTGCTGATCCCCCCGTTGCTGCTCGCGCTGCGCGGCCGTACGGCGACCTCCCCCGACCAACCCGGCGACACCGAAGGAGCACCGAAGCCCTATGACGCACACGGGCGAGTTCCAGGACGATGACTTCTGGACCGAGTTCTACGACTTCCTCTTCTCCGACCAGCGGTTCACCCAGGCCGAGGACCTCCTGGAGACCTCCCCGCTGCTGAACCTGCCCGCCGGGGCGCGGGTGCTCGACCTGTGCTGCGGGCCCGGGGTGTTCACCGTGCCGCTGGCCCGCCGTGGCTACGCCGTGACCGGCGTGGACCGCAGCCCGGCCATGCTGGAGCGGGCCCGCGCGCGGTCGGCCAAGCGCTCGGCGCCGGCCACCTATGTGGAGGCGGACGTGCGCGCGTACGCCCAACCCGGCGCCTTCGACGTGGTGCTCAACATGTTCACCTCGTTCGGCTACTTCGAGGACCTGGCCGACAACGCGCGGGCCCTGCGCACCATGCACGACAGCCTGGTCCCCGGTGGAACCCTCCTCCTGGACCTGGCGGGCAAGGAGTTGCTGGCCGGCCGGGTCACACCGCCCAAGGTGGTGCGGCGCGGTGACAACCTGCTCGTCCAGACCGACACGGTCCTCGACGACTGGGCCAGACTGCGCAGCGACTGGGTGCTGGTACGCGGCGACCGGGTGACCCGGGCCTCGCTGGTGTGGTTCGTCTACAGCGCGGTGGAGCTGCGGCGGATGGCACGGGAGGCGGGCTTCGGCCACGTCGAGGTCTTCGGCGACTTCGACGGCCGCCCCTACGACCAGGACGCCCAGCGGCTCATCCTGCGGGCGACACGGGAGGGGTAACGGCGTGTTCCAGACCCGCACCGCCCGGGGGCGCCAGGCGCTCGGGGCTCGATCGGGCGGTGCGGGTCACGGCGTCCCCTCCTGCTCGTGCGGCACCGTCGCGGGCGGATCGGCCGGCCGGGCGCGCCCGGCGTCGTGCCCGGAGACCACTACCGCGATCACCCCGACGACGGTGGCACCGACCAGCGCGACGGTGACCCGCCCCGCGGCCCGCCCCGCCCAACCCCGCCGGGGCCCGCCCACCCGCCGATCAGCGGTCCCCAGCCGCTCGGCGCGCCGCGCGGGCCACGCCAGCCGCAGCAGGAGCAGGGCGGCGATGGGCAGTTGCAGCAGCCACAGCACGGTGCGCGGCCACTCGTCGTACCAGACGTTGGTGCCGTACAACAGCGTGTGCCACACGCTCAGCACGTACACCACGATCACGAACCGGTGCAGTCGCCGCCAGGCGTTCGGCCCGATGCGGTGCGGTACGTAGAACAGCAGCCCCGGCGGCACGGCCAGGTAGAGGGCGCCCTGCCCGATCGAAATGGCCGTCCGGCCGGTCCCGGAGTCGTACCAACCGGGCACGAAGCTGTCGGCGAACCCGGCCCACAGCCGGTCGATCCACCCCAACCTGGTCTCATAGCGCACGAGTTCCGCCGCGAACATGATCGCGTGGGCCGCCATGAGGGCCATCGTGGTCAGGCTCGTGGTGCGGTGCAACCGCTCCCACACCTGCCGGGAAACCGGCAACCGCGCGACCCCGGGCCCCGACAACAGGAGCCCGAGCATGACGGTGCCCCACGCCCACAACAGCCCTGCCCAGCCGAACGCCTGGCTGAGCAGGTACATCCAGTAGGTGCGGGGGGGGCGTCCATGAACGGCATGACCGCGACGGTCGCCGAGGCCCCCGAGTCCATACAAACGTAGAGGAAGACGAACACCGCCGCCGTCACCACCAGCGCGGCGGCGGCATCGGGCACGGCGGCCCGCAGATCCCCCCGCAACCCCACGCGATCGGCCGCCCACCGATCACGTGCGCGCGAAGCGGTGGCCTCGACCCCACCCGGCCTCACATCCGGCACCATGCCTGAGCCTCCCGATCACGGGCCACCGCGAAAGGTGGCGGGGGTGGCGCGCGTGTCGTATGGGCCAAGTGTGACGGAGACGGCTGGGGTAGCGGAGTGCGCGATTCAGCCAGATAGGGGTTCGGGGGGCGGGCGGGGTCTCCGGCCCCGGACTGGTTGGCCGGCTGACCGGCTGACCGGCGGCGCTGTCGGTGATCGCCCGTACAGTTACGGCATGACGTCCGACGACCCGACCGAGATGGTCAGGGAACGCATGTGGGTCGAGCGCCCGGCAGGAACGCGGCTTTCGCAGTCCCGGACTTCCGATGGCTACAGCCCCCTGGCGCGCGGCGACGCCACGCACCACCTCGAAACCCACGTCACGCTCTACCGCGACACCGCCGACAAACGATGGCGAAGGCGAGCGGGAGTCGTCGGGTACGGCGCTCAAGGTGGCGGTAGGCGTGGCGATAGGCGCTGCGGCGACCCTCGCCGTCATTCAAGGCCGCGCCCTACGTCAAGCGCCGGCTGAACGACCTCAGGTCGAAGTGGCGCCGGAATCCCGAAAAGGGCACGCCCGACGACCAGAACGCCCGCACGGAGGCGTCCCCCCCCTCCCCCCCCGGGGACAGCACCGCCGCGGACTTCTCCCACGAGGTGGACCTCGCGCTCGGGAACCACAGCACGAACATGACCAGCGCGGAAGCCCAGAAACGCCTGCTGGCGCTTTTGACGGCCGCGGCCTTCATTGCCGATCAGGTACGGGCACTCAGCCACGCCCGCATCGAGGACGACGACGCCGCGCCGGAGTTGCGGAGCGCGTTGGAGAAGCTGACGGCTGCGCAGGTCACGGACAGCGTGAACCGGGCCCTTGAGGCGAATCCCTCCCTGCTAGACGAAGAGACTTCCGCCGAGTTCATGGAGATATTCGGCGGGGGCCAGTTCGTTGAGGGGCGCTATGTGCCGCTGCGGAACGAGAGGGTGCGGGAGGCGTTGCGGCTGCGGGGTTGAGGGGATGGGCTTCCTCTTCATGAATGCTGACGCGCCGCGCGCGGCGTGTGCGGCCAGTACGCCCTTCTGACCCGTACGCCCCCGCGCGTTCAACCCGCTTCAGGAAGCCACCGCGGCGGGAAGTGACACCCGGCTCCGAAGCAATTCTCCGACTTGGCCCATTCGCGTCAGGTAGAGGTCATAAGGCCGTTCCCGCACGTCGTCACACACGGTTCGCCAGGGGGACATCATGCAGGCGAAAGAGACCTTGTTCGCCGACCTCGTGCAGGGCAAGGCCCAGCAGTTCAAGGTGCCGCTCTACCAACGGACGTACCCCTGGACCGAGCGGCAACTCGGACAGTTGTGGGCTGACATCCTGGAGCAGGCCGAACTGCTGAAGACCGGAGACAGAGAGAGCACTCACTTCAGAGCACTCACTTCCTGGGCTCCGTCGTCCTCGCGCCTTCTCCGCGGAACGAGGTGATGTTCCCCCAGTGGCTCGTCGTCGACGGTCAGCAGCCGCTGACGACGCTTTCACTCGCCCTGGCCGCGATCCGCGACAACGTCGCGGACGCCCAGCCGGACGAGGCCGAGCGTATCGACGAGGAATACCTGATCAACAAGCGCAAGAACGGCACCGCCTATTTCAGGCTGCTGCCGACACAGGCCGACCGGCCGCAGTCCGCCGCGCACATCCGTGGTCCGGTCGAAAACCGGGTCGACGGCGGAAACGTCGGCAGGGCCTACAGCTTCTTCCGCCGCAAACTCGTCGAAGCACAAGCCCCGGCCGCTCCGCAGGACGTGTCACGCATCGAACAGACCATCACGTACAGGCTCACACTCGTCGCGGTGACCGCCGAGCGCGGCGACAACGTCCACCGTATCTTCGAGTCCCTCAACAACACCGGTCTCAGGCTCAGCCAAGCCGACCTGCTGCGTAACTACCTGTTCATGCGGATGCCCACGCGCGGCGAGCACGTCTACGAGACCTACTGGCTGCCGCTGCAGAACAGCCTGAGCAACGACGAACTCGAACAGCTCATGTGGCTCCACCTGGTGCTGGGCGGGGACGACCGCGTGCGTCGCCAGGACCTGTACGCGTCTCAGCAATAGCGTTTCGAGCGCCGCGAGACCACCGAAGCGGAGATCGAGGCGTACATCAGGGACCTGCATCACCACGGCGCGCTGTTCCGTCGCCTGCTCCACCCCGAGGAGGAGCCGGACCCCGCCGTCCGTGCCCAGTTGCGTCGTTTGGGCACCTGGCAAGCGCAGGTCTCCTACCCCGCTCTGATGCTGCTGCTGGAGCGGCGTGAGCGCGGAGAGATCGGTTCCTCGGACACCGCCCGAGCGATGTCGTACATCGAGAGCTTCCTGGTGCGTCGGATGATCTGCCGGGTGCCGACGAACAACCTCAACCGCATTTTCCAGGCCGTTCCCGGACAGCTTCCGCTCGATGTGCCTGTGGCCGACGGACTGCGGCAGTTGCTCTCCGCAGCCAACCGCTTCTGGCCGGACGACGACGAGTTGCGCGAGAAGATCTGGAGAGCGCCCTTCTACCAATACGGGCGGTGGCACCAGCGCAAGCTGGTGCTGCAGCGGCTGGAGGAAAGCTACGGGCACCCCGAACCGGTGGACTTCGCCTCCGCGCGGCTCACGATCGAACACGTACTGCCCCAATCCGCGGGCGACGAGTGGATGCGGATGCTGAGCGAGGACGCGTCCGATACGGAGACCCCCGAGGACCTGCACGCCCGGCTCCGGCATACGCTCAGGCAACCTGACCCTCACAGCGGTCAACTCGGAACTGTCCAACCACCCGTTCGAGCGCAAGCAGGATCTGCTCAAGGGCAGCCACCTGGAGATGAACCACCGCATCGCAGCCACCGACCGGTAGGGCGCCCAGGAGATCCGGGCCCGCGCCGACGATCTCGCCGAGCGCGCGATCACACTGAGGCCGGCCCCGCTGCGCGGCATCGGCAGGGCAGAACGCAGCCGCGACTGGCAACTGGCCCATCAGGTACTCGCGGCGCTACCGCACGGCACCTGGACGTCCTACGGCGACCTCGCCGCGTTCCTCGGTTCGGGCGCGCAGGCCGTGGGGAACCACCTGGCCGCCACCCCGGGCGTGGCCAACGCCCATCGCGTGCTCACCTCCGAGGGCAAGGTCTCCGACGGGTTCCGCTGGACATCTCCGGCCGAAGCGGGCGACGCCCGCGCCCGGTTGACCGCGGACGGCATCCGCTTCACGGCCAACGGTGCCGCCGATCCGACCCAACGCAGAACCGCCGACGACCTCGCCCTCCTGATCACCGGCGGCGACGGCATCCAGGCGGACGACGAGGACACGGCACAGCACACCGTGCAAAGCCGGAGCGAGGAGACACGCGCCGACCGGTTCTTCCGTCAGCTCGCGACAGACGACTCCCCCGAGACGGTCGACGCGGTCCGCGCCCTTCTCACTGGTTGGGAGAAGCTCGGCGGATGGGTCGGCCACGGATCCGGTCAGACCCTCACAAGCGCGTTCCTCGTGCTCGGAGAGACCGGGCCGCCGGGCCGCGGTATCTGGCCGCTGACGCTCTACCCGGGCGGCGGACGCGGTGGCACAGCGGAGGTGGTCTTCCAGCACCTCGCCGCGCGCGAGCCCTTCACCGACCGCAGACTCCGTGCCGAACTGCTCCGACAGCTCAACGATGATGAAGGGCGTCGACATCCCGGAGGGCAAGCTGGAACGGCGTCCCAGCTTCCGCCTCTCCGTTCTGGAGGAGAGCCGCAAACGCGAACTGCTGGCCGAGACACTCGCGTGGTTTCGTGGCTGCTGGGAGGGCCGGGACGTGGCCTGAGGCGGCGAGGCGCGGACTTCGGGGAACAACCTGCTCTGACATCTAGTCGGCACCCTGTCGCGATGACGAGGCCATGACGACCTGCTGATAGCCGTCGGGGCCCGCCAAGGCAGGTCAGGCGCCCTGCTTCACCGGCTCCAAGATCGCCACGCGCTCCACGTGCTGTGTCACCGAAATCACGTCACAGATGCATGGAGGAAACCCAGGTCAGGCAGGTCCCTCGCGTTCCTTCTGTGACCGTCAGGTGGCCTGGAGCGTCAAGGTCGCGGTCGCATCATGCGCGCGGCCAGAGTTGTCATCTCACCGAGAAGTACCGACGGTGGTTGGCCGAGATCGAGTGCGTGCTGGTGCAGCGCGATTCCGGAACTGCGAACCACGTGAGCGGCATGTGACGCGTTGCCCTTCGCGTAAACGAGATGCCTCTCCTCAAGTCCCAGGGAAGTACAGTACGCCAACATCTGATAAAGGTCGGCGTCCGGGTAGCCATGAGGCTTGCCTGCCTTGTACTTCGCGTCCGGCAACAGCCAGCGGAACTCCCGTTTCCCCGTACCAGACGAAGTCTGGTCGCATCCGGATGGCGTCGTCCTCATCCAGGTAGACATTCCTGCTCTGCACTGTGCCGTGTCCACCGTACGGGGCCAGGGCTTCGCGGAGCGCGGTGCAGACGAAGCCCTCGAAAACCTTGTTCATATCGAGGAGGAAGCCGTTCATCCGCAGTCCGCCAGGCAGATGTTCGGCCGACGCCCCGTCCAACACGACGTCTGCCAGTCTGAGGGCGTTGTGGTAACGGGCGTTGAGACGGCTCGGCCGCCATCTCGGTAGCGTCTGCCCTCGCACGAGAGGGGTGACGTCCGCGAGCCTGGCCCGCTGGTGCATCAGCCGTGTGCGTAAGGCCCGGGGCACGTCGGACAGGCGTAGCAGCAGGCATAGCAGCCGTTCCACTGCGGCGCGCAGGATGCGGTTCTCGGCGATGTCCGTGGTGAACTCGTCATACGCGACCTCCGCCGGCAGCGCGGCACCGAATCTGCGCCGGACCTGCTCGGCTTCGCGGATCCGGCCTCGTACGACGAGCGCCGTGGCTTCGGTGAGCCGGTAGCCCTGCAGAAGCCCCTGCCGTAGCGCCCGACCCGTCTGCCGCTCCACGGCGTGGGCAAAAGCGGGCAGCAGTTCGTCGTACCCGGCAACGTCCACCTCTTCATCCCGCCAGCCGCGCGGGTCGAGGCTGTAGCCGAGGAGGAAGAACAGGCGTCCGATGGGCACTTTGGGCGTGATCCGCAACCTGACAGTCTCACCCCCCGGGATGTCGAGGGCCACTGCCCCCACCTTGCTTCCCGCCCGCAGCCGCCACAGCCCCGGCTCGTACGGGTCAGGGACGGCGTCCACGATCCTCGATGCGGCCAGGGCCCGCCCTGCCATGTCCGGGAGAGATACGACTCTCGCCGGGGCGTGTTCGACGAGGTGAACCTGGTTCACGGCGCGCCGGAGCCTTCCCCGACGTCATCTGCTTCCGGCGCCTGGCGCGCGGTCACGGACACCTGAAGCGCTTCCAGCCCGTACCGTTTCTCGACATCCACACCTTCCCCGTAGTGGCGCTCTTCCAGCAGAGACAGGTCTTCGTCCGCCAAGTGCGTGCCAGCCCACCCTCGCGGTAGACGCTGGGCTTCATCAGGTATGACGGCCCGATCCGGAAGTCCGCGTCGTCGATCCGGGCGTTGAGAGCGTCCAGCAGGTCGGCCGGCTCGGTCTCCTTCTTTTGGCCTTCCAACCAGCGCCGCAGCAAGCCGCTGGTGGGCTCGGTCCTCGGGGAGAGCTCGACGAAGGCGAACCGTCGCCGCATGGCAGCGTCCACCAGTGCGATGGACCGGTCGGCAGTGTTCATCGTGCCGATGACGAACAGGTTGCGCGGAAGGGCGAAGTCCTCTCCCGAGTAGGTCAGCCGGACCGACTTGTTGCGGTACTCCAACAGGAAATACAGCTCACCGAAGACCTTGGCCAGATTGGCGCGGTTGATCTCATCGATGATCAGAAAATGCGGGATGTGCCGGTTGCCTTCCCGACGAGCGAGATCGGCCAGTTCCCTCAGCGGTCCTGAGGTCAGCCGGTAAGCGACCTCGTGCGTGTCCGGGTCCTCCCGGGGCCGGAAACCCTCGAAGAAATCCTCGTACGCATAACTGGGGTGGAACTGAACCAGTTTGACCTGCTCCGGGCCGCCGCTCAGGAATTCGGCGAGCTCCTGCGCGAGGTAGGTCTTACCCGTACCAGGAGGCCCGTAGAAGATCAGCTGACGTTCGTCCCACAGCAGGTCACGTACCTCGTTCAACCATTCGATTCGGTGGACGTTTAGCTTCTTCCGTAAGGCCTCGTCCGGCTGCGGAAAGCCCAGTTCACGACGAGCTGCGATGACTTGATTCGCGATACCTGAGATCTCGGTGGATTCCTCGGCCATCTCCGCCAGTTCCTCGTCGGAGACCCCGAGACCGTCCACGATGCGCTTGACCGCCGTCATATCGACCAGGTCGTGTCCGATGTGCAGCTTCTGCTGGAGTTCTTCCGGAAGTCTCTCGTATGGGTAGCGCTCGCTCTCCCACTCTACCGGGCGCCGCAGCGCACTCCGTCCGTCCTCAGAGGCGGCCTGCTCGGCGTTCCCGGTGTCCGTCCTCAGAGGCGGCCTGCTCGGCGTTCCCGGTGATCTCACCAACGTACAGATCACCGCCATGGAGAACGCAGACGGTGTCTCCCGGGCGCATCCGAGAGAGGAATGCGTGAAATTCGTCGACGAGCCGCGCCTTCTGGCTATAGGCGACCGCCGATTCATAATCCTCGTCCACGATGACGCGCAATTGCTCCTTGCTGATGCCCGGGGTCACTCCCGACCTCAGCCGATCTGCGGCTAGTGTCACGCGACCCTCGGTAAGCCGCACCTCGTCGGCCGCACCGAAGCCAGTGATGTCGGGGTCGCGGACCAACCATGCGCGGCTGGGGCCGGCCAAAGCCTGTGCCAGGAAGTCGGCGAGCGGCCGGCCGTCGGCGGTCTTCCACGCCAGCCAGCCGTTGGCGCTGCGGCCGAGGAGGATCTCCGCCGCAGCAGAGGGTGAGTTGCACTCGACGTCACTGACGACCTCGAGCCGCCCGGGCCAGGTCGTCGTCTCCTGGATTGTGCCCTCTTGCCTCAGCTGCTCCCGCAGTCTGTGGGAGGACGGCATCCGCAAGGGGAAAGAGGGCACGACCTCTGGGCGGGCCGGCGAACCAGCCAGGACAATCATCTTCTGGCTGCGATTGGTTCCCTTTTCCGAGAGCAGCCGTCCCCGCGCCAACGGCCCGTTGTGCGGCAGGGGCAGCAGGAATTCCGGATACTCAGCAGTCACCGTCTCCCCCAGTAACTCAAGGTCAGTGGCAGGAACTTACGCGAAGCCCGGCCCTCGCAGCCCACAAACAGCAACCCGACGATGGATCGAAGCCCGGATTGCGCTCTGAAGCGTACAGCGCCCATGATCTGTCCCGACGTGAAACGGTCGGGAGGGGGGAACGGTGAGGAGCGGAACGACGGCGGCTGAAGGGAAGCCGCGAGCGGAGGCTCTGCCCGCTGCACTGGGCATGTCTGTGTAGGAACTCGTACACGCGGTGGGTGGCTCCGAAGGCGACCCGGCCGAGATGGTGCGGGCCTCGGTACGGGCATCCGGGCGGGCGTTCGCCGAACTCGACGCGTGCGACGACGTGATCGACAAGGCGTCGGAGGCTGGAGCGAAGGTCGCGGACCGCCTGCGTGCACACCTCTCAGCGGAATCCGAGGCGGACATCCCCGCCGAGCTGGCGGAGCTGGAGGACATCGCTGCTCGGGTGCGAACAACCGACGAAACCCGTCGGCTGCTGAACCGCGTGCTGGGCAGGGAGGACCGGGACACGTCCACGCCTGTCACTGTCATCCGCCTCACCGCCGACGACCTCCCCCAGCTCCCTTCTGCCTACGCCGAAGCCGACGACTACATGACCTGCTGGCGATGGCCGGCCGCGAGGAGCAACTGAGACCCCAATTGAGGCTTGTACACAAGGAACGTGTGGCTTGCGTCGCATCGCATCTGGTGACCGTGGTGGCACAGGTTTCCATGGCTGGTTTCGCCGACAAGCGGCTCGCCGACGAATCACTTCGCGAGGCACGGCGCTCGTACGGATTGTGGCCGAGGTGCCTGGCCGAGCGCCGTCGGGACCTGAGCTGAAAGTGCGGCTCACGCTGCGCCAGCGCTTTCGAATAGTCCGGAAGTACCGAGCTGATGGCCGATTCGGCGGACATCACAGCCCCTCCCTGCGAGGGCTGTCGCCACTGATGCGCACGAAGGTGGCGCATGGTGGCGGCGAAAGCAGTATGAGGTTAGGTACCCGCGCCAAGATGGGCGTGGAACAGTACAAAGAACACGACACCTTTCAGGTGGACACGCCAGAGACGACATCCTGACGAAACTGCGCCATGGCCTCGGTAAGGCGGTCGCCGCTGTCCTGGAACGAGCATCACCCGAGCGTCAAGAATGTCTTCGACATCGTGTTGGCGGCGACGGATACCTGATTGCCCCCACAACTGAATAGTCAGGGAATTCCCTCATCTTGGGCTGCTCAACCACTCCACCTGTTGCATCGCCGAAAAGAGGCCGAGCGGCCCACTGGGGCACAAAAGTGCAGTTCAGCTACCTTTACCAGCAGTCTCCGAAATCACCACACACTGCATGTGCTGCATCATCGGAAAGACGTTGGCCTGGACAGGTTCCAGAAAGACCAGGGCAGACGCATATGCGTAGCCCGTCTCCCACCACGCAAGCGCCACGAGCGTCAAATGAGCGTCACGACCACCGAAGACGATGCCTCCAAACGGCGCCACCGGCTTCAGAGGAGGCCGTCGGGAAGCACCCGGAACGCCCCTTGTGGCGACCCAGCGGGCGCACCGCACGCAAGCCCCGGCGATCGAGGGTATAAGGACGGCGTCGGTGTCGAAGTCGGCAGCGAGAGCCACGTTCACGGCGTCCGCCAGGTCCAGGTCGAGATCCCGATAGCGGGCGCGCACGGACTGGGCGACTCCCAGGTGGCCCTCTGTGATGTCGGGGACTGCGATGCGACCGCGACGCATCCAGGCCCGGATGTCATCGACCGCACTGAGCGCGGCTTCACGACCGAGCTCCCTGGTGGCCACGTGATTGATCTCGGCGAGCAGCAGGAGGACCACCAGCAGGCCCGCGGCCATAATCGCTTCATTGGACGCCTGGTGCTCAGGGTGTGCGGAGTCGAGCGCCGCGAGGAGCCCGGACGTGTCCGCGATGACAATGATCACGCGGCGGTTCCGGTCCCGCTCTCGCGGAGTACGGCGTCGGCTACGACGTCACGCACCTCGCGCTTACCGGGGGTACGGCCAGTCCCCTCGAAGGTACGGGATAAAGAGGGGTTCGTCCCAGACCCGATTGGCCATGGGCGCGAGGTGGATGCCCTGGCGGATGATCTCAGCCTCGCTGATGCCTCGCCGTTTGGCGGCTTCCTTGATGATGGCGATGTCCTCGGGGGTCAGCGTAGACGTTGGTTCGCTTCATGTGACATGTACCAAGAATAACGCATGTACCAGATTGCTGTATGCGTAGCCCGGCTCGAACGCAGGCTCACGAATGCCATCCCCACCGAAGAACAGGGACACGACGCACCGTAGGCGAGCCGGCACCGGCTGTAGACAAGAGCGTCCCAGTGCGCCCCCCGAGGGACCGCAGAGACATCGATCGCCCTCCGCCCCCCGCTGCGGCGTCCTTGCCATCTGCGCCCCGTCGAGTGGAGACCTCCACCACAGACAGGCGCGATCGGCGTTGGTCAGTGTGCTGACGGTGCAGGCCGGAGAGGCCTCCCCAGCGCGCCAGCCAACACAGGTGGCTGATATGTCGCAGCCGAGAGGTGACCACCACGCGGCCCGGGACCCGGAGTGTGGTGATTTCACTGCAACGACGCAGCACAGAATCCGCGAAAGCTCGGGAGTTCGCACCGAGGTGGCATCGTCACCCCGGCTAGTCGACTTAACGCACCCCTGCGGGTCTACAAATAGAGACGCCGGAAACTCCGATCGCGTCCAGAGACAGAAGCAATCAGCTGCCGCTCCCGGCACAAAACGCCGATCTGCCGTTCGACGCTGCGAAGAGGCTCGTTCGTGGCAGGCCTACCGCAGGCGCATCGGCCTCGTCGGAATCCGCCCCGGGGACTGGGCTCTGTCCCCTGCGGGGGATCTATGTCCAACCCGCTTGTTCGACACAGGGGTTGGCTACGATGGCTGCAGTTCTCACAGAGTGCGCCCGTGCAGGGAGTCAGTTATCACGGCGGAACGTCGCGAACCTATATGGGCGCCTGGCCTGCGCGCACCTACCGCGTTGTCGTCGTCCCTCTGACATCCATGGTCGCTGGGCTCACCTTCGAGATCGACTCCGCCGCTCTCGAGCGGGCTCCGTATACCGCTGCCGCCTCCGGTGCGGCTGCACTGGTATTCACCTCTGGCGCTGGCATGAGCGAGGTGACGCACGTAAGCCAGCACCGGTGGCAACGCCCTCACACGGGCGGTGCCTCGCGGCCGCCCCGGCAACGCTCAGCCGGCACGTTCTGTGCCGCCGGCGCCATCAGTGCCGGAGCGACCTTGTCGCACGCCCGTCACCTAGAGCTGTCCCCGCAAAGCCGTGATGCTGCCGTGCTAGGTCACACTCGCCATGAAACGGGGTGCAAGGTGCCACGCGAGAACCCCTGGCGCCGATAGGCCTGGCTGAAGGCCCTTTGCCGGAACGAATTCGCCCCTCTCTGGTTGTCAGTCCCGCCCACTAGAATCAGGCCCGGGGTCGAGCGTGGCTTCCTGAAACGCCTCTACGAGAAGGCAGCTGGCAAAAGCACCCGCAAGGCGACAGAGACGGGGACGGGAGCCTCATGCTGGATGGCCGGTGGACGACGGTCACCGAGTCCGGGTAGGAGCACGAGCGTCGCGGCCTCGAGGCGATCCGCAGGCGGATGCCGGACGAGGAGCCGTGGCGGGCCTGGTCGAACTTCACGTTCACCTCGAACAGTGGACACGTCCGCGAAGTGGACCTTCTGGTGGTCACGCCGACCGGTGTCTTCTTGGTCGAGTTGAAGGACTGGCACGGCTCCGTTCACGGCGGTGGAAACGGGTGGGTGCAGACCACGCCCAACGGCACCACCCGCCGTCATGGCAATCCACGGCATCTGGCGAACCAGAAGGCCAAGGAGCTGGCGGGCCTGATCAACGGGGTCGCCGGCCGTCCAGGGGGCCGGTCGCGGATCTGAGTCGGTGAAGCCGTCTGCTTCACCGACGACCACTTGCAGGTGCAGCTGCCGACAGCCGACATGAACGGCGTCTTCACCGTCAAGAAGCTGGTGGAGATGTTGTCGATGCCGCCCGGCGACGTCCGTCGGCGGATCACGGCCGAGACGTCCCGCCGAGTCGAAGCGGCGCTGAAGCAGCTTCGCATCGCGCCGATCCGCCGCCAGCACGAGGTGGGTTCATATCTGCTGGATGCGAAGGCGTTCGACTCCGGGCCGACCTGAGCCAACTATCTTGGCCGCCACTCCCAGCTGCAGGACCTGGCGCGGGTGCGGGTCTTCCTTGACTAGCGCGGGGCCTCCGACGAGGAGCGACGCTCGGTGGAGCGGGCCGCCGCCCGTGAGGCCGCGATTCTCAGCCGGTTCAAGCACCCGGGCGCTGTACAGCTGAAGACGTATCTGCCTTCGGGGCATCCGGCCGGTCCGGCGATTCTCTTCGACTACCACCCTGAGACCCTGCGCCTGGACGACTACCTGGTGCAGCACGGAGAGCATCTGGACCTGCGGGTTCGGCTCGCTCTGGTGCGGCAGCTGGCGGAAACGGTGCGTTCCGCTCACTCGCGACGGATCCATCACCGCACGCTGTCCGCACACTCGGTGCATGTGATTCCGCGTGACCGCGGTCCGCGCGGGCGAAAGCTCGGCGAAGAACAGCGTTGGCTGCGGCCGTGGCCTCAGATCGCGGACTGGCAGATCGCCACCGGACAGAGCGCGATCCGCGGTCGACCGCTGTCCCTGGCGCCGACCAACGTTTCGGGAGTCCACGTCTCGGACGCGGCAGATCCATATCTGGCGCGGGAGCTGAGGATCCCGAAGGCTGATCCGGTACGGCTCGATGTCTACGGCCTCGGCGCTCTCACTTATCTGCTGGTGACAGGGCAGGCGCCTGGGACGAGCCAGAGTGAGGTCATGGCGCGCATGGAGGGCGGCGAGACGCTGCGCCCGAGCGCGCTGGTCGACGGCCTGCATCCGGATGTCGACGACCTGGTGGAGGCGTCCACCGCGTACGAGCCGGGTCGGCGGCTGTCCACCGTCGACGACTTCCTGGAGATGCTGGAGTACGTCGAGCAGGCGTTCGTCGAGGAGGTTCCGGACAGCTCTGACGCTGCGGCTGGTGCAGGTAGAACCGGAGACGGCCGGGCAGCTGCGAGCGGCGGCGAGGAGCAGGCCGAGCCTGAGAAGGATCCGCTGGAGGCAGTGGCCGGGGCCGTGCTGGCCGGGCGGTG
The DNA here is from genome assembly GCA_018114805.1 of Candidatus Streptomyces philanthi. Classification (GTDB taxonomy): domain Bacteria; phylum Actinomycetota; class Actinomycetes; order Streptomycetales; family Streptomycetaceae; genus Streptomyces; species Streptomyces philanthi. The sequence goes on along the minus strand of CP073042.1, from coordinate 4,998,348 downwards.
GGAGGTCGTGCGCCGGCTCGGCACCGGCTCGACGTCGCGGGCCTTCTTGGTACGGGACCTCGAAGGCGAGCCTCGGCGAAGCGGTGCCCTGCCGGTAGCCGTGTTGAAGGTCGCGCTGAGCGAAGCCAAGCACACGATCCTGGATCGTGAGACGGAAGTCCTGGGCCGTATCCATCGGGATTCCAGCATCATCGCGCTGTACGAGGGGGAGCCGCTCACCCTGGCCGGGCGCCGGGTTCTGGCCCTGGACTACGTGGGTGACAGCCGTGAGCTGAAGGACCAGGACGCAAGCGCCGACAAGGGGCCGCGCCGCCGTGAGGACACCGTGGCACGCCAGCTGCGGGACAACGGTCGACTGGGCATGGACCAGCTGGAGGCGTACGGAAAGTACCTGTTCGGAGCGGTGGAACACCTGGAGGCCGAGGGAATCTGGCACCGGGACCTGAAGCCGGACAACATCGCGATCCGGATCCGCCCCAAGGGCACCCGGCAGCTGGTGCTGATCGACTTCTCACTGGCCGGATATCCGGCGAAGGAAATCGAGGCCGGCACCGAGGGCTACCTCGACCCCTTCGTCGGGATCATCACGCGCGGCTCGTACGACGCGCATGCCGAGCGGTACGCGCTGGCCGTGACGCTGCACGAGATGGCGTCGAACGAATTGCCCCGCTGGGGCGACGGCTCGGTCACGGCGCGGCAGACGGATCCGAAGGAGTGGCCGTATCCGCAGCTCGCGGCTGACGCCTTCGAACCGGCCATCCGCGACGGCCTGGTGGCGTTCTTCCGCAAGGCCCTGGCCCGGGACGTGAAGGATCGCTTCTCGGACCTGAAGCCGATGGAGCGTGCCTGGCAGCACATCTTCCTCGATGCGCAGCACACGACGGCGCCTAGCTCCAGCCACAGCGAGAAGCCGGGCCGCGGCTCGAAGAGCGGTGCCGACGCGGCGATCGCCGCACCTGCGGCCGAGCCCTGGATCGGGCGGGAGGACGACGATGTCTCCGCCGAGCAGATCCGCGATCAGCAGGCAGAACGCGCCGACCGAAAGACTCCGCTGTCGGTGGCCGGTCTGACGGTCTCCGCGCAGTCGCAGCTCTTCGCGATGGGCCTGAACACCGTCGGTGACGTACTCGACTACTCGACTAAGAAGTTCCTCACCGCACCGGGCATGGGTTCACGCACCCGCGAGGAGATCCAACGCCGGCAGAAGGAGTGGAACCTTCGGCTCGGCAAGGCCGCGCCCTCGCCGATGAGCGCGGCGGCCCTCAAAGCCGCGAACCAGGAGCGCACCGCCCTGGAACGGACAGCCGCAGACGCAGTCGCCGCAGCCGGTGCCACCGACCCGAATGTGCTGCGTGGCCTGAGCGTTGACGCGCTCGCCGCTCGCCCGGTGCCGAGACAGTCCGGCGGCAACGCCCGTTCCAACGCCAAGGAGCGCGAAGCCGTACGCCTCCTGCTGCGCCTCCCCGACGAGGAAGGCCGCCTGCCCGACGGCCTCGCTTGGGTGCGTCAGCGGGATGTCGCGGAAGCCGTGGGGCTGACCGCCGGCCGTATCCCGCAGATCGTGAAGAAGGCACGCGAGCGCTGGTACGAGGATGCCGCCCTCGGGCTGCTGCGCGAGGAACTGGTCGAGCTCCTCGCCGAGCGCGGACGGGTCGCACCGGTCATCGAACTCGTCGACGCGCTGATCGCCCGGCGCGGCAACCAGCACGTGGAACGGCGCGACCGGCGTGCGCTCGCGCTGTCTCTCCCGCGGGCCCTGGTGGAGCGCGAGAGCCGGGCACTCGTGGAGCGCCAGAGCGGGGACGACGAATCCCCGCAACTCTTCCGCTACTTCCACGCCCGCATGCCCAAGGGCTCCGACCCGGTGATAGGCCTGATCGCCCTGGACGTCCGGGAGGACATCGACGGACCAGACGCCCCGTCACTCCCCGCCCTGCAGGAGTACGCGCTGAACCTCGGCGCACGGGCCGACCGACTCGCCGCGCTCGAGTCCCTTCCAACGGCAAGCACGGTTCTCACCGAACTGGACGCCGTGCGCCGACCGCCGGGCAACCTGGGCTGGGATGAGCGGCGCATGGCCGAGATCGCGGTCGCCGCCTCCACCCGGGCCGCGCTCACCCCGCGTCTGGAGATCTACCCCCGCGACCTGGACCTGGTGCGCGCGCTGCGGATCACCCAGGCCGGTGTCGTCGCCGTGCAGCCCGGCGTCGAGGAGGAGCGCCTGCCGGTCCTGACGGTGGACGCCTTGCACAAGCGGGTCACGACGCGCTTCCCCGACCTGGGCACGAATCCCCTAGTGCCGCGCGAGCTGCCCACGGGCAGCACCCTCGTCCGCGCACTCAAGGAGGCCGGCTTCGAGCTGAAGCTGGCCACCCGCTACGACAAGGTGCTGCGTCTCGTCCCTGACCGCCGGTCCGGGGACGCCACCGCAGGGCTGACCTAGGCAAGTTGGGGCGCCTCAGCGGCACGTCGCTCCGCACCCACCCAGTACGACGCGGACGCGGCGGTCGCCGCCGCGGTCAAGGCGGACCAACGGCTCACGCACTTGGCACGGCAGGACGGCTTCCGCGTGCTGACCGTTCCGCAGCGGCGAGCCGAGGAGGCGGTGCGAGCGCTGACCGGCGAACCGTTCAGTGCCCGGCCGGTGTCGCTGACCGGACTGTTCGTGGAGGAGCTCCGCGCCGTGGTCGGCGAGGCGGCCCGCCCCACCTGGGAGACCGTCCTCAAGGCGGACGCCGCCGAACCGAGCAGCCGGCCGCATCAGCAGCTGCACATCCGTACCGACAAAGCGTGGGGGCGGATCGAACCGCGGCTGCGCGAGCGGCTGGCGGAGGCGAGCGGTCCGTTGTTGCTCACCGACACGGCGGTCCTGGGCCGATACGACGCGCTGGACCTGCTCGGGCGGCTCGCGGAGGAGGCACGGCAGGGCGGCAACCCGCTGTGACTTCTCGTCGCGCAGTCCAATCCGGCACGCGCGCCACGGTTGGCCGGGCAGAGTGTTCCGTACCAGGCCAGGTTCGACGAGTGGATCGTCGTGCCGGATGCCTGGGTCTCCCGCAAACACCTCGCACCAGACGCCTGACCCTCGTTCCCTGCCCCTCGTCCCCTGATCTTCTTCCGCTCTCTCCCACTCTCCACAGGAGCCGTACGTGATCGACCGCAAGAGCCTCCTCGCCGACCTGCAGAAGCAGGTCAAGGCGGCAGAGACCGACCTCGAACAGCAGGTCAAGACTGTCCCCGAGGTCGGGGAGCGGCTGCGCGGCAAGTACGACCAGGCCCGGAAGCTGGGCCGCACGGCGGCGACGTGGAACGCGTGGCTCGGTGATCGGATCACGCAGTTCGCCGTGGCATGGGTGCTGGGTACGATCTTCGTCCGCTTCAGCGAGGACAACAAACTGATCGCCGAGCCGTACATCACGGCGCCGGATGTGGCGGGACGGGAGATGGCGCAGGCGCGGTACGAGGAGTATCTGGAGAAGGATTCGGACCCGACGTATCGAGGGTGGCTGGAGGCTGCTTTCGCCGAGCTGGGGGCAGGGCAGGCAGGGCGGCTGCTCTTCGATCGCAATCACAACCCGCTGTATCAGATTCCGCTTTCGCATGAGGGGGCGGGCGCGTTGCTCGCGTTCTGGCGGGAGCAGCGGGCTGGCGGGGAGGGTGAGTCTGGTGGGGTTGGAGGCCCGGTGCTCGTGCACGACTTCACCGATCCGCTGAGCGAGGACGGTACCGAGGGGTGGGACACCCGGTTCCTCGGCGACCTGTACCAGGATCTGAGCGAGGCGGCCCGCAAAACGTACGCGCTACTGCAGACGCCGGAGCTCGTGGAGGAGTTCATCCTCGACCGGACGATGACGCCCGCGATTCGGGAGTTCGGCTTCGAAGAGCTGAAGATGATCGACCCGACGTGTGGGTCGGGGCACTTCGTGCTGGGCGCGTTCCGGCGGCTCACGCGGATGTGAGCTGAGGAGCGACCCGAGGTGGAGCCGTATGAGCGGGTGCGGGCGGCGTTGAGTTCAGTCCATGGGGTGGACCTCAACCCATTCGCAATTGCGGTGGCCCGCTTCCGTCTGTTGGTCGCGGCGATGGCTGCGAGCGGCATGCGGACGTTCGAGGAGGCTCGCAAGGGCAACTGGCCGATCCAGCTCGCGGTCGGCGATTCCCTCCTCAAGGAACGACAGTTGGAGCTGCAGTTGGGGCTCGGGATTGAGGAGGGTGCCGCCCCGGCTGGTGACCCGCTGGCCGAGTTCTCTTACGCGACAGAGGACGTCCACGAGTACCCGTCGCTGCTGCAAGACGGCCGGTACCACGTGGTAGTGGGGAACCCTCCGTACATCACGGTTAAAGACAAGAGCCTCAATCGGCTGTACCGAGAGATTTACGACACGTGCGCGATGTCGTACGCGCTATCGATCCCCTTCGCCCAGCGGTTCTTCGAACTCGCCAAGCGTGGTGGTCCTGACGGGCGCGGCTACGGCATGGTCGGGCAGATCACGGCTAACTCCTTCATGAAGCGGGAATTTGGCACGAAGCTCATCGAGGAGTTCTTCGCGCACAAGGTTGAACTCACCGAGGTCATCGACACGTCGGGGGCGTTTATCCCGGGACACGGCACGCCAACGGTGATCCTCGTGGGGAGGCCGCGAGATGGTTCGAAGCGGCAGGTAACAATTCGCACCGTGCGTAGCGTGCAGGGGGAGCCTGCGGCACCCGAGAACCCAGAAGACGGCTTGGTTTGGCGGGCTATCGTCGAGCAGATGGACAGGCCAGGGAGCGTTGGACAGTGGGTGTCGGTGGATGACCTGGAGCGGGAGCAGTATTTCGGGAAGCAGCCGTGGATCTTGACTGACGGCGGCGCGGAGCTCATTAAGTCGCTGGCCAGCGACGGTTCGCTACTCAAAGGGAGACTGGAAGGCAACATCGGCTTTGGCGCTATCTCAGGCGACGACGGCGCATTCTTCCTTGATGACGAGATGACCGCTCGCAGAAATGGCATCGAAAAGCCGATCCCTATGGTGACTGGCGACGCAGTGCGCGATTACACCATCAAAGGATCACTCCAGACTGTATGGCCCTACGAGTCCAACTTTGCACTAAAACCAGATGTAGACGTAGAGAAATCGCTGCAATTCTTGTGGTCAAATAGAGCGTCGCTCAGGAACAGGAAGCGATTCGGGAAGATCGTTGCATCCATTCCGGGCTTCAGGTGGCATGCGTATCGAGAGGTCTATCCATCCAAGCTTCGCGGTGAGGTGACGCTCACATTCCCTTTCGTTGCCACCCATAATCACTTTGCACTGGCACGCGGGGAACACACCTTCAACCGCCACGCTCCGGTAATCAAGCTGCGCGAGGGGAGCACTGAAGAGGAGTACGTGCGGTTGCTGGGGCTACTCAATAGCTCCACGGCGGGATTCTGGCTGCGCCAGGTGAGTCACGATAAGGGCCGTCCAGGCGCAGACACCGCTGGCGCGGACGAACCTTGGGAGCGTCTTTTCGAGTTCACAGGAACGAAGCTCGAAGAGTTCCCCCTCCCGTCAGAATATCCCACGGCTCTCGCTACAGAGCTGGATACGCTGGCCCAGGAGCTCACTACCGTATCTCCAGTCAAACTTGTTTCCGGGGCCGTACCTACCGCCTCATCCCTCCGTGAAGCCGAGGCCCGCTACCATGCGATTCGCGGACGTATGATCACGCTCCAGGAAGAACTCGACTGGCAAGTGTACTGCTTGTACGGCCTCCTCGATGACGATCTGACAGCCGACCTTTCGACCATTCCGGAAACGACATCTGCGGAGCGAGCCTTCGCCATTGCCCTCGCCTGCAAGTCGGAACGCGGCGAAGTCAACACTTCATGGTTCCGCCACCACAATCACACTTTCACGCCGACCACGGAGATCCCCACCCACTGGCCCGCCGACTACCGCGCCCTCGTCCAGAAGCGCATCGACGTCATCGAGTCCAGCCGGGCCATCGGCATGATCGAGCGCCCCGAGTACAAGCGGCGCTGGGCCACTGAGGCTGGGACTCCATGCGCCAGAAGGCGCTGAAGTCCTGGCTGCTGGACCGGATCGAGGACCGCGCCCACTGGTTCGACGTCAACGGCAACCCGACCGTCACCACGCTCCCCCGCCTCACCGAAAGGCTGTCGGCCGACGAGGACTTCGCCTCCGTAGCCGAGCTGTACGCACCCCGCCAGGACCTCGCGAAGACCGTGCGCGAGCTCCTCACCGAGGAGCACGTGCCCTTCATCTCCGCCCTCCGTTACAAGCCTTCTGGGCTAAAGAAGCGCGCCGACTGGGAGCACGTCTGGGATCTCCAGCGCGAAGAGGACGCCGCGCCCGACGAACCCGCCAAGCGGGAGGTCCGCAAGCGAACGCCCGTACCACCGAAGTATAGTTCCGCCGACTTCCTGAAGCCGAGTTACTGGCGTGCGCGCGGCAAGCTCGACGTGCCCAAGGAGCGGTTCGTTTCGTACGGCACGGTCAACGCGCAGTCGCCAGGAGCTGTACGGGTGGGCCGGCTGGGATCACCTGGAGCAGGCCCTCGCGCTCGCCTCGTACATCCAGCAGGCCGGGCTCGGCGAGGACGAACTCGTCCCGTATCTGGCCGGGTTGCTGGAGGTGCAGCCGTGGCTGGACCAGTGGTACGGCGAGTAGGACCCGGAGTTCGGGGCGTCACCTGCCGCCGAGATCCTGGCGTTCCGACAGTCGAAGCAGGGTGAGCTCGGGCTGACGGACGATGCGCTGCGGGCTTGGGGCCCGGCAGCCGCCACCCGCGGACGCGGTGCGGCGAAGAAGGCCGCCGTTCCGAAGAAGCGCGCCGGCACGAAGGCCGCCGCCCAGCCAGCCGGCACGGACACCATCACCGACCCGACGATCGATGCCGCCACCGGCACCGAGTCCGACTGAGCAGGGCGAGGAGAAGGAGACCCACCATGGCGTTCATGAGCAGGAACAACTCCCGTCCCGAGGACCGGCCGCTGCTGCGCGAGTTGATCGATATCCCGGAGTCGGTGTCCACTTCCGACTTCGTGCTGAAGCTGAACGAGGCGGTCACCCCCCAGGGGGCCGAGGCCGCGCTGAAGGACTACGTCGTCACTGACCGGCTACTCGGCAACTTCGACGAGGCACTCGACCTGATCAAGTCGGCGCTGGACAGCCACTCTTCCAAGGCGGCCTACCTGCAGGGTTCGTTCGGTTCCGGTAAGTCGCACTTCATGGCGGTGGTGTACGCGCTGCTGTCGCGGAACCAGGCCGCGCGGGCTCGCGCGGACCTGGACCCCGTACGGGCCCGGCACTCCTGGCTGGACTCGGACGACCGCAAGTTCCTGCTGGTGCCGTACCACATGCTGGGCTCCAAGTCCCTGGAGCAGCGCGTGCTCGGCAAGTACGTGGAACACGTTCGCAAGCTGCACCCCGGCTGTCCACTGCCGCAGGTCTATCTGACCTACGGACTCTTCGAGGACTTCGCCGAGCAGCGCCGGCGGAACGGTAACGAGCGGATCATCGAACAACTCGCGGACGCCGGCGACGGTCAGGAGGACGAGTGGGGTGACTCCTTCGCCTGGACGACCGAGCTGTTCGATGCGGCGGTCGCCGCGCAGGAGGAGCACGACAACACCAAAAGTCTTGACCTGGAGAGCCCCTCCACGCCACAGGAGTTGCGGGCTCGGCTGGTGCAGGACCTCACCCAGACTCTGTTCGCCTCCTTCGCCCGGAACGCCTCCGAGGACGCCGACGGGTTCGTCTCGCTGGATAAGGGGCTCGGCATCATCGCCGCGCACGCCAAGGAGCTGGGCTATGACGGGCTCGTCCTGTTCATGGACGAGCTGATCCTGTGGCTGGCATCGCGTATCCACGACCAGAAGTTCGTCTCCCGCGAGGCCGACAAGATCACGAACTTCGTGGAGGGCGCGGACGAACGGCGCGCCATCCCGGTGGTGTCGTTCATCGCCCGCCAGCGCGATCTGCGTGAGCTGGTCGGCGAGGAGATGTCGGGAGCCGCCGAGGCCGCCGTGCAGTACACCTTGAAGTTGAGTGGTGGCCGCTTCGGCAAGGTGGTGCTCGAGGACCGGAACCTGCCGGAGATCGCCCAGGCGCGCCTGCTCAAGCCCTCGTGCCCGGAGGCGGAGGCGAAGGTGGAGGCCGCGTTCGCCGAGGCGAAGAAGCTCGGCCCCGATGTGTGGGACACCCTGCTCGGTCACGACAAGTCGACCACCGGCGCGGACGAGACCGCGTTCCAGCGGACGTATCCGTTCCCGCCGGCGTTCATGGACAGCCTGGTGCATATCTCGGCTGCGTTGCAGCGGTCCCGCACCGGTCTGAAGCTGATGAGTCAGCTACTCGTCGATCACCGCGACGACTGGCGGCTCGGGCAGCTCGTGCCCCTCGGTGTTCTGTACCCGGCGATCGCCGGGAGCAGCGACAAGGCGTTCAGCGGAGAGACCAGTGTCCACTTCGAGGCCGCCGATAAGCTGTACCGGGACAAGCTGCGCCCGTACCTGCTGAAGGCCAACCAGATCACCGAGGACCAGGTCGAGGCGTACCGCTGCCATCCCAAGACCCTCGACGATCCCCAGCTCACTGCCCGCTGCCGCGACTTCACCGGTGACAGTCGGCTGCTGCAGACGCTGCTGCTGTCCGCGCTGGCGCCGAGTGTCCCCGCTCTCGCCGACCTCACGCTCGCGCGGCTGCACGCCCTCAACCACGGTTCCACCACGACCCGTATCGCGGGTACCGAGGTCGGCCGCCTTGAGCACAAGGCCAAGGAATGGGCGGTGAACTTCCCGGAGATAAAGGTCACCGGCAACGGGCCGGGCGCGGTGGTGCGCCTGGAGCTCACCGAAGTCAACCTTGACGCAGTCCTCGCCAACGCTCAGGTCCACAACAACCAGGGCAACCGTCGTACCAAGATGCGTGCTCTCCTCAAGGACGCGCTCGGCGTCAGCGACGGGCCCGGCGGCTTCGACGCGTACGACGTGCTCGGCCTGGTGTGGAAGGGAACCGAGCGGCAGGTCGAGGTGGTTTTCGGGAACGTCGCCGATCCCGATTCCCTGCCCGAGACCACGCTGCGCCCCAGCCAGGACGACGCCTGGCGCCTCGTCGTCGACTTCCCGTACGACGAGGGCGAATTCGGCCCGATGGACGACTTGCAGCGGCTGCGCTCGCTGCGGGAGAAGCCGGGCGGTGACTCGCGCACCCTGGCTTGGCTTCCCACGCATCTGACGGATGCCTCCCGCGCCGACTTCGAGCGTCTCGTCGTCATCGACAAGGCCCTCGCGGACGAGGCCCGCTTCGATGCCGAGTACGCGAGGAGTCTGAACGCGGACGACAAGGAGCGCGCCAAGGGCATGCTCAAGTCGCAACTCGTCGTCCTCACCGAGCGGGTCAACCAGGCCCTGAGGCAGGCGTACGGGCTCGCGCAGAAGCAGGAAGGAGTGGTCGACCTCAGCTTCGACAACCATCTGGTCGCCCAGCAGGACGTACCCGATCTGAGGCCGCCGCTCGGCGCGCCGCTGGATTCCGCCGCCCGCGACCTGGTCGGCAAGCTGCTCGCCCAGCAGTACCCCGCACACCCCGATCTGGACCCCGAGAGCGCGGGCAGGCCTGTGAAGCCCGCCGAGATCAGGACCGTTTTCGAGTACGTACGCAAGGCCACCGAGAACCGTGATGGGCAGGTCGAGGTCGAAGCCAAGGACCGCAAGGCCATGGCCCGGATCGCGGGGGGACTCGGGCTCGGCGCCATGCGGGAGGCGTACTACCGGCAGTCCACCGCCTGGCCCGACCACTTCAGCAGCCAGGCCCGGCGGGACGGTATCGCCGAACCGACTCTGGTCAAGCTCTCCGATTGGAGTGACCTTCCCGTGCCACGCGGTCTGCCCGAGCCGCTGCGCAGGCTGCTCGCCGCCGCCTACGCGGAGATGACCGACCGAGTGTGGGTGCGCGGCGGTGCCCCCGTCGAACCCGCGCCCGCACCGCACGACCTCAAGCGGGACTACGCCCTGCGGGAGCAGCGGCTGCCCAGCGAGAGCGACTGGGACGAGGCGCGCAAGCGGTTCGAGACCGTGCTCGGGGACCGGGCGCCGCAACTGCGGCGCGGGCGGATCGTCAACCAGTTCGCCGGGCAGATCAAGCATGCTGCCAGCGTGCTCGCCCAGGATGCAGGACGGCTCGTCGGGGAACTGGAGAAGCACCGCACCTTCCTTCGCCTCGACGACGACTCGCCCCGGCTTGTCCTGGCCCGGCGGGCGCAGGAGTTGGTCAAGGAAGTGACGGAAGCCGGCCTTGAGGCCAAGACCGTCGTGGACCGGCTCGCTCGCTTCGGCCTCGGCGACTTCACCGCGCACCGGTACGGAATGTCCCTGAAGAGCGCTGGCAAGGTCGCCGCCGCGCTGCAGAACACCAGCTGGGACCAGCTGGGCCTGGCCGACACCCTCGACGTGGACGGCGCGGCCATCTTGGAACGGGTGCGAGATGCCGCCGCCGGCGATCCAGGGGACTACCCCGACCTGCCTGGAGTGCTCAATGCCGGTGGTCGGGAGGTGCTGTCCCTGCTCAGGGCCCGCCAGACCACGGCCGAGCGTCCGCCCGTCACCTCGCCGCCGAGCTCGGACGACGTGCATCTGAGAGACAGCTCCGCTCACCCGCAGGTACCGCCGGAGCCGGAGCCTCGTACTCCATCCCCATCGCGGTCCGCGGCCCGTTCCGGCAGCGAGCGTACCACCGCCGCCCGAGCCGCCGCCAAACTGCAGGCGGAAATCGCGGCGCTCGCAGCCGAGAACCCGAACGCCACCGTCGAAGTCGTCTGGAAGGTCATCGACTGATGCCCGACACGGTCACCGCGGCCCCCGCGACCATCGGCCCCGCCCGGCTGTCCGCAGGAACCGTCCGTCAGTACGTCGCCTCCCGTAGTCGGCTCGGTGACGGCACGGCCCGCGTCCTGCTGCTGCGGGCCGCTCCCTCATGGGACGCGCCCGCCGTACAGCGGACGGCAGGCGGGCTGCAGGCGCGCGTGGCCGTGGCTCCCTCCGTACTCGCCGTGCACGAGCAGATCCTGGGCCACCTCGACGCGGCGGAGCCCGTGGAACCCAAAGTCCTGGCGGTCATCACCTTGGTCATCACCGACTGCGAGGACACCGACCTCGACCCCGGGCTGTTCGCCCGCGTCTACGGCGGCAGGATCCGGTCCGTCGACAACTGGGAGGTCGTGCAGGAGGCGTTCAACGCGCGCGGCATCGACGGGCGGCTGCGCGGCGAGAAGTGGGCGGCCGAAGCACTCCTCGACGCTGCGGCAACCCGGGGCTGGCCCTCCCTCGGTCGGGGCCTGCTCTCCCGCGACGAGGCCCTCACCCGGCTGGCCCGTCGGCTCCTCCGGCTCGGGCGCCACGACAGGGACCCGTTGGGAGGGCCGGCCGCACACGACGACGGGGACCGCATCGATCCCGTCGCACTGTTCCAGTGGACCCTCACACCCGGCGGGCCGGATCTCCTGCGCGGCCTGCGCGGCCCGGAGCGGGCCGGTCTAGCTCGCTTCCTCTCCGAACCCGAACAGGGCGGTTCCACCGGCCGGATCGTCACCGCCCTGGTGAACGCCGAGCACGGGGCAGACGCAGCGGCGTACGCGGTGGTGTGCGCTGCGCTGTGGGGGCACGCGGAAGCCGACCACGACTTGTACCAGGCGCGCGGGCGCGCCGAGCGGTGGCTCGGCGAGACGCCGCCTGCTCAGGGTGACGATCTCGACAGGCTCCTGACCTCCTTTGGGCAGAGCGGCGAAGCGTACGTCCGGGGCCTGGTCGACCGGAGGGAGCACCGGCTCGCAGACCCCGTGCTGACGCGGGCCGCACAGCTCGTCACGCAGTTCGGGGCGCGAGCAGCCGCTTCAGCCAGCCCGCTGCTCGAAGCAGGACTCGACGCGCGTTTCACGGCCGTGGGCCACGCACTGTCCGGCGGCGACGACGAGAAGGTCACAGCCGCGATCACCGCACTGACCGAGCACACACTCGCCGCGGACGGCGCCGCGCAGGCCAGGATCGAGCGCGTACGCATGGCCGCGCGTCTGCAGCGCTGGCTCAAGACCCGGCCCGCTACCGTCGCCTCGGTCGCCGACAGAACCGCCTATCAGATCCGCGAACTCGGCTGGGCAGATCGGGCCTTGGAGCACCTCGAAGCGGGCGGCGACACCGACACCGCACTCTCCGATGTGTACAGCCGAATCGGCAATCAGGCGCGTGAGCGGCGCAGGGAGCTGGACCGGGCGTTCTCCGAGCGGCTCGCGGTGTGGACCGCGGACAGCACCGATCCCCGCTCCATGCTCACCGTGGAGGGCTTCCTCAACCGCATCGTCACGCCTGTCGTCCAGAGCTCCGGCCGACGAGTTCTGCTGCTCCTCATCGACGGCATGAGCGCGGCAATCGCCACCGAACTCGGCGAAGAACTGCGAGGCCAGTGGCCCGAGTTCGCCCCCCTCACAGACGCGACGGGCCAACCGGTCCGACGAGCGGTTGCTGCCGCGCTGCCCACTCTGACCACCATCTCCCGTACCTCGCTGTTCGCGGGCACCCTGATGAAGGGCGACCAGAACGACGAGAAGCGGCTCTTCCCTCTCCACCCCTGCTGGAACGGGTCCCCGGCTGCCGTATTCCACAAGGACGACCTGCGCGGCCCCGATACAGGCTCGCCCTTCTCCACTGCTCTCAGCGAGGCGCTGTCTGATGAGCGCACCCACGTCGCGGTCGTCCTCAACACCGTGGACGACCGGCTCAGCAAGGAACAGAAGCTCGGCGACGGCGCTTGGAGCGCGAAGGAGATCGGCGGCCCGGAACCGCTGCTGCGTGCCGCTCGTGTGAACGACATGACCGTGCTCATCACGTCGGACCACGGTCATGTCGTGGAACGACGCGGCCGCAAACTCGATGCGGCCGGCGGCACCGTCGGCTCGGCACGTCATCGCACCCCTGGGGGACCTGTTGCAGCGGACGAGATCGAGCTGTTCGGACCCCGGGTGGTCTAGGCCGGAACCGGGGGCGCGGATCGTCGCGCTGCGCGACCACGACGCCCGGTACACCGCGCTGAAGGCGGGCTATCACGGCGGCGCGACACTCGCCGAGTTAACCATCCCGCTGCTCGCCCTGCTGCCATTCGGCGCCGAGCCACCCGCAGGCTGGCGCGAGCTGGGCGACCCAGCGCCCGTGTGGTGGGAGGAGAGCACCGAGGGCGCAGTCGAAGTGGCGGCGGAAGCTGCTCCCACTCGCGATGCCGCCGCAGCACGTCCGCAGGGCAAGCAGCCGAAGAAGTCCGCGCCTGTACCCGAGGGCGTCATCGGCCTCTTCGGTGAAGAGGAGGTGGCGCCCCCGGCACCGCAGGCACCTGCCGAACCTGCGCACCAGGCGACAGCCGATCTGGCGGATGCGGCGGCGACCGCGCCCGCTTCGACGGCAGATCCCGCCACCGGGCTGGTGGAGCGGCTCCTGGCAACCGAGCTGTACCAGGCGCAGCTGGGCCTGCTCGCCCGCCCACCGCGGGACAAGACGATCCTCCCGAGGCACTGACCGCACTCGTCGAGGCGGGCACCCTGTCGATGACCGCCCTTGCCGAGCGCGCTGGCCAGCCGGCCACCCGCGCCCCCGGCTTCGCTGCAACACTCGCCCAGCTTCTCAACTACGACGGAGCCCAGATCCTGGAGATTCTCCCGGACAACCGCACGCTGCGCCTGCACCGGGCCCAGCTGATCGAGCAGTTCGGCCTGTGAGCCGGCACCACCGCCCCTGCCTGTCTTCATACCGGCGGGGATGTGTACGCCTGAATGGGAGACTGTTCTGGTGAACGGGATTGGATCTTCAGCCTCCGGTGCCGCCCCCGTCGGGGCCGTACGCCGCCGTGCCGTGGTGGACGCGCTGCGGCGCGGCGCCCCCCCGAAAGCGGTCTCGATCTACTTGCCAGAGGACTCGGCCGGTTCGAGCAGGCCATCGACGAGGAGCTCGACACGGTCGCTGCCGGCGGCTCGGTGTTCAAGGCCGTACGTGGTGAATACGGCTCCGGTAAGACCTTCTTCACCCGGTGGCTCGGCGAAGGCGCCAAGCGGCGCACATTCGCCGTGTCTGAGGTGCAGGTGTCGGAGACCGAGACACCCCTGCACAAGCTCGAGACCGTCTACCGGCGCCTCACCGAACGGCTGAGCACCGCGAGCTTCCCGCCCAGCGCCCTGCGCCCGGTGGCTGACGCCTGGTTCTATGCCCTGGAGGAGGACGCCCTCGACGATGGCGCCAGCGAGAAAGAACTGGCACAGGCGGTCGACCGGCTGCTCACCGCACGCCTGGCCGAGGTGTCCCGGCACGCACCCGCCTTCGCCACCGCCCTACGCGGGTACAAGCAGTCTCTGGACGCCGGCGACGAGGCCACCACGGCTGCGGTGATGTCGTGGCTCGGCGGGCAGCCGCACGTCGCCGCAGCCGCCCGGCGCAGCGCGGGCGTACGAGGCAACCTGGACCACTTCGGTGCTTTCGGATTCCTCCAGGGTCTGCTCACCGTGCTGCGGGATGCCGGACACGCGGGGCTCATCCTCGTCCTGGACGAGGTGGAAACACTGCAACGGGTCCGTTCCGACGCCAGCGACAAGGCACTCAACGCCCTGCGCCAGCTCATCGACGAAGTCCACTCCGGCCGTTTCCCCGGCCTGTACCTGGTCATCACCGGCACCCCCGCCTTCTACGACGGCCAGCAGGGCGTGCAGCGTCTCGCTCCGCTCGCGCAGCGCCTCGCCACGGACTTCACTACCGACCCGCGGTTCGATAACCCCCGTGCCGTCCAGATCCGCTTGCCGGGATTCACCGAGGAATCGCTGGTCGGACTCGGCTCCACCATCCGTGACCTTTACGCCGAAGGCTCCCAGTTCCCCGATCGCATCAAGCGGCTCGCCGATGACGCGTACCTCACCGACCTGGCGCGCGCGGTGGGCGGGGCCCTTGGTGGGAAGGTCGGAGTCGCACCGCGGCTGTACCTGAAGAAACTGGTCGGAGACGTACTCGACCGGATCGACCAGTTCGACGACTTCGACCCGCGTACGCATTACAAGTTGACCGTGGGCACAGGTGATCTCATCGTAACCGAACGGAACTTCGCCGCAGCCGTGCCGGCCGCCACGGCTGACGATCTCGACCTGGATCTCTGAGGGTCGATCGGCCGGAGCTCCAAACCCCGTAGGCCCGAACTCCGACGACCAGCATAGGAGTCAGCGACTTGCAGGACCAGCCGCGCGGCACCGACCCGGTGGACCGCCTCAACCCGGTGGTCCTGCACCATATCGTCAACACACTCGGCTGGGCCCGATCTGCGGCTTCTACAGAAGGCCGCCGTAGGCCCGCTGATGGACGGCGAAGACGCCATCCTGCTCGCACCGACCGCCGGGGGAAGACCGAGGCCGCCACCTTCCCCCTGCTCTCCGCCATGCGGGAGAACCGGTGGACCAGCACCTTGGTGCTCTACCTCGCCCTCCTAAAGGCGCTCCTGAACAACCTGGTACACCGGGTCGACAGCTACGCCCAGTGGCTGGGCCGCCGAGCCGCTCTGTGGCATGGCGACACCGGAGAGTCCGTACGTAGCCGTATCCGCACCGAGTCCCCCGACTTCCTGCTCACCACCCCTGAGTCGCTCGAAGCGATGCTGATCAGCGTCAAGACCGACCACGCCCACATGCTGGGAGGCGTACGAGCTGTCGTCGTCGACGAGGTGCACGCCTTCGCAGGGGACGACCGCGGCTGGCACCTGCTCGCCGTACTGGAACGCCTGGAGCTGCTGGCCGGCCATCGCATCCAGCGCGTCGGCCTCTCCGCCACCGTCGGCAACCCTGACACGCTCCTCACCTGGCTCGAGGGCGCAAGCCCCGCCGACCGGCCCGGCAGAGTCATCGCCCCCGACGTCACCCTGCCCGCCAGCGCGGACGCCGCAAATACCGCTGAACTCCCGCGCCCCGCAGCGGAGGTGGAGCTCGATTACGTCGGCTCCCTCGCCAACGCGGCAAAGGCGATCTCCGCTCTACACCGGGGCGAGAAACGTCTTGTCTTCTGCGACTCCCGCAAACAGGTGGAAGAACTCGGCGCCTCACTCCGCGCCCGCGACGTCACCGTTTTCCTCTCTCACGCCTCGCTCTCCATCGACGAACGCGTTCGCAGAGGCTCGCGACTGCGTCATCGTCTCCACCTCCACCCTGGAGCTCGGCATCGACGTCGGCGACCTCGACCGCGTCATCCAGATCGACTCCCCCAGCAGCGTGGCCTCCTTCCTGCAGCGCATCGGCCGCACCGGGCGCCGAGCCGGCACGTCCCGCAACTGCCTCTTCCTCGCCACTCGCCCCGACACGCTGCTCCAAGCCGCAGGACTGCTCTCCCTATGGGCCCGCGGTTGGGTGGAAGCTGTCACCCCGCTTCCTTCGCCTCGCCACCTCGTCGCCCAGCAGCTCCTCGCCGTCACCCTGCAGGAACACCGCATCGGCGACCGGCTGTGGCCCGAGCAATGGAACGGCCTCGCCCCCTTCGCTTCTCCGCTCCTGTCACACCTAATCTCCGAGGGTTTCCTAGACAGCGACGGCGGGATGCTGTTCGTCGGCCCCGAGGCCGAAAAGCACTTTGGCCGACGGCACTTCATGGAGCTGACCGCCTCCTTCACCGCGCCCCCCGAGTTCACCGTGCTCGCCGGGCGTACGGAGATCGGCACCACGGATCCGTCCGTTCCCACCGAGGAGCGTCAGGGCCCACGGCGGCTACTCCTGGCCGGCCGCAGCTGGCAGGTCACCTTCATCGACTGGGCACGGCGCCGCGCCTTCGTCGAACCAGTCGAGGGCGGCGGCGTTGCCAAATGGCAGGGCAGCGAGGCCCGCGGTCTGTCGTACGCGCTCACGCGCGCCATGCGCGACGCCCTGCTGGGCACTGACCCGGACGTCAAACTCACTCGCCGGGCCACGGCGACCCTCGCAGAGCTGCGCATGGACCGCGCACCCCACGAAGTACATCCGGCTGGAACCCTGTTGGTCCACGACGCGGACGCCGCCCGCTGGTGGACCTGGGCCGGCTACCGCGCCGCCACCCTGGCCGCCTCCCTGGGCAACCTCGCCGACCCCGTGCAGCGCCCCACCGACACCCACGTCCGGCTTCGCCAGGACCTCTCCCTCGCGGACTGGAAAGCCGCCCGTGCCGAACTCCCCGACGCCCTCACGCTTCCCACGGTCGACCCTCGCGCCATACGCGGCCTGAAATTCTCGGTAGCTCTTCCGCCCCGGATCGCCACCGCCACCCTCGCCGAACGTCTCGCCGACTTCGACGGCGCCCTCGCCGCAGCCCAGGATCCCGTACGCGTCGAATGAAGTGCTTGATGGCCGAGCAGGTTGCCGCCCCAGACGAGGCCGGGACAGCGGCAAGGGAGGGCCCAGGGCGAAGCCGCTCTTTGGCGGTATTGGCGGCTCACCGGTCTGGTCCCCCCGAGAGCTCTCACCGCACAGCACAGCTTCGGATCCGCCACCCCCGGACCCCACCATGCTCGCTTAGTGAGCGGGGCGTCCTACCAGCAGACCAGAGCACCTGGCGCCCCAGCAGGACGAGCGTCATTTCGGTGCCGGAAACACCGCCCGTAACACCCACACCGCCCATTACCCGCACCCGCAAATCAGCAGGTCAGACCCCCTGCTTCACCGGCTCCAAAATCGCCACGCACTCCACATGCTGCGTCATCGGGAACATGTCCGCATTAGTCAGCTGGAGAAACCCGCAGGTGAGGTGACCTTTCTCTGACACCGAGACGGCCTGCCCCGGGCCGGAGCGTCATTTGAGCGTCACGACCACGCCCCTCCAACGCCGTTGTTCGCGCATTTCTGTGACCGGGACCCGGCCAAGCGGCCGTTCCCGTTCACGCCGACGATGGACCCCGCAGAGTACTTCGCCCGGCACTTCGGAGAACTCGACCTGCCGTTCGTGGTCCATCGGGCGGTCGGCAAGTACGACGAGAGCGACTTCCGAAGCTGGCTCACGGAGCAGCCAGACCGGGTCCTGTCGGTCTTCGCGGGCGCGACGTCGGGGGAGGCGCCGGCTGCCACCACTTTGTCGCGCGCCCAGTCTTTGCGGGCCGAACTCAGGCCCGACCTGCTGCTTGGCGGCGTCGCCATCCCGGAGCGACACACGCACACCGGTACGGAGCACTTGCGTTTGCTCGCGAAGCAGGAGGCCGGCTGCCCCCACTTCGTCACCCAGGTCGTTTACGACGTCAACGCCGCCAAAGACCTGATTTCGAACTACCGCTACGAGTGCGCCGCCCGCGATCTGGCGCCCGTCCCGATCGTGTTCACGTTTTCGGTCTGCGGGTCGATGAAGACGCTGGAGTTTCTGAGGCGGCTCGGCGTGGACGTGCCCCGTTGGATCCACAACGAACTCCAGCACGCCGATGACACGCTGCAGGCATCGTTCGAGCATGGGCTGGCGACCGCTCGCGAGCTGATGACCTTCTGTGGTCGACTCGAGGTGCCGTTCGGCCTCAACGTCGAGAGCGTGTCCATCCGCCGCGAGGAGATCGAGGCGGCGGTCGCCCTGGTTGCCCGGCTCCGGTCCGAGCTTCGTCGCTGACACGAGAGGCAGGCGATTTCTATCGCCTGACGGACAGTTCTGCCGGCACCGATGACGGCAGACGATGCCGGTCGATATGTTGTGGCGCGGCTGGACGTCAGGCGGCCCGATCTCGTTCCATTCACACGGGAATGGGTGCCCCACAGACGAGGGTGTCTTCTCTATAACGGCTGTCCCGTAAATGATCTCTGATGCGCCTGGTGGCCTGCTGGTTTCTGTGTCACCCGGCGAGGATGAGGTTGTGCAAGCGGGCGATGCCGAGCATGGCGTGGTGGGCGCCGTTGCCTTTCAGGCGCCAGTCGCGGAGAATCTTTCAGCCCTTCATGCAGGCGAAGCCCCTATCACCGACTACAACCAGCACATGATCAGTTACCCAACACTTTCTCAGACTGGGTACGCCTGAATCGCCATCGTCGGCTGGCGTAACCGTGTCATGCCGACCGGCCGCCGCCTCCGTCGGCTTACAGGGAGCCGGCGCTTCCCCTACTGTGGAGGCGCGCATGGTCTGGCCGGGTGCGGCAGCGGGCCATGCGCGTATGCCCTACCGCAATGGCGAGAAACAACCCCGGGACGGCAGCGGGAGCGGCGAGAGCCGCGACCGAGTCCGCAGTGCGCTCGGGACCTGTGGCCACCCTGGCTGCTGCGGTGACCGTGGCGGCCACCAGTCCGGTAGCAACGAGGACGGCTACGACGTAACGGGAGCATTCAGTTCCGCGTGAGGGTCGACCATGGTTCAGCTCCCCCACTGACGGGCGGCCTCCCGTACCTCGTTCCGGCATTGCACAGACGCATGGATGCGCAGGCCGGCCGAGAGGAGGCCGCCCGCCACGGCCGCGACGCACGGTACCCACCACGCCTCGGCCAAGAGCATCAGGACCGAGACGATCCCGGCCGGGCTCAACCCGCTCACGCAAGCCGCCGCGCTGCGGCGCGAGAAGGACCGGTCAGCTCCGGCGCGCAGGTTGGCGAGTGCCGCCAGGTACCAGACGTAGCCGGACGCGGTCACCGCCGCGATTCCGAGGGCGAGAACGGCTTGCGGCATAGTCTACCTCGCCGCCTCTGCTTCGAGTGCGGCGATCTCCGGGTAGTGCAGGTCAAACGCCGGGGACTCGCTGCGGATCCGAGGAAGGGAAACGAAGTTGTGACGGGGCAGCGGGCAGGAGGTCGCCCACTCCAGTGGACGGCCGTAGCCCCAGGGGTCGTCCACCTCGACCGGCTTGCCGTACTTGGCCGCCTTCCAGAAGTTGTAGGAGAACGGGAGGAACGACAGGCCAAGCAGGAATGAACCGATCGTGGATACGGTGTTGAGTGCGGTGAAGCCGTCGGCCGCGAGGTAGTCGGCGTAGCGGCGGGGCAGGCCCTCGGCGCCGAGCCAGTGCTGGACCAGGAAAGTGGTGTGGAAGCCGACCATAAGCGTAGCGCTCGGCGAGATCACCCGCAGCCTGCTGGCCGGGACCGAGGTCCGCGAAGTGCTGCGGCTGATCGCCAGGCGGGCGAGTGAGGTGGCCGACGCCGACCAGGCCGTCGTTCTGCTCCCGGTCCGGCGCGACGGCGACGTGCTCACGGCGGAGGTGGCGCACAGGCCCGACGCCGAGCAGGTCCAAGGGCTGTGCCTTCCCGGGCGCGGATCGCTCGCGGGGCTGGCCGCCCGCACTGGTGCACCCGTGGTCACCGCGAACGTCCACGCCGACCCCCGCGCCCATACGTTCCGCGACGCCGGGGACAGCGCGGCGGCATACGGACCCGCCGTGGCGGTGCCCCTGCCGTCGTCGCCGGCGAGCTCGCCTGCCGTCCGGGCGGGCCCCTGATCGGCCGCGTGAGAGAGAGCGTCCTGGGGCTCGATCTCTGGGCCGTGAGCGCCCGGCTCTTTACCAGTGACGACATCGTCAGGAAGGACGTCGATCCTGGACAGGCACACGGCTGGTTGCACCTGCCCTCGGTCGCCGGGGGGCGCAATACCGTCACGCCGGCGGACAATTTCGGCGTGGCCGGGGTGACCAGCGTCTTCATGAAGACGCCGGTGGAAGCTGTGATGGGCGGCATGCTCGAGAGTTCGGCCGCCGGAATCGGAGCCGCGACGGTGTCGGGACCGGCCAAGGAGGCCTGCCGGCAGGTGACGGACAGGGTCGTCGAGAAGGACCTGGAAATCCACAAGGAGCGCCGTTAACCCGCTTCGGGCCCCGGCCCGCCACCCCGGCCGCCGGGCGTCCCGCGCCCGCTGGTCGGTGAAGAGCGTCATAGCCGGACAAGCGGGTCTCACGTGGCCGCGCTGGTGCGGCTCACCAACCTGGACGGCGACGGGAGCCGAGTCCCGACCGTGCTCGCCGTCGTGGCCCTACTCTCCGGCACCCGCCGGCGTGCTCTCTCGGCTCGGCCCCTACACAGCGGAGGTCTACCCCGCCTCCCTCCGCGGCACCACCGGCGGCCTGGCCGCCCCCGTCGGCTAGTCCGGCGGCGCCTTGGGCCCCCCGCTGATCGCCACCTGCTCGGCCTGCCGGGCGGCATGCGCGCCGTCGCGCTCTTCCGCCGTCCCCATGACCGCCGTCACCATCACCAGGCACTGCCCCCGGGCAAGGCGCAGGGCCCGACCAAAGGCGGGCCGGCATCCGGGTCAGCCGAGCCGGCGGTCGGCCGGCAGGCCGTCGGGCGGCACGGTCCGTGCGCGGGCGCCGCCATCGCGGGCCGGTTAGCAGAAGATCTAGCGCCCGGCCCCGGTCGTCAGCGGCCGTCCGATCGCACGCTCGGGGTCGTTCCGGTGTCCGGCATCGGAGCAACTCCCGTGGCGAGCACCTCGCCCGCGTCGGTGCGGCGGTAGACCACGCGCCGGCCCGTACGTTCACCGACCACGAGTTCGGCTTCGCTTAGGACGGCGAGGTGGCCACCGACCATACCGAGTGACAGGTCGAGGTCGGCGACGAGTTCGCTGCTCGTGGCCGGGCGCTCCAAGGCGCGCAGGATCGTCTCGCGGCCCGTGCCGAGGAGCCGAGCCAGCGCCTGTTCCCGGGTGCCCGGCCCCACCGACGGTCGGTCGCCGGTGCCTCGGGCCGGGTACACCAGCGCGTACGGCAGCCCAGGAGCCTCGCACAGCCAACTGCCTCTACCCGCGCGGATGTAGGGCACGAACAGCATGCCCTGTGGGCCGACGACGCGGTCGTGGCCGGGGCGGTTACTGAAGCGGATCGCGTCCGCGCCGACCCAGACGCTGTGCCGGTTCATCCGTTGCACGGCGCGCGGCCAGCAGGGCGGCCCGGTAGGTGACATCGCGCTGCAGTAGGGCGCGGCGGCGCGGCCAGTCGGCGGCGAGGTGAGTGTCCCACACGCGCTGGAACAGTTCGGCGGTGCGGGCGGCCCAGTTGCGGCCGGTGAGCCAGGCGCCGAGGTCGTGCCGTTCCCAGCTCGCCTCCACCGCCAGCCGCAGGCTCTCCCCGAAGGCCTCGTCCAGCACCCGGGCCATCTGCGCCAGCTCGCCGTTAAGGCGGGTGCGCATCCCATCGGGCGGCGGGAGCGAGACGTGGTCGGGCAGGTACTTCGTCGAGCCGATCAGCGCGACCATGCCCCGGGCGAACGGGGCGGCGTCGAGCACGGCTTGGAAGGCGGCCTGGTGGCGGGCGTGCCAGGGAGCCAGCCACGGGTCCGTGCACGGCCGCGAGAGGGCGATGGCGGCACCGAGGGTCTCGGCGAGCGGCGAAAGCGCGAAGCGGGAGCGGGACAGGGCCTGGGAGTCCAAGCGCAGTAGCACCATCCGGCGCGGGCCCTTCTGACAGGAAGAGTTGAGGGAGGCGTTCCTCCCACGAACTTTCGGCAGCCCGCGAAACGATAGTGCAGCCGACGACTCGTCCACATAATCGAGCGAATGTCCACAACAACCTCTCCATCCCCCGCCCCCTCCCACGCGACCCCGTCCTCCTCCTCGCCGCTGCGGCAGCCCGGATTCCGTTGGTACCTCGCCGGGCAAACTGTGTCCCAGCTGGGCAGTCCATGGCGCCGGTGGCCCTGGCATTCGCCGTCCTCGACGCTTCGGCACCGGCCAGCGACCTGGGCCTGGTGCTGGCGGCCCGTATGCTGCCGATGCTCGGCTTCATGCTGATCGGGGGCGTGGTCGCCGACCGACTCTCCCGCCGTCTGGTCCTGGTGACCGCCAACCTGGGCTCCGGACCGACCCAGGGCGCGATGGCCCTGCTGCTCCTGACCGGTCACTACGCGGCCTGGCCCATAGCCGGCCTGGGGTTCCTCAACGGCGTGCTGGGGGCCTTCACCTCCCCCGCCCTGCGCGGCCTGCTACCCGAACTGGTAGCAAAGGACGGCCTCCAGCGGGCCAACGCCCTACTCGGCACGGTCAAGAACAGCACCAAGGTGTTCGGCCCCACCCTCTCAGGGATGCTGGTCGTCGCCGCGGGCGGAGGAACGGCCATCGTCCTCGACGCGCTCAGCTCCCTCCTCGCCGCCATGTTCCTGGCACGTCTGCCCCCTCGGGCCGCATCACTGCCAAGGAGCGACAGCACTTCGCCCGAGACCTGCGGGAAGGCTGGGACACCTTCCGGCGCACCCCCTGGCTCTGGCCCGTCACCCTGGCGTTTTGCGCCGTGAACCTGGTCAACACCGGCAGTTGGCAGGTTCTGGCGCCCCAACTCACCGCGGCCCTGTCCTCGCCTGTCACCTGGGGCCTGGTGCTTCGCGTGCACGGCGCCAGCATGCTCCACCGGCTGACGATCCGGCGCTTCCTGATGTGGGGCCAGCTCGCCATCACGCTCAACGCCCTGCCACTGCTCGCCCTAGGCGCTCGACTACCCGTGCCATGGCTGATCGCGGCATCCTTCGTCGCCGGCGTCGGCTCCTCCCTCTCGGCGATCGCCTGGGACACCTCGCTCCAAGAGCATACCCCAACAGAGGTCTTGTCCCGGGTCTCCGCGTACGACGACCTCTTCTCCTACCTGGCCATCCCCGCCGGACTGCTCACGATCAGACCGCTCAGCCAGAGCTTCGACCCGTACACGGTCGCCACGGTATCGGGACTGCTCCTCATGGTGATCGCCGTGCTACCGCTGACGATCCCCACCGTGCGCCGGCTGGCCCACGCGGTACCGGAGCGGTAGCGGTCGCCGCGGCCGGATGCCTCGCGGGGGTGGGTAGAAGCGGGTGATGCCAAGGGAGTGGTAGCGCGTAGTGAACACGAGCAGAAACTCGGGCTTGACGAGGCCGCCCACCGCGATCCGCGATCGGCGGCCCTCTCGCTCGCGCGGGTAAGTGGTTATCCGACGGGTTCCCCGGGTGCCTGACACTGAGCCTGGCGGAGGAAGCCGGCCACGACGGTCCGGATCGTATCCACCGGATGCTGAACCGGATCGAGTGGAACGCGGATGAGGTGCTCGACACGTGCGCCAGTACGTGGTCGACAAACTCGGCGACCGGGACGCCGTCCTGGTCGTGGACAACACGGGCATTTGAAGAAAGGGACGCGGTCGGCCGAGGTGCAGCGGCAATACTCCGAGACAGCCGGGCGGACGGAAACTGCCACGTCGGCATCTCTGGGCAGCTCGGCAGGAGCGTCGTCCCCGGCGCCAGCAGCGTCTGCCGCTCGCTCAGCACCTCCAGTGCGGCCCAACCTCGTCATCATCCACGCCCGGTACAACGCCAGCGAGCCGCCGGGACACGATCAGACCGCTTAGTCCGTACCCGGAGGAGCAGGCGCTGCAGCGCCTGCAGGGGCCAGACTCGGGTCCATCCCCGCGCGCGGGGAGCGGAAAGTTTCGGCGAAGGTCTCCATCAGGATGGCGTTGGGGGCAAGATGCACTGCCCACGTGTATTCCCTGCTCGGACCGTCGCTGAACACGGCGGCCGGGGAGCGGATCGCCCGTACGAGTACCCGACTGTGCCCAGCCACTGACGACCGGTTGTCGCATTCCGTCAGGCCGCCTACGGCTGGCCGGTTGGCACGGCGTGGTCGGCGGGCTGATCTAGTTGTTGCTGGCGGCGCCGCTGCTTGTCCCATTCCTGGATGACCGTGCGCAGCAAGTTGCCCAGGTACTCGGAGTAGATGTCGCGGGCCGCGATGCTGCGCAGGTACGTTTCGGCTCCCTTAGGGAGGCCGGATTGGGGGTGTGCCTGCGGCAGAGCGTGGTGGGCGCCGCGCTCGAGGGGTGGCTCCAGGAGTCGATGTCGACTTCCCCTTCCGACGCGGCGACGTGCCCGTCGACGAAACCGCCTCCGCCACGGTCGGCTGCCCTGAGTAACTAGGGCGTACTGGCAAGAGCCTGGCCCCGCCACGTGAGTGACGGGGCCAGAGCCGCTGTCTTTCCAGCGGATCAGACCGTGGAGGAACACAGCCCGGGGGGCGCCTTAACCTGCAGTTTCGAGCAACCGGATAAAGCCCGTCGCGACCAACACGTTGGCCATTATGCAAACTAGCCAACCTGTCGCGCCTTTCATTCCATGCTTTAGAGTCTCGCGCCAGCCGACCAGAAGAAGAATGGCCGCTAGCGACGAAAAAACCCACGATAGCGCGAGCGCAACGGAGCCTGTACCCCATATGCGATATAGGCAATCAGAGGCCAAAGCGAAAAGTGCAGGGAGTATCCACGTACCTTCCGGTGGCCTTCGACTCCTCAGACATCCCCGAGGCGGGCAGCATGGTTGTCCTCTTGTAGCGGGTAGCAGATTGAGGCTACTTTATCTCGTCCCAAACTTCCTGCGCTGAATCCAACCCAAACGCCACCTTGATGCCCCACTTGACAGTCTTCGGAACTTTGGTGTCCCACCACTTCTTGAATTTATTGATACCGCCCGCGACTGCCTTGGCGTATCCAGGGACCTTTTTGAGCTGCCCGATGAGCTTCGACGCGAGGCCCCGCGTGGACGCCGTCTCGCCGTGCTCCCTGGCGGAAGGTACCTTAGTCGCCGCGTCATGACGTGCGACCTCAGCCGGAAGCCTCCACTGTGTCGAGCCGACTGTCGCCACACGAGCCCACCGAGTCGTTCCGATGCCGCTTGGCTGGTGCGATGTTGGTCGATGGCAGATGCTGCAGGGGCAGCGACACCGATAGCGCAGGCTGCCATAGCCGTAGCTGCGATCACACGAAGGTTTCCGGTCCGCACGCCATCTCCTCCTCCGCCACTCATCAACATTCGCGAATAAGTGCGCTAGGTGAACGTTTCCAATTAAGCGATCCTCACATAGGCCGCACCTAAGGCCTACCGGGAATTACCGACGGGGTTATAGGGAATTTCTACCACATTCCCATTCTGACTGATTGGCTGAAGCCAAAGCTTTCCGAAAGTTTTGGGTCGAAAGTCCGGAACCGGCCAGGTAATAGTGTTCTCGGGTATCCCCTTCTCAGCAGTCCTGGGTGGTCAGGTGGGCGGTGTAGCCCGAGGCGGCCAGGTGCAGCCGGTGTCCGTCGCCGGCCCAAGATGGAATCGAGATCGACCCGGTACGACGAGACCTCGACCCGGCGCCTGTGCACCAGCCCCTTCGTGGACCAGGTGCACCACCTCGCAGGCCTCGAGCGCCCTTCATGGCTGGCCGTTCACCGTTCCCGGGTGACACGGTCGGCTCGGGTCAGCATGGGCACGGCGGCGGTCGCCGTGGTCGCTGCCCACAGGGCTGCCCACAGCAGGCAGGAAGGGTCGCCTGACCAGGTGCCGCGCACCCAGGCGACCTGGTAGGTGAGTGGGTCGGCGTGGGCGATGGCACGCAGGTAGGCCGGTGCGGAGTCCAGGGGGTAGAAGAGCAGTGCGGCCAGTACGATGGGTAGGGCGGTGATGGTCAGGAGGAAGTGACGTGCGGCGTATGACTGGATGCGGGCGGCGACGGCAGCCCCTGTGGCGATCCAACCTGCGTCAACGATGGAGCGCGGTGAGCACCGTAGACGATAGGTGCAGCGCCGATACGTCGGCCAGGCCGCCCAATGCTGCGGCCAGGACGAGGAGCAGGGCGAGTTGCCCGAGGAAGACCGTGCCGAGGATCGTGACGATGCTCGACAGGTATCCCAGCGGGGACGCCTCCGTGCAGGGTGTAGAGGGCGAACACGCCCCACTTTCGGTCATTGGCGACGTCTGAGATGGCAGCGGTCCCGGAGTGGAAGGCGAGCATCCCGAGCATACCCGGACGACGAATGCGAGGTACGGGCCCAGACTGTGGTTGTTCCCGGAGGCAGCCGCTCCGCCGATGCCGGCGGCGAGAAAGAGCAGGTAGGCGATCGGCTCGATGACCCGGCCGTAATAGACCTGTCTCCAGTTCCATAGGGAGAGCCAGTGAAAGCGGCCCGCTATCAGCGGGCGGGCGAATCGGCGCGCCAGCGGAGGAGCCTGATGGGTGCTCATAGGTATATGACCTCGTGCGATGGGAGTTCGGACGTGGTCGAGGCCTGCCGGGTGAGGTGCCGGTAGCCGTCCCATAGGTCGTTCGACTCGCCGACCAGGGCCACGAAGTCCTGCACTGGTTGATTGGGCGAGGAGACAGCCGGCGCTCAGGGCCAGAACACGGTTGCAGTGCCCGGCGAAGCGTGACGTGTCATGGGTGCTGACCAGGACGGTGGACCCTTGCCTGGCGCTGTCACGCAGGAAGTCGAAGACCTGCGCGACGGCGTCCGGGTCCAGGCCGGTGGTCGGCTCATCCAGGACCATCAGCCGAGGCCGGCCGGCGATGGCGCGGGCGATCTGGCAACGGCGCAGTTCCCCGCCGGAGAGCGTCTCGGCCTGCCGATCAAGGAACCGCTCAAGACCGACAACCTTGCAGACCTCCTCGGCCAGCGCGCGCACACCGCGCGGTGAAACGCGGCGGAACGCCAGGCCCATTTCCACGTTTTGGCGGACGGTCAGCGACCAGTCGATGATCTCCCGCTGCGGACACCAGCCGAACTCGGACGGGGCCACCGAAAGCTTGGCCGCGCCCGAGTCGGGCCGCTGAAGGCCGCACACGATCTCGAACAAGGTCGATTTCCCTGCCCCGTTGTGTCCGAGCAGAGCCACGACTTCTCCTCCCCCGATGCGGAACGAGACGTCGGATAGAGCAGGGGGCGAGGCGTCGGCGTAGGTCTTGGAGACGGCCTCCGCCATCAGTAGGTCACTCATAGGGCACTTTCGAGAAGATCTGCGATCTGACGGGGTGAATTTTTCTCCGACTCAGGCACGACAGTGGTCGCCTCGGGAAGGTGCTGAGCGATCTCGTGCCGGTCGGCACCGGAGAACCAAGAAGACAGGTCTGAGTCCGTGATGTAGGGCTCCGTACGCGAAGCGTGGCGCTCTAAGTGCACGATCCCGGTCGACCTTGGTGCCGGAGAGATTCAAGACGCCCAGGAATGGCGCGGGAGACACCAGGAGAACGAGGCCGGTATCCGGTGAAACGGTTTCACGGTGCGCGCCATTTGCTATCTTTTCAAGTGGTGTCGGCTGCTTCCCCGGCGCAATCCGAGAGAACTGTCGTGTCGGCGTAACAGTGTATTCTTCGAGTGCTTCTACTCAGTCCGGGTTGCAGGTCCTATCAGCCTCTCTCGTGGCGCTACATCGTGTAGCTAGCATATGCCCGGATTAACCTCAGGAACTATTAAGTAGCCGATACTGGGATACTCAACTGCTGGATGGTCTTGAAGTGGCGACGAGTAACGAGATAATGGCAGCCCTTGCCGATCCTGTACGTCTGCGAATCTACTCCCTGCTGGTACTCGCGGGAGATGACGGCGTGACAGCGGCCGAGTTGGAAGACCGCGTGCAGGGTGCAGCACGCCAGATTCCCCGGCTACTTAGGGCAGGGCTGGTCACGCGATCTGGCACCGGTGCCCTCGTGACAGTGCCGGATGCCTTCCGGCGGGCTGCTGATGAGGACCGCGACCGCCGCGCCTCACAAGAGGTTGCCGCGGCCGAGGTAGTTGACCGGTCCGTCGCGCAACTGTTCTCCGGGGGGCGGCTGGTGACCATGCCCGTCCGCCGTGCCTTCGCAGGGCTCTGTTGGAGCACCTCACTGAGCGCTTCTTCGAGCCCGGTCGTCGCTACAGCGAGAGGGAGGTGAACGCCGTGCTCAGTTCGCGCTACGACGACTACTCCACTCTGCGCCGTTACCTCATCGACGAAGGACTGCTAACGCGCTCGCCCGCGGGCAGCGCCTACTGGCGATCGGTCACCGCATGATGCACCCGCTCAGGGCCGACACGGCGCTTAAGGGTCGCCCTCCCCACGCCCCAGCTCTGACCAGTCGTCTGCGCCCTGAACCGGTCCCAGTGGCACAGACAACACCAGGCTACCGCCCGCCGCTGCCAAAGAAGTACCAGCTCAGAGAACGATTCCTCACGGCGTACCAACTGGAAGCGCGGCTCGTGTGCTTCGTTCGTGCCCGGTTGGCCCTCCCGCGGGCAGAACCGGCACCTGCTGGTGGGGCAAGTGCCGGTGTGCACGTCAGCCAGGGTTGGCTACGGGAGGGTGCCAGACGCCTCGATCAGGTCGGTCGGCGCAGCCATATGGGAGTGACAGCGGAGATCAGTACGGCTACTACGCCGATCTGGAAGAAGTGGCGGAGCCAGTCGATGCCAGCGGTGTCACGCACTCCGAAGGCAGAGGCGAGTGCATTACCGGCGATAGCACCGACGATCCCTACGACCACCGTAAGCCATAGGGGAATGGGCTGCCGGCCGGGAACGACAAGCTTCGCCAGCAGTCCGATGATGAGTTCCGTCAATGATGGCCCACAGAAACAAGACGGCTAATCCTTTCGCCTAGATACAAACCACTGCCATCCTGCGCGTGCCCGCACAGTGTGGTTGGTAGGCCCTGCCTCGTGAGGGACTATCAGTGGTTCGATAGCCGACGGCATGGGAGATCAGGTGCCGCCGGCCAGGCTTGGCGTGTCCGGCGTACACAGATGGGCTGTGAACCGCAGCACTAAAGACCAAGGTGTGTGACATCGCCACGCTATCTTCATCGGCGCAAAAGAGAAGGTGGCGCATGTTGCCAGTCCTCGCCCGATCGAAGTCCGGGACGACAGACGAAAGGGCCGACCAATCTATGGAATGGCCATCCCCGAAGGCCTGGCGCTAGCCTGTGCGGTGCACGAGACCGGCGAGAAAGCCCACCAACATTCCGTGGAACGCTTCTACACCTAATAAGGAGGGCGAACGACCGACAGCGCACATAATGACTGCCCCTGCCCCTCCTTAGGTCCCGCAACTTACGGCCCGACTCCGATTTAGGCGTCTATCTATCCGACTGGCTCCATGCGCAGAGGTGACACCCAGGAGTGTGCCTTGGAACGGATTCTATACATACAGGACACAACGGATCGCTGTCACCTTCGAAAGTAAGGCTAGACCCCCGCCTGACCTGCCCGGGGGATCAACGGGCGTCAAACGGGATCCAGCCTCTCCGGAAAACGGTCCGACGCGGGCAAGGTTCTCCTACTCATTGCCGCGACTGAGACCGGTTCCAAGGTGTGGTTCGGGAGGCCTACGACCACCCCTATGGAACACTCCGGATAGGCCGACAGTCGAGGAAGTGGCGGCCTGAAATCAGACGGTATCACTTACTGAAAGGGGAATCGACACCCTCCCTGACGCCGACAGCGCCCCGATAGCCTACCCCTATAACCTTATCGGAATTTCCTTGTACGCCTCGCCTGCCTTCTTATGCGACAATGCTTCCTAGCAGCGCGACGTCGCTCCGCTTGCGACCAAGGCATATGATTGCGAGCGCCTAAAGTTTCGACTGGCTCTCACCAAGCCCAGCGACGCTTCCGGCGGAAGGTCCACGCCCGCCGCTGCTGATCCGATTGAACAGTTTCAGTTCGCAGAGAGTACTTGGGTTCTACCTGCGCTGCTTTCCCTGCCCCCTGATCTCCCTTAATGGATCCGGAGGGGGCTTCATTCCACTCAGGCTGTCCATAGCTTTCCGGTGGAAACCGACACTGCTGAACGTGCAGACGCGAGCCCTGGATTTCACTTCGCCAGCAGGTGGGGAGACAGCGGTGGGTGCTCCACGACAAGCTGTTCACGCTGAGAACAAGTGCGATTCGCCATGAGCATGTTCGCTGATTCCTAGCTGCATGGCCCCAACCGGTCACGATCGATGGTCGGGGCCAGGCCGATCCACGAGATACTCCGGTCCGGATGCCCTGACGGGGCCCAGGGACTGGAGCCCGCAATTTCCCGTGGAACATTTGGGGGGCAACTATAGCCGCTCAATCACCTGAATTTGGATATTAGCATCGGCTCTTTGAGCATTCAAGCCAAGGTCGGCCCTTTGAGCATTCAAGCCAAGGTCGGCCCTCGTGAGACGGTCAAGGAATTCCCGATAGGGCGAACGGAGATCCCTGCCGCTGTCCACCCGTCCGGCGAATCAATCGCGGCTTATGATGACAGTCGGAGGTAGTCCACTGCGCGCCTGGAACAGCCGAAATACTGGCGACAACTAGCAGGTGGGTCGTTGTATCGCGCCGCAGAGGGTCGGCTCCTGCCTCAGTCGACGCCAAATTCGAGGCCGAAAAAATCAACGCTCGCTAAGCGTGCTTGCCAGGCCATGCAGCATCTCTCTCCACCGTTTATTGACAAGAGAGTGCTATACAGATCACGAGGAGAGCGATGACGCACCTTTCGCCCACTGCGCGAGACGCCGTTCAGGCTGCGGCGCGTGCCGTGCTGGGCCGCTGCGGCCCCGCGTGGCGAATCGACCCGAGGGTCCCGACGAGGGCCACCCGGGCGGCGTTGGATGCCGGCGCCACGTACGCCGACATCGCCACCGCGATGAAGGAGATTCGCGATGCGGAGGGGCCGGCTGCCATCCGCGCTGCCGCTGTGGCAACCGTTCGCTACGGCATCATCGGCGCCCCAGTTCACCCTAAGTGGGAGGAGGCGATGAACACTGCCTACACCCTGGGCGCCACAGCCGACGAAATTGCAACCGAGGCCCGCCGAGTACGGCTTGAGTCCGCCCCCTGGGGGGTTGTCCCGTAGATGATTCTGACACGGCTGGTGGCCTGCTGGTGCCTGCGCCACCCGGCAAGGACGAGGTTGTGCAGGCGGGCGATGTCGAGCATGGCGCGGTGAACACCGTCGCCCTTCAGCCGGCAGTCGCGAAGGATCTTCTAGCCCTTCATCCGGGCGAAGGCGTGCTCCACACGAACACGGACTATGCGGTGGGAGGCGTTGTGCTCCTCCTTCCAGCCCGGGAGTTCGGTCTGGCCCTTCTCGCGGCGGTGCGGGACGACCAGGCCCCCGGTAGCCGCCATCTGCGATGACCGTGGTCTTGCCGACGGCGTCTTTCGCGCTGGACAGCTCCCACGCCTTGCAGTCGTGGGAGCTGTCCAGCGCGAGACTCCCCCTCTGGCACGGCAAAAGACGGAGCGGTTGGCTCTCCCTCTCATTCAATTGCCGGCACGGCCACTGATTCCAGGTCTGCCCACATCCGCCAGCGCAAGCCCGTTGACCATCGCAAATGCAGAATCGTCCTCGCCTGGTGACTCTTTGGCGGACGTGAGGTGCACCCACGGGCAGTTGCCCACATCTTGTCCTAGCCGAACCCCGGGCAGAGCAACAGGCCAACCCTGCAAGGAATACCCGATGCGGCGAATGGTCATCCCTTTCATCCTCCGACCGTCCGACGCATTAGCCGGTTTATGATGGTCCTCGGAGGTAGTCGCTATGCGCATGGAACAGTTGGAATATCTGGCGGCCGTCACGAGGTTGGGATCACTGCGCCGCGCCGCAGAGGAGCTTCATCTGTCTCAGCCGGCGTTGAGTGAGACTCTCCGCAATCTGGAGCGGGAACTGGGAGTTGATCTCCTGGAGCGTAGGCGTTCCGGAGCAAAGATTAGCCGTGAGGGACGCGAGTTGCTGCCGCACATCGCAGGCGTGCTGCACGCGGTCGACCGGCTACGCCAGGCAGCCGACGAACAGCACCAGAACAGTCGACGGTTGCGCCTAGGCACGGTCAACGCTGCCACGGTCTCGCTCCTCGCGCCAGCCATCCGTGAATTCCGCGCTGCTCATCCCTCAACGCAGGTAGAAGTGATCACGGATCGGCAGGATGGCATCCAACAACACCTCACGGAGGGCAGTTTCGACCTCGGACTGGTCAGCTACCTGGGCGACGATGACCTGCCACCCAGCCTGCACACCACCGAACTCCTGCGCGGTCACCCCGTCGTCTGTATCCGCCCGGACAGCCCACTGGCCGCGCTGAACGCAGTGACCGTCACCGACCTGCTGGTCCAACCATTGATCATGATGCGCTCCGGCTACGCCATGCACCGGTACATCCACCGGCTCCTCCAAGGCGCCGCACCCCCCTTCTCGTACTCCGCCGACGGTGCCGAAATGTGCAAGCTGATGGTTGCCGAGGGACTCGGAGTCACCGTGCTGCCCGACTACAGCGTGCTTGACGATCCCCTAAAGCGCAGCGGACTCATCATCTGCCGCCCCCTGGCAAACGACACCACCGATCTGCGCGTCGTGATCCAACGACGCCACGCCCGCGCAGTGCCCACGGCAGAACAAGACCTGCACGCCATACTCGTGCGCCGGGCAACGGAACGACGCGCAAGCCAGCCCGCTGACCAAGCCGGGTTTCACCCTGCCCAACCCGGCAGCCGCATGGGACCCGCGGTCGACTGCCGGAGTGAGTCGGGCGATCCCTCATGACGTCGGCTACCGCCGCAACCACCGGGGAGACTGAGCTCAGCTAGTTTCACCGGAGCGTCAGGCCTTCTGGCCAGGCATGGCCGGCCGAGCGGAGTGGTTAAGAGAAGTGCGCACCCGAGTGGCACGTGTTCTCGGCTTCGAGCTGTCGTTAGCGTGGCAGTTTGTGGTAGGCGGTGGTGCAAGCCCGGGACGCGTTAGCCATGACTGCCCTCCGCGGTCGCGACCAGGATCGCCTTGCGGGTCAACGGTGGGGCCCCTGCGGCCACTATCTCGCGCAGTGCAGCTCCCGGCGTTACAGCAGGCCGTGCAGAATACGATACCTCGTCACCCGCCGTTAGGTGTCCCTGTTCGGGTCGCCGGCGTCCCCGTAGAGCAGGGCGGCGCGGGTCGAGAGCGGACAGGCACTTGCGCATCACAGTCGGATGCAGCACAGGGTGAGGTTCATCCGCCAGTAGGCGGCGACCAGCAGAACCCGGTCCTCCAAACAGCAGGCTCCGGCGGCCAGGAAAGCCTGGGCGCCCGTGGCCCAGTGGCCCGTTGCCCTGACCTGGCTGCTCCAGGCCACCCCATCGCCACGATAGGGAGGCACTTTCATCGGACTGCCGCCCGCACCGGAATCCGCCTCGGTGGCCCCAAGGCTGATGGTTGCTGCTCGTTCTCGTGTCCAGCGGAGTCAGTGACCACCTCGACGGCAAGCTCGCCCGCCGCTGGAACCAGATCAGCGTGGGGTGTGACAGAGGGATAACAGCCATATTGCCTTGCTGGTCGTGGAAAGGCCGGCACGACCTTCTCTGTCTGTTTCCATGCTCCGTTCCTCGCTGGATACAGGAATGAGCGCCCACCCCAGGTATGACAGGGCGACCCTATATCGGACTGGAGATGGTCTCGGAAACCGGAACAGCGGCTGACTTCAGGGCGGTGAGCGCACCGGACGATGGAGTACGTCGCCACTCGTCGCCCCGATAGGAGCACCTTCCTGTGACCACTAACCCCTACGCCGCCCGCGCCACTAGCGCAGCCGCGCGCGCTACGGATCTTTTCAAGGTGTATGGACAGGGTGAGACTCAGGTGGTCGCCCTGGACCATGTTTCCGTTGCTTGTTTCCGTTGCTTTCGGGCGGGGCGATTTCACCGCGATCATGGGTCCGTCGGGCTCCGGTAAGTCGACGTTGATGCACTGCGTCGCGGGCTTGGACAGCTTTAGTTCCGGCTCCGTGCGCATCGGCGAGACGGAACTGTCCACGCTCAAGGACAACGAGCTCACCAGGCTTCGCCGAGACAAGATCGGTTTCATCTTCCAGGCGTTCAACCTGCTGCCGACATTGACGGCGTTGGAGAACATCACGCTACCGATGGACATCGCGGGCAGCGAGCCGGACAAGCAGTGGTTGGAGCGGGTCATCGAGATGGTCGGCCTCTCTGGACGGCTCAGCCACCGGCCCACCGAGCTTTCCGGCGGCCAGCAGCAGCGCGTGGCCGTGGCCCGTGCGCTCGCCTCTCAGCCTGAGATTATCTTCGGTCACGAGCCGACCGGAAACATCGACTCGCGTTCCGGCGCGGAGGTCCTCGGCTTCCTCCGCGACTCCTTGCGGGAGCTCGGGCAGACCGTTGTGATGGTCACGCACGACCCCGTGGCCGCGGCCTATGTGAACCGCGTTCTCTTCCTCGCGGACGGACGGGTCGTCGACGAGATACACCGGCCGGCGGCCGACAGCATCCTGGATCGGATGAAGCACTTCGACGCCAAGGGGCGTACCAGCTAGGCACCCTGCCACGTCTCAGCCGTACTTCGGCCCACCGGGCTCGCAGTCTACTCGTCGCGCAGTCCCCGGCGCCGCTGACGGGGTGCTCCCTCTCTTCTCCCCCAGGACTGAACCCACGTTCCCAGGACTGAACCCACGTTCCGTACCGCCCTGAGCAACGTGTTGGCGCACAAAGCACGGTTGCTGACGACTGTGCTCACCGTCATACTCGGCGCTCACCGTCATGCTCGGCGTCGCGTTCGTCTCCGGCACCCTCGTCTTCACCGACACCTTCGGCAACGCCTACAAGAACAAGTTGGCGAAGAGCTTTGACCACGTCTCCGTCGCCATCCGACCCGACGGCGACTCCTCCTCCCAGAGGGACGGACCCAGGAAACCTACGCACCTCACCGACAACCTTCTGAAGAGGGCCGCGACGCTGCCCGGCGCCGAATACGCGATCGGCGTGGTCAACGGCTTCACGGCGCTCGCCGACAAGGACGGCAAGCTAGTCGGCGACGAGTGGGGCGCCACCGGCTCCAACTACTACCCGGGCAAGGGCGGCAAGGACCCGCGGTACGCCTTCACGAAGGGCGCAGCCCCCAAGTCCGCCGCAGACATCGCCCTGGACTCCCGTACAGCCGAGCGCACCGGATTCAAGGTTGGCGACACCGTCCGTTATTCCACTGACGGGCCCGTGCGCACCGCCAGGGTATCCGGGATCTTCGACACCGGTGACGGTAGCGTCGTCGCGGGTGGCAGCCTCGTCGTACTCGGCAACCAGACGGCGCTGAAGGTGCTGAACAAGAGCGAGTACGACGAGATCGACGTCAAGGCCGCCGCCGGTACCTCCGAGTCGAAGCTCAAGAGCCTTTTCGAGAAGATCCTGCCCAGGGGCACGGACGCCGTCAACGGCGATCAGCTCTCGGACGACCAAGAGCGAATGATCGAGCGGCAGACCGGAGCCATGAGCCAGGTCCTGCTGACCTTCGCGGGCATCGCTCTCTTCGTCGGCATCTTCATCATCGCCAACACCTTCACTATGCTGGTCGGCCAGCGCACCAAGGAGCTCGCACTGATGCGCGCCGTCGGCGCCTCGCGCCGCCAGGTGACGTGCTCCGTACTCACCGAGGCTTTCCTCGTCGGCCTGGTCGCCGCCGTGGCCGGATTCGGGCTCGGCCTCTGAGTTTCCGCCAGCCTGGAGATCCTGATGGACTCCGACGACGCCTCGCTGCCCAAGGGCCCCTCGTCATCGCTCCGACGACGATCCTGGTGACGCTCGTGGTGGGCGTGGGCGTCACCATGCTGGCCGCTTGGCTGCCGGGTCGCCGTGCCGCGAAGATCCCGCCAATCGCCGCGATGAACAGCGTCCACGCGACGCCCACGACGCGCGGTCTCCTCGTCCGTAACACCATCGGTTCGCTCTTCGTAGCTCTCGGCGTGGTCCTGCTGCTCATGGACGACATCTACACAATGGCGGCCGGCGCAGGCACTATCTGTGTCGGTGTCATCGTCCTCACCCCGCTGCTGTCTCGGCCGTTTATCGCCGCCTCCGCGCCGCTCCTGAAGCCGTTCGGCGTTACTGGCAAGCTGTCGCGCCTCAACGCGGTACGCAACCCGCGGCGTACCGCCTCAACCGCCGCCGCCCTGATGATCGGTCTGACCCTCATCACCGCGATGACGGTCATCGCCACCTCCATGAGCAGCGCGATCAACAAAATGGCTGTTGACTCCCTCACGGCCGACTACAGCGTCTCCATGCAGAACTCGAAGTTGGCCCTGAGATGCGCGAGAAGATCGACAAGCTCCCTGACGTCGAGGTGAGTTCCCCGTTGCGTAGCGCGACCGGCGAAGCGGACGGAAGCCACTCGAAGATCAACGGCGTCGTGCCGAAGTCGTTCGGCGAGGTCGTCAGCCTCGACTTCACGAGCAGCTTAGTGAACGACCTGAAGATGGGCACCGCGCTGGTCGACACGGACATGGCGAAGAAAAGGAGCCTCAAGACAGGTGACACATTCCCGTTGAAGTTCGACGCAGACGGCAAGACCATCCGGCTGAAGGTCGCGGGCGTCTACAAGGGCAACGCGCTATTCAACGGCATCTTCGCCCCCACCTCCGTCATCGACCCGCACCTGTCCACGCTCCGCGACGAGAAGGTGCTGGTGAAGGCGAGGGGCGGCGCTTCGGACCGCGCCGAGAAAGCCATCGTCGATGCCCTCGACAGCCCGGCCATCACAGTGCAAGACAAAGACGACATCAGCAACGCGGTCGCGGGCGTAATCAACCTCATCCTCAACATGCTGTACGGCCTCCTCGCGATGGCCATCCTGATCGCGGTCCTCGGCGTCATCAACACGCTGGCCATGTCGGTCTTCGAGCGCAAGCACGAGATCGGCATGCTGCTCGCCATCGGCCTAGACCGCGCGAAGGTCAAGCAGATGGTGCGCCTGGAAGCGGTGGTGATCGCGTTGTCCGGCGCAGTGCTCGGTATCGGCCTCGGCCTCTTCATGGGCTGGGCCGCGGGCGGCAGCATCGCCGAGAAGATCAACACGTACTCGACGGAAATCCCGGTCGGTCGGATCGTGATCTTCCTGGCGACCGCCGTGGTGGTCGGTGTCATAGCGGCGGTGTGGCCGGCACGGAGCGCGGCCCGGCTGAACCCGCTGACGGCCATCAAGAGTGAGTAACCGCGCCGCTAAAGCGGAACGCCAGTGGGCCCCGGACATCGACGACCGTCCGAGACCCACTCGTATGTCTCGTGGCCTGCCCGCGCAGGTTCGCCGGATTGTTCTAGCCGCCTGCCACAGCTTCCGCCTTTCCGGATCGGCCAGTCTGCACACTCGGGCAGGGTCAGCCAGCGCAATTCCAACGGTGGAATGAACTTCACTCCCATCCGACCGTCATGACCACCGACCCGGCGAACCCACGCGGCCACAGCACCAGCAAACACTCGCTTCGCCACGGCCCGTTGGGCCAAGGAAGGGGCGGGCTTATGACGGAACACCCGGGGCGCGCGCGGCCGCGGCTGAACTTCCTGACCAGGACTTCAGCAGAACAGGCAACCACTCAGTGTGGTGCGCCAGCATGGTGTCGACCGCATCGGGCGCCAGTGCCTTGGCTGGGAACAGGACGTACCCACGCCTGCCCCGTACCGAGGGCTCCGGTGAACACACACCTTGCACCCACCGAAACGAAGCAACCTTCCCAGAAATACATAACCCGAGGCCAACTGGTGCAGCACGCTCCGCCCCTTGAGGAAGCGACGCCAGGCCACGCCGGGACGCCCGCACGGCACGTCTGACCCGTCACACCGGGCGAGGGGCCGAGCCGGCGTTCGACCGGTGGACCGAGTAGACCGCCAAGCGGGACGAGGAGTTCCGGCTCGGCGACACGCCGCAAAAGGTCCGCGACACCTTCTGGGACTTGGTGAAGCGTGCCGAAAACGAGCCCATCATCGCCGACGGCGTGCCCGTCACCGCCGATGAGTTTCGCGGCTACCACCCGATGTTCTTTTACGTGCACACCGCCGCGGAGGCAATCGCCGGGCTGAAGCGTGCCGCCGCGAGTCGCACGGCCACGCCGCCCCGGGTGCCGCGGTCCATCACGCGGCCGATGCCGCCGCGGTTCGGCGGAGAGAACAGCGACAACGGCTCGACGAGCTTCTGTGCGGTGGTGTGCTCTGAAGGCCGTGACTGGCCGCGCGATCCCGAGCAGTACCGCCGTGACGCGATCCGCGACAAGGCCCGCTACCCGCTGTACGGCGACATCGCGTCGAACATCACGCCGTGCGCGTTCTGGAGCAAGGGCAGCGAGCCCGCCACCGAGGTCAACAACAAGATCGGCGCGCTCATCGTGCAAAACGAGCGGGACCCGCAGACCCCACTGGACAGCGCCAAGGGCGCGCACCGCGCGCTCAAGGGCTCCCGCATGGTCACCGTGCTCGACGGTGAGGGCCACGGCATCTACGGCAGCGGTTCCTGCGCCGACAAGCCCACCACCAGCTACCTGACCACCGGCAAGCTGCCGGCCAAGGACCTCACCTGCCGCACGCCGGCGGGCAAGCCCCGTACGGCCCTCAACCTCCCCGTACCCGTACCGGCGGCCACGCCAGACCTCGTGCCTCAGGTCGGCTGACCCGTGCGCCTGCCGTGAGCTGACCACATCCCAGCTTGTGAGCCGGCCGGCCCCACCCCGACTGGTGGGGCCGGCCGGCTCTTTCTGCTCCCAAGAGCGGTGGCGGGGATGGCCGGGGCCGTAGGCCGGCCGGGCACGCAGCCCTTCCCTACTGCATGCGCGGAATCTCATCCAGCGCGTCTGCCCTTGCCCGGCACTCCGCTCACCGCTGTCCTGTCGGGTGCGGAGCGGGCCGCACCGAAGGTGGGTAAAGAGACGTTCCAGCCCGCAGACATGGGCTTCGCAGCGCCCGGTTAATGTGGCCTGCACGGGCGATGCCGGCCGCAGCCCCTCCCGAGACTCAGGCGGCCGAACAACGCCGTCACGAACAGCGAGAAAGGGTCGCTCGACGAGGCCATGCGGAATCCGCGCAAGGACTCGCCGCCCACATAGTCGACGCGACGGCCCGCATCGCGATGGAAGGGATGGAAGCCGGCCGGGGGGGGACGGGGGGAAGACGTCGGTCACCGCGCGGAGATGGTCCTCACCGTGGAGGTGGACGCTTCGGCCGTCGTGGTAGGTGCCCACCGCGACGGTAGAGGGGCCGTCGTAGGCGTGCGCGTGGATGGTGAGGCGGCCGTGACGCAGGTCGTTGTGGATCTGCTGGGCCTGGGCCGATGCCCCTGGTGAGCGGGTCGTGGTGGGCGGAAGACGCCGGCTGCTCGCCCTGGGACGTGTGGGTGTTGATGACCTTGTGGAGTTCAGGTGCGACCTGGAACGCGATGCCCTTGCCGACCATGGACTGGGCGGTGAGGTTGGCCCAGTAGGGCTCGAGGTGGTCGACGCGGGCCAAGACCCAGGTGCGCTCGGTGACGGGCTCGAAGCCGTGGGCGGCCAGAAGTGCGTCGGCGGCCAGATGCAGGTCGCCGGACGCCGTGGCAATGACCGCGGTGGCGTGGGGTGGGGTGAGCGGTGAACAGTACGTCAGCGTTGGACATGGAGTGCTCGATTCGTGCCGCGCGCGGTGCAGGTTCCGCGGCGCAGTGGTGATCACGTCGTACGGGACCGTGGCGCGGTGGTAGGTGCTGGTCGGGGTGGTCCGGCTCGGGGTGTGGCGGCTGTGGTGGTTGGTGCGCGAGCACCACGCTGGGGTGTTGGGCAGGTGGCCTGGTTCCAGCGGGCGCGGAGGGCTTGGAGGCTGCCGATGGCGCGGCGGCTGCTGAAGACGAGCTGGTGGATCCCGGTGGCGGGGTCGTCGGTCAGGGCCTGGATGTGGTGTCCGATGTGGGATGCCGTGGCGAGCAGGGCGCATTGCAGGATGCGCTCGCCCCAGTGGTGTGCGGAGCCGGCTGGTGTCGCCAGGAGGGCCACAACGTCTCCGGGCTCTACGGGCTCACGAGCGAGTAGGCCCTGCTGGTGGGCTTCACACAATATGGTCACCGGGTCGATGGGCTCGCTGCGGCGGAGCAAGGTGGTGAGGCTGTGCCAGAGGCCGGCGTGCAGCGGGTGGGTGAAGTCGCACGCCGATAGCCAGCGCATCGCCCCGGCCTCGGCGGGCCAGGCGGCGGCGCTCGCAAGGAGCAGCCGCTCCTCCTCAAGCGCCACCTGGTCGTCCTCGGCTGCCACCCGGGCGGGCGGTGGCGCGGCCCCGTGGCGTAGGGGGCCGGAGTGAGTGGGGAGCCGAGTGGAGAGGTCGTCGAGGAACAGGGTGAGTGTGTCGAGCTGGGCGAGGGTGGCGGTCACGGGGCGGGGCAAGGTGGCGTCGGTGGCGGTGTGAGCCAGGCGTTGGGCGCGTTCGCGCAGGGTGCGTCGGACGTGGTCGGCTTGCACGATCCGTGCGTACGCGGTGGCGTGCGTCGTTCGTGGGCAGAGCGCGATGAGGGCGTGGAGGTAGGAGGCGTCCAACCCTTGGGTGTGGGCTGTGGTGAGGATCTGGTTGAGCCAGGTGCTGGTGTGGTGGGCGATCTCGGGTGCGGGCAGGGCGCGTATCGCGGTGAACAGCGCACTGTGCGCGTGGTGGTCGAACGCCTCGGGCCCGATGATCGCCTCGATGGGCGCGAGACGATCAGGGCACAGAAGCAGAGCTCCAAGGAGTGCTTGCTCGGCGTAGCGCACCGGGCGCGGGGACGGTAGCTCCCCTTCGTCGTGAGCAACATCGCGGTGGCCCATCACGCCGCCAAGGCGAAGTCGTCGGAGTCGAAGGCGGCGCCGAGATACGGGGCCAGGAGATGGGCGGCGAACCGAGGCGGCACGGCGTTGCCGATCTGGGCGAACTGCTCTCCTTTGTTCCCGGCCCAGGGGTAGTCGGCGGGGAAGGTCTGCAAGATGCCGGCCTCACGGGCGGTGATCTGGATCGGCTCCGGCAGTGCTGGCCCGTCGGGGCCCGTGGCGTTGGCCGGGCCGGGTGTGGCGACCCAGGTGCACTGGTTCGCGCGGTGCCCGAAGAACAGTGTGCCCGCCGGCTCCTAGAGGGCTCGAACGGTGGCGTGGGACTGGTTGTTGCTGCGCAGCGACCAAGACCACCGGTGCGCCTCGGCGGGGAAGGCCGGTGCCGGGGTGGTGGGGCGGGACTGGTCACGTAGATCCCATCCCAGGGCCTAGGCCATGCTGACCCAGCGGTCGCGGCCCGGCCCGAACAAGGAGGCGGGTTCGGCATCGCGGGTGTGCGCGGGCAGGGGCGGCTGCGCCGGTCGGACTCGGGAGGCTAGGAGGATGGCTCGCCTGCGTGTCTGGGGAACGCCGAAGTCGGCGGCGGTCAGGATGCCGCACCAAGCCGAGAACCCCCAGGTGCGCAGGGTGGCCGCGTACTGCTTCCACAGCGGCAGGACGGCCGGCACCTCTTCCAGGGCGACCCACTCGGGCTCACCGACCGTGTTCAGGGCGTGCAGGTAGCGCATCGGTTCGGCCGCGAGAAGGGAACGGTGGTCGCGGCAGGCCGCGAGGAGGCACTCGCGGGTGTCGCGCCCGGCTGCAAGGTCATTGACCGCCGCATGCACCAACGGCTGGTCTACTAGCCCCAGGCGTCGGCCGGCCATGCTCCATGCCTGGCATGGCGGGGAGGCGATCAGCCCCCGCGTGCGTCCCACGAAGGGCCACGTCGGATACAGCGCCACGTCGCTCCGCACGGTCAACTGCCCAGCAGCGGCGCGGGGCTTGCAGGCCGCCTCATCCCATTCCAAACCCACATCACGCGCTCCGAGGACCGTCAGTGCGTGACTCCAGCCCCCCCCCCCCGCTCCGACGAAGAGGTCAAGAATCAACAAGCCAGGCCGAAGTCGTCCTGTGTCGCCTCGTCCGCATCGCCGCGGCACGCCCAGGGCGAGCAGCCATCCAGCACGCCGTTCTCCAACTCGTCCGCGCTGGCTCTCTCCTCCTGGTGGGCAGCTCGCTCAGCAGCGGTGATGTG
This sequence comes from Candidatus Streptomyces philanthi, assembly GCA_018114805.1. Classification (GTDB taxonomy): domain Bacteria; phylum Actinomycetota; class Actinomycetes; order Streptomycetales; family Streptomycetaceae; genus Streptomyces; species Streptomyces philanthi. The sequence goes on along the minus strand of CP073042.1, from coordinate 4,955,869 downwards.
GTCGATGGGGGCCTGGTTGAGCGGCACGCGTGAGCGGTGGAGGAATGCCTGCCCCAGGAGTCGGTTGCCGTTGGCGTTGGCGCGGGCGTTGCCCTGGCGTATCGCGGCGTCGAATTCCACGACGTCCTGCCATTCGGCAGGGTTCTTGTCGCGGATGTTGCGCCATTGCGCGTTTCCGTGAAAGGGGCACCCGAGGCATGATGATTTGGGTGTATCGGCGAGGCCGATGGAGGTTAGGTATGCAACACAGTCTTGGCGTGACCAGCCTATGTCGATGAGGGGGTGGGTGTTGCGCATGTAGCGGACGTCAGCGTCCTTGGCTAGATGAAATTTGTCAGTCGATATACCAACCCACTGGTCAACGTAAACACCCTTAAGGATGCGCTGTGGGTAAGGGTATCCGAGGATTTCACGGAGCTTTTTCTTGATGAGCTTGATTTTGTATTCGCCGGTGCACTGGCATCGCGTCATGCCGGGCTTTCCATTCTGATTCAAAATGTAGAGCGGCATGGAGGCAAAACGTCGGTTTGGGTCGAGCGCGTCGTCGCGAATGTTCCCGGATGTGACACGCAGTACGGGTATGCCGGCAGGTGCGGCGATCTCGTTCTCTAGCCGGTCTAGATGGACGTATACGGCGGCGGGCTCCCAGCCCGTGTCAGCGAATATTGCGTAATCAACCCGAGGGAGTATGCCCTCGGCGGATAGGGCGAGCATCGCGCTGGACTGGACGCCTGCGCCCAACGAGATGACACGAAAGCGCGGGGAGACGGTAGAGGAGGATTCGGGGGACGTGGGGAACTCTAAGAGAAGGGGTTGCGCGGAGGTGCGAAGGAGAAACACAGTGGGTGAGGAACGGAGAAGCGACACGGGGGGGCAGGCCAATCGCTGACGACGGCGGTGTGCTCTACGACCTTTTGGGTACGTCGTTCACATGGATAGTCGATTGTGTGTGAGGCGTAACGGGTTAAGGAGTCAGCGGAGTCTCCTGCTAGTCACACGAGGTATGGGCGTGTTGCTGAGTGGCGCCATGTGGTCGCGGGCGGGGGTTTGGAGGTCCAGCACAAGTTGTCCGGCGGCGGTGATCTCGATATGCCGGTCTCCCAACGTGGAGACGTGGCTTGGGCGAATGAGTCGGTGTTTTCGTAGAGCGTTGAAGGGAGTTGGATGAAGGCGTGTTCCATCGCCGGCGATGAGGGTTTCGCTACCGCGTAAGGACATGTAGCGGCGCGTTCCGCCGGGGGCGATCTTTTCGAGCATCTTGTATTGGGCGGCGGACACCTGTGGCAGCGAGAGGTGTTCGGGGTGATGTTTGAGGTCGCATGCGATGCCGAACGCGGCGTAGTGACACAGGGTCGCGCTCAGGTCAAGGTGGTGGGCGGCGGTGCTCAGCCTCTTAGCGAGCAGGGGCCCGGCTTCGGAGTGCTGGGCTCGGCGCATGGCTGCCTCATCCACTGGGGGGGCCGTCGGCGGGGGTGGCGTCGAGCGGGTTGTCGGCCGTGGCTTCTGCCAATTCGTAGGCCGCGCGGGAGGCGGTTGCCACGGCTCCGCTGAGCCCCTTGAGGCAGGCGTGGCTTCCGGGCACGGCCGGGTACTGGCTGGCGTTTAGGACGGCGAGCCGATCCAGCGTGCGGACCACCAACACCTGGGTGGCGCGAACCAGCTTGGCCAGTGGTTGCAGAAGCTCGCTGCCGGGCCGTGCCTCCAGGGTGTTGACGGTGGTGTGCAAGGTGACGAACTCATCTCCCAGGTGGCGGAGATGGTCAATCTGTTGAGGTAGGTCGATGTGGTGCTCGGGGATGGCGGGGTCTCCCGTTCGGTGAGGGCGCGAGGGCGCGTCAGGGTCAGGGGGTGGGTCAGGGGGTGGGTCAGGGGGCTTGCCACAGCGTGCGGGCGATCTGCGCGGTGCCTTGGTCGGTCCACGGGCGGGAGGGGCGGTCCCAGCCCGGCCGAGGAGGGCGGTGGGCCAGGACGCGCCAACCAGCGCCACGCAGCGAGGCGCCGCTCTCACCGGCCTGCGTGTAGGTGATCAACCGGCGGTATCCGAGCGCCTTGGCCGCTCGCCAGGCGGCTCGGTAGAGCAGGGAGTTGGTGTAGGGTGTGCCGTCGCTGGCGGTCCGGGTGACTTCGAGGGTGGTGCCGTCGTCCAGGTGCCGTGCGACGGGGCGGCCGACCACGGCCACGGCCCGCAGGGTGCCTGTCTCGTCGGCGGCGCCGACGGAGAAGATCTGTCCGACCGGTGGCCGGTGGTGGCGGTGCCACAGGCGTACGAACTCCTTGGCCTCACGGGAGCGGACGGGCACCAGGTGCAGGCGGGCCGTGCTCATGCCGCCGGTCCGAAGTCAGCCTGGGTGGGCGTGTGCTTGGCAACAGCGCGGGCGGTGATCGCCTTCGACGCGCGCGCCGAGGCCGCCCGATAGCTCTCCCGCGCCGGGCTCTCGGTACCAGGGGCGCAGGTCCAGCATGGCGGCGCGCAGGCCGGTGGCGAAGCACAGCGCGGTGCCCTTGGAGAGGGTGCGGATCGCGTCGGCAGGCAGAATCCGCTCCTGCCGCATGCTGATCGAGGTGGACTTCCCGGACTCCGAGTGCGAGGTCGAGACGGTCTCGGTGTCGTGGTCACCGATCAACCGGGAGAGCTTGTCCGCAAAGTCAGGGTCGTCGATGCCGCTGCCGATGACCTTGATCGTCGAGGCGGACCACAGGGCGTCCATCCCGGCGTCCCCCCAGACCTTCTGGCCCTGGCGGTAGGACTGCAGAATCGTGATCGGGATGATTCCGCGCGAGCCGAGGTGCGAATACAGATCCGGCAGATCGCTGATCTTGCACACGTTGGCGGCTTCATCCAAGATCGCCAGCATCGGCGGGTCCAGCCGCCCGCCGGCGCGCTCGGCCTGGGCTGTGGCGGCGCGCATCACCGCGTCCGCGCACGCCGCGATCAAGGCCGGAGGCGCCACCGCCTCCGTCCTTGCTGAGCAGGAAGAGCGTGTCGGTGGAGGTGACGAACTGCTCCGGCCGGAACTCGGGGGCTCCCTCGCTGGGGGTGACCCAGGCTGCGATCTCGGCGTTGAGGAGGGCGGCGGCGTACTGGCGGGCGGTTTCGAAGATGCCATCGCGTGTTTCGGGTGGCCCCTCGACGGTGCCCTTGAGCTGAGCGGCCACGGCGGCGAAGTCGTGATCACGCAGGATGTCGAGCGGGGCGCGGTCGGCCGGGAAGGCCAGCCACTGCATGACGTCGGTGATGGGGCGCTCGTCCAGAGCGGCGGCTAGGAACAACTGGCTGAGAATGTTGGAGCCAGCCTTGGACCAGAAGTCACCTTGCTGGGAGGCGTCGACGCTGGCGGCGAGGAAGTGGCCGGCCAACCGGCTGGCGCCGTCCAAGGTCTTCGCGCTGGCCAGGGGATTGCACCACATCGCGCGGTCGGCGTGAGCGATCTGCTGGGGGTCCATGCTCCACACCCGTCCCGCTTTTGCCCGCGCTTCGTAGGTGGCGGTGAAGGCGTCACCGGCGGCCTTGTTGCTGGTGAGCAGCACCGGACCGGGGGCGTTCAACACGGAGGGGATTGCGAGGGAGGTGGTTTTGCCGAACCGCGGCGCCATGATCGCCACGGCGACATCCTGGAACCCCATCCGCACCTGGTGCCTGGTGCCTGGTGCCTGGTGCCTGGTGCCTGGTGCCTGGTGCCCTGCAGGTTACCCAGGAGGACGCCGGTGTCCTTCGCGTCCAAGTGCTTGGCGCCCTTCAGACTCGGTCGCAGCGACCGGGCCTTGTCGGTGTTCGCCTTGGCTATCAAGGGCGCGATGTCCCGGGCCTTGGCCATGCCGGTGATCTTCTTCTTCCGGCCGCCGCCGCGGTTGTGGTGGCGAATCCAGATGACGCCTGCCGCCGCCCCGAGTGTCAGGAGCAGAAGGGCGGGCACGATGCGGGCGCCGATCAGCAGGAAGGTTTCTCCCGCCTCGGGCCAGACCTGCGCGGGGTGAAGCAGAGCGGCGGTCGGTTGGTAGGGAGCCGAGTTGGTCCCGGTGAGGTAGGCAGTGATGTTGCCCAAGAGCCAGGTGAGGTGGGCCAGGGGGACGACGATCGCGAGCACCCCCAGGAGGAGGCGTAGGAGAAGGTCGTAACCGGCGGTGGAACTGTTCGGGGAGGAGGAAGGGGGCAAGGGCTAGGCGCTTCCAGGCGAGGATGAGGGTCAGCGGCTGTGACCGCGTTGGGCTGGTGGTTGCTGCCGCGGGGGCATCGGGCTGGTTGGCCGGATGGCTCGGCGGGCAGCCAGGGTGTGGACGCGTTCGTCCAACACTTCGGCTACCAACGTGGCGAGCACGTCCGTAGTCCGGCGGCCGATGAGGTTCGGGGCAAGGGTCGCCAGACAACGCCCGCCGTCAGTGCGCGCTACGGGCGTCGGATCGCCGAGCGCGGCGGTGAGGCCGTGACCAGGCGCGCGGGCGTGTGCTCGTCAAAGCCGGCCTGCCACACGTTCCGGTGCCAGGCAAGCGTGGCGGTGAACAGCCACACCCTGGGGTAACCCGGCGGTCCCAGGCGCTCGACATACGCCGTCTTGTCCGGCGAGAGGAGACCGTCGTCCTCGTAGGGTGACCAACCAAATGCCTGGAGCGGCTCGTACGGGCCGCAGGGCACGCTCAGGGTTGGAGCGGGGTCGGTGAGGGCGTCAGTCACGGCGGCGATGAGTTCGACCGGAGTACGTGCGCCGAAGGTCGCCTGCCAGGCGGGCCGGTTGGGTTCCGCGGCGTGCTTGAGCGCCCACCACGGGCCCCCGGGCCCGGGCTCCAGACGCAGCAGAGCCCTCTGATCGGGGCTGGAGAGCAGGACGCGCGTCATCAAGGGGCCACTGCCGTGGCTCCAGCCACAGGCGCGGTGAAGGGGAACGGTGACCCAGGCGGGGTCCCCGCCCCCGGCCAGATGGCGCGGGGTGATGAAGTCAACCTCGACGGTCGCGGGAGTCAAAGCCATGTATCCCTTCCGCACCGTTGTCCACTGAGCGGACGTGGGAGCCGGTGCGCGCGTCATGTACGAACGAGGCCCGCTCTCAGCGGAGTTGACCTACCGGAGGGCCTTGCCGCAAGCAGCCCCCGAGTGCCAGGTGGGCGCGTGCTCGTACGCGGGGCTGCTGCCCGGGTGGGACGAGGGCGGCAGCGCATCATGCGGGGCGAGATCGCTTCAGCGGCGAGGAGCCGGCTGGCCGGGACCGCCCTGCGCCGGCGGCGTCGCCGGTGTCGTCTGCTGCCGACGGGCGGCGCGTGAGCGTGCGCGCAGGGACTGCAAGCGCTGGGTGTGAGCGTCAACGATCTGCTGCGGACTGTGCGGGCTGGGTTCCTGTACCGCGCTGTAGTGGCCGGCACAATCGGACATGCCCCTCTGCAGCGGGCGAGGGTCGACCAACGCGCTCAGGAACGAGCCGACCAGGTAGGCGGGGGTGTGCTCGTCGAAGTAGGCGTGCCAGATACGCGAGCCAGGAAACTGTCGGTGGCCGAGCTCGCGGGCCTCCACATGCCAGTAGGGCTGGTGACCGAATTCGCTTGCCGGGCGCCGTTCGATGTAGCACATGGCATCTGGCGAGCGCGCCGTGCGTGCTCTTCGAGTCGCGATGCCAACCCGCCGAGGTCACCTGTTGCCACGGGTCCACCTGCCGTTCCGGCGCGGTGATGAGAGCCTCGGTGAAGCCGGCGAGGACCTCGACCGGTATGAGTTCGCCGAACTCGGCGTACCAGCCGACCTCGGTGTCCGTGGGCTGCGCCCGCAGTCGCCACCACGCGCTGCTGCGAGACTGCGGATCGAACTGCAGGCGGTGGCGCAGGTCGGGGCTGCGCAGGACGATCTCCGTACCGAGGGGGTCTGAGAGGACACTCCATCCGACGGCGGCCAGCGCGTGGGTGACGTGGCGGGCATCGCCCGGGCCGGCGAGGTGGCGAGGGCTCGTGTAGAAGGGAATCTGCCAGGCGTGCTTGTCAGCGAACGCGACGAGCTGGCGTTCGCTTAGCGGCACTGGCAGCGCCTGGGCTCGCTCGCGACGGCACTGCCGTACAGGCCACGGAGATCGTCAAGCACGTAGTGGAGCACGTGTTGGTCGGCCAGCTCCCTCGCGGCGATGCGCAACTCGGCGATCAGATTGACCTGTGTGGGGGATGGAGCGTGCGGGTGATCGTGCAGGAGGCGCGCCAGGGCGCACAGGGTGTCGCCGAGCTGGATGGGCAGCCCGCGGTGTCCTCGTCGACCAAGGGCGCGAGGAGGGCCAGGGCCTGCGCGGGGTCAGGGCTCGCACGCAGGTAATCGGTGAGGTTTGACAACGTCTCGGTTATGGTGCGCAGGGAGGCCGGGGATGAGATCAGGCAGCAGATGCTCCTTGGTGCAAGTCAACGGTGGGTTCGTAGGCCGCCGTAGGGGGCGTGGGGTCGGGCGGTGGTGCGTGGCCGGGTGTGTCGAGCGCTGTTGCGAGCCCAGGTGGCAGCGCGGGCTGCCATGCTCCGGGCTTGCTGCCACGCGCTGAGTTGGGAAGGCGTGACGGAGACCGACCAGGTACGAATCTGTGCACTAAGAGGTACGCGGCCACGCGGGCGCATGAGTGGTTCGGGGTGCGCGAGTGCGGCTGCGAAAGCTTGCACCACGTGCATGGGGGTGCTGGGTGAGAGGTGGGCTGTCCAGCCGTTGCCCTGCTGGTCCTTCGGTCTTCAAGGGCCGGCGCGACCGGATGGTCAAGCGCCACGGCTACCGGATCGAGCTCGACGAGATCGAGAAGGCCCTGGCCGCACACCCCGAGCTGAGCGACGCGGCCGTCATCAGCGCCGAGGCCGACGGCCAACGAGTCATCACCGGGGTCGTCATCGCCCCCGGCGGGGCGCCCTCGGCACCCGACCTCAAGCGCTACTGCCAGAGCCGCCTGCCTCGGTGCATGCTCCCAGAGCACTTCCAGGTCTTGGAAGAACTGCCCCGCACGTCCACCGGCAAGACCGACTACAAACGTCTGGAGCTCCTGTACCAGCCATCAGAACCGACGAACGAGGACGCGAACTCTTCGACCGTGCCGCGAACTTCGCCCGCCGGAGTCTGAACGACGACGTCACCGGGCGCAACCGGGACGGCGCCTTCGACAGAGCCGCGTGGAAGCTCTGCGCCGATTTCGGCCTGCTGAGGATGGCGATCCCGACCAACGGCGATTCGATGCCCCGACTTAGCGACCTGATCGCGGTCATGGAGGGACTCGGATACGGAACCGATGACCAGGGCCTCCTGTTCTCACTCAACGCCCACCTGTGGAGGACCATGGTCCCGCTCGTGCTCTACGGCACGCCCGAACAGCGGGAGCGCTACCCGCCAGGCCTGGCGGACGGAACACTGATCGGAGCGAACGCCTCGACCGAGCCAGAGGCGGGCTCGGACATCTACGCGATGAAGACAAGCGCGCGACCCGCAGAGGGCGGCTACTTCCTCAACGGCACCAAGACCTACATCACCAGTGCCCCGGTGGCCGACCTGATGGTCGTCTACGCGACCCTCGACGAGAAGGCCGGACCCCTTGGTATCACCGCCTTCCTGGTGGAAGCCGACACCCCCGGCGTACAGGGCAGCTCGGCCTTCGACAAGATGGGCCTACGCACCGCTGCGATGGGCCTTATCGACCTACGAGGATGCTGGGTAGCCGACAGCGCGGTCCTGGGGCGGCCAGGCCGCGGAAGCCAGGTCTTCGAAAGTGCCATGGAGTACGAGCGCGGATCCATCCTGGCAGCGTGCCTGGGCGTAATGCGCCGTCAGGTCGAAAAGGCCGTCGACCACGCCCGCCGGCGCCAGCAGTTCGGCCAGCCGATCGGCAAGTTCCAAGCGGTCTCCCACCGCATCGCCGACATGAAAGTCCGGCTAGACGCCGCGCGGGCCCTCGTCCAACGCATCGGCGAACTCAAAGACCAAGGCGAAAGCGCCACCCTGGAGGCAGCCGTCGCCAAGCTATTCGTCTCCGAGGCCTACGTACAGTCCTCCCTCGACGCCGTCCGCCTCCAGGGAGCAAAGGGCTACTTATCCGAAAACCCCGAATCCTGGCAACTGCGAGACGCCATCGGGTCACTGCTCTACTCGGGAACATCCGACATCCAACACAACATCATCGCCCGCGAACTAGGCCTCTAAGACGGCGCGGGACACCCCAGGCTGCCGCAGAGCGCTCTGCAGCAGCCGACCCGACGCTTCTTCCCGCGAGTCTTGAACGCTGCCGGCAGGCGCGGGTGGTGGGTGGGGAGGTCGGACAACCACCGGGCGGTGTAGATGCGGTAGCAGGCCCCACAGGGCCTCATGGTCTTCGGCCGGCTGAGTCCCAGGCAGTGGGTGGCGATGGCGGCCGCCCCGGCCACGCCCGACAGCGCCGGCGACAACGCGCGGCCGCTGTCCGGTCGGCGCTGCTTGAGGAACGACGCTTCGCACCGTGCCCCGTGCAGCTTCTTATGCCGTGCGCGGTGGTCCCGGCCGGCGAGGGGAGAGCGCTCCTCACGGAGATCGTTCACCGCGAGGAACAGCGAAAAGTCAGCATGACGGGCGATCAGCTGAACTTCCCGGTCGTCCGGTACCCGCTGCACACGAGGGTGGGCGATCCCATGCACCCGATCCCCCTAAAGACGGTGGCACTGCGGTCGGTGTAGTTCCCCACCGCGGTGGCGCCGGCGATGGAGTAGCACCGGCCGTTGACCGGGTTGGTGAGGGTCTTCCCGCTCCCACCCAAGGTGTAGTCGAAGTGGCCGCTGGCAGCCCCGGCGGATGTGGGCAGGGCCAGCGCGAACAGGGCGCCAGCGGCCAGGGCGGTGATGACGATGGGAATGCGAGGACGCATGCGCCCCTCCCCGGTCCGTGGTCGCTCTGTCACCAACGGTAAGAAAGGGTGTCAGCCGGGGACAGGGCGCGAGGAGGGCCATATGACGCCACGCCCCTGCCCCGACACCAGGCCCTGCCCGACGGTGGCCGGCGGTCGGCCCCGGCCCCTCCCCCGTGGCGCCCGGCGAATGCGCAATGCGCACGGCCACAGGCGGCCGCATGGTGCCGAGCGCGGCCCGGTGAAGCAGTACGGGACCAGGCGGCCACCAACTGGCTCCCGCCTGACGGGCACCCGTCGCAACTCGCGCAATTGCTCAGGCCCGGCAGGTCGGGGCGCAGCTCGGCGACTTGGCCGATGAGCGTCCGCACCGAGGGTCGGCGGGCCTCGAGCGGAGCGGCGATCTCGGCGAGGCGCAACTGGGTGAAGGCGCCGGTAACGTCGCCGGCATCAAGGAGGGCGCGGGCTGTGTCGGTGGCGGCGCGGGCGCGGCGCTTGGCGGTGGGTAGCTGGGCGAGGTGCAGCCGGCGCGCTGTGGCGAGGACGGTATCGAGATCGCCGAGGTGTCGATGAATCCCGATGCGATAGAGGGCGCACTGGTCGACGGTCAGCTCCCGCGGGCGGCCGGCTTCGGCGTGCGGGTGGCCGGCGAGGTGGTGTGCGATCTCCTCGGCCTGGCACGCGAGCTCGCACGCCATGAGGGATCGGTGGGCCTGGGCCGCGGTGTAGGAGGCGGTGAGCGCTGCCATGCCCGCCGCTTCCAGCCCGGCCGCGGTGACTTGGGGGCCGACCGTCAGGTGGGTGCGCGCCTCTTCCAGTAGGTGTAGGGCCTCGTCGGTGCGGCCGTGCGGCGCAGTGGGGTCGCGGCCGCGCGGGCCGCAGCGGCGAGCACCACCGGGTCACCGGAGCGGCGGGCCGCGGCGCCGGCCTGTTGCGCGTACGCGCCAGCCGTCTCGGTGCGGTCCTGCTTGACGGCGAGTTGGGAGGCGAGTACCCACACGCGTGCGGCCTTGGCCGCGCCGGCCGGGCCCTGCTCGGCGCTGCGGCCAGCAGCGACCAGGAGCCGCGGCAGCACCTCGCCCAGCCGCACGTAGGAGCCGGCGGTGAACAGCCGGCGGCTCGCAGCGATGTCGCCGGTGGACAACCGCGGCACCGAGGCTGCCCACGCCACCGCCGGCAGCCCGGCGAAGGCAGCGCTCCCCAGTCCAACCCCTGCTGCCAGCACACTCCGTCGCTTCACTCCGGCCCCTTCTCATTAGACGCCCGCTCCGAGCCACCACGGCCCCGTGGTGACGCTACGGCCAGGCGGAGTCGCCGCGACAGGGCGCACAAGCTGGCTGCACGCCCCTTCCACATGAAAGGGAAGACCCAGCCAGCGAACCAAGCACGCGGCCCCCACCTCCGGGGCGCCCTCGCTGCGCCTAACCGATGACGCCTCCCCCACATGGCCTGCGGTGGCGTGCACGAACCGGGCCCGGTCCTCTGAACATTGGTCAGAGGACCGGGCCCGCGCCGTACGCCGCCTAGTCGGTCACCATGCAACTCCCGCCGGGGGCCAGCCGTCAGCGGCTCACCTTCTCGGCCCACGGCAGAGCACGCCGAGCTACTTGACCACGGTGTACTGGACCACGGTGTCCTCGCACGCGCCCTCGGCGAAGACCTTGAGAGCTTCGAGCTCGGGCTGGTCCGCACTCAGCTGCCAGCGCAGCTTGGTGGAGACCCACTCCGCCGCGTAACGGTACCGCACCTCCGGCACCGGCGGGAGCCAGTCGGCGGGCTCCTGGTCCGCCTTTTGCCTGTTGGTTCGGGCGGTTACCGCGACGAGAGAAGTAGCTGCGCGCTGATCATTCGCGTACGCCTCGCGCTTGGCCGGCGTCCAAGCCGAGGCCCCCGAGTCCCACGCCTCGGCCAGGTGCACCATGTGGTCGATGTCCAGGCCAGCGGGCCCGTTGACCTCTTGCCCGTCGTAGTACGAGCGCCACGTGCCGCCAGAGATCTTGCAGCCGGGGCCGACGGCCGGCGCGACGATGGCCTCGGCCAGCAGCACCTCGTTGCGGGTGTTGCATCCGTCGGCGCGGTCTTCGCCGGCGTTCCAGTGTTTGAAGGAGGAGCGGGTGTATCCGACGCGGTCCTCTTCAGCGGTCTTGATACGGCCGACCGCGTCGCTGAGCGTGAGCACCTCAGCGGCCTGGGAGGATGAGGGGCAGCAGTGCAAGACACAGAGCGCCCAGACCGGGCGCGAGAATTTTCTTCACCCCTGTGGTTTTACCTGGACAGCAGGCCGCAGCTCGGAGCATGCGCTAGCGCTCACCCGCACGAGTGAAGCCCTGAGCGATACGGCGCCCAGCGACGTCGGTGGCCGACGCCCCTCATCCTCACCACAGCCGGCCAGCGGGAATGCCGTACTTGGGTAAGGGCACGGGCTTCACGGCGTGCGGCCGCACCCTCGATCCGGTTCTCGCGCCGGAGCGCGGTGATCAGCTTGCCGAACTGGCGCGGGCTCAGCCCGGTGAACGGGGCCATCCAGGAAGGCTCCGACGCTGTGATCACACCAAACACGGCGAGATCATCTCATCCGTGAAAAGCAGTCACGGTACAGCCCTTAGCGAACTGATGCCTTGCTCTCGAACAGCGCCTGCGCATCGCTCCCACCTTCTCGTTGAGTCGAGAGCCGTGAATACTTCGACCCAGCGTCGGTATTCGCTTACGGCAGACGAGGGAAATTCTCAGAGGACTTGAGCACCCGTCCGAGGCCATGCCAATCTGTAATTGGCGGGAAAACATGAGGTCAGATGTCGGGGTTGCAGCAGATTGGCGCCAGGAGTAGCACCTAACCAAGTGCGTTATCTCGCTGCCCCGTTCCTATTCACGAGCGCCCTCTCTGAAATGCGACGTTCGGTCCGCTCGCCTTGCTTTGCGCACACTTCACCTTCGTGAGGAGGTTACTGCGCGTCGCTTCAACAGGCTCACGGAGAACGGTTCAGCCAAGGCCCGTCTCGTAGGGCGAGGCTTCAGCACTGAATTCGCGTCAGCTGGCTTTCTGCGCGGCTGCGACAGGGGCGCACTCGGGATCGACGCGCAACATAGCCGACGACGCCGGCTAACCAGACCGGCGATCGCAAAGACCATTGGGGTGTTCGCGTTCGGCTGCGCTTGGCGGTGGGGCCATGGCGAACGCAGACGATTCTGCACAGTCGAGGGGGCGGAGCAGTTCTGCCACGGCGGCCCTGTGATGAGCCGCACGGATCACCTGCCGGCGATCGCCCTCGCGCACATCGAGTGAGGTTGTGCTGTCGCAATCTCCGTCGCTCCTCGTACCTGAGCAAGGAAATTCCACCGATGTACCGACCCGTGACACACCCTGCCCTTATTCGTGCCCAGCAACCCGGCCCCTCGCGGAGGCTGCCGACCTCCCCGGTCACCTCGCGAGGGTGATGAGCACATGGCGGTAGCAACGAGGCTCGCTCAGAAGTTGACCGTGGACGAAGTATGCGCCGAGCTGCAAATCACTCGTTCCACCTTCTACTACTGGCGACAAAAAGGACGCGGACCGCGCTGCATCCGGCTACCCAACGGGTCGCTCCGCATACGGCGCGCAGATTTCGAGAACTGGCTTATGGAGTGTGAGGAAACAGCTTGATGGACACCAGCTCGTTGGACGTTCGTTTCTATCCGATCGAAACGAACGAGCGAGCCAAGGGTCATTCCTACACCTTCCGGTGGAAGGTCGCCCACAAGAAGCACAGCAAAACGTACAAAAAAGCGCGGTAGCAGACGACGAACGCTCCAAGCTCATGGCCGCGCACCGGAAGCGCGAGCCATTCGACATCGAACTTGGCCTGCCGATCTCATGGTCGCCCAAGGCCTCCGAGGTGAACTGGTTCCAGTTCACGGTCGAGTGCGTCGACTGGAAGTAGGCGCGCGCCTCCGGTAACACCCGCAAGAACATGGCCAAGGCGCTGACGTCCGCGACCATCGCCTTGCTGCGCACGACGCCACCGGCCCACTTCGAGCAGGTGAAGGTTCGCACAGCGCTGCGAGAGTACGGCTTCAACGTCAACCGACGTAACGATCCCGACAAGCCCGTCCCAGGGGAAATCCAGACGATACTCGCCTGGGTCAGGCGCAACTCCCTCCCCATGAGCGCCTGGGAGAAGGCCGAGAACATCGACAAGGTCGTCACAGCGCTCAGCACCCGACTGGATGGTACTGCGGCAGCCGCCAGTTCGGTCACCCGCAACGAGCGGATCATGAACCTGGTCATGGGCTACGCGATCAGACACAACTGCCTGAAGGCCAACCCGCTCCCGAAGGGCAAGGGCGAGCGCGTCGCTCCGAAGGTGGCGCAGGCCATCGACAAACGGTGCCTGCTGAACCGCGACCTGGTCGCGAAGATGCTGGACTGGATAGGCAAGCGTCCGCGACGTGGACCCTTGTACCGGGCCTTCTTCGCGACCCTCTACTTCGCGGGGCTGCGCCCCGAAGAGGCCGTCGGTCTTCGTGTCGGAGACGCGACGCTGCCGGAGACCGGCTGGGGCGAGTTCCTCGTCCACGAGGCGCGGCCCGAAGTCGGCAGCCAGTGGACCGACACCGGTGAGGTGCACGAGGAACGCGACCTCAAGGGTCGGGGCGAGGGCGACACACGCACCGTCCCCATCCACCCCACCCTCGTCGTGATCCTCCGAGAGATCATCAAGGAGTACGACCTCAAGCCTGCCGACCTCCTCTTCCCCGGGGAGAAGGGCGGCATGCTCGCAGGCTCCGTCTTCCGGCGCGTCTGGGCCAAGGCCCGCGAGGAGGTTCTGTCCGAACACGAACTCAAGACGCCAACCGGCAAGCGCGTATACGACCTGCGCCACACCTGCCTCACGACGTGGCTCAACAGCGGCATTCCACCAGCCCAGGTTGCAGAATGGGCGGACAACAGCGTGCCCGTCCTGTTGACGATCTACGCGCGCTGCATCGTCGGCCAAGTGGATGACTACCTCAAACGGACCGAAGACGTCCAAGACCTGCCAAAGGTGGCGGCTTGAGGAGCGCCCCGGGCCCCGCGAAGAGCGGGCTCCGGGGCCGCTTTGCTGTGTCGGGGTGGCCGGGGGGGGGCCGCCAGGGCTCTGATTTTGTGGGACGTATCTGGGACGGACACTCGTAGAAACTCGGTTTTAGTCGGCGTCAGCCGGACTCAGACCCCCCAGCGGAGGGTCCGAGTCCGGTTCTCTTGAGAGGCCAGCGAGACATAGCCTGACCTGCGCAAACATCGCCTAGCTGGCGTGATGCCAGTGGCGCCCCCGGCAGGACTCGAACCTGCGGCCAAGCGCTTAGAAGGCGCCTGCTCTATCCTCGCGTTTCCTGTCCGTCGAGGGGCAGATATGGGTGGGTTCGGGAAGATTCGCCGACAGCAGACACATTGAGTCCCATACGGACTGGATTAACTCGCCGAAGGAAGCAAACCTAGAACGGTCTTGGGAAAGCAGAACCTGCTCTCTGCGCATCAGCCGGGACCGCGAGAGGCACGTCACGGGCGCAACATAGCCGTCGATCGCCGGTTGGCCAAACCGGCCCTTCTCCAGACCATTGAATGACCAGGGGATGCCGACGCGTCCCGATGTCTCGTGTGAGGAGTCATAGCTTGTCGAAGCTGGCAATAGGCGAATCGTCCTTGCTCTCTGCGGACCAAGTTCGCGCCCTTCTGGAGTGGATTCAGGAGACATCTTCGGGGGCCGTTTTCCCTTTCCTCGCCTTCATGGCGAGGACCGCGCTGCCGCAGGGCGAAGCGGCCTCGCTTCGAGTGCAGGACGTGACGCTCCCGGACGGGGAGCTCAGAGAGGTGTTGGTCCGTGCCGGCGAGCGCCGGAGCGTTGCTGTCTCCCCTGACATAGTGGGTGTGCTGAGGCGCTGGATCGACGAGGCGAGTTTGGAAGCTGAAGATCTGCTGTTCCCGGCCGAGCGGGGTGGGCTGTTGGCGTCCTCCGAGTACAAGAGGGCCTGGAGTCAAGCTCGCCAAGCGGTGCTGCGCCCGGGCGAAGTGCAGGCGGGCTTGGGGGAGCAGGTCTCCAGCCTGCGCGACTCCTGTCTGGACCGGTGGCTCGAGGCGGGCGTTCCTGCATGGGGTGTCGCCGAGTGGGGTGGCGTGAGTGCGAGCTGGATTGCGTTGCGGTACCCGCACCGCTTCCGACAGGAAGACATCGAGATCAACTGGGACCACCTGGAAGAGGTCCTGCGCCTTCCGGACATTCCCGAGCGGTAGTTTCCCGCCCCGCGCTCCGACTCACGATCCGAGCACGGAAGCACCGCCGCATGCATCCCGAACGTCGGCGGCCCCCGCTCCATGTGGCCGTGTCACCTGGCGCGGCCCCTCAGCGATCTGGTCCCACTGCCCTGGCCGGGGGTTGACCTGCGCTACGGACCGCCGACAGCCCGGCTGAATCCATTCGCTGGCTTGGCCCTTCCCTCTCTGTGTCCGAGGACTCGCGCACGCCCACCCATTTGCTGTCCATCCCCGCTGTCGCCGCCGCCCTGGACGTCGACCGCCGCACCGTCTACCGCTTCATCGCCGCCGGAGACCTCCCCGTCGTCGATCTACGTACTGGGTCGGAGCGCTCCCGCGTCCGCGTCCCTGCTGCCGGACTCGAGGACTTCATCGCCAGGAGGCTGGTTGGTTCCCCGCGTCCCCGTCGGTGATCTCTCGCCCTCAGTCCAGCCCTCACCGCTTCCGAACAAAGGAGTAGTACCGCGTACCTGCGAAAACTGAAGTCGGGCAAGTGGCAGGCGACCGTTCGTAACCGGGTCGGAGACCGGTTCAGCGCGTCCTCCCCCCTCAAGGCCCAGGCGCGGGCCTGAGGCATCGAGCTGGAGACCCAGTTCGCCCGCGGCGGCATGCGCGACCCGCGGGCCGGCGAGATCGCGTTCCGCGAGTGGCACGATCGGTGGTGGAACGCCCGCATCGTCGAAACCCACACCCTCCGGGGCGACGGGTCCAGCATCAAGAACGACGTCATGCCCTACTGGGCGAACTGGCAAATGCGGGCCATCACCCGCATGGACGTCCAGAGCTGGATCCGCTCCTTGGTCGAGAAGGGCGCAGGCACTGCCGCGATCAAGCGGGCCTACAACCTGACGTCGTCCATCATGCACGCGGCGGTCGACAACGATGTGATCGCGGTGAGCCCATGCCGCGGTCTCGATCTACCGCTCATCGCGGTCAAACCGCCGCAGTGGTTCACGCCCGACCAGGCGCAGAGCATCCTCGACGGACTCGCCCCTGCCTGGCGGACGATGTGCCTGCGCGGCTTCTACACCGGGCTGCGCTGGGGAGAACTCTCCGGCCTGCACCGCCACCGCATCGACACTCGCCGCTCCCGCCTGTTCGTAGTGGAGGTCAACACCACACCAAGAGCGGCATTAAAGAGTACCCCAAGAGCTCCAAGAGCCGCCGAGAAGTCCCGCTCCCGCCCCACGCACTGGAGGCCCAACGCCACATCCACCGGCTCGACCGCGACGCAGTGGTCTTCACGACCATCACCAAGGGCCGCTCCGGACGCCTCCTCGCCGACAGCAACTGGCGCCGGCAGACCTGTTGGCCTGCTGTCGAGGCTGCCTACCACTTCGGCGACGACGGCGAGTTGCAACTCGTCCCGCACTACCCGCCGCACTCCATGCGCCACACCTGCGCCTCATGGCTGGTACAGAAGGGAGTCTCGCTTTACGAAGTCCAACACCTTCTGGGCCACGAGAGCTTCCAAACCACCCAGCGCTACGCACACCTCCAGCCGGACGCCCACAAGGCCGTGCTGGGAGCCTGGGAACGCATGGAAACCCCGCTCACTATCGTCGCATAAGCGTGCCCTGCGGAGCTTGCCGAACATGCGGCGGTGGCAGATGGCACAGAACAGGAAGGAGCGCAGCGCGTAGGTGTGGGCCGGCCGGTGGGTGGTGTTGGGTCCGGAAGCACCGCGTGCCCAGGCAGGCAACACGGCGCCTGGGATAGGGGCGGCGTTGAGCTCGTCGGAGTCAGAGATCCAGAGCGTCGACGGCAGTGGAGGCGACGCGCGGGAGTTCGCAGTGGTGGAGTGGGCCATGGGTCGTGCCGCGCCCGTGGCCAGGGTCGTGCTCGTGCTGAGGTGTAGCTATGCAGAACTTGTGGCTCACCTGTGCCACGTATGTCTCTTTCGGCTTTAGTGATCGTTGTTTCCCTGCCTTCAGCAGGCGCCGTTGCCGCTCATCGAGATGCAGGCACAACACCCGAAACCCCGCAGCGAGTTGGGTACGAGCCTCGACCGGGAGGCGTATACCACAGCAACGAGCTCCAGAGCGAAAGCAATACGTTGAAGATCTGCAAGCCCTTAGAGAGGGAGCTCTCGCCTGGCGACGCCGCCACTGGGCCCGCGCGTCGGCGGGTCCGGTGGCGGCCGGGATGAGCTACCGAGCTGGTCGGCAGTGCTCTTGATGTCCTGGGCGAAGTGGCTCACCTGCGTGTAGACACCGGGCTTGCCGGCGCGCGCAGCCCTCGCCCCAGCTCACGATGCCGACCTGGACGAACTCGCCCGCGTCGTCCTTGCGGAACATCGGGCCACCGGAGTCGCCCTGGCAGGTGTCCACGCTGCCCCGCTGCAGGCCGGCGCAGATCTCCTCGGCGTCGACCAGATCCGTGTACGAGCCTCCAGCGGCCTTGCAAGTCGCGTCTTCGATGAACGGCACCGTGGCCTTGAGGAGCTTGCGCTGCTGTGGGCCGCCCTCCCTGTCGCGGCCACCTGAAACTCACCGTTGTCGTACGCGTCCGTTTCGGCGATTTTGAGCGCGGGCTGGTCGATCGGCTTGTCCAGCTTGATCAGGGCCCAGTCCTTGCCCGTGCCGTCGTACCCCGGGGCCTGCAGGACCTGGGTGGACGTGGCCTTCTGCGCGGCCGGGTCGTCCAGGTCCACGACCCCACCGGTGACACCGATGTCGGTGTTCGGGCTGCTGCCGTCCACGCAGTGGGCGGCGGTCAGCACGATGTCCTGGGCGTACAGCGCGCCGCCGCACCCCATCGACAGCCGGACCATGAAGGGGAATTCACCCTGCTCGACCAGTTCTACGCCTGCTTGCGTCGGACTGTAGAACCGAGAGCACAAGGGATGCTAATCGCCCGCTGCCCTCCTGTTTAACTCGCACGCGGAGAGGAGAGCGGTAGCGTAATTACCGAAGTTCGATCAGTCTCAGCATTCATTTCCCGTCATTGCATTATTCAATACACCCTAAGCGTGACCTGGCGACATTGTTTGGTACATTCCTAGGACGATTTTCCCGAGAGGGAAAGTTCAAGTCAATACGGAAATCCCGTGACGGGTTTAGGGACACCCTTCCGGAAGGGAATCGCTGCATGCATGAAGGGGTAACCTGTGACTCTCAGTCTTAGTCTCGATCGTTCATGAGTCCTCGTCGATTCTGAGGTGGGGAAAGGCCAGATCGGGGTCTTCGCCACCGACACGACGGCCAAGGGCCGGGCGCTGGTGGACCGCGAGTTGTACCTACCGAAGTCCTGGACGGGCGAAGCGGCCCGGTGCCGGGCGGCGGGAATTCCCGCAGAGCGGGAGTTCGCGACCAAAGGCGAGCTGGCCCGGGGGATGATCCTGCGGGCTCTGGCTTCGTCCCTGCCCGTCGCCTGGGTGAGCGGCGACTGTGCCTACGGGCAGGAATGGCGGATGCGCCGCGCCCTGGAGGAGGCCGGTGTCGGTCGGCTACGTCCTTGCCGTGCCGAAGTGCCAGCAGCTTCACGCTCCCTTCGCACGGATCGACCACGCCATCGCCCAAGTGCCAAAGGAAGTGTGGGAGCGGTTGTCCTGTGGCGAGGGGGTCAAGGGCCCTCGGGTCTATGACTGGGCCGCCGTTCGCCTTCCGGCCATCGACGTCTTCGATGGCGACGCACCGACGCACGAGCGGTGGATGTTGGCCCGCCGCAGCCTGACCAGGCCCGACGAGATCGCCTACTACCTCGCCTACGCGCCCAACGGCACTGCGGTCGGGAACCTGGCCTAGGTCGCCGGGGCCCGCTGGGCAATCGAGGAAGCCTTGCAGGCAGCCAAGAACGAGTGCGCTCTGGACCAGTACGAGGTCCGCCGTTACCCGGGCTGCTACCGGCACATCACCCTGGCCATGCTCGCCCACGCCTTCCTGGCTGACCAGGCCACTGAAAAAGGGGCAGCAGAAACGACGCCACCAGCACCATCCCCATCACCGCGGCAGAAGCCCGGCGGCTCCTGGACGTACTACTTCCCAGCCCCAAGCCCCACAACGGCCCCATCGCGCACGCTCTGAGCTGGTCCCACTGGCGCAGACGGCACCAGGCCACAGCCCGGCACCACCACTACCGAAGAAGAACCAGCTCAGGCAACGCTTTCTGACTGGAGTACTAGGCAGGCGATCCGGTGCTCGACAAACCTGGCCCGCCACCGGCCCACCGCATGCGCGGTCGAGTCGAGCCGGGCCGCCACGTCTTTGTTCGAAGCACCTTCGGCACACGCCAGGACGATCCGACACCTCAGAGCCGACGCCTGCGGCGTGGAACGGCGCCGCACCCATCCCTCAAGCGCGGCCCGTTCCTCATCCGACAGGATCAACTCGGCCTTCGGCCGCCCGGTACGTGCCACAGGCCAAGGTTATACATCTGAACAGAATTCCCGACTCAGAAGACTAGGGGCCGCCATTCTTCTTCGCCACCTCCCTGGCTGTGATCAGCGGCTGGTGAGCGAGGCCGACCCCGCTCGGCTCGGTGCTCACGCGCTCACCGCCCCGGCCAGACCGCTGTCCAGCGAACGTGCGGCAAGCTCCGGCAGCCGCTTCGCCCACGGCGCGGCCGCGACCGTCTTGGTGCGGGCGGCGAACTGTCCGCGCAGGTGCTCAGCCACGCGCTCCTGGGCTGCTTCGGCGGCTTCGTGGCGGCGGCGACGGCGTCCCGCCGGTCGGGTGGTACTGGAACCAGGGGCGGCGCTGCTCTGCCTGGTACGCCAGTCGAGCCTCGGCTTCGGACTCCTTGGTCTGGCCCAGCATAGCCAGGGCGCAGCGTCGGTACTCGGGCAAGGCCTGCTGGGTGGTGTGGAGGGTGCCGTAGGCGAGCACGGAAGCGGTGCCCAGTGGGTCGGCTTCCTGGTCAGCCGGGTCCATGGCGCTCAGGCTTCGGACCGAGCGCTTTCCCCGGCTAGGGCGGCAGCAACGGCTCGATCAGCGCCCGCAGTTCATCCTCCAGGATCCACAGCCGACGTCCCACACCTCACGAACGGCGGAATTGTTGTACCGGTCACGCTCCCCAGCAAACATTACAAGATCGTGTTACGAACTCTTAGGGACGGTGCTTTCCTCCGGGGGAAGAGAGCAGCGTAATACGCCGGGACAACTGAACAATGAGTATGCCCACGGCTGCTCCTGCGGTGTTAAAAAGTACGTCGTCTACGTCAACGACTCGACCGGCTGCCATGAGGAACTGCGTGACCTCCACGGCCACGCTGGCGAGGAAACAAAAAGCAACCGCAAGAGATGCCTTGAGTGATGGGAAGGAAAACAGGGTGAGCGCGCCGAGAGGGACGAACATGGCAGCGTTGGCAGCTTGCAGGCGAAAGATCATTGCGCGTTCCTCGGAAGATATTCCCAGAAGGGCATGGCCGCTGGGCTGCCAGAGTCCTTCTCCCGGAATCCAAGAGATCGCCTGCTCCGTTGAGGAACCTAGGGGCGCATCGGAGTATACAGTGGCTCGCAGAATCACGACGATCCAGAGAAGAAGGGCCAGGCGGATCACCCCCACAAGCCGACTGCCGTCGTTACGGTAAATCCACATAGCGCAGACAAATGACATTACCGCGACTACAGCAAGAAATATAAAAAAGATCGTCGGATTGATGTAAAGGAGCACTTGCCACATGTGTACATCCTAGCGCGGGTTCAGTATCCGAGGTGTGCACCGAACCAGCACTAGAAGCAGTAGGACGATAGACGCGAGCAGCCAGAATTAGCCGCCTCAGTGGCAGCGCCACTTCGTCCTATAAACCTTGCCACCGTGCTCCATTACACCGCGGATACACTCGTCCGAGTTGTTCTCGTGCTTCTTCTTGAGCTCAGCCACGCAATTCTTCGTTTTAATCATCCCGAACCACAGTTCGTTTGCTTCTACGTGAGAGTTCTTGCGTTGAGAGCCAAGCTTGAAAGTTATCTCACCGTCCTTCTGGCGAACGTATCGGATTCTCCACGTAAACGAAACCAGTCTCGCCGATTTTCCCATCTTTAATACAGAGCGTCCCATTTAATAGCTCTCCGCATCCTGCAGCCGTAGCGCTGGCCTACGGAGCAAATGTTACCGCGCTGCCGAGCACAGCCACAAGTGATGCCGATATCCCCAACACTCGACGCATTCGCATCCTCAATTCCTTTCATTTTTCCATGGTGGGCGAAATTTAAGAGTGCGCACTTATATACACATGGCACCCCTTTTACTTTCGAGCAAGGCAGTCATTTATCGGCGAACTCCGCATCCGGCCTATACCGCCATTAGTAGTCCAACCGTTCGAGGTCACACTCCACACCACTCAAGATAACTAATCTCGCTCATCGAAAAAAGTCATCGAATAAGGGATTTTCCGACCCCTAGAAAGGAATTAGCTTTCACACTCATGATCAAAATGCTGCAGCATGCAGGGATTTCATAGTCGCTGCTCGCACTTCGGCCGTCCGCTGCTCGCGCCGCCAGGCGCGAGGGCCGACGGTGAGCCTCGTCAGCGGCAGGCTCTGCATTTCCCGTGATCCCGTGGTATACGGAGGCACTACGGTCTAAGTTCCGGCCTGCCGGGTGCCAAGCATCCTTCGCGAGCGGAGGTGGGCCCTGCACCGCGCGGAGATGCGGCCTCGAAGGGCACCCCGGCCCGGCGCCTGGTGCTCATGCTGGGTTCGGCATCATCACCTGAGACGGTGCCCTCCGGCGGGACCGGTCACAGTCAGGGCTGGTGCTGCCTCGTAGGCTACGGCCATGACTGCGACCCAGACGCCCCGCGACGCCTTCGAGCTGCTCATGGCCGGTAACGAGCGCTTCGTCTCCGGCACCTCCGAGCACCCGAACCAGGACGCTACCCGCCGCACCGAGACGGCACCGTCCCAGCAGCCCTTCGCCGTGCTGTTCGGGTGTTCCGACTCCCGCCTGGCCGCCGAGATCATCTTCGACCGCGGCCTGGGCGACCTGTTCGTCGTCCGCACCGCCGGCCATGTCACCGGCACGGAGGTCCTTGGCTCCATCGAGTTCGGCGTGAGCGTTCTCAAGGCGCCTCTGGTCGTCGTCCTCGGCCATGACTCGTGCGGGGCCGTCGCTGCGGCCTGCTCGGCCCTGCAGGACGGGCAGACACCGGGCGGCTTCGTCCGGGACATCGTTGAACGGGTGACCCCGAGCGTGCTGGCGGCCCGCGCCGCCGGACGCGAGACGGCCGAGGAGATCCTGGCCGAGCACATCGAGCACACCGTGGACCTGCTACTCGAACGCTCCCGCGTCCTGGCCGAGGCGGTGGCTGACGGCCGCCTGGCGGTGGTGGGGCTATCCTACCGCCTGGCCGACGGCAGCGCCCAACTCGTCGCCTCCCGAGGTCTCGACGCGGTGGCCCCCGCCGCGTCCTGACCGTACCGGCCGCGCCGCTCACCGGGAAAAGCGGGGCCCGCCGGCCCCGGCCCATACGCTGACCCCACGGTGGGCGACAGCGACCCCCTCCTGCGCCGGCTCGCGGGCTTCACGATCAGCCGACCGTCATCCGTCCTCTTGTCTGGCTGCCCACCGCGTGATCCGCCGCCGAACATGCTGAGCGTGGACTGTTCCCCGCGCGCCGGGATGGGCCAGTCCCGGTCGGTGACCGAGGCCGCAGTCGCCATCACGGCCAGCAGCAGTCCGAGGGTGTCCACCACGATGGGCCGCTTGCGGCCGTTGACCTTCTTCCCGCCGTCGAAGCTCCTGGTGACGGCAGGCACCGACGCGGCTGCCTTCACCGACTGCGCGTCGATGATGCCCGCCGTCGGCTCCGGGTCCCGGCCCGTGACCGAGCGGACCTTGTCGCGCAGCCGGTCGTGGAACTCGGCCAGGCACTTGTCCCGCCAGCGCCGGAAAAGGCGTAGGCGCAGTCCCACGCGGGGAAGTCCGCAGGCATCGCCCGCCAGGTGATGCCGTCCGCGACGTGCTGGACGTCCTCTAGGGCCACGATGGCGGCAAGCGCCCGGAGATGATCGTCACGGACACCGCGAGCCACAGCGGCATTGTCTTCGGCTGCTCATCGTGGCGGGGTTCACGTATGCGCCGCAGCTTGCTGACCTGGCGCATCGACCGCGTCGCCAACTGTGGCGCCTTCCACGCGGCCCGCGGCCGGGTAGTCCCGCTTACGCCACCGCAGATCCACTCGCCGGAAAGCGCCCGCCACCCGCGCAAACACCGACTCCAGTCCAGCCGCCTACAGACCAGCGTCACCCATTCCCACCATGCCTTGACCAACGAAACCAACCAGCTCAGGCAACAATTTCTGACTGCAATACTAGTCTTCTGAGTCGGGAATTCTGTTCAGATGTATAACCTTGGCCTGTGGCACGTACCGGGCGGCCGAAGGCCGAGTTGATCCTGTCGGATGAGGAACGGGCCGCGCTTGAGGGATGGGTGCGGCGCCGTTCCACGCCGCAGGCGTCGGCTCTGAGGTGTCGGATCGTCCTGGCGTGTGCCGAAGGTGCTTCGAACAAAGACGTGGCGGCCCGGCTCGACTCGACCGCGCATGCGGTGGGCCGGTGGCGGGCCAGGTTTGTCGAGCACCGGATCGCCTGCCTGGGCGACATGCTCCGCCCCGGTGGCCCCCGGTCGGTCACCGACGAGCAGGTTGCCACGCTGGTGAAGCGAACGCTGGAGTCCACCCCGAAGAACGCGACGCACTGGTCGACACGGTCGATGGCGAAGGAACTGGGCCTGTCGCAGTCGACCGTGTCCCGGGTCTGGCGGGCGTTCGGCCTGCAGCAGCACCGCTCGCAGATGTTCAAGCTGTCGAGGGACCCGTACTTGGTCGACAAGGTTCACGACGTCGTCGGCCTCTATCTGGACCGGCCGGAGCGGACGCTGGTCTTCTGCGTCGACGAGAAGTCGCAGATCCAGGCCCTGGACCGCTCGCAGCCGGTGCTGCCGATGATGCCCGGAGTGCCCCAGCGCGTCACGCACGACTACGTCCGGACCGGCACCACCACCCTGTTCGCCGCCCTCGAGGTCGCCACCGGCAAGGTGATCGGCTCACTCCACCACCGCCACCGGACCGAGGAGTTCAAGAAGTTCCTCCTCAAGCTCGACAAGGAAGTCCCCGCCAGCCTTGATGTCCACCTGGTGCTGGACAACTACGCCACCCACAAGACCCCGGCCATCAAGACCTGGCTGCTGGCCCATCCCCGCTTCCACATGCATGTCACCCCGACCGGATCATCCTGGCTCAACCTGGTCGAGCGGTGGTTCGCCGAGCTGACGAACAAGCGGATACGGCGAAACGTCCACAAGACCGTCCAGGCCCTAGAGCAGGACATCCAGACCTGGATCGCTGCCTGGAATACCGACCCCAAACCCTACGTCTGGACCAAGACCGCAGACGAGATCCTCAAACACCTCGCCTCATATCTGAACAGAATCCCCGACTCAGAAGACCAGCCCAGGTAGCTGATGTGCAGGACGGCCAGTCACGTCGCGATCGGCCTTTTCGTGCCGGCCGCGATGGTGATCTCGGCGCCGGCGGGCGACCTTGTGGTCCTCCTTCTCGGGTGACATGGTGGATGCCGCGTCGTCGCAGGTAGGCGCGGATGGTGTGGTGGCTGTACGCCTTGTCCGCGCTGAGGCTGTCCGGGCGCCGTCGCGGACGGCCCGAGTCCGGCCCGGGGTACTCGGATCTTATCCATGACCGGTTCGAACTGGGTGCAGTCCGCCCGCTGCCCGGGTTTGGCGGTCAAGGACAGTAGGCGGCAGCGGCCATCGACGCTTGGTGGTGAACCCGCTGCGGGAACGCCCCAGGCCCTCCACCCGCCGCACCCCCGCCACCATGCGGCCGGGCAGCCTCAACCAGAGTCTCACGCTTAGATGTTCCAGCGCGGCAGCCCCTTTGGGGCGGCCCCGTATCGGCGGCGGGGTTCTGTGGGCGCCGGCGGCGTGCTGGTGAGCCCGCATCACCGTGAGATGTCCCAGCCGATCGCGCCGTCCGCGTCGGCGGCCTGAGCCTGCTGGAACAGCCGCTCCCAGGTACCGTCGGCCGACCACAGCCGCTGCCTCTCATACACGGTCTTCCAGGGCCCTAACCGTTCCGGAAGGTCCCGTCACGGCACCCCGGTCCGGACCCGGTGCAGTATCCCGTTGACCACCTGCCGGTGGCCTCGCCACCACCCGCACCGGTTGTTACTCGCCGGCAGCAGCGGCTCCAACCGCTGCCACCGCCCGTCCGAAGGATCGCCACGCCACGCCACGGTCAACGCTCCAGGCCAGCAGCCGGACACGGCCCTACAGTGAAGGACATGCCAGACGATCAGCACCGCGTGGCCGTGGACAACGGCGTCGAGATCCCCGCGCCCGCCGACGGTGAGGTGTGGGCGGTTGGGGCCGTCATCCTCAATCAGGACGGCCACGCCTTCGCCCAGAGACGCAGCCCTGCCCGGCGGCTCTTCCCCGACTGCTGGGACATCGTCGGCGGCCACGTCGAACCGAGCGAATCCCTACTGGACACCATCGCCCGCGAGGTGGAAGAGGAGAGCGGCTGGCGTCTGCGCCGCGTCCGGCGCCTCCTTGGGATCACCACCTGGACCGGCGACGACGGGGACGGAATGCGGCACGAGGCCGACTACCTCGTCGAGGTCGACGGGGACCTGGACCACCCCGCCCTGGAATGGTCCAAACACACCGCCTACGACTGGTTCTGCCCCGACGACCTCCCCCGCCTCAGAGGGAACCGAGCCCCCGGCGAATACCTCATCCACGACCTGATCGCGAAGGCCCTACAAGACCGCCCGGACACGGCCGGCGAGAAGGTGGTGGAGTCCGCTCGAAAGCTGTGAGCGGCGAACGGTCTCTTCAGCCTTGGGGCACGCCCTCGCGCGCAGACCTGTCAGGAAAGACTAGGGCCGTGAGGTGGAGTGCGGCCAGCAGGCACTCGGATCCGGCAGCGCAACGGCGCGGTGGCCGGCGCCTACCACCGAAGTCGGTGGGCCCCGCTCCGGAGTGGAGACGACGGTGTCGACCTGGGTTCGGCGCGGACAACACGACCGCGGCCACCGGCGAGTGTGAGACGGTGTTGGCTGGCTGCGCGGCCGTGGCTTCGGTACGAGGGGCCTTGGCGGGGGAGCTGCCAGGCGTGGTCTATGGCGGCGCGTCCATACCGCTCTCCGAAGGCCCAGGAGGGACGGTGCTTGCGGACCACGCGAGCGAGACGGTCGAGAAGGGCGTCGCAGCCGACGATGTGTGAGGGCGGCTGCCGCAGGAGGATGTTGGCGGCCTGCGGGTCGACATGACGGTCCAGGTCGTCCGCCGAGGCGATCATCAGGCCCGGCACCGCGTAGGCGCCCTGGATTGACGGGCGTACGCTTGCCGCTCGGATAAGGGCCATGCGGACTCGCGCCGTCTCCAAAGCCCGGAGCGTCTGACCGCTCGAGTGCCACCAACACGCCCACTCACACCCGTGCCTCCTCCTGCCGAGCGGCGAGAGGGGAAAGATACCGGGGTAACGAAAATTCCTTGCATCTAGGCCCAGGAAAGGCGTGTACGTTCTCACTCTCGACCGGAGGGCATTAACCGCCTATGCCCGGCCTCTCATTGAAAGAAAGATGCGGGACTCTTACTGCATTTCTTCCCAGCTCTGACTCGAGAGGAACATACGCTTACGCACACGTTGATCATTACTGCCGTTGCCGCCCTCATCGGAGGGACTGGAGCCATCCGCGCTAAGTCGACTCCCACAGCAGGTCTTACCGAACAGTCAGCAGCGGAACGAGCCGGGAAGGACCCGTGTGCCCACGCCGCCGAATCGAAGGTCATCCGTACCTACGACGGGGCCCTGAGGTCGGCCCTGCACCTTTCATCGTCCTGCGGTGCGGCTCCTCGACATGGGGCTACCCACACATCAAGAAGAAGGGTCGCTGGTCTACTGCGTCTCATCGAGGGCAGCCAGCACCCCGACAGCGATGCCCAGTTCCGTTACCTCAACGAACAGCCGGTGATCAGCGTGGATACCAAGAAGAAGGAACTTGTCGGAGAGTTCAAGAACAGCGGCCGGCAGTGGCGGCCTACCGGTGGACCGGTGGCGGTGCACGTCCACGACTTCGCTGACCCGAAGCTGGGCAAGGCGATCCCGAACGGCATCTAGGCCCTGGCGGCGAACACCGGGCGGGTCAACGTCGGCAAACCTAGCCGCCAGCGGCGGATCGATTCCGCCGCGAAGGCCGCGGTGTCGTGATCGTTCCGGGCCGGGCTTCCCCGGGCCGTCGGACTCGGGCGCCAGTTCGGGAGCGGTGTTCTCGGAGGTGGCGCGGGCGCGACGGTACGAGAAGACCGGACCAGTACCTGGTGGTTGCGGTCGTCGAAGATGGAGGGCGTCCGCAGGATCCCCTCGACTGCCGCGCGCACCTCTTCCCGCGTCCGGCAGATGGCGACTCCGTCGCTGGCGGCCGAGGCGAGGGGCTTGACTACGACCGGATAGCCGGTGGCCTCGGCCCACGCCACGAGTGTCCCGGCGTCACCGCTCTCCAGTTGCCGGGCACACCTGACACCGGCCCGCCGGAGCGCTTCGATCATCTCGTATTTGTCACGCCTGGCGGCGGAGAGTGCCGTCCCATTGGTCGCGAGCCCGAGCCGCTCGGAGAGCCGGTCGGCCAGCATGACCCCCGGTTCCTGTCCCGCGACCACGCAGAGCGGTGAGAACGCGGCGAGCCGGGAGGCGCTCTCCTCCAGCGAGGTGAACATCAGATTGCCTTGGTAGGCGGTCGGTTCCGGTTGCCGCCAGGCGGTTAGCAACTCAGGTGTGCTGCGGATGTGCACTGCATCCACGCCCAGGGCCGCGAAGGCCGCAGGAAGGTGGTTTCCTGAGGAGTAGCCGTCCACGACCACGGCAACAGGGCGGTTGTTGTCACCCACGGTCAGTCCACCGCGCACAGGCCGTTGATCAGCTCGGCCAGCAGAGCCGCGCGTTCGGGCATCGCCGCGATGTCGACATACCCGTCCTCGGCGTGGGCTCCGCCGCCCACGGCACCCAGGCCGTCGAGCGTGGGGCACCCCACCGCGGCAGTGAAGTTGCCGTCGGAAGCACCGCCCACCGCGACCCCATCCACCGGGCCGAGGCCGAGCCTGTCGGCGAGAGCCGCCGCACGCGCGTACAGCGTGGCACTCGACGTGGCCGGAAACGGCGGCCGGCTCGGACCGCCGGTGACCGAGACCTCCGTCCCCGGCACGGTGGCTGTCAGACCCCGCAGCTCCTCGTCCACTCGCACGGCTTTCTCGGGAACCGACACCCTCACGTCAAGTTCGACGTGTGCCTCGGCAGGAACGACGTTGCTCACGGTGCCGGGACACCTCCGCGCGAGCGGAAGTATCCCGGCACCGCGCCCAGGTGTCGTGGTTTTCGCGTTCGCTCCGCGAGAGCGGAGGTGTTCCGGCCCCCGGAACTCCGGGCCTGCCGAGGGTGTGTTCGCTCCGCGCGAGCAAAGGTGTTCCGTCCGCCGTAGGACAACTGCGGTCGCGTCATCGGTCCGCTCCGCGGCGCGAGCAGAGGTGTTCTGACGCCCGAGGTTTCATCTGCACGCAACGTGACAGCGCAAGGCGAGCCCGTACCTCCCTATGACACTCCCGCCCTAGACCCGGTGGGGAGAATCTGGGGAGGATTGAACCCGCTGGGGAGCGACTGGGGGCAATCGGCCGCACAAGACCGTACGGCTCTGAAAGAGCCTGAAATACGCATTAGCGCAGGTCAAAACGTCATCAAGAGGCGAACCCCCTGGTGGGCGGGGTGCGGTAGACGACTGCAAGAAGATCTCCTCACGCTTACGCCCGGACCGGCGGCGATCCCGCGAAGGTTTCGGGTGAGCCAGCAGGGCGCCGGCAACCTCAGGACCTTCACGACCGGCTGACGCTCCCGCCGAGCCCGCCTCAGAGACGGCTACGATGACCAAGATTTGGGCCATTCACGGGCCAGCCTCGACGTCGCTTATAGCTCGGCGCCCGTTTTCCCTGGTCAGGACGGATGCGGCCCATGTACCACCAGCAGACCAGAACCTACTGGGCGCTCTGCTGATGCGGCTGAGCATGACTTGTTTCACACCAGACATCTTCGGCCCCCGGCCTCGCGGACTTGCCATCAGGCCAGCTGATCAGCGCCACAACATATCTGACAACTCATCAGAACGAGCCTCAAATGAGCGCCACGAGCGTCATTTGAGCGTCAAGATATCGCCCGTAACGCCCACACCGCACATAATGCGCACAGGTGAAATCGCAGTTCAGGAGCCCTTCGCGGCCGGTTCGAGGATGGCCACGCACTCCACATGCTGCGTCATCGGGAACAGGTCGAACGCCCGTAGGAACCGCGGGCGGTAGCCCGCTTCCTTGAAGTAGGCGAGGTCGCGGGCCAGGGCGGCTGGGTCGCAGGCGACGTAGGCGATGCGGCGGGGGGACAGGGAGGCGAGGTGGGTCACCGTCTGTTGGCCGGCGCCGGCGCGGGGCGGGTCGAGGACGACGATGTCGACCTCCGTGATGCCGGTGCGCGGCAGCACGGATTCGACTTTGCCGTGTTCGACGCGGACGCGCTCCAGGTCGCGCAGGTTGTGGCGGGCGTCCTCGACCGCGCGCTTGCCCGACTCGATGCCGAGCACGGCGCCGCGTTCCCCGACCCGTTCGGCGATCGCGCCGGCGAAGAGGCCGACCCCGCAGTACAGGTCGAGCGCCATCTCGCCCTTGCGCGGGGTCAGGCCCTGCATCACGGCCTCGACCAGTACGTCGGGGGCCTTCGGGTGGATCTGCCAGAAGCCGCCGGAGCCGACGCGGTAGGTACGGCCGTCGGCGCGTTCGCGGACGAAGCCGCGGCCGTGGACGCGGTGGACCCCGCCGTCGTGCTCGTCGATCCGCAGCACCGAGACCGGCTTGTCCAGCTCCACGATGGGCAGCCGCTCGCCCGGCTGCGGCTCCACCAGGACCTGCCGGTCCGACGAGCCGGTGGCGGCGATGGCCTGCACGCCGGCCGCGCCGGGCCACTCGCGGGACTCGATGCCCAGTTCGCTGACGCCGGGCGCAGCGATCAGGCAGCGGTCGATGCGCTGGACCTCGTGCGAGCGGTGGCGGCGCAGGCCGGCGTAGCCGTCCTGGTCCACCGCGTACTGCACCCGGGTGCGCCACGCGGGCACCTCGCCCTTGGGCAGCTTGTCGCCGGGGGCCGGCTCGACCGTGCCGTTCCAGCCCGCCTCCTGCAGGGTGAGGCCGGCCAGCCTGGCGAGCTGTTCGGTGATCACCTCGACCTTCAGGCGGCGCTGCGCGCCCGGCGCCACGTGTTGCCAGTCGCAGCCGCCGCAGGCGCCGGGGCCGGAGAACGGGCAGGGCGCCGGCACCCGGTCCGGCGAGGGCTCCAGTACCTCGACTGCGTCGGCCCGCTGGAAGCGGGAGTCCGCGTCGCCCTCGGTGACCTGTGCCACGACCCGCTCCCCCGGCAGGGTGTGGCGGACGAACAGCACCCGGGGGCGCTCCTCGCCGGGCAGGGTGGTCCGGGCGACGCAGTGCCCGCCGTGCGCCACGGGGCCGATCTCCACCTCGTAGCGCTCGCCGACCAGCGAGGCGGGCTCGCCGGCGCCCGCGGCGCGCCCGTGCCCGGTGTCGGCGCCGGCGGCTCGCTGCCGCGCGTGGCTCGCGCTCGGCCGGTGCGTACGGTTCGTGCGGTGTGTCACGGCGGACGGGCTCCTGACGGGAGAGGAATACGGGGGGCGGGCTCGTGGTCGGGCGGGGCGGGGAGGAGGTGGTCGGAGTGGGCGGGTGCGGGGCGAGCGGGTCGCCGGGGCGGTTTCCGGGGTGACCCGGAGCCGCTGGAGGGGCGGCGGAAGAACGCCAAGTTCACCAGTTTACGTGCCCGCGCCGGCTCCGGCCGCCCACCACCGAGGCCCGGCCCCTCGTCACACCCGGACCACGCCCAGACCACCCCCACGCCAGGCCCGGACCACGCCCACGCAACGCCCACGCGCGGCGCGGCGGCGCCGGCTGGTCCGGCCCGGCACCGCCGCGCCGGGTCGGGTGGCCGCCGGCGCCGGGTGGCTACTTCTCGCTGCCCGCCTTCTCGCGGCGCGAGGCGCGGGGCGCGGGGCCGCGGCGTACCGCCCCCGGCGGGTTCCACTCGGCGCGCTTGCGCGCCCGCAGCTTGGCCGCCTCGGAGGAGTCGAGCTGCCAGGGGACCGAGGTGACCATGACGCCGGGGGTGAACAGCAGGCGGCCCTTGAGGCGCAGGGCGCTCTGGTTGTGCAGCAGTTGCTCGTACCAGCGGCCGACCACGTACTCGGGGATGTAGACGCTGATCACCTCGCGCGGGCTCTCCCGGCGCAGGCCCTTGACGTAGTCGATCACCGGGCGGGTGATCTCGCGGTAGGGCGAGTCGAGGATCTTCAGCGGTACGTCGATGCCGCGCTCGCTCCACTCGGCCTGGAGCGCCTTGGTCTCGGCCGGGTCCACGCTGATACTCAGGGCCTCCAGCCGGTCGGAGCGCATCAGCTTCGCGTAGGCCAGGGCCCGCAGCGTGGGCTTGTGGATCTTGGAGACGAGGACGATGGAGTGCACCCGGGAGGGGCGCGCGGAGTCCTCGGGCTCCTCGTCGGTGGCCAGTTCCTCGGCGACCCGGTCGTAGTGGCGGCGGATCGCGCTCATCGTCACGTAGAAGATGACCATGCCGAGCAGGGCGACCCAGGCGCCGTGGGTGAACTTGGTGACCAGCACCACGATCAGGACCAGGCCGGTGAAGGAGGCGCCGAAGGTGTTGATCGCGCGGGAGCGGATCATGTGGCGGCGCTTGGCCGGGTCCTTCTCGCTGGCCAGGTGTCGGTTCCAGTGCCGGACCATGCCGATCTGGCTGAGCGTGAAGGACACGAAGACGCCGACGATGTAGAGCTGGATGAGCTTGGTGGAGTCGGCCCCGTAGATGTAGACCAGTATGGCCGCCGCGAGCGCCAGCAGCACGATGCCGTTGGAGAAGGCGAGGCGGTCGCCGCGGGTGTGGAGCTGGCGCGGCAGGTAGCGGTCCTGGGCCAGGATCGAGCCGAGCAGCGGGAAGCCGTTGTACGCGGTGTTGGCGGCCAGGAACAGCACGAGCGCGGTCGCCGCGGCGAGCACCACGAACAGGAACGACCCGTCGCCGAAGACGGCCGCCGCGACCTGCGAGATGACCGGGTCCTGGGTGAAGGCGGCGCCGACTGGCTCGCCGTCGTGCAGCAGGTCCTTGGCCGGGTTCTCCGCCATCTTGACGTCGGTGGCCATGGCCAGGCCGATGATGCCGCAGAACATGGTGACCGCCAGGGTGCCCATCAGCAGCAGCGTGGTGGCCGCGTTCTTGCTCTTGGGCTTGCGGAAGGCGGGCACGCCGTTGCTGATGGCCTCGACGCCGGTGAGCGCCGCGCAGCCGGAGGAGAACGCGCGCAGCAGCAGGAAGATCAGCGCGAAGCCGGCGAGTCCGGTCTTCTCCGCGTGGATCTCGTAGTCGGAGGTGGGCGCGTGCATGGAGTCGCCGAGCACCAGGCCGCGGAAGGCGCCCCAGGCGATCAGCAGGAAGACGCCCCCGACAAAGACGTAGGTGGGGATCGCGAAGAGCTTGCCCGACTCCTTGACGCCGCGCAGGTTCATCAGCGTCAGCAGCGCGATGGTGCCCACCGCGCACAGCGTCTTGTGCTCGATGACGAACGGCACCGCGGAGCCGAGGTTCTCCACGCCGGAGGAGATCGACACCGCGACCGTGAGGACGTAGTCGACCAGGAGGGCGCTGGCCACGGTGAGGCCGGCCTTGGGGCCGAGGTTGGTGTTGGCCACCTCGTAGTCCCCGCCGCCGCTCGGGTAGGCGCGCACGTTCTGGCGGTACGAGGCGACCACCGTGAACATCAGCACGACGACGGCGACGGCGATCCACGGGCTGAAGTGGTAGGCCGACACGCCTGCCACCGATAGCACGAGGAGGACCTCGCCCGGCGCGTAGGCGACGGAGGAGAGCGGATCGGAGGCGAAGACCGGCAGGGCGATGCGCTTGGGGAGAAGGGTCTCACCCAGTTTGTCGCTGCGCAGCGCCCTGCCGATCAAGATCCGTTTTGGCAGGTCGGTCAGTTTGGACACGCAGAGGATCGTAGGCGGTCGGCTCGCGGGCCGCCCACCCGCCACCCGTACGGCGGTCCCCCTGCTCTTTCCTAGGGGTGCCGGCGCAGTCGCACCGGGAGGTCGCGGTGGCCGTTGGAGATGAACGAGTCCACCGGGAGCAGTTCCTCCAGGGCCACGGCCAGCTCCACGTCCGAGTAGCGCTCGAAGAGCGCGGGCAGCGCGATGGTCGCCTCCAGGCGGGCCAGCGACATGCCCACGCAGAAGTGCACGCGGTGCCCGAAGGAGATGTGGTCCTTGTTGGGCCGGGTAGCGTCGAACTGGTCGGCGTCCGGGCCGTGCACCTCCGGGTCGCGCCCGGCGGCGGCGTACGAGACGAGGATGGCCTCGCCCTTGCGGATGGTCACCCCGGCCAGCTCGATGTCCTCCACCGCGTAGCGCAGCGGGAGGTTGGCCACCGGGGCCTGGACGCGCAGCGTCTCGTCGATGATGTCGTCCCAGCTCACCTCGCCGGAGCGGACGAGGGCGAGCTGCTTGGGGTGGGTGAGCAGCGCGTGCAGCGCGTTGTCGAGCAGGTTGACGGTCGCCTCGTGCCCGGCGCTGAGCATCAGCAGCAGGGTGTCGAGCAGTTCCTGCTCGCTCAGCCGCGAGTCGCCGTCCTCGTCGCGGGCCGCGATCAGCCCGCTGGTCATGTCGTCGGCGGGCGCGGCGCGCTTGGCGGTGATCAGCTAGCCGAGCAACTGGTAGATCTCGGCGTAGGTGCGGGTGACCTCCTCGGGGTCGGCCGAGGTGTGGAAGATGGAGTCCACGCAGGCGTGCAGGCGATCGCGCATGCCGGTGTCCGTGACGCCGAACAGCTCGCAGATGACCTGGATCGGGATCGGGTACGCGTAGCCCTCGCGCAGGTCCACGAAGCCGCCCGGCGGGGTGTCGGCGAGCCCGTCGAGCAGGTCCGTGGTGATCTGTTCGATGCGCGGGCGCAGCGCGTTGGAGCGGCGCAGCGTGAACGCCTTGGAGACCAGCGTGCGCAGCCGCATGTGGTCGCTGCCGTACGCGGTGAACATGTTCTGCACCGCGACCCAGGTGAACAGCGGCCACTCCTGGGATATCTCACCGTTGATCCACGCGGGCCAGTGCTGGCGCGGGTCCTTGGAGACGCGGGGGTCGGCCAGCAGGTCCTTGAGCATGGCCTGCTGTGTCACTGCCCACGCCACCCACCCCGCCAGGGAGTTCCACCAGCGTCGCCGGCCCCCGGGCGCGGAGCCGGGCTCCCTCCCCGTGGATGTCGCGGCCGGTGGGGTCGATGGCGACGGGGCAGGACTGGGCTTCCATGAGGTGTCTCCAGAGGTCGCGTCGAAAGTGGCGGGCGCTGAACTGACGGGTGCGTGCGAGGTGCCCACGGGGACCAGCGGGAAGCGGACGGGCAGGGCGCTGAGCGCGCGGTGGAACGGCCCCGGCCGCCACTCCAAGGCGTCGCGAGTTCGATGTCCGGAGCCGGTCGAGCAGCTCCTCGACGGCGACCGAGGCGGCCAGTCGGGCGCTGCTCTGCGCCGGGCAGGCGTGCGGGCCGGCGCTCCAGGCCAGGTGCGCGCGGTTGCCCGCGCGCTGGTCGGAGGCGAGGGAGGAGTCGGTGTTGGTGGCGGCGAAGCTGATGACGGCCGGCTCGCCCTCGCGCAGCCGCAGTCCGTCCAGGTCCACGTCGTGCACCGGGTAGTGGACAGCGTAGTTGGCCATCGGCGGGTCGGTCCACAGAACCTCGTCCAGGGCGTCGTCCACCGGCAGGCTGCCGCCGGCCAGGCTGCCGGCGAACCGGTCGTCGGACAGCAGCAGCCGCAGCCCGTTGGCGATCAGGTTCTGCTCGGGCTCGGTGCCCGCGCCCATGAGCACCACCAACTGGTGGAGCATCTCCTCGTCGGTCAGCTGTGCGGGGTGGGCCCTCATCCAGGAGATGACGTCCGCGCCCGGCTTGGCGCGCTTGAGCGCCACCAGCTCGACGAGCGCCTCGGTGAGCTGGGCGTTGGCCTGCTCGGGGTTGATCCCGTCGAAGATGCCGGACATGCCGGCGACCAGCCGCTCGCCGATCTCGGGCGGGCAGCCGAACATGTGGTTGGAGACGAGCATCGGGATGATCCGCGCGTACTCCACCAGCAGGTCCGCCTCGCCGCGCGCGCAGAACCGGTCGATGAGGGTGTCCGCGCTCTCCTCGACGTAACCGCGCAGCGCGTTGGGGTCCACGCACTCCAGGGAGTCGGTGACGGCCTGGCGCAGCCGGCGGTGTTCCTCGCCGTCGGCGAACAGGCAGTTGGGCCGGTACATCATCATCGGCACGACCGGGCTGTCCATCGGCACCGTGCCGTCGGCCAGGGCCCGCCAGCGGCGCGGGTCCTTGACGAAGGTCTCCGGGCTGCGCAGCACGCTCAGGGCCACCTGGTAGCCGATGACCAGCGTGGCGTCCACGCCGGGGGCGAGCTGGACCGGGGCCGCCGAGCCGAAGCGGCGCATCCGTTCGTAGGCGGCGGACGGGTCGGTGGCGAAGTCGGGTCCGTAGATCGGCTCGCCGCTGGGCCGGCCGGTGTGGGCGGGGCAGCCTGGCGGCGGCCCGGTGCCGACATCGGGGTGAGAGATCACTCGTGCTCCTGATCGGAACGGGAGGGGCGGGTGGAACGGGGGCGGGAACCGGTGGACGGCGCCGGCCGACCGCTCGGCGCGGACGCGGGGGGTGAGCGGTCGGGTACGGGCAGCAGCGGGGGAGTGGCCGCAGTGCGGGGCCGACGGTGTGGGTCGCCGCGGTGGGCGCGCGGTGGGGGTGCGCGTCCGCCGGACGGCCCGGCGCCGGAGGGTCGCCGCGACGGGGGTCAGAAGTGCATCTGGTGCGCGTTGCGGGCTTGGAGGTACTGCAACGAGGGCGATCAGCGCGTGGGTGGAGGAGATGCGGTCCCGGGAGTCGCAGGTGACCAGCGGCGTGTCGGGCAGCAGGTCGAGCGCCTCGCGTATCTCCTCCTCGGCGTAGCTGGGCGCGCCGTCGAAAGTGGTTGACGGCGACCGCGTACGGCAGGTCGTGCTCCTCCAGCAGGCCCATGACGTCGAAGGACTGGTCGAGGCGGCGGGTGTCGGCGAGCACCAGGGCGCCGAGCGCCCCCTGCGTCATGTCCTGCCACAGGCGGGTGAACCGCTTCTGGCCCGGGGCGCCGAACAGGTAGAGCACGAGTTGGTCGCTGAGGGTCAGCCGGCCGAAGTCCATGGCGACGGTGGTCGTGGACTTGCCGTCGATCCCGGCCAGGTCGTCCACCAGGGCGCCGGCCTGCGTCATGGTCTCCTCGGTGCGCAGCGGCTTGATCTCCGAGAGGGACCCGACGAACGTGGTCTTGCCGACCGCGAAGTGGCCCACGACCAGGAGCTTGGCCGCGGTGCGGATCGTCTGCCGCAAGTAGACGTCGTCAGAGGCTGGCGCGGAGCCCATCGAGCACCTCCTGCAAGAGATCGAGCACCTCCTGCAAGAGCTGGGATTCGGGGAGTTGGGCCTTGGGGCCCGGGTGACGATGTGCCCGCTGTCGACGAGGTCGCCGAGGAGCACCTTGGTGACGCTGACCGCCAACTCCAGGTGTCCCGCGACTCGGCCACCGACAGGGCGCCGCCCCGGCACAGCTCCACGAGTCGCCGCTGCTCCGAGTTCAGCTCGCTGAGCGGCCGGTCGTGCTGCGCGATGACGAGCGTGACCAGGTCGAAGGTGTTGCGGGTCGGATAGGCCCGGCCGCCGGTGACGACGTAGGGCCGTACTAAACCCCGCTCGCGCCGAGGCGGGGTCATGCCGAACTACCAAACCGGGGCGGGCTGGTGAGCTCCTTGCCGAGCCGGTCCACCAGCTTCTGCATGCGGTACATCACGGCCTCCATGTCGACCTCGGCCGTGGCCGAGACCGCCAGGTAGGCGCCCTGCCCGGCGGCCACCAGGAAGACGTAGCCGTCGGCGAACTCGACCAGGGTCTGCTGCCAGGGGGTGTCCCCCTCGGCGCAGAACTCGGCGGTGCTGCGGCTGATCGACTGGAGCCCGGACAGCGCGGCGGCCTGTCGCTCCGCCTCGTCCCTGCCGATGCCCTGCGAGTGCGCGCGCAGCATGCCGTCGGACGAGAGAAGGATCGCGTGGCTCGCCTCCGGCATCCGCACGGCCTCGTCGAGCATCCAGCCCAGGTCGTTGGTCATGTGATCGTTCACATTGGTCATGCCGGGGAGTTCCCTTCCTCGTCGTTGGGGTTGGTGGCGCGCCCTGACCTGGTACCGCGGGCGAAAGCACCCATGCGGCGCGCCGTCTCCTCCGCCGTCCGCGCCGGTGCCTGCTCGGCTGGGGGCAGCGGGGCGGCGGGCGTGGCGGCGACGGTCGCGCGGCCCGGGGCCGGCTGTCGGCGGCGGCGCTTGGGGAGGCCGCCCGCTGTCGAACCGTGGATGACCGGCTCTCCGTCCTCGTGGTCGGTCGGCGTACGCGGTGCGGCGGGTCGCGCCGCGGCGGCCTGCGGGCAGGCCTGGGTGGGGGGCGGGTGTGGGTGGGGGGCGGGTGTGGGTGGGGGCCGTCCCGGTGGCGATGATCGAGGGGACGGCGGGCGGGGTGATCGCCGCCACCGTGCTCGGCCCGTCCTCGGTGATGTGCGTGAGCAGCACGCTCGGCAGGAAGAGCACCGCGCGCACGCCACCGTACGGGGAGCGGGTGTCCACCGAGACGTTGAAACCGTAGCGGGCGGCGAGGATGCCGATGGCGGCGAAGCCGAACTGCGGCGGGTCACCGAGCCGGGAGACGTCCACGGACTGGCGGCCGGACAGCAGCCGGGTGGCGCGCTCGATCTCCTGGCCGTCCATACCGACCCCGGCGTCGTCATCGACGACGCCGGGGTCGGTATGGACGGGTGGAGGTTGACCTCGACGGCGGTGTTCGGCTGCGAGTGGCGCGCCGCGTTGTCCAGGAGTTCGGCCACGGCGAGCACGACGGGCTCGACGGCCCGGCTGGCGACAGCGATGTCGACCTGGGCGTACACGCGCAGCCGTCGGTAGTCCCTGATCCGCGACGTAGCCCCGCGCACCACGTCGAGCAGTGGCGACGCGGCGCGCTGGCGGCCCGGCCAGGAGCCGCACAGGACGGCGATGGCCTGGGCCCGGCGGCCGAACTGGGAGTTGGCGTGGTCGATCTCCAGCAGGTCACGCAGCACGTCGGGGTTGTCGTGCCGGTCCTGCATGCTGGAGATGGAGAGCTGCTGCTCGTGCGCGAGGCCCTGCAGGGCCCGCATGGACGCCTTGAGCGCGGCCTTCGCGGCCTGTTCGGCGCGGGTCTGCGCCTTCTCCACGGCACCGGCGAACTGCTCGGTGGCCTGCTGGAGGTGCCAGGCGTAGGCGGTGCCGGTCAACTGCTCGTCCAGGAGGCCGGGCGCCGGCAGCGACTGGTGCCCCGAGTCCTCGGCCGCCGGCAGTCTGACCTCGACCAGGTAGCGCGCCTCCTCGTCCCGGGCTCGCAGGCTGGCCTCCAGGGCGGCGTTGTGCTTACGCAGGCCGGTCGTGATCTGCCGCTGGCGGAGCAGCA
The DNA here is from genome assembly GCA_018114805.1 of Candidatus Streptomyces philanthi. GTDB lineage: Bacteria > Actinomycetota > Actinomycetes > Streptomycetales > Streptomycetaceae > Streptomyces > Streptomyces philanthi. Next base: position 4,917,202 of record CP073042.1, on the reverse strand, counting down.
GCACGGCGACGATCAGCAGCACGGCGGCCACACACCAGAACACCACCTCCGATATGTGTTGTGTCATCAAGTCCTCATGCGACGGGGGTGGGTAACGCGTCCGCCGAAGCGGAATACGGGCGATCATCCTAGCCAGAACGATCTCCGGCAAGGTGGTCTTCTGGCGGGATAGGGCACGGGAATTGCTGGGATCGCGTACCCGGCTGGGCCGCCCTCGACACGGGTCCGGGAGCGGGCGCGCTCCCCCGTCGGGTGGCGGGGCCGGCCCGGCCCCGCCCGGCCGGTGCGTCCGCGGCGGCCGGGGCCCGTCGCGCGGTGGCGGGCGGGACGGCGCGCGGCGGGCCTGGCCGGGCGGCGCCCGCGCGGGCCGGGCAGAGCCGCGCGGGCGCGGGCGGTGGCCAGGCGCGGGGGCAGCGCCGGGGCCCTCGGCGGTGCGGCTACCGTTGTGCAGGACGTCTGGCCGGACGACACTCGCTCCTGCCGCGTACCGTCATCGCCGGGGCCAGCCGCCTCGTTGTCGCGCCGGATGCCTGGAAGGACTGGAAGGAAGATATGAGCAGGATTTTCACGCAGGACAGCGCGCCGACCAGGAGTGCGGGGTAGAGGCCGATGCACATCGTCATCATGGGCTGCGGTCGGGTGGGGGCCGCGCTCGCCCAGACGCTGGAGCGGCAGGGGCACACGGTCGCCGTCGTGGACCAGGAGCCGATGGCCTTCCGACGGCTCGGCGCGGGCTTCAGCGGGCGCCGGGTGACCGGCGTGGGCTTCGACCAGGACACGCTGCGCGAGGCGGGCATCGAGGAGGCCGGGGCGTTCGCCGCGGTCAGCAGCGGTGACAACTCCAACATCATCGCCGCCCGGGTGGCCCGCGAGATGTTCGGCGTCGAGAACGTCGCCGCCCGCATCTACGATCCCCGCCGCGCCGAGGTATACCAGCGCCTGGGCATTCCCACCGTGGCCACCGTCCGCTGGACGGCCGACCAGATGCTGCGCCGGCTGCTGCCCTCGGGGGCGGAGACGCTGTGGCGCGACCCGAGCGGTGACGTGCAGCTCGCGGAGGTGCACACCTCGCCCGCGTGGGTGGGCCACAAGGTGAGCCGCCTCCAGGAGGAGACCGGGGTCCGGGTGGCCTTCCTCACCCGGTTGGGCGAGGCGATCCTGCCGACCTCGCAGACGGTGCTCCAGGAGGGCGACCTCGTCCACGTGATGATGCGCACCAACGAGGTCGAGTCGGTCGAGGCGGCGTTCGCCAAGGGTCCGGAGGCCGGCTCGTGAGCCGCGGGCGCGCCCGGGGCGCGGGCGAGGCGGGCCGCGGCGCAGCCGCTGGCGGGATCAGCAGCCGCTGGCGCGGCGAGGCGGACAAGGAGGCGGCGGCATGAGGGTCGCTATCGCCGGAGCGGGCGCCGTGGGGCGCTCCATCGCGGGGGAACTGCTGGAGAACGGGCACGAGGTGCTGCTCATCGACAAGGCACCCACCGCCATCTCGGTGGAGCGGGTGCCGCAGGCCGAGTGGCTGCTCGCCGACGCCTGCGAGATCACCTCGCTGGACGAGGCCGCGCTCCAGCGCTGCAACGTGGTCATCGCCGCCACCGGCGACGACAAGGTCAACCTGGTGGTGTCGCTGCTCGCCAAGACCGAGTACGGCGTGCCCCGGGTGGTGGCCCGGGTGAACAACCCGAAGAACGAGTGGCTGTTCACCGAGGCGTGGGGCGTCGACGTCGCCGTCTCCACGCCGCGCCTGATGTCAGCGCTGGTCGAGGAGGCCGTGAGCGTCGGCGACCTGGTGCGGCTGCTGCGCTTCAGCCACGGCGACGCCAACCTGGTGGAGCTGACGCTGCCCCCGGAGGCCGCGCTCGCGGGCACCCGGGTCGGCGACGTGGCCTGGCCCGAGGACACGTCCCTGGTCACGATCATCCGCGGCACGCGGGTGCTCACGCCCAGCTGGGACGACGTCCTGGAGGCCGGCGACGAGCTGCTGTTCGTGGCGGCCCAGGCCCGCGAGGAACAGCTTGAGGACCTGCTGTCGCTGCGTCGCGAGGACGCGGTGGACTAATCGCGGACCAGCCGCACCGGGCGCAAGCCCGGGAGCGCGGGACGACGAAGGCGCCGGGTGGGTCGGGGTGCGTCACTCCGACGCGCCCGGCGCCTTGTGTCGTCCAGCCCCGCCCCGCGAGAGCGCCGGCGAGGGCGTGACCGCTTCGTCGCGCCGCCGGACCCGGCCTCGGCGACCGGGCCCGGCGGCTGTCAGCGCGCGGAGCCGTCGCGGCGGGCCCGGTCCGGGTCCGTGGTCAGGCGTTCCAGGACCGCGTCGGTGGTCTGCCGGGCCACGCTCTCGACCACCGCGTCGGTGACCGCCCGCTGCGCCTCCCGCTCCCGCTCGGCGCGCTCGCGCTCGGCCTCCTCCGCCTCCATCTCGGCGATCACGTCGATCGGCGGCGGCGCCTTGGCCAGGAAGATCCAGGTCAGGTAGACGCAGAGCAGGAAGGGCGGGATGCCGAGGGCGACCTTGACCCAGCCGAGCTGGGTGGCGTCCCCCCACCAGTACAGCGGGAAGAGGATCGCCGACTTGCCGAGCAGGATCAGGCCCCACGCCCAGGTGGCCTTGGTGTACGCGCGCAACCGGCCCGGGTTGCGCGTGCGCCAGGACAGGTTCTCCTTCAGGATCGGCCCGAGCAACACGCCGATCAGCGGGAACCGGAAGATCGCGGAGAGCACGTACGCCACGGCGAGCCCCAGCGTGTACAGCATGCCCGGCAGGTAGAAGTTCTTCGCGTCGCCGGACATCATCGCGAAGACGGCGCCGAAGGCCACCCCGAAGACGCCGCTGAAGGCGTGCTTGAGGGTCTCCTTGCGGGCCAGCCGGGCCACCGCGAGCAGCACCGTCAGCGCAAGCGCCGCGATGGCCGCCACGTGTATGTCCCGCTTGATCATGTAGATCAGGACGAAGACCAGCCCGGGCACGGTGGTGTCCACCATGCCGCGCACCCCGCCGAACGCCTCGAGGAGCGCGGTGTCGGCGGCCGCCTTGCTGCGTGCAGCGTCGGCCCCCTCGGCCGTCTCGTGCACGTCGGGGGCACCCTCGGCCCGCGCCGGGGGGTGCTCCGCCCCGCGTGTGGCCCCGCCGGGAGGTCCGGCCCCGTCGGAGGCCCACTTGTCGTCAGACGTCACCCGGTACTCCTGTCCGAGCGGTCGGAGTTCGTACTTGGGGTTGAACAGCACGCGGCGGCCGTGGCTCATCGATATCCGACCGGAGGCGATCAGCCTGCGGCCCGGCTCGACGCCGACGATGGAGCGCCTGCCGAGCCAGACCACGTCCAGCGCGGCCGTCCCGTCGAACAGCTCCGCCTCCAGCGCGGGCACGCCCGCGCGGGGCCGCAGCGTGACGGTGCGTAGCGTACCGGTGACCTTGACGACCTGGCGGTCACCGCACTCGCCGATCTTGACGCACCCGGCGTCCTCGGCGTCCTGCCGCAGCTCCGCGGAGTGCAGGTCGTCCTGCGACGTGGACAGCCGGTCGAGCAGCCGGCGCAGCTGACCGGCCGGCTTATCGGGGCGGGATGGGGCACTCATACGGCCCAGGGTACCCGCGGCCTGCGGACCACTCACCGCTCGAAGCGGTACCCCATGCCCGGCTCGGTGATGAAGTGCCGCGGGTGCGAGGGGTCGCGCTCCAGCTTGCGGCGTAGTTGCGCCATGTAGACGCGCAGGTAGTTGGTCTCGGTGCCGTACGAGGGGCCCCAGACCTCCTGGAGGAGCTGCTTCTGGCTGACCAGCCGGCCTGCGTTGCGGACCAGTACCCCGAGGAGGTGCCACTCGGTGGGCGTGAGGCGCACGTCGGCGCCCTCGCGGTGCGCCTTCTTGGCGGCCAGGTCGACGGAGAAGCTGTCGGTCTCGATGACCACCGCGTCCTCGCCGCGCCCGGTGGGCTCGGCGCGCCGGACGGCGGCCCGCAACCTGGCCAGCAGTTCGTCCATGCCGAAGGGCTTGGCGACGTAGCCGTCGGCCCCGGCGTCCAGCGCCTCCACCTTCTCGTCCGAGGTCTGGCGCGCGGAGAGCACCAGGATGGGCACCCGGGTCCAGCCGCGCAGCCCCCTGATCACCTCGACGCCGTCCATGTCGGGCAGGCCGAGGTCAAGGACGATGACGTCGGGGTGGCGGGCGGCGGCCAGTTGCAGGGCCGTCGCACCGTCGGGGGCGGCGTCGACCTCGTACTTGCGCGCCTTCAGGTTGATGACCAGGGCGCGCACGATCTGCGGCTCGTCGTCGACGACGAGCGCGCGACCGGGGGCCCTGGATTGCCCCTCGGAGGAGCTCAGCATGGTGCCTGCCTTTCTGGCCGGGTGCGGACGCGGGTACGTACGGAGCCGCGTGCGGGTCATGAGGTGAACTGGGCCGGGAGGTCGGGGGCGGCAGGCGGGCGGCCGGCGGCGGTGCTCAGGGTGAGGGCCATGGTCATGCCGCCGCCCGGGGTGTCCTCGGCGGTCAGGGTGCCGCCCATCGCCTCGGCGAAGCCGCGCGCGACGGCGAGGCCGAGGCCCACGCCGGCGCCGCGCGGGGCGTCGCCGTAGCGCTGGAAGGGCTCGAAGATGCGGTCCTTGGCGCTGTCGGGGACGCCGGGCCCGCGGTCGGCGACGCGCACCTCGACCCGGTTGCCCAGCGCGCTCGCCGCCACCAGGACGGGCTGGCCCGGCGGGCTGTACTTCACGGCGTTCTCGACGATGTTGGCGACGCCGCGCTCCAGGAGCCCCGGGTCGACGGCGACCATCGGCAGTTCCTCGGGGATGTCCAGGGTCACGCTGCCCTCGGGTACGCCGCCGAGCGCCATGGGGACCACCTCGTCGAGGTCGATCTCGCGGATCAGCGGGGTGACAGTGCCGGTCTGGAGGCGCGACATGTCGAGCAGGTTGCCCACGAGGTGGTCGAGCCGGTCCGCGCCGTCCTCGATGCTGGCGAGCAGTTCCGCCTCGTCCTCGTCCGACCAGGCGACGTCGTCGGAGCGCAGCGAGGTCACCGCGGCCTTGATCCCGGCCAGCGGGGTGCGCAGGTCGTGGCTGACGGCGGCGAGCAGCGCGGTGCGGATGCGGTTGCCCTCGGCCAGCTCGCGCGCCTGCTCGGCCTCGCCCATAAGGCGCTGTCGGTCCAGGACGACGGCGGCCTGGGCGGCGAACGCGGCGAGCACGCGCCGGTCCTCGGCCGGCAGCACCCGGCCGTTGAGGGCCAGCGCGAGGTGGTCGCCCACGGGCATGTCCACGTCGGCTTCCTCGGGCCGCAGCGGCACACGGGCGCCGGGGGCCGCGGCGCCCGGGGCAAGCGCGCCCTCGCAGGAGAGGGCCGGGGCCTTGCCGCTGGCCGGGCCCGCGCTGCCGGCGGTCGCGCCCTCGCGGGAGGGGGCCGGGGTCTTGCCGCCGGCGGCCGACTCGCCGTCGGCGGTGGGCGCGGCCGAGGAGGCGGCGGCGCTGCCCGCGCAGGTCCACGGGGCGGTGTCGGACTCCCGTTCGAGGAGCGCCACCGATTCCATGCCGAAGGTCTCCCGCACCCGTTCCAGCAGGGCCTCCAGGCTGGTCTCCCCGCGCAGCACGCTGCCCGCGAGGTAGGACAGGATCTCGGACTCGGCCCGCAGTCTGGCCGCCTGGTGGGTGCGGCGGGCCGCCAAGTCCACCACAGAGGCCACCGCGACGGCCACCGCGAAGAAGATCACGATGGCGACGAGGTTCTTCGGGTCCTGCACGGTCAGGGTGTACTTGGGCGGCGTGAAGTAGAAGTTGAGCAGCATCGAGCCGACGGCCGCTGAGGCCAGCGCGGGCAGCAGGCCACCGAGCAGCGCGGCCAGCACCGTCAGGAACAGGAACAGCAGCACGTCGTTGGCGAGCCCCGGGCCGTCGTGCAGGACCGTGAGCAGCACGGTCAGCAGCGCCGGTCCACCGACCCCGGTGAGCCAGCCCGCCAGGATGCGGGACCGGCCGAGCCGCGCGCCCCGGGCCAGCGGCAGCCCGCGCCCCTTGGCCACCTCGCTGTGGGTGACGATGTGCACGTCGAGGTCGGGCCCCGACTCGCGGGCGACGGTCGCGCCGGCGCCGGGGCCGAAGACGTACTGCCACGCCTTGCGGCGGCTGGAGCCGAGCACGATCTGGGTGGCGTTGACGCCGCGCGCGAACTCCAGGAGGGCGCTCGGGACGTCCTCGCCGATCACGTGGTGGAAGGTGCCGCCGAGGTCCTCGACCAGGGTGCGCTGGACGGCCAGTTCCTTGGGCGAGGCAGAGGTCAGCCCGTCGCTGCGGGCTATGTAGACGGCGAGCACCTCGCTGCCCGAGCCCTTGGCCGCCATCCGGGAGGCCCGGCGGATCAGCGTGCGGCCCTCGGGCCCGCCGGTCAGGCCCACCACAATGCGCTCGCGCGCCTGCCAGGTGAAGCGGATGCGGTGCTCGGAGCGGTACTGCTGGAGGTACTCGTCGACCCGGTCCGCGGTCCACAGCAGCGCCAGCTCGCGCAGCGCGGTCAGGTTCCCGGGGCGGAAGTAGTTGGACAGGGCCGCGTTGACCTTGTCGGGCGCGTAGATGTTGCCGTGCGCCATGCGGCGGCGCAGCGCCTGGGGCGACATGTCGACCAGTTCGATCTGGTCGGCGCGGCGCACCACCTCGTCGGGCACCGTCTCCCGCTGCCGCACGCCCGTTATCGACTCGACCACGTCGCCCAGCGATTCCAGGTGCTGGATGTTGACGGCGGATATGACGTCGATGCCGGCCTGGAGCAGTTCCTCGACGTCCTGCCACCGCTTGGCGTTGCGCGAACCGGGCACGTTGGTGTGCGCGAGTTCGTCGACCAGCGCGACGGCGGGCCGCCTGGCGAGTACGGCGTCGACGTCCATCTCGGTGAACGTGGCGTCCCGGTAGGTGAGCTCACGACGGGTTACCGCTTCCAAGCCGTGCAGCATCACCTCGGTACGCGGCCGGCCGTGGTCCTCGACGAAGCCCACCACGAGGTCCGTGCCGCGCTCGGCCCGCCGATGCCCCTCGGAGAGCATCGCGTACGTCTTGCCGACGCCCGGTGCCGCACTGAGGTAGATCCGAAGCTTGCCGCGTGCCATGTCCTCATTGTCTCATTGTCTTTCGTGCCGCGCGCCCTCCGTGCGCTCTGTTGACTCTACGACCAGCGAATCGGACAAACGTCGCGGACATCGCTGCGCGGACCCGTCTTGCCGCCCGGCTGCCCGGCCCCCGTCCGCTCCGCCGAGCGGCGTCGCCCGGGCTGTCGCCCGCCGGCTCGTAATACACGCGACGAACCGGCCGCGCCCTGCGTACATCGCCCGTATGGCAGACGTACGCGTGACACACACCTCGGGGCTGGACTCCGCCGCGCTGGCGGCCGTCCGGGCCCTGCTCGACGACGCCTTCGAGGGCGACTTCGACGACGCCGACTGGGACCACACGGTCGGCGGGATGCACGCCCTCCTGTGGGAGGGCAGCGAGTTGATCGCGCACGGCGCCGTGGTGCAGCGGCGGCGGCTGCACGGCGGCCGGGCGCTGCGCGCCGGATACGTGGAGGGCGTCGCGGTGCGGGCCGACCGGCGCGGGGTCGGCAAGGGGACGGCCGTGATGGCGGCCCTGGGGCCGGTGCTGCGCGGCGGCTACGAGGTGGGCGCCCTGTCCGCGGCCGACGGCGCCGACGTGTTCTACCAGCGGCTGGGCTGGCAGCGGTGGCGGGGCCGCACGTCGGTGCTCGCGCCCACCGGCGTGCGGCGTACCGAGGAGGACGACGAGAGCACCTTCGTCCTGCCCCTCGGGGTGCCCCTCGACCTGTCCGGCGAGCTGACCTGCGACTGGCGCGAGGGCGACGTGTAGTGACCGGGCGCCCGTGACGGCGCCCCGGACCGCCGACCGCCGGGCGGGCCCGCGTACGGGGGTCGTGGGCCGCCCGGCCCCGGGGCGGGCGGCGCCGGGGAGCCGAGAGGGCCTGTGGGGTCACGCGGCCGACCAGGCAGGCCCGAGGTGTCGGACAGCAAGGCGTCGGACAGCCAGGTGTCAGCCAGTCTGAGTGCGGTCCTCGGTGATGTGCCCGTCGCTCAGCTCCAGGACCCGGTCGGCGAGGCCGAGCAGGTTGGCGTCGTGCGTGGCGACCAGGGCGGTGACGCCCTCGCTGCGCACCACCGCGCGCAGCAGTTCCATCACCGCGAGCCCGGTCTCCGCGTCCAACTGCCCGGTCGGCTCGTCCGCGATCAGCAGCGCCGGCCGGTTGGCCAGCGCCCGGGCGATGGCCACGCGCTGCTGCTGCCCACCAGACAGCTCGCCGGGTCGCTGCTCCGCGTGGTCGGCCAGGCCCACCAGGGACAGCAGCAGGGCGACCCGCTCCTCCCGCTCGGCCGCCGGCGCCTTGCGCAGCCGCATCGGGACGCCGACGTTCTCGGCGGCGCTCAGGATCGGGATCAGGCCGAAGAACTGGAAGATGAAGACGATCCGGTCCCGCCGCAACTGGAGCAGACCGCTCTCGCCAAGGCCGACGACATCGGTGTCGTCCACGAGGATCTCGCCCGCGTCGGGGGTGTCGAGCCCGCCGATGAGGTTGAGCAGCGTGGTCTTCCCGGAGCCGGAGCGGCCCTTGAGCGCGACGAGTTCGCCGCGCGGGACGTCGAAGGAGACCCCGCGCAGCGCGTGCACGGCGGCCGGGCCGCTGCCGTAGGTCCGCCGCAGGTCCCGCACCCGCACCATGTCCGCCCGCTGTAGCGTCTGCTCGCTCATCGCCCGCCGCTCCCCTCCCGGCCCCCGGCCGGCCGTAACCGATCACGCCGACGCTACGTCACGCACCCCCGGTACGGACAGGCTCCGCGGGCGGCCGCTTTGGGCGCGGTCTGGTTGCACGCGTTCGGCGGGCAGCGCACGTGCTCGGCGGTCAGCCGGCCACCAGGACGTTCTCGCCCGCGCGGCCGGCCAGGTAGTCTTCGATGTTGGCGGCGGTGGCGGCGATGATCTGGCGCACCGCGTCCCGGGTGAAGTACGCCTGGTGGGAGGTGATCAGGACGTTGCGGAAGGTCATGCGGCGGGCCAGCACATCGTAGGGCATGGCCTCCATCGAGTGGTCGACGTAGAAGACCCCGACCTCCTCGTCGTAGACGTCGAGCCCCACGCCGTCCAGCCGGCCCCGCTTCAACGTGTCCACCAGCGCCCGCGCATCCATCAGCCCGCCCCGACCGGTGTTGATCAGGATGGCCCCGTCCTTCATCCGGGCCAGCGCGGCGGCGTCCACCAGGTGGTGGGTCTCGGGCAGCAACGGCACGTGCAGGCTGATCAGGTCGGCCTCGGCGAACAGCCGCTCGCTGTCCACGTACGTCATGCCCAGGGCCCGGCACTCCGGGTTCTCGGCCACGTCCCAGCCGAGCAGGCGCATCCCGAAGCCGTGCGCGACGCGTGCGAAGGCCGCCCCGATCTGGCCGGTGCCCAGCACCCCCGCGGTGCGGCCGTGGAAGTTCCAGCCCATCAGCCCCGTCAGCCGGAAGTCGAACTCCCGGGTGCGGCCCACGGCCCGCACCGTGCGGCGGTTGACGGCCAGCGCCAGCGCCCAGGCGAACTCGGCCACCGCGTACGGCGAGTAGTGCGCGACCCGCGCCACGGTCAGGCCCAGTCCGCGGGCGCGCCTCAGGTCGATGTTGTTGTGGCCGGTCGAGCGCTGGGTGATCAGCCGGGTGCCGCCGGCGGCCAGCGCGGTGAGCACGTCGGCGTCCAGGACGTCGTTGACGCCGCTGCTGACGATCTCGTGTCCCTCGGCCAGCGCCGCCGTGTCCCGGCTGAGGAACGTCTCCAGGCACCGCACGCCGAGCCGATCGCCCAACGCCGCCTCGAGGAGCGGCCGTTCGTCGGCCAGCACTCCGAACGCCAGGACCTCCACAGGCGTCTCCCTCGCCGCTGGAACACGGGTGCGTCGGCGCGCGGCCCCGGCCGGGGGCGCGGGTCCCGCCTACCGCCTCCCACAGGGTGACATAGCACTTCACATATGGCGAAACAGGGCACTGTGGTGGAGCCTGGAGGAGCGCGCGCCACGTGGACGCTCGCGGTGGCGCGCCGGGCCATCGGACCCCCGGACGGGAAGGGCGGCACAGATGTCCGCGCAACCGCTGACGGACGCGTCCGTCACGGAACTGGTCAGGGCGGCCACGGCGGCCCCGTCCCTGGACAACGCGCAACCCTGGCGCTTCGTCTACCGCACCGCCGAGCGCCTCTTCGAGGTCCACCACGCCCCGGAGCGGGCCATGCCGCACCTGGACCCCGACGCCCGGGCCCAGCACCTGGGCTGCGGAGCGGCGCTGTTCAACCTGCGCGTCGCGCTCGCGCACGCGGGCTGGGAGACGGCCACCACGCTGCTGCCGGGTCCGCTCGACGCCCATCCGCTGGCGACCGTGCGCGCGCTCGACCCGGCGCCCGCCACCGGCGCCCTGGCCGCGCTGCACCCAGCGATCGGCCGCCGCCGCTCCAGCCGCGCCCCATTCTCCGCCGAACCGGTGCCCGAGGACGTCCGGGCGGGCCCGCGCGAGGCCGCGCGGGCGGAGGGCGCGCGGCTGCTGTTCCCCGACGCCTGGCACGTGGAGACGGTGCTGGACCTGGTGCGCAACGCCGAGGAACGCGAGGCCCCGTACGCGGCCGACCCCGACGCGGCCGACGAGACGGCGCGCTGGACGCGCGTCGAGGGTGCCCGGGCCGAGGTCGAGGGCGTTCCACCGCACGCCTTCGGGCCCCGCAAGTACGACGGGCGGGCCCCGGTACGCGACTTCGCCGGCCGGCGGGAGGTGCCCGGGCGGGGCGCCGCGACCTTCGAGGCGGCGCCCCAGCTCGCCCTGCTCGGCAGACCGACTGGTTGCGCGCGGGCCAGGCCCTGGAGCGGGTGCTGCTCCGGGCTACCCTCGACGGCCTGGCCACCTCGCTGGCCTCGCACCCACTGGAGTGGTCCGACCTGCGCTGGGCCGCGCGCGATCCGGTGTCCGCCCCGGGCCAGGTGCACATGGTGCTGCGGCTGGGCTACGGCCCGGCCGGCCCGAGCACGCCCCGGCGCCCGGTGGCCGAGGTGCTCGCCAGCGTGCCCTGAGCCGCGGCCGGGGGCGGCGAGAGCGGCGGGGCGCGGGCGACCGGCCCCGACGCCCGCCGCTCACCGGCAGCCGGCAGCGGCAGCCGCGGTCAGTCACCCCGCTCCCCCGCTGCCAGGTGCCGCAGGGCCAGGTTCAGCTTCACCACGTTGACGTGCGGCTCGCCCAGGAAGCCAGCCAGCCGGCCGTCGGTGTGCCGCTCGACCAGGCGTTGCACGGCCCTGCCGGGGCAGCCCGTGCTCCCTGGCCACCCGGCCCACCTGGAGGTCCGCGTAGGCGGGCGAGATGTGCGGGTCGACGCCGGAGGCGGAGGCGGTGAGCGAGTCCACCGGCACGTCCCGCCGCGGCACGCCGTTGAACCGGGCTATCGCGGCGCGGCGGGCGATGACCTGCTCCTTGAGGACCTTGCTGTCGGCAGCCAGGTTGGAGGCGCCGGAAACTACGAGGGAGTACCCGGTGTTGTAGACGTTCTCGCCGGCTGCCGACGGGCGGGGCTGGAACCACCTGGGGTCGGGCAGCGGGTTGCCGTCCTTGTCCTTGGCGTCGAGCGTGAAGCTCTGCCCGATCAGCTCGGAGCCGACGACCTTCCCGTTCTCCTTGATCTTCGAGCCGTTGGCCTCGTCAGGGAAGAGGGCCTGGGCGATGCCGGCGACCGCCAGCGGATAGAGCACGCCGCACACCAGGGTCAGCACCAGCAGGGCTCGCAGCCCCGCCGTCGCCAGGCGGGTCATGCCGCGGAGGGATGAGTTCATGAGTGTCACCCGATGCCAGGGATGAGGGAGATGAGCAGGTCGATGAGTTTGATGCCGACGAAGGGGGCGACCAGACCGCCGAGGCCGTAGACGGCAAGGTTGCGGCGGAGCATCTGGTCGGCGCTCATCGGCCGGTAGCGCACGCCGCGCAGCGACAGCGGCACCAGCGCGATGATGATCAGCGCGTTGAAGATCACCGCCGAGAGGATCGCGGACTGCGACGAGGCGAGCCGCATGACGTTGAGGGTGTCCAGGCCCTCGTAGCCGGCGACACCGGCGAACATCGCGGGGATGATCGCGAAGTACTTGGCGACGTCGTTGGCGATCGAGAAGGTGGTCAGCGCGCCACGGGTGATCAGCAACTGCTTGCCGATCTCCACGATCTCGATGAGTTTGGTGGGGTTGGAGTCCAGGTCCACCATGTTCCCGGCCTCCTTGGCGGCCGAGGTGCCGGTGTTCATCGCCACGCACACGTCCGCCTGGGCCAGCGCGGGGGCGTCGTTGGTGCCGTCGCCGGCCATCGCGACCAGTTGGCCACCGGCCTGCTCCCGCTTGATCAGCGCCATCTTGTCCTCGGGCGTGGCCTCGGCGAGGAAGTCGTCCACGCCCGCCTCGTCGGCGATGGCCTTGGCGGTCAGCGGGTTGTCGCCGGTGATCATGACGGTCTTGATGCCCATCCGGCGCAGCTCGTCGAACCGCTCCCGCATGCCCTCCTTGACGACGTCCTTGAGGTGGATGACGCCGAGCACCCGCGGCCCGTCGACGTCGTCGACGGCGACCAGCAGCGGGGTACCGCCCGCCGCGGAGATGCCGTCCACCTTCTCCCGCGCGTCCGGGGACACGCTGCCGCCGCGCTCGACCACCCAGCCGGTGACAGCCGCCGCCGCACCCTTGCGGACCCGGCGCACCGCGCCGTCGTCGCCGGTGAGGTCCACGCCCGACATCCGGGTCTGCGCGGTGAAGGGCACGAAGGCGGCGTGGCCCAACTCCCCCTCGTGGCGGGCCCGCAGCCCGTACTGCTCCTTGGCCAGCACGACGACGGAGCGGCCCTCGGGCGTCTCGTCGGCCAGCTCCGTCTCGTGCACGCCGTCCACCGGCACGAACCGGTCCGCCTGCCGGTCGCCCAGCGTGATGGTGCCGGTCTTGTCGAGCAGCAGGGTGGACACGTCGCCGGCGGCCTCGACCGCGCGTCCCAACATGGCCAGCACGTTGCGCTGCACCAGGCGGTCCATGCCCGCGATGCCGATGGCGGACAGCAGCGCCCCGATGGTGGTCGGGATCAGGCACACGAGGAGCGCGGCCAGCACGATCATGTCCTGTCGCCCGCCCGCGTACATCGCGAACGGCTGCAGGGTGACCACGGCGAGCAGGAAGACGACGGTGAGCGAGGCCAGCAGGATGTTCAGCGCGATCTCGTTCGGCGTCTTCTGCCGGGCCGCGCCCTACACCAGGTTGATCATCCGGTCGATGAACGTCTCACCCGGCTTGGTGGTGATCTGGATGACGACGCGGTCGGAGAGCACCCTCGTGCCGCCCATGGCGGCCGACCTGTCGCCGCCGGACTCGCGGATGACCGGGGCCGACTCGCCGGTGATGGCCGACTCGTCCATGGAGGCGACGCCCGCTACGACGTCACCGTCGCCGGGAATGATGTCGCCCGCCTCGCAGACCACCAGTTCCCCGACGCGCAGCTCGGTGCCGGGCACCCGCTCCTCGGCGGCGCCGGGGCCAGCGGTGGCCAGGCGGCGGGCGACGGTGTCGGTCTTGGCCTTGCGCAGCGTGTCGGCCTGTGCCTTGCCGCGCCCCTCGGCGACGGCCTCGGCCAGGTTGGCGAAGAGCACGGTCAGCCACAGCCAGCCGGCGATGGCCCAGCCGAACCAGTCGCCGGGATCGGACATGGCGAGCACGGTGGTGAGGATCGAGCCGACCTCGACGACGAACATGACGGGCGCCTTGACCTGCGCGCGCGGGTCGAGCTTGCGCAGCGCCTCGGGCAGCGAGCGCAGCAGTTGGCCCGCGTCAAAGAGACCGCCGGCGACGCGCCCGGGCTCCGCGTGCTCGCTCGGCGCCGCGGGGCCGCCCGGCGCCGGGCGGGTGGTGGTGGCAGTGGGCATGGCTTCCTCGGGAAGGTCGGTCGTGGTGGGTGTGCGGCTCATGCCAGGCCCTCCGCCAGCGGTCCGAGGGCGAGCGCGGGGAAGAAGGTGAGCCCGGTGATGATCAGGATCGCGCCCACCAGGAGCCCGGCGAACAGCGGCTGCTCGGTGCGCAGGGTGCCCGCCGTCTTCGGTACGGGCTGCTGCTCGGCCAGCGAGCCGGCCAGGGCGAGGACGAAGACCATCGGCAGGAAGCGGCCGAGCAGCATGGCCAGGCCGAACGTGGTGTTGTACCATTGCGTGTTGGCGTTCAGCCCGGCGAAGGCCGAGCCGTTGTTGTTGGCGCCGGAGGTGAAGGCGTACAGGATCTCGGAGAAGCCGTGCGCGCCGCTGCCGTGCACGGAGTTCCCGGCGGTGTTGAGGACCGAGTCCGGCGGCGTGGCCAGGGCCAGCGACGCGGCGGTGAAGCCGAGCACGAGGGTCGAGGTGACCAGGATGTAGCAGGCGGCGAACTTGATCTCGCGGGTGCCGATCTTCTTGCCCAGGTACTCGGGCGTACGGCCGACCATCAGGCCCGCGATGAACACCGCTATGACGGCCATGATCAACATGCCGTACAGGCCGGAGCCCACGCCGCCGGGGGCGATCTCGCCCAGCATCATGCCGAGCAGGTCGAGGCCGCCGCCAAGGCCGGTGTTGGAGGAGTGGAAGGAGTTGACCGCGCCGGTGGAGGTCAGCGTGGTGGTCGCGGAAAACAGGGCGGAGCCCGCGACGCCGAACCGGGTCTCCTTGCCCTCCATGGCGCCGGCGGCCTCCTGGAGCGCCGCGCCACCGTGGTGGCACTCGGTCCACAGCATCAACGCGGAGAAGCCGAGCCAGATCAGGCCCATCGTGCCGAGGATCGCGTAGCCCTGGCGCGTGCTGCCGACCATGCGGCCGAAGGTGCGGGTCAGCGAGACGGGGATGACCAGGATCAGGAAGATCTCGAAGAGGTTGGACAGCCCGTCGGGGTTCTCGAAGGGGTGCGCGGAGTTGGCGTTGAAGTAGCCGCCGCCGTTGGTTCCCAGCTCCTTGATCACCTCCTGGGAGGCGACCGCTCCGCCGTTGGTCTGCTGGACGCCGCCGTCGAACTAGCCGATCTCGTGGATGCCGGCGAAGTTCTGGATGACGCCGCGGGCGACCAGCACGAGCGCGCCGATGACCGCCATCGGGATCAGCACCCGGACCAGGCCGCGCGCCAGGTCGGCCCAGAAGTTGCCGAGTTCGCCGGTGCGGGACCCGGCGAAGCCGCGGACCAGCGCGATGGCCACGGCGAAGCCGCGGACCAGCGCGATGGCCACGGCGATGCCGACGGCGGCCGAGAGGAAGTTCTGCACCGCGAGCCCGCCGGTCTGTACGACGTGGCCCATCGACTGCTCGCCCGAGTAGGACTGCCAGTTGGTGTTGGCCACGAAGGAGGCGGCGGTGTTGAACGCCTGGTGCGGCGATATGGAGGTGAAGCCGTACGAGAGCGGCAGGCTGCCCTGGACGCGCTGGAGCAGGTAGAGGAAGAGGACGCCGGCCAGCGAGAAGGCGAGGACCGAGCGCAGGTAGGCGGGCCAGCACAGTCGCACGGACGGGTTAGCGCCGATGCAGCGGTAGATCCACTTCTCCACGCGGAGGTGCCGGGTGGAGCTGTAGACGGCGGCCAGGTAGTCGCCCAGAGGTCGGTGCACCAGGGCCAGCGCCCCGACGAGGGCGGCGAGCTGGAGCACTCCCGCGAGGACAGGACTCATGTCGAGCTCAGAACCTCTCCGGGAAGACGAGGGCGAGGACCAGGTAGCCCAGCAGGGCGACGGCCACGATCAGGCCGACGACGTTCTCGGCGGTCACAGCTTCGTCACCCCCTTGGCGACGAGTGCCACCAACACGAAGACCGCGATCGTGGTGACGACGAAGGCCAGGTCGGCCATCATGAGCTCCTAGAGGTTCGTAAAGCCGTTCGGACCCCTAGAGCAAACCCCCCGCGGAACACGTCGAGTCGTCCGTTGACGGCTCTCATACGGCCACCCGCGCCGCGTTGACGGATTGCCTACGCGCACCGCCACCACCTGCACAAAAGCGGTGGGCTCCACTCCGTTCCGCGGAGTGGAGCCCACCGCTAAGGGTCAGTTTCCGGCCATGACCTGGGCCGTCCTCGCGCGCTCCGGCTAGCGGACCTCGGTGATCTCGGGGCCGCGCTGGAGCTGGTCGACGCCGCCCGCGAACCGCGAGCCGGCCGCCTCGTCCTGCTGCACGCCGCCCTCGGCGACCATCTGCGCGTCGTCGGGCAGCTTGAGGACGATCGGATCGCGCGGGGCCATCGGCGACTCGCCGCGCACCACGACGGTGTCGCGGACAATCTGCTCAAGGAGCCCGGCCGCCTGGGGCTGGACCGCGCCATGCCCCGAGATCACGCCGCGCAGGAACCAGCGCGGCCCGTCCACGCCGACGAACCGCACGAGCTGCACGCCGTTGGTACCGTCCGGCAGTTGCACCGGGACCTGGGCCCGCAGCTCCCAGCCGAGCGGGCCCTCCACCTCGTCGATGACGCCGCCCTGCTGGGTGATGCCGCTGGCGATCTCCTCGCGCACCTCGCGCCAGATGCCCTCGTTCTTGGGGGCGGCGAAGCCCTGCAACTGCACCGCGCTGTCCCGCAGCACGACGGTCGCGGCGACGATCGAGTCCCCGGCGACCTCGACCCGCAGCTCCATGCCCTCGACCCCGGGCACGAACAGCCCGCCGAGGTCCACGCGGCCCTCGCCGGGGTTGCTGACCTCGGAGATGTCCCACGGTCCGTCGGGGCGAGGCGCGGGCGGCAGGCTTACCTGCTCCGCGGCCACGTCGTCCGCCGTGTCCTCGGCCAACTCCTCGGCGGCCACGCCCTTGTCGACCTGGTCGACGGCGTCCTCACTGCGCTTGCGTCGACGTCCGAACACGTCACTGTCCTTCCCGGTCGGCACCGACCGAAGAGTATCCATTCCCACCCGATGAGCCGCCCACCGCGGCATGGCCCCCCGTGGACCCGAAGCCCCCGTCGGCGCGCGCCGAGCCGGGAAGCTCCGCCACCTCGTGGAAGCGCACCTTCTCCACCTGCTGGACGATGAGCTGGGCGACCCGGTCGAACCGCTCGAACCGCACGCTCTCGCGCGGGTCCAGGTTGACCACGATGACCTTGATCTCCCCACGGTACCCGGCATCCACCGTGCCCGGAGCATTCACCAGGGCGACACCACAGCGTGCGGCGAGCCCCGAGCGGGGGTGTACGAAGGCCGCGTACCCGTCCGGGAGCGCGACGGACACCCCGGTGGGCAGCACCGCGCGCTCGCCGGGGGCGAGTTCGGCCGCCTCGGTGGTGACCAGATCCGCCCCGGCGTCGCCGGGATGCCCGTAGGCGGGGAGCGGAACCGACGGGTCCACCCGCCGGATCAGGACGTCTACGGGCTCACGGCTCACGGATTCACCTCAAAGGCACGCGCGACCTTGATCTGGTCCGGGTCGGAGAGGGCCGCGTTGATCTCTTCCGGCCGGCCGTTCTCGATGAAGTGGTCCACCTTCACATCGATGAACAGGGCGTCCGCGCGGACGGCGACCGGCCCGTCGGGCCCGCCGATCCGACCGGTCGCCGTGGAGTAGATCTTGCGCCCGTGCACCGCCACCACGTGGGCGTCCAGGTACAGCTCGGTGTCGACCGGTACCGGACGTACGAAGTCGGTCTCCAGGCGTCCGGTCACCGCGATCACCCGCAGCAGCCAGCCGAGCGAGCCCAGCGTCTCGTCCAGAGCCGTGGCCAGCACCCCGCCGTGCGCGAGCCCGGGGGCGCCCTGGTGGGCCCGCTTGACCGTGAACCGCGCGGTGACGCCCACGCCATCGCCCGCCCGGATCGCCAGGTGCAGGCCGTGCGGCTGTGCGTCGCCGCAGCCGAAGCACTGTTCGTAGTGCGCGCCAAGCAGCTCGCCGGGCGCCGGCGCTTCGGGGTGTCGCACCGGCGCCGCGGCATCGACCGGCGGCGTCAGCGATGTCGTTCGTCCACTCACGGGTGCAGACCTTACCCGCACTGGTGGGCGGCGGGCTCCGTCGTGCCAAGCTGAAAACCATGCAGCCTTACGAGGAACGCCTGACCGCACCCCGATTCTGGTGGTTCATCGCCGCCCTGACCGGTGTGGCGGGGGCGCTGATCCTGCTGCCGCTGGGGACCCTGGCCATGCTCGGCGGGCTGATCGGCGCATCGGCCCTGGCCAGCGTCGCGATCAGCGCGTACGGCTCGGTCCGCATCCGGGTGGTGGCGGGTTCGCTGGTCGCCGGGGACGCTAGGATTCCGGTGGAGGCGCTGGGCGAGGCCCAGGTCCTCGACCCGGCGGAGGCCGCCGCCTGGCGCGGCCCCAAGGCCGACCCGCGAGCATTCATGCTGCTGCGCAGCTACATCCCCACCGCGCTGCGGATCAAGGTCACCGACCCGGCTGACCCGACGCCCTACCTGTACCTGTCCACGCGTCACCCGAAGAAGCTGGCCCAGGCCATCGCCGCGGTGCGCGCGAGCTAGCCGTTCCGCCCGGGGGCGCGCGTGGACGCCGGCGCGGCGCCGAGGCCGGGACGGCGGCTCAGCCGCGGGGGCGGCGACGGCCCAGGCGGCGGCGCTTCGTCGTGGGAGGCACCGGAAGCCGTGCCGCCGGGTCCGGGCGGGGTGGGGGCCTGTGGGGGCTCTGCGGGCGACAGCTCGCGCGGCCCGCTCCGCCTGCTCCGGGGGCGGGAGCTGGTCCCAGGGGACCTGGCGGGCCCGCAGGTCCTTGCGGACCTTCTCGGCGAGCCGCTTGGTCTCGCGCCGGTTCATCATCGCTCCGACGGCCGCGCCGATCATGAACGGGGCGAGGTTGGGCAGGTTGCGGAAGGTGCGCTTGACGATGCGCTGCCGCAGCTCGCGCTTGACGGGCCCGGACAGGGCCGCGTTGAAACTGGCGGGCTTGACGACGTCGATGCCCCACTCCTGGGTCCACGCCGTGAGGTAGGCGGCGCTGCGCTGGGGCAGGGTGCCGGCCGCGCGCACGCCGTAGACCCCGTGCAGCTCGGCGATGAGCTTAAACTCGATGGTGACCACGCCGACGATCTCGGTGGCCAGCTCGGCGGGCATGGCGGGCGGAACGGGCAGCATAACCGCGGCGCGCACGCCCGCGCCCACGGTCGAGGTGGCGCCCACGGCGCCCGCGACGAGCTTGTCCGCAATCTCGTCGGGGCCGAGCCCCGGGAACTGCGCTCGCAGCGTCGCGAGGTCCCGCACCGGAACACGGGGCGCGCTCGCGATGATCCGGTCGGCGACCTCGCGATGATCCGGTTGGCGACGGCGGTCGCGCCCGCCCGTACACCCCGACCGGTCCGCCTGATTCCGCTGCCGGCGGCCTTGGTGCCCCGGCCGACGGCGTCCGCGAGCGAGGCCGCACGGCCCCGCTCGACGTTCGCGTCATCCCGCTGGAAACGTCCCGCACCGTAAGGGAGCCGTACCTCAGGCCGCGCAGTCGCGGCAGATCGGCTGGCCGTTCTTCTCGGCGGCCAGCTGGCTCCGGTGGTGCACGAGGAAGCAGCTCATGCAGGTGAACTCGTCCGCCTGGCGCGGCAGCACGCGCACCGACAGCTCCTCGTTCGAGAGGTCGGCGCCGGGCAGCTCAAGGCCCTCCGCCTGCTCGAACTCGTCCACGTCCACGGTGGACGCGGACTTGTCGTTCCGCCGTGCCTTCAGCTCCTCAATGCTGTCCTCGTTGACGTCGTCATCGGTCTTACGTGGGGTGTCGTAGTCCGTTGCCATGTCGCTCTCCCCCTCTGGGTATCTGCGGTGTCTCCAGCGCACGTAACGCGTTAGAGGCCGGACTTGTGCCCGACCTGAGGCGGAGATTTTGCCTCACATCAAGGTCTGTTACTCAATCGACACCCAACCGGCCCCCTGAAGAGGTGATCGGCTTGGATGGCGGTCGGACGGTACACGATGCGCGGGGGGTCCTTCACACGCGCCCTCACCGGTACTTCCCGTGATCGGGACCCCCGGAAACCCGGATTTTCCCGGCTTTGCACCACTCTCGGCGGCTACGGAGAGTACGTGGCCGAAAATTCGCCCGTGTGATCGAAAACACATGACGATGAATCTCGCCCCGTCGGGATAATTCCGCTAAAAGCAGACAAATTCCCAGGGCCCGGTGCGCCCCCTGGGAAGCGCCCGCCACCGCTCGCCGGGGTGACGCGTCGCACGTCGCGCCCGGTCCGCGACCCGCGCGGTCACACCGGGAAGGAGACCTGGATCACCAGTCCGCCCCCCTCGCGCGGCACGGCCGTGATCCGCCCGCCGTGCGCCCGCACCACCGACCGCACGATCGACAGGCCGAGCCCCACGCCCTTGTCGCTACCGGTCCGCTCAGTCCGCAACCGGCGGAAGGGCTCGAAGATGTTGTCCACCTCGTACGCGGGAACCACCGGGCCCGTGTTCGAGACCACCAGCACCGCCTCCGCGCGCTCCAGCACGGTGTCCACACGCACCCAGCCGTCGGGGGCGTTGTAGCGCACCGCGTTCTGCACCAGGTTCAGCGCGACCCGCTCCAGCAGCACGCCGTTGCCCTGCAGGACCGCGGGCTGCCGCTCGCCGCGCAGCTCCACCCCCTTGGCCTGGGCCTCCGTACGCGCCTGGTCGACCGCCTGGGTGGCGACCTCGGCCAGGTCCACCGACTTGCGGTCCACGATCTCGTTGTCGCTGCGGGCGAGCAGCAACAACCCCTCCACAAGTTGCTCGCTGCGCTCATTGGTGGCCAGCAGCGTCTTGCCGAGCTGGGTGAGCTCCGGCGAGGCGTCCGGGTCCGAGAGCTGCACCTCCAGGAGAGTGCGGTTGATGGCCAGCGGGGTGCGCAGCTCGTGCGAGGCGTTGGCGACGAAGCGCTGCTGGGCCGTGAAGGCCCGGCCGAGCCGCTCCAGCATCTCGTCGAAGGTGTCCGAGAGCTCCTTGAGCTCGTCGTCCGGGCCGCCCAGCTCGATGCGCCGGGACAGGTCCGAGCCGGCCACCTGGCGGGCGGTGCGCGTGATGCGGCCCAGCGGCGACAGGACGCGCCCGGCCATCGCGTACCCGAAGGCGAAGGCGACCACGGTCAGCCCCAGCAGCGCCAGCAGCGACCTGCGCAGCAGACCGTCCAGCGCCATCTCGCGCTGCCCCTGCATGCACTGCGCCACGGCGTGGTTGAACTGCGCGCTGTTACCACGGTCGGGCAGGTCGCAGACGTCACTGGTGGCCCGGTAGTCGGCGTTGATGATCTGGAACGGCAGCTCGTTGCCCTTGTGCAGGGCGTCGGCGGCCAGCAGGTAGATGATCGACAGCAGCAGGATGCCGGCCATCAGGAACATGCCGCCGTACAGCAGCGTCAGCCGTATCCGGATGGTCGGGCGCAGCCAGGGCAGCGGGCGGCCCAGCTCGGAGGGGGACCAGTGGGGCTTGGGGGGCGCGGTGGGCAGCGGCGGGGTGGGGGGAGGGGTCGCGGCCATGCCCGGTCAGATCCGGTATCCGGAGCCGGGCACGGTCACGATCACGGCGGGCTCACCCAGTTTGCGGCGGAGCGTCATCACGGTCACCCGGACGACGTTGGTGAACGGGTCGGTGTTCTCGTCCCACGCCTTCTCCAGGAGCTGCTCCGCCGAGACCACGGCGCCCTCGCTACGCAGCAGCACCTCCAGGACCGCGAACTCCTTCGGCGCGAGCTGGATCTCCTGGCCGTCGCGGAAGACCTCGCGGCGGTTGGGGTCCAGCTTGATCCCGGCCCGCTCCAGGACCGGCGGCAGCGCCAGGGTCGTGCGGCGGCCGAGCGCGCGCACCCGGGCGATCAGCTCGCTGAACGCGAAGGGCTTGGGGAGGTAGTCGTCGGCCCCGATCTCCAGCCCCTCCACACGGTCGCTCACGTCGCCGGAGGCGGTGAGCATCAGGACCCGGGTGGGCAGGCCGAGATCGACGAGCTTGCGGCACACCTCGTCGCCGTGCACCAGGGGCAGGTCGCGGTCGAGTACCACAACGTCGTAGTCGTTGACGGCGATCCGCTCCAACGCGGCGGCGCCGTCGTAGACGACGTCGACGGCCATGGCCTCGCGCCGCAGCCCGGTGGCCACCGCGTCCGCGAGAAGCTGCTCGTCCTCGACGACGAGTACACGCACGGTGCTGTCCTTTCCCTACGCCCCGATGGGCGGCTGGCCCTGTGGGGGCCGACTGAATGTGCTCGGCGTTCACCGCCTGCTGGTCCGACGTTCGCCGCGCGCTCGCCCCGCGGCCATCTGCCGGTGGGCGGCGCACCGCGCGAACGACTGCTGAGCGTCTCCATCCTGCCCCCAAGCCCGATAAACCGGCGGTAAGGGACGACCTGACGGGAGCGCGGAACCGGTCCTCCGGGCCGGAGCAAGCGCCGGGGATTTCTTTGGGAGGGCGAGGTTTCTCGGCGCGAAGCGCTGGGGAAAACGACTGCACACCCCGCGATCATGCCCTGACTGTGGCACTCGACTGGGTTTGTCGTTCTCACAGCGTTCGCCGCTTTCAGGGACGGCGTACGTGATCGTCCTCCCGCCAGCGAGCGGGGACCTCCAGGGCACAGCCCGTGCCACCGAGCCGACCCACGACGAGGGGCGCACCATGGACGCGTTCACCGCAGGACTTCTGCAGCGCATAGAGGCCACCGAAACCGACCTGACCCGCGCCCGCGAGACGGGCGACGACTTCCTGGTCGAGGTGGAGCAGGCGGAACTGGACGATCTCCGCCGACTGGCCGCCGAACACGGCGTCCAGGTCACCGCCACCGCCTGACCCGGCCCGACGCCCCGGTACCCGGCCGGTACCGGGGCGTCGTCGCGTCCGCACACGGGGCGCAGCGCACCTCCCGCTCGGAGCTGGCGGCTAGTCTCGCGGCTCGTCGTGCCAGGCTCCCAGGGCTTCCAGGCGGCTCTGGAGGGGGCCGAAGAGGCCCGGCGTGGCGGCCACGGCCAGCTCCGGGGAGAGGGGCTCGCCCGAGCGGCCGCCCGTGTGCGCGCCGGCCTCCCGGGCGATGAGGTCGCCCGCCGCGTAGTCCCAGGCGTTGAGTCCGCGCTCGTAGTAGCCGTCGAGCCGGCCGCAGGCCACGTCGCACAGGTCGATGGCGGCCGAGCCGCCCCGGCGGATGTCCCGCACCTGCGGCAGCAGCGCCCGTACGACCTCGGCCTGGGCCACCTTGCGCTCGGTGAGGTAGCTGAAGCCCGTACCGACCAGCGACTGCTCGAAGGGCGGCGCCGGGCGGACCCGTATCGGCCGGTCGCCGAGGTGGGCGCCGGCGCCGGCCACGGCGCGGAAGGTCTCGCCGCGCATCTGCACCTCCACCACGCCGACGAGCGTCTGCCCGTGCGCCTCGGCGGCGATGCTGACGGACCACGAGGGCAGCCCGTAGAGGTAGTTCACCGTGCCGTCGATCGGGTCGATCACCCAGCGCACGCCGCTGGTGCCCGCCCGGCTCGCGCCCTCCTCGCCGAGCAGCCCGTCGTCCGGGCGTCGCTCGCCGACGAAGTCGGTGATTAGTCGCTCGGCCGCGATGTCCATCTCGGTGACGACGTCGATGGGGCTGGTCTTGGTGGCGGCGACGCCCAGGTCGGCGGGGCGGCCGTCGCGCAGCAGGGCGCCCGCGCGGTGGGCCGCCTCCAGGGCGACGGTCAGGAGTTCGGCCTTGAGTTCGCCGGTCGGCTGGTCGTTCACGGTGCTCCTCGCGGTGGGCTGACGACGGTGTTCCTCGATGGTGGCCGCGCCACGGCCACCGCGGCCAGTCTCGGGGTCCGGCCGGTCACTCGGCTCCGGCGGCAGCCGGCCGTGGAGTGCGCGCCGGGCAGCAGCCCACCGGGCAGACGTCGTGGCTGGGCCCGAGCGCGCCCAGCGCATACCGCTCGGGCGGGGCCGAGCACGGCGTGGGCGCCGCGGCGAACCGCTCGGTGGCGGCCCGCTCGAGGACCAGATCGCGCACCGCGGCGGCGAACCGCGGGTCGGCCCCGACGGTCGCCGCCCGGGTCACCGGCAGGCCCAGCTCGGCGGCCTTGGCCCGGGCCTCGGTGTCCAGGTCGTACTTGACCTCCATGTGGTCCGAGACGAAGCCGATCGGGACCATCACGGCCCCGGACACCCCGGCGCCGTGCAGCTCCTCCAGGTGGTCGCAGACGTCCGGTTCGAGCCAGGGGATATGCGGGGCGCCGCTGCGCGACTGGTAGACCAGCCGCCACGGGTACTCGACGCTGGTCCGCTCGCGCACCGCGTCCACGATCACCCGCGCCACGTCCCGGTGCTGGGCCACGTACGCGCCACCCTCCCCGCCCTCGGTGTGCACCGGGACGGGGCCGGAGGTGTCGGCCGCGGCCGTGGGGATCGAGTGGGTGGTGAACGCCAGGTGCGCCTCGGCGCGGGCCCGCTCGGGCAGCTCGGCCAGGGCCGCGAGCGTCGCGTCCACCATCGGCTCGACGAACCCCAGGTGGTTGAAGTAGTGCCGGATCTTGTCGACACGCGGCGGTTCGAGGCCCTCGGCGGCGAGGGTGGCGAGCGCGTCGGCGAGGTTCTCGCGGTACTGCCGGCAGCCCGAGTAGGAGGCGTAGGCGCTGGTGGCCAGCGTGAGGACCCGGCGGTGGCCGTCGCGGACCAGCTCGCGCAGGGTGTCGGTGAGGTACGGCGCCCAGTTGCGGTTGCCCCAGTAGACGGGCAGGTCAAGGCCGTACTGGGCGAAGTCCTCGCGCAGCGCCCGCAGCAGCTCGCGGTTCTGCTCGTTGATCGGGCTGACCCCACCGAACAGGAAGTAGTGCTGGCCGACCTCTTTCAGCCGTTCGCGGCGGATGCCCCGGCCGCGCGTCACGTTCTCCAGGAAGGGCACCACGTCGTCGGGGCCCTCGGGGCCGCCGAAGGACAGCAGGAGCAACGCGTCGTACGGGGCAGCGGAGGTGGCTGGAACGGGGTGTGCGGAAGGGGACTCGGCTGACATGTGATCGATCCTGCCACCCGGGTCTGACAGCCGGGAAATACCCCTGCGTCGCGTCGCCGCGCGCCGTAAGCTGTATGGGCCCAAGACATCCCTTACCGGCCGGTCCCCCAGCGGCCCCTCGATCGGCGGAGTGCGCCCCGTGCCCAACCCGTATCGCGAGATCTTCGCCGTACCCGGCGCTGCGGGCTTCTCCGCCGCGGGGTTCCTCGGCCGCATGCCGGTGGCGATGATGAGCATCGGCGTGGTGACGATGGTCTCGGAGATCACCGGTCGGTACGGGCTGGCCGGGGCGCTCGCCGCCACGCTGGCGCTGTCGGGCGCGGTGATCGGCCCGCAGGTCTCCCGGCTCGTGGACCTCCACGGCCAGCGCCGCGTGCTGCGGCCGGCCGTGCTCGTCGCGCTGACCGCGATCGCCGGCCTGCTGCTGAGCGCCGAGCGCGGCTGGCCGGACTGGCTGATGTTCGTGTGCGCGGCCTGCGGCGGCTGCGTGCCCTCGCTCGGCTCCATGATCAGGTCTCGCTGGGCGAACATCTACCGTGGCGAGCCGCGCCGACTGCACACTGCGTACTCCTTCGAGTCCGTCGTGGACGAGCTGTGCTTCATCCTCGGCCCCATCATCGCCATCGGCCTGTCCACCACCTGGTTCCCGGAGGCCGGGCCGCTGGTGGCCGCGTGCTTCCTGGCCAGCGGCGTGTTCTGGCTCACCGCGCAGCGAGCCACCGAGCCGACGCCGCAGCCGCGCGGCGACGACCACTCCCGGCGGTCGGCGCTGCGCTCCCCCGCGCTGCGCATCCTGGTGACCACCGGCGTGTTCAGCGGGGTGATCTTCAGCTCGGTCGACGTGGTCACGGTGGCCTTCGCCGAGGAGCAGGGCCACAAGTCGGGGGCGAGCCTGGTCCTGGCGACCTACGCCGCCGGCTCGTGCCTGGCCGGCGCCGTCTTCGGGTTGATGCACCTCACGGGACCGCCGGCGCGCCGCTGGCTGCTCGGCGTGTGCGCGATGGCCGCGAGCGTGCTGCCACTGCCGTTCGTGGGGGGTCTGGGCTGGCTCACCGGGGTGCTGTTCATCGCGGGCCTTGCCATCGCGCCGACGGGCGTGACCATCATGTCCCTCATCCAGCACCACGTGCCCCGCGCCAAGCTGACCGAGGGCATGACCTGGGCCAGCACGGGGATCGCGACGGGCGTCGCGCTCGGCGCGTTCGCCTCGGGGCGGGTGGTGGACAAGGCGGGGGCCGAGGTGGCGTACGCGGTACCGGGGGTCGCCGGGGTGGCCGCGGTGGCGCTCGCCTTCCTGGGCTATCGCCACGTCGTACCGGCACAGCGGGCGGAGTCCATACTGCCGGCACAGGGAGGGACTGATGCGGATGGCCAGGACGGTGGCGAACGGCGCGAGAACGATGGTCGCGAGGAGGGCGGGCGGCACTCCCAGCCCGTGGCGTAACTGGGCGGGGAACGTGACGGCCCGGCCGGCCCGGGTCGTCACGCCGGCCAGCACGGCGGAGGTCGTCGACGTGGTGCGGTCGGCGGTCGACGCGGGGCTGCCGGTCAAGGCCGTCGGCACGGGGCACTCGTTCACCGCGACGGCCGCCACCGACGGGCTGCTCATCCGGCCGGAGCGGCTGACCGGAGTGCACGCCCTGGACACGGCGGCCGGCACCGTCACCGTCGGCGCCGGGACCTCGGTCAAACGGCTGAACGCGACGCTGGCCGCGCACGGCCTGTCGCTGGCCAACATGGGCGACATCATGGAGCAGACGGCCGCCGGCGCCACCGCTACCGGCACGCACGGCACCGGCCGTGCCTCCGCCTCGCTCTCGGCCCAGCTCACCGCCCTGGAGCTGGTGACGGCCGAGGGCGAGGTGCTGCGCTGCTCGGCCACCGAGAACCCGGACGTCTTCGCCAGCGCCCGCGTCGGCCTCGGGGCGCTCGGCGTCGTGACGGCCCTCACCTTCGCGATGGAGCCCCAGTTCCTGCTGACCGCCCGCGAGGAACCGATGACGTTCGACCAGGTCACCGAGGATTTCGAGCAGTTGGTGACCGAGAACGAGCACTTCGAGTTCTACTGGTTCCCGCACACCGGAAACTGCCTCACCAAGCGCAACAACCGCAGCGCGGGCCCCATCGCCCCGGCCGGCCGGATCAGCGCCTGGGTGGAGGACGAACTGCTCTCCAACGGGCTCTTCCAGGCCGCGTGCGCCGTGGGCCGCGCGGTTCCTGCGACCATCCCCGGTATCGCCCAGGTCTCCAGCCGCGCGCTGTCCGCCCGCACGTACACGGACATCCCGTACAAGGTGTTCACCAGCCCGCGCCGGGTCCGGTTCGTCGAGTGCGAGTACGCGCTGCCGCGCGCGGCGGCCATCGGGGCGCTGCGCAAGCTGCGGGCGATGGTCGAGCGCACGGGGGCGCGGGTCAGCTTCCCGGTGGAGGTGCGCACCGCGCCCGCCGACGACATCCCGCTGTCCACCGCGTCCGGGCGCGACACGGCCTACCTGGCGGTGCACATGTACCGCGGCACCCCGCACGAGGCGTACTTCAGCGCGGCGGAGCGCATCATGACAGCGCTCAGCGGCCGGCCGCACTGGGGCAAGCTGCACAGCCGGGACGCGGAGTACCTGTCCGGCGTGTACCCGCGGTTCGGCGAGTTCACGGCGCTCCGCGACCGGCTCGACCCCCACCGCGGGTTCGGCAACGCGTACCTGCGCCGGGTGCTCGGCGACTGAGCCAGCCGCGGGGTTGGTCCGCCCCGGGCCTCGGAGCTTCGCCCGGTCCGCACGGGCCGGGCGCCGTCGCTCCCGACCACGCGTGTGCGTACGCGGTCGGCGCCGGGGGCGGCGCCGTCCCCCTCCGCCGTGGCGCCCCCGCCGTCGGTGCCCGTGCCGCTCTCGCCTCCGGTGCCGGGCGGCGTGGGGGCGGTGGTGCCTGGCGTCGAGGACGTGCCGGGCTTCGACGGGGCGCTGGGCCCGGGCGTCCGCTGGTCGGCGCCGCCACCCGTGGGGGCGGGGGCGGGCGGGGTGGTCGGCGTGCGGGTGGGGTCGGTGGCGCCGCCGTCGGGCCGCGTCGCGTCCGGGTCGCGCCCCTCCTCGCGCGGCCGGTCGTCCTCGCCGGTCGCCGGCCGCTCCGTGGTGGGCGCCGGGTCGGGTCGGGTCGGCCGGTCCGCGCTCCGGGAGACGCTGTTGCCGAACGTGGTGCCGCTCTTGTCGTCGCCCCACACGTTGGACACCGGCCCGCCCGCGGCCCACTCGATGCCCGTGATCAGCGCCATGGCCAGCAGGAACACACCGAGCGCGGCCACTGCCAGGCGCCTGCCGCCCCGCCACCGGGTGCCGTGCGTGCTGGCGTCGGTGAACTCGTCGGCGGTCGCCCCCGACACCTCGCCAGCGACCTCGGGCCGGCGCAGCCGCCGCGTCGTCTGGTCCACGTGGCGCAGCGCCCAGGTGCGGTCGGCGTCGGCGCCCGTTCGGGCCTCGGGCGACCCGGTGCCGGACACCCGCGGCAACTACACGGGCCGGGCGTGCGCGGTCAACCACGCCTTTGCTCCGGGGCGCTCCTGGCTGACGGGCGCCGACCTGGCCCAGGCCCGCCGCGCCGCCGAAGCCGCGCCACGGGTGGCGGCGGGCGCCCCCGGCGCGGTCGGTGCGGCACCGGAACCCGCCGGCGCGGGCCCGCTGCCCCGCCGCGACGCGGAGCCGGCCGGGCCGCCCGCCGAAGGGACCCACGCCGACGGGACGCCCGCCGAGGGGGGCTCCGCCGACGGGGCGACGGGCGTCGCCGCCTACTGCTCGTTGCACGACATCGAGGAGCCGGTGGACCTGGCCGTCATCGCGGTCCCGGCCGAAGCAGGTGCCCGCCGTCATCGCCGACTGCGGTGAGCGCGGTGTGCAGGGCCTGGTCGTGGTCTCTTCCGGGTACGCCGAGAGCGGGCCGGCGGGCCTGGAGCGACAGCGGGAGCTGGTCCGCCAGGTCAGGTCGTACGGGATGCGGCTGATCGGCCCCGGCGCCCTGGGGATCATCAACACGGCCGACGGGGTACGGATGAACGCCTCCCTGTCGCCCCAGATGCCACCGGCCGGCAACCTGGGCCTGTTCACCCAGTCCGGCGCGATCGGCATCGCCCTGCTGTCGGGGCTGCACCGGCGCGGCTCCGGCCTCTTCGGCATCTCCACCTTCGTCTCGGCCGGCAACCGGGCCGACGTCTCGGGCAACGACCTGCTCCAGTACTGGCACGACGACCCCCACACGCACGTGGCGCTGTTGTACCTGGAGTCCATCGGCAACCCCCGAAAGTTCACCCGGCTCGCCAAGCGCACCGCGGTCCTCAAAGCCGGTCGTGGTCGTCAAGGGCGCCCGGCACAGCGGCAGCGAGCCCCCCGGGCACGCGGTGCCCACGACCCGCATCCCCGACGCCACGGTCTCCGCGCTGTTCCGACAGGCGGGCGTCATCCGCGTGGACACGGTCACCGAGCTGGCCGACGTGGGCCTGTTCCTGGCCGCGCAGCCCCTGCCGCGCGGCCCCCGGGTGGCGATCCTCGGCAACTCGGAGTCGCTCGGCCTGATCAGCTACGACGCCTGCCTGACCGAGGGTCTGCGCCCGCTACCGCCGCTCGACCTGACCACGGCCGCCCAGCCGGCCGACTTCCGCGCTGCCCTCGACCGGGCCCTGGCCGACGACCTGTGCCATGCCGTTGTCGTCACGGCCATCCCTGCCGTCGACGAGGAGCCCGCCACGGAGCTGGCGCGGGCGATCCGGGAGTCGGCCGCCGCGAGCGACGTGGCCAAGCCGGTGGTCGTGGTGCACCTGGAGATCCCGGGCCTGGCCGCCGCGCTGGCCCAGCCCGGCCCCCCGGACGCGGGGCGGGAGCGCCCGCCCGTGACCGGCGCGCCCCCCGTCCGAGACTTCGCGGGCGCCCCCGCCACGGGTGGCGAGCCCGTGGCCGGCTCGCCCGCGGCGCCGGACGGCCCGACGGGCGGGAGCCGCGTACTGGCGTATCCGGCGGCCGAGCGCGCGGTGCGCGCGCTGGCCGAGGCCGTGCGGTACGCGCACTGGCGGCGCCAGGCCGCCGAGCCGGGCCGGGTGCCCGAGTACGACGACATCGACGAGGCCGGCGCCGGGGCCGACATCGACGTGCTGCTCGCCGCGCACGCCCACGAGGACGCCGAGCAGGCCCCGCCCCCGCCTCCGAGCACGCCCCGAGCCCGGTCGCACCCCGCCGCCCGCCGGCCCCGGTCGCCCCTCCGCCCCCGCCCTGCGATGCGCCCCCGCCCCGGCGCAGGCCGCGCCCCCGCCGTCCGCCGGCGCCGCGCGGCAGGCCGCCCACCCCACCGGACCCGCTGCCCCCGGCACCGCGCGGGTCGCCCGGCCCGCCGGGGAGCGGGGGCGCGCGCACCACCCGGCGCGCAGTTTCGCGCTCTCCGCGCCGGACACCCAGCGCCTGCTGGCCCGCTACGGCATCAGCGTGCTGCCCGCCCTGCCCGCGCCGGACCCCGACGGCGCGGCGCGGGCCGCCGCCCGGCTCGGCTACCCGGTGGCCCTCAAGCCCACCGCCCCCCACCTGCGACACCGCGCCGACCTCGGCGCATTCCGGCTCGACCTCGGCGGCGAACGGGAACTGCGCCGCGCCTACGCCGAGTTGACCACCCTGCTCGGCGGCCCCGACGAGCTGCGCCTGGTCGTCCAGCGGATGGCCCCGCGCGGCGTGGACACGGTGGTCCGAGCCGCCATCGACCCGGCCGCGGGAGCCGTGCTCTCCTTCGGTCTGGCCGGCGCCCCCTCCGAGCTCCTTGGCGACACCGCCCACCGGCTCATACCGGCCACCGGCCGCGACGTCGCCGAGCTGATCAGGTCGGTGCGCACCGCGCCGCTGCTGTTCGGCTGGCGCGGCTCGCGACCGGTGGACACCGCGGCCCTGGAGGAGTTGCTGCTGCGCGTCTCCCGGTTGGTCGACGACCACCCCGATATGGTGGCCGTGCACCTGGAGCCGGTGGTCGTGGCCCCGCGCGGGCTGTCCGTCCTGGGCGCGTCCCTGCGACTGGCCCCGCGTACTGAGCCGCGCCGTCCCAGGCCCGGCGCGGGCGCGTGGTGGGCCGGCCGGGGCCCGGCGGCGAGGGCGGCTCGACGCGGGTGGCGACAGGGGAGGGGATGTGGACCGGCCTGGGCCCGTAGGATGGGACGCATGGCGAAGACCGGTACGACGACCCAGGGGCTGCGCGCGGCGATCGAGCGCAGCGGCTACTACCCGGCCCTCGTTGCCGAGGCGGTCGAGGGCGCCGTGGGCGGCGAACCGGTGGTGGCGTTCCTGGTGCACCAGGAGACGACCTTCGACTCCAACGAGGTCCGCCGCCACGTCACGGTCCTCGTGCTCACCGCCACCCGCTTCATCGTGAGCCACACCGACGAGCAGGCCGCCGACGACAGCTCCGCGACCCCGTACGCCACGACCTCCACCGAGTCCGTGAAGCTCAACCGGATCTCCTCGGTGGTGCTCAGCCGAGTCGTCGCCAACCCCGAGTCGTACGCGCCGGGCATGCTGCCCCGCGAGGTGGTGCTGACCATCGGCTGGGGCGCGGTGAGCAGGCTCGACCTGGAGCCCGCGAGCTGTGGGGACCCCAACTGCGAGGCGCACCACTGCTACACCGGCTCGTCCACCGCCGACGACCTGTCGCTGCGCGTGAGCGAGGCGGGCGACGGGCCCGACAGTGTGCGCCAGACGTTGGCGTTCGCGCAGGCGCTGTCCGAGGCGACCACGGCGACCAGCCGCTGATGTCGGATTCCAGCGCGGGCCCCGCCACCAGTGCGACCTGGCCCGAGTGGCAGCCCCAGGGCGCGACCCTCGACCCCGCCACCGCCCCGCTGCCGCAGTACGGCACGGGCTCGCTCAGTGATCTGCTGCCCGCCGTCGTGGTCGGCCAGGAGGTGCCGGGCCTCACCGGCACGCCGGGCCTGGACCTGGCGCCGGCCAACCGGGTGTGCGTCTTCCTCATCGACGGGCTCGGCTGGGAGCTGCTGCGGGCACACCCCGCCGAGGCGCCGTTCCTGACCTCGCTCCTCCCCAGCTCCCGGAACGGCACGGGCCGCCCGCTGACCGCCGGCTTCCCCTCCACCACGGCGACCTCGCTGGCCTCGGTGGGCACGGGACTGCCGCCCGGCGCGCACGGCCTGCCCGGCTACACGGTCGTCGACCCGGCCACCGGGGCGCTGATGAACCAGCTCCGCTGGCAGCCGTGGACCGACCCGCACGCCTGGCAGCCGTACCCCACGGTCTTCCAACTCGCTGACGCCGCCGGCGTGCACACCTGCCAGGTGTCCGCGCCCGCCTTCCAGCACACCCCGCTCACCAGGATCGCGCTCAGCGGCGGCGCCTTCCACGGCCGGCTCTCCGGCGAGGAGCGGATGGACTTCACCGCGACCCAGACCGGTGCCGCCGGCCGCACCTTGGTCTACACGTACTACAGCGAGGTGGACGGCAAGGGGCACCGGTTCGGCGTGGACTCCGACGACTGGCGCGGCCAGTTGATGTACGTGGACGGCCTCGCGCAGCGGCTCGCCGAGCAGCTGCCGCCGCGCTCCGCGCTCTACGTCACCGCCGACCACGGCATGATCGACCTGCCCTTCGACCCGGGCTCGCGCATCGACTTCGACGAGGACTGGGAGCTGCGCGCGGGCGTCGCCCTGCTCGGCGGCGAGGGCCGGGCCCGCCACGTGTACGCCGTGCCGGGGGCGGCCGGGGACGTGCTCGCCGTCTGGCGCGAGGTGCTCGGCGACCGGATGTGGGTGGCCAGCCGGGACGAGGCGATCGCGGCCGGCTGGTTCGGACGGCCGGGGGACGGCGTGGACGAGCGAGTGTACGGGCGCATCGGGGACGTGGTCGCCGCCGCCCGTGACGACGTCGCCGTCGTGGCCAGCCGCACCGAACCGAACGAGTCGGCCATGGTGGGCCTGCACGGTTCCATGACCCCCGTCGAACAACTCGTGCCGCTCCTCGAAGTACGCACGTAGCTCATCGGCCGCGCGCCAGGCGCCCGCGCCCGCGTACGACACCCCCGCGCGCCCCCGGCGCGGGCGACGAGGCGCGGGACGGCGCCGTGACCTCCACAACGACCGAAAGGCCCGTGTTCCCCCATGCCCGAGCTGGTTTTCTTCAGCGGAACGATGGACTGCGGAAAGTCCACGCTTGCTCTGCAGATCGAGCACAACCGCTCGGCACGCGGCCTCCAGGGCATGATCTTCACCCGGGACGACCGGGCGGGGGAGGGGCGTCTCTCCTCGCGGCTCGGCCTGGAGACCGAGGTCATCGAGGCGCACGAGGGCTTCGACTTCTACGCCTACCTCGTCGCGCAGTTGAGCGCGGGCGGCCGGGCCAACTACGTGATCGCCGACGAGGCCCAGTTCCTCGCCGCGGAACAGATCGACCAACTCGCCCGCATCGTCGACGACCTGGGCCTCGACGTCTTCGCCTTCGGCATCACCACCGACTTCCGCAGCAAGCTCTTCCCCGGCTCGCAGCGGCTGGTCGAACTCGCCGACCGGATCGAGGTGCTCCAGGTCGAGGCGCTGTGCTGGTGCGGCGCCCGCGCCACGCACAATGCGCGCACCGTGGGCGGCCGGATGGTCGTCGAGGGGGCCCAGGTCGTCGTCGGCGACGTGCACAAGCCGGCCCACGGCGAGGGCACCGACGACGCCGACCCGACGAGCGCACCGGACGCCGCGCGGGACGCGGCTACAAGCGGCGTGGCCGGCGCCGACGGCGCCACCGAGGTGGGCTACGAGGTGCTGTGCCGGCGCCACCACCGGCGCCGCATGACGGCCTCCGCCGCCCGCGCCGCCGCGCTCTCCCCCGAGGTGCTGCCCGTGGACGGCGTCCAGCCCGCCACCGGGGCCCGCGCCGTCGTCGCGGCGCCCACCAGCGGGCTCCACCCGTAGCGCACCGCCCGTAGCGCCCCACCCGAGCGCACGGCTCGTGGCGAGCGGCGCCCCCCCGTGACGGCTCGTCGCTGGCCGTCCGTCGCCGTCCGTCGCCGTTCGCGACCGCCGCGACCGCCGCGCCTCGCCCGCGCGGCCTCCTCCTCCCGTCCGCGCCCGGCGGCGCGGGCTGCTACCCCGCCCGGCCCGCCGCGCCCGCGTCCCGTGGGGTCGCGCCCCGCCGCCCGGCGTACCGGCCGGCCGCGGCCGTAGCGTGCGCCGTGCGCGCGCCGAGTGCGCTCGGCCGCCTGGCCGCGCGTCCGTACCGTGGTCAGTGCTCCGTCCGCACCAGGGTGAGCGCCGCGCCCTCCGGGTCGGTGACCTGCACGCAGTCGCCGGTCGCCGTGGCCCGCGGGCCGCTCACCACGCGCCCGCCCAGCTCCGCGACCCGGCTGGCCGCCTGGTCCGGGTCCGCGACCTCGAAGTACGTCACCCAGTGCGGGCCCCGGTCACGGGGGAGGGACTGGCCGACGCCGTGCACCGCCGCGACCGGGTGACCGCGCACCGTCAGCGTCACGTAGTCCTCGTCGGACGCCGCGAGTTGCTCGCCTGCGCAGCCGAAGACCGTCTGGTAGAACTTGTCGACGCTCGCCGTCTGCGGCGTCAGCAACTCCGTCCACACGGGTGTCCCCGGCTCGCCGCCCCCCTCGCTGCCGAGGTGGCCGCGCGCCTGCCAGACGCCGAACACCGCGCCTAGCGGGTCGGAGGCGATGGCCATCCTGCCCTCGTCCCCGGAGTCCAGCGGGCCGACCGCCACCGTGCCGCCGCAGCAGCGGATCTGCTCGGCCGTGGCGTCCGCGTTGTCGCTGGCCAGGAACGTCGTCCAGGCCACGGCAAGCCGCAACCCCGGTGCCAGCTCCCCGATCCCGGCGACCGGACGCCCGTCGAGCAACGCCCGCACGTATGGGCCGAACTGGGAGGGCCCGGGCTGGAACTCCCAGCCGAACAGGCCCTGGTAGAACTCCTGCGTCGCGGCCAGGCCGTGCACCATCAGGCTCGTCCAGCAGGGCGTCCCCGGCGTGCGCCGGGCGGGCTCGCGCCCACTCAGGCCGACCTCGCCACCGGAACCTTCCCGGACGCCGCGTACGGTGGGAGCACCCGGGCTGACCCCGGGGTGGTGCCACTCGGGGGACCGCCGTGCCTCGGTCATCGTCTTCGTCTCCTTGGAACGTCGTCGTGGGGCCTGATTACCCCCGTGCCGACGCGGCACGCGGGGTTGTTACGGAACGGGACTTCCCAGATGCTCGCAGTAGCGGTCGCGGCGCGCTCCGCGACCGCGCCGCACTGCCCGGGTTCCCCTCGAACCATGCCCGCTGCGGCACGGCGCACCTCATGCGCCGAGGTAGCGGGCCGGTGTCGATCGGTCGTACGTGAGGTTCGGCGTGATTCGTACGGCGCGGGCGCGCTTACGCGAGGATGAGGACCATGAACGCCACCATCACGCCTCGCGAACTCGCCGCCGAACTGGCCGCCGACCGCCCCCCGCTGCTGCTCGACATCCGCTGGCAGATGACGCCGCCCGGCGGTCGCGCCGAGGGTGAGAGGTCCGGTCGCGCCGCGTACGAGGGGGGGCACCTGCCCGGTGCCGTCTTCGTCGACCTGGAGACCGAACTCGCCGGCCCGCCCGGCCCCGCGGGCCGCCACCTGTTGCCCGACCTGGAGGTCTTCGGCGCGGCGATGCGCCGGGCCGGGGTGCGTGCCCAGCATCCGGTGGTCGTCTACGACGGGGGAGCGGGCGACCCGCCGTCGCCTTCCGGTGGTTGGGCCGCCGCGCGCGCCTGGTGGCTGCTGCGCTGGGCCGGTCACCCCTCGGTGCGTGTCCTGGACGGCGGGCTCAGCGCGTGGCTCGCCGCCGACGGACCGGTCAGCACTGACGTTCCGGAGCCGGCCGTGGGCGACTTCACGCCACGCCCAGGCGGGGTTGCCGCTGCTCGACGCGGACGGGGCCGCCGGGGGGTGCTGCTGGACGCGCGGGCGGGGAACCGCTACCGGGGCGAGGTGGAGCCCATCGACCGGGTGGCGGGCCACATCCCGGGCGCGCTCTCCGCGCCCACCACCGAGAACGTCGGCGAGGACGGCCGCTTCCTGCCGCCCGCCCGACTCGCCCAGCGCTTCGCGGCCCTCGGCGCCACGAAGGCGGCCGAGGTCGGCGTCTACTGCGGCTCCGGCGTCTCCGGCGCCCACGAGGTATTGGCCCTGGCGGTGGCCGGGGTGCCGGCGGCGCTGTACGGTCGGCTCGTGGAGCGAGTGGTCCGGCGACCCGTCCCGCCCGGTGGCCACCGGCGCCGAACCGGGCTAGCGGTACGACCGCCCGGGCCGGCCCCCGCCGGGTGGCTAACGGAACGAGGGAGCCACCGCTGGTACGCGCTGGGGCCCTGGACCGACCGGTCGGCAGGTCGCGGGCCCGGCGCCGGGCCCCGCCCACGCTGCGCCCGGCCCCGCCCCGCACGGCTAGCCTGCGGGGCGGCCAGCCCAGGGCGGCCCGGCGACCGGTCGGCCAGCGGGTCCTGTCGGCGCGAGGATAACCCCGGCGCGCCAGCGGGGCCCGGCCGAGGGAGCGGAACAGGGCGAAGGCACGCGGGCGCGGGGCGGCACGGTGGCATGCGGTGGTCACCGTCGAACCTCCGCCCACGCCCGCGCCCGTCGCCGCTATTCCTGCTTCTTGCGCCGGGTGCCGAAGACGATCTCGTCCCAGCTCGGCACGGCCGCGCGGCGCCCCGGCCGCACGCCGTCAGCCTCGGCCTGACGGTCCGTCGTCCCCGTCAGTCGGTCGCGGTGACCGGCGACCGCCCGGGGCATCAGCACGTCCGCGTACGCCGAACCGGCGCTCGCCGCGGGAGCCGGCTCCACCGGCTCCGCCTCCTCGACGGGCTCGTCCGGCGGGTGGGGGGCCTGCACGGGCTCCGGCACCACCATGTCGCCCCGGAAGCTGGGCATGGCCTCCAACAGGCTGGTCAGCGAGTCCCGCTCGGACGGCGCCTCCTCCAGCACGGCGGGCGTCGACTCCGCCTCGTCGGCCGCGCCCGGCACCTGCCGCTGCGGGGTGCGGTCCAGCGGCCGGTCGCGCGGCAACCGCGCGATGCGCGGTACGAACGGGAAGCTCGGCTCCGGGGTGTCATCGGCCTCGCCGATCAGCGACCTGGCCTCTTCGTCCACGGCCTGCACCAGGCGGCGCGGCGGGTCGTAGGTCCAGCTCGCCGTGTGGGTCTCGCCCGCGACGCTGTAGACGAGCAGCACCTCCCAGGTGCCGTCGTCGCGCCGCCACGAGTCCCACTGCGTGGCGTCCTTGTCTGCCCCGCGCAGCAACAGCCGCTTGGTGACGGACTCGCCGAGCTGCGGGCCGGTGTTCTCGCTGGGGCGGCGCACGGGAGTCTTGCAAGCGCGCTCGGCCATGAACGCCCGCTCCGCCAGTACGGGGCCCTCGAACCTGCGCACGCGCTCGACGGGGATGCCCGCGAGCTGGGCGACCTCTTCGGCCGACGCGCCGGCTCGTATCCGGGCCTGGATGTCCCGGGGCCGCAGGTGGCTCTCGACCTCGATCTGGCCGAGCCGAGCACGGTCGTTGCGCACGGCAGCGCGCAGCCGCTCGTCGATCGGAAGCGTGTACTCCGTGCTGTCCGCAGCCTTGAGCACCAGCCGTGTGCCGTCGTTGCTGACGGCCACGACACGCAGTTCGGGCATGGGAACCTCCCGGGTGGTGCCTGCCGACGTCACGTCCGTCGCTGCCGTTCTCCCGCTAGATGAGTGTGACCTGCCCAGGTGCAACCTGCCACAACATTGCCGAGTTGCCTGGCGTGTCGAGCCTAGGCTCTGATCCGCCGTTATGGCAGAGTGACGTGTTTACGACCCAAAGTGACGATAGGTCACTCTGCGCAGTACGCGCCATGCCATGTCGCGGCGCCGCTGGTCGAGTTGGCGCCGATGGCCTCTCCCGCTCGGTCCGGGCGGCCGGGCGGGATGGCGAGGCCGGGGTTCGCAACAGTACTCCATTTGGGCCATGTGAGAGGACCGCCGCGCCATCGAAGTTGTCGTGGGCCAGGGGAGTTGAAGGGCCGCAAAGGCTGCCTGATCGGGCCCTCGGGTGTCGAGTTTCACAGAATCGACGGAACCGGAACTGACAGCTTCGCCCAAATGTCACTTCTTTGTGCAAGGAGGATCGAAAGGTGACCAGAGGCGGGAGATGCGCAAAACAGCGGAAAGTGAGGCAAAAGATGAGGCAAAAGAGAAGAGCGGACGGCTCGAACTGAGTGTCGCTCAGGTCGCCGGCAGCGCCCTGGCGGCCGTGGCGGCCGCCGTGCTCGCCTCGCGACTCGGCGTCTACGGAACCATCATCGGCGCGGGCGTGGTCAGCGTGGTGGCCACCGCGGGCGGCTCCGTCTTCCAGCACTTCTTCCACCGCACGGGGGAGCAGCTCCGCGTGGTCACGGTTCACCATCGGCCGCGTGCTCGACAGGTGCCCCACATCGGCGACGGCGCGCCGGAGGCCACGCGAGCCTCCGCGCCACCCACCCGGCACGCGTACACGAGCGCGCCCCGGTCGCCGGCCCCAGGCGCCGCCCACCGCGCGCCGACGTCGGCCGATGGCCGCGGCGCCGACGTCCCGCGCGACGCGCGACGGGGCCGCCACGCGTCTACTGCCCGCGGCCGACGCCGAGCACACCCGGCCGCTGCCGCGGTACGACCTGGAGCGCACGCGCATGATGCCCCGCGCGTCGGCCGCCGCGATGACGGAAGAGGCGGACCGCACCCGGGGCGCCGCCGCTCAGCAGGTCCACGAGGACCGCCCGGCCGGCGCCGCCGGGCCGGCGGCTGGCCCCGACGACCGCCACCGAACCCGGGGCGAGCAGCCGCTGCACGGAGCGGGCCTCGGCGCGCTGCTCCCGGGCCCGCATGACGGCCAGCGACCGGGCCGTGGGTTCGAGGTCGAACTCCAGTCGGACGACGCCGTCCTCGAAACTGCGCTGCTGGGTGTAGCCCGCGTCCGTGAACACCTTGATCATCTTGGTGTTGGCGGGGAGCACCTCGGCGGCGAAGCAGCGGATGGCGCGCTCCCTGGCGACGGCGGCGATGTGTTCGAGCAGGGCGGAGGCGACGCCGCGCCCCTGGTGGACGTCCTGCACGAGGAAGGCGACCTCGGCCTCGTCCGCCGGCGCCGAGGAGGGACGGCCGCGCTCGTCGATGCGGTCGTACCGCACCGTGGCGATGAACTCGTCCCCGACCGTCGCCGCCAGGCCGACACGGTTCACGTAGTCGTGGTGGGTGAAGCGGTGCACGTCGCGGTCGGAGAGTCGGGGGTAGGGGGCGAAGAAGCGGTAGTACTTGGACTCGTCCGAGACGCGCTCGTAGAAGTCGACCAGGCGCTGGCCGTCGTCGGGCGTGATGGGGCAGATCTGGGCGGTGCCGCCGTCGCGGAGCACCACGTCCGCTTCCCAGTGCGTCGGATAGGCGTGCTCGGGCGGCGTTTCCATGGCTCCAAGACTAGGCGGGGGCACCGACAACGGTCCGACTCGCGCTCAGCGTTGCGCCTGGGCAGGCTGTGGAAGGGCTCCGCCAGAGCACTCCGCACCCCGTGAGAGACTGGTCTAGACAACAGCAACCACCTGAAGGGCAACACCATGGTTGAGCGCCGCGTCACCGTCGGCTGGGCAGAGGGCCTGCACGCTCGCCCCGCGTCCATCTTCGTCCGCGCGGCGACGGCCTCCGGCGTCCCCGTGACGATCGCCAAGCCGGACGGCACCCCGGTCAACGCCGCCTCGATGCTCGCCGTGCTCGGGCTCGGCGCGCAGGGCGCCGAGGAGATCGTGCTCGCCTCGGAGGCCGACGGCGCCGAGGCCGCGCTCGACCGCCTGGCCAAGCTCCTCGCCGAGGGGCTTGAGGAGCTCCCGGAGACGGTCTGACTCGCTTTTCAGCACCCTGCGAAGCCGCGGTGACCCCCTGGGGCGTCATCGCGGCTTCGTCGTTTCCGCCCGGGAAGGGGCGCACGCTGTCGTACGGGCGCCGCCGCGACGCGCGGTCGCGCGTCGGCTCTGGCGTCCCGCGCGCGAGCCGGGACGCGCCGAAGGCACCGGCTCGGTGCCGGGGGCTTCGGTGTGTGACG
Organism: Candidatus Streptomyces philanthi; assembly: GCA_018114805.1. GTDB lineage: Bacteria > Actinomycetota > Actinomycetes > Streptomycetales > Streptomycetaceae > Streptomyces > Streptomyces philanthi. The sequence continues at coordinate 4,877,233 of CP073042.1, read as the reverse complement.
TGCGGGGGGCCGGGCGGGGTGGGCGGGCGTCGCCTCAGATGTTGACGCCGTGGGAGCGCAGGTAGGCGACGGGGTTGATGTCCGAGCCGTACTCGGGCGACGTGCGGGCCTCGAAGTGCAGGTGCGCGCCGAAGGAGTTGCCCGTGTTGCCGGCGAGCCCGATCTGCTCCCTAGGGGCGACGCTCTGGCCCACCGAGACGGAGATCGAATCGAGGTGCCCGTACTGGGTGTAGGTGCCGTCGTTCATCTTGATCACAACGTTGTTGCCGTACGCGCCGCCCCAGCCGGCCTCGACGATGGTGCCGGCGCCCACGGCGCGCACCGAGGTGCCGGTGCTGGCGTGGAAGTCGACGCCGGTGTGGCTGCCGGAGGACCAGGCGCCACCGGACGCCTGGTACTGCGTCGAGACGTACGAGCCCGCGACCGGCAGCACGTAGGAGCCCGCCGCCGGACGCTCGGCGGTACGCGACGCGCGCGTGTCCACGACCTCGCTGGCACGGGCCTCCTCAGCCTCGCGCTCCGCGGCGGCGCGCGCCTCGGCCGCCTTCTTCGCGGCGGTCTTCTTCTTCGCGGCGGTCTTCTTCTTCGCGGCCTCGGCGGCGGCCTTGCGCTTGGCCTCCTCCGCCTTCTTCTTCATCTCGGCGGCCTGCTGGCGCGCCTCTTCCTCGGCCTGCTGCTCGGCGGCGGAGTACTGGGCGTCCGCCTGGGCGCCGATCTTGTCCGCGATGTCCTCGTCCAGGGTCGCGGCCTGGCGCAGGCCGGTGTCCTGGAGCTCGGGGACGCCGTCGGCGCCCGGGGCGGCCACCGCGGGGGCGGCTATGCCGGCGACGACGCCGGTGGCCGCGAGGGTGGCCATGCCCGCGGCGTTCGCGCTGGTACGAACAAAGCGGCTGGGGCGACGGTGCCGCCCAGTGGCACGGGTGAACGCCATGCGGAGGCGTACTCCTTTCCTTCCTTCTCGCCTACCGGGTTAGCTGACGGGTTCGGAGCAGGAAGGTCTCCTACGGTCACCACGCCTCCCGCGAGTATGGCGGCCGATTCACCCCAGGGGACTTGGGCCCCCGGCTCCCCTGGCTCGGGCCATAAGGGACTCGGCGATGGTTGCCCGGTGCCACGGGTGTGGCGAAGGTGTGACGGACAACGGGGCTGACGCTAAGCGGGACGTCTTTTGATCGGCAAACAGAACCGACCGTTTGTTGCGCACGCCACACGGCAGACAGGCAGCCTCTCCCGCAAAACAGACAAACCGAGAGGCCTCGGCATCCCACTTGACACCAGGGCCTCTTAACGGCTCATCAGTAACAGGAGTCCCAGCTTCCGCCGCGGACACCCGGGGCAATCCGGGCGCTCACGGCGCTCTCTGGGGCACGGTCAGATACCGGGCACCGTCCCCCACGCCCCCTACGTCCTCGTCAGGCGGGCCGCCCGGTCCCACGGCAAGTCCCGGGCGGTCCGGTTGCCCTGGGCGCCCACCGACCCATGCGCCGGCCCACGCCCGCCGGCCCGCGCGTCCCGGCGCCTCGGCACCACGGTAGCCGCCCCGGGCCCGTGGGCCACTCGACGCGCTCCCCGGTACCTCGGTCGCGTGGGCCGCTCGGCGCGCCGATCGGGTACCCCGGACGCGGGCGGCACGGGGGCCGAGCCGGGCCGCGGACGATGCCTGACGGCTCGCCAGCCCGGCTCGGCCGCCGGGAGGGGCGCCGCTAGACGCCCACCACCCGTACATCCCCGATGCCCAGCGCCTTCACCGGCTCGGCGATCACCGAGGCGTCGCCGACCAGCACGGTCACCAGCCGGTCGGTGGGGAAGGCGGCGACGGCCGCGGCGGTCGCCTCGACCGTGCCGGTCTCCGCGAGCCGCCGGTAGTGGTGGGCCTGGAAGTCGTCTGGCAGGTGCTGCTCCACCTGGTCCGCGAGGGTGCCCGCGACCGAGGCGGCCGTCTCGTACTTCAACGGGGCGATCCCCACCAGATTCTGCACGGCCACGTCGCGCTCGTCGTCCGTGAGCCCGTCGGCGGCCAGCGTGCGCAGCACCTTCCACGCGTCCTCGAGCGCCGCGCGCGTCACCTCGGTGGCCACCGAGCCGCTGATGGCCAGGAGGGACAGGCCCGTGCCCTCCGGCATGGAGCACAGAACCTGGGGGAAGGCCCGTACGCCGTAGGTGTAGCCCTTCTCCTCGCGCAGCACCCGGTCGAGCCGGGAGGTGAGGGTGCCGCCCAGGCAGTAGGTGCCGAGCGTCTGGGCGGGCCAGACCTGGTCGTGCCGGTCGGCGCCGACCCGGCCGATGAGCAGTTGGGTCTGCACCGCGCCCGGCCGGTCCACGATGACGACCCGGCCGGTGTCGTTGGCGGTGACGGCGGGCACCGGGCGGGGCGCGGCCGTGTCGCCGCTCCAGGCGCCCAGCGTGTCGGCCAGCGCCTGGTCGAGGTCGACGCCGGTGAGGTCGCCGACGACGACGGCGGTGGCCGTGGCGGGGCGCACGTGGGCCGCGTAGAAGGCGCGCACGGCGGCGGCGTCCACGCGCGCGACCGACTCCTCGGTGCCCTGGCGCGGCCGGGACATCCGGGAGTCGGCCGGGAAGAGCTCCTTGGACAGCGTCATCGCGGCCCGCCGGGCCGGGTTGGCCAGCTCGTGCGGGATCTCGTCGAGCCGGTTGCGCACCAGTCGCTCGACCTCGCCCTCCGGGAAGCCGGGGGCGCGCAGGGCGTCGGCGAGCAGCGCGAGCGCCTTCGTCAGCAGGGAGGCGGGGACCTCCAGGGAGACGCGCACGCCGGGGTGGTCCGCGTAGGCGTCCAGGGTGGCGCCGCAGCGCTCCAGCTCGGCGGCGAACTCCTCGGCCGAGTGCCGGTCGGTGCCCTCCGACAGCGCCCGCGCCATGATGGTGGCCACGCCTTCGAGCCCCTGCGGCTCGGCCTCCAACGGTGCGGCGAGGCTGACCTCGACCGCGACGACCTGCTGGCCGGGGCGGTGGCAGCGCAACACGGTCAGGCCGTTGGGCAACTGGCCGCGCTCGGGCGCGGGGAAGGCCCACGGCCTGGCCTGGCCCGGCTGCGGCTGGGGGTGGAACTGCATGCTCGTCACGGTGGTGTCCGTCGCGTTCGTCTGCGTCGCGGTCGTAGTTGCGGCGTCGCTCACCGGCCGGCCCCCTTCCTCGGTCGCCGCGTCGGCCGCGGTCGCGGCGGGTGCCGCCCGTACGACGTTGGCCGGCTCGGTGGGCTCCGCGCCCTCGTCGCTGTCGCCGTCCTCGGCGGCCTCGATCGGCTCGTAGACGAGGACCGCGCGGTTGTCGGGGCGCAGTCGGGCGGCGGCGACGGCCCGCACCTCGTCGGCGGTGATGTCCAGGACCCGGCCCACGGCGCTCAGCGCGAGCTGCGGGTCGCCGAAGAGCACCGCGTACCGGCACAGTTCGTCGGCCCGGCCGCCGACCGTGGCCAGCCGGTCCAGGCACTCGCGTTCGAGCTGCGCCTGGGCCCGCTCCATCTCCTCCGGGCTCGGACCCTCGGCGGCGAAGCGCGCCAGCTCCTCGTCCACCGCGGCCTCGATGGCGGCCACCTCCACGCCGCACGAGGTCTTGACGTCCAGCCAGCCGAGCGAGGGCGCGCCGGCCAGGCGCAGCAGCCCGAAACCGGCTGCGACGGCCGTGCGGTCGCAGCGCACCAGCCGGTTGTGCAGGCGCGAGGACTCGCCGCCACCGAGCATGGTCAGCGCCAGGTCGGCGGCGTCCGCCTCCCGGGTGCCGTCGTGCGGCAGCCGGTAGGCGGCCATCAGGGCGCGCGCGGGCACCTCCTCGCGCAACTCCTCGCGCAACTGCGCGCCGATGATGTCGGGCAGCGCGCCGTCCCGCAGGGTGGGCTTTCCGTCGTGCGCCGGAATGCTGCCGAAGTACTTCTCGACCCAGGCCAGGGTCTGCTCGGGGTCGATGTCCCCGACGACGGCGAGTACGGCGTTGTTCGGCGCGTAGTACGTGCGGAAGAACTGCCGCACGTCCTCCAGCGAGGCCGCGTCCAGGTCCGCCATCGAGCCGATGGGGGTGTGGTGGTACGGGTGGCCCTCCGGGTAGACCATCGCGGTCAGCCGCTCGAAGGCGGTGCCGTAGGGCACGTTGTCGTACCGCTGGCGGCGCTCGTTCTTCACCACGTCCCGCTGGTTCTCCATGCTCTCCTCGTCGAGCGCGGAAAGCAGCGAACCCATCCGGTCGGCCTCCAGCCACAGGGCCAGCTCCACCTGGTGGGTGAGCATGGTCTCGAAGTAGTTGGTGCGCTCGAAGCTCGTGGTGCCGTTCAGCGAGCCGCCGGCGCCCTGGACCAGCTCGAAGTGGCCGTTGCCGGGCACCTGCTTCGAGCCCTGGAACATCAGGTGCTCGAAGAGGTGGGCGAGCCCCGTACGCCCCTTGACCTCGTGGCGGGAGCCCACATCGTACCAGAGGCAGACCGCGGCGACCGGGGTCAGGTGGTCCTCGGAGAGCACCACCCGCAGGCCGTTCGCCAGGCGGTGCTCGGTCGCTGTCAGGCCGCCGGAACCGGCCTGTTGCGTGGCCGTGTGACCCATGGGCATGTACGTCCCTTCGATCGCGCGATCTATCGCGGGTTGAGCAGTCCTGTTCACTGTATGCAAGCGGGCTGACATCTGGCGAAGTTCCCGGCGAAGCCCCCCGCGCGCGGCGGCGTCGTGCGGGGTCCCCCAGCCGGGTCGTGGTCAGCGTTGTCAGTGCGGCGGTCCACAATGGTCGGCGTCAGAACTCGCACCGGCAGGAGAAGGAGCCGCAGCCGCGATGGCCCGCCGCAGCACGAAGACCCCGCCACCGGAGGATTTCGAGGAGCGCATCCTCGACATCGACGTCGTCGATGAAATGCAGGGCTCCTTCCTCGAATACGCCTACTCCGTCATCTACTCCCGCGCGCTGCCCGACGCGAGGGACGGCCTCAAGCCGGTGCACCGCCGCATCCTGTACCAGATGAACGACGTGGGGCTGCGCCCCGAGCGGGGGTACGTCAAGTGCGCCCGGGTCATCGGCGAGGTGATGGGCAAGCTGCACCCGCACGGCGACGCGTCCATCTACGACGCGCTGGTGCGCATGGCCCAGCCGTTCTCGATGCGCGTGCCGCTGGTCGACGGGCACGGCAACTTCGGCTCGCTGGGCAACGACGACCCGCCGGCCGCCATGCGGTACACCGAGTGTCGGATGGCGTCGGCGACCTCGCTGATGACCGAGTCCATCGACGAGGACACGGTCGACTTCAGCCCCAACTACGACGGCAGCGAGCAGGAGCCCGTCGCGCTGCCGGCGGCCTACCCCAACCTGCTGGTCAACGGCTCGTCGGGGATCGCGGTCGGGATGGCGACGAACATGCCGCCGCACAACCTCGGCGAGGTCATCGCCGCGGCGCGGCACCTGATCAAGCACCCGGGCGCCGACCTCGACACCCTGATGCGCTTCGTGCCGGGCCCCGACCTGCCCACCGGCGGGCGCATCGTCGGCCTGTCGGGCGTGCGGGACGCGTACGAGACCGGGCGCGGCACGTTCAAGATCCGCGCGACGGTGACGGTGGAGAACGTCTCACCGCGCCGCAAGGGCCTGGTCGTCACGGAGCTGCCGTTCGCGGTCGGCCCGGAGAAGGTCATCGCCAAGATCAAGGACCTGGTCGGCACGAAGAAGCTCCAGGGCATCGCCGACGTCAAGGACCTGACCGACCGCGAGCACGGGCTGCGGCTGGTCATCGAGGTGAAGAACGGCTTCAACCCGGAGGCCGTCCTGGAGCAGTTGTACAAGCTGACGCCGATGGAGGAGTCCTTCGGCATCAACAACGTCGCCCTGGTGGACGGCCAGCCGCTCACCCTCGGCCTGAAGGAACTCCTGGAGGTCTACCTCGACCACCGCTTCGAGGTCGTGCGGCGGCGCAGCGAGTTCCGGCGCAGGAAGCGGCAGGACCGGCTGCACCTGGTCGAGGGCCTGCTCACGACGCTGCTCGACATCGACGAGGTCATCCGCATCATCCGCTCCAGCGAGAACGCGGCGCAGGCCAAGGAATCGCTGATGGGCCGGTTCGCGCTGTCGGACACCCAGACGCAGTACATCCTGGACACGCCGCTGCGCCGGCTGACCAAGTTCGACCGGATCGAGCTGGAGTCGGAGCGAGACAAGCTCACCGGGGAGATCGCCGAGCTGACCCGCATCCTGGAGTCCGACGCCGAGCTGCGGAAGCTGGTGTCGAGCGAGCTGGCGACCGTGGCGAAGAAGTTCGGCAACGACCGGCGCACGGTGCTCCTGGAGTCGGCCGGCGCCACGGTGGCGTCGGTGCCGCTGAAGGTCCCCGACGACCCGTGCCGCGTGCTGCTCTCGTCCACGGGGCTGCTGGCGCGCACCGCCACCGGGGAGCCGCCGGTGGACGACGGCGCGGCCGGGCGCGCCAAGCACGACGTGATCGTCTCCTCGGTGCCGGCCACGGCGCGCGCCAACGTGGGCGCGGTGACCTCGACCGGGCGGCTGCTGCGGATCTCGGTGATCGACCTGCCGACGCTGCCGGACACCGCGTCGGCGCCCAACGTCGCGGGCGGGGCGCCGCTCACGGAGTTCCTGACCCTGGCCGACGGCGAGCGCGTGGTGTGTCTGACCACGCTGGACGAGTCGTCGCCCGGCCTGGCGCTGGGCACGGCGCAGGGCGTGGTCAAGCGGGTGGTGCCGGACTACCCGACGAACAAGGGCGAGTTGGAAGTCATCACGCTCCGCGAGGGCGACGAGGTCGTCGGTGCCGTGGAGCTGCGCACCGGCGACGAGGACCTGGTCTTCATCACCAGCGAGGCCCAACTGCTGCGCTACCCGGCCGCGCAGGTGCGCCCGCAGGGGCGGGCTGCGGGCGGCATGGCGGGGGTGAAGCTGGGCGCCAGCGCCAGGGCGCTGTCGTTCGGCGCGGTGGATCCGGCCGTCGACGCGGTGGTCTTCACGGTGGCGAGTGCGCGCGACACGCTCGACGGAGCGCTGCAAACGGCCAAGCTCACCCCGTTCGACCAGTATCCGCGCAAGGGCCGGGCCACCGGCGGAGTGCGCTGCCAGCGCTTCCTGAAGGGCGAGGACTGCCTGGTCATGGCGTGGGCGGGGGCGGCCCCGCCGCGGGCCGCCAGCAACGCCGGCGCCCCGGTGCCGCTGCCCGAGCCCGACCCGCGCCGGGACGGTTCCGGCGTCCCGCTGGCCAAGCCGGTGGCGGCGATCGCGGGCCCGGCCGCGTAGCGGGAGCGCGAGCCGGCGCGGCGCGTGCGGGCGGACCGCTCGGTGAGCGGCGGGGGCCCGCACGCCATTGAGGCCGCCGGCCTCGCGGCTCGGCGGTTTCCGGGCCGCGGGGGGGGGTGGGAGGTTCACCCGGGCCTCCGGGCCCGGGCCGCAGGTCGAGCAGCCGGTGAGTGCGCGGCCTACTCCTCGTCCTGCTCGCGGTCCTGGTGCTGGACGTACCGCAGCACGCCCCACATGGCGCGCGCCACAACCGAGACCTCCGCCAACCCGCCCGAGCCGGCCCCCGAGTCACCCTCGGCGGCCGGGAGCGCGGTCGGGGTCGCGGTCGGCTCGGCGGACTCGGCGGCGCGCTGGGCCAGCAGCGGGAAGTCGGCCGCGCTCGCGCCGGGCTCACCCGGCAGCGCGACGCCGGCCGCTGGTCGCGCCCATGCCACATCCGCCGCCCGCGCCACCGGGGCGTCGTCCACCCGGCAGCCGGTGAGCTGTTCGCGCAGGGCGGGGGCGTCGACGCCCGAGCCGATGAGCACGAGTTGGGTCAGCCGGGGCTCGCCCGAGGGCCAGGGCTCCGGGTAGAAGCGCAGGAAGCGCCCGACCGCGTGCAGCACGTACCGGTTGCGCGGGTCGCCGGTCCCGAAGTCGACGAATCCCTTGATCCGGTAGAGCCCCGCCGGTCGCGCGTCGAGGAAATCCATCAGCCGCCTCGGGTGCAGCGGCACGGACGAGGTGAACGCGAGGCTCTCGTACGTGGCGTGTGGGTGGCCGGCGTGCCCGTCGCCGTCGCCGGGGTCCGACTCGGCGCGCAGGTCCTCGAAGGAGAGCTGTCGCCCGGCGCTCTCATCGCGCGGGCGGCACGCGAAGAGCAGTTCCGGATCGACACGGCCGTGCTCCGCGACGATCACCGCCGTGCCCCGGCTCAGTTCGTCGAGGGTGTCCCGGAGGGCAGCCAGTTCGGTCGGCGGGACCCGGTAGGCCTTGTTCAGCACGACCAGGTCGGCGATGGCCAGGTGCCGGTCGAGTTCCGGGTGGCGCTCCCGGGTGGCGGCGAACTCGGCCGCGTCGGCGACCTCGACCAGGCCCCCGTAGACCACCCGCCGGTTGTCGCTGGCCAGCACCATGCGCACGAGTTCCTGCGGTTCGGCGAGCCCGCTCGCCTCGATGACGATGACGTCCAGGCGGGCGGCGGAGACGGTCAGGGTGTCCAGGTAACCGTCGAGTTCGCTAACGTCCACGGCGCAGCACAGGCACCCGTTGCCGAGTGAGACGGTCGATCCCACCTGCCCCGACACGCTCATGGCGTCGATCTCGATCGAGCCGAAGTCGTTGACGATGACGCCGATCCGCGTGTCGCCGCTGTGCCGGAGCAGGTGGTTGAGCAGGGTGGTCTTGCCCGACCCCAGAAAGCCCGCGAGGACGATGACCGGGATCTGCTGCTCGCTCAACGGGGGACCTCTCACACGGTGGGCACGGGCTGCGGCGGTGGCGGGCCGACGTAGCGGGCCGCCGGGCGGATGATCTTCGAGTCCTCCGCCTGCTCCAGGATATTGCCGCTCCAGCCGACCACGCGGGCCGCGGCGAACGTCGGCGTGAACATGGCACGCGGCAGCCCGCACAGCTCCATCACGACGCCGGCGTAGAACTCGACGTTGGTGTGCAGTTCGCGACCCGGCTTCAGCTCCGCCAGGATCGCCTCCATCTGCTCCTCCACCTGTACGGCGAAGTCCACGAGCGGGCCGCCGAAGCTCCGGGCGACGCCGCGCAGCATCCGTGAGCGCGGGTCCTCGGTGCGGTAGACGGGGTGCCCGAACCCCATGATCCGCTCCCCCGCCCGCACCCGTTCCCTGATCCAGGCGTCGATCCGGTCGGGGGTGCTGATGGCGTCGAGCGTGTCCAGGGCCCGGCTCGGCGCGCCCCCGTGCAGCGGCCCCGACAACGCGCCCACCGCGCCCACCAGGCAGGCGGCGAGATCGGCGCAGGTGGAGGTGATCACGCGGGCGGTGAAGGTGGAGGCGTTGAACCCGTGGTCGACGGTGGAGATCAGGTACCGCTCGACGGCGCGGGCGCGCTCCGGCTCCGGCTCGGTGCCGCTCAGCATGTAGAGGTAGTTGGCGGCGTACGGGAGGTCGTCCCGTGGCTCGACCGGTTCGAGGCCCTCGCCGAGCCGGTGGAGCGCGGTGAGCAACGTGGGTACGGCGGCGCACGCCGCCAGCGCGTCCGTGCGCCGGCGCTCGGTGTCGATGTCGTACAGCGGCCGGAACCCGGCGGACGCGCCGAGCAGGGAGAGCGCCGTGCGCAGCCCGGCGAGCGGCCCCGAGGGCCCGCCGGCGCGGGCGATGCCAGGCAAGCGCGGCCCGCAGCGCCTCGGGGAGCCGGCGCAGGGCGGCGGTCTGCGCCGTGAACGCGGCACGGCGCGCGGCGTCCGGCAGCTCTCCGTAGAACATGCAGGTGCCATACGTCCTCGAAGGTGCGGCTTTCGGCGAGTTCGACGGCGGAGTACTGGCGGTAGTGGTAGAAGCCCTCGCGGCCACGGACGTCGCCGAGCGCGGTGTCGGTCACAACGACTCCCGCGAGCCCGCGCGGCACCTCGATCGGAGCACCGTCCCGCGTCCGGCCTCGGGAGGGCGGCTGCTCGCCGCCGCTCGGCAGCGGCGCTCGCGGCGCTTGGGCGACTGCTTCCGGCTCCTGGATCGGCATGTTCGACTCCCCTTCTCGCTTCATATTGATTTTGAATGTACAGTACACATGATAAAGCTATTAATATTGATTAAAGAGAAACAAATCAATATGTCGAGGGGAGCCCATCAGCATGGATACGGTGAGGTCATGGCGGACACGGAGTCGGACACCGAACCAGAGACCGGACGCGGCGAGCGCCGACTGACCACGCGCGAGGCCGCCGAACTACTCGGCGTCAAGCACGAGACGGTGTACGCGTACGTCAGCCGCGGCCAGCTCACCAGCCGGCGCGCGCCGGGCGCGCGGGGCAGTACCTTCGACGCCGGCGAGGTCGAGGCGCTGCTCCGGCGCGGGCGGCGCGAGACCGCGGAGCGGCCCCAGGGACAGCCGGCCCCGGGGGACACCGTGGTGCGCACCGGCATCACCCTCATCGAGCCGGACCGGTACTACTACCGCGGCGTGGACGCCACGGCGCTGGCGCGGCGGCACGGGTACGAGGAGGTGGCCGAGTGGCTGTGGACCGGGCGGCTCAGCCCCGGCGTCCGGTTCACCGCCCCGCCGGAGACGCGCGCCGCGGCGCGTCGGGCGGTCTCCGCGCTCCCCGCGCACAGCGGCCCGATGGACGGGCTGCGGGTCGCCGCCATCGCCGCCGCGGCCGCGGACCCGCTCCGCTTCGACCTGACCGAGCGGACGGTGCTGACCAGCGCCCGCAGCCTGATCGCCACGCTGGTGGACGCCCTGCCCCCGGCGCCCGGCCAGCGCGTGCCGGCGGCCGACGGGCCCCGCGCCGGCGACGCCGCGCCCGCCAGCGACGACGCGCTCCCGCCGAGCGTCGCCGAGCAGCTCTGGCTACGGCTCTCGCCCCGCCCCGCGGGCCCCGCCTCGCTGCGCGTGCTCCAGAGCGCGCTCGTGCTGCTCATCGACCACGACCTGGCCGCGTCCACGCTGGCCGTCCGGGTGGCAGCCTCGGCGCGGGCCCATCCGTACGCGGCCGTGTCCGCCGGGCTCGGCGCGGCGGACGGGCCACTGCACGGCGCGGCGAGCGGGCTCGCGCACCGCATGCTGGCTGAGGTCCTGGAGCGCGGGAGCGCGGCGGCCGTGGTGGCGGACCAGTTGCGCGCCGGCGGTGGGGTCCCGGGGCTCGGCCACCGACTCTACCCGGCGCACGACCCGCGCGCACAGGCCCTTTTCGCGCTGCTCGCGAAGGTGCCCGGCGCGGCGGACGCCCTGGCCGCCGCGCGCGAGGTCGCGGCGACCGCCGCCCAGCGCACGCGGTCGCACGCCAACGTGGACCTCGCGCTCGCCGTGCTGACCGTGTCGGCCGACATGCCGCCCGAGGCCGGCGAGACGGTGTCCGCGGTGGGCCGGGTGGCGGGCTGGATCGCGCACGCGCTGGAGGAGTACGCCGAACACCCCCTGCGCATGCGCCCCCGCGGCCACTACCGGGGGCCCAAACCGCCCCAGCCGATGCCGTAGTGCGCCCCCGGGGACCGGCGTACGGGGCGCGCGGCCCGCGCGCCCCGTACACGTCACCTCCCTCCCGTCCCCCATACGGCGGAACCGATGGCATCGCCCTCGCCGCGCCACCGATCGCCAGAAGCCGCGTCATCGTTGCTCACGGAGTGAGCAACGAAGGCCCGTACCGCCCGGGCGCGGCCACAGCTCAGGTTAGGCTCGCCTGCGTGAGCACCTGTGCGACCAGTTCGCGGGAGCTGGCCGAGCCCCTCGCGGGTACCGCCGCCGCTACCCGCACCTGGCTCCTGATCGAGCAGACCGGCCCCTGGGGCGCGAAGGCCCTCACCGCCAGCCACCTCGACCCCGAGGTCGGTCGCGCGCTGGAGCGTGCGGCGGAGGGCACCGGTGTCCGCGTCGCCCTGATCCGATGGCCCGGGCGGCACGCCGACCGCCGCCTCCCGACGCGGCAGCGGGTGTTCGCCGCACACCCTGCCCGGCCGGTCGTGGATGCGCACGACCGAGGTCAGCGACCCGTCGGCGCTGCTCGCGCTGGACTTCGCGGCCCTGGGAGCCGGCGACGTACGGGCGCTCCCGCTGGCCACCCAGCGCCCTTTCGCGCCGTGGGCGCCCCCCGCCTCGCCCCCGGGTGCCCCCACCGCGCCGGCGCGGTGGAGCCCGTACGAGGGCGAACCCCTGGCCTTCGTGTGCACCAACGGCAAGCGCGACCGCTGCTGCGCCCTGCTCGGCCGCCCACTCGCCGTGGAACTGGCCGCCAGCGCCACCGACGTCTGGGAGATCACCCACATCGGCCGGCCACCGCTTCTCCCCCACCCTGCTCGTGCTGCCGTACGGATACGCCTACGGCCGGGCCACCGCCCACTCCGTGAAGGAGGTGCTCGCCTCCGCGCGACGGGGCCGCGTCGTCGTCGCCGGCGCACGGGGCCGCTCCCCGTGGGACCGCCCCGGACAGGCCGCCGACCTGGCCATACGCCGGCACACCGGGGAGGACCGGGCCGACGCGCTGACCGTCTCGGACGTGGTGGCCCGGCCCGCGCACCCCACGACGGACACCGCCCACGACGCGGCCCCCGTCAACGGGGCTGACTGGAGCGCCACCGTCACGCACGTCGACGGCCGCGCCTGGCGGGTCTTCCTGTCCCAGTCGCCCTCCGACCCGCCCCGCCCCGAGAGCTGCGGCGCCGCCCTCGGCACCCCCCGCTCGCCTCGAAGTCGTGTCCATCCATCCCCTGCCGGCGGCCCCGCTGGCCGCCGGCTAGCCACCACGGCGCCCGTGCCCCGTCACCAGGCCGTCCGCGTCGCCGGGGCCGAGCGAAAACGTTCTGCTCTCTGTTCTGCTCCTTTTGCTCACGCTAGAACGGACACTGATCACCTCTCAGAACACGGCACCGGCAGCCGCGTCCCCGTACGTTCATCCCCATGAGCGGGTCGGCAGGGGCAGTTCCACCGGTCCGGGCCAGGGCTGGCCGCGGTGGCGACGGGGGACAGAGCGGAGGCGGACGGATGCGGATCGGGTGTCCCCGGCGCGTCTTCTCACAGGTGCTGCTGATGCAGTTGGCCATCGCCACCGGCGTCACGGCCCTGGCCACCGGCCTCTTCCTCGCACCGCTCAGCTCCCAACTGGACGACCAGGCCATGCGCCGAGCGCTGGCCATCGCGCAGACCACCGCCACCCGCGCCCACCTCGACGACGAGTTGCGGACGGGACGCCCGTCGGCGCGCGGGCCGGTGCAGGCCGAGGCGGAGGCGATCCGGCGCTCCACCGGAGCCGAGTACGTCGTGATCATGGACCGCCGGGGAGTGCGCTGGTCCCATACCTCCCCTGACGAGATCGGCAAGCGGGTCTCCACCGACCCCAGCGAGGTGCTCGCCGGGCGCGAACTGATGGAGATCGACCACGGCACGCTCGGCCGCTCAGCCCGTGGCAAGGTCCCGCTGCGCGACGAGCACGGCCGCATCGTCGGCGCCGTCTCCGTCGGCATCGCGTACGAGAACGTCCGGGACCGGCTCCTTTCGGCCGTGCCCGGGCTGCTGGCGTACGCGGGCGGGGCGCTGGCGGTGGGCGCGATCGCCGCCTACCTGGTGGCCCGCCGGCTCCAGCGCCGCACCCACGACCTCGCGTTCTCGGACATCTCCGCACTGCTGGCCGAACGCGAGACCATGCTGCACGGCATCCGCGAGGGCGTGCTCGCCCTCGACAAGAACGGCCGGATCCAGCTGGTGAACGACGAGGCGCAGCGCCTGCTCGACCTCAGCCCGAGCGACACCGGACGGCCGCTGGACGAGGCGCTTCCGCTCGGCCGCACGACGGACGTCCTCGCCGGCCGCGTCACCGGCGCCGACCTGCTCACCGTCAGCAACGAGCGGGTGCTGGTCGCCAACCGCATGCCCACCGACGACGGCGGTGCCGTCGCCACCCTCCGCGACCGCACCGAACTCGAACGGCTCGGCAGCGAACTGGACGGCACCCGTGGCCTGATCGACGCCCTGCGCGCCCAGGACCACGAGCACGCCAACCGGCTGCACACCCTGCTCGGGCTGCTGGAACTCGGGCTGTACGAGGAGGCGGCCGAGTTCATCACCGAGGCCGTCGGCGTGCACCGGGCCACGGCCGAACAGGTCACCGAGCGCGTCCACGACGCGCTGCTCGCCGCCCTGCTGGTCGGCAAGGCCGCCGTCGCCACCGAGCGCGGCGTCTCGCTGCGCGTCTCCCCGGACACCTGGCTGCCGGACCGGGTGGTGGACCCGCCGGGGCTGGTCACCATCGTGGGCAACCTGGTCGACAACGCGCTCGACGCGGCGCCCGGCGCCGCGGACCCCTGGGTGAAGGTCGAGCTGTGCGCGGAGGGCGGCACCGTCCTGGTCCGCGTCACCGACTCCGGCCCCGGCATCCCCGCCGACCAGCGCGAACTGGTCTTCACCGAGGGCTGGTCCACCAAGACGCCACCGGCCCACGGCAAACGCGGCATCGGGCTCGCGCTCGTGCGCCGGCTCGCCGAGCGCCAGGGCGGCAGCGCGCGCGTGAGCGCCCCGGCCGCCGGCGGCGCCGAGTTCACCATCATCCTGCCGGATGCACTCACCGAGGAGCATCGATGATCGACGTACTGGTCGTGGATGACGACGTCCGGGTGGCCGACATCAACGCCGCGTACGTCACGAAGACACGGGGCTTCACCGTCGTCGGGCGCGCCCACACCGCCGCCGAGGCCCTGGCCTGCCTTGAGCGCACCCACGTGGACCTCGTGCTGCTGGACCACTACCTGCCGGACGAGACCGGCCTCGCCCTCGTGGCCCGACTGCGCCAACTCGGCCACCACACCGACGTGATCATGGTGACGGCCGCGCGGGACATCGTCACCGTCCAGGCCGCCATGCGCCACGGCGCCCTCCAGTACCTGGTGAAGCCCTTCACCTTCGCCGGGCTGCGGGCCAAGCTCGACGGTTACGCCGCGCTGCGCCGCGCGCTGGCCACCGACGAGGAGGCCGGCCAGGACCAGGTCGACCGCATCTTCGGCGCCCTCGGCGGCGCCTCGGCCGGCCCCCCGGCGCTCCCCAAGGGCCACTCCACGCTGACCGCGGACATCGTGCGCCAGGTCCTGCGCGGCGCCGACGGCCCGGTGTCCGCCCAGGAGGTCGCCGACCGCTCGCAGCTCAGCAGACAGACAGCCCAGCGCTACCTGAAGCTCCTTGAGCGCGCCGGCCGCGTACGCCTGAGCTTGCGCTACGGCGAAACGGGCCGCCCCGAACACCGCTACCTCTGGCGCGCGCCCTGACCAGTCCCCACGCCCCACCGCTCGCCCATCCGGGTTCCGGCCGCCCGAGCCCTGCCCGCGCGCCCCGTACGGCCCATCCGGCGCCGAGCCGCCCCACCAGGCCTTCCGGGACCCGTCCACCGCTTAAAAGGGCCCCGGCGCGACCCCATCAGCGCCCTGAACGGCTACACAGCGCCGCCACGGCACCCGCGTGAGCTGGCGCGCGAGCGCCCTGGCGACCCGTCGATCCCTCGGGGACACGCGCCGGGCCCCAGCGCGCCCCTTCCTCCGAGCGCCTACCCGTCAGGCGTCGATCCGCGACCGGTCGAGCGTGGCGGCCGAACTGGTGATGAACTCCTTGCGCGGCGCCACCTCGTTGCCCATCAGCAGGTCGAAGGCCCGCTCGGCCGCCTCCAGGTAGCTGATGTTGATGCGGCGCAGGGTGCGGTGGCGCGGGTCCATCGTCGTCTCGGCGAGCTGGTCGGCGTCCATCTCGCCCAGGCCCTTGTAGCGCTGGATGCCGTCCTTGTAGCGCACCTTCTTGCGCTCCAGCTCCAGCAGCGTCTGGCGCAGCTCGTCGTCCGAGTACGTGTACAGGTACTTGTCCTGGCCCTTCTTGGGCTGGATCAGCTCGACCCGGTGCAGCGGCGGCACGGCGGAGAAGACCCGCCCCTGCTCGACCATGGGCCGCATGTAGCGCTGGAAGAGCGTCAGCAGCAGGCAGCGGATGTGCGCCCCGTCCACATCGGCGTCGGCCAGGAAGATGACCTTGCCGTACCGGGCCTGGTCGATGTCGAAAGTGCGGCCCGACCCCGCCCCTATGACCTGGATGATCGCGCCGCACTCGGCGTTCTTCAGCATGTCCGTGATGGACGACTTCTGGACATTGAGGATCTTGCCACGGATCGGCAGCAGCGCCTGGAACTCGGAGTTGCGGGCGAGCTTGGCGGTGCCGAGCGCCGAGTCACCCTCGACGATGAACAGTTCGCTGCGGTCGACCGCGTCGCTGCGGCAGTCGGCCAGCTTGGCCGGCAGCGAGGACGACTCGAGTGCGGTCTTGCGGCGCTGCGCGTCCTTGTGCTGCCGAGCGGCGATACGCGTCCGCGCGGCGGCGACGATCTTGTCCAGCACGGCCCTGGCCTGCTGCTTGACGTCCCGCTTGGACGAGCTCAGGAACGCCTTCAGCTCCTTGGCCACCACGTTGGCCACCACCCGGGAGACCGCCGACGTACCGAGGACCTCCTTGGTCTGTCCCTCGAACTGGGGCTCGGCGAGCCGGACCGTGACGACCGCGGTGAGCCCCTCCATCGCGTCGTCCTTGACCACGTCGTCCTCGGAGACGCGCAGCACCTTGGCTGCGCGCAACGCCTCGTTGACGGTCTTGGTGATCGAGCGCTCGAAGCCGGAGACATGGGTGCCGCCCTTGGGCGTGGCGATGATGTTGACGAACGACTTCACGGTGGCGTCGTAACCGGTGCCCCACCGCAACGCGATGTCCACACCCAGGTCGCGGGTGACCTCGGTGGGCGTCATGTGCCCCCGGTCGTCGAGGACGGGGACGGTCTCCTTGAAGCTGCCCTGCCCGGTCAGCCGCAGGGTGTCGCAGACGGCCTTGTCCTGCGCCAGGTACTCGCAGAACTCGCTGATCCCGCCGTCGTAGCGGAAGGTCTCCTCGACCGGCTTGTCCTCCTCGACGCCCCGCTCGTCCCGGACGACCAGCGTCAGGCCCGGCACCAGGAAGGCCGTCTGCCGCGCCCTGGCGTGCAGCGTGTCCAGGGAGAGCTTCGCGTCCTTGAGGAAGATCTGCCGGTCCGCCCAGTACCGGACCCGCGTCCCGGTCCTGGCCTTCGGCAC
The DNA here is from genome assembly GCA_018114805.1 of Candidatus Streptomyces philanthi. Taxonomy (GTDB): domain Bacteria; phylum Actinomycetota; class Actinomycetes; order Streptomycetales; family Streptomycetaceae; genus Streptomyces; species Streptomyces philanthi. The sequence goes on along the minus strand of CP073042.1, from coordinate 4,860,257 downwards.
TCGCTTGCCCTTGAGCAGGCCGTTCGCCGGGTCGAAGGGCGCGTCCGGGCCGGACTCGGTGAAGATCCCCGGGACACCGCGGCGGAAGCTGATGGAGTGCGTGGCCCCCGCGCGGTCCACCTCGACGTCCAGCCGCGCGGAGAGGGCGTTGACCACCGAGGCGCCGACGCCGTGCAGGCCGCCCGAGGCCGCGTACGAGCCGCCGCCGAACTTGCCACCCGCGTGCAGCTTGGTCATCACGACCTCGACGCCCGACAGGCCGGTCTTGGGCTCCACGTCGACGGGGATGCCCCGCCCGTTGTCCCTGACCTCCACCGAGCCGTCCTCGTGCAGGACGACCTCGATGCGGTCGCAGTAACCGCCCAGGGCCTCGTCCACGGAGTTGTCGATGATCTCCCAGAGGCAGTGCATCAGGCCACGGCTGTCCGTGGAACCGATGTACATACCCGGGCGCTTGCGCACCGCTTCCAGCCCCTCAAGGACGAGCAGGTGCCGCGCGGTGTAGTTGGAGCCCCGATCTGCTCCGGTCAGCAGCGCAGTGGACGGCACAGATATCTCGGCGGTCACGCGGTTCGCTCCTCGCTGAATTTCGACTGGCCCTCGGCCGGGCTCAGGGGTGGGCTGGGCGCCGTCAGAAGCGTACAGATGCCTGGTAGAGCCTTTGTGCCGCCACCCGTGAGAACGCCCATGCTAATCGAGAGCCGCTCGTACGTTCGATCCCTCGATGGGGTGACGCGTACATCACGTTCCCAAGGAGGCATGAACCATTTAGGCTCCGGGCACGTCCTGATGAACAACCCGGCAACCCAGCCGGCGGGACAAGACCGACAAGCAACGTGAAACCGTAAGCCAGGGAAATACGGCTCATTCGCCGCCAACCGTCACATCCGGCCGACTCGGAAAGAAATTTCGAGAGAAAGCCACGAACGGGAACGTTTTCGGCCTGGTTGGATGTTGACCCTTGTACGACAGCTCGTCGAGCTAGAGAAGAGGCGACGTGACTACTGTTCTGACCCCCGCGAGCCCGCTGACGGCCGCTGACCGCTGCGATCGTTGCGGCGCCCAGGCATATCTGCGCGTCGTGCTGACAAGCGGTGGCGAACTGCTCTTCTGCGCCCACCACGGGCGCAAGTTTGAGCCAGAACTCAAGAAGATCGCCGCGGAAATACAGGACGAGACCGAGCGGCTGACCGCTGCCCCGGCGTCCGCGTCCACTGAGGAACACTGACACATCGCATCCACGACGAGCGAGGACCGGCGTAGCCGGCGACGGGCGGTCACCCCCGCAGCGCGGGGGGACCGCCCTCCTCGTCTCTCCCTCGGTATCTCCGCGGCCGTACTACCCGTGTCGCTCCACAAGCGGAGCCACGGCCCACAAGCGGAGCCACGGCCGAGATGCGCGTATAGACCCCCGGGCGGCCTGGCTGGGCGCAGCCGTTCCCCCAGGAGACCAGCCCCACCAACCGTCCCCGCGCCACGAGCGGGCCGCCGCTGTGCCCCTGGCAGGCGTCCCGCCCGCCGCCCGGGTCTCCGGCGCTCACCATCGACCGGGCCATGTAGGTGCCCTCGCTGGTCGCTGGGTAGGCCTCCTCGCAGCGCTTGTCATCGAGCATCTCCACCTCGGACGCCATGAGCTGCGCTGAGTAGTTGCCGGTGCCCGTGGTGTCGCCCCAGCCGTACACCTTCGCGGCCGTGCCCGGCCGATAGGCGGCATCGCCCTCCTGCGCCATGGGGAGCACCCACTCCGCGGGCTGCTCCCGTTCGAGCGTGAGCACGGCCACGTCCCCCGCGTTCGTCGCCGGATCGAAGTCCGGATTGACCCACACGCGCCGCAGTGGCACCTCCTCACCCAGGCCGCTCCCCAAGTCACCCCGGCCCACAATGGCCCGCAGGTCACCGACCGCACCACGGTCCACCCCCAGCACCTCGCGACTCATGCAGTGAGCCGCCCCACCGTGGTCCGCGAGACGAGCGCCCCGCCGCAGAACTGGCCGGAGCGCGCCTCACCGAACCGGTCACGGCTGCCCAGCGCGACGGGCCACGGCGCGTCCGCGACCCGAACCGGCTGGCCCCCGATAACGACACCGTCCGCAGCCGCTGAACCCGACAGGGCCGGGACCGTCACGAGCGCCGCGAGCAGGGAAGTGGACAGCGAAGAGAGCGGGGTACGCATGCGGGCCTCCTGACCAAGCGGAGTGAGCTGCGCGCTAAGCGTCACCCAGACGGGCGCGCCCCGCATCCGGACAGCAAACGGGCCGGGCCCTCCCGAGGAGGGTCCGGCCCGCAAACGCGCAGCGTACGGCCACCGATCAGTCCAGGTAGTCGCGCAGCACCTGGGAGCGAGACGGGTGACGCAGCTTCGACATGGTCTTCGACTCGATCTGACGGATGCGCTCACGCGTCACCCCGTAGACCTTGCCGATCTCGTCCAGAGTCTTCGGCTGACCGTCCGTGAGGCCGAAGCGCATGGAGACCACGCCGGCCTCCCGCTCGCTGAGTGTGTCGAGGACGGAGTGCAGCTGCTCCTGCAGCAGCGTGAAGCTGACCGCGTCGGCGGGCACGACCGCCTCGGAGTCCTCGATCAGGTCACCGAACTCACTGTCGCCGTCCTCACCGAGCGGCGTGTGCAGCGAAATCGGCTCGCGACCGTACTTCTGGACCTCGATGACCTTCTCCGGGGTCATGTCGAGCTCCTTGGCAAGCTCCTCCGGGGTGGGCTCGCGGCCCAGGTCCTGGAGCATCTGCCGCTGGACGCGGGCGAGCTTGTTGATGACCTCGACCATGTGCACCGGGATACGGATGGTGCGGGCCTGGTCGGCCATGGCACGCGTGATGGCCTGACGAATCCACCACGTGGCGTACGTGGAGAACTTGTAGCCCTTCGTGTAGTCGAACTTCTCGACCGCACGGATCAGGCCAAGGTTGCCCTCCTGGATGAGGTCTAGGAAGAGCATTCCGCGGCCGGTGTACCGCTTGGCCAGCGAGACCACCAGGCGGAGGTTGGCCTCCAGAAGGTGGTTCTTGGCCCGGCGGCCGTCCTCCGCGATGATCTCCAGCTCACGCTTGAGCTTGGGGGCGAGCTTGTCCGAGTTGGCCAGCTTGTCCTCGGCGAACAGGCCCGCCTCGATCCGCTTGGCGAGTTCGACCTCCTGCTCGGCGTTGAGGAGGGGAACCTTGCCGATCTGCTTGAGGTAGTCCTTGACGGGGTCGGCGGTGGCGCCCGCCGCGGCGACCTGCTGGGCCGGCGCGTCGTCCTCGTCGTCGTCGGAGAGGACGAAGCCCTGGTTCTCGGGCTCCCCCTCGCCGCCCTCAGCCTTGCCCGCGGCCTGCGGCTCGTCGATCGGCTCGTCGCCGTCGAGGAGTTCGTCGGCGTCCTTCTTGGACGCCGCCTTCTTCGTGGCGTCCTTCTTGGACGCCGCCTTCTTCGTGGCGTCCTTCTTGGACGCCGCCTTCTTCGTGGCGTCCTTCTTGGCGGGCGCCTTCTTCGCCACCGCCTTCTTGGTCGCGGCCTTCTTCGCCGCGGCCTTCTTCGCGGGCGCCGACTCGGACTCCTCGCCCACCCGGTCGTCGGCCGTGGCCGTCGAGGCGGTCGCGGCGGCAGTGGTCTTCTTGGCGGCGACCGTCTTGGCCGCGACGGTCTTGGTGGCGGTGCGCTTGGCTGGGCTCTTCGCTGCGACGCTCTTGCGGGTGCGCCTCGGCGCCTCTGCGGCACTGACCATGAGCGTCACACCCTCCTCGTCGAGGACCTGGTTGAGGCTGCGCAGAACGTTCTTCCACTGGGTTGGCGGAATCTGGTCAGCCTCGAAGGCCCGACGCACATCGTCGCCGGCGATCTGCCCCTCAGCCTTTCCCCGCTCGATGAGCGCCATGACAGACTCGGACTCGGCGATCTCCGACGGGAGCGTACGGGATGTGCTGGCCGACACGAACAACCTCTCGGAACGATGGAAACGGCTTCCGGCCCCGTCCGTAGACGGGAGCCGACGACCGCCGGCAAGGATGAACCGACGGCGCAGGTGGAGGCGCAGAGGACAACAGCGCCGCGAACGACGCCCGTATTCCTCCTCGGCTGCCACCTCTTTAGTCATCGCGCTGCCTCAAAGAGCGTTACGCCCAATCACCGTGGCCCGAGTCACACCACATAGCGATCTAAAAAATCATCTAAACAGACAGAGGCCGCCGCGTCACCGAACCCGCAGTCTGTCCCGGCCAACCGGACAGGGTTCGGCGACGTCACCGCAACCGGGCAACCGGGTCAGCGCCCCCGCCGGAGGGTGCGGTCAGTGCTCACGCGGCGCGGGCACCACTCGATCGACCTCGGGGTGGGCCATGAGCAGTTGAGCCATCGCGGCCTCCGCGCCGGCCCCGTCGCCGGAGCTCACCGCGTCCACAATCCGACGGTGCTGCCCCACGCTGGCCTCGGTGGGGCGGTCACAGCCGGTGACCGGGCCGCCGGAGACCTGGAGTGCGGCGGCGACGATGCCGGCCAGGTGCTCCAGCATGCGATTGCCCGCGACCTGGAGCAGCACCGCGTGGAACTCGGCGTCCGCCCGCGAGTAGGTCAGGGCGTCGCCCTGCCCCAGCGCGTGGCTCATAATCTCGACGACCTCGGCGAGTCGCTCCTTGCCTTCCTCGCGCCCGTTTCCGGCGGCGAGCCGGGCGGCGAGCGGCTCGATGGTCCAGCGCAACTGGCACAGCTCTCGTCGCTGGTCATCGCGCTGCGGCCCGAACGCCCGCCACTCGATGCTGTCGGGGTCGAGCAGGTTCCAGTCGCTGACCGGGCGAACCCGGGTCCAGACGTTGGGCCGGGCGCTGACCAAACCCTTGGCTTCCAGCACCCGCAGGGATTCGCGCACGACCGTCCGCGAAACCTCGAAGCGCTGGCCGATCTCCTCCGGAACAAGTGGCCGGTCGGCCCCCAGATCGCCGGATACGATCATCTGTCCTAGCTGCTGGACGAGTTGGCTGTGCAGGCCGCGGCCGCGGTTGCCGGTGGAGCGCCTGCCCACTCGGCCCAGCTCTGCGTCCGCGTCCCAGGCGGGGAGGGCAACACGTTCGGCGCCGGGGGCCTCGGCGTAGGGGTAGCGGTCAAGCTCGCCCGAGCCTGCGAGGCCGGAGTCGGCGGGGCGAGCCGCGGTCGTGGTGGTGTGCGCAAGGGTACTCACGCATCCTTTGTCGGCAACGCCCCGAAGGCCCTTAAGGTCTTTGGTGAAAAGCACACGAAAGGGTGATCGCCCATTACCTCATAATTGACGTCTAATCGGACAGAAGTGAGCGAGCTGTGGGGAGTTGCGCACAGTTCACGCGCCCATGAGTCCGTCCGCGTACGCCCTGGTCGAGCCCCTGCGCGGCGGCATCTACCGCCGGTGCTCATTTCGCGCGCTGCCAGCGCATGGCGCGCCCAAGGCGCGGACGGGCACGGAGCGCCGTGAGCACATAAGCGCACAACAGTACGGAGATCGAGAGCGCCATCACGTGCCCCACGGGTTCGCTGCCCAGCCGTGCGGCCAGGGTCAGACCCCGGTCGGGCAGGGACGGCCATTCGACCAACGTCGCCGCGCGCACCCGGTCCGACATGCCCGACAACGACCTCGCGGACGGCTCGTCGACCGCCCGCCGCAGGAAGGTCAGCGCGAGCAGCGGCACGGGCAGGGCGGCGCCGAACCCCAGCAGCGTGGAGCGGAACACTGCCGCGGCCAGCAGCCCCACCCACGCGCAGCCGACCGACAGCAGGCACCAGCCGCCCAGCAGCGCGGGCCAGTCCGATGGCGGTCTGGCCACGTCCGCGCAGTACAGGAGCCACAGCGCCGCCCCGTTGGTCAGCGCCGCGATGGTCGCGAGCAACACCGCGCCGCCCGACCACACCAGCAACTTCGCACCGAGCAGGGCGAGCCGGCGCGGAACGGGACCCTGCGTCGGAGCCAGAGCGGGGTAGCGGTACTCCTGTCCGCACGCGAGCACGCCGAGCAGCCCGGCGCCCACGGCCACGGGCGGCAGGGGCAGCAACCTCGGCCACCCGGTGAACAGTCGGGCCACCGCCGCGTCCCCCGTGCGGGCAAGCAGCACACCGGCGAGAAGCGAGGCGACGAGCGTCACGGCCGCGACGTACCAGGCGGTGCTCACACTGATCACGCGACGCAGTTCGTACCGCACCGGCCAGGCCGGTCCCGGTGGGGGGGGGAACCGGGTGAGCGCCAAGGCCCGTGAGGCCGGCACCACGGCCCCCTCGGGCGTCGGTTCGTCCACCGGCGTGGGCCAGGGCGCACCGGCACGGCCGGCCACTCCCCCGACGCCGCCGAACCCCACCCACGTGCCGCTGCCGGCCACGACGAGGCCTTCGGGCTGGGAGGCGCACGCCGGCTCGTCCGCGACACCCACCCGCGCGACTCCGTGAAGCTCCTCAACCGGGGCGAAGCCTTGCTCGGACGAACCGCCAACACGGGCCAGGAGAGTGACGTGGTCCGACGAGGAAGCCGGGACACGACGACGGACGTCATCCCATCCCAGCGGTGTCGTCAGGCTCGGAACTCCGAGTTCGTCCGCGAGGCGGTGCACGAGAATGCCGTTACGATAGGCGAGTTCGCCTACGGCGGCGCAACTGCTGCCGTACACGGCGATGCGGCCGCTGCCCTCGGGCACCACCTCGATCCGCTCTCCGGCGGCCCGCGCCTCCCGCGCCAGCAGGCCGGCAAGGCGGTCGGCGAACGGCGAGCGCACGACGACGCGTGGCCGCAACCGGGTACGCACGAAGTCGGCGGCGCTCTGGTCAGCGGCCAGGCGCCCACCCTCGATACTGATCACCCGGTCGGCGAAGCGATCCAGGCCCCGAGGTTCGCTGGTAGTGACGAGCACCGCGCCGCCCTGGTCCGCGTAGCCACGCAGCAAACCGTGCAGCCAGGCAGTCTCGCGGGGTGACAGATCGCGCACGGGCTCGTCGAGCACCAGCGCATGCGGGTTCCCGAGCAGCGCGGACGCCAGGCCAAGGCGGCGGTCCATGCCGCGCGAGTAGTCGCCCAATCGCTGTTCGGCGAGGCTGCTCAAGCCCACGAGGTCCAACACCTCGTCCACGCGTGCGACTGGCATTCCAGCGGCCGCCGTGAGCCTGCCGAGGTGCCGTCGCGCGGTCCGCGCGGGGTGGCCCGGAACATCGCCGAGCACCACTCCGACCTCGCGCGCGGGGTGCGGCACCCGGTGCAGGGGGCGACCGCGGAAGAGCGCGAGGCCGCGCCCCGCCTCCAGTTGCAACAACAGACGCAGTGCGGTGCTCTTCTCGGCACCTGGCGCGCCGAACACGACGGTGACGAGTCCGGGGCGCGCTTCGAAAGTGAGGTCATCGACGGCGGGCGGCTGGTTGCGGCGGGGGGCACTGGTCAGCCCGATGGCCTGGATCATGGCTTCTCTCGCGAGGCGTGAGACCGCACTGCGGCAGGTGGGATGTGGGCTATCGCAGCACCGTAACCCTATCTGTCCTATATTCTCCGCATACGCAACCTTTGCAACGCCGTAGTGTCACACCTCGGGACGCAACATCGGCGGGTTCAGGAGGGTCGCGCCCCCGGCCCTGAACAGTTGGGCAGGCCGACCACCCTGGCGCGTCGTCGTGCCCCCGGTGGGGACGAGGAACCCAGGCGTGCCGGTGACCTTGCGGTGAAAGTTGCGCGGGTCAAGCACCACGCCCCACACCGCCTCGTACACACGACGCAGCTCCCCGACGGTGAACTCACGGGGGCAGAACGCGGTGGCGAGCGAGGAGTACTCGATCTTCGAGCGCGCCCGCTCCACGCCGTCCGCGAGGATCCGAGCGTGGTCGAAGGCGAGCAGCTCACCGTGCCCGGTCTCGCGCCCGAACGCGTCCTCCTGTTTGAGCAGCGACTCGACCGGAGCCCAGCGCGCGCTGTGGGCGTCGCCGCCCGCCCGAGGGGCCGGGAGGTCGGGGGCGAGTGCCAGGTGCGCCACGCTGACCACACGCATCCGAGGATCGCGCTTGGGGTCACCGTAGGTGGCCAACTGCTCCAGATGCGCCGCGTTCGGCGGCGCGGGGCGTGTCGGGTCGTGGGGGAGGAGTCCGGTTTCCTCGGTGAGCTCGCGCGCGGCGGCGGCTGACAGGTCCTCATCTCCGCGTACGAACCCACCTGGTAGGGCCCAACGCCCCTGGTGCGGCTGCTCGCCACGGCGGACGACAAGCTCGCCACGGCGGACGACAAGTGCGCAGAGCGCGTGCTGTCGCACGGTGAGCACGACCAGATCGACAGTGACGGCGAAGGGCGGAAAGGCCGACGGGTCGTAGGGCATGAGGGGATCATAGTCGTCTGCCTGACGATAAAAAGGCCGCTGCCTTGTCTCGGCACAACCCACTGAGCGAGCGCACACAACATCGCCACCACCCTCGCCGCCCTGGATCGCCACTTGCTCACGGAGGTCTCCCAACTGCCGTCCCACCACTGTCGACTGCCCTGTTCACCGACCGGGTCCTCTCTCCCCTCCGCCCTCGTCATCGCTCGACCGGAACGCTCGACTCGCGGCCGCCGCACCGCGCCGCACGGGCTGTGCGGCGCGCGGCACCGGCTCAGTCCCCCCGATCAGGCGATGCGCCCATGTCCTCCTCGCATGACGCATGGGGTCTCGGCCGCCGCCAGGCGAAGGGGCACCAGGTCGGGGGCCAGAGGTGTCACGAAGGCCCCTGCTCTGACAAGGGGAGCGAGTCCGGTGCGCGCGTCTCCCTCAGCCCGACCTGTGTCCGCGTGGCCAGTGCGCGTGATCAACACGGCATGACACGGAGACGGTCGCACTGGGCACAGCGCCTGTCACGGCTGTGGCGCGGCCGTTCTGGCGAGGGGCCCCCGCTGCCCCGGGCGAAGTCCATCGTGCTCGGCCCTGCTGTCCGCGGCGACGCGAGGACCCTCTACGGGAGAGGTGCAGGCGCTCCGTGAGGCGGGCGCCGGTCGCGACGGCCACCTGCGGTGGGCTAGCTCGTACCGTTGGTGTCCTGCGGCCCACCGTGGCGGCGCGCCCGGGGCCTGCCGGCTGGCCCACGGGTCTCCCCCGCATCGCGCCGCGTAGCAGGTCGGTTTCCCCCGGCCGACCGCGGCGGGGCGCTACGCCGTCGCTGGCGGGGCACCATCGGCCGAAGGTCCGATGCCGCCGGGGCCGCCTCTTGGTCGCCGGGTGAGGTCGCGGGAAGAGTGGCGCCTTGCTCGCATTTCTGTCCGCTCGCCGTCGCGGCCTGAGCGTCCCGCCTCGACGTCTCAGGGTCGGGCTTCTGACGGCTCGCGCACTTCGCCACGGATCGCGGACCGTTCCGCCGTGGCCGAGCCTGTCGGCTCTTCCGCGCGTCGATCCGGAGCAGTTCCTCCTGGACCGCACTGCGCAGTGCGCCGTCCGCCGAGCGTCCCGCCCGCTCCTCGCGGAGCGACCGGCGAAGCAGCTCGGGGTCGACCCCCTCGTTGCACGCCTGGTGCAACAGCCGGGCGAAGACGTAGTCGGGATCAGCGTGCAGGGCACGACTGAGAGCCACCCGGGCCTCGGGCTCGTCCCCCAGCGACCAGGCGACCCAGCCCGCCAGAGTGAGCGGCGCGGCAGCGTGCTCCGAGTAGGCGCCACGCAACGGCGCGCGAGGGCTCGCCACAGTCGCAGTGCGGGCTCCGCCTCCGGCCCCTCCATCCACTCCGCAGCTCGGTCGCGCGTGACTCGGTCCTGGAGGCCGAGGATCATCTCGGCCGCCTCGTCCTGCGCGAGAAGGTCGTCGTCGCGGTCGTCCGCCGCCGCGCGTCCGGAGACCGGGTCCGCCCCCTTGAAACGCTCAAGCGCCCCGACCGCCAGGTCAAATGTCCGCCCGCGCACGGCGAGGGCGGAGTCTCCGAGCATCTTGGGGACGAGGGTGCCCGCGGCAGCGTCCAGCACCCGTTCCTGCTCGGGCAGGCGCGTGGTAGACAGGGGTGCCAGCCGGGCCTCCATTAGTCGTAGCGAGCCACGGACCTGGATTCCCGCGTAGGTGGCCATGGCGGAAGCGGCGTCCCCTCGCGAGGGCAGCAACGCCCGTCAGGGCAGCAGTACGACCAGAAGGTCCCCGCGGAAATGCAGAGCGCCTCGAGAACAGGGGCCTCCAGTTTCCCGCACGCCACGCGCAGCCGCTGGACCAGCGGGCGGAGCCGTTCCATGACCTGCCGCCCGCTGCCCCCCGCTCAGGGTCCTGGCAGACGAAGATGATGACGCCGGTGACCTGGTGCCCTCGCCCACGGCAGCCCGTGATCAGGCAGTCGGCGAGCTGATCGCACATGTCTGCCCAGTCCTCGGGGATGGCTGGAATGCCCAGGCGCAGCCTGCCACCGAAGCGTCCCTTCTCACCGTGCAGCGCGATCATGACCACGCTGTCAGTGGGATAGAAACCCAGGAGATACGGAAGGGCGTCAGCGAGCTCCGCCGGACTACGGAGAGTGATCTGCTCCAGGCCAGAGGCGAGCGAGGGCTGGTGTGAGGGCCAGGCTTCGGAGGAGCCGGCGGGACCGAAGGGCTGGTTGCGGTTCGTCATAGCACGAGAGTCGCGTGGTCGGCAAGATCCCACCAGGCCTGTGGATAACTCGCAGATTGGAAGATTGTCGTACTAATTGAACTTCCGCGAAGTTATCCACAGGCGGCCGGACTCATTCGCGCGATGTCAGTGGCATCGGGTTGCATGGGGGCATGACCAACGACGAACTCCGCGTCTCAGCCGACCGCGTCCTGGCTCGCCTCGTCGGCGACACGACGGGTGCGGCCAAGCTGCGCGAGGACCAGTGGCGAGCCATCGAGGCCCTGGTGGCCGACCACCGCAGGGCACTGGTCATCCAGCGCACCGGTTGGGGGAAGTCCGCGGTCTACTTCGTGGCGACCGCACTGCTGCGAGAGCGTGGCAGCGGGCCCACGGTGATCGTTTCGCCGCTCCTCGCGCTGATGCGCAACCAGGTCGAGGCCGCCGAGCGCGCGGGGATCCGGGCGCGCACCATCAACTCCGCGAACACCGAAGAGTGGGAGACCGTCCAGGAGGAGGTCGCCGCCAGGGTGGTGGACGTCCTTCTCGTGAGTCCTGAGCGCCTCAACAACCCCGACTTCCGTGATCAGGTGCTGCCCGAGCTCTCCGCGTCGACGGGTCTGCTCGTCGTCGACGAGGCTCATTGCATTTCCGACTGGGGTCACGACTTCCGCCCCGACTACCGCCGTCTGCGAACCATGCTGGCCGACCTGCCGCCCGACGTACCCGTGCTCGCCACCACGGCGACGGCCAACGCCCGTGTCACCGCCGATGTCGCCGAGCAGTTGGGCACGGGGGGAGGGTTGGCGCGGACGTTGGTGCTGCGGGGCTCGCTGGAGCGGGAGAGTCTCAGTCTTGGCGTGCTGAACCTCCCGGACGCGGCACATCGCTTGGCCTGGCTCGCTGACCACCTCGACGAGTTGCCGGGCTCCGGCATCATCTACACCCTCACCGTGGCGGCAGCGGACGAGGTGACCACGTACCTGCGCCGCAGCGGACACGATGTGGCCTCATACTCAGGCAAGACGGAGGACGCAGACCGCCGGGCCGCGGAGGCCGACCTCCTGGCGAACCGCGTCAAGGCGCTGGTGGCCACGTCCGCACTGGGCATGGGCTTCGACAAACCAGACCTCGGGTTCGTGATGCACCTGGGTTCGCCCGCGTCACCGATCGCCTACTACCAGCAGGTAGGCCGAGCGGGCCGAGGAGTTGAGCACGCCGAGGTGCTCCTGCTGCCGGGGCGCGAGGACGAGACGATCTGGCGGTACTTCGCTTCCCTGGCCTTCCCCTCCGAGGAGCAGGTGCGCCGCACGCTCGATGTGCTGGCAGCGGCCGACCGCCCGCTGTCCCTGCCCGCCCTGGAACCCCAAGTCGAGCTGCGCCGCTCCCGGTTGGAGACGATGCTGAAGGTGCTCGATGTGGACGGCGCGGTGCGTCGAGTGCGCGGCGGCTGGACGTCCACGGGTCAGCCGTGGACGTACGACGCCGAGCGGTACGCCTGCGTGGCGCGACAGCGCGCGGCCGAGCAGGAGGCCATGCGCGCGTACGCGTCCACGGCGGAGTGCCGCATGGAGTTCCTGCGCCGGCAACTGGACGACGAGACGGCGCAGCCGTGTGGCCGTTGCGACAACTGCGCAGGCGCCAGGTTCTCCGTCGATGTTTCCGCCGCCGCGCTCCAGGCGGCGCAGGGCGAGCTTGGCCGGCCGGGAGTAGAGGTGGAGCCGCGTCGCATGTGGCCCACGGGTCTGCCCGCCATCGGGGTCTGCCTCAAGGGGAAGATTCCCGCCGGTGAGCAAGCCGCCCCCGGCCGGGCCCTCGGCCGGTTGTCCGACATCGGATGGGGCAATCGCCTCCGCCCGCTGCTCGCGCCACAGTCGCCGGACGCGGAGGTGCCCGACGACGTCGCCAAAGCGGTGGTCACGGTGCTCGCCGACTGGGCGCGCGGGCCGGGAGGCTGGGCCTCCAACGCTTCCGATGCGCCAAGTCGACCGATAGGCGTGGTCACCGTGGCCTCACGGAGCAGGCCACGGCTCATCCAGTCCCTGGGCGAACGGATCGCGACCGTCGGTCGCATGCCGTTGTTGGGCACCGTCGCCTACCGGGACGACGGGGTCGACACGCGTGTGCCACGCACCAACAGCGCCCAACGGCTGCGGGCCCTGGACGGCGCGTTGACCGTACCGCCGGACCTGGCTCAGACACTGTCCTCGGCCGATGGTCCAGTGCTCCTCGTGGACGACTACACGGACACCGGTTGGACCCTGGCGGTCGCTGCTCGACTGCTTCGCCAAGCCGGTGCGGGAGCAGTGTTTCCGCTGGTTCTCGCGGTGCAGGGGTGACACAAGGCGCGCCGAGCGGCGTACCAGCCAGAAACATGAGGGACATATGGCCGGATAGCCGTCACTGGCCTCGGCTCTTCGTTGCCGCCGTCCAACGTGACCGCGAGAATTGAACCGGCTCTTCGGTCGTGGCGTCCCCAGGGCTGGGTGCTGCTGTGTGAACCATGCTCGCCGCCCGGCTCGGGCACACAACGAAGGGAGGATCGTGGCCTTCGGCTTCGCCCCGCCCCCCACGTCCGACCCCTCCCACCGACTGGGACGCATACTCGAATCCGCCGAGTGGGCTGCCGCCGGTATCCCCTACTCTCCAACCCCCGCGAGCTGGTCAGCGGTCTGTACGCGCGGCACGCGCCCGCGTTGTCCACCGCGGTCGTGGGCGTACTGCAGCAGGACGGGCGGCTGGCGGCTAGCGCTTCGTTCCGCCATCGCGCCGACATCGCGGACGGTTGGGAGTTGCGTAACGGGCTGCTGGCACGGCTACGCCGGATCGTCCCGCATGACCTGCGGCTGCGGAGTCCGGTGCGTACGGCGGTCCTCATGTACTGCCGTGGCGGGGACGGCGACTGGACGGAAGAGGACGGGGCCTGGATGTGGGGGCTGCGGGACGCGTGCCCTGCATGGTCTGCGCTGCGGCGCCTACATCATGATGACGCGTCACGGCTGGCAGGTGCTGGGCGACGGGCGCGGGGGCGTCCGTACGTGGGCTCGCCGGTTGACAAGCTCATATCGGAGGAGACGGAGACAACGAGCAGGGTCGTCCCGTCCCGCGGAGCGGGCGGCGCTTCCACCGACAACCTGCGGCCGATGGCTGCGTGCTGACTGCTCGGCGGACGGAGCCGTCACCGGTGTTGTTGCCTACCGGTTGGCTCGACTGCCGCGCCCCGACCCACCACCGCGAGAGACGCGAAAGGCGAGCCAGCCCGCAGGGAAACGCCGTCAGCCGTGCACCCTCTCGGCGAGAGGGTGCACGGCTCGGGGTGGGCCACGTCGGTCAGCGTCGCCGGCCGCTGGAGGCTAGACGCTCGCGGTCAGCATGACGTTGATGCACTCCGGGTCACCGCAGACGATGAGCAGCACGCCGGCGCGAGCCATCGCCTGAGGCAGCAGCCGGGCCACGTCTGGGTCCGCGCTGCCGTTAACGGCCACGACCACCACCGGTCGCGCGGTGGCTAGGCCCGCGTCGGCGGCGGCGTAGAAGACGTCGTCGCCCGCGTCGTACTGGGCCCAGTACGACGCCTCACCGAAGGACAGCTCGTGCGCGGCCCACGGGTGCGGGTCGCCCGTGGTGAGCACCAGCACGTCGCCGGGTGCGCGGCCGGATTCCAGCAACAGGTCGACGGCCTCGTCCGCTGCGTCCAGCGCGCCCTGCTCGGAGGCGGGGATGAGCTGGAGCTGCGCCTTAGCCGACGCCTTGGACGGGACGAAGGGAACGGCAGGCGTGGGCCGCGCGGCATCCGCTGGCGTGCGCTGGGCCGGGGCCGCCGGAACTCGGTTCGGTCCAGGACGGCCAGGCGGCATCGGAACGGGCCGGGGACCGGGAACAGGACGAGGGGTCGACGCGGCATGGCCGGAGGCCGGCGCTACGCGGGGACCCGGGACACTCTCGTGAATCTGAGGCTCCTCGGGGATGAGAGGCATATGTGATGTCTATCAAACGCCGACGCGGAGCGCGTCGGCGGGTGGCTAGTTGGGGCGACTCAGGCCCCGGAGAAGTCGAAGCCGAGTTGGCCTTCGCTCTCCAAGTCGATGACGTCCGAGGTGATTCGGGGCCGCTTGAGGTGCTGCCAGCGCGGCAGCGAGTCGAGATACGCCCACGACAGTCGGTGATGCGGGGTGGGGCCCAGTTCCTCCAGGGCTGCACGGTGCGCGGGCGACGGATAGCCCACGTTGTCCTCGAAGTAGAACTCCGAGCACCCCGTGCCCAATTCCGCTATCATCGCGTCGCGTTGCACCTTGGCGAGCACGGAGGCAGCGGCCACGGCGATGCACAACTGGTCGCCCTTGATCACCGTACGCACCTGCCAGGGAGCGCCGAGGTAGTCGTGCTTGCCATCGAGGATCACCGCGTCGGGTCGCACCGGCAGTGCGTCCAGAGCGCGGGTCGCGGCCAAGCGGAGCGCCTCGGTCATGCCCAGCTTGTCGATCTCTTCCGGCGACGAGTGCCCGAGGCCGTGAGCCGTGACCCACGTCGTCAGCTCCGCGGCGAGTGCCGTGCGGCGCTCCCGCGTGAGCAGTTTCGAGTCGGTCAGTCCGGCAGGCGGGCGTCGCAGCCCGGTGATCGCGGCGCAGACGGTGACCGGACCGGCCCATGCACCACGGCCGACCTCATCGACTCCGGCGACGATCTTGGCTCCGGTCGTGGCGCGTAGCGAGCGCTCGACGGTGTGAGTAGGCGGTTCGTAGGGCATGGCGATGCTAAGACTACGCCGCCCGGGTGAAGGGTTGTGCACCCGGCACCGTTCCAGTGCCACATGGCTCGTGATCTCCATAGCGCACGGCGCGTGTCAGCGGTCGGAAACGCCTGTGAGCGGTGCGCCGTCAGGGCGTACGCGGCGTCGCAGGCGGTGGCGTCGACGGGTGCCGGTCCCCCACATCACGCCAGGGCGGACCTCGCAGCGTGAGCGGCGTCGCGCCGGCGGCTGAGGCCGGACACTCGCGCTTGAAGCGCGGTCGCGTGCGCACTGCTCTGGTGCGGCCGGCTCTGACGGCAGGAGTGGTCTTCCCGCTCAGCGCGGCTGGCCCGGTAGCCAGTCGGGGAGCGCCTCGGTGCGGTCCTGCCACTCGGCCGGCGGGGCGCCCGCCGGGCTGCCAGCGAGGACGCCGCCGACGATGGCGCAGGTGGTGTCCACGTCTCCGCCTGCCTGCGCGGTCACCCAGAACGCCCGTTCGAAGGAGGCGACGTTTCCGGCCGCGGCCCACAGCGCGAAGGGCACGGTGTCGTGCGCGCTGGTACGGCGGCCGCAGCCGAGGACGGCGGCAACGGTGACCGGGTCGGCGAAGTCGAGCATGTCGCGCGCGCGGCGAAGCCCGGCCTGAACAGCGCTGCGCGGTACCAGCGCCACCACCTCGTCTAGCAGTCGCGCGGGATCGCCGGGCCCGTCGGGAGCGGCGACCAGGGCCGCCGCCACCGCCATGGCCCCGGCTACCGCCTCGCGATGTTGGTGGGTGGTGTAGGCGGAGATCTCCGCCTGGTGTGTCGCCTGCTCGGCGTCGCCCGCTTACCAGGCGCCCAGTGGGGCGATCCGCATCGCGGCGCCGTTGCCCCACGAGCTCTGACCGTTGAAGAGCGCCGCGGCCAGTTCCCGCCAGTCGGCTCCTTCCCGTACCAGCCTCAGCATCCGGTTCACCGCGGGCCCGTATCCGCGGTGGAAGTCGTGGTGCTCGGCGAACGAGGTGGCGAGGGGGTCCTGGTCGATGCGGCCGTGCGTGGCCAACACGGCGAGCACGGAACACGCCATCTCGGTGTCGTCGGTCCACTGCCAGGAGCCGGGAGGCAGTGCGTGTGGTTGCAGGCGGGCGTAGTTGGCGGGAACGAAGAACTGGGAGCCGAGGGCATCGCCCACGGCCAGACCACGCAGGCTCGCGTGGGTGCGTTGAAAGCGGTCAGCGGTCATCGCAGCGAACTCTAACCGGTAGTGGATACGGTTCAGGGGTGCACCAGCGCTCGAACGGCCGGTCCAATCAGTAGCGCCCGTCGTCTCCGAGCAGCAGGGTGCGGTATTCGGCATTGCCCGGGTTGGAAAGTGACTCGAATTCCGCGACGCTCCAGTGGAACCAGCGCATGCAGAACAAGCGCATGGTCAGGCCATGGGTCACCAGCAGGACGTTCCGCGGGTGGTCGGGGTCCTCGAAGCTGCGCCAGAGGCTCTCCAGGAAGGCACCCACCCAGTCATAGACGTCCGCGCCGGACTCTCCCTGCGCGAAACGGTAGAAGAAATGGCCGTACGCGTCGCGGTACGCCTTCTGTTTGCGAACGTCCTCCCGGTCCTGCCAGTTTCCCCAGTCCTGCTCGCGCAGCCGCGGCTCCTCGCGGACCCGGGTCGGCGAGGGGTTCAGGCCCAGCAGGTGGAACGCCTCATGGGTGCGGCGGTAGGGGGGAGACGTAGGCAGAGATCGGTTCGTCTCCGAAGGTGCTCCGTAGCGCGATGCCCGCTTCGGCAGCCTGCTGTTGTCCGCGTGGTGTCAGGGCCAGCGCATGATCGGGCTCCCTTTCGTAGACGGTGTCGTCGACGTTTCCCTCGGACTCGCCATGGCGGATGAGGACGATGCGCTGAGGTCGTGCCATTCGGCCACCCTAGATCGACCGTCGCGCCGCCGCCGTGACCCTCACCGACCCTGCGCACACCCAACGGGCGGTGACTAGCCGGGGACGAGGCGTCCGCAGCGCAGCTCCCGGTGTTCGCCGGTGAATCGCGCGCGCAGCAACCGGTCGTAGGTGACGACGAGCAAGGGCGCCCTGCCACCGGGTCAGGGCGGCCTCCAGTTCCTCGACCAGGCCGAGAGCGAGGTGATTGGTCGGCTCGTCCAACAGCAGCAGATCTATCGGCCTGGCCAGCAGGCGAGCCAGGGCGAGTCGGCGGCGCTGCCCGACGGAGAGTGACCCCACCGGGACGTGCAGGTCGCGCTCACGGAACAGCCCGTACGACAGGAGGCGCTGGGCGTGCTCGTCGGGCCCCTCCGGCTGCCCTCGGCCGAAGACCGCGAGCAGTCACTCCTGGGGATTGTTCACCGGTATCTCCTAGGCGAGGTAGCCGATGCGGCCTCGACGGTGGACCCGGCCGCTGTCAGGCGTCGTCACTCCGGCCATCAGGCGTAGCAGGGTCGTCTTCCCTGCTCCGTTGTCACCGTGGATCAGGCAGTCGCTCTCCGGCCCGGACGGACAGTGCGCGCACAGACAGCCGGTCAGCGACCCGGACCTCGTCCAGGGCGACGAGTTGGCCGCCGGTGGCCGCCTGCGCGGGGCGGGCAGCGAATTGCAGCACGTCAGGTGGCCTGGGGACCGGGTCCGCCTGCAGCCTTCTCAGCCGCTCCTGGGCGTTGCGCACCCGACTGGAGACCGATGCCTGGACGCGCCCCTTGTCCCGGCCGTAGGGCATCTTGTTGCCGTCCTTTCTCGCGCGGCCGGGAGCGACACGCGGGGCGGTCGTGGCGGCGAACTCCGACAACTCGGCGGTGTCGGCGCACCACTGCTCGTATGCCTCTTCCCAGCGCTGCCGTGCGGCGGCTCGCTCCGCGACGAACCCCGGGTACCCGCCTCCGTAGCGAACGAGTGCGCGTCGGTCGGCGTCCACTTCCAGGATCGCGGTGGCTACCCACTCCAGGAACACGCGATGGTGGGAGATCACGAGCACCGTGCCCGGGTGGGCCCGAAGGGCGTCCTCCAACCAGGTCAGGGCTGTGGCATCGAGGTGGTTGGTGGGCTAGTCGAGGAGCATCACCTCGGGAGCCGCGGCGATCAGACAGGCGAGACCGAGGCGGGCCTGCTCACCACCGGAGAGTTCACCGAGTCGTCGCTCGCGGCCGACGTGCGCGAGATTCAGGGCCTGCAGGGCCTTGTCCACGCGCACGTCCACCTCGTACCCGCCGCGGACCTCGAACCCGGTGAGCAACTCTCCGTATTCCTCGAGGACTTCGCGACGGGCGTCGCCGAGGGTGGGCTCCAACGCGCGCAGCCTGCGCTCCATGCGGCGCAGCCCCTCCAGCGCTCGGTCTATGGGGTCTCCGACCGTGTGGTCCTGGGGAAGCTGCGGGGCTTGGGCGAGATGCCCCACCTCGCCGTCGGTGATGGTGACGACCTCGCCCTTGTCAGGACGGTCCATGCCGGCGATCAGCCGCAGCAGCGTGGACTTGCCCGCGCCGTTCTCCCCCACGATGCCGACGCGCTCCCCGGGCCGCGCGGAGAACGACACGTCATCGAGGAGCAGTCGATCCCCACGAGAGACGGTGACGCCTCGTAGCGAGATTTATGTAGGCAAGTGACCCCCAGTTCACAGTCGGGCTTTAAATGCACCCTGAGTTGCGTTACGCTCAGCATGACATGCTCGACCTCGCTAAAGCAACGGGAGTTGCACATGACTCGTGACTCCACCGCCGCCCCTGGGACGGTGCGCCCCAGTGGGCGGACGGCTCGCACCCGCGCAGCCGTGCGCGACGCCGTCCTCACCGGCCTCACCGACCACGGGTATCCGGGCCTCACCGTCGAGTACGTCGCGGAACATTCGGGGGTGCACAAGACCACGCTCTACAGACGCTGGGGCGGTGTCGACGGGCTGCTCGTGGACGCGCTCGACCTCGCGGGAGAGGATTCCTGGACGCCGCCCGACACGGGAACGCTCGAAGGTGACCTGTGCGCCTTGGCTGATGAGGTGGAGGCGACGTTCGGCGACCGTGCGACGGCTGCCGCGCCCACCGCGTTCATCGCGGCCGCGTTCCAGTCGGAGCGCGCCGCGCAGGGGCTACGCGACTTCTACCGCGAGCGCTTCGGCCGGTGTGGCCCGCTGATCAGCCGCGCCATAGAGCGCGGCGAGGCTCCCCCCGGGACGGATGCGGGCGCGGTCGCCCAGGCCGTTTCCGCCCCTCTGTTCTTCCGCGTCTTCGTGACCCGCGAGCCGATCGGCGCCACGCACGCGCGGCAGAGCGCCCTCGCCGTGTTGGCCGCGATCCAGGCCGGGGCGTATGTAGGCAGCACCGACTCGACCTCGCCAGCCGACACGGCCGACGACAGCTCGTCCGCTGACGAGCACACCGGGCGAGAGCCGTGAGCCGGAGGCCGCCGGCTCACGCCGCGCACGGAGCGAGGGCGCGCGCGGCGCGCCCCCGGGCGGCGGCGACGCCTGTCAAGCGGTCCAGGACGGCTCTATCGCGACGACGTCGCCCGCTAGTGCGGCGATGTCCGTGTCCACTTCGGCCCGGGTGCCGAGTCGCTGCACTCGCTCTTCGCGGTACTTGCCGTGCTCCGCGGCCGAATTCCACATGGACAGTACGAGGAACTCATGGCCAGGGGCCTGACCGAATACGCCCCTGAGCATGCCCGGCGAACCGGCCATCGCGGGGTTCCACACCTTCTCCTGCACCAATGGTGAAGTGCTCGACCCGGTCCGCGTGCACCTGACAGTGCGCGACCCGCACCACGTCGACATCGCGGAAGCGCGGCTCGAAGCCGACCTTGACGTCGAACTGTCGCTCGAAGAGCAGCACTTGCATGTCGGTGTACGTTCCGGTCTGGCCCACAGCCAGGCGGTCATGCGCTCGCGCCATGAAGGAGTCGTAGAACGCCCTGCTCTCCCAGAAGCCGAAGACGTGCGCCGCCTCCGGACGCGTACGGCTCCACCCGCCGCCCTGCCCACGGAAGCCCGGCTCGCCGAGCAACCCCGCCCATTTCTGCTGGCCACGCTCGAACCCGGGACGGTCCGTCACGGAGCAGCGAATCCACTTGACCAGCACCGCGCCATCGTACGGCCCAGGCGACCACCACCGTCACGAACCGGAGGCATGCCCCTGGACAAGCTTTTCCGCATCGGTGTCGTCCAGTTCGACGCCGAACTCGCTGAGCAGCACCTCGATCAGCTCCTGTGGCGCGACCTCGCGCTCTTCAGTCGTGCCATCAGGGCGTGCGAGGGAAAGTCGCGCGCCGACCAAACGATGCCGCGCGCCGGGGTCGGTCCGCTGGACCACCGGCCGGGAGACGATAGGGAGACCGTTCGTGCGTGGAGACGTAGTAGTTGCGGACTTCGTAGTCGATCAGGTAGCGCTGCTCCGAGGTGAAGGCGTAGAGGTCGAACCAACCATCGGAGTGCAGCGACCGCAGCGAACAGACCCCATCGGCCTCGCTGGCCAGCCCGAAGGTCCAGTCGCCCTGCCGGTGCTGGCAGCCGGCCACCCACGGCAGTGGTTCCAGGAGGCCCTCGCCACCGAAGCCCACGTCCGCGATCCAGCCCTCGCCGTCGATCGAGACCAGCAGCAACATGTGCGTCTCGGCGGTCAGCTTGTCGGACCCCATCCGCACCCGTGCGCCGAGTCCCGTGACCGAGAAGCCCAGCCGTTCCAGAGCGGCGGCGAACAGCAGGTTCTGCTCGTAGCAGTAGAATCCACGCCGCTGGCGCACCAGCTTGGCCTGGAGCGCCTCGATGTCCAGCAAGATGGGCCGCCCGAGCATGATCTCCAGGTTCTCGAAGGGAATGGCTGCCACGTGCGCCCGTTGCAGCGCCCGCAGGGTGCTCACGTCGGCGGTGAGCTTCGCGCCGGCAGCCACGGACTCACGCCGGCCTCCGAACCCGGGGGCCAGGGGTGCGGCCTCTTCCGTACCGCCGCCGTCGCCCATCGAGCCCGTGAGGCCAATGCGCGCCAGGTACGCGTCCAGGTCCAGCCGGTCGCCGCCCCACATGGATTCGCTCACGAGCCTTCCCTTTCCCCAGACGCAGCCGTCCGACCTGCGCTTGTCCACTGCACGGTAGGCATCTTCCCAAACGCCACCCAGCGGCCGGGCGGGGCACTCCCCTCACGGGCGGCGGTCGGGGAACACCGCGGCGGGGGCCGGTGCACCGCCGGCCCCCGCCGTGTCAGACGTAGGCAGCCTCAGTCCGGAGGCCGATCGGCACCGCTCGTTGTCCGCACTGTCGCGAGGCTACTGACCGAGATCGCGTACTCCTGGCGTGCCCTGTTTCCCGACATCCGGCTCCCGATCAGGGAACGCGCGCGACCTGAGCTGCGGTGCCCTGTGGTCGCCGAGCCACCGCATGCCGTTGTCATCCGCCGCGAGGCCGGCGCGTGCCGCCCGGGTCCACTCCGCTCGGTCCAGGACTTCGAGGCAGCTCGCCCTCGCCCGGATCGCTTCCCGCTGCGCCGCAGAACACCCCGATGCCTCGGGTGGCTTCGTCGTCAGGTACTGAGCGAGCAGCGCGATCGTGTAGTAGCGCTCCGTGGTCGGGCTAAGCGAACCCGCGTGGCGGGCATGAGCTTCCAGAACCACCTTCGCGTGGGGGTGGTGAGCGAGAGTGAGCCCCATCGCCTCTTGATCATGGCCCGAAGAGTGTTAGGACGGCAGTCGCGGCGACAAGCCCGCCACGCGCCGGCACATCGCGTCAAACACGCCAGCCAGCTACCGAGATCGCCGAAGGCGGTGGAGCCGCAAGCCGACTCCACCGCCATGATCAGGCAACCTACGCCTCAGCGAGGCCCAGAGTTAGCTGCAACCACTCGTCGAGCCGCAGCCCTCGCACAGGTAGCAGCTCCCCGCGCGGCGCATCTTCGTCCCGCAGGAGAAGCACAGCGGGGCGTCCGCGTTGAGCACGAGCTGCATCTCCACCAGCTCCGTGGAGTTGTGCGCTTGCTTGGGCGCCGGCACCTCCACATTGCGCTCTGCCTGGTTCGGGGCGGCGAGCTGACGCGGAGCCGACTGCGCCAGGCCTTCCACGTCCACCTCGTCGTCGCTGGCCTCGTACGAACCGGTGTCCAGGTGGCGCTGACGTTCCTCGGCGGAGTGGATGCCGAGCGCCGAGCGGGTCTCGAACGGCAGGAAGTCCAACGCCAGGCGGCGGAAGATGTAGTCAACGATCGACTGCGCCATCCGCACGTCCGGGTCGTCGGTCATGCCAGCGGGCTCGAAACGCATGTTGGTGAACTTGGAGACGTAGGTCTCCAGCGGCACGCCGTACTGCAGGCCGACCGAGACGGCGATGGAGAAGGCGTCCATCATCCCGGCGAGGGTCGAGCCCTGCTTGGACATCTTGAGGAAGACCTCGCCCAGCCCGTCGTCCGGGTAGGAGTTGGCGGTCATGTAGCCCTCGGCGCCGCCGACCGTGAAGGAGGTCGTGACGCCGGGACGCCCCTTGGGAAGGCGGTTGCGCACCGGGCGGTACTCGACGACCTTCTCCGGCTCTGCCTTGGCCTTCTCTTCCTTCTTCTTCGCCGACAGCGGCTGGCCGACCTTGCAGTTGTCGCGGTAGATCGCCAGCGCCTTCAGGCCGAGCTTCCAGCCCTCGAAGTACACCTCCTCGACCTCTTCGACCGTGGCCGACTCGGGCAGGTTCACGGTCTTGGAGATCGCACCGGACAGGAACGGCTGGGCCGCCGCCATCATCCGGACGTGTCCCACGGCCGAGATGGCCCGCTCGCCCATCGCGCAGTCGAACACCTCGTAGTGCTCGTGGCGCAGCCCCGGGGCGTCGATGACGTTCCCGTGCTCGGCGATGTAGCTCACGATCGCCTCGACCTGCTCGGGCTGGTAGCCGAGCCGCTTCAGCGCCTTGGGGACCGTGTTGTTCACGATCTGCATGGAGCCGCCGCCGACCAGCTTCTTGAACTTGACCAGCGCCAGGTCGGGCTCGACACCCGTGGTGTCGCAGTCCATCATCAGGCCGATGGTGCCGGTCGGGGCGAGCACCGACGCCTGGGCGTTGCGGAAACCGTTCTTGTCGCCGAGCCGGATGACGTCCTGCCACGCCTCCGTCGCCGCGGCCCAGACCGGCGTGTCCAGGTCGTCCATGCGCTTGGCGGCGCCGTTGGCGTCGGAGTGCTGCTTCATGACGCGCTTGTGGGCGTCGGCGTTGCGCGCGTACCCCTCGTACGGGCCCACGACCGCGGCCAGCTCCGCGGAGCGCCTGTAGGAGGTGCCGGTCGTCAGCGAGGTGATGGCGCCGGCCAGAGCGCGGCCGCCGTCGCTGTCGTACGCGTGGCCGGTGGCCATGAGGAGCGCGCCGAGGTTGGCGTAGCCGATGCCGAGCTGGCGGAAGGCCCGCGTCGTCTCGCCGATCTTCTGGGTCGGAAAGTCGGCGAAGCAGATGGAGATGTCCATCGCGGTGATGACAAGCTCGACGACCTTCACGAAGCGCTCGGCGTCGAAGGACTGGTTGCCCTGGTCGTCGTCGCGCAGGAACTTCATGAGGTTGAGCGAGGCGAGGTTGCACGAGGAGTTGTCCAGGTGCATGTACTCGCTGCACGGGTTGGAGGCGGTGATCCGACCCGACTCCGGCGAGGTGTGCCAGTGGTTGATGGTGTCGTCGTACTGGATGCCGGGGTCGGCGCAGGCCCAGGCGGCCTCCGCCATCTTCCGGAACAGGCCCTTGGCGTCGACCTCGTCGATGACCTCGCCGGTCATCCGGGCGCGCAGCCCGAACGAGCTGCCCGCCTCGACGGCGCGCATGAACTCGTCGTTGACGCGGACCGAGTTGTTGGCGTTCTGGTACTGGACGGAGGTGATGTCATCGCCGCCCAGGTCCATGTCGAAGCCGGCGTCCCGCAGCGCGCGGACCTTCTCCTCTTCCTTCACCTTGGTCTCGATGAAGGCTTCGACATCGGGGTGGTCGACGTCGAGGACGACCATCTTGGCCGCGCGCCGGGTGGCGCCACCCGACTTGATCGTTCCCGCCGAGGCGTCCGCGCCGCGCATGAACGAGACGGGGCCCGAGGCGTTGCCGCCCGAGGACAGCAGCTCCTTGCTGGAGCGGATGCGGCTGAGGTTCAAGCCCGCGCCGGAACCGCCCTTGAAGATCATCCCCTCTTCCTTGTACCAGTCGAGGATCGACTCCATGGAGTCGTCGACAGAGAGGATGAAGCAGGCGCTGACCTGCTGCGGCTGCTTGGTTCCGACGTTGAACCAGACCGGCGAGTTGAACGAGAACACCTGGTGCAGCAGGGCGTACGTCAGCTCGTGCTCGAAGATCTCGGCGTCGGCCGGGGAGGCGAAGTAGCCGTGGTCCTCACCGGCCTTGCGGTACGTGTGGACCACGCGGTCGATGAGCTGCTTCAGGCTCGACTCGCGGCCGGGAGAGCCGACCGCGCCGCGGAAGTACTTGCTGGTGACGATGTTGACCGCGTTCACCGACCAGAAGTCGGGGAACTCGACGCCACGCTGCTCGAAGTTGACCGAGCCGTCGCGCCAGTTGGTCATGACGACGTCTCGGCGCTCCCACACCACCTCGTCGTACGGGTGCACCCCGGGGGCGGTGTGGACGCGCTCGATACGCAGGCCCTTGCTGGCCTTGCTTCCCTTGGAGCGGGAACCTCGTGCCGGACCGCTCGTCGTCTCTGTCATTCCGCCTCCCTGATACGGGCAAAACGCCCTATTGCGCCAGTTTGTTCCATGGCGCAATGCCTGTCTGTCTCCCGGGCACGCGGAGCGCCCCGGGCACGTATGTGTGTGGCCACTAGTCGGCGGCGCGGGCCGACCCGTCGCGCAGTTCGGCGACCGCGGTCTCGAAGTCCTCAAGCGACTCGAACGCTTGGTACACGCTGGCGAAGCGCAGGTAGGCGACGAGGTCCAGCTCGCGCAGCGGCCCGAGTATGGCCAGCCCGACGTCGTGCGTGGTCAGCTCGGCACTGCCGGTGGCGCGAACCGCCTCCTCGACCCGCTGGCCGAGTTGGGCGAGGGCGTCCTCCGTGACGGGTCGACCCTGGCACGCCTTGCGCACGCCGGAGATGACCTTGTCGCGCCGGAAGGGCTCGGTGACCCCGCTGCGCTTGATCACCATGAGTGACGCCGTCTCCACGGTGGTGAACCGGCGGGAGCAGTCGGGGCACTGCCGGCGCCTACGGATCGAGCAGCCGTCATCGGTGGTGCGACTGTCGACCACGCGGCTGTCGGGATGCCTACAGAAGGGGCAGTGCATGACTCCCTCACCCTTCTCGCCCTGAAAAACGGCGTACGAATCCCAGCGTCAATGGTCTCGACAGGCCCGCTGGTAGGGCTGTCGACGCGGCCCCCAGCATAGGCGAAGACTTCCGCGGCGATTCACCCGGGACCACAACCTATGGGCAACCGGCACCCATCAAACCACTAGATCTGGTGACGGGCAGTCAAGCCTTGGCGCGGCGTGTCACAGCACGGCGGCAGCCATGGGGGTACGGGAAGACGGGCGGGCGCGAAGCCAGGGGGGCGCGAGTGGCACACCGGCTACGCCGGGCGGGACCGCGCCGGTGCGCCCTCGCGCGCGAGCACCAGTCTCCGGCCCGCGCACCCACCGCGGCGACCGCCGCACACCGCGCGCACAGCGGACACCAGCAGAGCCGAGCGGACCGGAGCACGATCACCCACGGTTACGCCGGCGGTGCACGGGGAAGGGCCGCCCCGCCAGCGTCCGACGCAAGAGGGAGCGGTACAGTGATGTCCCGAAATCACTCCCCGTCTCATACACGAAGCTTCGTGATCACGTCAGCTAATCTGCCAATTTTCACTCGAACGTGTGTTTGGCGCAACCTTTCGAAAGCAACTACCGTTGGCTAACTAGGGAGAACATATCGAGAGGGGCCGACGTGACCACCACCATCACCGCCCGGGACCGCTCCCGGAACCGACTCGAATCGGCACACACGATGAATGACGCCATCACACATCCAGAGGGGCAGCGGCCAGGCCGCTCGCTACCCGGCCGACCTCCCGGTATTCGCGCGGACAGCTCAGGGCTGACCGATCGGCAGCGGCGCGTCATCGAGGTGATTCGCGACTCCGTGCAGCGACGGGGTTACCCGCCCTCCATGCGGGAGATCGGGCAGGCCGTAGGGCTCTCCAGCACCTCGTCCGTCGCCCACCAGCTCATGGCGCTCGAACGCAAGGGGTTTCTACGCCGAGACCCGCACCGGCCGCGCGCCTACGAAGTCCGTGGCTCAGACCAGCTCAGCGCGACGCCTCCCGCGGACACCGCGGGCAAGCCCGCCACCTCGTACGTACCGCTCGTGGGGCGCATCGCCGCTGGTGGGCCGATCCTCGCCGAGGAGTCGGTCGAGGACGTCTTCCCGCTCCCCCGGCAACTCGTCGGCGACGGCGAACTGTTCGTGCTCAAGGTAGTCGGTGACTCCATGGTCGAGGCGGCCATCTGCGACGGGGACTGGGTCACCGTCCGCCGACAGCCGGTGGCCGAGAACGGGGACATCGTGGCCGCGATGCTCGACGGCGAAGCCACCGTCAAGCGGTTCAAGCGCGAGGACGGTCACGTCTGGTTGCTCCCGCACAACGCCGCGTATCAGCCGATTCCCGGCGACGAAGCCACGATCCTCGGCAAGGTAGTGGCGGTACTGCGCCGGGTCTGACCGCCTCTCACGACCGGCTCCGGGGACCACTGCGCCGGTTTCGGGGCTGCCTCGCTCCGGTTCTCCCCGTGCTGCGCCCGCGCGACGTGACATGGATCGGCTGTGTGGTGACGGGGCGCCGCCCTAGCGCGACCAGGCGCCGCTGGCCGCGCTGCCCCGGGCCCTCCGCACCGTCCAGGCCCGCTGCCTCGGGCACACCGCCTACGACGAACCCGGGCGTCGAGACGTACGTACAGCGCTCGGGTAGTGGTGGGCTCCACATCGGCGCCCACCACCCGACTGTGCTGTGTGGGTCGCCGTCCTACTCGCTGGCCTTCGCCGCGGCGTCGATGGCGGCCAGTGAGCGGCGGGCCTGGTTGCGGTCGGTGGTGTACCAGAAGTCCGGCATCGAGGACCGCAGGAAGCTTCCGTACCTGGCCTTGGCCAGCCGGGGGTCGAGGACCGCCACCACGCCGCGGTCCCCCGAGGCGCGGACCAGGCGGCCGGCTCCCTGTGCCATCAGAAGCGCCGCGTGCGTCGCCGCGACCGCCATGAAGCCGTTGCCGCCGGCCTCCTCGACCGCCTTCTGGCGAGCGCTCATCAGCGGGTCGTCGGGGCGCGGGAAGGGGATCCGGTCCATCACGACCAACTGGCAGCTCGGTCCCGGCACGTCGACGCCCTGCCAGAGGGAGAGCGTGCCGAACAGGCAGGTTCGCGGATCGGCGGCGAAGGCGCGGATCAGCTCCCCCAGCGTCTCCTCGCCCTGCAACAGGATAGGTGTGTCCAACCGGCCGCGCAGTTCCTCGGCCGCGGTCTGCGCTGCCCGCATGGACGAGAAGAGGCCCAGCGTGCGCCCGCCGGCCGCCTCGACCAGTTCGGTCAGCTCGTCGAGCATGTCGGCCCGCCCGGCCTCCCGCCCCGGCTGGGCCAGGTGCTGGGCCACGTAGAGAATGCCCTGCTTGCGGTAGTCGAACGGCGAGCCGACTTCCAGGCCCTTCCAGCGCGGCATAGTCGGGTCGTTCGCGCCGGCCTTCTCCGCCATGCCCTCCGGGGCGAGACCGAGCGAGGCGCCCACGCCGTTGAAGTCGCCGCCCAGCTTGAGCGTGGCCGACGTGAGCACGACGGAACGCTCGTTGAAGAGCTTCTCGCGCAGCAGCCCGGAGACGGACATCGGTGCGACCCGCAGCGACGCGCCGAACCTGTCGTGCCGCTCGTACCACACCACGTCGTACTCGGAGCCCTCCACGATGCGCTCCGCGACCGCGTGCACGTTCTCCACCGAGGCCAGGGCCTGCTTGCGGACCGCGTCCTCGTCCTGCACCGACTTGTCGCGGGTGCTGCCGATGGCCGAGATCACCGTGCGGGACGCGTCACGCAGCGCCATCAACGCGTAACCGAGGTCCTCGGGGATCTCTTCCAGGCGGCCCGGGAAGGCCAGCTCCATCAGCCTCTCGAAGCTTTCGGCGGCCGTCTGGAGGGCGTCCGCCGCCTTCTCGTTGACGAGCTTCGCCGCCCGCCGGACGGCGCGGTTGACCTGGCCCGGGGTGAGCTCGCCGGTCGCCGCGCCGGTGAGTCGGGACACCAGCTCGTGCGCCTCGTCGATGATCAACACCTCGTGTCCGGGGAGCACGGGGGCGCCCTCGATGGCGTCGATGGCCAGCAGCGCGTGGTTGGTCACGATGACGTCGGAGAGCTTGGCGCGCTCACGGGCCGCCTCGGCGAAGCAGTCCGCGCCGTACGTGCACTTCGACGCGCCCAGGCACTCGCGCGAGGAGACGGAGACCTGGCCCCAGGCGCGGTCCGAGACGCCGGGCGTCATGTCGTCCCGATCGCCGGTCTCCGTCTCGTCCGCCCAGTCGCGCAGCCGCAGCAGGTCCTTGCCCAGCTTGCTGGTAGCCTGGCCGGGGAGTGCCGCGGCGGCCTCGAACGGGTCGAAGAGCCCGTCCTCCTCCTCGTGCGGCACGCCCTCGTGCAGTCGGTGCAGGCACAGGTAGTTGGACCGGCCCTTGAGCATGGCGAACTCGGGGCGGCGGCGGAGCAGCGGATGCAGCGCGTCGACCGTGCGCGGCAGGTCGCGCTCCACGAGCTGGCGCTGCAGCGCCAGGGTCGCGGTGGCGATCACCACGCGCTCGCCGTGGGCGATGGCGGGCACCAGGTAGCCGAGCGACTTCCCCGTCCCCGTGCCCGCCTGAACGAGCAGGTGCGCGTTCTCGCCCTTCGTCTCACCCCCACCGTCGTCCTGGTCGATGAACCGGGTCGCGCCGATGGCCTCGGCGACGGCTTGGGCCATGCTGACCTGCCCGGGACGCTCCGCGCCGCCGACGGCGGTCACGGCGGCGTGCAGCAGGTCGGTGAAAGACGGTGAAGGCGAAGGAGTCATAGGAAAGCCAGCCTAAGGGGCACCACTGACAGTGTCGGTCACGAACCGTGCAGCGGGTTGGGCACGAAGCCGTGCACGGCGGCGTGGGGGCTGTCTCGGTAGCCGTCCAGATGCAGCCGGTTGCGGTTCAGACACAGCCGCTCGATGGACGGGGTGAGCAGGTCGAACATCCGGTACCGCGCCGCGAGGTCGGGGAAGCGCCGGTGGTGGCGGAGGATCTCGCGCCGCACCAGCGACCAGAACTGCCGCTCGGGCACGTCGAGTTGGTCCGCGCACAGGGGCGCCAGGTAGCGGAAGACGCCCACGAAGAGGCCGGAGTGGATGAACTGGGTGAGGAATCCGGGGGGCTCGCTGAGCAGCACCCGCCGCACGTCAGCCGGCATATAGGCGAGTTCCGGGAGCCGCTGGGCACTGACGTTGATGTCGTCGACGAAGTCCTTGATCGCGAGACGGACCGGTACGTCCCGCTCGTCGAAGACGACGACGGTGTTCTCACCGTGCGGGGAGAACACCGTTCCGTAGCGGTACAGGAAGCGTAGTAACGGCGGCAGCAGAGCGGCGAACAGGCGGCGCAGCCAGGTGCTCGGGGCGAGCCCGGAGCACGCGACCAGTTCGGCGGTGAAGGCGCGCCCCCGCGCATCGGTGTGCAACAGCGCGGCCAGGGTGCGTGCGCACTCCCCCGCCTCGAGCTGGGGCGCCAGTGGTTCGCGCCAGATGCAGCCGAGCAACTCCCGGTACTGGTAGGGCGCGCCGGGCAGGCGGTCGTAGAGCGGGTGCTGGACGGTGACGGACGCGGTCTCGCCGAGCAGGATCACCCGGGTCTCGTCGCGCAGGAACGGATCGGCGTCGCGGAGTCCGTGCACCCAGGCGGTGACGGCCGGCGCGGCGAGCGTGCGTTCGGTGGGAAGCCCGCGCCAGACCAGGGTGTTGAGGACGGAGAGCGGGAGCTTGACGGTGCGCGCCTCGGGGCGGGTGACGTTGAGGAAGGTCCGGATGGACTGCTGGGGCAGTCGGCGGGCGTTGTCAGTGGGGAGGGGGATGATGCCCCCGTCGGCGATCTGCGGGGCGAAGAGGGGGCGACCACCTCGTCCCACTGCCAGGGGTGGACGGGGAGCAGGAGGTAATCGGCCGGGTCCCGGCCGTGTGCGGTGAGGGTGCGGCGGAAGGTGGCGCGCGTGGGGGGCGTCAAGTTCCTCGCGGTAGAGCTGGGGGTGACCAGTGCGGGCACCCCTCGGTAGTGGGCCAGGCCGCGCCGGACGGCCAGCCAGGGAAGGAGGTGGGCATGACGGGCTTCGGGGGCCCAGTGGGCGGCGTCGGCCGCCGAGAATCCCAGGCGGCCCTTGTTGGCCACGAGCAAAGGGTGGCCGGTCTGGTGGCCTTCGAGGTCGGCGTAGTCGAGGTCGGCGAGGTCGGCGGCGGTCAGGGCGTCCGTGTCCAGTCGCACGTCGGCGGCCAGGGTGGCAGTGAGCTCGCGGAGCAGGTGGCCAGTGGTGTCTCCGCTGAGGCAGAGCAGTTCGTGGTGGGCGCGGGCGAGGAAGCGCAGCGGGTCGACGCAGGTGTGACATAGGCGGGATCGACGATCCAGTGGCCGTACGCGCCGCGACGGGCGCGGAAGCGATAGGTCACGCCGTCCACCTCGGGAAGGCGATACGTCACCGGCTCCGCTTCGGCGGGGAGCGGGGCCGGGCCACGGTGTCGGGCTCGGGGGGCAGCACGCCCTCATAGGCGAACTCGGCGAGCATCTTGGCCAGCATGCGCCGGCCGGCGTGTTGCCAGGCGTCGGGCCCGCGGTGACGCCGCGGGCTGGGCCGGGTTCGGGCCGGCCGGGCGGCCCCGCGGCCGGGCGGGGGCGGGGCGGCTGCGCGGACTGCGGTCGCGGCTGCGGCTGCGGCTGCGGCTGCGGCTGCGGCTGCGGCTGCGGCTGCGGCTGCGGTGAAGGTCGCATGGTGGGCTCCTCGGTGCCGGAGGTCACAGGAGGTGGCGTAGCGCCCGGTCCCGAACCATCAGGGCCGCGCGCTTGCCGGGGAGGGCCACCTCGGCGCCGAAGCGGAATCCGGCGCCGAGGAAGGCCGCGATGGAGGGGGTATTACGCAGGTCGGGCTCGGCGATCACGCGGCCGCAGTCGGGCCGGTGGTCCAACACGAGGTCGGCGACCGCGCGGAGCAGGGCTGTGCCGATGTCCCGGCCCCGGTCCGTCACGCCACCGATCAACAGATGCAGGCCGGTGTCGTGGGGGCGGGCCGGGTAGTGGCGGGCCAGCGGGTCCAGGTCAGCGCGGTAGACCTCCCAGTAACCGATGGGCACCCAGTCGAGCACGCCGAGGCAGGGCAGGCTGCGCCCGTCCCCGTCGAGTTGGGCCCGCAGGTGGTGCTCGGTGACGTGTTCGGGTCCGGCGAGTTCCCAGAAAGGCGGCCACCGACGGATCGTTCATCCAGCGGGTGAGGAGCGGCAAGTCTCGCTGGATGGAGACCGATACGAGCGAGAAGGCGCCGAAGGGCATGGTGGCCGGCCCCCAGCGTTCGACGTCGCCGATGAGGCCGGCCGTGGGGGGCGGGAACGGCGCCGTGAGCCGGGCGGGCCGGGCCGGGGGGCGCCGCTACCGCCTGGGCAGCCAGCCCCGGTCCGGATGGGTACGCGGGAGGAGCGGCCGGGTCCACCCCTCCCGCCCAGCGACCGTCGACGGGTCGGGGGGACGAGGCGGAGGGCGCGGCTCCGGTGGAAGGCGGAGTTTCGTGGAGTGCGGTAAGCCAGAGATCGACGGTGTCGTCGCAGGCGTGTGCCGGAGGAGCCGCGGCCCGCGGGGTCGGGCCTGCCCCACCGCGGGCGGAGCGGCTGCGAGGTCGGAGGCGGAGGGGGCTGAGGTGGGGCGGGCCCGCGCCCGCCGCCGGGTCGGCGGTGGCGTCGGGTCGGGCGCGGGATCGGTGGGGGGCATGGCGGTTTCCGGTTCGCGGGGTTCAGGGGGCAGATTCGCGGGTTCAGGGGGCAGAGGTGACGACGGGGTTGGCGATGGTGACGTAAACGGACTGCGTGTCCACCGGCCCGACCAGTTCGTCCAGGCCGTGGAGCCGGGTGAGCAGGTTGGCCTTGGAGCGCAGGGTGGGCGCTTCCAGAAGTCGGACGGGCAGGGAGGAGCGGGACGCGGCTGGTTGGCGGCTGGCCTCGCGCAGGAAGCGGCGGAAGGCGGCGAGCAGCAGGGGCTCGTCGCCGAGCCGTTGGGCGCCGAACGCGCCGATGAGGCCGAACACGTTGTTGACGCCCAGGTAGTAGGCGAAGCGTTCGTCGGCGACGGCGTCGGAGACGAACGTGTCACTGGCCGCGCCGATGCCGGGCAGCCGGTGGTCGAGTTCCGTACGCCGGGACTCGCGGAAGTAGTAGCCCTGGTTGTCGCGGCAGCGGCCGCCGACGGGCCAACCGTCGGCGTCGAGGTGTACGAGGGTGTTCTGCTGGTGGGCTTCGAGCGCGACGCCGGCCGCTCCGTCCAGCCACAGGAGCGGCCGGACGACGGTGTGCAGGTAGCGCAGGAACCACTCCGTCGACACGGCGCCGACGGATCGGCCGGTGGGGGCGGCCAGCCGCGAGCGCAGCGCCCGCTGGCCCGGCCACGGGCGGGGCGAGACGAGTCCCGCCAGGCACACCACGTCGTCGTCGACGGCGATGGGGTTGTGCCAGATGATGACGTCCACGCCGGTCACCGGCTCGCCGTCGAGACCGTCGACGGCAAGCCAGGCGGGGTCGCGGACGATGTCGAAGCCCAGCTTGCCGGGCCAGGCGGCCCGCCACTCCTTGGCGAGGCCGCTTCGGAGCAACCGGTGCACCTCGACGCCGCGCAGCAGTTCCTTGCGGAGTTTCTCGCGGCGGGAGTTGGTGATGCGCAGCCCGAGGGAGAGCTTGAGCATGGCGCGGCCGGCGGGGGACGGTAGACGGTGCGCACCGACGACGTGGGGTGCCAGGGTTCGCCGGCCAGGCCGAGGTCGCGTACCAGACCCGCGTCGGTCAGCGCCCGCACCGCGCTGCGGTGCCGGATCTCGTGCGCCTGCCAGGGGTGCAGCGGCAGGGGGACCATGCCGTCGGGCAGCGTCGGCAGCGGGCCGGCGACCATGGTGACGAGCCGCTCGGCGGGTACGGTGCGGCCGCGCTCGGTCCAGGCCAAGTCGGCGGCGAGTACGGAGGGACGTACGGCCAACCAGTGCAGCGGAAACGAACCGCGCAGCTCGGGCGAGTACGCCCGGGCCTCCGCCTCGGAGAGCCCCTCGCGGCTCTTGGGCGTGGGGTGTGCAGCGGGTGGCCGAACAGGAGCGACTGCTCGCCGCTGAGGAAGGCGCCGCTCATACAGGGATCGCCCGGGGCGGCGCGGCGACCGGCGATGAAGGCGGCGGTGCGCCGCACCGAGTCCGCGACCCGGCCCACGAGTTCGGAGCCGCCCCCGGTCGCGCCCTCCGGCGCACCGTACGCCGCACCGTCGGTCCCCTCCTCCGGCCCGTACCCCGCTTCGTGCTCGGCGCTGAACGCGTCGGCGAGGGCGGCCGTGGCGTCGGCGACGCCGTCGAGGGTACCGTAGGCGCTGTCCAGCGCGCCCGTCGTGTCGTACGGCGCCGGGGGGCGCGCCGTCGCCGCCGTACACGCTGCCCTGGGCGCCCTCGACCGGGTAGATCTCCTCCTCCCCCGGGGCCAGCGCGTCACCCGGTGCCGCCCCGCGGCGGGCACGGTCGGCTTCGCTGGCACCGTCCCCGGGATGCGCCGCCTCAGCCGGGCCCGGTGGGCACGGGGACCACGGCGCCGGGCCGCCCGGGGCCGGGCCGGTCTCAGTTCCGATCTCAGGACCGGTGCCGGCGAGCGGCGCGCCGCCACGCGACGGAGCGGTGCGGCGGGCGGCGCCGTAGGCGGCCTCCCGGCTGAGCAGCGCGGCCAGGGTGGGGCGTCCACGGCCGGGGCGTCGGTGGGGCCGCCCACCAGGGCGGGGCGGCCGAAGCGGTACCAGCCGGTCGCCGACCAGTAGGTCACGGGGACGAGGAGGGCGAGGCCGCTGGCCGCGAGCGGAAGCCACAGCACGTCCCCCTCGGGCGGCACCGTGTTCGTCTCGCGCACCCAGCACCGCAACAGGTTCTCGACGGCCGACACGTCGGCCGCGGTGTGTGGGTCAGCGTGGTCCAGCGGGTCGAAGGAGGAGACGCGCCCGGCGGGAGCGGCCCGCGGCCGCGACGGGCATGTCCGGGGACGAACGGAACGAGAGCGCCCGACAGCGCGTCGGCTCCGGAGGCTGGGTTCATACGGTGTGCGGCGCGTGACGGGGGCGCTGGGCCCGCGGGATGCGCCTTCCTCCTTCATCGGCTGGCCGTGCGGGACGGGCCCAGGGCCTGGGCATGGCGGGTGTGCGGGGGCTTGCTCGGCGCACCGTCGCCGTCGGGGCTTCGGCCATCGACCGCCGCCGGGGCACTGTTATGGCGACGGCGTGGCAACGACGCGTGGCGGGGCGTTTCGGGGTGGCGCCGGTGCTGGGCGATGCCGGCCTCGGACGATGGGCGGGGCGCGCCGTACGTACCAACGACGCGGGCCGCGCCGAATCACGGTTCGGTGGCAGATCTCTGACGTCGCGGAACCGGGGACCCGCGTTCGGCCGTCGTACGCGGCACCGGCATAGTGGGGGGCCGCCCTCAACCAGGGCGGTACATGACACATACAGATCGCTTGTAGTCGCTTACCGAGCGGCCCGAACATTCCAGGGGGAGTTGCACCCATGCCATCCATGCGTCCATCCAGCTCTCGCCAGCGCGGCAAGCGGCGGCCATCGCGCGCCTGGAACTCCTCGTCCGCGCTGACCGCGGCGGCGCTGACCGCCGTCCTGGCGCTCACCGTCGCCTCCTGTGGCCCCTCGGACGACGAGGGCGGCTCCACCCCGAGTTCGTCCGCCGAGCAGGGGTCGAACGAGCTGGCGCTGCCGAGCGACCTGAACGACAAGCTCGAGAACCTCGGCCTCGACCTGGACAAGTGGAAGGACGGGGCCTGGAAGGACTTCGACAAGGAGTGGCTGCGCGAGGCAGGCGACTTCATCAACCCCATCATCGAGGACCTGTGGGACTCGGACCGGATGAAGGACGCCGAGGAGCCCGACCAGCCGGTCGAGGACGACATCGCCGACGACCAGGGCGTGACCGACCCCGAACCGCAGCCGGTGAACGCGCAGCAGGTGCAGACCCCGTACAGCGCGAACGCGCCGCAGGCGGGGAAGGTCTTCTTCGACGGCCCCGAGGGCTCGATGGTCTGCTCCGCGACCGTGGTGAAGGACCCGGCGAACCCGGGCAAGTCCAACATGGTGTGGACCGCGGGCCACTGTGTGCACGCGGGCAAGGGCGGCGGCTGGTACCGCAACGTCATGTTCGTGCCCTCGTACAACGACAGCGGCCTGTCGGCGGCGGAGTTGGAGAACGCGCCCAAGGAGCAGATCGCACCGAAGGGCCTGTGGTGGGCCGAGTGGGCGCAGACCTCCGACCAGTGGATCGAGCGGGGTGCCAAGGTGGGTGGCCAGGGCCCGCCGTACGACTTCGCCGCGCTGAAGGTCAAGCCGGAGGACGGCAGCGGCAAGTCGCTTGAGGAGACCGTCGGCGGGGCGCTGCCGGTCGAGTTCGACGCTCCGCCGGTGGAGTCGATCGAGGACATGACGGCCACCGGCTACCCGGCGACCCCGCCGTTCGACGGCCAGTCCATGCACCAGTGCACGGACAAGCCGGGCCGGCTCTCGCTGGACACCGCGCAGCCGACGATGTACCGCATCGGTTGCCGGATGACCGCCGGTTCATCCGGTGGCGGCTGGGTCGCCAAGGGCCAGGATGGCCAGCCGGCCCTGGTGTCCAACACCTCGATCGACCCGGCCAACGCCACCTGGCTGGCCGGCCCGCACCTGGGCGACGAGGCGAAGGGCGTCTACAACACGGTGAGCAAGAAGTTCGCCAACCGGTAAGTGTGAGCGTCGGGCGCGCACCCCGGGGGTGAGCGCCCGGCGCGGTCGGCCCGGCGCCCGGGTTCACGGCGCCGGGCCGACTCGTGTTCCGGCCCGGCGCGGCCGGGCCGCCGGGTGCCGTACGGCTACGACAGAGGGCCCGTTCCCTCCCCCAGACAGTGGGGAGGGAACGGGCCCTCGACGTGCTCTCGGGCTCCCGCTTCGGCGGACCGGGAGGGCGCGACGGTGTCACGCCGCGACGCTACCGGGTCCGGGTACCGACCAGCCGAGACTGGGTACCGACCGGCCGAGACGGTGAAGCGGGTCAGCCGAGGAGACCGGGGCGGTGCGGGTCAGGCGATGATCGCCTGGCTGCCGGCAGAGCCCACGGGCAGGTACGGCTGCAGTTCCGCCGCCAGCTCCGCGTGCACCCAGGCCTTGAGCAACGTGCCCTCCGACGTGTGCTCCTCGGAGATCACCTCGCCCTCAGCGTGCGTACGCGAGACCAGGCCTCCGCGCGTGTACGGCACCAGCACCTCGATCTCCACGCTCGGCCTGGGCAGCTCCGCGTCGATGAGCGCCAGCAGCTCGGCGAGGCCCTGCCCGGAGCGCGCCGACACGGCGATCGCGTGCGGCTCGATGCGCAGCAGCCGTTGCAGCACCACGGGGTCCGCCGCGTCCGCCTTGTTGACCACCAAGATCTCCGGCACGTCCACGGCGCCCACGTCCCGGATCACCTCACGCACGGCCGCCAACTGCTCCTCCGGTGCCGGATGCGAGCCGTCCACCACGTGCAGGATCAGGTCGGAGTCCGCGACCTCCTCCATCGTGGAACGGAACGCCTCGACGAGGTGGTGCGGCAGGTGCCGTACGAATCCCACGGTGTCGGCGAGGGTGTAGAGCCGGCCGCTGGGCGTCTCGGCCCGGCGCACCGTCGGGTCCAGGGTGGCGAACAGGGCGTTCTCCACCAGCACCCCGGCCCCGGTGAGGCGGTTGAGCAGCGACGACTTGCCCGCGTTGGTGTAGCCGGCGATGGTGACGGACGGCACCTTGTGACGCTTGCGCTCCTGCCGCTTGATGTCGCGTCCGGTCTTCATCTCGGCGATCTCCCGGCGCATCTTCGCCATCTTCTCGCGGATGCGGCGCCGGTCCGTCTCGATCTTCGTCTCACCGGGACCACGGGTGGCCATGCCGCCACTGCCGCCGCCCATCTGCCGGGACAGCGACTGACCCCAACCGCGCAGCCGCGGCAGCATGTACTGCATCTGCGCGAGCGCGACCTGCGCCTTGCCCTCACGCGACTTGGCATGCTGAGCGAAGATGTCGAGGATCAGCGCCGTACGGTCAACGACCTTGACCTTCACGACGTCTTCGAGGTGGATGAGCTGGCCGGGACTGAGTTCACCGTCGCAGACGACGGTGTCCGCGCCCGACTCGAGCACGATGTCCCGCAGCTCCTGGGCCTTGCCGGAGCCGATGTAGGTGGCCGGATCGGGCTTGGGGCGGCGCTGGATGACGCCGTCGAGAACCAACGCGCCCGCCGTCTCGGCGAGCGCCGCGAGCTCCGCGAGGGAGTTCTCGGCGTCCGTCATGGTGCAGGAGGTCCAGACGCCGACCAGCACGACGCGCTCCAGTCGGAGCTGTCGGTACTCGACCTCGCTGACGTCTTCCAACTCGGTGAACAGGCCCGCCACGCGACGCAGAGCGGCCCGCTCGGAGCGGTCGTACTGCTCGCCGTCGCGCTCCTCGTCGATCTCGTAGCTCCAGGCAACGTCCTCTTCCATCAGGGCGTCGGCCCGAAGGTGCTCGGGAAGGCGCTGCCGGTCCGAGGAATCCGCGGCGGGGAACGACTGCTGCTGGGAAGGGGTTGTCATTGGATCCTTACGTCGTGTGAGAACGGTCAGTGTCGATAACGCTCGACCGGCCCGAACGATTCCCGGGCCGCCAACGCGTCGACACATCGATGGTCCCACGCACCGTCGCGAGGGTCACCCGGGTTTTGTCCGCCGTCTCGGTACACGGGGCGGGCCGCACGAGTCGCGGGAGCGGGCCGCGCGGCTCACCGGTGGCGGGGCTGGCGGCGGCCGCGCCGGCGAAACGTTACTGGCGGCTACGGTGCGCGACGTGCCAGCTCGAGCGAGGACGCTCGCTCGCGGTCGCTACGGCTAGAGCCCCGCCGCCGCCAGCTCGTGCCCCGCGCGGACGACGTCGTACACGCTCGGCACCTGGCGCATCGCGCGCATCAGCACCGGCAGCCGGCCGGCGTCGGGCAGTTGCAGCGTGTACGTGTGCCGCACCCGCTGCTCGTACGGCGGCTCGACGGCGGCGGATACGACCTCGGCGCCCTGAGCCGCGATGACCTCGGTGAGGTCGGCGAGCAGGTAGGGCCGGCTGAACGCCTCGGCGCACAGCGTCACGCGGTACCCGACCGGCGCCGCGTCGGCATCGGTCTGCCAGCGCACGGCGACCGGTTGCCGCCCGGCCTCGGTCATCCGTGCCACGGCCGGGCACGGCACCCGGTGCACGGTCACCGCCCGGCCCCGTACCGCGAACGCGGTGACCTCGTCGGGCGGCACCGGCGTGCAGCACCCGGCCAACCGCACCGTCGCGCCGGGTTGGTCCACGACCACACCGACGCTCCGTCGCCTGCCGGGGGGCGGGCCTGGCGGTGCGTCCGTAGCGGCCCGCGCGGGCGAGGCCACCGTCCGCACCGTGGAGTCGGAGTCGGAGTCGGAGTCGGAGTCGGAGTCGGAGTCGGAGTCGGAGTCGGAGTCGGAGTCGGAGTCGGAGTCGGAGTCGGCTGGAGCATCGGCCACGTCACGGGCGTCGGCGACGGCTGCCGCGGTGGCCGTTCCCGCCCCGTGGGGTGCCGTGGCGAACCGTTGCGCCTGGGGCGCGGGCCGCGCGTCGGCGGTCTCGCGGTCGCCGCCTCGGGTGTCCGGTTCGACGGCAGTGGCCGCGGCCTGTGTGGGCGTGACGGGCGCGTGCGCGGACGGCTCCGTCTCGCTCAACGGAGTGCCGCTGACGGGCGTGACGGGCGTGGCGGTGGGAGTGGCTGCGGCACGGGAGGTCGTGGTGTCGGTCGCCGCTGCGGGGCCGCCCGGTGGCCCCTCGGCGCCGGAGACGGGGCGGGAACCGACGCCCGGGGCGGTGCCGTCGCCGGCGACCGAACCCGGTGACTCCTCGGCGCGCGCGGCGGACGGCGGCACGCGGTCGGCGCCGCGCGACCGGGGCTCGGCGCCGGCCGGCGCGCCGGTGACGGCGCCCGGTGCGCCGTCGGTGCTGCCGGGCGGCGCACCGGTGGCGGACCGGTCGGCCTGCGCGGCCCGGACGGCCGCTGGGAGGCTCCGCGCCCCGGGCTCCGTGCTCCGTGCCCCGTGTGCCATGTCGTGGCTGGCGCTCCACGCCCCGCGCCCCGTGCCCCGTTACGGCGTCTTCCGTCGTCCCGTGCGTGGGAGCAGGCTGGACGTGAGGCCGCTGGGTCTCGTCCGTCGCGTGGCCACCGTCCGGCCTGTGGCCCGCCGTCACCTGCTCCGTACGGCGGGCTCTCACGTCGGGCACCGTGGCGCCCGGGCGGCGCGCATCCGCCTGCGCGCTGTCCGCCTCCGGAGCGTCGGGTGCGGGGGCGGCGGCGCCGTGGGCGGGGTGAGGGGCGGGGCGGGGCCCGGTCGCCGGGGCGGGAGGCGTCGGCCGCTCCGACGGGGTGGCGTGGGCGGCGAGCCAGTGCGTGATGGCGATGCGCGCGGCGGGCGTGCGCGCGTGCGCGAGCCATTCCGGCGAGGGCCCGGAAGACGCGGCGTCGCGCCCCGTCGTCATGAGGAACTGCACGCTGTCCCCGTCGTCCAGCATCGTGCTGAGCGTGACGAGACGGCCGTTGACCCGGGCGCCCACGCAGGAGTGCCCCACCGCCCCGTACCGGGCGTACACGGCGTCCACGCAGCTCGCCCCGTCCGGAACGCTGAGGACGATGCCGTCGGCAGCGAACACGGTGATCTCCCGGTCCTGGGCAAGGTCGTCACAGAGCGAGGACCAGAAGGCGTCCGTGTCCGACACGGCGCGCTGCCAGTCCAGCAGCCGGGACAGCCAGCCGGGCCGCGTCGGATCCGCCCGCTCGCCGTCCACGGCCTCGCCGAGGCCGCCGGGCGCCCCGGTGCCGCCCGCCCCGTCGGCGGCCTGGGCCGCGCCTGGTTCCGCGGTCTCTGCCCCGTCCGCCGCGGCGGCGTACGGGTTGCCGAGCGCCACCACTCCCGCCTCGGCGACCTTGTGCATCTGCTGGGTGCGGATGAGCACCTCGATGACCTTGCCGCCCTCGCCCGCGACGGCGGTGTGCAGCGACTGGTAGAGGTTGAACTTCGGTACGGCGATGAAGTCCTTGAACTCCGAGATGACCGGTGTGAAACACGTGTGCAGTTCGCCCAGGACCGCGTAACAGTCGGCGTCCTCCCCGACGAGCACCAGCAGCCGCCCCAGGTCCGCCCCGGACAGCTCGCCGCGTTTGCAGCGCACCCGGTACACGGAGACGATGTGCCGCGGGCGTACGAGCACCTCGGCCGCGATGCCCGCGTCGCTCAGCACCGCGCGGACGGCGCGCGCGGTCTCGGCCAGCGGGTCGGGGCGGGTGGCGTGCTCGGCGATGAGGTCGCGGGTGCGGGCGTACTCGTCCGGGTGCAGGATCGCGAAGACCAGGTCCTCCAGTTCGGTCTTGAGGGCCTGCACTCCGAGCCGTTCGGCGAGGGGGATCAGCACGTCGCGGGTGACCTTGGCGATGCGGGCCTGTTTCTCCGGGCGCATGACGCCGAGCGTGCGCATGTTGTGCAGCCGGTCGGCGAGCTTGATCGACATGACGCGCACGTCGTTTCCGGTGGCGACGAGCATCTTGCGAAACGTTTCAGGCTCGGCCGCGGCGCCGTAGTCGACCTTCTCCAGCTTCGTGACGCCGTCGACGAGGTAACGGACCTCCTCGCCGAACTCCCGCCGCACCTGATCGAGCGTCACCTCGGTGTCCTCGACCGTGTCGTGCAGGAGCGACGCGGTCAAGGTCGTGGTGTCGGAGCCGAGTTCGGCCAGGATGAGGGTCACGGCCAGGGGGTGCGTGATGTACGGCTCGCCGCTCTTGCGCATCTGCCCACGGTGCGAGGACTCGGCGAGTTCGTACGCCCGCCGCAACACCTCCAGATCGGCCCCGGGGTGGTGGGCCCAGTGCGCTTTGGCCACGTGCTCGATGGCGTCCGGCACCCGGCCGCGCTGCGCCGGTCCCAGCAGGGCCGCGCGGCCGAATCTGCGGTGGTTGTGCAGGTCGATGAGCGGGCGGCCACGCCTCCGGCCGAACGAACCCTGTTCTGCTGGGTTAGTGGCCTCTGCGCTCATGGGCACCTCCGGCGGCATCGACCGGCGATGGCAGCGACTGCCGGGGCGATCGGCCCCTAGGCGCCGAGTGGGCGCCCGTGCCGGTGCTTGATGCTACCGAGCCCATCACGCGCCACCGAACCGCTCTCGTCGAGCGTGAACCAGATCACTCATTCGAGCGAGCGGAATGAGGCGATGTTTCGCCCATGGGTACCGGCGGGAAGGCTGCCATGTTCTCCCGAGTACGGGGCGACTCGCCCCGTCACCCCGCCGCTACCGGCCCGGGTGGCTACGCGGCGCCGTCCCCGAGGGCGCCCCGCAGCCACCCGGGTTCCAGGGTCCCCTCACACACGATCACGGCGGGCCCCGTCATCTCCACGCTGCCGTCGGGCAGCTCGGCGATCGTCAGCCGCCCGCCGGGCACGTCCACGGTGTACGTGACGGGGTGGCCGAGCACCGCGGGGTCCAGGCCGTCGCGGCGGGCGGCGGCCACCATGACGGCGCAGGCGCCGGTGCCGCAGGACCGGGTCTCCCCCGCGCCCCGCTCGTGCACGCGCATGGCCACGTGGCGCCGGCCGCGGTCCACCACGAACTCGACGTTGACGCCGTCCGGGTACGCCGAGGCGG
The DNA here is from genome assembly GCA_018114805.1 of Candidatus Streptomyces philanthi. GTDB lineage: Bacteria > Actinomycetota > Actinomycetes > Streptomycetales > Streptomycetaceae > Streptomyces > Streptomyces philanthi. Next base: position 4,818,123 of record CP073042.1, on the reverse strand, counting down.
GGCGCACGTCCGGCGCGGTGAACAGGTTGCCGGCGTCGGCGAGGTCGCCGACGAACGCGACGGCGTGCGGGTTGCCCATGTTCACGTGGCGCGCCGGCCAACTCAGCCCGGCCACCGAGACGGTGACCTCCGCGTCCAGCCCATCCGGCAGCAGCGCCCGGCCCATCGCCACCGTGATGCCGCCCTCGGCACCTTCCTGGCCGCGCGGGTCGGAGGCGGGCGCGGTCTTGGCGATGTGCGCCCGGCGCACGCCCGCGCGGGTGGCGATGGGCAGGTACCCCGCGTCGACCAGCCCGGCGTGCCGCAGGTAGCGCCCGAAGACCCGTACGCCGTTGCCACACATCTCGGCGATGCTGCCGTCCCCGTTGCGGTAGTCCATGAACCACTCGGCCTCGGCGGCCATCGACCGCGCCTCGGGGTGCGCGGCCGACCGTACGACGTGCAGCACCCCGTCGCCCCCGATGCCCGCGCGCCGGTCGCACAGGAGCGCCACGGCCGCCGCCGACAGCTCCAGCCGGTTGTCCGGGTCGGGGACGATCACGAAGTCGTTCTCGGTGCCGTGCCCCTTGAGGAACGGAAGCCGCTCTGCGGTACTCATCCTTACGATCCTACGGCGCCGCCGTCGACGGTGCCGGCGCCGCGGACGCCCCCGGGAGCACGGAGCACGGGGCAGCGGCCCTGCCCGGCGGCCCGGGGTACGGGGCCACGGGGCGTGCGGTGGCCCCCGAATCTCCCGGACCGTGCGGCGGGGGTCGTACGGGAGGGGAGCGCGGGAGCGAACCGGTGGGCGACGGCTAGCGAAGGCGGGCGACGCGCCAGATGGCCAGCGCGGCGAGGAGGGCGACGATGGCGACGTAGGCGATCACATAGCGCCAGTCGGCCTTGCGGCCCGAGCCACAGGGCGGCAGACCGGGCCAGGTGTAGCCGACGCGGCGGGCGGCCATCAGGCCCCAGCCGGCCGCGCAGCAACTCAGCAGCAGGCCGAGCATGGAGACCACCGCGCCGCCGTCACCGAACTCGAAGGCGAGCGGGAAGGCGAACATCAGCGAACCGAGGGTGGCGAGCCCGACGATGGGCGCGATCTGCCAGACCCTCAGCCGGCGCGGCGGGCGCAGATCGCGGAAGGACTCCGGTTCGCCCAGCGGCGCGTCGTCGCCCTGCGCGTCCGGTCCGTCCGGGGTCAGCGCCTGGGACTCCTCCGACGCCAGCGGCTCCGCTTCGTCGCGCGACGGCGTCTCCGCTGTATCCCGAGGGCTGGCCTCCATCGCCGTACGCCCTCCCCACAGTCGACATCACGGCACGATCGAAGCTCGATGATTGCACGATCACGGCGGCCTCCAGGACGCACGGTAGCGTCCCGATGCCATCACGTGATCAGGCTGTGACCGCTCGTTCGAGCAACGTCAGCGCGTGCGCCTGGAGTTCCCCGCTGTCAGCGGCGGCACCGCTGAGCCAGTGAACTCGCCCATCTCGTCGAAACCACGAATCCTGGCGGCGCGCGAAGCGCTTGGTGGCTCGTACGGTCTCGACACGTGCCTCCGCTTCGTCGCACTCCCCAGCCAGCACCGCGAGCACCTGCTGGTAGCCCAGGGCGCGGGAGGCCGTGCGCCCCTCGCGTAGCCCCGTGCGCTCCAGTCGCTCCACCTCGTCCACCAGGCCGGCCTCCCACATCCGGTCCACCCGGCGGGCGATGCGTTCGTCCAGCTCCGGGCGGGCCACGTCCACGCCGATCTGCACCGTGTCGTAGACGGCGCTGTGGGCCGAGTCCGCCTCGGGCAGGTTGGCGGTGAAGGGGCGGCCGGTGATCTCGATGACCTCCAGGGCCCGGACGATGCGGCGGCCGTTGCTCGGGAGGACGGCCTCGGCGGCGCGGGGGTCGGCCACCGCGAGCCGGGCGTGCAATGGCCCGCTGCCCCGCTCCAGCAGCTCCGCCTCCAGGCGGGTGCGGACGGCGGGGTCGGTGCCCGGGAACTCCAGAGCGTCGATCGCGCCCCGTACGTACAGCCCGGAGCCCCCGACGAGCACCGGCGTACGCCCCTCGGCGAGCAGTCGGTCGATCTCCGCGCGGGCCAACCGCTGGTACTCGGCGACGCTGGCCTTCTCGGTCACCTCCCAGACGTCCAGCAGGCGGTGCGGCACGCCCTGCCGCTCGGCGACGGGCAGCTTGGCGGTGCCGATGTTCATGCCGCGGTAGAGCTGCATGGAGTCGGTGTTGATGACCTCGCCGCCGAGGTGCCGGGCCAGGGCGACCCCGAGATCGGACTTGCCCGCCGCGGTGGGGCCGACGATGGCGATGACCCGCGGAGCGGGGACTGCGCTGTTCACCGGGCCAGTCTCGCAAATCCACGGGCCACTCCTCGAACGAGCGACGTGACAGGGGGTCGCGGTGGTCGTTGCCCGTTGCGAGGTTTCGGCACACCGCCGAGCGAGCCGGGTCGTGGCAGCGGCGCGAGAGCGCATCCTGCTCCGTCCGGGCTGCCGCCGCACAGGCTAATCTATGCAGTGATTATGGGCTTTTTTCAAGGTTTCGCCGTTCGTCGCGTTCGGCTGACGCGGCCCCCGCGGAAGCGGCGCGGGGCGATGAGGGCGGTAGCCTGACCGGGGAATCAGCCGCGGAATCCCCGGCTCCGGAGGAGCTTGACGCCCCGCCGGTGGCCTCGTCGGCGGCTGCCTCCACCGTCGATCCCCCGACCAGGGCGACACGGCGGCAGGCGGCGCCACGATTCCCAAGCAACAGTCCGCCGCGCGGGCTGCGGACAGCGAGGCCGGGGAAGACGCCCGACAGTAGTCCTCCGACGAGGGAAGGTGGCCCATGGGCCTGCTGGACAATCTCAAGGTGAAGGCCGGTCAGCTCAAGGGCAAGGCCGGGGACCTCGCGCATCAGCACGGCGACAAGATCGAGCGCGGTCTGGACAAGGCCGCCAAGACGGTCGACGAGAAGACCAAGGGCAAGTACAGCGATAAGATCGACACCGGTACGGGCAAGGCCAAGGGCGCCCTCGACCGCCTCGCACAGAAGGACGAAGACCGCAAGGGGCCGCAGGGCCGCTAACGTCTGACCGTTCCCCACGGCCGCGGAGCCTCCTGGCTCCGCGGCCGTGGTCGTGCCGGCGACGGCCGGTGCGTCCCGCACTTCCGGACGGGCGTCGCCCCGTGCCCCGTGCCCCGTGCCCCGTGCCCCGTGCCCCGTGCCCCGTGCCCCGTGCCCCGTGCCCCCGGGCAGGATCGGCGCCGCCTCGCGCTCCGTGCGTCGGCTACGACCAGGTGGCGACGAAGTAGCCCACGCCGTACGGCGCCTCGTCGTACAGCAGCGCGCCGCGCAGGCCCGCTCCGTCGCCCGCGCCGGCGAGCACCTGCCAGGAGGCTCGGCCCGACATCAGCAGGTCCTGGGCCAGGTGGGGGTCGAGTTCCGACAGGGCGGTGGTGTCGGCCGTGCCCAGGGCGCGCGCCACCTCCGCGTCACACACGGCGGCCCGCTCGTCGAGGTAGCCGGGCGCCTTGAGCGTGCGGCGTGCGCTGCCGTCACCGGAGATCAGGAGCGCCACCCGGTCGGCGGACCGTGCCAGCTCGCGCCCCAGTGCGGTACAGCGGTCGACGGCGAGCGTCTCGGCGAGGCCGAGGCTCTCGACGGGCGCCGCGCTCCAGCGGGCGCGCTCCAGCAGCCACGCCGCGATCGCCAACGAGGACGGCAGCTCACGCTCCGCCAGCCAGCTCGCCCCGTGCCCCGGGTCCGCTCCGTGCTCCGCGTCGTCCGTCTCGGCGCTCGGTGCCCCGTGCCCCGTAGCTCCCTGCTCCGTGGCCGCGTGCCCGGTAGTGGCGTCCGCCCCCGGCCGCGCGCCGAGCCGCACCGTCACGTCCACGCCGTACCCGTGGAACGAGCCGGTGCTGCCGCTCGGGTAGGTGCCATCGGCGTCCGGGGCGGCCGGGCCCAGCACGATGAGGCGGTCGGGGCGGGCCGTGGCCAGCACGCTGATCGCGTCCGAACAGGCGTCCCGCAACGGCGCCAGTTCGGGTGCGGCTCCAGCGGCGATCTCGGGCACGAGCAGGGGCGGGCACGGGCACACGGCGGCAGCGACAAGCATGATCGGCAGCCTAACGTCAGGCTCGGTCGCCCGAATCCCAGACCAGCTCGCAGACGCGGAATCGGCACGGGTACAGCCTGCTGCTCCAGGAGCCCGCGATGACAAGCAGCCAACCGTCGTAGGTCCGGTACAGCCGCCTGCCGCGCGGGCTCCGTGGGTGTGTCGGCTGGTACGTCTCCACATGTTCGGCCAGCAGCGTGAGTGCCTCCTCGCGCGTGCCGTCGACTTCGGCCAGTACCTCGATCGTGTCGACGTCGTTCTGGCCAATGGGTGGCTCGACGAGCAGTCCCCACCGTGGCATAGCGCTCTCCCCCGGCCTCGTCTCAGGCCGCGTGCGCGTGCGCCGCCGGGGCCGGTCCGGCCGTCGCGGCCCGCCCGCGTCCGGCCGGCTCGTTCGCCCGGCACGGCGCGTTCGGCCCGGCTCGATGGGGCCCCGCCGTCGGCAACGCGCGGCTCACCGCTCCGGCGACCCCGGCGTACGCGCCGTAGGGCGCACGACTGCTCACACGTCGTGCCGGCCCCGCATACGGTTGCCGCTCGGGGGCGAGCCGCCGTCGGCGGTCGCCGGCCGGCGGCGCTCGGTCAGCGGACGGAGCAGCCGCCGGGCTCCGCGGGCAGCGGTGCGGGGGCGCCCACCGTGGGCAGGCCGAGCATGACGCCCGCGGGCTTCTGCTCCGGCGCGGCGTTGCGCCGCTCCCACGCGTCGCCCGCCCGCGTGCGCCGTACGCCCCCGTGGGGCGCCCTCCGCGAGGAGGTGGTGCGGCGCGGCGTAGGTGATGTCCACCGTGACCACGTCGCCGAGGCGAACCGGCTCGTCGGGGCGGGTGAAGTGCACCAGGCGGTTGTCGGGGGCCCGGCCGGAGAGGCGGCGGGTGGCGTCGTCCTTGCGGCCCTCGCCCTCCGCGACCAGGACCTCCACGGTGCGGCCGACCTGACGCTTGTTCTCCGCCCAACTGATCTCTTCCTGGACGGCGACCAGGCGCTCGTAGCGGTCCTGGACGACCGCCTTCGGGATCTGGTCGTCCATCTCGGCGGCCGGGGTGCCGGGGCGCTTGGAGTACTGGAAGGTGAACGCCTGGGCGAACCGCGCCTCGCGGACCACGTGCAGCGTCTGCTCGAAGTCGGCCTCGGTCTCGCCGGGGAAACCGACGATGATGTCGGTGGAGATCGCCGCGTCCGGCATGGCGGCGCGCACCTTCTCGATGATCCCGAGGAACCGGTCCTGCCGGTACGAGCGGCGCATGGCCTTGAGCACCGTGTCGGAGCCGGACTGGAGCGGCATGTGCAGTTGCGGCACGACGTTCGGCGTCTCGGCCATGGCGGCGATCACGTCGTCCGTGAAGTCGCGCGGGTGCGGCGAGGTGAAGCGCACCCGCTCGAGGCCCTCGACCGCGCCGCAGGCGCGCAGCAGCTTGCTGAACGCCTCGCGGTCGCCGATGTCCGAACCGTACGCGTTGACGTTTTGGCCGAGCAGCGTGATCTCGGTGACGCCCTCGGCGACCAGCGCCTCGACCTCGGCGAGGATGTCGCCGGGCCGGCGGTCCTTCTCCTTGCCGCGCAGGGCGGGCACGATGCAGAAGGTGCACGTGTTGTTGCAGCCGACCGAGATGGACACCCACGCCGCGTACGCGGACTCGCGGCGGGTGGGCAGCGTCGAGGGGAACGCCTCCAGCGACTCGGCGATCTCGACCTGCGCCTCTTCCTGGACCCGCGCGCGCTCCAGGAGGACCGGCAGGCTGCCGATGTTGTGCGTGCCGAAGACCACGTCCACCCACGGGGCCTTCTTGACGATCGTGTCGCGGTCCTTCTGGGCCAGGCAGCCGCCGACCGCGATCTGCATGCCCGGCCGCCGCGCCTTCATGGGGGCGAGGCGGCCCAGGTTGCCGTACAGCCGGTTGTCGGCGTTCTCCCTCACCGCGCAGGTGTTGAAGACGACGATGTCGGCGTCGCCCTCCGCGGAGCCCTCGGGCGCCCGCACGTAGCCGGCGTCCTCTAGGAGACAGGACAGCCGCTCGGAGTCGTGGACGTTCATCTGGCACCCGTAGGTGCGTACTTCGTAGCTTCGATTCACGCCCACTGCACTGCTCCGGTCACTGCTGCTCATGACATCAAGGTAGACGGGCGCGCATCTCGTGCGTCCTCGCGCTTATCTCGGTTGCCCAGGGTACGTGTTCGACTCCGTTCCCCGCCCCTCCCTTCCGCGCCGCGATGCTGGCAGTATCCGGCCCATGTTCAAGACCCTGACCGAACGGCCGGGAGCGTGGCGCGCGCTCCGTGCCGCCGGCGTCGTGGCCGGCCCCGGCATCGGGCGGGCCCGGCGGCTGTGGCGGCTCGCCGTGACGGCCGTCGTGGTGCTCGGGCTGCTGCTGTGGTGGCTGCTGCCGGTGGGAGACGAGTCGACCCCGAGCGGGAGCGTGACCGTGACGACCGGGGTGCGTACGGGCGTGTACGCGCGGTACGGCGAACTGCTCAAGGAACGCCTCGACGACGACCTGCCGCGGCTACGGGCGAACCTCACGCCGAGCGAAGGGTCGGTACAGAACATCAGGGGGCTCGTCGCCGGCGAGGCGTCGTTCACGATCGCCACCGCCGACGCCGTGGCGACCTACCGCGACGAGGGCGGCGACGGCGCACACCGGCTGCGGGCGTGCGCCCGGCTGTACGACGACTACCTGCAACTGGTCGTACCCGTCGGTTCGACGGTGCGCAGCACCGCGGACCTCGCCGGCAAGCGCGTCGGGATCGGGCAACCCGGCTCCGGTGTCAGCCTGATCGCGGAGCGGCTCCTGACGGCGGCGGGGCTCGACCCGGAGAAGGACCTGACGCCGGTGCCGGTCGGGATCAGTGAGATGACCACCCTGATGCGGGAGGGGAAGATCGACGCCTTCTTCTGGTCCGGTGGCCTGCCGACGGGCGCCGTGCTCGATCTCGCGAAGCGGTATCCGATCCGGCTCGTGCAACTCGGTGACCTGGTGGACCGCGTACACAAGCTCGGCGGCGCCAAGCACTACTACCGGGCCGCCGTGATGCCCGCCGACGCCTACCCCATGGTGCAGCGGGGCCAGGCCATCAAGACCATCGCGGTGGCGAACCTGTTGGTGACGACGGACGAGACGGACCGGAAGCTGACGGAGAGCGTCACCCGGACGGTGATCAACAGCCGCGACGTGATCGGCGAGGACGTGCACGCGGCGCAGCGCGTCGATCTCCGCACGGCCATCTACACCGACCCCCTGGGCCTCCACGAGGGTGCGAAGCGCTACTACCGGTCGGTCAAACCCTGACGCCCGCCCACGGCGGGCCCGCGCCGCCGCTCGCGGGCGCTAATGTCCGCCGGCGTGCTCCGGCGGCCGGGTGCGCTCGTACGGGCGCGCTCTGGCGGGGCTCAGGTGCAGCGGCGCGGGGAGGGGGCGGGCTCGGCGTCGTCCAGCGCCGGGTCGGGGAGCAGTTCGTACGCGGCAGCGGCCGCCCCCACGAGCCCCGCGTCGGTACCCAGCGAGGCCGACACCGCCTCGATGCCCCGTACGAACGAGAGCACGGCGTACGTCGCCAGGTGCCGGCGCAGCGGTGCGAACAGCACCTCGCCGGCCGCCGCCACGCCGCCACCGATCACCGCCGTCTCGACCTCCAGCAGGGTGGCGGTGCCGGCGATCGCCGCGGCCAGGGCCCGTCCGGCCCGGTCGAAGGCAGCCAGGGCCACCGGGTCGCCGTCGCGCGCCGCGGCGGCACGGCGGGCGATGGCCGGGCCCGAGGCGATGGCCTAGACGCATCCCCGCGAGCCGCACGGACACGGGGCGCCGTCCACCTCCACGCTGATGTGACCGATGTGCCCCGCGTTGCCCGTGGGGCCGGGGCACAGTCGTCCGTGCAGGATCAGGCCGCCGCCGACGCCGGTGGAGACCACCATGCCCAGGGCGTTCCGGCGGCCATGGCCACCCCGTCGCCCACGAGCACGGCGGGTACCGGCGCCCCGTGACGCGCGAGGGCGGCCTCGGCGCGGGCACGGACCGGGAAGTCGCGCCAGGCCGTGATGTTCACCGGGCTGACAGTGCCGCGCGCGGCATCCACCGGCCCGGCGCTGGCGAGGCCGCACCGGGTGACGCGGGCCCACGCGGGGGACCGCGCCAGGGCGGCGATGACCTCGGTGACGGCAGCCATGACCGCCTCGGCAGCCGCCCCCGGCGGCGCGCAGGCCGCGCCCACGACGCCGGCCCGACCAGGCGCCGTCGCCCCGCCCCGTACCGGGCGGGGTCGGCCGCCTGGCCGTGGCGTGCAGCGTGCCCCGTCGGGCCACCAACGCACCCGCGATCTTGGTTCCGCCGATGTCGATGGCCACACTCAGCGCGGCGCTGCCGGCGCCGGGCCCCGACGCTCCCCGGGTGGCGGGCGCGGCCGGCGCGTGCGTACGGGCGACGGGGTGGGGCGAGGGCGCGTCGGCTGGCGTCAGTGCGTCGGCTGCGGTCATGTCGGTCTGCCTCTCGGTCGGTCCGGCTGTGGCGCTGCTGGGCCCCGTGCGCACGCGGCCCACCACACCGGGGCGCGGCCTCGGTAGCGGGCCGGGGGCCCGGGCCAAAGGCTCGCGGCGAGCCCGCGGACCGCTCCCGAACCAGCGGCACGCGGTGCCGGCGGCGCGGGCGCCCCGTGCAGCAAGGGGACTCCCTACGGAACGGGCCACGTCGCCACGGGGATACGGCGTATCCGCGCCGACCCCGGTTCCAGCCGTACGGGGGTTCACCCCGAGACGCCCGCCCCGCCCCAGGGCGCGCGGAGGCCCGACCCCGCCCCGCACCCGCCGCCAGGCGCCGTGGGCCGCGCGCGACGACACCGCGCCCGCCCGGCGCCCGTGCGGCTTCGGGCACCGTGCCCCGTGCCTCATGCCCCGTGCTCGCCGCACCGCGCGCCCCGGGTCCCGCGCTCTCTGCCCGCTGCGCCCCGCGCCCCGTAGCCCCACGCCGGGAGTTCGCCGCCCCGCGCCCAGTACGCCCGCTCCCCCGCCCCGGTACCCGACAGCAGGCGGGGGGCCGCGGCGCGGCGAGCGGGGCGTTCCGCGGTGGCGTCCCGGTTTCCCCCGCCGATCAGTGGTAATGCCACCTGAGCACCGCACGATCGGGGCGGACCTCGCCCCGGCGTACGCCCCACGCCCGTACCGCGCACGTCATCAGCGCACACCGTCAGCCGTTCCGCCCCACGAGTCAACGGAGCCGCCGCCATGCATGACGACCGCAGCATCGTCGAAGACCGTCTGCGCCGCGTCCTCGCCGAGCGTGTCCAACCCGCCGTCTACGGCGCCACCGAGCCGCTCACCATCGGGCGGTGGGAGGCGCCCGGCGAACCGGTACCGGTGGCCGAGGGGTTGGCCGCGGCGTACGGGCCCACCACCGTCGGGGACCGGTGGGGCCCGGCCTGGGGGACGACCTGGTTCAGGGTGACGGGGCAGGTGCCCGCCGCGTCGGCGGGCCGCACCGTCGAGGCCGTCCTCGACCTCGGCTTCGACCGCCAACTCCCCGGCTTCCAGTGCGAGGGGCTGGTCTACCGGGCCGACGGGGAGGCCGTGAAGGCGCTCAACCCGCACAACGCCTGGGTGCGCGTCGGCGCCCCGGTCGAGGGCGGCGAGGAGGTCGAGTGATACGTGGAGGCCGCGTCCAACCCGATCCTGGTCGGCCAGTCGCCGACCCTGGAGGGCGACCGCCTCACCGCGAGCGACGAGCCGCTGTACCGGCTCACCCGGATGGAGCTCGCCGTCTTCGAGCATGAGGTGTGGGAGCTGGTCCAGGACCTCGAGGTGGTCGGCAGCCTGATGACGCAGCTCTCCACCGGCGACGCGCGCCGCTTCGAGTTGCTGCGCGCCGTCGAGCGCTGTCTCGACGCCCTGGACCTCGCCGACGTCGCCGGCAGTGCCGGCCGGGCCCGGGACGCACTGGCGGGCGTACTCGCCGCCCCGGCCAACGCCTCCGCGCACCGAGTCAGCGCCGTCGGACACGCCCACATCGACTCGGCGTGGCTGTGGCCACTGCGCGAGACGGTGCGCAAGGTCGCCCGCACCTCGTCGAACGTGGCGCACCTAATGGACGACCACCCCGAATTCGTCTTCGCCATGTCGCAGGCCCAGCAACTCGCGTGGATCAAGGAGCACCGGCCCGAGGTCTTCGCCAGGGTGAAGCAGAAGGTGGCCAGCGGCCAGTTCGTCCCGGTGGGCGGCATGTGGGTGGAGGTCCGACACCAACATGGTGGGCGGCGAGGCGATGGCCCGCCAGTTCCTCTACGGCAAGAAGTTCTTCCTGGACGAGTTCGGCATCGAGACGAAGGAGGTCTGGCTACCGGACTCGTTCGGGTACACGGCGGCGATGCCCCAGCTGGTGAAGCTGTCGGGCTCCGACTGGTTCCTCACCCAGAAGATCTCCTGGAGCCGGACCAACAAGTTCCCGCACCACACCTTCTGGTGGGAGGGCATCGACGGAACCCGCGTCTTCACGCACTTCTTCCCACCGATCGACACCTACAACTCCGACCTCGGTGGCGCCGAACTGGCCCACGCGGCCCGCAACTACCAGGAGAAGGGGCGCGGCACGCGTTCGCCGGCCCCGTTCGGCTGGGGCGACGGCGGTGGCGGTCGCACCCGCGAGATGCTGGCCCGCGCGCGGCGCGTCAGCGACCTGGAAGGCTCGCCACAGGTGACGATCGAGCGCCCGTCGGCGTTCTTCGCGGCGGCGCGGGCCGAGTACCCCGACGCGCCGATGTGGGCGGGCGAGCTGTACCTGGAGCTGCACCGCGGCACCTACACCTCGCAGGCCAAGACGAAGCAGGGCAACCGGCACAGCGAGTCGCTGCTGCGCGAGGCCGAGCTGTGGGCGGCCACCGCGGCCAGCACGGTGCCGGGGTTCTCCTACCCTTACGAGGAGTTGGAGCGAGTCTGGAAGACGGTGCTGCTGCACCAGTTCCACGACATCCTGCCCGGCTCGTCAATCGCCTGGGTGCACCGTGAGGCGCGCGAGACCTACGCCCGGGTGCGCGCCGAGTTGACGGAGTTGGTGTCCGCCGCGCAGGCGGCGTTGGCCGGCCCAGGCGAGGAGCCGGTCGTCTTCAACGCCGCACCGCACGCCCGGCGCAGCGTGCCCGCCGGCGGCGCGTCCCCGGCCCCGCCGCCGGCGAGCGCCCCGGTCACGGCGGCCGAGCGCGATGGCGGCGGCTACGTGCTCGCCAACGGGCTGCTGCGGGTCGAGGTGGACGAGCGGGGCCTCGTGGTCTCCGCGTACGACCTGGCTGCCGGGCGCGAGGCCATCGCCACCGGCCTGGCCGGCAACCTGCTCCAGATCCACCCGGACTTCCCGAACATGTGGGACGCCTGGGACGTCGACCACTTCTACCGGCACAACGTGACCGACCTGGTCGACGTCGACGAGCTGGACCTGGCCGAGTCCACCGACGAGCGCGCGGTGGTCACGGTCGCGCGCTCCTTCGGCGACGCGGGCTCCACCGTCCGGCAGCGGCTCGCGTTGCGCGCCGGCGCCAAGGTGCTCGACGTCGACACCGAGGTGGACTGGCGGGAGACGGAGAAGTTCCTCAAGGCGGCCTTCCCGCTGGACGTGAAGGCGGACCGGTCCGCGTCCGAGACGCAGTTCGGGCACGTGTACCGGGCCACGCACACCAACACCTCGTGGGAGGCAGCGAAGTTCGAGATCTGCGCGCACCGTTGGGTGCAGGTCGAGGAGCCCGGCTGGGGCGCCGCCGTGGTCAACGACTCGACGTACGGCCACGACGTCACCCGCGACGTGCGCGCGGACGGCGGGCAGACCACCACGGTGCGGCTCTCACTGCTCCGTGCCACGCGCTACCCGGACCCGGAGACCGACCACGGCCACCACCGGCTGCGGTACGCCCTCGCACCCGGCGCGACCGTGGCCGACACGGTGCGCGAGGGGCACCGGATCAACCTCCCCGAGCGCACCGTCACCGGCGGCCGGACCGTCGAACCGCTGGTCTCCATCGCCGGCGACCAGGTGATCGTGGAGGCGGTCAAGCTCGCGGAGGACCGCGGCGGCGACATCGTGGTGCGGCTGTACGAGTGCTGCGGCGGCCGGGCCACCACGACACTCACCGCCTCCGTGCCGGTCGCGGAGGTGGTTGAGACGGACCTGCTGGAGCGCCCGTTGGCCGACGCGCCGGAGCGCGCGTTCTCGCCCCAGGGCGCGCTGGAGCTGACCCTGCGCCCGTTCCAGATCCTGACCCTGCGGCTCAGCCCCCGCGGCTGAGCCATGCCCCGCGCCCGGCGCCCCGTGCTCACTCCTGGGGCGCCGTGCGCGGCACGGCGATGGTCACCCGCAGGCCGCGTGGCTTGTTCGGCGCGTAGGCGATCGTGGATCCGCCAGCGGCCAGGAGGGCGCGGGTGATGGACAGGCCCAGGCCGGAGCCGGAGACGTTCTGGTGCCGGTTGCTGCGCCAGAAGCGGTCACCGACGCGCTCCAGCTCCTCCTCGGTCAGGCCGGGGCCGCCGTCCGCGATAGTGATCCGCACCGTGTCGCCGGTCGTGCGCACGTCCACGATCACCCGCTCGCCCTCCGGCGTGAACTTCAGCGCGTTGTCGATCACGGCGTCCAACGCGCTGGACAGCGCCACCGGGTCGGCCCACGCGGTGGCCCCGCCCGGGCCCACGTAGTCGAGCGTGACGCCCGCGCGGTCGGCGACGGGGCGCCAGGCGCCGACCCGTTCCTCCGTGACCTCGGCGATGTCGCTGAGGCCCAGGTCCGCGGCGGCGTGTTCGGCCAGGGCCAGGGCGAGCAGGTCGTCGAGGACCTGGGTCAGCCACTTGCCCTCGGCGCGGACGGAGGCGACCTCCTCGTTCCCCTCGGGCAGTTCCAGGGCCAGCAGCTCGATCCGCAGGAGCAGCGCGGAGAGCGGGTTACGGAGCTGGTGCGAAGCGTCGGCGACGAACGCCCGCTGCTGTTCGAGCACCTCCACCACGTGGTCGGCCATCTCGTTGAACGAGCGCGCCAGCCGCCGCAGTTCGGGCGGCCCGTCCGAGGCGGCGACCCGGGAGGCGAGTCGCCCCGTGGCGATGTCGTGGGTGGCAGCGTCGAGCACGCGTACGGGGCGCAGCACCCAGCCGGTCAGGCGCACCGCGGCGGCGACGGCGAGCAGCATCGCCGCCGCTTCGCCCGCGGCGATCAGCAGCCAGCCGCGTACGATGCGCGAGCGTATCTGGCCGGTGGGCGAGTTGGTGACGACCACCGCCACCACGTCGCCGTCGCGCACCACGGGTGAGGCGACCGCGAGGCGGCCCCGTTCCCAGGGCCAGACCTGTTCCGGGTCGTGGCTGCGGCGGCCGGCGAGCGCCTCCGTGAAGGCTCGCCACAGCTCGCTGCCCCTGGTCAGCGACCAGCCGGCGGGGGCCGACCCCATCGGCTCGCCCTCGCGGTAGAAGACGCCGACCCGAATGCCGTACAGCTCGTGGTAGCGGGCCAGTTCCACCTGCAGCGTGGCCTGGCGCTCGTCGCCCTCTTGGGCGTACGCCGGGTTCGCCGCCGGCCGCGCCGTGACGTACTGGGCCAGGGCCGCGAACCGCGCCGTGTCGTCGATCCGGTCCACGACCACGCGCTGCTGCTCCGCCGCCGCCAGGCTCGCGCCGAGCGGGAGCCCGAGGGCCAGCAGCACGCCCGCCATCAGGACGATCAGCAGCGGGAGGAGTCGAGTGCGCACGATGCTCCGGGGGGACGGGGTCGGCCGCTCAGGCGACCGGGGCGACGAGGCGGTAGCCCACACCGCGCACCGTTTCGATCAGCGCGGGCATCCGCAGCTTCGAGCGGAGCGAGGCCACGTGCACCTCAAGGGTGCGACCGGTGCCCTCCCAACTCGTACGCCACACATCGCTGATGATCTGCTCGCGGCGGAAGACCACCCCAGGCCGCTTGGCGAGCAGGGCCAGCAGGTCGAACTCCTTGCGGGTGAGCGAGACGACGGCGCCGTCCACGCGGACCTGGCGAGTGGAGAGTTCGATGCTGACGGGGCCGACCAGCAGCGGCCCCGTGGGCTCGTCGGGGTGCTCGTCGGCCGCTCCGTCGGCGGGCACCGTGCGCCGGCTGACGGCGTGGATGCGGGCGAGCAACTCCATCGGGTCGTACGGCTTGACGACGTAGTCATCGGCGCCCAGGTTGAGCCCGTGTATGCGGGAGCGCACGTCGGCGCGGGCCGTCACCATGATCACGGGGGTGCTGGTGAGCTTGCGGATGCGCCCGCACACCTCGAACCCGTCCTGATCGGGCAGCCCGAGGTCGAGCAGGACCACGCTGAACGGGTCGCTCTCCCCCGGCAACAGGGCCCGCAGCGCCTCCTCCCCGTTGCGGGCGTGCGTGACCTGGAAGCCGTGCCGGGCCAGCACCGCGGAGAGCGCGGCGGCCACTTGGTTGTCGTCCTCGACCAGCAGCAGTCTCATCAGCTCCGCCCTCCCTCGGTGGTGCTCCCTCACGCGTCCCGACTCGGCTCTGGTCGCGCGCCCCTCGTGCCCGTCGGGCGCCGGGTCCCGGGGGGGCCTGGCGGCGCCGTCGACCCGGGGCGCGGGGCCCGCCCGCAGCGCCGCCAGGGGCGCCCCGCCTTCACCCGCGCACCCCCACCACGCCGTGTCCCGCGTGCGCCACTGCCTGCTCCGTACGCTCGTGTCTTCCCGGTGCACCGCGCTCCGTGCCCGTGCTCCGTCTCGGCGGGGCTCCCGCGCCCCACTCGTCCGCGCGCTCCGTAGCCCCGCCAGCCCGTGCCGGCTGCGCTCCGTGGCGTGCGGGCCAGCGCGCGAGGAGAGGCGACGCGCCGGCGCTTCGAGCCCTTCCCCGCTCCGTACTCCGCAAAGCGCGAGCCCTGGCCGGCCGGCGCCGCCCCGGCCCCCGCCCGCACCGGTGCACGCCGGGGTGCGGATCGCTCACCTGGTGTGTTCCTTCGCTGTTCCTCGCGCCGACCCGCGCCGTTCGTCGGCGCCAGGCAGCGTGTCCCCCCACCGGCGCCACAGGCATGAACGCCGATACCCGCGGGGCGCGTCAAGGGAATGCGACCACCCAGTTGTTTCCGTTACGTAGCCGGTATGGGCACCGCGTTGTTTCCCAGGCCGTACACCGATCACGCCGGGCGCCCCGTTCACGCAGAGTGTCGCTTTGCGGCCGGATCGTTATGCTCAATTTCAGCTCAGATGTAATGACGCTGGTCGCGGCGGCTCATTAGGGTCCTCCCAACCGAGGAGGACGGAGCGAGACGCCGATGAGCGAAGTATCGGTGACCAAGGGCGCCACGGCCGTGGCGGGCGACTTGGTCGCGCTGGCAGGAGTCAACAAGCACTTCGGCGCGCTGCATGTGCTCCAGGACATCGACCTGACCATCGCCCGTGGCGAAGTCGTCGTCGTCATCGGGCCGTCCGGGGCAGGCAAGTCCACGCTGTGCCGCGCCATCAACCGACTGGAGACCATCGACTCCGGCACCATCACCATCGACGGGAAGCCGCTGGCGCAGGAGGGCAGGGAACTGGCCCGACTGCGCTCCGACGTCGGCATGGTCTTCCAGTCCTTCAACCTCTTCGCCCACAAGACCGTGTTGGAGAACGTGACGCTGGGCCAGGTCAAGGTCCGCAAGATCGAGCGGAAGGCCGCCGAGACCAAGGCGCGGGCCCTGCTCGACCGGGTCGGCGTCGGCACGCAGGCCGACAAGTACCCCGCGCAGCTCTCCGGCGGCCAGCAGCAGCGCGTGGCCATCGCCCGCGCCCTGGCCATGGACCCGAAGGTGATGCTCTTCGACGAGCCGACCTCGGCCCTCGACCCAGAGATGATCAACGAGGTCCTCGAGGTCATGCAGCAGCTCGCCCAGGAGGGGATGACGATGATCGTCATCACCCACGAGATGGGCTTCGCGCGCTCCGCCGCGAACCGCGTGGTCTTCATGGCCGACGGCCGCATCGTCGAAGAGGCGACGCCGGACCAGTTCTTCAGCAATCCCCGCAGCGACCGGGCCAAGGACTTCCTCTCGAAGATCCTGCACCACTGACCGCCCCCCGCTCGACGACGTAAAGGACAATCACCATGAAGGTCCGCAGGACTGCGGCGGCGGTCGTACTGGCCATGGCCGTGACGGCGACGGCGTGTGGCAAGGAGGGCAGCCCGGACGACGACAAGACGGGCAAGGACGCCCCGAAGCTCTCCTACAAGGTCAACACCGCGGCGGACGTCAAGGACTCGCCGGTCTGGTCGAAGGTCAAGGGCAAGAGGATCAAGATCGGCACCAAGGCCGACCAGCCGAACCTCGGCTACGAGGACCCGAGCACCGGGAAGCGCTCCGGCTTCGACGCCGAGATCGCCCGCATGATCGCCGCCGAACTCGGCTTCGACGAGCAGCACATCGACTGGAAGACGGTGCCGACCGAGGCTCGCGAGACGCAGCTCTCCAGCGGTGGC
Source organism: Candidatus Streptomyces philanthi (assembly GCA_018114805.1). Lineage (GTDB taxonomy): Bacteria > Actinomycetota > Actinomycetes > Streptomycetales > Streptomycetaceae > Streptomyces > Streptomyces philanthi. The sequence continues at coordinate 4,801,622 of CP073042.1, read as the reverse complement.
GTCGACTTTTACGTCGGTACGTACACGATCAACGACGAGCGCAAGAAGCAGGTCGACTTCGGCGGCCCGTACTACCTCGCCGGCCAGGACCTGCTGGTCGACAAGGACAGCGACATCAAGACCCCGGAGGACATCAAGGGCAAGAAGGTCTGCTCCGTCACCGGCTCCACGCCGCTGAAGCGGATCAAGGAGAAGAAGTACGGGGTCGCCAAGGCCAAGGCGCAGCAGGGCTACCAACTGTGCGTGCAGGACCTGAACAACGGCCAGGTGGACGCGGTCACCACGGACGACACGATCCTCAAGGGCTACGCGGCCCAGAACGACGGGCTGCGGGTGCTCGGCAAGCCGTTCTCGGAGGAGCCGTACGGCGTCGGCCTCAAGAAGGGCGACAAGGCGCTGCGCGACGCGATCAACGACGCCATCGAGACGAACCAGAAGAACGGCAACTGGAAGAAGGCGTACGACGCCACGCTCGGCAAGTCCGGCATCCCGGCCCCGACGCCGCCGAAGGTCGACCGCTACTGAGCCGCCGCCACGACGGCTGACGCCTGAGCGGCCGGGCGTCCACGGCGCGGCCCGGGCCCCGTGAGGGCCCACACGCCGCGGACGCCCCCGGCCGCCGCGCTCACCACCGGAGACTTGACTTGAACGTACTGACGGACAACTTCGCGGCATTCCGCGACGGCTTCCTCAAGACCGTCGAACTGACCGCGTACAGCTCGCTGTTGGCCCTCGTGCTCGGCATACTGATCGCGGGCTTCCGGGTGTCTCCGGTGCCCGCGCTGCGGGTCTTCGGCACCGTGTGGGTGACGCTGCTGCGCAACACGCCCCTGGTGCTCCTGTTCCTCATCGTCACGCTGGGCCTGCCCGCGCTCGGACTCAAGGGCTGGGACTCCTTCTGGCTCGCGGTGATGGCCCTCGGCTGCTACACGTCGGCCTTCATCTGCGAGGCCATCCGCTCCGGCATCAACACGGTGCCGGTCGGGCAGGCCGAGGCGGCGCGCAGCATCGGCATGACCTTCACGCAGACGCTGAGCCAGATCGTGCTGCCGCAGGCGGCGCGCACGGCGATACCCCCGGTCGGGAGCCTGATCATCGCCCTCACCAAGAACTCCGCCATCGCCTCCGGCTTCGACGTCATGGAGCTCGGAGCGCTGCAGACGCAGCTCAACGCGGACGCGGGCTACGACATCCTGGTGATCTTCCTCTGGATCGCGGTCTGCTACCTGATCATCACGCTCACCCTCAGCGGCCTGTTCCGGCTGCTGGAGAACCGGCTGGCGGTGGCCCGATGAGTGCCAGTGTCCTCTACGACGTCCCGGGCCCCAAGGCCCGCCGACGCAACCGCGTCTACGGCGTCATCTCCACCCTCGCCCTCCTCGGCCTGATCGCCTTCGTCATCTACCGACTCGACGACACGGGACAGTTCCAGGCCGGCCTGTGGGACGACTACCAGTACGCGAACACCCAGGACCGCATCCTGGAAGGCCTGCTCACGACGCTGAAGACCTTCGCCCTCGCGGCGGTCCTCTCGCTCGCCCTGGGCGCCGTGCTGGCCGCGGGGCGCCTCTCCGACCACCGGTGGGTGCGGTGGCCCACGGCGGTGCTCGTGGAGTTCTTCCGCGCCATGCCGCTGCTGATCATGATCTTCCTGCTGTACTACGCGTACTTCGACACCGAGCCCATGTGGGCGCTGGTCATCGGGCTGACGCTGTACAACGGGTCGGTGCAGTCGGAGATCTTCCGCGCCGGCATCAACGCCGTGCCCAAGGGGCAGAGCGAGGCCGCGTACGCGATCGGGATGCGCAAGACCCAGGTGATGACGCGCGTCCTCATCCCGCAGGCCGTGCGCTCCATGCTGCCGTCGATCATCAGCCAACTCGTGGTCACGCTCAAGGACACCTCGCTCGGCTTCATCATCCTCTACGAGGAGTTGCTCTACGTCGGCAAGGCGTTCGCGGAGCGGACCCCGCCGGAGAACGGCGTCTACGCCTTCATCCCGATGGTCATCGTCTTCGGCTCCATCTACATCCTGCTGTGCCTGGCGCTCTCGTCGCTGGCCACCTGGATCGAGCGGAGTACCAAGCGCAGCCGCAAGGGCGCCCCGACGGCGGCACCGGCCGGCGCGGCCACCGTCATGGCCGACCCCTCGCACAGCGCGGACGGCGGCTCACGGGACGGCGACGCGCGAGGAGGCGGCCCGAAGGCCGACTGATCCCGCGCCCCTCGCGCGCCGGCGCCCGCACGGACCCCGTGCGCGACGGCGCACCCCGCGCCCCGTGTCCCCGCCCCACGGCGGAGACGCGGGGCGCTCGCATGTCGGCAACCGCCCCCGCGCACTACCCGGCGCGCCGGGGACGGCCGGTACGGGGCGCGGTGCGTCGGGGCGGGACGAGGTCGGGTGGGGAACGGGTTGGGCGGGGGCGCTGTGTGGCGGCGCCAGGGCGCGGCGGAGGCGGGCGCGGTGCGTGGGAGCGCCGCCCCACCACCCACAGCGCGCCCGGCGCACGTATGCCCGCGGGCGGCGAAGCACGGGGGCACGCGGGAGCACGCCGCGCGGCAGCCAGCGGTGGCCGACGGGACATCAGGCTGCCGCGGCGTCCGACCGCCCCTCGATCACTACTCACGGAACACCCTGGTTGGGCACGCTGTGCGAGCACGGGGCACGGGGCGAACGAGCCGGTGTCGCGCCGGGCACGGGGCCGAACGGTGGACGCGGGGGCCGGACCCGTGGCAGGGGCGGGGCCGCCAACCGAGGTCGTACGAGCGTGCAGTGACGGTGCGACTGGGCCGTGGGGCCCGGCCCCGCGCCGGGGCGGCGACCGGAAGCGTGACGCTGGCGTATCCGGACCTGTACTGGGCGTATATCCTCGGCCGGGTTGGGTGTGCACGTGCTCCCGCATGCTCCCGGCCGTCACTTGACGGGGGGACGCGCAGTGGGTTGCATACGTTCTGTGATCGCGTACCGGGCTCCTATTGTCAGTTCTCATAACTGCCGCAGGGACGGGGGAACCGCGCCGTGGACCCGGTGATCGTCGTGGGCGCGGGCTCCGTTGGCCTCGCGCTGACGCTGGCTCTCGCCCGCCGTGACGTCCCCGTCATCCTTCTCGACGAGGGGCCCGGCCGGCCGCGCATAGACGAGCAGCGCCCCGCCCGTACCGCAGTGCTCCGGCCGGACACCGCCCAGATGCTGAGCCGCCTCGGATGCGCCGTCGCCACCGACGGCGGTGCCCGCTGGGCGGGGTGGCGCACCATGCGCCGGCGCCAGACGGTGCGTCAGGTGACCTTCGACGACTCGCAGACGCCACGGAGCGGGGCCGCGGACGCCCCGCCGGCGCTCCCGGCCCCGCGTGACGCGACCGCGCCGGACGAACCGTCGGGCATCGCCTCGCCGCTCCACCTCCCCCAGCACGTGCTCACCCGATCGTTGCGCGCCGCGTTGGCCTCGTTCTGCCAGCAGCCCGGCGGCGAGCTGGTGCGGATCGCCACGGGCGGGCGGCTGGACGCCATAGAACAGGACGAGGCCGGCGTCAGCGTCCACACCCGGCCCGTCCTGGACACGGAGCCGGCGGACGAGGCGGACGCCGCCGATCCGGGCGAGGCGCCGGCCACGGAGGCTTCGGACTCCGCGAGCGGCCCGGAGGCCAAGGGCATCTGGTGGCGCGGGAGTTACGTGATCGGCTGCGACGGCCGGCGGTCGACCGTCCGCAAGTTGCTGCGCGTGCGGTTCCCCGGCCGGACGGCGGTGGAGCGGCATGCCGTGGCGGCGCTCAGGGCCGACCTCCCCTTCCCCGGCGAGGGCCTGCTGCACCGGCTGCCGCCGTGGCGAGGCGCCGACGCGGAGGCGACCGCGCGCCCGCTGCCGGGTGGCGCCTGGCGGCTCGACTGGCTGCTGCCGCCCGGCGGCGACCTGGTCACCCCCGAGGCCCTGCTCAGCCGTGTGCGGGACACGTTGACCGGCTGGTGCGGCACCCTGCCGCCGTACGAACTGCTGGACACCGGCGTGTACCTGGCGCACCATCGGCTCGCCCGGCGCTGGCGGGTGGGGCGGGCGTTCCTCGCCGGGGACGCCGCGCACCTGATAGGGGCACTCGGCACGCAGGGGCTCGACGAGGGGCTGCGCGACGTCGACAACCTCGCCTGGAAGCTGGCCCTCACCTGGCACCACGGCGCGGGCGACCAGCTGCTCGACAGCTACCAGACGGAACGGCGCGGCGCCGTCGGCGCCCGACTACGCACCGCCGACCAGTTGCTGTCCCAGGTGCGCGCGCCGGGCGGCTGGTCCGCCGTGCGCCGTTCGGTGCTGCCGGGCTCCGTACGGAACCACGACGCGCTGCTCACCGACGGCCACGCGGGTCTCGGGCAACTCGGCGCGCCCCCGAGCTACCAGCACAGCCCGCTGCAACCCGCTCCCCCGGAGGGCGCGGAGACCGTGGACACGGCGCCCGGCAGCCCGGTGGCCGACGTGCCGGTGACGGCGCCCGACGGCTCACTGACCCGGCTCCGCAGCCGGCTCGGTGGAGCGCTCCTCGTGGTCCTGGTCGCCCCGGGCACGGGCGTGTGGGAGCGCCGGCACTGGGTGGGCGCGGCTCATGCCCCGCCTCGCCGCGGCCGTCGCCGCGCTGCCGGTACGGGCCGAGATCCTGGTCGCGGAGGGCTATCCGGGGGCCGCCGCGCACACCGTGCTGCTGGTACGGCCCGACGGCTACCTGGTGGCGGCGCTGGCGGGGGTCCGTCAGGCCGAGCTGTACGCCTGCGCGGACGCCGCACGGGGCGGGGTCCTCCAGACCCCCGCCCACAGCCCCACCTGACCACCACCACGGCGGCCCCCGTGCTCCGTACACCGCTGCACCGGGGCGCCGTGCTCCGTACACCGGGGCGCCGCGCCCCGTACGCCGTTGGCCGTGGCCCTAAGCCGGCCAGGGGGAGCGGTCGGAGACGCGCGTACGGCGGTGCGGGGCGGGCGCGTCGAGAGGTGCCCACCCGGGCCGTACGCGCCGAGCTACCTTCGCCGGCTCCGTGCGCCACCCGGTTCGGGCGAGGCCGCCTACGCGCTGTCACCGACCACGCGCGAGCAACCGCCGTCGCGTGCGCCCCGGCGTGCCGGTGCGCACGCGGCTCGTCACCGCGGGCCGCGGTGGGCTCGCGCGGGCGCGTCCGGGGGCCGGTTCGGGGGGCGACGCGCGACCGCAGAAGCGGACGCGAGGCGTCCAGCCGGGGTGTGGACGGCGCGCCGCATGAGCGGCCGGTGGGGGAGGGAAAGTGCGCGGGCGCACACCCGGTCGCTGTTGACCATGAGCGAAGGGAGGTAGTCTACTACGAACCATGTCTGACACCAGCCTGCGTCTCTGGCGGAGGGTCCACACGGACCTCCTTCGCTACGCGGGCTGCGTGTGTCGACCGTCCTGCTGATCCGCCTTCCCCTTCCGCGTGGCCCGCCGCCGCGCATCCTTGCGAGCCCTCAGGACGGTCTCCGTGACAACCAGCTCGGTCGGCCCTGCCTCCGCTCCCCTTGCCCCCACCTCGGCCACGGCGAACCCCTCACCCGCCGTCGCGGCCCCACCCGCCGCGTCCCCGTACGCCTCGGCCATCGCCACACCCCCACCACCACACCGGGTCGCGCCGTCGGGCCGGGGCGCGCCGCGCCGTCTGGCGGGGCCCGGCCCCGGCCTCCGGCCGCCCGGAGGCGACGCCCGCGCCCCAGGGCAACGGCACCTCCCTGACCGAACTCCTCGACTACGTCCGCCGCGTCGCGGCCGACGCCGCCCTCGTCGCCACACTGCCCCTCGACCCGGAGGGGCGTACCTGGTCCCGGCTGGAGGGGCCGGGAGGCAGCGAGGCCTGGCTCATCAGCTGGCCGCCGGGCACCGGCACCGGCTGGCACGACCACGGCGGCTCGCACGGCGCCTTCGCCATCGCGGACGGCGAGTTGATCGAGCAGTCACTCACCCCTCAGTTGCCCACCGAGGGGTGGAAGACGCTGGAGCTCGCCGAGGGCGTGGAGCGCCAGCGCACCCTGCCCCGGGGCGACGGCCGCGCCTTCGGCCCGCACCACGTCCACCAGGTGCTGAACCTCTCCGCCCAGCGACACGCCATCTCCATGCACGCCTACTACCCACCGCTGCCGCTCATGCGCCGCTACAGCCGTACGGGCCCCGTACTCCGCCTTGAGCAGGTCGAGCACCCCGGGGAGTGGGCATGAGTACCCACCCGCCGACCAGCGTGGACACCCTCCTCGAACGGGCCCGGGCCCAGCTCCACCGGCTCAGCCCGCACGAGGCCGCAGCGGCGGCACGGGACGGCGCCCTGCTCATCGACACCCGCTACGGCGCCCTCCGTGACCGGGGCGGGTTGGTCCCCGGGGCGCTGATCGTGGAGCGCAACGAGTTGGAGTGGCGACTCGACCCGCACGGCGGCCACCGCCTGCCCGAGGTCACCGGGCACGACGTGCGGGGGTGGTGTTCTGCAACGAGGGGTACGCCTCCAGCATCGCGGCGGTCTCCCTCCACCAGCTCGGCCTGGCGCGGGCCACCGACATCGTCGGTGGCTTCCAGGCGTGGCGGACGGCGGGGCTGCCGGTACGACACTCCGATCAGCCGTCCGTCCCGGCTCAGACCATCGCGGGCTGACGCGAGCCCCTTTTGCCGGGTACGCCGCCCACGCGGCGGGGTGGCGTGCCCGATTCGACGTACCGGAGTACCGGAGAGGGCGACGGTCCAGCGCGGGACCGTTCGCCTGGCTGTGGCTTACGCCTCGGACCCGCCCAGGGCCCACTTAAGGGCGCGGCGATCGTGGGCCCGCGACCGCTGCGCCCCGTGACGAGGTACTCCGGCGCTCGACGGAACCGCGCCGTGGCGAGGGTCCCCTCCGCCTCCAGCGGCTCCGCGTCGTCGTTCGGTCACGCGTCGGGTAGGTGGTGCTCCAGCAGCTCCGCGTCCTCGCCCTCCTCCTCCAGCGCCCGTCGCACCACCCGCAGTGCCACGCCCTCGGAGTAGCCCTTGCGGGCGAGCATCGCGGCCAGTCGCCGGATGCGCTTGTCCCGGTCGAGCCCCCGGGTGGAGCGCAGCTTGCGCTCCACCAGCTCGCGGGCGGTCCGCTCCTCCTGCTCCAGGTCGAGCTGACCGACCGCTTCGTCGATGAGCGCGCGGTCGACGCCCTTGGTGCGCAGCTCCCGCGCCAGCGCTCGCCGGGCGAGTCCCCTGCTGTGGTGCCGGGACTCGACCCACGCCTCGGCGAACGCCGCGTCGTTGATCAGGCCGACGTCCTCGAAGCGGGACAGCACGTCCTCCGCCACGTCATCGGGGATGTCGCGCTGGCGCAGGGCCTGGGCGAGTTGCTTGCGGGTGCGTGGCGTCCCGGTGAGCAGACGCAGGCAGATCGCGCATGCCCGCTCACCGGGCTCCATGCTGGGGGCTTCGGCCTGGCTGCCCCCACGCGAAGCCCTCCGCCCGGCCCTCGACGGGCCGAGGTCGTTGCTGTCCCGCGTCGCCGCTGTCCGGCCAGTCACTTCGCCGGGTCATCGGCTAGCTCTTGGCCGCGGCGGCCTTGGTTGTCTTGGTCGCCTTCACCGCCGTCGGCGCGACCGTCTTCGCGGCGGTCGCGGGCTCGGCGGCGGCGACCGTGGCGTCGGACTCGGCGGCCTGCTTGTCGGCCTTCACCCCGATGCCGAGCCTCTCCATGATCTTCTTCTCGATCTCGTCGGCGAGGTCGGGGTTGTCCTTGAGGAAGTTGCGGGCGTTCTCCTTGCCCTGGCCGAGCTGGTCGCCCTCGTACGTGTACCAGGCGCCGGACTTGCGGACGAAGCCGTGCTCCACGCCCATGTCGATCAGGCCGCCCTCGCGGCTGATGCCCTGGCCGTAGAGGATGTCGAACTCGGCCTGCTTGAAGGGCGGGGCGACCTTGTTCTTGACCACTTTGCACCGGGTGCGGTTGCCCACCGCCTCGGTGCCGTCCTTGAGGGTCTCGATCCGACGGATGTCGATCCGGACCGACGCGTAGAACTTCAGCGCGCGGCCACCGGTCGTGGTCTCCGGCGAACCGAACATCACGCCAATCTTCTCGCGGAGCTGGTTGATGAAGATCGCCGTCGTCTTGGACTGGTTGAGCGCGCTGGTGATCTTGCGGAGCGCCTGGCTCATCAGTCGGGCCTGCAGGCCCACGTGCGAGTCGCCCATCTCGCCGTCGATCTCCGCGCGCGGGACGAGCGCCGCCACGGAGTCGATCACGATGAGGTCGAGCGCGCCGGAGCGGATAAGCATGTCCACGATCTCCAGCGCCTGCTCGCCGTTGTCCGGCTGGGACAGGATCAGGGAGTCCGTGTCCACGCCGAGCTTCTGCGCGTAGTCGGGGTCGAGGGCGTGCTCGGCGTCCACGAAGGCGACGGTGCCGCCTGCCCGCTGGGCGTTGGCCACGGCGTGCAGCGTCAGCGTGGTCTTACCGGAGGACTCCGGTCCGTACACCTCCACCACGCGGCCACGCGGGAGGCCGCCGACGCCCAGCGCGACGTCGAGGGCGGTCGACCCCGTGGAGATGACCTCGATAGGGTCGTTGGGCAGGTCACCCATCCGCATTACGGCACCCTTGCCGAATTGCCGTTCAATCTGCGCGAGCGCGGCGTCCAACGCCTTCTCGCGGTCAGTTCCTGCCGCCATGGGCTCCACCCGGTTTGCTTGAGTCGATCGCTTCACGTCCACGACGCTAACGCCTGCCACTGACAATCGGCCCGGACACCCTCTCCGCCTGTGGATAACCGGGGGCAGAACCGCCAGCCAGCACCCCCATGAGAATAGATGTTTGATTTTGGTGTCAAGCGGGCTCAGCCCCGTGGCGCGCCCGCGCCCTGGCCCGCCGAAGCCCGGGGCCGACACAGCCGCCGAGACGCGGGCGGCGCTCCGTTCCACGCCTCGGTGCCGCGCCCCGCGGGGTGGCGGACGCCGCGCCGCGGCCCGTCTCCCTTGACCCCGTCTCCACCGGCACCGTCCCCGCGACGGCACGGTGACCGCTCGGCGGTCAGCCCTCGGGGACCGGCTCCCCGGCACCGGCCCCGTGGGCTCGGAAGGCCGGGACGGCGCCGGGTCGCCTGCCGGAGACTTCGCCCGCTCCGTGTCGGGCGACTGCGCGAACACAGCCCCCACGGGCCGGGCTCCGCCGCCCTGACCGGGGCGTGCCGGAACAACGACCGGCGCGGCGGGCTCGGCGTCCGCCCCGTCTGGCGTCGACGCGCCCGAGGCGGCTCCGTCTTCCCCTCGCTGGAGCGCGCGCCGCACGCGCGCCAGCCGCGACACGCCCCGCGGCCGGCGGGTGCCGCCCTGCACCCGCGCCTCGTCCGTCACCTCGTACCGCTTGACGTAGTTACCGAGGAACGCCTGCAGCGTCGCGGTGGCCGGGATCGCGATGAGGGCGCCGACCGCGCCGAGCAGCGCCGTGCCGGCGATCACGGAGCCGAAGGCGACGGCCGGGTGGATGTCCACGGTCTTGGCGGTGATGCGGGGCTGGAGCAGGTAGTTCTCGAACTGCTGGTAGATCACGACGAAACCGAGCACCCACACCGCGTACCAGGGGTCGACGGTGAAGGCGATCAACATCGGCAGGCCACCGGCCAGGTAGGTGCCGATGGTGGGGATGAACTGCGAGATCAGGCCCACCCACACGGCCAGCGCCGGGACGTACGGCACGCCCAGCACCTCCAGCAGTACGTAGTGGGCGATGCCGGAGATCAGCGCCATCAGGCCACGGGAGTACAGGTAACCGCCGGTCTTCGCGACCGCGATCTCCCAGGCGCGGAGCACCTCGGACTGCCGGTGCGGCGGCAGCACGGAGCACAGCGCACGGCGCAACCGCGGGCCGTCGGCGGCGAAGTAGAACGCGAACAGGGTCACCGTCAGCAGCTTGAACAGCCCGCCGAGCACCTGCGCCGACACGTCCAGCACGTTGTTGGCACTGTCCCGTACGTACTTCTGGAGCCAGTCGGAGTGCAGCAGGCTGTCCTGCACCTCGACACAGGACAGCTCCGTGTGGAAGGTCGTGTTGACCCAGCTGATGACCTTGTCCAGGTAGTTCGGGAAGTCCTCGACCATGGTGACGATCTGGTCGGCGAGCATCGAACCCAGCAGGGTGAAGAAGCCGGCGACGGCGATGAGGATGCCGAGGAAGACCAGCCCGGTCGCCACTCCACGGCGCAGCCCACGAGCGGCCATCCAGTCCACGGCGGGCTCGATGGCCAGCGCGAGGAAGAACGCGATCAGGATGTTGAGCAGCAGCGATGTCAGCTCGTGGAAGGCCCAGCTGGCGAACTGGAAGCCGGCCACCAGCGCCAGGGCGAGGACCATGGCCCAGGGCAACCAACGGGGCATACGCGCACTCGCCGCGTCACGCGGGCCCGCGGGGGGTGCTTCCTGAACGGAATCTTCTGTCGCTACCACGGAGCAAGTGTGGCCCATGGTGCCGACGCGACCCCGCGCGCCCCTGTCATGTGCGCGTTCAACTCAAGATCTCCGGGCCGCCTACCCGCCCCACGCCCGGGAGGCGCTGACCGGCGGACGCCCGGCCCCGTGCCCCGTGCCCCGTGCCCCGTGCCAGCAACTGTCGCCCTGTGTCGTCCGGCCCCGCCACCCCAAGCAGCGCGCCGCTCCGTGGCTCCGTAAGCCACCCCTGGGGGCGGGCTCTTGCCGCGCGCGGTCGTCTCGGCTCCGTTTCGTCAGCGCCGCTCGTACGGGACGTCAACGGCCGCGCAGACCCCGCGCCACACGTCCTTGGCGCTCCAGCCGGCCTCCAGGGCCTCGTGGACGGTCTGGCCGCCCAACTCGGACATCACGTGGTCACGCGCGAACGAGTCCGCGTACCCCTCTCCGAAGTAGTCCGCCATTCGCTGCCAGAAGACCGTTAACCGCATACGTCCAGTATCGCGCCCCTGAGAGTGCAGCCGTACGGCATCCACCGCCCCGCGCCGCGTTCCGGTCCTACGGTCAGGGGATGGACCCAGCACCGACGGACCAAGCACCGACCTCACCCCTCGCCCGCGCCGAGCACTTCGTCTGGCTCACGGCCCGCGTCCTGGAGCAGCGCAGGTTCGCTTACCACTTCCTGCACCGGGGCGACGGCGTGGAGCCCGCCGTCGACGCCATGGAGCGGGCGCTGGCCACTTACCTGAACGACGACGGGGGGTACGGGCACGCCCTGGAGCCGGATCTGCGCGGCCCCGTCAGCCAGCCCCTGCACACCGCGTACGCCCTGCGCGTGCTCGACGAGGTCGGGCGCTGCGGCGGGCAGCGGATAGAGCGGTTCTGCCGGTACCTGACCGAGATCTCTACCCCAGCCGGCGCCCTCCCGGCGCTCCACCCCTCGCTGCGCGGGTACCCGGCGGCGCCGTGGATTCCGGTGGTGGACGACCCGCCGAGCGACCTGCTCGCCACCGGCCCCGTCACGGGGCTGCTGCACCGAGGCGGCGTGTGGCACAGCCTGGCTGGTCCGGGCCACGGACTTCTGTTGGTCGGCCGTGGAGCGGCTGGCGGACGGAGCGCCGACGCATCCGTACGAGGTCATGGCGGCGATCACCTTCCTGGACTGCGTGCCGGACCGCCAGCGCGCGGGCGCGGTCGCGGAGCGGCTCGGCGCGCGGGTACGGGAGCAGCGGCTCGTCGTCCTCGACCCGCGGGAGGCCGCCGACCACCCGGTGCCGGCGGGGTACGGGCCCGGGGAGCACCACTTCGCGCACGACTTCGCCCGCCTCCCCGGCCCGCCCGTGGTTCTCCGACGCGGAGATGTCGGCCTCCCGGACCACCTCGCGGCGGCGCAGCAGGAGGACGGCGGCTGGCCCATCAACTGGCCCCAGTGGGCACCCGGCACGGCGCTGGAGTGTCGCCCCATGGTGACCATCGACGCCCTGCTGACGCTGCGCGCGTACGGCCGGGAGATCGACTGACGACACGGGACGGAGGGCAGGCGCGACGGCTACGGCGCCGCTGGCGGCGGGGCAGCGGGGCGGTGAGGCTGCGGGGGCGAGGGGCGGCCTTGTGGGCTCCGTGCAGCGGCCCACCGCTCGGCCCCGTGCCTCGGCCCCGGTGACACGGAGCCACGGGGCACGGGGCACGGGGCACGGAGCGTGGGGCGGCGGCCCTGAGTACGGGGCGCGGGGCACGAGGCGTACGTACGGTGGCCGGGCGGCGGAGCGTAACCGGTACGGTGCGCGCGGTCGGGCGTCAGCCGGCGACGGCCCGCACCAGTGCCGTCACGGCCACGGCGACCGCCACCACGAGCAGGAACGGGGCGCGCAGCACCAGGGCGAGGACCGCCGCACCCAAGCCCGCAGCGCGGGCGTCGATGACGAGCGTGTGCTCCGTGCTGAACGTCTGCTGCGCGATCAGGGCGGCCAGCAGCGCCACGGGCAGCAGGGCGGACAGTCGCTTGACCAGCGGGCGCTCCAGGGCACCCGCCGGCACGGCGAGGCCGAGCAGCTTGACCAGGTAGCAGCCGGCGGCCGTCAGGGCTATGGCGATCCACGTGGTCATCGGTTCTCTCCTTCGACGGTCCCGCTCGGCTCCGTGGCGTCGGTCGCGGTCGTGGGCTCGGGCCGCCCCGCGGTCTGTGGGGCGGCGCGGCGGCCGCGCGCGGCCAGCATGACCGGGGCGGCGAGCGCCGCCACCAGCACCGGCACCCCGGCGGGCAGGACCGGCACGCAGCGGAGGACGACGCCGAGGCCGGCCACCGCGCGCTCCAGCGTGCTGCGGAGCATCGGGGCCAGGAGGGCGAGGAAGACCGCGGGGCCCGCCGCGTCGAGGCCCCAGTCGTCGGGATCGCCCAGTGAGGCGGCGCCGAGTGCGCCGATCAACGTGGTGAGGTTCCACAGGGCGTACAGGCTCTCGCTCCCGTCACGGCGAAGCCCAGCCGAGCGGCGCGCCGGTCCCGCTGGGCCAGTGCGACGACGGCGGTCTGGTCGATGACCCAGTGGGCAGCCAGCGGCCGAAGGGCCCGGGGCAGCCGCAGGAGTTGGGACAGGCGCAGTCTGTAGAAGGCGTTGCGTACGCCAAGGAAGAACGCGCCGGCCGCCGCCGTCAACGGGTTCCCGCCGGCGGCCAGTGCGCCGACGAGCGCGAACTGAGAGGCTCCGGTGAACACCAGCAGGCTGAGCACGCACGTCTGCGGCAGGCTGAGCCCGGAGCCGGCGGACGTGACGCCGAAGGCGAACCCGGAGAGGCCGACCGCGACGCCCACCCCGAGCGCGTCCCGCACCACGGCCCCGTCACCGGCGTCGGCGCCGCCGTCACCCGCCGGGCGCCGTGGCCCCGCGCCGCCCGGCCCGGCGGGAGCAGCCGACCGCCCCGTGCACCGTCGCACTCGCCGCCCCGTCCCTCGCCCCGCGTCGGACACCCGGCCAGCGCCGGTGGGCCCGCGCTCCGTGCACTTCGCCTGGCCAGCCCCGCCGGCCCCGTGCCCCGTACCGGTCGCGACGGTCGCGCTGGACGGGGCCCCGTCAGCCGCACCGCGCGGCGCCCCGTCCAGCGCCCGGCCCAGTACACCGTCCGGCGCGCCGCCGGGCCCCGGGGTCGGCGCTCCATGCCCCGTGCCCCGTGCTCCGTCCTCGCCCGCACGGCGCGGGGCTCGTTCCGCACCGTCGGTGCGGCGCGTGCGCCGCGCGGGGCACTGCCATTCCTCGCGTTCTGCTTGTTCGACCGCACCGGCAACGTACGGGCGGCCGAACGGCGCGGTCTTGTATGTTCTTGCGGGCCGGGCGCGGTCAAGGGCGCTGGTGGGCGTTCGAGCGCTCCCTGCGGTAGGCGCCCGGCGGCACGCCGACGATGCGGGTGAAGTGGCGGCCCAGGTGCGGCTGGTCGGTGAAGCCGACCAGGGTGGCGGTCTCGGCCGGTGGCGTGCCGTCCTCAAGCAGTCGGCGGGCGCGCCGCACCCGGGCGTCGGTCAGCCAGGCGTGCGGGGGCATCCCGTACGCGGCGCGGAAGGCGCGGAGCAGGGCGAAGGGGCCGGTGCCGAGTTCGGCGGCCAGGCTCGCGAGGGTGGGCGGGGCGGCCATCCGGGCCTCCCTGGCCCGGGCGGCGGTGCGGGCGCCGGCCCCGCGCGGTGCGGGACGGTCGGGGAGCGTCCCGCCGTGCCCGCGCAGCAGCCGCGCAATGGCCTGACGCAGCACCGTGTCGGCGGCCAGCGCGTTGCCCCGCTCCGCGGCCCGGTGCACGGCCATGATCAACCGCACGCTCTCCGGATCTAGCACGACCGATTCGCGGAACCAGGCCGTCCCCCGGGACGCGGACACCTCGGCGGCGATGTCACCGACCATCGCGGCGGCCGGGTAGAGCACGTGGTACGCCCAGCCCTCGGGCACCCCGGCGCGTGCCGTGTGCGCCACGTCGGGGTTAATCATGACGACGCCGCCCCGGCCCACCCGCCGCACGCCGGTCGGCAACCGGATCTCCTCGACGCCGCCGGTGATCGCGCCGATGACGTAGCCGTCGTGGGCGTGTTGCGGGAAGGCGTGTCGGATGTAGCGGGCGCTCAGCAGGTCCACGCCCGGCAGCTCCGCGTACCGCCAGTGCCTGGCCCGCTCCCGCTCGCTCATGCCCCCATTGTGCGGAACGCGCGCCCGGCGGTCACGGCCGGCCGCCCGTGTGGTCGGGTGGGCCCCGCGTCGGCTCGTACACCCCGGGTGACCTGCCGCTCCGGTCGATTGTCAGTGGTGCGGTGCACGATGGGGGCATGGCGAAGAACGAGCAGCGCGGTGAGCCGGCGGGGGGTGGTGCGCCGGACGGCGCGAGCGCGCACGCCGCGGCGCTGGAGGGGTTCTCGGCGGCCACCCGCGGCTGGTTCACCGGGGCGTTCACGGCGCCGACCGCCGCCCAGGCCGGCGCCTGGCGGGCGATCGGCGAGGGTTCGGACGTGCTGGTGGTCGCGCCCACAGGTTCGGGCAAGACCCTCGCGGCCTTCCTGGCCGCGCTCGACCAGCTCACGAGCGCGCCGCCGCCGGCGGAGGCGAAGAAGCGCTGTCGCGTGCTGTACGTGTCGCCGCTCAAGGCCCTCGCGGTGGACGTGGAGCGCAATCTGCGCAGCCCGCTGACCGGCATCCGGCAGGAGGCGGTGCGACGCGCCCTGCCCGAGCCGGAGGTGCGGGTGGGCATACGGTCCGGCGACACCCCGCCGGCGGAGCGCCGCGCCCAGGCCACCCGGCCGCCGGACATACTGATCACCACGCCCGAGTCGCTGTTCCTGATGCTGACGTCCGCCGCGCGCGAGGCGCTGGCCGGCGTCGAGACGGTGATCTTGGACGAGGTGCACGCGGTGGCGGGCACCAAGCGCGGTGCGCACCTGGCGCTCTCCCTGGAGCGGCTCGACGCCCTGCGCGGGGCGGGCGAGGGCGGGTCGGGACGTGCGCGTCCGGCGCGCCGCATCGGCCTGTCCGCGACGGTGCGCCCGGTGCAGGAGGTGGCTCGCTATCTATCGCCGGGGCGCCGGGTGGAGATCGTCCAGCCGCCTTCCGGCAAGGAGTTCGACCTGTCGGTGGTCGTCCCGGTGGAGGATCTGGGCGAGTTGGGCTCCTCGCCCGTGCGGGACGGGCAGGAGCAGGAGGGCGAGCGGCCGTCGATCTGGCCGCACGTGGAGGAGCGGATCGTCGACCTGGTGCAGGCCCACCGTTCGACCATCGTCTTCGCCAACTCCCGCCGTCTGGCCGAGCGGCTGTGCAACCGGCTCAACGAGATCGCGTACGAGCGGGCCACAGGCGACCCGCTGCCCGAGCACCACGCGCCGGCCGAGGTGATGGCCGAGGCAGGCGTGGCCAGGGGCGCGCCCGCGGTGCTGGCCCGCGCGCACCACGGCTCGGTCTCCAAGGAGCAGCGGGCGCTGGTCGAGGAAGACCTCAAGGCGGGCCGGCTGCCCGCCGTGGTCGCCACCTAGAGCCTGGGGCTCGGCATCGACATGGGCGCCGTGGACCTGGTCGTGCAGTTCGAGTCGCCGCCCTCGGTGGCCTCCGTGCTCCAGCGGGTCGGCCGCGCGGGCCACCAGGTGGGGGCCGTCTCCACCGGTATCGTCTTCCCCAAGTACCGCGGTGACCTGGTGCAGGCCGCGGTGGTCACCGAGCGGATGCGCGCCGGCGCGATCGAGGCGCTGCGCGTCCCGGCCAACCCGCTCGACGTCCTCGCACAGCAACTGGTGGCCATGACGGCGATGGACACCTGGGACGTCGACGAGCTGTTGGCCGTTGTGCGCCGGGCCGCGCCCTTCGCGACGCTGCCCGAGTCGGCGTTCACGGCGGTGCTCGACATGCTCGCCGGCCGCTATCCCTCGGACGCCTTCGCCGAGTTGCGGCCCCGGGTGGTCTGGGACCGGGTCGCCGGGACGGTCACCGGCCGCCCCGGGGCGCAGCGGCTCGCGGTCACCTCCGGCGGCACGATCCCCGACCGCGGCCTGTTCGGGGTCTTCCTCGCCGGCGCCGAGCCCTCCAGCGGCGGGGGCGGCCGAAGCGGCGGGCGGCGGGTCGGCGAGTTGGACGAGGAGATGGTGTACGAGTCCCGGGTGGGCGACGTGTTCACCCTCGGGACGACCTCGTGGCGGATCGAGGACATCACACGGGACCGGGTGCTGGTGACGCCCGCGCCCGGCGTGCCAGGGCGGCTGCCGTTCTGGAAGGGCGACCAGCTCGGGCGGCCGCTGGAGCTGGGCCGCGCCCTGGGCGCCTTCCTGCGGGAGGTCGGCGCGCTGGCCCCGGAGGCCGCCCGGGCCCGACTGGGCGCCGCGGGGCTCGACCGCTGGGCGGCGGACAACGTGCTGGCGTACGTGAGCGAGCAGCGCACGGCGTGCGGCCACGTCCCGGACGACCGCACGATCGTGGTCGAGCGGTTCCGGGACGAGTTGGGCGACTGGCGCGTGGTCATCCACTCCCACTTCGGCGCGTAGGTGCACGCCCCCTGGGCGCTGGCCCTCGGCGCCCGGCTGACCGAGCGGTACGGGATGGACGCCCAGGTGATGCACGCCGACGACGGCATCGTGCTGCGGCTTCCCGACGCGGACCTGCTCGGCCTCGACCTGCTCGACGTACCGACGCCGACGGAGCTGGGCGGCGCCGAGCCGGCCTCCGGCGCCGGAACGGGGCCGGCGCCCGACCACGGCACGGCCTTCGACAGCGAGCAGTCCCCCGTCGGCGCGGCCGACGTCGTCTTCGACCAGGGCGAAGTGTCCCAGTTGGTGACCGACGAGGTGGGTGGCTCGGCGCTGTTCGCCGCCCGCTTCCGCGAGTGCGCCGCCCGCGCGCTGCTCCTGCCGCGACGCAGCCCGGGCAAGCGCACCCCGCTGTGGCAGCAGCGCCAGCGCGCCTCGCAACTGTTCCAGGTGGCCAGCGAGTTCGGCTCGTTCCCGATCGTCCTGGAGGCCGTCCGCGAGTGCCTCCAGGACGTCTTCGACGTGCCGGGGCTGACCGAGCTGATGGGCGGCATCGAGGCGCGCCGAGTGCGACTGGTGGAGGTGACCACGCCCGAGCCCTCCCCGTTCGCGCGCTCCCTGCTCTTCGGGTACGTGGCGCAGTTCCTCTACGAGGGCGACTCGGCGCTGGCCGAGCGCCGGGCCGCCGCGCTCTCGCTGGACTCGCGGCTCCTGGCCGAGCTGCTCGGCCAGGCGGAGCTGCGCGAGTTGCTGGACCCCGAGGTGCTGGCCGAGCTGGAACGCGAGTTGGCCTGGCTCAGTGACGATCGGCGGATCAAGGACGCCGAGGCCGTCGCCGACGCCCTGCGCGTCCTGAGGCCGCTCACCGACGAGGAGTTGACGCGGCGCGGCGCGGCGCCCGAGTGGCCGGCGGAACTGGAGTCCGCCCGGCGCGCCATTCGGGTGCGCATCGCGGGCCGCCAGCACTGGGCCGCGGTGGAGGACGCGGGGCGGCTGCGGGACACGCTGGGCACGGCGCTGCCGGCCGGCGTCCCGGAGGCGTTCAACGAGCCGGTGCGGGACCCGCTGGGCGACCTCCTGGCCCGGTACGCGCGCACGCACGGGCCCTTCACCTCGGCCGACGCGGCGGCGCGCTTCGGTCTCGGCCCGGCCGTCACGGACGGCGCGCTGCACCGTCTGGCCGCCGACAACCGGTTCGTCCAGGGCGAGTTCCACCCCTCGGGCATCGGCCAGGAGTGGTGCGACGCGGCGGCGGTCCCTGGCCGCACTGCGGCACGAGCTGGAGCCGGTCGCGCCGTCCGCGCTCGCCGCGTTCCTGCCGCAGTGGCAGCACGTGGGCGGGTCGGGACTGCGCGGCGTCGACGGCCTGGTGCGCGCCATCGAGCAGTTGCAGGGCGCGGCGGTGCCCGCGTCCGCGCTGGAGAAGCTGGTACTTCCGTCCCGGGTGGCGCGGTACTCCCCGGCCCTGCTCGACGAGTTGACCGTGGCCGGGGAGGTGGTGTGGGCCGGCGCGGGCGCGCTGCCCGGCAAGGACGGCTGGGTCTCGCTCTACCTGGCGGAGGCCGCGCCCCTGATGCTGCCCGAGCCACGCCCGCTGGAGCTGACCCCGCTCCACGAGGCGGTGCTCGGCGCGCTCGCCGGCGGATACGGGCTGTTCTTCCGCCAGATCGCCGACCAGGTGCGGGCCGCCGGGCTCGCCGAGCCGACGCCCGGCGCCGACGCCGAGATCGCCGACGTCATCTGGGACCTCTGGCCTGGTCGGGCCGGATCACCAACGACACCGTCGCCCCGCTGCGCTTTCTCCTCGGCTCCGGACGCACGGCGGGGGCGACCGCCCACCGCCCAAGCGGGCCGTCCCGCGCGGCCGGTACGGCTCGCTGGCCAGCCCACGGGGGTACGGCCGGGTGGCCCGCCCAACGGCCTCGCTCGGCGGTCCGTCCACGGTGGCGGGGCGCTGGTCGCTGGTGCCCGAGCGGGCGGCCGACCCCACGCACCGGGCGCACGCACTGGCCAGCACGCTGCTCGACCGGCACGGCGTCGTGACCCGCGGCGCGGTGGCGGCCGAGGGCGTCGAGGGCGGGTTCGCCGCGGCCTACCGGGTGCTGTCTGTCTTCGAGGAGAGCGGCCAGGCGCGCCGCGGCTATGTCGTGGAGGGGCTGGGGGCCGCCCAGTTCGCCATGGACGGGGCGGTGGACCGGCTCCGCGCGGTGGGTACGGCACGCGACCGCGCGGAGGGCGCGGCCCTCGACCCGGCCTTCCATCACGGCCTTGGCGACGGCGCGGGACGCGAGGGGGCCCGGGGGCGGGCTCCGCACCGCGGGCCCTGGTACTCGCGGCCGCCGACCCCGCCAACGCGTACGGCGCCGCCCTCGCCTGGCCGGACCCGCCGCCGGGCGCCACCCACAAGCCGGGGCGCAAGGCCGGCTCGCTGGTCGTCCTCGTCGACGGCGAACTGGTGCTCTACCTGGAGCGCGGCGGAAAGACGCTCCTCGCCTGGTCCGGCACGACCGGGGCGCCCCCGCCCTCCCCCGAGCGCACCACCCCCTCGCCGGCCCCGGCGCGCGAACCGTCCCACGGCTCCGGCGCGGCCGACGGCCCCCGGCTGATACCGGCGTTCGAAGCGCTGGCCACCGCGGCCCACGCCGGGTCCCTCGGCACCATCACGGTCGAACGGATCAACGGCGTAGCGGCGCTCTCCTCACCGTTCGGACCGGCCCTGGAGACCGCCGGCTTCCACGCCACCCCCCGCGGGCTACGCCTGCGCTCCCCGCGCTGATGCCGGCCCGCTGGCCGAGGAGGAGGCGGGAGCGGGGCGGCATCCGCCGATCGAGGAGCACCGAACGCCGGGCACCGGTCACCGGGCGGGCACAGGGCACCGAACCCCAGGCACTGACCATGGGGCACCCTAGTCGGCACCCGACCGCACGAGGAACGGCATGATGGCCTCATGCCCGAGGGAGACACGGTCTGGCGCACCGCACACCGCCTCCACGCCGCGTTGGCGGGCAAGCCCCTGACGCGCTGGGAGCTGCGCGCTCCGACCGGCGCCAGCCTGCGCCCCGACGCCCGAGGCAACCGGCGCCCCCGTCTCCCCGAGACCGACCTGACCGGGCGGCACGTGCGCGAGGTCGTGCCGCGCGGCAAACACCTGCTCGCCCGCGTCGAGGGGGGCCTCACGCTCCACTCGCACCTGCGGATGGACGGCGCCTGGTACGTCTACGACACCGGTGAACGCTGGCGCGGCGGCCCGGGACACCAGATCCGGGCGGTGCTCGGGGGGGGCGGACCGTACGGCCGTCGGCTACCGGTTGCCCGTGCTCGGCCTCCTGCCCACCACCGAGGAGCACACCGTCGTCGGCCACCTCAGCCCCGACCTGCTGGGCCCGGACTGGGGCCCGGACGAGGCGCTGCGCCGCGTACTCGCCACACCGCGCCGAGCGCTCGGCGAAGCGCTGCTGGACCAGCGCAACCTCGTGGGCATCGGCAACGTGTACAAGGCCGAGCTGTGCTTCCTGCTCCGGGTCAGCCCGTGGTCGCCGGTGGCCGATCTCAGCGTATCGGCATGCCAGCGACTGATGCCGCTGGCCAAGAAGTTGCTGGAAGTCAACAAAGCGCGCCCGACGCGGACCACCACTGCCGAGCGCCACCCCGACCGGCGGCTGTGGGTCTACGGCCGGGCGGGCAAACCGTGTACGCGCTGCGGCACGACCATCCGGGTGGCCGAACAGACCAGCCCCGACGACCCGAACAGCGCCCCGGCCCGCATCACCTACTGGTGCCCCCGCTGCCAGCCGGGCCCCATGCCCGAGCCGTCGCCGTAAGCCCTCACCCGCCACGGGCACCGCCGCCACCGCCCCCGCGCCCTCCGCCAGCCCGCGCACCGCCGCCGCCCTCCCGTACGGGCTCGGGCGCCGCGAGCCGCGCCGACACCACCACGTCCGTCCCCCTCGCGGCCCGAGCCGCAGGACGCACCCACACCACACCAGTTCCCCGCGTCGTTAGTCCCCGCGCTCCGTGGCGCGCCCGCCCCGGCCACCACCCGCTGCCGGGCCGTCGCTCGCCGCCGTGCCGCCGACGGCCGGCCGGCACGCAGTGCACGGGCAGCAGGCTCAGGCCCCAACCGCCCGCGAGCAGCGCTCCCTCCACCGGTCCCGCCTGCGCGGACTCGGTGGCCGCCCGCAAGACGGCCCAGCCCCAGGCCCCGCTCAGCAGCAGCGCGCCGGCCAGGCGCACGCGGTCAGGCACCGTCGGCCGTCGCTCACTCCCCGAACCCACGATGACCCGTCCGTAGGCGACGGCGTTGCCCCTGCTCCCCGAGGCCCGCCCCACGGCCCGGGCTCGGACGCCTCCCCCGGGCCCCTGTCCAGCACTCACCAGCCGGGCGCGGAGCGGAGTGAGAACGTCGGGCGGGTATCGGCTCGTCTCGCATGTCCGGGCACCTCTCGCGGTCGGGCGCGGGGCACCGGGCCCCGTCGCACACCCCGTACTGGTCCTGTCGTGCCAGTCTCACCCGGTGCCACGCCCCTCGCATCCGAAGCGTGTCCAGCGCGACAACCCGTGCGGCCTCCGGTGCGACAGCCCGTGCGACGCGCCGAGACGCCCCGCACCGCCGACGGGCCCACGACACGACGGAGCCGGCCCCACAACCCGTGGGGCCGGCTCCGTGTCGACAGGGCCCTGCCGCATTCCGGTGACCTTCCGGTAGAGGCGCGGGATTCCGCGGAATCCGCCACCGAAACCCGAAACCTGGAACACGTCAACGGGTCACCATACCCGGCAGCGCGTGGAAACGCCCACTCGCGCAAGTCAGAGGCTCATTTCGCCATGTCGAGCCCTGACTCGGCTCAGCCGGCCTCGGCCTGGAACATCCAGGCGTGCTTCTCCAGGTCGGCGGTCAGACCGATCAGGATGTCCTGCGACACCGGGTCGGGCTTGTCGGTGGCCGCGATGCGCTCGCGCATCCGGCCGATGACCGCGTTGAGCGCCCCGACCAGGATCTGTACGGCTTCGGTGTCCTTGATCCAACCGTCCTTGACGTTCTCGATGCCGCTCGTCTTGGCGACGGTCTCGGCTCGGCCGTCGGGGCTCACGCCGATCGCGGAGGCGCGCTCGGCCACGGTGTCGGTGTGCGTCCGCGCGGACTCCACCACATCGTCGAGCTGCAGGTGGATGGAGCGGAACCGGGGGCCGATCACGTTCCAGTGCACCTGCTTGGCCACCAGGGACAGATCCACCAGGTCCACCAGCGCACCCTGGAGCGCGTCGCCGACGGTCTTCCGGTCCGACTCGGGCAGCGAGCTCTTGACGACAGTCATACATTCCTCCTATGTGACGGAATAAGTCCCTTCCCTCACCCTGCCATAATCCCGCGTACCCCGGCATACGCGGCATATGGCTAACCCGTCCCACCTTCTCGAACGGATCACCCACCTACCCCCCGCCTACAGGACCACTCAAGCCAGCACGAAGCCGCTCCCGCACCGCCCACCGCCCCGCCCAGGCCGGCACCGGTCCCACACCGCACGCCGATCCGACCCG
The DNA here is from genome assembly GCA_018114805.1 of Candidatus Streptomyces philanthi. Taxonomy (GTDB): domain Bacteria; phylum Actinomycetota; class Actinomycetes; order Streptomycetales; family Streptomycetaceae; genus Streptomyces; species Streptomyces philanthi. The sequence continues at coordinate 4,779,209 of CP073042.1, read as the reverse complement.
ACCCACGAGCCCAGCCCAGCCCGTCCAGCCCGCCCCGGCCCAGACCAGCCAGCCAGCCAGCCAGCCAGCCAGCCAGCCAGCCAGCCAGCCGCAAAACGCCTACACCCCGTCCGGGGTTCGGACGGGGCGTACGGGACAGACAGGTGCTCGGCGGGTCGTGCGGCCGATGGACGGCTCCCTAGGCGGCGACCACGTTGACCGCCTCGGTGGGCGCCTTGATGGTGACCCGTTCCTCCGGGACGGAGATCACAGAGGTCACGGACACAGAGTTCAGGCGTGGCCGCATCGGCGCTGGCACGGGCTCGCTCGCCGCGGCGGACCGCGCCAGCTCGGCGAGGGCCAGCTCGTCGCTCACTTCGCGCATTACCTGGGACATGCGTACGTCCAGGGCGTCGCAGATGGCGGAGAGCAGTTCGGAGGACGCTTCCTTCTGTCCTCGCTCGACTTCTGAGAGGTATCCCAGGGACACCCGGGCGGACGAGGAGACCTCACGCAGCGTCCAGCCCTGGCGCTGACGCTGTCGGCGCAGCACGTCACCCAGCAGGCGACGGAGCAGAATCATCGCTGGCTCCCTCCTCGGACCGCGTATCCGGTTCCTTCTCGCCCCACCGTACCGCCTCGGGCTCCACCCGTGCCGGGGCGATGTCGTGTTCACTCAGGGCTGCAAACACCAAACGGGCCCACCCTGTTCCGTATCCTGTGCCCTCGCAATTCTCCATCAATTCGCTCTGCAGCAGTTCGAGGGCGGATGTGACGCTGCGTGCTCGGATTTCGGCGCGGTTTCCAGCCAGTTGCAGCTCCGCGGCGACCGACGCGTCGCGCGGGCCGGCGACCGCGATGTGGACGGTGCCCACCGGTTGGCCGTCCTGCGGCTCGGGCCCGGCGACCCCGGTGGTCGCGACTGCCCAGTCGGCCCCGACCACACGTCGTACGCCCCGTGCCATCTGGGCCGCGACCTCGGCGTCCACCGCTCCGCGCGCGGCGAGCAGCGCCTCGTCCACACCCAGCACGCCGGCCTTGACCTCGGTGGCGTACGCCGTGACCGAGCCACGGAAGCAGCGCGAGGCGCCGGGCGCCTCCGTGAGCGCCGCGGCGAGCAGGCCACCGGTCAACGATTCGGCCACCGCCACGCTCTCGCCGCGGGCGCCGAGCGCCGACAGGACGTCGGTCGCGAGCGGCTCCCGTCGCGCGCGTGCGGCGATCGCCTCGTCCGCCAGCGGGCGCTCTTCCGTCACCGCATCCCCCTCAGACACCGTGTTCCCTCTTCACTGCCAACGACTTCCAACGGCTTCGAACGGCGGCGGGCGGTGGGGTCCCCACCGCCCGCCGCCCGCCACTTCTTCACCGGGCTCCCCTATACCGCGCATGTCAGCGCACCGATTCCCGGTCCGTCCCGGCTCGCGTGCGCGCGCGTTCACGCTCGGCTGCGAGGCCGGCGCGGCGCAGCACGACGGCCTGGCGCACGTAGTCCAGGCCGGTCACCACGGTGATCAGCACGGCCACCGCCATCACCCAGAAGCGCAGGGTGGCCAACGGGCCGGTCAGCGCGAGGATGTACATGCCCACGGCGGTGGCCTGCGCCAGCGTCTTCATCTTGCCGCCGCGGCTGGCCGGAATGACGCCGTGCTTGATCACCCAGAAGCGCATCAGGGTGATGCCGATCTCGCGGAAGAGGATCACGCCGGTGACCCACCACGGCAGGTCGGACAGCACGGACAGGCAGACGAGCGCCGCACCCATGATCGCCTTGTCCGCTATCGGGTCGGCGATCTTCCCGAAGTCGGTGACGAGATTGTAGCGCCGCGCGAGCTGGCCGTCGAACAGATCGGTGATCATCGCCACCGAGAACGCCGCCCAGGCGAAGGAGCGCCAGGCCGGGTCGTAGCCGTCGCCGTGCAGCATCAGCAGCACGAAGCCCGGTACCAGCACGAGCCGCACCATGGTCAGGATGTTGGCGATGTTCCACAGCCCGGCGGTGCGGGCGGTCACAGTCGCCGCACGGGCGCCTCCCGCCGCGGAGGCTGGGACTCCGGTCATCTGGCCGCCCCCTCGGGACACGCGTCGGCCAGCGGCTCGGCGACGAGGTCCACGCCCTCCGACGCGATCACTTTCGCCTCCACCAGTTGGCCGGGCGCCAGCTCTCGGTCGCTGAGGAGGGTGGTCTGTCCGTCGGTCTCGGGCGCCTGGTGCGCGCCCCGGCCGACGGTGCCCTCGCTGTCGTCCACCCGGTCCACGAGCACCCGCACGGTCTCGCCCAGACGCTCCTCGGCCCGCTGCGCCGTCAGCTCCTCGGCCAGTCGGGAGAGGTGCTCCAGGCGCTCGGAGACCAGCTCCGGGTCGAGCTTGTTGTCGTAGGTGGCCGCTTCGGTGCCGTCCTCGTCCGAGTACCCGAAGACACCGATGGCATCCAGCCGGGCTTCGGTGATGAAGCGCTCCAGCTCGGCGAAGTCGGCCTCGCTCTCGCCGGGGAAGCCCACGATGAAGTTGGAGCGCGCGCCGGCCTGCGGGTCCTTGCCCCGGATCTGGTCGAGCAGCTCCAGGAAGCGGTCGGTGTCGCCGAACCGGCGCATGGCGCGCAGCACGCCGGCCGCGGAGTGCTGGAAGGAGAGGTCGAAGTAGGGCGCGACCTTGTCCGTGGAGGTGAGGACGTCGATCAGACCGGGCCGCAGTTCGGCGGGCTGCAGGTAGCTGACCCGCACCCGCTCGATGCCGTCCACCGCGGCCAGCTCGGGCAGCAGCGTCTCCAGGAGCTGGATGTCGCCGAGGTCCTTGCCGTAGGACGTGTTGTTCTCGGAGACCAGCATGATCTCCTTGACGCCCTGCTCGCCGAGCCAGCGGGTCTCGGTGAGCACGTCGGCGGGGCGGCGGGAGATGAAGGAGCCGCGGAAGGAGGGGATGGCGCAGAAGGAACAGCGCCGGTCGCAGCCGGAGGCGAGCTTGACTGAGGCCACCGGGCTGGTGCCCAGGCGGCGCCGGAGCGGTGCGCGCGGGCCCGAGGCGGGGGCCACGCCGGCCGGGAGGTCCGCCAGGTCGGCCTGCGGGCCCTGGTCGGCCTCGGTGGCCGCGGCGCCGTGCCCGGGCAGCGCCACCCCGGCGCCCTGCCGCTCGGCGGGGCTGATCGGCAGCAGCTTGCGCCGGTCGCGCGGGGTGTGGGTGGCGTGCACGCCACCGGACAAGATGGTGCGCAACAGGTCGGAGATGTCGGCGTAGTCGTCGAAACCGAGCACGCCGTCGGCCTCTGGCAGCGCGTCGGCCAGCTCCTTGCCGTATCTCTCGGCCATGCAGCCGACCGCGACGACGGCCTGGGTGCGGCCGTGGTCCTTCAGGTCGTTCGCTTCCAGGAGGGCGTCGACCGAGTCCTTTTTGGCGGCCTCGACGAACCCACAGGTGTTGACGACGGCGACATCGGCTTCGCCGGCTTCCTGGACGAGCTCCCAGCCATCCGCCGCCAAGCGGCCTGCGAGCTCCTCCGAGTCCACCTCGTTACGGGCGCAGCCAAGAGTGACGAGAGCGACGGTACGGCGTTCGGGCATACGCTCAGAGTACTTTGTTCCGACACCTGTCCCCGCGCCAAGGGCACACGAAGCACACGCCCGGTGTGCTCGGGGCGGCGCCCACCCGCTCCGACTTCCGGGTATGCCCGAAACGAACCCGTCCCGATCAGCCCGCCTCAGGGTCTCCCTTGGTGTAGCTCAGGCGCTGGACCTGGCCGTCTTCGCCGACGTCCTTGACTTCCTTGCCGTTGACGAAGAGCTTGACCGCGCCGGCGTCGCCGAGCACCAGATCGATCCGCTTGGAGTCGGTGAACGTCTTCGACGCGCCCTGCTGGACCACGCCGACGTGCAGCAGCCGCCCGTTGTAGTCCTTCGCAGAGATCCACGCCTGCCGGTCGGCGGCAGTGAGCTTGACCGTCACCTTGTTGGCGGGCACGCCGGCGACGGCGCTCTCGGACGGGTCGGGCTTGGGGTCGGCCGGCTTGGTGGACTTCTCCGCCGACGGGGCCGGCTTGGTCGCGTCGGTGGCGTCGGCCGCGGTGCTGCCCGTCCCGTCGTCGCCGCCGCTGAACAGCGTGAAACCGACGAACCCGACGACGGCCACGATCGCCGCGACCATGGCCGCGGTCCAGTTCGGGCAGCGCGGCTCGGAGCGGATGCGTTCGGCCTCGAAGAGCGGCGCGGCGGCGGTGGGTTCGGGGCGACCGCCGTGTTCCTCGTCGTACTGGGCAATGAGCGGCGCGGGATCGACGCCGACGGCGCGCGCGAGGGAACGGATGTGCCCCCTGGCGTAGACGTCGCCGCCACAGCGGGAGAAGTCGTCCTGCTCGATGCCGTGCACGATGGCAATGCGCACCCGGGTGGCGGTGCTGACCTCGTCGACGGTCAGTCGGGCGCCGATGCGGGTCTGCTGGAGGACGCGGCCGATGGAAGGGCGGTCGTCTGCGGGGGAGTTGCCGATGGACACGAGGGTGCCTTTCGAGCGTGTAGCCACCTGCTGGAGGTTCAGTCTAGGGGTGGTACGAAAGGGTCGGGCAAGCGGGAGGCCGGACTTTGTACGCCATCGGAATGGCCGCACGGGTCCCGACTGTAGGCAGCGTCGAACGCCTCCCTCAACTTGACGTATCAGCAGAGGAAACGGTTGCCCGCAACCTTATGACGAGTGTTCCTCGCCACGGATAACGGCCAGCACCCCATCCAGTTCGTCCGGTTTGACGAGAACGTCACGCGCCTTGGAGCCCTCGCTGGACCCCACGATGTTCCGCGACTCCATCAGGTCCATCAACCGGCCCGCCTTCGCGAAGCCCACCCGCAGCTTACGCTGCAACATCGAGGTGGAACCGAACTGCGTGGACACCACCAGTTCGGCGGCCTGGCACAGCAGGTCGAGGTCGTCGCCGATGTCCTCGTCGATCTCCTTCTTCTTCGCCGTGCCCACCGTCACGTCATCGCGGAAGACCGGCGCCATCTGGTCCTTGCAGTGCCGGACCACGGCGCCTACCTCCTCCTCGGTGACGAAGGCGCCCTGCATCCGGACCGGCTTGTTCGCCCCCATCGGCAGGAAGAGCCCGTCGCCCTTGCCGATGAGCTTCTCCGCGCCCGGCTGGTCGAGGATGACCCGGCTGTCGGCCAGCGAGGAGGTCGCGAACGCGAGCCGGGACGGCACGTTCGCCTTGATCAGGCCGGTGACGACGTCAACCGATGGCCGCTGCGTCGCCAGCACCAGGTGGATGCCCGCCGCCCGCGCGAGTTGCGTGATGCGCACGATCGCGTCCTCCACGTCGCGCGGCGCCACCATCATCAGGTCCGCCAGCTCGTCCACGATGACCAGCAGGTACGGATACGGCGTCAGCTCGCGCTCGCTGCCGTCCGGCGGGCTGACCTTGCCCGAGCGCACCGCGGCGTTGAAGTCGTCGATGTGCCGGAAGCCGTAGGCGGCCAGGTCGTCGTAGCGCAGGTCCATCTCGCGCACCACCCACTGCAGCGCCTCGGCGGCCCGCTTCGGGTTGGTGATGATCGGCGTGATCAGGTGCGGGATGCGCTCGTACGCGGTCAGCTCGACGCGCTTGGGGTCCACGAGGACCATGCGCACGTCCTCGGGCGTGGCCCGCATCATGATCGAGGTGATCAGACAGTTGATGCACGAGGACTTGCCCGAACCGGTCGCGCCCGCCACCAGCACGTGCGGCATCTTCGCCAGGTTGGCCATCACGTAGCCGCCCTCGACGTCCTTGCCAAGCGCCACCAGCATCGGGTGCTCGTCGCCGGCCGAGTCGGCCAGCCGCAGCACGTCACCGACGTTGACCATCTCGCGGTCGGTGTTGGGGATCTCGATGCCGACCGCGGACTTGCCGGGGATCGGGCTGATGATGCGCACGTCGGGGCTGGCGACGGCGTACGCGATGTTCTTGGTCAGCGCCGTGATCCGCTCGACCTTGACGGCCGGGCCCAGCTCCACCTCGTACCGGGTCACCGTCGGACCGCGGGTGAAGCCGGTGACGGAGGCGTCCACCTTGAACTCGGTGAACACCGTCGTCAGCGAGGCCACCACGGCGTCGTTGGCCGCGCTGCGGGTCTTGCCCGGGCCGCCCCGCTCCAGCAGGTCGAGCGAGGGCAGCGCGTACGTGATGTCGCCGGCGAGCTGCAACTGCTCGGCGCGCGGCTGGAGGCCGCCGGGGCGCTCGGGCAGGTACGGGGGCTCGGGCGTGGCGCGGGTGAGGTCGGGCACCTGCTCCACCGCGCTGCCCTGCTGCCCACCCGCGCCGTCCCGGTCCGCGCCTCCCCGCGCACCGCGCGCGCTGGGCAGCGCCGCGCCGGAGTCGGTGCTGATGCCGCTGCTGAGCCCGGCGACCAACGGCGAGGGCTGCACGCCGTCCAGCACCGCCCCGTCCAGCGAGGCGGCGGCCGCGGCCGCCACGTCCACCGCGTCCATCGGCCTGCTCTGCGGCGGCTCCACGTCGTCGGTGTCCGCGACGGCGGCCCGATGGGGCTTGCGCCGTTTGCTGATCGCCTCCTCCTCCGCGCGCTCCGCCTCCGCGCCACCCTCGTCGCGCCCGCGCGCGCCCCGTCGCGGACGCCGGGCGGACGGCTGCTGCCGCCACTGGTCCGCGTACTCCTCGTCCTCGTACGCCTCCGAGTCGAGCATCTCGTGCGAGGTGGAGGCCGCGTCGTCGATGAACCCGAGCCTGACCATGAGCTGGCGCACCCGCTGCGGGATGGTGTTCACCGGCGTCGCGGTCACCACGAGCAGACCGAAGATCGTGATCAGGACCAGCAGCGGCACGGCGAGCGCCTCGCGCACCGTGAAGATCAACGGCTTGGAGGCGGCCCAGCCGATCAGGCCGCCCGCGTCCTGCATGGCCTCGGTGCCCTCGTCCCGGCCCGGGGCGCCGCACGCGATGTGCACCTGCCCGAGGACGCCGAGGACCAGCGCGGACAGGCCGACCACGATGCGCCCGTTGGCCTCGGGCTTCTCCGGATGCCGGAACAGCCGCATGGCCATGATGGCGAACAGGATCGGCACCACCAGGTCGAGCCGCCCGAACGTCACCGTCACCAGCATCTCGACCAGGTCGCCGACCGGCCCGTCCAGGTTCGACCAGGTGCCGGCGGCGACCACGAGCGCCACCCCGAACAGCAGCAGCGCCAGGCCGTCCTTGCAGTGCGCCGGGTCGAGGCCGCACGCGCCGCGCCCTATGCCCCGGAAGACCGCCCCGACCGCGCGCGCCAGGCCCCGCGAGATCGCGCGGAGCATCCGCAGGATGCCGCCCGTGGGCGACGGCGCGGCCTTGGCAGGCGCCTTCTTCGCCGGGGCCTTCTTCGCGGGCGCGGACTTCCTGGGGGGCGCCTTCTTGACCGCGGCCTTCTTCGCGGGCGGTTTCGCTGCGGCCTTCTTCGCAGCGCCCGCGGCGCGTCCGGCGGACTGCTTCGAGGTGCCCGCCGCGCTCGGGAAACCCTTGCCGGACGTACGAGAAGCCATGCGCCGAGATTACCCGCGTCGGCCGTATGGGGCACGCACGCCCACGGTTTGCCGTGTGGCTGGCGGAGCCAGCGGAGCGTTCGCGCCGCGGGAGGCCGGGGCGGACGGAGCCGCGGTGGCGGGCGAGGGGGTGTCAGACCGGGCGTGGCGCACGGGGGCTGAGGGAGGGCCAGCGTCTGGGCGGCACGGCCGGGGCGCCTCGCGGGCGTGGGCCACGGGCACGTCCGTCGGGGGCGTGCTGGTCACGACGAGGGGCCGGCAGCCGGTGCCCGCGACGGTGGGTCACCGGGCCCCGGCCCGCGCGACCGGCCGCGCACCCGGTCGGCTCACCCCGTCCGCGCGCCGTGGTCAGCTCTGCGAGGGCACGGCGCCGGCGCCGTTGCCCGCGCCCGGCTCCAGCGCGTCGAGCGCCCGCCGCAACCCGGTGAGCTTGCGCTCCAGGTGCGCGGCCGTCGCCAGGGCGGCCGCGTCCGCGCTCTCGTCGAGTTGCTTGGACAGCGCCTCGGCCTGCTCCTCCACGGCCGCCAGTCGCGCCGAGAGCTCGGCCAGCAGGCCCGCCGGCTCTTTGGCGTCGGCGACCGGCTGACCGCTGTCCAACTGGAGCCGCAGCAGCGCCGCCTGCTCGCGCAACTGACAGTTCTTCATGTACAGGTCGACGAAGACCGAGACCTTGGCGCGCAGCACCCACGGGTCGAAGGGCTTGGAGATGTAGTCCACCGCGCCCGCCGCGTACCCACGGAAGGTGTGGTGCGGGCCGTGGTTGATCGCCGTGAGAAAGATGATCGGAATGTCCCGGGTCCGCTCCCGGCGCTTGATGTGCGCGGCCGTCTCGAAGCCGTCCATGCCGGGCATCTGAACGTCCAACAGGATGACCGCGAAGTCGTCCGTCAACAGCGCCTTGAGCGCTTCCTCCCCGGACGATGCCCGCACCAGCGTCTGGTCCAGCGCGGAGAGAATGGCCTCCAACGCCAGCAGGTTCTCCGGCCGGTCATCGACCAGGAGGATCTTGGCCTTCTGCACCATGCCTCGCCCTCCTCGCCCCGGCATGGGGTCCCCCCAGCTCGAAGTGCCGGGGGATGCACCGGGCGCCGCCCCAGGGGGCGACTCCCTTACGCCGCCCGCCCTTGTGCCGGTCATGGTAGCCGCACCCCGCTGCTCGCCACACCCTGTCACCGCGATGTCACTGTGCACATAGCGGAAACGCGGCGGAGAGCGAGAAGGTTCCCCGAATGCCGCGTTTCCACACGTGTTTGGCCACGGTCAGTCAACGAAACCGCGGGGCGCCGCCCCCATCGCGTACGCTCCGTCACTCCCCGCGCATCCAGTGCCTCATCACCGTCAGCAAGTGATCGGTATCCACCGGCTTGGTGACGTAATCGGACGCCCCAGCCTCGATGCTCTTCTCCCGGTCCCCCTTCATCGCCTTCGCGGTCAGCGCGACGATGGGCAGTCCGGCAAACTGCGGCATCCGGCGGATCGCCGCCGTCGTGGCGTAGCCGTCCATCTCCGGCATCATGATGTCCATCAGGACCAGCACCACGTCGTCGTGCTGCTCCAGGACCTCGATCCCCTCACGCCCGTTCTCCGCGTACAGCACCTGGAGCCCGTGCTGCTCCAGCACGCTGGTCAGGGCGAAGACGTTGCGGATGTCGTCGTCCACGATGAGGACCTTCTCGCCGTCGAACCCGGTGCTGCCGCCGGGTTCGGCGACCAGGTCCTGGCCGGAGAGCATCCACGGCTCCGCCGGCGGCCGGCTCGTGCCGCCGCGCGGCGACCGTGGCGCTCGCCGCCCCGCGCCCCGCGTCGGCGGCGGACCGCCCGCGGCCCGCGGCGCGTCACCACTCGGCTGCTCCGCCCCGCGCTGACCGCCCGGCTCCTCGCCCGCCGGCCCCTCCAGCTCCAGCGGCGCGGCGGGGTCGGTGGACAGCGCGGTCTCGGTGGACAGCGTGCTGATGTCGCTGACGGCCAGCTCCGGGTAACCGTGCGGCGGCAGCGTGCTCGGCTGCAGCGACAGGTAGAGGGTGAACGTGGAGCCGCGGCCCGGCTGACTGTCGGCGTGGATCTCGCCGCCGAGCAGCCTGGCGATCTCGCGGCTGATGGAAAGGCCGAGGCCGGTGCCGCCGTACTTGCGGCTGGTCGTGCCGTCCGCCTGCTTGAACGCCTCGAAGATGACCCGCATCTTGCTGGCGGCGATACCGATGCCGGTGTCGGTCACGGAGAAGGCGATCATCTCGGCGTCGGCGTCGCGCAGCGCGCCGTGTTCGAGCAGTTGTTCCCTGATCGCGTCGGGCACGTCGGCGCCGGCCGACCTGATGACCAGCTCCACCGCGCCGGTGTCGGTGAACTTCACCGCGTTGGACAGCAGGTTGCGCAGCACCTGGAGCAGGCGCTGCTCGTCGGTGTTGAGCGTGGCGGGCAGCTCCGGCGAGACCCGTACCGAGAAGTCCAGGCCCTTCTCCGCCGTCAGCGGCCGGAAGGTGGCCTCCACGTAGTCCACGAGCTGGACCACCGCGATCCGCGTCGGGCTGACGTCCATCTTGCCGGCCTCGACCTTCGACAGGTCGAGGATGTCGTTGATGAGCTGGAGGAGGTCGGAGCCGGCCCCGTGGATGGTCTCGGCGAACTCCACCTGCTTCGGGAACAGGTTGCCGTCCGCGTTTTCGGCCAGCAACTTGGCCAGGATGAGCAGCGAGTTAAGCGGCGTGCGCAGCTCGTGCGACATGTTGGCCAGGAACTCGGACTTGTAGCGCATCGAGACCGCGAGCTGCCCCGCGCGCTCCTCCAGCACCTGCCGGGCCTCTTCGATCTCGGTGTTCTTGACCTCGATGTCGCGGTTCTGCCGGGCCAGCCGGTCCGACTTCTCCTCCAGTTCGGCATTGGAGGCCTGGAGCGCCTTCTGCCGGTTCTCCAGCTCGGCCGAGCGCTCGCGCAACTGCTCGGTCAGCTCCTGCGACTGCTTGAGCAGCACCTCGGTCTTGGTGTTGACGCTGATGGTGTTGACGCTGGTGCCGATCATCTCGGCGATCTGGTTCAGGAAGTCCTTCTGGATCTGCGTGAACGGCTGGAAGGAGGCCAGCTCGATCACGCCGAGCACCTGCCCCTCGAAGAGCACCGGCAACACGATGACCTGCGCCGGCGGCGCCTCACCGAGCCCGGAGCCGATCTTGAGGTAGCCGGCCGGGACGTTCTCGATGACGATGGTCCGCTTCTCCTCGGCGGCGGTCCCGACCAGCCCGTCACCCGGCTCGAAGACGGTGGGCATGTCGCGCTTCGAGTAGCCGTAACAACCGATCATGCGCAGCTCGTAAGCCCCGCTCCCGGAGCCGTCGCCGGCCTCCTGGGTGGCGTCGATGGCGTCGCCGGTGGGCGTGGCCAGGAAGAACGCGCCGTGCTGCGCGGTGACCACCGGCGTCAGCTCGCTCATGATCAGCCGCGCCACGTCCTCCATGTCGCGCCGGCCCTGCATGAGCCCGGAGATGCGGGCCAGGTTGCCCTTGAGCCAGTCCTGCTCCTTGTTGGCCAGCGTGGTCTCGCGCAGGTTGGCGATCATCGTGTTGATGTTTTCCTGGAGCGCCAGGATCTCGCCCGCCGCGTCCGCCTCGATCTTGAGGCTGAGGTCGCCGCGGGTCACCGCGGTGGCCACCTCGGCGATGGCGCGCACGTGCCGGGTGAGGTTGCCGGCCATCTCGTTCACCGACACGGTCAGATCCTGCCAGGTGCCGCTGACGCCGTCCACCCGGGCCTGGCCGCCGAGCTGCCCGTCCGTACCCACCTCGCGGGCCACCCGGGTCACCTGCTCGGCGAACGAGGAGAGCTGGTCGACCATCGTGTTGACGGTCGTCTTCAGCTCCAGGATCTCGCCCCGCGCGTCGATGTCGATCTTCTTCGTGAGGTCGCCCTTGGCGATGGCGGTGGTCACCATCGCGATGTTGCGGACCTGCGCGGTCAGGTTCCCCGCCATCCCGTTCACCGAGTCGGTCAGGTCCTTCCAGGTCCCGGCGACGCCGGGCACCCGCGCCTGCTCGCCGAGCCGCCCCTCGGTGCCCACCTCGCGGGCCACCCGCGTCACCTCGTCCGCGAACGAGGACAACGTCGTGACCATGGTGTTCACCGTGTCCGCGAGCTGCGCGACCTCGCCACGCGCCTCGACCGTCACCTTCTTCGTCAGGTCGCCGTTGGCGACCGCGGCCGAGACCTGCGAGATGTTGCGCACCTGGATCGTCAGGTTGTTGGCCATCAGGTTGACGTTGTCGCTCAGGTCCTTCCAGATACCGGTCACGCCCGGCACCCGCGCCTGACCGCCGAGCTGCCCCTCGGTGCCCACCTCGCGGGCGACCCGGGTGACCTGGTCGGCGAACGAGGAGAGCTGGTCCACCATCGTGTTGACCGTGGTGACCAGCGCCAGGATCTCCCCCTTGGCGTCCACCGTGATCTTCTTCGACAGGTCGCCCTCGGCGACCGCGGTGGTGACCTCGGCGATGTTGCGGACCTGGGAGGTCAGGTTGTTCGCCATGAAGTTGACCGACTGGGTCAGGTCCTTCCAGGTGCCGGAGACGCCCTGCACCTCGGCCTGGCCGCCGAGCCGGCCCTCGGTACCGACCTCGCGGGCCACCCGGGTGACCTCGCCGGCGAACGACGAGAGCTGGTCCACCATCGTGTTGAGGGTGTTCTTCAGCTCCAGGATCTCGCCCCGCGCGTCCACGTCGATCTTCTGCGAGAGATCGCCGCGCGCCACCGCCGTGGCAACCTGCGCGATGTTGCGGACCTGCGCGGTCAGGTTGCCCGCCATGCTGTTGACCGAGTCGGTCAGGTCACGCCAGACACCGGCCACGCCGGGCACCTGCGCCTGGCCGCCTAGCCTGCCGTCCGTGCCCACCTCCCGGGCCACCCGCGTCACCTGCTCGGCGAAGGCCGAAAGCTGGTCCACCATCGTGTTGATGGTGTTCTTCAGCTCCAGGATCTCCCCGCGGGCGTCCACGTCGATCTTCTGCGACAGGTCGCCGCGCGCCACCGCCGTGGTCACCTGAGCGATCTGCCGCACCTGCGAGGTCAGGTTCCCGGCCATGAAGTTGACGGAGTCCGTCAGCTCCTTCCAGGTGCCGCTCACCCCGTCCACCTGGGCCTGCCCGCCGAGCCGCCCCTCGGTGCCGACGTCCCGCGCCATCCGCGTGACCTGGTCGGCGAAGAGGGAGAGCTGGTCCACCATGGTGTTCACGGTGTTCTTGAGCTGGAGCATCTCGCCGGAGACGTCGACGGTGACCTTCTGCGACAGGTCGCCGTTGGCCACCGCCGTGGTGACCTGCGCGATGTTGCGCACCTGGCCGGTGAGGTTGCGGAAGGCGGTGTTGACCGAGTCGGTCAGGTCCTTCCACGTCCCCGCCGCACCCGGCACCTGCGCCTGGCCACCCAGCTCGCCCTCGACGCCCACCTCGCGCGCCACGCGCGTCACCTCGGCGCCGAACGAGGAGAGCTGGTCGACCATCGTGTTGACGGTGTTCTTCAGCTCCAGCATCTCGCCGGAGACGTCGACGGTGACCTTCTGCCCCAGATCACCGTTGGCCACCGCCGTGGTGACCTGCGCGATGTCCCGCACCTGCGTGGTGACGTTGCGGAAGGCGGTGTTGACCGAGTCGGTCAGGTCCTTCCACGTCCCCGCCGCACCCGGCACCTGCGCCTGCCCGCCCAGCAGGCCCTCGGCACCCACCTCGCTGGCCACCCGGGTCACCTCGTCGGCGAAGGTGCGCAGCGTCTCGGTCATCGTGTTGATCGTGCCCGCGAGCTGCGCGATCTCACCGCGCGCGCTCACCGTGACCTTCTGCGACAGGTCGCCGCTGGCGACCGCCGTGGTCACCTGGGCGATCCCCCGGACCTGCGCGGTCAGGTTCCCGGCCATGAGGTTGACGGAGTCGGTCAGGTCCTTCCAGACCCCGGCCACGCCCGGCGCCTTGGCCTGGCCGCCCAGCTCGCCCTCGGTGCCCACCTCGCGCGCCACCCGCGTCACCTCGGACGCGAACGACGAGAGCTGGTCCACCATCGTGTTGACGGTGTTCTTCAGTTCGAGCATCTCGCCGGCCACGTGCACCGTGACCTTGCGCGACAGGTCTCCCTTGGCGACCGCCGTGGTGACCAGCGCGATGTCGCGGACCTGCGCCGTCAGCCGGGAGGCCATGGTGTTGACGGAGTCGGTCAGGTCCTTCCACGAGCCCGACATCCCGCGCACCCGGGCCTGCCCGCCGAGCTTGCCCTCCGTACCGACCTCGCTCGCTACCCGCGTCACCTCGTCGGTGAACGCCGAGAGCTGGTCCACGAGCCCGTTGACCGTGCGGCCGACCTTGAGGAACTCACCGCGCAGCGGGTGCGCGGAACCGTCCGCTCCGCGCGAACGCAGGTCCATCCGCTGCTGGAGGTCGCCCTCGGCGACCGCGGACAGCACCCGCCCGACCTCGGACACCGGGCGTACGAGGTCGTCGACCAGGGCGTTGGACGCGTCGATCGCCGCGGCCCAGGAGCCCTCGCAGGCGCCGGCCTCCAGGCGTTCGGTGAGCTTGCCCTCCCGGCCGACGACCCGGCGCACCCGCGCCAGCTCCCCGGTGAGCTGCAGGTTGCGGTCGGCAACCTCGTTGAATACCGCGGCGATCTCGGACATGGCGCCCTCGCCCGAGACCGTCAGACGCTTGCGGAAGTTACCGTCCCGCATGGCGGTCAGCGCCGTCAGCAGGCGGTTCAGGGCTGCCGTATCTACCTCGGTCGTCCCGTTTGTACGGGTACGTCCGCCTTTCGCGCGCGTGCTGGTGCCCCGCGCGGCTGCGCCAGACTCCACCGTATGCCTCCCGCAGGGTCGACCATCCTCGTCGGGCTCTCTTTTGAGCCTTTCCAGTGTTTCACCATGGCCCAACCAGGCCATAACAGTTCGGCAGCATCGCACACCGTCGGGGACGCGCTCGGGGTGGAATCACAGGCGACCGGCATCCGCGCGCACGGCCGCGCACGGCGAAGGTAAGTAACCTGGCATTCGGCTAGGGCATCGGAGGGGCGCTGCGACATGTGTGAGCAGATCGCCGAGACACGTATGAGGAGACCTGTGATCACCGCGCGGGCAGCCGCCACCTTCGACCCGGTCGGCCGCTCGGTCACCTCCGCCCGCGCCTTCGTCCGCGACACGCTCCAGGGCTGGGGGTTCACCGACGTCGTCGACGACGCCGTGGTACTGACCAGCGAACTCGTCACCAACGCCGTGGTGCACGCCGGGACCGCCGCCGACGTGGCCTGCATGCGCACCGACACCGGCGTACGCGTCGAGGTCGGCGACCGCTATCCGGAGCGCGAGGTCCCGCTCCAGAGCGCCGGCGTCCAGTTCGGCAGCCCGGACCGGGAGGGCGGGCGCGGCCTCCTGCTGTGCGCGGCTCTGGCCTCCCGCTGGGGCGTGGAGTACACCGCCACCAACAAGCAGGTCTGGTTCCAGCTCGACCTGCCCGACCGGCCCGCCGGCACCCGCTCCGCCGGCCCCGCGCTGCCCGTCGGCGCGCTGCCGGTCACCGACGCCCGGGTGCGGGTCGCGGCCATCCAGATCGACAGCCTCGGCGGCATCAGCTCCTGGAACGAGGACGCACAGGACCTCTTCGGCTTCAGCCCCGAGCAGGTCACGGGGAAGCAGCTCACGGACTTCGCGGCCTGGTCCCACACCCCGGGCACCAGCACCGGCATCGCCGAAGCCCTCCAGCTCTCCCGCTGGGAGGGCTCGTACGGCATCCGCGGCGCCGACGGCCGCGTCATCCCCGTCTACGCCTCGCACCTGCGGGTCCGCGACGCCGACGGCGCCCCGTCCACCGTCTGCCTGCTCGTACGCGACCACGAGCGCGCCGTCCTGCAGACCCCCTCGCGCGCCCCCGCGTCCGAGCGGGGCACGGCGACCGACGCGTTCGAGGTCTTCATCGGCTCCCCGGCCCCGGACGACCTCGACGGACTACTCCAGCGCACCGTGGAGCGGGCCCGGGACATGCTCGACGGCGACAGCGCCTACCTCCTGCTCGCCACCGACGACGAGACCGAACTCGAAGTCCGCGCCTCCACCGGCCTTCCCTCCTCCCGCCAGCGCTTCGCCCGGGTGCCCGTCGAGGCCGGCTCGGGGCTGTACGGATCGGCCCGGATGCCCGCCGTCCACGAGGACCTGAGCGCCGTGCCGGGCACGGTGCCGCTGCTCAACAACACCGGCATGCGCTCGGTCGTCACCGTCCCGCTCAAGGTCGAGGGCCGGCTGACCGGCTCGCTCGGCGTCGCCGCCGAGGCCCCCGGCCGGTACAGCAACGAGGAGGCGCTGCGGCTGCAATTCGCCGCCGACCGCATCGCCCTGGCCGTCGAGTCCGCCCGGCTGACCGAGCTGGAGCGGCTGCGCCGCGGCTCACTCTCCTTCCTCGTCGAGGCCTCCGACCTGCTTGCCGGCACCCTGGACCGGGACCAGACGCTCGCGCTGATGGCCCAGATGACGGTGCCGACGCTGGCCACCTGGTGCGCCGTCTACACCATCGCCGACCCGGCGTCCGAGCCCGAGCTGTCCTACGTACTGCACGAGGACGAGGACCGCATCGACGGCCTCAAGGCGCTGCTCGCCAAGGTCGACCCACCGGAGCCGGTGACCACGCCCGGCGCGCAGGTGTGGACCGCGCCGACGCACGCCGCCGCGCTGCGCACCTCACTGCGCAGCCTGGGCCTCGGCGATTCGGTGCGCCCGGCCACCGGCCCCGGCACGTCCCTGGCCACGGCCTCCGCGGTCGGCGGCGAGACGGTGGTGCTACCGCTCGTGGCCCGCAACCGCGTCATCGGCATGCTCACCCTCGGCAAGCCCACCGACGAGCACTTCAGGCAGGAGATCCTCGAACTCGCCGAGGACCTCTCGCGCCGAGCCGCCCTCGCCCTGGACAACGCTCGCCTGTACTCCGAGCGCACGGCCATCAGCCAGTCCCTCCAGCGCAGCCTGCTGCCGCCGGAGCTGCCGGACGTGCCGGGCGTCGAAGTCGAGGTCATCTACCGCGCCGCCGGGGAGGGCAACGAGGTCGGCGGCGACTTCTACGACCTCTTCCCGATCCGCGACGGCGCCTACGGCTTCGCCATCGGCGACGTGTGCGGAACCGGCCCGGAGGCCGCGGCCGTCACCGGGCTGGCCCGCCACGCGCTGCGGCTGCTCGCCCGCGAGGGCTTCGGCGGCCCGGCTGTACTGGAGCGCCTGAACGCCGCCATCCTCGACGAGGGCGCCCGCAGCCGCTTCCTGACCCTGCTCTACGGCGAGCTGTGGCCACAGGAGGACGACAGCGCCACCCTCAAGATCGTCTGCGCCGGCCACCCGCTGCCCCTGCGGCTGCGTCAGACCGGCGACGTCGAGGCGGCGGCCGAACCGCAGCCGCTGCTCGGCGTCATGGACGACCTGGAGCTGTACGAGCAGACCGTGTCCCTCGCCCCCGGCGACGTGCTGTTGTGCGTCACCGACGGTGTCACCGAGCGCCGCGAGGGCACCCGCATGCTCGGCGACGACGGGCTGGTCGACGTGCTCACCACGTGTACGGGCCTGACGGCAGGCGCGGTCGCCGCCCGCGTGCTGCGCGCGGTGGAACGCTTCGCCGCCCAACCGGCGTCGGACGACATGGCCATCCTCGCCATGCGGGTCCCCGAGCCGCAGCGCGAACCGCAGACCACCTGATCGAGCGACGACCGGCGCAAGCCGACCGCAACGCGAAGAGGCCCCCACCAGACGGTGAGGGCCTCTTTCTCTTTTCTATCGAGCCCCAATACGGAATCGAACCGTAGACCTTCTCCTTACCATGGAGACGCTCTGCCGACTGACCTATTGGGGGGCAGAGAAGGAAACAATCCTACCCGAACTCACGAGCGCTTCTGACCAAGCCGAGTAAGTACCACACCCGCCACCACGAGGTCGAACCCGAATTCACGAGGCGGGCTGCAAAAGCCCACCGAGCGCGTTGCAGGCGGCGACAACGCGCTGCACCTCGCGCCGCGACATCCCGGCCGCGACCGGCAGCGCCAGGCACTGGTCGGCGGCCCGCTCCGTCTCGACCAGCCACACGTCACGCCGGAACGCCGCACTGCGGTGCACCGGGGTCTGTACGGGAACGCGACAATCGACACCGCGGGCGCGCAGAGCACGGGCGAACGCATCCCGGTCCGGCCTGCCGTTGCCCGGCACCCGCACCACGTACTGCTGAAACCCGTGCGCCACCGCGGAACGCGTCGGCGGGGTGAGCACGCCCCTGAGTCGGGCGCTCAGATAGCGGGCGTGCTGCTGCCGCCGCGCGATGTCGGCGGCCGGCTCGGCGGACAGGCCGTGCCCGATGACAGTGAGCTGGTGCCGCTGGCCCAGCTCAGCCAGGCGGGCCAGGTCCGCGGGGTGGCCGAAGGTGTGAACGGCCACGACAGCGCGGGTCCGCTCGGTCACCACGGCCTCCACAGCCTCGGGAGCGAGGCAGAAGGACGCCGGTTCTATGTCGGCGAACACCGGCTCCGCCCCGAGGGCCAGCACCACGTGGGCGGTCTCGCACACGTCGTACGAGGGCACGATCACCTCGTGGCCGGCACGCACGCCCGGCCGAGCCAACTCATGTCGCAGCTCATCCGCTGGAGTCCGCATAGGCCGGATGGTGCCCATCAAATATGAACACCGAGTGGCATGGAGCACAACGCAGAAGAGCCTTGTTGGTACCAGGGTCCCAACAAGGCTCTTCTTACAAGGAGTTCGGCGGCGTCCTACTCTCCCACAGGGTCCCCCCTGCAGTACCATCGGCGCTGAAAGGCTTAGCTTCCGGGTTCGGAATGTAACCGGGCGTTTCCCTAACGCAATAACCACCGAAACACTATGAAATAAACCAACCGGACAACAACACAGTCGTTATTTCAGAACCAACACAGTGAACGCGAGCAACTGAGGAAAAGCCCTCGGCCTATTAGTACCAGTCAACTCCACCCCTTACGGGGCTTCCATATCTGGCCTATCAACCCAGTCGTCTACTGGGAGCCTTACCCCATCAAGTGGGTGGGAGCCGTCATCTCGAAGCAGGCTTCCCGCTTAGATGCTTTCAGCGGTTATCCCTCCCGAACGTAGCCAACCAGCCATGCCCTTGGCAGGACAACTGGCACACCAGAGGTTCGTCCGTCCCGGTCCTCTCGTACTAGGGACAGCCCTTCTCAAGACTCCTACGCGCACAGCGGATAGGGACCGAACTGTCTCACGACGTTCTAAACCCAGCTCGCGTACCGCTTTAATGGGCGAACAGCCCAACCCTTGGGACCGACTCCAGCCCCAGGATGCGACGAGCCGACATCGAGGTGCCAAACCATCCCGTCGATATGGACTCTTGGGGAAGATCAGCCTGTTATCCCCGGGGTACCTTTTATCCGTTGAGCGACGGCGCTTCCACAAGCCACCGCCGGATCACTAGTCCCGACTTTCGTCCCTGCTCGACCCGTCAGTCTCACAGTCAAGCTCCCTTGTGCACTTACACTCAACACCTGATTGCCAACCAGGCTGAGGGAACCTTTGGGCGCCTCCGTTACCCTTTAGGAGGCAACCGCCCCAGTTAAACTACCCACCAGACACTGTCCCTGATCCGGATCACGGACCCAGGTTAGACATCCAGCACGACCAGAGTGGTATTTCAACAACGACTCCACACACACTGGCGTGCATGCTTCACAGTCTCCCACCTATCCTACACAAGCCGAACCGAACACCAATATCAAGCTATAGTAAAGGTCCCGGGGTCTTTCCGTCCTGCTGCGCGAAACGAGCATCTTTACTCGTAATGCAATTTCACCGGGCCTATGGTTGAGACAGTCGAGAAGTCGTTACGCCATTCGTGCAGGTCGGAACTTACCCGACAAGGAATTTCGCTACCTTAGGATGGTTATAGTTACCACCGCCGTTTACTGGCGCTTAAGTTCTCAGCTTCGCCAACCCGAAAGTCAGCTAACCGGTCCCCTTAACGTTCCAGCACCGGGCAGGCGTCAGTCCGTATACATCGCCTTACGGCTTCGCACGGACCTGTGTTTTTAGTAAACAGTCGCTTCTCGCTGGTCTCTGCGGCCACCCCCAGCTCAAGGCGTAAAGCCCATCACCAGAAATGGCCCCCCTTCTCCCGAAGTTACGGGGGCATTTTGCCGAGTTCCTTAACCATAGTTCACCCGAACGCCTCGGTATTCTCTACCTGACCACCTGAGTCGGTTTAGGGTACGGGCCGCCATGAAACTCGCTAGAGGCTTTTCTCGACAGCATAGGATCATCCACTTCACCACAATCGGCTCGGCATCAGGTCTCACCCTCATGTCATCCGGATTTACCTAGATAACGGGCTACACCCTTACCCCGGGACAACCACCGCCCGGGCTGGACTACCTTCCTGCGTCACCCCATCACTTACCTACTAGCCCTAGGGTCAGCGGCTCCACCACTCCCCTCAACTCCGAAGAGATTCAGGGCGGCTTCACAGCCTTAGCATCAGAAGATTCAGTATTGGGCGCTTCAAAGCGGGTACCGGAATATCAACCGGTTGTCCATCGACTACGCCTGTCGGCCTCGCCTTAGGTCCCGACTTACCCTGGGCAGATCAGCTTGACCCAGGAACCCTTAGTCAATCGGCGCACACGTTTCCCACGTGTGAATCGCTACTCATGCCTGCATTCTCACTCGTGAACCATCCACAACTCGCTTACGCGGCTGCTTCACCCGGCACACGACGCTCCCCTACCCAACCCAGCCTCCGTTAGGAGTACATGCTGGATTGACACGACTTCGGCGGTACGCTTGAGCCCCGCTACATTGTCGGCGCGGAATCACTTGACCAGTGAGCTATTACGCACTCTTTCAAGGGTGGCTGCTTCTAAGCCAACCTCCTGGTTGTCTCTGCGACTCCACATCCTTTCCCACTTAGCATACGCTTAGGGGCCTTAGTCGATGCTCTGGGCTGTTTCCCTCTCGACCATGGAGCTTATCCCCCACAGTCTCACTGCCGCGCTCTCACTTACCGGCATTCGGAGTTTGGCTAAGGTCAGTAACCCGGTAGGGCCCATCGCCTATCCAGTGCTCTACCTCCGGCAAGAAACACACGACGCTGCACCTAAATGCATTTCGGGGAGAACCAGCTATCACGGAGTTTGATTGGCCTTTCACCCCTAACCACAGGTCATCCCCCAGGTTTTCAACCCTGGTGGGTTCGGTCCTCCACACGGTCTTACCCGCGCTTCAACCTGCCCATGGCTAGATCACTCCGCTTCGGGTCTTGAGTGTGCTACTCCAACGCCCTATTCGGACTCGCTTTCGCTACGGCTCCCCCACACGGGTTAACCTCGCAACACACCGCAAACTCGCAGGCTCATTCTTCAAAAGGCACGCAGTCACGACCATGCCCCAAAGGACATGGCAACGCTCCCACGGCTTGTAGGCACACGGTTTCAGGTACTATTTCACCCCGCTCCCGCGGTACTTTTCACCATTCCCTCACGGTACTATCCGCTATCGGTCACCAGGGAATATTTAGGCTTAGCGGGTGGTCCCGCCAGATTCACACGGGATTTCTCGGGCCCCGTGCTACTTGGGTGTCGTACAAGCAAGCCATAGATGTTTCAGCTACGGGGGTCTTACCCTCTACGCCGGGCCTTTCGCATGCCCTTCGCCTACATCTACGGTTTCTGACTCACCCGACGACCGGCAGATCATCGAAGTACGATCCCACAACGCCAACCACGCAACCCCTGCCGGGTATCACACATGACTGGTTTAGCCTCATCCAGTTTCGCTCGCCACTACTCCCGGAATCACGGTTGTTTTCTCTTCCTGCGGGTACTGAGATGTTTCACTTCCCCGCGTTCCCTCCACATACCCTATATATTCAGGTACGGGTGACAGCCCATGACGACTGCCGGGTTTCCCCATTCGGACACCCCCGGATCAAAGCTCGGTTGACAGCTCCCCGGGGCCTATCGCGGCCTCCCACGTCCTTCATCGGTTCCTGGTGCCAAGGCATCCACCGTGCGCCCTTAAAAACTTGGCCACAGATGCTCGCGTTCACTGTGCAGTTCTCAAACAACGACCAGCCACCCACCACCCCGCCCAAACAGACGAGTTCACTGGGGCCGGCAACCGAAGACACAACCTGACGGCCGTACCCTCAGACACCCAACAGCGCGCCCAACACGAACCCTCGCTTGGCGTGTTCCACGCTCCGAAGAGCAGTAC